>CAWDYW010000003.1:0-783099 GCA_963806855.1 uncultured Verrucomicrobiae bacterium | reverse complement strand
TGCTTCCGCAAAAGGTTACGTATTGCTAGAAGTATTATATGCAGCGAAAAGGGTGTCGCGGGATTTTTGAGCACAAGGAATCCGTTGATTCAACGGAAGGTGGTCGATCGCTTCCACTAGCTGGACATCACGATAGGTTTCTTCTTGAGCAATGACGGCATCTAGTTCCTTGCAATTTTTTTCCTGCTCCCATCGTTGTGCTTTAGTAGCATCAAGCTCGTCTTTTAATTCACCTAATTCGCGGTGGCCAGTTACTTGTTCGGCTGTCAGTTTGTCAGTGAGGGGATCAAGCCCTTCATATTTTTTTAGAATCGATTAAATTGTGAGATTTAACTCCTTCTCGCGCAGCTCTCTTAACTGATTCCGCTGAGTAAAAACTAAGCCGGTTGATGAGGAGATTTGCTTGTTTGAGGCTTCACGAAGGCGGGGGATTAGGTCCGGATGTTCTGAACTGCTGAGGATGCTAAATTGGCTGATGTCCCTCTGTCGCTGGATCTGCACAAGAAATATCCTTTCATCGACAAAATTTTGATAGCTAGCCCGACATCTTTCTTTTGCTTCGTCTATCTAGAAGTTTCTTCTCTTTCCTATCTGTTGCGAATTTAGCTATTAAGTGAGGTTTTAATCTGCGTCCCCTTCGAGAGCTCACTTGGTCCGCTTCCAATTGGATGGCCTCAGCTTCTAAATCTTTTAATTCTTTATCAGTAATCTGTCAATTCTAGCTTGGCGACCCATTCCCTGAAGAATGCATAAGCTCCTCATAGACATGTTCTCCGCGCCAGGCTTGTGGTGATCGGGCAGGTCAGCGATCTTTTCATGTTCTGCAAGACGAGCTTCAAAAGCTTTGAGTCGTTGCAGTTCTTCTCTTTGCAGCGTCAGGACATCGCCGGTATTCTGATTCTGTATCCGCTCTGCTGTGAGATTTGCCAACTGGGTTTTAAAGCTGCTATAAGCTGCTACCTTCCGATTCAGGTTTCTTGCAGTTTTTCTATTTAGGTTCTTCACAGCTTTCTTCTTCGCGCGTTTCATCTCTTTTTCGCTTTTGCCGATTTCGGGAACAACTCTATTGATGTTTTGTGCGTATTCGGACTCTTTTGCCTTAGACTGACTGATTTGAGAATCGATATTCTCTAAGTTGCGACGCGCTTCGATCACGGCATCGCGCAAGTTGCGCAAATAAGCTTGGGGGCGGAACAGTTGTGGGTTTCTTAATAAAAACTCTTCTTGATCATATTTTCGGCCTAGCAGGACTTGATTCCAATTCTGCAGATTTACGTTCACATTAAAAAGCATTTCCTCGGCAGAGATAATGGAGGATAACCTATTCATGCACCAACTATATTGAGCGTCCCATCCTCGATTGTTATAGTTATCGACTTGACCGTTGGCTAGATTTCCGAGTTGACCTGCAGTACTTAGAGCAAGTCCTGCTGCTTGCCCCCCAGGGATAATACTGGTGATCGCGCCGGCAATTTTTAGGGCGTCAAAAAGTATATGGACCCCTCGTAGCCCCTTCGCCTTTTTCTCGAAATTTTTTTCCATCGATCTTTCGTGGGAGATAATCATATCTCCCAGCTGTTTTAATCGGCGTGTGGGCCAGTAAGCTTCCGATTTTGTTGTTTGCACTTTTGAATCGCGTCCCGAGTCATTTTCACATCTTTTTCATAAGCCGTGTGACCTCTTTAAGGACGTCGGCTCCTTCCGCCTGTGCGGCGATGATTCTATGCTCTAGAGGCTCTGTATACTTCGGAGAGACATGTTTTGAAATTCTGGTATCTCTTTAATTCCTAAGGCATCGACAAAAGCGTGAAAGTCTCCTTTGGTTTGACGCAGTCTTATCTTTACGGCTTGATATATTCTTCGTCCGCTGAGACCAGCCGTGGACTGCACATGCAAGATCTTGCGCCACCTCTCTAACGACCCGGTGGATCTCTGCCTGCCGGCGTATTTTCGCTTCTTGGAGTCTATCGATTTCAGTGTCAACTTCCCTAGTCAATTCTGCAAGTTCCTGAGGGGTCGGAAGAGCTTGCTCATACTGCTCGGCGATTGCTAACTGAGCCTCGCCTGGGATTTCGACATCAAGAGATTTAGCGGTCTCTAGAAAGTTGACAATATTAGAACGGACCGCTGCTTTCTCTTCAGGATCTAATCTGGAGGAGGTTGCTCCATGGTGGGGCTAACAGGGTCGTTCAGCAATCTGGGTTTGTAAATATGCCAAATGTTTTCCCACTAACTCATCTTTAAGAGTCTCTCTAAATTAAGGCCAGTATTTAAGAGGGCAGGAATTTCTTCAGGGGAATAGGCGTTTCCGAAAATTGTTTGGAATTGCTCTTTAGTAATAGGCTCGGCTAATTTAGTAAGGCCGAGCAATTCTCCTATTGCATCCAATGCAACTACTTTTTTTCCGAACTTATTGAGCTTATCGAATAGTCCTGTCGCGGTTTTAATTTGTTCGACTGTTTTTCATCGAATTGAACATCGTTTGGATAAACGTCTTGATACGCACTTAATATATGCAGTTGCAAAAAGCGGACTTTTGAAGAAAGTGCTTCGGGTATTTTCTTAGAATCAAATGTCTTTAGGGCAAAAGCAAGGATTTTTTGATGATATGGATTATCGATATCAAGTTGAGAATCCTCATTGGGTTTGGCTGAATCAAGAAAAAACCTCTCCTGAATAGCCTGCAACTCCAATATAGGCTTTTTCTTCTGGAGAATCTTTTGAATATCGATAAGCCATTGTCCAAGCCACTTCCGGTGCTGGGCGCGGACCTCCTGGTAATTTTTCATGAAGTTCTCTAAAGTTTCTTTCTTTTCCGATACGTTCTCTAAACCAACTGACTTGTTCATCATCCAATCCGTTTTCATTCAGAGCTCCTTTAGGAGCTGAAGTCGGGGGCATGGGTTGCCCCTGTTCCTCAAGAGGAAGGTTGTGATAGTTAGGAAATGTAGTGAGGGTTCGGAGAACATCGGGATGGAGAAAAGACATGAAAAACCTACCTTATCAAGAGTTGTTGAATAATTCCGCGAAATAGGATGAATCATAATAGTAATTTCAGTCAATGGCAGGAGGTGGGGGTGAGACGATAGGCTCGATCAACTATAGTAATAATTGATCTCTTCGTTTTTCTTTGGGCCGATCACGCGCCAGTTGAGGCGGAGGCTGAAGCGGTCAAAGTGGATTCGGCCAAAGTAGGTGTCCCCTTCGCACAGATGGGAGTCGACTGATGAGAGGGCATGTTTACTCGTGGGAGCCAGGTGGAAAAGGAAAACCGGATGGTCTGGGCCCCTGCGCAAATGTTCGAGCGAGATGACGCCGGCGCGCCGATCTAGTGTCCAGCGGAAGACGTTTCTAAAGGCGAGTTCTCCTCCCTGTTTACCCTGCCATGTTCCCTTTTCAGTGAAGGTGAGGATATTGGATCCCTCTTTGGTCTTGGTCACTTCTCCCTGCCCTTTGCCGTTCCAGCCAATCTCTTCACCCGTTTTGCTCATCGCATGAAAGGAGACCTCTGTGACGTTGAGCAGTTTTTCCCAAAAGGCGAGGAGCACCTGTAGGTTGGTCTCACCGCTAATAGGAGCCTTCTACTTTAAGGACGTAGTACTGCTTTTTCTCCGGTGCAGGGAGGAGGGTATAGGCCTTTTTCAGCAGCTGCTCCACTTCACCGATTAAGGGGTAGGCGGGATTGAATTGGTAGAGGCGGCTTCCCTGTTTCATAGTCGTTGGTGATGAGCCCGCCCTTTTCTAGCCGGTTGAATGCCTTCTGTAGTGGCGTGAGTGGGGCTTTGAGTGAGCGGTGGAGCTGCGACCCATAACATTTTCCATTGACGAACAGAAAGAGAAGGATCCGCTGCACATTTTTGTTGCCGCATAAGACTTCAAGCATAAAAATAAGACCCTTTTTTTGCCTGTTACAAACTACTTTCTGGTTTGATCAAAACAGGACAAAGAGGTCATTTTAAACTCACTTTCGTTTTTCGTTAAACCCCTTTCTAGTTTAATGTGTCCGGTTTTGCATTGAAAATCGGAAAATCGTCGGTTTAACATTTCGACCATGAATATACGCTACGATTGGAAAATTGAAGAATTAAAAGAGCTGTATGAGCTGCCGCTGATGGAGCTGATTTCAGAAGGCCCATGGGGTGCACTGCGCCTTCCATAAGGTGGGGAAAGTGCAGCGCTGTCAATGCATCTTGTTCCGGAGCAGGCGGGGGCTGCTCCGAGGACTGCAAGTACTGTGCCCAGTCCTCTCGCTACAAAACTGCAGTCGCTCCCCTGCCGATGATGAGTGTCGAAGAGGTGCTCGAAAAGGCTAAGCAGGCGCAGGCGCAAGGGGCGACGCGGGTTTGTCTTGTCGCTGCACCGGATGGCGGGAGGTGTGTGACAGCAAGCAGTTTGAGGCTGTGCTCCAGATGACCAAAGAGATTACTGCCATGAGAAATAGAAGTGTGCTGCTGTCTTGGGATGCTCAATGAAGCGCAAGCACGTCGTCTTTAAAGAGGCGGGCACCTATGCCTATAGCCACAATCTCGACACTTCAGAGAAATTCTATCCAAGGATCATCACGACGAGAACCTATCAGGACCGGTTGAACACGCTCAAAGCAGTCAGGGAGGCAGAGATCACGGTCTGCTGTGGCGGCATTTTGGGGGATGGGAGAGGAGGTGCTCGATCGATTAGAGCTGCTCCAAGCACTCTCGTCACAAAACCCGCACCCTGAGTCGGTCCCGATCAATCGGCTGTCTGCTATCCCTGGCACGCCGCTTGAAAATCAGCCGCCCATCTCGATTTGGGAAATGCTCCGGATCATCGCGCTGGCCCGAATCGTGATGCCAACAAGATCGATGGTCCGCTTGTCCGCCGGTCGACGCAGAGATGTCGTTTGAAGATCAGGCGCTCTGCTTTTTCGCTGGCGCCAATTCGATCCACATGGGGGAAAAGTTGCTGACGGTGGGCAACTCACCTGTAGATCGGGATAAGGAGATGTTTGAGCTATTGGGGTTACGATGATTTTGCATTTGTGAAATTAGCCAAAAAGGATTAAAGCTGGGGATTTTTCGGGAGCTACGAACGTTCCCTAAACTGATCGATTTTGCTTCCAACGACTATTTGGGGCTGGCCGGCCGCTCTCAGAAATGGCGTGGGGGCTACACCGGTTCTCGTCTGCTGACTGGGAATACGATCTACGCGGAGGACTTAGAGGACCAGATCGCCCAGTTTCACGGGTATGAAGCGGGGCTACTCTTCAACTGCGGCTATATGGCAAATTTGGGGTTGATTTCGACAATTGGCACGAGCGGTTCAACGATTCTCTTTGATTCCCATGTGCACGCCTCGACCCGCGACGGCATTCGTTTAAGTTCAGCTAAGGCCCTCCCCTTTCGACATAACGACCTCAATCATCTTGAGAGCCGTCTTCAAAGTACTGCCAAAACGAATGTTTCATCTGCATCGAGTCGATTTACTCAACCGACGGCTCCCTCGCCCCGCTTCCGGAAATCGCCGATCTAGCAAACCGCTACGGAGCCCGTTTAATCGTCGATGAGGCCCATGCGGTCGGCGTCATGGGGCCGCAGGGGCGAGGGCTGGTCGCTCAGCACCATCTGATAGACCAAGTTTTCGCTCAAGTTGTCACATTTGGCAAAGCGCTCGGAGCCTATGGAGCGATCGTTTTAGGAAGCGATACGCTTAAGGCATCGCTTATCAATTTTGCCACACCCTTCATCTATACGACCGCGCCGCCGCTCTCCAATCCTAACGGCCATCAAAGAGAGTTACGACCGTTTTCCCTACATGGAAGACGAAAGGGAGCATCTACGAAGGTTAATCGAAATCTGCGGATCGAAAACCCACATCCACGCCATCCCAATCCAGGGAAATGAGCAAGCAAAACAGGCGTCAACACTGCTGATGGAGCGTGGTTTTGATGTCCGTCCCCTGCTTAGCCCCACCGTGCAGCGTGGGCACGAGGTTTTGCGGATCACCCTTCATGCATTTAACAAAGAAAAGGAGTTGCACGATTTATGCAAAGAATTATTGTCGCTGGAATCAACACTGAAGTAGGCAAAACCCTCGTCAGCACCATCCTCGCCCACCTTTTCGATGCCGATTACTGGAAGCCGATCGATTGCGGCAAAGGCGACACAACATGGGTGAAAAAATGGCATGAGCGGGTTCATCCTCCCGCCTACAGCCTAAGCGGCCATTTCTCACCGCACCATGCCGCACGGCTGGAAAACATCACCATCCGCCCTGAGACGATCGAGCTGCCGAAAACCGATCGCACACTGATTATCGAAGGGGTCGGTGGAATTTTAGTGCCGCTCACGACCACTCAAACCTCTCTTGAGCTGTTCAAATCGTGGGAAGCAAAGTGGGTAATCGTCTCCAGGCACTACCTCGGGAGCATCAACCATACCCTCATGACCGTGGAGACCTTGAAAAATCATGGCATCTCCATTCAGGGACTCATCTTCAACGGAGAGCCAAATCCCGATAGCGAAGCGGCCATCTTAGAATTGACACAGCTCCCTTGTAAGGGAAGATTGCTTCCAGAACCTGAAATCAACCAAACCACCCTACAGAGGTATGCAGCATCATGGCGACAGAATTTTTAATTGAGAAAGATCAAAGCACCCTCTGGCACCCCTTTACCCGCTACAAAACTGGACGCCGTCCCATCCCGATCGCCCGGGCAAAAGGGGCCTATCTCTATACTCCCGAGGGTCGGGCGATTTTAGACGGCATCTCCTCTTGGTGTGTCAACCTGCATGGTCACGCCCACCCCTACATCGCCGAAAAAATCTGTGCACAGATTGAAGTGCTAGAGCATGTCATTTTTGCCGATTTCACCCATCTTCCCGCTGTCGAACTAGCCACCCGCCTCCTCCCTCTTTTGCCTGGCTCGATGTCAAAAATCTTCTTCTCCGACAATGGGGCAACCGCCGTCGAAGCGGCTCTAAAAATCGCCATCCAATACTGGCACAACCAAAATATCCCCAAAACAAAAGTGGTCTGCCTTAAAAAGAGCTACCACGGAGATACTTTTGGAGCGATGACCGCGGCCGGGAAGAACCAGTACAATCGCCCCTTTTGGCAGTATCTATTCGATGTGGAACAAATCGAGCCACACTCCCTCACCGAATTCGAAGAGATCCTCGCCAAAGGAGATGTGGCCTGCTTCATTTTTGAGCCCCTGATTCTCGGTGCCGGCGGGATGATCATCTACCCGGCGAAGAATTAGAAGCCCTCCTCCGCTGCTGCAAAAAATACAATGTCCTGACGATCGCAGACGAAGTGATGACCGGATTTGGCCGCACCGGTCCCCTCTTCGCCTGCGAGAACCTCTCCCCCGACCTCATCTGCCTCTCCAAGGGGATCACCGGCGGCTTCCTCCCCCTTGGAGCCACCGCCTGCACCCAGGAAATTTTCAGCGCCTTTCATGAGCATGCCTTCCTGCACGGACATGCCTATACCGCCAATCCCCTCGCCTGCACCGCCGCTCTCGCCAGTCTCGATCTTCTCCTCGATACCGGCTGCTATCTCGCCCGTCAGCAGATCGCCGCCTCCCACCGCGCCTTTTGCCGAAAATGGGGCTCCCATCCCAAGCTCAAACGGTGCGAAGCCCTTGGCACCATCCTTGTTTTCGAGTATCACTCGGCTGACCGCGATCAGCTCTACGACTTTTTCTTAAAGCACAACATCCTCCTCCGTCCATTTTTGAACGCATTCTACGTGATGCCACCCTATTGTATTGAACTAAACGAACTGCAGATGATCTATGAACAAATTATTTTCACCCTCGAGCATTAAACCGTTGCTCACTAGCATTGTCGCGTGTCCAAAGCTGCATGCCAAGTGGCTCAACACCCTCTCCTATCTCGAGAATTGCGGCGCCCGCAAAATTGCCTCTTGCGAGCATCCGACCCTCGTACGCGAAGAGATGCTCAAGCACGCTGCTGAGGAGTTTCGGCATGCCCACTACCTCAAAAAACAGATTCAACGGATCTCCCGCCCGATCGAGACATACGCCCTCCCCACCCTCTTAGGCGGCATCGCAACGCTGCATTATTTAAATAGCCTCGACCTCAAAACCTGCCGCTACCTCAGATCCCAGGGGTTGATGAGTAAAGCGTTCGTTTATCTCCTCGTTACCTACGCGATCGAGCTGCGAGCCGAAATGCTCTACCCCCTCTACCACGAGGTGCTCCGGAGCGCCCGCTCCCCTATCACCGTCAAATCGATCCTACTCGAGGAAGAGGAGCATCTAAAGGAGATGCGAGAAGGGCTCCACAACATCCCCTTCGGCTTCCACCATGCAGAGCAGATCTGCGCCATTGAAAAGACTCTATTTGACAATTGGCTTACAGCGCTCGCCCCTTGCCTTCGACATGAGAATCTAGTATAATTGCCTCTTATTTATGAAAATTTTGAATTTAGAAGTACATACAAAAGAACCAGCGGGCTTCTCGCCACGGGTTCAGATCGCCGCCTGTTATCTGCAGACCGGAAATCAATTCCTCTTCCTACAGAAGGCTGAAGGAAAACTAGAACCAGGCACATGGGGAGTTCCTGCTGGGAAAATTGAGAAAAATGAGAGCCCAAAAGAAGGTGCTATCCGCGAGCTCTTTGAAGAGACGGGGATTTCCCTTAAAGACGCGGCCTCACTGCACTATTTAGACTGCCTCTACATTCGGAAACCAGAGGTAGACTATGTTTACCATCTTTTCAAAGTTCAACTCACAGAAATGCCATTTATCCAATTGTCCAATGAGCACCAGGATTATCGATGGGCCACCGCCGATGAATTAGGAATGCTCCCTCTCATGGCCGGAGCAAAAGAGGCTTTCCAATACTACCGATCACTGACAGTCAACTACCCCTCCCTAAAGGGAGAGGCTTGGAGGGAAACTAACAAGACTAAGTTGAACAGGGAAAGCGGTAACCAACCCGCTACGTTGTAACAAGGTTAAAGACCCACTCCGGAGTGCTTCCTCAGCTCCGGACTCTGGAAGTAGCAGTTGCAGACAACCGATAGGGTAAGGACGAAACGGATTGCTACGTGATGCCTGGGTTACAACATTCCCGAGGGGAGACCCCAGAAACATAAGTAGATGGGGCGTTACAAGGCCAGTAATGGCAATTTTTAAGTGTTTTAAAGAGAGACGGTCATTGGCTGTAGTAGTATTAGATAAAAATCATACACCGTTAATGCCTTGCTCTGAAAGAAGAGCAAAGCGCTTACTAACTAAAAAAAGGGCACGGATACATTCTATGTATCCTTTCGTTATTCGTTTAGTCGACCGTACAGTGAAAACTTCAGTTTTGCAACCAGTGCGTATTAAAATTGACCCGGGCAGTATAAATACAGGAGTTGCTATCGTTTTAGAAAATGGAGAGAAGCAAACAGTTCTCTCACTCATGGAAATTCGTCATCGTGGACGCACAATTAGTGAAAAGCTAATAGCACGCTCAGGGATGCGGAAACATCGAAGATCTAAATTACGGTATCGAGCTCCTCGCTTTGCTAACAGGTGTCGAAAAGCGGGATGGATTGCACCCTCATTGCAGCATCGAGTCGACGTTGTCCTGAACTGGACAAAGCGTTTAATGCGCTACATTCCCCTCACCGCTATCACCTGTGAAACTGTCCGTTTTGATGTACAGAAACTCATGAATCCTGAAATAGACGGAGTTGAATACCAACAAGGAACCCTTTTTGGTTATGAGATTCGGGAATACCTCCTTGAAAAATGGGGTCGAAAATGTGTCTATTGCAACGCGAAAGAAGTTCCCCTGCAAATCGACCATATTGAACCTCGCAGCCGCGGAGGATCCAATAAGATCGATAACCTGACTCTTGCATGTGGCAGCTGTAATTTAAAAAAAGGAAGCTCATCACTTGAGCAATTTGCTCCTGAACAAGCTCTAACAATTTCTAAAGCAGCCAGATTTCATGATGCTGCCGCAGTGAACAGTACGCGCAATGCACTGACGCGCTGTTTGAAAGAGTTGCCTATAGCATTTGAGGCAGGAACCGGAGGACAAACCAAATATAACCGGATTCGTTTACATATTCCAAAAACACATGCACTGGACGCAGCGTGCACCGGAACATTTTCAGAGCTGCACAACTGGCAAAAGCCAATTCAACAGATTCATTGCACTGGAAGAGGGTCTTATCAAAGAACTCGGTTAGATCGTTTTGGATCCCGTCGAGGGATTTTGACAAGACAGAAACGGGTGCGTGGATTCCAAACAGGTGATCGGGTAATAGCGAAAGTCTTAAAGGGTAAAAAAGTAGGTCAATACACAGGACGAGTAGCTGTTCGTGCCTCTGGCAGCTTTAATATACAGACTGAAGAGGGAGTTATCCAAGGTATCAACTGGAAAGATTGCCGCCTTATTCAACGCTCTGATGGATATCACTATCCGTCCATTTCAAAAAAATTTACAACAGGGAGGAGCGCTTCCTCCCAGTCCTAAACGACTGGGTTTCCGCGCTATCAAATAGGATGAAGCTGTCTTGAAAAATCGGGAATTCTACAGCGAGGAGGGATGGGATTGATCTTACAGAGAGAATTCTACTTTATTCGGCATGGACAAACTGCTTACAACAAATTAGAGGGAGCAAATAAGGGCGATCATCCAAAGGACATCCCCCTGAATGAAACAGGAAAAGATCAGGCAAGATCGATCGAGCCCTTCATCGCGACCCTCCCTGTCAAAACAGTTTGCTCGAGCCCTTTAAAACGGGCGCAAGAGACGAAAGAGATCATCACTGCAAAACTTGAAGTCGACCATCATGAAATCGAAGATCTAGGCGAATGCACCGCCCAAATTTGGAGGGAGATGTCGAGACGAGGCATGTATTCTCCTTTCCCCGACGAGGGCCCAGCACGTGCGTTTATGGACAGAGTCAGAAGTGGGATTAATCAAGCGCTTTCCCTTCCTGGGCCACATCTCATTGTATCGCATGGAGGGGTCCATTGGGCTCTCTGTTGCATGATGGGAATCGAGGACCATGAATGGGTGACAAATAATTGCATTCCGATCTATTTTTCTATAGGAGAAGAAGGGAAATGGATCGCAAAAAAATTGGTGTAACTTATGCATGGACCTGACCCAAAAGCTATTTATCCCATTGCTGGGAACAACAAGCTGGTCTTCCTCAAGAACTTTGTCAAGGCGCCCAATATCATCGTCGGAGATTATACCTACTTTGATGACCCTCGATATGGCCCGGGAAAATTCGAGGAATACAATATCCTGTACAATTACGATTACTCAAAAGTGAAACTCGTTTTTGGCAAATTCTGTGCGATCGCTGCCGAAACCCGCTTCATCATGACCGGCGATCACAAACTCGACGCCGTCAGCTCCTTCCCCTTCCCCATCTTCGGGCATGGATGGGAAAAGGTTTTCGACTTCAAAGATATCCCTGTTAAGGGCGATATCATCGTCGGCAATGATGTCTGGTTCGGATACGACTGCCTCATCATGAATGGGGTCACCATTGGAAACGGGGCCATTATCGCCGCAAGGGCGGTCGTCGTCAAAGATGTGCCCGCCTATTCCATTGTCGCCGGCAACCCTGCCAAAGTGGTCAAAATGCGCTTCGACGCCCTAACCATTGAGCGGCTACAGAGGCTCGCTTGGTGGGATTGGGATATCGACAAAATCAATCGCCATCTAGTTGCGATCTGTAATCTGGATCTTGAGGCACTAGAAAATTCATAATTAAAGCAGTTAAATTATTTCTTGAAATTAATTATAATTAATGTTAATATTAAATTATAATTAACATGGAGATAATAATATGTCAGTTCAGCCTGTAATTGCAACTGGAATTAGAACAATCGGAAGATCTTTAGTAGGAGGCGTCCCCCTTAAGGCACTGAACCAGAAGGGCCAAGAGATGATGGTGACCTATATGGGCGAAGAGCCAATGGGTCAAAGAGATTCCCGCATCCGCACGCTGGTCAAGCCAGTTATTGAGTTGGAAATCCCTCAGGATGAATCAGTTGTAGTCAAGCACCCTAACCCATTTGCAGTCAATGTGGAAGGTAAAGCCACCGAGATTTTCACCACCCAAAATGCATTTGGCATGATGACATCGAAAGGCAAGCACCGCGGGTTTCATGGCACTTCCTTGGGAACCTTAATGCGATATGGGATTGATCAAGTGGCCAGGCACTCCTTTAAGGTGATCGGGCAAAGGATCTACTTTGACTCTGTCGGGACAGCGATTGAATATGCCCTGGAAGATAATTATTACGATGAAAAGAGTGGTTGGTACGGAGCCACCCGTGAGGTCAGACAAGGGACCGAAGTGAAACTTGAGGATGGTAGGGAAGCGACCGTTCTGCAGCTCCCCGTTGTTCTCGCGATTTCGTCAAATGAAACCCCTAAGGAAAATGACCCTGTAAAAGATCCTGGTCTATTTAAATATCACTACTTTTCAGGTAATGAGCCTGTCTACATCGATGGGATATGGCTATTGGATCACAATCTCAGCAATCAACGGATGGATGAACATGGCGCCATCAAAGACGATATCGGGATTGGGTCAGCTAGACGGACCGCGGCTATGGCGCTTAGACAAGTGAGCGGGGTCGTTAAGTATTATTAGAAATACCCATTGAATTATTATATCGAGTTTCGGTATACTGATAAGAAAAAGGACGCCCGAATTGATTACCTCCTTCTCCGATGATGAAACAGAGAATATTTATAATGGCGTTAATACGAAAAAAGCTAGGCAGAGACTTAATCTAACACTATGGGGGAAGGCTGCGACTAAGCTCGATATGCTCAACAGAGCATTTCGATTAGAAGATTTAAAAATACCCCCGAATAATAGACTGGAGAAGCTCTCCGGTGATCTTGCAGGAATGTATAGCATTAGAATAAATGATCAATACCGGATCGTTTTTAAATGGAATGCAGCCAAGCGTGAAGCGTCCGAAGTCAAAATAACTGATTATCATTAGGAAAAAAATATGTTGCCAACACATAGAAAACCAACGTTACCTGGAAAGATCCTATTAGAGGAATTCCTAGAGCCTTTAGGAATCTCTCAATCTGCATTTGCCGCTCATTTAGGAGGGTCATGGACGCAGCCGAAGCTAAGCGCAATCATTCACGGCAAGCGGGCAATTACAGAACAAATCGCTTTAGATTTTTCTGATGCTTTAGGAACGTCCCCAGAGTTTTGGCTAGGACTACAATCTGATGTGCATTTGTGGCAGGCTAATCAAAACCGTAAAAAGATTGCGCGTATCAGACTTCCCTTATACCGTGCGCGGGTAGATTCTTAAATTTTGGTGGCCTCAGGGCGGTTCAGATTTGAACGATCATGAGGAGGCCATATTATATAATATGGCCGACGAGTGATCGTTCAAAGATGGATCGCCATGATGGCCTCAAAAATTTAAGAATCTACCCGCGCACGGTAAAACTGGAAGAAGAGCTGTCAAGGGCCCAAAAACTATCTCTGCATAGTTTTCTAGTGAGCTCCGCCATCAAGTATTATTAGATCCAACTAGGCTGTAACGAAAATCAGATTTTTGGGGAGTTTCATCGCATTCACGATCTAGTTGGCAGCAATAAGATATCGCTTCTTCCGTACCAAGTTCCCAAATATCAAATTCAATTAGATCCCCCTTCAAAAACTGTGCGAATGTGGAATCCAAAATATTCCCCCTGATTTTCCATTCAGGGGGCACATGTTGGCCATTACCTACTAAAATATCTGCGTCCGAATATCTTTGAAAAATACAGTATGATTCAACTTTTTTGTCCTCGGGGGTGTTTTTTGGCCACCACTTTACTCTGCAAGCAACAAATATGCGATTTTTATCGTCTTGCCCCCACATGACCGGTTTTGTTAAATCTTTGGAGAAAATGCCATCGATATAGCCAGTGCTTCCTTTGAATACCTGTCGCCATTGAAGTTTATTTGAGAAGAAAGCGGGTGACCTGCCTCTTCAAAAAAGCCTTTCAATCTCTGCCAGTGATACTCGACCCAGCGAGTTTTTAGTGCTCTGAGCGCATCTTCTGCCGGTCGATACAATCTATTCAGAATAACGAGCCCTAAAATTGCTGTGCCAGTTAGAATCGCAAAGCCCGCTGTAGCTCCGTAGGGCTGATTGCAAAAAGAAGAATGAAAAACTTTGTTGCAAGCGTTTGTTCCAATCCGTGTTAACATTTAGTTTTCTCCTGAAGTTATACCCACTAAAAAATCTTGACTGCGAAGCGCCTCATTGAACCAAGCGGTCTGCGTCAACATGATCCCAGAGCCCTTGCCCATCGCACCATCGAAGGAGTGATCGGCATCGTTGCCATTGCCAGGGGCGCTATGGGGGTCCCAGGCATTGATGATCAGATCCCCTTCTCGGGCCATCTTCAGAATATCACCATCACTCATCACTACTTCAATCTCCTCGACATCACTTAAGAATCGCTCCAATTGCACGCTATAAGCAGCGCGGGCAATCTGTTGATCCTCTTTCGTGAGGGCTCCCAAAAATGCCCCTTGGCCAAATTTTGACAGGACCACCCGCTTGAGCCCTTTATTGCCAAAGGCGGACTCTCGATTGTCCATAATAGCCTGCTCGATACAGCTGAACAAAAAGGCGATTTCCCGCTCATATTTCTTCCCATCCAATCTACCGCTGCTCATGTAATACTCATAGTGGGGTTGATCGGAGCTATCGAGTGCCGGGGCAGGCAATGAGAGGCAGGCGATCTCTTTCTTGCTTTCGCCTCCTGGGGGGTACCAGAGGTAGGTTTCCGAATAGACCGTAGCAGTATTGGGCAGCTCTTTGAACAGCGTCCCATCTTCTTTTCGTGCGCTAGAATCATTGTAGGCGCTCTTTTCATACCCGAACAGGTGTGCCAATTGTCCCCGATTGTATTGGTTTGACCCCATGGCGATGTTGGTTGGCTCTCGTTGGAAAATCACCTTCAGCGCATCCTGTGGAGAAAGCTCTGTCTCATTGTAGTAGATGCGGGCGGTTTTGGCATGCCGTTTAAAGTCTTCCGATTGGCTGTAGTCTTCCAGATTTTTTCGATTGGCCTGAGGGAGAAAGCGGGGATTGTAGGCGGCGAATACGTCATGCAGGTAATTCCCAGTGCTCAAAGGAGTGACGCGCCCGCAGAGGGTGATCCCATAGACTGTGGCAAAGCTTAAAGGGATCACGACAGAAAAATAGGAGAGGATTTTGAGCATCGCTAAAAAATTGATTGAATAGTCGTTTTTATTATAATTATATATCTCGCCAAATCCGTTAAAATAACTAACGCAAACTTCCGAAACTTTCATACATCTATTTTACTAGAACAATTTATTTAAATTCAAGTCTTTGGTGGAAGATTATGGAAGGGACCCGTTTTCTTCAAGCCCTTATCCAAGAGGAATCGGCCGAGGCCAAGTTTGCAGTGGGAGCGGAACTTTTGCCAGCCGGTCAACTCAGGTGCCTTGGGGGTCGGAACGTCTTGAGGAGGGTAGTAGACATAGATGGGGATGATGCCGAGATCTTTATCGGTTTCTTCACCTTTAGTCACATTGGCGCCAGGAGGCAGTGTGAGCTTCTCATAGGCAGCCTGGGTCAGGAGCAAATAGCGCTTTTCCTTGAGTTGGTTTTTTAAGAGGCGGTGGGCCAGGATCACGTCGACGCCCGCGAGCTCTTGGAATGAGCCGATTTTGTTGATCGCGGCTTTCCCATAGTGGGCGATCATTTTTAGGTTGAGCTGATTGATGTTGGAGCAGCCGCCGCAATCGCACGCTGTCGAGCTCTGCAGCTGCTGAAGCTTGGTGGAAAAAGCTCCGAAAAATTCCAAAATCTTCTCGCTGATGTTTTTGGTCGCTTTGGCGGCAGGAAGATAAAGGAATAAGGCGTCGCCTTCTAATTTCGAGATCTCAATCGGCAGCTCTACCTGTTTTACGAGTGTATGCATCAGCTCATTGATGATGAGTGTCCCATGGGCATAGTCCATCTGGTTCTTGAGCATATAGGCTGTATACCCGCTGATATCTGCAAGAAAAAAATACATCTCTGTTTCCATGCTATCTCTTCCTAATATAGTAGACCATCGTGACCGCTGAAATGACAGCCGCCAGCGCCAATATAAGTTTTGATGAGAGAAGAAGCAAGACCCCGCCCAGAATACAGATCACCGCATCCCCTAGCACTCGAAGCGATAGTTGCACTCCGAGCACCTCTCCTTGGGTCGTATCGGGGACCGAATCGGAGATCCGAACGGTGAGCAGTGTGACGCCAAGGCCAATGAAAAGACCGCAAACGCCAATGAGCACGAGCATCAGCCACGGCTGGTTGGTGAATAGGGTGCTGAGTAAAAAGAGGGAGAACCCGCCGATCGCCCCAGTGACGCCCGGAGGGGTGGTGTAGCGCTTGGAAAAGAAGGAGGCGAGCCATCCGTTTCCGATCGCGAGGGTGGCGCAGAGGATGCTGTTGTAGATGATGAGGTCGACAGGCCGCAGGGTCCACTTGGCGGTCAGATAGACGGGGCCAAACTCGTAGAAGATATCGATCGCTAAGGTGAAAAAGGTGGAGACGATCATCAAGAATCGAAGCTGTTTGTTTTGGAATAGCAAGTTCATTCTCTTGAAGAGATTGAAGTAGGAGCCGAGCCCTTTTTTGGCACTTGCAAGTACCGGATGGGCCTTCAGGATGGTCAGCGCTAGGACAGACAAGGTCAAAAAAAGGACGCTGATCACATAAAATGGTGTGGAAATCGTCGCCCCCGAGAAAATTTGATCATCGGCCAAAACACCTCCGATCAGTGGGCCAATGAGGAAGGCGATCGAAATGGCAGCATTAATTTTGCCAAAAGTATCGTGCTTGGACATCGACTTGATGTCGGCAGCCATGGCCCGCGCGATCGCCACATTGCCCTCCATCATCCCCGCTGCAAAGCGACTGAGGATGATCAGGGTGAGATTTGCAGAGGCGAGCGCCAACCCTGTGACGAGGTTGCAAAAGGCGGCGATAATTAGGCTTCCCGAAAGGAGCGGTTTGCGTCCATAATCATCGGAGAGGGCCCCGAGAATGGGCGAGCCGAGGAATTGTCCCAGGGGATAGACTGCCAAAGTGAGGCCTAAGAGAAGAGCACGGGTAGAGGAGCTCCAATCAATCGGCAGAATGGAGAACTCGGGGTTGATAAAAAGGGCTGGAAAAAGCAAATAGGGCATGGAGATGCCCAAAAATCCGCAAAAGACGATGAGAAGAATGGTGATGAGCTGCCGTTTAGCACTGATCTGTTGAGCGGTCATTTATATAAGATAGCATTTCTGCTTCGGCAAAGCAACATGCTCGCCCACATTAAGGTGGGCGAGATTTTTAAGAATTATTGCTGATCAGATGAAACAGTAATCTGATTGATAACTTTTTTAACGCCGGGGATTTTTTTGACAATCATAGAGATTCTGTCCATATCCTCTTTGGTAGGAACAGTTCCGCTTATAGTTACTATCCCTTTATTGGAATTTACAGAAACTAATCGTGCAGAGGCGGAGAGCGACTTATCGGTGATAATCGCTGTTTTCACATTCGCTGTGAGTTCCCAATCCTCTAACGATTCTTCCGATTTGTTTTGCTGTTCCGGTTCACTAGGCGGAGTTGCTTGCTGACAAGCACAGCACAAAACACATAGCGTGGGGATCAAAAAAAGATTTTTTTTCATAGGACACTCCTCGTTTATCCAATTTGAGATCCTAAGAATTTTCGATATACTTGTCAATCGGCCGAAAAATTGATAGAATTCTCCCAAATGATCCTCTACTCAAAAAAAATTATTGAATTCACTCAAAAGATCAAACTGACCATTAAAACTGTCTTATCCAAAGAGGTCGGCTTAAAAGTGGGTCGAGACCGCTTTCTCGACTGGAAACAGCGGGCCTCCTATCCGATCAATATCGTCATCTACAACAACAAAAAGATGCTCGGGTACTTCGACCCTCATTTCTACGAGCTCGGCTTCCATGAATGTTTAATGCATAAACAGCAACTTGGCGATGTGATCCGCCATGAACTGGGCCACTACCTCGCCTTCATCATCCACGGCGAGGCGATTCAGCCCCATGGCGCCGAATTCCGAGCCCTCTGCCAGCGATTTGGATGGGGCGAAGAGGTCTATCGGGCGACCACCTGCCTCGAGGATGGGCAGCAGGTTGCCGAGGCCGAAGAGAGCCCCATTTTGCGTAGGGTGCAAAAGCTGATGGCCCTGGCGACGAGCAGCAACGAGCACGAGGCTGAGCAAGCGATGATCAAGTCTCAAGCCCTGCTCCTCAAGCACAATCTCGACTTCCATTCTGTCGATGAAAAAGTCTGTCTCAAGCGTATTCTAAAGCAGAAACGGGAAAGCAGCAAAATGCGGGCGATCGGCAAAATTCTCGAGACCTTTTTCGTCAGCATCGTCTTCCATCGAGCAACAGATGCCATCTATCTCGAGATCCTCGGCGATCTGGTCAATGTGGAGATCGCCGAGTATGTGGCCATTGTCCTCGATCGGGAGCTCGAAAATCTATGGGTTCAAGCCAAAGGCCAAGCCAATCTCAAAGGGGCGATCGCCAAAAACTCGTTCTTCCTCGGGCTCGCGAAGGGGTACTGCAATAAGATCGAGGCCTTCAAACGGGAGTATAACCGAGAAGTGAAAAATGGCCTGATCGTGATCCAGCAAAAACTCGTCGAGGCCAAAGCGATGGCCTACCCCCATTTAACTACGACAAGACGAAGCGGCACCCATTGCGCCCAGTCGGCTGCTCTCGGCGAGCGCATGGGCAGACAACTTAACATCAATCCGGGGCTCAATCGCTCCTCGACCGAATCAGGTTTACTTATAGGATAAGGATAATATGGAAACAGTAATAGCAGAAAAACCTCTAAATATCGTGACATTCAAACAGACCATCTGGTTTTCCCTCTTAGGGGGCTATCTGGGCGGATTTTACCTGATCAGCCTGAATTACAAGGCGATGGGCTATCCGCAACTGGCAAAAAAAGCGCTCCGCACCGGGTTAATCAGCACGATCGTGTTTTTCATTTTTATGGCCTTTTTAAGCGTATTTGCTGATCAATGGAGTAAGCCGTTTCTAACAATTGGCGCCTTAGCCCAGGGTCTTGTTGGAATGGTCTATCTGATGCATGAGCACTATAAAACCGTTGACAATCACAACCGCTGGAAAGAGTGTTTAGTCGCCCTCTGCCTTGTTGTGCCCGTCATGCTAGCTCCCTTCTATCTTCCTACGAAACTGATCGATCATATCCCCGCTTTCATGTCCATTACGCTCCCTGCCTTGATCCTCAGTCAATTTGTCAAATCACAGCAAGAGATCCACTTGAAGGAATCAGGCTTGCAAAAGATCGCCAAACGGAAGCTTTGGGGCTCCATGCTGATCGCTCTGGTTCTCACTATTGCGATTGCTTTTGCCATTGGGTTTACGATCGCATTAATTGCCTATCTTATTAATCCCGAACTACTTGTGTAATTATTCAGTAATTTACATTTTGTAAATAACTAATTTACAAAAATTCAAAATTATTGTATAATTAAGCAATGTCTATTAATGACAATTATATTAATTTTAGAATTGAGGAATTCCATGATGCGATGGCCAAATGCGATTTTGCTACCGCTATGGATATTTATGCCGAAATTGAAACGAAAATTCGATCGGCAAATCTTGACGACATTTCTAAGTTACAAAAATTGGCCATTTCGGCTCTAGACGAGTCTGTGGCCTCTCTGACATCGCGGGTCCGGTTTGGAGGGGTTAGCCTTGAGGAATCGACAGAGGTTCTCGAAGGGCAGCGCCAGCTCTATGAGACTCTAAAACGTCAGCCAAATATAGATGCCCGAATTGGCAAAGTGGCTACCCGTCTCGCACAGCTTTCGGTGTTCATGGGCTTGCAGCGGGCCTATGGAGAGGTATTCGAAAATATCGATGGCAGTTGGGAGGCTTTGGAGCAGCAGCGCCGTCTTATGGAAACTTCCCGGGACTTGCCCCAGGTGGGCCACTTTCCCGCTATGCTTGAGGGGCTTTGTGCACTTCCGGCTATCCTGAAGGAGCCTTCTCACTATGCCGACGATATGGATAAGCTCCTGAAGACCGACCTTAAAATGATTGAAAACAGCGCGAGCGACTTTTATGAGCAGCTATGTGCTCAGCTTGGAGCCGAACTGACAGAGGCCAGGATGCGCTTCGATGCAGCAAAGCTTGACAACGATATTGAAGGGATGCGCCTTGCCAAGGCCTACTGGCAGCAGATAGAGGGGTGTCTTCAGGATGCTGCTGACCAGCTGAAGCGCGGCAGAGCTAGTCTACACACCGCCAATATCTTAGAGAAAAATCGACTTTCAGGATTGATCGAGTTTGCCCACAAACAAGTCAAAGCGATTGAGCAAACTCTCTTGTATCCCGGGCGCAGTCTCGAGGAAGCTGAAGAAGAAATCTCTAAGACTTCTGGCCTACCACAAGCAAACCCTCCCGCAGATGTGCGTCAGAGGTTCCTTGCCGCTCCTCCCCAATCGTCAGGGCTAAAGTCTCGCCTGGCTCTCCATCAGCGCAACCTGGCCCCGGTTCCCGAGACCAGTGAAACGCTCAAGCGTTGGATTAGCGCCGGCTTTCTGGGACTAGCGGCCTTGAGCGGGATCAGGGGTACCGCGGAGTTATTGGAGCAAGGGAAGTGGATTGAACAAACTGGGTATATTCTCAAGGAAGCTAAGGAAGTCTTGGCCATCAAAACCGATAAGTTGCGCTCCGAAGCGAAAAAGCTTGTTGAGGAAGCGGACAAATTAGGTCTAAGCACGAGGATAGAGGTTCCTGATGTCAAGAAGTCTCTGACTGATCTTGACATGCTGCCCACAGTTGTCGCTGACATAGCTCGAGCCGAAGGAGAGGTCGAGGCGTTAAAGGAGCGCTTTGTCGCTTCGGAGTATTTAGATGAGCAATTGGTCCAGCTTAAGAGCTTTTTAGAGATTAAGTCAGCCCTTCCGATCGATAACCGTCTGTTTCAACATCTTGTGCTCCCCTTCTCAGGCAAAGGGACTGGCTTTGAGGGAAATAGCGCCCGTGGGATGCTCGATTATAACCTGATGCTGGCGGAGCAGTGGGTCGAGACGATGGAAAAGAACCCCCTGCGCTCCCCCATCGTCGAAGACTTAGAGCTCAAGGCATTCCAGAAGCTGCGCGACTCCCTGCGCACAGCTGCCCACATGACCAGGCTAATGCGGGGCGATCTACCCACTTTTCACCAGGGAGTCCGGGCCCAATTGGATGGGATGCAAAAGGGCGACAGTTTCTTCCTCCACACGGGGTGGGTGACACCCGCCGGCAGCCATAGCGTCGTTGTAGAGTTTATCCATGAGGGTGAGACTTATGCAGTCAGGGTATATAACCAGGGCGACGGTCTCGAGAAACATGCTCATACAGAGAGCGGTTCCCCTGCCTATTTGACGTTTCTCGAATGGGAGAACGTCGATCCCGAGATGATTGCCACTCCGACGTTTCTAGGTATGCTGGCAGCGCTGGATCGGGGGGAATATGGAGACAGGGTGGGTCCCACAGAGTTGTATGATGTGATTATGCCGATGTTGGAAGGGCGGCATTCCACTCGGGCCTACTCCGATGATAACACTCAAAGATCGCTTTCCGTTGGTCACTGTACGCAGACGAGTCTGGAGGCGGTCTACCACCAGCATCTCCGTCATACAGGTCGCTTCGATCGGTTCGTGATGCTGACGAGGGTCAAGGCGCTGCAGGGTATGGTTCCACTTATCCCAAATGCTGAGAGCAGAGAACTTGTCAGGATGGGGCTTCAGCAAGTTGCCCATGACGTCATTGGCGCATCGACTATGGTGTTCTCAGATGGGGAGCGGGTGTATATTCAGGGGCTTTTCGATCATGTGCGCGCCTCGATTGATGCGGCCGATAAAGCAGATGGGAAGATGGTAACTAGACCAACTGTAGACCTGAATGTGCCCGCCAAGGTGCTTGGAAGGGATATCGACGTATATGTCACTAATGCCCTCGCTCCTCCAGGCGTATGGGGAGAGCGTTCCAAGAGGTACGATCTGCCAGTTAACCGGCTAATCCTGGCGATCCGCGGTTATACACCCTCCCCCGCAACGATTGCCGAGCATGTCGATTCTGTCTTTGCAGGCATTGATAAATATAACGCTGTCGCTGACTCCAAGGTCCTTTTAACAGAACTGATTGACCGGCTGCCACTAGAGCTACCGGCTGATCCGGCCGCGCCGATTCCATTCTGGTCAGAGATGAGCCCTGCGGATGCGAGCCGGCTGCTCGACATCTTAGTTCAAGAAAACTGGCTCTACACTCGGGCGATTGTGGCGTCTGGATCTGGGGCGATGAGTAGCGTCGACACTCTGGCGATGCTTAAGGTATTTACCCTAGCCGATGTTCTTGTCCAGCAGCTTCCAGTAGAAGATCGGGTGATGTTGGACCATCTGCTGCAGCCATCGCTTCGCCTATTTCTGACCAATCAGATGCCAAACTCTGAATTGACCAGCTCCTCATGGCAGAGGCAGTTTGTTCAGCTGCAAAACTATTGGCTTGAGCGCCGCAGGGACGAAGACCCTTCTGGACCCTCATTCTTCTTTACTGAGGGCTTTGCCCCCGGAATGTATTTGCAGGGGCAGGGGATTGTCTATGGCGCAGAACCTAGCTACGATGAGGGGGATTGGGAGCCGTGGCATAATCAGGTGCGCGGGGACAAGCTCACGACTCCCTGGCGAGCCTTCGAGTGGGTCAAACAATGGGTTAAGAGCAATCCCAATCGCGTAAAGGAAGCGTTCTCTGGTGCACCCGTAATGAATGATCGACGCAAGACTTGCCTTCTTCTTACTGATCAGAGCAATAGGTTCCTTCCCAAAGGGTTCTCTGCCCTTCAAGATCTGAGCGCGGACTTAGGAATTTTGACCAGAGGAAGTGAAGATGAGAATATCCACAAACAACCTGACGATCTGCTCACCTTGGATGACGGAAGACCCATCCTCCATGTAGTCGATGCTCCAGCGGATCAGTATGGGTTAACCCCACCTCGATTGGTGTTCGAATATGAAACCACATGGCGAGCCCCTCATATCAAAGATGCGAAGATCGACCGCATGCCAAGTAGCTTGAGCCGCATTCAAATGGGGAGTTTGCCAAAAGTCAACGAGAATCGAAATGCCCTCTACCTAGAGAGTATCGGTTCCCAGCTTATGGGCAAATTACGTAAACGGACTCCACCCACTGAGCGAGCGCTCTACCGCGAAGAGATCGCCAAGCTCGACATTCCGGCCCAGTTAGCCCGGCGCCTAGAGGGGTGCAGCTCGGTGAAGAGCCTCCAAATCGCCGAGACACTCGCCCTGTTCAACGAGAACCGGGAGCTGCTCGACCGTCCTGATACCAGCCAGTTGATGGGAAAATTATTGCTTGAGCCAGGGCTACTTGAACACCACCTCTGCAGCAGCCCTGCGGCAGCCGAAGCGACCCTGACGACCTTATCGACGATGTTCGATGAGCACTATCGGCTTAAGGACGCGCTGGGAGAGGTTGAAAGCGCCGCCGGGGTGCTCCAGCTCTATGATCTTGTTGCTCGCATCGCCTCTGACATCATAGCCAGAGAGCCAAATCTCCCTCGCATCGAATTCCTCGACGCCCGTGCGCAGTGGAGAAGGCTCTTAAAGCAAGACCTCACGCCCGATCAGCGGTCTCGCTATGCTGCAGATCTGGCGATGTCCTATGCTGAAGCGACAGCCTTGGGGCCAGAAGCACTCGAAGATATCTTGACGTCGCTGATGCTGTTCGACATGCATCCCTTACGCCCGAACAATCCTTTGTGGAGCAACGAGCAGCAGGAGAGATTCTCGAATCTGCCGAAGAGCTTAGCCGGTCTGCTCCATAAAGGCCTTCCAGACGAAGATACCCATATGCTCTCTCGAGCGATCGGCCGCGTTTTACCAGGCTTCACCGAGCGGCCCTTCACCCGCAACGCTTACCTTTCCCACATCTTTACCGATGCGACCGGCGATGTTGAAGTGAATCTCCTCAGCGGGCACGTCTGGATGCGACAGGGCCTCCCGCGCATGCTGCCGCATGAGGTATTATCCGATGCTCCAATCCGCTCGTTGGCGGCACTACACGGGCTGCTCTGGATAGAGGGCGCCCCCGGCCACTTCCGCTGCAGTACCCCACAAGGTGAACTGTTTATTCTCGGCGATGATCACAACCGAATCAAGGAAGTCCACTGGAAGCGAGGAGAAGATCTTCTTCTGTACACACCCTGGAATGGGGTTGCTTCACAAGAAATAGACTTCCTCAGGGAATCCGGATCGCTGTGGCGAGACACCGATGGAAAGACAGCTTGGGTGACAGCTAAGGAGAATCTCACTCCCCTTTATCGACTAGACTTTTGGGGCAACCGTATTCAGGCGGTGCATGAACTCGATGAGTCAGGAGCTGACACAGGGCGCGTTCTAGGGCGGACTCCAACTGCCTTCGCTCTATTGGACGCGACAGATGACAAGGATGAGGATATCACTTCGAAGTACATCAGAACTTGGGTAAATGGCAAATCGGGGCTGATCGAGAACATCACGATGCTACGGCTTGGGTTAGAGTTTAACGTGCATACGGTCAACGGAGAGCGCCGCGCCTATTGCCCCCGCTTCCCTGGATGGTATGTGCCGGTAGGTCGGAACCACGTTGAAGCGCTTGGTAAGGTAAAAAACAGCATGCTCCTCTATAAGGATCGGCAAGGCGGTACAGTCGAAAAACAGGTGATCATTCCTGGCCAACTCCTGCAGACTGGATATTGGCCCCTGATACCACACTTAACCCCAGACGCATCAGGAGACCTCACTGCCCGTACTCCCGTCTATCGCTATGGGATCGACGAGGAGAACGGCAAACTGCTCCCCCTCACGGCGGCGGCGGGAGCTCTCCACCTCGCCTCCTACACCCTGCATCAGCGCGATTACAGCCGGGCGATAGAGCTCATGCATGGCCCAGGCATCGGAATTGGCAAACTCGATAGAGAGCAGCGCAATCTCATCATCACTCTCACCAAGATGCCCGTGACGACGAAGAATCACTCGCCTCCCTCGCTAGCAGCGACAATGGAAGCACACTACCTCTTGATCCGAGATGCCTGGCACTTTGGCACCCGCACACAGGTCGGCGATATCGACATTGCCAATCCGTGGGAGAGAAAATGGAGCCAGGTGCAGTTTGCCAAAGATTTTCAGGCCTACCTGAAAGTCGCCGACCAAATGGGGATCTACGCCCTCTCACCCGACAAGATGAGCCTGCTCGCCGCCTATGCTGACCAGCTCAAAGAGCCAGTGAATTTTAATCAAAACAATAAGGACGAGGCGCTCTACTATGGAGAACTAGAAAGTGCCGCGAATAAGATTGGGAAGGTGCTTTCAGCACGAGCAAAGGACGCCCATCACTCAGGCGGGGGCTGGTACCGGACTACTTGGGTCAGGCCAGAAGATGAGTACTCGGGATTGGAATATAATTTTCATGATGTGGAGGAGTTCTCTAGAGATTACCTGAAAAAGCATGAATACATCGTACAATGCAAGCGTCGAATGGACCTGGCCGACGTCGAGATTGAAGGCGAGACGGTGCTAGACCTTCCCCTTCAGCAAAAGGAGGATAAGTTTTTAGAATGGGTTTATATCGACGCGGACTTTTTCAACCTCTACCTGAAAGTGCGATACCCTACTCCCGAGAGGCTGAGAGAATTGGTCGTCTATCTCACAGGAACCGAGCCCTTGCACGATGCCAGAGCAGAGGCAATCACCGCCTTGCGGGCTCACCGTCTCAGCACTAATAATGTCCATCAACGTGTACTCTGGACGCTAATTCTCTCCGTTCTCCTCGAGCCAAACAAATGGCCAGCCTCTGGGCGCGAGTATATTGGCAAAACAATGTACCCTTGGGAACTAGAACTGTCCTATCAATCCCCGAAGGATGAGGGAGAGGGAGAGGAGCAAAAGATTGATCGAGCCAAGGTCCCACAACCACTCCTGGCCAAGCAGAGCCAGCCTACCCGTTTTGCCGATGCGGGCTTCCAGCTGTGCACACGCCTCAAGCCCGATGTGATGGAGCTCCGCCAACCGATGATCACCAATTTCGAGGGCGCCATCGAGATGCGGCCAATGAAACAGGCCGATAGAGCCTCGCGCGACCTCGGACTCAAGCGGCTCGAGGCCATCTTCGACGTCACCACCCAAGACCCCTACCTCAAGGGGGCGCTCGGATCGGCCGCAGAAGAGGTGCAGGCCTTCCGGACCACGCTGGAGGATGATACGTTGTACGCCGTCAAGGATGGGGCAGAGCAGACGCTAGAGACCTGGAGCGAAGAGCTTAAAAACATCGCAGAGCACCTCCAGTACGACCTGGAGCAGGCGCAGCATTGGGTCGTCGAACTGGCCAATCAAGAGCCAAAAGATCCCCTTCTACGTGCCCGCCTCCGTCAGGAACTCGAAGGCAAGACACTAGCCCCTATCGACTTTAACGAAGTGACCACGTTTCTTCTGACCCGCGACATGGAGGAGCTCCATCGCCGCCTTCCGCAGCTGTCTCCCGATGAAGTCCATCGTCTTTACGACATGACCGTCGAGGCGCTCAAAATCGGCCGCCTGCAGAGGATGGCCGCATTTCAGAAGCTGCTCGTTGACACCCTCCACGCCGCAGTCAAGCGGGGCGAGCCGGCCGTCGAAATCAGCCGAATCGGCAAGATCCTTGAGGCGGCCCATCAGTATCACCCCTCATACGCCAGCGACGAAATACCCGAATACCTGGTCTATGATTACTTCATGAGCAAGGGCGACCCTGCCTTCAGATTGCGCGAAGACCAGGTGGCCGTCCTGGAGAAACTGCCCGAGACCCAGTTTCACGCCCATACCGACCACCTGACCGGCGTCCTGCTCGAAGCGATCATGGGATTCGGCAAGACAGCTGTGGTGAGCGTCCTGCAGGCCATCCAGGCCGCTGACGGCGAAAAAGTTGTCGCCGTGTCAATGCCAGAGGTCCTCCTCCCCTCGATGTCGGCAACGCTGGAGCGGCTGCTGGGCACAGGCTTTGGACGGGCTGTCGAGGTGGTCAGTTTCGGAAGAGATAGCGACGTCTCCGCACCCGCCCTCCGCCACCTGCTCGAGAGATTGGAGTTGATCCGCACCGAGCGCAGAGTGATGCTCATCAGCAGCGGCAGCGTGCTCAGCATCGCTCTACGTTTTGCCGAAATGTGCCTATCTGGAAATCACATCACCGACGAGCAGCTCGAGCTGATGGGCAAAGTCGTCGACACCCTGCGCACCTCTGGCGCGGCCAATCTCGACGAGGTGGACCTTTTGCTCGACGTGCTGCGCGCCCACCTGTTCACCCTAGGCGATAAGGAGCGCATGCATAAAGACCTGGAAACGGCCTCTCTATCGCTATTCGGACTCATCGCGACCGATCCCTCGCTTCGAGAGCTGATCCGCTGGCCCTTTATCGAAAACGGAAGCACCATCCCTTTCTCCGAGGAGAACTACGAGCAGCATGCCAAGCAAAAGCTCATCGATGCCGTCGTCACAGGCAAAGTGTCTCCTGAAGACCGGCCAATGCAGAGCTTTTTAGCTGGCCTTGACGAGACCGGCCGTGCCCACGTGCGGAGCTACCTCAACGCCAAGCCCCCTCGCCCAGAGGCTCTGATCACCCTATTCAGCAGACTTAAGCCTGCCGAGCGAAAGGCCCTTGCAGCCTACATCGTCGACGGACAGGGCCCCGAACCATCGCTCTCTGCACAAGAAAAAGACGCAGTTGAAGATTATCGCCGGGGCCGCACCGACCCATCCTACGCATTCGTCGAAAAGATCGACAACCCCCACATCAAAAACCTCCTTGCGACCTACAAAGAGCAGATCTCCTCCCTGTTCCCCCTCGTGCTCAACAAAATTCTCGGTGAAAACTTCGGCGCAATGCCCTCCAAATGGCGCGCCGAGCAGCCAGACATGGACTTTGTCGCGATCCCCTACCATGGAAGCGACAACCCGGCAAAAAAGGCGCTCCACGGCACCGTGACCGAGATTCTCGACTACACCATCGTCATGCACCTAGCCCAGCCGATCAGCCACGAGATCATCGACAAGGAGACAGCAGCCCTCAAAGAGGCTCTGGACAAGGAAAAAGAGGGTTTTGTCGGCTCCATCGACGACCTCAAGTCCTACCAGACATTCTATCACCTTAACGGCAATGACCACTCCTATAAGCTCAAGGCAACCCTTGCTCCAGCCGATCGTGAGAAGATGGCCAAGCACATCAATGAACACCCAGAGCTAAAACTTGAGCTGATCCAGCGGCATGCCTTGCCCCAGGTTAAACGGTACGCCAAACAGCTCGGCCTATCGGCCCAGATGGTCGCCTACCTGTTCAAGACCGTGAAGGCCTATAGCGGAACAGTCTGGAACCGCGAGACATTCCCGCAGATGTTCCACAAGTTTATTCCTTCGGATACTCAGCCGCGCACCCTCGCCCTTCTTTGGGAAAATAGCCCCCACACCATCCGGACCCTTCCTGAAGCACCCAAAGGGGCCGCCATCGGTGAGCGGATCACAGGTCTATACGAAGGCTTCCAAGGCTCATTCGCCGACCTCGCCGGAGTATTCCGCGACGATTCCAACTACGAGGTAGCCAAAGCGATCATCTCGCAGCCTCAATTCGAGGCGACCCGCTACAAAGCGATCATGTTCCATAACGAAGAGGGCAGAGAGATGGTCCTGCGCCGCCATACCGAGACCCCTGTGCCTCTCTCAATGGCAGGGATGGATCGAGACGACGTAGCCGGCTACTGGGCGCAAAAGTACTGCACAGGCGTCGACTGGAAGCTTCATCCACTCGAAGAGGCGATCGTCTCGGTGGGCAGACAGACCCTGATGCGAGATGGGCTACAAGCCGTCTGGCGCCTACGCGGACTCGCCGCAGGTCAGAAAGTGCGCTTTGTGGTGTCTGAAGAGGATAAACGGGTGATCGCCGCAACCCTCAAGCGGGTCTTTGACATCGATGTTGGAGATGAGCTTAAGCTAGAACACTTCTTCGTCTACGCCGTCACCCTCGAGAAAGAGCGGCTGCGGACCGACATCCCCAGAGCCCTAAGCGAATCGCTCCGCGCCCACCTGATCGACAAAGTCTTTGGCGCAATTTCGGGAGCGAAGGGACCTGAGCTGCGTACCCTCTTCCAGGCAACAGCAAAGCTATTTGTCGTCGAGGAGCCCAGCAGCCCCTGGGAGCAGATGGGCAAGACCGCGACAGAGGCCCCGGCAGAGATCGTTGTGCGCGAAAATATTAAGCAGCTCATCGATAGCGAGCCATTCCAAGCCTTCTCGACCCATCCCCTGCTGACCGCCAAGTACTCCGTTGAGACACTCAAAGGCGAGCTATACGCCATCGCCGACACCTTTTACGATAAAATGCCCCCCACCCTGCAAACCCCCATCGGCTCTCGAAACAACCGCGAGGTGCAGCTCGAGACCGAGACACAAAAAATGACAGAAACAAACCGCAAACAAGAGCAGCAGCAGCAGAAAGAAATTCAGACCGAAATTCAATCGCCCCTCTACACAGAGCGACGCCCCATCCTCGAGTTGCCACAAGACCGATTGCTCGAAGCGAAGACCTGGCAGCCAGTAGCTATAGACACAGTGACCGGAGAAACGTCACCCCAAAACCAAATGCTCAGATTAAGCGAGATCGCATCCCCGCTTTTCGACTCCGAGCTCCTGATCGACCTCAACCTGGCGCCAATGTATGAACGGACTAGCGACAAACAGGCCCCATACAGCCCCTGGAATGCCTACCAAGATTATGCTAGCAATGTCGTCGTGATCGATGATGGTCGTGCCGTCAGACTCGCCCTCGTCAGCCAAGATACAGCAGAACAGCTTCAAGACCATCTGCCTAAACAAGCAAGTGGAGACGTGAAGGTCGCCCTCGTTAACCTAGGTTCTGGAGTGGTGACCCAAGGGCCCCAGCCGGTTGACCTCGCCGCACTGCAACATGACGAGAAGTATGTCAGACTGACCGTCCAGGCGAAGTTCTTCGACGGCAGAGTCCACTACTCCAAAGACGAGCTCCCCCGCCTCGAAAAGTGGATTCGGCAGCACGGCTTCGAACCGATGCAGCAACTCTTTGAGCGGAAGATCCTGTCAAATAAAGGCTACAGCCAGCAACAGTACGAAGTCAGCTCGCTGCGAAAGCTCTTCGCCCGCCTGGAAGCAGAAGAGCAGAATAAGGAATTCTGAGAAAGATTTGGATTAATCTCTCCTATGGGCTATTCTGTAGGAATATGATGGCATTTTTTATTGTTCTACAATGCTTGCTACTCTTTTTCATGCTCTTCCACGACTGGATCCCTGTCCCACCCTTCAACGATATCGAAGCGCTGAAAAAGGTCGACAGCAATCGGGTCCGCCTACGTGGTTCCCTCATCAATGGAACGTTCGTCTTGGTTCCCCTGATTCTGACGATCATTTATAGACATCACCTCCCCCTTGCGGCAAAACTCATTATCCTCTTGTTCTATGCGGCATTGACCGTCGGCACCATTTTAAGCTGGTGGGTCCCCTACCTCTTCGGCAGCTCGGAAAAGCACAGGCAAGCATTCAGCAAATTTCAGCACACTCACCACTTTTTGCCTGCACGAGGGAATCATGTCGTTCCCAATACCTTACACGTGGTGCTCCATCTGCAGGTCTGGCTCTGCTTCGCCATTTCCATTTATTTGCTTATTCATTCGGTAGGGCTATGAAAGGCAAACTAATTGCTCCACTTCTACTCCTCTCCGCCCTTTACGCTGCGGAAGAGAAGCCCAAAAAAGAGGAGCCGCCTAAGTGTGGAAACTTCTCCCTTCCCGTCTCTCAGCAACCAGGTCCCCTTGTCTCATTTGGGGAGAACATCATCAACAAAGGCGATTTGCAGCTTTTCTTACTTGCTGATGGCTTTTATGGAAAAACCAGCTATCTCAACGATATTTACCCAGGGATTCTGTGGGGGATTCGGGACAATCTCTCCCTCTTCCTAAACTTTCCCTTTTTCGCCCGGCAACAAAGAACCCCATTACCACTCTGCTGGCCTGGAGGACTACTCTGCTCAATTAGAATGGGCTTTCTACAACGGTTCAAACGCCATCTCCAATACCCAGGCAACACTAGTGGCAAACATGACCTTTCCAACCGGGTCGGGCACTAAAATCCCTCCTACAGGCTTTGAAGCAATCAGTTTTTTCCTCGGCGCTACTCTCAACTACTCAACAGTCAACTGGATGGTTTTTACCTCTTATGGCGGCATCCTGACCACCACGCGCCATAAAACCAGATTTGGGAATGAAATCTTTTATGAATTTGGACTGGAAAGGTATCTCCCAAGCCCTTGCGGATGGATTTTTGCAATGATGCTCGAATTCAACGGCGTCTACTCTTGGAAAAACAAAATCAAAGGCACAATCGATCCCGACTCGGGTGGCAACGTGATCTATCTCACTCCCTCGCTTTGGTTCTCATCAAAGAGGCTCATCATCCAATTGGGGGCGGGCTATCCGATTGTCCAACATTTGTTTGGAAGCCAACCAAAAAAATTTATATCCTATGATATCAATATTGGAGTCACTTTATGATTAAAAGATCACTCATTCTTCTCACCCTTCTTTTCACCACCCTCTTTGCCAACCATCCTTTTAAGCACGATCTCAATCTCACCTCTATCCCTGGAAAGCGCGACGAAGTGATCATCACAGCGCACGGCATGAATGGCAATCATCAAATTAGCCAAACGGTCAAAACCGATAAAACCATCATCACCTTCAATTTTCCCGACCACGACCTTCACAAAAGAGCGATCGCTTTCGACAAAACCACCTTTGGCACCATCGACGAACTCCTCCCCCTCCTCTACGTCATCAAACAAAAAGTGCTAGTCGACGGGGATCAAGAGATCGATCTCTATGGGTTTTCAGCAGGTGGCGGAGCGCTCATCAACACCCTCGCCGCGCTCAACACCAACCGCTTTGACGACCATCTCAAGAAGATTGGGATCGATCAAGAGGGAAAAGTAAAAATGCTCGCCGCAATCCAAAAAGGCCATATCATTCTCGATTGTCCACTCAAATCTATCCCTGAGATCATCGCTCTCCGCGGCCCCTCCAAAGATTTAGAGATTGTAGAGAAGCGGTATAAGGCCAACGACATGGAGCCGATCGACGCCCTCAAGTACTTGCAGGGCCTCGCGCTCAATGTCACCCTCTATTTCAACAACCCCGACGAGATGCTCTCCAATCGGGACGACCAGCTCTACTACGAGCAGCTCAAGAAAGTCAATGCGAAGGGCTCCACCCAATTCCTCATCGGCAAAGAGAAAGGCCACAATAGCCCCCATCATTTGATCTGGGACTCCCTTGCGAAGAAGGGCAAAAGCTCTTAAGATTAATCTATGTCGAAAAAAGTTCTCATCATAGCCGGACCAAATGGCGCTGGCAAAACAACCTTAGCAAACGAGTTGTTTGAAAATAGCACTGACTTATATGAATTTATTAATGCTGATGAAATAGCCAGGGGACTCGCACCAAGACATCCCGAGAGCATGGCACTGACGGCAAGCAAATTAATGATTAAGCGTCTGAAAGATATGCTCGAACAAAACCAGAGTTTCGCTTTTAGAATCCACGCTTGCAGGCAAGAACTATTTAAATCACTTAAGAGATGCCAAATCAAAAGGCTATGATGTTATTCTAGTTTTTTTGTGGCTTAGCTCTCCAGAACATGCTGTAAATAGAGTAGCGGAAAAAGTGAAACAAGGTGGGCATAACATTCCAAAAGATAGTATAATCAGACGTTATTATTCAGAGCCAAGCAAACCTTTTGGAATATTACTTGCCGATTGCGGATATGGCATTGATAATGAATAATTCTATCGAGGAATCTAAAAATAGAATGATCGCCAGAAAATGGATCAGCAATGTAATAGATGTTATAAATCCAGATGTCTGGGAAAAAATAAGGAAGGCGGCTAATGAAAGATGATTTTATGGAAACCCTACTGAAAGCCCATGAGAGGAGTTTCCAAAGAGCATTTGAAATAGCAGTTAGGACGGGCACTTCTCTTATTTATACTCAAGATGACAAACTAGTCAAAATCAAGCCCCCCTATCGTTACGAACTAGTCAAAATAGAACCAACCAAAAAGAAAAAAGCCAAGAAAAAATAGGCCCCATCCCAACGGAACAGGGCCATGTGGTTATCGTGTGCCGTGTGCTGTGACGATCACCCGCGCTATGTTGTTTGGGACATAGTGGTACGGGATGATCTGCACATCGGAGAGGACGATGGTATCGGGAGCCGCTCCTTTTGCGATCGCCGCCTCAATCGCTTGCTTTCGGAGTTCGCTCAACGCCTTCTCCTGATCTGTGAGGCTGACGATCGTGTCGACCGCGCCGGAGATCCTCGAAAGGGCCGCTCCAAGAGCATTAGCCACTGGAGCATTCTCTGGCACTCGGTATCGATCACTCAAAAGAGCCGGAGGAAACACGGCAGCCCCTCCGCCAACCAAGATGACCGGCAGATCGGCCCCATCGAGAAGAGCGATGTGCTCCTCGATGGTCCCAATCACCTGGCGCAAGATCTCGATTGCATCGTGCTGTGCAATCGCCACTTCTTGTGCATTTGCGATCTGCAAATGACCGGCTGCGACAGCAAGATCGGTCAAGGTCAACTCAGAGCCACCGAAGCATTGGGCGCGGGTCGTGATTTCCCTGCCGACGCTTCTGGGGCCCACCTTGAGGGGCGCGGGCTGAATCAAACTCCCGCCGCCGATCGCCAAAGAGACCACATCGGGCATCGGGAAGTTCAATTTGACCCCACCGATCGTTGAGACATTCAAGCTCCTGCGGAACGAGCCCCCTTTGATCAAGCCGATATCGGTCGATGTGCCTCCGATGTCGACGATGATCGCATCTGCGAGCCCTGACAATTTGCTCGCCCCGACGAACGAATTGGTCGGGCCGGCTGAAATCGTCAAAATCGGATGCTCGATCGCCTCGCTTAAGCTGATTCTGCTCCCATTATTTTGGGTGATGAGCAAGGGACAATCCAATTGGAGCCGAAGGCAAATTTGCTCAAGCTTGGCAAAGCCGGTCTCCATCACCTTTTTTAAGGCCGAATTGAGGATCGAGCTGTTTTCCCGCTCCAAATAGCCCACTCCACCGATTTGATGGGAGAGGGTGATCGGGATCGGGCCCATCTCTTTGATGATCTGAGCCGCTACAAGCTCATGCTCGGCATTCATCGGAGAAAAGACCCCGATGATCGCCAAGCTCTGCGCCCCACACCGAATCAGTTCTTGAGCACACTCTCGAAGCTGTTTTTCATCGAGCTTGCGGATCGGACCGCCATGGCACTCGAATCCCCCGTCGACGGTCGCATAGCCGCTTAAGGATAGCTTCGGAGAGCTCTTTTGGCCATCCGTAGCATGGGGGTGGCGACTCGGGACGCTGTCCTGCGATCCGGATCACGCCGACTCGGTAGAGCTCCTTCTGCTGCAAAATCGCATTGGTCGCGTGGGTCGTCCCGACGATAACCGCCTCGATTTCGACCCCCATTTTTTGGGCAAGAAGCTTACGCACCACCTGCTCAAAGCCCACCGCAATGTCTTCGGTGGTGCTCACCTTGGCAAGCGCGACGATCTGCTTCTTTTCATCGATCAAAACGGCATCGGTATTGGTGCCGCCAATGTCAATTCCTATTGTGTACTTCATGTTGAATCTCCTTATAGTTTACATCATATCCAAAATACCGAGGGCCAACTAAGGCGAGCCCCTCCTCTGTCTGCCAGATTGGTGGCGCCGGCAAAGCGACAAGAGCAACTCTTAACCCATAGCGGAGCCCATCGCTGGTGATCGGCGTGCCGCTTTCAACCTCGACAATCGTCAAAATATCGGGTGTGGTGGCCAGTACCACCTCCCCTTCTTTGGCAAGCAAGAATTCGTTTTGGTAGAGCACCTCGACCACTTTTTGCTCGCCGCTGATCTTGACTGATCCCTGTAAGAATCCATCCTTGACCGCTTGCTTGACCTCGGTGATCACCCCTTGAATCAAGCGTACCCCAAGGTCGATCGTCGGATCGCGGCCCTCTAGGCGCGCCTGCAAAATCCCCTGACCAATTGCAAGTGCATCGGAAAGGGCGCCGGGAAGCACCGCCGCGCGGGCCTCTTTGCCGCTCATCAAATAGAGGGCAACGGCGCAGCTTGAGCCCATGCTCATCGAAACATGCCGCCCAATCCGCTCGAGCGCATAGGAGTTTTCTGCCTCGATCACCACCAAATTGCCCAAACTATCGGCAAAGTAGGCGGGCGAGGGAGAGACCCCAAAGAGATTGCACGAGGTCATCTGCAACTGCGGATAGGCCCTCCCAAGCGAGTCGGCATCCAAAACGGGAAGCCCCCATTTTGCTGCGACCGCCAAAGCGCAAAGACCATTGGCTCCCCCGATTTCAGCGGGCATCAAGACCAACTCTTTTCGGTTCAAATGGCGGATGATCGCGTCAAACTCCCTTCCACTCGAGAGCTTCTCCATCGCAATGAGCGGAGCCCCCACAAAGGCCATCGGCACAACCAATGCCTCATCGGAAAGCTCCTCGAGCGTGATGATCCGCACCGGACCATACGTTTCGATCGCATGCTCAGCAATCAGCCGATCATAAGCGGGATTGCCCCCGCCGCCCGAACCTAAAGCGGCGCAGCCGAGTGCCAATGCCTCCAAATCTTCTTTCTCAATCGATTTCATATGGCACCTCCCACTCGACCGGCGAAGATGTGGTACATCCGGCAAAGATCGGGATTCGCAGCGCAAAGCCCCTTCTGCCTGGCGTATTCATGCCACCTCTCCCGCTCCTCGTAAGGGTCAGGCTCGATCAACTTGCATCCACCCCCATACTGCGGGTGAGCAGCGAAGTTGGCCCAGAGCATCGGCTCGAACCCCTCCGCAATCATTTCCGACTCCAATTGCTCTGGAGTGCGGGTTGAGATCGATACCGCCTCAATGATCATCGCCGGACGGCCTATATCTTCTTGACTAGGCTTGATGACCTGGTAACTCCGCTCTCTCCCCACCGGGCTATAATGAAGAGTCACCTGCCCCCTCTCGCTCCCCTCTTCATCTCTAATCCGATTTTTAAGGACGATCATGAGGCCGTTTGCCTTCATCCCAGCGAGAAGAACCTTCATTCCAGGCGTCGCTGGAGCAGTCTGAAGACCCATATTGTCGGTCAAGACATTCTGTGGCCCTTCAAGCCCCAAATGTGCCGCTTCATCGCGAAGATACTGAACCGACCAAGCCGACAAAGACCTCCTGGCATGCTTGATCAATTCGCGAGCACTGCCATTCGAGACCTCTGTCAATTTCTTTGGATCGCACTCCTCTTTAAGCGCGAGCTGCTTCTTCTCAATCGTAAGCTCAGAGTTTTTAGAGATTGTCAAAATATGGCCATAGAGAATCGGCGCAACGATCGGCGGAATCTTGAGATCCAAATCGTTCTGCTTCAAGACCTCATCCCAGGTCTCACCCTTATCAGGCAATTTCACCTTGGAAATTCTCTCCATAAGATCTTCCAATTTTGGACAGATCTCAGAGAGAGCCTGCATCTTCTTCGGGTCGGCCGCCTGAGCGCAATAGTAGGCCGCGCGAATTTGGCACGCATTTTCCCCTACCAACGGATCGGGCATATCTCCTTGGACAAACGCCCTGATCGCAGCGAGACTCAATCCGATCACTCCAAGATGGTTTTTAAGCACCGTCTGAAGCGTTTTTTTATCGATTTTCTTTGCATAGTTTTCTGCATTGGGAACCAAATCCTTAATCGAAATTGGTTCGGTATCATGAGTGGTTTTAATCATATAAACTCCATAATTTTTAAAAATATTTCTTACATCGCAGAGTCAAAAAGATCTGCGGACATTTTTAGCTTTTATGGACATAACTATCTGAATATAAAGGACTTGCACACCTAATCTGAAGACGAAAAGTCCTCGAGAGGCTCAGAAGGCCATTTTTTCAGATTAGAAAAACTAAAAAATTAGTTTTTAACGTCCAAAAAATTTAATAAGTAGCTGTAGTGAGAATTAAAGATTATTAGCCCAGCAGGCTAAACATACCCATTAGGGTAAAAGAAGGAAGGAGGGATTGTTGACTTGGTTGTGAAACTTGTTGAGATCGGTCTGGCCGACTCCATTTTTCGTAATACATAATATACCTCAATTTAAATAAGCACCCTTCTGGTGCAGATAAACCTATTATAACAAATTATAATAATTTAATGCAATCAAATCTATTAGGAGCCATTCCCGATGTGCCTCCTCGACGATCTTCGGGAATCTTTTCTGCGATTTTACCACCATTTTTCGAAGTCCATATAGCTCAGTGAGATATTGAACTTCGAAAAATGGGGTAAACTCGCTAGAAAATATCCCGAACCTCCTCGAGGAATTCACACCGGGAATGGCTCTTAGAAAGCCTTCTTCTCGTCATAGGTTTTGAGTGAATGGGGCTTTATATCAGGTTGAAAACATGGAGCTAATCTCCACTCATCGTACATCGCTCGTTCGATAGCCGCATAGAGCTTTCTTCCATTAAGTGGACTAATTATCCCGTAAATCGCCGCAGCTTCTAAACCGATTAGGGCAAATGGAGTACCGATGATTCTGACTACGTCTTTACCTGCATTAAAGAGGTTCGCTTTAAAATCATATGGTTTTTCTGTAAATTCTTCGGGCCAGAAATTGTAACCTGAGACTAATCTTAGAACTCTTTTGACCACATTAAAACTAGATGCCAGAGGCTGCACTACTGGAGTAAAGAAAGTTAAAGCAAGGCACTTAATTCGAGTTTCGATCAGAAAATCATCTTCAGTGTCTGGGTCATCTTCATTGGTTGCCCTAGCATACAAATATGTTTTACCAGTAGTTTTATCTCGTATTAATTCAACTTCGTCTTTGCAATCCTCAAAGGGTTTTATATATATACCTGTCCGTTCCCATTTGCTGAATAAGTAAAAATCCCCCCAAGTCACACTTGGTGTATCGGATGGGAGCAGTTTTTGGTCGTCCTCATCAGCGCCTCCGTCTAAAGCCACCACTTCATCTGGAGCCACTTTTATGGCAAAATCTCCTGAAATACCGTTATTTAGAGCAATCATTTCACACATCCTTTATTAAACTACATACTCAAATTATAACTATAAGTTAATTAAATGTCAACGCTTGTATTACTAACGCTTATATGTGCAATACGTTTATTACAAGCGACTTACATTATAATAATATTAATTGACATTTTTAATTAATTAATATATAATTAATGTAAGGATAATATGATTGAATCAACAAAAAAGTTTTTCGATGTTATTATTGAACAAGATGTGTTCCATATCGTCGAAACAGATAAAAAGCCAACCGGATCGGCTATCTCCGTCTTAAATAAGATAGAAGAGGTCATCGCGCGTGGCTTGAAATATGACCCTGATTATAAAGATGAATACTCAACATTATCCAATTGCGAACTCTTAAGTTTTTTGAATGCAAAATCAGCAGAGATTACCGAAGGATATTTGTCTAAGGCTGCCAAGCTAAACTGTTTTGCAAAAATGATGTTCGGTCAAGAAGAAAAAGTGTGTTCAGCGCAGACTAGAATTGAAAATCTCCTCCCTCACCTGGAACTTCTACCAAACGAGCTTATGCAAGAAATTGCATCCCATCTCCCATGGTCCGATTTACCTAAAGTAGCACTGCTCAATCCACATGGAAAAGTTCATTCAGATAGAGCTCTATTGGGTCGAGCTCGCGCATTTGGATATCAAGGGGATAACTTTGTTGAAGCAACCACCTATTTAAGAGAGATACTTGAAGAAGTTGAAGAGTTCTCTAATACGGGACTACTTCCAGAAAAATATATTTCCAAAAAAATTCTGTTAATCAACCCCGAAAAGACATTGCAAAATCTTAAAGTTTTAACTCTTGACGATTTCCTCCAGATATTTATCCATTGCCCTGCCAAACAAAATAAAGGCATTTATTCAAACTCATTTCAAAATTTGCGAACATTTCTTATTTGCTGCGTAAAAAATTTGCCAATCAAAGGCGTCAATCCAAATCTTCAAAATAATCAAGGTGAAACAATTCTTCATCTGGGTGTTCGAGAGGGACAAAAAAATGTTGTAGCACTGCTTCTCAAGCTTAAGGCCGATCCCAACATCCTTGATTTCTCCGGATTTTCTCCCCTATGTCTTAACACCAGCGACTCAGAAATTACCCAGCTCCTTTTGGATCATGGTGCAGAGATCGATTATCAAACAAATCCAGATGGCAATACTGCTTTGCACTTTGCTGCGCAAAATGGACAACTCGAAACTGCCGAGGTCTTATTGAAAAATGGGGCAAACCCAAATATTCAAAATGAAAAAGGTGAAACACCCCTCTGCCTCGCATTGAAGAAAGGAGAAGAACAGAGCGGAGAACTGCTTCTAAAATATAATGCTAATCCAAACATCGCTGATCGCACTGGAGCATCCCCTTTGATTATCAGCTTCAATCGTCCAAAAATGGCGAAGCTTCTTTTAGAGCATGGAGCAGATACAAATCAAAGGATCATTCAGAATGGTTATACCGCCCTCCACTTAGCCGTCGCTCAAGGTCAAATCAACACAGTAGCGACGCTTTTGGAAAACAATGCCGACCCAAATGTCCTGACCCATACCCATCAGACCCCATTGGACCTAGCCCAAGGGTCTCAAACTATGATCAGCATTCTTTTGGAATATATCTGCAATTAATTTTGCTATAAATCTGCGATATCAATGATCCGATAAAAATAGCGACTGCTCATAAGAGCATCGGAGATGGGCCCAAGATGAAATAGGACGGGAGAAACCCCAATCCCCTTCGGCAGAGTAAGCGCTCCAATTTTGGTCTTCATCCCATCGATCACCTCTAAGCCGAGTTCGCGGCGACGCATTTTGACCTCGCAGACAAATAAAGTGTTCGATTGCATTTGGACCAGATAATCGATTTGACATCCTTTCTTTTGACCTGATCCTTTTTGGAAATAAGGATTATCGATGACGATATCTTGAGCATGAATACCCAGCGCTTGATAAATAAGCGGCCTGTTTTTCAGTAGAAGATTTTCAAGTTGGAATCCCAGCATTGGCTCCCATCCGGGTAAACTCGATAGAGGCACCCCCATAAAGGCTTCTTGTTCGATTTTTGTGAGATTGGGCTCAATGTAATGGATATAAAAACGTAGATAGTTGTCAGCAAGCCGATAGAGAATCGATTTTCCAATTTTACCTGTTTTTATTGTCCAATCAGGATGCTTTGAGACAAATCCGCAAACTTCGAGAGCCTGCATATAAGTACTCAAGGTCCCACTTGAGGAATATCCGAGGGCCTTTTTAAGCGAAACTCGATCTCTCATCCCCTCGCTTAAAATTTTGATAATCTTCTTATAGATTTCTCCTCTAGAGCTAAAGAGGTCATTAAAGATCCGATCAAATTCATGGACCAAAAGACCATTTTTCTCAAAGCAGAGACGCTTAATATTCTCATCGGCACTTAGATGAGCCTGAATTTGCTCTAGATACCAGGGAATTCCTCCAGTGACACAGAGAACTTTGAAAACATCCAGATCAGATCCTTTAAATCCTTGGAGTTTCAAAAGCTCTCTACATTGAGGAATAGTTAATTCTTTGAGTTCGATATAAAGAGAAATGCGACCAAAAAAAGCCGTACTATTGATAATATTCTTATCGATCCATGTTGAAATCGATCCACATAAAAGCAGGATAACGTTGGAATGCTTTTGCAACATCAGATCCCACCAGACTTGCAATTTGGAAGTAAAAGTTGGATCTTTCGAACCCATCCATGAAATTTCGTCAAAGAGAATGATCGTAGCCTTTTTTGATAGATATTTAGAGAGGTAAGCAAACCCGTCACTCCAGTCACTAAAAGTAAAAGCAGGTAGTTGAAATAGGGTCGCTAATTGACGAGCAAACGCATCTCTCTGATCTTGAGCTGTCACCCCCTTAACTGGAGCTAACCCGCTGAAAGAAAGAAATGTTTTATGTCTTCCAAATTCTTCAGCAAGCCGGCTTTTACCGATCCTTCTTCGTCCTTTAATTACGACTAAACATGCCCTGCCCGCTTTGGCTAAATCGTCAAGCCTTTGTAATTCTGATTCTCTTCCAACAAATGGTTTCATGTTCCTTATTCTAGATGAGCAGGATATTTAAGTCAATTCATCCTGCTCATATTGGCGTTTTCTTCATTTTGAGCAGGATAGTTTTAACTTCTTTATAACCTGAGCTTTGGGTTTGCTCTCCTCAGAATCAGGAGAGATTTTCGATGAAATTGACTTTGCTTTTTCGAAAATCATAGCCGAAGGCACTATTTTTGAGAAAAAGCAAAGTCAATTTCGCGAAAAGATCCCTGAGGCTGAGCGAGATAAACCCAAAGTTCAGGTTTCTAGACAAATAGTTAACTTTAACAGATAATCTCTGCCATGTACGATTTCCATACTCTACTACGCGATAAGTTCGGGATGGAGGCCTTCCGTCCTGGCCAACTCGAGGCGATGCAGGCCCTTTTGGAGCACAATAGGCTCCTCTGCATCCAGCCGACCGGTTATGGGAAATCGCTCCTCTATCAGCTCCCCTCCTGCCTTCTTGGCGGCCTAACACTGGTGGTCTCCCCCCTCCTGGCCCTGATGCGCGATCAGATCGACCAGCTGACCCACCGTTTCCACATCTCCGCCGCCTCGATCAACAGCGACCAGACCGAGGAAGAGAATGGGATCGCCCGCAGCAAGGTCCTCGCAGGCCAGCTCCAGATCCTCTTCACTTCCCCCGAACAGCTCGACCACATCGATCGGTTCGACTTTCTGCTCCATCTGCCGATCAACCTTTTGGTGATCGACGAGGCCCACTGCATCTCCACCTGGGGTCACGATTTTCGGCCGAGCTACCGGTGCATTCTACAGTTTTGCCGCGCCCTCAAAGAGGCTAGACCGCAGCTCAAAATTCTAGGACTCACCGCAACGGCCGATGCGCGGGTCGAAAAAGATATCGCCGGGCAGCTCTCCTCAGCGCCAGAATCCGTTTTCGTCTGGCGCGAGAAGATGGATCGGCCCAACATCCACCTCTCGGTCATCCCAGTCGAGGGCATGGCAGCTAAGCTAGCTCTCTGCGAGGCTCTCCTCTCCAAGATCGCAGGCACGGGGCTCATCTACTGCTCGACCCGTGAAAATGCTGAAATCGTCGCCGACTATCTCCAGTCGCGCGGCCTTTCGATCATTGCCTATCATGCAGGGCTCGAATCTGAGGAAAAGCGGAAAATCCAAGAGGCCTTTTCCCAGAACAGCTTCCGGGTGATCGCCGCCACAACTGCGCTTGGGATGGGGATCGACAAAAAGGATCTCCGCTTCATCATCCACTTCGATGTCCCCGGCTCGATCACCGCCTATTACCAAGAGGTGGGCCGCTGCGGGCGGGATGGGCTCAAAGCCGAAGGGATTTTGCTCTACGACAGCGCCGACAAAAAGGTGCAAGACTACTTCATCGATTCAGCCCTGCCCACCGAGGAGAATTTCCAAGAAGTCCTCTCGACAGTTGGCTCTGCGGCTGAGCCACCCCACATGACAGCGATTAAACGACTCACCGGCCTCCATCCGACCCGCGTGACGATCGTCCTCGCCGAGCTCCTCGAGCAGCACTTCTTGCGCAAGGAGAGTATCAAAGGGACCCAAGTCTATTTCCTCGACCAAAAGGAGCAGACACTCGACTTAAGCCGCTACACCACCCAATACCAAGTCAAGACCGAAGAGCTCGCCAAAATCCTCTCCTACGCCGAGCAGCGAACCGATTGTCGCATGGCCCTCTTGCGCCACGCCCTCGGCGACCCTTCTGCGACTGGCTGCGGACGATGCGATGTGTGCCAGAGCAGCTCCCCTCCGGCCCTACCCGATGCAAGCGCTGCCCAACTGTGGCTCTCGATGCGCCCCATTCCGATCGCCGGCGCCCGTACAAGCTCGATTTCGCCAGGCCTCAGCCTCTTGGATGGCAAAATGCGCACGCCCATCTTCTCCCGCTTCATGCGCCAGCGGGCAGAGACCGAAGAGACCGATCCAGAAATCGTCAAATTGCTAATAAAACAGGCTGACACTCTCCCCAAACCAATTGGAGCGATCGTCCCCATCCCCTCCAAGACCTGGAAGGCTCAATTAGCCTACGCCAAAGCCCTCGCCGAGCATTTCAACGTCCCCTGCCTCTCCGATCTGCTTATGTGGCAAACAGAGCCAGAAAAACGGCAAGGAGAGCTGCTTAACAACGATCAGCGTCATTATAATGTCCATGAGAAAATGAAAGTGCAATTGTTTGCGACAGTGCCAGAAGGGGCCTTGATCCTCTTCGACGATTACATCGGCTCTGGCGCGACGATTAAAGAAGCGGCCCGCTGCTTGCGCAAAACCTACACAAATCCCTTTATCCCACTCACCATCGCCGCAGTGAAGTGGCGCCTAGGTCAACCTGGCTTTATTTGATAAGTATAGTTCAGCTAGCCAGCTTATCAATATTGCATCTATGGCAATAAAAGCGGGGTTGATGAAATAAACTGGGGCAATAGTATACCGATGATCTATAGATAGAAGATGTTGATAATTTTCCAGAATCACATCCCAAGCAAAAAAGATTGCAGAAGTAAAAAAGGCAAAACTGATGGCTTGTATCATTTGATCTTTTCTACTTAACCTTATTAGATCTTTATCATGATACGACTTGAAGAGTTTATTAATTCCCAAAACCCCCATTCCAATACATCCTGTAGCAAAAACCACAGCACCTAAAACTCCGGTTCGATTAAAAACCTTAGTAAAATCGGAATTGCTTCCAAGGCCTTGACTATATAAGGAAATCTCCCATGAAATTCTATCAATAAGGTCCTTAGAAAACCCAAATAAAGTATGAGCTATTGTATTCAAAACAAAGGAATTCAAAGGCCATTTTTTTATTGTTAAATAGGGAATGAGAGCAAGGCAAGTTGATAGATGTCCAGCTGCATGAACTACCGTCCAACTAAGATTTTGTCCTAGAAACTCTCCAACTTTTGAAAGGGTTCGCAGCAGCTCAAAAAAATATACATATATCTTGTTAAATATATGCATAATTGCGTATATTTATTTGCATGAAAATAAGTATTGGTAAAGCTGCGGAAGAACTGGGTGTTTCGCGCGACACTCTTCGCAGATGGGAAAAATCTGGTAAAATCAAAGTAGAGCGGACGGCTAATGGGCATCGTCGATATAATCTGGCCACTCTTTTAGGAGCAGCTCCAAGAAAAGAATCTTTTAAGAAAAAGACACTAGCGTATGCACGAGTCTCTAGCCACGATCAAAAAGAGGACCTAACCCGTCAAACCCAAGTTTTAGAGTCATTCTGTGCAGCCAATGGCTGGACCTATGAAGTCATTGAAGATTTAGGATCAGGGATGAACTATAATAAACGGGGTCTTAGGAATTTGATCCGCGCTATCTGCCTTAGCCAAGTAGATCGTCTCGTTCTGACACATAAAGATCGTTTACTTCGATTCGGCGCTGAATTAATATTTTCACTGTGCGAGCAATTTGGTATTGAAGTCGTGATCATTAACAAAACAGAAAGCTCCTCATTTGAAGATGACCTTGTACAAGACGTCCTTGAAATTATTACCGTTTTCTCTGCAAGACTATATGGTGCAAGAAGCCAGAAAAATCAACAACTCCTTGAAGGTTAAAAGAAGCTGCAGGAACACTCTAATGGAAACAAAAACGACTCGCACGTTTGAATCTCGCATTAAAGTTGATCACACTGCAGATGACATCTTGCTCGGGTGTGCTCATCTATTTACACATATCAGACATCGCCTATTTGCCGATATCGCCTCAGGAAAAGCAGCCTGGAGAGCTTAAAAACGATTACCTCGCTTGCTATGAGATTACAGCCAGGCAGTTCAATGCCCTAAGAGTCCAGAGTCGAAGGCAAGATCGCCTCCATTAAAAAAAGACGCCCCGGACTAATTGCAGAATCAAAAGAGAGAATCGCCTCTCTTGCAAGCAAAAATCAAAAAACTCATTAAAAGCAAAGCTGCCCCACTAGTCATCCATCAAAAGAAGCGAAGACTAAAACACCTAGAGGACAAACTCCATCAACTAGAAGAAGATCATGAAAAAGGGATCGTCCGCTGCTGTTTTGGATCTAAGAAACTCTTTCGTGCGCAGTTTGATCTGGAAGCAAATGGGTACGCCTCACATGAAGAATGGCGCAAAGACTGGAAAGATGCCCGCACAAAAGAACTCTTTTTCTTAGGGTCCAAAGATGAGACATCCGGCAATCAAACCTGCACAGCAACTCTGCAACCAGATGGAACACTCCAACTTCGCATCCGACTGCCTGATGCCCTCGGAAAACAGGAAAATATCTCTTCATTTCCAATGTGGATTTCAACTACGGCAAAGAAGAAATCCTAAACCTTTTAAACAATCCTATAGGCAAAGCCATTAGCTGGCGGTTTCATAGCGCGATGAGAAAGGGTGGCGTGTCTTTGCAACTTTTGACATTGAACCAGCACCCTGCATCTCAAACAAAAATACGGGTCATAGGACTTGATATCAACGTCGACCATTTCGCCTTGGTTGAAACAGATCGATTTGGCAATCCCATCTCCAAAAAAGTCATCTCCTTTCAACCTCTATGGAAAAAGCTCCGATCAAACACGAGCGATCATTGGCGATGCCGCAGCCTCAGCGATAGCCTATGCAGAAAGAAAAAATAAACCCCTCATTATTGAAGATCTAGACTTTCAAAAGAAAAAAACTGAACTTCGAGAAAACAATCTAGCACCTCCCATGCCCGCATGCTCTCCTCTTTTGCCTACAACTCCATTCATCACCCATCTCAAATCCCGAGCAAGCAAAAAAGGAGTTTTCATTCAGCCAAGTCAATCCAGCCTATACCTCTATCATTGGGCGGATCAAATTTGCCAGACGATATGGATTATCTATTCATCAAGCAGCAGCCTTAACTATTGGCCGCAGATATTTACGATTGTTCTGAAAAAGTGCCTTCAAGCCTCAGTGAAATACCTGATGGCAAAGATGGCCATGTCACCTTGTCCCTACCTGCAAGGAATCGGGACAAGCATGTATGGTCACTCTGGAGTCAATTGAGTAAGAAACTTCAAACGGCGCTTGCAGCGCACTTTCGAACGGCAAAAAGCCGATCCAAGAGCTCGTTAAATCCAGCTCTTGAGACAGAACCTTACTTCCGGAAGTTGTTGGTGAGATCCCAACACGTGAATCGTCAGAGGCGCTGCTCGCCTGACGTATCAGTGTGAAGCTGTTTTGCATAGCTTTGCATAGATTTTTTTGAGCGGTAGCTGGACCTTGAAAATTATAAGAACAAAATCCCGACTTAAACCCAGACTCAATGGATGGATGACTATTTGCAAAAACTATTTTCATCGCCACCGCATGGGCAAGTTCATGGATGTAGGTACCCAGTGCCGGGCCAATTCCAAGGCCTATTGCGGCAGAAGCGAAGAAACTTAGCTTTCTATTTAAATTAGAAAACGGAATATCTGGAGATTTTACATTACAAATACTGTTCATAATACAATAATTATACTATAAATTTTCATTAATATCAACTCAAAAATTTTATTTACAGATCGGCAGTTATGTCAAATATTATTTTTATCTAGTTTGAGTCTATTGTGAATAAGCATTATAAATAAATCATTGACGTTAAATTTTGTTTTTTGTAAAATTAAGTCCTTAATTAAATAAGGAAAGATTATGTTTATTAAAAGAGCTGAACTAGAGAATCATCAACGCCAAGAATTTAAACTCCCTGAAGCAGATCAAGACGCATCAAGAAATAAAGCCGTAGAAGTCCGTAAAAGGACCTTAGAAGAGACTGGAAATCATGGTGCGCCTGATCGATCTCACGATCTTAAAGAAAAGAAAGTCGCACCCTACATTATTTTTAATGGAAAGGCCCCCGATAACTTTAGTGGATTTGCAGAATTGAGATATGCAGATGGCAACGTCTATATCGGCCAATTTGAAAGAGGGATCCCGTTTGGGCAAGGGAAATATATTCTTGCTGATAAGACGACATTGCAAGCAATCTGGGGAGATAAAACATCTCCTAAGAAAATTACAATTACTTATCCAACCAAGCAACAGGTTGTTTACGAGGGTGGATGGGAAAACAATAAGCCAAATGGAAACGGAAAACTCTCTTTTACTAATGGGGATTATTTTGAAGGACAATGGGAGATGGGCGCATTTGTCAAAGGTATAGGACAGCTTCAGGATGCTTCTGGCTTTTATAGAGGGCAGTTCAAAAATGGCAAACGTCATGGCGAGGGTGTATTAATTTCGCCTAATGGAAGGGAGTATTATATAGGCGAATTTAAAGAAGGTTATATGCATGGACAGGGGCAAACCAAATTCCTTTCTGGACATATGCACATTGGATCTTTTGAAAATAATCTCAAGCAGGGCGAAGGCACTTATTATAATAAGGATACTGAAGAAATCTTTTGCGGAAGCTGGGAAAACAATATCCTAGAGGGGCCGATGACTTATACAGATGGCCAAGGAACTATTTTTGATTGCGTTTACAAACAAGGCGTTTGCACTGTTAAAATCCCACGCAATCCAGGTTAAGAAATTTCCCAGGGGGGATTTTGGAAATATTCGATTGGAGTCGTGACTCTGACCCCATGTTGATCAAAAGAGCGGTCGAGTTCCCCTACTAGCTGAATAGTTCTTTTGGGATTAAGTAGATTTTTATAGTATAACAATGGACTCGAAACCTTTTTTTCTCTCCATTTAACTTCGATTAAATCGGTCACCTCTCCGTCAACCACAACGACAAAGTCAACTTCTCTACCTTCCTTATCCCTGATGTAGTGCAAACTGCATTTATAGCCATGATAGTCTTCAATAAAATGCAGTCTTTTTAATAAATGAGTTGCAACTAGGTTTTCTAATCGAGTGCTTTCATCCCCATCGACATCCCCCGTATCAAAAAAATAGACTTTTGGGGGCTTGAGAATGCTCCGAGGGACGTTTTTAGTGTAGGGATAAATGGCAAAACTGATGTACATCTTTTCGATAAGGGTTAGCCATTTCTTTGCGGTTTTAGGAGAGATTTCTAAATCAGCGGCAATATTGGATAGAGTCACCAATCCAGTGACGCGATTTCTTAGAGCATCTACAAAAAAACGGAGCAATTGGACTTCGCGGATCTGTTCCAAATCCCTTATATCTTCATTGAGAATGCGATCAAAGCGTTCACGTCGCCATCTTCGAGCCTCTCGTTCATCCATTGATAAAAATGGCTCTGGAAATCCCCCATAAGCGAGCATCCGTTTAAATCCCTCCTCTTTGCTCATCCCTGCAGGCAGCTCATCCAAGGAAAGAGGATGCAACCGCCAATAATGGTATCTGCCCATTAATGAGTCACCACCTCTTTTATAAACATCCAATTTCGCTGAGCCAGTTACTAAATAGGTTTGATCCGTTTCACGAGAATCCCAAACACCCTTGATCCATCTCTTCCATCTTGGGTATTTATGCAGCTCATCGAAAATAATGAGCGAGCTATCTTGCTTCCATTGTTTCTTCAGCACGGCCTTTCGATCTTCATCTTTATCCCAATTAAAATACTCTCCATGGATATGATCTTCCTTCAGAAGCCGCTTCCCTAAAGTGGTTTTGCCAACTTGGCGAGGCCCTCCAATAAAGACCATTTTTTTCATTAGGTCCCCTATAATAAACTTCTCACAATATCGCTTCATATCTATTACCAACTTTTTTATATGTTACACCAAACAGATAAAATTTACAAGACGAATTGCAACAACCTTATAATACGCGTGTTGCGAATGGCTATTTTGTACTGCTATCCAAAATGGACGTGGCTATTTTGTACTGCACTCCAAAACAGCCATGATAAAAAATCCTATATATTTCTAATTTGCTTTGACGTATTTGAAATGATTGTGAATAAGAACAACAAAGTAGCCCTGGTGACAGGCGCTTCGTCTGGGATTGGGGAATCGCTCGCTCGCGATCTAGCGCAGCGGGGATGGCTGGTAATTGGAGTCGCCCGGTCGGCTGACAAACTCGCCAAAATCAAAGAAGATCTAAAGGAAGCCTTCATCCCGATAGTATGCGACCTCTCCCAGCTGGAGAATATCACCAAAACCTCGCAGCAAATTGTGGAAAAGAACCTCTGCCCCTCCCTCTTCTTTCTCAATGCAGGCATCACAGGCGATCAGATGATTGAACACTGCAACCATATCGACCTCGCCCTTCACGAGCAATTCCTCCAGACTGGCTATTTTGGCGTATTGGGATGGGTCGCCTTCTGGGAGCCAATTTGCCGGAAAAACGGAGGGGCGAATTTCGTTTTGACCAGCTCACTCAATGCGGTTCTCGCAGTTCCCTATCGGGCTGGCTACTGCGCGGCAAAGGCGGCGGTCTCAAAAGCGTTCGAATGTCTATCGATGACCTATGAGGATAGTGTCAACCAATTTTCCATCGTTTATCCAGGCCCGACAGCCACTCCTGGAATTCGAGGGAGCTATCCTTTCATGTGGACGAAAGAAAAATTGGCCAAAAAAATGATCGACTTTGCTTTATCGAAAAGGAAAAGGTATGTCCCCTCATCTTTTTACCATTATATTGCAGTCCCCTTGCTCCGCATGCTGCCAGAGAAATGGGTGGTCAAAATTTTCAATTCAATGCAGCGAACTTGAATTTCCGAATGCCATAGATCACGGCGGCCATTAGCACAACGATCCCAATCACCTCCATCAATGGAGGGAACCGCCCGTCCAACATATAGACAAACAGGACTCCGAAAATGGTCTCGAAAATCGTCAGCTGTCCCGCAAGCGACACAGGCAGATAGAGACTGGCCCGATTCCAAAGAAATGCTCCGACCCAGGAACAGATGAGCCCTAGAATCGCACTTCCAATGAGGAAATTCTTCAGCTCGGCGCTCGGAGTGAGATACTTTTCAATTTGCAGCTGACCCTCAAAACAGAGCCTCAGAATCAATGCAAATATCACAGCCCAGATGAGAGCCCCCACTCCAATCAACGTCGACCAATCGGAGGGTTCCACTTCAGGATGCCGGTTTAAAAAGCGGGAATTGGCCACCACATACCAGCTCCAGGAGGTCAGAGAGACAAGAGTACAACCAAGACCGAGAATAAAGGATGAAGAAGCTCCAGCACCAAAATGGGGAAGATTGATGATGACGAGGCCAATCATAATCAGGATCGATGGGAGAATCAAAGTCTTAAACGGAATCTCCTTTTCCCTCCAGTTCCCATAGAACGCAATCGTAATCGGGCTAATCCCTAAAACGAGGGCGCAGATGGCTGGCGTGGCATAGCGGAGGGCGAGCACTAAAAACGTGTAGTAGCCCAGCGTTGCGAAGAGGGAGAAATAGAGCGCTTTGAACCAAATCGACAGCGGAAATCGACAGCGCCCAACAGATTTCCCACGCAAAAAGATCAATGCCGACACCATTCCATAAACGGTGAAGCGGCCGAGGGCGACCTCCAGCGCGCTATACCCCGTCATGAATCCAGGGACAACAAAAATCAGCCCCCAAATGAAGCAGGCAGCTAGAGCAAATATGATTCCTTTAATCATGATCGATTTCTAAATAGAATGGCGTCCCCCTCTCCAGAATGAGTCATAACTCGCAGGAACATCGATCAGATTGACAGGGAACTCTTTCCAATGTTGCTCCATTGAATGCTCTTTGTGAACGTATCCAAAAAAATTAATATATTGCTTCGTAGGCTCCCTGCTGAGCTTCTCTCGTTGTAAATTGACGATGACCTGCCCCTCCTCAAAGAACTTTTGATCGACCCCTTGCTCGATTAAGTACCGGTGGAATGGAATCGGCTGAGCTTGAGCGTTGTAAATGGCACGAGGAATACATGTGATTAGACGAATAGGAAATGTCATCAGATCCAATCCCAATGCAGCCACGAGCAGAATCAAATTTAATCCTAAAATGGCCACTTTACCTACCGTTGCAGGTTCTTCTATGGTAAAACTGATAACTGAGACAAAGGTGACCACAGTGGGTAGGAAAAAATCTTTTGAAAAATTGGTCCAATTATTCGTTCTTACCGGCTTTGCAGCTGCAGAGAATATCCCAAGAAGGTCTCTTCCATCAAAACCGATCTTTTTGAGCTCTTTATACTCTCCTTGAGTAAGCGGTTTTTCCCAACATACCCCTGCTGGGCTGGTCACTTTAATTGAAGTTGGCATCGAGTTCCTCCGAACGATAAAAATTTCTAAATATTGTCTGCTTTTGCAACTTTTTTTTCCATTAAAAGATCGGTAATTTTATTCTTGTATCTGATAACCTTATGGGAGGATTAAATGAAATTTTTAACGATTCTCTGCACCCTATTTTGTATCGCAGGTTATTCCGAAGCCTGCTGCGACCTCACAATAAAAAAATGTATCCCATGCAACTCTGACACCCCTCCCCTTCAAGGAGATGAACTCGCCGCTTACTACGAGCAGCTAGGTAGTAGCTGGAGCCTTATCGACGAGCACCACTTGGAAAAAGATTATCTCTTCACAGACTTCGTCGAAGCGCTAGATTTCACCAACCGGGTCGGCGCGCTGGCTGAAGAAGAGGGGCATCATCCCGACATCCTCTTGGCCTATGGGAAAGTGAAGATTCAGCTTTGGACCCACAAAATCGACGGCCTATCTGAGAGTGATTTCATTCTGGCCGCCAAATGCGATCAACTTTTGAAGAGGCAATAATTGGCAAAACGGCGGCAGACACGAGAAGTTCTGGTCGGTCATGTAGGCGTCGGCGGCAATAATCCGATCCGGATCCAATCGATGACCACATCCAACACCCGCGATGTTGAAGCGACGATCCAGCAGATCATCCGCCTGGCCGATGCGGGCTGTGAAATTGCCCGTCTCACCGTTCAGGGGATGAAAGAGGCCGAGGCCTGCGAAGGGATCAAGAATGGGCTGCTCCAGCGAGGCTATCTGATTCCCCTCGTGGCCGACATCCACTTTTACCCTCCAGCCGCGATCGCCGTTGTCGATTTCGTCGAGAAAGTGCGGATCAATCCAGGCAACTTCGTCGACAAGCGGGCCACCTTCAAGACGACTATTTACGATGACGCCTCTTACGCTATAGAGATCGAAAAAATCGAAGAGAAGTTCACCCCACTCATCGAAAAGTGCAAGCGTCTCAAGCGGGCCATGCGGATCGGCACCAATCACGGCTCCCTCTCCGACCGGATCATGAACCGCTATGGCGATACTCCACGCGGGATGCTCGAGTCGGCGCTCGAATTTGCCCGTGTCTGCCGCCAAAATGACTTCCACGATTTTATGTTTTCGATGAAGTCATCGAATCCAAAAGTGATGATCGAAGCCTATCGCCTTTTGGTTGAGGAAATGACCGCTCTCGGATGGGACTACCCTCTGCATCTGGGCGTCACCGAGGCGGGCGCTGGCGAAGATGGCCGGATCAAATCGGCGATGGGAATCGGCTCACTGCTTCTCGATGGGATCGGCGATACCATCCGAGTCTCGCTCACCGAAGATGCCTGGAATGAAATCGACCCCTGCCAAAGACTGATCAAGCTCGCCAAATCCTATGAGCGTTTTGAGACCTCGGTCAAACTCCAAGCTCCCATCAAAAAAGCAGATAGAGACATGTTGCATCGCGACGGGGCCGTCATCCTCAGCTCTTGCTCTCCACTGGACCTCTACAAAAAAATCAAAATTTCAAATGGCGATGGCGAAATCCTCTCTGGGACCGGAGATCTGCCACTGCGCACCTTTCCCGAAGCGCTCACAGCGCAAAAAGGACCCCAAGCGATCCTCATCCGAGACGAGTCGCCGGACAAATGGCCTCTGCTCGAAGAGCTCAATCCATCGCTCATCTTTCTGGCCCCCTCGACCGATCGGCTCAACACTTGCCGCCGCTTTTTCAATTGGCTCAAACTAAAAACTCCTGTGATCTTAGCCTTTCAGTACGACTGCTCGCAAGAAGATCTCATCATCCAATCGGCTGCCGAATTTGGCGCCCTCTTCTGCGACGGTATGGGCGACGGCCTCTGGATCAACGCCCCCTATGAAAACGAGTTCCTACGCAATTTAAGCCTCAATATTCTGCAAGCAGCCCGCATGCGGACCACAAAGACCGATTTCATCTCGTGCCCGAGCTGCGGAAGGACCCTCTTCGATCTGCAAGATGTCTCCAAAAGAATCCGCGAGCGCACCTCCCATCTTCCCGGCGTCAAAATCGCCATTATGGGCTGCATCGTCAATGGCCCTGGCGAGATGGCCGATGCCGACTTTGGCTACGTCGGCTCCAAACCCGGGATGATCGACCTCTACGTGGGCAAGACCTGCGTTGAGAAAGATATCCACTTTGCCGATGCCGATGACCGGCTCGTCGAATTAATCAAAAAACATGGCCGTTGGCTAGAGAATGTTAAATGATAATTATCAGCTACTTAAAAATACTTGAAATTAATTAATATTTTTGATACAATTATTATTAACTATGATCGAAGCTACAAAAAGAACAAGACTTTTCTGTCCATACGATGGATCTGCCATCACCGCATGGGGAATTAATGGGGGGCGCACCTATGCCAGACTCTATAATGGATATACAAAAACCGACATCCTTAGGAAAAGATTGATGAACTGCAATGCGGAAGAATGTCAATCCATCGGACATAAATATTCTAATGGCAAACCCTCTCATTATAATTTCCGAGTAGGAGAATTTGCCCCAGATGATCCAAGAAGATTTTTGACCTGTTATGCGTATGCGATCAGTACTTTTGGAGAAAAATTAGAGGCAATTTCAGGGATAAAAATCAGCACATTTCAGCAATATCTTAAAGAGCATAATATTGACCCTATTGTAAGCACTTATTTTGAAAATGTTGATGAGCCTCGTGATGGGGATCTTGCAGTCTGCACTGTTACAAATAGCTTTGATTATCAAGGTGATGACGTCGGTGGTACGACTCATGCTGGGATCTGCCGTTTCGATGAGGATGGCAATCTGTGTCTTGAATCGAAATGGGGACCACATAGGATGCCTTATGTCTTTCGACATCCCTGCTTTTTTTCTTCTCCGATCGATGGAGACCTCATTCGATTCTATCGCCTAAAAGAAACTCCCGTTGAAAAAAATGCCTTTTCACAGCTACTGGAAGAACAATACTCGATGACACTTAAAGAATTCCTAGACCGGAAAAAATAGCAAAGCCAATAGCGTTCGCAACTCCTTAACGATCAGCCATTTCTTTTTTCCGAAAAATTCATCTTGACCCTAACGTATACGTCATTCCCTATTATTGAGCCATCCTTTAAAATCAAAGGGATATTAAAGGAAGGAATCGATGGCTTATACAGTGAAAAAATTAAGCGAACTCTCAGGGGTAACCGTGCGAACCCTCCATTTCTATGAAGAAATCGGTCTTCTTAAACCGGCTTACTATGGATCCAACGGGTACCGGTATTACGAAGAGAAAGAGCTTTTGCAGCTTCAACAAATCTTGTTCTACAAAGAATTAGGTTTTTCCCTGAAACAGATCCAAAAAGTGGTAGGGAAAAGCGATTTTGATCAACTCGCAGCTCTCTACTCCCACAAATCGGCATTGACCAAAGAATGGGAAAAAATTGGAGTGTTACTTAAGACCATCGATAAAACAATCAAACACTTAAAAGGAAAAAAGAAAATGAAAGACAAAGAGATGTTCGATGGCTTCAATATTACATTGGTAAAGGCGAAGGAAGGGCAATCCTATTCCGCAGCTGAAAAACTTGTCGCAAAAAGCGTCAAGAATCCAACTAAAAGCGCTGAGGATGTCGAAAAAAGAGGGAAAGCCCTCTACGACAACTGCTCTCGCGATTTTTAATGAACTTGTCCGCTGCATCGAAAGAGGATTGGATCCTGCTTCAGATGAGGTGCAGAAGATCATCACAAAACACCATGCTCTCATGCAGCAAACCCATACCGCAACCAAAGCGGTGTACATGGCGTATGCTCAGTTGTATGCAGAGCATCCTGAATTCAGAAAACAGCTAGATCCTTTTCATCCAGAACTTGCCACTTTCATGGCGGATGCGATGAAGGTTTTTGCTGAGCGAAAGCTATCGTAATATTGTCACCCCCCTCAGCGATGAGGGGGGATAGTTTATTATCCAAAAGTTTGCTAAGCTAGCCGATGATGAAAGCCCACAAAAAGACATTTGTTTTCTTATGGATTCTGTCGATAATTGGAACGTGGTCCATTATCCCCTACATCCGTTATTTAGATATTTTCCCTGCCTCCATTTCAAACTTAAGGCTGTTCCTTCTGATTACCTTTCAGTCTGCTGCAGGTTTTGCCCTTATTTGCTACTTAAGCTATAAAATTCTTCCCAAAACCGATCTACAACCTTTTCGTCGCACAAATTTTCTCTACCCCGCACTTCTATTTGGGTTGTTAACTGGGCTGACGCTTTTCATCCTGGATAAAGTGGTTTTCCATAGCTCGCTCCTTACAGCCGCACATCCTCCATTTTGGGCTGGGGCTCTAGCTTCAATCTATGGTGCGGTGAATGAGGAGGTCTCACTTCGATTATTTCTGTTTACAGCCCTCTACTTTCTTTTCAAGAAGTGCTTTAAATTCAATGCGAATAAGCAGATCTATTTTCTCTGGGCAACGAATATTTTAGTCTCATTAATTTTTGGGCTCGGCCACCTGCCCGCGGCTCTCAAGCTGACCTCGCCCACAGCTTTCGAAATTACTAGAGTCCTTCTCCTCAATGGAATCGCAGGGATCGTCTTCGGTTGGCTCTACTGGTCGCGCGGTCTTTGGGCAGCGATGGGAGCTCACTTCGTCGCAGATCTTATGCTTCACGCCTTTCTAATTCTGTAGAGTTAGAATACCCACTCTAAGCGGCCTTCAACTTCATTGATACTGGTCTTGTTGTTATAGAGCCCTTTGTAACCGAGCGAGAATGATAATCCACTATTCTGAGTCCACTTGATCCCCGCTTGAGGAGAGACGAGTTGAACCGAAGAGTGGTAGCTGGTCACATCAATCACACAGCTCTGACCAGTGAAGCTCGCCTTCTGCTTAGAATGCCCTAAAGGGAACTCTCCGACCCAGCTGAGGCCAATATAAGGAGCGAAACATGAGCACTCGCAAACCCACGTGCGATAGGCCCTTAGGCCCGCTTCGCCGCGGAGCATGTTTTGAGTATGCTGTTTCACCCTTAAATTGAGACTATTTGCTCCATGCTCTTTAAAACTCTGGCGCTGGAAGTAGTTGTAATCGATCAGTCCAAATGGTTCAAAGGTAGTGCAGCACCACTCCCAATCAGTTCTAAGGCCCAGATGTCCAGTGAAGAAGTAGCCCCATGGATGGCTCTTAGCCGATCTATCGATCACGACCGGCGCTCCGGTTACCACATCTGCCCCTTGAATATCAATTCTGCGCTTCAAATGGTGATCGCTACCGCCCCCTATGAACGAAATATCGGCATTTAACCAGCACCCTTCGTAGTTGCCATAAAGCGCGCCGTAGTAGCTATTGATGTCGCCATTGCCATGATGATGCTTCCAGTTGAGCCAAGTGTGGGTGTATGCAAATGCAGCGCCCAATGTAAAAGAATTAAAGCAATAGTCAAGTCCAGTGACCACTCCAACTGCATTCGCATCAAAGGGGCTTAAGTTGTTATAGTGCTTAGAATTATTCATCAGATTGCCAAAGACATCGATCCAAACCGTACGGTTGCAATCGCAGCTACAGCAATCTCTTGGGCTGCAACAGAGTTCAAAGAGCCGCTCAGATAAGATATCTGCAAGATAGTTATTATTCCGTTCATTGATCCAGTCCAAAGCACCAAAATTGACAGGTGAAAGATCTATCAGAGCTCGATTAATCTGGGTATTGCTTAGTCTTCCTATGTTCTCGACCACTGCAGCAAAATCGAGGTCGGTAAGGGGGAGGGCGCTGGTGATACAATTGGCCACTGCCCGAGCTACACTCGATGTGATGACCGCAGGGTTGAAAATGGGGTTGTTGCGGATGGTCAAGACCACACTGCTATAGGCGACATCGATGATGAGCGAACCGCCCATCGGGCCATTTTGGTTAACCTGAGCAAATGTCCCTGTAGTGGGGGAATTAATGACCGTATAGCGTGTCCCATCGGCATAAGCACCAGAGTTGACGAATACCTCTAGAATCCCCCCATTCAGTAAGGAGGTTCCAGTAGGGAGAAACAAGCTGCCATTAGTCCCACTAGGAGTAATGCCAATTGCAAGTGTTCCATCGGAGTTATTGGTGAAGCTACCGCTGACGGTGATCGTCCCCAACTCATTTACTCCAGGGGAGACTGTACCGGAATTGGTTAGATTCCCATTATTTGTTGCAGCGGCGTTTGGATTAATTGAAAAAGTTCCGCTTAAAATTGCTCCCGATTGCACTGTTACATCTGTGACAACCGAGTTGTTGACTTGGAGCGTACCCGCTTGGACGTTGGTGATACCGGTATAAGTATTCGCGCCAGAGAGAGAAAGTTGCCCGGGGCCCATCTTAGTAAGACCTCCAACCGTGGTATCTCCCCCTCCTACGCCTTGATTACCCTCGATGGGATTAGTTAAAGTCAGATTAGATGAGAGATCGAAATTCAGCAATCCGCCCGACATCAAGAAGAAATCAGCACCAAAGGCTAAGCCAGGAGATCCTGGAGCACCCCCTAAAAGCGCTCCTCCTCCTACACTAGGCGTCACGCTATTGCCTGCGAAGGTACAATCTATCACTGTGAGAGAGCCTCCCTCTTGAATAAAAGCTGCGCCCCCGAGGCTTGCGCCGCCTCCGCCCCCGGCAGTACCATTAGTAGAGCTGCTACCAGATGATACAGTTGCTCCTCCACTTCCAGCTCCAAAGCCTGGAGTTCCCGCAGCCACTGGAGCACTATAGACGAGCGCCCCTCCGCTCCCTCCACCAAAACCACCTGCGCCGCTGACCATGCCGCCGCCACCATCGAGCGCTCCGCTGCCTCCACCGCCTCCAAAGCCTCCATTTCCCCCTGTGCTAGGTCCATTGCCTCCATAGCCCGTAGCACCACCTCCGCCAAATCCTCCATTTCCTCCGACAACTAGCGCACTGGTTCCAGATGCTCCGCCGCCGCCTCCAAAGCCTCCATTGCCTCCATTGGCATTCCCTGAACCGCCTCCGCCTCCGCCTCCATAGCCACCAGTACCTCCAACAGCAGCTGGATCAGGACCTCCACCGCCACCGCCTCCGCTAGCGAGCCCGCCAGGTTGACCAGCAGGATTAGTAGGAAGATAACTATTTCCTCCTGCTCCACCAAGGGGCCCACCCCCATTTCCACCTACGCCTGACTGATCTGGTAATCCATTAACGTTCGGTGGGATTAATCCGCCGCCTCCGCTACCGCTACCGAAGCTACAGCCTCCTCCATTTCCTATGAGTCCGCCTCCAGCGCCCCCGCCATTAATAAAATTTGCTGCATTCCCCATTAGCCCGCCGCCGCCAGCTTCTGAGAATGTTTCGGCAGAACCTCCTGCCCCGTGTATTCCACCGCCACCCGCAGCTCCAGCGGAACTCTCTACAGACATCGCTGCGCCTCCAGCGCCACCTTGGGCACTATCATTGATAAAAGCGATCGATTGGACAGTTGCATTTGCACCATTTAACAAAAGAACGGCTCCACCAAGACCTCCGCCTCCTCCTCCGCCAACAAAACCTGTGCCGCCTGGGCCTCCGTTTGCTTTTGCATTTTGGATGGTCATATTACTCACTGTAAATTGTCCGCTGCCAGATGGGCCATTGCCGATAAAGATAAAAGCGCTATTTGCTCCTCCCCCATCGATCGTAAGACCGGCTGAGACTCCACTTCCATCAATGGTACCGGTAATTGTGGCTGTCGGAGAAGCGACAATTGGGGGCAGGGGAGCTGTTAACGCGATGGTATTTGAAATGGATGGGGAAAAAGAAATCGCAAAATCCTGAGGAGTGGTCGAGTTTGTGAAAGTGGCCAAATTGATTTGGTTGATGATATTGGGAAGCGAATCTGGGACCGTGGGATCATCGCTATTAGAGGTCACCGTATAGTTTGTTGTTGCTTCAAGAGAAAGCACAAGACTCATCAGAGAAAGGAAAGGCCAAAAAGATTTTGCAGACATAGATTCACCTAATTTAAAAAATTCTATTAAAACACCCATTCGAGGTGTTCATACCCAACACCACAAAAAAATCCAGGGGGAAAGTAGTATCTAGTATTTAGCAAAAAAGAAATTTTTAACTCAATAACGAACTTGCTTTTTTTGAGTATATTCCAGAAACTCACAGCATCTTTGGAATCCCAAACGTTCATAGAGGTGGTAGCCCTCGCTGGATGCTTGGAGTGTTGCGATGCAGTAGCCTCGCGCTTTTGCCCGATCGAGCAAAAGATTCATCATCGCTGTCCCAAATCCTTTTTTCCGCTGAGTGGGAAGGGTCATGATGTAGTAAATGCCAGCGACATGCGCATGGGCAATCAGCATCCCTGTGATGACCGGCGCCCCATCCAAATACCCCACGTACAGCTCCATGGGGCTACTGCCTGAATAGAGCACTGGAGGCAGATGGGCGTAAACAAGATCGTAAATTTCGGTCATTTCACTCACATCAACGACCACCTTGGCAAAATCTTGCATTTGCTCGGGTGATTGAACACGATGAAATTGAAGAGAAGAAGTCAGTATTGGCTGAAAATGTGAAAGGTCTAAATACATCCCCACATTCTTCTCTTTGAACTCGAAGCCTTGAATCTGCAACAGCTCACTTAAATTAGAGGGGGTATCGCTCTCGCCTACCCACCAAGAATAGGGCCGATCCTGATACAAGCTCTGCACATGGGCGATCCTCTCCTTGCCATTTTTTTCTGTAAACCTTGCTGAGAGGACATAGTTAAATGTGTCATCGGGAACTTCGGAGCGGACAACCGTCACATCGGGCTCGAAGACAATCTCCATCGTGGGGATATACTTGGCAAAATAGGTCATTTGCAAATGCATGTTGACCTCCATCGCCTTCAAGATCTCACTCTGAGTCCAATTTGTTCGTTTCGGCTGCTCCGGTATCGATAATGTAGAAGCGGCCCAGGCAGCCTGCAGATCTGTCTGTTTGATCCATTTCTCTTTGCCAAGTATGTAGCCGGCAATATCGTGAGGAAAACGTTTTGCCAGCTCCTCCTTGAGCTCAGAGTACTCTTTGACTTTCTCTGGATGCGCCCTGAGATAATTACAAAAGCGTAAATGGCGGCCAACCTCGGGATCGGTCCGTTCGAAAATATGCAAATGGACCTTAGGGGCCGCTTTCCGCTGAAAGAAACGACGCTGCTTCATCCCATATTCACCCCGTGGTCGATATCCCAGCTCGACCATCTTTTGGTTAAAAGCATCGATTTCCAAAATATCGGTCGTGATCCCTAAAATATCTATAACAGGCTTTGCTGAGCATCCACCAATCGAAGTGCTGCCGATGTGAATAAACTCAATCGGATGACCTTCAAAAATCTTCTCCAGCTGCCTTCTCTCCGCTTCAAAAACCTTCTCCCATATTGGATCAAAATGCTCCACACTCACTCTATGCAGACAATAGATTTGCGCAATTTTCCCATGGAAATCGGCATCTTTCCAATGATGCATCCCGAGCCGCTTTGCAACCGAAACGCTTCGGACATTTTTCTCTTCGACGATGGAGATGATCTGCTCGAGGTTGAGCTGATCGAAGGCGTATTGGGCAATTGCGCCGGCCGCTTCGGAGGCGAGCCCTTTTCCCCAATACTCGGGCAGCAGGCGATACCCCAATTCGATGAGCTTCTCTCCATCGATCTGTTGAGTGATGAGCCCAGCATACCCAATGACCTGCCCCTCATAGACAACCGCCCAAAGGCCAAATCCATGGTGAGCATAGTGGGGCAGAATCCTTTGCTCTAAATATTCTTTCGTCTGCTGCCATGATAGGGGCCCCCCGATGGAAAATTCCATCACCTGCTCATTTCCAAGCAAGGACGCCAGAGCATTTAGGTCTTCGGCGGTAAATTCACGGATAATAAGTCGATCAGTTTTGAGTATCATTTCCAATTTTCTCTATAGTCATTCGGAAGGCTTTTCTCAAAATTTGACTGACTAGCGATCGTTTTCTCATAGGTGCCATTCTCAATGTGATGGATCAAAACACGATAGGTCCAGCCATTTCTCCTCGACAGCCTCATGTAAAATTCCTTTTCAAGAGAGTTTTGGCACTTCGAGAGGAGGGCCACATTATGCGACCAGCTAATTTGTGCAGACAATGTCTGCAATTTTTCGCTGTCCTTATAAGAAAGGTATAACTCTCTCATAGTATATAGGTTGCGATAAGAGAACCCTCTCATACCAGGAAAATCCTTTTGAAGGTCGACAGCCAAGCTTTTTACAATTGAATCGCCCCACACCCCTTTCTGCTGTTGCTCATAAATGATCTTCCCAATATCCCTATAAACTTCTATGAGTTCATGGTTAACTGCGCTCATGGCTCTTGCCTGAGCGGCTTTAATTTTGGAAATAATGGAAGCTAAAATATCTTTATAACCATCTGACAAAGCAGCAATCTCGGCAGTTTTTTTCAAAGTATTTTTAACCATAGGCGTTACCTCCGATTTCCTTGTCAAACAGCATTGATTCGATCAGTATTGAGTATCATTTTTGACCTATCCATGGTATGCTCAAAATAAAAATATTGCAAGATGGAATTAGGCTTCTTTTTAAAAGGCATTATTCTTGGATTTTCGATTGCTGCGCCCGTCGGTCCAATTGGTGTTCTGTGCATTCGAAGAACATTACAGTATGGCCGTTTTTCTGGCCTCTTTTCGGGGCTTGGGGCTGCGCTTGCCGATGCGATCTACGCTGTCATCGCCGCTTTTGGCCTCACCTTCATCTCCAATTTCCTCATTGCCGGCCAATTTTGGCTACACCTAATCGGAGGGGCATTTCTGCTTTATCTTGGTTGGAGGACATTTTCGTCTAAGCCCGCAGAAAAAGCACGGCCAGTCTCCCACACTTCGCTCTTGAATGACTTTGTCTCCACCTTTTTTCTCACTCTTTCTAATCCGCTCACGATCCTGGCCTTTGTCGCGGTGTTTGCCGGCATCGGGCTCTCGAGCATCAAAGGAACCTACATTGATGCCGCCGCACTTGTAGTGGGGGTCTTTTTGGGCTCGGCAATTTGGTGGCTGATTTTAAGCGAAGGGGTCACCCTATTTAGGAAGAAAGTGAGCCAAAAAGTGATGCTCTGGATCAATCGGACCGCCGGGATTATCATCGCATGCTTTGGCCTGGCGGCGTTAATTAGCCTGTTATTTCAATAGTGGAGGAAACAAATGCAAGCAGTTGTCATGCATAAATTTGGCCGAGAAGGTTGTTTTGCTCTGGAAGAAGTGACCTTGCCCATTCCCAAAGAGGGCGAAGTGAGGGTCAAGATCAAAACAGCAGCTTTTAATCCTGTCGACTGGAAGATCCGCGAAGGGTGGTTTGGAGGCGATCCTCATCAGATTATCGGTTTTGACTTTAGCGGGGTGATCGATGCAACTGGACCTCAAGCGAAACACTTCGCAATCGGGGATGAGGTGTACGGCATGGCATTGAAAAGTTCCAATGGCACTTATGCGCAATATTCTTGTGTTCCGCAAGAGTTACTCGCCAGGAAACCCAAGAATCTCAATTATGCCCAAGCAGCAGCTATCCCTCTAGCCACTACGACCGCTTTCCGGGCCACGATCGCCTCGGGCGCTTTCAAAAAAGGAGACTCGGTCTTTGCTGGGGGAATTGGAGGGGGCGTAGGTGTGTTTGCCGCTCAGTTCCTGAAGCAACTCGGTGTTAAAACGATTTACACAGTGGCTAGAGATCGAAAAAGCGCAGAGTTTTTGCATGAGCACCTAGGGATTGATCAACATCATATCGTGTTCTACGAAGGTCTTTCCCATGATGAGCTGAAAAAGGAGCTACTCAAATTGAACGGTGGCGAATATTTTGATGCTACGCTTGACCTCGTTGGTGGAGAGATGAAAAAATTGTGCCTGGAATTGACTGGATATTCTGGCCATTTCTCGACAATCCTCCCCGAAAAGGATTTCCAATTCCCCATTTGGGAAGAAAACGCGATTCCCCGCGCGAGGAATATGTCGATTCACCAGGTTGCGCTCGGGGCTGAACTCGCTGATCCGAGCCGCCGCCATTGGAAGATCTATTCTGATCACCTACAGCTCTTTACCAAGATGCTCGAAACAGGATCTCTGAAGCCCCCTTTCCACCAAATTGTTGGGCCTCTCAGTGTTCAAACAGTCGAGACTGCTCTTCAGCTCTTAGAAAGAGGCCGCGTCAAGGGAAAGCTTGTGATGGAAATCGATTCCCAATAGAGATCTGGCCGATGGAGCTTTTCAGCGAGAAGATCATGAAGCGCAGTGATCTTTTCATAGAGCTCGGGATTGCAAATTGTCAGCTTCCTTTCATTTTTGTCCCAAATGGCAGCCAGTATCGCATCTTGATCGACCGCTGACCGATAGCAAAATTCGATCCGATCGGCATATTTCAAATAGGTATCGGTTATCCGCTGAGGCAAGAGCAGCCCTTTTTCGATGATGTCTTGCTCGGTTGTTTGAACGAAGGTCTTGTCTCGCTCCTTGATCGATTCCCAGCGGACATCATCGGGCGCCGAGATATGAATGAGCCGAATCTGATAACCTTGGTTCTTCAGAAATTCGAAAAACTTCCACGTAACAGGCCCTGTTGAAGTCATTCCAAAATAGAAAGCGTAACCTTCCCGTATCAGATTCGCCAAAATGAGATGATTGGCCCCATTGGAGCCAGGTCTCCACTTATCATAAGCCATTTTTCTAGCTTGAAAGGAGCCATCCCCACTTGCGATGTCGACAAGATAGGTTCTCGTTTGATTTTTTAAACAGACATCATCGGGATCGATATAGGCAAAGTTGTCCCCCGATTCCGTTTGACGCGCTTCCAAATCTTGTTTCATCTTCACCGTCTTGCCAGCTCCGGGAGCGCCTGCGGTGATGACAGCCAATTTTTTCCGCACAGGATCTTTAGCCAGGATCTGCTCATATAAGGCACTGATATCGGCATGCAGAGCTTCCGACTCCTCTAGAGAATAGAGCTGTGGATGATCAAAAGCCTTACCAGATAGATAACTCTCAAGGATATTTTGTGGCAGGGAGTATTCATAACCAGCCTCTTTGTTATAAATCAATTTGAGGTCATAAATATCTGACGCCTCTAAGGTAATAAAGGCAAATAAAGCAAGCAACTTCAATTTGAACACCAAGCCACTATACTTTAACTATCAACATTTTGCAATGTTCATCTTGACAAAAACACACAAAAATTGTTATAATTTAGTTAAAAGGAGTAACTCCCAATGAGAAAATAAGTTCGTTCCCCCTATTCTAAACCACTAACCCAGGAACAAATTTATGTCTCGACTCCTTATTCAATTTACTCATCTCTTTAAAATTTTTGGAAATCGGCCCCTTTTTGAGGATATCGCCTTGTCAATCAATGATGGGGAGATCTTTGCCCTCATCGGCGAAAACGGCGCTGGCAAGACGACCCTATTGCAGCTGCTGAGCGGCCTCGTGCAGCCCGATTCTGGCCAGTTCTCTCAGGCGCCCCATTTGTCGATCGGCTTTCTTCCCCAAGAGGTTCCCCCAACAGAAGGGACTGCGCGAAGCTATCTCGAAGAAGGGCCCCTATCGAACCTTGAAGAGCAGATGGCCCAGTGCCTCGAAGATCCAGCCCGCATTGCAGAGTGGGAAGAGCTTCATGCTGAATATGAGCGGCTAGGTGGATATCGCCGGCTGCCGCTTGAAAAGATGCTGCAGGGGCTAAGGCTAGAGGACCTTCTCGACCAGCCAATGGCCTCTCTTAGCAGTGGTCAGCGGGTCCGCATTGCGCTTGCAAAAGCCTTGATGGAGGATCCCGATCTGCTGCTGCTCGACGAGCCGACCAACCACTTGGATCAGCAGATGCAACTGTGGCTTCAGGAGATGCTGCGGAGCAGGAAAGGGGCGACCGTGATTGTCTCGCACGAGCGGAAGTTTTTGAATGAGACCTGCAACCGTCTGGTTGAAATCAAAGGGGGCAAATTGACCCTCTATGGGGGAAGCTACGATTTCTATCTCAAGGAACAAAAACGGCTTCTGGAGAAGCAGATGCAAGACTATCTTGCGCAGGAAGAGGAGCGGGCGGAGCTAAAGAAAAAAATCAAAGAGACCACTTTTTCGAAGGCAAAGCCTACTCCCCCATCGGATCGCAATATCATGGCTTATGACCGGCGCGGGGAAAAACACCAGAAGTCGGTGCAGCGCAATTTGGATTTTTGGAAGGGGCGTCTGGCTGAAATTGACGCCAATCCCCTCCCCCATCCCAAGCCAAAAAGCATCAAGGGACTCCGCTTTGAACAAACCCCGCTGCCATCGTCAATCGCAGTCGAATGGGAGGGCATCCGTAAGGCATTTGGGGATAAGGTGCTCTTTTCAGATTATAGCGGCAAGCTGAAGAATGGGGCCCGCATTGTGCTGACAGGTGCCAATGGAACCGGGAAAACCACTCTGCTACGTTGTCTGGCTGGCCTTTTGCCTATCGATGAAGGGCAGGTCCGCTGGTCACAAGGGGTCAAGATCGCCTATCTGGACCAAGAGGTCGAATTGCTTCCAATGGACCAAACCCCTCTCGAATACTTTGAAAACCGGTTCAACCTCAATGAAGAGAAATTGCGTCGAGCGCTCCATATGGCAGCTCTTAGTGGGGCAGAGCTGATCCACCGCCCGTTTGCCACATTGAGCGTCGGGCAGAGAAAACGGCTGATGCTCCTCGCTCTCACTCTAGAGAAGCCCAATGTTTTACTGCTCGACGAGCCAACCAACCACCTCGACTTGATGACCCTTGAGGCCTTTGAAAAAGCGCTGCTTGATTTTGATGGAGCCATCCTCGCTATTTCACACGATCAAATGTTCATCGACAAGGTGGCGACCGATATTTGGGAATTGGACTCATAGGAAATTTTTTTCTACTGATTTTGCATTCCCAGGGGCTTTTATGCTAGGATTACGCGTATGCAGATTTTCCCCACTTCTTGGATTCTCTCTGGAGCCATCCTCCAATCTTCTTTAGTGCCTCCCGCATCGGTGTATACTGAAGCTTATATTGAGCAATCATCCGTGGATCAAGAAATCTCCATTGTCTTCCGTGGTCCAGAGCCGGGAGAAGAAATCCGGATCACCGCCCAACTGTTAGATGAAAATGGCCTCCTTTGGACTTCGCTTGGTCTTTTCCAGTGCGATGAATTTGGTGTCATTGATTTGAACCTAAACATTGAAATGGATAAATAGTAAACGTTTATTTAGAGCTCGGGCATGATCTGTTCTTCAATCGACCTCATTTGAAATTCGAAGAATATTTTTCCCAATGCAACTTTTTCTGGATCAGCGGTGCCATCGCATTTTTCCACGATCGATAGATATTCATCACTTGCCTTCAACTTTTCTAAAGCTCTTCTAACGTCCATTGACAATTGATTCAATGGAGTCCTAATGATTTGTGCATAACCTTCTTTGATATTTTCAGGCAGTTCTGCTAAGTTTTTACCAAATTCTTTATGATCACCTATGAGAGATGCGCTCACTTTCTTTATTCGAGCTAGAGTCATTTCTAACTCTTGGGTATTTTGAAGCTGATTTTTAACTGGACTTTCCGCCCATAACATTTTTGATATTTGCCTTCCCGCAAAAGTTAAAGCTACCGTAGATCCTACGACAAGTGCCGATGCTCCAATTATTACTAAATCTGATGTTCCTTTGCTTGAGTTTCCATTATGGTCGCTGGCCGCTGCCTGTGGTGGATTTATACTCATAATTACTCCTTGTTTAAATTATATAATTAATTATATATAAATTTGTAATTATTGTCAATTAATTACTTACAGTTATGTAAGTTGTTTAAAATTAAGTAATTATATTTTTGACAAAAACCATGGCGTTGTTGCGTAATTAGAATTCGCTCTTAAGAGATTGAATATAAAATATTTATCACCACAGAGAGCACAGAGAAAAAAATTTCCAAATTCCCTATAGAAGGCCATTTTTTCTCTGTGTCCTCTGTGCTCTCTGTGGTGATATAATTTTTTTGATTTTCAGAGAGTTAAATTACGCAACAGCGCCAACTTTTCCAAACTATCACCCTAACTCTTTTTCGAACTGGCCCGCATAATCGGCACGAATAGCATAAGGGTGCATCGGAATGAGGGAGATTTAGATAAAAAAGATTTGCTCGCAAAAGGTTTGGAAATAAATCCTAATTTTGTAAATGCATGGATAGAGATTGCTAATGAGCTTGACGGCAGCCTATTCCCAAAGGTTTTCATTAGCGGTGGTTATGTAACACTGCAAGATTGTTATAAAAGGATCATTTCTCTAGGAACAGCCAAAACCAAAGCCACAGCTTACATCAAACTTGGCGAAACGCTTTCCGGCCGTCAGACCACGACTTTGCAAGACGGCACTGTGGTGACACGAGAGCAGCTATTCGCTCGTGCCTCTGCCCTTAAGGCAAACACTTGAAGAGTCCTAAATCTTAAAAAATTGGGAGATATTTTGGGTGGTTCTCTTTTTGAAGGGTTAATCCCAACAAAAAGGTAGAATTCGAACAAACGGGCTTGAGCCCTTCCCCCTAGGGGGAAGAGCTCAAACCCGCTTGTTTTTCCTATCCTTAAAACTCATACGATCTTGAATTCCCATAGTGGTTTTTTCTCAGGATTAGACTCAAGCCAGCGAAAATGTTCTGTGAATAAAGGGTCATCCTTCAGGCATGCATCTGCAAATCGAATAGCCTCAGGGTTTTGCTGCACAGCATCAAGGACGATCTCTCGATCATTTTTGAGTTCATCACTGGCAACCAGAAGCGCTCCTCCATTTTCTTGGACAGCCACAAGGACAATCTCTCGATCATTTTTGAGTTCATCACTGGCAAACACAAGAGCCCATCCTCCTCGCTTTACAGCTGCAAGAACGATTTCCCGGTCATTCTTGAACTCATCGCTTGCAAATTCAAGATTCAATCCGTATTGCTTCACTTCCTCAAGGACTTTTTCTCTTTCTTTCATATATAAGTCGGGTTTCTCTTGTTAAATTAAAAATGAAATAATTAATACTAGTAAAGGCAAAATAGAATATAGATAAACTTTATTAACGTTACTTTTTAAATAGTGCGACCAAAGTTTCGCGATAAAGATGATCATTGATAAAGGAATGCCAAGGGCAATAGATACCCATAACCACCCTAAAAGGGGATACAAAGAATACCAAAGGATGATGCGGACAATGGTGTTCACGATATTGAAGAGGCTGATGGTGAGGAAAGTCCCATAGAGGATTGTGCAGAAAATCACCAGCTTTTTAAGTCCTTTTAGCTCTGCAGATTTATTTTCTATATTCATCATATCCCAAATTTTTTTTGCAGGTTTCGATATGAAATTCAAGCGCGTCCCACCAATTCCAAAAACGGCCGCGGCTCATAGGCTCAGTCCTGCCAATAAATAGACATACAGCAGCATACACTCCAAAGATAGGAATAAGAGCCAAGGCAGAAAGTTGGAATTTATCTAGTTTTTCATCGAGCACTGCCTTATCTACATATCTTAAAAACTCAACCTCAAGCCATCGTAGATCTTCTTCTATGCAAAAGGGGGTTTTAATAAGAGGTTCTGCAACCAAAAAATTTTGATTTTCTGCCCCATGCAAATAGATGCCCTTCAAATTTAGCTTTCTATGACAAGGGATGATTTGCTTGCCGTCCCATTGTGAATAATCTTGCCCAGGGATGCGACCATAGTTTTCTCTTATGCCATTGAAAAGAGTTTGTCGATAGAGTGAGCGGTGTTTGGGGAGTTGGCGTAGAGCTTGGATGCCGTAAAAAAGGATGCCGATTAATCCAATAATTGGGGCAAATGGAATAAGAAGTATCCAGCCCAGTCCCAAAATAACATACTGGATGAGGTTATAGAGTAATTGCTTCATAGTGCTCTTCTCTCTTAGTGATGTAGGGAAATAGGTCTATTCTCAAATATCTCTTTGGAAACCCGATTGATGAACTCTTGGGATTCTTCTCGACTCAGCTCACAATTATCATCCAAGTCCATGTTTAAAGCCAGCGCCGGTTTTCGGAACAATCGAAAGAGCCAAAGAGCTGGGCATCGATGGGATTGTTTTCGAGTCTTATGAGCAGATTATCGAGGAGCTCAAACAGAGGGCGCTACTCTGATACCCCCAAAGAGGTTTAGGATTGAATCTTGCAAATCTCTTTACTGGGTGTTATTCTTCTTGATAAAAGATTGCTTATGCCGATGTGTGTAGTTGAAAAAAAAATTACAAAGACAGAGTTATCCGAACTTGCCAAAGAACGCTATGGTGATCTGGTAAAAGCTGTCGTCGATATTGAACGGCAAGTTATGGCCATCGGTGCTGAACTTCATTCTGATGAAGAGGGCCATTTGATCGATCAAGGATCTCGTCAACAGGATTTATGGGGAATAAATTTGTACCCGGATAAATCTGGAGAAGAATTTATCGAATTCGATTCAATGATCAATCTGCGACCTTCCCCTGGAAACGATCTCGCGATGTACTTGATCCCATTATACGTCAAAAAGTTAAAGAGATTGTTTCTCTATTAATCGAGGAATCATGACAACACAATTTTTTCACAAATCTCTTGCCGAAGGCCGGTGGTTTACTCTCTCACTTGCTGAACAACTCGGTAACATTGGAAGTGAGGTCAATCGTGCAATTCGAGCACGCGGAGATCAATGCAAATTCGATCATGCTGTATCCCGAGCTCTTGAGCTTTTCTATTTAACTTTAAGCGATGACCGATGGCGTAATAGGCGCAAAGAATTGGCTCGAGCAAAGGAACTTTTCTGCGCAGCGGTCTTGGGCAGTGAGGAGTATTGTACGACTCTTGAAGACCTCGACAAATACTTTTTTCAGTTCGCCATGGCCGCCAGGCTCAAACCTTTAACCTAGCGGCAATCCGGATATATTTGCTGTAAAAAGCCAAATACCGATTATTCGCTTCAAATTCGCGAAGAAGCTCGATCGCCGATGTCACTTCTGCATTTGTGAAGAGGCCCGCTTCGACAATTTTTGCTCCAGCCTCTTCAAAACCTAACCGGAGCAACATTTTTTGCCTCGGTGTAATCAGTGCTGGCGCATATGCGTAGGCAACGAGGGGTTCAAAGCCCTCATCTAAAAATATCTCTTTTAGTTTCTTTCCGATCGAGTTATCGGTGCCCTGGACCTGATATTGGTATCCGCAACCTCTGGTCCAAAGATCGTATCCCTCATTTGGCGGATCACAGTAAAAGGCTTCGCTATCGACTTGTTCATCACAGACGATCAGGCCCTCTTTATTGAGTAGCGAAGCTGCTCTTTTAATGATTTTCGGAGCCTCTTTCACATGCTGAAGAACATAACGAAAATAAATGAGATCGAATTTCTCTTCGAGATTTCCGATGTCATGCGCAGACATTTGCCGAAATTCGACATTTTGAATGTGCTTACCTACTGCAAGGCTACGGGCCAGATCGATCTGCTCTTTGCTGTTATCGATGCCGATGACTTGGCCAACATTTTTCGCTACTTCGCAGGCGAGGATACCGGTCCCACAGCCAACGTCGAGCACTTTCATCCCCTCTTTGAGCCCCGCCTGTTGTAAAAAAGCGAGAAAGCCGGAGTTGGTGAGCTCGTTTAGAATTTCTAGCCGCTCGCTCCCCTTTTTGCCTGTTTGCAAGATATAACCGCTCATCACACCATTCTATACTTTTAGAAATAATACGCTATAATAAGCAAAAGAGGTTCCGGAGATCAAGGATAGGAATATTAATTTTTTAACGTTCTCCTTTGGCCATTGCAGAATATTAATTTGACTGACTATACTCAACACGATTTTTAAACCCCCACAAGCAATCTAAGAGGAAATTATGTCGATACAATCCCATAGAGATCGTGATTCGTGGTATGTGACTCCCAGTGGTATTCTGGTCACTCCTCATGATGGTCTATTGGCAACCCACGCATGTCATGCTCGTGATAACGATGACTCTCTGTGTGATGAAGCACAGGGAAATCCAGGACTGTTCAGCTTCCAGAATGCGCTCGAGACATTCGTACACTTAAAGAATCCCAATGTTGTTTGGGAAGCTGATGGAAAAATGAATCCTCACCCTGAGATTCCAAATTGGGCAGAGCGTTTTGATGTCTATGATCCAAAAACTCAGACCTGGAGCCGTAGGGGACAAAAATTGGACTCCCAGGGTCGGATCATAACAGCTCCTAATTTAGAATTAGAAGAGAGTGGGTTATCCAATACCAGCGAAAAGACCAGTGCAGTTCGAGGGCGAGTTTGTGGTAGTGGGAAATCAACAGCAGTGGAGCTCACTTGTTCTAATCTCGTATTTGAACCCCGACTCGCCCCAAAAGCACCAGCTGGAATTTCTGGAGCCACACATCAGGGTTGGGAGAGAGAAGTTTTAAACCATTTACTTCAAACCGAAATGGGTTCAAAAATCCAAGCAAATGGCAGCAGTGCCGACCAGCTACTAGGCAGCATTTTGTCTCTTAGTGAAGAGGGGTTAAGATACAAAGCCTTTAGCGATCCAAAATTTGTTCAGGAATTCATAGAGGCCAAGCTTGGTCAGATGCCTAAAGACTGCTCGGAAAAGGAGGCCCTTACAGCGATTTCTCAATTAGTACATGAATTGCGCTGTGAAGAGCCGGAAATGCGGACTGATAAACTGATTGAAGCATGTAGCAGTTTAAATCTCTCGGATCAATCTCGAGAGCTGCTTTATCAGCAAGTTATACTAGACCATCAACAGGTAGATACAAATCTAAAAAACCTGATTGAACAAGGAAAAAAGTTTCTCGAGGAATTCCATAATGATGCTAAATTCAGAAGTGAGTTTCTCAGTAGGGTCACAACCCTTGCTCAGAGTACGGCTACTATTCTTGCACATCGTGAGAAAATGAATGAATTTGTGAGCGCAGCTGAGATGATGCGAGATAGTGCCAAATATAAAGAGGTAAGGCTTGAATTACTACCGATACTCCATGGGCAATCCCACTATACGGATAATATTCAAGCACAAATTGAAAGTTATCTGACCAATCCCTTGCTCACAGCGATGGCCATCTCTCGGACCGAAGAGCTTCGCGATCAATACGCAAGGTCCGCAGCTGAGCTCAGAGAAAAGCTAGCATATAGAGTTGCTGAAAGAGAGAGACTGGGGAATAAAGCAGAATACTATAGCAAGCTCGACCAAGAGATCCATGAAAGTTTTGGAAAAAGAATTAAGAAAAGGGCAGATTATGCCAACCATCTCGATCTTCTTGTGAATACTGGAAGTTTAGGATTCGGACTATTAGGCATGGGTGCCGTTGCCTCTCCGATCATGGCGGCGGGACAAATCCTTCATTGCGTAAAATCAAGAGGGCAGCAGAAACAACAGGACTTATATAGAAAAATTGCTGAGAAGACATCTTTTGCCAGCGAAACCATGCGGATGCTAGTTCAGAAGAATGATCAAAGCATTTCATCTCTATTCTATCAGCAAGAGCAGATGAGGAACTTCCTCGGGCAGATACGCAATGCTATTTCACCTGATGATTATTGCAAATTTCTGACAGATTCCAAAAAAGATATCGAAGCTCAGATCGCAGAAGCCGAGAAAAAAAAAGAGACTGCTGAACAGAATGAAAAAAAACATACCGTTGACGCTGAAAAGCATCGCAAAAAGACCAATCATAGAAATGAAAATGCTGCTACTGCTGCATCCCACGATGCCCAAGCTGAGGCGTGGAAAAAGGCAAAAGAAGATGCAGCAGAAGAAATTGCCGCCTTAACAGAACAAGACAAAGATATCGAAGAGAAATTAAGAGTTGAAGGGTTAATTTCTAATACGAGACAGAGGGTTTGGGCTGGAATTGAAAGGCAGAGGAAACGTTTTGAAGGCGATGGTTCCCAAAAAGAGGTTCGCTGGGCTGTCTCGGAGGGGATGCAAAATCATCATGCGGCTAGATCTCTTAATCGAGAGCCAATTTTAGACACTTTTAATACAACTAGACAACTCGCCGCGCAGGTTGGAGTCATCTTGGGTGATACGAATCAAAAGATGGTTCTAAGCGTCCAAACAATGCGTGATATTTACATGATCTATGATGCAGCCCTTTTGTTTAATGACGTTGGTGTAGGCGGATTAAAAGATATCATAAATAAAGCTCAAAAAGGCAAAGAATTTGAAGATGCGATGAAGTTTCTTTGTAGTTCTGCCGGTCTTGCCTCAACACTAGTGCCTATGTTGCAAATATTCACACTTGTCATCGGTGTTGGACGTTCACTTTACTGTTTAATCAAAGGTGAAAAAATTAAATCAGAGCATCAGAAAGTCATGGAAGCACTGCAAAAAGCTGTACAACAGCTTGCAGAACATATGGATCGTCAGTTTTCCTACTTGCGCAAAGAATTGGACTTTAAGCATGCACAAATCATCGCCCGATTTGATGAAGCGCATTGCGATCGGGCTGCCTATGGAATGGCCATTCTGCATAGTCTCAAGAAGTACAGCACCGAAGTCCTCATGAAAATGGATGAACGGGAATTTAACAAAGTTCTTCAAGAAGAGAGAAGGGAAAAAGAGGAGTTTGGCAAAAAATCAATTATTCTGAGAGAGAAGAGAGAACTATGTAAAGATGTAAAGTTAATTGAATCATTCTGCGAATATGTTGCCGATAGCATCTCAGTTTTGACATATGCAGAAAAGAAAGTTAATCGCGGTTTAACGGTTCCTCCTCAATGGATGCCAGAAAAACCTCATTATTTTACAGGATATGTAGCAGAGCAGTTTGGAGTGAATCATATCGCCAATGCATCACTTTACTTGCACACTGCCAAAGAATTTTACGAAACAGCTGCTCCCTTTTTAGAATCCGGTCTTATCCCAGACCAAAAGGAGAGCGTCCTTGCCCGTTTTGGCCAATTCTTAAAAAGGGGGAACACACTCCTTCGATTGAAAGATGCCCTGCCAACTGCTTTTCAAGTTGTTCAATCTGAACAAGCTCTCGTGTTGAAAGGACTTGGTGATGCGATCCAAAAGCAAAAAACACGGGCAGAGTCCGCATCCCTGGAAGAACTAAAATCGGTTTGGAAGAATTCTTGTTCAACGTTACGAAAGGGACTCAATATTTTATTCCAAGGCAAAACTGACCAAAGTCCTTTCTTCAAAAACTATGCCGGAGCCGGAAAATTCTTCTTCAACAGAGTATTCAGTGAGCGATTGGCTCCGACGGAATTCGATTACCTTTTTCCCGGGTGGGCGGGTAATACATTTAGGCATTTGCTATCGATGAAAACCGACTCTGGAGCTCTAATTACGAAAGAGGATTTTGCAAAATATGAAGCTGAAATAATGAAAGGGTTAAGTACAACTCTACAACAATCTTTTTCTTCATTGCTCTCCGGAGACGGCAAGTTCACAACTCATAGTGAGCTACATCAGATCACTAAAGGGTGGACTAATATTCATCAAAGGTATTTAGTAATAAGATTCCAATATTGTTTAAAAAAACAATGTTTCTTGCACCGCTATGCATTTTTACAGACTCTACAGGAATGTGAAAATCTTAGGCTTTCTCCAGAAGCCGAGCAGAATCAAAGAGAGTTATTAGATTTTTACATTCTTTTGGATAAAGCTGAACAAACTTATGAATTTATGCAACCCGGTAAGTCTCTACTCTCAGTTAAAGACCTAAATGGGCTGAAAGTACCGACAGAATTTCACACTTCAACATATGATCGTAGAGTTTACGAACTAATGATTCAATACCTGAACTTCCTCGACCATAAAATTCAAGGTAAAAATAGGGGAACATATCACCATCACTACGATAATCAAACTAAAGAAAGCACACTGCCTGGAAATAATCTATATAGTGCTATGGCCGAGTCTTCCGTTCTTCTAACCTCTACAGACAGAACAATGATCCCTCTGGCTTTTCCCAAGGAGCTTCTCAATCATTTATATAAAGCTATGGAGCCCCACACATCCCAAATTCTCGCCAGAGGTCTGGGAGCACTCACTCCACGCTATCGTTTTGTCCATGAAAAGGGTAGAGGTGTTGAAATCCGCATTTACTTCTTTTCCGAGGACAATAAGGAGTTTAGATATTTCACCGTTGCAGCATTTGATGAAGCTAGTTATTTAGCTTTCAATAGAATAAAGTTGATAGAAACTAAAGAAGGGAAAATTGATGTTGATGTATCCCCACCCAATCCCACCGAGTTTCTCATCCAGGCAACACAATGCTCTATCATGAATAAAAAACTCGGTTTTCCTGGAGCTGGGACGACTATGATGAATTTTGGGCAGGAAGGAGAAAAGGTTGTCGCTCTTACTGAAAACAATGAGTTTCCAGGACTCTATACAGTATGGAAAGAGTATCCTCATAAAGTCTTATACTACAAGTGCAATCAGTTCCATACTCGTAATGATCTTGAGAATATGCTTTGCTATCAAGATTCGGGCAAGCCGGGTAAAGATTTTGGCCTCATGGTTTCTAGAATTGAGGAAAGGCAGCCAATAGGAAAGGAATTGTTTCAAATGATGGAGGATAAATACTACTCATTGATTACTCTATGCAGCTATCTTTCTCAATATAAGGGACCTTTTTTGGAAGAGGCGCTGATCAAAGTTCTACAGATCTTCCCACCCCAATCAATCGATAACCTCTATCACATAGCTGGACAAGTGCTTGGAGTCCCGCTACATCATGATAAAAGGGAAGCTGAGAGGATCATAACAGAACTGCTCAAGTACCCTTCAAAGCAAGTACGAGATCTAAAAAGTGTTCTTAAAATGATACAGGAGGTATTGATTGAGGAAGGAACACATTGATTTTCTAATGATTAATATGGATCCCCATCCGAGTCAGTAGAAATCGTAAGGCCAGAAGGGGATGACAGATCAGGTATTGAAGAAACTTCCAATAGGAGGTTTCCCGAATTGTTTTTTTGATCACTTGGGGCGAGAACATCAAAGCATCGTCGATCAGGTCCTATAAAATCTGAGATCTGGGCAGAAGCTGGAACTCCCCATTCTGTCTTTTGCCTTTCACCAGAGAATCTAGTCCTGATCACAAAAGGGCAAAGAGCCGATGTCAAGAAAATATAAATTGCAGAGCCTCTTTCACATGATGAAGAACATAACGAAAATAAATGAGATCGAATTTCTCTTCGAGATTCCCGATGTCATGGGCAGACATTTGCCGAAATTCGACATTGTGAATTTGCTTGCCTGCTGCAAGGCTCTGTGCCAGATCGATCTGCTCTTTGCTGATATCGATGCCGATGACTTGGCCAACATTTTTCGCCACTTCGCAGGCGAGGATACCGGTCCCACAGCCAACGTCGAGCACTTTCATCCCCTCTTTGAGCCCAGCCTGGTGTAAAAAAGCGAGAAAGCCGGAGTTGGTGAGCTCGTTTAGAATTTCTAGCCGCTCGCTCCCCTTTTTGCCTGTCTGCAGAATATAACCGCTCATCACACCATTCTATACTTTTAGAAATAATACGCTATAATAAGCACAAGAGGTTCCGGTGCAGGCTAAGAAGCAAGACGACACTATTATCCCCTATCGGGTTATCGCCATTATCGCCTCGATCGGCATTGCCCTCTTCCTCATTTTCTATTTTTTGATCCCGAGCCTAAAACCTTATGCCGATTACCCGCTTTACGTTGTCCTTTTCGTCGGGGGCGGGCCCCTTTTGCTCATGCTCGTGCGCAAAATGTTTCACCTCGAATTTAGCTCCGATCTTTTGGCAGGAATATCGATTGCCACTTCGGTGGTCCTTGAGCAGTATTTGGCCGGGTCGCTCGTCGTGCTGATGCTCTCGGGCGGGCAGGCTCTTGAGAGCTATGCGATTGGAACAGCCTCTAAAGTGCTTGAGAAATTGGCGAAACGGGCTCCGACCACTGCCCACCGTAAGCGAGCGGAAGCCTTGGAGACCATTTCGGTCGAACAGATCCAGATCGGCGACATTTTGGTGGTCTTGCCTCATGAGATTTGTCCTGTCGACGGAGAGGTTGCAGAGGGAAAAGGGGTGATGGATGAGTCCTACTTGACCGGAGAGCCTTTCTTCCTCTCAAAAGCCCCTGGATCGGGGGTCATCTCGGGAGCGATCAATGGAGATGAAGCGCTGACGATTAGAGCGGGCAAACTGGCGATCGACTCGCGCTATGCTAAAATCATGCAGGTAATGCGCGAGTCAGAGCAAAAGCGTCCTCGGATGCGCCGCTTAGCCGATCAGCTCGGCGCTTGGTACACACCCCTATCGGTTCTCATTGCTCTCATCGCTTGGGCTATCAGCGGCCAAGCGGTTCGATTTCTGGCTGTGCTAGTCATCGCCACTCCCTGTCCTCTCCTGATCGCGATTCCAGTGGCGATCATCGGCTCGATCTCCTTGAGCGCCCGCTGCGGGATATTGATTAAGAATCCTATTGTCTTGGAACAATTGGAGCAGTGCAAAACGATCATCTTCGACAAGACAGGGACGCTCACCTATGGCAAACCAGTGCTGACCGATCAGCTGGTCTTCGACTCTCACGATCCCAGAGAGATCCTGCAACTGGCCGCCAGCATCGAGCAATATTCGAAGCACCCCCTCTCTAGCGCCATCGTTGAAAAGGCAAAAGAAGAAAAAATTCCCCTTCTTGAGGTGAAACACATCAGCGAGCCCAAGGGTCAGGGGCTTCGGGGCACAGTCAATAGCCATGAGATCATCCTCACGAGCCGTAAACTGCTCGCCCGATTAGGGCTTAGTGGGGAGCGGCTGCCGAAAGGAATCGGCCTCGAATGTGTCATCCTGCTCAATGGACAGCTTGCCGCCTATTACCGCTTCCACGATACCCCTCGAGAGGAGAGCGCCTCTTTCATCGGCCACTTGGCAGACAAGCATGGTATCAATAAAATCATGCTCGTATCGGGCGACCGGGAAGAAGAGGTGAAATATATCGCCGACCAGATGGGGATTACCAAAGTTTATGCCAGCCAAAGTCCCGAGGAGAAGGTGCAGATCGTCGAGAAGGAAAGAGCTCTGGCGAAAACGGCCTATCTCGGAGATGGGATCAACGACGCTCCGGCATTGGTGGTCGCCACCGTGGGGATCGCGTTTGGCCAAAATAGCGACATCACCGCAGAAGCAGCCGGCGCGGTGGTGATGGACAACTCTCTGCGCACTGTCGATGAGTTTCTCCACATTAGCAAGCGAATGCGGAAAATCGCCTTGCAGAGTGCCCTAGGGGGGATTTTCCTCTCCCTGGTCGGGATGATGTTCGCTGCATTTGGCTATCTTCCCCCTGTCGCCGGGGCGATCGCCCAAGAGTTCATCGATGTCGCCGTCATCCTCAATGCCCTGCGCACCGCCTGGCGCCCTAAACACTTTATTGATATGCCGTGAATTTATGGAATCTATCCCTTTTTCAGCACCTAACTTGTTCTTCGATCGGATGCATAAAGATCCTGCCCAAGCCGGTGAAGATCTCTGGTTCATTTTCAAAGGAGCGGAGCTACTGGTCCACGATGGGTCGATGGAGCCCTTTCAGCTGAAAAGTCCGCTTCTCATCCGCTCCTTCTACATGGGGACATTTAAAGAGTTCCACCTCCACGCCGGGGAATTGGACCCATCTGCCACCGTGCCGCCCAACGCCGTCTGGAAAGATCTGAGAACTCTCTATGGCAAGATGGATGAGTCGCTCTTTGCGCTTGCCGGACGGGCCGTTCAACTCATCCTCTGGGATCAGACCCATCAGTTTTGCGGTCAATGCGGCAACAAAATGATCGACAGCCCCAAGGAGCGGGCAAAAGAGTGCTCCGTCTGCAAGCTGCTCGCCTTTCCGAAAATCTCCCCCGTCGTCATGGCGCTGATCCAGAAGGGAGATGAAATTCTGCTCGCCAGAAGCCCCCATTTTCCCCCAGGGATGTATAGCATTCTCGCCGGATTCGTCAATCCTGGAGAGACCTTAGAGCAATGTGTCCAGCGGGAAGTGCTTGAAGAGGTAGGACTGCAAGTCGAAGAGATCAAGTATTTTGGCAGCCAATCCTGGCCCTTTCCCAATTCGCTCCTTATTGCCTTTAGCTGCAAATGGAAGAGCGGCGAAATCGTGAAAGACCCCGTCGAAATCGAGGATGCCCAATGGTTCAAAAAGGGGAACTTGCCGCCGATTCCCTCTTACTTAAGCATCGCCCGATTATTGATCGATTCTATTGTATAAGTACTTAATAATTAATAAGATGATCAATTCGTAATTATATATAAATAAATTTACTATTATGCTATAATATATTTAAAGAAGGAGATATATTATGAGTATTTTAGGTGTTAATAGTAACACATTTTCATCTGTGGGGAGCTTCTACGAAAAAGGGATCACGGATATTTTTTCGAAAATTCGCTCGGTTGTTAGATCGATCCTTGCATCGATTTCCCGTCCAACCATCACCGAACAAAAGCGAATCATGACTAAAATGTTAAATGGGCTAGATGTGATCAACTTTGCAACGGCAAAAACTGATGAAACGACCTTCGTTGATGAATTTCTATCCTTATCAGCAATTAAAAATGCGGACGATAAAAGGAAGACGGTCTCTGACATTTTAGACCAAGCACTTGGCTCAAAAAAATTAGTATTTATCCCTTTTGTTCTAGAAGGTACTATTCGTAATCATATTGTGATAATAGCCCTTGATCGGGACACTAAAACGGTTGAATATTATAATTCACAAGCAAGGGATATTGAAGAGGAAAGCCGAAAATTAGTTGGTTGTGACATTAGATTTGATGAATTTTTAGACCTCATTAAGGTAAAATGTCCGGACTGGGTGATCAAAAGTAATCAGACTAAGCATCAAAAGGATTTGATCAACTGCGGCGCTTATGTCTGCTGGTTTATTGAACAAAGAAAAAATCGATCATTTGAAGAGATCTCTGCAACACCGCACCAGAAAATCGATATTACTGCGATGAGAACTAAAATAGCAGGAATAACACAATCAAACCTTGGGGAGCCAACAACCTCCACAGTAGAGGAGATCCCCGAGGATCTTTTTTTGATTCTAAATGAATAAAAATATTAGTTAAAATTTTGATATTTACATTTAAAAGTTAGTTATAGTATAATTATATTTAAGATTAATAATACAATAATTAACGAGGCAAATAAATGTTTACTATGTTTCCGCTCTGTTTTGATCGAACTCCTACACCTGCAGGAGCAAATAATCTCATTGATTTAATCACAGATTCTCCTAGAGCTCCGGTGCTAAATGGTGAGCTTTTGACAGCTAAAGATCGGTTGAATCTTCCTCCTGATGCCATTCAACTCCTTCTAGCACCTAAAGCCCCACCCCAAAATAGTCTAGCGGGAACAATTGGAATTGAAAATGGGACCTGGGAAGTTGATTGGACGATGCATGGCGATGATATTCTTGCCAATATCCCTCAAGGCGTCAATACAGTGAATTTATTCGTCAGCGGATTTGATTCCAAAAACAACTATCAAATCGATACTCGCTCCGATCTTGATTTAGTCATCCCTCCTACATCCCGTTTCTATGATCCAAAAAACCCTCAAAAAACCTACTTGCAAAAGTACGTAGAAGAATGTCATGCCCAAGGGATTGCAGTCAAAATGTCCCTAGGGGGAAGCTCTGCAGGATGGTGCGGAAATTGTTGGGACGCTCTAAAATCGCAAGGTGCTGCGCAATGCGCCGCGACTCTTCTAGCATTTTGCCAAAAAAATGGACTGGATGGAATAGATTTCGACTTTGAAGAATGGGATCAGTCCGATCAAAAAGCTCTTGAACAGAGTGTCGGAGAATTGATCAAAATAGTTAAAAGCCAAAACCCCTCGCTTCAAACCTCTCTTTGTACAAATGCCGGATTTTCAACATGGCAAAATCACGTTCAAAACATACTAGATGCATCGAAAAACGAGGCTGGAAAATGTGGGGTCGATCGGATCTATATCATGTCCTATTACGATCCTCTCTCATCTGAAGAAGCTTGGGTCGGCCAGTGGGCAAAGTGGTTAGAGACGAATTATCAGTTCTCTCCTTCTCAAATTTCTGTTGGTCTCGACAACGTGGATGCCAATGCCTATGATCTTACTCAATTTGCTCAGTGGGCTAAAAGCCAAGGATACAGCACTTGCTATTGGGCTTGGGGCTGGGATGGCGGTTATCCTGGGAAATCTAACGACACAACAAAGAAGATTTGGGATATTTACCATAATAACGTCTGATTTTGCCTTGTGCAAATATCATTGATCAACAATTCCCCCGCCTCTATATAGAGGATGGGCCTCTATGAAATATTTTTTACCTATTTTCCTCCTCTTTATTGGATGCATGGTCGGTCCCAAATACCAAGAGCCCGACATAGCGATCCCCTGCTGCTTTGAAGAGAGTAAGGAATGCGAATGCTCCAATGCTGATCTGTGCTTTTGGTGGCGTCAATTCGGCGATCCTCTACTTGATTCTTTGATCGTCGAGGCCATCACTTCGAACTACGACCTGCGGATCGCCATTGAGAAAATCGAGCAAACGCGGGCCCAGTACCGGATCGAACGGTCCTATTTGTGGCCCGAAATTGATTTGAATGCGGTAGCGACGCGCACTAAAATTAGCCAGAACTTATTCCCTGCGCCAGCGACGCCTCTTCCTGGAGGGGTGACACTCTTGCCGAAATTTCTCGATATGTTCCAAGTGGGGTTTGATGCGATTTGGGAACTGGATTTCTGGGGCAAATTCCGGCACGGGAAAAATGCTGCCTACTACACTTTGGAATCTACGATCGAGGATTCGAGGAATGTGCTGATCTCGATGATCAGCGAGGTGGCGGTCAATTACACCAACATCCGGGCTCTGCAGAAGAAAATCGCATTGACCAAGCGGCTGATTGAGGCCGATGAGCAGGAATTGGGAATTGCCAAAAACCTCTATGAGATCGGCATTGACAACGAGATGCAAGTGACGACGCAGATTTCGACGCTTGAGGCCGATCGCGCTACGCTTCCTGTTCTTGAAACTTCGTTCAAACAGTCGATCTATGCGCTCGCCATCCTCTTGGGACGGCAGCCGGAGGGTCTTGCAGCCTCTTTTCAAGAGCTAGGTCCGATTCCCTCAGGCAGTGGTCGAGTGCCAGTCGGTCTACCTTCAGAGCTTCTGCGCCGCAGGCCAGATGTCCGCAGCGCGGAGAGGCAGCTCGCTGCGGCAACGGAGCAGGTTGGGGCGGCGATTGCCGACTACTTCCCTCACATTGCTTTGACGGGTCTAAATTTTGGCGCAGGCAATCGAGAGGGATCTTCTGTGGGATGGCTCAGCAATAAACTGGGACAAATCTTGGAATCTGCCAGCCGTAACTTTAGCGTGGGGCTTGGGCTTAATTGGAATCTGATTGATTTTGGAAGGGTGCGCGGCAAGGTCGATGTGCAAAAATCTCTGCAGAGGCAAGCGCTTCTCAACTATGAGAAAACAGTGCTGACGTCACTTAAGGATGTCGAGAGTGCACTAGTGGCCTATTTTCAAGAGGAAAATCGGCACGAGTCTTTCAAGAATCGGTTCGAGGCTGATCGGCGCACTTTGGAGATCACCGAAGGGCTCTATTGCGTCGGGATCGGAAATGAGCTGCAGGTGCTGCAGGCTCGCAAAGCGGTGATCAATTCGGAAAATTCCTATATCGAAAGCGAGCAAGCTCTGACGGGAGACTTGGTCGGGATCTATAAGGCAATTGGGGGCGACTGGGCCTCATCGCAGTCTACGGAAGAAGATTCCTGCAATTGAGAGCGTAAAGACCCCGATAAGTGCCATCGGCCAGGTGTTGTGGAGAACGAGCCAAGCCGGCATCTCTTTTAGAAATATTCCCTTGGTATTGACGAGCATATAGCGCAGCGGCATCAAGTAGCTGACGGGCTGCAGCCACTTGGGCATGTTTTCGATCGGGGTAGCGAAGCCTGCGAGAAGGACAGAGGGGACCATGAAAATGAAGGTCCCGAGCATCGCCTGCTGCTGCGTATAGCAAAGGGAGGAGATGAAGAGGCCGAAGCCGCTGATCGCGGTCACAAAGACAAACTGGGAAAGAAAAAAGAGGGCCAGGGATCCTCTAAAGGGGACATCAAAGAGGATCGTTCCGAGCACCAGGAGAAAAGTCCCCTCTAACATCCCGACCAAAATGCCAGGGACCGTTTTGCCGATGAGCATTTCCCGGGTGGTGAGGGGCGAGACGAGCAGCTGATCGAAGGTGCCCAGCTCCCGCTCTCGAGCGATCGACTGGGTGGTGACAACGAGGCAGGCGAGCATCGTCAAGGTACAGACAAGGGAAGGGATATTGTACCAAACGTAGAGGGCATTGGGGTTATACCAGAAACGGGGAAAGAGCTCCACATTTTGCTGTGGGATCCCCGCCTCTGCAGAGAAATCGGCATTGTACTGCTGGATGATAGTTGTCGCATAACCGGAAAGGATTTGTGCGGTGTTCGACTTTCTCCCATCCAAAATCAGTTGCACCTGGGCTGGCAGATTTTCATTGAGATTGCGGGAAAACTCTTCGTCTATTGAGATCACCATGATCCCTTTTTGGGTGTCGATGAAAGGGGCAATCTCTTCTTCCCCTTTGAGAAAAACGATCCGGTTAAAGAAGGGGGTCCCCTCAAACCGTTCCACCAGCTCGAAGGCTTGCGCCCCATTGTCCCGATTTAAGATGCCGACCGGCACATTTTTGACATCGAGGGTGGCAGCTTCAGCAAAAATCAAGATATAAATACACGGAGGGGCCAAGATCGAAATCCGGCTTTTGGGATCCCTCATGACGGCGAGAATCTCTTTCCAAATCAGCGCTAAAGTTCTAGAAAACACAGTTTACTCCAGTCGTTTTACGGTTTTGATTTTGGCGATCGTAAAAAAGATGAATCCGATCCCCACCATCGGGATGATATTCCTGATTATTAAAGGCCACACATTGCCAACGAGAAAAAGTGTTTGGACCGATTGGACGAAGTAACGGGCAGGAATGATATAGGTCAAATATTGAATCCATTTGGGCATACTGAAGATTTCGAAAAGAAATCCGGAGAGAATAAAGGCTGGGAAGAAGGCCGTCACCGTGGCAATTTGGTAGGAGAGCGCCTGACTTTTAGATACTGTGGAGATCATCAGTCCAAGTCCCAGAGCGCTGACCAAAAAGGCACTCGTGACCAGGAGCAGCAACAGCAGCGATCCCCGAAAAGGGAGCCCAAAGATAAAGACAGACGCCAGCACGCAAATTGTCATCGAGACCAGCGCAAGCAAAAAATAGGGGATCACTTTCCCCGCGATAATCTCTGATGTCTTGAGCGGTGTCGAGATGAGCGCCTCCATGGTCCCCCTTTCCCATTCTTTAGAGACGACAAGAGCCGTAAGCAGTGTGCCGATCAGCGTCATGATAATCGCCAGGGACCCCGACAACAAAAAGTAACGACTCTCCAGCTCCTCATTGTACCAAACCCGCGGCTGGACATCGATATGGGGCAACCCAGTTAAGTTGCTGCTGATCCCCTCCTGCTGCAGCCAATTGGCAAATGTTCCTTGTACGTAGTATTGGAAAAAGTTTGCCGTGTTGGTTTCGCTCCCATCGGCAATAGCCTGAATCGGAGCGATGGTCGCTTCTCGGCCGCGAAAATCGGAAAAGTAGGATGGGATGACCACAAAGCCTCGGATTTTCCCTCCGACGATATCTTCGTTTACTTCACGCCGGTCGCGGAAAATTTTCACATCGAAATAGCGGGAATCGGTAAACGATTTGGTCAAGCTCTGGGCATCTGGGGCCGTGTCCTCCATCACCAAACCGATCCGCAGATGGTCTAAATCGAGCGATACCCCATAGCCGTATAAAAACAGCAGAAGGAGCGGAAGAAAAACGCTGATCAGAATCGAACTTGGATCGCGGATGATCTGATAGCTTTCCTTGATGAGAAGAGCCTTAAGGCGGCGCCAACTGAATTTATCTTCTATCATAGGCCTCAATCAAATTGACAAAGGCATCTTCCATCGTCGGGTTTGGATTCTCAGTGGATTTGACGCTCCCTTTTAGCGCATCTGGAGTATCGATCTTGATCACCTTTCCTCGATAAACGAGGGCGATCCTGTCGCAATATTCGGCCTCATCCATGAAGTGAGTCGACACCATCACCGTCACCCCTTTGCCCACTAGCCCATTGATGTGGTTCCAAAACTCCCGCCTTGTAATTGGATCGACCCCTGATGTCGGCTCATCGAGAAAGAGCACAGCAGGACGATGCATATTGGCGCAGGCCAGCGACAGACGCTGTTTATATCCGAGTGGCAGCATCCCAGCGCTAGTAGAGAGATATTGCTTGAGGCCGAAGATTTCGATCATCTCGCCAATCGCCTTCTCTTTTTCAGCCCTCTTGAGATTGTAGATACCCGCAAAAAAGCTAAGATTCTGCTTCACCGAAAGAGTACTGTAGAGAGAGAATTTTTGGGCCATGTAGCCGATCTCCCTCCGCGCCTCTCCTCTAACGCTCGCTAGATCGAGGCCACCTACCAGTGCCTTGCCGCTTGTCGGTTGAAGCAGCCCGCAGAGCATCTTGAAAGTGGTCGATTTTCCCGCTCCGTTAGGTCCAAGTAGTCCAAAAATCTCCCCTTTGTTGATCTTAAAACTGATGTCGTCGACCGCAATGAAATCGCCAAATTTCTTCGTCAGCGCTATTGCCTCTATTGGGGTTTCGATCTTTTCGACAACTTGAGGGCGCAGGTCGGCGAGCTTAGAACTCCCTCCTGGCCCCCCTCCCAAAATATCCATGAAGGCATCTTCAAAGCGGGGCTTTTGCGGCTCGATCTCAAATTTGTAAGCTTCGATCGCAAACTGAGGAGTCCCCGGCTCACGCGTCACGATCCGCAGATCGCTGCCCTGGATCACCCCATCGAGCACATTTTTTTGATTGAGCAGCTCGAAAAGGAGCTTGCGATGATTGCCGACGATGTTGGTGACCTTAAAGACCCGTCCCTCGACCCGCTCGGTCAGCTCATGAGGCGAACCATTGTAGAGCAACTTCCCCTCATTGATCAAAAGGGCGCTGTCGCACTCCTCCACCTCATTCAAATACGAGGTGCTCCACAAAATCGAAATCCCCTGCTGAAGTAGCGCCTGAATCATTTTCCATAGCTCACGCCGCGAAATGGGATCGACCCCCACCGTCGGCTCATCGAGCAAGAGCAAAATCGGCTTTTTGATCAGCGCACAGGCCAGGCCAAGCTTCTGTTTCATTCCTCCCGATAAATCGCCAGCAAGCCGCTCGGTAAACGGCGCAAGATCGGTAAATTCGAGCAGCTTTTTAAAAGCCAGCGTTCGCTCTTCACCGAGAACGCCCTGCAAATCGGCATAGAGATTGAGATTTTGACCGACCGTTAAATCTTCGTAGAGCCCAAATTTTTGAGGCATGTAGCCAAGTGGCCTCGCCGTCTCTACAGTTCCTGAGGTTGGAAGCAGCAGCCCCGCGATCAGCCGAATCAGCGTCGTCTTGCCAGCTCCATCGGGACCCGCTAAACCGACAATCTGTCCCTTTGGCACGACTGCACTGATCCCGTCGATCGCAGGAGCCTCTCCCTTGATAAACACCTTGGAGAGATCTTGAATCGTGACGAGGGACTCACTCACATTTTTCCTCATTTTGGAGATGCAATTTCACCGTCACAGGCATCCCCTGCTTTAAAAAGTGGTCAGGATTATCAGCATATACCCGCAGGCGGTAAACAAGATCAGTTCTCAACTTCGCCGTCTCGACCGTCTTCGGCGTAAACTCCGCGACCGGCGAAATAAAGCCGATCTGCCCATGATAGACCTTTCCGCTGTCGGTGTGAATTTCAGCCTTCATCCCATAGTAGATCTTGCCCAAATCTGTCTCGTCGACATAGGCGCGGATCCAGACCGGAGAGGTGACCGAGAGAGTATAGACAGGCTCCGAAGGGTTGACCACCGTCCCCGGCTCCCGAATGCGCGACAGAATTATCCCATCAGTCGGCGCTCGCACCTCCGTGTAGCTCATATTGTCGAGCGCGATTTTAACTGCCGCCTCAGCAGCGCTCAGATTGGCGATCAGCTGTGCGCTCGACGCCTGCGCATTGTCGAGATCTTCACAAGAGACCCCTCCAAAACCAACAGCCTGACAACGTCGATTCAAGACAAGGTTCGCATTATCCAAATTGACCTTGATCGAAGCTAAATTGGCCTCCGCTTGAGAAATTTGACTATCATACGGAGACCTATCTAGAACTGCCATCAGCGCCCCTTTTTCGACACAATCGCCCTCTTCAAACTTCAGCTCTGCCACCCTTCCAGCGACACGAAAACCGATGTCAACTTGCCGCACATCGACATTGCCATAGAGGACCAGTTCATGTGTTTTGACCTCTTTCTTATAAGCGAAAAAAAGTGCCGCTCCAAGTGCAATCAACAAGATCAGAATTGCTGGAATAATCATCTTCTTCATAGTCACGAACCTATCCCGATAAAATTTTTCGTCGATTTTCGGGATTATTTTGGCCTATTTTCAATTCAAATTCGGGGGTTAATATCAGCCTCCCGCATATGAACCCCCGAATTTGAATCGAAAATCGGCTCAAAAGAACCTGAAAATCGACCGAAACTTTTTATCGGGATAGGTTCCTAATCCATATCGGAAAATCTTGATGTTGACAAGTGAAAATCCATTACGTATCTTTCTCTGTAATTTTTCGTAATGAAATCAAAACTGCAAGGACCATTATGTTATTAGGAATTTATTCTACTCTATCACTTTTCCCTGGCCCCTCACCCCGTGTTTTCAGTTATTCCCTACCCAACGCAATAGGGGCTATTGTTGGAGGGTTAACCACTTCTGGACTCAAACTATTTACTAAACCTGAGGCCCTTTCTGATGAAACAATAAAATGCGCTAAAAAAGCTGTCGGAAACGTATTGGAAGGCTGTAATACGCTACAAACGCTAAAGTTTGGGCGCCACAAATATACACGCGAAGGGGCATGCAGTGCAGAAATAATAAAATATGCATTCTCGACCACTCCAATTGTGGCTCTAGAAAGAGCTGCTCGCCTTGCTGCTTTAAAAGTCCATTTTTTTGTAAATCCAATTAACATTAGAGACAACGACTTGTTTAAACGAATCAAACTCACAACAAAATCTGGAAGGATATATACAGAACTTCTAGAAAAATATCAGAATAGAAACGGATACAATGTAAAAGCTCATCTGAATGTCTTTTTTGATGAGGTTGAGAGAATTTTGATAAGAGAAATGCGAGCTTCAGATCTAGCCCCAGCCCCTACATGGATTGACTCCATTGGTTTCGGAGTACAGTGGGGAACACAGATCGGTCTTACATGGCTTGGGCGATATGTTGCCTGGCAATACTGGGCTGATTACATTCCAAAATCTCCTGGTAATCTCGCTTACTATGGATGTTTCCTCGGAGCTGTGTATCTTTATTTTGAAGGATTAGCCTATTATAGTAGATATCAACTGAATAATGAGCATCACCTCAGATCGATAAAGCCAGATTTGCGCAAATATCTAACCGGAACGACAATTAAAGAGATCTGCGCGGCCGCTAAGACTCATCTATTAATCAATGATGAATTAAGAGCTGCTCATGAAGATGATTTGATTGGGCTCGAAGATAAACTTTTGGTCCTCGCAGGACTCAAATTACGTGGTCCACACTAGACTTTGATCGAAGGAAGGACCAGAATTGCTGGAATAATCATCTTCTTCATAGTCACGAACCTATCCCGATAAAATTTTTCGTCGATTTTCGGGATTATTTTGGCCTATTTTCAATTCAAATTCGGGGGTTAATATCAGCCTCCCGCATATGAACCCCCGAATTTGAATCGAAAATCGGCTCAAAAGAACCTGAAAATCGACCGAAACTTTTTATCGGGATAGGTTCCTAATCCATATCGGAAAATCTAGGTTGACAAGAAAAAAGCCAATGCTTATCTTTCTCGTAAATTTTTTCTTAGTGAAAACCGACGAAACTTAAAAAACCATACTACGAGGTCTCCCATGTCATTTTTAACATACTTCTCAATCGCATCACTTTACCCCGGCCCTTCACCCCGATTATTCAGTTTATCATTGCCCAATGCAGTAGGCGGAATTCTTGGAGGTCTCACCACTTTTACACTCAATAGATTTCATACATTTGATGCCCTTCCTTATGAAACAATAGAAAGTGCTAATAAAACTGCCGAATCCGTAAAGAAATGGTGTAATACTCTACAAGCGCTAAAACTTGGGGGTCATAAATATACCAAAGAAGGGGAATGGGGTGCAGAAACAATAAAATTTCTAACCGAATGCGCCCCGGTTGTGGGTCTAGAAAAAGCCGTTCGCCATGCTGCTTTAAGAGTCCAATCCTTTGTAACCAGAAAACCGGCTAGCATTAGAGATACTGAAGCGTTTAAGGAAATCGAAGTCAAATTAAAAACTTGTAAGGTTTTCACAGAATCTCTTGAAGCAAAAAAGAAAGAAATAAAGGATAAGAAAAAAGGTGGTGTCAATGTAGACACAAAGGTGAATGCCTTTTTCCAAGAAGTCGAAGATATTTTGATAAAAAAATTGCCAACTTCAGCTAAAGCTCCCACCTGGAGTGACTCCGTTGGTTTCGGAGTAAAGTGGGCAGCGCAGATCGGTCTTACATGGACTGGGCGATATTTTGCCTGGCAATACTGTGCTGAATACATTCCAGAGTCTCCCGGTAATCTCGTTTACTATGCATGTGCCTTCGGAGCTTTCTATCTTTATTCTATGGGGTTAGCCTATACCAGTAAAAATCAACTGGATGCCGAGTTTGGACCTAAAGCCAACAAAACAGATTGCCGCAAATATCTAACCAAAGATGTAATTGAGGAGATCCGCGAATTTGCTTATATGAACTTATTATTCGATAATGATTTAAAAAGAGATCATGCAGATAAATTGGATGAGCTCAAAGATAAACTTTCGAATGAATTATCTAAAGCTGAATCAACAGAAAAGCCGGACGCAGAATATGATCCCAACCTCGGCTGGCAAACACCACCACAAGGTAGGAAGAAGGCTGGAGATCAGCAAACACCACCTCCAGCAGGGCAGCAAGAGGGTCAGCAAGGAGCAAACGGCCAACAACCTCCAGTAGGACAGCCGGGAGCACCCGTTCCTCAACCTCAAGGAGCTCCACAACCAGCAGCTAATGATGACTATGTGGCCGTACCGCAACCAGGCGGAGGATATATTCTCGCCAAGGTAGTTAAACAACAACCTCAAGGCGTTCCGCAGCAAGGACAACAGCAACTACCACCTCAAAACGTTCAGCAAGGAGGACAACAGCAGCCACCACCTCAAAACGTTCAGCAAGGAGGACAACAGCAGCCACCACCTCAAAACGTTCCGCAGCAAGGACAACAGCAACTACCACCTCAAAACGTTCAGCAAGGAGGACAACAGCAACCACCACCTCAAAACGTTCCGCAGCAAGGACAACAGCAACTGCCACCTCAAAACGTTCAGCAAGGAGGACCACAGCAACCACCACCTCAAAACGTTCAGCAAGGAGGACAACAGCAACTACCACCTCAAAACGTTCAGCAAGGAGGACCACAGCAACCACCACCTCAAAACGTTCAGCAAGGAGGACCACAGCAATCACAATCTCAAAACGTTCAGCAAGAAAGTGAACCAGCACAGCCTAAGGTTATAGTGAGACGGAGACCAGCACCTCAGCAAAGCAATGATGTTGTGCGGCAAGTGGAGCGAGCCAATCCTAGAAATGTGGAGCAGACTACTGCACGAAGAATTGTCCCTCTTACCGGGGCTGCTACTCCAATGAGAGACGAAGCTCCTAAAGTGGAACGCATGCCGTTCCATCCCTATGAATTTTTGAGAAAAATCCATCCGCTATAGCCACCTACGACGCATCTATCGCAGATTATGCTACGTTTACCCCTGGAGAAGATCTAATAAATGAAATCCTCCGTCATAAAAAAATAGTCGAAGAAACCTTTCTCCGTAGAGAATATAAGCCTGGTTCTGTTGTAAAAATCTTTGGTGATTTGTTGTTAGTAATGGATGCCCGTATCCAAGAAATAAGAACTTTGCTTGCAGCTCCACAACAGAACAATGATTCTCCCTTTAGGGGGCCAGTTGCCAACAGCAATAATGCCCCAAAATCTGGCAATAAATCAGGATTCAGACAACCGAGCTTTGCCCCCGAAACTCCTCCTCCCGGCAGCAAAGTGAAAGGAGCCGAGGCAGGGGCCCCTCAAGAGCCCTCTATCTTCATAAGCCCAACTGAAACAACTGGCAAAAATCCTCCTCGAGGCTTTGCAGATACCACTCTTGATGAGACTGAAGAAGGAAGGAAGTAGTCATAATCCCTTTACCCACAAATCCCTATAAACCAAATGGGGGGTGTATCGAATACACCCCCCATCTTTTTCGATAGACATGAAATCAATTCTTTTAAGAGCCTCGTAGCATATTGACCGATATCCCAAAGGGGTGTAAAATATTTTCATTTAATTTCTGCATTGAGGAATCATGAGCAAAACAAATGAAGTCGTCCAGCCTACACAAGGTTATTTGGACCATCCCGTCTTTGTTCCAGCGAAAATCGTCCTAACTCCCCTTACATGGACTCTCTCAAAAGTGAGCCATATCTTCTCACTTTTCCTAGGGACATGTGTCCGCATCGGCGTATTTTCCTTTGGAGAATGGCAACGGAGCTGGTTTCGGAATAAAATTATTGAGGTCTATTCGGGAGGAATTTCAGCCCTATTCGGCAATACCCGCTGGTCCGATGAGAGGCTCGAGCGGAGCTTCCAAGTCTTAATCAACATCGGCGGACAGCGAAAGCCCTTGATGACCAAAGACGGGATGAAACTCGATTCGATGCTCATCCGCTATCAAGATGTCAAAGCGACCATCGAAAAAAATGGGGGCATCATCCGAAAGTCTGTCCCTGTCAATTTTTCCGAAAGCGGTTATAAGATCGGTAGGTCGGGCGCAACTGACTATGTCGATATGATCATCCCAAAAGGTGATAACCCTGCATGGGATCATTTCACCCACGATACTCTGCAACACTTCAAATTGGAAAAAGCGAGCATCGTATTAGAAAATGGCAAAACAGTCCAGGGATTCATCACCAATCACTGGGATGAAAAAAATGCCAAGCGACCAAAAGAGGGGCAGTGCTTTGTCCGCTGTAACTCACCTACAGAGAGCTTCCCAATGTCAAAAGCGGACATCATGCGCCGGGTCTTCCTTGGCCAAGATGTTCTCTGTTTCGATTATCGGGGAACATGGAAAAGCGACGAGGGGATCCCATCGGAGGGCGGCTACTATTTAGATGCTGAGGCTGCCTTTGAAAAAGCCCAAAAACTCTATCAACCAAATGAGATCATCCTTGATGGATTCTGCGAAGGGGCCGCTGTCTCCACTTATCTCTATACGAAATATCACCATTTAGGGGTCAATCTCTTCATGCAAAACCCCTTCGACACGATGAGTAACGTGCTGAAGCAGCAAGCCTCTGTCGCTGCATATGGCATCGATGGGATCAAATCGGGAGATGAGACGATCGAAGCCCACGTCGAAGAGGATGGGTTCGATAACTTAAGGAAATTCGGAACCCTCGAAGGATGTGAAAAAAAGGGGTGTGTCATTGTGGTCAGCACCGATACCGATCGGCTCGTAGGGCCGGATGCCCACAAGCATGTGGTTGCCGCAGCCGAAAAAGTCGCTGCTCAAACATTCGAGGTCGTCTACAGTCCTGCCGATCGAGAGAGTGATGGCCATCGAATCGATGTGCTATCAGATCGTCCCACTTGGCGCAAAGTTGTCGCCTATTTGGCTGCTAAAGAACCGCAGGCACGACGATCCTGGAGCTAAAACCCCCCTCGGTCAAAAACTTTGAATTTGGACCCACGCGAAAGCTCTCGCGGTTCAGCTGTTTTTCCGAGGGTAGTATCGAATATATACAACCCTCGGAAAAACAGTTGAACCCCGAGGCTTTGGCGCGGTCCAAATTCAAAGTTTTTGATCGAGGGGGGTTTAAGTGAGAATTCTCACTGTGAAGGTGACTCCTAAGGCCTCTAAAAGCGAGGTCGTGGGGTGGGAAAATGACCAGTTGAAAATCCGGATCAAAGCAGTCCCTGAAAAGGGAGAGGCTAACGAAGAATTGATCCGAGTCCTCGCCGATTATTTCGATATACCCAAATCTCAGATCTCGATTATCCGTGGACATAAATCGCGCACGAAACTAGTTCAATTGGAAAATTAAATGTATTGTGCTATCTGTGTGATAGCATGAAAATAATGAAATTCCTCCTCGGCTTCCTCGCTCTTCTCACCGTTGGAATCATCGTCATTTTTGTCTTAGGCGGTGAACATGCCCTCGTCACCAATCCTAAAGGGATCATCGCCGAGGAAGAGCTCCATCTGATTCGCTCCAACATCTTTTTGATGCTGCTGATCGTCATTCCGACAATCGCCCTCTTTTATTTTTCTCTATGGAGATACCGCTCAAACAATAAGAAAGCCAAATATGCCCCAGAAAAAAAAGCGGGGGTATTTGCTGAAGTGATGATGTGGCTGATCCCCTCTGCTGTCATCGCCGCGATGGCGCTGATCACTTACAAGGCCACCTTTAGGCTCGATCCCTATCGCCCGCTTGAATCTGAGACCAAAGAGCTGACCATCCAGGTGGTGGCCCTCAATTGGAAATGGTTATTCATCTACCCCGAGCAGGGAATCGCTACGGTCAATTTTGTTGAGTTTCCCGCTCGCACGCCGATCCACTTTGAGCTCGCTGCGGATGACTCTCCGATGAACTCATTTTGGATCCCACAGCTGAGCGGACAGATCTATGCGATGACCGGCATGACAACGCAGCTCCATCTAATGGCAAATGAGCCGGGAATCTATCATGGACGAGCTGCTGAGATTAACGGCAAAGGGCTTGCTGACATGACTTTTGTCGCCAAGGCTACTTCTGAAGCCGATTTTGAACTCTGGGTGGCCAGTGTCAAACAATCTCCCCTGCAACTGGACGATCAACACTATCAGCAGCTACTCAAGCCCTCTGTGAAGAATCCAGTCACTCTTTATTCGAATGTCGAAAAGGATCTATTTCAGAAAATCGTGATGAAATATATGGAATCTAAATGAAAGAATTCTTTTTAGGAAAGCTGACTTGGAGTTCGCTCCCCCACTTTTGGTATACCGTCGGTGGGACCACTTTCATGTTGCTCGCGTTCATTGCCCTTGCAGTGCTCCTCACCAAGACGAAACGGTGGGGCTGGCTATGGGGAGAGTGGCTCACCTCCACCGACCCAAAAAAGATCGGGGTCATGTACTTGATCGCCTCGACGGTGATGTTCTTCCGCGGGCTCGTCGATGCCGGGATGATCTTGCTGCAGCAGTCGATAGCGGTTGATGGCCAAGGTTTTTTGAGCGCCGACCATTTTCAACAGATCGTGACGGCCCATGGGGATATCATGGTCTTTTTCGTCGTAATGGGATTTTTCTTCGGGCTAATGAATTTGATCATCCCGCTCCAAATTGGGACCCGCGATCTAGCTTTTCCCTTTTTGAACTCGCTTGGCTTTTGGCTCTACGTCGCAGGGGCTGCGCTGATCAATCTCTTCTTTATGTTCGGAGAGAATTTTGCCAATGCCGGTTGGCTGGCGATCGCCCCCCTCTCTGAGCTCGAATTTAATCCGGGCAATGGGATCGACTATTGGGCCTGGAGCCTGCAGCTCTCGGGTCTTGGCAGCCTCCTGTCTGGACTCAATTTTTTCGTCACGATCATCAAAAAACGGGCCCCCGGCATGACGCTGATGAAGATGCCTCTCTTCGTCTGGACGTCTCTGGGCAGCACGGTGCTGATCATTTCGGCCTTCCCGGTCATCACCGCGACGATTTTTCTGCTCTGGCTCGACCGATTTTTTGGGATGCACTTCTTCACCACCACTTTCGGCGGCAATCAGATGATGTATTTCAATCTGATTTGGATGTGGGGCCACCCCGAGGTCTATATTTTGGTATTGCCCGCTTTCGGAATGTATTCAGAAATTGTCTCCACTTTTTGCCGGAAACAGATTTTTGGCTATGGTTCGATGGTCTGCGCTGCGATTTTGATCACTCTCCTCTCCTATTTAGTCTGGCTCCACCACTTTTTTACAATGGGCGCCAGCGCCGACGTCAACTATTTCTTCGGGGTGATGACGATGGTCATCTCGATTCCGATGGCAGTCCAAATCTTCAACTGGATCATGACGATGGTGAGAGGGAAAGTCACGTTTGCCTCTCCGATATATTGGTTTGTCGGCTTCGTCTCGATCTTCACGATCGGCGGCATGGGCGGTGTCCTCATGGGCTCTCCACCGGCCGATTTCCAGGTGCACAATAGCCTCTTCCTCGTCGCCCATTTCCACACCATGGTGGTTGGCGGCGCGATTTTTGGAACCTTTGCCGGCATCACCTATTGGTACCCCAAAATCACCGGCTACACCCTCAATGAACGGCTGGGAAAACTGGCCTTTTGGATCTGGATGGTCGGATTTTTCGTCTCTTTTGGCCCCCTCTACCTGCTCGGCTTCATGGGGGCGACACGGCGCCTGGATCACTACGCTGCATCGACAGGCTGGCACCCGTTTTTCATCACAGCCTTTATCGGATTCTGCATCGTCATCTTCGGCCTCCTCGTGCAAGTCTATCAGCTCTTCGTCAGCCACAAAGAGCGCAAGCAAAACATCGACACGACCGGCGATCCATGGAACGGCCGCACTTTAGAGTGGGCTACCTCTTCCCCTCCCCCGTTCTATAACTTTGCCAAAATCCCCACCGTCACCAGCAGAGAGCAATTTTGGGAGATGAAACAAAGAGGCACCATCACCACCCCCTCCTATGAAGACATCGAGCTGCCGAAAAACACCGCCATGGCGATCTACGTCTCTGCATTTGCCTTCCTCCTCGGCTTTGCCCTCGTCTGGCATATCCTCTTTCTCGGCCTCGTTGGCTTTATTGGCATCGTCACCTGCCTGATCCTCCGCGCAATGGATGAAGAGACCGAATATCTCCTCACCGCGTCCGAAGTCGAGCAATTGGAGAAGAGCCGATGAACGAAACAGATACAAAAGTCTTTGGATTTTGGGTCTATTTGATGACCGACCTGGTCATCTTCGCAGTCCTCTTCGCCGCCTACATCGTCCTGCAGGGTAGCACTTTTGGAGGCCCTACAGCACAGCAGCTCTACAATATGCCATCCGCCTTTGCAGAAACCCTGATCCTGCTCACCAGCAGCTTCACCTGCGCCTTAGCTACCCTCTCGATGCACCGGCAGCAAAAAAAATGGACCATTTTCTGGTTCGCCGTCACCTTCCTGCTCGGGCTAGCCTTCCTCATTTTTGAATTGACCGAGTTTCATCACTTCATCGAGCAAGGGGCCAGCTGGCAGACAAGCGCCTTCCTCTCCTCCTTCTTCGCGCTAGTCGGCACCCACGGACTCCACATCTCGATCGGCCTGCTCTGGATGCTTTTTGCCATCCTCTACACCTCTTATCGAGGACTCATCCCCTCCAACACCTCCAAACTGATGCGCCTGGCCTATTTTTGGCATTTCCTCGACGTTGTCTGGGTCTTCATCTTCACAATCGTCTACGGAATGGGGCATCTGCAGTGAAAACGCGCGTCATCGGCTACGTCTCATCGCTCATCTTCACGATCTTAAGCTTTCTGATTGTGCTCCATCCGCAGCTTTTTCACTTGAGTGTCGATCAGGCGATTTTTGTGATTTTAAGCCTCGCGATTCTCCAGGCGATGGCCCAGTCGGTTTTCTTTCTTCACGTCTTAAGCGAAAAAAAGCCCCGCTGGAACCTGCTGATCTATCTGTCGACGATTACAGTTGTGATCATCATCATTGCCTTTTCCATTTGGATCATGAACGATCTCAATTATAGAATGATGGGGTAATTTTCAACGCAAAGACGCAAAGACACAAAGGCGCAAAGAAAAAAACAATTTATTTTTGCGTCTTTGCGGCTTTGCGTCTTTGCGTTGAAAAAAGATCAAACTTCATCAGCTGTAACCAACTCCGCCCCGGCCTCGATCATCTTTTCAAACGCCTCTTCCCCATCGTTTGGACGGAGGTTGATAGCGCGGCAACCATCGGCGATCACCGTGACCTGGAATCCGAGCTTCAGGGCATCTAAAACCGAGTAAAGGACACAATAGTCGGTCGCCACCCCGACCAAAGCGATTTCCTTGATTCCCCGCTTGCGTAGATACTCTGCCAGCCCTGTTTCCCTTAAATGGGCGTTGTCGAAAAAGGTGCTATAGCTATCGATCATCCGATCGACCCCCTTGTGGAACACCTGATCAAACCGGTCGGCCTGCAGCCCCTTCACAAATTCAGCCCCTTTGGTGTGTTGCACGCAATGGACCGGCCAGAGAATCTGCTCTATATTCCCCTCGCGGATCACGTCGCCCACTTTGTATTCGGGGTGGTTGATTGCAAAACTATAGTGATCTTTCGGATGCCAATCTTTTGTCGCCAGCACAACATCAAATCTGGCCATCAGCCCATTGATCACCGGCACTAAGGCATCGGCCCCCTTGGTTGGCAGCGCGCCGCCGGGCATAAAATCGTTTTGCATATCGACCACAATCAACGCTTTCATTCGTTTTTGATCCTCTCGATCGCGTCGAGTTTATAGCGGTGGAGATTGTCGGCAATCCCGCTGAAAAAGTGATCAGGCTTCACCAGCTTGCGCACCCCTGAAGCAAATTTCGCAAGCTCCTCACCCGTCTTCTGCCGCATCTGAGTGAGGGTCGGCTGGGCGTAGACTTTTTTTCCTTGTCGCAGCATGGGGACGAGCAGATCGAGCCAGCGCCATCTCTTTTCCACCTCTCTAGCCTCGCTACTACCGACAATCGCCTGCCCCGGCCCCATCTCCAAATCGTAGATCATATCGGCTCGATATCCCGCTTCATCAAAATAGCGGCGCACCTGAGGAATCCCCGGATTGGTCGTCTTAATCAACTCTTCGGAGATCTTGAACCGAATCTGCCACTTTTTCTCCCGATCTTGCACCGCACAGAGCTTATAGACCCCATCGAGCGCCGGCTGATCCTTTGCAGTGACCAGATGAGTCCCGACGCCCCATACAGCAATCGGCGCCCCGCGGCTCTTCAAATCGGCAATCCGCTCCTCATTGAGCTCATTGGTCGCCATGATCTTGGCCTTTGTCAATCCAGCTTCATCTAATTTTTTGCGCACAGCATGGCTGAGGACATTGAGATCTCCAGAATCAAGCCGCACACCGACCATGTCGATCTGCAACTCCTTCGCCACCTCGATCGCCCGCTCCACCCCTTTCATCGTGTCATACGTGTCGATCAAAAAAACGGACGATTTGGGAAACGTTTTGGCAAAGGCTCGGAAAGATTCCTTTTCTTCCTCAAATGCCATCACCCAACTGTGGGCAAAAGTCCCCATCACCGGAATCCCAAATAACTTGCCGGCGAGCACATTGGAGGTCGAATGGCAGCCCCCAACAAACGCAGCGCGCGAGGCTGCTATGGCCCCATCGATCCCCTGAGCGCGTCGCAGCCCAAATTCGACCACATGATCGCCCGCAGCAGCATGCACGACCCGCGCGCTCTTGGTCGCAATCAACGTTTGGAAATTGACAATGTTGAGCAGGGCCGACTCCATCATCTGCGCCTGAATAATGGGCCCCTTGACCCGCAGCAGCGGCTCATTGGGAAACACCGGCGTCCCCTCTTCCATCGCATCGACATCGAGCGTGATCTTGAGATTGCGGAGATAGTCGAGAAAGGCGGGCTCAAATAGCTTTAGACCCTCCAAGTAGGCCAAATCGCCATCTGAATATTTGAAATTCTCAATGTACTCAAGGGCAATTTCGGTCCCTGCGCAAATGGCAAATCCCCCTTGGAAAGGATACTTACGGAAGAAAAGCTGAAAGACGGCTTGCCTGTCTTTAAATCCCTGCTTCCAGTAGGCATAGGCCATCGTGATTTCATACAAATCGGTCAGCAGCGAGAGGGAATCGCGATAAAGAGTTTTGAGAAGATTATTGTCCATGTTCTTGCAAAATGGTCTGCTTGCGGGCCTTGAGCTTATCGAGATGCCCTTGGATCTCTTCGATTTTCTCTTTTTCCTGTGCAGCCCGATCCCAAGCGCGGCGAGCTTCCCTATGCTGATCACTTTGGAATTGCCAGCGCATCGCATTGTTTGCATTCTTTTGCGCATCGGATCGCAATCTTTGCTGCAATTCCTCAAGCTGGCCAATCTGCCGATCAATTTTCTGCAGTTCATCTTGCCACTCTGCATTGGCGACAAGAGTAAGGAAAAAGAGACCAAATTTCATCATCATAACCCGACTCTACCTAAAAAAAATTATGTTGCAAAGGAAGAAATAACCCTCTATACTCAATCATTGATGGTCCGTTTACTAATCTTAGTACTACTAACTATTTCGATTGCCTACTCTAATACGACATTAAAAAGTCGTTTAATTAGAGGAACTCCCGGCGATTATATTGTGACTTCTCAAGGGGAGAACTACTCGCTCCTCCTCCTGCGCTCTATCGACTCAAACCGGCTCATCCTCGAGGAAATCTCCATCGAACAGGATAGCGTCGATCTCAAAAAAATTTCTTGGAAGAACTGGGTAGAAAACAAAGCTCCCCGAGCCGTTTCTTGGACAGCGCTAGTCTTCGACCTAGAAAAAAATTCTTTAGCCCAATGCTATTCCTTCCTTGAAAAGCAATGGGTCTTCATCGACGACTCCGATTATTTTGTCAAAGAGCTCTTCACCCTCACCCTCCGCCCCACCCGCGATAACGAACGGAAGCGGATTGGCCCAGCGCCCGAGGGAGGAGAAATCGACCGGCGCAAGATGTGGGGCCCCCAATTCATCCTCAACGGCACCAAACAGAAAAAAGGCGATTTCGAAGTGGTCCGCGCCAAATGGCCGAGTGACAAGACCCGCCTCTCCGGCTGCATCCTCGAGCTCTACCTCGATCCCGAGCGCCCCAACTTCCCCTTCCCCTACTGGATGGAAGTGCAACACCCCCACTTCACCTTCAAAGTCAGCACCATTGATTCCGGCACCGGGATCAACTCCCCTATGCCCATGTTGAAGTAGTGGGAGTCATTTTCAACGCAAAGACGCAAAGGCGCAAAGACGCAGGAAAAAAGATAATTTTTTTCTTTGCGCCTTGGCGCCTTTGCGTCTTTGCGTTTAGTTATGAACAAATCTTCCACAATCTCTAAACCCACCCTCTTTTTCCTCTATGAAGCCCATAGAGCGCCCGAGGGGAAGCTGCCTTAAGCCATTTATAACCAAGTTATTGCGTTGAGTCTTTACCGTTTTTTTATAATCAGGATTCGACCAATCTTCTCCACCACTGATCTCGCTTTTACTCAGCTTTTTCCATCAGTTATGAACAAGTTTCCCACAATCTATAATACGAAGGGAGTTATCGTTTCATTGGCATAGGGTCCGAGCAGAATAGCCCGATCCATCATCGATGTGCTCAGTTTAACGCCGATCTGGGTTCCACAAGTCAAGTAATCATAAACGACTTTAGATACAAAATCCTCTAAGAATTTCGTCACGTCTTCAGCATCTTGTCTATTCATGACTCTAGCGCATCCGACCGTTGTCTTATCATCTTGAGCAAAAGTTGCCAGCTTTTGTCTAAAGTCCTTGGCAATGGCATTAACTTTTCTTACTAAATTGCAAAAGGACTCAAACCGTCTTAGAAGATCTTTTACCTGAAGTTGTTCTTTTATAGGCCCTTCTAAGAAACTCCTCATCTCATTTTTTAAATTGAAACCTATCTCAACTCCATATTTAGCAAAAGAATAGGGTGAATATTCCACATTTTTTTCATTACCTAAATATAAAAAAACAGATTTACCCAATTCCTCATTGAAATAAGGCAATTTAGACTCTATTATGATTCCTTGCATATCTCCCCCAAGTTTGGCCACATATCCAAACAACTTGAAAAGTTGGGAATTTGGCAAGGAGGCGGCACAAATTTTAGAGTCTGGAACGAGCGACATTGTTCTAGAACAAGGCTCGAGTGAAGACTCAAAATTTGTTGCCAAGCCAACAAAGCCAAAAATCAACTTTTCACGTTGTTTGGGTATCAATTTTAAATTTTTCTCCCCATTTCCCACAAACGAAAAATGTGCTAGCCTTATGGAATGCAACAGATTCTCTTCGAAAACAACTTGTACCAGGTATCGTTTGAGGCGATGCCCGATGCGCTACGCTCAAGTTTATCTGCTCCAGAACTGCAGCGGTATTTAGAGCTATTGCAGCAGATCCAGATCAAACCGCGGGCTGTCTACAAAGAGGTGCAAGAATTTTGCGCTACGCATGCCAATGTGCCCGAAGTGATCAATATGCTCACCTTTGCCCACATCCAAAACTACCGGGTCGCCGAAGCGGAAAAGCTGATCGAGAGTACCTACTTGAATAATCCCGGCTATCTCTTCGCGCGCGTCAACTATGCCGATCAGTGCATCCGGAGGAAAAAATTAGGCAAAGTGGCAGAGATTTTTCCAAGTTTCAATCTGCAGGAGCTCTACCCTGGAAAAGTGGTCTATCACACGAGTGAGTTTCGGGGGTTCTTGATCATGATGAGCTACTACTTTCTGGCTCAAAAGAATCGGGAAAAGGCGCTACACTATTTCAAAACGGCCAAAGAGCTCGAGCCCCATCATCCAAACATTCTCTATTTGGAGAAGAAGCTCAATAAAGTTTCTCTACTTAAACGACTGTTTTCAAGGAAATGATCGTCTTTTCGCCGTTGAGATCCCACTCGGTCCCCTCGCAGGGCTCGAAGAGGATTTCGGTTCCAAGCACTTCGTGCATGATCAGGTCGCGGTGGGCTTTAAACGCCTCTTTAGCTCGCTCTGTCGTCTGCATGGTGATCTGAATCCGATCGGTGACGAAGAAGCCGCTATCGCGTCGCATCGTGTTAATTTTATTGATGATTTCGCGGGCAATCCCCTCGATTAGCAGCTGCTCATTGAGTTCGGTGTCGAGTGCGACCGTAATCCCCTGCTCCGAGCGGGCGACGAGCCCCTCGCGCACCTCTCGCTCGACTGCCACATCTTCTGGAGTCAATTCGATCGTCTCCCCTTCGACCTCGATCGACAGATTGCCTCCACTCTGTAGGGTCATCATTTGCCGATGGTTAAATGCGCCGATCACTGCTTGAGCGGCTTTCATTTTAGGGCCCACTTTTTTGCCGAGCACTCTAAAATTGGGTTTGCAGATCAACTTGACAAAGGCCGACTCATCATCAGAGAAAGAAACCGAATGCACATTGAGCTCTTCGGCGATCAGTTGCTCCTGTCGCTTTAAAGCTTTGAGCAGCGCCTCGTCGACGACGATCACGTGGGCCATCTTGAGCGGTTGACGCACTTTCAGTTTATATTCTTTGCGCAGCGCATGGGCATTGCTGACGACGATCTGAGTCGCATTCATCTCTTGTTCAAGTTCACTATCGCGCAAGGCGGGATCGGCTTTGGGATAATCGCACAGATGAACCGACTCGGGATCGCCTTCCTGGCGCAATTGAAGGTAGATCGCTTCCGAAATGAACGGGAGGAACGGGGCGATCACTTTCGAGAGGGTGATCAGCACTGAGTAGAGGGTCGAGAAAGCTGCTCTTCTATCTGGCGAATCGTCATCGGCCCAGAAGCGGGAGCGGCACCTGCGGATGTACCAGTTGGTCAGCGCATCGACGAACCCGACAAAGGGGGTCACCGCTTTATTGAGTTCATAGCTTTCCATCGCTGTGGTGACATCCTCGATCAGTTTTTGGACGCAGGAAACGATCCAGCGGTCGATATCTGTGGCCGGAGGATGGGCCTGAGAAGGCTCCCAATTGTAGATGTTAGCGTAGGTGGAGAGGAAGACAAAGGAGTTCCAGAGTGGGATCAGCACTTGCCGCATTCCATGCTCCACACCCTTTTCGGAGAAGCGCAAATCTTCAGCCTCTACTGCGGGGCTGCCGAGCAGAAAGAGGCGGATGGCATCGGCCCCAAATTCGTCGATCACTTTTTGCGGATCGGGATAGTTGCGCAGCCGCTTCGACATCTTGTTGCCATCTTCGGCCAAGATGATCCCATTGACGATCACATTTTGGAAGGCGGGCTTGTCAAATAGAGCAGTCGCCAGGACCGTCAGCGTATAGAACCAACCGCGCGTCTGGTCGAGCCCTTCGGCGATGAAGTCTGCAGGAAACTCCCGCATCGTCAGCTCTTTATTTTCAAATGGGTAGTGGTTTTGGGCATACGGCATCGATCCCGACTCAAACCAACAGTCGAACACCTCGGGGATCCGTTTGAATTTCTTCCCATTTTCAACAAACGAGAGATCGTCGATGAAGTGGCGGTGGAGATCGACAATTTTTTTGCCAGTCCGTAGCTCAAGCTCGGCGATGCTGCCGATGACGAGAATCTCCCCATCCTCACTGCGCCAAATTGGGATCGGCGTCCCCCAATATCGGTTACGCGAGATCGCCCAATCGCGCGCATTTTCGAGCCACTTGCCAAAGCGCCCCTCTTTGATATGCTCAGGGACCCAATGGATCAGTTCATTATTGGCGATCAGACGATCCTTGATCTTTTCGACCGCGACAAACCAGGTGCGCACGGCCCGATAGATCAGCGGCGTGTCGGAGCGCCAGCAAAATGGATAGCGGTGCCGGATTTGGGTATGGAGGAAGACCAGCCCCTTATCTTTGAGCTTTTTGATGATCTCTTTGTCGGCATCTTTGACAAAGAGCCCCTCAAAGTCGGCCACATCTTTGGTGAATTTTCCATTGCTATCGACCGGACACACCAGCTCGATTTCGGCCTTGGCGCAAGCGAAAAAGTCCACCTCGCCAAACGCTGGGGCCATATGGACAATGCCCGTCCCATCTTCGGTCGAGACAAAATCATCGATCAGCACCTGGAAAGCCCGCGCCTCTCGCCTTGTAGCAAAATAATCAAACGGCGGCTCATAGTGCTTGCCCTTTAAACTCTTGCCGAGCATCGTCTCGACGATTTCATATTCATCTGCGCTCTTGAAATAGGCCCCAAGACGAGCCTTTGCCATGATGTAAAATCGTCCCTTTACCTTGATCTTCACATATTCGATCTCAGGACCCACTGCGACCGCCAAATTGGACGGGAGGGTCCAAGGAGTTGTCGTCCAAATGAGCAGCGCCGTTTGTGGATCAGAAGTGAGTGGAAACATCACTGTGAGCGAAGGATCGTCGACATCGCGGTAATTGAGATTGGCTTCAAAATTCGACAGCGGCGTCCCCAATTTTGCCGAAAACGGCATCACCTTGAAGCCTTCATAGACAAGTCCCTTGGCATAGAGCTGCGAAAAGACCCACCAGACCGATTCCATGAAGCTCGCATCCATCGTCTGGTACGTTTGACTAAAATCGACCCAGCGACCCATCCGGTTAACCGTCGTTTTCCACTCCTCGGTATAGCGCAAAACGATGCTGCGGCACTCTTCATTGAATTTGCCGATCCCGAACGCCTCAATCTCGGGACCGCCCGACAGCTCCTTGGCCTTCTCGATCTCATTTTCCACTGGAAGGCCGTGGCAATCCCATCCAAAACGGCGCCGCACATAGTACCCTTGCATCGTCTTATAGCGGGGAACCACATCCTTGATCGTCCCAGCGAGCAGGTGGCCATAATGGGGCAAGCCGGTCGCAAATGGGGGGCCATCGTAAAAAGAAAAACAATCCCCTGCTTTGCGAGCAGCCAGCGATTTTTGAAAAATGTCCTCTCCCTGCCAAAATTCTAAAATGCGCTCCTCGCGTGCAGGAAAAGACTCTTTTTGAGCAAATTTAAACATGGGTCCTAGACTTCGATGATATCAGTATGTTTTGAAAGTGGCTTTAATTTAGGAAACTTTTTCCAAAATTTATCAATAATCCCAAAAAGATAAATATCATCAGGTTGATCTGGATTATAGAAGATTGCCTCGGCCTCAGTAACCTGTTCTAACAACCACTCTAATGAATCCTTCACTTCAGGTTCATAGTTGTCATAATAGCTTCGAGCCCAGTTATTGATTGTATCAAAGTACTGCTTGAAAATCTTTTTCACTCGTCCAACAAGTTCAGATTCTCTATTGCCGATGTCATCCTTATAATCGTTTAGAATGGAATTCAACACATGAACAAAGACCCCAAGACTCAAATAGGATCCATATTGCGGTGTGATGACACTAGCGAGCCCCGAGGTGGTCGTGAGGAAACTATAGTAACAGTTGATCCAATGATGATAGCAATCGCGCACCAGGCTTTGAGCCACACCAAAAGTTGCCATAGCTGCCACTGTATAAATTAGGGCGAAAAATAAATTGTGCACTGTAGAGGCCGCCGAGATCAAAGCTCCTTCTAAAAACGAAACCCTCGACGCGAGGAAGTGAGAGAGATCATTGACTCCAAAATCCTTAGCCTTAAAGGAGTAGTGAGCATTTCGGAGCACATTATAAGCCGTATGAATCAGGGCAGAGGAATGGAGGGCGACCATAGAGCCGCTGGACGACTTAGGTAAATACTCATCGAGAGTATCCCTGAATTGGTCGACGAAGGTAGAGAACCCAATTGCATGAACAGCGCTTGCCATAGAACCTAACTTCTTGTAATATAGAATGCAAGATTATAGGGTAAGCGTCTTTTTTAGAGAAGGCTCTAATTTAACAACCTGATTTAGAGCGACTTAAAAAATAACGTCTGCGCTGGACAAAAAATGAAAAATTTGTTATTATGATTATGGGGGTGTAACGGTTTCGACTAGGCAATGAAACATTGGTGGCACGCAGAGGATGGCAGTTGGCCTCTCAAAAAAACTGTCAAAACGATAAACGGCAATGAAACTGCTGAATTCAGCGATGCTGAATTAATGGCTGCTTAATCCTAATAGTTTAAGCACCTCGGTGACCTAATGTGCACCAGGCACGTTAGAATCACTGTCAATAATCCTGGTGTGGATCCTTTTCTTTCAGCTTTTTGAAAAAGAGATTCGAGATACCAAAGAGCGGGTTGCTTCCAAGTGGGGCGTCTTCCAACAGAAGCGACTGCGAAATAGAAGACGATAAGCGTGTAGTCATTGATGCAGAGTTGGCCAAGGACGAGAGTTCGACTCTCTCCACCTCCAAATAAAAGGGCAATCTTCGGATTGCCCTTTTTTTTATTTGGAGGTGGAGAGAGTCGAATCTCGAGTCCTTGGCCAACCCGAGAGTGGACGAGAGTCCGACCTCTCCACCTCCAATCAAAATTAAGGCTTCAGTTTCACGACTGAAGTCTTTTGTTTTCGGTAATACTTAAGTACTAGGATGAAAATGCAGTAAAAACTATTTAATTTTTTGAATTTCCATGCTACACTCCTCGACTTACACCGAAATTGATTCAAAAATCGGTATACACAAAGAGAACAAAATGTCATCTAATACAATCGAAAAAGTTCAAGCTACAGTCCTCAAAGAATACAAAGCATTCTTCAAAGAGATTAAAGAAAAAATCTTAACCTCTCAGGTAAAAGCTGCTTTAGCCGTAAACCACGAACTCATTCAATCTTTATTGGGAAATAGGCTGCTAAAATTCATCTCAAACAAAAGGATGAAGGCTGGGGCGCTAAGACCATCGAAAATCTAGCCAAAGACCTAAAATCCACCTTTCCAGAGATGAAGGGATTCTCTCTAACAAATATCAAATATATGGTTCAATTCGCAAAGGAATATCCAGAATTTGCAATTAGCCAACAGGTTGTTGGCCAAATTCCATGGGGTCATAACATCCTTCTCCTTCAAAAGCTTGAAACTCTCCAAGACAGACTCTGGTATGCCCATAAAACGATTGAACATGGATGGAGTCGAAACGTCTTATTGCACTGGCTAGATAGCGGCCTTCATAAACGAGAAGGAAAGGCCATCACTAATTTTCAAATAACCCTTCCCTCTCCGCAATCTGATTTAGCTCATCAAACATTAAAAGACCCCTACTGCTTTGATTTTTTAACCCTAAGAGATAAGCACGATGAGCAAGAACTAGAAGACAAATCTTTGCCCTAAATAAGGATCGAACATGAAATTAAAAGGAAAAAAAGTCATTGTGACTGGAGCTAATCGCAGTATTGGAAAAGGGATTGCTCTGCTCTTTGCTAAAGAGGGGGCTGAATTAGTAATTAGTTACCGATCTGATAAAAAGGGAGCCGAAGAGACAGCTCACTCCATTCGGCAAGTAAATGGGATTGTCAAAGCTGTGCATGCAGATTTTTCCACATGTAATGGTATAGAGCAATTTTACCAAGAGAGCATAAACATTTTAGGACAGGTAGATATCTTGGTTAACAATGCAGGTGGTTATAATACTTTAGGTTTTTTCGATTTAAAGCCTCAAGATTTTGAACAATTGTTGCAGGTCACTTTAATGACGCCATTTTTCCTTTCCCAGTTAGTAGCAAAAGGAATGGTACAAAAGCAAACGGGAGGAAATATTATCAATATTTCTTCAATCTCCGGAACACGGCCGGTGCTGAATCGAGTTGCTCATGCATCGGGTAAAGCTGCATTAAACATGCTGACGCAAACCATGGCTTTAGAGCTAGCACAGCATCGAATTAGGGTGAATGCTATTGCTCCAGGGTATACTCCTTATGAAGCAAGCTTCGAGACTGATCCAGCTCTTAAAGATATTCCTCTTGGCCGAGCAGGACTTCCCAGTGATCAAGCTTCTGCTGCGCTTTTTCTTGCAACAGAAGAATCTTCCTGGATAACAGGACAAATATTGACGGTGGATGGGGGACATTCCATAGCTCTTTCAATGAATGTCTAAGATATCAAACATTTTGACAATAGATGAGCGGGTGTAATCTCTTTTGAAATGCGTAAAAATTGCGTAATTCAGAACAACAACGCCTTGTTTTTGTCTGTTTTTATCTATAGAAATTGTCCTTTAGGTTGGAGATTACCCATCTCCAGAATTTATCCCGATAAAGCAGGTCTCATAAGCTTGTGCATTTTTATGACGGCCGTGGGCTTCAGACCATCTTTTAATGCTGCTTTCAACTTGGCTGCACATGTCTCGGGGCAATCTATTGACGTGTCTATCTCCAAATCATAAATTGCATCGGAATTCGAGTAGTAAGCAGAACCACGATGCCAGCCAGGATATCGATCTCCCCTCAACTGTTCACGCCGTGATCCTTCCTCATCGCTACAATACACATGAATGAAAAAAGTTTGATAAGGTTCAATCGCTTTCAAGCATTCTTCCAGCCACAAACGCTTCCATATTACATCATCGGCAATCACATTAAAACCCAACTGCAAATATGCTGCGATCGCCTGATATCTACCGATCATTAGTTGATCTAAAATAGGCCCTGGTAAGATATGGAACACTGGCTTTCCATCAGACTCCTCGATTGCCCAAGAATAATATTCCGGTTCCACTTTTTGTAAATCTGTTTGCTTGGGCGGAAGCGTAAACCAAAACAGGTCGATACCCATTAACAGAAAAGTTTCATCAGAAATTGATTGAAATGCCTTTGCAAGGCTCGTCTTACCTGCACTTGAGCCTCCATTAAGAATAATAAGTTTGCCTGGTTGTGGTCTAAGTTCTGAGAACCCTCTATCCGCAGCAATAATTTTTGCTGGCAATATACTTAAACCAAGCAAAACACATATCACTTTAAAGCGCTTATTCATTCTACATTAAACCATTAAGAAATAGCAGATGATATCTGTTTTTAGATTTTGTTTCACTGCAAATTTTTTTTGCAAAAATGCAAGCTGATAGATTAAATTTTTCCCACCGAAAAGTTCTGCAATAGCATCTCTCCACCTCCAAATAAAAAGGCAATCTTCGGATTGCCCTTTTATTTGGAGGTGGAGAGAGTCGAATCTCGAGTCCTTGGCCAACCCAAGAGTTTGCCAGGGGACTGCGAGGCATTGCTCTTGAGCGTAGAACTGAGCTATAGATTGTTCATCTAAAACCCTTGACTGATAAAAAAAAAATCGAATACAATTCTACTATTTCTGTCAAAATGTTGAAGGAGTTTTCATTCATGCGAAAAAAGATGTTCTTGCTCTTTATACTCAATGCTATTTTACTCCCCTCCTTGTTAATCTCGAAAGCATATTATCACAGCAATGGTCAACTATCATGGGATGGATGTAAGTCTCCCGCCATCTATGCAGGGGTTGGATACGAGTCTAGCGCCATCTATCACAGCAATGGCGAAAAAGCATGGGACGGATCGAAATATAGCGCTGTCTATCACAGTAATGGCAAAAAAGCTTGGGGCGGGCAATATAGCGATATCTATCACAGCAATGGCCAAAAAGCATGGGGCGGGAAATATAGCGCTTTCTATCACAGCAATGGCAAAAAAGCATGGGGCGGATCAAAATATGACGCTGTCTATCACAGCAATGGCAAAAAAGCATGGGATGGAAACAGTAACGGTAAGATTTATTCGGAAAATGGGAAATGTTTAGGGACCAGTGACTATTGCCAAATCTGGCTTTCTAATGAATGGTTGCTAACAGTTCAACCAGGTTGTAACTTTTATCTAGCAATGCCTATTACCGATGAATTGTGGTTCTATGTTAGTGAAAACCGAATCTCTTGGGAAGAATTAGCAATGATTCGCAGTTTCAATACTGTGTATTGGTTCGATTTATAAACGGCTTTCTAAAAGTGAAAATCCTCTTCTGCGGCATCTGCCATTCCGACATCCATCAAGCGCGAAATGAGTGAAGCATGCTACTAAATTCACCTGCCTTCCGACAAAGGAAAATCCCTGTCCTAATGCACATAAAAACTTCTCAACATGCTTGAGCAACCCATCTTCTAGATCCTTTTCAATATGCTCTCTAGCCAACTCGAGAAAATCAAAGTTATAAGGGTCTTTTAGAGTATCATGAGCTAGTTGTGAATATGGGTTAGGCAATCTGTCGTGGAAATTGGTAATCGCTTTGCCGTGTCGTTGATAAGTTTTTATTTTAATAGAATCCATCAATGCATTGCGGGACCAGCCTTCTTGAATGACCATATTAGCATACCAAAGGCGCTCATCCAAGAACTTAACCCCTTCAAATATAGCTATGTTATGTCCCCATGGGATATTGAAAATGGGCAGTTCTTCTAATTTACCCACAGCTTGTGGGGAAATTGAATAGGCCAGGTAAAATGCTCTCATCCTACCCATATTCGTCCTAGAGAACCCTTCGATGCCTGCGAATTCATTCTGAATATCCTTTGCTATTCTATCTATTACACTAGAACCCCAACCGTCTTTTTCTTGTCTTTCGACAATTTCCTTGCCTATATCCCAATACAAGCGAATAAGTTCTCGATTCACAGCTAAACTGGCTTTGAATTGAGCGGACCGTATCTTTTTCTTAAGCTGGGTCACAAACTTGGCATAGTCTGCGGAAGCAACGCCTTGCTTCTTGGAAACAGTTTTTTTACTTTTTGCCATCCAAGTTCTCTCTTGATTGCCTAGCGCAGTTTGTGACACTTGCTCTCCCTGAGTCACGCCTGTCACAAGAATCACAATAGAATAGCACTAAAGACAGAAAAATCAAAATAGTTTTACTCAGTTTTGTCTCGTCTACTGCATAAAATTTGCATAATTATCGATATGCCCTCTCTCAAGTCTGAGTGATTTCGCTCTCTCTCCACCTCCAAATCAAGAGCCAGTTTAAGGAGAGCGCTTCAGGCTGCTAGCCCACTAAACCCTGCAGACAAATGACTATAATTATCCCCTCTTAATTAACTAACTATCAAGTAGATGTGTTTTTAAATAATTAAATTGACTTAATAAATTTTTTATTGTATAATTAGATATTAATTAACTTAATATAAAGAGATTATTATGCTCGCAATACAACAACCTAATAGTGCTAAGATGCTCAAAAATACCGAGAAGGCTATCAAGGAGCACTCTTATGTCCCCTTTAAAGCTGCTGGCTCCCCTACTGAGGAGAGCCCCCTTCTGCCAAATGTTGATAACAGGATCGCGCTTACCTTCAAGCATCAAATCGCAGAGGATCAAGGACCTAGACCTGAAATGGAGGATGCCCGCTTCTATAGTGAAACAGAAAATGCAATACTCGCCGGCGTTTTTGATGGCCACTCAGGGGAGGGGATGGCAGACCATGCTTGTGCACAATTCCAAAGTCGATTTTTTGCCTCTCTACAGGCTCATAATCATGATGTTTACACTACATTTAACGATCTAATCCGTGAGATCCATGATGAAGTCAAAGAGGGCATCGGAAAGTATCAAGGAACGACAGCTGTCGTCACATACATCGATAAACAGACCAAAACTATCTATACCGCTACATTGGGCGATAGTGAAGCCAACATCTACCGGAGGAACGGACAGTCGATGGTCTCCATTCCCCTTTCCTGCGTCCGTGATTGGGGGAGCAAAAAAGACGCTGCTCGCCTTGAGGGCTGTCATAATTTACCGGAAGGTTCAGTAAAGAACTTCCTAACAAAGAATCCAGGGAAACAAAAATACATCCGTTCGGGTGGGATTCCATCCGATGATCCCTATGAGCCTCTAACAGGGGTCAATGTAAGTCGAGCTATGGGGGATGGCATACACGGCACAAAAGAAGGAAAAACCCTCATCAGTCAAAAGCCAAAAATCACGATGAGCACTCTCCAACAAGGAGATATCGTCGTGCTCTCTTGCGATGGCTTAAAAGACTATGTCAAGGAAGATAAGATCGCCGCAGTGATAGACGAAAGAGTAAATCATTCAAAAGAAGCTGCTCAGCGTTTAGCAAGGTTAAATCAAAGGGCCCAAGACAGTTCCAATATCTGGGAGAGCCTCTGCATTTTAGTGAGCCGCATCATCAACTTCATTTCGGAGCTCTTCCAAAAAAACATCGCGAAGGCCCTGGTCAGCGAAGCGGTTAAGATAGGATTCGACAACATCACTGTGATCGCAATTGAAGTGGGCGGATAGGAAATGAGTGTCTTGCAGAAGCTGAAAGCAAACGATATTGCGAAAACATAGTCCGCCTAGCAATTGTTTGTGGTTTTGTCGCTATAGGCGTATTGCCTGTTATTTCAACCATTTTGACATAGGTACGCCTTCAAGGATTGCCCCGTTAACGATTCCTTATTGGCAGCCACTTCTTGAGGTGAGCCGATTGCGACAATTTCACCGCCTGCAGTCCCGCCGCCTGGACCAAAATCTATAATGGTATCGGCTTCACAAATAGCATCTAAATTATGCTCAATTGCGATTACCGTATTTCCTTTAGATACCAGCTTTCTCAAGATGTCGAGCAGCTTTTCTACTTCCTGTGGGTGTAAGCCGGTTGTTGGCTCATCCAACAAGTACAATGTGGATTCCCTTCCAGACTTGGATAATTCAGCTCGCCAATTTAATCCTTTGGGCCTCCCCTCCTGACAATGTCGAGGTCGACTGTCCTAGGCTTAAGTATTCCAACCCCACCTGCTTCATCAAATCCAGGAGCGCATAAATATTCTGATGCTCACGAAAGACAGTAGTAGCCTCGCTGACTGTCATATCTAAAATGTCGGCGATATGATGCCCTTGAAATTTCACCGCTAACAATTCTTCAGTAAATCGCATTCCATTGCAGACAGGACACTCCATCTCCACATCGGGCATAAAGGCCATGTCGATAGCCACGACTCCGGCCCCATTACAGTTCTCACAACGCTGCTCTGAGGTATTGAAAGAAAACTTATCCGCACCAAAGCCACGGATTTTTGCTTCCGGCAAAGAGGCAAATAGATCTCGAATCAAGTCGAAGAGTTTTGTGTAGGTGGCTACATTGGAGCGGGAGGATTGTGTGTTCCTTATCGTGACTTGGTCGACGGTGACGATTCGATTAAAATGCTCTAACCCATGGACAGAAGCATACTTGCCTGGGTCTGCACTTGCATGATTAAAATACTTCCTCGCGACCTTGTCCAAGATGCCAAATAAAAAAGTCGATTTTCCTGAGCCCGACACCCCTGTCAGCACCACAAGCTGGTTCACAGGGATATTCACATCGACCCCTTTTAGATTATGTTCGCTAGCACCACGAATCGTCAGCACCTTACCCTCACGGGGACGAGGGCGATTTAGAAGGCCGGGCATTTCCTAGCCAAGTATTTGCCAGTAATGGATGTCGCGCAGGCCATGACTTCGGCAGGTGTGCCAGAAACCACAATTTCACCCCCTTTGCGCCCTCCACCAGGTCCTACATCTATGATGTAATCGACATTCTTGATGACATCCGGGTCATGCTCAATGATTAAAACCGTGTTCCCAGCTTCTTGGATCATCCTCATTGTTTTTAATAATTTTGCCGTATCATGGGGGTGTAGACCTGTTGTTGGCTCATCTAAAACGTACAAAACTCCTGTGAGTCCACTACCCAGCACACAGGCTAATTTAAGTCTTTGCGACTCTCCAGCAGATAGCGAGGGGAGCGTCCGGTCCAAAGTGAGGTAGTGTAACCCCACTTCTACTAAATTTGAGGTTCGGTCTTTTATCGCACTCGAAAGGGTTGCAAGAACCTGCAATTCATCCTCTGAAACTTGGCTTTCCAATGCAGTAACCCAATTAAGCAGTTCGCAGAGATTAAGCCCCGCCACCTCTATTATCGTCTTTCCAGCGACAGTGACTTCCCTCCCAATTTTCCCTAAACGTGCATTGTGGCACTCAAGACAGGGCTCATGTGAGATATATTTCGTGATCGCAATTGGAAGTTTAGTTGGATTACTCTTATAGCGGCTCAACAAATAGGGAACGATGCCTTCAAACTTCCCCTCACTAACCTTTTTCGGCTCTTTTATATTCTTGTGCGCCTTGACAAAATCCGGAAAAGTCACCCCGTAGAGTAAAAAGTCTCTTTGCTCTTTCGTGTAATTTTGTATCTTAAGCTCGTGTCAAAAGGAAAATGATAATACTTAGCTGCAGCTAGGATGATGCCCTCGTAATACTCTGCAACCGCCTCATCCCAAATATTCACCCCGCCATTTTTAATGGTTTTTTCAACATTGAGTAAATTGGGGATATCGACACCGATCATTTCACCTACCCCCTTACAAGCCTCGCATGCCCCAGATGTTGCATTGAAAGAAAAATGGGCCATTTTCAACTTCTCGAGCTGCTGACCGCAATGTGGACAATCAAAATAACTTCGTGTTCTTTTCTTAGAAGAAGAACCGACTTGCTCCTCTGTTTCAATCGTTGTCAGTTTATTTTTGTCAGGTTGTTTCACGGTTTTCCCACAGCCCCGACATGGCTGATGTCCGATAGAGGCAAACAAGCTCCTCAGAATTGTGAGGATACCTGTTTTTGTACCGACAGTAGAGCGAGGATTAAAATCTGTCACACGCTGAGAAACCCCGATGGAAGGAGATAACCCAATGATATGATCCACCTTTGCCTTTGAGATATGATCCGTGGTCATCCCAAGTGACTCCAATAATTGTCTCAGGCACTCTTTCTGCAGGACCTCGACTGCAATCGAGGATTTACCCGATCCAGAGGGGCCAGTTAATGCAACCAATTTTCCTTTAGGAACCTCGAAGCAAATATTTTTTAAATTATGCTCTCTTGCGCCATGAACTGTAATCTTGCCAAGATCACTTGTAAGAGCACATTTTGAAGGGCAAACAAAATTCCTAATCATAAGATTGCTCCTGTTTTAACCATTGAATTTCTAATGCAAGGTGAGCGATCCCGTATCTCAAAGCTTTGAGGCGGATCGCTTTCTGGGGAGAATCGGCCAGGTTCTCTAGCCTCTGTTCAATTTTCTTATATTCTTCGTAGGTCTTTTCGGCTCTTTCCAACCTTTCTTGAAACAGCCGCATCATCTCCTCTCGATCTGTAACGAAAAAGAGTTTGAGAAGAAACTCGTTGCGCGGGGTTTCCTCTCCCGTCGGACTCTCGAGCCAAGCCTTAAATTCTGCTCGTCCCGTCTCCGTAATTGAAAAGACCTCTTTCTTTTTCTTTCCGACATAGACGATCTTGGAAAGCACTTTTCCCTCCTTCGAGAGCACCTTCAACATCGGATAGATCGTCGAATCGGACTCGCGCCAGAAATAGACAGTCGATCGACTCATAAGCGACTTGATCTCGTATCCCGTGCTGGGGCCCTCGAGGAGCATCCCTAAAATTGCAAATTTTGTTTTATTGACTAATCTCATGAAAATACCCAGTTTCTGGGTATTATGCCACAGCTGCCGATTTTCCGAACATTAAAATCATTTCTCGATAATTATTCTCTATATGTCTAGCATATACCGAAACAACCTGAAAAATCGGGAATTTGGCAAGGAGGCGGCACAAATTTTGGGGTCTGGAGCGAGCGACATTGTTCGAGAACAAGGCGCAAGCGAAGACCCAAAATTTGTAGCCAAGCCGACGATGCCAAAAACCGATTCTTCAGGCTGTTTCGGTATATCTAATATTTGAACCAAGTCTTTATTGATAGAGGGAGCAATGGCTGGCTGGACAACGGGGACCTGTGAAGCAAATGGGATTGACGTGCACTACCTCCGAACCGGCGGCGACAAACCTCCTGTTGTTCTGCTGCATGGGCTAATGGCGAATGGAGCGTGCTGGACTCCTTTGGCGCGGGCGCTGGAGAAGGATTACGACGTTGTCATGCCGGATGCTCGGGGCCACGGGAACTCCAGCGCCCCGGACCATGGCTATCGCTATGACGACCTCGCCGCCGATGTCGTGAGCCTTATCGACGCGCTCGGACTCGCCACCCCAGTGCTACTTGGCCATTCTATGGGAGGCATGACGGCGGCTGTGGTCGCCAGTCGGAACCCCAAGCGACTGCGAGGGCTTGTCTTGGCCGATCCAACCTTCTTGACGCCGCAACGTCAGCGTGAAGTTCACGAGAGTGATGTCGCGGATCAGCATCGCCGAATTCTCAACCGGCCAAGGGAGGATCTTTTGGCTGAGATGCGGGTCCGACACAGCCGCCGCTCACGCGAGGTCATCGAACTATTCGCGCAGGCAAGATTTCAAACTAGCATTCGTGCCTTCGAAGTTTTGACGCCGCCGAACCCTGACTACGTGCAGCTGATCAACACTCTCGATGTTCCGAGCCTGCTCGTCGTCGGTGATGTTGGCTCAGTAGTCTCTCCTGAGATGGCCGCAGAACTCGCTGGGCTCAATCAACGCTTGGAGGTCGTACAGATCGAGGAAGCTGGTCATGGGGTTCCGTATGACCAGCCCGAGCGTTTTTCGGCCGTCGTCCAAACTTTTTTGCGCTCAGTGACTGACCACTAGATCTTCGAGACTCTCTCTGCGGCAACTATTCGGAATTTCCGAATAGTTCAAAAAGAGGGCAATCGGGAAGTCACGAGAAACCAATGAAAGAAATGAATCGTGAACTTTCTTCCACAGAAAAGTTCTGAATGCGTCTCTACACCTCCAAATCAAGGCTGATCCTTCCGGATCAGCCTTTAGAATCGGATTGTACCCAAGGTAAGCCTTCGTCAGTTTTGAAGGCTATGTCTACCACGCCTTGGGGTTCAAACATGCCCGTGAACTGCCTGTACATTTCTGGCCTGTCCTTGCCTCTGGCTGTAGTCAAAAGCAACTCCTGACTGTACTCGGCAATGTCTTCTACGATTCGTTCATGTCGGTAATAGGCTAGGATTGTCGAATCAATTTCAGTTTTTCCATAACCTTTATAAAAAAGTTTTTCCTCATGCGGCTTATTCCAAACATTCCCAACGCCGCCGCCAATAAACATGAGATCTCGTTCTTTTGGCGCCATGATAGGCTCATCCCAGTCCACTATGTAGATCGTCATTATTTCCCTCTATCAGTACATTGCCAGCATGAATATCAGAATGACACAGCACGAATTTAGGCGATTGGCACTGGAGTTTTCCTCCTAGTTGTTCTGCACGATCTACGAGTCTGCGAATGGCCAGCATATTCTTCTTCATAAACTTTTGTAATTTTAAAGCCTATCTCATCGGCAATCGGCTCGGCTTCAATATGATCGTAGATCGATCGAACGATCTCGCGCCATTTTGCGTGAGTAAGTCTCTCGCCGAATTCGGTTTTGGATGGGTTGCGGCACTTCAATTTCGTGGACCTGTCTTAACGCTTTGCCGAGTTTAGTCCATTGATCATCCGTTAGATTACGATTGAATCCATCCTGTCCATCAATAAATGGGTATACAATGAGAGTAAAATCATCAATACGCTGAGTTGTCCTGCCATGAATTGTCTTAACAGGAGGAATAATCTGTCGAATCCCAGCGCTCTGTAAAAGCTCTACCATGTCAACGCTGGTATCATGATGGTGCCCATGTTTTAAGCTTTATGAAATAAGACTTGTGGTCAAGTGTCTGAGCTTTATATACCGAGGCATTCATATCTGCGCCCAGAGGGAGAAATGTAAGGGCAGCGACTTCTATGCCATAATTGGACCTTAGGCAACTAATAATGATTAGGTCTGAAAGGGGATGTTTCTCTTGCATGCCTGCTCTTGCAAAAATTATTTTCTATATGCCTAATAGATTATATACGTAAGCGATATTTTTTGGAGGTCCAATGGAATTTACCAATATCCCTAATCTAAATAAAAAAATCTCACGAGTTGGTTTAGGAACCTGGGCTATTGGGGGTTGGATGTGGGGAGGGACGGATGAAAAAAATGCAATTGCCACAATCCATCGAGCATTTGACCTTGGCATTAATTTAATAGACACCGCCCCTGCCTATGGGTTTGGACTTTCTGAAGAAATTGTGGGAAAAGCTCTTAAACTCTATGAGAAAAGAGAGCAGATCGTCATCGCGACCAAGGTAGGTCTGAGTTGGAAAAATCAAGCAGTTTATCGAGATGCCAGGAAAGAGATTGTAGTCAGAGAGATCGAGGCATCTCTTAAGAGGCTCCAGGTAGAATTTATCGATGTCTATCAACTTCATTGGCCAGACCCTTTAACGCCGATTGCAGAGACCGCAGAAGCTCTAAAACAACTATTAGATCATGGAAAAATCGGCGCAATCGGAGTCAGTAATTTTTCTGTACAACAGATGAACCAATTTCAAAACTATGCCCCGCTTCATTCACTTCAATCCCCATTCAACCTCTTTGAAAGAGAAATAGAAAATAAGGAATTGGCCTACTGCATTCAAAAAGGATTGGCTACTTTCGGATATGGGTCATTATGCCGTGGGCTTTTAAGCGGCAAAATGGATAAAAGCAGGCATTTTAAGGGAGATGACTTACGTCAAGTAGACCCTAAGTTTGCGGAGCCGCGCTATTCGGATTATCTTCGTTGCGCAAAAAAATTAGAACAGTGGGCTTTAGATTCGTATCGAAAGCCCTTACTTGCACTCGCCGTGCGCTGGGCCCTTGATAAGGGAATCAATATTGCGCTATGGGGCGCTCGCAATCCTGGTCAAATGGAAGGAATAGAGACCGTCTGGGGTTGGAAATTAAAAGAAACCGACTTCATTGAAATCGATCAGATTTTGCAGGAAACAATCCCCTCCCCTGTCGGACCAGAATTTATGGCCCCTCCCAGCCGTGACAAAATCAGATAAGCCCTGAACCCGTTATACCGAAGCAACTTGAAGAATCGGTTTTCGACGGCATCGGCTTGGCTACAAGTACTTCAAGCCTTTCTCTTTAGGGTTTCTACGGATTTCGCCTGACGATATAATTTTTTTGATTTTCAGAGAGTTAAATTACGCAACAACGCCGTTTGCAATTGCCTCCTTAAATAAAGTTGTGTACAGATTTATATCTACACATATTGTATTATATTGTCATATTTCATGCGTTAGCTTTTTTTAAATAAAAGCAATGACTAGATTTGTAATAAAATAAATAATAGAGGTGCTTATGCCAGTCGTTATTCCAGCAAATAGTCCAGCTGAAAACCAACTAAATTTCTTAAATGAAGGCTTTCAAAAAAACTGGAATACACATAAAATCCACATCATTGGTTCTGTAATGTTGACAACTGCATGTGGGGGCGGAGTAATTGCAGCATCTGCTTTTTCTGGACCTGTCAGTTTAATTGCAAGTTTGTCGATTATTACGTTTTTATCCCTTGCTAATTTGATTAAATACTTTACTTCCGGAACTTATGCGGCTACCAGGGCGATTGATGCGAGCAAAGTCGAAGAAGTTGTCATTTTAGGATCCGGTGCAGCAGGATCGTCCGCTGCTATTTTTACCGCGCAAGCCAACCGTCGCCCCCTTGTGATTCAGGATGATGATTGCAAAGCACAAATGGCCTTGATTCACACGATTGACAACTACCCTGGCATGTTGGAAGAAATTGAGGGCGAAGACTTGTTAAATCGGTTTAGATCGCAAGCCAAAACATTTGGCGCCCGATTTCAAGAAGCTTCTGTTGTAGAAGTTGATTTACAGAATCGTCCTTTTAGAATCGAACTTTCTGGAGGTCAAACCATTTATGCCAAAACTCTAATTATTGCCTCAGGCGTTGACAAACAATGGTTAGGACTCCCTAATGAACAAGCTTTAAGAGAACGCGGGGTGGTGGCGGCCTCATTTTGTAAAGAAACAAATTTTAAAGACAAAAACGTGGTCGTCATAGGTGGAGGGCATGCTGCTTTGCAAGAAGCGCATTTTTTGTCTGCGGTAGCCAAAAAAGTGACTCTGGTAAATCGCAGCGGCACTTTTAACGCCTCGAAGTTTCACCAAGATCTTGTGATGAACAATAAAAAGATACAAATTATCTATAAGACAAAAGTGCAAGATGTTTTAGATGTCTCCAAAGGATTATTCACAGGCGTTGTGTTGAAAAATGAGCAAACGAATAGTACCTATGAAATACCCGCTGATATTCTGCTTGTGGCGATCGGCGGTAAGCCAAATTCAGAATTGTTTAAAGATCAGTTAGAAATTTCGCCTAAAGGGCAAATTATCATTGATGGTAAAAAAACCAGCACAAAGGTTCCTGGGGTCTTTGCTGCAGGTGATGTGAGCGATGTTTCCTACGGGCGAGTAGTGATTGCAGCCGGCTCGGGAGCTATGGCTGCGCTGGATGCTGTGAGCTATTTGGATGAGCTTTCGATATAGAGGTGGGGGAAATTGTCGATCAATGGAAATTTTCAATAAAAAATTATAATCCGCGCAAAAAAATTAGAACAGTGGGCTTTAGAAGCATATCGAAAGCCCTTATCAGATAAGGCCCGAAAGCGCACATTATGTATATTTTATCCCGGCTAATTCGCTCGTCAAGAGAGCGATTGTGGACCAATCATAGTCAGCCCTGCCTAAATTCATACAAGTCAGCATCTTTTCATGAACATCAGAAAGGAAGGGCATGGGAACCTGAGCTTTGTCAGCACAGTCTTGTAGAAGCCGCATATCCTTTAACCCAAGCTTCAAGGCAAACCCTCCATCTGCGAAATTACCCTTACGGATCATCGGGGTGTAGCTATGAAAAGCGGGGGCGTCAAATAAGGAACTTCCCCATATCTCAGCTGCTTTTGAAGTGGAGATTCCACCTTTTTCTAGCATGCTCGCGGCTTCCGAAAAAGCTTCAACTAGACTGATTAACATGAAATTGTTACACAGTTTAAATAGCAATGCCTGCGCTGCATGTTCCCCTAAATCGAAAATCTTAGTACTCATTGCCTCCAAAATTGGAGAAGCCATTTTTTTAGCTTTGGAATCCCCGGCTAAAAAAATCCATAAACTCCCCTCTTTTGCACGATCCGGCCGTCCAGTTACAGGAGCTGCTAGAAATGCAATCCCCGCCTCTTGATGTTGCTTTTCTAAACCAGCAATCAGATTTGGCGAAACCGTACTCATCGAGATATGAACGATAGGCTTTTTAGAAGAGGACAGTATCCCTGATGGCCCATGTACAATCTCATTTAAGGCCGCATCATTTGCTACCATGGAGATCACAATGTCACATAAGCTCGCCAGTTCAGCAGGAGTTGCTGCCCACTGGCCTCCCTTGTCAAGTAAAGGAGCCGCTTTTTCTTTTGTCCGATTGTAAACCCAAAAAGGGAATCCAGCTTTTAGAACGTTTTCTGCCATGGGAAGACCCATGTGACCAAGTCCAATAAACCCAACTTTATGTTCCATCTAGTCCCCCTAATGTATTTTTCAAATCAATTTTTACGATTAGGGAAAATGCCATTTTTTTCCATGTAAAAAGTTCTGGGAAGCCTTCTTGACTTTCATGTCCTTAATTTCTACAATCTTGCCTTTTTAAGGAGCGATATGCGTCTACTACTAATTTTCATCATTGCTATTACAACCTTACATGCATCAGTCAATGACTTTGCCATTCGATACGATCGGGGAAATTTTTTTATTTTGAATCAACAAAAACTTCCGCAGGAAGAAGAGTGGATCGAGGTAAAAACTACAGAGCAGATGGTGGAGATTATTTCCTCATTGAAAGTGCGTGGCGCCCCCTTAATCGGAGTATCAGCCACTTTTGCCCTTTCCCAGTTAGCCGAGCAAGGCGCATCTAGAGAACGGATTGAAGCAGCGGCTATTCTCCTCAAAAATGCCCGGCCGACAGCGGTCAATTTATCCCATTGCATCGATCGGGTACTAGTCGCTATGGATCGATCTGCAGATTTTCGGCAAGCTATTGTCGAGACTGCTTTACAGATCTACCATGAAGATGTTTCGTTATCCTCATCTATGGGCAATGTTGGTGCAGCATTAATCGAACCTGGTGAAACCATCTTAACGATCTGCAATACCGGAAGCCTTGCCGCAACAGGCATTGGAACAGCCCTTGGAGTGATCCGAACCGCTCATGCACAGAATAAAAAGATCCATGTTTATGCCTGCGAAACTAGACCTCTTCTTCAAGGTGCAAGGCTAACTGCCTGGGAACTAGAAAAAAGCGGGATTCCTTATACGCTGATCTGTGACAGTATGGCTGCCACTCTTATGCGCCAAGGGAAGATCGACCGCGTTCTTGTTGGAGCAGATCGGATTGCAGCGAATGGGGATTTTGCCAACAAAATCGGCACCTATTCTTTAGCCGTATTGGCCCATCACCATCAAATCCCCTTCCATGTGGTTGCACCCTATACGACGATCGATCGCAATTGCCCAAATGGCGCTGGAATCAAGATCGAGGAGCGCTCCCCAGATGAGGTTCGCGGTGCAAAAGGGAGCTTTGGGCAAGTAATTTGGAGTCCAAAAAATGCTCCAGTGTATAACCCGGCCTTTGATGTGACCCCAGCGGAGCTTGTTACTAGTTATATTTTGGATACTGGCTCCTTTTCACCTGATGAATTTGTGAGGGAATAGCTTTCTAATGCGCCATTTTATATTCTTTGTCCTTCTCTGTTCCGCCCTTAAGCTTTTTGGCTGCGTCTCCTCGTTAACCATTCTCAAAATCGATCTACCGGAATCTTTTTTGAGCAATATTGAGGCACTTGAAAATGAGGTTAGGCATCAATGGAATCAGGCTACTTACTATCGAGAGACCATCGACTTTGGGAAAGTGTTTCCTGCTCTCGAAGAGGGGCGGCTTGAGGAAAAGCCCATTCCCCCCTTTATTGTCGAAATCCGCAACCAGTTATTCGAAAAATTCAAGGAAAAGCTAGATGAAAATGACCGTCCTGAGGATTATGACAACATTATTCTGACAATTTATCAATCGGGTGATGGAATTGCTCCGCACATAGATAGGAACTTAGAATGGGCATTGCGGGCTGAAGATAGAAAGTACTACTTTGGCGAATCGATTATCGGGTTGATTGTTGAACCCGACACTCTGCAGAGCCTATTCTTCCAAAATCCAGCCCTCGGTGAGGAAAGTCGATTTTATTTGAATGAAGAGCAGGGAACAGCTTTCTTATTCCAAGGGGAATTAAGGCACAAATGGAAACATGGTTTGCTTCCTATAGAAAACAGACGTATTTCGATCACTTTCCGAAAGGTGGAAAGATTTTTGAAAGCAGCTTTAGCAGCCCATTCCCGACATAAGGACGATGGGGACGAGATGTTCGGTCTTAAGGGTGTAGATCTTCCCCGGCTCAATATCGATCCAGTTGGTCGAATAATCGGGAGCACTATCCCCTTTAGACCAGACGACTATGCGAAAATAGGTCGCATCTTCGGGAATGTTCAAGTCGATTTTCCCCTTTTGCTTGAGGACTTGGATTGACTTGGGAGAGAGTTTCTCTTCATACATTAAAGCTTTGTTGCTCTCATCGACTTCTTGTGCTGAGGTGGCCCATTGAATGGCGATTTTTTGGTTTTTCGCAGGATAAGATGTTTGATTATCAAGCACCAGCTGTTTAGCGAAGGCTGTAGTGGCAAAAAATAAAACAGCAATTATGAGTTTTTTCATGAATGTCCTTTTTTATTCCACGGTGATTCCTTCTTGCGGTACACAAGAGGCCTGCTCTTTAATAATGGGCGCCTTCAACGGAAATACCCCTTCCTTACAGAGTGTGAGTGGTTTTCCTGTCCCTTTAAAGACCTCTTTGGGGATGTGTACCGTGACATTTTTGATTACGTTGACGGCTTCGGCAATCTCAAAATCGCCTACCAGGCTCAAAAATTGATAGCTCTCTTCTGGCGATAGCCCTTGTGTCCGAACTAAAAAGTCAATCGCATTGCGCGAGGCAAGTTTCATCGCCTCAAAAAGATCGGTATTAAGTCCCACGATCATCCAGTGCTTTTCGTTCTCAATGATTGGCCAGGTGAAAGCATCCCCACCTTTTCTCTTTGTCTTATCGAGCACGCCTGCGGCTTTTAAATCTTTGCGCACAATAAATTGTAGGGAGATCCCCTCATAAGAGGTCTCTAACGCGGTTATATCGATTTCCCCATTGCTCTGCATTGCATGGGAGTCTCCAGTCCAGACCAATCCTCCCTTTTGGAAAACGGGGAGAAAGAGGATAGAGCCAGCTTGCAGCTCGGGCTGGTCTAAGTTGCCGCCAAAAGGCCCGGGAGGCACAGAATTGAACTCCCCTTTAACAGGTTGCCCCATCGTCGCTTTGGGCAAATTGACAGGCCATCCCTTAGGCCAATCCAAAGGAGGCGCTACGGCGATAATTCCAGGGAAGGGTTTTAGATTCAGACAGATCCCCTTAGAGAACTCCGTTGAGTTATTTTTCTTATCAAGCTTGAAATACTTGATCCTCGGCTTGGTAAATTCTGACAAAATCCCCTGGGTGGGGCTCAAAAAGTTATAGCCAAAATCGTTTACTTTGATGTCTAAAATCCGGATCTCTAGCACATCGCCCGGTTCCGCTCCCTCTACATAAACAGGCCCGGTTAGTGAATGCATGCCACGTCGCTTCTGGATATCATGAGCTACGTAGAATTTGGCCACTTCTGCAGGGGTTGTTTTATTATAAACCATGACATGAAGACAACTATTCCAGGTCTCTAATGTAACCGTGTCGCCCGACTTGACTTTGATCACTGGGGGCTTGTCTAAAGTAAAAAGACCCAGCGTCACCGTATCTGTGGTCGCCGCAACCTTATAATTCTCACCCATGAGAGGAATGGCGAGCATTAGCCACAGACTTATCCTAAACCACATCAGCATGTTACTCTCCTAGCAAAAATATCATCTATAATGATTGAAAAGCTTTTAGAAAAGATAAATATTCATTAAATGCCGCGATGACCCCTTGGGGATTTTCGATCCAGGGGAAATGACCCGCATTCTCAATCTCTTTCAAGAGGATATTGCCCCGCTTATATTCTTTCCTTACTCGAAAGTATTTGATCGGGATGGCGATATCTTTTTCCCCAGATAAAATGAGCGTGGGAATGTGCGGAATCCACTCTGCTTGATAACCGGGATCAAAATGTTCTTCAGCCCATTGCCAAGCTTCATAATTAAAGGGTAATTTCTCCATAAATTCGATCCCCTTTCTTAATCCTTCTTCAGTAAAAAACATTCTAGGCGCCGCAGTAATGATGCATTCACGCAGTGTTGCATTATTTGGGTGCTGTCGATATTGCTCTTCCGCTCTATCTGCTTCGGGAAGGGGGAAATCAACAAGTTTCGTTGCCAGGTCAGTTTGCCAAGACATATCGGGAGCAGAGTTCATCAGCACAAGGCCTGTTAATGTCTTCTCTAAATCTGGAGTTGCGAGTGCAAACATCCCTCCTCTTGAATGCCCTACGAGTATGACATTGTCTAAGGCTCCAGTCGCCTCCAGGAGGGCTTGCGACCAATGGCTCATATCTGAGGTGGTATTCGACCCATCGCCGGGCAGATCCATTCGCCATATATTTCCAGGTAATTCAAGGATATCCAATAAGGGAAATAGGGACTCAGACCCAAGACCCGGCCCTCCTGGCAGAAAGAGCCAATTATAAGCCTCACCTCCACTGGTCCTGATCCATTGCAACCTTGCTCTTGACTTTGTCCAAAGATATTCTTTTGGCATGGCATCCTTTATTTGATTGGGTCGAGAGGATTGACTTTTTGGACGATGAAGAGGTCGGCGTCATACTTGGGCAATTGGACAAAAAAATCGGGCGTTGTGTTGAGGGTCGATGCGAGCACCTCATCAGAGTTAGAACGAATGCTACCGGTGAATCCCACATCACCTGGCATCGCTTGATCGAAGAAGATTAAGAGATGGAGCGCATCGGTTGTGAGATTTTCGATATGATGGGGATAGGCCTTTGGAATAAAGTAGATGTCCCCCTCTTCCATGATGTAGGTGTCGACATCCCCAGATGGATTTTGGATTGACATTCGCCCTTTGCCTTTATGGACGTATCCCAATTCTGCCGTCTCAGGATGCCAATGCGGTTCTCTCATCCCTATTCCAGTAAGTAATAGCGAATAAATTGCCTGTCGTTTGACAATCGGCCAAGTGTCATGGCGCGCCATCCTCGCAGATCCCCCTTCATTCATCAACAGAGGCTGAGCGGCTTCTAAATGATGCCGATAGGGTGAAGAATAACGGGCATTCTCAGGGACAACAGGAGGGGTGTGCCGCAGGGTGGCAAACGTATAATTTGGCGAGCGTTTTAATTGCTTAAACACTTGGCTTTTCACATTCCATGTATTGCCGAGCACCGCATCTGAAAACATCCCAATCGTACTCGAGAGATGAAAATCTTCGGTATCTTCATTGGAAAAGCACAAGATTAACTCCGCTGCTCCTTTCCCTACATTTTCAATGCAGTGGAGAGCGCCAGAGGGAATTAAGAAGACATCGCCCGCTTGGATCAGAAAAGTCGCTTTGGTATCGCCGGTATTATAGAGAGAGACCAAGCACTTCCCCGCTCAAACAGTAGCCTAATTCATCTGCATTCGCATGCCAATGAGGCTCCCGAATCCCTTGCGGATTAAGAATGAGCTTATAAAGGGACATCCCTCGAAGAATTGGGAAATTCTTTTTGTTGGCCTTGATCCGCAGCCCCCCTTCCGTTTTCTCATCTGGAGGAAGCTGACTCAACTTTAATAAATGCTTTGAACCCATCAATACCTACTTTTCTTGCTCTTATTTATATAGGAAAACACTTGTATGATTAATTTGCATGTCATTACTTGGACAATATCCAACTTTCGCCACATAAAAAATATTCATACAAAACTCACAACATGCTAAATATAAGATTGTTGCATCTCAAAAGACGACCAAAACTTTTTTTCTTTTATCGCAATTGGGGAGAAAATCAAAAGGAATTTTAGCGAATCAGATCCTCAGAAGGGCGCTCGGCGATGATGTTTTCGATATGCTTGAGAAATTCGGGACTGTAAATCTTATCAGCATATCTCTGACGCTCTTCCCAAGCATAGTTGACAGCGGGCTTCGAAAATAGGAACTCAATTCTTTTGTTCCAAATGGGCCAGGTATCTTCATTGAGTTCTTGAAAATAGCTTTTTAGAGTCTCTACCGTTGCGAAGAGTTCAAATAGTTCATAGAGAAGATATTTATTTTTCTGTAAAGAAAGGTCATCATTCTTTTGGAAAACATCCGGATCATTCTGAAGGAGAGTGAAAATGAGTTTATGATAGCGATCGTCTAGATGAAGGTATGAGGTAAGTTCACTCTTAATTCGCTCTGCTTTGATAAGTTGAGAATGATGATGAATCGATATGATCAGCCCAATTGCCATGAACATGATTGCTATCCATTGCAATCTCATTTCTGTTTTAGAGCTATGTGGTAAGTGTTCAGATGTATGCATTTTTATCCTCTCTAAAATCATATCGCAGAAGGTCCATTTTTCCCAATGATTCGTTGAAAAATAATCTGATAGTAAAGTAAAATTTTTCTTTTTGGAGGAACTCATGCACACGGCTGAATTAAAACCCCACTTTCTAGGCGAGTCCCAAGAAAACACTTTCCGCTCTTTCTTTGAACAAACTAACCCTGTCAATATCCAGCAATATGCCAAAGGGAAAAGTCTGACCAATCTTGTGGGCTTGGCCAGCGATGTCATCGAAGTGATCAACCGCTGCAACCCGATTTTGGATAGTCAAGCTTCAAATGAGACGGTCATTAAAGCTAGGCAATGGCAACTCAATCGTATCTCCGAAGTAAAGCAGCGCATCGCTCTCGCTATTGAAAATAAGCAGGCCTATTATGATAACGATTTGGTCGGGATCATCACCAAATATATCCTGAAACTATTTTGTCTGTGGAATGACGGGTATACAACTGCGATCGTCAAAGCTGAAGATTTCCTCTACTATTGGGACTCGCGCAACCCAGTTTTCAATCAGGGTGATGGCATCTACAAGAGCCGCTTTTTCTTCTTTTTGATTCCAGCTTCCTGGATCCAAGCCAATTTGGACACCAGCAAATTCTACAACTATAACCCACCAAAGCAGCGTGAGAGAATCACTGAAGGAAATCGATGAAAAATCTTGCAAAATTAGTCCTCACCCTTGGAATCCCAGCAGTTTGTGTCGCAAATGAGACTTGTTGTGATAGTCCTGTCTATGTCCCGCAGCTCGATTCTAACTTTGAAGTAAGCGGTGGGGCCCTTTTCCTAAAACCTTATGCAGAAAATTTAGGATGGAGCGCCGTCACCGATTTTCTCCCCTTTTTCACCCCAAATTGGAGTATTCAAGCGATCGATCCCGATTATCAAGCTGGTTTTGAAGTGGGAGCACGTTATTTCTTCTGCGACAATGGGATTGATCTCAATCTCGATTGGGCCCATCTGCGAACTTCCGATTCCCAGTCGACTACGGTGACCCCTGTTCTGCAATGGGTCTCTCCCTTTTGCCAAACTGGCCCAGGGACTGCCGATACTCACTACGATTCAACAGGTGTAGGTGAATTAACCCATGCGCGCGGAAAAGTGAAATTCCACTATGATGTGGTCAATCTCGATCTAGGCATTTATCTCAATTTAGGTTGTAGAGTCAAGGTGCGGCTATTCACAGGGTTAACCGGTGCCAACATTGAGGAGCATCTAACTTCTGAATTTGATGGGGATCCAGCCCCTCCTCTGATCACTTTCAACAATAAGTCGACTTTTTGGGGAATCGGCCCTCGGCTCGGCCTCTCGAGCAGATTTGAACTGTGCGGCGGCCTTCAATTCATAGGCGAGATGGCCCCTGCCTTGCTTTTTGGCCGCATGCAACCAGCACAGTACCATTTTGGAGGCTCATCCGAAGCCCTTGAGGCAGTGGACATTGCGGTCAATCGGGAACATATAAGCAGCAAGAGGGTCTCCAATACGGTTTTCGCGTTCGATGCCCACTTGGGACTTGCCTATGATTATTGCTTCTGCGACTGTTATCACCTGATTTTGGAGGCGGGCTATATGGGAGTTATCTACTTGAATCCTCTCAGCGGCTATGAGACAAATGAGAATGTCCTCCCTCTAGAATTGGGATCGCTGTCGACCGGGAGCATGAAGCATGTGCAGAGCAACTTCTCTCTCAATGGTCCTTATGTCTCATTGAGTTTTAGGTTCTGAGGATTGGTCGAGCTTTGCTCTTTCGAGCTTGGTCAATTCTTTATCGGTTAGGAAGGTCTCGATCAGTTCGATCAGAACCCCTTCTTCTTCAATCATGGCAACGCGGTAACCTTTGAGAGGCTCATAGGGGCCAAATAAGACTTTGCACCCTATGAGCTCTTCATCGAGATTGTCTACTTGTAGTCCGATATGGGGAATTTTAGTGACGATCTTTTGTTGGCATCGAATGGAGTGGTATAAAATTTGTATTCTCCCCCTTCGACATAGCTTTCGTCAGGTCTTTTCTCCGTTGTCGGAATTCCATAGTGATGGTACTTGCGCATACGATAACTCAATTTCTCTCTATTCAGATTCAGAAGATTGGTCGAGTTCATGTTGCATCAGCAGAAGCGCTGCTTCATTGCTGAGGATGGTATTGAAGTACTTTCTCTGGAGTTCGGCAAGCTCACGAGAATAGACTTTTTCGACATGATTGTTCGCCGTGTAGTGGACTCCGATGTAGTCGATATTTTCGTTGGTCAGAGCCCTTTTCACATCTTCAACATGACTCCGTTTGTCATCGATAAAAAGGACTTTCTTTGGCTTCTTGTTAATCATCGACAAAAATCGGACAAAAATCTCTCCCTTTTTATTGTACTCTCCAGTGAATAAGACCCCTTCAATATAGAGTGTGGGAGTATCCGAAGGAACAACCAAGGTGTCTGGCTCGGGTGCTGTGAGCTGAAAGTCAAGGTCTAGTGAGTTGATTTGCCGCAGCGTCGCTTCAGCTAGAGAGGGCTGTCGATGGGTAAGTGCCATGACGATGTTGCCCCTTTCCTGGAACATCCCTAAAGCATGAATGAAAGCCGGTTCAACTGGTTTTACTGGACATTTTTTTTGGATTTCGATCCATTCGGGATAACAGATTCGAGTCGCCTCATCGAGTGTCAGGCCTTCTTCCATGATCGCATAGGCTTTGTCGTAAAACCATTCTGTGTGCCCAAAGGCCTGCTTGCCCTCAAAGGTGGTGTTGTCAAGGTCGACGACAACCCAGGTTTCCTCATCTATCAAGGGGATAACCGCTTCGATAGTCGTTGTTTCAACAATCGTCGCTCGAGCAACAATTGGGAGAAAAAATAGAATTAGATAGGCAAAAATTTTCAGGTTCATGTGTCCTCCATATGCCAAATACTATAGGGTTTTTTCCAATTTTTTGTTATCTTTGAGGAAATTTAGGTGGTTTATGGTGATCGCTAGTATGGTAACTGAGCTTTATGAGGAAGCTGCGGTGGATCGGGAGGCCTTTTGGGCGAGGCAAGCGGAATGTCTGGATTGGTTTTCCCCCTGGGAGAAGGTGCTCGACTGGAATCCTCCGTTTGCCAAGTGGTTTGTCGGAGGCAAGTTGAATGCTTGCTATAACTGTCTCGACAGGCATATGGGGACGCCAGTGGCAAAAAAGACGGCGCTGCTCTGGGAAGGAGAAAGGGGCGAAGAGCGGGCAATCAGCTATGAAGAGCTCTATCGCCTGGTATGCAAATTTAGCAATGTCTTGAAAAGTTTCGGCGTTAAGAAGGGCGATAAGGTGGCGATCTATCTGCCGCTGGTGCCAGAAGCTGTTGTCGCGATGCTTAGCTGCGCTAGGATCGGCGCTGTCCATACGGTAGTTTTTGGAGGGTTTTCTGCCGATTCGCTAAAGGACCGGATCCTCGACGCTGATGCGAAACTGCTTATTACGGCCGATGGGGGGTTTCGCAAAGGCAAAATTGTTCCGCTAAAGGAGACGGCAGACCTTGCGCTTGCAGGGTCACCTCCTGTGCAGAATGTGGTTGTTTTGCAGCACACGGGCCAAGTTATTTCAATGCAAGCTGGCCGCGATCACTGGTATGACGATTTGATGCTGGGGGCTGCGGACGAGTGCCCTCCCGAAGAGATGGATGCCGAGGATGAATTGTATATTTTATACACGTCGGGCACAACTGGCAAACCAAAAGGGATCGTCCACACGACGGGCGGCTATCTCGTCGGGGCGACGATGACCACCCGCTGGGTGTTCGACATAAAACCCTCTGACATTTACTGGTGCACGGCCGATATCGGTTGGGTGACGGGGCATAGCTATGTGGTCTATGGCCCACTCTCGAATGGAATGACCGAGCTGCTCTATGAAGGGGCCCCCGATTTTCCCGAGCGCAACCGTTTCTGGGAACTCATTGAAAAATATGGGGTGACGATCCTCTATACCGCCCCGACAGCGATCCGCACTTTCATGAAGTGGGGGGAAGAGTGGCCAAATGGGTGCGATCTCTCTTCGCTGCGCCTTTTGGGATCGGTCGGCGAGCCGATAAACCCTGAGGCTTGGATGTGGTATCACGATCATATTGGACGGGGAAATTGCCCGATTGTCGATACCTGGTGGCAAACAGAGACCGGCAGCATCATGATCGCTCCGATTCCGGGGCAAATGCCGCTCAAACCGGGCAGCGCCACCCACCCTCTGCCAGGCATCGATGTGGCTATCGTGAATGAAGTGGGAGAGCCGGAAGATTCCGGCTATTTGGTGATCACCTCCCCTTGGCCCTCGATGCTCCGAGGCATACATGGCGATCCGCAGAGATTCCGGGAGACCTATTGGAAGAAGTTTGGGGGGAAATATTACTTCACTGGCGATGGGGCGAAACGGGATCCGGAGGGCTACTATTGGCTTTCGGGGCGAGTCGATGATGTGATCAACGTTTCGGGGCACCGGCTCGGGACGATGGAGATCGAAAGTGCTCTAGTCGATTATCAGGGTGTCGCCGAAGCTGCTGTGATTGCGACTGCTCATCCGATCAAGGGGATGGGCATCAGCGCTTTCGTGACGCTCAAAGAAAAGACGACGCACTTCTCAGAGCTAGAGGATATCTTGAAGCAGCATGTGGTCAAGAAAATCGGCGCGATCGCGAGGCCAGAGAAGATCATTTTTATTTGCGATCTACCGAAAACTCGCAGTGGCAAAATCATGCGCAGGCTGCTGCGCGATATCGCTGAAGGAAGGATTGCGGGCGATACAACGACCCTCTCCGATCCCTCAGTGATCGGTGAAATCAAGCTGAGGTATCAAGATGCGGAATAAAGCTATCGAGATGGCGAGAAAGACTCAGGAGAAAAAAAAGAGAGTGGACAACCCTAGAGGACAATTTCATGATTTTTTTTTATCTGAGTAGCAAAAAATTCACAAATTTATTAATCTTCTTGCGATACCGAAACAATTTGAAGATTCGGTTTTTGACAACGTCGGCTTGGCTTCAAAGTTTGGGTCTTCGCGCGCGCCTTGTTCGTAAACAATGTCGCTCGCTCCAGACTCCAAATTTTGTGCCGCCTCCTTGTCGAGTTCACGATTCTTCAAATTGTTTCGGTATAAGTAAGGGTCTTATCCGCAGCTAGTTATGAAAAAATCATCTAGTAGTGCATAGATTCAATTGCAAGCAAAATGTAAACTCCGTATAAGCAAAATTATACGAAAATCACTAACCATGAGGTTTTTCAATGAAGACACAATTTTTAACCTTAGGCCTACTTGCTGCATCTACACTAGCTGCAGAAGAGGCGGGGTACCGACAAAATGGGTCATGCTGCCCAACAACATGCGAGCCATGCTGTGTGCCACAACCAAAAAAATGCATCGACTGTGAATGCTACAACCCACAATTCTACGATCTTCAGTGCGACTGGGGAATTTTTGTAGATGCGGAATTCTTGTATTGGTATGCAAGAGAAACTAACCTAGAATTTGCTACCTCCACCCAAATCTGGGGATTCCCACCTACGGATGGTACAGCGACAGCTATTACTAGTGAATTCCCTAAAAAACATAATTATGTGAAGACAAAATGGGATCCAGGAGTTCGCGTTGGAATCGGCATGAACACGGATTGCGATGGATGGGATCTTTACTTAAACTGGACCTATTACAAAACTCATAAAAAAGGTCATGCAAGTATACCAGACTCCCAATATTTGAGAGTCACTACCGCTCAAATCGGAGACCAGGATGGTACTGGAGGATTGAATCAGCCTTGGAATCCAGGCAATGAAGTTGGAGATGCTCAAGATTCTGTCGAGCACGTTTCTGCTCAGTGGAAACTCAATTTTAACCAGATCGATTTAGAACTGGGTAAAAAATACTATGTAAGCCGATGCTTTGTCGTCAGACCTTATATGGGACTAAGAGGAGCATGGACTAGCACTCATTTTAATGTCAGGGGTACTGTTGACCCAACTACTCCCGCTGTTCCTATTCCTTTGATGCAAACACTTACTATTGGAACTTTCAGTTCTACAGATGCGAATTTGATTCACAACAGAGCTTGGGGAGTTGGACTATTAACTGGTTTCCAACCTAACTTCCGTTTAGGCAACTGGTGTGGATGCGGTGAGTTTAGCCTTTATGGAAATCTTGGAGGCTCTCTGATTTGGGGGAAATTCCGTTCAAGAAATCTGATTGAATTCACAGGCGTCAATACTATTGTAGATTTGGCTGGAGTAGATACCGGTGTAGTTACGCAAACCTTTTCACCTGTTGAGAGAGATAACTTTTCTCGTATGCAAGGGATCATCGATACAGCGCTCGGAATTCGCTGGGAAGATCATTGGTGCTGTGATCGATACATGGCAACAATTGATTTAGGTTGGGAACACCATTACTGGTGGGGTTTTGGTCTGTATCATAGATTAACAGCCAGTACTACTGATGAATCGATAACTTTCTACCAAAATCAAAGCAATTTTGCTACCGATCTTGGTTATGGAGGTTTTGTTCTCCGTGCAAGACTTGATTTTTAATTGATTCTTGTAAAATACCGAACACTTGAAGAATCGGGAATTCGACAAGGTGCGGCACAAATTTTGGAGTCTGGAGCGAGCGACATTGTTTACGAACAAGGCGCGCGTGAAGGTCCAAAATTTGTAGCCGAGCCGACAGAGTTGAAAACCGATTCTTCAAGTTGTTCGGCTTCTTAATCGCGCTGAAGTCAAGCTGTTTCTCCTAAAAAATTTGATTTGTGAAAAGTTTCCCTGGTTCCTTTCGAGGGTCTTCCAAACGGAAGGGGTACTAGACATAAATTTGCGTAAAAACGATTGCACAATAAAAATTTAATGATGTATCATCTGGTTCCGAAGCCCAAAAAGGTGAGGGCCGATTTCAATTTTTCTTAAACCACAAACTTTTAAAACTGGAGTTAAGCATGATCAAATTAAATAAATTATTAGCAGTTGGAGCAACATCGCTTCTTCTATTCAGCTCACAACTAATGGCTGTTCAAAGCCAAGTAGCGCAAGATAAAAATAACAGTATTACTTGCGAGGCAGATGTTAGAACGATGCTTGCAGGCAGTCGCGTCTATGAGACAATCTATCAAACGCTCGCTCCTTTTATTCCGCAGTTGGAAGCTCAGCTTCTACAAGCACAAGAGACTAATGGCGCAAATTATGCGACTTTGCTTGCCCTTTGCCGCCAAATTGTAGCACTTTTACCCACAGGACGTATTGTTCTGACAGACCCTGATGGATTAGTCATTGTCGATACTGGCAAGCCGGATGGAGGCGGTCCAAACATGAATAACTGGACTGCTGCTCAAGACGGAGCAAACCCTGCCACCTTTATGAGTGCAATCAATGTGAACCATAATAGCCGTGTTTCTATTATTAATGCCCAGCAATGGCCATGTGGCGTGGGTGTTGAAACCAAATTCAGCAATTCAGTCCATGTAAACCAAAATTACGTGTCCATTCGATTAGGTGCTTATTTAGATAGCGTAGGAACTGTGAGAATGTCCGTTAACGAAGGGGCAATCTAATTCTAAAGTAGATCAGTTGCTGGTAAAAGTTTACAGCAATTCCCACTGGGACATGATCTCTTAAATTAGAGTCAGCTAAAAGGCGTGCGTTCGTAAGTTTTCGGTCAATTTCATTGTCGGAATCCCCCGAACCGCCCTTGAGGGATAAAAAAACAAGGAGTTTGAGTTCTTTCCCCTAGGGGAAGGCTCAAACTAGCTTGTTCGACTTCTATAGACCTCTTGTAAGAGGTCTATTGAGTTTCAGATTCTGAATCGAGTTTTTCTTTCTCGAGCTTGGCCAATTCTTCATCGGATATATCTTTGTGGAAATTCAACCGAAGGTGTTTTATGTGTAGAGAAAATGGGAACATGCAGCCTCCCGAAATCAAGCTGAGGTATCAAGATGCTGAGTAAAGCTGAAACCATCGAGCATTTCTACCAGTACCTTTCCCAGATAGGAAATCCTGAAAACCAAGTGACGGTCGGCACTCTACAGAAATATCTCGACGATGACTTCACTATTCTCAGCAACAACGAAATCCTCTGCAACGATATCCACGAGTCTCTCCATTACTTTAGCCAATGCCAACAGAAATACCGATCGGTCCTCTATTCAAAATTGATAGAGCCTCCGATTATCGCTGGAGAAAAGGCGGTCATCCATTTCCAAGTTGATGAGATCGATTGGGAAGGGGGAAGAACCCGTCTTGATGTGATGGCGATCCTCACCTTCCAAAACGGGAAGGTTGGCCTGTGGAAAGAGGTCTATCACGAGTTGTAAAGACGCGGCAATCTGTCATTAAAAGAGCAGAGGATTTCGTAGGGAATGGTGTCGCAGAGGCCGGCGATCTCTTCGAGAGTGATCTCTCCGCTGCCTTGCCGCCCGATGAGAACCACTTCTTCCCCGACAAACGCCTCATCGTCGCCGAGGTCGACCATGCTGCTGTCCATGCAGATCGCACCGACAATCGGGTACCGTTTGCCCCGGATGAGCACCTCAGCACGATTGGAAAGTGATCTTCTGTAGCCATCGCCATAGCCAATTGGGAGGGTCACGATGCGCGTTCTCTTGGCTGTCTTGTGAGTATGGCCATAGCTAATCCCCTGCTCTGCTTCGACCACTTTAAAGTAGGAAATTTTGGTCTTCACCGAAAAGCAGGGGGCGATTCCTTCGATTTTGGCTCCTTTAGGAAGATATCCAAAAGTGAGGAGCGAGGGGCGCACCATGTCGAAGGTGGAAGAGGGATGGAAGCAGATCCCGTCTGAATTGGCCAAATGGGCGATGAAGCGCTGCCCGACGAAGGGAGGTGTTTGGAGAAGGGCGCGGAAAGTTTCAATTTGGTGGAGGGCAAACTGGTCATTTCTGGCGAAATGGGAATAGACTCCCCTGATGTCAAAACAGCCTGATTCACGCAAAAAGAGCATGAGGGTGGCGGCTGTGGTGGGGCGGACGCCTGTCCTCTGCATCCCGGTGTCAACTTCGAGATGGACGGCGCAGGTTTGGTTCATCTGCTTGCACACCTCGGCGACGAGTTTGGCCTTATACAGCGAGCTAATCGAAAACTCGAGATTATAGCGGAGGAGCTCTTCGATCTGATCTTCGTGGATAGCCCCTAAGACGAGGATGGGCACCGTGATATTGGCCTGTCTGAGGGCGATCCCCTCCTGCAAATGGGCGACCGCCAAATAATCGATCCCTGCCTCTTGGGCCGCCTTGGCAATCGGACAGAGGCCATGACCGTAGGCATTGGCTTTAATCGGCAGGCAAAAGAGGCTGCTGCCGATGAGGGAGCGAATGATCCCGATGTTTTTCTTAAACTGCTCGAGATCGATCTCGATCCAGGAGGGATGGCTAATCGTTTTTGTCTTCATCATACTTGCATTCAGCTTGTCACAAGGTTGGATTTTTCTGGAAAAAATTATTGCAAGGCTCTAGAAGGGGGGAAAGAGGTGAACTTTATGGTACTATCGCTATTTCTGGCCAAGTTAATTGGGATTTACATCCTTATCGCAACGGCTGACATGCTATTGCGAAAAGAAGAATTTGAATCAGCACTCGAGGATTACGCCTCTTCACAAGGGATCCTCCTCTTGTCTGGATCAATTAGCCTACTACTGGGTCTAGCTATCATCCTCGGCCACCCCATTTATAAGTTAAACTGGCAAGGGCTCATCACACTGATTGGCTATCTGCTTGTGCTGCGCGGTATCGTGCGGATCGCTGCCCCCTCTTTCGTGCAGAAGAAGATCATCACCTTGTTCACTCAGGGATACTGGATCATCTGCGGTGTCCTATTGATCCTCGGACTTTTCCTAACCTTCAAGGGATTTGCCCCCTACTTAATATAACTGCTTAAGAGTCCAAGGACGGATCTCAGTCAGATAAGGATCGAAAGGAGCCTCATCTTTTTGAACCATCTCTTCAAGCGACTTTAGCCGCAGTGCGCCGATTGTATAGATGGCAGCCGAATTGAGCGCCGAAATAAAGGCTTTTGGAGCAAAGTCGACTACTTTCTTGAGCGCATCTTCGATCGAATCGGGCCCTCTCTCGCCCTTCTTGGAACGAAGCACAAGTTGTGGCACCAGTTGATCCGCATCTCCTTTGCTCAAAGTCTCGAGCAAAATCTCAACAGCGTAACTATTTTTATTTCGATCTGGTGATGCCAGCCCAATCTTTCGCAGATCGGATCGGCTGTGTGGGGTAGATAAAGGTTAAGAGCAAAAAGATGCTCTCTTGAATCAGCTCGACTTCTCGAATAAGCAGATCGTGCAGGACGGGAGCCTCGCTCAAACTCTCGATGACCGGCTTTAAAAAGCAGATATTCTGGTTCTCAGCGGCAAGCAGCGCAGAAATCTGCGTCCTATTTGCCGCTTTGTAGGAGAGCTTTCCTAGAGAGTGGAGAGAGGCTTTAAAGAGCGCTCGATCTGGAGAAGCTAAATTAGTTTGCAAAAATAAGATCGTCTCTTCACCGGGGATTTTGCCGAGCAAGTAAAGAAGCTCCTCTTGCGCCTGCCGAGAAAAGCGATCGAAATTCGTTCGGATGTAGCCGACGGGATGCGCCTTCAGCAGGGTTTTGGATGCGGCGTAATGGAGGTGGGCATGTGTCAGATTTTCAATCAGAGAAGGATATAGCCTTTCATCGCGCAGGTTTCTAGCTGCTCTGCATGCTGCCAATCTCACCTCGATATCGGGATCGGTTAAAAGGGGGAGCAGCCGATCGGCCTTATCGGGAATATCGACCTCTTTTAAGACTTGCGCAACGATCAGTTTGGGCTGTTTTGACAATTGCAGGATCGCCTCATGCTTGATGCTGTCAGATCCATAGAGAATCATGGCGATGATGCTATTGGCGGCTATCTGTGGATCGGTATCGCTTAGGAAATTTCGTTCGATCGTCGAAATGGCCCCAAGAGCCCTGATTGCTTGCCCCCGTACATTCGGATCTTTCTCTTGGCCGCAGATCTGCTCCACTTTTTTTTGGGCTTCTGTCACTTTTTGCCGCTCGATTTTCTTCAGAGCATAGAGGCGAACTTCGGCCGATGGGTTGTCGAGAGCCTCTACGAGTATGGCAGGGGACGCATTTGGCTCATTTTTCTCAATGGATTCCAGTACGAAAATCACCTCTTCGGGATAGGGGCTTTTTAGGCGACCTTTTAGAACTGTTAAGGTGTCTTTATCCATCTGCGTCAACTCAGGCTTGTAGAGCGCCCATTTCTCTAGTGCACCAACCAAGATTTTCACAAAATCCCGCTTGACCATCAGCATCACCATCACCCCAGAGATGGAGATCGCGATTACAAAGAGTGCAATCGAAGGGATACTGGTTCCGACCGCGAGATGGATCCCAAATAAAATCACGCCGATGAACGAGGTGCTGAGCGACTGGATATTGATTCGATATTGCAGTTGAGCCCACTGACTCTCAGCTGGTCGCAGCGGGGAGTAGAGCAAGTTGAGCGATTCGCTATTGATCGATTGACGTAGCATCCGCTCCATCAAAACGGTAAAACAGTATACGCCAAAGACAAGAGATGCTGCAGGAGGGATAAGGTCGGTGAGCAGGGTGAGGGCCATCAGGCCCCCGATGATAACCGGTGTCAAAAATAGGGTGAAGATGAGACCGAGTTTATCTAGGAGGATGCTAAATAAAAAGAATCCCCCGAGCACAGCGAAGATATTAGAGATAGCAGTAAAGATGCCTAAGAACCCTGCTATTTCTGCTTCGGTTGAAAAATGCCTTTTGACTTCAGTATTGAAAAGCAGATCGATGGAGTAATAATTAAAAAGCGAGACAGTCGCCAGAGCGAAAATACAGAGCACATAACTTTTGTTCTTTAGCGTTTTAAAAGAGATCTTTTTCTCATCTTGAGTCAATTTCTTCTCTTCAAAGCGATTTTGATTCGTCCGGTAGAGCAAGAACAGAGCTCCAAGGGCAATGAAGAGAACAGCAGGGGCTAAAAGGAGGGCAGTGTTAGAGCCAATTGTCCTGACTAGAAGGGGCGTTAGAAAACCACCGATGGTCCCCCCTAAAGCGCGCCATCCTCCGATGATGCCAAATAACTTTTTTCCTTCCTGTAGAGTAAAGATGCAGACGAGCAAGTTCGAAAGAACTAGACTAACAAATGTATAGGTTACAGTTGCCCAAATGAGGAGAGCCATCGGGATCCATTTAAAATGGGTTTCGACCAGCAAGCCCCAAAAGAAGATGAGGGAAATGGCGAAAACGATCAATGTAGAAGATAATAGATGAATAAAAGAGAGGTTTCTTTGAACATATCTGAAGAAATTGCCGATCAAGAAGATGATGACACCCATGCTCATATAGACATAGGTCAAGGATGAACCGCGGTAAGTAGACAAAAAAATCGCCAGGGGGAAGACAATTAAAAACGTTTGAGCCACCCCAATCAATGCTGCAAACAAAGCAGTTAAAGAGATTACGTTACGCATCCTTAATCTTAATGTCATTACGACACCATAAATTGATTAAAATCGGTAGCAATTGACCTTGCCCGTTGGCAGAGCACGTGAATGATTCCCTTAGATAAACCAGGTTCGATCTCCATCAAATCCTCCAAAACGCGGTGGGTGATTTTGAGCAGCAAACTCTCTTCGAGCGCCGTTACCGAAGCAGTTCGGATTTCAGGAGATAGTGCCGATAATTCACCAAAGACCTCATGATCGCCCATCTCTTTGAGAACCAGTTCTCCATCATGGATTTTCACCCGTCCTGTGACAACCAAATACATCGTCGTCCCCAGTTCTCCTTTTTTAATGATCGCTTCCCCTCCTTTGACCACCTGCTCTCCCAGAAGGGGGCTAAGCCCAAGCAAGACATCATCTTTTACGAATTTAAAGAGAGCAAGAGATTTCAAAAAGAGCATTTTTTCAAAAGTATTCAGAAGGGGCCTCCAGGGAGATCAACAGTTAATATCTCTATATCAGATTCAACCAATTTTTTACTTGGAAAAGTCCCTAACTCATTGCAAAGCTTCTCCATCGGCTCCAGCGCCCCATCTTCTTTCGAAATGTTGACTTGGCACTCCGAAATGATCGTCGGAATCATCCTCAGCGATACCATCCCCTTCTTATTGACTTGCACCACAAAATAAAAAGAGCGGTCATTGCGCAAAATCGGATCGATTGCATAATCATCGACTAAATCGCCTGTATCATAGAGAATTAGCCCTTTTTTATAGATTTCAACCCCCTGAAAAAGATGGGCGCTATGGCCATGCAAAATATCGACTCCGAGATCGATCAGTTCATGGGCAAAAGAGCGAAAATCGGCAGCTGGTCTTTGCCGCATATTGGGCCCCCAATGCATCGAGAGAATCAGCAAATCCACCTGAGGGCGCAAGCGGACAATCGACTCTCGAATCGCATCTAAATCGCCTACTTCTAAAAAATTGGTCCCCGGTCGAGATGTTGTCGCCTTCCACGTTGGCTCATTATCGGTGCAGCCTAAAAGACCGATTTTCATCCCCTTCTTCTCGATCACGCAAGGGGCCTTAGCCTCCTTTAGATCTCTACCTGCCCCAACATGGAAGATATGAGCCAGATCTAATACCCGAATCGTTTCGAGCAGCCCCTCTTCAGCAAAGTCGAGACAGTGATTATTGGCGAGATTGACCACATCGATCCTCCCTTCCTTCAGAGCGGCAACCTTTTCAGGATCGGCCTTAAAATTAAATACCTTCGGAACCCTCGCCATACTTGTCGTCAGCGTCGTTTCCAAATTGACTACGTTCAAGTCATTGCTCTTGAGAATCGGAAGCAGATCGCCCCAAATATACGATGAAGGCTTTTGATCGAGAATCTCATTGACCAGCCTTCCGATCATCACATCTCCCCCGAACCCGATCGTCAAATCTCGGTTCCACCTGCTCAATTGCCGATGCATACTCTCCGTGTGGGAGCCGAGCCAAAACTCTTGCTCGCAAATCGGGCAATACCATCTTTCTAGCCCCCTCTTTTCAAATACCGAATTGCACACCAGGCATCTAGTGAAAGGGCGATAGAGCCAATCGACTCCCCGTTCCCGCAACTGCTCAGCCCAATCATCGATCTCTTCCCCTTCCAAAAAAACGACTGTCTCGCCTTTCGGGTCCAGTTCTTTGAAATAGCGATCCCTCGTAAGCAAAAGCCGCTTTTCCTCCACAGCCCTTTGAAAAATCGCCCGATCATCCATGGAGACATCGACAATCACCGTATCGTAGCCGGCCGCTCGCAGCCACCGCCCCAGTTCCGCACACATCTGATCACAGAGAAACTTCCTCATGCTCTTACACTAGTAGAAAATTGATAAAATGTGCATCCTTATGCATCATGAAAAGAGTCCTCATCATTCTCCTCACTGTTTGTTCCATACTGACTGCAGAAAATTTGCGCACCCTCTATCCCCTTATCGAGCCCTATCGGACCGGATATCTCCCTGTCGATGGGGGCCATAGTCTCTATTTTGAAGAGTGTGGCAATCCCGAAGGAAAACCGATCCTCTTTCTCCATGGCGGGCCCGGCATCGGCATCTATCCCTATCACCGATCTTTCTTCGATCCCGCCCTCTACCGGATCATCCTCTTCGACCAAAGAGGTTGTGGCAAAAGCCTCCCCTTTTCTTGCCTCGAGAACAACACTACTTGGGATCTTGTCGACGATATCGAGCAACTGCGCGCCCATCTAAACATCGAAAATTGGGTCGTCTTTGGCGGCTCATGGGGAAGCACGCTAGCGCTTGCCTATGCAATCGAGCATCCAGAATCAGTGAAAGGGCTTATCCTCCGAGGCATTTTCCTTTGCCGCCCGAAAGAGATCTATTGGTACTACCAGTTTGGCGCTCATGCGATCTTCCCTGATCTTTGGGAGCAGTATACAGCTCCCATTCCTCCCGAAGAGCGAGAATGATTTTGTGCAGGCCTACTACGAGCGACTCACCTCCTCCGACCCTAAAGTGCGCAAAGAGGCCGCGCAAGCATGGTCAGGCTGGGAAGGGGGCACCTCCAAACTCCTCTTCGATCCGGCCAACTTCGCCAGTTACACCGCTGACGACGCGGCCGATTCGATTGCCCGGATCGAGTGCCACTATTTCATCCACAACACCTTCTTCAAAACCGATAATTGGATCATCGAGAATATCGATAAGATCCGCCATATTCCCTGCATCATGGTCCAAGGGCGCTACGATATTCCCTGTCCAATGGAAAGCGCCTGGGAATTGCACCGCGCCTGGCCAGAAGCAAAGCTGGAGATCATCCCCGACGCAGGCCACGCCGCCACCGAACCTGGCATCCTAGACGCCCTAATCCGCGCGACAGATGCTTTCACATCAAATTGACTAAGGAAACCTTGGCCTCATTTTTTTTGCTGAAAATAGGGGGGTTATTTTCTTCATTTTTGCAGAAAAAAGGACTTAAGCCGAAGCTTAACTGATTATCAGCAACTTAAGAGACTGCTAACTTTTTCAGTCGCAGCCACAGAAGCAGCATCAGGCAGAAGGCAACGAGGAAGCTCAGAGGCATTAGAAGCGGCGATTCGGGATAGAGGAATTCTACGATGAGAACAGCGACAACCGTGCCGCTCAAATTGATGAAATTGATCACTGCCGAGCCAATTGACTTATTTTTGGCATGGGCCAACCCTAAAGAAGAAGCATTGGCATAGACGATCGTTTCACCCAAATAGATGAGCACCATCGGACAAAAAAGGGTCAATGGATTGAGCAACCCAAAGGCAAAGGGAACGAGCATCGTAAAAGTCACGATGAAGGCGGCGATCATTCCGATGAATAGGAGATTGAGCACCTCGAATTTGCCAGCGAGTTTGACAGACAGAATCGTTCCAAGCACCATCCCAATCAAAGGGATCAGGTTGTAGAGTCCGAAACGTACCGGCTCTAATCCGATCAAGTTCATTCCGATAAAAGGGGCTTTAGCGGCGAAGATATAGACGATTGCAGAGCAGCACCCGAGCATCAGCCCGCTGATCACAATCCGCTCATTCTTAAACTTCAACCCATAGCCATGGATGATCGAACTCGCTTTGAGTGCGTGGGGGTCAAGAGAGTGAGCAGTCTCAGGCAGACGCATTGTGAGCAAGAGCATCAGAAGAGCTAAAATAGCGAGAAAATAAAAACAACTCTCCCATACGAAATATTGGGTCAGCCACCCACCAATCGCAATCGCAACTCCCGGCATGATCGCAAATGAGAGGAGGATGCGGGAGATCTTTTTTGTCGCCTGAGTCTGGTCATAGACATCGGCGATCATCGTAAAGCTGACCTTCAGGCCGACACAAGCACCCAGAGCTTGTAAAAATCGGGCCGCCACTAATAGCTCGAACGATTTCAAAGGGGCAGAGAGGGCGCACAGCAAGGAGCCGATGACCGCGAGCCACATCCCTATATAGAGCGCCTTTTTCCTGCCGAACCGATTCGCCAGCGGGCCATAGGGAAGTTGACCCAGAGCATACCCAATTAGATAAGCGGTAATCGTCAATTGCGCCGCACCAACAGAGACCCCAAAGAAGGATTGAATGCTCGGGAGGGCTGGGGTAAACAGAACGGCACTAACTGACCCGAAGGAGACGAGGAAGATCAGAATCAAAAATTGAGGTTTCTTAGAAGTATGGGTCATAAGAATTTAAAAAAATTTGTTGATATTAATTTCTTACCCAAGGATATATCCAGATAAGGTAAGGAATCAATGGCGAATTTTTTCGAGAGACTTAGTTATAGTTTTGGCAATGAAGATTGGTTGACTGAGCAGCGGGCGCTGCAGATTTCTCCTAATGATTCGGTCATTTGCATCACGGCCAGTGGCGATCGGCCGCTCAATCTCCTCACCTCTGATTGTAAAGAGATTCTGGCGATCGATGCCAATCCAATTCAGAACCACCTACTGCAGCCTCAAAAGCGCTGCTATCGCCGAATTTGACTACGAAGATTATCTCGCGTTTATGGGGATCCACGACCACCCCAATCGGCAGCACTTATTTCAAAAAATCGTAGACCAGCTCCCCCCCGATACCAAAGACTATTGGACCAAGCAGAGCAAACTGATTACAAATGGGGTCATCTATCAAGGAACGGTCGAGCGATTACTCTTTTGGGTTTCCAAAGCGATCCGAACGCTCCGAGGATCAAAAGTGGATGAGTTATTTGCCTTTGACGACCTCGAGCAGCAGAGAGCTTTTGTCAACTCCGAATGGGAAACCCCTTCGTGGAAGAAATCGCTCGAACTCGCATTAAACCCCGTCCTCTCTCGCCTATTTGTTAAAGATCCTGGGTTATATCTCTCAGTGGATTCCTCTTTTAGCCCAGGTCTTTACATTCATCAGCGACTAAACGCTTATTTAAATCGGCATCTAGCTAAAAAGAGTCCCCTCCTCTCGCTACTGCTCAAAGGCAAAGTAGAAAAGGAAGCCTTTTCCCCTCACCTGCTCGAACGTGGGACAAAACGGATCCGCTCTCGGTTAAATCGACTCACCAGCAAAACAGCCAACTTCGTCGACTACCTGGAATCGATCGAGGAAGAAAAATTTGATCGATTCTCCGTTTCCGATGTCGCCTCCTACTTGACAGCTCCAGATTTTGAGCGGCTGATCCAAGCGATTTTTAAGACCGCAAAGCCAGGCGCCCGTTTCTGCATGAGACAATTCCTTTCCGGGCACCAGCTCCCCAAGCCATTCCTTCCCCATTTCAAACGGGATCATGGCCTGGAAGAGGAGCTGCAAAAGCAAGACAACTGTTTCGTCTACCGCTTCATCACCGGCGAAATCATCAAATAATAACGTGCCCGTCCCTGCCCTGCCAACCTTTTTTTCGGGCATGGGCCGGCACTTAGTTTGCAAGCCACTTCCAATTTTGGATCTCGGGCATATCCTCCCCGAATTGATGGATGTAGGTCCTATGCTCCTCTAGCTTTTTCTCTAACTTAGCCTTTACTCCCCCGTCCAAACCGAGCCATTTCATCGCGGCCAAAACGAGATGGAACCGATCGAGCTCATTCAACACAACCATGTCAAATGGAGTCGTTGTCGTCCCCTCCTCTTTATAGCCATGCACATGGATTTGTGCATGATTGGTCCGTCGATATGTGAGACGATGGATTAAGGTGGGGTAGCCGTGGAAAGCAAAAACCACCGGCTTATCTTTGGTAAACAGGGCGTCGAATTCCTCATCGGTTACACCATGAGGATGGGCGCTGGGTGGCATCAGCGTCATGAGGTCGACCACATTGACAACACGCACTTTTAGCTGAGGGAAATAGTCGCGCAGGAGGGTGACGGCTGCCAAAGTCTCGAGCGTCGGCACATCGCCAGCGCAGGCCATCACCAGATCGGGCTCCCCGCTGCAGCTAGCCCACTGCCATATGCCTAAACCTTTTTTGCAGTGCTCTGCAGCCGCCTCAATATCGAACCATTGAGACGCCGGTTGTTTCCCAGCGACAATCAAATTGATGTAATTGCGGCTCTTCAGACAATGGGCTCCCACTGAAAGGAGGGTGTTGGCATCGGGAGGAAGATAGACACGGATGATACTGGCCTTCTTGTTGACTACATAATCGATAAAGCCCGGATCTTGGTGGCTAAATCCATTGTGGTCTTGCCGCCAAACGAGCGAAGTGAGCAGATAATTGAGTGAGGCTATCGGTTTGCGCCAAGGAATCTCATTAGCAACCTTTAACCATTTAGCATGCTGATTAAACATCGAGTCGATGATATGGATGAAAGCTTCATAGCAGGTGAATAATCCATGCCGGCCGGTGAGCAGATACCCTTCCAACCACCCTTCGCAGAGATGCTCACTGAGCACTTCCATGACCCTTCCATCGGCTGCGATATGATCGTCGCTTTGCAAGATTTTGGCTGTCGAAGTTCGATCTGTAATATCGAATAGATGGCCGAGCCGATTTGAATCGACCTCATCAGGGCCAAAGACACGGAAATTTCGCTCATCCCAGTTGAGTTTCATCACATCGCGAAGATAAATCCCGAAGATATTAGTCGCTTCAGCAATCACGCTGCCCGGTTTGGAAACATCGACCGCATATTGTCGAAAATCGGGCAGCTGCAGATCTTTAAGCAGCAGCCCCCCATTTGCGTGCGGATTCGCTCCCATCCGCCGCTCCCCCTTAGGCGCCAATTCAGCAAGTTCCGGATAGAGCCTTCCCCTACTCGTCAAACAGCTCTTCCGGGCGATAGCTCTTCATCCACTTTTCGAGAATTTGGACATGCTCCGGATATTTCTTAAAATCGAGCAGAGGCACTTGGTGTGCTCGGAAGGTCCCCTCGATCTGGACCCCATCGACCATTTTCGGTCCCGTCCACCCTTTCGGCGTCTGAAGGACAATCATGGGCCAAGGGGGCCGTTTGGTAAAGCCGTGAGCTCTAGCATCGGCTTGGATCGCTTGGATTTCGGCTACCACAACATCGAGCGTGAGCGCCAATTGCTGATGCACCTGCATCGGCTCATCCCCTTCGACAAAATAGGGACAATACCCATAGCCGATGAGCAGCTCGGTCAGTTCCTCGCGGCTAATGCGCGCTAGCACCGTCGGTTCGGCGATTTTATACCCATTGAGATGGAGAATCGGCAAGACCGCCCCATCGCGGGCCGGATTTAAGAACTTATTCGAATGCCAGCTCGTCGCCAGCGCCCCCGTCTCAGCCTCCCCATCCCCAATCACACAAGTGACAATCAGATCAGGATTGTCAAAAGCAGCTCCAAAAGCATGGGCCAAACTATAGCCGAGCTCGCCACCCTCATTGATCGAACCGGGAGTTTCAGCGGCAACATGGCTGGGAATCCCCCCAGGAAACGAGAACTGCTTAAAGAGCAGCTTCATCCCCAGCTCATCTTGGGAAACTTGAGGGTAAAACTCGCTATAGGTCCCCTCCAAATACGTGTTGGCAACCAGCGCCGGACCGCCATGGCCAGGACCGGTGACATAGATCATATTGAGATCGTATTTCTTGATGATCCGATTGAGATGGGCATAGATAAAACTAAGGCCCGGCGTCGTTCCCCAATGGCCGAGCAGTCGGGGTTTGATATGCTTTAATTGGAGAGGCTCTTTTAATAGCGGATTGTCATAGAGATAAATTTGTCCAACCGACAAATAGTTGGCCGCCCGCCAATAGGCATCGATTTTCTGCAACTCATCATCTGTGATGGACATGCAATTAAACTCGCACGTAAGACTCGGGTCAAATCGGCACTAACTGCCCTCCTTGGTGCTTTTCCTTTTACCCGCGGTCTCTTCCCCTTGCTTTGTGTTTGATCAGATCAAGCAGCTCATCTCGATATTCATCTTTGTAGTGCTTTGGATTAAATTTAACCGTCGACTGATCGATGAGCTTAGTGGCCATCTCGATTTCTTTCTTAGAAAAAGAGGCCCTGGGCAATTCGATCGCCGGCAACCGAAGTTCATTAACAAAGCGGAGTTGATTGAGCACCAGCATATTTTTATAAGGCTTGATCACCCCTAAATGTTCTCGATTGCGAATGACAAATTTAGTCACGCCCACTGTGCCACACTCGAGTAAAGCCCGATGGAGCAGCAGATAGGCCTTAGTGCCCCCCTTTTGCGGCTCTAAATAGTAGGGTTTTTCATAGAAGACCGACTCGATCTGTCCCTCATCGACGAAATCTAAAATTTCAATCGACTTGACCCGCTTGACATTGGCCTTTTCAAAGTCTTCTTCCGTCAAGACCACAAAGTGCCCCTTCTCGAGCTCATACCCCTTGACGATATCTCCCCAGGGGACCTCTTTGCCATCCTTGTCGCATACCCGCGAGTAGTGAATAGGCGAGAGATCCTTTTTATGAAGTAGATGGAAGCTCAACTCCTTCTCAACCGTCGCCGAATACAAATTGACCGGAATGTTGATTAAACCAAAGCTGAGCCAACCCTTCCAAATCGCTTTCATATTAGAAATCGAGCCGTGCTCGAACCACAAGTCCCCCGAAACCGAGATGGGTCACGAAGTTGTTGGTTCCGAGCGGAGTCATGAACTCGATCACCGAATTTACGTCAGATTGCTCTACCCCGGCAATGGCCCGATGGTATAATCCAAAATCAAACCAATAGTGGTGTTCCCAACCCAGATCGATCGAAGTGCTATACCGGTTGCAGCACCAATGCTTTTCCCAGCGGAGCCCGATTCCAAGGTCTAAAATCCCCTGCATACGAGAGAAACTATCGACCTCAAGTGGACTCGCAGCGACAGTTGCTGGGAACCCTGCTCCCCCTGCAATGGCAGTCCCGCCGTTGATATTCGAAGCATCGTCTGTTGTTAAACTGAATTGAAAAAGGTTGCGCCCTTTAAATTTACCCCAAATGAGAGCTCCTTCAAAATTGCTGAAGAGACTAAAGTCACTGCAACACCAATTCGCAAATGCCCACTCAGGCTGTACTCCCCCTAAAAGCCCCACTCCCCAGAAACGGTTCCTAAACCGATTTCTATACTGCGCCTCTTCGGTGACTGATCCAGCCGGTATTCCATTGAGAGGCAGATAAGTGGCCGTATAATTAGCACTCACAGTGAAATTCGTATGAGTCCACGCCCCTCTGAGACCGCTGTAGAGCCTTACAAGCATCGTCTTGGATAACCAAAACTTCCTTCCAAATTCCAAATCCATCTGATTGAAAATCAGCGACCACTTCGCAGCTACCCTTGGTGATGCAACCTGAGTAAAATTGCGAATTGGATCGACCGCAGCCCAAGGATCATTGACCCCATTGATCAGCCCATCTACAAATTGCTCGTCTGTAGTTGTGCTGAGAGGCTCGCTTCTTGAACCATGGATATTGTTATCAAAATAGGTCCAATTTAAGAAGAGATCCCAACCATCGCACAGCGTATGGGCTCCCACCCCAACCCGCACCCCAGCGTCCCAGTTTGTATTGAGATATTTATGCTGAGTCACATAACCATATTGAGCCCCGACTGTACCGTTATCAGTTGGAGTCTGAAATGTATATTGAATCAAATTGGCATATTCGAGATTAGTCTCAGCAGCGTACCAATACAAAAAGTCACAGGTCACAAAGACTCCCCAATCGCACTGGAGATCATAATACTGAGGAGTATAGCACTCGCAGTCGATGCATTTTTTGGGCGGGCAACAGGGCTCGCAGCAGCAGTTATCTCCGCTCTCCTCTCCAGCAAATCCGCAAGTCATTGCCATTAAAGACATTGGAATGAGCGCACAGCTCCATTTCTTTAAATCCTTCATAGGTCTCCTAGGTTTAAAAATTTATTTTACCTCTTAAGACAACCTAATATTAAATTTTTTAATATATGACAATTAATTTTTTTACCCATCATCTAAAAAAAAGCACCCAGCCGCAGCCGGGTGCTTATTACTAGGATCTGATTTCTAGATTAGAAATCGAGTCTGAAACGGACGACTAGACCACCAAGGCCCAGATTAGTCACGAAGTTATTCGATGCAATTGGAGTATGGGTTCCAACTTCAACTACAGTGGTGGTATCCACTTCACCAAACGACGACTCCTCCAATTGTTCGATGATATAATCCAAAATCGAACCAGTAGTGGTGTTCCCAACCAAGGTCAATCGAGGTCATATAACGATCGCAGCACCAAGTTTCTTCCCAACGGATTCCGATGCCAAGGTCTAAAATCCCTTGCATACGAGAAAAGTTATCTTTCTCCACTGGGCTTGTTAAAGAATCTAACGTAGAGATTCCAGTTGCAATATCTGTTTCCGTTAGTGTATGGAAAAGAGCATTACGTCCTTGATATTTTCCCCAGATGAGAGCGCCTTCTACATTCCCATAAAGGCTGAAGCCCCCACATCCACACCAATCGCCGAAGACGAATTGGGGTTGCAATCCGCCTAGGACCCCAACTCCCCAAAATTTATTTCTAAACTTATTGGAGTCAGTGCTAGAAAATACGGTGGTAGTGTTCCCGCTGACAAATACTGATGGATTATCTGCCTCGACATGGAAATTGGTATGTGTCCATGCACCTCGTACACCGGTATAGGGTCTAAGAGTAAAGCATTTGCTTACCCAATATTTTTTACCAAATTCGAGATCGATCTGGTTAAAAATCACCGACCATTTTGCCGATATTTGAGGAGCAGCTACTTGAACAAATGAAACACCATCAGCAGGATCAATGGGAGATGCCCAAGGATCATTTACACCATTGACTAATCCATTTGCAGTGAAATCAGTAGTAGTGGTGAAGGTAGGAGCAGATTTGGAACCACTCTTATGGTTATCAATATAAGTCCAATTTAGGTATAGATCCCAACCATCACAATCTGAGTTCATACCAAGACCTGCTCGGACCCCTGCATCCCATTTTGACTCGAGATAATGATGTTTTACAACATATCCTAATTGGACAGAAGTTGGACCAGCAGGTGGTGTAGCTGAATATTGAATTGTATTTGCAAACTCGAGATTCGACTCACGAGCATACCAATAAAGGAAATCAACTGTTGCAAACACACCCCAATCACACTGAAGATCGTAGAATTGTGGGTTATAGCATTCGCAGTCGATGCATTTTTTAGGTTGGGGCACGCAGCAAGGTTTGCAGCATGTTGGTGGGCAACAATTTGTTGTGGAGCAGTTGTCCGCAATTTCTGATTCGGCAAACGCGCCAGTCATTGTCATTAGCGATAAAGGGATGAGCGCTTTACTCATCTTCTTTAAGTTTATCATAGATATCCTCCTGGGTATTAGTCTATTGGCAACCAATTAGAAAGAGAGGATATTGTGTTTGCACTTTTTTTGGAAGATTTTTTTTCGCTTCGCATCTGTTCTGATGTTTTCTGCGTTGGGTTGCCGGTGAAGACCACCTTTGTCTTTAGAGGTTTTGCGCCTCACCGACAATGATGAACATTTTATAACGAAACAACTTGAAGAACCGGGAATTCTTCAAGTTGTTTTGGCATAGGGAGCGATCGGCCTCGAATATAGGTGACCGCTCCCATCTTCTAGATTAGAAATCGAATCTGAAACGGACGACTAGACCACCAAGGCCCAGATTAGTCACGAAGTTATTTGTTGCAAGTGGAGTAACGATAGCGGCAACTGGTCCATTAACGAAGGTTCCTCCAATTGTTCGATGATATAATCCAAAATCGAACCAGTAGTGGTGTTCCCAACCAAGGTCAATCGAGGTCATATAACGATCGCAGCACCAAGTTTCTTCCCAACGGATTCCGAAGCCAAGGTCTAAAATCCCTTGCATACGAGAAAAGTTATCTTTCTCCACTGGATTTGTTGAAGAAATTAAAGTAGCGACCCCAGTTACATTATCTATGAGATTTTTTGTATGTAAAAGAGCATTATGTCCTTGAAATTTTCCCCAAATGAGAGCGCCTTCTACATTTCCATAAAGGCTGAAGACCCCACATCCGCACCAATCGCCGAAGACGAACTGAGGTTGCAATCCGCCAAGGAGCCCAACCCCCCAAAATCTATTTCTAAATTTATTGAAATCAGTGCTAGAAGTTAATGTCGGGATCGTTTTGCCCGCAGTGACAATTAATGGATTATTTGCCTCGACAGAGTAATTGGTATGTGTCCATGCGCCTCGTAGACCGGTATAAGGTCTAAGAGTAAAGCATTTGCTTACCCAATATTTTTTACCTAGCTCGAGATCGATCTGGTTAAAAATCAGTGACCATTTTGACGATACTTGAGGAGCAAATATTTGAAGAAATCCATTAGCCCCACTATCAATGGGAGATGCCCAAGGGTCATTTACCCCATTGATTAATCCATTTGCAGTGAAATCAGTAGTAGTGGTGAAGGTAGGATCAGATTTCGAACCACTCTTATGGTTATGAAAATAAGTCCAATTTAGGAATAGATCCCAACCATCACAATCTGAATTCAAACCAAGCCCTGCTCGGACCCCTGCATCCCATTTCGACTTGAGATAATGATGTTTTACAACATATCCCAATTGGTCAGTAGTTGGACCACCAGGTGGTGTAGCTGTATACTGAATTGTATTCGCAAATTCGAGATTTGACTCTCTTGCATACCAATAAAGGAAATCTACAGTAGCAAACACACCCCAATCGCACTGAAGATCGTAAAATCGTGGGTTGTAGCATTCGCAGTCGATGCATTTTTTTGGTTGGGGCACGCAGCAAGGTTTGCAGCATGTTGGTGGGCAACAATTTGTTGTGGGGCAGTAATTATCCGCAATTTCTGATTCGGCAAACGCTCCGGCCATTGTCATTAGAGATAAAGGAATGAGCGCTTTGCTCATTTTTCTTAAATCAAACATAGAATCCTCCTAGGTATTAGTCTACTTTTCAACCGACAAGGAGGAAGGATATTATGAATGCTCTTTTTTTGGAAGTGGCTTTTACAAAAATTTCGACTACATAATCTCTGCAGCAAGCGCAGCGAGTTCGGAGCGTTCAGTTCGCTCTAAGAACATGTGCCCAAAAATGCTGTGCTCAGCAAATTTGCCCACAGTGAATGTGAGCGCATTTGAATCTTTGTCAAGATAGGGATTATCGATCTGCGTTGGGTCGCCGGTGAAGACCACTTTTGTCCCTTGACCTGCACGGGAGATGATCGTCTTGGCTTCATGCGGCGTCAGGTTTTGCGCCTCGTCGACAATGATGAACATTTTGGGGAGCGATCGACCTCGGATATAGGTGACAGCCTCCATCTCAATTTTGCCGCTCTCCATGATGTAGGATTGCGTTTCCCCTCCCCCTTCTTCCGATTTGGCACCGGCGGAGCAAAGAAATTCCAAGTTATCATAGATTGGCTGCATCCAGTGGATCAACTTCTCTTCTTTAGTTCCGGGCAAATAGCCGATGTCTTTTCCAAGTGGGACAATCGGTCTACTGACGAGAATCCGCGAATAGAGCCCTTCATCAAATACCTTGCGCAGCGCTACGGCAAGAGTGAGCATCGTCTTACCCGTTCCAGCAGGGCCGACCAAAGTGACCAACTTAATATCATCGCGTAAGAGAAGATCAAGCGCACACTTTTGCTCGAGATTGAGCGGCAAAATCCCCCAGATATCTTGCGTCACTTTGATGAGCGGCTCAAGTTTTTTGGTCTTCTGATTGAAACGTGCAACCGCTGACGACTTCTCAGGAGAATTCATCATGCAGAATTCATTTGGGCGGAATCCTTCAGTACTGACATCGATTTGCCCATCTTTAAAAAACATATCGATCTGATTTTTGGGCACCTCGATTTTTCGGTATCCTTTATAGATCTTATCATAGGAGAATTTGAGATTCTCATAATCCTCGGCTTTCAATCCGATCGCCTCAGCTTTGATCCGCATCACCAGATCTTTCGAAATGAAAACCACTTTCGGATTTTTTTGGGCGATCTGATAGGCCATGATCAACTTATTGTTCGCCCGCTCAAGCGGAAGAGGAAATTGCGCCTTATCTATCGGCTCTATCGTATAGACAATTCTAACCGTATTGCCATTCTTCGATTCCACTCCATGAATGAGATCGCCTCCCTGCCCTTTCAGACCATTGATAAAGCGGAGGAGAAAGCGGGCATTTTTACCCCTCTCATCGGTAAACCGTTTTAAATCATCGAGCTCCTCCAGGACGCCCAGTGGAATGACAATTTCACTATTTTTGAAGGTATCGATTGCGTAAGGATCATGAAGAAAAACGTTGGTATCGATGACATAGATGGTTTTAGACACTATTTAGAGCTCCTCTGTTCCTTTTTGGAGCATAACGGCCAGTTGCACTTGTGACAATCTTTTTTTTATCACACTTATGTTAAACGACTTAAATAAAGTTTTCAGCAAACAAAACACAAGACTGCTAGATTTCGTTGACAAAAGATACACCTTTCAATTATAATCTAGTTATAGACCTACCCAATAGGACTTAAATATGAAAGTAAATCAAAAAATTCTAAGCATCCCTCCTTATATCTCCACCTCCTGGAAAAACGTCCTCTCGCTCCATCTGGATCGAAGAGAAGGCCACCCGATCCTCGTTATCGGCCTCGTAAACGGATCGACGATTGAAATCCCCCATTTAGAATCCTCCGAGATGGAGGCGATTTTTAACGCCCATCAAAAACATCTCGAACAAGAAGTCGCAAGCATTCAACCTCAAAAGAATCCACCTCCCCCCACCATCCTCCCTGGGATGAATATCGAAGGGGGCGGCCTGCTGAGCTTCCCTCTCCGATTTGGAATTGAGGGAGGTAACATGGGCAACCTCCTGCAGCACAATTCAGAAGCTGCCGACAGTCCCGACCTACCTAAAGAGGTGCTTGAGAAAATCGCCAGCTTAACCAAAGCGATCGGCTTTGAAAATCCCGACAATTTTCCCAAAGCAGAGCCTCATTGCAATTGCATGCACTGCCAGATCATGCGGGTCTTCCACCAGGAACCTGAGCAAGAGCACCCTGAAGAAGAGGTGAGCGATCAAGATCTAAGTTTCCGCGATTGGGACATCCGCCAAGCGGGAGACAAACTCTACATCGTCAGCAATCCGCTCAACTCCGGCGAACAATATAATGTCTATTTAGGCAGTCCCGTTGGCTGCACCTGCGGCGCTTGCAATTGCGAGCACATCCGAGCAGTCTTAAATTCTTAACCCAAGTTGCCACCTAAAAAGTGACATTTTTTGTAAAGCTTCTGCCAATTTTAAGGGGTGGCAAAAGCCATTTAGACACTGCAGAAAAATGCACCGGTTTTTTGTCGAAATTGCCCATATAGAAGTAGTCAACAACCCAAATTTAAAAAAAATAATTGCATTAAAAATTTCTTTTTTGTATTTATCAAATATGGTTTAAAAGGAGCCATATTTATGAAAAATTTATATTTCTTGTCAATTCTAACAGCTTTTGCTATCCCTATGGCGATATCTGCTGAAGAAGCCGATAGCAGCCATTTAACAGGAGAAGACGGTTTTAATGCAGTGCAAGAATGTTGTTCACCTTGCTTCGATGAGTGCTGTCCGCCCAGCTGGAGTTTACAAGCCCGGGGTGCAGCTTATTTCCCATTGCAATCGCATATACGTGAAATTTACGGGACTGCTCTGCCAACAGTAGAACTCGAAGCTTCCTACAGCATGTGTTCGTGGGACTGCGGTCGACTCTTGCTTTGGGGGAATCTCGGCTGGACATTTGCGACAGGAGTAACAGAGGGTTTTCGTTTTCATTCACATCTTCACTTACTCCCTATAAGTTTAGGTTTAGAATATGAGTATAATCTCTGTGGGAACCTCGATTTCTATGTAGGAGTGGGTCCGACCTATAGCTGGTTGCTTATTCAGAATAAAGACGGGTTTAGCACCACTCATAAGCACAAGAGTCAATTTGGCGTAACGACAAAAACAGGATTTCGCTATACTTTCTGCAGAAACTTCTTTTTAGATGCCTTCGGTGATTTTTATTACACCCCTTTTGGGCATATACATGATCACATTCACAGCATGAGTGGAAATTTTACCGGCTTTTTTGTTGGCGGCGGGTTAGGTTTCAAGTGGTAATACAAAAGCCATGATTCACATCGCTGTGAACCATGGCTAGCTTAAGCAAAAATTCTATCTAGAGAGCAGGAGGAGTTGGAACTCCTAAAATTGCAGCTGCTCCTAAGGCAATCATATAGACGGCATAGCAGATGTTCCCATCTGGCATGACAGGGATTACACTGGCATCTGCGACCATTAGGTTTTCAACTCCAAAGACATTAAGATCTCCATCGACAACTGCAGTGGCGCTCGAAATACCCATCCTGGCAGTTGATACAATGTGGCTCTCTGCTGTAATACCGCTCGCGGTCATGGCAGCAGCAAGCAGTGCGTCAGGGCTGCGCAAATTGGGCAGGAGATGGGAAGATCATATTTGATAATCCTACGGCCTGTGCAATCAACATGTAAGATGCGACAGTTAAATTGGCATCCGTTCCTAAGGTCGTTACGGGACCATCGGTATACATATTTAAATTGATCTTGGGTTGCACCAAAGGATTTCTACTGACGATTTGGACAGATCCCCGACTGTTAGGCTCTAAAAGAAAAGCAAGCAGCTCGCAGAGCCCCGGAGCGATTTGAAAGGCATCGATTTGAACCCTTCGATTCGAATCATTTGGATAGTTAAAAGGAGGAGCAAGAGCTGGGGTGCCGCTTCCATTGATGAACGCTTGTAAAAATGGCAGGGCGGTTGTACTAGTTATGGCAATGGCATTGCCTCCGTACTGATTATTCAAATTCGCCCCGACATTAGGATTGTCTACAAGGACTTTGATCCCTAATGGTTCAAGAACAGCTGGATCGCCGATTCCTGATCTTTGCAAAATTGCAGGGCTATTGACAGACCCAGCGCAAAGAATGATTTTTTTGCCATAGGCTTTAAGTATTTTTTCGGGTTGATCGTTATAGATAAATCTGACCCCAACCGCTTTTTTGCCATGAAAAATGATTGAATCGACATACGAATTTGATGCGATGCGTAATAATCTCTTGCCTGTTCCAGTGCCGCCCATCTCAGTAGGTGTAACGACGGAAGGAGGTAAAAATTCATTTGAAGAAAAGCTTCGTTGGCCAGGTGTACAAGGTGCAGTTGCTGTCGCAAACATTTGAAAGGCTGAAATCCCAAGAAGACCCTCTGTATAGTCGTTAATATCGGCAACAAATGGCGTCCCGGTAGCCGCCGCCAGTTGGTTTCCCAGAAAATCGCTATTCACTGGAAGAGTTTGGGTCATGCTAATGGGTCCGCCTGTTCCTCGTTGCGCAGGGTTAGCCGTAGTCATACAGGGGGTGTAATTTTCGAGAGCAAGCATCATGGGGAGTAAATTGTTATAGGCCCAAAGAGAATTGCCTGAAATGGCCGCCCATTGATTGTAGATGCCTGGAGTTCCCCTCACAACTTGCATATAATTGTGTTTGCTGCTGCCTCCCCAGCCCCTTCCTTCGGAATAAACGACAGCTTCTAGAGGGTTAAAAACAGCTACGGCATAAGTTTCCGCATATGTAGGATTGTACGTCAAACTTGTCAAATCTGAAAAAAGCAGGTTTATGCCTGTATTTAAGACGACAGGATCATTATCTTGATTGACACCAGCCTCAAGGACTAAAACGGAGTGCTTATTATTATCTGACAGTTTTCTAGCCAGGACCGCACCTGCCGTACCATTTCCTATGATGATATAATCGTATTCAATATGACCTGCGTCAGCACATAGGCTGCTAAAGGCCATCACAAGACTAAAAAAAATGCTTGTTAATGCTTTTTTGCACATATTTCCTCAATTTGTTTTTTTAAACTCCACTATTTTCACGAGGAGCATTCATCTCCTGTAAACATAGTGCTATGTTCCACTCAAAATAAATATAAGCTTAGGCAAAGAAATCTATTGATACAAGATTTTTTTTGACGTCGATGTCGTATTCCCGATTCTTCGAGTTGTTGAGGATATAATGCGAGCAAGAAGACTTGGTTTACAGGCCTGAGGAATTTGCGATTTCTGCTGGCTCATCACATGACCTATCGGTTTTACAAAAAATGTATCTGGGGACTCTCCCTCATGGATCGACATTATAAGGACATACTCCTATTAGCCGAGAGACAGTGTAATGCGAAAAGAGGGCAGAGTTTGCTTTATTTTCGCTATGGAAAAAGGATACGAAAACAGATCGAATCGGCCTTTAGCAAATGGTTAGTCGGCTCCCAAGACGTATCCATGCAGTATACAAATCAGGGGCCTTATCCTCAAATTGATGATCTTGATTACCGCGTTCACGATTTCCTTTCTCACTTTTTAGGTGGCAACTTGGGTGTTATTAATTCCTCTAACAAAAATTGATAGCCATTAAACCGACGAATTTCTAGAATGGGTTTTCCTAAAGTTGCATGATCAGGAGGACCCTTTAGCTATGTCAAAAATTTTTGCTTTATTGAGCACGCTGACATTTACCATGGGATTTGCAGAGATAAATCCCGTCGCTCCACAAGAAACTCAAATGAGCGAAATTCAAATCGATGTCTCAGATATCCAACTCACCGCGCAGACAGATGGACAATCTCCTCGTCGCCCGGTGGTGAAAACAGTCTTTTCCCCTTTCACTGGCAGAGTAGTTGCCAATAAAGTGAGAATGCGTCTTCAGCCCGACCTCAATGGCCACATCGTCAAAGAGCTGGTGAAAAATGATTTTATCAAAGTGACCAACCAAGAGGGCGACTTTTACGCCATCGAGCCACCTGAATCATTTAAAGCTTATGTGTTCCGCAGCTTTGTGATCGACAATGTCGTCGAGGGCAACCGAGTCAACGTCCGCCTTGAACCTGATCTTGAAGCTCCTGTGATCGGCCACCTCAATTCTGGAGACAGAGTAGAAGGCATCGTCAGCGAAGCGAATAAGAAATGGCTCGAAATCTCCCCACCAGCCAATACCCATTTCTATGTCGCCAAAGACTTCATTGAAAAAGCAGGCGGCCCTGAATATAAAGCGAAAATGGAAAATCGCAAGCACACTGTCGAGCAATATTTCGAAGCAGCCAGACTCTTTTCTCAATCAGAAATGCAAAACCCCTTTGAAGAGATCAACTTTGAGCGAGTCAAGCAAGGATTTTTAACCGTTATCAACGACTATAACGACTTCCCGCAAGTAGCTGAAAAAGCGAAAGAATCCCTGGCTACAGTCCAAGATGAATACCTGCAAAAACGGATCGCCTACCTTGAGCAAAAAGCTTCCGTTGGCTCCCCTATCAGCACCTCTTCCGGACAAACTGTCGCGCTCCAAAGCAGTCAAGGAAGTCCACATGTGGGAGAACATCGAACAAGGACTCTACTCCAATTGGGCAGCTCTGCACGATCAGCAAGAGAAAGAGAGCTTCTATGAAGAGCAAAGGCTCGCAGCTGCGACGATTTCAGGCGTTGTTGAAGCCTATAAGACACCAGTGAAAAATCGACCTGGCGACTTTGTTGTGAAGAATAAAAATCTTCCCGTCGCATATGTCTATAGTACTGTTGTCAACCTCGAAGATTATGTAGGTAAAAAGGTGACCTTGATTTGCTCTCCTCGATCAAATCATAACTTCGCCTTCCCCGCCTATTATGTCCTTGAAGTGGAATAAAACTTCCTATGGAACTCCGTGAGTGGGCAACGCGCATCCTGAGCGCCGATACACTTGCTGAAAAACTTCTAGAGCCTGGAGCATTGACCGACAATGAGCCAGGCTCTTCAGTTTTTTGGAAAGAGCCGACCCGCCCCAATGGCATGCATTTTCACAAGCACTGCCGCAAAGACAAACTCCCCAAGCTGCACGAGTTGCATAAACCTGATAACCGAGCTGCTTGCCTCCACCGTTTTGCCGGCCACGAGCTGCTCGCAGTCGAGATCATGGCCTACGCCCTCCTCGCCTATCCAGACGCCCCCAAGCACTTCCGCCGCGGCGTCGCCAACACCCTGCGCGAAGAGCAAGAGCATGTCCGCCTCTATATTGCCCAATTAGAACGATTAGGGATGAAATTTGGCGATCTCCCTCTCTATAAGCACTTCTGGGCCTATACACCCCACCTACGCACCCCAGATCAATATATCAGCGTGATGAGCCTCACCTTCGAGATGGCCAACCTCGACTTCGCCCCCCTCTATGGAGCCGCCTTCTCCGCTAATGACGATGAGCAATCGGCACAGCTAATGCAGCAGATTTTGAGGGATGAAATCGCTCACGTCTCCTTCGGCTGGAACTGGCTGAAAAAGCTTAAAGATCCAGGCCTCCCCCAATGGGACGCATGGATTAAAGCTCTTCCACCCAATTTGCCCCCAACGCGAGCCAGAGGGCCGATCTTCCAAGAGGAGAATCGGCTAAAGGCAGGCGTTTCTGAGGAGTGGCTGGAAAAATTTAGATCAAGCCATCTTCAGTCGCTTTCCAGTCCCTTTTTTAGGGACCAGAACAATCTGATAGTCAATCACGTCTAAGATTCTTGATAAAGTATCAATTGTGATATTGGTCTTCTTGCCGGATTTTAAACTTTGAATGATTGTAGGGGATACTTCCGCTTCTGCAGCCAATTTTCTCACCGAGAGATGATCTTCTTCCATAGCAGCAAGCAACAGTTCAGATATTAATAGTTCTCTATATTCTCTATTTAGGAGTCTTTTTTGCTTTTTGTCTTCTATGAATTTTTCGTATGTCGATTTAGCTTTCTTCTTCATAATATGATTTCTCCTAATACCGAAACAACCTGAAGAATCGGGAATTCGACAAGGAGGCGGCACAAATTTTCGAGTCTGGAGCGAGCGACATTGTTCTAAACTGCGGCGCGAGCGAAGACCCAAAATTTGTAGCCAAGCCGACGCCATCGAAAACCGATTCTTCAGTTTGTTTCGGTATAACTCTTTTTTCATAGCTTGCAAATGCTTTAAGCGCTAGATCTTTTTCTCCGTCTGGGAGTTTCTGAGTTTTCTTCGTAAAAGCATTGGTTACAATTATTTTCTTCCCTCGAAAGAAAAAGCATAAATAACGATCAGGCTGGGGTTTAAAAGCGTAAATTTTATCCTCTTCATTCCTAAATTTGGTTTTATCAAAAACTTTTCCCAGATCACCCATTAATTTAAAGAGACCTAACGCTCTCCGCTGTTGAACCTTTGACTGTTTTAGAAAAAACTCCAGAGCATTCGACTCCCCTTTTTCATTATAATACCACTCAATCGTGAATTCATTCCCTTCATAAGCCACGTATTCTTTCATACAGCTCTCTTCTTTAAAGATGAAAATATCAACTGTACCATTTTTATGGCACACTGTCAAATATTTTATTCCAGAACCATCCTATCTATACAAATTTCTTTAGACTAACAATCTTAATATCAATTAGTTGAATACAATTAAAATAATGCTTCCATAGAATTAATTAATTTAGTATAATTTAACTAAACTTAATAACAATTACTAATAAATTAAGTAACTTATAATTAAAATTTTAATTTAAAAAGGAGTAATCATATGTCAAGTGTTTTTTTAAAAAAAATTGCCGAACCTAATTTTGCTGAAAACTTTAATTTAAACGGCAACATCAAGGGCGGATTGGATATCGTGAATAGAAAAAGCGGTAGAAGCCTATTGGGCAGCTCTGCAGAAAGAGAGGCCGAGATCCTCCTTGCTGCAAAGAAACTAGCCGAAATATCAGAAAGGCCAAATGTGTTCAAAGGACTAAATTCTAATGAATTAACACAATTTAGCAAGAACTTGAAGATACTCCAAGCTAGAATGATAGAAAATGTAGACCCATTAGATAAGACCGTGGACCACTTAATGCTATGGCTTTAGCTTTTGTGGCTACAAAAATGGAAACTGCGATTCGAAATGCTGATTATGCAAATTCTTATTTTGCCAAGATCAAATCCGTTTTACCAACGACTTCAACTGTGTTAACATGCGGCGCAGGCCTTCTTTATACAGCAGCGGTGCTAACAGGGCTATATCCCCCCGTGCTCATCTAATAACAGCCACTCCCCCTAACTCGAGCCTCTCTCGCCTTCTATGGCGGAGAGGCTTTATTTTTTAAATTAAAAATAATGCTTCCATAAAATTAATTAATTTAGTATAATTTAACTAAGATTAATTATGTTTATTAACATATTAAGTAACTTGTAATTAAAATTTTAATTTAAAAAGGAGTAATCGTATGTCACACAATCCAGTTGAATTTTTTAATCAACTTGCTGACCCTAATTTTGCAGAAAACTTTAATCTAAGTGGCGACGAGAAAGGTAGATTGTATATCGTAAATAGAGGTTGCGGTGGAAGTCTATTCGGCAACAGAGCTGCAGAAAGAACGGACGAAATCCTGACTGCCGCAAAAATGCTCGCCGACCTGACAGCAATACCAGATGTGTTCAAAGGAATAAATTCTGAGCAATTAACACAAATCAGCAAGAACCTCACGCACTTAAAGATCGAATGCTAAAAAATATAAACACATCAGACGCAGTCATCATCTTAATACAAATGTTTTTAATGACAAACATGGGAATTGCGATTCAAAAAATTGATACTGCAACGCAAGTCAGTTTTCAATACTAATGTTGCTAAGCTCAAGTCCGTTTTACCAACGACTTCAACTGTGTTAACATGCGGCGCGGTAGTTCTTTATACAGCAGCGGTGCTAACAGGCTATATTCGCCCTGTGACCATCTAATCACGCCCATTACCCCCTAACTCGAGCCTCTCTCGTCTTCTATGGCAGAGAGGCTTTCTTCTTTAACCATTTCAAGCTCCCTTGGGATCTTCTCCACAAATTCTTGATCTTCGATCTCGAGTTCTCTGGAGGCGGCCCCTAATTCTTTAAACTTCCGGGCAGTCACCAGGACCCGACTCTCGAGCGATCCAATCCCCTTATTATAGGCATCGACGGCGGTCGTGAGGGAGCGGCCCATTTTGCTGAAGTGGGTGGTCATGTCGACGATCCGCTTATAGAGCTCATGGCCGAGCTGGCTCACTAGCTCTGCATGGCGGGAGAGGTTCTCCTGCTTCCATCCGTAGGCGACGGCTCGGAGGAGGGCGATGAGGGTGGTCGGGGTGGCGACGATCACCCCTTGGTCGGCGCCTAGTTCGATGAGGGAGGGGTCGTGCTCGAGGGCGGCGCTGAAAAAGGTCTCGGAAGGGAGGAAGAGGATGACGAACTCGGGGGTGGGGGTGAAGTGCTGATGGTACGATTTCTTCGAGAGGGCGGCGATGTGATTGCGGACGGCGCGGGCGTGGTCTTTGAACTTGGCTTCGCGGACCAGGTCGTCTTCAGTTTGGATGGCGTCGAGGTAGGATTCAAGGGGGACCTTGGCGTCGATGATCACTTGGCGCCCACCGGCGAGTTTGATGATCAGATCGGGATCGAAAGCCACCCTCGTCGGCTGTCGTTTGCTCGAAGAAGTCGCAATGGTTGAGCATCCCGGCCATTTCGACGACTCGGCGCAGCTGGATTTCTCCCCAACGGCCGCGCGCCAGCGGGGTTCTGAGAGCTTTGACCAGGTTGCTGGTTTCTTTTGTCAGTGTATTGACTTGTGTCTTGAGGGAGAAGTGGTCCCCTTTCCGCTCTTTTTCGAGCTTGTTTAACCCTTCGTCGAGCTTGCCGAGGGTCTCTTTCACCGGTTTGACTAGGTCGTGGATCGACTTTTCCCGCTTGTCGAGGTCGTGCTTGGCCCTCTCTTGGAACTTCTCTAAGCTGGTTTTGGCAAGATCGAGGAAGGCTCGGTTGTTCTTTTCGAGGGCGTCGTGGGAGAGTGCGGCGAAGGCCTCTTTCACCTCTTCGTGGCTCTTTTTGGCAAACTGCAAATTCTCTTGAGTGAGGTGCCACTGCAATTTCCATTTTTGCACTCTCCAAAGGAGGAAGAGGGAGAGGGCGGCGAGAATGATGATGATGATGTGTTCAATCATCATGATTTGGCTCAAAGTCGACAAACATCTTCGATTTCTTTCCGACAATCATGCGCATGACGAGCAGGCTTAAGCCGGTCACAATATAGACCCAGGTGAGCAAGCAGAGTGCGAGTGGAAAGAAATAGAGGAAGCCGTAAATCAGGAAAAACGCGACAAAGACTGCCAAGGGGATTAATTGAAGGGAGGGAACCCGAAAATGGAGCATTTTAGCGCTCGGATATTTGATGTGGCTGACCATCAGGTATCCGATGAATATGGCGACAGAGACGATGATGAGGGTTTGTGTCGCTTCGCTCCAATTGGTCCACGCTTCAAAACGGGAATAGGCGAAAAGGAGGTTAGTGCCCACGAGGGTGAGAGCAGCGGCTGGGATCGGCAAGCCAGTGAAGTGCCGATATTTTTTCTGCGCATGTTTCGGCAGTTTTTTCAGTTGCGCTTGGAGCACGTTGAATCGGACAAGGCGCAAGATACCGCAAATGGAAAAAAGCATCGCGCCGATCATTGCATAAAAGGAGAGGGGCGTTCCCCTTTCGAGCGAAAGATTTTTGAGCATGAGGACCGATGGGGCGACACCAAATGTGACGGCATCGGACAGCGAATCAAAGAGGACGCCAAATTCGCTTTCGGCATGCATCGCCCGTGCAACAGCTCCATCGACCCAGTCGGCAAAAGCGGCGAGGAGCAGAATGAGTGTCGAGGTGAGCAGTGATTTGTAGGTCTCCATCCCCGGTTCAATCATGTTGGTTTTGAAGATGACAAAGAGGCCCGAAGCGAGGCTAAAAGCGGTGATGAGATTTGGTACAATATAGATTCTTCTCATGCCGCTCATCATAGCCAAAGCCGCTGTCTCTTGGCCATATAATTCTTTCCATAGAGAAAAAAAAATTTTGTGGACGAAAAGAATTCAGCTACTATATATAGTGTTTATAGATATAAAGACTACCAGATGTAGTAGACGCCCGTTAACAATCAAGGTTTTAAGGAGCCCTCCCAATGACAAAAAAATCTAAAGCCCTACTCGAGCAGCCCGCCGATCTCAATCAGTTCACCGTTGTGAAAAGAAATGGAACGCTTGTCCCTTTCCGAAGCAAGCGGATTTATCATGCGATTGAGGCCGCTTTCCGCGACACGAAAAAGGTACCAAAAAATGAGCCTCTTCCTGAAGAGATCTCTCAAATTGTCAGCGAAACTTCTAATCTTGTGGTGCAAAAATTGGCTCATTTTGCTTCAAAAGGAACCTGCTTGACCGTCGAAGGCATTCAAGATGTGGTCGAGGTGACGTTGATGAAGCAAGGGCATCACGATGTGGCGCGCGATTATATCATCTACCGCGATCAGCACAAGCAACTGCGCGATGACTCTCCCCAAAATTTCCGCGTGACTCGTAAAGATGGAACGAATGTCCGCTTCAATCCGATGAAGATCGCCGCAACAATCGAACAGGCATTCCGCAGCAGCCAAAATATCGATGGCCCCTCTCCTCAATCGATCATCGATGCGGTCAATTTACTCACACAAAAAGTGGTCTCTCGAGCTGCCAGCACCCATAAGGAATCGATACCGCTCACTACTGCTCTGATCCAGGACGAAGTGGAAAATCAGCTGATGCGCGAAGGTTTCTTTAGTGTAGCCAAGGAGCTGATTCTCCAAAGAGCTGGAATAGGACAGCCGATTGTTGCTCCAAAAGAAGAAGAAGAAGAGGAGGAAGAGACAACAGGGCGCAATTTCACCGTTGTCACAGCTGATCAGAAGAGCAAGAGCATCTCTGAAAAATACTTGAGAAAATGGATTACCCACGCATGCCGCGGTCTTGAAAAAGAAGTATTGGTGGAAGATCTGCTCAACTTGTGTATCCTCAATTTCTATGAGGGGATCAAAGAGACCGAGGTCGATATGGCCATCATCATGGCGGCTCGCTCGAACATCGAAAAAGATCCCGCCTATTCAAATGTCGCCTCCCGTCTGCTTCTCGATGTTCTCTACCGCGAAACGATGGAGATCACCTCCTACGACGCTAAGCTGAAAAAACGGCACCGCGAATACTTCAAATCGTACATCAAGCATGGGATTGCGATTGATCGGCTCTCTCCCAAACTAGAAGAATTTGATCTCGACAGGCTCGCCGACGCGATGGATCTAGCAGCGCGATGATCAATTCAACCTACCTTGGCCTACAGACTCTCTACGACCGCTATTTCATCCATGATAATGAACGCAGACTCGAAACGCCGCAAATTTTCTGGATGCGGGTCGCCATGGGCCTTTCCATCAGTGAAGGAGAGCAAAAGAACGAGCGGGCCATTGAATTCTACACCATCCTCTCGAAATTCCTCTATACCTCTGCAACACCGACCCTCTTCAATTCAGGAACAAGACATCCCAGCTCAGCTCCTGCTATCTCTCCACTGTCATGGACGATCTCGAGCATCATTTTTAAAATTGTCGCCGACGATGCGCAGCTCTCTAAATGGGCAGGCGGCATTGGCAACGACTGGACAAATGTCCGCGCCACAGGAGCTCATATCAAAGGGACGAATGGAAAGAGCCAAGGTGTCATTCCTTTCTTAAAAGTCGCCAACGATACCGCTGTCGCAGTCAACCAAGGCGGCAAACGAAAAGGGGCGATGTGCGCTTATCTCGAAACATGGCATCTCGATATCGAAGATTTCCTCGAGCTGCGGAAAAACACGGGCGATGAGCGACGCCGCACCCACGACATGAATACAGCCAACTGGATCCCCGATCTGTTCATGAAGCGGGTCAATGCAAATGGACATGTGGACCCTCTTTAGCCCAAGCGATGTCCCCGATCTGCACGACCTCTATGGAGCAGCCTTCGAGAAGCGCTACAACGAATATGAAAAGATGGCGATGAAGGAAAAATCAAACTCTTCAAAAGAGTCGAAGCGCTCCAGCTGTGGCGCAAGATGCTCAGCATGCTCTTTGAAACAGGCCATCCCTGGATCACCTTCAAAGATCCATCTAACATCCGCTCGCCACAAGATCATGTGGGCGTCGTTCACAGCTCGAATCTCTGCACCGAGATCTTGCTCAACACCTCCGTCGAAGAAACGGCTGTTTGCAACCTGGGATCGATCAACTTGGCTGCGCACACAACAGAAAAAGGGCTCGACGAGAAAAAACTGGCTGTGACCATCCAGACTGCGGTCCGCATGCTCGACAACGTGATCGACATCAACTTCTACCCGATCACAGAAGCGCAAAATGCCAACATGCGCCATCGCCCCGTCGGCCTCGGCGTCATGGGCTTCCAGGATGCGCTCTATATCCAAAATATCAGCTATGCCAGCCATGAAGCTGTCGAATTTGCCGATAAGAGCATGGAGATGATCTCTTACTATGCGATCTTAGCATCAAGCGAACTGGCGAAAGAGCGGGGCACCTATGAATCCTATAAAGGCTCTAAATGGGACCGCGGCTTCTGCCGATCGACACCATGCAGACTGCTTGAAAAAGAGCGAGGTCGGCCTGTCGAGATGGACCGCAGCATGAGCATGGATTGGACTCCTGTGCGCGAATCGATCAAAAAATATGGCATGCGCAATAGCAACACGATGGCGATCGCTCCGACTGCGACGATCTCCAATATCACCGGGGTCACCCAGTCGATCGAGCCGATGTACAAACATCTCTTTGTCAAGTCCAACCTCTCCGGAGAATTCACCATCCCCAACTTCTTCCTCGTCGAGAAGCTTAAAAGAACTCGGCCTCTGGGACGAGCAGATGCTCGACGATTTCAAATACTTCGATGGATCGATCGCCGAGATCGAGCGGATCCCCGATGAAGTCAAGCAGTGTCTTCCTCACCGCCTTCGAAATCGACCCTGAGTGGATCATCGAATGCGCAAGCCGCAGACAAAAATGGATCGATATGGGCCAATCGCTCAACCTCTATCTCGCTGAGCCAAGCGGAAAAAAGCTGCACCAGATGTACCTCTTTGCCTGGACAAAAGGGCTTAAAACGAACTATTATTTGCGGACCCTTGCAGCGACTCAGATCGAAAAATCGACAACCGACATCAATAAACGCGGCCTGCAGCCACGCTGGATGAAGAACAAATCCGCCTCGAGCAATATCAACGAGTCGAACGGAAGCCAGCAAAGATAAACCCATCGTCTGCAACCTGGAAGAAGGCTGTGAAAGCTGCCAATAAAGGAGATAAACATGTTGACATTTGAAGAGTCAAAAACAAGAACGAAAAGGACATAAGGACAAACGGGTAAAAGTCGATGAAAAACGACTGATCAACTGCAACCAGGTCGACGTCAACCAGCTCATGCCCCTCAAATACAAATGGGCCTGGGAACACTATCTCAACGGCTGCGCCAACCATTGGATGCCGACCGAAGTGCCGATGGGCAAAGATATCGAGATTTGGAAATCGAATACCTTGAGCGAAGATGAAAAGCGCGTGATCATGCGCAACTTAGGGTTTTTCAGCACAGCAGAAAGCCTAGTTGGCAACAACATCGCCCTTGCGATCTTTAAGCATGTGACCAACCCCGAAGTGCGCCAATATCTGCTCCGCCAAGCTTTTGAAGAGGCGATCCACACCCACACCTTCCACTACATCGTCGAATCGCTCGCCCTCGACCAAGGGGAGATCTTCAACATGTACAACGAGATCAACTCGATCCACGCGAAAGATGACTTCGAGATGAAACTGACTGCAGATATCATGAAAGAGGGCTTCACCACCTCACACAACCGAAGGCGCCCAGAAGTTCCTTGAAAACCTGATCGGCTACTACATCATCATGGAAGGGATCTTCTTCTATAGCGGATTTGTGATGATCCTCTCCTTCCACCGGCAAAATAAAATGACAGGAATCGGCGAGCAGTTCCAGTACATCCTGCGCGACGAGACGATCCACCTCAACTTCGGCATCGATCTGATCAACGGCATCAAAGAAGAAAATCCCCAATCTGTGGACCCCCGAGTTCCAAGAGCACATCATCGATCGGGTTCAAACAAGCGGTCGAGCTGGAGATCCAGTATGCTGCAAGATTGCCTGCCACGGGGCATTTTAGGCCTCACCGCCCCGATGTTCCGCGAATATGTCCAGTATATCGCCGATCGACGCCTTGAAAGCATCGGGCTCAAAGCCTCTATTCAAACGCCCGCAATCCATTCCCCTGGATGAGCGAAACAATCGACCTTGGAAAAGAGAAAAACTTCTTCGAGACGCGTGTCACAGAATACCAGTCATCCTCAAACCTGACTTGGTAAAAAACGGGACCGCATAAGTTTGGCATAGCTTTTTGAGGTTAATATAGACATGTCGGGTGACACAGCACTCCGTGTCCGGTGTCCCTGACTGTTACCCATATCTTTCATAGAGAGAAAATTAGGCCTACGCGAAGCGGCTCTGTGTCCTCTGTGCTCTCTAGTGAGCGAAGCGAAAGGGTGGTAAAAATTAAAAAAAATTTATCACCACAGAGGGCACAGAGGACACAGAGCCGCTTCGCGTTTCTAGTGCTCCCCATAGTAAAAGTTGTGGGTAACAGTCAGGGGTCGCGGGGGACACCGGACACGGAGTGCTGTGTCACCCGACATGTCTATATTACCTCAAAAAGTTATGCCAAACTTATGAGTAATAAGAGCCCACACAGGCACGAAAAAAGGACTATTTCTTGACAGTGGAAAGTGCATAGGCCGGCCCCTGGAGATCGACCTTCAGTTTGGCGATGATCACATCGAGCGCCAGTTGGTTTTGGCCTCCTTCGGGAATGATCAAGTCGGCAAACTGTTTGCTCGGCTCGACAAATTCCAGATGCATAGGACGGACGGTAGCTAGGTATTGCTCCAAGATGCTGGGGACAGTCCTTTTTCGCTCCACTTGATCTCGATAGATTCTGCGGATCAGCCGGATATCTTCAGAAGTATCAATAAAGAGTTTTAAACTAAAGAGATCCCGAAGGTCAGCCATCGCAAGAAGATGGAGTCCTTCCACAATGATGATCTTTTTAGGTGAGGCCATTACAGACTTGCTTTGTCGCACATGGTTTGCAAAATCATATTGGGGCAAAGAAACCGACTCCCCTCTTTTAAGGGCTAGCAACTGTTCACGCAGCAAGGAGAACTCGATCGAATCGGGATGGTCAAAATTGAATTTCTCTCGATCCTTCATAGGCATGTGGGAGAGATCTTTATAGTAAAAATCTTGGCAGATCAGGAGGCTGTCTTCAGCGAAAACTTCGTGAATCTTCTGGGCGATCGTCGTTTTTCCCGAGCCAGAGCCGCCCGCTATCGCAATCAAAATGACATCTGAACCAAAAGCGACTGTAGAAATCAATAATAATAGGAAAATCTTCTTCATGGCCCTCAATTGTGATGTTTTTTACCATATGCCCGATCGCCTGCATCACCAAGGCCTGGGATGATGAATCCTTTTTCATTTAACTGGGGATCGACCGCCGCTGCAAAGATTTTGATAGAGGAGTTATGCTTAATAAGCCGCTCAATCCCCGGTTTTGCGGCAATGGCGGTGATCACAAAAATTTTCTTCGGCCCTCTTTGCTCGATGATTTTAAGCGCATCAACCAAAGATCCACCCGTCGCGAGCATAGTATCGGAAATGATGACTGTTTTTCCTTTCAAGTCGGGCAAAGCCACATAATCGAGCTTAGCCTTTAAGGTCTCTTCATTTCGCGACATCGCCAAAAAACCCACTTCAGAATTTGGGAAGACCTTTTGCACGCCTTGATTGAGTGGAAGCCCGGCTCGGAGAATCGTGACTAAAACAGGGGTCTCATCGACAAGATAATGTTTTGCCTCGACTCCTGTGAGTGTTTGGACTATAACTTCTTCTGTCGCCAGCTCTTCCAAAACATCATAAGCTAAATTTTCACCGATTCGTTCTAAAGCTTGCCTAAAGTGTACGGCATCAGTTCGAGGATTGCGAATTTCGTAGATTAATTGGTTCAGGGCTTGTGGTTGTGCAAAAATGGCCGTGCTAAAGAGCAAGGTTGTCAATAATACGCGTAGCATTGTCATTAGATCCTTTTTGTAAAGGTTATCGTAGGTAGTGGTTGAATAATCTCTATGAGTGGTCGAATAATCCTTTCCTCAATCGGTTTCTTTTTATTTTTCTCAATCGCTTTATTTAGTTTAGTTTTTATCGCTTCCATCAATATAAAAAGGTCTTCGATCAAGATCTGGAATTCGAATGGATACACATCAGCAAGTGGCGCCCCTCTTTCAGACGGAATCATTTTGAGCAACTGAATGAATTCCTCTTGCCTATCATTAACGGCTTGTCGATTAATGCTTGCAAATCGAATTGATAATTCAATAGCGCTTCGAGTTGAGCGATCCTGCCTCGGCAAAGCGCCCCATTAAATTGATCTAGAAATGTTTTACCCTTAGCATCGGCAACCTTTTGGTGGAGGTCTTTAGGGCTCATATCTACAATATCCTCGGCAAACTGCAGCACAATCGCTTGAATCATCATGCTTTCTACTCGCAAGAGAGCTTGTCTAGCGAACTCCGGATAGCTACGACCGGTTCTTCATCGCCTTTTGAATCACCTCGCGAATGAATTTATCGAGGTTCTCTCGTACCTTCAATTTGTATTTGAGCTGGGTCATCGGTGAGCAGCTTACAAGTCCATAGTTGATGGGCTCCAATTAATTTTTCGTCCTAAATCCCATCGATCCCTTCATTCATCCATCATCTGATCGATCATGTCAGGAAAATCGCGTTTTGTCTTTTGCTTTTGGGATGTGATCTGCGTCCAGGTCGGAATATTTTAGACCTACTCGAATCACATTTCCGGTCCCTTTGCCTTTACGGATCATCCTATAGGCGATCTCTTTTTTACTCGTGCCCGCTTGTTTATAGTAGCCAACATCGTCCTCTTCCTCAGCAGTGACAAAATAAGAGAGGATCCACTCATAAAGGTCGATCAATTTTTCTTTAATATAAGCATAGGTTTTTGTCAGATAGATGAGCACCTTATTTTTTTGACCACATTTCAAACTCTCAATTGAAGAATCTGTCGGTGTCACTTTGCAAGGTGGCAAAGCTGGAGATTCAACTGCGGATAAATGAGGTGTGCTGATAGGTCCGATACGCATATTGGAGAAAAATTTAAACGCTTGTCAGATAAAATGCAATCATCAAAAATACTCTGTATGGACAAACTCAACTTTCTCACAAAAGAGGGCGAGCGATACGGTGATTTCGCCCTTATCTCCTATAAGGTTATCGACGAATTGCAGATGGTGATGCGCGAGCTCATCCATCTTCCGACCAATGCGCAAGTGATGCATCTGGAGAATGACGACACTGAAAATGTGTTCTGCCTCTCCTTTAAAACGCTTCCAGACAGCTCGAATGGAGCGCCCCATATTCTCGAGCACACTGTCCTCTGCGGTTCGCGCAAATTCCCGGTGAAAGACCCTTTCTTCGCGATGAATCGGCGCAGTCTAAACACCTACATGAATGCTCTCACTGGCAGCGATTTCACCTGCTATCCTGCGGCCTCGCAAGTGGAAAAAGATTTTTACAATTTACTCGAGGTTTATCTGGATGCGGTCTTCCATCCACAGTTGAAGGAGCTCAGCTTCTTGCAAGAGGGGCACCGTTTAGAATTTGCCGAGCCGACTAATCCACAGAGCCCTCTCGAAATCAAAGGAATTGTTTACAACGAAATGAAGGGGTCGCTCTCTTCGGCCGATTCCCGTGTCTGGCATGCGATGATGGAGGCGCTCGTCCCCAATCTCCCCTATGCCTATAACTCGGGCGGCGATCCCAAAGAGATCCCCGATTTAACTTATGCTCAGCTGATCGATTTTCATGAGACCTATTATCATCCGAGCCGCTGTCTGTTTTTCTTCTATGGGAACCTCCCTCTGCAGAAACACCTCGATTTCATCCAGGAGAATGCCCTGAAAGGGATCAAGGCTGCGCCTCCTCTTGATGGGATCGGCTATCAAGAGCGATTTAAAAAGCCGGTCAAAGGGCGCCGCGCCTATCCGATCAATGAAACCGAAGAGATCGAGACGAAGCATATCCACGCCTTCGGCTGGCTCACTGCGCCTCTACTCGACCAGAAAGAGGTGCTTGCTCTGTCGATTCTCGATTCGGTTCTGATGGATACCGATGCATCGCCGCTCAAAAAAGCGCTGCTCGATCTGAAACTCTGCATCCACGCCGACAGTTTCTTAGACAACGAGATGACCGATGTTCCCCTCGTGATTGTCCTGCGGGGATGCAAAGAAGATGTGGCCGATGAGCTCGAAAAGGCTCTTTTTGAAAATTTGAGGCAACTCGCCAAAGAGGGCATCCCGCCTCATCTCATCGAAGCGTCGATCCATCAACTCGAATTTGCCCGGACTGAAATCGGCGGCAACCACTCCCCTTTCGGCCTCACCCTCTTCATGCGTTCAGCCCTTGCTAAGCAACATGGATGCGCCCCTGAAAACGCGCTGATGATCCACTCCCTTTTCGAAGAGATCTCCAAACAGGCGCAAGATCCCCATTGCTTTACGCCGCTAATCGAAAAATATTTTCTCAATAATCCCCACTTTGTCCGGCTCAGCTTTGCTCCAGATCCCGAACTCTCCTCAAAAGAGACCAAGGAAGAAGAGGAAAAACTAAAAAAATTGCGGGCAGCCTTAAACGAAAAACAAGTGGCCCACATTTTAGATCAGACGAAAAAGCTCGAGAAATTTCAGGAACATCAAGAGGGGCAAAAGCTCGAATGTCTGCCCAAAGTGACTCTTTTCGACGTGCCGAAGAAAACACACAATTTCCCTCTGCAGACATTTTCTCGAGGCAATTTAGAGATTTTCCACCACGACAATTTCACCAATCATATCCTCTACTCGACTCTGATCTTCGATCTGCCCACCTTAACCGAAAACGAGCTCTTCGATTTCCAGATTTTCATGCGGCTGTGGTCTGAACTCGGGGTAGGTAGGCGCGATTATGCCAAAAATCTCGAGTATGTACACGCCTACACCGGAGGTGTCGCCGCTCAAGGAGCACTCCATGTGCAAGCAACCGATCCGAGCCAATGTCGACCCTGTCTGCAGCTCCATGGAAAAGCGCTTGGCCGCAATGCGGAGAAGCTTTTTACTCTGATGCACGAGATGATCACGAGCCCCCGCCTCGATGAGAAGGAGCGGATCGAAGAGCTGCTGAAAAAAATGGGAAGCAGCCTGCAACATCGGCTCAGCAATAATGCGATGCGCTACGCTTCTCAACTGGCCCTCTCTGGCTTCTCCGCCCCCTGCTATATCAACAACCTATGGCACGGATTTAAATTCTACAGCCAAATTCAAGAATTGGTCCCCAATCTCGATCGCGAGCTCCCGCTGCTGATTGAAAGACTCCATCTAGTCAAAGATAAGATTCTCTGCACCGGGAAACCCCATCTTGTCCTCAGCTGCGATGCCAAACAATTGAGCTCACTGGACAAAAAGGAATTTTACGGCTTATCTCACCTCACCACTCGCCAAGCACCCCACTGGGACTTTCACCCCAAACTCGAATCGATTCCCAACCAGGGCCGCACGATCTCCTCTCCAGTTGCCTTTACGGCGCAAGGATTCAAAACGATCAACTATTCCCATCCTGATGCCCCCGGATTACAGGCGGCGACTCTGCTGCTGGAAAACAAGGTTCTTCACCATCGGATCCGCGAGCAAGGTGGAGCCTATGGATCGGGCACCAGCTATAACTCCCTATGGGGCAATTTCTATTTCTACGCCTACCGGGATCCCCATATCGCCCGCACCCTCTCGACCTTTGCCGATTCTATTCGGGAAATGGCCGCCGGCGATTTCGAGAACCAAGATCTCGAAGAGGCGAAACTGGGCATCATTCAATACTTCGATACTCCCGTCGCTCCTGAAGGGCGCGCAATGGCCGAATATGCTGCGCTGCGCGATGGGAAGAGCCTTCAGATGCGCCAAGACTTCCGCGATCGCTTCCTCGCTCTCTCTTCCAAGGACGTGCAAAAATCGATTGAACACCATCTCCTTTCTAAACTCGATAAAGGGGTCATCGTCTCTTTTGCTGGGCGCGAGCAGCTCGAAAGGGAGGCGCCTCTAATAGAGGGCAAAACGCTTGAAATTTTTTCAACCTAGACGTATAAAAGGGAAAAACAGGAACTAAAAATGCGCTTTCTAATTTTGATTCTCACCCTTTCTCTTAGCCTTTTTGCTGCAGAAAAAGAGTGCAGCTGCACTCCACAACAGATTTCAAAAGTTTTCACCGCCGTTTCAAAAAAATCGACTCCCGCTGTGGTCTATATTCGAGCAGAGGGAGTCCTCGATTCCGATGATCAAGCTTCAGAGCCTTTCCAGAACCCGCTCCAGCAACAAGATCCTTACGGTGACGAATTTTTCAACCGCTTTTTTGGATCTCCATTCCGTAAAGCGCCAAAACAGCCCTCCATTTCGCAAGGCTCCGGATTCTTTGTCAGCAGCGATGGACACATCATGACTAATGCCCACGTCGTCAAAGGGGCAAGTAAGATCACCATCACCCTCCACGATGGACGAGAGATGACAGCCGAAATCGTTGGATTTGATGTCAGCACCGATGTCGCCGTGATCAAAGTCGAAGGGAAAAATTTCCCCTTCCTTCCCTTGGGCGATTCGGAAGCATTAGAGATTGGCGAATGGGTGATCGCTATCGGCAGCCCCTTCCAGCTTCAAGCGACGGTCACGGTCGGAGTGATCAGCGCCAAAGGAAGACAGAATCTCAGAATCACCGACTTTGAAGACTTCCTCCAAACCGATGCGGCGATTAACCCAGGAAACTCAGGCGGCCCGCTCATCAACCTCCAAGGACAAGCGATCGGCATCAATACCGCTATCGTCTCTAAAGGGGGCGGCTATATGGGAATTGGCTTTGCGATTCCGAGCAATATGGCCAAACACATCATGGACCAGATCATCGACTCGGGGACCGTCACACGGGGCTATCTCGGCGTCGCCCTGCAGCCGCTCGACCAAGATATGGCCGATGCCTTTGGCCTTGAGCGTCCCGAAGGAGCTCTCGTCGCCGAAGTGATGAAAGGCTCTCCTGCTGAACAAGCGGGACTTAAGCAGGGCGATATCGTCATCCAGTACAACAATACTCCTGTCAAATCGATCGGCTCGTTCCGCAATGAAATTTCGATGATGAAACCAGGCACGAAAGTGAACCTCAAAGTCAACCGCAATGGGAAAATTCTCACCCTCAGTGCAACCCTCACAGCTCCAGCCAACGAGGTGAGCAGCGTCGGCCTCGCGCAGAAACTAGGCCTCGAAGTGGAGCCCCTCACCCCTGAACTTGCCAAGACATTAGGCTATACAAAAGGAGAAGAGGGTGTTGTGGTCACCAAAATCAAGCCTGGATCCACTGCAGCGCTGGCAGGAATCCGTCCCGGCTTTTTGATCATGGCGATCAACCACAAAAAGGTGGCCACCGTCGCCGAGTTCAATGCTGCGCTGGAAGAGGTGAAGAACAAACGGCTCTTGATCCTGGCAAAACAGGGAGACGCCACACGATTCTATTCGCTTAAAATTGAATAGAAGCGCTATAATGTTGCTTTCGTAATTAATTTTTAATATGAAAGTTGAACAACCTCCCAGAATCACTCAAACGGTCTCTGTGAGCAGCCCACCGCTGCCACCGAGACCCTCCTATTCTACCGAATCGACACTCGTCTCCCCTTACGCCCCCACCTTTCCTCGCCTCTCTCGCTTTTTCACTTGGCTCTGGGACTGGATCCGTTCCTTCTTTCAGTCACCAGAAAAGCCAAAGCCAGCGCCCGCCCCTTCGCCCGCAGCGCTCCAGGCCATCCAAATTGCCCAAGCGGAAAAAGAGGCAGCTTCTGAAAGTTGGCTCGACACACCGACACTGGGCATAGGGCTGCTCGGAGTGAGCCTTTGTTATTGGCAATGGGAAAGGGTTTATCCGATTGCAACCGCAGATTCCAGGCAAAATCATGGCGATTCCTGGCGTTCTTTGGTCGATGGTTCCGAGCATGATCGCAACTGCGGCCAATTCCGCGCTCAATTCCAAAATCGAGCAGAAAGCTCGCCAATATCTGCCAGCTGCTACTCCTGGATGGATGATCAAAGGGGCAAGCCTTACCGCCGCTTCCGCTGCTGTCTGGTACACTTCCGACTATCTCGGATATCCAATGGGACAAGCTTATTTAGGATTTTTGAGCAGATTGACATTCCAGGGCATTCCATCGATGGTTGCCCCCTTTGCCTGTAGCTATTTGACTAATTATTATTCCCCAGAAAAAATCTTCTGGGGTGTGCTCGCCTTCAACGTCGCCCGCTATGCCCAGGCCTCTTTTTCAAGCGCTCCTGTGCAACAGCCCAAGCATGCTCAAACGAAGGCATACTCATAGGTCTTTTCTGACTTGACCGCATTGGAAACGAGACAATATTTTTCCGACTCTGCCAAAAGAACCTTAGCCTTTGCCTGATCCTGCACCCCAGATAATGTGAACTTCATGTCGAGCTTTTTTAACTCAGGTATACCCTGTGGATTTCGATCAATCGTCAATTTGGCAGTGGCGCTTGATCGTTTCGAAATGTAATTTCGACCGCTCAGCAAAGACCTTAAAAGTGGCGATCACGCAAGAGAGGACCGCGAGAGAAAAAAGCTCCTCTGGCGAATAGCCTCCGCCCGGCCCATTAAACTCGGTCGGGATGGCGCAGTGGATGGTGGGAAAATTGAGCGCATTCCCTTCAAAAAGAGTACTCACTCCGCTTATAGAGTTGGCGCTGACTTCAAAAAAAAGAGGATATTTAATCATTTTTTAACTCCTTTATAAGAAGAATAATCAAATTTTCTTTTCTCTACCACACCATTTTCCCAATCGCTAGAATGAGCCTTATGAAGCTTAAAATCCATAAGGCCACACTCGGTGTGCCGCTCCCTCTGTTCGTCAATCAAATCCCAGCTGGATTCCCCTCTCCGGCTGAAGGCTACTTGGACGATCTCGACCTCAACCATCTGCTGGTCGCTCATCCGGCTGCCACCTTTTTTGTCCGGGTCCAGGGCGAGTCGATGCGCGATGCGAACATCCACTCGGGCGATGTGCTCGTTGTCGACCGGTCGCTCGAGCCAAAAAATCGGGATATCATCGTCGCCGTCTTGAATGGAGAATTCACTGTGAAACGGATTTTAAAACGGGGCGATCAGCTCCTATTGGCAGCGGAAAACAAGAACTTTTTCCCCATTGCAGTCAATGATGGAGCAGATTTTCAAGTTTGGGGAGTCGTCACTTATGTCATCCACAAAGCGCGATGAACACCTATTTTTAATCGATTGCAACTCGTTCTTCGTCTCATGCGAACGGGTCTTCAATCCCAAATTGTGGGGCAAACCGGTCGTCGTCCTCTCCAGCAACGACGGCTGCGTCGTCGCCCGCTCAAAAGAGGCGAAAAAATTGGGCATTCCGATGGGGGCCCCGGCCTTCGAATACGACAAGTTGTTCAAAGATCGGGGCGTCTTCGTCTACTCTTCCAATTTCACCCTTTATGGAGATATCTCGCAGCGGGTCATGCAGGTGCTCCAGCAATTTTCTGCCGATTTTGAAATCTATTCGATCGACGAGGCCTTTCTCTCGATTGCCACCGATGATCCACTCTCCCTCGCACAAAAGATCCGGCAAACAGTCTTGCGCTGGACAGGGATCCCGGTCTCTGTCGGCATCGCCCCGACTAAAACTTTAGCAAAAGTGGCCAACCACATCGCCAAAAAAGATGAGAAGCAAAATGGGGTCTACCTGCTCGAGGATCCGAAGCTAATCGATGAAACGCTCGCCCACTTTCCGCTCGATGACATCTGGGGCATCGGCCGCAACTTGTCAAGGCGTCTTAGAGAGCATGCCATTTTCACTCCGCTCCAATTCAAAAATAGCCCCGACAGCTGGATCCAGAAGCGCTTTTCCGTTGTGCTGCTCAAAACAGCGCTCGAATTGCGCGGGATCTCCTGCTTGCCGCTCGACGAGGTCGAAGCCCCCAATAAGAGCATCACCTGCTCCCGCTCTTTTGGGACCCCCGTGACCACCCTCCCCCAGCTGCAAGAGGCCATCTCCAACTACACCGCCCGTGCAGCCGAAAAATTGCGCCAGCAAGGGCTCTGTGCCAGGTATCTTACCGTCTACTTGACCACCTCGCCTTTCATCGAAAATCGCTACTCCAATAGCGCCACCCTCTCGCTGCCCGAGCCTACTGACTATACTCCCGACTTAATTTCCGTGAGCAAAAAAGGGCTCGAGTCGATTTTTCTCCCCGGCTACAGCTATAAAAAAGTGGGGGTCATCCTCAATGATCTCTCCCTCAAGAGTTTCCACCAGCCCGATCTCTTCCACTCTTCTCCCGATCGGAGCCGCGCGATGGAGGTGCTCGACCAAATCAACGAGGCCTATGGGAGAAACGCCCTTCAATTTGCCGCCGAAGGGATCGAAAAACCGTGGAAAATGCGCCGCTCCCATACTTCAGCTCGCTTTACTACCCACTGGGATGAATTATTAACAATTAATCTTGCAAAATAGTTTCACTTTTTGTTATAATCAATCGCATGAAAGCAGAATGTTCGAAACATCAGCTTTTTTGTGACAGCTTTAATGCGGCAACTCTTGCACGCATCGCAATTTCTTTTGCATTTATTATTCGCCAACAGGCGAATTAACAGATAATTTTTCCCATCCATTTCCGTTCAAAATTAAACTGTAAATAAAAACAAAAGGATTTATTATGTCTACATCATCTGTTACACCAAATGCACCAGGGCCTTTGGCTATGCTCATGCCCTATTTAGCACCACCCGTTGCGGCTGCGGGGGCGATCGTTCTCCCTTTTAGGGATTTCATCGCCAAAAGCGAACGGCAACAAGGGCTACAAGCTCGAAAAGTGACTCTAAAAGAGGGGCTAAAAGAAGGACTAGGCGCTATGCGCTCTACCGGCACGCTCGTTGGAGCGCAAATGCTTGCCCAGAATGGGGTCGAGTCTCTCTTATTAGGAGATGCTAAAGAGCAAACCTTAAGCTCAAAGTTGGTCAGTTCGGCAATCGTCGGCGCAGTGTCTTCTCCATTCGTGGCGATCTTTAATGGCAAATCCATAAATATGCTGCCGATGGAATCTCTACGCAAATTTTCTCTCAAGCAGGGGCTTGCCATTACGCTGCAAGAAACGGCCTTCGTTGGAGGCTTAAGCGTGGCCGATCTCTTAGCTTCTAAGCTGAAAGAGAAGGGCGTAGATAACAAGGGTGCTGAATATGCAGTCGCATCTACGGCTGGTGCACTTGGCAGCCTTATCGGACATCCGGCCAATACTGCGGTGACCCGTTGGCAGAAGGGGCTGACTTTCAGCCTTCGCCAGAGCTATTGGGGTGCGCTGTATAAAGCGCGCGCTGTGGGATTCTTCGCCGTTCTCTATAAGTTCGGCAAAGAGACGCTGTATTCAATGGTCCAAAAGACCAATTAACAACAAGATTCTGCCCATGTAAAAATGAGCAGAATTTCTTTTGCTTCGGTTTAGTATTGCAAAAACGGCTCCTATGAGCTATCTTCCATAACATGGTTTTTCAACTGAGAGATGCATCCGATCAACTTTTGTCCCACTGGACTCGCTCGTCGAGACCAAGCGATCAGCTCCGCCAGCAGACTGAGGATTTCCTCGAGGATTTGAAGGCGACGTGGCTCTCTGAGCGAGAATACCGACGCTTAAGTCAACTGCTCCAGCAGAAAGAGGTCGATCTGGTCTACCGCTATTTGGAGCTGCAGCTTAGTTTACGGATGTCGGAAGATCGGGACCAGCAACATATCTCCATTGAGCTGGAAAAAAAGCTGGAGAACTACCTCAAAAATGACGATTCTCCCCACTTGAAAAGGGAGGTGGCTCTGCGGACGATGGAAGCGGCTGTTTGCAATTGGCTCTGCTCTTTGGGCCTCGATCGCCCTCCGCTCGCTCTGCAAATCGATGAAAGCAACTTTGGAACGCAGATGCGCCGCAGTCTGGGGCTAGCGAAGAAGGAAAAAGGGTTTAAGCTCGATCCGTGTGAGGCGCTGCTGCTCGATGAGCTGATCGAAAAGAGCGACAGCAGTTTGGAGTATTGGAATCGGATCTGCGCGAGCTTCGAGCAATTGCTCATTTGGGAAGAGACGCTAGAGGATATTTTAAAGGCCATCCAGACCCATCCTGTCTCTGATACCCTCGATCCGGAAAATCTGGAGATGCAACTCAGCTATTTCGAAACCGAGATTGTCCCGTTCCATAAGCAGCTGGGGAAATTGCTCCACGAAAACATCCTCTCTCCCTTCTCAGAAGTATTCAAAGCGGCGATTTTAGGCAAATTCCGCGGGAAATTCCAAGAGATCAACAACGGCTATGCTTTGCTCAAATCGGCCCTTCTGAAGGAACCGGTCGAAGTCCACCTCTGCTGCAGCTGCCAATTTAGCGAAGAAATTGGATTGTGCTGGGATGAAAAGACTAGGCTCATGGATCTGACCCAGATCAAACCCTTTTATACGCATAAGAAAACGGCTCAAAGTAGCCTGCTGATTTTCACCTGTGGCGGCGGCCGGAGCCATTTGAATGTCACAAAGGCGATGAGCGAATATGCAAAGGGGCGCTATCACATCCAGGTGGCCAATACATTGGAAGATACCCTCGCTTCTACCGACGTTTTCAAGAGGATGCTCTTTAATTTTTCTCAGGAGAGGCTCTACAACCACTTGGTCCGCAATGAAGAATTTGAATGGGTCAAGCTGCTCACCTCGGTCGGCCCCTTCTTCTTGATGATGCAACAAGAGAGCATAGAAAAGCAGATCCGTCTCGAAGTGCTCAAGCAGCACCCCGACATGCTGATCAGCTGCTTCCCTTGCTTAAATGCGATGTTCCTCAACGTCGCCAAAGAGCTCAACCTTCCCTTGCTCATGGTGACGACCGAGCTCGACACCGCCTTTTTCACCAAAGGGATGAACGGCCACTCGTGCGACCTCAGCTACCCCAAATGGCGGATGACCCTCGCCTATGACACTCCCGAAATGCGTACCAAGATCGAGAATCGGATCCCGAGCGACAAAATCTCCATCACCGGGTTCCCTGTTCGCTCCAGCTTTAATCAGCTCCCCACAGAGGCCGAAAAGAGCGAGCTGCGGCGGGAGTTTGGCATCGGGCCAAACGATCGGGTCCTGCTCGTCATCATCGGCGGAATCGCCGGCCGCGCCACCGAAAAATATGCTGCCATCTTGGCCTCCCTCACCGCCCTCGACATTTCAGAGCTGACCGAAGGGGATCTGCACATCATCTGCCTCTGCGGCGATCAAAAAGTGCAAGACAATCGAGACATGCGCTTCCGGATCAACGCCCTGCCGACCAATCCACGGCTCCACATGCATGCGATCGGCGCCGTCGACGACCAAGCACTGCTGATGAGCATCGCCGATGGCCTCCTCACTCAGCCGGAAGGCTGCACGACCAACGAAGCGCTCGCCAGCGGCCTGCCGATGATCTTCCACGCCCCCTTCGCGCTGATGGACTGGGAGGTGTTTAACATGGAATTCTGCATCCAAGCCAACATGGGATCTCGCTTTAAACCGCAGTCAGGCAGCACCAACCCGTTCCAGGATAGTGCTGTGAAAAATAAAGAGCGGCTCCTCCCTCTCATCAAAGAGGCCTTCGATCGGCGCAACCAAAAACCAAGCGTTCTATTCGAGAAAAAGGATTTTGGGAAAGAGTTTCTGAAATTGGTCGAAGAGCTGATCGGATATTAATTCAATAACCGATGGCTCGAATGCCGAGTGACATCCCAAGCGACGGGGCGATGAGAATACCGGTCACAATTCCCCCCTTGAGAAGATCGACATCATCGCCCCTGTAGCCTTTATAAAGCTGCTGCGCGCTCCAAATGGACAGCATAGCTGCGCTGACATAGCCTCCAATTTTCGTAAGGGTAAGCAAGTTGCTCATCACCTCTTCTTGTGGGAAAACGGTGAGTTGTAAGCCAGTGACTGCTCCTACGGCAACGCCTAGTTTCAGTGCAGCTCTGCCAAGTCGGCCGCCATATGTGTCACCTATCGCAGAAATTACAGAGCAGACAGCTGTTGTCACGCCGAGGATTTGTAGATCTCGTAAGATGAACTCTGGAGATTGTGGACTCATCCCGACTCTGATGGCAATGGCTGCGACAGCAACTGCGAGCTTGAGCACCCCTCTTTTTACCCCTTTACCGTCTACACAATCGTAGACTCCCCAATTTAAAAATCCTGCCCCTATGGAGGATGCGATATCGTTTATTTCAATCATAAGTTTTTATTAGTTAAAATTAATAATGCTAATTGTGTGACTGCCAATACGGAACCGAACCACAATACGAGGAAAGGCCCGAGTAGTCCTCTCGGATTTCCAGAGCGCGCATAATGACGAAGGCTGATCACACCTGCCAAAATGAGGACTGTCGCATTTGTCGGTGAAAGCCAAAATCTTATAGCTGCTTGTTTAACAAGGCTCGCAATACCGGTTTTTGGTTCCAATACACATACACAACCCAGAAGTGTGAATCCTATGCCTCTCTGGAACATTACCTTTCGGCGATCTAGAGGAGTGTCAGGGTAATAAGAGCTGATGAGGTTGTAGAGACCGAGTATAAAGATTGAACCGCCAAGATAATACGCATTTCTCTCTAGTCTGTCTAACATGGATGAGCTCCAGACCCAGGCGATGAGAGCCGCGCTGCCAAATCAGATGCCAGAATGGCCCCCATGAGTTGTCCGGCCTTCATGAAATTAAAATTATTTAAATCACTCATTACAATCCATATAGAGATTGTATCATTGTGGCAAATTTTAGGATTATGCTCAACTTATGAATGGTTCTTCATAAATTGCTGGAAATAAGTGGAGTCCCGAATGGGGTCGAATTCCTTGACGCCCCAATTTAAAAATCCTGCAGCTACGGAGGCTGCGATATCGTTTATTTCAATCATACATTTTTATTAGTTAAGATGAATAATGCTAATTGTGTGACTGCCATTGTGGAACCGAACCACAATAAGAGGAAAGGCATGAGTAGTCCTCTCGGAGTGCCAGAGCGCGCATGGTGATGAAGGGAGATCACACCTGCCAAAATGAGGACTGTCGCATTTGACGGTAAAAGCCAAAATCTTATAGCTGCTTGTTTAACAAGGCTCGCAATACCGGTTTTTGGTTCCAATACACATACACTACCCAGAAGTGTGAATAGCATGCCTCTGTAGAACATTTCCTTTCGGCTGTCTAGAGAACCGCTAGAGTAATAAGAGCCGAGGATCTCCACGAGACCGAATGTATAACAGACTCCACCAGCAAGATAATACGCATTTGCAAGATAATACGCATTTGTCTGTCCCGTGGACATCATAGGTTAGCTCCAGATGCGGCGATGAGAGCTACGACAGCAACTGCGAGCTGGAGCACCCCTCTTTTTACCCCTTTACCGTCTACACAATCGTAGACTCCCCAATTTAAAAATCCTGCACCTACGGAGGATGCGATATCGTTTATTTCAATCATGAGTTTTCATTAGTTAAGATAAATAATGCTAATTGTGTGGCTGACATTGCAGAAGCGAGCATTAATGTGATGATAGTCCCAAGTCGATCTCTTGAATTGTAAGAGTGATAATAATAAACATCAGTCACCCCCCCTATAGCAAGAACTGTCATATTTGTCGGTGAAAGCCAAAATCTTATTGCTGCTTGTTTAATAAGGCTTACAACACCGAATTTTGGTTCCAATGCACATACACTACCAAGAAATGTGAATAGCACGCCTCTGTGGCCCATTACCATTCGGCGATCTAGAGGACCATTGTAGTTACAAAAGCCGATGAAGTTGTAGAGAGCGAGCATAGTACAGATGGAACCGCTAACATAATACGCATCTATCTCTCTACCTAACATGGATTAGCTCCAGACGCGGGCGATGAGAGCTGCACTGCCAAAGACGGCTTGACCAAACCCTTCTTTGGTAAGTTTTGCTTTCGTAAATTCATCTCTCTCTTGAGAGGCCTTATACACTTGCTCCACACCATAGGCGAGCATCATTGCGCCCGCGCAAGGGAGGAAGAGTTTCAAATTCTTTGTGAGAAAGGGTTGGATGGCTGTGGGAAAATGATTGATCCTGAGGGGAACTAGGGAGAAAAGGGCCGAAGCAATGGCTCCTCCGACTAAATTGTCGAAGCCCTTTTTTTGTAACATTTTTTTTTGAACTGGATGTGTCTTTTGAGTAGAGGTGTAAAGATCATACAGCCCTTCGGATGCCACAATGGCCCCCATGAGTTGTCCGGCCCTCATGATATTAAAATTATTTAAATCACTCATTATATCCCTCTTAGGTATCTAAATATTTTACCAAATTTTAGGATTATGCTCAAGTTATAGCGTTGATATAAATTAATTTACCACAGAGTCGGGGAAGCACCGCAAACGCTAACGTTCACGTCGTCCTGACTTGTGGGATCTATTTATGAATGGTTCTTCATAAATTGCTGGAAATAAGTGGATTCCCGAATAGGATCGAATTCCTTCCCTTTGACCAGGGTGGGGATATCCTCGAGCCCCTCTTGGAATGAGGTTTCTAGCCATCCGACGGCCGGCTTGGCCTTTCCTTGCATGGCGCAGGCGAGGGCATTACGGAGGGCAATCTCTTTGCTCGGAAGGAGTTGGAAGCAGTCTGGCCCGATCTGTTCGACTAGGAAGTAATCGCCCACCTCATAGGCCGCCTTGTGCAAGAGGCAGAGTGATTCAGGTGATATCTCCGAGCGCAAGGGCAGGAGCAGATCGTAGGCATCTTTGACTTTGCCAAGATCGTATTTAAGAAAGGCGACATATTGGGTCGCAAGCATATGGATCATCCCCTGCTTGGCTTCATTGCGGATCCGCTCGAAAGCAAAGAGGGCTTTATCCTTCTCTCCTTCCTGCAAATTCCGTTCAGCTTCTCCGAGGGCAGCTTTGAAGCGGTCGCTTCGGTCTTCATTGGAGAGCAATTTGAGGCGGCGGAACATATCCCAACTCTGAAAGGCGAAGAGAAAGAAGAGGGCGCCGATTAAAAATTGCTGGTAGAGAAAAAAGGTGAGGCTAATCACGCCGGCGATCACCATTCCGATCACGAGGCTATAGCGGAAGCCCTTTGCGCCGAAGAAAGACTCCATGACGATGCGCAAGAGCTGTCCTCCGTCGAGTGGCATCACCGGAATGAGATTTAAGACGGTCCAAATAAGGTTAACCCAGAAGAAGAGGTTGACGGCGCTGCTAAATACGCCCACTGGTAAAGCGACAAACTTCAACAATCCCCAGGCGACGAGAAAGAGGAGAAAGCCAAAGACGGGGCCATTAAGTACGATGAAAAACTGTTTCCAGAAGGGAAGTCGATCCCCTTGGTGGTAGGTGAGTCCTCCGAGCGCAACGAGTTCAATACGGGGTTGCAGTCCGAAGAAAACAGCAGTAGTGGCGTGTCCCATTTCGTGAATGAGGACGGAGACCAAAATGACGAAGATCCAAATCAGCGTGCCAAGCCAGGTGCCGCTATTGAGGAAGCCGATGAGCGCCGCTGTGATCCAAAAAAGAAAATGGATAGTAATGGGAATCTTCCCAGGAATATGGATCATTTTTTGAACCTTTCGATCGCTTTTTGCATCGCGAGACCCATATCGGCTGGAGACTCAGCGACGACGACGCCCGCTTTTTTGAGCGCTTCCATTTTTCCTTGCGCGGTCCCTTGGCCACCAGAGACAATCGCTCCAGCATGTCCCATTCTTCTTCCTGGAGGTGCGGTGACGCCGGCGATGAAGGCAGCCACCGGTTTGGTTCCATTTTTTTTGATCCACTCTGCAGCCTGCTCTTCAGCGCTGCCGCCGATTTCCCCGATGAGCAATATCGCTTTGGTTTCGGGATCCTTCTCGAAGAGTTCGAGCACATCGATGAAGTCGGTTCCATTGAGCGGGTCGCCGCCGATTCCGACGCAGGTGGTCTGTCCCAGGCCCATTTCTGATGTCTGCCAAACAGCTTCGTAAGTCAGTGTTCCCGACTTAGAAACGATCCCCACTTTCCCTTTTTTGTGAATGTAACCAGGCATGATCCCCATTTTACATTCTCCGACCGTAATCACGCCAGGACAATTTGGGCCAATCAAGCGGGAGGTTTTGCTCATGCTCATCACCCGGCTCACTTCGAGCATATCGCGCACTGGAATCCCTTCCGTGATGCAGACGATCAACTCGACTCCCGCATCTTCTGCCTCTAAAATCGCATCGGCGGCAAAAGGAGCTGGAACAAAAATCAGCGAGGCGTTGCAGTGGGTCTGTTTTTTGGCCTCATAGACGGTGTCGAAAATGGGCAGATCCAAGACGCTCTCGCCCCCTTTGCCCGGAGTGACGCCCCCGACAAAATGGGAGCCATAAGCCATCGACTGTTCGGTGTGGAAGCGGCCTGCTTGCCCGGTGAGTCCCTGAGTGATGATTTTGGTTTTCTTTCCAATGAGAATCGACATTCTATTTCCCCGCCGCTACAACTTTTTCAGCAGCATCTGCCAGCCCGGTCGCAGCAAGGATCGCCAATCCTGAATCTCGCAAGAGCTTTCTCCCCTGATCGACGTTGGTCCCCTCCATCCGCACGACGAGGGGCACTTTGATTGCAAAATCGCGCGCGGCGGCGATGATCCCTTCGGCCAGCACGGCACAGTCCATGATCCCGCCAAAGATGTTGACCAAGATCGCTTTCACTTTCGGATCGGAGAGGATGATTTTAAACCCTTCGGCGACCTTTTCTTTCGATGCGCCTCCGCCGACGTCGAGGAAGTTGGCAGGATGGCCCCCATAGTAGTGGATAATGTCCATCGTCGCCATCGCCAGCCCAGCCCCATTGACCATGCAGCCGATATTGCCGTCGAGAGCGATATAGGCCAAATCGAACTGCTTGGCGGCCACTTCGCTCTTTGAAACTTGAGTCGGATCGTAGAAGGAGGCGATCTCTTGTTGTCGAAACAGAGCATTGTCGTCGACTGAGAGTTTGGCATCGAGGGCATAAAGCTCCCCTTGCGGCGTGGTGATCAGCGGATTGATTTCCAGCAGCGAGGCGTCGGTCTCGATGAATGCCTTGGCGAGTCCCTGAGCGATTTTTCTCCCCATCTTCGCCTGATCTTTTTTCCAGCCCATGAAATTGGTCAGCCGCAGAGCATGGTAGGGCTTAAGCGAACCATCGAGCCCAATGGGCAGCGTCAATATCTTCTCTGGAGTCTTCGCGGCGATCTCTTCGATCTCCATCCCTCCTTCGGGCGAGGCGATCAGCACGGGACGGGCCCGCTCTCGGTCGATGATGGCCCCAATATAGTACTCTTTTTTGATCTCGGCAGGCCGCGAAATGAGCACCTGATGGGCGATCACTCCTTGAGGACCTGTTTGGTTATTGACTAGTTTCATTCCGAGCAGCTTAGCAGAGATCTCTCTGATCTCTTTCGGGCTCTTGGCAAATTTCACTCCCCCACCTTTGCCTCGTCCTCCGGCGTGGACCTGAATTTTGATGACCGCCTCGGTCAGATCCAGGTCATCGATCACCCCATCGACCTCATTGTCATTCGAAGCGACGCCGAAATCGGGGATAGGGATCCCATATTCCATCAAAATCTCTTTGGCTTGGTACTCGTGGGTATTCATTGGTTTTCCTTCTTTTCAATCTCTATATCTGATAGAATTGCTTTTCGCAAGCCATCATATGTTTAAGTTTTTAAAAGACCGTTTCTCTAAGATCCGCCAGGCCCTCACGAAGACCCGCTCCCTGATTTCGGGACGGATCATGACCCTTTTCCAGAAGCCATTCAATGAGGAGACCTTCGATTCACTCGAGCAAATCTTCTATGAGGCGGATCTCGGAACCGCTTGCGCCGAAGAGCTTGTAGCTGAAACCAAACTCTTCCTGAAAAAAAATCGGGAAGCGACAACCGAAGAGATCCTCTCTTTCCTCCGCAGCATCTGCCTAGAGATGATGGAAGTTCCCCCAAAAGTCCTGCCCAAAAAAGGAAATCCCCAGGTCATTTTGATCGTTGGGGTCAATGGGAGCGGCAAAACGACCAGCATCGCCAAACTCGCGAATATCCTCAAGGAAGATGGGCAAAACGTCATGCTCGCGGCGGGAGATACTTTCCGGGCGGCTGCGATCGACCAACTTGCTACTTGGGCCCAGCGGCTCGGGATCCCCATCATCAAATCGACACCTGGCGGCGATCCGGCGGCAGTGGCGTTCGATGCGGTCTCAGCAGCCAAAGCGCGCGGGATCGACACCCTCCTCATCGACACGGCTGGGCGGCTGCAAAACAAAACGGACCTGATGCGAGAACTGGAAAAGGTGCAGCGGGTGATTCAAAAAGTGGTCCCCGATGCGCCCCATCAAACCCTCCTTGTTCTCGATGCGACGACGGGGCAAAATGCGGTCGACCAGGCCGAAGTCTTCCATTCGTTCACACCGCTGACTGGCATCATCCTGGCCAAACTCGACGGATCGGCGAAGGGGGGAATCGCACTGAGCATTTATAAAAAATTGGGCATCCCGGTTCAGTGGGTTGGCGTTGGCGAAAAAATCGACGATCTGATCCCATTTGACAAGGAGGCCTATCTCGATGCGCTCTTTTCTGGTAAATAATTGGACTCTTTGATTTAGTAGGAAATATGCCATATTCAGACATTTACCTTTACTCCCCCCTCTCGATCAAAACGGTTGGATACAATCAGCCACTGCTGCTCCAATTCATCCTCTCGGAACTTTTCCATGCGATGGATGCCGACAAAAAAGATCATCCGTTGGAATTTGTCTTCTCCAGCCCCGCCTGTTTTTTCCCTTACGACTGGTCCTACGAAGTGGGTTGTCTCAACAAAATCAGCGAACATGCCGAGCTCTTGCCCTATGCATTCGCCGATTTTCAAGATGAGATCGCATCATTCCGCATCTGCTTAAGCGAGATCCTCACTAAAGTGACCGCGCAGAAACTAAAAAATGAACCCATTTGCAAGAGCGATCTGCTTGACGATCTCAATCTCCTCTACACTCTGCTTGAGCCTTTCTTGATCGGGTGCAATCAAAGCGAACACCTGCTCCTGTTTTTATTGAAGCACAAGGATGAGATCGACGAGCTCGCTTCTCCTTGCAAATTGACCAGCCTCTTAAAAAAAATGGCTCCACAAGGGCTCGGGGCGCTTGCTGAATTGATGCAACGAGAGTTTAAAAATCGAGGATTCAATGCCTTGATTCCCGAAATTGAACGGTTGCTATCCAATCATGAATGCTGATCTTGTCCAATTAGTCTCCGACACCCTCTCCTTTTTGCGGCAGGATCTCAAGGTCACACCCACGCCGCCGCCAGTAAAACCGGTCATCATCAGAGCCAAAGCTTCTGCTTCTGCTCCTGTGCCAGCACCGAAACAGCCCCCATCGCCCGTAGCCGCCGCACCGAAAAAAGAGCTCCCCTCCCTGCTTGACAAAATCAGAAAGCATTTGCCCCATCTACAGCTGATTCCAGCGATCCCCGTGCTGAGATGCGTGGCGATAGTCGTCGCAAACCAAGAGGATCTCCCTTTCCTTAAAAACCTAAAAAATGCCATTGAAAAACACCATTGCCCAGTCAAAATGATTCAGGGTGATGTGGAAAACTGGGATCAATTTGAACTGGTCATTTCTCAGCGAGAGGTGCCCGCGAAAAGGAAAATTCTCCTTGAATCTATTGCCACATATCAGAACAATACCGAGCAGAAAAAACTGCTCTGGTCCACAATATGCAATCATCTTTCGCCGAAGTCATCCTAGATAGCTCGATTGAAGGAGCGCTCGATTACGCTGTCCCAAGCGGCATGGAGCATCTGAAAGTCGGAATGCGGGTACTCGTTCCCCTGCGCGGCAAAACGGCCAAAGGGACAATTTTGGCCCTAAAAAACCACAGCCCCTTCTCCTCGGTTAAATCGCTCTGCGAGCTTTTGAGCGAAGAGCCGCTGATTTCTCCAGAGCTATTTAAATTGGCTAGCTGGATCGCAAAATACTATAGCGCGCCACTTAGCAAAGTGCTCAAGACCATCCTGACCCCATCCCTTCGCGATGAAAAGAGCAAACACAAGACCCAATGCTTCGTCAAACCGCTCCTTTCCCAAGAAAAAATGAGGGTACTGTGCGAAGAATTGCGGCTCAAACACCCCGCGCAAGCCAAAGTACTCGATCAGCTTCTCGAATCTCCCAAAGGCCTTTTTTTGAGCGAAATCCTAGAGAAAAGCGGCGTCTCCCAAAGCCCGATCAAAACCCTTCAAGCTCACCAAATCCTCCAAGTACAAGAGGTGCGGGTCGATCGATCGCCGATTTTTGAACATGAATTTTTCCCCACCAAGAGAAAAAACCTCAACCCCGAGCAAAAACAGACCCTCGAGGCGATTCTAAGCACCTGCGGCACCTTCCAAACCCACCTGATCCATGGAGTGACAGGCAGCGGCAAAACCGAAGTCTACTTGCAGGCGATCGACGAGGTTCTCAAGCAAGGGAAAGGGATCATCTACCTCGTCCCCGAGATTGCCCTCACCTCGCAGACCATCGAGCGATTTAAAGGACGATTCGGCGGGGAAAAAATCGCCATCTTGCACCACCGCCTCTCTAGCGGCGAGAGGTTTGATGCCTGGCATAAAATTCGGAGCGGCCTGGCAACCATTGTGATCGGCGCTAGATCAGCCATCTTTAGCCCAGTCCCCCACCTAGGGATGATCATCGTCGATGAAGAGCATGAGGCCTCCTACAAGCAGAGCGATGAAACCCCCAAGTACCATGCGCGCGATGTAGCCGTCCTCCGCGGGCAATTGACCAAGTGTCCTGTCATCCTCGGCAGCGCAACGCCGTGCCTTGAAAGCTACTTTAACGCCATGAATGGCAAATACCAGTTGCACAAACTCCTTCAAAGGGCCGACAAAGCGGTTTTACCAGATGTAAAAGTGGTCGACATGCGCCATGAATTTGAAAAAAATAAAGGGTTCACCCTCTTCTCCGATCATCTGCTCACCGGCATCAAAAAGCGGCTAGAGAAAGGAGAGCAAACCCTCCTCTTCCTCAATCGGCGGGGCTATCACACCGCAGCCCAGTGCCCTCTTTGCTCCTATGTCGTCGGCTGCCCCCACTGCGAGCTGAGCCTCACCTATCACCTCGGCGAAAAAATCCTCGCCTGCCACCTGTGCGACTTCAGGCAAGCCCCTCCCTCCAGCTGCCCCGAGTGCCATGCCGACGGTCCCCTGAAATTCAAAGGGGCAGGAACCGAAATGGTCGAAAGAGCCCTTCATGCCCTCTTCCCAACCATCCGGACCTTACGCCTTGATGCCGATACCACCCGCCACAAAGGGAGCCATGAAAAGATCTTTAAAGAATTTCGGTCGGGAAAAGCCGATGTCTTGATCGGAACACAAATGATAGCCAAAGGGCTCCACTTTCCCCTCGTCACCCTCGTCGGAGTCATCGGCCTCGATGGAAGCCTGAACATTCCCGACTTCCGCGCCAGCGAAAACGTCTTCCAGCTCCTCACCCAGGTGGCCGGCCGGGCAGGCAGAGGCGAACTCCGAGGCGAAGTGGTGATCCAGACCCAATTGCCCGACCATTCGATTATCGCCTTTGCTGCGAAACAAGATTTTGAAGCATTTTATGATGAAGAGATCCAAGTGCGCCAGCTCTTCGGCTTCCCCCCTATACCCACCTGATCAAATTCTCCTTCTCAGGCAGCGATATGGCCCTCTGCGAAGCCCAAGGTAAGAAATTTCGGCAGCTGCTGATCGATCACCTGCCCTCGAACGTCGAGATCAACCCCGTAATTCCTTGTGGGTATTCGAAAATCAAAGGCAACTACCGCTTTCAATGCTTAATCAAAGTGGAGAAAGTCCAACAAATCCTGAGTCATGTGCAGACCCTTCGGACCCAATTTGGAAAGAAGGGGGACATTCGCCTTTCGGTTGATGTCGACCCCTTGACGACCTATTTTTAAACCTTTCTTGATGGATTTGCAGGCTGAGCTGGCTCTAGCTCATCTTCCTCTTGTTCCTCGGGAGCTTTGGTTGCATTGAATGCATTGGTCCAAACTCTCGAGAACACATTTTCCATTCTCCAAAGGCTCTTACCTAGGGCCACAGCGAGGACTCCTAAGAAGGCCCCTGTCGCAATATTCGTAAGAGAAAGACTAAGCACGTTCATTAAGGCAAAGAAGCCAAGAGCAAACGCGGCTACGGCTGAAATGAACGGATATTTATCTGTGAACTCATTGAGGTCGACTGTAAAGAAATCGCGAGAAATGAGATAGAATTCCCCTACATCTTCTCTGACCTTTTCTTCTGAAGGATCAACCTCCTTAGATTTTTCTTCTTTCGGTGTCCCATTGAAAAACCGTGCTATATCTTCAAAGTTAAATTTTTGTCCTCTAAACTCAATATACGCCATTTGCTTTCTCCTGTTTTGCTTTGATACCGAAAATTTTACATCTAAATGAAAAAAATATTCAAGGAAAAATCCCAAAAACAGTTATGATACTTTGCATGATCGAAGTAGAAAAGAAGATTGCCCTAAAAGAAGCCGACCTCAAAGCCATTGAGCGAGTGGGGAAATTCCTTGGCTCTCGCATCTTGACCGATACCTATTTTGATACCTCCGATTTTCGTTATACAACGAGCGATATCTGGCTCCGCGAGCGTGAGTGCCGCTTCGAGCTCAAAGTGGGCATCAATGGATTGAAGGGAGAGATCGACCGTTACGAAGAAGTAACAGACGAATCGCAAATCCTACAGAAACTTGGGCTCGAGAAGGAAAAAGACCTCACCAAAGCGCTTGTGAATGCGAAAATCTTCCCTTACGCCACCTTCCAAACCGTCCGCCGCAAGTATCAGATCGAAGAATTCACCATCGATTTAGACCTCGCCTATTTCGACGATTTCATCTACCGCACCGCCGAAATCGAACTGATGGTGACCAGCATGAGCAAAATTCCCCAAGCTGAAGAATCGATCAACAGGTTCATCCAGCGATTAGGCCTCGACTACGGCCGCCCGATCAAAGCCAAACTGATCGAGTTCCTCTCCCAGAAAAACCCCACCCACTACCAGGCTCTTGTAGCTTCCGGGATTGTCAAGTAAGACATTTTCAACGCGAAGACGCAAAGGCGCAAAGACGCAAAAAAAAATATTTTTTCTTTTTCCTGCGTCTTTGCGTTGAAAAAAACCTCAACTAAAGCATCTTTGCGTTTAATTATTCCTCAGGGCGCATCACGGGGAAGAACAGCACATCGCGGATTGAATGGACGCCGGTAAAGAGCATGCAGAGCCGGTCGATTCCGATTCCCAAACCACCTGTGGGGGGCATTCCCTGGCAGATCGCCTCGATGAACTCTTCATCCATTGGGTTAGCCTCGGCGTCGCCCGCTTCGCGCATCATCGCCTGCTGCTCGAGCAGTTCCCGTTGCAGGATCGGATCGTTCAGCTCGGTGTAGGCATTGCAGCATTCCATTCCAAGGATAAAGCTCTCAAATCGCTCGACAAATCGCTCCTGGCGCATTTTGGGGTCGCGGTGGAGCTTGCAGAGGGGGGTCGTCTCGATCGGGTGATCGGTGATGTGGTGCGGCTGGATCAAATGCTCTTCCGCATATTCCTCGAAGAGGAGGGCGATGAGGATCCCGCGTGAAGCATCGATCATTTTTTCTCGGTCGATCTTTCCTTCGAGCTTTTCTCTCATCTGCTGGTCGCTGAGCTGGTCGACATCGATTTTTCCATAGTGTTTGATCGCCTGTTTCATCGTCATTCGGATCCAAGGGGCTTTGACATCGATCTCATGGACATTGCCCTTCTTGTCTTCCCGCTTGCCAATATTGGTGGTGCCGAAGATCTCCATGGCGAGCCTTCATAGAGTGTTTCGGTGAAGACCATCACATCATTGTAGTCCCAATAGGCTGCATAGGCCTCGAGCATCGTAAACTCGGGGTTATGGGTCCTGTCGATCCCCTCATTGCGGAACACTTTTCCAATCTCGTAGACTCGGTTGATGCCGCCGACGATCAGTTTTTTGAGGGCAATTTCGAGGGCGATGCGGAGGTACATATCTTGTGAGAGGGCATTGTGGTGCGTCACGAAAGGCTTGGCAGCAGCACCGCCATAGATATTTTGCAGGATCGGGGTCTCCACTTCCAAGAAACCATGTTCGGCATAGTATTTCCGAATCAGGGCGATGATGCGACTGCGCAGGCGCAATTGCTCACCCACTTCAGAGTTGGCGATCAGATCGAGCCAACGTTTGCGGTAGCGGGTGCCCTTGTCGACAATCCCCTTGTGCTTATCAGGAAGGGGGAGCAGCGATTTGCAGAGTAGAGTGACTTCTTTTGCAAAAAGGGTCAATTCCCCCTTCTGTGTGCGGAAGAGATTTCCCTCAACGCCGATGATATCGCCCAGATCGAGTTTCTTTTCGATGAACTTAATTGGCGACTGATCGGCAGCTAGCCCTTTCACCATCGTATGATCTCGATTGAAGAGCACTTGGATCTTGTGGGTTTCATCGAGCAGTTGAGCAAAAATATTGGTCCCCATGGGGCGGAAAAGGATGATACGCCCTGCGAGAAGCGCGTGATCAGATTTACCCTCTTGCGCCTCTTCGAAGGTCCCCACCTCTTGGCCTTCATACTTCGACGAAATCGCACCAACTGTATTTGTCGGCTCGAATTTCGCTGGGTAGGGATCGAGCCCCATCTCCAGGATCTCATCTAATTTCGCTTTGCGAGTGATAAAGGCTTCGTGCTTTTGGTACTCGGGTTTGCGGATCTCAATCGGAATGGTTCGATTTTCTAGCTTGGAGCCCTCTTCAACTACAGGATGAGTCGCATCCAAGAGATACATCTCGAATGTGCCGCCGCAATACTGCTCGATCAATTCCTTTAATTCTTTGAGAGCATGGGCCATCTCGCTCAAGTGGGCATGCTCCAGCCCCTCTACGACCAAAGCCGCATTCTTCGTCTGGGCGGTGAGTTTGGTTTTATCGCATTCGCGCCAGTTCCATGCCTTACAGGTGATCTCTTTGTCATCGCGGTAGATCACCTCGCCGGGCAGAGCAACTTCAGCCTCGCCGCCACCCAAAGCGACAAACCGCTCGTCCCCTTTCGCAAGTGTCAGGCGCAATTGTCCATCTAGACGGTCGAGATCGTCAGCTCCAAGCGGGAGAGTGTGCTTTAAGGAGATGCTGTTGTAGAGATTAACGATCGGATTGATATCGGGAAGCTGATTGTCTTTCAGAGCCCGTCGTAAAAGGGCCTCTGCAGAGCAGCGGGTAGAAGAGGGTTTATAGCCAAAGGAACGATAGGCCTCGCGCCAGTCGATGAGCTTCTCGACATTCCCAAGATCGACTTGAGCATATTTATTCTTGGCATCGTGCTCACATTTGCGCAAGTGCTTGAGAATATCGGCATTTTGGACACCGTTGTTCACATTGCGTGCGATCAAAATCCCCACTTTCAGATGGGGGTAGCGCTCCCAAACCTCTCTATCAATCTTAAAGATCATCTTGGCTCCCTAGTTTATACAACTATAATGTCTATGATGATGAAAATTCAAGACAGTAAATTTTCTTTTACGAATCTAAGCCCGAAATCGGTCAGATGGATCATTTTCTCATCGCTCTTCCAGATTAGGCCGTTTTTGGTCAGAACCTGTACGATGTTATCGATCGCTTTATTATTCACTCCATTGGCTTCGCCCACCTTATATCGGTCGACTTCGGCTTGTGGATTCCCCTTTGCAGAGGCAAACTCATAGAGTTTGGAAAGGTAAAGTTCTTCTTTGCTAGTCTTTTTTTGATTCATTTTTTTTCAGACGGGAGCCAGAGGGGGTGTCTTCGATCAGATAGCCTGCAGCAGTGATGATCGCCCGCTGCTTGTCGGCTTCGGCCCAGTTTTTAGTTAGGCGGGCTTGTTCTCTTTGCTCTAGGGCTTTGACCAATTCCTCGGGTATCTCAAGCTCTTTTCTCTTAAAGGGAATGATGGCGAGCACCTGGTCGAGCTCTTTCAAAAATGCAAGGGCTTTTTTCGCCTCTTCACCACCTACTTTATTGCTGTCGCAGAGCTGGTTGACTTTGCGGACAAACTCGAAAAGGGCGGCGAAGGCTTGGGAGATATTGAGGTCGTCGGCGAGCGCATCTTTGAAGGACTGGCGCGTAGTGGCAATCAGAGGCTCTATCTCTCCTCCTGCATCCTTCTGGGTGATCGCTTTTAGCCTATCTACAAAATCGGCCAGTCGCTCAAGGGTAGTCCGAGCGGCGTCGAGCCCTTCCATGGTGAAGTTGAGCTGGGTTCGGTAGTGGGCGCTGAGGAGGAGCATCCGCACCTCTGTCCCTGTATACCCTTTTTTGAGCAGGTCACGCAGGGTGTAGAAATTGCCGAGGCTTTTAGACATTTTTCTGTGATCGACGAGCAGGTGCTCAGCATGGAGCCAATGTTTGACAAAACATTTTGCCGGTGCACCCTTCCGATTGGGCGATTTCATTTTCATGGTGGGGAAACATGTTGTCGACGCCGCCGACGTGGATATCGATTGTCTCGCCGAGCAGGCTCATGGCCATGGCGGAGCATTCGATATGCCAGCCGGGCCGCCCTTTGCCAAAGGGGCTCTCCCAAAAGATCTGCCCGTCTCGCTGATAGTCGTAGGCTTTCCAGAGGACGAAATCGGCAGACATTTTCTTTGTCATATTCATCGGTTCCGACTCGGCGAGAGGCTCCCGCCCTCAGCTCATCCATATTGAGATGAGAAAGGCGGCCATAACGGGGGAACTTTTGGATCGAATAGTAGATGCTCTCATCTGCCCCGCGGTAGGCGAGCCCTTTGTCGATCAATTTTTGGATCAGCTCGATCATTTGGGGGATATAATCGGTCGCATGGGGGTAGTGCTCGGCCGGTTCAATGTGGAGTGTATGGAGGTCATCGAAAAAAGCTTGAGCATAGGGGTCGGTGTATTCTCTCAACTTTTTCTTTTCGTGGAGTGCGCCCGCGAGGGTTTTATCATCGATGTCGGTGATGTTTTGGACTTGGATCACTTGAAATCCAAAATATTTGAGGGTGCGGCGGAGCAGATCTTCGAAGACGTAGGTGCGGAAATTGCCGATATGGGCATAGTTGTAAACCGTTGGGCCACAAGTGTATAGCCGGATTTGTTTGTCCTTGATTGGGACAATATCCTCTTTTTGACGTGTTTCAGTGTTATATAGTCTCATCCAATATACGATACTGAACTTTGCCCGTCCCAGTCAAGGGAATCTGATCGATTTTGTGCCTAAGGCCCATTTTTGATCATCTCATCCAAAGCATGGTATTGCACTTTCCCTGTCGCCGTCACAGGAATGGCATCGATCTTGCGCACTTCAGAAACCTTCACAATGGCGCCGTGTCCCAAATCCCTGAGAGCCCGATTGAGCTCATCTCGATTGAGCTCAGCGATTGCAAATAGGACAATAAGCGGTTTTTCCCCTTCTCGATCTTTCACAGCGGCGGCGAGTTGCGGCAATTCAGCTGCTCTGGGCAGCCAGCCTTTCTGATGACAGATCTCGAGCAGATCCTGTTCCAGTCCGCCAAGGCTGACCATTTCTCCGCCAACTTTGAAAAAGCGAGTCATTCTGCCGGTCAAAATCAGCGCCCCATCGGATTCTAGATATCCCCGGTCTCCTGAACGGTACCATCGCTTCCCCTCTATTGTGATAAAGGGATCTTTTTTGATGCCTAAGTAGCCATTGAAAACGTTTGGCCCGCTAATGCAAATCTCCCCCTCTTGGCCTTGCGGCAATCGAGTCCCATTTTCAGGGTTGATGACGCATAGCTCCACTTGAGTGATCGGATAGCCGACCCCTTTATGCGGTTTCCCGATGATATCGGTCGTCACAACGGGGCTGCACTCAGAAATTCCATACCCTTCTAATGGAACCATTCCTCTTTTTCGCACGTTATCGAAAAGCTCTTGCGGCGCCCTCTCTGCTCCTGAGACAACGAGGCGCAAGCTTTTTAACTGCTCATCTTTGGCAACATGCAAAACGGCCTTGATAAAGCTAGGTGCACAGCAAAAAATCGTCGCCCTCCACTCGGAGATATCGCTTGCCATGGAGCGGCTTTTGGTAGGATCGGGAGCATAACAGGTTTTGATCCCGGCCAGCAACGTCAACATCCCTGTGACAGAAAAACCAAAGGAATGGAAGGGAGGAAGAACCGCATAGAATACATCATCTGGTGTGACCTCGACCCGCTCAAGAGCCGCTCTTTGATTCGATAACAGATTCCGATGGCTTAAGGGTACCCCTTTTGGCAATGTCTCCGTTCCGCTTGTGAAGATGATCACACCTGGATCCTCTTCCTTTGTTTTAAGATTGAGCTTCTTCAATAGCTTAGCCGCCGACTGAAAACTCCACAAAAGCCCCATCAGCTTTTCTCTAAGCGAAATCTTTGTACGCAGCTCCTCCAAGAGGACGAGCAAATCGGCTGTCTTGCCCAAATCGACATTGTCAGCTCTGCTTAAAAACTTATAGGAGCTCAGGATCGTCTTAATCCCGCAAAGTTCGACTGCGTATTCGAGATTTTTAAAACCGGTCGTCCAGTTGAGCATCACCGGAGTTTTGCCTGCGAGCAGCGTCGCCAGAATCGAGAGATACGCCCCTACCGATGAGGGAAGCAAAATCCCAATTTTGTCACCGGGCAGCTCCTTGATCTTCATCGAGAGAATCAGCGCTCCCATCTTGAGTCTCTTGTAGGTCAGAACCCCCGATACTCTATCTCCGCAAGCAACTGCTCCCTTCATCCGGTCGCATGACTTTAAAAACACCTCTTGGATCGTCGTCCCATCTGGGATTTGAGAGTTTAAGCGCCCGTTCTCTTCAGGCCATCTCGATTTTTTCTCTAATGCGCCCTGGACCTCCTCCTCTTTTTTCCCTTCAGCCGCGATGAAAAGATCATTTATCGTCTGGAGCTGTCCCTGTTCCGGAGGGGTAATATCGAATCGTTCTTCTAAGAAGACATTGAGCTGCCCAATGTCGAGTGAATCAAGCCCCAGATCGTTCGAAAGGTGCATATTTGGTTTTAGATCGGAGGCTTGTCGATTGGTTTTTTCGGCTAAAAAGTTTAAAATGTCTTGTCTCTTTTTTTCATTCGTCGAAATGGGGCTTACTCTTACCTCTTTTACCTCTTTAATCTCGGGCAGTTGTTGTTTCCAAAAAAGAGAAGAAAGATAGACCTCTTTCTCAGGCCCATTTTTGTTGTACCAATCTTCAAGCCAATTATTGAGAGCCATCTTATTGTCGCCTCGAGGGAAACTCTCTGGTGCCAACTCCAGCTCGATCGTCACCTTGCGGCGAGGGGCAAAAAAGATCCCATTTTTGAGCAGAGCCTTAGCCCCTTCAAAAAGCATCTTTTCCAAGCTAGGACTTTCCTTAGAAGGAGCGCAGGAAAACGAGCTGCCCCAAAGCCCCGTAGTTCGGACCAGTACAACGTTATTATCGGGTCTCATCCGTAAAAGATCGAAGACAAATGAGGCGCCCCCGATCCGCTCCTCAGCCTCTCGCTTTAGACGCCCTGAGGGATAAATCATAAAGTTATCCCCGGCCTCTAAAGCGTCAGCAATCTTAAGCTTAGCTTTTTCAATCTGGAGAGCCTTCCATCTATTCGTCGTATCCATCGAAGGGATAGCGACCACATGGACAGCGTCGAGCAACCTTTTAAAGCTCTGATAATATTCTTCTAGAGCCAGTGGTCTTGGTCGAAACTTTGGCCAAAGCACAAAAAGGACCATCACCGGATCAATTAATGCAGGGTGATTGGGCAAAAATAAGATTCCCTTCTTCTTCGACTCTACAATTTTATCGAGTCCTACAACTTCAATTCGATAACGGAGCCAAAAAATAAAACGGGTGAACCAATAGAGGGGGTATAAATACAAGTCTTTCATACCCCTAATTTTACCTCATGATTTGACTTATTTTCTATAACAGAATAAGTGAAAGAGATATGACAAAATCAAAAAAGAGAAAGCCCTTTTCACTAAGTGCGATGGTCGAGCAAACCGCTCAGATGCTCCGCACGGCTACCCAGCACACAAAAGAGAAAGGAAAAAAAACAAGCCTCAGTATCGGCAATCGAATTGAACAAATTGCCCTTCTACTACGTTCAGAAAGCAAAAAGGGAAAGAAGAAACATTAATTTTTCATAAAGTAAATTTTTTGATTGTATAAAAATATCCTGATATTGATGATCAGGTTTATTAGCACATCACAAGGAGATGCACTATGGGAATTCGAGGAGTAACACCAGGAAGAGGTTCAGAAGCAAGAGGCCCCGAGCCAAGCAAAAGAATCTCACCCGAATTGAAAACCAATGTCAATGACACGAAAGCTGTAGTACAAAGAGCGGTCCTAGCTCGCGGCGGAGCAAAAATTGAAGGGTATACAAAAGGGTCTGTCAATCCTGCTGAAGATAGGAAAGCCGGCATAGTCTTTAAAGGGACTCCGAAAGCCAAGACGCAAAAAATCTAGTTTTGCGTCTTTGCGCTTATACCCCGAGGCTTTGGCGCGGTCCACATTCACACGTTTGGGCGAGTCGGGGTATATTTACCCAAAATACTTCAAGGCTTTCAAGGCTCTTTGGGCCAAGATCAACTTGAGGATATCTGTCGCGATGAAGGGATAAAGTCCGAATAGGAGCGCATTTTCAGCCCCTACGATCAAGGCGAGATGAGGTAGGCCGAAGACATAAAACAACGCATTTCCAACGAGCATCAATCCAAAGGTTTTGCTAGAGCTCTTCTCTTTCATTCTTTCGCTGAATAGGGCGACGGCATAGGAGGCTACGGCAAAACCGATCAGGTAACCGCCTTTAGGTCCGAGGAAACAACCGATTCCGCCCGTACCGTTAGAAAAAACAGGAAGGCCCATCGCCCCTTGTGCAAGGTAGGCAAATGTGGCGTAGGCTCCCCTCTTACCTAGGAGAACCGAGGCTAGAAGAATTAACTGCCCAGTGAAAGCAATCGGAATAGGAGTAAATGGCAGAGGAATCGAAATCCAAGCAACAAGCCCAAAAAGAACACTCGTCGCAAGTACGATGAAAAGATTTCTCAAAAAACTTTGATCTTGTACTAAGCTGGTTTGTGCATAACCCATAGAAGGACCCCCTTTTCAGAACCATCTTAGTCTTTCGATAGAAAAAAAACCAGTTTTTTACAAATCTTCTTTGACTCTTCAAAAGTTAGATGCCTTTCGGCATTGATTAAAGGGACCCACTTGCCATCCATAACCTCATTTTCTTGGAGTTTTAGCTCACCCAAAACAGTAGCTGGAAAATAGAGCACTTTTTTTCTCACATGCTTTCCGCGCCGAATAAAGGTATATTCTTCGACATAGGGCTCTTCTTGCAAGATCTCTTCGACGTGAAGGCCGGTCTCTTCGAAAAGTTCACGAGCGGCGCTTTCAAGGGGAATTTCCCCGATATTGCTTTTTCCTTTGGGAAAGCCCCAATGCTTCGCACCCTTATGCTGAATGAGAAAGACCCGCCATCCATCTGGGGTTGGTTGAAGTGGGATAATGCCAAAAGATTCTTCTATCATGGGCGGTAAGGAGCGAAGAGGACAGCGGAATTATGACCGCCAAATCCAAATGAATTGGACAAGGCGACATCGATTTGATGATCTTCGGCTTGGCGCACCACATCGAGATCTTGGATAAAATCTTCAGGATCTTCCAGGTTGATTGTTGGATGGAGTTTACCATTGCGGATCTGTTGGATCATGGCGACTGCTTCAATACCAGCTGCAGCACCGAGGCAATGGCCGATCATCGATTTGGTCGCATTGATCTTGATCTTGGGCGCATGCTCTTTAAATGCCGCTTTGATCGCCGTCGCCTCGGCAGCATCGCCAGCAACCGTCGAGGTCGCATGAGCATTGATGTAATTGACCCGCTCTTTGGGGATTCCGGCATCTTTCAGCGCCTCTTCGATGCTGAGGCTCACGCCTCTTCCATCTTGAGGAGGATCGGTCATATGATAAGCATCGCAAGAGATCGCTCCACCGAGATACTCGGCGAGGATTGTCGCTCCGCGTGCAAGGGCATGCTCGAGGCTTTCGAGGACGAGCACTCCGGCCCCTTCTCCCATGACAAACCCATCGCGGTTTTTGTCCCAAGGTCGGGAAGCTTTTTCTGGAGCATCGTTGCGTGTCGAGAGGGCTTTAATAGCGACAAACCCCGAAAGGCCGATCGGAATGACCGCCGCTTCCGAACCGCCGCAAACCATCAGATCTGCTACTCCTTTTCGGATATGCTCTGCGGCTAAATAGATCGAATAGTTCGCCGTCGCGCAGGCAGTCGAGACAGAATAATTGGGCCCCATGAACCCGGTGTCAATTGCGAGGAGAGCTCCCCCCATATTGGTGATGATATAAGGGACGAAGAAGGGAGTCAGCCGTTTAAATCCCTTTTCTAGAACTGTTTGAACACCGTCGTAAAAGACCGACATCCCGCCCATTCCAGAGCCGATCAGAATTCCACATTTATTTTTATCGAGTTTATCTAGAGACTTTAGGCCCGCATGCTCCAGGGCTCGCTTGCCTGCAACCATCGTGTATTGGACATAGGGATCGACGCGGCGCGCCTGCTTCTTGTCCATATATTCGTCGACACTGAAGTCAGTGACCAAACCGGCAAAACGGGTAGGGTACTCCTCTACTGGGAAGGTATCAATGGGGCGGATCCCGCTCTTGCCTTCCAGTAAACACTGATAGAAGCGGTCTAGATCAGAACCAAAGCATGAGACGAGTCCCATACCAGTAACAACAATACGTTTCTTTTTATCCATAGGGACACCATTATAGCCTATTTTCCAAAAAAATGCAAAGTTTCAAGTTTTTTCAAATTTTTATTTGAAGATCGATAATTTTCCCATCCCGGAAAAGCTCTTCGAGACGGTACTTTTCACGTAAGCCAGGCATAAAGATATGGACCATGTATTGGAGATAATCGATGACCACCCAATCTCCGCTCTCCAGCCCTTCGACTTGGAAGGGCCTTTCCCCCTCTTTTTTTAGGGCATCGATCACGGCGTGGCCAATAGCGGTCACATGCCGATCGACACTCCCCTCGGCGATGAGGACGTAATCGGTGAGGCTTGAGATCCCGCGCACATCGATGGCGAGGATGTTCATCCCCTTTTTATCATAAATGGTTTGGGCAACAGTTGTTAAAAATTTAGTTTGATTTTCTGACATAAACGATCAGTATAACCTATGAGCATGAATGTAGTCGAGAACTTTGGCAGGAATTAGATGGCCGCAATATTTTTTTTGAATCAGTCTTTGCCGAAGTTCGGTGCTGCTGATCTCCATAGAGGGAATATCGGTTTTCCCCTGGTCGACCCATTTGCGGATCGGAAGGGGAAGCTCGGGCAATTTTGCCCCCGGACGAGTCCCGGTGAAGGGGGGGGCGAGTGTCAGCAGCTCTTCGACCTGTTTCCATCTTGGCAATCCCTCTAAAACATCTTCTCCGAGGATCAGGTGAAATTGGACGCCTGAATGTAGGCGGAGCAGCTCTTTTATCGTGTCGATTGTATAAGAGGGGCCCTCTCGATCCAGCTCTAAATGGAGGAGGGAGCAATTGGGCATCCCTTCGAGCGCCAGCTTTGTCATCTCTAACCGCTCTTTGGCGGTGGCTGTCGGCAGGCTCTCCTCTTTCGTTGGAGAAAAATTGGCCGGCGAAAAGAAGATATGATCGAGGTTATGGATTTCAAGAAGGTTAATAGCGAGATTGAGGTGTCCAAAATGGATAGGATCGAATGTCCCACCAAAAAAACCCCAATGTTTCAAATAATGCTCCACTGATTTTTGATCGAAATCGCTCTCAGCTTTTTATCGGGGTTGACGGCAATGGGTTTACCGGCGACTTGTAGAAATTCTAAATCGAGGACGCTATCGGAATAGGCTGTGATTTGCTCAAGGAAGATCCCCAATTTTTTGGCGATTTTGAGGATGTGCTTTGCCTTATCTTTTCCTTCGAGGATCCGCTTGATCTTGGCGAAGCAATTTCGCTCATCGAGGCCATATTCGGTTGCATAATAGGCGTTGACTCCGAGGGCTTTGGCAAAACGGCCCACTAAAAAGCTGGGGGAATTGGATAGGATCATCGTGTAGTGGCCGAGCTGCTGGGCTCTTTTCAGCCTAGCAAATGCAGGAAGATAAAGCGAGCGGTTGACCATTTCGTGGACAAATTTATCGATATATTTTTCGAGTTGCTCAAAAGGTTTCCCTCTGAGAATTTTATTAAAAATGCTGTGGTGAAGCTCTGAGAGCGACATCCCAAAAAAACGGTGTCGAATTTTATAAATCACCGAGTGAATGAGAACCGAAAATGGGAGTGCCTTATGCCGATAGAGAAAACGGCAAAAATGGGATCCGGCATTTCCCTGGATTAACGTGTGATCTAAATCAAATGCACTGAGTTCCACTAACCCTCTAAATCAAATAGTTTTTCCTCGATTTCTTCCACCATTGTCTCAATGGTATCGAGGCGTATTTTTTCTTCTCTGAGAAGCTCTTGATACTGCAGAGATTGTTCAAAGCTAAGGCCCGAGCCCCCGACGATTTTTCGATGGGCCTCTAGCGCTTCTTTTAACTTCCGCTTCTCTTTATGCCTCTCGCTTAAAAGCACATTCAAGGAAGAGACCAGCTCTTCAGGGCTACCCTCAAGCGCACTCTTCCATTTCTTTTCCTGTATAGAGTCGGCAATGCTTCCAAGACGATTTTCAAGCACCGCTCGCTCCATCCCCGAAACCTTCAGGGTCTTTTCTTCTTTTAAGAAAGCTTCCCATTTTTCGACAAGGGTATTCAGCGGCAGGGCATCGGCTTGATCGAGCACTTCTTGAATCGAATCGAGCAGGTTCAAATAGGTCTTGGCTTGTCGCTGCTTCTCAAACTCTTCTGCAACAGCTGCTTTTTTCCGATCTTCCTTTTCTTTCTCTTCGAGGACTTTTTTCGCTTCGAATAGCTGTTTCTTTATCCCTTTGATCTCATCATTGCCAAACCCAAGCGCTTTCATCTCTGCGACCAGCTCTTCGATCTTCGCATCGGCTCCAGAAGAAGAAAGCTTAAATTCGGCACACTCCCCTTTAAATGTCTCGATTTTGGGGGCAAATTCCACAAAGTTCTGCTTAAACCGTTCCTTTTCCTCAGCCCGCTGCTCCCGATGAAGCGCCTCTTTGTCCTTAATCTGATCCCAGCAGCTGCTTAAGTTTTCACGAGTCTGATTGAATGCCGCTGTCCCAAGCGTAAGTTGCTTGGCAAATTTTTGGAGCGCCTTGATCTCATCTTTCAAATTAAAGTAGGGGCCTTTGGCAGAGTTAAATCCTGCAACAAACCGCTCAACATCGGCGACAAAAAGGTCTGATAGGACTTTAATCCCCTCTTTTCGCTTCGGGAACACCAAATCGCCGAGTTTGCTCAGTTTCTGGAAGAGCTTATTCTTGTTGCGAATTCTCATCTCGGTCTGCATCAGCTCTTTGCGCAATCCGTTTAACCGGCCGGCAAATGTGTTATAGAGGTCGAGTTCTTTCTGCAGACGAATATATTTGGCACCATTTTGTTGCAAAAACTTCGATTCCGCAGGCAGTTCAATTCCGCCCATTTCATTCAAAGTCGATTCAGAATTCTCTAGATCTTTCTCGACCGCGCCGACTGCTAAATCGATTTGCTCTTCAGCAAAGGAGGATTGCTCATCCAAAAGAGCCTTCACTGACCGGATCGCATCAGAGAGCTCAACATATTCGTTCCAATAAAGGGTCCGGACATGAGGAGGTATCTTTTCCTTAAAAAGCTCAAGACAAACGCGTTTTGCTTCCCAAAAATCTTTAAAGATCGGGGTGCTCTCAGATGAGAGAATTTGGCGCATGCTGTCGAGTGCAGAGCGCAATTTCTGTTCAGGTTTAGAAAGGGTGTCGTCTATTATTTTTTCCATATTGATCCTTTAAAGAAGCAAACACCCATTTTACCTTATCGAGAGCAAAAACTCAACCTACTTTAAAAGAAAGTGAGCAGTGAGTGCGACTCCAATCATGGCGTAGACTCTGTACCGTGGTGTCCTTGCGTGCATTGCGATACCAGTACATGCAGCTAAACCAGCAGCGGCGACGCTTTGAGTTGTAATGAGGCTGGGAGCGACTTTATAAAACGCAGCAACACCTATCGCTATAACACCATAACGAATCACGGGTTCCAATGATTTACCAATGTATACGACCTTTCCCTTTATATCTGCAGCCTTTATCATACGGATACAGATTTTTAACCCAATAATGGCCCCAACAACAGCCAGCATGTGAGGTCCATATTGTTTAACTACCGGTGCGACATAATACTGGAGACCAGTTAATGCTTTAGGTGCTGCATACTGAAAACCCTCTTTCAATTTTTCCCCGGCATAAGCTGCAACTTTCGGGGCATTCTCTGCACCATAGTCTGCTCCAATCTGCAGTGCCGTCCCAGTTAAACTAATTCCCTTGAAAGCTGCATACGATCCGTAAGAGAACAAATTCCCTACTGCCCATGAAGCACAATTGCCTAATTGACTAATTAATGAACTCATTTAAATACTCCTTTATTCTAACTTTATTTATTATATATTAATAACAAGTTAAATTCAATTGGCAATATTTATTTTAAAAACTGATTTCGTAATCTTGAATGATCGTCTCGACCGATTTCTCGAGCGGGACCCCATGGACGTTGAGCCAGCGGAAGAGTGGCTCCCTCTTAAACCAGGTGAATTGCCTCTTAGCATAGCGGCGCGACGCCCTCTTAAAGGTGGCAACAAACTCCTCAAAATCGTCGGGGGCTCCTTTGCTGGCGAGGAAATCGAGGCATTGACGATAGCCGATTGACTGGGAAGCGGAAGAATTTTTTCTAAGTCCTTTAGCATCAAGGTCGCGCACCTCATCAATCAATCCCGACGCAATCATCTCATCGCAGCGCATCTCAATATGGGGGTAGAGCACCTCCTTAGGCATATAGAGGAACCAGCAGCGGAAATCGTAGGGAATCTCCTCTTTTTGCATCTTAGGAAAATCGGAGACTTTTTTCTTGGTAATCGAGATGATTTCGAGCGCGCGGACGATCTTGTGCCGGTCGGCAGCAGTGATGCTTTTGGCATACTCAGGATCGGCCTCCGAAAGACGGCGATAGAGTTCCTCGACTCCAAGCTTATCCATTTCATCTTCAAGACCTTGCCGCACCTCAGGGATCGAACTGGGGCCTTGAGGCGGGCCATAGATCAGGGCATGGATGTAAAAGCCCGTCCCGCCGACAACAATCGGCACTTTTCCTCTCAAGAGGATATCCCGTATCGCTTTGTGCGCCTCACGGTAAAAATCCATCGCGTTGAACCCTTCACTGAGGTCGCGGATATCGATGAGATGATGGGGTACTTGGAGTCGCTCCAATTTATTTACTTTAGCAGTGCCGATATCCATCCCGCGGTAGACCTGCATCGAGTCGGCTGAGACAATTTCTCCGCCCAGGGCTTTGGCGATGACGAGTGAGTGCTTGGTCTTGCCGACAGCGGTTGGTCCTGCAATGACGATGATTTTTTTCTTTTTGCTACGACTCTGGATCTTTTCTTTTAAAGGGAGGGGAATCTGAGCGAGGAGCTTGGCGAGCTCTTGTTTTTCAATGGTATTCGGAGTCAAAGCAACTCCTATTTAATAGATTTTAATGCTTCATTTTTGGTGTTAAAAATCTTCAAGATCCGCTCAAAACCGGCCATTCTAATGATTTCCAAAACATCTTCGCTCATAGCAAAAAAGGCGATTTGCCCCCCATTTGCCTGCATTTTCTTTGTCATTGAAAGGAGCAATCTCATTCCGGCGCTGCTCAAGTAACCGACATCGGTAAAATCGACCAGCATCTTTTTAGAAGTTTCGAGAAGTTTAGCAAGCTTTTTCTCAACGACAGGAGTCGTTGACGCATCGAGCCGTCCATCGAGTCTAATGACTAGGACATCACCCTCTTGCTGTGCGGAAATTTCAACACCAATACCCATGACTTTCAAGATAGCTGGCATTGGATTTTCAATCTATAAAAAATTCAGGGCTTTTTTTACTCGTCCTGGAGTTTTGCAGCTGGTTCCTTATCGATAAGTTCAAGGCGCACGCGCTGACCGAAGCGGGCTCCAACCGTGATGGCGAGGGTACGGAGTGAATTGATGATTCTACCCTTTCTGCCGACTACTTTAGCCACATCTTCAGGAGAGACGCGCACTTCAATCAGAGTCCCTTTGTCGCCTTCGACAATTTGGATGTCAACAGCATCAGGCTGATCGACGAGGTTCTTAACAATATAATCGAAAAACTCTTTCATACTTCTCTATCTGGGTTAAAGGGTAGTTGCAAACCATACCATTTTTCCAATTTTTGGAGCTATACCAAAATTGATTCAAAAATCGGTTTTTGGGCGGGATTGAAAGCTCCCAAAAGCCGATTTTTGAATCAATTTCGGTATAGATTTAAAAAAAAGATATGAAGATACTATGGGTATGAAACTCGGAATTGAGACAGAAGGGCTTTGCGGGACGATTCGAGGGGTTGGCTATTTTACTTTGACGCTGATCGAAGCGCTCAAAAATGAAGGGATTGTCTGTTACCATAGTCCCAATGCGACCGATCTCCATTTCCCTAAAGTTGCCCACCACCATTTTCGAAAAAAGCTTAGGATCCCCTTCTCCAAAAGCTTAAGCGCTCTTTGCCACCTCCGCTGTTTTAACGACCTAGATCTGATGCACTTCCCTGAACCAAAAATTTTATATGGGAAAAAGCCAAAAGCCCCCTTTGTCCTGACAATTCACGATGTAATGCCCCTTTTATTTCCCCACTTGTTTCCAAAGAAGAGCTATTGTATAATGAGTTACTTCCTCCCCCGCTATTTAAATGAGGCGGCGGCGATCGCAGCTGTGAGTCAGCAGACACGCGATGATTTGGTCCGGTTATTTCCCAAGATTGAGAATAAGGTGACGGTGATTCCGTGTGCCCTGCTCCCGAGAGAGCGGACGATCGATGAGGAGAAAGAGCCCTTTTTATTTTATATCGGATCGTTTGAGCCCCGCAAAAACTTAAAAGGGATTATCGAGGCCTTTGGGATCATCAAAAAGCGTGGCTATCCCCATCGGCTGATTTTAGCTGGCAAAGAAGAAGGGACAAATTGTCTTCCAACTATACCCCGCGGCGTCCAAAATTGTGAATTTGGACCCACGCGAAAGCTCTCGCGGTTCAACTGTTGTTCCGAGGGTAGTATCGATTTAATACAACCCTCGGAACAACAGTTAAACCCCGAGGCTTTGGCGCGGTCCAAATCCACAATTTTGGACGCCGCGGGGTATAACCTGAGCGATGATATTATTCTTACCGGATATATCTCAGAGGCGGAGAAGGCGCGGCTGTTTCAAAAGGCATCCGTTCTAGTATGGCCCTCTCTATATGAAGGGTTTGGGATTCCTCTACTTGAGGCCATGGCCTCCGGGACGCCGATTGTCACTTCAAATGGCTCGGCACCGAAAGAAATTGTTGGCGAAGCAGCGCTCTGCGTCGATCCTAAAGATCCGTTAGAAATAGCTGATGCCATTGAGAAAATTTTATCCTCGCGAGAGTTGTCGAAGGAACTAATGCAAAAAGGGATAAATAGAGCCCAAGATTTTTCACTCGATCAATTTCGAATGAAACACCTGAAGCTCTATTCAACGTTAATGGAGAAAAAATGAAGTGGACCACAGGCCATACTGTCATCGCATATCAATTAATTGTTTTATTGAGTTTGCCTTTTTATTTTATTTGGGGGAAAAGCCCATCTTTTGCTTTGATCCTCACCAGTTGCCTTTTCTATGCCGCTACGATGCTTGCCATTACAGCGGGATATCATCGGCTCTACGCGCATCGCACCTATAAAGTCCATCCAGTCATTGAATATTTTATCCTCTTTTTCGGGAGTATGGCAGCCCAGTATAGCGTTCTTAGATGGGCATTTGAGCATCGCCATCACCATGCTTATGTCGATACAGATGATGATCCTTATTCGATAAAAAAAGGATTTTGGTATGCCCACCTGTTATGGCTTTTTGATGATCCGAAAGAGATTGATGAAAAGGTGGTCAAAGATCTTTGTGCCAATCCCTTGGTGATGTTTCAGCATAAGCATGAAATCAAACTGATGTTTATTGCCAATATCGTCCCTACGCTGATTTTAGGCTGGTTAATTCACGATATGGTAGGCGCTTTTGTCTTGGCATATGGAGTTCGCCTTCTCCTCTGTCATCACTGCACCTATTTTATTAATTCCCTTGCCCACACGATTGGGTCTAGACCTTATTCTGAAAAACAGACTGCTGTGAACAATTGGTTAGCCGCTTTCTTAACTTTTGGAGAAGGGTATCACAATTTTCACCACGTATTCCCAAGAGATTATCGCAATGGAATCCGTTGGTACCAATTTGACCCGACAAAATGGTTTATCTGGCTCTTAAGTAAATGTCGATTGGCAAAAGATCTTAAAAAAGTCGATGAAAAACAAATTCAAGCCGCTATGCTCAAAACTAAGGGTGTTGAAGTTGTACACGACAAAAATGAGATAATTCTCGCAGATAAATATTAAAAGGAATTCGCTTCTTTGTAGTTACCTCTTCACTTCCTCAATGAAGGCAAGCTGAGGGATTCTCAGATCGATGGTGACGATAGGGCACAGGACCACTGTTTGCCCTTCGTCTGTCACCTTGAGCTCCTGCTGTTCTTTCTCTAGCCTCTGCTCTCGAAACTTCAAATAATTGGCCAATTCTTGGGCATATTTTTTCGTTGGCAAGCGGAGGATGCGGGGGATGACGAAGCGCACCTCTTTGCCTCGATAGGTTTTATAGATTTCGTCTTGAGCAAAGAGGACGATCTCCCGTCTTCCATAACTCATTTCAAAGGCATTTGAGACATCGATCCGTTTTACATTAAAGAGGTCTCCCACTATCGGGCCGTTAATGAGCTCTAAAAGGGCATAGGCGAGCTGAAGCTTTTCTCCAACGATCGGCTGGTTCCATTGCAACTCTTCTTCCATTCCCAGATAAATCCCGGGGAGTTTTTTAGGAGTGAAGAAGGGGGCGACTGGAAAGGGATATCCTTCCTTATCGAGGGCCACATTTTCATAATCTAGAAGGAAAGCGACCGGTTGGCGGGTAGTATAGTCAATATAGAGAATGCCGGGCTCTTGAATTTTGACGTGCACTTCGTTAATGACAGGCGACTCTCGGAGTTTTTTTTCCGCTTCTTTCACATCAAAATTGGAGCTTAAAGTGGGCTGATCTTCTGCTAGGTCGAGCAGCTCTGCTAAATAGGCGGTCTTCAGCGCCTCGCGCTGCGGTCCAGTTTGGACGATAGCTCGGATTGGGACACGATGGTCGATCCCCTGCATCTTTTTCCACAAAAGGACCCCTTTGATGCCGCAGTAGGCCACAGCATTGATCGCAATGGCCGAGGCGACAATCCAGAGTAAAGACTGTGAAAGGGTTAATTTCTTTTTCATTCAGTTAGCTCACTGAGGACAGCAGGCCCGACAGTTGTGATATCGCCTGCTCCCATTGTGATCAAAATATCCTTAGGTTGGAGAAACTGGGATAAAAATTTGGGTAAGTTGGACCTCTCCACAAAACGGACCTTATTGTACCCACCTGCTTTGATCCTCTTGAGGATTTTTTCAGGGGTCAATTCTGGGATAGGGGTTTCATGCGCAGCATAGACTTCTGTGATGACCACCTCATCGGCATACTCAAAGGCATCAGCAAAGTCATCCAAACAGCACTTGGTTCGAGTATAGCGGTGGGGCTGGAAGGCGAGGACGATCCGCTTCCCATGGCTGGCGTTTTTAAGCGCCCGCAACGTAGCGAAAATTTCGGTCGGATGGTGGGCATAGTCATCGTAAATGTCGATGGTTCCTGCTGTCCCCTTTTTCTCCAGCCGCCTTCCTACTCCAGGGAAGCTGACAAACCCCTTGCGGAGCTGATCTTCGGAGAGATCGAGCTTGAGTCCAAGCCCAAAGACGGCAGCGGCATTGAGCACATTGTGAGCGCCAATCAAAGGAATCTGAATATTTTCATACCGCTTCCCTTCGAAGGTCAGATCAAAGTTCATATGCCAATGCACCTGGCGGAAATTCTCAATGAAAAGATCGGCCCCTTCGCTAAACCCATAGCTATATCCCTTCAGATTCAAGGTCTTTAGCAGCTTATCATCGTAGCACCAGAAAAGGTGGTGCTTAGACTTGATGTGCTCGGCAAATTTTCGGAATCCCTCGACAAGCGCCTTTTCGGTTTTCCAGTAATTCATGTGGTCGTGTTCGAGATTGGTGATGATCGCTCCAAAGCCAGGGTAGTTAAGAAAAGAGCCATCGCTTTCGTCTGCTTCGGCAACAAAATATTGCCCTCTTCCGAAACGGCTATTGGTTTGAGTATTGTTTAAATATCCACCGACTGCAAACGAGGGATCAAAATTGGCCTCCACTAAGGTATGGGCCAGAAGAGAGGAAGTGGTCGTTTTCCCATGTGTCCCGGTGACGAGGAGCGGCGCATAGCCGATCACCAGTTTGCCGAGCATCTCAGAGCGGTGAAGAAGGGGTATCCCTTTTTGCTTTGCAGAGATCATTTCGGGGTTGTCATCGGGAATATCGGATGAAAAGACGATCGCGCTTGCGTTTTTGATATTCGCTTCGGTGTGGCCAATAAAAATCTCGGCGCCCTCTTTTTTCAGCTCGTTTGTTCGCTGCGACTCTTTGATGTCGCTCCCGCTCACTTTCTCCCCCTTTTTTAGGAGAATGCGTGCCAGTGCGCTCATCCCGACGCCTCCAATTCCAATAAAATGGGTGGTATTTTTCATGGGGTCTACTCCAAACAGTTAAGGACTAAATGGGCTAAATGGTCAATGTCCCTTGCCCGATACAATTTCAAATTCTCTTGCATCTTGGGCAAATCGCCTAATATTACGTGAATTTTATCTGCAAGCTTATGGATCCCCTTCTCTTCTAGCAGGACCGCTCCCCCGATATTTTCCATCGTCCTGGCATTCAGATGTTGATGCCGATCGGTAGCCCCGGGCCAGGGGATCAGAATCGCCGGCACGTTAAATAGCTCCATCTCGGCCATCGTCCCCGCTCCAGCGCGACAGATGGCCAGATCAGCCGCTTGCCAAGCCAGATGCATCTTGTCTTCAAAATGTTTCACAGCAGCCAAAATTCCCCGCTCCCGATACGCTCTCGCCAATTTCTCCGCGTCCTGATCTCTTCCACAGAGATGGAGTACTTGGAAGGGAATGTCCAACTTCAGCTGGCTTGCCGCCTGGTTGATCACCTCCGCCCCTTGCGAACCGCCAAAAATAAGAAGAGTGAAGAGCTCCGGATCGAGCTGATACCCTTTTCGAGCATCTGCCTGCGCCAGGGGGATCCCATGAAACTCTTTCGACCAGAAGGGCATTTTGGTCGGGATCGCTTTTCCCTTTAAAATTGTCGCCGTCTCCTCATATTGGATTGCGTTGAAGAGGGCGCCAGAGGAAAACAATTTATTGACACGCCCCGGGAGCACATTCGATTCGACCAAGATATAGGGTATCTTCTTCAGCCGAGCGACCGCTAGGAGAGGAAAACTATAAAAACTGCCAAATCCGATCACCAAATCGGGTGAATATTCTTTGATCAGATCGTGACTTTCCATAAGGCCCCTGCTGATCTGAACCAGCGATTTGATCAATTTGCCACGGAAAGGTGTGCCGCTGGTCACTTCTCGAAAAGGGAAATGGGAATGATGAAAAAAATGATTTGAGCCGAGCCGTCCACCACCGAAAAGAATCTCGATTTCGCTTCGCAGCTCTTTTAAATCGCGGGCAAGTGCTTGGGCAGGGAAAAGGTGCCCACCGGTTCCCCCAACAGCCAGCAATATTTTTTTAGACATATGCTCTTTTCTTTTGGTGTCTGGCCACACTTAAAATTAACCCCAAAACGATGAAGTTAACGAGCAAAGAGGATCCTCCGTGACTAAAGAAAGGAAGATTTGTCCCCTTGCTAGGTAGCAGACCCGATACCACTCCCAGGTTTAAAAAGGCCTGAAAACAGATTAAGAATGTCAGAATTGCGACTAAATAGAAACCCTCAATTTTTGTAGTCTTGGCCGCAATGGTAAAACCGAGCCCTCCAAGGGTGATATAAAGCATGATTAAACCTAGGACTCCGAGAAAGCCAAATTCCTCAGCAAAGATCGCCGCAATGTAATCGCTGCGGGCCTCGGGAAGGTAATTCATTTTTTGAAGACTCTCCCCGACTCCCTTGCCGAATAACCCTCCAGACCCCGCCGCGATGCGAGCCTGATGGGGTTGATGACCTTTGCCGCGCAAATCGAGCTCAGGGTTCAAATAGATTTTGATTCGGTCAGGGACGTGGCTCATTCTCGAAGCGACGATCCCTCCACATACCATGCAGACACACAGTGGAATCACCCAATAGATCCAGCGGATCCGCATCAAAATAAAAAGGATTAAGAGGGCCATCAAAATGATCGCCACCGTCCCATTGTCAGGCTCGATCAAAATGAGGGCAATCGGAACAACTAGAGTGCCAATCAACCGGAGAAAAGGCTTGAATGTCATCCCATCTTTGTGGCGGCCAATCGCATGGATTGTATAGATCGGCAGGAGCACTTTGACAAATTCCGAGGGCTGGAGCGAGTTGCCAAAAAGGTTAATCCATCGATGGGCGCCATTGATCTGCTGCCCAATTTTGGGTACAAAGACAAGGATTAAAGTGATGGTGCCTAAAAATAGGAAGGCTCCCGATAGGCGCAAGACGTTTTCATAACCGAGAAAAAAAATGCCAATTGCACACCCCGTAGCGATGAAGGCATACACGAGCTGCCTGATAAAAGCATAGTGGGTGCTCCGATCGAGAGACCTGTCGAGCACCTCGGCCGACGTGGTGTTAAACACCATCAGAATGCCGACCGAGAAGATGAGCATGACCACCACTAGAAGGCTTAAGCTGTACTTATTGGTCATCGAAGGTAGAGGGGGTTAACTGATCAGGCTTTTTCAACGCAAAGACGCAAAGGCGCAAAGACGCAATTTTTTTATAGTTCATTTACAACCCTTTCTATTCCATCACGCAAATACTTCTGACCAAAATTGAGAAGCAAACCCAATTTTAGTTTCGTGATCCGCAAATAAGTCAACACCTGTGATTTGTGAACGGGGAGCTCTTGCTCAGATGCTTTCACTTCTACAATCACTTTACGATCTACAAGTAAATCAAGTCTTAAAGGGTTTCTAAGGGTATATCCTTTGTAGACTACAGGTAAGTGTACTTGCGACTCTACAGGAATATTTCTTAATTTCAGCTCCTGCAATAAGGCTTCTTCATATAAGCTCTCTAACAATCCAGGCCCACCTAATGTAGTATGCACTTCCACGGCAGCATCAATAATTAGCCTTGCCAGTATATTTTCTGTTTTCTCCGCGTCTTTGCGACTTTGCGTCTTTGCGTTGATATCTGTGCTCATCAAACAAAGCTATTTTCTAATACGGAGCTTATCGCCTGGCTTCAGATGACGCGCTTTCTCTTCTGTCAAATTATTCAGTTTCAGAAGTTCGTCAACTTTGAGATGATTTTTCACTGCGATTGCCCAAGGATTGTCTCCCTGTTTCACCACATAATACTCTGCGCCGCCGCTCTCAACAGCTTTAGCAACTGTTACCGCTCCGGCCTTGCGAGGGATCTTCAATGTTTGGCCAATTTGAAGCATCGAATTTTTCAGCTGGTTGACTCGGATGATCTCTTCGACGGAACTCTGGTTGGCGCGGGCGATCTTCTCAAGCACATCCCCTTTCTTCACGGTGACTTTGATGAAATCGTCTGAAGGGGCCGCACCTGCTTGGGGCAGCTCGCTAACGCTCTTGGTGATCGCTTCCAATTCTTTGACGAAATCGATTTTAGCGCTCTCCTCGGTGGCGGCAACTTCTGCTTTCTTCTCAGAAAATTCTTTCAAAACGAGATCGATCTCATCGCCTTGCGCGGCTTTGATCTCTTTTTTCTCAGACTCTGGAATAGCAATAGGTTGGATGGTAGCAGCGATTTTCTCTTCTTCTCTTTGTGGACTATCTTCACGTTTAATGGCAGTGACGAATAATGCAATTAAAAGGGCTGCGTTGACAAGTACGGCTATAATGATTGTGTCTTTGCGGGTCATCCTTCACTCCTTACAATGACTTTTAACGTATGTTTTAAATGCCTCACCACGTTCGGCATAATTCTTGAATGCATCAAAACTTGCACATCCTGGCGAAAAGAGGACGGTCCCGTCCTTTTTCACAAGTCTTCTCGCACATTCCACCGCTTCTTGCAGTGTCACGACGACATGGACATCTACAGTCTGTTTTAATGCAGTCGCAATTTTTTCGCGAGCTTCTCCATACACGACAACAGAAGACATGCGATCTTTGTAGGCGCAGAGGGGGCTAAAATTCAGTCCTTTATCCTGGCCACCAGCGATCAGCACCACTTCTGTATTTAAAACTTCGAGCGCTTTGATCATGGCCGGCACATTGGTTCCCTTGCTGTCGTTATAGTAGGAGATGCCTTCTATTTTAGCGACAAATTCTATCCGATGAGGTGGTTTAACAAAAGAAGAAAGCGCTGAATCGAATGAGTTTCGATCGACTCCGAAATATGCGCAGGCGAAAAATGCAGCTTCCCTATTGTCGCCACGAAATTCGACAAACGGGTTCTCGAAGAGATTTGGATCTACCGAGCTGTGAACATAGAACTTGCCATCTGGTTTGATGCAATGTTCAAGGCGCACCTTTGCTCTGGAGTAGGCCTCAAAATCGTCATAACGGTCTAAATGATTTTCGAAAATATTGAGGATGATCCCCACATCAAAGACCTTCGCAGCGAGGGTCTCAAGTTGGTAGGAGCTCAATTCGACGACGAGAATTTCATCCCCCCCGATATTGTCAGCGATGGGATCGCCTACGTTGCCAACGGCGCGCGCCCTCTTGCCAGAAAGATTGAGGCAATGCTCGATCATTTTGACTGTCGTCGTTTTTCCATTCGACCCGGTTACTGCTATGCATGGCTGCTTGCACTCCCGCAGGGCCAGCTCGACATCACCTGCAATTGGGATTTTCTCATTCAGAGCCATCTGATAGAGCCGATGGCTTCTTGGAATACCTGGAGAAGGGACAAAGAGGTCGAACCCTTTTAATGTTTCGAAATTTTGCGGAGCAACCTTATCATCGACACCAATAACGGTGTATCCTCTCTTTTCGAGAAATCTCACTACGCTATTTCCGCTAATCCCAAGTCCAAGTACGAGTGCCTTCATTGTATCTTTATTGAGATAATACCAATTAATCCTAAAATCAGAGCGATGATCCAAAATCGGAGCACCACCTTCGTCTCCGGCCACCCTTTGAACTCAAAATGGTGATGGAGAGGGGCGCATAAAAAGATCCGCTTTTTATTCCGATACCGGTAGCTAAGCACTTGCAAAATCACCGATAGCGCTTCCATCACAAATACCCCTCCGATTAACGCGAGGAGCACTTCGCGTCTTAAGAAAACGGCTGCAATCCCGAGAATCCCCCCAAGAGCGAGCGATCCGGTGTCGCCCATGAACACCTGCGCCGGATAGCCGTTATACCACAAAAATCCAAGACTCGCTCCGAGCATCGCCGCCATGTAGACTCCGATCTCTCCACTGCCTTCGATGTAGAGAATATTCAAGTAGCGGGCCACCTCAAGGTTGTTCGACAAAAAGGAAAAGAGCGCAAGCACGCCGGCGACCATCGTGATCGTTCCGGCAGCAAGACCATCTAACCCATCTGTGAGGTTGACCGCATTAGAAGAACCGGTGATGACAAAAATGGTGAACAAAAGTCCCAAAATCAATAGGGGGCCATGCAAGGTGAAAAACGGGCCCTTCATAAAGGGGAGAAAATAGGTGCCAAAATATTCCTTGGGCGCCTTGAACCATTCTCCCATTTCCAATAACCCTGGAGTCCAGATCAGATAGGCACCAATAAGTGCTGCGAGGAGCACCTGGAGCGCAAATTTTTTTCTCGATTTGAGCCCTTTGGAGTTTTTATGCTTCATCTTCAAGTAATCATCAAAGCCGCCTACAAGGCCTAAAAAGATAGTTCCGACGAAGAAAATCAGCGTATAGATGCTGGTAAGATCCATCCACAAGATGAGGGCAACGAGCATCGAAAAAAGGATGAGGATTCCCCCCATCGTCGGGGTATCTTTCTTTTTCTTGTGCAGTTCCACTAGGAGCGGGCAATCTTCCACTCGAATCGATTGGCCGGTTTTCAGCTCATAGAGCCTTCGAATGCAGTAAGGGCCTAAAAAAATGGTGATGAGCAGAGTGGTGATAGCAGCGAAGAGCATCCTAGTCGAAGAGTAGGAAAACGCTGTCGGGACGTGGATCCCTAAATGACTTTGCAAAAAGCGAATTAAAAGCAATAACACATTAATTTTCCAGAAGTTGCCATAATTTAAAACCATTCCCCCCTTTAATGAGCACTACATCGCCCGGCTCTGCAAGGGCAAAGAGTTCCTTCTTAATTTCAGCGAGTTGGCTAAAATGCTTCGCATCCTTAGAGAAAGCTGCCGCATAATTTTTGGCATCTTCTCCTATACAGAGCAGCCGATCGAGATATTCTTTGGCCGCATTGCCCACCTGAGTATGGAAAAAAGCCGATTGGTCCCCTAGATCGGGCATGGCTCCCAATACTCCGATCTTTTTCCCCTTTGCCTTGGGGAGATTTTTCAAGGCAGCGAGAATCGACTCCGGATTTGCGTTGTAACAATCTTGGATGAAAGTGATACCATCTCGCTCAATTTTTTCAAAGCGATGTTTAAAAGGCTTGAGGTGAAGAGCTTGGCTCTTGATTTCGCTCCAAGTCAGACCCATCGCCTTAGCCACTGTTGCCGCCGCTAAAAAATTCTCTCGCAGATGGCGAGCCTCAAATGCCAGGGAGATCGGGGGGCTGTCATTAATGACCACATCCTCTCCTCTTTCTTCCATCACAAAGTCGCCCATTCGGGGATCTTCAAAGTTCTCTTTCCATCCGTAAATCCACTTTGGCACCCCACTACCATAGAGCACCTGCTTAAACTTTGCCGCCTGGCAGCTGACAATTCCAAATTTAGTCCGTGGGTGGGAGAAAATTTCAGCTTTGGCGTGGGCGATCGCCTCGAGTCCCCCTCGAAAATCGGTCATCCCGGCCGGCGCAATCCTCGTCAGCAGAGCCAAATCGGGCGGCGCGATGTGCACGAGCGTTTTGATTTCGCCAGGATTGTTCATCCCCATTTCGAGGACGAGCACATCATACTCCCCTTCTAAATTGAGCAAGGTTAGCGGAAGGGTAAGTTGGGTATTGTGATTCCCCGGCGTCTTCGCAACTCGATATTTAGCTTCAAGAAGAGTCGCCACAAACTCTTTCGAAGTGGTTTTCCCCATGGAGCCAGTGATTCCAACTACTTTTTCTTTACGCAGATTGAAGGCGCTTTTTGCCAAAGTGTGCAGCGCCTCGAGGACATCGGGCACTTTGATCAGCTCCAAGCCAAAGCTCGGTCCAGAATAATGTTTCGAGACGACAGCTCCTAGAGCCCCCTTTTCTGCCACTTCCTTCAAAAAGAAATGACCATCGGCTTTGGCTCCTGGGAGGGCGAAGAAAAGACCTTGACGTTCCATCTGCCTACTGTCGACAGCAAAATGGGCAACAGTTCGATTTTGGTCTACCTGTAGGCCTAGAATGTGAGCAATTTCTTTGAGTGCTTTATGTTTCATGCAACCCAAAGGTCTCACTTTTTTTCTTAATTTTCTACTAAAAAATCCTTAAGATATTGAGGCTGATATTACCTAACCGTTTTATAGCCCCCTAAAACTCCCTGCTTTGAAAGAACTACCTGCCAGAGTTGGATATGTCTAGCTCGAAAACCCCCTGCCAAACTAAGAAGATAATATTTCCACATTCGGTAAAATGATTCAGGGTAGGAACTTTTCAGTTTTGGCCAATTCTGATCAAACTTCTTGAACCATTCCATTAGAGTTTTATCATAATCCACACTAAAATTATGCCAATCTTCCATGACAAATAATCCTTCGATCGCTGTCCCAATTTGAGCGATAGAAGGCAGCTGGGCATTTTTGAAAATGTACTTTTCCAGAAAAGGTTCTATACAGGCAGAAGAAGTATTACTTCCAATCGTATGAAGCATTAACATCCCATCATCTTTTAAAAGGCGATGTACAATTTCCATGAACGAGCGATAATTCTTATACCCTACATGCTCAAACATTCCAATTTCAACAACTCTATCGAATTGACCCTTTACATCCCGATAGTCTAGTACTTTTACTTCTACAGGAAGATGTTGGACGATTTTTTTTGCATAATCTGCTTGATTTTCAGAAAGTGTAATTGCTAACACTTCAACCCCGTAGTTTTCTGAAATATACTTTGCAAATCCTCCCCACCCACAACCAATATCTAAAACCTTCATTCCTTTAGTGAAACCCAATTTCCTAGCAATAAGGTCAAATTTTGCCTTTTGCGCCTGGTCTAAAGTCTTGGCATCTTTCCAATAACCACAGCTATAGGCCAAAGATTCATCTAACATATTCAGGAACAGATCATTTCCTAATTGATAGTGCTGCTCGATAACTTCCATGCTGCCGGATTTGGTTTGTAAATTGAAAAGTTTAGCTTTGATGAAGGCCAAGGACATTGACAATGAGGGCTTTATATTTTTTTCAAGATCTGCACGAACAATTTGAAATATCGTCTGATCTAAAGATTTTGCATCCCACCAGCCAAGCATGTAGGATTCTCCTAGCCCAAGAGAACCATCTGCTAACACCCGCTTATAAAAGGCATCATTATGTACTTGAATATCCCAAGGATTATTTCCACTAATTTGTATTTCTGCGCTGTTGGCGATTTGTTTAAAAAGCTCTTTATCTGAACTTAATGCAAAAGTTTGCGCGACTTTTCTCATTGAGTATCCCCCTATGTTGGCCCTCTATTTCCTTCCTGATACAAATTATATATATTTTTTTAAAGCCAATTTTGGCAACATCGCTGTAAAAAATATATTTTAATTAGATAAACTTGACCTCTTTGCAAACTTTTCGCATACTTGATTTCATCTTTAGGGTGGCATGGCCAAGTGGTAAGGCAGGAGCCTGCAAAGCTCCCATTCCCCAGTTCGAATCTGGGTGCCACCTTTAATTCTTATATGTTATATTTAATCGCGACTCCCATCGGCAATCTTTCCGATATTACTTTTCGAGCTGTCGAGACTTTAAAAAGTGTCGACTATATTCTTTGCGAAGATACGCGAAAAAGTGCTTTCTTACTCAAACACTACGGGATTGAAAAACCACTCAAGAGCTTCCATAAATTCAACGAAAAAAAACTCGAGGAGCTTGTGGTGGCAGATTTGAGAGAGGGGAAAAAAATCGGGCTCATCTCCGACGCCGGCACCCCGGGCATTTCTGATCCAGGGCAACAGCTGATCGAGCAATGCCGAAAGCACAATCTCCCCTTCACTTCTCTACCGGGTCCTTCCGCTCCGATTGTCGCCCTGTCCCTTTCGGGATTTAACATGGATCGGTTCCAATTTTTAGGTTTCCTCTCGAAGAAGGCATCAGAAAGAAAAGCTTCACTCATCGATGCCCTTTTCTATCCGGGTGTCACCATCTTCTTCGAAAGCCCAGAGCGTATCCACAAAACGTTAGGCGAAATCGCTCAGCTTGGCTCGGAGCATCAGGTGGCGGTTGTGCGCGAGATGACGAAAATTTACGAGGAGTGCCTGAAGGGCAAAGCCGAAGAGCTTTTACATGCCAATATTCGCGGCGAAGTGGTGCTAATCATCGAAGGGCACGCCAAAATCAATTACACACAATCCCCGGCTGAGCACGTGCATGAGCTCCAAGAACAATTTGATCTTAGCAAGCAAGAAGCGATCAAATTGGCTGCAGAATTGCGTGGTGTGCCAAAAAAAGCGGTCTATTCTTGCTTGATTTCAGACGAAGATTTATAATGCCACTGCGATGGATTTGGTTTTAGATTTAGGCAATTTCAGATTGAAAGGGGCGTTTTTTGATGGCGACAGGGTCGTCTCTCAATTTCGAACCCCCTATGATATGTCGGAGTTAAAGGGGATCCTCTCCTCTGTCAAGAGCGATGCGACGCTGATCTCCTCGGTCAACCGAGAGGGCGAAGCGAAGGTGAAAGCACTCTTTGATGAGCTTAACCTCCCGTTCAATTTACTCGATTTTTCCAAAGTCAAAGTGGTGTTAGATGTCGATGAGCCAGAGCAAGTGGGACACGACCGGATCGCCAATGTGTACGGCGCGCTATATCATTTCCCGCAGAATGATTGCGTTGTCGTTGATATAGGAACCGCAGTCACATTCGATTATGCTGCATGCAATGGCCACTATTTGGGTGGGGCGATTTATCCTGGGGTCGATATCGGTGCAAAGGCACTTGCACAGTATACGAGCCTGCTCCCAGAGGTAAAAATCGTTAAACCGGAATCGCCGATTGCCAAGACAACTGAAACGCATATCCAAGGCGGTCTCTATTGGGGACTGCTCGGCGCGGTGGAGCGCATCACCTTTGAAATGCGCCGCCTCGCCCCCTCGCCAAGCGATGTGAAGGTGATTGCGACGGGAGGCTTAATAGCCAGCGTCGAGCAGCTCGCACAAGATCTAAGTGATATCGTCGACTTGATCGACCCCGCCCTCACTTTGATTGGATTACATGAAATTATGAAGGAGAAAAAATAATGTCAGACAAAGCCAAAGAGCTCATTTTCGAAGAAGAAGCACGCGAATTCTTACGCAAAGGGATCAAGGAACTGACCGATGTCGTCGGCGTGACCCTGGGGCCCAAAGGACGCTATGTTGGCCTTGACACCGGCTGGGGTGCTCCTCAAATCACCAACGACGGCAACAGCATTGTGAAAGACATTGTACTGAAGAACCAATATGCCAATATGGGCGCTTCCATCGGCAAAGAGATGGCGACCAAAATGAAAGAGACTTGCGGCGATGGGACAACAACGAGCATTTTGCTCCTCGGAGCGCTGGTCGATAATGGAATTAAGAATATCGCCTCCGGCACGAGCCCGATTCTGGTCAAACGGGGCATGGAAAAGGCAGCGGCAGCCATAGTCTCCGAACTGGAAAAGAAATCGACGCCGATCAAGCAAGATAGCGACATCGAAGAGATTGCCATTGCCTCTGCATCAGGTGCTCAAGAGGTGGGCAAGCTGATTGCCGAAGCGTTTAAGAAGGTGGGCAAAACAGGGGTCATTTCGATCGAGGAGGCCAAAGGGGTCGAGACGACGATCGAGATGGTCGAGGGAATGCAATTTGATCGTGGTTATTTAAGTGCCTATTTCTCCACTAATCACGAAAAAATGATCTGCGAATTGAATAAGCCCCTCATCCTGATTACCGATGCAAAAATTGGCTCTGTCCAAGAACTCCTTCCCCTCTTGCAAGCAACTGCAGCAAGTGGACAAGAGCTGCTGATTATCGCTGACGATATTGAAGGAGATGCTCTCTCAACGCTCGTCATCAACCAGCTCCGCGGCAAACTGAAGGTCTGCGCGGTCAAAGCCCCTGGTTTTGGCGACAGACGCAAAGCAATGCTAGAAGATCTGGCAATCCTTACAGGAGCAACCCTGGTCTCAGAAGAGACAGGAACCGCTCTGAAAGATGTCGACAACACGATGATCGGCTCTGCGGAGAAAATTGTCATCACGAAGGACCGTACGACCATTATCGGCGGCGCGGGCGAGCCTAAAGCGATCCAGAAACGGATTAAACAGATCATTGCAGAGGCAGAAAAAACGACCAATTCCTATGACAAAACCAAATTGGACGAGCGAAAAGCGAAACTTTCGGGCGGAGTCGCCGTGATTAAAGTTGGCGCAACAACAGAGACTGAGCTAAAGCAGAAAAAACAGGTCTTTGAAGATAGCCTCAATTCGACCCGCTCTGCAATTGAAGAGGGAATTGTGGTCGGCGGTGGGATCGCGCTCCTACGCGCCTGCAAAGCTGTTGAAAAAGAGATAAAACTCACCAAAGACGAAGAGGTTGGTGCACGGATCACTTTTGAAGCTTGTGCTACCCCATTCAAAAAGCTGGTCGCGAATAGCGGTTACGATAGCTCTCTCTTTCTCGAGGAGATTTTAAATCAAAAAGATCCTATCGGGTTCAATGTAAGCACAGGAAAGGTGGAAGATCTGTTCAAAGCTGGGATTCGCGATCCGCTGAAAACAGTGAAAAACGGGCTCAAATTTGCAATCTCTTCCGCAGGGGTAATTCTCCTCTCAGAGTGTCTAATCGGTGAAGCGCCTGAGGAAAAGAATTGAACAATGATGTAAGATCAATATTTTGGAGGATATTATGAATAAGAATCGCAAGTCAGTTGATAAAAAAGTAAGAAAAAATCAGGCAAAAGAGGTGAAAAAAGCGCAGAAGATGTATGCAGAACCTGAGGAAGCGCCACGCACCGATAAACTTCGAACTGCCGAATCGTTAAAGAAATATCCTACTAAAAGCAAAAAAGCGCTTGAACCTTTAGTCGAAAAGGTGGCCAAGGGGATGGAGATCAAAAAGACAAAGCGCAAGGCGGCCGTCTCTAAAAGGACAAGTCCCTCTGAGCCCCATCAGCATGGCTCTCCTCCAGCTTATTCGCATCGAGAAGGGGCGGTTTGGGAAAAGACCGTTGTCAAACAATCTGTTGGGAAAGCAAAGGCGCTGACTTCTAAAATGGACAAGAGAGCCTCGAAATCGCCAGCTGCCAAGAGAAAAAAATAGGCCCGGCTCGACTTTGTAAAATTTTTAGCAAGCAGATCCAGAGGAAGCGCTCGGCAAAATATTCATTTATTCGCGAAATTCATAGCCGAAGGCACTATTAATGAGCGAATAAATGAATAGTTTGCCAGCGATTCTCTCAGAGATGCCGCAAAAAATTGTACAAAGTCGAGCCCTTTTCTGGTATAATGGGTAGCCATGCGCTTTGCCCATATTTCAGATTTGCACTTTGGCTCGGTTTGCCTAAGCCCGTTTCAATTTTTTTCTAAACGATGGCTCGGCAATTTCAATTTTCTTTTTAATCGAAGAAGAGATTTTGCCTATTCCCGCCTGAATGAGCTTATCGATCTCTTTAAGCTTGAGCAGGTTACTCACGTGATCATCACAGGCGATCTCTCGGTCACCTCAAGAAAGGGGGAATTCACAAAAGCCAAGCGGTTTATCGAGCGACTGAAAAAGGAAGGCTTTGAAGTTTTCACCATCCCGGGCAATCATGACCATTACACCAAAGCGAGTGAGCGGAAAAAGAGTTTTTATACCTTTTTTGATAGCCAATATGATCAGAGCTGCCCCCTCAATCTAAAAGATCACCGTGTTACCTACATGCGCTGGGGCCGTTATTGGCTCGTAGCCCTCGATACAGCTGTCGCCACCTCGCTTTCCTCCTCTCAGGGCTATTTCTCTCCCCAGGCTGAGGAAAATCTCAAACGGGCTTTAGAAACCATCCCAGCGCGCGATCCAATCATCCTTCTCAATCATTTCCCCTTCTTCCTTAATGATGTCGAAAAAAAGCAGCTGGTCAGAGGAGCACAATTGAAAAATCTCCTGACCCAATATCCCAATATCTTCCTCTATCTCCATGGCCACTCCCATCGACAAACCGTTGCAGACCTTAGACCAAACCGTCTGCCAATCCTCTCTGATACGGGCTCGACCCCCCATATCAAAAATGGAGCATGTCACCTCTTCGATTTACAGAACCGAGCCTTAAAGCTCTCTGTCTACCGGTATGACAGCGGTTGGAAAGCAAATGAAACCCACGATTTTTCGTTATAGACCTCTTGCATAACTTAGGGTTCGTCGATTTTCGGGATTATTTTGGCCGATTTTCGATTCAAATTGCAGGGGTCATATGCTGGGGCCGATATTACCCCTGCAATTTGAATTGAAAATCGGTTCAAAAGAACCCTAAAATAGACAGAACCTAAATTATGCAAGAGGTCTTATGACAGAACCATGGTATAAAGATGGCCTTCGATTCAAGTGTACTGAATGCGGCGGATGCTGCACCGGATCTCCTGGCTTCGTCTGGGTCACCGAAGAGGAGATCGTCGAGATGGCCAAAGCGCTCGACATGCCTGTGCTAGACTTTGCGAAACAATACTGTCGACTGGTCGAAGGGGAAATTTCGCTAAAAGAAGACCCTGAAACTTTCGACTGCGTCTTTCTTCGAGGAAAAAAATGTCTCCTCTACAAATCTAGGCCAAAACAGTGCCGCACATTTCCCTTCTGGCGTGAAAATGTCAGGACTAAAGAAGACTGGGAAGAGACCGCACAGCGATGCGAAGGGATCAATGATGAAGCTCCTATCATCCCTCTGAGCACAATTCTGAAAAACTTAGATTAATTCAACGCAAAGGCGCAAAGAAAAAAAATATTTTTTTGCGTCTTTGCGCCTTGGCGTCTTTGCGTTGAAAAAAGGTCAACCAAAATAGAATGTATTTGCTACCATCAAATTATGACACCAGATATAGAAAAACGGGTTCAGAAGTGGCTCAACGGTCCCCTCGATCAAGAGAGCAAAGATGAAATTCGAAAACTTTCCCCAGCCGATCTAAACGATGCTTTCCACCAACGCCTCTCCTTTGGGACTGGTGGGCTGCGAGCATTGATGGGTGTGGGGACAAACCGTCTCAACCGTTACACGGTGCAACTGGCAACGCAAGGGGTCGCCAACTATCTGCTCCGCCAACCTCCCCGTCTTGAGCGACACTGGGTCTTCATCAGTTACGATACGCGCCACAACTCAAAAGAATTTGCCATAGAAGCTGCCCGTGTCCTTGCCTCTAATGGAATCGGGGTCTATTTGACGCCCGAGTTTCGTCCGACTCCCTATCTCTCTTTCGGCGTAAGGCAAAAAGGGTGCAGTCTGGGGATCATGATCACCGCCTCCCACAACCCGAAAAACTACAACGGCTATAAGATCTATGGAAGCGATGGAGGGCAAGTGGTCGGAGCCCAGGAGATAGCCTTGAGCGCCGAAATGGAAAAAGTGGTCGATTTCGAGCAGATCAAGCTCTCAATTGAAAGCGAACCCCTCATCCAAGTCCTCGATCTGGAATTTGATGAAGAATATCTGAGTGCGCTGGAAGCTTTGCAAATCAATCCAAAAGAAAATCACCACATCGGAGATCAGCTGAAGATCACCTATACTCCTCTTCATGGAGCTGCTTTTAAATTGCTGCCTAAGGCCCTGCTCCGGTGGGGGTTTTCCAATATCAATCCGGTTGATCATCAACTTTTGCCCGATGGCGATTTTCCCACTGTCGCAAGCCCTAACCCCGAAAATCGGGAAGCGCTCCAGATGGGCCTAGAGCAACTCCAAAATACGGCGTCAGACATCTTAATCGCCACCGATCCCGATGCTGACAGGGTCGCGATAGCGGTGATGCATCAGGGAGCCGCGACGGTTTTGAATGGCAATCAGATCGGCGTCATTTGCCTTGAATTCTTGTGCCAAAAGGGGCCGCCACCTGGCAGTGCCGCCGTGACGACGATCGTCTCCACCGATCTCTTTTCGGCAATCTGTGAGCGTTACAAAGTCGACTGCTTTAAGGTCTTGACTGGCTTCAAGTATATTGGAGAGCTCATGCGAGAGTGGGAAGGAGATAAAAAACACCATTTCCTATTTGGAGCAGAAGAGTCGTATGGCTACCTTTACGGCACCTATTGCCACGATAAAGATGCGCTCATTGCCAGCTGTCTCATCTGCCACATTGCTCTAGAGCTCAAGGTCGCCGGAAAAACACTTGTCGATTTTCTCAAGGAGATCTATCGAAAATATGGACTTTATTGGGAAGAGCAAAGGGTGTTTGATTTGAGACGTGCAGAAATGGAAAAGTTGCGCCAGGAGCTCCCCAAGGCATTTTCAGGGCGGTTTATCTCCTATCCGGCAGATCTTATTTTTTTTCAGCTCGACGATCGTAGCAAAATCATCATTCGACCCTCCGGAACAGAACCAAAGCTCAAAGTCTATGTCGGGATTTACGAGCCAAAATTCACCACAATTGATATAGGGATTAGAAGAACTCAAAGGATACTAGATGAAATCGAAGCCCTCTTTTAAATGTGCACTCGTGACCGGAGCGACAACTGGCCTCGGCGCAGCTTTAGTTAAGTTATTAAAGGAAAAAGGGATCGAAATCATCACGACAGATCGCACTGACTCGGCGCTGCCGATCGATCTGAGAGGCAGCAGACAAAAATTATTAGAACTCATTACAGAAAAAAAACCAGATCTAGTCATCAACAATGCAGGCTTTGGTTTCCTTGGCAATTCGATTGATCTCGGGATCCAAGAGCAGCTCGACATGATTGAGGTGAATGACAAGGCGCTTGTTGAAATTTCTATCCACGCCGCCAAAACAATGGTCAAGGCTGGTCAAAAAGGGACGATTCTCAACGTATCCTCTGTATCGGCCTATCTCTACTCTCCCATGTTCAATGTCTATCACGCTACAAAAGCCTTCGTCAAATCTTTCTCCCTCGGCTTTAATGCAGAGCTGCGCAATCAGGGGATCAAAGTCCTGTGTACCTGTCCGGGGAGATTCGACTCCAAATTTGCGTTCCGAGCAACTAAGGGGGCTCAAAAAAAGACCGAACTAGGAGCGATGTCTACGGAATTCGTTGCAAACACGATTTGGAAGCAGATCGAAAGTGGCAAAAGGATTTGGCTATTTGACTGGCGGTACAAGTTACTGGTTGTGTTTTCCAAGCTGATCCCAGATGTAATCGTTGAAAGGATCGAGAAAAAAATGTGGACTAAGAGACTTACTTCTTCTTCTCAGGGTACTTCACGCGCAAATGGCCAGAAATAGCGAGCGTTTTCACTAGGGTGTTTGATTTGAGACGTGCGGAAATGGAAAAGTTGCGCCAGGAGCGAACCAAAGCTCAAAGTCTATGTCGGGATTTACGAGCTAAAATTCACCACAATTGATATAGGGATTAAAAGAACTCAAAGGATTTTAGATGAAATCGAAGCCCTCTTTTAAATGTGCGCTCGTGACAGGTGCGACTGGCGGCCTTGGCGCGGCTTTAGTGAAGTTATTAAAGGAAAAAGGGATCGAGGTCATCACGACAGGTCGCACCGACTCGACACTCCCGATCGATCTGAGGGGCAGCAGACAAAAATTATTGGAACTCATTACAGAAAAAAAACCGGATCTAGTCATCAACAATGCGGGCTTTGGACTCTATGGCAATACGGTTGATCTGGAGATCCAAGATCAGCTCGACATGATTGAGGTGAATGTCAAGGCGCTTGTTGAAATTTCCATTCACGCAGCCAAAACGATGGTCGATGCGGGCCAAAAAGGGACCATTCTCAATATTTCTTCTGCGGCAGGGTATATCCACTCTCCCCTGTTCAATGTCTACCACTCCACGAAGGCCTTCGTTAGATACTTCTCCCTTGGCTTAAATGCTGAATTGCGCGACACAGGGATCAAAGTTCTCTGCTCCTGCCCCGGACAAATTGAGACAAAATTCCGTCCCCGGGCAGCAAAGGGGTATCCTCAAAAGCCAGATTCACGAACTATGACCGCTGAAGTAGCTGCTAAACATATTTGGAAACAGATCGAAACCGGAAAAAAGATTGATCTATTTGATTGGAGATACAAGCTGCTGATTCTAATTACCAGAGTGGTACCAGACTTTGTCATCGAACGGATAGAGAAAAAGCAGATTTCGGAACGTGTCCCTACTTCTTCTTCTCGGGATACTTGACCCGCAAATGGCCAGAAATAGCGAGCGTTTTCACTAAGGTTTTCTTGACGATCCCCAGTTCCTCAAAAGTGAGCTGGCAGTCGTCGAGCTGGCCGTCGTCGGTTTTTTCCTTCACCAGCCTCTCGACCATCGCATTGAGCGCCTCTTCGGTGATCTCATCGAGCGATCGAGATGTCGCTTCGACTGAATCGGCCAGCATGATGATGACCGATTCTTTTGTATGGGGTTTGGGTCCAGGATAGCGGAAGAGTTTTTCATCGACCTTCGATTCATCCCCTCCCATCTGCTGGAGCTGTTTGTGATAGAAATAATAGACGAGGGTTGTGCCGTGGTGTTCCCGGATGATGTCGATGAAGCTCTGAGGAAGCCGGTACTTGCGAGCCAGAGCCTCCCCTTCTGGGACGTGGGCGATGATCACCTGGGTCGATTCGAGAGGGGTGAGCAGCTGGTGAATATTGAATCCGCCGAGCTGATTTTCGGTAAAATAGTGGGGGTTAAAGAGTTTTCCGATGTCGTGATAAAGGGTGGCGACGCGGCAGAATAATCCGTTTGCCCCAATCGCCCGAGCGGCACTCTCCGCTAAATTCCCCACCACCAGACAGTGTTGATAGGTCCCTGGGGCCTCGACGCTGAGGCGGCGGAGCAACTCGTTGTTGGGGTCCATATATTCCATGAGCGTCATATCGGTCATCACATGGAAAACCGACTCGAGCAGCGGCAAGAGCCCGATGACCAGAACGGCAATCAGCGTGATGAAAATGAGCGAGCTGACCACATCTTCGAGCATATGAGCCGTGACAAAGAAGTTCTGAGCTAAATTAAAGGCAATGATCACCGGCAAGCAAGTAAGCCACACCTTTGCGAGCACAGTGAAGACCTCTTTCCGCTTGTGCATATTGCGGGCAAATAAAATTGTCACCCATGAGGCAATTAAGTTGATGATCAAAAACCGGTCGTGGTCGATGGCGAGGGTCACCCCAATGACAATCGCTAAAAACGCAGAGGCAAAGAGGGCCACTTCGGAGCCGACTAGGACAAAGATCAAGATCGAAGCAAAGGGGACAATCACCGGATAGCGGAAGAATTCAATTAAATAGGTTCCCCGATTGACCAAGAAATATTCGGAACATTTGGCAAGGATCAAGGTCAAAATGATCACCGTGACCAGGAGGGTCATTTTGCGGACGGAATTGAGGATGGCAGGGTGGTTGATCCTAAAGTAAATGACACTCAGGGTAGTAAACAAGAGCGACATCAGCAAACTACCGACAATCGTCCGAATACTGAAAAGGTTGCGCTGCTTGGCTATGGCAGTTTTCATTGCCTGCAACATCGCCAGATGACGACTCGTCACTTTTTCACCAGGATCGATGATGTGATTGCCCGCATTGACCTGAGTATATTGAACAGGAACTTTTTCTTGGATGAGCTGCCGCAAGTTTCGCTCTGAGACTCCATCGAGCTGCAAATTCCAAGTTTGATTCTCAAACGACTCCAAAATAAAGCTGGCTGTTTCAGGATTGACATTTTTCGAAGCGAAGACCTTGTCGCGCAGCTGTCGCCAAAAGGTGTTTGGCAGGATCGCTGGCTCTTGAATATTTTCAGGTGTAAATGGGTAATAATTATCGGTGATGAGGCCATAATCCTTCATCTTTTGAATCGTCCGCTGATTGGTAAAGCGGGCATCGGCGAGCGCGTCTTCTAGTGCATCGGCCCCCCGGTAGAGCTCATCAAAAGTGGTCTGCTTTAATTTGTCGCGCCAATCTTGCCGTGTGAGCAGATAGCTCCCAAAATCGGAGCGGATCTGCCTCAGCTGCTTGTCGCTGATCCGATAGATCGATCCAACATCGCGTACCGATTGCTGCCTGATCACCAGCGTCGCATCTTCATCGGCAAATTCAAAATCGACCTGGGCGATGATGTACTGATCGGCAATGGTCCCCTGTTCGAGGACCTCCATCCGCACCTCTCTAAAGTGCAGAAACAGGGCCAGAGATAAAAAAAAGAATAATGCGACGGCAAGACGTTTCCCAAAATGGCCATCCCCGAGCCAATCCTTCCAATGTAGCCTTTTTTTCTCTTCGCCGACGTTCATATTCTTAGGTCAAATTTTTGCTTTATCGTCCGAGTAATATACACACCTGTGGAAAAAAGTTCCATTCCTTTATACTTAAACTTAGTATGGAAAAATATCAAATCATTCCTAGAAGGTTTCGGCCAAAGCGGTTCTCCGATGTATTCGGACAGGATGCGACGGTCACCACGTTAAAAAATGCCATCACACAGGGGCGTATCGGGCAGGCCTATCTCTTTTGCGGCTCGCGCGGCTGCGGAAAGACAACGCTGGCTCGCCTATTTGCCAAAAGCCTCAACTGCACAGAGCTCAAAGAGGGCTTTGAGCCTTGCTGCACCTGTAGCAGCTGCGTTGAGATTGCCGAAGGACGGAGCCTCGATGTGATCGAAATCGACGGCGCCTCCAACCGGGGTATCGACGACATCCGGCAAATCAATGAAACAGTTGGCTATGCTCCGAACCGCGGCACCTACAAGATCTACATCATCGACGAAGTGCACATGCTGACTAAAGAGGCCTTCAACGCCCTGCTCAAAACCCTGGAAGAGCCCCCCAGGCATGTCAAATTTTTCTTCGCCACCACCGAGCCCCATAAGCTGCCACCCACGATCATCAGCCGCTGCCAGCGTTTCAATTTGACACGCATTCCAGAAAAGGCCTTAGTAGAAAAACTTCGGCTCATTTGCACAAGCCTCGATATCGCTGCCGAAGACGAGGCGCTGCTCCAAATCAGCCACCTCTCTGAAGGTTCCCTGCGCGATGCCGAATCGATGCTCGACCAACTGATCTGCGCCGGCGAGACAAAACTGACATTTGATGGCGTGAGAGCGATCTTTGGACTGCTGACTCAGGATCTGCTTGCCAAACTCGACGATACGATCCAGACCCACAATCTCGAGAGCGCCGTCGCGCTCGCTCGAGAATTCTACGAATCGGGCAAAGACATCGGCGCGGCCATCGATAGCCTCCTCGAACATTTCCGCACCTACTTGGCTATCCAACTAGGTGAGCCGGCGCGTGGCATCTACAAAAAATGGGCCTCCGGCTATACCAAGGAGCAATGTTTGCTGCTCCTCGACAAGTTGATCCAGTGGCAGCAATCGATGCAAAAGACCCCCTTCAAGCAGATCCACCTCGAAATGCTTCTTCTCGATCTGACTCGCTCTTTGCGCAAAATTTCGCTCGAATCGCTCGTGGGCAGGCTGATCGAACTCGAAGCGCGGCTGAAAAGTGGCGAAGTGGTAGAGCAAATCCCCGAACCGATCAAAGTAGAACCAAAAGTTGCTGAATCAATCAAAGTAGAACCAAAAATCATTGAACCGATTCAAGAAAAACCAAAAATCGTTGAACCAATTAAAGAAGAACCCAAAACCCCCAAGCAACATCCCAGCAAATATGACACCTTAATCCGGTTCGCTGCTGTTGAACTCGAGGGGTCGGTAAAATAGGAGTAAAGTAATGGGAAGCGGATTTTCCAAAATGAAAAAGCAAGCGCGCGCAATGCAAGAGCAATATTCAAAGATGCGCGAAGAGATGCAAACCAAACGGATCACCGGCGTGAGTGGTAACGGCCTCGTCACAATTGTCCTCGATGGACAGGGCTCGATGGTCGAGATCAAGATCAAGCCTGAATGTGTCGATCCATCTGACATAGAAGGGTTGCAAGATCTGATCAAAGCTGCCTTTGAGAATGCCTCAGCCCAATTGACCGATGAGAAAGAGGACCTCGGCGGCTTAATGGGTTCCATGCCCTTTTCACTCTGATGGATCCACTCGCTGACAAAGTCCAACAATTGGGCTTAAACCAGGTCAAAAGGCACATTTTTCTATGCTGCGATGCTAGCAAGCCAAAGTGTTGCAATCAAGAGACCGCGCTCGAGTCCTGGGAATATCTCAAGACAAGGCTAAAAGAGCTCAATCTTAGCGAGCTCGGCGGGATCTGCCGCTCTAAAGTAGGCTGCCTCCGCGTCTGTACCCAAGGGCCGATCGCCGTCGTCTACCCCGAAGGAATCTGGTACCACTCCTGCACCCCCGCTGTGCTCGAGCGAATCATTCAAGAACACCTAATCGGCGGCCATCCCGTTCAGGAATTTCTTTTTGCATCTAATTAGGTTATGACTGTGCCATAGCTATGCCGTGAATACCTCGGTTATTTAGGGAGATGTAAGGCTTTCAGCATGCCTTCCTTGAGGAGGGATGACGTCGCTTTCCAGGGCGAGACAGTATTCACACGAACCCATTTGCTGAGCGGCCATTCTTTACCAGATGCGAGAGTACACCAAGGCCATACCCCACAATGATCTAAATTCCCTGTGCTATATTCGTTCTCAACAACGGCAAGAATTTCGGAGATAATATTCTGGAAGCATTTCTCCTGTTGCACGCCTTGATCATAGGAATATTTTTTATAAAATTGCTCCGCAATGGCTTTATAATTCCATTTGGTAAAGCCATCTCCAGGCATTTGAGGCATTTTTCCTTGGATGCCAGTATGATACCAGTATAGCAGTAATTGTCCCCAGCCAATTTGATAAGCAATACGTTCAGCGATCCATTTTTCACTTCTTTGTTCTGGGAGAAATTGAGCCAGAATAGCAAATTGCCTGGTCGCTTCTTTTTGAATCTCTTGACTTAGAGGACAGGTGAGTGATTCAAGATGAGTTGTGCTTATTTTAGCTTTCATGTTATCTAACTTGCATTAAAATCTAACTGATGAACTTGTAGATCAGACAATTTCAAGGCAGTCATTTTGGATCCGATTCATTGTATCTCTTGATCTGATTTCCAGGAACGTTACCCCTGGATATTGTTTTTTTAATTGCTCAATTTTTTCTCTATATTTCACAGGGAAGTTCCATAGATATTTAAGGAGCTTCCATGAAATGGAGTTGGTAGCTCCCTCTGGCCCATCCTCTTTAGGAGTCCCTAAGGTGGAAAGCCATCTATAAAAAATTCTATATAAGCACAAAACTCTTGGGAGCCTACAGTAGATTGCGATATTGGCTTCTTTGTAGCGCATTTCCAAAGTTCGCATCCCATTCCCATCGATAATCCAATTATCTGTTTTGAGTACTGACTTTACATCTTCTAAAAAATGATCGTGATCTCTTTCGACCCACCCTTTTTTAAAAAAATGTTTGTCGATGTGAAATATAGGAAGATGCAAGGCTTCAGACACTTCTCGTGCGAGGACGGATTTTCCAGAGCCTGGGATGCCAAAAATGAGGATCTTCATACTTATTTCTCTGGTATTCTACCACAATCCTCTGGCTCAAGTCACATTATATTTGGTAGTAAAAATTCAAGAATGGAATACTTTTAAATTCGACCGTGGAGAATTAACAAGGAATTACTTCGACTCTGGCCCTGACCCTGGCCTTAACTCTGGCCTCAATTTTTTACATCGAGTCGAGTTTAATGCTTTTTTTGGGAAACGAGTAGAAGATCGGAGATTTCTTTGGGGTCGGTCAGGGCCAGGGCCTGCTGGGCGAGTTTGTAGGCATCGATGACGGTCCATTTGCGTAGCGTCTGCTTAACGGGGGGCAGATAACGGGGGGTGATGGAGAAGTCACGCACACCGAGCCCTAAGAGCAGAGGAATAATCAAGGTGCTGGAGGCGATCTCGCCGCAAATGGAGAGGGGGATATCGTGGCGCTTGGCTTCGGTGATCACCATTTTGATCATCCGCAGGACGCTGGGGTGTGTCGGATAGTAGAGTTCGCTCATTAGCGGGTTGCTTCGATCGACGCCGAGGGTGTATTGGACTAGATCGTTGGTGCCGACCGAGAGGAAATCGCAGTTTTTTGCCAGCGCGTCGCAGACCATCACGGCCGAAGGAACCTCGATCATGCAACCGATGAGAAGATCGGGAATGTTGGGGTCTTCTTGTCGCAACGTCTGTTTGACCTCTTCGATGATCTCTTTCGAAGTGAGCAGCTCATTGATATCGGAAATGAGCGGGAGCAGCAGACGGACATCGGCGCCGATTGAGGCTCTAAAGAGGGCCCGCAGCTGCATTTTAAAGAGCTCGCGGTTGCGCAGTAGATAACGGATCCCCCGGTTGCCGAGGACCGGATTGGCCTCTTTCTGCCTGTCGAGGAAGAGGCTCGGATGTTTATCGCCCCCTAAATCGAATGCCCGGACGACAACCGGACGCCCATCCATTCTTGCAATGAGGTTGGCGTAGGCCTCTTGCTGGTACCTCTCTGAAGGATAGAATTCTTTGGTCTGCAAAAAGAGGTATTCGGTGCGGAAAAGGCCCACCCCATCATGTCGATAAGGGAAAATATCGAGGTCGCTTGGGTTCCCGACGTTGACATAGAGTTTCACGCGAACACCGTCGATCGTTTCGGCATTCAGGTGATCTTCATCGAGGAAGACTTGATAGCGGGTCGCTAGCTGTTTTTGCTTTTCCCTATATTGGGCAGTGGTCTCAGCACTTGGAGAGACGATGATCACTCCTTCATAGGCATCGACAATCACCTTTTGAGGGTTTAATTTTTCAATTTCAGCAACGTTCACATCAGCCACATAAGGGATCCCTTTGGAGCGGGCGATGAGGGCGGCGTGAGAATTCCCCCCACCTGAATGGGTGACAAAGGCGCTGATCTGGGCTACATGGGCAGAAGCGGTGTAAGAGGGAGCCACTTCTTGAGTAAAGACAATCGAGCCCGATGGGATATCGCCGAGGCCGCCATTTTGCTTGGTCCGCAAATGGCCTAAGATCCGTTTGGAGACATCTTGCACGTCGACGAGCCGCTCTTGGAAGAAAGAATCGGTCCGCTCGGAAAAGCGGTCGGAGTAATCTCTGATCACTGAGTGGAATACCGATTCGGTATTGCGGAGCATCTGCCGAATTTTCCCCTCCATATCGGTGGTGATCATCGGATCTTCGAGCATCTGAATGTGGGTTTCGATCGTGCTGACCGCCTCGTCGGAACCCTCCATGACCAGATCTTGGCGCAGTTTGGTCAAATCTTCTTTGCTCGAGAAGAGAGCTTTGCGGTAGCGAGCCACTTCGGCATCGACTTCATTGTATGTGATTTCAAAATCGGGGACATCTTCATCGATCGCCTTGAGGAAAAAAGGAGATCCAATCGCAATGCCTTCGCTGACAGGCACACCTTGGATCCAAATCTCTTTTCGCGGCTCACGGCTCATTCGCAGGTTCCCCAAACTGATTGTTGAAGGCTTCAACGAGACTATCCATCGTCTCTTGAGCATCATCTCCTTCAACCGTCACCAATATTTGCGCGTTTTTATTCGCAGCAAGCATCAGTACAGACATGATACTACGAGCGTTGATAGTTTCCTCATGAAAAGTGAATAAGACCTTAGATTTGCTCTTTTGCAGCAGGCGGGCGATGACGGTGGCGGGCCGCGCATGCAATCCCAGATCATTCTTGACTTTAACCCTTTGCGATAGCTTCACGATCTTTTTCTTTCTGTTTGCGCGAAATCGTCTCTAACAATTTCACATTAAATTCTCGAGCAGAGTGGTAGCCCATCAACTTCAAGCGGTGGTTGAGCACAATCGTCTCAATCAACAAAACCACATCTCGTCCAGGTTTTACAGGCAGTATATGATATGGGATATTTACTCCAAGCATCTCAATAAACTTTTCGTCGAGACCGATCCGGTCATAAAAGGCTTGATCATCCCACTCTTCCAGCTTCACGATCAGATCGAGGCTCTTCGACCCCCGAACGCAGACGGCACCATAGAGGTGGGCCACATTGATAATCCCAATGCCCCGAATCTCCATCATGTGCTTGTTTAGCTCGGGTCCGCTCCCCTCGATGGTCGAATCTTTTCGCAGACGCAATTTGACCACATCGTCTGAAATTAAACGGTGTCCCTTCTCCATCAGCCCAAGCGCCGCTTCGCTTTTTCCAATCGAGGAATCACCCTGGATGAGGACGCCAAGGCCAAACGCTTCGATAAAAGTGCCGTGACAGGTGGTCATCGGAGCAAATTCATCGACGAGCAGCGAGGTGGCTTTGCTGAGGAACTCGGTTGTAGGAAGTGAGGTCTTGAAGAGGGGGATCTTCTTTTCGCGGCAAATTTGGACGATTTTCTTTGGAATAATATATCTTCCGGCGACGATCACTGCAGGCGTCGCATCGGTCAAAATCGCTTTGAGCCGCTCGATTTGCATTTCGGCAGGCAATTCTTTGAGATAGAGCACCTCACTATTGCCAAACACCAGCAGCCGGTTCGGGACAAATTTTTTCATGAAGCCGGCTAAGCTTAATCCCGGGCGATGAATCTCTGGCCGGGGAATCTTCCGTCTCAATTTCTCATTGCCAACGATTAGATCGAGCCCAAGAGATTTGCCATGCTCACGAAGCAGGTCCTCAACGTATACCATTTCTGTTTGCCAATGAATTGTCTTTAAGTTAAGTTTATGGGAGAATACCGTTTTTTAAAAGAGAGAAGTATGCCCCACACCAAACTGGTCATCGTCGGAGGCGGTTTTGGAGGTCTGACCGTTGCAAAAGCTTTGAAAAAAGCTGATCTCGATATCCTCCTCATCGATAAAACCAATCACCATCTCTTCCAACCTCTTCTTTATCAAGTTGCAACAGCCGCCCTCTCCCCTGGAGAAATCGCCACTCCGATCCGCGAAATTTTGCGCCATCAAGAGAACACCTCGGTGATTATGGGTGATGTCGAAAAGATCGACACCAAAGGGAGAAAGTTGGTGCTCCAAAATGGTGACACGATATCCTACGATTATCTAGTCCTGGCAACAGGCGCGCGCCACTCCTATTTCGGCAATGACCAATGGGAACCCCTCGCCCCCGGCTTAAAGACAATCCAAGATGCCCTAAAAATCCGCGAGCAAGTGCTGATCTCTTTTGAAAAAGCTGAGCGGATGGACCTGATCTCTGAGGCCGAAAAATATCTCAACTTCGTCATCATCGGCGGCGGACCAACTGGCGTTGAAATGGCCGGAGCAATCGCCGAAATCGCTAACAAAACGCTGTTTAAGAACTTTCGGCGGATCAAACCTGAGCGGTCAAAGATCTATCTCATCGAAGCATTGCCCCACATCCTCCCCATGTATCCCGAGAGCCTCGGCATCCATGCCGAAAACGATCTCAAAGAGATGGGCGTGCGGGTCATCACTAAGAAAAAAGTGACCAATATCACCGAAGAAGGGGTCCAAATCGAAGACGAATTCATCCCGTCGGTCAACATCATTTGGGCTGCGGGCAACCAGGCATCTCCCCTCCTCAAAAGCCTCGACGTCCCCCTCGACCGTGCTGGCCGCGTTATCGTCGAACCCGATCTCACGATCCCTGGCCACCCCGAAGTGTTCGTCATTGGCGACGCTGCTCTTGCCAAAGACAACGATGGCAAGCCGCTGCCCGGAATCGCTCCTACTGCGATCCAGCAGGGGAAATATGTGGCAAAAATCATCAAAAAGCAAGTGCCCAAAGAGGACCGCTCGCCTTTCAAGTATTTCGACAAGGGGAGCATGGCCACCATCGGAACAAAAAAAGCGATCGCCATGATGGGCAAACTCAAAATCACAGGCTTCCTCGCTTGGCTCGCCTGGTGTTTCATCCACATCGTCTATCTGATCGGATTCCGCAACCGATTTGCTGTAATGGTCGAATGGTTTTACTGCTTCGTTACAGGGCAAAGAGGTGTCCGTCTTATTTACCGTTCCATTGAACAAGAACTCCCTCGCAAGCGATAGCTCGCCATTGCTACTTTGGGGACTCCATTTCCTCATCGGCTGCGCTTTCGCTCTTTACCCCCATTGGATCTATCTTCTCCCTCTCGCTCTACTCACCCTTTTTTCGAAGAGAAAATGGGTAGGTTGGCTCCTCGTTATTGCCGGTTGCGGGATCACTCTTTTTAAATTCACATTACCTACAGAGCCCACACTCCAGGGCCATGGAATCTTTTCCCTTGAGGCGCTCCAGCCGACCCAGTCACCCTTCAAACGTTCCATCGCTCTAAAAGGAGTGCTGAAAACCTTTGAAGCTAATGGAAAAACCTACACCAATATCCCTTGCACACTCATTCAAAACAAAGCTCCCCCTTCCGGAACCAAATGGCACATCCACGGTACACTCGAAAATAAAGAACGCTTCCTCTTCAAGCCCGACAAAAATATACCATGGGAAAAGCTCCAGGACCACCTCTCCCTAGTCCACCTCCGCTTTCAATGTAAAGAAGCAGTGCGCCGCTATTTTCATAAAACCGTCCCCGATCCCCGAACCTCTCATTTTTTCGCCTCCATTGCCACCGGCGATATCGACGAGTGGCTCCTCGCCATGGAATTTCGCAAAGTGGGCCTTGGCCACATCCTCGCCATCTCCGGCTTCCATTTCGCCCTCATCGCCGCACTTCTCGGCACCCTCCTCCGTGCCGCACTTCCCCCGCGCCCCGCCTACATCATTCTATTGGGGCTCTTGCTCCTCTACTTTATCTTTTTAGGCATTACCCCTTCCATCCTACGGGCCTTCCTCATGATCACCCTCTACGTGTTGAGCCTCCTCCTCAAACGGCGCAGCGACCCACTCAATCTCCTCGGCGCCGCCCTACTCTTCGAACTGCTCCTCGATCCGCTCACGATCACCAACATCGGCTTTCAGCTCAGCTTCCTCGCCACCCTCGGAATCCTCCTCTTCCACACCCCATTCACCCAATTTCTCCATTTCCTCCTCCCCTCACGCAAACTCACAGAGCTCAAACAACTACCCCTACTCGACCAACATGGCTACCTGCTCGCCTCCGCCATCCGCAGCGGCCTCGCCCTCAACCTCGCCGTCCATTTCATCACCCTGCCCGCTATGCTCTATATTTTTAATTGCTTCCCGCTGCTCAGCCTCCCCTACAATCTCTTCCTCACCCCCCTGCTCGGCATCGCGATCATGCTCCTCCCCCTTGGCATCCTCCTCCCACCGCTCGGCAAACTCAACGCCCTCTATACCAAATGGCTCCTCCAAATCATCGCCAATCCCCCTGAGATCCTCAATTTCAAAATTTTCGTTAACTCCCTTTCCTACCCCACTGTGATCGCCCTCACCTCCCTGATCTGCGCAATCGGATTGACCAAAAGGTGGCAAACCAGTAAAATTGAATCCATTCCATGGCGGTCGTAGCTCAGTTGGTTAGAGCGTTGGATTGTGATTCCGAAGGTCGCGGGTTCGAGCCCCGTCGGTCGCCCTCTTTTTTCACTAATGAGATCTCATGAAACTAATCTCAATTATCCTCGTATTGGTTATTCCCTGCCTTGCCTTTAGTAGAGATTGGCATTTTCAAAGAGTCGATGAGGCAAATCCGATCCTCGCCCCGTGCCCAGACTCCGTTTTTCATTGCCCTCTCCAGGATAAAGATATCCATTGGGAAAAAGAATATATTTTTAACCCCGGGGCCATCGTACGGGATGGGAAAGTCTATCTCATCTATCGTGCTGAAGATGATTTCGGAACAGGAACTGGCAAGCACACCTCTCGTTTAGGCCTGGCTATCAGCGAGGATGGGATCCATTTTCAACGAACCGGCACTCCTATCCTTTTCCCCGATCGAGATCAACAGTCCCTCTATGAGTTCCCAGGTGGCTGCGAAGATCCGCGCATTATCGAAACAGAAGAGGGAACCTATGTGATGACCTATACGCAGTGGAATCGTCAACTGGCTGTCCTCAGCATTGCCACATCAACCGATCTCATCCACTGGGAAAAACATGGGTATGCCTTTGAAAACTACTCCAGAAGACATTGGTCAAAAGCCGGCTCAATTGTTTGCCGACAGCAAGGGGATCAGTTGATCGCTGCAAAAATTCAGGGCAAATACTGGATGTATTGGGGTGAAGGACAAATTCATATCGCTACATCGGATGATCTCATCTCCTGGCAGCCCATTCTAAATGCAGATGATCGTCCCATCGTCATTTTAGCTCCCCGAGAAGGGAAATTTGACAGCGCCCTCGTTGAAGCTGGTCCTCCCGCACTTCTGACCGACGAAGGAATCCTCCTTTTCTATAATGGAAAAAACTCGGCCATTCATGGCGATCCAAAGATATTTCCCAAAGCTTATTCAGCCGGCCAGGTCCTTCTGGATGCAAATAATCCAACTCAAGTAATTTCCCGCAGTGAATCTTGTTTTTTAACACCCGAAAAACCCTACGAAATGAAAGGACAATATCAGGGAGGAACAGTCTTTATCCAAGGGCTCGTACACTTCCATGACAAGTGGTTCCTTTATTATGGAACTGCAGATGCAGCGATCGGAGTGGCAATTGATGAAGAATAATACCTCCCTAAAAGCCTCTTGGATCGACACCCCACTCGGCCCGATGCTCGCCATCGCAGACGAGCAGGCTCTCCATGTGCTCGAATTTCAACGCCGAGAGTGCAAACTTCCCTCCACACCCGGCCGGACCACCCCAATCGACCAAATTCAGCAAGAGCTCAAGCTCTATTTCGAAGGGAAACTTCAAAACTTCCGCACCCCGATCGCCCCACACGGCACCCCCTTTCAGAAAAGCGTATGGGCAGAGTTGCAAAAGATCCCCTATGGTGAAACGATTTCCTATTCCGAATTAGCGGTTAACGTCGATAATCCCCGCGGCTGTCGAGCAGTAGCCCAAGCCAACGGAGCTAATCAGCTTGCCATCATCATCCCCTGCCACCGAGTAATCAATCGGAGTGGCGCAATCGGCGGCTATGGTGGCGGCATCGAGAACAAACAATGGCTGCTCAACCTCGAAAACAGCCTTTAGCGGAGAAAAAGTAAAACTCGACAATTTTGAGCAGGCACGGTTAACATTGCATCAACATGACGCGGGGTGCTGGAGTTTTCCGGCTGAGAGAGGCCCGTAGAACTTGATCCGGATAATGCCGGCGCAAGGACGTCTCTTCTACTACTCTTATTAGGTTTGGCAAAAACTTAATTTTGTTTGGTATACCTTCCACGTCATTTTTTATTCATTTAATGAGGTAAACGATGACAAAAAAAATTCGAACAAATTTTCTTCTTAACTGGTATGCAAATCCCTATCATACTCCCCTCTTTGTTGCCCAGACGTTGGGTTACTATGAGGAGGAGGGGGTTAAACTCGCTCTGTACGAACCGACCGATCCAAGTGATGTGACTGAGGCGGTGGGGGTAGGAGCGATGGATTTGGGTCTCAAGGCGATGATCCACACTTTGGCAGCACGGGCCAAGGGATTTCCGGTTGTTTCTCTGGGAACACTGCTCGATGAACCACCAACAGGTTTGATCGCTCTAAAGTCGAGCGGGATTCAGACTTTTCACGATATCGTTGGCAAAAGGATCGGCTATATCGGTGAATTTGGGAAGAAGATCATCGACGATCTCGCCCGTTTAGCTGGGATCGATCCTTCATCGTATGAAACTGTGCGGGTCGGGATGAACGTGACCGATGCGATCCTCAGAGGGAAAATCGATGCTGGGATCGGGTTTATCAACTTTCAGAAGGTGGAGTTGGAATACCTAAGGGGTGAGGCCATTTTACTTCGGATCGACCAATTGGCAGGTCTAGGTTGCTGCTGTTTCTGCTCAATCCAATTCATCGCTCGGGAGGATTTTGTGAGGGAGAATCCTGAGGTGATCAAGGGCTTCCTGCGCGCTACCCAAAGGGGGGCTGCCTTTACCGTTGAAGAGCCAGAAAAGGCGTTTGACATCCTGTGTAATGCCAAACCAGCTTTACGTACGGAGATGTACAAGGCGATCTTCCTCCGCACTCTCCCGTTCTTCTCGCGCAACCTGCTCAATGTGGAACGGGATTGGAACAAGGTGCACCGCTACTCAAAACATCTTGGAATACTGTCTGATTCGTTTGAACTTGAAAAGGTCTTTACGAATGACTATTTGCCCGAGATGCCCTATTCCGACGTAAAACCAATTGCGTGTTGCGTCTGATGGAGTGCGTATTGACAATCGCCGGTTCCGATAGTGGAGCTGGCGCTGGAATCCAGGCTGACTGACAACAACAGCCTTTGACTGAGGACAATATCGTCCAAATGGGTTCGATATGATTGAATTTAAAAAAATCAAACCCTTTTCTATTTTGTCATAAACTACTTTCTAGTTTTTTATAACGCGAATAGAAAACCAATTTCTTTAAACCTCATCCAGCCTTATTTAAACTACTTTCTAGTTTAGTCAGCCGACTTCCCGATTGAAATTCGTAGAACAAAGGGACTAAAATTCCCACTGGAACACAAACTCCTGGAGGGAAATTTCTATGAGTGCTGCTCAAATCAATAGCATGCCGTTTATATTTTCTAGGAAAGAGATCTCTTTCTCTATTTTACAAATTTTGGGAGCCTCTTTTTTCTTGGCTCTTTGTGCTCAGATAACCATCCCCCTTTACTTCACTCCTATTCCACTAACCGGACAAACGTTTGGCATCATGTTTATCGGAGCAACGATGGGCAGTCGCAAAGGAGTTCTGAGTGTACTCGCCTATTTAGCTGAAGGAGCTCTCGGCTTCCCTGTTTTTTTGAGTTTATTAGGGCCAACAGGAGGATATCATTGCGGATTTATTTTGCAGGTTTATCTAGTCGGCAGGTTCATTGAAACGCAAGCTTCATTTCACGGGGCAAAAACACTCTCTATCTTGCTCCTTTCTTGTGTCCTTCAATTAGGACTTGGGGTATTGTGGCTTTCAAACATTGTCGGTTTTGAGAAAGCTCTGATGTTCGGTCTATACCCCTTTATTATCGGAGAAATTATCAAAGCATTCTGTCTTACAACTTACCTATCTGCCCGTGAAAAAAATTCTAATTTATCGAGATAAAGGGGCCGATCTTTTTTGCATCGCCTCGCTCCTAACGGCTTTAAAGCTTGAAAAAATCGATCAGAAGTTCTGCATTGATTGGGCTGATAGAGAGCTTCTCCAAGCGGGGAAATGGCAAAAAACAGCCCATTTGCTGATTTTTCCAGGTGGGCGTGATCTCCCCTATCATCAAGCTTTAAAAGGGACCGCGAACGGGCACATTAGGGAATTTGTCCTGAATGGAGGGAAATTCCTAGGGATTTGCGCCGGGGGTTATTATGGCAGTGCGATGATCGAATTCGAGAAAGGGGGCCCATTAGAAGTTCTTGGAGCGAGGGAATTAAAGTTCTTTCCCGGAATAGCTCGCGGCCCCGCCTATGGGCTCAGAAAATTTTGTTATAAAAGCCACAAGGGAGCTCAAATAGCCAAATTGATTTCTATACCCCGACTCGCCCAAAAGTGTGAATTTGGACCCACGCGAAAGCTCTCGCGGTTCAGCTGTTTTTCCGAGGGTAGTATCGAATATATACAACCCTCGGAAAAACAGTTGAACCCCGAGGCTTTGGCGCGGTCCAAATTCACACTTTTGGGCGAGTCGGGGTATAACTCTTCAAGTACCTCAGCCTATTACAACGGCGGATGCATCTTCGTAGAAGCAGAAAAATATGATGGAGTCTCAATTATTGCACGTTATGCTGATATTGAAGGCCAGCCAGCAGCGATCGTCAAATGCGAGGTTGGAGCTGGCAAGGCGATTCTTACAGGCGTTCACCCCGAACATAGCGTTTACAAAGAAATTGAATTAGAGCGGCGAGCGCTTTTCACTGGCATCCTAAACGAGTTGTTAATATCCCAGGAATAGCCAAGCCGACGCTGTCAAAAGCTGATTGCCTTGCGAGCACCATCGATTAAAACAGTCCCGCCATTGGGAATAATCATTTGTGGATTGGTATGGCCAAAATTCATGTGAAACACGACAGGCAGATTTGAGCCGTAGTCCCTTAAGGCATTTTTTACAGCATTTTGCTGGTTAAGGATATACGCTTCCCTTCCTTCAGGTGGTTGCATCCCACAAAATTGCCCTTTTGGATAACCCATCAGAATGGCCTTAAACCTCTGTAGTATCCCCAATTCTGCTAGAGCGGCAATGAATCGATAGACAAACCCTTCCCCCGCCATTTCTTCAGACGTTTCAATAAAAAGGATTGTGCCATTCAGCTTTTCGAAATTGGGTAAGTAACGCTTTACCGATAGATGCAGATCGAGCACCTCAAGACACCCTCCCCATAATTGCCCTTCGATGACTTGATTTTGATTGTTATACCACTGCCAACCTTCCCCTTTGTACATAGGGCACTTTTTTTCCAAATTCTGGGGATCAGCCCAATCTAAATCGGCATCGCTCCACTGCGGCGCCGCATGCACTTGACCAATTGAAGGAGTGAAAAGAGCCTTTTTTATCGAGTCGACGGTGTATTCATGCATTCCCCCACCCATGGCAAACTGAGTCATGACAGCCGCTCCGTAGAAGGAGACAATGCCTAAATTCCAAAGAAAGAGATGCATGTTGGTGCAGTCGCTATACCCCATGAATATTTTTGGGTTTGAGGAAATAACTTCTTTGCTCAGATAGGGAAGGATCCGAATTTGGTCATTTCCTCCAATAGTTGCGATGATCGCTTTAATCGAGGGATCGGCAAAAGCTGCATTGATATCCTCTGCCCTTGCTTTGGGGTTTTTAGAAAGATATTCGGGACTTTGACGAGCAGTGGGGAATTCTATCGGATCGAGGTGAAATATCTCTCTAATCCGTTTCAATCCCTGCTCATACACCGATGGAAATATGTGCGGTAATCCTGCAGAAGGGGATACGATAGCTACCTTATCGCCCGGTTGCAACTGTCTCATGCGAAGCTCCTTGCTTTGACCTCATAGGTTACCCTACAGCCACCTTAAGATTCATTTGGTTGCTTCTACTTCTAAACGTGTCACTATAAAGCTCACCTGTCCATTTTCATCGACTGGAAGGAGCTGCAGATACCGGTCCAATAATTCAGTAAGAAAGGGCTCCTTTAAGTCAGCTGGAAGAGGTCTTAAATAGGGGAACCATTGTTTCAAAAATTCCTGAAACACAGTCCTTGAAGGAAACTTTTCATGTTTCGTATAAGTCTCTACCCGAACAGGAACAAAATGGGTCTCCATAAGCAGGTCCCGATACTCATCAGCCTGATAGAACTTCCAGGGGGCAGTGAACTCGGTAAAATATCCCTTCCATTTTTCTGAAGAGAGCGTTTGATCAAGCGCTTGCTCCATAGCACTCGGAAGAGCTGTTGGCATTTGGATGCAAAGTCTTCCATTAGGTTTAAGAGACTCCTTAAAACCCTCTAAAGCTTGTTTTTGCTCTAATACCCACTGCATAACCGTAAATGAAGTAATCAGATCAAACTTCTGATGAAAATTAACCTGCGCTGCACCTTGAACTAAGAATGTTAGGTTTGAGTAATTCGAAAAGGCCGAATGGGCAAAGTCGATCATCGAAGGAGAGATATCAATTCCGATCACTTCTCCATCTGGGAGAGCTTTGGCCATTGCTGCCGTGATTTTACCATCTCCGCATCCCACATCGAGAACAGAGGTTACTCCCTGCAGATTGATCCCATTGATAAACTTTTCAGCAGAGGATTTCTGTGACTCTGAGTTCTTGGCATATTCGTCCCCTTTCCAAGGGTCATTAGTCTGAGCGGCAAATAGAGAAGAACCAATTAGCACCCACCCAAAAATCTGAGAAAAAAAACCTTTCATTTGCATTCTCTTAGTTTTTTAAATTAATGGATCAGCTTAGTGAATTTTTATCTTTTAATCAAGCCAGTGCTCTTTTACTTGAGACCGCCCCCTATAAAAAAATCAATGCCCGAATTTCGGCGCCAGCCTTTTGCCAATATGATATAATAGTGCTCAATTCACTGATGAGGAAGAGCGTGATAACTGCTAAACAAAAAAAAGAATATTACCGAGCATTAATAGATAAACAGATAGAATACGAAGGAATTTTCTTTGTTGGTGTTAAAACCACTGGGGTATTCTGCCGCCCAACATGCCCAGCTCGCAAACCAAAATTTGAGAACTGTGAATTTTTTGGGACTGCTCAGCAAGCTCTTTTAGCCTCATTTAGGCCTTGTAAGCGTTGCAGACCTCTTTCCCATCCCAATCATGTCTCTGAATTGGTGCGATCACTCGTCGAAGCGGTGGAAAAGAATCCGGAAAAAAGGTGGAAAGATCGGGATTTTCAACAATTAGCTGTAGATGCTTCCACAGCGAGGCGCCAGTTCAAAAAACGGTTCGGGATGACCTTCGTCGAATATGCACGCGCCAGGCGTATGGGGATTGCTATGAAACAAATTAGATCTGGAGAGCTTGTAATTGAAGCTCAGCTTTCAACCGGATATGAATCCAGTAGCGGTTTTAGAGATGCTTTTTCGAGGATTATGGGGGCTGCACCTTCCAAAATCGGAGATAACCAAGTCCTTAAAGCTGCATGGCTCGATACACCCTTAGGGCCGATGCTCGCAATCGGGGATGAACAAACACTCTACCTGCTAGAATTTGTCGAACGGCGAGGTCTGGAAAGAGAAGTGGAACGATTGCGGCAGAAAATGAAATCGGCCATTATTCCTGGTCGTACAAAACCGATTGATCTAATCGAACAGGAGCTGAGTCGGTATTTTGAAGGTAAGCTGGCAGAATTTAAAACCCCGATCACTTTAATTGGGTCCCCTTTTCAAAGCCGAGTTTGGGAAGAATTAAAAAAAATCCCTTCTGGCGAAACCCGTTCTTATTCTGAATTGGCTGTTGCAGTTGGGAAACCCTCCGCCTGTCGTGCTGTTGCTCAAGCAAATGGTGCCAATCAACTCGCCCTCATTATCCCCTGCCATCGGGTAATTAATAGCAATGGGGAGATTGGCGGTTATGGCGGGGGGATCGCACGCAAAAAATGGCTACTCAACCATGAAAAAAATGGAGATATCTCATGACTACGCAGCACGACCGAGCTATACCCTTTCCGTTTCAATTCTTTCTATTGCATCATATAAGTTATCTGTTTAAGCTTTGATTTCTTTGAGAGGGGCTCAAATGCCAAAACCAAATCGATCTTTCACTGAGGACCGGAATAGCCTACTTCCATCCAAGGGTGAAATTCTCTTATTTCAGACCGAAGATGATAAAGCTCGTATTGAAGTGTTGATGCATGGAGAAACTGTCTGGCTAACTATCAATGAGATGGCTCAACTTTTTCAGATTCATAAGTCCGGTATTAGCAGGCATCTTAAAAATATATTCGAAACGTCTGAGCTACAAAAAGATGCAACTGTTGCAAATTTTGCAACAGTTCAAGAGGAAGGGGAGCGAAAGGTTATCCGAGAGCTTGAACATTTCAATTTAGAGGCAATTATTGCCGTAGGATATCGCGTCAATTCTCATCGAGGCACCCAATTCCGTACTTGGGCAACAAATCAACTTAAGGAATTCATTGTTAAGGGCTTTGTTTTGGACGATGCTCGCCTCAAACAAGCAGGTAATACCAGTTATTTTGAAGAACTGCTGGCTCGTATCAGAGATATTCGATCTTCGGAAAAGGTATTTTGGCTCAAAGTACTCGATGTTTATGCCACAAGCATTGATTATGATCCCAAGAATGAATTGACTTTGAAATTTTTCAAAGTTGTACAGAATAAAATGCATTGGGCTGCACATGGGCATACTGCTCCTGAAGTCATTTATAATCGCGCTGATAGCAATAAGCCGCATATGGGAATGACATCATGGACTGGAAACGCTCCCCGCAAAACAGATGCTAGCATTGCTAAAAATTATCTAAGAGAGGATGAACTCAATACACTAAACCGGATCGTTACTGCGTACTTGGAGTTTGCTGAACTGCAAGCACTAAATCGCCAGCCAATGTATATGAATGATTGGAGTGCAAAATTAGACGATTTTCTTAAACTATCTGGACGCAATGTATTGGTTGATGCTGGAAAGGTTAGTCATACAGAGGCGCTAGAAAAGGCTTATGTAGAGTATGAAAAATACCGCAAAGAGCTAGGAATTAAGCCTTCTCCAGTAGAAGAACATTTCTTGAAGGTTATGCAGGAAATAGAAGAGAAGGCCCCATAATCTGTATCTATAAAGAACTTATATTTAAATCTGACCTAGTTGCCGCATCATGCCTAAATCATCGGACTGACGCCAATGCTCAACAAGTTTCCCATTTATAATGCGTTCAATTTGCATTTGATTTACCTTAATTTTTCTACCCGTCGCTGCAAGACCAAATAAATCACCTTTATGAGTGCCGTGCATTGTACAATGTATGGCTACTTGTGTCTCTGAGATAACCATATTTTCTATAGTAAAACATAAATCCGGGAACGCTTTGCGTAATGCGGAAATTATTGGTTTTAGACCTTCGGGCCCAGGCACCGGATTCGGCATGCCCGGGCTATGATTGATATAGTTCGGCGCGATAATCTCATCAAGCACTTCTAATTTTCCTTGATTCCACACCTCTTCAAAATATCTTTTAATAACCGTTTTATTTAACCGGATTTTGTCCATTTAATATTCCTGATTTACAAAAAGTTTAAATGCCGAGCAATGGATAATTTAACATAAGGCTCCTTCAATTAGACAGCTATAGCATTTCCTTGATCTCTTTGGTCCAGGCAATCTTCTGCTCCAAATCATAGAGCGGAAGATCGAGAAAACCATGGATCACTTCAGGGACACGCATCGTTTGAACGGCAACACCCGCTTCAAGCAACTTTTCCCCATACATTTCCCCTTCCTGGCACAGAGGATCGTATTCGGCTGTAATGATGACAGCAGGTGGAAGATCACTTAGATCTGCAAGCTCGACAGAGGCTAAAGGATTTTGAGCATTCTCTGGAGCCCCCAAATAAGCACTCCACATAAACTGCATTCCTCCCTTGGTAATAAAATGCTGATCAGGGCAGTGATCATAAGGTTCATCTAGGATAGTAGAGGTGATGATCGGATAAATAAGAAGTTGCTGGGCAATCGAAGGCCCCTTCTTCTCTTTGGCCATCAGGGTTACAGCCGCAGCAAGATTCCCCCCGCAGCTTTCTCCGCAGACAATCAGCCTCTGGGTATCTCCACCAAATTCGCTAGCATGTTTAGATGCCCACTGAGTTGCCGCATAACAGTCCTCTAATGGTTTTGGGAAGGGATTCTCTGGGGCTAATCGGAAATCGACCGAGACCACCACGCATTGCAAGTAGTGGGCCAGCATCCGGCAAACAGGATCGGCCTCTTCAATATTTCCAAAAATCCAGCCCCCTCGGTGGAAATAGACAATGACAGGGAGCTCATTGTCTGCAGACGGCCTATAAATGCGTAGAGGGATTTGATGCTGATCTTCCCCTTCTATCGTCACATCTTGGATCGACTCCACTTCAATACGCTCATCGGCATCCGAGAGGAAAAATTCGGTGCACCGCTTGCGCGCAGCGTCGAGCCCACTCTCGAATGAAGTCTTCACCACCTCGCCAAAGCCATCGATCAGCGCCTTGAATTGTGGATTTTCGATAAGATTGGCAGCAGAATTGACATCAGCCATAACAGGCACCCCCACTAAAAAAGTTAATAGAAAAAATTTTCGCATAGCCACTCGTGCTTTTTGAAAAAGCTAACCAAAAAATAAGCGAGTTTGTCAAGATTAATCGACATTACCTACAACTGGATCACCATGGAAATCCCCCCATCTTTTCCTCCTCACTCACCCAATTCTCCCCATTCTGCTGAAGAACTAAACATCGTCACGCTGCACAGCCCCCATCATGATGTGTTGCAAAAGAAAACTGAAGACCTCATCCTGCCCAGGGAAATGCTTCTGGCCAAAGAAATTGCAGTCAAACTATTTTGGTCCATTCATCCCTTTTTCCCGGCAGCTGGCTGCGCAGCCCCCCAAATTGGCATTAGCAAATCGGTCTTCATCTTCAGCTACGATCGCAAACCTGAACATCTCGAGGTGGTCATCAACCCCACCATGAGGCCTGCGAGTAACGCCAAAGTAATTGGATGGGAGGGGTGTTTTTCCTGTTGTTTCGATCAATGCTGGAAGCTGGCAGAGCTCTTTCGCTATGAGAGTATAGACGTCACCTATACCAATTGGGAAGGCAAAACAGTGGCAAAACGGCTCGAGGGATTTGCTGCGAAGGTCTTCCAACACGAATATGATCACTTACAGGGCATTACGACAATCGATCACAAAGATGCCACTGTGAGAGAATTTGCTACTGACAAGGAGATGAAGATGTTTCTCGATGAAGTCAAAAAAGAGGATGCCAAGAGGTATGCAAAGCCAGAATGAAGTTGAAAAATAGACTGAAGACAATGGCTGCTCTGATCAAGACTACAATTTTTTGCACTCTACTACTATGCTGTTTGGGTCGAATATGCGTACAGCTGTAGTATCTGTTTTCTCCATATAGCCTAAAGGATTTGGTCGATCTTTAATAATTTCAACAGCTGTCGGATTCTTTCTATCGAAATAGATTTGTATCAGACTATGTAGATCAGACTCTATTATCATGCCGATGCGGTCCTTGCCAACATTTGGGGCAGCCATTTCGTGAATAATCGCGCAACTAGGTCCATCCCAAGGCCAAATTGGGTCCATCCCCATATACACCCGGCTGCGTTTTTCTCCTAACTGGCTAAACCTACCTCCCAATTTGATTGGATGAGAAAGTATAGTCACATTGTACGTAAAAAGGTTATTCACGTTCTCAAAACAGGTTCTAATTACTCGAAAAGGGTAGTATTGATAATGCCAAAGCATCGAATTGCCTGTGCACTCACTTCGAGAACAGTTGCCGAAGCTTGATGAAGGATAAGAGCCCAAAGAGCAATTTTGATTGCTGTTTTTAGCCCTGCATTATCTTTTAGAGGGATCAATGAAGTGAGATAATCGGCGGAGTCATTCACAAGATTTATGAATCCAAATCCGCAAGATCGAAGGAGGATAGAAGAGGTCATAGGGTTCTCCAGTTTGTCGAGGTCGCATGGTATAGACGATGGAGAATTTAATACTGTTTGGGGTTAAAAAACAAGTTGCAGTAGAAAAACTTGAATTATACCCCGCCCCTCTTCTTTAACACCAAGAAGTGCATTCCCATCGAGCTCCAGGCCTGCTCATCTTCGAGGAAGGAATTGAGCTCATCATAGGCTTTATCTACATTGACGGGGACTTTGTAAGTGCGATGCACGAGCGTGAGGAATAATAGGCCATTATTAAAATAGAGCTGGCGGGCCCTCTTTCCCTCATGACGCATGATCTCATGCAGAATATGTCCATCCGCATCCAAATTGCTAAATACTACTTGGAAGTTCTGATCATCCTCTAGGAGTTTCAAAAGATCTAGGGAAATTCTTCTATTTCCACCCGTTTTGTGCGTACGTTGATATTCTGCGGCGAGTTTCAATGCCTCTTCGATGGCGGTAATGGGGTGCGAATTTCTGCTTGCTTGATCATATGCATCGATGATGAGCACATAGCCATCAGAAGTGAGATACTGTGAGGAATTTTTGAGAGCAAGAAGCGGATCGCTTAGGTGTTGGAGCACTAGCCGAAAGATCATAACGTCGGCTGAATTGACCAAGGATGGATCGAAGATTTCAGCATCGCCCTGCTGGAAGTGGATGTTTTGCCTGCTATTTCGCTTTTTGGCAACATCGAGAGAGGAGGCCAGTTTCTCGATGCCCCGAAAGGACTTTGTGGGGAACTGATCGGCGAGCTTGGCAAGAAAAGCACCATTCCCACAGCCGATTTCTAGAACATTCTGAACAGAGCCCCACCACTTTTCCTTGGCAATCCACTGACATTCTGCATCAAAACAGAGCTGCGCCTGTCCTTCGAGAAGGGCATCCCAAAGTTCAGCCTCTGACGCCTTCTCCAGCAATTGGAGACATTCAGCTTTTTTATAATTGCGAAGGTTCGTTAGAGCCATAATCTCCTTTGTCCCGATCCTTTCATTGGCAGATCCTGCGAGGGAGAAGCAGACTGCCCAAATGAGCGATTTCTTTTTCAAAAGATTGAGTATAAACAAATGATAAGGATATTGTCGAATTCCCATTTTTTTCGTTATAATTCTCCCTTTTTCAATCTAAAGCGTTGACAAAGGAACAGGGGGATGAAGATCGCGCATCCCCAGAGAAGGATTTTCCCCCCTTGAAAAACCATATGCAGAAAGACAGCCCCTTCGACGATATAGACCGAGCTGTGTAAATTTTTCCATTTCTTGTAGGTTAACTTTTTGATCGAAAACTGATTGCTTGTCACCGATAGAACTAAAAGAATAGCGAGTGCGATCACCCCAGGAATAATCACAGGGTGGAGAAGGTAGATCCACTCATAATTTCCAATTCGGATCTTCTTTTCGATAAAGTAGGATGAGGCATGCAAGAGGGCATAGAAAAAAACCGACAATCCTGTTTCTCTTTGATGCCGGTGCAAAATCATTAAGAATTTGGAAGAGGGAAAATTTTTGTGCAGTGGAGCAGAAATCAGGCAGATCGCGAGAAGAGCCGCAGCTGTATATCCACTGATTGCAATCGTCCATTTCCAAAATTCAGAGGATAAAGGTCCGTAAAGGCAAGCGATTACAAGGATGAGGCCATAGGGGATGCAACAGAGGGTCCAAATGACCGATTTCTTTTTCAAAAATTTCAAAAATATGCCCATTGCCTTAATTATTGTTTTGCAGTAAGGTATCCCCTTTCTAGGAGGAAGTATGCATTATATAAAAACGTATTGTTTATGTCTCGTTACTATATTATCAACACTCATTTCGAATGTCTATGGAGATCTCGATCTCCGGATCCCGGTAGTCGACATGAATGATTTTTATGCTCCTGAAAAGAGGGAAGAGTTTTTAAATACGCTCCACGATGCGATGTCAACGGTCGGATTCTTTGCCGTCCGCAATACCGGTGTCGATCGAGAGGTTATCGCACAAGCCTATGATCAGGCAAAGATTTTCTTTCAGAGAGACCTCGATTACAAAAAGCAATACATGCACAGCGACCCACGCGGCTACATGACCAATGAAACCGCCAAAGGGAATAACATGAAAGACTACAAAGAGATTTTCCACATGGGTCGAGAAAATAGTCCCCTTCCGAATGTGTGGCCCGATCAAGAGGGCTATAGGGAAGCAATGGTCCCTCTTTTCAATGAGCTCGACAAATATGTGATCCCCCTGCAAGAGGCAATCATTGCGACAATCAATCTGCATGGAAATGGCGACCTCCCGCTCGATTTTCTGGGTCGGGAAACGTTCGATGGATTTTCTCTGCTCCGCTCGCTCTACTATCCTGCGATGGACGAAGAAATGCTCGAGGATCTGGAAAAACCTCTCTTTTGGGCCGCCCCGCACACCGATATCGACCTGATGACACTGCTCCCTTTTGCAACAGAAAAGGGGTTGCAACTGGAGATGGATGGGCAATGGCTCAATGTGGTGGTCCCTGAAGATGCCTTCATCGTCAACGTGGGCGATATGCTCCAAAATTTGACCAATGGCCTCTTTAAAAGCGCCAAACACAGAGTGCTAGCCGCCGAGCCCAAAAAAGAGCGCTATTCGATGGTCTTCTTTGTGCACCCGCGCGCAGAAACGAAACTAGATCCGCTTCCCGATTGTATTCAATTGACCGGGGGAGAGCAAAAATATGCGGCTGGGACAAGGCTCGAATTTCTCTGGGAAAGACTCCTCGAGGTTGGAACCGCTCCTGAAGTGCTAGAACCCTATTCAAAAACCGGCCACACTGAACGGCAAATGGTCTTTGGACGGGAGAGTCCTCAAGTGGTGAAGCTGCTCCTCGACAACGGGTTGGCAAGTCCAGAACTTTTGGAGATGCTCGAAAATCGATCAGCAGATTACTACGCGCAGATGCGGGACCCTGTGTGTAATTAAAGAGCATTTGTGATATCAATGAGATATGCCCCATTTGCTTGCACTTTTACTTGGAGTTGTGCAGGGACTCACTGAATTTTTTCCGGTGAGCTCCTCTGCCCATCTTAAATTGACCAAGATGGTCTTTGGCGTAGAAGAGATGCCGGTCATCTTTGATCTGGCCTGCCATCTGGGATCCCTTGTGGCATTAGTTTGGTTTTTCAAGAGAGAAATTCTCCGCTTATTTATTCAAGACCGAAAGGGAATGCTCTATCTATTTTTCGCCCTCATTCCCCTTGTCCCCAGCTATTTCCTCCTCGCCCCCTTGCGAAAAATGGCCTCGGCGCCTCAGTACTTGGGCGTTTGCTTGATGATCACCGGCGCAATTTTGCTGCTGGGGCAGAAGGTGCGGATCAAAAGTCAGGGGCGCCCTGTGCGCGATGCTCTGCTCATTGGGACGATGCAGTCGATGGCGCTGATCCCGGGGATTTCGAGAAGCGCATCGACAATTTCCTGTGCAAGTGCGCTGGGGTGGGCGCCGAAAGACGCGGTCCGATTTTCCTTTTTACTCGCCATTCCGACTATTGTGGGAGGGAATTTGGTTGAGACTCTCCGTCTTTGGAAAAATCAGGAACCTGTCGCGCTGAATGTCGATTGTCTGCTCGGATTTGCAGCCGCTTTTCTCGCGGGGATCGTCGTTATCCGCTATGCGATCAAGTGGCTTGAAAAAGGGAATTTAAAACATTTTGCCTGGTATTGTATCCTTCTTGGCATATTAGCTAACCTCTTCCTATGGCCGTAAAGAAACAAGAAAAAAAATCATTCTTCGCACGTCATCCTGAAGCTAAGGGACTTTTTCTCTTAGCCCTTTCGATCGTCATGCAGCTCTCCCTCTTTAGCTTCCACAATGACGCCCCGAAGGACAATTGGCTGGGGCTCGTCGGTCACGCAATTGCGTTTGGCTTCACCTACCTGTTTGGACTCGGGAGCTTTTTGCTGATGTTCTATGTGGGATATCTGGGAGTCATTACCTTAAGCAAAAACCCAGACGAGCGGATCAAGGTGAAGAATTTTTACTTCGGCTGCTTTCTCTTTGCCTTTTGCATTCTGCTCAATCTGGTCGCCGAGACAAAAGTCCCCTTTCCTGATATTCTGCTCCACAAGGTGCGCGTCGAGACGATCGTCCTCAATCAGCCCTATCCGCACATGCACATCCGGCACAATTTGGGCGGGGTGCCGCTCTATTATCTCTACACCGATTTGCCGACCTACAACTTGAAACATCTGCTCAGCAATGTAGGCATCGGGATCACCTTCTCCATCATCGCTCTTGTCTCGACGCTCCTTTTCACCGAGATCCCCGCGGCAGTGCTATGGGAAAAATTGAAGAAGCTTGGACTTTGGGCCTACAAATCGGCTAAAGATTTTGAGCTGCCGAAAAAAGAGGAGGAGCTGCCCACTTTCACCACCGACAACATTCTCCCACCGGCTCCAAGGCCCATTTTCTCACAGCCTCAGGAAATGAAAGTGGCACCCGCGCCGGCACCGAAAAAGAGGGAACCGGCTCCTAAAAAAATGAGCAGCACCGACTATGTCCTCCCTCCAGCCTCCATGCTCCGGATTCCAAAGCAAATCGATCCAGCGCTCCTGAAAAAAGATCTGCGCAAGCCAGGCCGACATCTTGGAAGAGACGCTGATGAGCTTTGGGATCGAAGCCAAAGTGGGAGATATCCATTGCGGACCGACGATCACCTCGTTTGAAGTGCACCCCGCCGTCGGCGTCAAAGTGCAAAAGATCAAAGCGCTCGAAAACGACATCGCCCTCAACCTGCAGGCCAAATCGATCCGCATCATCGCCCCCATTCCCGGCAAAGCAGCTGTCGGCGTCGAGATCCCCTCGCTCTATCCCGCAAGAAGTGAGCTTCAAAGAGCTTTTCGCAATACTACCAGCAGAAGCCGCGCAAATGCCCATATCCCCGTTCTTCTTGGCAAAACCGTCGCAGGCGAAATCGTGATCAGCGATTTGGCCAAGATGCCCCACTGCATCATCGCCGGAGCGACCGGATCGGGAAAATCGGTCTGTATCAACACGATCGTCATGTCGATCCTGATGAATGCGCGGCCCCGATGAAATCAAACTGCTCATGATCGATCCGAAAAAAGTCGAGCTGACCCGCTACACTAATCTCCCCCACATGATCGCCCCTGTCATCACCGAAGCGCATGGCGCCTATGCCGCGCTCAACTGGCTCGTCAAAGAGATGCAGATGCGCTACGAAATCCTCAAACAACTCGGCTTGCGCAATATCACCGCCTTCAACAACCGCCAAGATCAATCAAGAGCTCGAAGCCTCGCTCAATATCCCCGTCCCCGCCAAAATGCCATGCCATCGTCGCGATCATCGACGAATTTGCCGACCTGATGATGGTCTCCGAGCTCCGATCTCGAAACGCCGATCGCCCGCATCGCCCAGATGGCCCGCGCTGTCGGCATCCACCTGATCCTCGCCACCCAGCGCCCCTCCCGCGAAGTGATCACCGGCCTGATCAAGGCCAACTTCCCCACCCGCATCGCCTTCAAAGTCGCCAGCCGCGTCAACTCGCAGATCATCCTCGACGATATCGGCGCAGAGAGCCTGCTCGGCAACGGCGATATGCTCTTTTTCCTCCCGGCAGCTCACACTCTGATCCGCGCCCAAGGCGCCTACATCAGCGACGAAGAAATCAACCACATCGTCGATTTCATCTGCAATCAAGCTCCACCCAACTATCTAATTCCCTCGTTTGATAGTATGCCAAAAGAAGAGAGCCTCGTTTCCGATGAGGGAAAAGCCCACAGACCTCTATGAACAGGCCCGCTCGATCGTCGTCGAAACCCGCACGGCGTCGACGACCTTCTTCAGCGCAAACTCAAGATCGGCTATGCAAGAGCTGCCTCTCTGATGGATGAACTCGAACATAATGGGGTCATCGGACCGCAAGAAGGCGCAAAACCGCGCCGCATCTTGATCGGCGCCCCAAAAAATGAGGAATAACGTGCAAAAAATCCTCCTAGGCGACCCGGACAAGGCCCTCCTGCATAAGCTGCGAAGCGCACCGGGCAGCGAGCACTACATCTTCGAAGAGGCCTATACAGGTGAAGAGCTACTCGAAAAGCTGAGCTCCTTCCAGCCCCACCTCGTCTATATCGACCTGATGATCCCCCAGATGCATGGGATCGAAATCCTCAAACGGATCCGCACTAATCCCAAAACCGAAGCCCTCGGCGTCATCATCGCCTCGCCCAACTCGATGATCCAAAATTGCCACGCCGCCCTGCAAGCTGGGGCCGATTATTTCCTCGTCAAACCCTTCGAGATCCCCTTCCTCTATATCCTCCTCAACCGCTTCTTCGAAGGCAACCTCATCCCCGAACCACTCCCTTCACTTCCCCCTACCCCAGAATCAGAAATTTACCATCCCCAAATGCATGAAGCAGACTCCTATCTCCACTTTTGGGGCACCCGGGGCTCAAATCCCGTTTCTGGCCCCGATTACACCCGTTTTGGAGGCAACACATCATGTCTAGAAGTACGCCACGGTGACGATCTGATCATTTTCGACGCTGGAACAGGAATCCGTCCCCTTGGGGAATCCATCGACACCACCAAGCATAAAACCATCCATCTCTTCATCAGCCACACTCATTGGGATCACATCACTGGTTTCCCCTTCTTCGACCCCGTCTACAACCCCAACGTTCACGTCGTCATCTGGTCCCCTGTCGGCTTTGAAAAATCGACCAAAGAGCTCTTCACCGATATGCTCGCCTACGACTATTTCCCCGTGCGCATCGAAGATATGAAAGCCAAACTCTCCTTCAACGATTTGCGCGACGGCCACAGCGTCACCATCGGCAATATCAAAATCGACTGCCACTACGCCTACCACCCTGGCCCCACCCTCTGCTTCAAAATCCACATCGCCGGTAAAACCTACGGCTACGCGACCGACAACGAGCTCTTCCTCGGCTATCAAGGCGATCCCAATAACCTAAAGCCCGATCACCCCCTGATCGAAGCGCACAGAAGCATCATCGACTTCTTCAAGCGCACCGACGTCCTCATCCATGAAGCCCAGTATACCCAACAAGAATACCAAAAGCGGGTCGGTTGGGGCCACTCCTCTGTCGCCAACGCCGTCATCCTTTGCAAATACGCCCAAATCACCGAGTGGATCGTCACCCACCACGACCCCAAACACACAGATGAAGCCTTATTGGCAAAGCTGCAACTCCAGCGAGATATTCTCCATCAATGCCAGCTCCATTGCCATACCCAAATGGCCTACGATGGCATGAAGTTGATGCTGTAATGGGAAGTCTCCTAAAAACTTGCATTAATAGATAATTTCTCTATACTTTAAGTAATTTTTTTCAAGTAATGGGTGAAAATTGGGATCATTAGTAGAGAGTAGTTATCATCGAATTCTGCCTGGCAACTGGAGACCTGAGTTCTCCGATGATGCCGATGCTTCCGAAAGAGAACGGGAGTTGACAAGAAGAATTAGATCTATCTGTGAAAATAAATTTCAGAAATATGATGAGCTTAAAATTAAGGCCACTATTTCAGAAGGGAATAATTTTGAATTTTACAATGAGACAAGAAGTCAGTTTTACGAGATCGAAAATTATAGAGACTTTGAATATTTTTTTAACAGAAAAAAGCTAGATTTACAAAAGAATAGCCTTTCATTAGATATCCATCCTTTATTTCTGATTAATCCAGGTGAATTACCTGATCAGCTGCTTCAACAATGTTTTTCAAAAGAGCATTCTAATGAATTTTATTCTGAGATGCAGGATTGGGTTGAAAAACATTTCAATATGAAAATTACAGACGATAAATCATTTCAAGATTATTTGATATTTTTTATCGAAATTTGGAAGCATCCGGAAATGATCAAAAGAGTTCAAAATCTCCTTATTGAAAAAATGGTTCTGAAGACAAAGGACAATGTAAGCAAATTAAAAAATGAATTAACAGGAGTAACAAAGTACATTGATGGCACTATAATGACAAGCTCTGAGGGGGCTGATAAAATTAAAAAATTAACAAACAATCTTTCACATGCCGAAAAATTTTGGTTTTGGGGAGAACCTGCTTCATTTTTCTCATCTCAAACCTTTGGAATAACATGTCTTTCAACGTTTTTTGCTGCTCATATATTCAATGCTATCAAAATTGGGCTTGAATATTTAGTGCTTATTTCTATCGCAACATTTATTGTCGCATCTCCAATTTTTGTTTATTTGAAGAATAGGTCAATAAAGGAAGATGATATTTCCTCATTAAAAGAGATTAAAGATATTGAGGCAATAAAAATTGTATTTGAAGCTTCAGATGCTGTTGCTCAAAAGAATGAGTGGTTTTTTTCTAGATGGATACCGAGTTTTTTATGTATTAACCTATCCCTAAGTCAAAGATTTGCAAATATGGAAAATTATGCAAAGGAACATGATATTAGCTATATAGCAGAGCCCGACTCAATAGACACTAAAACCTCGTCCAAAACATCTATTGCAAATTATATTCCTTCCAAGCGATACATAGCTGCATCAATGGCGATAGGCATTGCAGCAGCTTTATATCAAACAAATGTTCTGCACAATGCCGCCTCTTGGATTAGCTCATTCTGGGCTAACTCCTCTAACACTTTCTCTTCAGGAAATTCTGCTCCAGAGAAGTTGGATTCTGGTATTGTTTCCTCTGTACCTACCCTTTCGGAAGCTGTTAATTCCTGCATATCTAAATACGGCCCTGCTGCAACTCTTACTTACGAAAAAGCGAAAAAAGTATTCAAATGTTTTGATCCGTTAAGTTCTTTTGATAATACTGAGAACTGGAAACTCGTTAAAAAGACTTATCGTCAACTTACCCAATTTGCACATCCAGATAAAGGTGGCTCCAATGAAAATATGCTCATCTTAGGTGCCGCAAAAGATGTTTTACTGAGATGGTTATAAAGAGAGATAGGTGCGCTCTAAAAAACAAGAGCATGGCTCACTATATCTTGGTGGGCAATTGACACTTCTATGCTGGCAAACCAGAATATTTCTTATCTTAAACAATATATAATCAATTACTTAAGACAATAATATGCCGACGAACTATTTATAAAAATAACTTGATTTAAATTTAAAATTAATATATAATTAATATTATAAAGTTAATCAGGAGTTTAATATGTCAGTTGAATTTTCAATTACAAAAAAAAACACAAGCCACTCTGATCTGGCAAAGCCTGAGAAGGCACCTAGCTCTCCTAAAATTAAGAGCACCTTTGATAGAGCGATCAATGCACAAATGTCGAGCAATATAAGTGCAAAAGCGACGCGGCCTAGAAGTCCAGACGACATCGAACAAGAACCAACTGAAACCCTATTAAATCAAGCCAAAAAAATCTCTAGGCAGGAAGAAATCTCCCAAGATGATTTTGAGGGAGGGCTAAAGCTAATCGAAAGCCTTAAATCACGCAGCATATCAAAGTATGTGATTCATCCAATCGAAAAAGACCTGCGTCAGGGAAGAGCTCAGACTGTGCTAGATAAAGCTCGAAAAGTGACCCGGAATCCAGCCAATACTTCACTCCAAAAAATGAATAAAATCCTCCATGACCTAAAGAACTTGGAATTGGAAGATGTGGCACCAGAGATTGCAAGAGAAATCGAAATCATCATGAGTGAATTACAACCAATGGTTCCAAACACGGATGAGTCTGATTCGGATATAGAGAATTTCCAAGAAAAGCCCCTAGGTTCTGACTCCGAAGAATTGGATTACGAACTAAAGAATTTAGAAGGTGAAACGTTCACAATAAACGACGAGGAAGATGTCGTGCAGCATCTATTAGAAGAAGCAAGAAAAATCTTATACCTTGGAGAGCCTGTTTCGAAAGATCAGATCTTAAAAACTCTAGAGGCAATTGAAGAAGCGAAATCTTTAAAACTCGACCCCCGCTTCCAATATTACTTGAACTTGAATAAAGAATTATTAGAGAGAAAATTGCAAGGTCTCTAAGAACACTAAAACACTAATGCATGGCTCACTATATCTTGGTGGGGAATCGACACTTCTACCGCTGCATCTTCTTCTGAGAGCATCGAGGAGATGACCATTTTGGCCACTTCGGGAGTAGTGCACTCGCTGGAATTGATTCATAACTAATTTATTATTAGCGTCTTGGCAAAACAACCGGTTGTTTTGGTTTGATTATATTATTCAGGGAGGTGTCATACCTGCTGAAGTCGTAAGTCACTCATATATATATAACACGCACCATTCAAGAAAAATATTGCTTACATTAAATCAGTAAATTTTTGTATATTGTGATCCAATATTAAATTTTTATCCGAGGATAGAGAATGAAGAAAAGACAAATAGCTCTTGGCTTAGCTGCAAGCCTCATCGCAATAGCACCCTCCAGCATGCATGCAGAAGATTGTTGCATGCCTGAGTATCTGGCTGAAGAGCCCCTCTGCGATGACATGGCTTGCGCTATCTATTCACAATACGCCGGTATCCAATTAAATTGCGGCTGGGATGTCTACACATGGGGGGAATTTTTATATTGGAGGCCAACACGCTCAACAGCCTGGGTTGCACTGAGGAGTCAGGGCACGCCGATCATTACCGATAGTACATCTCATCAATTAGCTCAGAAAATGGGATATCGTCCCGCATTCCGAGTCGGCATTGGGATGATCCTTCACAATTTTGATGATTGGATGTTAAATGCAGATTACACCTGGTATCATCATGATTTTACCAAGACTTTTTCAGCAGCGGCCCCATTTAATCTAGCTTCGACGCTTCCCAATGTAACCCCTATCATTTTCCCGAACTACAACTCTATCACTACCAAGTCTGATTTTAATTATGATATTGTCGGCGTTAGTATTCAAAGACCAAACTATCTTGGACAAAGAGTCATTCTCAGCCCATTCCTCGGCTTGAAATGGTTACATAGAGATAACAAGATCTCCCAAAATTGTACCCTTATCACTAGCGGGCAAATTGATAGCGTTCGCGCCTCTTTTTCCTTTTCTTCTGTCGGTATAGCAGCTGGATTTGATGGCTATTTCCTAATGGGATGGGGAACCTATCTGATAGGAAAAGCAGATATCGGAATCCTTTATACTTATCAACACAAATTTTTCCAATTATCTACACCAGCTGTTCCAACGCCCGAATTTCCGGTTAATGTGATGAAACAACACATTCCGCACCTCGATATTTTGGGCAAAGGGGGACTGGGTATTGGCTGGGGCAGCTACCTCTGCTGCAACCGCTATCATGTAGATTTTTCGGCATCATTCGATTTTCTGGCAGATGTCTGCAAGAACGGGTTTGCAGTTGGAATGTTTATCATACCTCCCACAATGTTAATGGGACTGACTCTACATGGCCAATTTGATTTTTAAAGGAGAAAAAAATGCTAAAAAGAACTAAGTCGTGCGCACTCTTAAGTCTAGGAATCTTCCATATGACTTTTGGTCCGAGTCCATTGACTGCAAATGAAGAAAATTCTGAATTTCCATGTTGTGAAGCCTCAATTGTTGTAAGAGAGCCTTTAAATCCTTGCTTACTCAATGCAGGCTATCCCTACCCAGCAACGATTAATCCCAGCTGCGGGTGGGATATCTACGCAAGCGGGGATTTCCTCTATTTAGCGACAGATGTCGATGTAGTTTCATATCTCGCTATAGAATCGACTTTTGATAATCGCACCTCAGTCAACCTCTTTCAAGGGTCCCCTTATCGTCCAGGTTTTAGGGTCGCTGTAGGGGTCGATTTAGGCCCAGTTGTTTTAGATGTCACCTATTTGCGCTACCATTCTCGCACTACCTCCAATTTTCAATCTGCAAATAACAGTGAGACAATACTGACTTTAGCAGCTCCTGATATTGTCAATGCCTTTGCAGCTCCTGTAGCGTTTGGAAATGTGAGATCACGCCGCTCTTTTGATTTGGATTCATTCATCATTTCCTTACAGAAGCCTGTGTATATAGGAAAGAGAATCTGTATGAATCTCAACTACGGCATTTTAGGCTTATGGAATGGTGTTAAATGGAACATCAACTGCCTTGCCGTTACTAATCCACCTCCTGGTATGCTTACTTCGAATGGCTCCATATTCAGCAATCATAAAACCTGGGCTGTTGGTCCAAATCTAGGGGTAACAGCTAAAGGTCTCTTGCCTTGGGGCTTTCAAGGAATTGTAGGTATTGACTTAGCTATCCAATATGCTTCTGTATACAAAGGATTTCAAAGGACCTCTTTTCCTATGGCCGTTGATCCCGCAACAGGCATTCCATTTATTCAGGACAATAATGCCGTTAAGAGCAAAGGGAATATCCCCCACTTCCAAGCGGCTCATGGTGGAGATATTGGTATTGGTTGGGGCGGATATTTTGTCTGTAATAAATACCATCTCGACTTATCTTTGACCTATAATTTCATCTATCAGCACATTTTTGACTTTGGACATGCTCTTTTCAATCAAGTTGGCGATGGAATGCTTCAAGTCTCATACGGCATGCATGGAATTAGCGTTGGTGGACGATTAGATTTTTAAAACAAAAGATTAGGAGCAAATATGTTGAAAAATACCCTTACCTTGTTAGTCGCAAGTTTGCCCGTTCTGGCTTATGCCGAGGATACAGCAGACTGTTGTCCACTGCTTCCTCCAGAACCTGTTGAATCGTGCCAGCTTCCTGTCGGTTATTTTTACCCAGCGCAATTCACATTTGGCAATTGTTGCGCAGTGTATACTCTTGGCGGAGAATTCATCTATTGGAAATTCCAACAAGATGATATCCCGGTTGATGCGACCATCTGGGAATTTGGAACTACTGGAGTCTTAACACAAAAGTTGATTGCTCATACACAAGGTTATAAACCTGGATTTAAGATTGCAGTTGGAATGGGATTGCCTCAGTTTGACAACTGGAGTTTTGATGCCGAGTATACTTGGTTTTACAACACAACAAATAAGCGATTCAATGCCCCTCAAAATGGATTTGTGTTCCCAAAATTAGTGCCCGCATTTTTTCCACTCGCTTCCACTTCTGTAGAAATGAAGCAAAAAATACATCTAAATTACTTCCAAGCGACGGTTGGAAGGGCTTTCTATCTCAGCGAGCGTCTAATTGTAAAACCTGCTGTAGGTGTTAAGGTTTGGTGGGCTTCACTTGATTTTGATCTGTTTTTTAATGTGATTAATGGAACGCTGGGGACACAATTTACTAAACAAGGATGGTGGGGAGTTGGCCCTTATCTTAGCACAGATATTAAAGGACTGCTCTGGTGTGGAACATATCTATATGGTAAGGCAGGTCTATATCCAACTTATAGTAGGTCAAACAAATATCGCGTCTCAACTAATTACCCACCGGTTGTATCCCCTTTAGGTCCTTTCCCTGGACTTGTGAACACACAGACGAATCGCACTCAACCATGGGTGACCCAACTGTTTTATGAAGGCAGTGTTGGTCTAGGATGGGGAACATATCTCTGTGACTGCAGCTATCATATGGATTTATCGGTTGGCTATGATATGATGACTAACTATATCGTTGTTGTTGACTTGTCTGATGGCTTACCTTTGAGAACATTTAATTACCAGGGACTTTCAGTTAAAGCTCAGTTCGACTTCTGAGGGATACCCGTTCCATTTTGATTTTTTGGCCCGGTCAGAAATGACCGGGTTTTTTATATTATTATGAAGACCGCCAGACCGCAAAGTCGCAAGAATAAAATTAATTGATAATGGCCTGCACTAATATTACCTTTAAACTTCTATCTTAAATTCTTCAATGAGCATGTTGTTGATATCTGCACAATTTTGACATTCTAAAAAGCTGTAACCCAAACAACTCACCAAGAAACGTCCGTTTTCCAACCTCATTAAAGCGGGATCAAGACCGTCCCTTCCGCGTTCAAGTTGCGCTATCCTATGTTTTATCGAATATTGAATGTTTTCCACAAAATTCGAAATTCCCCATAACAAATTTTGCATTTTTTCACAATTCTCTAAGTCACGCTCTAAATGAGACAGATTTGCATTAACATCTGTTTGAGCCTTAATGTTCTGAGAAATATCATAATACTCCTGCGCATTGGAAAGCATTACATCCCTGAATAACTCAACACATGCTTTAAGCTCCGATTCTAGTCCATTGTAATTTTCTAATATATTTCTTTCTAATTCAGAAATTCGCTCCAAATTTTTAATTAATTGCTCACTTTGAAGCTTTTTAACGCAATCTAATGCCAATGTATAATAGTTTAACAACGCCATAAGTTTAGGCCTACAATCATTACAAACTGATGCGATTTTTATTGGACAGCTATCCCATTGAACTAATGCTTTTTCTACTTTAGGAGTGCTATTAAAATGTTGAATTTCCTTCACAACTGATCTAAGCGATTTAACTCTATCTCTCCCATCTTTTAAATATGAATCGGATAATACAGATGAGAATATTGGTTTGAATCTACGGATATCCTGTGCAGGCAAAAAGCGGAGCATTATATTCCACTCAATTTTTTTGATCAGAGCAGGGGTATTAATAAGGTTACGCCATGTTTTGCATACTAACTGAATAGCTCTCTGATCCGCATAGCTATTCGTATATCCAAAGACTTTTTCTATCAATTCCATTGGAACTTCAAGAATCATATTATGCTGTCTAATGACCTCCTCAGCACCTGGAAAAACATAGGTGGATAGCTGTCGATCATTTGGGGAAACACTGTTCATAGATATCCTTATTTTTAGCTCTCTTACCCCTCAACTCTAATATGAAAAAAATCAATATTTAGATTAACGGAGGGTACTTAGAATATCAATTTTCCTTAATATTTAAAAAGCCAATCTGATTCTGCTCAAAGACCCTATCCGCAATGTAGAGGAAAAAAGATGGGGGGAGATTTTGAAAAGATCCCCCAGATTTTTTCCTCTACATTGCGGATAGGGTCAAAGGAGAGTGTCGTTTTGGGAGATTCCTTCTATATTTTGAGCTCTTTCTCTATGGAGATCCACATTGTGCCCATCCTATTGGCTAAGATATAAGGGTAATTATATCCATAACTATGGACGAAATCAATGCAATTAACTGATATTTAGGCATTTACAGAAAAATTGCTTCAAATTTTTCGATGACAGAACATTTCTGCATTTAAATTTTAAATTGACATAAATTAATCATTTATATATAATTAGATTTATAATTAATTAACGGAGGATTATATGAGTTCAGTTAATAACTCAAATCATGAACCGCAGGCATCCATTAGGAACCTGAATAAGGGAAATGAATTACAACCACTTCTTGCTAAGGATGCGGATAAAAGAGTTACAATTCCATCTGATAAAGGAATTCAGCATTGGGTTAGTCGCCAATGGAGCAAAGTGAAAAATCCTCTAATAGGTAAAAAGATTAGGAAATTGATCAAGGATTTTAGTAAGGATAATTGGGAGATTGTTCAGTTCGGCCCTCAAACTTTAGTAAAGGACAGAGCCGCAAATGAATTTTATAGAAATCGTCCTAACCTTCGAATGGACCATCTGAAGGGCACCCTTTTTTTCCCCACCATAGGAACATTATTATACCTGGGCTTAGCGGTAAGAAGGATTGCGTTTCTGCTCATAGGCTTTCACTTCTGGAATGGGGGATTCACCAAAGCAAACTTCTCAGAAGCAGGGAAAGATCTATTGCGTATTGTCGCGACTCCACTTGCTCTAATTGGTTTAGAATCAGCATTAATTATTGGATTAATTAATCCAAATAACGGACGGAAGCTGTTCAGCAAAATTGAAAGGGCGATGAGTAATTATATGGCACCTGATTTTTATCATCCAGTCGCTCTTCCAGCTCAACGATCGGCTCAATCCTAATGCTAAAAAACCAGGGCATGGCTCACTGCATCTTGGTGGGCAATCGACACTTCTACCGCTGCATCCTCTTCTGAGAGCATCGAGGCGATGACCATTTTGGCCACTTCGGGAGTATTGCACTCGCTGGAGAGGTGAGCCAGGTAGACATGCTTCAATTTGGGGTGCATGATCTCTTTGAGCAGCTCGGCACATTGATCATTCGAGAGGTGGCCAAGGCGGCCGAGCACTCGCTGTTTGTAAACGGCGGGGCGGGTGCTTGAATGGACCATCGAAACTTGGTGGTTCGCTTCTAAATACAAATAATCACAATTCTGTAATTTACTTGTTACTAATGAGGAAGCAAATCCTAGATCTGCACATACTCCAATTTTGTTCGATCCGGCACGGACGATGAAGCCTACAGGGTCGACGGCGTCATGTTGGATGCTAAAGGGATCGAACTCGAGGTCGCCGAACTCAAATTTTTCACCAGTGGAAAAGATCTTAAATTTAGGGGCGTCGCCGAGGATTTCGTAGATGGCGCGGGCGGTGTCGCTGTTGGCAAAAACGGGGAAGCCCATTTTGCAGCCGAGGGTCGCCAGACCGCTGATGTGATCGGTATGTTCGTGGGTGACGACGATTGCATCGATATCGGAGAGGTCAACATTGATTTCGGCCAACTTTTTTTCGAGCATTCGGGCGGAAATTCCAGCATCAATAAGCACTTTTGTATGGTCTGTTCCAATAAAAATTGCGTTCCCTTTCGAGCCAGAAGCTAGTGGGCAAAATCCTTTCATGAATACTCTCTAAACTAATAATTCCAAATTTGTAACAGTTATGTAAAAAGAGCGCAAGATATTTTTTATTTGACACAACAAAAATTAATTTCATATAAGTTGAATTATGCGAGAAGTAAATGCCGACATATTGGCAGATATTGATGCCACGTTGAATGAACTGATTACAATTGCGGAAGCATTAAATTCTGCAAAAATGAGTCATCATTTTACACATGAAGTGGAAGCTCTTGAAAAAACTCAAGAGAGTCTGCTCGCTCGTCTCATGCATCGACAAGCACAATTGGATATGGACAATCGGAAAAGATCGATTGAGTCATTGAAAAGAGAAGCTGTAGAGAGAAAAGTGGTCGAGTATGCCCGTTCTCAGAAGAGGGCTAAATCGCGCAGCGCCCGCTCTAAATCTTGAGTCTGCGGCAGTACTTCATCTTCAAGAATCTTGCTATACGGAACTGGACAGTTAGCGCCGGTCACTCGGACAATGGGTGCATCGAGATAGGCAAATTGCTTTTCACAGATGCGGGCGGCAATCTCGGCTCCAAAACCGCAATTGCCTGGCGCCTCATGGGCGATGACCAGTTTGCCTGTTTTGCGCACCGATTTGGCAATCGACTCTTCATCGAGAGGGACAATGGTGCGAAGATCGATAATTTCAACTGAAATGCCTTCGCGAGCCAGTTTTTCAGCCACTTCGACCGCCATGAAGATCATCATCCCGTAGCCGACGAGGGTGACGTCGGTCCCTTCGCGGACGATGTTGGCTTTTCCAAGAGGGAGGATTTCCTCTTTTCCGGGCGAGCGACGTGCGCAGAAGACGCGTTGTCGATAGAGTCCTTTATGTTCGAGGAAGATCACCGGGTTGGGGTCGCGGATGGAGGCTTTGAGGAGCCGTTTGGCATCTGCTGCGTTGCTGGGGATGACCACTTTTAGGCCGGGGCAATGGGCGAGGAAGGCTTCGATGCTCTGCGAATGGTAGGGGCCCCCTTGGATGTAACCGCCATAGGGCATGCGGATCACGATAGGGCAACTCCATTGACCATTGGAGCGGTAGAGGGTGGAGGCGATTTCATTGAAGAGCTGGTTGATGCCGGTCCAGATATAATCGGCGAACTGGATTTCGGCAACCGGTTTGAGCGGCTCGACGAGCGACATGCCAAGTGAAAGACCCATGATGGTCGACTCAGCGAGCGGAGTATTGAAGCACCGTTTTTCGCCAAAGAGAGCGGTGAGCTCACGTGTCACTCCGAAGACTCCCCCTTTGCCACGGGCCACATCTTGTCCGAAGACGACGATCCCTGGATCGCGCTGCATCTCTTCTCGAAGAGCTTCATTGAGGGCGTCAACCATCACGACGGCTTCGGAGGTGTCGGCGACTTCTTTTTCGGGAAAATCGACCTCAGGAACATCCAGGAAGACTTTTGAGGCATGGACCTCTTTGACAGGGTGAGCTTCTAGGTCAGCCTCTTCAGCTGCCAGTTCGACTCGATTAAAACAGTCAGCGCGTAGGGTCTCCATCTCTTCTTTAGAAAGGATCTCCATCTCCTGCAGCCACGCTTCAAATCGGGGAATCGGATCGAGCATTTTGTCTTCGAGCTGCATCTGCTCATTCTTATATTTTTTCGGGTCGTCGCTGCTGCTGTGTGGTCCAATGCGGGGAATTTTGGCGACAATCAGACTCGGTCCATTTTTGCAGAGCGAGGCGCTAAGAGCTGATGAGATCTCTTCAAAATCACACCCGTCGATCTCGTGCACATCGAGTCCCTCATAGCCGCGGGCCATCTTGGCAATCGAGCCCCCCGCTGTCTGCTCATGCACCGGAACCGAAATCGCCCAGCCGTTGTCTTGGATGACAAAGAGGATCTTCAGCTGGTGAATGGTGGCAAAATTGAGCGCTTCGTGGAAATCCCCTTGTGATGTCGAGCCATCGCCGCCTGAGACGTAGACAATCTGGTCGCGCCCCGTCAGCTGAATCCCCTTCGCAACTCCCACTGCCTGCAGAAACTGCGATCCAACAACGCTCGACTGGCAAGGAATATGCATCGATTTATGGGTAAAATGTTCAGGCATCATCCGACCGCCTGAATGGGTGGGGATTTCGCGAGCTAAAAAGGCGGCGATCATCTCCTTTAAATCGACCCCAAATCCAACGGCAAAAGGGCGATCCCGATAATAGGGAAGGGCCCAATCGTGGCCAGCCTTAAGCGATAGCCCGCACATGGTCCCGATCATCTCATGGCCCAAACTCGAGAGGTGGAATGTCCCCCCCTTGTTCTGCCGAGCCATCTTCATCATTTTCTCATCGAGAAAACGGGTAAGATACATCGCCTCAAGCGTTTTGATTTCAACTGTAGAGGCCACTTGAGAACTCACTATTTCTTCGTCCCCTTTTTCTGCTTTATGGGGGTAACCGTCTTGGCTTGGCGGACAACCTGTTTACCTTCTTCGCCCTCTTCCACTTTTGGAGCAGTTTTCTTTTTAGGCAGGAATCCTTTGACCACCTGCATGATCCCCTTCTTCTTCTGGGGCGTCTCTTCCTCTTCTGGAATGGAGGTGATCGCGGCGGCGCGGATCAATTTCTCCTCCCCTTCCGGCACTATTTCCTTGAGATCTGCAAGACGAGATGAGATGTGACGGAGAGATTCCAAGCGCTCTGAGAGGGCTTGTAGTTTTTCATCGACCTTAATGCGAGAGCTTCCTCGCAAGCTAGCCAAGAGATCAGCTTCGGTCTCATAGCGGGACGAGAAGGTGATGCCAGTTGCGCTTGTGATGTCGGGCACAAAGAGGAAATGACGGGCGACAGCAGGGACGGTCGTATAAATATCCATCGTAAACTGCGGCTCCAATTCCACCTTCGCCACCTGTTTGGGTGGGCGTCCTCGCTTGGGTCTTGGATTGAGTGCCTCGTTGGAATAATAGGTTTTTGATTTGGCATCAAGAGCCTCTCTAGCCCCGGTGATATCGCGGGGCACTTTGGTGTCGAAGAGATGCTTCTTCACCTTTTCAATTAAACTTTTTGACAGATCGAGATCCTCTTCGAATACAAAATGGATCCCCTGATTGCGGAGCCATTCGATGATCCGAATACGGGAGCGCTCGATATAGAACTGTTGCCATTTTTCGAGTTCGGTCAGATGGTCGTAAATGAACTCGAGGAAGTTCTCTCTCGATTCCTTCGCTTGGATGATTTCGAGCAGCTTCTCCTTCGTATCAATATCATAAACTTTTTCATTGACAAATCCCTCCATGAATTTCTTTGATTCATAGAAAGTCAGCTTTGGCAAAAGGACATACCGGTCAGCATGTTCTTGCAATTCTTTGTCGAGGGCATCGAGATCATCCTGCCCTTTATCGAGGTCGACAAAAAGGATAAACCCTTCAATCTTATCGAGATAGAAATCGCGTTCATCATCAGATTTTGCGAAAGCATCCATCAGTCGATGAAAGCGCAAAATTAGCGGATTCTTTGGCTCGGGATTGCGAGACGTGGTCATAGTGTTTTACCTCATGGAAACAGTCCAATTTTATCATAGACTAGCCGCCCATTCAAGGATATTTTTCTTCATTGAACTATACTCCCCTCCCAGATATAATCGCTCTATAGAAAAAATTTTAGGGCACATCCATGACAACGACCATTACAATTCCAGTCAAACGCGAAGATTTTTCAATTGAAGTGCATGATGAAATCAAAAAAATGGAGCGTCCATGGAAGGAATACAACTGGATGGGGCGAATCATTTATTGGATCCGCAATTCTGAAGGGATCATCCAAAAGACCCTCGTCCATACCGCTGCCTTCCTCGTCGCAATCGCCCTGATGGTGAGCATCATCGGCGTCCCCCTTCTCATCTACGCCACCAAGGAGCTAGTCCGGCAGCAAGAGCGGAGTCAGTTCGATAAAAATATCGAGCATCTTAAGCGCCTCTTAACCGATTCCAATCGATTCGAGTTCTTGCTTGGCCGTCTCGGAATTTTCAATGGGGCCAACATTTCCCTGAAGTGGGGAACCCGTCGGCAGATCATCCACGATCTCCACCTCCTCGGCATCACCGATGACAAGAGTGAAGTCCCCCTCAAGGACCTCCCCGACAGCGCCCTCCTCCAAATGATCCTCAGCAAAGACAAAGACACGCTCGCTAAATATAATCTTAGAATTAGTGGATAATAAGAATTGTTTAGGGTTTCTATAGACATGTCGGGTGACACAGCACTCCGTGTCCGGTGTCCCCCGCGACCCCTCTTGAGCCTCACCTCGCTTTGCCAAATCGTGTCCTCGTCGGGAGAGTGGACGGAGTCCTACCCTCCCACGCCCCACCCTCCAGACTTCACTGAACCCTAACTCTTTTTTCCCAATTTCTCATTTGTACCGGTTCAATAAAGTCTAGGGGTGCGGTGCTCTCCTGCGGTACGATTTTGCTTTGCGAGGTGAGGCCCAAGGGGGTCGCGGGGGACACCGGACACGGAGTGCTGTGTCACCCGACATGTCTATTGAAACCCAAACCAACACTCCCTAACCATTCATTGACAACCACCCCCAGTTTCCATTACAATTTTTATGTTATTCAAAGGAAATCAATTATGCTCGATATGAAACTCTTGCGCAAAGATCCGGTCGCAATCGAAACAAGACTCAAAAGTAAAGATCCGACCATCGACCTCACTTATATCCTCGCTCTCGATGAAGAGGTGCGCCACCTAAAGACCAAAGCTGAAGAAATCAAAAGCAGACGGAATTTGCTCTCGAAAGAAATCGGCGAAAAAAAACGGGCTGGAATAGACTCATCGGAACAGATGGAAGAAGTGGCTGGCCTCGGAGATGAAGCAGCGGCCCTTGACAGGGAACTGGCCGAGAAAGAGAAAAGCCTTGACGATCTGCTCGCCCGCTTGCCCAACTTGCCAAATCCTGAAATCAAGGTCTCCCATCATGTCGAAGACAATGTGGTCGTAAGGGTATCAGGTCAAAAACCTGAATTTGCCTTCGCAGCGAAGAATCATGTCGAATTAAACGAACGGCTCCATCTGTTTGACTTCAAGCGGGCTGCAAAAACGTCTGGAAGCAGCTGGCCAGCCTACTGTGGCAATGGAGCGAAATTGGAGTGGGCGCTGCTCAATTACATGCTCGATTTCCATATGGAAAATGGATTTAAGTTTTGGCTCCCCCCTTTGCTTGTGCGTCCCGAAATCGCATTTGGGGCAGGGAATTTGCCTAAATTTGAGAATCAGCTCTTTAAATTGCAGGACGAAGACTACCATTTGTATTTGATTCCGACTGCCGAAATGGCTTTGATGGGTCTTCACTACAATGAAATTCTCGATGGAGAGGAGCTGCCGCTCAAATATGTCGCCTATACTCCTTGTTTCAGAAGAGAAGCCGGAGGATTGGGGGCGCAGGAACGGGGACTTATTCGGATGCACCAATTCAACAAGGTGGAGATGTTTGCCTTCACTACCCATGAGCAAAGCGAGCCGATTTACCAAGAGATGTTGAATGCTGCTGAAACGTTGATCGCTGGATTGGGACTCCACTTCAGGACAACTGAACTCGTGACAGGCGATATGTCTTTTGCTGCGGCGAAGACGATCGACTTAGAGGTGTGGCTGCCAGGGCAAAACCGGTACTACGAGGTCTCATCGGTTTCTCATTGCACCGATTTCCAAGCGCGAAGATCGCAGACCCGCTACAAAATCAAGCAAGAAAAACCTGAATTGTGTCATACATTGAATGGATCGGGACTGGCGACCTCCCGCTTGATGGTGGCCCTCTTGGAAAACAATCAACGGGAAGATGGCTCGGTGGCGATCCCGCTCGTATTGCATAAATATCTCAACGGAATGAAGGAGCTGACCCCCTCATGACCCACTTATTAGACGATCTTTCTGATTTTCTAACCCACTCTCCCACGTCGTGGCATGCGGCGATCGAGATGAGCAACCGGCTCGCCTCGCTCGACTTCATTCCGCTCTATCCGGAAGAGAAATGGAAACTAGAAAGAGGGAAAAAGTACTTCGCCATCCAAGATGGATCGATCGCAGCATTTGCTCTGCCAACGGAGCGGCTCGATCGGATGTCCATCCTTGCTGCCCACACCGATAGTCCCGCTCTCAAGCTCAAACCCCATCCAGAGATCGAAAAAAAGAACATGGTGCAGCTTGGCGTCGAAGTTTATGGGGCTCCGATCCTCCCCACTTGGACTAATCGAGATTTAGCCATAGCAGGCCGTGTAATCGTCGAGCGAGAGGATGGAGAGATCGAAGAGTTGCTCGTACTGCTCGATGACGCGCCGGTCATCATCCCGGTGCTCGCTCCCCATTTGGATCGAGAAGCCTTTAAAAAGGGTCTCGAGCTCAACAAACAGGATCATCTTTCCCCAGTGGCCTCCTTAAAATTCGAGAAAAATTATGTGGAGAGTCTTATTCGGGAGCAACATTCATTCCATGCGCTTTTAGATTTCGATCTCTTTCTCGTGCCGATTGAGAGTCCACGCTTCATAGGGAAAAATGGAGAGATGCTCGCCAGCTATCGACTCGACAATCTCAGTAGCACCCATGCTGGTCTCGTTGCTTTAGGCAATCTCAAAACCCCTTCTCCTGATGTGCTCTCGATGGGGATTTTCTGGGATCACGAAGAGGTCGGCTCGTCGACGCAGATCGGCGCGGAATCGACCTTCTTCCACGATATCTACTGTCGAATATGCGATTTCTATCAATTGAATGTCGAAGAGGAGATTATCCTTCGGCGCAATTCCCTCTGCCTCTCGGTCGACGTGTCGCATGCCCTCAACCCGAATTACGAAAACAAGTACGATCCGAACCACGCCCCCTTACTCGGAGAAGGGATCACGATCAAATACAACGCCGATATGCGCTACACATCGAATGGAAAAACAGGGGCCTTCATCTCCCACCTCTGCCAACTGCTCGACCTCAAATGCCAAAAATTTGTCAACCGGTCGGACAATATGGCAGGATCGACCGTCGGACCGATTTTCGCTTCCAAATTGGGCATCGAGACGGTCGACATCGGCATCCCCGAGCTCTCGATGCATGCCGCGCGTGAAGTGATCGCCTGCCAAGATCACGTCGATATGTGTGCGCTGCTCACCTATTTCATCCAGGGTGGCCTATGACCCACCACACCCCGCCGGAGCACTTCCAAGGGCAATCGGTCTTCGAGCACCTCAAAAATGCGCGCGAGCGAGGAGCTAAAGCGACTGCCGAAACACACGGTATTGAGCTCCCCGGCCATTTGTTCGCCGGTGCCGATAGCGCCAATGAGACAGCCCTCGCCTACCTCATTCTATGGGCAGTCGCCTCGGCCCTATCCCTTCCCCTCCTCACGATCTTCATCGCTTTTGGATTTGGGTGGCTCATCTGGAAAACGGGCCGCAGTGCGCTCCTCGGCTACTCGCGTTTAGAGCGGGTCCATCGCCTTATTGAAGAAGAGCGGTACGAAATCGAGCACCATCGCGAGCAAGAAGGCCAAGAACTGCGCGAGATGTATGAAGTAAAAGGGTTTTCCGGCAAGCTGCTCGACGAAGTGGTCGACGTGCTGATGGCCGATGATAATCGACTCCTCCGCGTCATGCTTGAAGAGGAGCTTGGCCTCACCCTCGAAGTGATCGAACACCCGCTAAAACAGGCCTTTGGCGCATTCCTCGGCACCCTTATCTGCGCCACTGCTGCGACGCTCGCCTTAACCTTTTTCCCTACTTTTGGCGTTCCTGTTGTAGCCGCGCTCATCCTCATCATTACCTCAAACCTGACTGCCCGCTTTGAGAAACGAAAACAAATTACCCATGTGGTTTGGAACCTCGCTCTCGCCGCCTTTGCTTGTGCTGGAGCCTATTTCCTCACCCGATTGATTGTATGAGCAACCCCTACATTTTTGATGAATTTTTTGCCTCTGGTCGCGATGAGTCGATCAGCCCCTTCCTCACCCCCAAATCGCGCAGCTGGGGCAAAAACCTCTCGCTCAAAAGCGCCTTGTTTGCCGCCCTGCTCCTTGCGGTTGCATTTACCCTCTCGTTCATCAATCCCCATGCTTCAAACCTTTGCCTCGCCTCGGTCTATTTTCTCGTCGGCACCCCAGCCCTGCTCAACTCCTTCGAAGACCTGCGCAATTTTGAAATCAACATCGATGTCTTGATGACCCTCGCCGCCCTCCTCTCGGTCCTCATCGGAAGCGGCATCGAAGGGGCACTCCTGCTCGTCCTCTTCGAATTTTCGGCCGCGATGGAGAACATGGTGACCGAAAAGACCAAAAGCGCCCTCATCTCCCTGCAACGCCTCTCCCCCAAAACCGCTTTCGTCATCGAATCCGATGGGATCGTGGTCGAGAAAGCGATCCGCGAAGTGGCCATCCACACACCCATCCTGATCAAAGCGGGCGAAGTGGTCCCTCTCGATGGCAAAGTGATCGCCGGCAGCTCGTTTGTCAACCTCGCCCATCTCACCGGCGAAACAGAGTCACAGGCCAGACGCATCGGCGATGAAGTGCCAGCGGGCGCCTATAACCTCGATGGCACCCTGACCCTCACTGTCACCCGCAGCAGCGCCGACTCAACCCTCGGCCGCATCATCAGCCTCATCACCAAAGCCCAAGGAGCAAAACCCCGCCTAGAACGACTCTTCGACCGCTTTGGCAAATGGTACTCGACCATCATCATCATCCTCTCGCTCTTTTTTGCTTTAGCCCTCCCCTTCCTCTTTGCGATGCCCTACCTCGGCTATGAAGGCTCCATCTACCGAGCCCTCACCTTCCTCATCGCCGCATCGCCCTGCGCCCTGATCATCGCGACACCGACCGCCTACCTCAGCGCTATCTCCAGCTGCGCCCGCAAAGGGATCCTCCTCAAAGGGGGCACCCTCCTCGACGCCCTCGCAAGCTGCTCGATCATCGCCTTCGACAAAACCGGCACCCTCACCACCGGCAAACTGACCTGCACCGGCACCGAGATGCTGAAAGATGGCGGCATCCCTGTCGAACGAGCGATCGCCATTGCAGCGGGCCTCGAAAAACATGCTGTCCACCCCATCGGCGAAGCGATTTTAAACCTCGCCGCCGAGAGAAAAATCGCTCCCCTTGAAATTGCCGAATTTAAAAGCGTCCCTGGTTACGGCCTCCAAGGCAAAGTCGGCCAAGAAGAAGTCTTCATAGGCCATCCAGACTACATCGGAGAGCCACTGCCTCCAATACAGTGGAAAACCCAAAATACCTTTCTGCGCATCGGGAAATCGGTCTTCGTCTTCCATTTTACCGACGACATCCGTCCCGAATCACTCGAGGCTGTGACGACCCTCTCCAAAAAACTCTCCTGCGTGATGCTCACCGGCGACCATACAGAGAACGCCCAGATCGTCGCCCGCACCCTCAACATCCCCACCGTTTTCGCCAACCTCCGTCCCGAAGATAAATTGAACAAAGTGACCGAGCTCTCTCTCGAAAATGGACTCATCATGGTCGGCGATGGGATCAACGACGCCCCCTCGCTCGCCCGCGCCACCGTCGGCATCTCGATGGGCAAAATCGGCAGCGCGACTGCCGTCGACGCCTCCGATGTCGTCTTCCTCAAAGATGACCTCTCGCTCCTCGATTGGCTCATCTCCAAATCCCACCAAACAGTCGGCATCGTCAAGCAAAACCTGATCTTGGCCCTCGCCGTCATCTGCCTGGCCACCACCCCCGCCCTCCTCGGGTATATCCCCCTCTGGCTCGCCGTCATCCTCCATGAAGGGGGAACAGTAATTGTAGGGCTCAATAGCTTACGACTATTGCGTAAATAAAAAAATGTTTATATATAACTTTAATGTCAAATTTAATATAATTAATTAAAATGACAACAAAAATAATTGAAAGACAGCCTTTTCAACCTTGGCCTCAACCTACTCAGGAACTTTCGATAAGAGAATCTCAGGCAACGTTGGTTACTACAGTCTATACAAAAATATTTCCATCTACTCCCCCTGCTATCGCTCCTGTAGTGACGCCAGAAGCGACTCCTCTGCTTGATTTTGCAGAACTGCCTGATGAACTTAAAGTTGCGTTGCTCTCTCGATTCGATCTCCCTTTACTGGCTCAGTTTAGCAGAACGGCTAAGAGTCCAAATGCATTTGCGTCTGACCATCAAGTCTGGCGATCCATTGCTAATCAGATCAACTGCCCGATCAACAACAAGTCCTCTTCACCAAGTGCTTCGCTTTATTAGCCATTTGCGATCTGAAATAGAAAAAATCAATAAGCGACCCGACGACATAACAAGAATGCTGAAAGCGCCCACAATTGAAGAGATCAAGCATATGCAGAAATGGCTTAAGGCGCATAATGATCTCAAAAAATTAAGCAGCATTATTAGCAACATAAGAACCGGCCTTCGTGGATTCCCCAATTTAGCATTACAATTAGGTTATCCTGATCTTGAACCCAATTTTCCTACCTCATCTTTAGAAATCGAAAAAGAAAATGAGCTTCGTCAATGGTTACGGGAAAATAAAGCTTTGGTCAAAGCACATAATACGTTCGTATTTTGGGCGGCATTATTACAAGCGTTGCGATTGCCTCCTCCTCCAGGCATTGAGAATGTGATTACCTTAGAAGATGTGATCAATTTGGCAGGCCAATTTCCTGCTTGGTTTCATGAACACAGAGAAGCTCTCGCTCAGTTGACTCAATTAGGAATTAGTAGCCGCAATCTCACTTCACTCCCTATAGAAATTGGGGCGTTGACTGGATTAACCGAACTTGATCTTAGCGGAAATAACCTGACTGAATTGCCTTCTGGAATTGACCGTCTTACTAATTTGGCTGAACTTGATCTTTCAGACAATTGCCTCACCTCCATCCCACCTACAATCGGAAATCTTCCTCATTTGCAAATCCTAGACCTCAGAGGAAATCAACTTTCTAATTTGCCAGCTGAACTCGGCAAACTCTCAAAATTGCTACACCTTGATGTACGCGGGAACCAACTCAGATCATTGCCAAAGCAGATTGGCGAACTGCGCGAATTAACAAATCTTATTCTTTCTGGAAATCAAATCCAAGAACTCCCTTCTACAATAGGACAACTTGGCAAGATATTAGAAATTGGGCTGAGCTTTAATTATCTCAGCTCATTACCCATAGAGATGTCCCAATTGAACTCCTTGAAGATTCTTAACCTACATGATAATATATTCACTTCCTTTCCCCTCGAGCAGATTAGACTCCCGCTTTTAGAGGATCTTTGTCTCGCTCGTAACTTCATCACCTCATTGCCTTCCGTAATCGGCGAGTTTCCCCAGATGGAACATCTGTACATATCTCACAATCGCCTCATCTCATTGGCCCCCGAAATTGGCAAATTAACGCGCCTGAAATTATTTGACTGTTCTAATAATCGACTGACCGATCTACCAAGTGAACTTCTTCAGCATCCTAATTATAACCGCTCTTGGCATCATGGGAGCAATCCCCTATCATGGCGTTTCAAAATCAGGACCTTCATCCCACGGAATGCGACACTAAAAAATGCCCTCATCGGAGGAGGTTTGTTAGCTGTTGCCTATGGGGTCTATTCACAGCAAGAAATGGCCTTAAATGCCCTCTCATTCACCGCGAATAAGATCGGAGAATTTTGGAGAAACAGTACCGAAGTGCTTATAGCCTAAAGTCCCTGCACGGGAATTATACCTTGGCCCCCCAAAAGTAATCTTAGGGCTCAATAGTCTTCGACTATTGCGTAAATAAAAAAATTGTTTATATAGAAATTTAATATCAAATTTAATATAATTAATTAAAATGACAACAAAAATAATTGAAAGACAGCCTTTTCAACCTTGGCCTCAACCTACCGAAGAGCTTTCGATAAGAGAAACTCTGGCAAAGTTGGTTACTACAGTCTATACAAAAATAATTCCATCCACTCCCCCTGCCATCGATCCTGTAGTGACGCCAGAAGCGCCCCCCCTGCTTGATTTTGCAGAATTGCCTGATGAACTTAAAGTTGCGTTGCTCTCTCGATTCGATCTCCCTTTACTGGCTCAGTTTAGCAGAACGGCTAAGAGTCCAAATGCATTTGTCTCAGACCCTCAAGTCTGGCGATCCATTGCTAATCAGATCAACTGCCCAATCAACGATAAGTCTTCCCTCCCTATTTATCACCAAGTACTTCGCTTTATTAAGCATTTGCAATGTGAAGTAAAAAGCATCGTAAATAGACCGGCAGATATTACAAGAATGCTGAAAGCGCCCACAATTAAAGAGATCAAGCATATGCAGAAATGGCTTAAGGCGCATAATGATCTCAAAAATTTAAAAAGCCTTATTGGGCGCATAAAATCTATACCTCGTGACTTCCCCAATATAGCATTAGAATTAGCATATCCTGATCTTGATCCGAATTTTCCTGCCTCATCTTTAGAGATCGAAAAAGCAAATGAGCTTCGTCAATGGTTGAGAGAAAATAATGCTTTGGTCAAAGCCCGAGACACATGCATGTTTCAGGCTTCTTTAATACGAGCGTTGAGATTGCCACGTCCTCCAGGACTTGAGAATGTTTTTACCTTAGAAGATATTCTCCATTTTGCAGGCCAATTTCCTGCTTGGTTTCATGAACACAGAGAAGCTCTCGCTCAGTTGACTCATTTAAGAATTAGTAAACGCGATCTCACTTCACTCCCTATAGAAATTGGAGCGTTGACTGGATTGACCGAACTTGATCTTAGCAGAAATAACCTGACTGAATTGCCTACTGGAATTGACCGCCTTCCAAACTTAACTAAGCTAAAAGTTTCACGCAATTGCCTCACCTCCATCCCGCCTACGATCGGAGATCTTTCTCGTTTGAAAAAACTCAAGCTCAGCGGAAATCAACTTTCTAATTTGCCTGCTGAAATCGGTAAGCTCTCACAATTGCAAATCCTTGATATAAGCGAGAACCTATTCCGATCATTCCCACAACAGATTGGCGAGCTCTTCGAATTAACACACCTTTTTCTTAGCGGAAATCAAATCCAAGAACTCCCTCCTATGATAGGACAACTTGAAAAATTAGAAAAAATTGGGATGAACTCTAATTATCTCAGCTCATTGCCCAAAGAGATGTCCCAATTAAACTCCTTAAGGCATCTTTACTTAAATGATAATCTATTCACTTCCTTTCCCCTCGAGCATATTAGACTCCCTCTTTTACAGTGCCTTACTCTCATTAATAACTTCATTACCTCATTGCCTTCCGTAATCGGCGAGTTCACCCAGATAAACTATCTGTCCTTATCCCACAATCAACTCATCTCGCTGCCCCCCGAAATTGGCAAATTAACTCGTCTGGCATCTTTTAACTGTTATAATAATCAACTAACCGATCTACCAAGAGAACTGCTTCAGCATCCTAACAATAATGGCGATTGGCAATATGGGAGCAATCCCCTCTCATGGCGTTACAAAATCAGGACCTTCGTTCAAAAGAGTGCGACCCTAAAAAACGCCCTTATCGGAACAGCTTCGTTAGCTGTTGCCTATGGAGTCTATTCACATCAAGAAATGGCCTTAAATGCCCTCTCATTCACCGCGAATAAGATCGGAGAATTTTGGAGAAACAGTACCGAATTGCTTAAAGCCTAAAGTCCTTGCGCGGGCACAATAAGCTTGCGACTATTGCGCTTGTAAAAAATAGGCTCTTAGCTTATTTTAATGAAAAAATCTGTTGCCAAAACAGAGAAAACCAACTTTTTAGCATGCCCGCACTTCCTATCAACATTGAAGAACTGCTCACAGGACAAGTCGTCGAATGGGAACGACTTGAGTTTAAGAAAGGGTGGAATCCAGAAGAGGTCATTCGTACAATCTGTGCCTTTGCCAATGATATAAACAATTGGGGCGGAGGCTATCTCATTATCGGTGTAGAGGAAAAGGAACAGCCAGTTTTTCCACCAGTAGGAATAGCACTAAATCAGATCGACAAAATCCAAAAAGAGCTTGTCGAATTTGGCCACAAACTTCGACCTCAGTATCACCCTATTGTGGCTCCAGTGAATTTTCAAGGGAGAATGATCCTCGTCATCTGGTGTCCAGGAGGACAAGCAAGGCCCTATCAAGCGCCTGAAACATTGGGAAAAGGCGCACCTTATGCCTATTATTTTCGGCGCAATTCGACAACTGTAAAGGCATTGACACAAGACATTCCCAAACTGCTCGAACTCTCCAACCAAGTTCCTTTCGACGATCGGATTTGCCATCAAGCTGAACTCAAAGACCTGAACATCGGTCTCATCAAAGATTTCCTCAGAAAAATAAAGAGCGATCTTCTCCAAGCTGTCGATAAAATTCCCCTACCCCATCTCTGCCGACAAATGCAAATCGCTCAAGGCCCAGATGAATATCTAAAGCCGCTCAATATCGGGTTGATGATGTTCCATCCTAATCCTGAAAAATTTTTCCCCTACGCCCAAATTGATATTGTTGATTTCCACAGTCAACTACCCCTCCCTGAAGGGAGAGGCTTGGAGGGAGACTAACAAGCCTAAGTTGAACAGGGAAAGCGGTAACCAACCCGCTACGTTGTAACAAGGTTAAAGACCCACTCCGGAGTGCTTCCTCAGCTCCGGACTCTGGAAGTAGCGGTTGCAGACAACCGATAGGGTAAGGACGAAACGGATTGCTACGTGATGCCTGTGTTACAACATTCCCGAGGGGAGACCCCAGAAGCGTAAGTAGATGGGGCGTTACAAGGCCAGTAATGGCAATTTTTTAGTGTTTTTAAGGAGAGACAGTCATTGGCTGTTTTAGTATTAGATAAAAATCATACACCGTTAATGCCTTGCTCTGAAAGAAGAGCAAAGCGCCTGCTAACTAAAAAAAGGGCACGGATACATTCTATGTATCCCTTCGTCATTCGTTTAGTCGACCGTACAGTGCAGACTTCAGTTTTGCAACCAGCGCGTATTAAAATTGACCCGGGAAGTATAAATACAGGAGTTGCTATCGTTTTAGAAAATGGAGAGAAGCAAACAGTTCTCTCTCTCATGGAAATTCGTCATCGTGGACGCACAATTAGTGAAAGGCTAATAGCACGCTCAGGTATGCGAAAACAACGGAGATCTAAATTACGGTATCGAGCTCCTCGCTTTGCTAACAGGTGTCGAAAAGCGGGATGGATTGCACCCTCATTGCAGCATCGAGTCGATGCGGTCGTGAACTGGACAAAGCGTTTAATGCGCTACATTCCCCTCACCGCTATCACCTGTGAAACTGTCCGTTTTGATGTACAGAAACTCACGAATCCTGAAATAGGCGGAGTTGAATACCAACAAGGAACCCTTTTTGGTTATGAGATTCGGGAATACCTTCTTGAAAAATGGGGTCGAAAATGTGTCTATTGCAACGCGAAAGAAGTTCCCCTGCAAATCGACCATATTGAACCTCGCAGCCGCGGAGGATCCAATAAGATCGATAACCTGACTCTTGCATGTGGCAGCTGCAATTTAAAAAAAGGAAACTCATCACTTGAGCAATTTGCTCCTGAACAAGCTCTAACAATTTCTAAAGCAGCCAGATTTCATGATGCTGCCGCAGTGAACAGTACGCGCAATGCACTGACGCGCTGTTTGAAAGAGTTGCCTATAGCATTTGAGGCAGGAACCGGAGGGCAAACCAAATATAACCGGATTCGTTTACATATTCCAAAAACACATGCACTGGACGCAGCGTGCACCGGAACATTTTCAGAGCTGCACAACTGGCAAAAGCCAATTCAACAGATTCATTGCACTGGAAGAGGGTCTTATCAAAGAACTCGGTTAGATCGTTTTGGATCCCGTCGAGGGATTTTGACAAGACAGAAACGAGCGCGTGGATTCCAAACAGGTGATCGGGTAATAGCGAAAGTCTTAAAGGGTAAAAAAGTAGGTCAATACACAGGACGGGTAGCTGTTCGTGCCTCTGGCAGCTTTAATATACAGACTGAAGAGGGAGTTATCCAAGGTATCAACTGGAAAGATTGCCGCCTTATTCAACGCTCTGATGGATATCACTATCCGTCTATTTCAAAAAAATTTACAACAAGGAGGAGCGCTTCCTCCCAGTCCTAAAGGACTGGGTTTCCGCGCTGTCAAACAGGATGAAAACTATAGCTACTTCCTGACAACTATCCCTATCCACCCAGCGGCAACACGAAAGGCCACACCTACAGATGAAAAAATCGATCGATTTAAAGAAGATACACACCAGTTCAATGTCGATTTGACACACCAGTTATTAGGAGAGGAAACACACCAGTTCAATAGAAAAATAAGGAGAAAAGATTTACCCAAGAAATTACAATTAAAATTGCACGAACTGCCTAAACATCCTAAAAATGAAGAACTTAGATCTACAATCTATGAACTTTGTTGCTGGCAACCTCTTTCCGCTCAAGAACTTGCAGAATTACTAAGAAAAAAAGACAAAAAAAATTTAGTGAGGAATCACCTTACCCCTTTAATCCATGAAGGAAAGTTAAGATACCTTTACCCCGAACAGGAAAATTCCCCCAACCAAGCCTACATTGCAGTTGAAAAGGCTTAATTCAGTGATTGTCTCTCACGATTACTCGGATAAGTAAAATTATTTTTCCATCAATTCTTTATATATCCTTAATGGTTTTTCTGGTATAATATTCCCAAATAAACTTAAAAGGAGATCAATATGCCCAATACTGTTTCATCTAACCCATTTAATCTTTGCGATTGGTTCGCATCAGACCCCAAGCCAGTCCAAACATCGACTCTTCCCCCACCATCACAACCTTGCGGTTCAGATATTCAAGATGCGATTAAATTCGGAGCTACCGATTTTGCGACAAAATACCTCACTCCAGCAATTGACGTAAATAAGCCTCTTCCAAATGGAGAAATGCCTCTTCATTTTGCCATCCGTACGAACCAACCAGAAATCGTGGGTGCACTCCTTGCTCATGGAGCAGATCCAGAAATTAAAGATTTTCAGAACTTAAGCGCGATCGATCATGCAGTTTTGATGGGAAGTGAAAACATCCTGGCCACCATCATAGGCAAAAAGATAGGAACGGACCTGAAAGAAGTCCAAGAGCAAATCAAATGTAAAGGTTCGGCAATTCATGTGAACCAATTGCAAAGCAAGCTTCAAAACATCTCAACAGTGGATGTAAAAAGTTTAAGTCCTGCCAGCAAAGCAGCCTATCAAGGCGATCTAGAAAAGCTTTCCAAGGACAAAATTGACGCTCTCGATGCAAAAGGACTAGCTCCGATGCATTATGCAATTCTAGGGAAACAACTTGCTGCTGTTAACAAACTCATTGAATTAGGCGCAGATGTTAAACTACTCAGCCGTGAAGGCGAATCTCTTCTCCATTTTGCAGCTCTGAGCGGATCACCAGAAATTTTACAACGACTCATCGATCTTAAGCTTAATCTAAATTCGGCAAACTCTAAAGGCGCAACTCCTCTTCATTATGCTGCTGCAAAAGAAAATCTCCGATTTGCTGAAACGCTAATTAAAGCCGGAGCCAACCCTACATTACTTGATAACCAGGGGATGTCACCATTAGCCTTGTTTGGAACAAGCGCCTATCAAAGGGACCCCCTATCGCTTTCCCCAGCACAGAGCCTGTTATTTGCATCGACTACACTCTTCTGGCTCTCGACAATGGCAGTAGCTGGTGGGTGGGTGTCTTCGGAATCAGCCCGTTATTTAGTTTTAGGATCGGCGGTTGTTGTATCCTCTAGTGAATTTGGTCTTTTGGTCACAAACTTAGATAAATCATGGAAAAAAACTGTCGCATGGCTTGGTTTTCTTGGTCTCGCAGTGATCCCGCCGTTGAATGTCGGATTTCAAGCATGGCGGACCTATCATGTTGCCCGCTCGGCACTTGACGGATTAAAAAAATGTTGGAGCAACGTGGGCTATCGTAATGGGGCTGTGGCACGAAATGTCGTCGTTTACAGTGTGAATACGGCCAATTCATTCCACTCGTTATATCAACATTGCAAAGCGGGTTACGAGTTTTGCTTAATCGGCTCCTATTTATTCAAAATGTGGGCTACCCGTAACGACGAAGATGCATATCATGAGGCCTATCAAGAATATTTACGTTTTATGAAAGACAGATACAAAATTGGCGATGATCCGATAGATGTCAGTCAATGCGAAGATATTCATCCCTCAACATTAGCCGGCCTAAGCACACTCGATCGCCTACGTAAACCAGAGCTAAATCCTCAGTGTCCAGAGCATGCTTTAATGATGATCTCCCCAAGCTTTACAATGGAGGCTCTCAAAAAAGAAGGAGCATCCTTATACAAAGGAGCTTTTCGACAACTGATGCGGACAGAAGTGCATCCTGATAAAGCCGGTTCGAGTGAAGAGGTCAAAGAGGCCGCCGTTCGTCTTAATGCAGCGAGCGAGACTCTAAAAAATTGGGTGGAAATACACGCCTAACTAGAAGTCGATTCTCCCGCGGATCACTAAACCGCCGAGTGTTAGATCGGTAACCAGTTGGCTATCTGTTTGAAAGTAGGTATTGGAGTGGTCATGAATGTTTAGCACAGAGAGCGTATCATCGGTAAATGAGCCGGTCGTTTGATGCCGCAGTCCGAAGTTCGGCCAATAATGGTACTCCCAACTAACATCTAATGATGTGCTAAGGCGCTGACAAAACCAACTAGCTTCCCAATGAAGACCCAGGGCTAGATCTAACATCGCTTGAATTCTGTGGAATCCCTCTTTTTCATGATTTTTAAGGGAAAATTCTCTGGGGATTTCTCCATCTCCAGGGGAAATCAATACTCCCTGAAATCGCGCTCTGACAAGGTTAGATCCAAAAAATCTCCCCCAAACAAGCGACCCACCCCAACTACCAAAAATAAACAAATTGTTGCAGATTGCCCAAGTGGGTTGCAAACCTCCAAGCAGCCCTATCCCCCAATAATTGTTTCTTATGAAATTTGCATTCTCTTGAAAAAAGGGGATAAATTGAGCTGTCGTGATGAGGGCAGGGTTAAATTGTGTGAACCCTGGCATAGCTGAATTCGTTTTGATTCGATATCGAGTATGTAACCATGTCCCTCTAAGGCCCGCAAAGGGTCTCAAGGTAAAGCAGGGGCTTAACCATAATTTTCGCCCGAGTTCAAAATCCATCAGATCAAAATTGAGTGCCCAACTAGATGTGCCATTTTGCCAAAAAGATTCGTTAAACCATGAACCATATGCCCAGGGATTATAGATAGCGTCTTGCCCGATATCCGGGATTGGATTTTCCCCCCAAGGAAAGTGAGCGGAGTCTGTCGCTGAATTGTGGATATATAGCCAATTTAGAAAAAGGTCCCAATCATCACAGCCGATATTCTTGCCGATTCCAAACCGAACGCCCGGGCTCCACTCCGTATCGAAATGAAAATGTCTGATTGGAGCTGCAACTCCTTTTAACCCTCCAAAATTTTTGACTTTCGTTTTTGAGCCCCATACTAAGTTACTTTCATTCGCATACCAGTATAAGAAATCGACTGTGAGGAATAATCCCCAGTCACATTGAAGATGATAATCCTGCGGCGGATAGGTGGTCTCCCCTTCAGCTAAAAGAACGGACGATGTTGCAAAACAGATTATCCGTGTTATCCTTTTAAACAATTTCATAACGTAATTATGAAAAAATCATTTGGAAAAATCAATCAATTTTGCAAAGCAGGCTGGACACTTTTTTGATATTCAATGACTTACATCATAAATGCATATTGATTAATTTACTTTACATTTAATAAGATTTTAATTATACTTATCATTAAATTATCCAAGGAAATTATAATGTCATTAAGAGTCGACCCTCATGCATTCGAGCCCATCCAAGGAAGGCCCATTCCTCCCTCTTCCATTGGACAGAGCCTGACTTGGCTCGTCACACAAATTTATGCCAAATGGTTTGGCTCAACTCCTGTTGATCAGCCGGCCCCACTGGAATTCGAGAAGCTACCCGCGGAGCTTCGCCTTCATTGCCTCTCTTTTTTCGATCTTCCCCAGTTGGCTAACTTTGCGGCGACGGCGCCCGGGCCCAACGAAGAAGTAGCGGATTTTCAAGTCTGGAAATCTATTGCCAATCGGATCAATTGCCCAATTAACGAAACCTCTCCGCTTCCGATCTATAAGCAGGTGCTCCAATTTATCGACATTCTACGATCAGATATAAAGCCGATGTGGGCATGGGATGTGCCAGCGGACATTCTAGAACGCTTAAAAGCACCGACAATTGATCAGATTAACCATGCTCAAAAATGGCGAAAAGAAATAAGTAGTTTCTATAACATGCGCACTCTTATCAACCATCTAAATTCCGAGACTCCCAATTTACAAATCGAATTGCCTAACATGGATGATCCTTCATCCGTAACCTCATCTTGGCAAATCGAAAAGGCGGGTGAGCTGCGGGAATGGAGGGAAAAGAACCAAACTCTTCTCAAAGCTCGAGATACAATTAAATTTTGGAGTGCATTAGCAAAACAGTCTCATCTGGAAGGCCCGGAGCTTAATGACATCCATACTCTAGAGGATTTGATCAATCGAGCAGATCAATTTACTGGATGGTTTAATCAGAATAGACAGATCCTTGATGCATTGACGGAGTTATCTTTATGCGGAGCGTTTGTAACATTTTCTCTAACTTCGATCCCCAAAGAGATTGGTCAGCTCACCAATTTGACATCTCTGGATCTTTCTAATAATTTATTAAGAGTATTGCCATCTGAAATCGGTCAGCTCACAAACCTGAGAGAACTTGATCTTCGCCACAATGAATTCACTACACTCCCTATCGAGATCGTACAACTTAAGCAATTGCAAAAGCTAGGGGTCAGCAATAATCAACTTAGCTGTTTACCTGCTCAAATCAATGAGCTTTCACAATTGGAGTTTCTTGAGCTCGCCGGTAATCAAATTGAATCATTTCCTGAAATTGGCGGACTCGTAAATTTAGTAGGCCTTGTCCTTAGCGACAATCACCTCAAGGCTGTATCATCGGAAATAGGATCACTCAGAAACTTGCATTCCCTTAACCTTTCTGGGAATTATCTCCATTCTCTGCCCCCTGAGATGAATCAACTGCAATCATTGAGCAACTTTCATCTCTCAAAAAATCTCTTCACTGACTTACCGCTTGAGATCATTGGCCTTCCACTGAGCTATCTTGACCTCAGCTGGAACTGCCTCACTTCTTTGCCATCAGAAATTGGCAAGCTGTCTAATCTGCGGCAATTCGATATTTCCCACAATTATCTCAGCTCATTGCCCTCTGAAATAGACAAGTTAACCCAAATAGAGTTTTTAGACTGTTCTTCTAATCGACTGACTAGAGCGCCTTTTCTTCCGAAAAACGGCCATCGGTATTCTAACAACCCACTTTCTTTTGGCCGCAGGGCGATATTACGCTTGAATAAAAAGGGAATAATGGCAATTGGTGTGATTGGCGTGTTAGGACCATTGGCAGCAATTGGCATGTCTATTATAGACGCAGTCAGTGGGGTGGCAGCAGCAAACATCTCTGAGTCAAATTGGACCAATGCTTCCATGTGTTTTATAGCCGATAAGCTCTTCTAACCTTTGGGTTTTTATTGAAATAATTTGTTGACTTCGTGAAGATAAAGCTATGGCGAAGAAGAAGAAAGAGACGAGCGGCGAGCAGCTGAGAGAGCACTTGGCAGCAGCGGTCCTCCAAGAGAGTAAGAAATGTGAAGAGTGCTACCTGTGGCTTGAGCAGCATATGCCGCCGAGCTTCTTCGACGAGGTCTCCAAAGAAGATATCCTGCTGATTGTCCATAGTTTAATGGGGCTCGACCTCCAGGAATTCTTCGCTAGGATCCATTTAAAAGATTCCGCCATTGCCCTTTGTTTGGATAGCGGGGATGCCGATCTGCGGATTTTGAGAAATTATCAGAACCACGGAATCAAGAATTACAGGACATTCATTTCCAATAGCCCTCCCCCCTTTGCCGGGGTGAAGACCAATTTGCGCGTTGCGGTGATCCACTTCACGACGGCACCGGAACTCGAAGAAGCGATTTTGGATCCGAAGACGAAGCAGGAGATCAAGGAACTGGTCATGGCCCGCAACCCGGCGGTCACTGAAGGTGAGTTTAAGAAGCTGATCCAGGGGATGAGTCCAAGATTTTTGCGGGCGCTGACGAAGGATCGGCTGATCACTGCGCTCGACATGTTTTTCAGGGCGAAGAAGCGGGATAACTGCCAGTACGCGGTCAAGTACAATGAAGATTGGAAAGAGGTGAAGGATCAGCCTTCGATGCAGGTGGTCTTTGCCTGGCGCAATGTCCCCAAACACCACTTTTTGTACCACTTTGCCAAGATGGTCCATCGGCACGGGCTGACGATGCGGCGGGTCAGCGCGACCTACATCGATCCCTATAGCCGCGATGCGATTTTGATCATGTCGGTGGGGCTGCACGGGGCCAAGGGGCAGGCTGCTTGGGAAGAGTGCGATGTGAACGATTTCCTCCAGGAGATGGTGACCCTCAAGTACTTCGAGGGGCAAGAGATTTTCGATAAGCAGTTTGTCGACACCGGACTGGTGCGGGGCAATATGGGCAATCTGATCAAGGCGATGTCCAATTTCATCCACCAGACGCTGACCCATGCCGACGATAACATGTACAGTCTGAACAAGATCGAGGAGGGGCTCTGCCGCCATCCCGAGTTGACGGTCAAGCTGACGCAGGCCTTTGAATGGAAGTTCAGCCCGGAAAAATGCGATCTCAAGGAATACGAGAAGATCAAGAAGGAATTTCTCGATCTGGTCGCCGATTTGGATACGGGCAATGCGACGATCGACACCCGGCGCAAGAATATTCTCCGGCAGGGGATGAACTTCGTCGAGCATGTGCTCAAGACAAACTTCTATCGGAGCAACAAGACGGCGTTTAGCTTTAGGTTAGATCCGAAATATCTTGAGTATTTGCCCTACGATCGGAAAGAAAAATTCCCTGAACTGCCCTTCGCGATCTTCTTCTTTAAGGGGATGTTCTATATCGGATTCCATATCCGGTTTAAAGATTTGGCACGCGGCGGACTCCGCACGGTATTTCCGCAGCGGATCGAGCAGATGCTTTGGGAGAGGACCAATGTCTTCTCCGAGTGCTATAACCTCTCCTATACCCAGCAGAAAAAGAATAAGGATATTCCCGAAGGGGGCGCCAAAGGGGTGATTTTCCTCGAGCCTTTCGAACGGCTCCAATCGGAGCAACTGATCTATAAGGATGAGCTGGAGGAGACAGGTCTCGCTTCTGAGCAGATCGACGAGAAGGTGGCCGGCTACCAGAAAGAGCAAAAGCTTGAATTCCTCTACCAATCGCAGCGCTCCTACGTCGAGGCCTTCATCACGCTACTCAATTGCGATCCCGATGGGAAATTGCGCCCGGGGCAAATCGTCGACTACTACAAGCGGCCCGAGTACATTTATCTGGGTCCAGACGAGAACATGCACAATGAGATGATCGACTGGATCGCGACCTATGCCAAGTACTACAACTACAAGCCCGGCAGCTCTTTCATCACCAGCAAATCGGGCCCTGGCATCAACCACAAGGAATTTGGGGTCACCTCCTATGGGGTCAACGTCTACATGGAAGAGGTGCTCAAATTCATGGGCATCGATCCTACGACCGACAAATTTACGATCAAAATGTCGGGCGGTCCCGATGGAGATGTGGCCGGAAATCAAATCCTCAACCTGTATAAATTCTTCCCCAAGACAGCCAAATTGCTGGCGCTCACCGACGTCTCAGGGACCATCTACGATCCAGAAGGGCTCGATCTTAAGACCTTAGCCCAGATGTTCCATGATGTGCAGCCGATCCGTTTCTACCCACCGGCAAAGCTCCATGATGGCGGTCTCTTGCTCGATTTGGGGACGAAAAGGGAGCAGACTGCCTATGCCCAGCAAACTCTTTGCTATGAGAAAAAGAGTGGGAAAGTGATCAAAAACTGGCTCTCCGGAAGTGAGATGAACCACCTCTTCCGCAACAATGTCCATCAGACCAAGACCGATATCTTCATCCCCGGCGGCGGAAGACCTAGGACCTTGAATGAGAACAACTACAAGGACTTTTTGGATGAGACGGGCAAACCCACCTCTCGCGCTATCGTCGAAGGGGCCAACCTCTACTTGACTCCGCAAGCAAGGCGGGCGCTAGAGAAACTCGGGGTCATCATCATCAAGGATAGTTCGGCGAACAAGGGTGGAGTGATCTGCTCCTCGTTTGAAGTCTTGACTGGGCTTATCCTGAGTGACCAGGAGTTCATTGAGAAGAAGAAAGAGCTGATGCCTGAAATTTTGGGTATCATCCGCGCAAGAGCCAAGGATGAAGGACAGCTGATGCTGAGCGCCCATGCCGAAACGGGAGCCTTTTTAACCGATCTTTCCGAGATGGTGTCGGAAAGGATCAATACATACAAATATCACCTTTTGGACTATTTGGAAAAGATTTTACTCCCCAATGATCCAAAACATCCTCTGATCAGATGCTTACTCAATTATTGCCCTCCCCTGCTCAGAAAGGGCTATCAAGATCGGATCCTCTCCCAGATCCCTGACATCCACAAGAAAGCGATTATAGCCACCTATATCGCCTCTAAACTCGTCTATTCGCGAGGTATCGGCTGGTCGCCCTCGATCGTCGATATCCTGCCCCTAATCGCCATGGACCCCGATATTCTAGAGACCTAAGGCTTTTTTCAACGCAAAGACGCAAAGGGCGCCATGACGCAAAAAAAACAATTTTTGCGCTTCTATTTAAGTGATTTCTCAGGCGGGATGCCTAAATTCTCGTATGGGTCAAGCCATGGTTTTTCCAAACAAGAACATCGCACTTGATACCGATCATTAATCCTATCGTAGTCGACCACGTTCAATTGCATCATTCCTTTGACTGTACCAATGTAAATACCATCCTCGCATACTGCTACATCTTGCCCATCAATCCATTCATAATGTGGACTTTCTTCATGCCCCTCGCGTGCATTCAATACACCGCTTAAAATTAGACTGGCCGTAAATAAAAAAAACTTAATCTCTGTTCTGCGTTTCATACTGTTCCTAAAGTTTCGTATGGCTCAATTTTTTCATGAACAATGGTAAACCGCAATACATTTTACGAAAAGCAAATCTGAATTGTCGGAAAATTTCGCAAACAGCTGAATATGAGTTAGATAAATCAACTGTGCAATATTTTCATTGCATAGTATTGCACAGTAAATTGCACAGCTGTTATCATCAAAATATGATCTCTCAACTTCTAGCCGAAAATGAAGGCAAAACAGTCGAATTCAAAGAAAACACCAGAGCTTTAAATGGTATTTTGAAAACAGTCGTCGCTTTTGCCAATACTGCAGGCGGGACAATTGTTATAGGGGTACAAGATAAAGGCAAAAATGTGATTGGTGTACCCGAGAGTCTATTGGAGGAGGAACGGATCGCCAATGCAATCAGCGATAGCATCCATCCTCTTCTGACACCGGACTTAGAAATTCAATCGATTCGCAATAAAGAACTGTTGATTGTCCGAGTTCCCCATAGCGTAGGACCGTATTATTTAAAATCAGAAGGACCTGAACGAGGGGTTTATGTCCGATTTGGGTCAACGAATCGAGTGGTGGATGCTGAGATGCTCGATTCATTACGCCTTTTGGCAAAAAGGGTTTCATTTGATGAGCTTCCACATCCTCATGGGCACCTAGATTTAGAGACCATGAAAGAGGTTTTTGAAAAAGCTGGGAAACGTACAACTGCTCAATGCCTTGAAAATTTAGGAGTGGAGACGTTTCGAGCTGGGAAAAAATATCCCAGTAATGGAGGGGTACTTCTATTTGGCAGCAATAAAAAAAAACTTTTTCCCGATGCAGAGATTCGATGCGCACGTTTTGCCGGATTAAATAGGGAAAAAATTTTAGATCAAGCAGACATAGAAGTTCCTTTGCCCTTTGCCACAGATAGCATCCTTGCGTTTATTGAGCGCAATATATCAAAAAAAGCCCGGATTGGCAGGATTTACCGCGAAGACATTTTACAATACCCTCCCATTGCCCTCCGAGAAGCTGTCTTGAACGCTTTGATTCATACTGACTATTCGATGATCGGATGCCATATCCAAATTGCGATTTTTAATGACCGGATTGAAATTACTAATCCTGGGGGCCTCCCATTTGGACAGACAATTGAAAAAGCGCTCGCTGGATCTTCCAAGATTAGAAATCGTGTCCTTGCTCGAGTCTTTAGAGAATTGCATCTTATAGAACAATGGGGATCAGGGCTTCGCCGCATACAAGAAACTTGTAAAGCGCAGGGACTAAAACCACCTCTTATAGAGGAGTTCAATACACAATTCAGATTAACTCTCTACTCAGCGCAGTTGGAAGAAATGGTCATACCCCCATGGGGCCAAAAATTACTGGACTATCTCAAAAAAGAGAAGGAAGTAACCGCGAAACAGGCGATGAGACTGTGGAGAGTATCTGCCCGCACTACTCGACTTCGACTTAAACAACTTCAAGAAAAGGCTCTTGTTATCCGCATTGGGACATCAGAAAACGATCCGATGGCGACTTACGTTATGGTTGAAAAATCTGATGTTTAACTTTCTTATTATGATATTCTTAAATCAACTGTGCAATATTTTCATTGCATAGCATTGCACAGTAAATTTCAGGAAACACAACCGAGGTAAAGACGCAAAGAAAAACAAAATAATTTTTTTATTGCGTCTTTGCGCCTTGGTGTCTTTGCGTTGAAATTCAGTTACTTAAGAAAAACATCAGCAATCTGACTTACTGACTGCTAATTTTTCTTTACTCCCGCCCTCCTTTTTGGTATAATTAAGGACATGTTGAAAGCGATGACTCTTAAAAGACCACCCAAAGATGAGCGGGAAAAGCAGGTCCTCCTCGGCCTGGTCGAGCTCTATCTCGAAACTGGCGCCCCGGTTGGCTCTTCGACTCTACGCGAATTTGGCTTCCAGCATCTCTCTTCGGCGACGATCCGCAATTACTTCTCCACCTTGGAAAAAGGGGGCTATCTGAAGCAGCAGCACTCTTCGGGAGGACGGATTCCGACGGAGGAGGCATTTAAGTTTTATGTCCAGACTAACTTGCATAAGCCTGATCTGAAGGAGAAAGAGGCATCTGCGATTCGCGACAAGCTCTCGAAATCGACCCGCGAAGTGGCCAGCTATTTGCAGAGAGCAGCTGAGGTTTTGGCAGAGAGCACTCAGTGCGCGGTCTTCCTCTCGTCCCCTCGCTTCGATCAAGATTTTGTTTTGGATATCAAATTGGTGGAGATCGATCCGAATCGATGCCTGTGTGTGTTGATCACCGACTTTGGGATGGTCCATACGGAAATTTTATACCTCGAGAAGGGACTATCGCACGCCAACTTAAATCGGATCGCCCAATATCTGCAGTGGCGCATCTCAGGGATAGAAAAGCCCAAACTCAACCCTGAAGAGGAGAAGCTCGCCGATTTCTTCTACAAAGAGATCATGCTTCGCCACATTGTCACCTATTCAAATTTCAGCGCGGAAGACATTTATAAGACGGGGTTTTCCAAGCTTCTTAGCTATCCAGATTTCAACAATGCCACTTCACTTGCGAGCAGCTTGTCGCTTTTTGAAAACGAGGTCGATCTGCGGACGCTGCTGAAGAAAAGCTGTGAAGAGCAGCAGCTGTGTTGCTTTTTGGGCGATGATTTCAAGATGCTCTCGACCGAACTTGCTGGCTGCTCGATCATTGTGATCCCTTACCGGATCCACCAGACGCTTGCAGGTGCGATTGCGTTGCTGGGTCCTAATCGACTCCCCTACCGGCGCCTCTTTGGAATCATGGAGACTGCTGCAGAGGCCCTGAGCGAAACGCTGACGAGCTCCCTATACAAATTTAAGATCAGTTTCCGCCAGCCAAAGGCCTCGCAAATTGAGTTAAAAAATCAAGTTCCACTAATAGGAAGAAATAATGAGTGAAAATGAAGAAAAAATAGAAGATATAGCTGCGCCGCCACCGGTGGAAGAAGAGGACTTTAAAGACAAGTACTTCCGCCTGCTCGCCGAAATGGAGAATTCGCGCAAGCGTCTTCAAAAGGAAAAACATGAGATGACCCGGTTTGCCATCGAGAATGTCATCAGTGAGGTTCTAACCCCGATCGACACTTTTGAAAGTGCATTGGGATTTACTGAGCAAATGAGTGAGGAGACTCGCAATTGGTCGAAAGGATTTGGCATGATCCTCTCCCAATTTAAGGAGATCTTGAGCAATCACAATATCGTCTCTTTCCACTCTGTTGGAGAGATGTTCAATCCTCATCATCACGAAGCAGTTGAAGTAGAAGAAACAGAAGACCACCCTGAAGGGACAATCCTCAAGGAATTCCTCAAAGGGTATAAGAGCGGCGACCGAATCATCCGAGCCGCTCGCGTCAAAGTCGCAAGAAAACCATCTAAAGAAGAAAACAAGGAGTAAAACTATGTCAGACAATAAAAAAAAGAGCAAAATCATCGGTATCGACTTAGGAACGACCAACTCCTGCGTCGCCGTCATGGAGGGCGGAACCCCAAAGTCATCGCCAACGCAGAAGGCGCAAGCACAACGCCATCCGTCGTCGCCTATAAAGGAGCCGAGCGCCTCGTCGGGTATCCCTGCCAAGCGGCAAGCGGTCACCAACCCTGAAAGACGATCTATTCTGCCAAGCGCTTCATCGGACGCAAATATTCCGAAGTGCAATCTGAAATCAAAACCGTCCCTATAAAGTCATCGCTGAAACAGCAATGGCGACGCCGTCTTCGAAGTGGACGGCAAAATCCTCACCCCAGAAGAAGTGGGCGCGCAAGTTCTGATCAAGATGAAAGAGACCGCAGAAGCCTATCTCGGCGAAAAAGTCACCGAAGCTGTGATCACCGTTCCCGCCTACTTCAACGATTCGCAGCGGCAATCGACCAAAGACGCAGGACGCATCGCAGGACTCGATGTCAAACGGATCATCCCTGAGCCAACAGCAGCCGCGCTTGCCTATGGCCTCGACAAACAGAAGCGACAAAAAAATCGCCGTCTTCGACCTTGGCGGCGGAACATTCGATATCTCCATCCTCGAAATCGGCGATGGCGTCTTCGAAGTGCTTTCGACCAATGGCGATACCCACCTGGGCGGCGACGACTTCGACAACGCGATCCTGAACTGGATGCTCGACGAGTTTAAAAAAGAGACACGGCATCGACCTCAGCAAAGACAAAATGGCCCTGCAGCGTCTGCGCGATGCCGCTGAAAAAGCCAAAATCGAGCTCTCCGGCACGCAAACCGACCGAGATCAACCAGCCGTTCATCACGATGGACGCCACCGGGCCTAAACACCTGCAGCTCACACTGACACGCGCGCAAGCTCGAAAGCCTCGCCCACGATCTCATCGAACGCACCAACGAGCCTTGCCTCAAAGCTCTCAAAGACTCAGGCCTCTCTAAGAACAGATCGACGAAGTCATCCTCGTCGGCGGTATGACCCGTATGCCTGCTGTCGAGCGCAAAGTGAAAGAGATCTTCGGCAAAGAGCCGCACAAAGGCGTCAACCCTGATGAAGTCGTCGCAGTCGGCGCCGCTATCCAAGGGCGGCGTCCTCACAGGCGATGTCAAAGACGTGCTTCTCCTCGACGTCATCCCGCTCACACTCGGTATCGAGACACTAGGCGGCGTCATGACTCCTCTCGTCGAGCGCAACACGACGATCCCGACGCAGAAAAAACAGGTCTTCTCCACAGCCGCGACAACCAGCCAGCTGTGACCATCGTCGTCCTCCAAGGGCGAGCGCAAAATGGCCAATGACAACAAAGAGATCGGCCGCTTCGACCTGACCGACATCCCTCCTGCGCCGCGCGGCATGCCGCAGATCGAAGTCGCCTTCGACATCGATGCCGACGGGATCCTGCATGTCTCTGCCAAAGATCTGCAACCGGCAAAGAGCAAAAGATCCGCATCGAAGCCAAATCCGGCCTCACCGAAGCTGAAATCAAGCGCATGCTCAAAGATGCCGAAGACTCATGCCGAAGAAGACAAGAAGCGCAAAGAAGAGTCGAAATGCGCAACGAAGCCGACTCGCTCTCCTTCCGCGCTCAAAAAGCTCTCGACTGAATACAAGGACAAACTCCCCGAAGATATCGTCGTCGAAGTGTCCAAAGCAAGATCGACGCCGTGAAAAAAGCGTCTCGAAGGCAAACGACATCGCCGCCATCAAAGCGCTGCGACAGACGAACTCAACACCACATGCAAAAGATCGGCGAAGCGATGCAAGGCGGCCCACAAGCAGGCGCTGCAGCTCCACCACCACCACAAGGCGGAGCAAAGCCTGACATCGAGGATGCCGAAGTGGAAATCCTCAACGAAGAGGACCAGAAGTAAGACAAAAAGGCCGGCAATTGCTGGCCTTTTTTCAGGATATTAGGATGGTCAGGATATTTTTTCTATCATGACCATCCAAATATCCTGTTATAATTTTTTTATTATATAATAAAAGGAAGACCAATAGGAAATCCACCCTGTGCTCAAAGGATTTACCTTTTTTTAAAGACCTTTCTTTCTTACCCCTTACCACCCTCTTTGCAAGAAACTTGATAGATTCGAAACTCATTATACCACATCGAATGGCTCCTCATAGAATCTACCATATGACGCCCAATTTCACGAATAATTGACCATGCTCCATCGATCGGATCAAAAAGAAAGCTTCCTTCTTTACTTTTGATCAATGCTATGCTGTGTCCATGATGCTCTTGCTTATGATTATCTTCTGGGATAATTCCTCGAATTAAATAACGACCAAAAGGAATTTTCCGTACTGTATCAATTAAATTCATCTCGCTTGATTTAAGACTATTGGGGCCTTTAGGTTTACAGGCATATATTGACAACTCTTGTTTATCAGTGAGTTGATATGAGCGCTCATATATTTTCTCAATTTCGCCTTCCTCAAAACAAATGTTGGCAGACTGATTTTCTTCAATTTGAATCGATGTTTCAGTCATAGGGTCCAATTTTAGATGATGAAATGCAGCAAGTGAAGCCATCTTTGCAGTTTTGAGAGCCTCTGGATCACTAGAGCTTTTATCGACTGAAATCATATCAAACGCGGCTTGTCTCGATTGGAAAATTAACCCATCTCCCTCATAATATTTTCCGAAGCTAGCAATACAGTTTGCCTGTTGGGCGTAAGAAGCGTCGATAGAACATTCTTTTAGATGTCTTGCAAGAAAATCGAGGGTTCGAGCTGAACAGGTTCCACCAGGTTTCCAAGGCAGCATTCCTTGCTCAGAAAAATGCACACCAGGTGCGCGGGTTGCTTGAATGACAGCCAAAGTTGATTTTGCTAGATTCTCATCAACCTGATCTCCCCAAATAGTTGATTTAAGTAATTCGTTCCCCTCTCCCAGAAAAGATTTTTGATCCCCATGGTTGAATTTGTTCTCTCATTTCTCATTTTCTGAATTAAGTTTGGTAAGGAAAAATACATTCTGCTCAATCCGCTTGCTAAGTTGAAGGAACCGATGATGGTTGTAACAAGACCTCTAGCCAAAGATCTTTCATTGTTCTTTAATCCCTGCATGATCTGTTGATATCCAAGATAAAGCTTGACCGTTCCAGTTGCCACTGCAATAGCGCCAAGCGTTAGATATCCCTCAGGAGAAGCAGAAAGTATTTGATATCCAATTAGCATGCCGACATTTACCTGATACAAGCAGATAGCTAGTCGATGGAAAGTCCAAGGCTTATTTTTTCTATATTCTTCAACTGCTTTTTTTATGGAAAATAGGGATGCAGCGGTTTCTGCAATGGTAGCTGCAACTGGAATCAGAGCTAATGAGGCCATGCAAGCTAAGCCAGGTAAAACTTCCTCGATTGTTGCCACACCTAGCTCACGGCCAAATGAAATCCAGGTTCCTCGTTCTAAAGAAGATGAATGAGATGCTATAATCGTATTACTCATACAAATTATTATACAAAAGCATTTAATTAAAATCAATTTACAATTTTTAATTTTAATAATTTACAAATTATCTTTTTTTATTTATTATATTTAATATGAAACTTTAATAAAAAAGGAGTTGTAATAATGTCCGTAAGTTTAACTGCACCATATAGATTAACCCCAGAACAAATTGCAAATGTTAACGGTGATTATGAATGCTCGACCTGCCTTACAGCCGATACTGAAGAATATGTTAACCATACCGGATCACAACATGCCGGTTGGCACCGCTCATGTGGTGACAGATGGTTTGTTTCTAATAATACTTGCCCAGTAGGCTGCGGCGCACAAATTGATGACTCCCACAACTCTAAACTTCAAAAAATTTCCATCTTCTCAAAAAAATTGATGCAAGGTTTTTCTCTTGGCCTGCAGTACGCCTTTAACCCCCACATCTTAGCCACATTCACTGCGACATCTATCGGCGCACTGCTCTGCGGTAAAACCGGTCTTGCTCGCGATATTTTGGCCATTTTCGGAGCTGGATACCTTGCAGCAGGCGCCTTCATCGGAATCCCTAGACGGCTAATGAACGGAGAACAAGCAGCTGATACACAAGTTTCTAAATATGCACAATCGACAGCGATGATTTGCTCTGCAATCGCAATCGTCTTTGCATTGAGAGGTCAAACTCGAGACGCCAATTTGGCACAAGCGATTGGAGCCCTTGCGATTCTTTACAAGGCTGGGAAAATGGCCATCGCTAAAGGGGCGATTTTAGGCACAATGTTCGGGTTAGGATCGATTAAAGCTAAAGAAATGGGGACCTTGAGCAAAAAAGTTTTCACCTCTGCACAAGCAGGCGGTGCGGCTGGAGGACTTGCTGAAATTCGGAAAGTTCCCTATTTAATCTCTCTCTTTTCAATGGCAACAGGATCGGCAGTAGCGAATGCGACACTGCAAATCGCCAAAGGTTTTAATCCTTATGCGCGGGCGATTTTAGCTGCGGCAGCAGGCGGAATCGCAGCTTCATCTACAGCGACAGTGCTCGATGAAGGCTACAGCTCTTATAAACAGGAAGGATTCACCCTTTTTTAAGAATTCTACAGTTGAAATAGGCCTCGCCTTCCACAAGATCTTCACCGGCGAGGCTAAAATACTTGGCGAGCTTTTTTTCCCACCACGATTTGTTCCTCTTGGCCAAATCTTCCTTCAGACTGATACTGATATATCCCCCGAAGCGCATTCTCTCATTTATTTGACCGAGGACGCTGTCGAGACAATCTTCAGGAATATGCTCGAGCACATCACAGCAATAGATCCAATAGGCCGACTTGAGCTCCTTGGGCAGCTGCCAGAGGCATGCCTGAATAAAATGAACCTGATTAGAAAAGAGGATCAACATGTTCCGGATCTCTTCATCAAGAGCATAGGGAGAGATATCGACGAGGGTGACGTTGAGCCCTTTGGCCAGGAAGGCTTTCGTGGCTTTTGCCGTGCCGCAGCCAAAATTGATCAAAGTTTGCCCCGCACGCATTTCTCCTCGAAACCCATCCAAAAAGAAGGGGGCAAACGTCTCGCCTGAACTGCTATCGCGCCAGACAATGTCGTAGTTCATCACTTCTTCATCCATATTTCAAATCTATAAATGAATAGGGAGTTTTCCCAAAGGAGTTAGTTTGCCAAAGAGAGCATCTGCAACCGCCTCCTTCGCTTCGAGGACATCCTCATAGCCAACGAGGGCCCATTGATGGTGAAGGGCATAAGGGGTATCGAAGAGGGCGACGAGGGCATGGTCGGGGAGGCTGGCGGGCTGATCCCCTTTGCGGATATTGATGATCAAGTATGGGTAGGTTGCGGCCAAATCGATCTCTTCAAATGTGAAGATCGTCACGTTGGCCCCAAGCGCTAAAAAGTGCTCAAAATCGGGGTCGGGACGGCTTTGTACCAAGGCAATCTCGGAACCAAAATCGGGTTTGGGTCCCACAAGGGTGACAGCATGACGATAGAGAGTCCGCCCCAGCTCGGGATTTTCTGGAGGCATCGGTGGAATTGCCCGTTGTTTCACTTTTAAGATCCGCGCCACCCGCTCGTCGATGATCTCTTCGGGCACATTGGCTTTAATCCACTCAATGGCCTGCGGGATGGCTGTTTGGATCAAAAAGGCCGAGACTTCTGGGTGACTGGTCGCAGTAAGGAGCAGATCAGCGCCACCTAACAGGGGTCTCAAGAAAATTTGGTCGAGTGGGAAATTCTTCGCCAAGGCCTGCATGTTGAGCGCATCGGTGATGATCAGCCCTTGGAAACCCAGTTTTTCACGGAGCAGTCCGGTGATGATCTCCTTCGACATCGAACTTGGGAGATCGCTGAGAGCGGGGAAATAGAGATGGCCGAGCATCACCATATCGACGCCCCCATCGATTAAGGTTTTAAAGGGGATAAGTTCCATTTTGCCTATGGTGGGCAGGTCGTGATGGGAATCGACTGCCGTATCGCCATGCCCTGGGAAGTGCTTGGCGCAGGCCAAAATCCCCCCTTCGCGCATCCCCTCCATTACCGCCACTCCGCGACGCGCCACCTCGTAGGGATCTTCCCCAAAGGAACGCTGTCCGATAACGGGATTTTTCGGGTTGCTATTGACGTCGACAACAGGGGCAAAATCGCCTTGGATCCCATATAGGCGGCATTGGCGAGCTAGCTCCCGCCCAAAGGCCCTGAGGAGCTCCAGATCTTGGATGGCGCCCAGAGTGAGGTTTCTAGGGAGTCCGGGGATATCTTTTAGCCGCATCCCCACCCCCCACTCAGCATCCTGGAAGGTCAAAAGAGGGATATCCTGCTCATCCTGAATATGTTGGATAATTTCGCTCTGCTTTTCCGACAGCCCTTCCATCAGAATTACTCCCCCGATGTGCTTGTCTTTAAGGAGCTTATAAACTTGATCGAGGTGCTCTTGCCCATGGGTAGGGCAGATCGGGACGACAAAGAGTTGTCCGACCTTCTGTTCCAAGGACATAGAAAATAGTGAAAAATTTAATATTATATTTACAATTAAAACGAATTTGCATATAATTAAGTTATGACTATAGATATTAATGGATTTATTCAAGATAATATATCTCCAAAAGCTCAATGCTTTGATGATGCAATCGAATACAAATTGTATCATCAGGCTGAAGGCTATTTCCATGCGATTGGCGATGAAATTGAAAGCGCTGCGACAATTTTTGGAAAAGCTCAAGTTGCTAATCTTAATGCAAAACAAGCCGAACGTAAAGCAAAACTCAGCAGAATCTACGAAGTTCAGCCACTGAAAGCAGACTCGAGCGCGACTGTCGATCCCAAAGTCATGGCGGAGATGGCGCCTGTAGGGACTCCAAACCTTGGAAATGACTGTCCGACCATTTCAATCCTAGGGTTTATTGCGAATAATCCTGATTTGGCGAATCTATTTTTAAACGACCCCAAGTCAAAGTTTGCCCCCTTCATTCGGAGCTATTATGATGCCCAAATGAATGGTCAAAAAATCTCGGGTGTCGATAGCCGAGCTGCCCGCCAAGTACTCTTTCCCGGCAGCGGACGAGCTCAGTGTGATGCAGCAGAGGGGCTCCGCAACCTATTAAGTACGACACGATTTGGATCCAACATCTACGAAGAGTTCACTACGCCTAAAGGAGAAAAAGAGGGACGGGAGCAATTTGACCCCGAACCAATTATGCCACTGGATATTACCCGCAATTACGCAACAATTCAGGAGCTTGTAAACGGCCGCTTTGCCACAGTGCCGGTAACAGAGCATAGAAAATTTAATACTAAAACCACAAAACTGGACGTTGCCCCTAACCATCTGGTGATTCAGGTCAACCGTGTAGAGGGGAAAAAGGACTATTCCATCGAGCAAGCTGAAACGATTACACTCTCGTCTCAATCGACCCGTTTTAATGACCACGATACTACCTATGAGTTGAAAGGATGCGTTGTTCACTCGGGTAAAGATAATAGCGGTCACTATGTCGCTGTAGTCAAAAAGCCCGATGGATGGTATCTAACCAACGATTCAGTTGTGACAAAGCTAAAGGATCATGAAGCGCGTGAATACCTAAAAAGAGGGTACATCTTCCACTACGCCAAGATCAAAGAGAGCCGATCATGCTGCAGCGCTGGCGTGATCTCAGCGATAAGCAAAACAGCCTCCCAACTCTTCTCTTATCCCTACAATGCGATCCGCTGGTTTTTCTGAGCCAGTTGCAAAACTCCAGCACATGGCAAAAACGCCCTTTTGAGCCATTTTGCCACCCTGCCCCCGAGCCCTACTCACATTGAGTATGTGCTCGGGGGCAGGGCTTTGGCCACTTCGTGGCTGGCAAACTGACTCAAAATCATCGTTTTTTCCATGCACTTCGTTTTGCAACTGGCTCATTGGAACCAACTAGTAATCAGCCGAGCCAGGTCATTATAGGTCAGATAGACGAAGAATCCGATCAGCAAAATGACGAATGGCAAAATAAGCCGCTCCATGGTCTTGGCCTTGAGCGGCTTTTTTGTCACCATTTCGACGGCTGACAAGGCAATATGGCCTCCATCGAGAACCGGCACAGGGAGGAGGTTAAGCACCGCCAAGTTCATGCTGATCATCCCCAGCCAAAAGAGCGCCTCTTTGGCCCCCATCATCCAGCTTTGATGCATCACTTGGATTATTCCGACAGGTCCGGAGATATTTTTGGGGCTTAAGAAACCCGTGACCAGGGCGTAGAGGGTCCGGTAGGTCTCTTTAAAGACCGATCCAAACTGTTCAAAGGGGTTGGGGTTATAGATCACCTTCTTGTCGCTGACTACGATATTGAGGGCTAGGCGATGCAAAGTGGGGAGGATCGAGGTGATTTGATTAAGATGCCCCTCTTTGAATGTCTCTTCATCGACACTCTCCTCTTTTTTCCCTTTTGACGCTTTCTTCGTCACAACTGGCTGGCGGAGCGGCGTCGGAGTCACAGGCTTAAGCAAATGGAGATCTCCCATCTGAGTGACCAGGCTATCTGTCCCCAATGATCGGGTAATTTTGTCTAGCTGCTCAATCTCGAAAGATGCCTCAAAATTGCCATCGGCATCGGTATAGAAAGGGGCTTTCTCTGCCGCCATTTTTTGGACTACGATCATGCATTTTTTGGTCTGTAACTCTTTGAGCAGTTGATAGGAGCTTCTGATTTTTTGCCCTTGAATTGCTACGATTTTATCGCCACGCTGCAGAGGGATTTCGATATTAGAGCGCTTTGCTCCATCAAAAGCGGCTTGAAGGTTGGACTTTTCATCGATAAAGCCGAGCGCCCCTTCGACAAGCCCAGTCGAGGTTAAGTTGTAAGGAATGAAAGCTAGTTGCTCGACCTTTGGGCTCAGCTTGGCCTCGTAGCGCCAGTCGTCGAGTTCCTCTTTTTCTACAGTGCTTAAGCGTAGATCGCCGATCATGAGGCGGGGAACCCGAGTCAAAAAGGTCTCTCCACCGCGCTCTACAGTGAGAAGCACGCGGGGCGTATTGATCACTTGGACAAGCTGCGGCAGGGAAAAGACCAGCTCTCCATCGACCCAAACGATCCGATCTCCAGGGGCGACACCGCTATTTGCCATCGGTGAATCTGCAGGCAGCTCCTCAGAGGCGACGATCAAATACTGTGCTGGAGCGAGGACATTGATATTTTTGTCTTTGGGAAATGCATAGGAGAAAGGAAGCCTGGTCCCATTCCAGTAATCTACTTCTTGACCATCAATAGTTAGCGCCGATTTGTCGAGGGCAATCCCATATAGAAAATCGGTAAATCCTTTGTAAGGTCTGCCGTTAAGCTTGGTAATCTCATCGCCAGCGCGCACATTGGCTTCATAGAGGCCAGAATCGCGCTCGACCCATCCGATATGGTGGGTGAACATGGCAAACGGCTTTTCCCGCCCTCCTACACCCCATAAAATCACAAAAGCGACGAAGGCAAACAAGATATTCGACAGTGGTCCTGCGAGGGCAACTTTGATTCGATCCCAGGGCTTTGCAGCGAAGAATCCCCCTGGAATCTGATAAGGTTCAATCGCCCCTTTCTTATCCATCCCTTCCATTTGGACATAGCCGCCGAAAGGGAGCATGCAGATCCGCCATTTGACCCCCTTTCTTTCCCATTCAAGAAGCGGTTTTCCGAAACCAATCGCGAAGGCCAGCACGGTGATGCCAACCCGCCGGGCGACAAAATAGTGGCCCAGTTCATGAATGAAGACCAAGAATCCGATCCCAAAGAGGGCGAGGATAATGTAGAGAAAGCTCATGATCATGTTTTAAATCCTTTTAGCAAGATGACGTGCTAGCTGATCGATGCTAGCGAAATCTTCATAATTTTGTGGAGTCGCAACCTGGTGCTTTTCCATTAGGGTTTGCAGTTTTTGACTGATGTCCAACCACCCGATTTCCTTACCCAAAAACCGCTCGACAAGCACTTCATTGGCTGCATTCATGAAGCAGGGCATACTCCCCCCTTCCCGCAGAGAGCTATACGCCAGCCCCAAGCACCGATATTTATCTTGATCCCAGGGAGCAAAGCGCATCGAGTGGGCCTTCGTGAAGTCATAGGGCTTAAGGATCCCTTCCATTCGATCGGGATGAGTCAGAGCCACTTGGATCGGGACGAGCATATTCGGCTCACCCATCTGCGCCATAATCGACCGGTCGTTGAATTCAACCATGCTGTGAATGACCTGCTCAGGGTGGATCACCACTTCGATTTGATCGATTGCCACGCCATAGAGGTAGTGGGTCTCGATCATCTCGAGTCCTTTGTTCATCATCGTCGAGGAGTCGATCGTCACTTTTGGCCCCATCCGATAGTTGGGATGCGCGAGGGCGTCGGTCACACTGATACTTCCCAGCCGCTCGGTCGCGATATCTCGGAATGGGCCGCCAGATGCTGTCAGGATAATCCGCCGAATCTGATCCCGCTCTTCTCCCTTCAAACATTGGAGAATCGCCGTATGCTCGCTATCGACCGGGATCAGGTCGACACCATGCGTTTTAACCAGCTCGAGCACCAACTTTCCGGCTGCAACGAGCGCCTCTTTATTGGCCAGGGCAATATTTTTTTTCGCTTCGATGGCCCGCAGAGTCGGCAATACCCCCTCAAAACCGGCAATAGCCGACAGGAGCAAATCAACCGACGAATGGGTCGCCACGGCACAGACGCCATTTAAGCCGCCGAGGACCTGCATGCCGGGCAGTCTCTTTTGCAGTTCTTTCGCTTTTTCTTCATCCCAAACAGCGACGATTTCAGGGCGAAAGAGTCTTGCCTGCTGCTCGAGCAGATCGATATTAGATTTTGCGGCTAAGGCAGTTACTTGTAAATGATCCTTGAGGTGCTGGATCACTTGAAGAGCGCCTCTTCCTATTGATCCAGTGCTTCCTAGAATTCCGATCCGTTTCATCAAATCCATTATGTACAAATTTTGCTTAAAGTTCAACGCAAAGACGCAAAGGCGCAAAGACGCAAAAATTATTTTTTTTATTGCGTCTTTGCGCTTTGGCGTCTTTGCGTTGAAAATGTCCGGCAAAGAAGAGCCACCACAAAGCTAAGGCCGATCATCACCACAACCATCCCCGCGGTAGAGAGCGGCGCCCGATAGACCGTCAGGAAATGGCGGGCGAGGGCGACGGCGAAAAGGGAGCAGAGGAGCCCGAAGCCACAGGAGAGCAGCATCATCGTCCGCAGATTATGGGTGAGCAATCGGGCTGTCAGGGGGAGCCCGACCAAAAAGGCCAAAAACAGCAGAACCCCGACGGCCCGAAACGCGCTGATCGCCGTTGCACTGGTGAGCAACATAAGCAGATAATTGTAGAGGGCAGGCCTCACTCCCAAACTGACCGCCAAGCCCTGATCGAAGCAAACGAGCTTCCACTCTTTGAAAAAGAGGACGATAAAGAGGACATTGGTCAGGGCGACCCCTAAAGCAATTTTGAGATCGTTGAGGTGGAGAGCGTCGGGATTGCCCATCACCACTTCGAGGCCGATATGGGCATTGCGCGTATAGAGGGTAACCAAGATGATCCCCAAAGCGAAAAGGGTGGTGAAAACCAGGCCGATGCTCGCATCTTCTTGCAGCTTCACCACATGATTTAAAAATTGGGTGAGCACCGTGGTGAGGATCCCAGTTACCAGGGCGGCGGCGATCAAAATCGAAAAATTCATCCCGAGCTCTTCTCCCGCTCGAGAAGCGAAAAGCAAATAGGCGACGACAATCCCGAGCAGAATGGTATGGGAGAGCGAATTGGCGAGCATGCTCATCCGTTTGAGGACAAGGAGAGTCCCAATCAGGGCCGCGGCGATCGAAATGAGCCCTAAGACGAAAATTTGGATTTCATCGGATGCCAGCTCCGCTCCATTCATAATTTTAAACAGCCGTCCAAAAAAGACTGGGAAAAATTGAAAGAAATTGAGCCCGCTGTATGGATTCATGCCCGCCTCCTTTTCAAGATGAAAGAGATCAGGCAGAAGCTGGCCGCCACCAAAATGATCATCGGCCCCGTTGCGAGTGGAAGATTAGGCTGGCCGACCCACTTAGGAATTAAAACTGAAAGGGCGTTGCCGAGGAAGCCCGACACCATCCCAAAAACAGCCGAGAGGATGAAAAATGAACCGAGTTTCTTCGACCATTGCCGGGCGGCAACAGCTGGAGCGATCAACATCCCCGACATCAGCACAACGCCGACACTGCGCATCCCGATGACAATCGCCAGCACCAGCAGACAATGGATCAATCCGTTGATCAGAGAGGTGCGCATCCCCACCGCTTTGGCAAATTCCGGGTCAAAGTAGAGAATCTCCAAATAGCGGAAGAGAAGAACAATCGCTGTCGTGACAATCAATGCGAGCAGCGCATAGAGGATAATATGCGCATCGATCATCGTCGCCGCTTGACCGAACAAGAAAATCTGGATCTGCCTAAACCAAAGAGCATGGGTCACTTGAAGGCGGCTGGCGATGAGGACGCCGATCCCAAAGAAGATCGACAAAACAAAACAGAGGGCGGCATCGCTGCTGATTTTGAGCCGTTTTTCCATATGGCCAATCACCGCCAGCCCGAGTAGCCCGCTCAAAAAGGCTCCGAACAAAATCATCAGAGCTGCTCCATCTTCAGAAAACGGGAGAAAAATAGCAGCAAAAACCACGCTGAGAACCACTCCTGGATAGGTAGCGTGCGAAAGGGCCTCACCGACAAGCGCGCGCTTTTGCAAAAAGACTAAACAGCCGATGATCCCCGCTGAAAAACACATCAACATTGTGCCGATGGTTGGAGCGCGCAACACTGGATCGGTAAAAAACTCCAGCATCAGCCCCTCATCAAGCGCAAGAACGCAGAATGGCCATAGGCCTTTTCGAGATTCTGCTGAGTAAAGACCTCTTCAACGGGACCGCACCCAATCAAACAGCCATTTAGCAAAATCAGCCAATCGAAATAGCTCTTCACTGTCGTCAAATCGTGATGGACAATCAGCATCGTTTTCCCTTCAGCCTTCAATGAGATCAGCAATTCAACCACCGCTTTTTCTGTCGCCATATCGACCCCGGCAAACGGCTCATCCATGAAATAGAGATCGGCCTCCTGAAGTAGCGCCCTTGCTAGGAAAACCCGCTGCTGCTGCCCTCCAGAAAGTTCACTGATCTGCCGATGGGCAAAAGGGAGCATGCCGAGCCGATCGAGCGCTTTTTCGGCAGCCCTGCGATCCTCTTTGCCGACCCATTTGAGCGGCCCCAATTTCCCGTAACGTCCCATCACAACAACATCGAGCACATTGATCGGAAAGTGCCAATCGACCGTGGTGCGCTGCGGCACATAGGCGATACGTTTACGAACCATTTTGTAAGGTTTTCCAAAAAGGAGAACAGAACCTGACTCTTGTTTGAGCGTGCCCAGGAGCGCTTTGAGTAGCGTACTCTTTCCCGCTCCATTGGGGCCCACAATTCCAACTAGTTTATGCTCGGGAATCTCGAAATCGATTCCCCAAATAGCTGGAGTCTGGTCATAGTTGACATTTAGTTTTTCGACTTTAACAGCGCAATTCATTTTTGCCATTCTTCTTTCAGCACCCTAGCATCATGCTCGATCATTTTCAAATACGTATCGGCGCCCGATCCCACTCCCCCCATCGCATCGCCATAGAGAGCTAGCTTGCTGAGACGGATCTTTCGCCCGCACGCTGTCGAAATCTTCCTGAGTGCATCGCGGCTCACATTGGATTCCGGGAAAATCACCTCGACATGATACTTGCAAATGTAATCGACCACACGCTGAATATCGGCGCTGCTGATTTGCCCTTCTGGAGCAAGCCCCTCTGGCGCGATACATCTTTGCTCCCAATCGGCGCCAAGATAGGCTCGTGTGAAATAATTAAATGCATCGTGACTAGTGACAAGATGGCGCTTAAGCTCTGGCACCTCACCCATCTCCTCAGTCACTTGTCTATGCGCTGCCATCATCGTCTTGTAAAGCGCCGCCCCATTCTCTTCGTAAAACTGACGATTCTCAGGATCCTCTTCTGCAAGGGCATCGACAATCGTATCGATCCCCTCAGCCCATAGAGAGATATCCATCCAAACATGGGGATCGGTCACCTTTCCAATCACAATCATCCGCTCAGGCAATTTTTTCGCAATCGCATCGCCAAGCAGAACTGTATGAGGGTGATGTTGCAATTGATATTTCAAACTTGCCCCATGCTCAAGATTAAGCCCATTGGCAAACACAATGCGCGCCTGGGAGAGCTTCTCATCATCCCCCTTGACCAAGTTATAGCTATGCGGATCAATTTCTCCTGTAATCAGGGTGACATGATCAATACGATCCTTGCCAATTTGCCGAGCCAAGTCATCGATCATCGCCGTCGTCGACAAAACCTTGATCTTCCCATCATCCTTAAACCAAGTGGAAGAGGCATTGGGAGAACAGCCGAAAAAAAGGATCAAAAAAGCAAAAAAAAATTTCATCATTGCGCTATCTGCTTAAGCAACGTAATCGGATAGATTCCGCGACTACAGCCCGAAGAAAAACTTAACCTTACAGCATAACGCCCAACAGGAGAAAACTCAAGTAAAGAGACATTTTCGTCACATTTTTTTTGAATTTTGCAGCGGGCGCAAGGGCATCTCTTTTGGAGCTCATGAAGAGAAACTCTGGCCCCCTTCACCATCAAGTGGTGCGGCCCACTGGCCACCACCTCAATTTGAGGCTGCTCAAACTTCATCTCTAATATTTTCGAACCGATCGCCTCAAAAGCCTCAGCCGCCTCACCCCCCAACTCAAACAAAGAAACTCCCCGATCTCCTGCAGCAGATACCGCCGGATCGATCGGGATCTCCCCGAGTACAGGAACGTCAAACTCCCTAGCCAGCGCCTCCCCTCCCCCTTTGCCAAATGGGGTAAGTTTCTTCTTCGAAGTGGGTTCAATAAAATAACTCATATTTTCTACCACCCCAAGCACCGGAATATTCATCTTAATAAACAATTGAATTGCCTTCCGTACATCGATAGTCGCCACGATTTGAGGAGTCGTGACCATCACCGCCCCACTAATCTGCCCTTTCTGCATGAGGGTCAACTGGATATCTCCCGTTCCGGGTGGGAAATCGATGATTAGAAAATCGAGCTCGCCCCATTCGACCGTATCGAGAAACTGCCCGATAATCTGATTGGCAATCGGCGCCCGAACAATCGACGCCTCCCTTCTAAAATGGGCGACCGAGATAAACGGCATCCCGAGAGTCATCCCGGGCAAGAGCTTATTAAGGTTATCGGGATTATCTGATGGCTCTAAACCCTTTGGTAGCATCTGCTCCAGAGAGGGGCCATAGACATCGGCATCGAGAAGCCCTACCTGATATCCTTTCCTCTTGAGAGCCAAAGCCAAATTGACCGCGACAGAAGACTTCCCAACGCCCCCCTTACCGGCTGCGACAGCCAAAACCGTTTTGACCCGGCTCAAATTGTGCGCCGAATCTGAGTCCTTCAATACTTTTAATGTAGTCATATTACGTTCAAAACTAGCCCCTTTTCTCAATAGTTGCAAGCCCTTTTAAAAAAATAGTCTTGAGAAAAAACAGAGGCAAGAATATGATTGAACTAATTCAATGACCGGGGATATATAGATCCCCATATTTCAAAACAATAGCAAATAAGGAAAGAAAATGACAGTTGAACAAAAAGGCAAAAGCTTAAAAGAGCTTGAAGATATTATTGCAAAAGCAATTAAAAAAGTTGGTGGAAATAAAGAAAACGACCTGTGCAAATATTTACCAATGGATAACGGCGGTTATATGCACCATTTTACCCTGCGTAAGATGAAACACAGAGAACCCCAACAGTTGGGAAGTCTCATTGAAAAATTTATTATTAAAACAGATCGTCCTTCATCTGTTGCTCCAAAGCGTAGAGCCCCACGCGGATCTCGCAAACGTCGCGATAATGTTTCCTTTTCCCGTTTACAATTAGACAGAATGCTCCAAATCGCACGCCTTGTAGGAGATAAAGAAGCCATCTCTATGCTCAGCCCTAAAAAATCACTACCACTTGTTAAGCGCGAGTTAATTTCCTCAATTCGTCATGGCAGAGTTGAACAAGAACTCTGGAATAGCTATGTCGATTGCATGACAGTTGAGCACCCATCCTCTAACTAAATTAAAATTTAGATTGAATCCCCGCCTATGAGCGGGGATTTTTTGATTGGAAATATATCGAGAAAGAGATATAATTCCCCTTGGATTTTGAGAGGTAGTTGCAAAACCCAGGGTTCGTCGATTTTCGGGATTATTTTGGCCGATTTTCGACTCAAATTTGGGGGGGTAATATCAGCCTCCCGCATATGACCCCCCAAATTTGAGTCGAAAATCGGCTCAAAAGAACCCTAAAATCGACTGAACCTGGGTTTGGCAACTACCTCTGAGATAAACTATTAACAAGACAAAGGAAAATCTATGTCGGAAACCAAAACCAAAGAGTTTGGGAAGTGGCGATCGATGCTATGGCCAGTCCACGCATTCGAGCTAAAAAAGCTGATCCCCATGCTTTTATTAATGTTCTTCATCAACTTTAACTACACCATTTTGCGCGACACAAAAGACGCGCTGATCGTAACAGCTCCAGGTTCTGGCGCCGAAGCGATTCCCTTCTTGAAAGTGTGGGGAGTGCTTCCTGTCGCGATCTTATTCATGTTGATTTATGCTAAATTGAGCAATATGCTCAGCAAGACGAAACTGTTCTACACAACAATTATATCGTTCCTCGTCTTCTTTGCTATCTTTGCACTTGTCCTCTATCCAGCTCGCGACTTCCTCCACCCCAACGAACTTGCTGACAAATTGCAAGCAGCCCTTCCAAAAGGATTTGGTGGACTCGTCGCCATTTTCCGCAACTGGACATTCAGCCTGTTCTATATTATGTCTGAGCTGTGGGGTAGTATGGCCCTTTCCCTCCTGTTCTGGGGCTTTGCCAACGATATTACTCGTGTTTCTGAGTCAAAGCGTTTCTATGCAATGTTCGGAATCGGCGCTAACTTAGCGATGCTCCCTTCTGGAGAACTCATTAAATATTTCTCTAAAGTTGGAAGCAGCGCTCCAGTTGGAGTCGATGGATTTTCCCTTACGCTGAATTCGCTCACAATGATCGTTTTAGCCGCAGGTGTCATGGTGATGGGAGTCTATTGGTGGGTCAATAAGTACATTCTCACCGATACCCGTTTCTACGAAGCAAGCGACGTGAAGAAAAGCAAAGAGAAGCCCAAAATGCCTCTTAAAGAGAGCTTTGCTTACCTGCTCAAATCCAAATACCTCCTTTGCTTGGCCATCCTCGTAATCGGTTACGGAATCAGCATCCAGCTGGTTGAAGTCACCTGGAAAAACCAATTGAAACTCCAATACCCCAACCCAACTGAGTACGCAGGCTTCATGGGAGCATTCTCCCAATTCACTGCGGTCCTTACCCTATTGATGATGCTCTTCGTTGGTGGTAACGTCATCCGCAGATTCGGATGGGGCAAAGCCGCATTGGCAACGCCTGTTGTGCTCCTCGTCACTGGGGTAGCCTTCTTCGCGTTCGTCATCTTCAGAGATCAGCTCGGTGGAATCATCGCCACACTTGGAACAACACCCCTCATGCTTGCGGTGGTCTTCGGAACAGCGCAAAACATTGCGAGTAAGGCGACCAAGTACTCCTTGTTCGATCCGACCAAAGAGATGGCCTACATCCCACTTGACCAAGAATCTAAGGTTAAAGGGAAAGCAGCGATCGACGTCGTGGGAGCCCGCTTCGGAAAAGCTGGTGGTGCTCTAGTCAACCAAGGGATGATCATGATCGCAGGATCAGTCGCCCTGATTGCACCATACGTCGCAGTTGTGATGGTCTTCATCCTCGGCGGCTGGATAGTAGCAGCACGAGCGCTCAACAAGCAGTTCGTTACGCTCACAGCCCAGCGCGAATCTGAAGTCAAAGCCCCAGCAAGCCCACAACCTGTGCCTGCTGAAGCCAAGTCCTAAGACTTAAACTAACAGCGACAAAAGCAAAAAGACCGGATGGCAACATCCGGTCTTTTTTTTATGCGGCCTGTGTATAATGGGGACATGAAGACATTCATTGTTTGTGGCGGCAGAGACTTTCACGACCAACACATTATTTACCATGTGCTGAACAGGCTCCACGCCAAGGTCGGCATAGGCTTATTGGTCCATGGGGACGCCCGCGGTGCAGACAGAATAGCAGGCATGTGGGCAAAAGACCACAATGTGCCATATCTGGCGTTTCCTGCCGACTGGCACAGTTAGGATTAGGAGCCGGGCACATCCGAAACAAGCAAATGCTTGAGGAGACCATGCCATATGGGGTCGTGGCCTTCCCTGGTGGGAAAGGAACTCAAAATATGATCGAACAGGCCGAAAAGGCTGGAGTGAAGGTCTGGAGACCGATTCCAGACGACTACAAGCCAAAAGCAATTTTTTTGAAATAAATGTCTTGCAAAATTAGTGCAGTCTGCACTATATTCTCGCTCATTGGGCCGAAGTGTCTTGATTACCGCAAATATCTCAAGATGCACAAATATGCCCAATACTGTTTTTTGCTGGGCCGAAACAGATGGTTTATCGGTACGTGAAAGCTACTTTGTAGCGCACGGCAACCATCGGTATTCAATACGCCCAGCTTTTTTTAAGGAATTTATGAGTTACAAGAAAATCATTCAAACGCTCTTTTCTCACCAAGTAGCAACGGCTCAGACCAACCCCTTACCTGGACAAATAGCAAATAATGCTGGTGGCTATTTTTACAAGATTGATGACTGGGCATTGTTGGATCGCTTTCTAATTCTAGGTACGGAAGCTGGTACCTATTATGTCAAACCTGTCAAATTAACGAAGCAGAATACTTCGGTCATTCAACGCATGTTAGTAACTGATGGGCCCAAAGTCGTCGAGCGGATTGTAGAGATCAGCGCCTCCGGACGTGCGCCGAAAAACGATGCGGCGCTATTTGCACTAGCACTGGCTGCCTCCTGTAGCGAAGTGAGCACCCGTCAAGCAGCTTTGGCTGCTCTTCCTAAGGTCGCCCGGACGGGTACTCATCTCTTGCATTTTGTCGATTACGTGAGCAACCTGCGCGGCTGGGGAAGAGCTTTGCGTAGAGCTGTGGGCAATTGGTTCATTCAAATGCCTGTAGAGCAACTCTCACTTCAAGCTGTGAAATACTACCAGCGAGAAGGGTGGTCTTTGCGCGACCTACTTCGACTCTCACACCCTAAATGCGACCAGGATGAGGATCGTCGAGCTCTGTTTAACTGGATAGTCAAACCCGATGACCCAGAAGCGATCCAAAAAGCACGAAGACTGAGGCTAATTGAAGGGAGCTACCAAGCCAAGACCGCAGCCTCGCCCCAAGAGCTCGCAGCAGTGGTGCAGAAATATTCTTTGCCACGTGAGGCATTGCCCACCCAGGCCCTTAACTATGTGGAAGTATGGAATGCTCTTCTTGTCGACATGCCCATGATGGCCATGATCCGCAATCTTGCTAAGATGAGTCAGGTGGGATTGCTCCAACCTTTTGCACCTGCAGCAGATTATGTTGCCACCCGCCTGCGCGATCGCGAGGAATTGATCAATGCCAAAATCAATCCCTTTCATCTCCTCCTCGCTTCACGTGTCTATGCTAAGGGACGGGGTGAGTTGGGCTCTCTCGTTTGGGGTCCTGTGGCGCCAATTGTTGAAGCTCTTGATGCTGCATTTGAAACAGCTTTTTCATTGGTCACTCCTACGAATAAACGTATTTTGGTCGGCATTGACGTGTCGGGATCAATGCAGGGAACAGCATGTGCTGGTTCTGCGATTCTAAGTGTTGTGGAGGCCGCTGCTGCAATCGGCCTATTTCTAGTCCGTTCTGAAAAAAATGCCCATGTCATGGCATTTGATACAGAGGAACAAAATCTGTTGATCACCCCAGGACAGCGGCTAGATGATGTAATCAGGAATGTTACGCGCTTTGGAGGGGGTACCGATCTTGCAATTCCAGTGACCTATGCATTGAGTCGCAATTTGGAAATAGATGCTTTTATTATTCTGACCGATAACGAAACATGGGCTGGGAAAATGCATCCCGTCCAAGCCTTACAAAAATATCGAGATCTCATTAATCCCCAAGCGAAACTTGTGGTCATGGCCATGGCGGCCAATAGCGGCACAATCTGTGATCCTACCGATCCCCTTTCTTTTGGTGTTGCCGGGTTCGATGCCTCTGCGCCCCAATTGGCGATGGACTTTATTGCAGAATGACACCAGATGAGCTGAGAAAGATCGGCGAAGAATTGTTCGGCGTGTGGGGTTGGCAGACGAAACTAGCCAAAGCACTTCGAGTCAATGGATGCACAGTTCGCCGTTGGATCTCAGGCAATACGGCTATTCCAGGACCGGCATCGGTTGCCTTGGAACTTCTATTGCTGTTGAAAAAGGAAAAAAAATGAATGCTCAAGAATTTCAACAAATGATTGGGAAAATCAGACTCACTCACAAAGAGCGCGATGAGGCCTGGCGATTATATAAAAAAGTCGCCCCTGAGCAAGGTGTTAATTTTGTACTGAAAATACAAGAGAATAAGGCTCAGCTGCAGAGCACCTTGGGCTTGCGAGACACCCCTGTCCCCTACAATATCTGGGGATCAGAGTATATCGATAAGGGGGCGATCGATCAGATGGAAAGCGCAGCCCGTCTGCCCATAGCAATAGCTGGATCTTTAATGCCCGATGCACACAAAGGCTATGGGTTGCCCATTGGAGGGGTCCTGGCGACCGAAAATGCGGTGGTTCCCTATGCAGTCGGCGTCGATATCGCTTGCCGCATGATGATGACCGTCTATCCTACCTCCTCACATGTACTGCGACAAACAAGCTCGCCTGAGTTTGCCCATTTGCAGCGGACTTTGGTTGATAATACTATATTTGGAGCAGGTGCCGATGGAGTACATGAGGGGAAAATCGAGCATCCTATACTGGAAAATTCCCACTGGCAAAGCACCAAGCTTATTCGCGATTTGCGTCTGACAGCAATCCGCCAAATAGGCACAAGCGGCACTGGAAACCACTTTGTCGAGTGGGGCGAATTGGAAGTCATTGATCCCCTTAATCCCCTCAAGTTGCAACCGGGGAACTATTTGGCTTTATTATCTCACAGTGGTTCCCGAGGTGTCGGCTATAAAATCGCAGATTATTACACAAAACTCGCAATAGAACTCATGTCAGAACTCGATGAGTCAGTAAAGCATTTGGCATGGCTTCTTCTGGACAGAGAAGAGGGCCAAGAATACTGGGAGGCCATGGAATTAGCGGGCCAGTTTGCATCTGCTAACCACCATGTTATCCATGCCCGTATCGCAAAAGCAGCCGGACTAAAATCCATCGCAGCGATTGAAAACCACCACAATTTCGCTTGGCGCGAGGACATTATAGTCAATGGAGTCACAAAAGAAGCCATTGTGCACCGCAAGGGCGCTACTCCTGCAGGGAAAGGTGTTCTCGGAATCATTCCTGGGACGATGGCCGACAAGGGTTTTGTAGTAGTCGGCAAAGGGAATGCTGAATCGCTGAATTCCGCATCTCATGGGTCGGGACGTCAAATGAGCCGATCAAATGCACTGCAAACAATTACACCCCAGCAGCAAGCGGAATATTTAGCCGAGCGCGGCATCACCTTAATCGGAGGAGGTCTCGACGAGGCTCCACAAGCCTATAAACCCATTCAAAAAGTGATTGAAGCTCAACGCGATCTTGTAGATGTGATCGGAACTTTCCAACCCCTCATCGTCAGGATGGCTGTTGACAAGCCCCTGAACTCGATTAAGCCACTTCCAGAAGGAATTGTGGATGCGAAAGGAGATTAAAATGGATAAAAAAGTAGACATCCTAAAACGCGCAGGATTCTATGCTATAGGAGCCTAGCAGCCTGCAAAGTCGTTGAGTTATTCAGCCTTGGAATGTAATATGATATTTTTAGGAAATAAAAAATGGAAAAAAAATTTCATTCGGATACAGTAGAATCCTTTATCAACTGGTGTAATAGTATGCGGGTTGTCTATATCAAATGGATCGCGGACCCGAATGCCGCCGATAACCCATATTTGGAATTGACCCTAGGCCAGTTTATAACCTGCTGCGGACGTATGCTTGAGATGCAGACATTTAAAGCCTATGCAGAGCACCCAGCTTGCAAATTTCTCCAAGAGCTCTATGAAAAAATCAACGACTTTGATGAAATTTACTATATGGATTTTAAAGACCCCAGATGGATTGCCATCCAAGACTTAGCAAGAAAAACCGAAAAAGCCTTAACCACTTTAATCGGGGAGCTCCGTCCCCATGGCTGACGAAAAGTTATACCCCGCTTTAAGATGTTTTTCGATTTCCATTTTGAGGGCCAAAATTAGAACAAATTGAAAAATGTATGAGTGATAGAAATAAGATCCTTGATGACATGAAAAAGAATGGATCAAGACTTCAGTTTGCAAGCAAAGAACACAAGAATGATCGAGAGATCGTCCTTGCGGCTGGCCCTTTTGCTCTTCGATTAGGGGGGGGCGATTCTAAATCGCGTTGAAGCTCCTCAGCACTATAGCCCGGGCTATCAAAAATTCTAAAACAATTTGTCATTATAGAGCCCGCTTCTTTCAAAGTTCCGAATCCCCTTTTTCAGGGCGCGTCCATTTCTTCTTTCCAACAGGATTCGCATCTGGTGCACAAATAACCATTTCTACTGCGTAAACTCCCCTCTTTTCCGCAAGTTTCGCAAGTTTTTGCTGAAAGTTTTTCTGCTTTGGCAATCATTTCACGCACTTCATCGCAACCTAAGCCGATATAAAAGCGCAAAGTCCCCCATTTTTCCTTAACCTCGTCGGCGTAAATAGGAAATTTTCCGCCTGCATGATGAGGTGCTATTTTTAAGTGCTCCTGAATTTGCAATGAAAGATCTCTAAGAAGATCATACCAGCCTGCGTGGCATTCAAATCCCCAGAGTTCTCTATAGAGTTCGGGGAATTCTTTTTTTAGTTCTTCGAGATCTTTCATTATTCTCCTTAACCGTGACTTTATACAAAGTGATTCTACTTGATATTCTACTTTTTTTAAAATGATATTTTCCTAGCGAGCTATTGAGGGGATCTCGAGTAAATTTTGTCATTGCGGTCAAAATCAATTTAATTCAGTATACTTCTGCAAGCACAACCTTGCCGACCGCCTTTATGAAGAAAAAATATGACATTCGTTGGATTGCTTATCTTGGGAACTATCGTCATGAAATGATAGAACATGTTGCAGAATTTGCTGATGCCCCGGAGGCGATGCGCTGGGCAAAAAAAAGAGTGACCCTCGAAGTTCAAAATGATGAAGAGTGTATCATTTGGCATCCAGAGGAATCAAGACAAGTTGCTCCCATTGTCCAGTATGCGAGTGAAGAGCTACAAAACGACAAACAGTTCGTCCTGACTGCGATCCAGCAAGATGTTTTTGCGTTAGAGCATGCAAGCAAAGAGCTAAAAAATGACAAAAAAATCATTCTGGCTGCTGTGCAAAAGAATGGATGGGCTCTCGAATATGCAAGTGAAGCACTAAAAAATGACAAAGAGATCGTGCTGGCTGCTGTGCAACGATATGGTCGAATCCTCCGGTTAACAAGCAAAAAACTGCAAAATGACAAAGAGGTCGTACTGGCTGCCGTGCAACAAAATGGCTGGGCCCTCGAATTTGCGAGCGAAGAACTAAAGAACGACAAAGAGGTCGTGCTGGCTGCCGTGCAACAAAATGGCCGGGCCCTCGAATTTGCGAGCGAAGAACTAAAGAACGACAAAAAGGTCGTATTGGCTGCATTGTCCCAACATTGCCTATCGCTTGAGTATGCAAGTGAAGAATTAAAGAATGACAAAGAGGTTGTGCTGACAGCCGTCCGACACAACGGTTTTGCCTTACACCATTCAAGCAAACAGCTAAAAAATGATAAAGAGGTTGTGCTGGCCGCCGTACAGAAAGATGCCAGTGCGCTCCGACATGCGTCTAGAAAACTGCGGAATGACAAAGCATTCGTACTGACAGCTGCGCGACGCGGAGAATTAAAAGCTGCTAGCAGAGAGCTTAAGAATGACAAAGAGGTTGTGCTGGCTGCTGTGCAAAAGAATGGATGGGCTCTCGAATATGCAAGTGGAGCACTAAAAAATGACAAAGAAATCGTGCTGGCTGCTGTGCAACGATATGGTCCAATCCTCTGGTCAACAAGCAAAGAGCTGAAGAATGACCGCGAGATCGTACTGGCAGCTGTGCGGCAAGATGGCAAATCGCTCGAGTATGCCAGCAAAGAACTGAAGGACGACAAAGACATTGTGTTGGCAGCTGCGCAACAAGATAGTACCGCGCTCAAGTATGCGAGTAAAAAGCTGAAGAATGACAAAGAGATCGCACTTACTGCTGTCCTGCAAAATGGTTTGGCCCTTTCCTTTGCCAGCAAAAAACTCAAAAGCGACAAAGCCATTGTGCTTGCAGCTGTCCTGCAAAATGGTTTGGCCCTTTCCTTTGCCAGCAAAAAACTCAAAAGCGACAAAGCCATTGTGCTTGCAGCTGTCCTGCAAAATGGTTTATCCCTTTCCTTTGCTAGCAAAAAACTTCAGAACGACCCTGAATTAGTTCTAGAAGCCGTCCTGCAAGATGGCTCTGCCCTCGCCTATGCCGGCGCAAAACTTCAGAATGACAAAACGATCCTCCTTGCAGCAGTACAACAAAAGGGCTGCGCGCTCGCATCCGCTAGCAAAGAACTTCAGGGCAACGAAAAGATCGTGCTTGCAGCCGTACGACAAGACGGCAGCGCCCTCGAGTATGCCAGCAAAGAACTTCAGAATGATAAAGAGGTCGTTCTGGCTGCAGTAGAGCAATGTGGCTGCGCCTTACTTTTTGCAAGTGTTGAGCTGCAAAACGTCAAAGAGATCGTCCTGGCAGCTGTACGACAAAATAGCAACTCCATCCAATATGCGAGTGAACAACTGAAAAAAGACAAAGCCTTCATGCTGCAATTGTCACTTTCCTAGCTGTTTCTTTACGATCTCTAAATAATGCTTTATAATATCCACTTTAGGAAGATGGCTCAAACTCGCCTGTTTTTCCTATATCAATGGGATAGGTTTAAAATCGCAAGAAGCTGAAGTTTTATGTCAGCCGGAGCAAAGCTTGCGGAAATGGCGTCTACAATAAAAGTGCGCAGCAGGTCGTCGTCATATCCAAAATTATTTGCTACGTGTTCCATTTCTCGATGCTGTGTGGTTTCGCGGAAAAAGATCGAGTCATCTGGGTTCAGAGTGATGCTCACACCTGCCGTTACAAGAGCACCAAGGGGATGGGCGACATAGCTAGTAACATTTTGTGCGTGCGTGCAGATATTGCTTGTTGGGCAGACCTCCAGGGTGATATTTTTGCCGATCAACAAATTGAGAGCCTCTTGAGAGTTTACCGAAGCTATGCCATGGCCAATCCGACTTACGTTCAGTTTTTGGATAGCATCGATGACGTTTTGGGCATCTGTTGTTTCTCCGGCATGAGCTGCAAGTCCGAGGCCGCCTTGTGCGGCAAGTTGATATACAGGGATGAAGGGAGTCACATCGGGATAGGCCGTTTCATCACCCGAAAGATGGATGCCGACAATGCTTAGATCGCCGCTTGCGCGCTGCTCGATGGCCCAATTCACATACTCTGCTGCCTTCTCAGGCGTGTCAAGACCGCGAACAAAGTTGATGAGGATTCGTGAATAAAACCGACCTGGCTCCTCCACTTCAGCCATCGCTTTTTGCACATTAGCTATCATTTCTTTCCAGTCAATACCGGCACTTGTTGAGCAAAAAGGGCAAACCATGAATTCGCTGTAGATTCCCTCTGAGGCTTTAAACTTTTCTAAATAAGCTCTTGTTAGGGTGTAGTAATCTTCGGCTTTTTGAATAACTGATGTCACGGCGTAATAGGCATTTAAAAAGTCTGCAAGACTTTTAAAGTCATAGTCTTGCTGAAAGGCAAAGGTGCTGTCAGGAAGCGGAACGCCATTATCGCTAGCGAGCTGTTTGAGGATTGAAACGGTAGCGGTGGCTTCGAGATGCTCGTGCAGAACCACTCCCGGAAGAGAAGATGCATTTGCCTGTGATCCAAGTATCAGTGCGCTAAGGATAGTTGCTGCAAAGATTTGTACTGATTTTTTAATGAGCATATTTTCTCCATTGAACCTCTCCCGACTAAAGTCGAGAGATTCCTGCTTCAACGCTCCCTCCAACGAGGGCAGCTCCACAGGCTTTTAAGACCGACATTCCGGCGGCCTTTAGAACTATCGCACTGTTGTAATCACGGGCATTCTTTACTCCGCAATTTGGACAATGATACTCCCGGATAGAGAGGGGCATCTTTTGCCGACTATCACATGCCGCACAAATTTGACTGCTTGGAAAATACCTGTCTACTGCTACAAGGTGTTTTCCGTGCTCTTCAATTTTGTATTTAAGGCAGTGCAAAAAACTTCCCCAGCCCGCATCTGAAATCGCTCGGGAAAGTCCTTTTGGGCTCTTCTCAAGTAGGCTGGAAATATCTAGGCTCTCAATGCAAAAGATGTCGTGGGTTTTGACCATCTTTGCTGAGAGTTGTTGTACAAAATCATTTCTGAGGTTCTTGATGCTGGCATGTAACTTGGAGACTTTTAGTCTGGCCTTGAGTCTATTTTTTCCTTTTGGGGTTTTCCTGGATAATTGTCTTGAGAGATATCGAAGATGGGATAGCTTTTTTCTCAAAAACTTTGGATTTTCAATCTCTTCTGCTCTGTTTTCCTTTCCAGCTGCCGTAGTAGCGAAATGTTCTATCCCTACATCGATCCCTATCGCCCGCTCTTCATCTATAGGCGCTTTCTTTGGGAGTACCTTTTCCCATTCACATGAGAATGAGATAACCCAATCGGTTCCCTCTTGCAGGATGGTTGTCTCTTTGATCTCTCCTTGGATATCTCGCGATTTTCGAAATTTCACCCATCCGATTTTGGGTAAATAGACCTTGGAATTTTCAACTTTGACTCCTTGTGGGAATCGGAAGCTCTCATTCATCCCTTTCTTTTTAAAATTTGGATACCCCGGCTTCTTCCCTTTCTTTACTCTTACAAAAAAGTTCTGAAATGCTCTATCGAGATCCTTAAGCCCTTGTTGAAGCACCTGGCTATGGATTTCCTTCAACCAAGAAGTCTCCTCTGTTTCTTTTAATCGGGTTAGTTCTTTGTTTTGTTCGAAATAAGAAGGGCCTTTTCCAGTAGCTTCATAGGCTTTTTGTCGCTCATCTAGTCCTCGATTAAATACAAAACGACGAGCCCCGGCAAAGCGTAAGAACATTTCATATTGCAACAAAGTAGGGTTTAGCTTGAATTTGAATGCCCTTTTTAAGATCATGGTTTAAATTTTAAATTTGGCCCATGTTAAAGTCAACAGATTTGAGAAGAGGTAGATCCTGTGTTTTTGCTCTGCATGTGCATTTGGTCTTTGTTACAAAATACAGAAGATGTGTCTTCACTAAGTCCATTCTATCTGATCTGAGGAAGACCTTTGAGAGTGTCTGCTCTGACTTTGAAGCTGTTCTGATAGAATTTGATGGCGAAAAAGACCATGTTCATCTATTGATCAACTATCCACCTAAAGTATCGGTCTCAAAACTTGTAAACTCATTAAAAGGGGTATCTTCGAGGATGATCCGCAAGAAGAACTACCCATCTATTACAAAATATCTATGGGGAAATGCCCTATGGTCGCCAAGTTATTTTGCAGGCTCTTGCGGTGGAGCCCCAATATCGATCATTAGACAGTATATTGAACAACAGAATACCCCAGACTAAACGGCGCCTTACATCACGGCCCTAAAGGGCCTTGTTTTACGGCGTTATAGGATAAAATTTTCAGCTTCCCTTTTTAGCAGGCTCACTTATTTCAGTCACCGAAATGATGATGAATTTGATCCCATCATAGAGAGTCTTGAGCGAGGATTTCTAGAAAGAAGTTCTCCGAATATTGATCAGTAATGTAAAATTGCTTTGGCTTGGCAAAAAATCGGGATACCTCCATGAAAGAAGAAATCAAAAAACGGTTAGAATACATTTTAGAGCGCCTCATTCCGCATGGCCCAATAACCGCGCGGGCGATGTTCGGCGGCTATGGCATCTATTGGGAGAAGACCATTTTCGCAACGCTCGTATATGGAAAACTTTATTTCCGCGTCGATGCGTCGAATAAAAAAGATTTTGAGACGTATAAATCGGAGCCTTTGGTCTTTGAAGGAAAAAACAGGCCTGCAGTTATGCCTTATATGATGCTTCCGGAAAAAATTCTGAACGATCCCAAGCAGCTGCCTATGTGGATAAAAAAAGCAAAAGCAACATCCCTAAAAAAATAGATCCCATTGAAAAATATCCATCTCTGGTTGAAACTGCATCCTTATATGGTTGCTCAAGTCGGTTTATTACTAAATCAGTGGTTATCACAAGATATAGATAGAGGCATCGATCATGTCTTAGGTTCCGATGATGATTTTGGCGAGGTCTCAGTCTATGATCTTTGTTATGCCATCATCCACCGCATCGAATATGTGATGCTTCTGGGGATCAAATTGCATGGAGAGAAATTAGGCGCTAAACCTAGTCCTGAACATAAATGGACGGCTCTGCATGCGGCTGTTATTACCGGTAATGATGAAGCTTTGAAAGCCCTAAGTGCTGCAAAATCAGGTCTGGATGCCCAGGATGCAAAGGGATGGACGGCTCTGCATTTTGCGGCGCTGCTAGGGAGAGCCACTCATATTGATCTTTTAGTAGGAGCGGGAGCCGACCAAAATTGCGTATCTCTCACGGGAGGGACTTTTAGGGATGTTGCGAGGTGCTTGGAGCCCGTAGAAAAAGATAATTCGACTCCCATTCCTCTTTTGGGAAAGGATGGCAAAACACTGCTAACCCATGGAGAATTTAAACAAATGACCGGCGCGGTATTTGTCCATGAGACTCATCTGATCCCAATGATGATGCTGAGCGAGTGGGAAGATAGCAAGGCGCCCGAATACGAGTTTCCCTGCGAGCAGGAATATGTAAGACGGTATCGGGATTTTTGTAAGAATCCGCCGATTCATTGGCTTAAACCTGTAACGCATGATTCACAAGACCGTAAACTGGTCTCTTCGCCGGGGCTGGGTCTTTATTCAAGTTGTGATCATCAGAAAGGCGCCATGATTGGTGAATATAAGGGGTTCTTTAGAAGCTTTCTCAAATTAAACTCCTTTACGCTTGGAGATCCGGATGGAACAGGCATCGATGCTCTTATGTATCGAAATGAGGTTCCTTGCATTAACGATGGGTTTCCTAACGCGATCTTAGTTCCGGGACGAGGAGTCGCAGGACTATCGACTCGCGATCTCTTTGCAGCAGCGTGTGATATCAAGGCAGGAGAGGAGATTTGTTGGAATTATGGATTTAACCCGCCTTTTAAGCTTTTTTGTCCTTACGTTGAATTAAGGCCTAAAGAGGTGAGAGCTTTTATCAAGAAGCATCGAATTGAGGATCTTTATCTCTGTATAGAAAAAGTCCATGAACGGACATGTTCCTTTGATGAACTCTGCATCGGTGAACAATTCCGCTATATTTTACAGACTCCATCGGTGATTTTTCTTATGATTTTTGATGGAACGATTTCTTCAACGATTGGGGAAAGGCTCTTGAAAACTGCTGCAGAAACTGCAATAGCATCGGATGCGTCTTCCGGTCAGTACATGATACCAATGCGAATGATTCCCAAAATTGTGCAAGACAGCCTTGATATGAAGGAACTTCTCTCCAAACGCCTTCCATGTCTAACAGAAAAGTTTGACCAATGGATTAAATCGTTGCCTGCGAGAGCGGGTCTGATATCCACAATTGAGCTGGCCTTGAGGACAAATGCCTTTTTACTAAAACTGATGGAGAATTTCTGCTCGGATACCGCCAAAATTCCTGAAGAAACTCTCTTGGGTCTCTGGAATGAATGGGAACGAGATCAGTTAGAACAGATCAGGGTCTATACCCGTTCCGTTTTAAAGACACCCTAAGTTATGCAAGAGGTCTAATGAATCAGTGATCTCTATTCTGCTTTGAGGACATCCATGAAAGCGGACTGCGGGATATTGACCTTCCCGATCTCTTTCATCTTCTTCTTACCCTTCTTCTGCTTTTCCCAAAGCTTGCGCTTACGGGAAATATCGCCGCCATAGCACTTGGCCGTGACGTTTTTAGACAGAGCGCCGATCGTTTCGCGGGCAATGACTTTTCCGCCGATCGCTGCCTGAACAGGGACTTTGAACTGTTGACGAGGGATTACCTCAACTAATTTCTTGCAGAGCGCCCGCCCTTTGCCTTCGGCCTTACTGCGGTGCACCAGACATGAGAAAGCATCGACAGGCTCCTCGTTGACCCGGATTTCGAGCTTGACGATATCCGAAATGTCATACTTTTCAAATTCATAATCAAACGAGCCATATCCGCGGGTGGCCGATTTGAGCTTGTCGTTAAAATCGGTTATAATTTCGTTGAGCGGCAAACGATAGGTCATCAACAGACGCCTCGCATCCATCGTCTCGGTATTGAGCTGCTCTCCCCGCTTCTCCATCCCAAGACTCATGATCGCACCCAAATACTCAGATGGGGCCATGATGCGACACTTCACCCAAGGCTCCTCGACGAAATCGATCAAAACAGGATCAGGATATTGGGCCACGTTATCAATCTTCTTCTCTTCGCCCGATGTCAGAGTAAACTTATAGACCACGCTCGGAGCGGTGGTGATGATATCGAGGTCAAATTCCCTCTGCAGCCGCTCAAAAACAATTTCTAAATGCAATAGCCCCAAAAAGCCGCAGCGGAAGCCAAAGCCCAGGGCCAAGCTGCTCTCCTGCTCGACATAGAGGGCCGAATCGTTGAGTTGTAGTTTAGCCAATGCATCCCGCACTGCCTCGAAATCCGAGCTATCCACCGGATATATCCCGGCGAAAACCACTGGGGAGATCAGCCTAAAGCCCGGCAGAGGCTCAGCTGCAGGATATTTTTTAAGGGTAACGGTCTCTCCAACCTTGACATCGCTCGTATTCTTGATGTTGCAGGCGATATAGCCCACCTCGCCAGGGCGGAGACTATCAACAGGCTTCTCATTGGGAGAAAAAACCCCCACCTCGAGCACTTCAAACGTTTTGTCCGAAGCCATAAAATAAACTTGGCTCTTCTTCGTAACCTCGCCGCTCATGACCCGGATATAGACCATTACCCCTCGATAGGGATCATAGTGGGAGTCAAAGACCAGCGCCCGTAAAATGTCATCTTTAGGCTCGTCCGGTGCCGGCACCTCATGCAGAATGTGCTCGAGTACCTCTTTAATCCCCTTCCCGGTCTTAGCCGACGCCAATACGCTATTGGTGGTATCGATGCCGATCACATCCTCGATTTGCTGCTTCACCCCTTCAGGATCGGCGGCCGGTAGATCGACCTTATTGATGACCGGCACAATCGTCAGCCCCCTTTCGAGCGCCAAGTGGACGTTGGCCAAGCTCTGCGCCTGCACCCCCTGGACCGCATCGACCACGAGCAACGCCCCTTCGCAAGCAGCCAGCGACCGTGAAACCTCATAAGAAAAATCGACGTGCCCGGGAGTATCGATAAAATTAATTTGATACTCTTCCCCATCTTCGGCGTTATACCACATCGTCACCGGGTGGGCCTTAATCGTAATGCCCCGCTCCCGTTCCAGGTCCATATCATCGAGCACCTGCTCGACCATTTCCCTCGACGAAAGGGTCCGAGTCAGCTCGAGCAGCCGGTCGGCGATAGTAGACTTACCGTGGTCAATATGGGCGATAATAGAAAAATTTCTGATGTTCTTACGATTGTATTCGTGCATAGACTCCGAGAATACTGCATCCGAAGGATGTTTTCAAGGACACAAATAATCTTTTTTGTGATAGAATTTTTCAAAAGCAAAGTAGGCAAATGGTATGGAACTAGGTCCAGTCACATCAGCTACTCAAGTTTCTGCGATGGCAGCGCCCCAAGGCCAAGAGCTTTCCAGCACCGATTGGAAAGTTTATGCCAAAGTGGTCCTCAGCTATATGCTCATCGGAATTGGGCTCGCCCTCGCCTGCTCCTCAATCTACCTCGCCTTCGCCTTCAATCCAATGATCGCCGCCGCCTCCCCGATCACCCCCATCGCTCTCGGTGTCCTATTGCTCAATTCCACTGAACCAAAGATGGAAGTTAAAGCGCCAGAACTAGTGAAAGCGCAAAGCCTCGATGACACGCCCCCTATCGGCATTGCTAACCCAAGAGGTGGTAATTGCTGGATTAATGCTTCATTGCAGCTTTTTTTCAATGTCCCAGCTTTTAGAAAAGTGATGGAGAATTTAAGCAAAGAATCAGAACTATCTGAGCTTTACTCTGCATTTGAGATCTATACAAATGGTGAAAAGGTTGATTCTCAGATTCTAAGAGAATGGTTAAGTAAGAATGATCCTTCTATTGACCCATCTCCTTCAGTTCATGATGACCCATTTTATTTTCTTCTTCCAGTGCTCAAAAAATCAGGCTATTTCGTCGCTAAAGAAATTGAAAATTCGGTCCTCGTCAATAAAGCTCAAAAAACAAATCTCTCCACGTCATCAGCGTGCTATTATTTGAATTTTGCTTTCCCAGAGACTGAAATTGTGCCTACATTATCTGAAGGGCTAGATCAACATTTTTATACTTCAGAGAATCTCTCTTCTGGTGAACTGAGGAAAACAATCCGTGATCTAGATAGAATCCCTGATGATTTTTGCATTGCAGTACATCGTGGAGGTGATGATCAAGCGAAAAAAAAGATGGAAATAAAGGGAGCCATGGAAGTTTCGCTTAATGGAGATCATATTGGAAAAGATACTCTTTATTATCCTGATGGTTTTATCTGTCATGAAGGCGATTCAGTAAACTATGGCCACTATGTTGCTTATGTATACAAAGCTGGAAGCTGGTGGAAAATGAGTGATTCAAGTGCCCAACCAATTTCCTTAGATAAGGCCACAAAAATGATAGAACAAGCTGTCATGATCCACTATCAAAAAGTACCCTCTCAAGCCCAAAGCTAAAGCATTTGCATATTCCCTTGCGTGGATTCATTCTCTTTTAGTTTTATTGTCCCTCTCAATTGAGGAGATAAAATATTATGAAAAAAATTACAAATTCCACTTTCTTAAGCTCCCTATGGGCTTCTATTCCAGAATCGATTAGTGTAAATAAACCACAGATTGTTATTGTTGGGGGCATAGTAGCTTCAATCGCCACTATCTTTTTTATAAATCTTTGTTGTCGTTGTGTAGAAGGAGCGCAATCGCTATTTGATCGAGGAGAACACATGACTATTTTTGTAAAAGGACTTTCGGGAATGAAACTGTCCTTTGAAGTCTTCCAAAAGGATAGGATTAAAGTTCTGGTCAATGAATTAGTTAAGAAGGGTTGGGCAGAAAGAGACATCAGATTGCTATTCCATGGACACCAATTAGAGTTTGATAGCAAATTCGCAGATTATAACATCTTAAAAGAATCGACCATTGAATTTGTTATTAAAGTCCGAGGCGACTAAGAAAAGTATTTATTTCCTTAATTCCAGATTAAAGTGTATTCACATTGACTTCGATCAAAAGCACTTTTGAGGCCTCGAGGGCTTTCAACTCCACCACTTCCCCACCGGTGATTTGGGCAGAGTCGCCGGCTTTTAAGGTTTGGCCGCCCACTTCCACTTTGCCTTCGATGACGAAGAGGTGATCGCCATGCTTTGAGGTGCGGGGGGTGTGCTGTAGGGTTATCCCTTCGTCGAGGTAGCCGAGGAAGAATTTCGCATCTTGGTGGATGAAGATTGAGGGTTGGCCCTGCTCGGGGCCGACGATGGGGTACAGAACGTTTTTAAAGCTTTCGGGGTTGAAGGTTTTTTGCTCATAGCCGGGCTCGAGATCGCGCCGATCGGGATAGACCCAGATTTGGAGCAGATGGACTTTCTCCTCTTTCGAGGGATTCACCTCGGAGTGCTTGATCCCTTTGCCGGCTGTCATCCGCTGCACATCGTGGGGTTTGATCAGGCCGTGGTTGCCGACGCTGTCTTTGTGCTCGAGGGTCCCTTCGAGGACGATGGTGATGATCTCCATGTTGTCATGGGGATGCATCCCAAATCCGTGGCCAGGTTTGATGAAATCGTCGTTGAAGACGCGCAGGGTGCCGAAATTGAGCCGCTCTAAATTGAAGTACTGGCCGAAAGCGAAAGTATGACGACTGATCAACCAATCGTTTTGGGTAAGCCCTCGCTCAGCTGAAGCAATTTTCTTTATCTTCATACGTTATAAGAGCTGGATGTGACTGAGCCCCCTGTCCCTGTCCAATTGGTGTGGAAAAATGTTCCACGAGGCTGATCGACCCGCTCATAGGTGTGGGCGCCGAAGAAGTCTCGTTGGGCTTGCAGCAAATTCGCCGGGAGCCGCTCTGTCCGGTAGCCATCAAAGAAGGCTAGCGCGGTGCTAAAGCAGGGAGCGGGGATCCCCTCTTCGATGGCGGTTGCGACAGTGCGACGCCAGCGCTTTTCGGCGCCGGTGATCTCTTTTACGAAGAAGTCGTCGAAGAGCAAGTTGTCGAGCTCGGGATCTTTGTCATAGGCTTTTTTGATGTCGTTGAGGAAGCGGTTGCGGATGATGCAACCTGCCCGCCACATCAGGGCAATCGAGCCGAAGTGGAGGTTCCAATTGAACTCCTTCGCTGCGGCCCGCATGAGCATGAACCCTTGAGCGTAGCTGATGATTTTCGAGGCGTAGAGCGCTTGCCGCACATCTTCGATGAATTGCTTTTTGTCGCCGCTGAATTGGATTTTGGGCCCAGCATAGAGTTTGGACATTTTCATTCGCTCTTCTTTGAGTGCAGAGAGGCACCTTGCAAAGACTGCTTCGGCGATGATAGTGACAGGGAGGCCGAGATCGAGGGCGCTGATGCCGGTCCATTTCCCGGTCCCTTTTTGCCCAGCGACGTCGAGGATCTTATCAAGGGTGAAGGTCTCTTCTTTCCCTTTTTGCCCGGCGACGTCGAGGATCTTATCGAGGGTGAAGGCCCCATCTTTCTCTTTGTGGCCCAAGATCTCGCTGGTGATTTCGATGAGGTAGCTGTGGAGCTGCCCTTTATTCCAATCGGAAAAGATCTCCTGGAGCTCGGGATAGGTGCATTTTGTCACGTTTGTCAGTAGTTGGAAGGCTTCGCAGATCAGCTGCATGTCCCCATATTCAATCCCGTTGTGGACCATTTTCACATAGTGACCCGAGCCGCCGCTGCCAACCCAATCGCAGCAAGGAAGTCCATCCTCTTCGGCTTTGGCGCTGATCGCTTGAAAGATCGGCTTGATGTGCGGCCATGCCTGCTCGTTTCCGCCGGGCATGATCGACGGACCATGGCGAGCTCCCTCTTCTCCTCCGGAAATGCCGGTTCCGACAAAGAGGATCCCTTTGTCTGCTAGCATTTTGACGCGCCGTTCAGTATCAGGATAGTGGCTATTCCCACCGTCGATGACGATATCCCCTTTGGAGAGGAATGGGAGGCATTCGTCGATCAGATCATCGACAGGAGAACCTGCTTTCACCATGAACATCACTTTGCAGGGACGTTTGAGCAATTTGAAAAACTCTTCGAGGGAGTGGGCTCCCACCACATTGCTATTTTTGGCAGGCCCTGCCAAAAAATCATCCACTTTGGAGACGGTTCGGTTGAAGACCGCGACTTTAAACCCATGGTCGTTCATGTTTAAAACTAAATTTTGGCCCATGACCGCGAGTCCGATGAGGCCTATATCTGCCACCTGTTCTTTCATTGACTAATCTCCCTGAGAGCTTTACAATTGTTTCCTTATGTGTCCCCGTAGCTCAGTTGGATAGAGCGATAGCCTCCTAAGCTGTAGGTCGCGCGTTCAATTCGCGCCGGGGATGCCATTTTCTTAAGTTTTGGATTTTACATATTTATCGACACCAAAAGCAATCCCCTTCGCTAATTTATCGAGATAGGCATGTGTTCCCAGCAGGGCCCGCTCATCTTTGTTGGTGATGAAACCGGCCTCGACAAGGATCGCCGGCATCACGGTTTCGCGGATCACCTGAAAATTACCCGCTTTGGTCCCTCGCGAAGTTCCACTCGTCTCTTTGACCACCTGATCGAGCACGATTGAGGCCAGCTCTCTGGAATAGGTGCGGCGTGACTGCAATCCTTTGCCGTAGTAGTAGACCTCTATCCCCTTCGCTGCGGGACTCGAGGCAGAGTTGTAGTGAACGCTGACGAAGATCGAATGGGGTCGCTTATTGGCTCGCACGACTCGGGTGCCGAGGGCCAAAAAGTGATCGCGGGCGCGGGTCATGACCACTTTATAACCGAGCGCTTCGAGGTGCTTTTTCGCCAAATAGGAGGTGCGCAGGGTGAGTTGTTTTTCTATACAGCTTAGGACTCGAGCCCCTTCATCTTTGCCCCCATGCCCAGGGTCGAGGATGATGGTCGGCTTTTCGCTCGCAAAGGCCAGCAGTGGGAGGAGCAGAAGAAACAATCTTAGCAACATTGTCTCGCCACCTCAACATCGTCAAAGGGGATCACTTTGTGGGCGAAAATTTGCTCTTTCTCATGCCCTTTACCAGCGATGAGCAAAATGTCATCTTTATTCATTTGCTCAATTGCTTTTTGGATGGCTTTCTGCCGGTCAACTTCGGTGATTACTGGATAATGGGGGTCGAACCCTTGGAGAACTTGCTGGATGATGGCCTCAGGATCTTCGCTGCGGGGGTTGTCGCTGGTGACGATCGCTCGATCAGAAAACTGACAGACGACTCTTCCCATTTTCGCCCGCTTCTGTTTGTCTCTATCTCCTCCGCAGCCAAAAACGGTGATCAGCTTCCCTTTTTTAATCGGCTGAAGGGTCTCCAGCACACGCTTTAAGGCATCGTCGGTATGGGCAAAATCGACCAAGATATTGAGGCCGAGTCGATTTTTGACCCGCTCCAGCCTCCCCCTCACCCCTTTGAAGGTTTTTAAGATCTCGGCACATTGTTCCAAGTTAAGTCCTGCACAAAGCCCTACGCCAATTGCACCGAGGAGATTATAGACATTGAATTTTCCGATGAGTTGCGATTTGCACTCTACCTCTTGACCTTTGAAACAGGCGGTAAACTGGATTCCCTTGTCGGTGAGCTTGAGATCTTTTGCCATTAAATCAGCCGGCTTTTCAATGCCATACTGGATCACCTTGGCGTCAGTTCTAAAGCAGGCGGAGTCGTCAGCGTTGAAAATGGCCCATTTATCGTTGGAGAGGGCCAAAAAGAGCTTCTCTTTGGCCCTGGCGTAGCTTTCCATGTCGCCATGATAATCGAGATGATCCTGAGTCAAATTGGTGAAAAGAGCGATGTCAAAATCGATTTCCCCTGCCCGATTTTGGGATAAAGCGTGCGATGTGACTTCCATCACAGCAGCCTTGCACCCTGCTGCGACCATTTCTCTTAGCAATTTGTGGTTGGTGAGAACATCGGGGGTGGTCATCGTCGCGGGGAAATGGCAGTCGCCGATCACCCATTCGATGGTTCCGATGACACCGGTCATCATTTGCGCATGATCGAATAGATGTTTAATCAAAAAACTCGATGTGGTCTTGCCGTTTGTCCCGGTAATCCCGATCATTTTCAATGAGGAAGAGGGGTGCCCGTAATAGGCAGCTGCGAGCTTTGCCTCGATTTTGGCCACGTCGGGATGGATCAGTTGAACGACTTCTAAAAAGGGATCATACATGTCGGTCAAAACAGCGACGGCGCCTGCTGCTAATGCGTCTGGAATAAATTTTGTTCCATCGACTTTAGCCCCCTTTTTTGCGATAAATAGGTTGCCAGGCGCCACCAACTTCGAATTGGCACAAAGTCCGGTAATTTCGATCTCTTTCGAGCCCCTGACTTCAATATCTGCAATCTGTTGGATCAACTTTTTTAACCGCATCAATGGTTCCACTGATCATATTTAATTTTTAATGCCTCTACCTCTGGCACCCACTTCATTTTTTTCGCATCGCGCCGCGGATCGCCGACTGGATGGCCATAAGGGTCATCGGGCTCAACCCCCAAATATTCCAATGCCCGTTTCCCAATGCGAGAGAATGCTGGAGCCGCACAATTTCCCCCATATTGATTCGACCCAATACCGGGGATATACTTGAAGGGCGGCTCATCGATGACAATCAGCAGCACAAAACGGGGGTTGTCAGCTGGGGCAAATCCGAGGTATGTCGAAATATGGTCCTTCTTTGAATATTTACCGTCGATGATCTTTTCTGAAGTCCCTGTTTTCCCCGCTTCTGTATACCCTGGGATATTCCCCTTCGCAGCTGAACCTCCTGGCATTGCGGTGAACCTCATCCCATAGATCACTTTTTTGACAATTTCTGAATCGAGGAGCCGTTTTCTGTTGCCTATAGAATGCTCATATAGAATTTTTTCAGTCCCATTGGGCAGCTGCCTGCTGATTTTGCGCACCAGAGTCGGCTTCACATCATAGCCCCCATTGGCAAAAATGGCAAATACCCTGAGCATTTGGAAGCTATTGACACAGATATTGTGCCCCATCGCCATCGAGTAGGGGGTCGGGGCCGACCATTCGAGCTTCCCATTCGGATGGAGCTTTCCTGGGCAGGGCAAGGAGGGGCAACTTTCGCCGGGCAGCTCAATCCCTGTCTTTACCCCAAATCCAAATACATCATGGAGGGTATCCCGGTACCACTTGTCCCCAAGCTCGGCGATCACCTTCTGGACCACTTTTCCCACATAGACATTCGATGACTTTTGCAGCGCCATATTCATGTTCATGTAGCGGTGGGTGTTGATATCCTTCAGCACCTTTTTCCTTCCAGGCAAATGAGCTGGAAGGACATTCATTTTTTCTTCGGGGTCGAAAAGGGGTGGTTTTCCCCGTTTTTTCATCTCCTCGTTAGCCATGAGCCCAATGGCACAGGTGACCGCTTTCATGGTCGAGCCCGGCTCATAGGGATCGGTGACCGCCTTGAGCTGAGTCTCTTCTAGCAGGCTGGCCGAGTTATAATAGTCTCGATAATCTTTTGGCGAGAAAAAGGGGTACTGGGCAACTGCCAGCAGCTCGCCCGTCACCGGGTCCATCATCAGGGCCCAGCCCCGCTTGGATTCGGTCATCTTGACCTGCCGCTCGATCTCCTCTTCAGCTATCGTCTGCAAGTAATGGTTGATCGTCAGATAGACATCGGCTCCATCCTCAGGAGGATCGACCACCTGCCCCATATCCATCGCATGGCGCGGTGAGCGGTAGATGAGCCGTTTACCTGGCTTCCCCTGCAAGTATTGATTGAAGACATGCTCGAGCCCCCCGGTAGGGATCAGTTGATCGGTCGCCTCATCGCGCAGCTCCCGCACAGTATGGATCACTTGACCGAGCAGTTTCCCATAGGGATAAGAGCGTTGGTAATCCTTCACAAAGAAAATGGCGTTGCGGGGGATTTTTCCCTTTTTTGCATAGGGGCGCCACCAGGCCTCGATCCCCTCTTTCAGTTCTCCGCTCAGCCACATCGCCACTTTTCGGCTATGGGACGGCTTTTCAAATTGCTCGCGCATCTTCTGCTGCTCCTGCGAGCTTAACTTCAAGAAATTTTGAAATTGGGCGGCGATTTCACTCCGAAATTTTTCGGGGATGCTCTTCGGATCGATGTAGAGATGGAACTTCGGCACATCGATCACAAGCGGCTGTGGAGGAGAAGGGTGACCGGTCTTAATCGAAGTATTCGAGTAGAAGACTCCCCGTTTAAACGGCTCTTTGACCACCGTCGTGTGTTGGACATGAGCTTGGGCATCCCACTTTTCATGTTGGACAATCTGGATCCGGAAAAATTGGATCACCAGCAAGGTAAACAGGAAAAGAAGAAATAGTGCGACGCCAATCAGCCGTTTTTCAATGGAAAAAGTCGGTTTATTGTAAGTTTTTAGCACCAGTTGCCAATGTGATCGTAGGTTTCAATCTTAAATCAGGTATTGTTCTCTGTACCACTTCTTGCAAAGGGGCACCTTGTCTAAGAGTCAGAACATCGCTCCCGATTGGAAACCTCAGATGGGCAAACTCGGGGCGCTTGGCTAACCTAAGAAGATTCTCAGGGCTCTCGAAAGCCTCGATGTCAAAAAGAAGATGGGTATTCTCCTCTTCCACCTTTCTCACTTCACTTGCCAAATGAGGGATCCTAATTCTAAGCTCAGTCAATCCATTTTGCAAGTCTAAATACGAGTACAAGCAGACCCCTAAGAAGAGGATGCAGATTGTACTTTTGATAAAAAAACCCTTGTTCATGTTCCTATCCTTTCGGCAAATCGCAATTTCGCACTCCGTGAACGAGGATTTTCGCGCACTTCGGCATCGTTAGCAGTTTTCGGTTTCTTGTCCAAAAGCCTCAAAAAAGGCTTGTGGATATATTCTTTATATTTGTTTTGAGCAGGCACAGCAGCCGCTTCCTTAAAAATCGTCTTCACAATTCGGTCTTCCAATCGATGAAAGCTCATCACCCCAATTCTTCCACCAAAGCTCAAGAATTCTAAAGCCTTTGGCAGCGCCTTTAGGATCGACTCGAGTTCCCGGTTCACACAAATGCGCAGCGCTTGAAAAATCAGCGTCGCAGGATGGAGCTTCACCTTAAATCCTCTTCCTAAACTATTGGCGATTAAGTCCGCTAGTTGTTTTGTCGTTTCGATCGCATTTTTCTCACGCTCTTCTACAATCATCTTGGCCGCTCTGCGCCATCTGGGCTCTTCACCAAACTCTCGGAAAATCTCTCCCAGCTGCTCCTCAGACCAATTATTGATAATCTCTCGCGCAGTGAGCGATTCATGGGGATCCATTCGCATATCCAAAGGACCATCTTTGCTAAAACTAAAACCTTTTTCACCCTGATCTAATTGCATAGATGAAACCCCCAAATCAAAAAAAAACCGTCAACTTCTTTAATCCCTCTTTCAGCAAGATGCTCGTCGAGGTCGGCAAAATTGCCCTGTACAAACTCGACTTTGCTCTTCCACTTCTCGAGAGTCTTTGCAGCGATCGCCAGTGCCTCAGGATCCTTATCGCATCCGATATACCGCTCGATCTCCGGATGGGCCTCTAAAATCGCCGCAGCATGGCCGCCAGCGCCTAAAGTCCCCTCGTAAAACACCTTTAAATTTGCACCTTCTAAGCCCTTCAACACCTCATCGACCATGATCGAAGTGTGGGGCCGTCTTTCATTCGAAGATTTCGATTTGTGCATCATCGCCCTCCTCAAGTAGAGCAAACGCTTCTTCGCTCATTTTCGCTAAATCTGAATCTGGCCCTTTTTCGCTGAGCAACTCGTCCAATTGAGATTCATAGATCTCTTTTGGCCAAATCTCGATCTTATTCAGTACCCCTGCGATGACGATCTCGCTCTTAATGCCTACCGCTTTCTTGAGCATCGGGGGCAAATTGACCCGGCCGATCTTATCGCAAGTCAATTGGTGCAAAGTGGAAAAGAACAGCGTGAAGAACTTCTGATATTTTCCCACATGCTGCTTCGCTTGGAACTTGGCGACAATTTTCTCGATGTCGCTCTGACGATAAATCGCCAAACAACCACCGAGACCAAGGGCAATGCTGAATTCGAGCACGCCATTTTCCACCAGTCCAAAGCGCATATGCTGAGGCAGGACGAAACGATTCTTGTCGTCGAGCTTTGCGATTTGAGATCCGCTGAAAAAGAAGCGATTCATGACCTTTATTTCCACTATTTCCCACAATTTACCAACGGACTGCAAACTTGGCAATCATTTTTTGGATTAAACCGGCCAAATTCCCTATGAAAAATAAAAGTGGGAATTGGTGGGAATCAAATATTTTCTTGATAAAAAACACCCCCAGATCTAAACGGAAGATATGGCACGTACGATCGACAATTTAGGGCTAGACATCTCCAACCGCTATGCGGAGGACCGGGAACTCTTCGACGAGTCCTTCATCAGGGACGCCCGCTCGGTCACTTCCCAAACCAGCGTCACCACTACCACCCCCTCCCACCTGCCCGAGTTCGACCTCCTCTTTGACCTCGGCAAGCGGAAAGCGAGCTGGGCCACCTTCCTTGCCCCACCCCTCTACACCGCCTCCCGCCGCCGCCTCTTCGCCGAGCAAGTGATCCCCCAGCTGGGCACCCCCGACAAACAGGAGGCCCAAGTACAACGAGTGGAAGCAATCGGCGACGAAGAGAAGAAGAAAAGACAACATGCCCTCCCTACCGAGATCGAGGAAGTGGAGCAAGAGAAACAGATTCTTTTAAAGCTACTCAGCAATCTCCATATCTTTGATCAGCTCCTCATTGATATAAATTCGAGAAGAGCTCAATATCAGAAGGGGTAACCCTATGTCAGACATCAATTGGTTAGAAGTCCTAGATTGGAACAACGAAGAGCTCGAAGACCTTCGCTTCGTCGGCTATTCCTACCTCAAGCAAGGGAAATATGACATCGCCCTCACCTTCTTCGAGGCCCTCGCCGTCCTCAACCCCGGCGAGCCCTACGACCTGCAGACCCTCGGCGCCCTCCATCTGCAGCAAAACAACAACCTGATGGCCCTCAATTACATCGAGCGCGCCCTGAAACTCGACCCCAATCACCTGCCTACAAGATTGAATAGGGCCAAAGCCCTCTACGCCCTCGGCTACAAGAAGCAAGCCGAAAAAGAGGCCCAGTCGCTCACCGAATGCCTAGATAAAGAGATCGCCGACCAAGCTTCGGCTCTGCTACTGGCCTACACATGATTTTATCAACGACTGCAACTCTTCAATGAGATAGAGAGGGCAATTTAGAATTTCCCCATCTTTGCGCAAATTCATCGGAGAACACCTGATGAGAATTTTTGGATGATAAGTATCGCCATAGACTTTGAGGCTTTTTTTCTTTGTAGAATTCCCCGATTTCACTTCAATTGGATAAATGGACCCATCTTGTTCTAGGACAAAATCGAGCTCGGCTCGCCCTTCACTGGCCCAATAGAATAATCGATATTCGCTATGAATGAGCTCTTGAGCCACATAATTTTCTGTAATAGATCCTCTAAACTCTTCGAAAAGCTCATTCTCATGCAAAATCGCTTTTGGATCTAAATTTGACATCGCCCCAAGTAGACCCACATCGACTAGATAGATTTTAAAAATATTGAGATCTGAATAAGCAGAAAGGGGAATCTTAGGGGTACTAATTAGCGAAACCTTATGAATTAAACCTGCCTCTAAGAGCCATTGTAGAGCAACCTCAAATTCTCTTGCGCGTGCACCCTGCCTTATCACCGAATAGATAAATTTCTTATTTTCTTTGGCGAGTTGAGAAGGAATTGAATCCCAGACTTGATTAATTTTCATAATCTGGTCCTTTGGAGCATGCTTAGCAAAATCTAAGGCATAAGCATTCAGAACTGCATTTTGAATCTCCCGAACCTTTGATAGATTTTGCGAGTTAAGATATTCAGAAACTACCTCTGGCATCCCTCCAATGAATAAGTACTCTTTGAAATGATTTAGCAATTTGTCATGAAGAGGAGTTGGAAGAGATTCGATTTTCCCATATTCTTCTACATATGTCTTAAGCCTTGTTTGATCTAACGCCTCAAGAAATTCAAGAAAACTCATCGGATATAATGTTAGAAATTCCACCTTTCCTACTGGAAATCCTTTGACATGCTTAAGTTTCACACCGAGTAGCGATCCTGCTGCGACGATATGGATCTCTGGAGCATCCTCGCAAAAATACTTAAGACTATTGAGGGCATTGGGGCATTCTTGCACCTCATCGAAAATGAGCAACGTTTTGCCCTCTATAATTTCAGAATTGCTTTCAATGGACAAAACTTTGAGGAGAACTTTGGGATCTAAGCTTTCTTCGAACAATTTACATAGAGGAATGTTATTTTCGAAATTGAGATAGACAGTATTTTCATACTCCTCTTCCCCAAATTTTTTAAGGATAAATGTCTTCCCTACTTGCCTTGCTCCCATGAGGAGTAAAGGCTTTCTGTGAGCCCCCCGCTTCCAGGCCCGTAAGCTTTCCATGATTTTCCGCTTCATACCCTGATTTTAACCAGGAATTACATTTATTCGTACGAAAAAGTGTGAGATTCATACACTTTTTCGTACGAATAAATGTTAACACCTTGGTATTCAGTATATTAAAAAAATGACAAATCCTTAATAAAAAAGGTGGGTTAAAAAAACTTGTGCAAATTGCATTCTTTATAGTTAAATTTTCAACAACGGTTTCTCATTTGACGCACCCTACCATCTCGGTTCAGGCTCAAATCTTATAGAGAAACATAACAAGACATATTGAGGATATCTATGATCTTTCGCACTTTTAGTTTATTATTGACAATTAGCGTCTTGCACAGTCAAATGGCTCTGCTGGCTAATTGCGGAGGTTGCTCGCGCGGGCAAAGCCTTATTTCTGAAGCTACATCTTCTGCTGCGACTGCAGGACTTCCAGGTGTGGCAGGTGCGGCAGGATTGCCAGGATTAGCTGGCGTTCCCGGAGCGCCGGGAATAGCAGGACCTCCAGGTTCGCCAGGCCTCCCAGGAGGCTTGTTGGATTACGGAATGGTGTTTGCCCTTAATCAAGGTGTCGCAGGTGGTAGCGAAATTTTATGGACTGAGCCCAATGGTGTATTTGCGCCAGGTTCTACCTTCTCTCATGCATCGGGATCAGGAGATGTGCTGATTAACTCTGTAGGGACTTACCTTGCACGTTATGTAGTGTCAGTCGCTGCTGCTCATTTTGATCCCACCACTTTTGCAATCTTTCTAGGGCCTAACGTTCTTACCGGTAGTGATCGGTCTTCAGGTATTGGGTCAGGTGCTGCCCAGCTTAACATGGCAGGAGAAGTCATCTTTAGGGTGGATGCTTCACAGATTGGAATTGCACTAAGTGTTCGAAATACAGATCCATTAAACCCAACACAAATAGGGGCCGAGGGGAATGCATTAACCGCAGCATCCCTATTTATTCAAAAATTAAGCAGCAATTAACCAAGAGGATCTTTGAATGGTGAGCATTAGATATACTAAGTTACATGCTGTTTTACGAAGCAGCTTACTGCTGGCCTCTGCTATGCTGTTATTAAATGATGATTCTCTAAGCGCCTCTTGTGAGGGGTGCTGTCATGGAGAAAGTATTGTTACGGGCGCAACCACTTCAGCCGCAGTTGCTGGACTGCCCGGATTACCCGGAGCAGCTGGAATACCAGGATTAGCTGGGGTGCCAGGCGCGCCAGGCATACAAGGTCCTCCAGGGACAATAGGCCTCCCCGGGGGTGTTTTGGATTATGCTTATGTATATAATACATCAGCTAATACAACCCAAGCTGTACTGCCAGGAGGAGACATTTCGTTTAACATCCCAGCTGCCTTTACTAATCCAATTTACTTTGCTCCTGGGACAACATTCGATCATAATGGCACAGATTCAATAGTAAAGATTCATTCAGCGGGAGTCTATTTTGCTCGTTATATAGTGACCGTTGGACGAGCGGCTCATAGTGATCCAACAGAGTTCCAATTATGGCTAGGGGCCCCTTTTAACATGGGGATTCCAGGGAGTGATCGCTCTTCAGGGATTGCTCCAGGAGCTGGTCAGCTCAATATCATTGGGGAGGCGATCTTTGTAATTCCGGCGACAACACTTGAATCAGCTTTGATCACTGGTATTGATTTAACGGTTAGAAATATTGGTGCTAGCACAATTATAGGGACCTCTCCACCTGGATCTGTAACTGCAGCCTCACTATTTATTCAAAAATTAAGCAATTAACATAAGGAATTTAAAGGATGTCAGAGATCTTTAGAAAAACATACCTAGCTTTTGGAGCTGCGTTGATCGTTGGAACAAGCGGTGTCTCAGCCGATGAGAGCTGTGCTCCAGCATGTGATACCTGTTGTGGTGAATGGGTATTAAGTGCCGATTTATTGTATTGGAGAGCATGTGAAGATGGCTTTGGATGCGACTTTGGGACAACAAATATCACCACTACCGTTATTAATGGACAAATTGTTACAACTATCAATGAAAATGATAAAGATATTCATTTTGATTGGGACTTAGGGTTTCGCATTGGCGCGGGCTATAGTTCTAATTCCTGGGATATCGGGCTCTATTGGACACATTTCAATGAACATGGCCATGGTCATGCCGGGGCTAATCGGGCTCATTGGAGATTACGATTTAACGAGGTCGACGGAATACTAGGCTATAAACTACAGTATTGTGACTGCTTCACCTTTAGACCATTTTTGGGCGTCCGTTATGCAAGAATCAATCAAAAGTTGCGTACAAATCTTCAATCTACTATTACAATCACAGCTACTAATGCAAGCAGCATTGCTCTATCCACAAAACGTGATAGAGAACATTTCTGGGGCGTTGGGCCTTTGCTGGGCCTTGAAGGCGATCTAGACATAGGATGCGGCTTTAGTCTTTATGGAACACTTGCGGGAAACTTTTTGTACGGGAAATTTAAATCGAAATTTAATGACAGCGATATCTTTACTGCAGCTGTAAGTAATTGCTTTTCGTCTGCAGAAAGCTGTGCCGTCCTAACAGGTTTTGATGCAGGGTTAGGGTTGCGCTATGAATTTTGTTGGTTAACGCTTCAAGTAGGTTGGGAACAACATACCTTTTTTGACTACAACAAAATTGGTTGCAACGGTGATTTGAATTTATATGGGCTCGATGTCTCAGCGATTGTTAAATTCTAACGAATGCATGATACAACTTCTCAAAAGTTCTTAGGACTTTTGAGAAGTGGTGAGCCTCTTTGAATGAACTTGTGTATAAGTTGTATGGCGCTGTATCCTTACGATAAATTGAACAACGTTAAGGGTACCCGATGTTAACCAAGACTCCCAAAGAGTGCTGGGAAGATTTCATCCATTTTGTCGAAGAGTGCTGCACTGCAACCGAATTCCAAAATTGGATCGCGCCTATTAAAGTCGATCCCAGTTCAGATAGCGAACTTGTACTCGAAGTGCCCAATATCTTTGTCCAGGAATATCTCCTGCAGAACTTTAAGAAGCATCTGGACAACTTCCTTCCCACCAAAGCAAACGGGGGGCTCGCCCTCTCTTTTGTCCTCGCCGCCCCCAAAAAGCAAGCCGCTCCATCCAAACCTGTAGAACAGCCGATTGTTTCCGAAAAACAAGAGTACTCACTCAATCCGCTCTACACATTTGAACACTTCATCGAAGGAACATCGAATCAGTTTGTCAAATCGGCCGCACTCGGCATCGGCCTGCGCCCCGGAAAATCGTACAATCCCCTCTTCATCCACGGGGGCGTGGGCTTAGGAAAAACCCACTTGCTCCATGCGATTGGCCACTACGTAAAGCAGCACCACAAACGGCTTAAAATTCACTGCATCACTACCGAGTCGTTCATCAATGATCTCGTCGACGCTCTGCGCAACAAATCGACCGAAAAGATGAAACGGTTTTATCGCACACTCGATGTCCTTTTGGTCGACGATATCCAGTTTTTGCAAAGCCGCCTCAATTTCGAGGAGGAGTTTTGCAACATGTTCGAAGCGCTGATCAATCAAAATAAGCAAATCGTCATCACCAGCGACAAGCCTCCAGGCGAACTCAAGCTATCCGAGCGGATGATCGCCCGCATGGAATGGGGCCTGGTTGCCCATGTGGGAATCCCCGATCTCGAGACCCGCGTCGCCATTCTGCAGCACAAGGCCGAGCAAAAAGGGATCAAGATCTCCCATAAAGTAGCCTTTTTCATCGCCGAGAGGATCTTCAACAACGTCCGTCAACTCGAGGGGGCGCTCAACCGCTTGGCCGCCTTCTCTCAGATGATGGGGCTCGATGTCACTGAAGAGATTGTCGAGAATACTCTCAGCGAACTCTTTCAAAAAGCGCCAAATAAGCGGGTCTCGATGGACAACATCCTCAAGAGCGTCGCAATCATGTTTGGGGTGCGGGTCAGCGATTTGTGTGGCAGCTCGCGCGCCAAAAATATCGCCCTTCCTCGCCAAGTTGCGATGTATCTGGCCAAAGAATTGATCAACGACTCGCTGATGAAATTGGCCGCCTCATTTGGGGGTAAGACCCATTCGACTCTGCTGCATGCATGGAAGAAGATATCGAACCAGATCGGCAAAGATGAGATGCTAAGGCGCCAGATCCAAATGGCCCGGCGCAACATCGAGAGTTAGATAGTTTCATAACAAAGCTCTGCCGGTTTTAAATATGAAAATCTCCTTACATCAGATTGCAATTGTTTTTAGATAATTTCTTTTCTTTTGCCCTATCTTCTTTTATCTTTTCCCGCACTGTAATATCCATAAAAAGGAATTCTTTTAGTTCAGCAGGTTCAAATAGAAGAAATTTATCATCTGGAGCAATCAGATTTTCTTCATTGACAGTGACTTTCTTTTTATCTGAATCTTTATAAGCGCCGTCAATCGAATAAACACATTTCCAAAATCCGCAATTATCGATTTTCTTAGCGGTAGTCACACAAGAGGGGCATTTTGAAGTGCTGGCAAGCTTATTCATATTAAAGGTACCGAATCCATATCTCAAAAAAATCCTTTTACCAAAGGCTGCACAAGGTTGATTTTCACAAATGCCAACTAGATTGAGCCCTGGAGAAACCTTTTGCCATATTTGACCAACATTATGTAAAGCATGCAGGTCTGAGCTCTCTATTTCTTGCCCCCCATACCAAGAATCCCGTCTCCGAAAAGGTAGGCGAAAAGGCATGGCCGCCATTGCATAGGCAGGTTCGAGCATGGCCTGCATTGAAGCGGCCTCGAGCGCGGCCCTAGCTCGATCGGGTTCCATAACATAATGATCGTCGTCGAGGGAGTGCTTTAGGCGAAAACCAAGAATGTCCTCTTCATCAATATCATAATGTTCCAGAGTTCTATCATCTTCTAATTCTATGCTCTTTCCTTGAATTTCAATAACGACGTGCCCGTGCCAATCGGATGCTTTTTTCTGAATTATTTTTTTAAGTTCTCCTATAGTTGTTCTCTTAGAGATGCAAATGCTGTCATCGGTAACAGTGCCATCACTAGAAATGATGCGGACCGGCAAGTTAAAGAAAACTTTAGGGAGCTCATTGCAGAAGATTAGAGCATCTGTTTCGTTAATACCATAGTAGGCTAGAGTTTTGTCCTCTTTTAATAGATAGGGAGCTTTTCCTTCAGGTCGATCAAGATAAAGTAGTGGTTTTTCAATGGAAGCCTGAAATTTGCTTTGGAACTGTTGTTTGAGTGCTGCAATAGTAACACTATTCGGGAGGGATAGAGTTGCAGGATCTGAATCACGGTTCTGCAACTTTCCTATTGAGGAAAAGCGAAGCATAAAAGGGGCCTCTTGTAAAAGTTCAACACGATAAGGAAATTCTCTCCGCTTTAAAAAAAGTTTGTGCACTTTTCCACTAGGCTCCAATCCTTGGATATTTTCAAAAGCAACTTCATGGAAAGACCCATTGATGAGTAAATTCCAAGCTAGTCGTCCAGATTCATCAAGATAGGCTAGGGCTACCCCTTCTTTATCTGCATTTATTAAAGAAGTTGAAAAAATGGTGAAAATGATGCCGGTTCTTTCTTTATTGAGGAGTGGAGAAGTCCTTGAAAGTAGAGACTGATCTTTTATGGCCAAGAGTCGTTTCCATCCCTTTACCTGATTCATGGCCAATTCATGCACTTTTCCAGTCGGGTCCTGTATTTGAAATGAGCATTGATCTCCAAGTTTCCTTGCGCTAATAACAGCCTGATCGGGTTGGATTGTCCATGACCAATTGTCTGGAAGATCTCCTCCTGTTCTAACAACGTCCAATTAATTTGACTCCTTAATGTGCAATTCGAGATATCTCCAATCTTGCAAGTCCATTTTAAAGGGGTGTCCAGGTTCAAGAGTAGCTGTTTGATTGATCGCCAGATAATCTGTGTTGGTTCCTTCGATCTGATAAGTGCATTTACTTAATGTCAGAATGTTGGTTTTTTCATAGGGGCTTTCACTTTTGCACTGAGGACAGGTGAGTGTCGCACATTCCCGATTCATATTGAAATTTCCAAAACCTCGATTAGCGATGAAGATGGAATTAGCATTACTGCAATCGGCATTACTGCAATACCCTTCAATATTTAGGCCTGGCTTCACTTCCCCGATTTTTGGCACTCCAGTCGGCACTTTTTCAATAGACTTAAGAATCGCGTGCACAAATCCTAAGGAACTGATTTTGGTGCAGCCTTCAAAAGAGTTTGGAGGAACTTTGCTTGCCTGGACCCGAGTTTCCCCAGTTCCTTTGTAATCGTCCGTCACTTCATAATCTTGCTGTCCTTCAATTAAGATTCCTACCACCCGGTGAGATAGGTCAAAAACTGGAGAGCCCGAGTTTCCGGCAAAGGCATCTAAGTCTGCTGCAAATCGATGGGGATGAGTACTGTCCTTAACCAATGCATTTCCAGTGAATTTTAAAGGCAATCCCGTCGGGTGTCCTAACATATAGAGACTTATATCTTTACTAACAGCCTCAGAATGAAGTTTGAGCGGGGTTCGCTCAACGACTTCCCGATCTAATTCGACCACTGCCCAATCTTCCCAACCACCCAAACGTTGAAATTTATGTGCAACGACAGAGCGGATTTGATACACATTTTTCCCTTTAAAGGTTCTTTTGCATGTGGTCTCATCTTTCATTCGATAGCCGAAGACGAGAAATAGGGCGCCGATATCCTTTTGATCCAGTGCATTCGAGCCTGTTTTGCAAACGCAATGTGCTGCCGTCATCGCATGCCTCTTACTCATCAAAAACGCTGTGCCTATTCCTGCAATAGGTTCATTAAGGAATCGCTCCTGTTCCCCCATTTTTTCCCCCTGTTGCCTTAGGTGGAGCAAACTGGGTGTCAAATGAGAGAGCGTCCAATCATCTCCTTTTCGGACAAGAAATTGAGAGGGGATCAGGCACGCGGTCCCTTTTGCACATTTTTTCACTTCCCGCAAAAAATCATTATCGGGCATGTGAAAAAAATTCTGCCGATGATCGACATCTCCGTAGAGTGCTTTTGATTGTGCTTGTATGACATCCATCATTTGCCTCTTCTATTTTGAAGCAAATATTTTACCGCAGGTTGACATTTTTTTTGAACGTTAATCTATACTCCTTCCGTTTCAAAGGCACCTTACATCGGCCTTGTGCAGCAATATAAAATGAAATACATCTTTGGTGCAAAACCGGGTGATCACAAAGCTTTGTTTGAATCTGTTGAGGAGTGCGAAGAGACCGAATCCCACGAAATTTTAGACGAGAAGGGGTTTTTGCACCAATTTCACTATCTTAATGATGTTGCTCTGAACAAGAGTAATCCGGATGTTCGTGTGAATTTTACTGCGTGCATGGAAGAAAATTTCGAATCAAATCGAAGAAATGATTAGGCAGTGCAAATGGGATCGGTTTTGGTTCCACGATCCCCGATTATTCAAAAAAATGAGATTTTCCGCTCTATTTTCAACGGGCCTCACCCTGCTTGAAATTTAAGAAATTAGAAACGATAGCTGATCTTAATCAGAGCTTCATTAGCATGGTAGGTAGAGCTAAATTCATAGTTGTAAACGAGCTGGATCGCCAGTCTGTTGCATGCGATATATGCAATGCTCGCACCCACATCACCGCTATCGCGGCCCCAACCCGGCCCTTTAACTTTAAACCGCCCGGCCTCCACAGCTACGCCGGAAAAAGTTGAGCTGAGATCCATCTCATCTTTAAAGAAATCGTGGAGCCATATTGCATGAATCTCGGGAACAAAAGCGCCGCACTGAGTCTGTATAGGACGACTCACCTTCAATCCTAAGCCCGACTCCAAGAAATTATAATGCTGGGCTTTCACGTGCAGGTTGAGATCTCCAGCACCGTGTTCTTTATACTTATTCACATTCAAATACGAATACTGGAGTGAAGCGAGCGGGGTGAAGATGAAGCAACATCTGCTGTACCAGCGATAGCCCGCCGCAGCAAGAGCCGTGTACTCTTGTCCATGATAATGGGACTTTGCCCTACGGTCTATACCGGGAAAATCAATATGTCTTGTACCCTCATATTTGTTATAATCGAATGAAAAAGCACCATCCAGATAAAAGTGCGTAGCGTCATAAGAGGCGTAGGCTGTTACGTCATAGGTGTGGATGTTGCCGCTATTCCTTCGACCGCTTTCCTTTATGTCGGTATAAGCATAACCACCGCCGATTCCCAAGCTGAATTCCTGACACACAGGCACTTGGAACCCGATCATTCCGCCATAAATATCGTCTGTATAGCTCTTAAATCCTTTGCGTGCATATTGGCGGCCCCAATATCCAAAACCATCTATCCAAACCTCGAAGCGGTTTGGAACATTGCAGCAATTTATTTCGGCATAACAGTCGCAATCAGTCCGTTCAGCCTGGCAAGGGTCTTCACAGACGCAGCAGCAATCTTCCGCATAGATACATCGTCCATATCCCATATGTTGTGACCAGAGATTTTGGAACTGTTGCGCCCCTGCGAAGCTAGCGCGAGGGATCGCGCCATTTACATTGGGGTTAAGCTGTGCGAGCGCCGCTTGTATCGCTGCTGGGGTAGACAAAGCGGAAATAGCAGCCATAACGGTAGCGATATCACTGCCTGGATTGTTAGCTGCAACAGTGAGAAGCGCCGTGAATACAGATCCAACCCCGCCAGGAGGTACTATTGCAGGATGTAAGGTTGGGGTAATGGTAATATTACCATTTGAGTTGTTGCCGATGAAGCTGTAAAGCACATTGTTGCTAGTAACAATGACGGGTAATCCAGATGTAGTCCCTTGAGCGCTAACAACAAATAAAGGTTGGCCAGGTGTTAAGGCTATGACCCCGCTTGCGTCAACATTAACCGTAACGGAAGCTCCAGCAATCGAGTCAGCTCCTGTGACTGCGATGTTGCCAAAGAGTGCATTAGTAATGACTCGGGTATTAATAGCTATGCCCGATGGGAGATTCAAAGCGCCCTGGTTAGTCAATGTATTTTGCCCAAGACTAAAATTTTGTGCTCCTGTGGCGCCTATGATAGTTGCATTGCCATTGAGAGTAACCTGTAGTATTGCGGGATCCCCAACAGCGCCATTTAATTGGCTACCAGTGTTAAGCACTAGTGTTCCAATGGCTGCGCCTCCGTCTGTTGTTAGAGCGCCAACAAATGTGGTGCCTGGTTCAATTACGAAGGTGCCGCCTGGGGCGGGGGCCTGAAAGTTCATTGCCTGATTAGCCTGCGGAGGGGCTGTTATTGTAGCTCCATTCGGAATATTCGCTGCTTCAGCATCTGGAATCGTCAGCACTGTCAGCGACAAAAGACTCGCTGTTGAAAATAGATTTGAAATTTTCATTGAACATACCTGTTGTTTCTGGCTAAGTTAGGCTCTTTCTAAGACAAACTCTTTTCTTTACATGTTAAGGAGACATTCACATTTGGATCAAGCTTTTTTCCAAATGAGCGATTCACGCTTTTGGGCGAGTCGAGGCTAACTACTCCGATTCGAGACCAGTCCGCGCTGCACCTTGTTGAAAAAATCGACGTAGGCCTCCTCTTCGAGCACCTGCTCGACATCCACAATTCTTCCAAAATTGTCGAAGACACGGAGTAAAAGGTTAATACGCACCTTGGTATTCCCCTTTTCTTCGGTGATGTTGGAGGTGATTTCAACGAGGGAATGCTTTTTCCAGGTGGCCTGCTTGCCTGAGAAGACATAGGCCCAGAACTTCGATGCAAATTTCTCGATATTGCTGTCTCTTTCGGCGGTGATCAGTCCCAGCTCGGCATTGACATTTTTCACCATAAAGCCTTCGTCTTGCAAAATGGCAAGCAGTTCTTTCGCAACAGACCTGGCTGTGGTGCCAACGTAGGTGCGGGTCTGCATCTTGCGCAGCCGCATTTGGGCCACAAGCGGATCTTCGGTATTGCGAGCGCAACTGCAAAAAATAAGGAGTAGGAAAATTAGGTAGCGCAAAAAGTCACTCCATAAATTGTTTCGGCCCCACCACGTTCGAGGGCCCAGCCGGCAGATCGGATCGTTGCCCGTGTCTCCATGCTGATATCGAGTAATAATACCTTTTGATTAATAATATTGCACTTTTTTCGCAGTGAAAAGGCAGGAGTTGGGGTCATCTGTCTCTTGAGCACGAGCTTGAAGGGGGCATGGAGCATCTGGGCGAGTTCTTTGGCGACGACAAGATGGCGATTGAAGAAGTAACTGGGGACGAGTGTAATGAGGTCAAAGGAGGGGTATCTTAGCCTCTCCAATTGAATGATGATGAAGGAGGCAATGTCCTTGGCGTAGTGGAATTGGCCCCGGTTTAAAAGGGCTCCTGCGATGCTTCTCGCGGGTCCGAAGGCATCAAAGCAAGTGGCAAGGCGGGCAAATGGATGGGCGATCTCTCGGCATGGTTTGCAAATGCCTGAGATGGCCCCAATCTCACCAAAGCATTTGCTGCAGTGCCCCTCTGCGGGGAGCAGAGTGAAGAGGTCGAGGCATGCTCCGCAAAGCAATCGGTGCTGCGGCAGGGGTGTGTCGCAGTGAATGCATTGGGGAGGATAAAGTAGATTAAGGATCACTTATTTATGGTTAGCTGAGGATCGTCCCAATTGCCGCGCACTTGAAGTGAAAGGGGGATGTTGAGGCCGCGGACAACGTGTTGCTTCACGCTTAAGTCGATGACCAAATTTCCATCAAAATCGATATAACCGATCGCACCATTGCGCGGAGCTTCGAACTCCGATTTCTTTTTGTCGGTGATCAGCGCTATGACCTCTTTGAAGAGACATTTCCCACCTTCCAGAGACACCTGAACAGAGCCTGAAGTTGGCACAAAGAGGGCCCCATCTAGTCCCAATTTTTGTAAAATTTGTGTGGGAAGTTTGGGCAATTGCTTGTTGCTGAAATTGAATGATCCAGTTCCAGAGATACTCTTGAGGTCATCGATCCTACCCTTGAGGTTCTCCAATGTAGCCGATTTGACGATCAGCGGCTTGGATGCAGGAACCTCTGCCCCCACTTTTGTCAAAATGCTCGGTTGAAAATTGCGGATTTCAGTTTTGGGCACTGCGAAGACCCATATTTTATTTTTCAATCGAGTGAGGCTAGCCTCGCCAATCCACACTTTTCCAGCATCATCGGAGAGATCGAGATTCTCTATGGTCACTTTGCCCGGCTCGACGTCGAGTTTGGCTTCCACAGAATCGAGCTGGTAGCCGTTCCACTCAAAATCGTGCCCTTTCATTTTCCCTTTAAAAAACCAATCGGCAAGGTGCTTTTGAGGAGTGAATGTCCCTTCAAACTGATAGCCTCCTCCCGCTTTCCAAAGGGAGAGGTATTTGTTGAGCGGCAGATCAAAGAGCTCTTTAAAGCGGGTGAAATCGACCGAGACCTGGCCTTTGAGTTGCTCTTTTCCCTGCTTTTTTAGGTCGGCCATCAGCCCGCCAAAGTTTCCCTTGATCCCATCGAGATGGAATCCCTCTTGGTCCCGATGGAGCTGAAAGAGGAGTTTGTCCTCTTCGGTCCCAAAGGCAAATTCGCCAGCCTGATCTTTCCACTCAAGAGAAACGTGATGGGAAGAAATCATCCCCTCGACGGTGGTTTTCCCTTTTAGGTTGGAATAATTAACCTGTCCAGAGAGCGACTTGAAGAGTTTAAAATCGCGCAAGAATTGAGGAAGGGCCCCCTCGGTGCAAAAACGGGAGACTGCTTCATCAGACACTTTAAAGCTGCATTTGTTGGCAACTGTGTGCTCTCCCCCTTTTGTATATTCGAGCTGGCCAATGTTGAGCTGACAGCCAGCTCCGGCCAAATCGAGGTCGGAGAGGATGAACCCGATCTGAGGAGAATAGGCAAGCTTGAACGCGCGGGTCGTCTTCAACAGAACCGGAAAGGGAGCAGCCATATCGACCTCAAGGGCCAGATCGCTCCGAAGGCCAAAATCTTGATCTGCTTGAGGCAAGTCGAGGGCAATTGTTCCTGCGCCGCGCAGGGTTACATTCGGACGCTGCACCTCAAAGCTCGATAAGGTAAATCCGTTCTCTGCTTTGGCGATCACCCCTTTCAAAGAGAGATCTTTGAGATCGAGTTTCTCAAGCACATAGTCGACTCCCTGTTTTTTGCAGAAAAGATGGATCCCCTCGCCAGCTGCATCGAGGATCGCATTTTCGGTCCGTGGATCGTAAGCAAATTTGATCTCGAAGTTCTCTTTAAGAGGCTTAACATTGAGCGTGCCGTTCCAGATTTCCCCTTTTGTGCCGACAAAATGGGCCAGTTCCTCTTTACCTTGCAGCAAGCGGAAATCGGATGAATTGCTGTCGATTTTGTCCGCTGAAAGATAGAATTCAGCTGTGCTTGGGAGGGAAATTTTGGCAAAAAGGGAGGAGAGAGAGAGGGTTTCTCCGTAGATGAAATCGAATTTAGCCTCTCTTAAGAGTTCCAATTGGTCGTAGAGAACCGTCGAATTAGTCACTTGTCCTTTGACCAGATTCGAGGTGAGGGTTAAGTCGGCCGACAGATCCTGGAAGCGAATCCCATTCGCCCGATCATAGGCTTGCCCCTCGCGAATTGGCAGGCTTCCGCTGATCATCTTCGATCCGAGATCGTAGGTGAATTTAGCCCGCCCTTGTGTTTTCCCTTTCTCGCCGATTGCGGCCACTTTGAAATCAAGAAGGGGGTGCTTGGCGAGGAATTCGTCAATTTGGAGCGTACAATCGATCTGTTTTCCATCATAGGAAGCTGTCAAATCGATCGTGCCATAGAGCTGGAGATCTTCATTAGCAAGCTTGACAAAGGGACCGTAGACCATATGGGTGAGGCGATCGCTGTGCAGCCACCCTTCTGAAATTTCCTGAATCGAAGCAGGGAAAGCCGTCTTGCTCTTATAACCAAATTGAACCGATTGATTCTGCTGGATGAAATCGACGTGGGCCGAGGTTTCGACCTCTTTGCGACCAAACTTCATTGTCATCGAGAGATGGGCCATGTCGTCATAGCGGTAGTTGGCGTAGGCTTCTTTGAACTCGGGCGAGACAAAGGAGAAGAGATCGGGCGCGGGAAGATCCAATTCTAAGTTGAAGGTATCGAAAAGTCTCCCTTCTCCGCGGATGCTGGAGAAACAGAGCGGCTCCTTCTTGGAAGTCGAGGCGAGGACAATATTTTTCCCCACGAGATCCTGCACTTCAAAATGGGCCAGCTCCCCTTTTTCAAACAGGGCGACCAGTTTGCCTCCAACGCTCCCCTCTTTCACTTCCCACTCTTTCAGCCTTGGGAGCGATTTGGCAAAGTAGTCTTTGAGCATGGCAACTTGCCCGGCTAGAAGATTGTCGGCTTCCAATTGCACAACCAAGTCATCTGCTTGGGGACGGCAAATGGAGAGGAACGCTCCACACTCGGTTCCTTGCCGGTTATTGAGGCTTAAGCCGAATTCGAGCCAATAGGCCTGGGTCTCGTGGACAGCCCCTTTTCCTTCGAGCTGAAGTTGCAACGATCTTCCCTCGTCTGCCAATTCCCCTTTGATAAAGAGAGAGGGATCGACATTGGGATCAAGGCTGAGATTTCCATTCAAATTAGAGAGGGCCAATTTTTCTCCCCAGATGAGACTACCCTTTTCTAAAAGGGCCTTACACTCCATTTTTTTCCAGAGAGGCAAATCCCCATCTCCTTTCGGATAATTCACAGCGCCAATCAACTTTTTCGTCTGAAGAGCAATCTCCATTCTGGGATAGAAGAGCTGAAAATTCTCCAATCCAAAGCGGGTCGACAGTTCGGCTAATTCCCCATCTTTTTTAAAGACTGCATGCGCTTTGAGCTCGATCTGCCCTTGCGCTTCATGCATATCAGACAGATACGCCGGCGCAAGAAACGAGGCTAGGCGCAATAGACGCTGGCTTGGGACATTTTGCACCGTCAGGTCGACGCTCACCTGCTGCTTCCTAGTATGGATATAGGCCTCTAAGAAGGGATGATTTTTCAAACTGGGGTCGTGGCTGATCGCCAGGTTCCCATTCTCAAATTGGAAGTAATACCTCTCCCCTTCGAGCTGTAGCACCCCATTCTGAATATTCAACCCATTTCCATACCGCTTCAGAGCAATCAGCGCTTCGTTCCAGTTGGTGATGCCATTGCGGCAGAGCGAGATAAATCCTTTTGGATGGGCGAGCACTTTGCGGAAATTGAGACCAAATTCCATCTCCTCGACCACTAAAAGCATCTGCTTGTCACGGACTTGAAGCCCCTCGACAATTACCTTTCCTTTTCGGGCGGAGACATCTTTAAAGCCCACATTCTGTTCAAATGTTTTATTTAAACAGACCTTTGTTCCCATCACGACAATTTGATGCCGCAGGAAGAATAGGGCTGCACATAAAATAAGGGGAATAATAATTAACGATTTGCGCCGCATAGGACCTGTTCCTAAAAACGTGTTAAAACGTGTTTATTTTTGTTTCGCTCTCTGATTGACCGTCCGGTTTTTGCGAGATTTCTCTCTTCCGGCTATGACATTTTCAGTCTCGATAGGGATGGTGGATGCATCCCTACTACGGTTTCTAGAGTCCTGCCCGGAACAGTCACGGGTTGCCCCGTTTCCAATCGGCGATGGAACCTGTTCAGAAGAATGGTTTTTACTTGACGGTAAGGCGTATACCGTCCGATCTCAGGATCGCCAAATCTTCTGGCATAGTTCAATGCGGCAACCCGATCTGATATGTCCTCATGTCCACAATGTAGACACTTAAAACTATCTTCGTTGCGATTTCGTATGATCCACAAATTCGCAGAATGGGACAGCTTTGAGATCCATAGGCCGGATTGACCTGCTCATGACGGAAACCTTCCGCCAACGCTTTAAAAGCTAACTCGATCTTGTAGTTTGCCTCTCATCCAAGAGGATAATCTTCTGTTCACTTGCTTGGGCTTGTCATATGTGAAGGCATGTCGTAAATCTTCTGTGACTAAGATGGAGGGCTTTTTAGTTTGGATGAGTTGATTGATGGCGGTATTGATTTCTTTTTCTAGATGTAGCTTTGACTCGTTTGCATTTGGAATGCTGTTTTTTCTGTTCCAAGATTGTATTTTTGAAGCCGTCTGCTTTTTCCGGATTGGAATTTCTCTGTTTTTTCTCAAGGGAGTGCAGTTTGTGCCGTTTTTTGCATCTTTTCATGACAGAGCATCTGAACTTTTGGTGAGAGTTGTGCCAAATTGCGTTCCATAGCGAGTTCCTTGGGTATCTGTCATCACTTCGGTATAGCCAAAGTCAACCGCCTCTGGGGGTGTTCTAGGAAGCGTTTTCTTTTTTAATTCTTGTGGTACGTGAAGATCAGCGTTGTCCTCTGTCATGACGAGTGTGATTGTGCCGGAAATAGTTGTTTTGCCGCAGAGGGGTATACAAATCCGTTTGCCTGGTGTAAGGGACATGAGTTTGATGTATTGGCGCCCCTTTTCTTCAAACACATCGTAACAATTGGCATCAAATCGAACGCTTCTACATTTTTTAACCATCGGAGGTTTCCCTTTGCACTCTCTGATGAGTCTTCGTACATATCCTGCAACGCGCCTTTTATCAGATTTTTCGATTGGGAAGGAAGGATCAGGGCTGTTTCCTTGCATCATTGCTGCAAATGGTGTATAGCTCTTTAGGAGCCAATGGGCGTAATGTCGCTCTGTCTCGGAGAGATCTTTGCGGCGAGCTATCTTTGAGCGGACTTTAACAAAGGTGGCTTGCCAGTACTTGTTCCAAGTTTCTGCTGCATCTTCAAGGGCAAGTTTCCAATGACGAGCTTGTAATCCAAGGCAAGATATATAACCTTGTTTGATCATCATGTCACGGATAGTACGAGATCTGCCTAAAAGAGCTTGGAAGTCCCAGGCTTGGAAACGGTGAAGCCAATACTGTTTTTCATGGGTATACCTACGGCATAGTTCATAGAGAGCAATCCGTTTTTTCGCATTAGGTTGTAAAGTTTTACGCTTAACTGTTCTCAATATCTATTACCATTTTGATTTATTTTTACTGCTGCCAGATGGAAAGATTTTACCATATCCTTCTGTAAAATCAAGTTTTTTTAACCTCTGCCCAGTGATAAGTGACTATTAACCCAACTTACTAGGTGAAAATGTGCCCTTTGTGGGGATGAATCTTCACTTACGCGTATATTTTTTGGGCACTATTAATTACTCTTAAGAAATCATCTGATGATACTGCTCTTCATCGAGCAAGGTGTCAAGTTCAGATGGATCAGATAAAGCAATTTCATAGAGCCACCCCTCTTGCTCGGGGGAAATATTGAGTAAATTAATCGTTTCTAACAGTTTTTGATTGACAGCTGCAATCACACCCGAGACAGGACTATAGATATCGGCGGCCGCTTTGGTCGATTCGAGGATCGCGACCTCTTCTCCAGCTTCGACTTTCTGTCCAATTTTCGGGAGTTGAATATAGACCACGTCTCCTAGTTCTTCCTGTGCGTAGGACGAAATCCCTACCCTACCAGAACTATTTTTAACAGCGATCCATTCATGTGATTCTGTGTATCTCATAAGCCCCGATTTTACACGAAATTTCTCGATTATGCTATCATTTTCTCAAATCATAGGAGGTATCTATGGAAATAAGTCCCGCACCTTCACCTGATCCTTTTCAACACCATAATTCAGCACCGTTGCTTGGGGAAGACGATGCAACTAATTTATCCCCAAGAAGTTTTACTCTCGGCACGCTCGACCCCAGGTTCCTTCACACTATCCCACCTCTGACGCATGGGCCTGCCGCTAAACTCGATGCCAACCGACTTAAGGCCGATCAAGACCATGGGCTTATTAGAGACAACTCTCTTTTCTCAAAGAAGCGATTATTAGAACAATTTCACGTAGAATCGACCGATTGCTCAGAGAAAGGGGATATTCGTCCCTCAATGGAGGACAGACACCTTGTAGAATCTGGACCACTTGGAACGTTGATTCTCGTTTGTGATGGGCATTCACCTCCTAAAAAAAAGTTACGCCGTGGAGAGGAAACAGATGGGCTCAGAATGGCAACAGAGGTCGTGAACTCTGCAAGAGAAGGTCTGATTAAGCAATTTCACTCCGACAATTTTCATTTTCAATCTGCATGTGAAACCTGGGCTGAAAAGACCCATGAGGAGCTTCCTAAAAATATCGTTGCCGGGACAACTGCGGCGATCGCTTTTATCGAAAAGATAAACGGGATTTTAAACGTCGGCAACATTGGCGATTCTAAAATTGTCGTCTTCCGTGAGCACAAAGGCTGCGTGTACGCGATTCCGATGTCGCCGATCATCAATTGGGATACACCGGAATGTATAGAGAGGGTCAGGCAGATTCTGACAGCGGAAGAGTTTGCAGAATGGGAAAAACTTCAAGGAAAAGAGCGGCGCTTTGCCGGGCTTAACCTTGCGAGCACTTTAGCCGATCACCAGGCCAAAGTGCGTGGCCAAACTGCCCTAACCCATACGCCGGTCTGTTCACGACTTCAACTCAAACCGGGAGATCGTATCCTCTGCGCTTGCGATGGATTATTTGATTTCGCATCGATACAAGAACTTCAAGATCTATTCGCAACGAATTGGCTAGATCCGAACGCCGATTTTGCCAAAATTGCGGTGGAGTATGCCTTAAAAACTAAAAAGAGCACCGATAATGTGACGGCCGTTGTCGCCACGATGATCCCAGGCAAGGCGCCAGAGATTCAGCGGGCTGATACTGAGCCCCTTGAATTAAGTCCAACTCCGCCACTTGACTATACTCTATTTGAAAAGAAGTGAGCTCCAGAGGCTAGGCTCTTTTTCAATGGCATAGGTGTCGGAAGAGAGAACGAAATGTTGTGGATTCCCTCCAGAGCGGTTGATCCGGTAGGTAAAGCCCAGTCGATCGAACGAAGAGGGATCATATCCGTGCAGACACTCGGCAGGGATAAAGATAGTTAAGGAATAATTTTTCTTCTGAGAGGTATTCTTCACTTCAATCAAACTTGAATCACAGAGCTCATGCTTGTCGTCGGTTCGAAACGTCGTGAGCTCTTGTGCCGTGCTCCCCTCGATCAGAAAATAGTGGCAAAAACGGGTCAGAAAACCTGCTGTTTTAAGATCGCGCGTGTCGATGAGAAGCTCGACACTATCCCCATCGGCATATGGATGATGCATGTCGATTGCAAAGTGGAGCCCCTTCTGCTCCCATCCCATCGCGACATCAGCAAAACGGTCTTCCGAGAGGAGATCAGAGAAATCGGGAAGAACATGCTTTTTTTTCAGCATCCCCTTTTCCACCTCGAATAAATCGATTTGCGCGCTGAAAAAATCGATCGGCAGAATCGGGGAAATATGGTCGAGATTCTCTTCCATTAGAGCCTTTTTAACAATTTGCGCATTAGCTCTTGCTCTGCATCCCGTTTAAGATGCTCTTTCACCGAGGCGATCTCAGAATCGGTCGCGCTGTTTTCGACGATCTCAAGCAGTTTAAAAAATTGGCCATCTTTCACCGGTGAAAACTCCCCAACGGCCAAAGTAGGCTCATTGACAGTCTCTTCGCGCACGACAAGGGCCCACATGCCATCTTGAGCTTGTTCAAAAGCGGCAGGGTTTTCGATCGCCAATTTGCGCATCGAAGTCAGATACCGATCGAATCGATGTTTGGCATATTCGTCGAGCTGATTTGTCTTGATATCGATCGACTTAAGCACATCGGCATACATCTTAGCAGCCACCTGATCGCTTGTTTCCTTATAGGCAGTGAGCAGGAATTTATCGAGGAGCCGGTCCATATCGGCCTCTTCAAATGAAAACAGCTTCCATCCTTTTCCTTTTTCCAATACTCGTATCGAATAGAAGACTTCCCCATCGACGCTGAAGCGGGCAAGAGCTGGATCTTCGACTTCAAGAAGAGCTAAGAAATGCTGGCCAGAAAAAAAATTGTCCAATTTTCCAAGGGCCACTTTCACATTCTTTGTCTCTCCTCGAGCATGTTTCAGCGCCTCATCGATTCGGCTGCCATCAGCTTCGACAATGGCGCCGCGAGCAAATTGATCGACTTTAAAGCGGGTCACTTCATCTAATTTGTCAAGTGCATTCATTCTCGCTTCGAATTCTTCCGATTTGCAATTGACAATGCTTGGAAATTCCTTTCTAAGCAGATCGAAGTTTTCTCCTTCCCATTTCCAAGTCTCTTTCAGGCTCACTTGAGCTGCGGCATCATCCTTAGTCGCTGTCGCCACTTCGAGCTCAAACTCCTTATAGACCAATTCTGGATGAGAGTTCATCACCTCTTCAGCTTTGCGTAAACTCTTGGGAAGATCGACAAAGTCACCAACAGCTACGATCTCTAAATAGCGCTGGAACTTGATCATTTCGCGGAAATTGGCAAACTGCAGATTCTGGGGAAGCGAGTAGCGACAAATCCGCTGCGCAGGCTTGGCAAAGCTTTTAAACTGGTTATAGGCCAAGCTATCGACAAAAACCGCATTGCCCACCTCACCCAACATCCGGCGGAAATGGAGCACCTCACGCCAGAGGTTTGTGGCCTGGTTCTCATCCAATCCGATCATCCGGATCTGTTGACTGAAGACCTTTTGAGCCTCTTCATTTGTGGGTGTATTCCCCTGACTATAAGCCTTTAGTCCTCGATAGACATTAGAATAAAGATCGATTTTCGCCTCTTCCTTGCTCACCTTATACCCCTCTTCACGAGCGATGCAGGCGCAATTGAGGACCAGCTTACCCACCTCTTCGACAAATTTCTCGCCAAACCAATCGGAGACCGAGTCAAATCCGAACAAAGCGACGTTAGCCTGTGGCAATCCAGGATCTGGACGTGTCTGTTGGCCTTGCTGGTAGTAGAGCATCTGATGAAGGAGAGGAGGGGGAAAATCAGCTTGGGCGACATACAGCTCGAACAATAGCGGCAGCTGCTCTTTAGAGAATTCCTCAGGCGCTTTTTTCAGCTCTTCGAGAAGCACAAGTAGCTTGGGGCAGTACTGTGACCAGATATTTTTTGCGCTGATGGCAGAATTATAAGGGTGAACATAGGGACTATAGTGCTTGGCACGTTTCCATCTAGCAGAGAGCTCCTCTTTAATCTCATCAAAGTGGTGCTCCGCAATCATTTCCCCTAAACCGGACAGAATGAGATCGCGATGGACCATGCTATCGGAGAGCAAGTTGACATTGTGTCCCCCCTCTTCTGCCCCATATTGCAATAGGCGCATGAGGGCATAAAGTTTTTGCTCCTTCAGCGCTGAGCCATCGACAAGACGACCAATCTCCCGATCAGGGAGCTCCTCGCCTTTTGTGAAAGCGCCATATGTTCCGAAAAACACGAATGAGATCACGATAAAAAACGTGACTACAAAGAAGAACCCTTTTTGGTACTTGCGAAAGAAACTGAGCATGGACCCACCTTAAATCATGGAAGGTTCAATTGTACCGGTTCCGCCCGTTTTCAACAAATAGAGATTAATTTTTTTAAGAACAATCCTTTGATGGAGCCTAAAGATTAAAAAATTTATTTTACATCACACTAATTAGGTTGGGCTTCTTCCGGCCGCCAACCCCCCATTTGTTGCCCATATTGAAGTTCAGCCCGATACCTTCGGTGATCTGTGTCAGTCCTGATGAAAATTCCATGAGGGCGGTTAACTATGTATTCGCCTTCAAGTTTAGTGCCATTATCGCGGTATTCAGTTCCTCGTCCATATCGGTTGCCGTATTTGAACTCGCCTTCATATTGTTTAGTGCCATTAACGCGGTATTCAGTTCCTCGTCCATTTGCCTTGTCATCTTTGAACTCGCCTTCGTATCGTTTAGTGCCATTATCGCGGTATTCAGTTCCTCGTCCATATCGGTTGCCGTATTTGAACTCGCCTTCATATTGTTTAGTGCCATTATCGCGGTATTCAGTTCCTCGTCCATTTGATAAGCCATCTTTGAACTCGCCTTCATATTGTTTAGCGCCATTAGGGTTGTAGAAAGTTCCTCGTCCATTTCGAAGGCCATCTTTGAACTCGCCTTCATATTGTTTAGTGCCATCAGGGAAGTAGTCAGTTCCTCGTCCATTTGCCCTGTCATCTTTGAACTCGCCTTCATATCGTTTAGTGCCATCAGAAGAGTAGAGAGTTCCATGTCCATTTCGTTTGCTATCTCGGTATTCCCCAAAATAGGTTTTGCCGTCCTCACAAAATAGGCTTACATTTCCATGTATTTTACCATTATGGAATTTCCCGAAGAGGACATTACCATTAGAAAGCCTAAGAATTCCTCTTCCATGTGGCTTGCCGGCTTTCCATTCCCCTTTATATTTTTTGCCATCAGATAAGGTGTATTCTTTATAACTGCAAGGCGAAAATATTGACCTGTATAAGCGAGAGATTCGGCCTTCGGTGGGCTCACTATTGAGCTGATCAGCTCCCTGAGGAGATTCGTTGATCCCACGATTCCAAAATAAAGATACTAGATCAAATGATATATGGTTCATATTAATAACAATTATATCAATTTAATGTATTTTTTTCAAACAAGATATATAAAAACCAATATTTATCTAAAGAGCCAGATGAAGAGCGCTCTTATTGTGGTAATATTTTATATTCAATCTATTAAGTATAAATAATAGCATGCCGAAAACTAACTTTATTAGCATGGAACACCTTAAATCTTGGGAGGTCCAATTGCACCGGTTCCGCCCGTTTTCAACAAATAAAGGTTAATTTTTTTAAGAAACAATCCTTTGATGCCATCTCAGCTTCAAAAAATTTATTTGGGTAATAGCCTCTAAGTAGATAGAGCTGCTTCTAAAATCCAGGGCCCAAGTTGTTGCCCATCTTGAAATTCAGCCCGATACCTTCGCTGATCTGCCTCAGTCCCGATGAAAATTCCATGACGGCGGTTATGTATGAATTCGCCTTCAAGTTTAATGCCATTATCGCTGTATTCAGTTCCTCGTCCATGTCTCATGTCATCTTTGAACTCGCCTTCATATCGTTTAGTGCCATCAGGGAAGTAGTTAGTTCCTCGTCCATTTAGAAGGCCATCTTTGTACTTGCTTTCATATCGTTTAGTGCCATTAGGGTAGTAGTCAGTTGCTCGTCCATTTAGAAGGCCATCTTTGAACTCGCCTTCATATCGTTTAGCGCCATTAGAAAAGTAGAGAGTTCCCTGTCCATTAAACTTGTTATCTTTGAACTTGCCTACATATTTTTCGCCATTAGAATAGTAGAGAGTTCCCTGTCCATTAAACTTGTAATCTTTGAACTCGCCTTCGTATAGTTTAGTGACATCAGGGTAGTAGAGAGTTCCCTGTCCATTTGCCTTGTCATCTTTGAACTCGCCTTCATATTTACCGCCATTAGAAAAGTAGAGAGTTCCATGTCCATTTCGTTTGCTATCTCGGTATTCCCCAAAATAGGTTTCGCCGTCCTCACAAACTAGGCTTACATTTCCATGTATTTCACCATTATGGAATTTCCCGAAGAGGACCGTACCATTAGAAAACCTAAGAATTCCTCTTCCATGTGGCTTGCCGGCTTTCCATTCCCCTTTATATTTTCTGCCCTCAGATAAGGTGTATTCTTTATGACTGCAAGGCGAAAATATTGACCTGAATAAGAGTGAAATTCGGCCTTCGGTAGGCTCACTATTGGGCTGATCAGCTCCCTGAGGAGGTTCGTTGACCTCCCGATTCCAAAATAAAGATAATAAATCAAATGATATATGGTTCATATTATTAATAATTATACCAATTTAATGTATTTTTTAAAACAAGAAATATATAAAAAACCCATATTTGTCTAAAGAGCCAGCTGAAGAGCGCTATTAATGTGGTAATTATTTTATATTCAATCTATTAAGTATAAATAATAGCCTGCCGAAAACTAACTAGCATGGGACCACCTTAAATCATGGAAGGTCCAATTACAGGTTCGGGCCGTTTTCAATAAATATATATTAATTTTTTTAAGAACAATCCTTTGACGCCGTCTAAAGCTTGAAAAAATTAATTTGGGTAATAGCCTCTAAGTAGATAGAGCTTCTTCCGGCCGCCAACCTTCGAGTTGCAGCCCATTTTCAAATCTAGCGAAATACCTTAGGTGTTGCCTGTCAGTACCGATGAATAGTCCATGAGGCTTGTTATTTATGAACTCTCCTTCAAATTTAGTGCCATCAGAATTGTAGCGAGTTCCCTGTCCATTTCGGAAGCCATCTTTCATCTCTCCTTTATATTCTTTAGTGCCATCAGAATTGTAGCAGGTTCCCTTTCCATTTGGTTGGCCATCCTTGAACTCGCCTTCATATTCTTTATTGCCCTCAGAAGAGTAGTAAATTCCCTTTCCATTCGGGCGGCAATCTTTGAACTTGCCTTCATATTCTTTATTGCCCTCAGAAGAATAGCGAGTTCCCTTTCCATTCGGGAGGCCATCTTTGAACTCGCCTTCATATTCTTTATTGCCCTCAGAAGAGTAGTGAATTCCCTTTCCATTCGGGAGGCCATCTTTGAACTCGCCTTCATATTCTTTATTGCCCTCAGAAGAGTAGCGAGTTCCCTTTATTTAGCTTACCATCTTTGAATATTCCTACAGATTTAGAGCCATCAGAATGATAGTAAATTCCCTTTTCATTTAGCTGGCCATCTTTGAACTCGCCTTCATATTGTTTAGTGCCATCAGGGTTGTAAAAAGTTCCCTGTCCATTTAACTTGTCATCTTTGAACTCGCCCTCATATCGTTTAGTGCCTTTAGGATCGTAGACAATCCCCTGTCCATTAAACTTGTCATCTTTGAACTCGCCTTCATATTCTTTATTGCCCTCAGAAGAGTAGTAAATTCCCTTTCCATTTAGCCGGCCATCTTTGAACTCTCCTTCATATTTAGCGCCATCAGAATAGTAGCGAGTTCCCCGTCCATTAAACTTGTCACCTTTGAACTCGCCTTCATATAGTTTAGTGCCATTAGAGTTGTAAAAAGTTCCCTGTCCATTTCGAAGGCCATCTTTGAACTCTCCTTCATATTTAGCGCCATCAGAATAGTAGCGAATTCCCAGTCCATTAAACTTGTCACCTTTGAACTCGCCCTCATATCGTTTAGTGCCATTAGGATCGTAGAAAATCCCCTGTCCATTAAACTTGTCATCTTTGAACTCGCCCTCATATCGTTTAGTGCCATTAGGATCGTAGACAATCCCCTGTCCATTTCGCTTGTCATTTTTGAACTCGCCTTCATATTCTTTATTGCCATTAGGACCGTAGATAATCCCCTGTCCATTTCCCTTGTCATCTTTGAACTTGCCTTCATATTTACCGCCCTCAGAAAAGTAGAGAGTTCCCTGTCCATTTCGAAGGCCATCTTTGAACTCGCCTTCATATTCTTTATTGCCATTAGAAAAGTAGAGAGTTCCCTGCCCATTTAACTTGCTATCTCGGTATTCCCCAAAATAGGTTTTGCCGTCCTCACAAAATAGGCTTCCATTTCCATGTATTTCACCATTATGGAATTTCCCGAAGAGGACCGCACCATTAGAAAGCCTAAGAATTCCTCTTCCATGTGGCTTGCCGGCTTTCCATTCCCCTTTATATTTTCTGCCATCAGATAAGGTGTATTCTTTATAACTGCAAGGCGAAAATATTGACCTGTATAAGCGAGAGATTCGGCCTTCGGTGGGCTCACTTTGGGGCTGATCAGCACCCTGAGGAGGTTCGTTGATCCCCCGATTCCAAAATAAAGATACTGGATCAAATGATATATGGTTCATATTAGTAATGATTATACAAATTTAATGCATTCTTTAAAACAAGAAATATATAAAAAAACCCAAACTTGTCTAAAGAGCCAGATGAATAGCACTTTTAATGTGGCACTATTTTATATTCAATCTATTAAGTATAAATAATAGCCTGCCGAAAACTAACTTTATTAGCATGGGACCACCTTAAATCATGGAAGGTCCAATTACCAGTTCGGGCCGTTTTCAATAAACATATATTAATTTTTTTAATTAGTCCCCGCAGCCCCTAGTCAAGTCCCGAAGACTAAAACTCGACCAAAAACTCCGGTGTTAATAAGTGAATGATAAGAGATGGATGCACCTAAAGCGTTAGTTTCTTCTTTAAGAAAGCCTGAAGAAAAACCTATTAATCCAGTCATAATGACAACCACTATATTGAATAATCCTTGAAGAGCATGATAGTGAACTAAACCAAAAGCAAGGGCCTGTAATGCAATACGTACAATTTTATTAATGAAACTATTTGCTGCTTCCTTTCCGAAACAGAGAACTTGAATATCTTTGATTTTTTCTTGCAAAAATCCTCGAAATACAATTTCCTCAATAATTGGCGCAAGAATACAAGCATATGAAAAAACATAAGAGATTTCCCATATCGTCGTGGTAGATAATCTCATCCATTGAATTGCTACCTGGTTTACAGAAATCTGGAAAATAGAAAAGAAGATCCCATAAATAATTTGAATCGTTGCAAAGACCTCTCCATCCTCAATCCAGGGTATTTTGATTTCTTCTACCGTTTTTTCATTGAGAGGAATCCATGTGGTTTCAGAGTTAGATTGTGCCAGTTTTGCTAAAACAATATTCGCTACTGCGCACGTTAATCCGACTATGGGAGTAAAGAGAAACCCGCAGAGAGGCAAACCAGAGCAGAATTAATCCACTCATTTTCTGTCGGCAGGTAAGATGCTGCACATTGGTTTGCTTCAACAGCTGTGCACTGCATAATCCCTTTCCTTTAATACGACTTAGCGAAAATCACTCTTTGAGGGCTTGGCCGTCCGGTAAAGGGGCAGATCCCTGGCTCCTTCTCCCCTTCCATTGGGATACAGCGGATGGTGACATTAAGGTCCTCTTTGACCTGGTCCTCGACGGTACGATCGCCGCACCAATGGGTGAGGGCGAAGCCGCCATGGATTTCAGGCTTCTCTTTATTTTTTGGAGTGAAAAAGGCGTAGAAGGTCTCTTTATCATCGATTTTGACGATGTTTTCGTCCCGGTATTTGAGCGCCTTTTGGTAGATAGTGGCCTGGATGTCATCCAAAATATCGCTGATCGTTTGAATGAGCTCGTCTCGTTTGACAAAGCTTTTTTCTTTGTGCGGTTGATCGCGCCTGCAGAGCATGACTTTGTCTTCGGCAATATCGCGCGGACCGATCTCAAGCCGAATCGGGATCCCCTTCTTGATCCAGCCCCAAGTCTTTTCTCCACCTCGTAGGTCACGGGTATCGACGATCACATCGATTTTGCACCCATGGTAGTCGATTTTTCTCAAGGCATCGGCTAATTGGTTACAATATTTGAACACTTCATCGCCAGATCCCTCTTTGTGGATGACGGGGAGGATGACGATATGGGAGGAGGCGATGCGTGGTGGGAGTATGAGGCCATCGTCATCGCTATGGGTCATCATCATCGCGCCGATCAAGCGTGTCGTGACGCCCCAGGAGGTGGTCCAAGCAAACTCTTCATTCCCTTCAGCGTTGCGGAATTTGATGTTCGAGGCCTTGGAGAAGTTTTGCCCGAGGAAGTGGGAGGTGCCCCCTTGGAGGGCTTTCCGATCTTGCATCATCGCTTCGATGGTATAGGTGGCGTCGGCGCCGGGGAATCGCTCGCTCTCGGTCTTTTCGCCCAGGATGACGGGTATCGCGAGCACTTCTTGGCCAAAACGGTCGTAGATGAGCATGGACGCCGAGCGTCTCTTCCAACGCCTCTTCGCGGGTGGCATGGGCGGTATGCCCCTCTTGCCAGAGAAATTCGGCTGTGCGGAGGAAAATCCGCGGGCGCATTTCCCAGCGGACGACGTTGGCCCATTGGTTGATCAGGAGCGGCAGATCGCGATAGGAGGTCGACCCATTTGGAAAACATTTCGCCGATGATCGTTTCAGAGGTGGGGCGGACGATGAGCGGCTCTTCGAGCTCGCCGGCGGGGACGAGCTTCCCCTCTTTGTTCTTCTCGAGGCGATGATGGGTCACGACGGCGCATTCTTTGGCAAATCCCTCGACGTGCTTGGCCTCTTTTTCCAAGTAACTTAAAGGGATAAAGAGGGGGAAATAGGCATTTTCATGGCCAGTTGCCTTGAACTCTTGATCGAGTATCATTTTGGATGTTCTCCCAGATTGCGTAACCCCAGGGCTTGATCACCATGCAGCCGCGCACAGGGGCATTTTCGGCAAGGTCGGCCGCCTTGATCACCTGCTGGTACCACTCGGGATAATTTTCTTCTCTCGTTGGGCTTATCGCTGTTTTATTTGACATACAAATTGATTCTCCAGTTCTTCTCTAAGTGCTCCCCGTTCTTTTTCTAAGGGAAAAGTGCTCGCCATCATCGCCTCTAAGACTTTTGACGAGTGTACGATCGGTTTTAGATATTCTTCTGAGGGCATTTGCAGGGCGATCGTTCCCTGATGCAAAAATCCTCTTTTGGTTTTTCTCTGAGCCGCTCCCGCCACTTTCCTTCCATTCAAAACCACATCATATTTGGTCGGCTGTGCCATGCAAAAGCGGGTGCAGGAGGCGTCAGGAGCGGATGCACTTTCGGGGATCAGCATCGGACTTTGCCCTATAATGTTTGTCACAGCGGCGAGGACCCGATTGTTGACAAAGGCGTAATTATCGAGGGTATTTTCAGAAAATTGGGGATGGCCGGCGGGAATGAGGACGGAGAACGCCAAATCCCAGAGATGAAAGACGATCCCGCCGCCCGTGGGCCGCTTCGCAAGCTTAAGTCCTTTTTTTTTCGCCTCCTCGAGATTGAGGAAATCGGCCGGATTGACGAAATGGCCATAGGTGGCGCAGTCGCCGGCCCAGTCATAGAAATGGAGAATAGGCAGGGCGTGAGGATCGAGGGTTTCCAAAAGCTCGGCATCAAGACGCATGTTCTCCTCGGCAGACCCGATCCCGGTGTCGAGGATACTCCATTCAGCGTATGAGTTCAAAACGTGGGACCTCTTGCCCATTGATCGTGACCGTTTCTAAAAACATTTTCAACGGACGGATCCAAATCGGCTGGTCTCCATAGGTGTCGGTTTTGTAAAGAGCTTGATAGACCACTTGCAAGGTATGCTCTTCTGTGTGGCGACCGATTTGGATAATTTTGTATAGTTTTCCTTTATAATGACGAAAAATGGCGCCGGATGGGACCTTTGCCACTAACTCTTCTTCTTCTTGATTGATTGCTTGCATAATGGGTTAATCATAATCGATTGCTTTTTCAGGGTCAATGGGTTGCAATCGATTTTTGAAAGAAATAAAAACTTTCCTTGATAATCTTTCTCTGTTTTGAGAAAAATGGGCTTTAGAAGATAATGTGCCGGAAGAGGGTTTTAATATGATGTTTGATAAGTTCACTAATAGGGCAAAGCAGGTCATTAAATTGGCCAAAAAAGAGGCTCAACGTCTCAACCATAATTATCTCGGCACGGAGCACGTCCTTCTTGGACTCTTAAAGCTCGGGCAAGGGATTGCAGTCAATGTGCTGCGCAATCTTAACCTCGACTATGAGACTGTCCGTACAGAAGTGGAGCGTCTAGTCGGCTTTGGTCCTGAAATCCAAGTCTATGGCGACCCCGCGCTGACTGGCAAAGTGAAGAAGGTCTTCGAATTTGCCAACGAAGAAGCGGCCGCGCTCAACCACAACTATGTTGGCACAGAGCACCTCCTCCTCGCTCTTTTGCGCCAAACTGATGGCGTCGCTGCCCAAGTGCTCGAAAATCTCAACGTCAATCTCAAAGACATCCGCAAAGAGGTACTCAAAGAGCTTGAAACGTTCAATTTACAACTTCCACCGATGGGAAGCTCGGGGTCATCACTCCTGGAGCCAAACCGGGGGAAAAAGCACTCCTGGCGCTCCGACTGCCGACAAACTCCCCGCTCTGCGCGCCTATGGTCACGACCTCACTGAACTGTGCCGCGAAGGGAAGCTCGATCCGGTGATCGGCCGCAAAGAAGAGGTCGAAAGGCTGATTCTGATTCTTTGTCGCAGAAGGAAAAACAACCCTGTCCTCATTGGAGAAGCCGGCGTCGGAAAGACGGCGATTGTCGAGGGGCTGGCCCAAGCGATCATCCAGGGAGAGGTTCCCGATAATCTTTCTAAGAAAAAACTCATTTCTCTCGACCTCACTCTGATGATCGCCGGGACAAAATACCGGGGTCAATTCGAAGAGCGAATCAAAGCGGTGATGGATGAGGTCAAAAAGCATGGCAACATCCTCCTCTTCATCGACGAGATCCACACGATTGTCGGAGCCGGAGCTGCTGAAGGGGCAATCGACGCCTCCAATATTCTAAAGCCTGCTCTCTCCCGAGGAGAGATCCAGGTGATCGGCGCGACCACAATCGACGAATACCGCAAACACATCGAGAAAGACGCCGCCCTAGAGCGCCGTTTCCAAAAAATCCTCGTCGCTCCTCCATCGCTCGAAGACACCATTGCGATCTTGACCGGATTAAAGCCCAAGTACGAAGAGCACCATAAGTGTATCTATACCGATGATGCGATCCGCGGCGCCGTCTATATGTCGGACCGCTACCTGGTGGGCCGCTACCTTCCCGATAAGGCGATCGACCTCATCGACGAAGCCGGTGCAAAAGCCCGCGTTGCTTCGATGCTCCAGCCAGAGGAGATCACCAAATATGAAAAAGAGATCGAAGACACCCGCATCGCTAAAGAAGATGCGATCAGCAAGCAAGAGTATGAAAAAGCTGCCAAGCTGCGCGATAATGAGAAAAAATTGCGCCTAGAGCTGCAGCGGATCATCGAAGAGTGGGAAAACGCCAAAGAGCAGCAAAAAGTGATCGTCGATGAAGACGAAGTGGCCTATATCGTCGGCAAACAGACTGGCATTCCCGTCACCCGCCTGACACAAAACGAGACCCAACGTGTGCTCAAAATGGAAGATGAGCTCAGAGGGACCGTTGTCGGTCAAGATGACGCTCTCCACACCGTCTGCCGCGCTATCCGCCGCAGCCGAGCCGATATTAAAGATCCACGACGCCCCATTGGAGCCTTCCTATTCCTTGGCCCCACCGGCGTTGGGAAAACGCTCCTAGCCAAACAGCTGGCGATCCAGATGTTCGGGGGAGAAGACGCGCTGATCCAAATCGACATGTCCGAGTACATGGAGAAATTTGCCGTTAGCCGCATGACGGGATCTCCTCCAGGCTACGTCGGCCACGAAGAAGGGGGCCAGTTGACCGAGCAAGTGCGTCAGCGTCCCTATTGCGTCGTCCTGTTTGACGAAGTGGAAAAAGCGCACCCGGATGTGATGAACCTCCTCCTGCAAATCCTCGAAGAGGGACGCCTCACCGATGCCTTTGGCCGCAAGATCGACTTCCGCAATGCGATCATCATCATGACCTCCAATCTGGGGGCTGACCTGATCCGCAAATCGACCGAAATGGGCTTTGGCGCTACAGAGGGCATGATCGACTACAAGACCATGCAAGAGAAGATCGATTCAGCTGTCAAGAAAGGGTTCAAACCAGAGTTTCTCAACCGCCTCGATGGCATTGTGATCTTCAGACCACTCGACAAGAGCCATCTGATGAAAGTGATCGACCTCGAGATCGGAAAAGTGCAGAAACGACTTATCCGGAAAAACATCCACATCGAGCTCGACAACAAAGCGAAAGATTACCTCTGTTCCAAAGGATTCGATCCCACAATGGGGGCCCGTCCGCTGCGCCGCGTAATCGAGCAAGAACTCGAAGACCCGATCGCAGAGAAGATCCTGACCAACCCCGACAAAGGGGGCAACTGGCTGATCTCGGTCGAGAACAGCAAATTTATCTTCATCGACCAAGAGACCCCCAAGGATGCCAAAGATAACTTTGCAGTTGCTAAGAAGGGAGTATAATTCCCTTCTGCAAGTAGCTATCGAGGGTCACTATTTCGCCGGGGATGTTTAGTTCGCTCATCCCCGATTTTAATGCTTGAGATTCTCTCTGATAAGTCTTTTCATCCTCCATGTCCCAAACAATTTGGAAGAATTTTTTATGCCCACGAGGAGTTTGCACAATAAAGTCGATCTCCTTTCGATCTTCCGTGAGATAATAGCTGACCTGACACCTTTGCCTTCTAAGATCTAAGTAGATGATATTTTCAAACAACCTTCCTAAATCCCCATCATAATCTAATGTGAGCGCTCTTACTAAACCAGTGTCTATCGCGTACAATTTTTTAGGATTCGTTTGGACTTTACGAACTGACTGATCATAGATAGGAATAGCAAAGGCAAGATAAGCATCTTCAATATAGTCAGCATAATCATACAGAACCTCTCGGCCAGTCTCATAGCCTCGTGTTTTGGATTCATTATAAAATTTGTTAATCGAAAAAGGTCGCGCCACATTATGTAGCATGGAAATAATCATGTGTTTGACCAGGGCAGGATTGTTGATTTTATGCCGTTCAATGATGTCTCTATAGATGACGATATCGACATATTCCTGTAGAGTTTGCTGCCTTATATCTGGTTCATAGAAAGCAACCTCTGGGAATCCACCTGTAGTCAGATACTGATTAAATGCTTTAATTAAATTATCCCTCGTCTTATTTCCATAAAGACTTCGGTCTATCGAAATTTTCTGAGCGATTAAGAATTCTTCAAAGCTATAAGGCCAAATTTCGGTAGAGAGGGATCTTCCACGCAAATTTGTTGCAATCTCTTTACTGAGCAATTTAGCAGATGATCCAGTCAAAAAGATCTCAGCATTTTTACTATCGTGAAGACGCCTAATTACCTGAGCCCATCCCTCGATATTCTGCACTTCATCGAAGAATAGATAACATTTTCGTTCATGATTCTCGGGGTAGAGAGAATAAAATGCATCTACCAGCCTGCCGAGCAGTTTTTTTTCTAAAAATTCAAGTCGATCATCTTCAAAATTTATATAGAGAATCTGTTCTCTACTAATTCCCTGATTCAAAAGATAAAGAATATGTTCATAAACGAAAAAAGTTTTTCCAGCTCTTCGCATCCCCATTGCGACTTTGATCTTATTGGCCGCTTGAGCAAACTCTGCTTCTCTAGGGACGAGATCTTTCAGACTCTCCAACTTAGAGTAAAATTCGCTAAGAATGATACGTAATATAGCCTGAGCATCCATAGATCTTTTCCTTCTTAATGTAAGATTATCACAAATCCTGCCCTAATTCAAGACAAGATATGACAAAATCTTGTCTCCATTCAAGACAGGATTGATCAAACTATTCACTATTAGCTACTTAAAAATAGGAAAACAGCGGGGTGCTTATGGATCTTTGGCAACAGGCGCTTCTTCCAGTCCTTAATAGGATAGGTCTCGACTCCCTGGGTGGGCATCGTGAGATCCCAGGCAACAGATAAGACTGTAGAGTCTGAAAGGGTTGCCAGCAAAGTGGTGAGCGCCTTTTCATTCCGATAGGGAGTCTCAATGAAGACTTGGGTCGACTTCTCCTCTCTCGAGCGCTCTTCCAGCTTCTTGAGGACCTTCTCAGGCTCATAGGGAAAATAGCCCTGAAAAGCAAACCGCTGAGCAGGGAGTCCAGAGAGCATAAGGGCTAGAAATAGCGAGCTCGGCCCAATAAACGCTTCGACTGCGATCCCCAGCATACGGGCCCGTCTGACGAGCTGGTAACCAGGATCGGCAAGCACCGGAAGACCTGCATCAGAGATCAGCCCCCAACGCTCCCCATTTTTCATCGGAGTCAATAGCTCTTCGATATCTTGCGAGTGTTCATTTAGTAGCTTAATCGGGAACCCTTGAACCGGCACCCCAAAGCGCTTTAAATAGGCCCTTCCCTCCTTTTCATTTTCCGCAATCAGTCCATTGAGGCTTTGAACCGCGCGGTCTACGGAAATTGGGAAATAGAGCTGATGCTCAGCTTCTTTGTCGAGGAGATTGGGAAGTAATAATAATTGTCCAGGCATAGTTTTTGAGGATTATTTTTGTACGAATTTTGCACACTATTCTAATTATGAAAAGCATTTTGCACAATGTGTTTTCTAACACCCTATCCGCAATGTAGAGGAAAAAAGCTCTCGAAACACCAACCTAGCTTTTTTCCTCTACATTGCGGATAGGGTCATAGGGAATCTATGGATGAAGTAGAGTGGATAATTACATAGATTCCCATCTTTTTTGAGATTTTTCAATGTTGCGCGAGAGATCTCTGGCGGATGATATTTTTCTTGGTAAACTAGAAGACTCTTACTCTTAATTGAATTGCCCGATTTAGCCTCCAAGGGGTAGATTCTTCCATCATGTTCTAAGATAAAATCCACTTCGGCTTCTCTACTGCTTGTCCAATAATAAAGAGGATATCCATGCGCCGCCATCAAAGCTTGAGCCACGTAGTTTTCAGTTAAGGAGCCTTTGAATTCGGTAAAGAGTTCATCCCCCTCCACAATGACCCTTGCCGGCAATCGACACATCGCTCCGAGCAGGCCTACATCGAGTAGATAAATCTTAAATGCTTCATGATCGCCATATTTGATTAGAGGCAGTTTAGGCGCTGTGATCTCTTGCACCTTGTAAATGAGTGCAGCATCGATGAGCCACTGCAAAGCCTCTTCATAATCACGGGCGCGAGCACTTTTCTTTACCGCTGCAAAAATAAACTTCTTATTCTCCTTGCCTAAATGAATGGGAATGGAATTCCAAATGAGAGAAATCTTGACTACGAGGGAGGAAGGGGCGTGTTTTGAAAAATCGTGAACGTAAGCCTTTAGAATATCCTCTTGAACTTCTCGTACGATATCCAGATCTTGGGTTTCAACATAACGTAAAATGGGCTTGGGCATCCCCCCAATGAAGAAATAGAGCTTAAGTAACTGCAATAGTTGTTGATGATGCGCCTCTGAGATGGGTTCAAAGGTCTTAATTTCATCGAGCAGTTCTCTCAAGAGCGGCTTTCCGACGGCATTAAGAAATTCAAAAAAGCTCATGGGAAAAAGGTCCATAAAATGCACTTTCCCCACCGGGAAGCCTCGTGCTTGAGATAACTTTACACCCAAAAGGGAGCCGGCTGCAGTAATGGAGTATTCTGGAGCATTTTCACAAAAATATTTCAAACTGGTCAAAGCATTGGGGCATTCTTGGATCTCATCGAAAACAATGAGCGTATTGGCAGGGTCAAATTTACTTTCGAAGTGGATCTCCAGATCGCGCATGATCCGATGAGGATTCAAGTCGGTTTCAAAGAAGCTTTTGCAAAGGGGCATCTCCTCAAAATTGACATAGCAAAGCTGCGCATATTCTTTCGCCCCAAACTCTTTTAAAAGATAAGTTTTGCCGACCTGGCGCGCCCCTTGGATTAAAAGGGGTTGCCGGGCTGGGTCTATTTTCCATAGAAGTAATTTTTTATAGAGGTCTCGCTTCATCCCCCTCCTTATAGCATATCCTGTATAAAATGTGAAGTTTTCACGTTTTTCCCTGTATAAAACGTGAAAATCTCACGTTTTATACAGGGAAAACGCGGGTCGAATATCGAGAAAATCAAGTCATTGGAACCCAAAAAAGCGCGCCATGCTCACATAAGCTTATTCACCTAAGCATCTTATGATCAAGGCTTTTTATCTCTGTAGCTGAATGTCTATTTGAAAAACATGCAACACATGATCCTTATTCCTAAGCCTTTAATTCTTTTTCGCTCTATTTTCAATTAAAAGAAGATGCAGTGCCCAAAACATCGCTTTAATTTCATCACACCCCAACCGATTGCAGTGCATATGAATCAGGCTATCGCAGATCTCTGAAGATCGGATGGTAAATGGGATCTGATCTAATCGACAAAATGTCATTTTGGTGCAGCAAGACAATTCGAAATTATTTCTTGACAGCCTGATGCTATTTCATTGTTTGAAATTCTAATCAATGGTACAATAGTTGTCATGCTAGATGAATTAAGACAAACAGCCATTAATAAATTCTGCAGTTATGCTGGACAAGGGACTTGTTCGATTCTATCCAACTTAGGGTCAACAGCAATGAGTTATCCAGTCGCCTTAAGCACTATCGGGGCTATCGGGTTATCCACCCTCGTCTTTCTCCAATGGAGAAGAAAAACAACAGTTGTATCTCCGAACACACTGGAGAATCAGAAAATTGGCAAAGAGGCATCACAAATTGTGAAGCCTGGAGCGAACAACATTGATGAAGTGCTAAAGCCATCTTGTCCTTCTACAGGAGGATTTCCTACAATTCAGACGGATGATTCAGATGATGGTGACGGCATATTCTGCCCAGAATCCACGAACGGGGCATCTGCAACAGACTCTGTTTTAACAGGTTGGAATCCAGCTGGAATTGCTGTCGAAGCCCCAGTATATGAATTGAAATTGAAGGAGTTTAAAGAGTGGACCCCTTCTGAGGAGCGTCTTCGAAACAAATGGCTGCCTGTGTTGCCAATCACTAATGGATTAACTTTAGAAGATGGTTCAGCAATTATCCAAGATCCTGAAGAGTCCGTTGTACAACTTTTTCTCTATAATTATGTTCGAACTCCTGAGAATCCATTTGGATATATTAAATGGAAGGAGCTCCATTCAATATATCCAGGGATAATCGAATTAAGGATTCCAATGAATTTATGGCGATCGTGGAACGAATTTCAGTCCATTAGTCTTCGCTATAAAGGCAATCTAATCAAAGTGAACTTTCAATTTACTCGATTGATTAATCTGAACGGGCACAGTTAGAAGATTCAGTGCCCAAACCCGCGCCTTGATTTCATCGCAGCCTAATCGATTGCAGTGCATATGGAGTAGGCTATCGGAGATCTCTGGAGACCGGACGGTAAATGGGATTGGATCTATGTTGATCGAGCTTTCCAGCAACCGGCTTTTATGCTCACGAAATCCCTTTAAAAGATGTTTATGTCCTTCACATGAGGGAATTTCAAATCCCAAACTCTTTGCAAAGCCGATCACACTCAGCGCTTCCCATCCAACCGCTCTTTTCGATTTCAATTCTTCGATCACCCTTTTTGTATCCCAACAGAAGATCTTTTCTGCCTCGGCCATTCCTTCCACTCCCCCGTATCGCTCAACTTCTCTTTCATAGCAGCAGATCTCCATATTTTGGATGAGCCCCTCTTCCATCCAGGCTTTAGGTAAATTTAAGTTCGAGACTTTGGCACGAAACCGGATATGCCTTGCGTAACGGACGAAATACCACTCTACGCCAAGCTTTTTGGCAAAGGGGGCGAGGTGATGGACGAGAAAGTGATCCATCTGCTCTGTATAAAATTTCACATAGAGCCACTCGCTTCCTGGAAATTTCCACCGCTGTTCAAAAGGCACTTCCAAGTAGGCGCGTGGAGTGAAGTTCTTTTTTATATAGGTTCGCTTTTTTAGCATTGGAACGACGATTTCGCAGAAATGATGCCCTCGCTCACTTTTGAGCCATGGCATTCCCTCATTTGGTTCTTCAAATGCCATTGTCCGGTGGATCTCAAACATGAAGCGGATCGGTTCGGGGGCGTTGTCGGGATTGAGCCGATGCCCTGCGCGGGGAATGATTTCCACTTTTCCTTCTTTTGATGTTAGATAAAACCGATCTGGTGTTGCTCCTACGTAAATATCGTCGAAAGTATACGTGGAGGGGCCATGCAGATCGAGCCTAGCTTTCCTCAAGCATGGAATAGTCGCAATTTCCGCCCCTTTCTCCGGCAGGTAAGAGATCTCTACAAATTGCGCGGCAGGATCCAGAGCCTCTTCTTGGTCGAAAAATTGTTGCAGATCGTTCTTTGCACCAACTCCGAGAACGTTAAGGAAGCGGCCCATCGAACTGCCCCCCATGCAGTTAACTTCGGTAATCTGCACTGTATCATCGAAAACTTTGCAAAAGACATCGAGAGAATATGGAGCATCAGCCTCTTCCTTGAGTATCTCTTCTCGCTCCCAGGGTATTTCTCGAAATAGCTTCATTAACGGAATAGTGCGGTAAATCCCATATCGCTCAAGAAACTTCTTTAAATACCCTTTGAGTGGTCTCTGAAAATGGTTTTGGGACAATTTTTTCTCCACTTCTTCTGCAATCTTTTTCGAAAGGTGAAAAATCGGAGTGTGATGCGTTGCGCTGAATTCAGTTAAAAGTGAGGGCTGTGCTTTTGGAAGAAGAAAGCGGTGCTGCAGTAGGGTTTGGATCGATCCTCTATTCAGGGCACTTGCACGAATCGATTTTCGCCCTAAAAAATATCGCCCCCCTTTTAATTGAAGCAGAGGATTGGGATAGTAGGGGCCATCCATGGGATATTGTACGTGAGGTTCGGGGAAGCAAAGCTTTGACAAATCTAAAAACTGATCGCTTTTGTCTGCCCAGCGACCATGCATCACTCCTGCAAATTTTCCGAAAGGGGTTGTGCGGGTAGACATCCGTTTGGCGTAATTAGAAATCGTCTTCGCAAGTCGCTCGGGGCTACGACATTTTAGGTCAGGAACCGCAATTGCGATCGCCTCGCGCAATTGTCGATTAGACTGATATAACTCTGAGCCAATTTTCCTCCGAGTTAAAATCTTCGATCGCCCACACTGGTGTGCGGAGTATGAAAAAAGGAGCTGCTTTGTAAATGTTCTCTGTCATACAATCGTGTGGAAAAGGAGCATTCTAATGGAAGAGGATGATTTAGAAGAAGATCTCGATCTACAAGAAGTGGAAGAAGAGCAACCCGAATCAATGTCTAATTGCCCTAAAGGGTATTGCAAGCAGGACTAGAAATATTTGCTGAACCACTTCACTGCTAAGTGAGCGGCTTGGGCCAGTGTGCCTGGCTCTTCGAAGAGATGGGTCGCTCCTTCGATGATGGCGAGTTTTTTGTCGCAGCCCAGCTCATCATAGGCTTGTCTATTGAGTTCGATGACAACCGTATCTTCGCCGCCGACGATCAGCAGGGTGGGTGCCGTCACTTTTTGTAAGCTGCTACCTGCCAAATCGGGCCGACCGCCGCGCGACACAACTGCAGAAACTTTAATCCCTAGCTCTGCCGCCGCTTTCAATGCCGCCGCCGCTCCGGTACTGGCACCGAAAAATCCTAATTTGAGCTTTTCCTTCTGAAAATAAGTTAGCCACTTCGACTAGTCTTTGCGTGAGCAGGTCGATATTGAAGCGCATTTCATAGTCGAGATCCTCTTTCTCCGTCAAAAGATCGAAGAGGAGGGTGGCATGGCCCGCCTTATTGAGTTCTTCAGCGACCATCCGATTGCGAGGGCTGAGGCGGCTGCTCCCGCTCCCATGGGCGAAGATGACAAGGCCGACGGCATTCTTGGGGATGCTTAAGTCCCCCTCGAGGGTCACATTTTTTAAAGGAATTTTCATAATCTTTTTTTTATTCTCTTTTAGCATATGCGCCTTTAAAGTAAAATGCATCCCCATGAAACGGGTCGTTATTGGAATGTCAGGAGGAGTCGATTCCTCCGTATCTGCCTATTTGCTCAAGGAACAAGGGTATGAAGTACTCGGGCTTTTCATGAAAAATTGGGATCTGCAAGTCAACTGCCGACTATGAAGATGCGGCCAAGGTTGCTCTATCCTCGATATCCTCTAGTCGAGAAAAATTTAAAGCGCCCGACGGAGTCTTCTCGGTCACAATTGTATTTAAACTTTTACCCATAGTTTTTGCTTGAAATGCCAATTTAGCATGAAGATCTGGGGGAATCCTAAGATTAAAAGTACCCGAAAACGTTTTTTCCGGCTTTTCTCCAAGCTCCTTACACCAAGAGAGATAATCATTAACGGAATCTTGAAAAGCTTGCTCTAGTTCATCAACACTCTTCCCCTGAAAAGTAATAATATCTCTTAGACCAATGACTTCACCATGGAAGATTTTGGCCTCATCGTCATATTCGACATGTCCAATATATCCTTTATATTTCATCATTGTTATTTTTCTCCCTTAGGTTTCACACCTGAGTTTTCTAAAAATTTTCTCAAAGAAACGAGCGCACCCTTATCAGTTTCTTTTTGAGGATGGGGCCGATGGAACACTGCTTTTACTCCATTTAAACGAATCCTAACGCGAGATCCATTGCCTTCTACGATTTCTGCTCCTAGCGCTTCTAAAAGCTTTTCACACTCTTGCCACACTACATTTGATTGAACTGGTTGCTTAAAAAATCGCTTCCAACGTCCTTTTGTGCTTTGCATTCATTCGCTGGCCTCTAATTACATGGTACCACACTATGGTACTAATTTGCAACGATTTTGGTAAAGAATTAATTACTGTTCTTATGTACTTAAGGATGATATCCTTCGGCGAGCTTCAAATATTTGTAGAAGGCGGGTATGGCCATTATAGATCGTTTTCTCGGCCACAGGAATATGTGCCCGCACAACTATCCTTAAGAGAAAACTAAAACTTTTTGTAAAAATGGAGATGTCCTTCTCCCTTTACAATAAAAATAGCGCTCAAAACATCCATGAATATTCTGGGAATGGTGTGTGGTTCATTGGGATCGATATCATGGGGAAGTTCGGTTTCATCTAGGCCATTCACATAAGGCGAGGCTTCACTTGCTTGTTGGGTAAAAAGTTTTTGATTCGCTTTAAACTTTTTAAAGCCATCGATTAAAATTGGATGAAAGGCTTTAGGTATTTTCAAACCAAATTCTTTTCGGGCCCAATAGGAGAGGCCATTATTTGTAGCATCGACATGGATGCTGGGATAACCTGCTTTTTTGACAGCGCGTTCTACTGCAAAGAAATATTGGCGTGGAATTCCTAATCCTTGAATTTCTTTGTGAGGATATATCCAATCTATTTTGATATAGTCGCCATCATAATTGGGAGTTTTTCCTTCAAGGGGAATGGATGCACTTTTTCTGCCTCTGGATTCATTCTCTGCAAGGGTATCTGTTTTTAGGGCAATGACAAAACCTTTCGGTAATTCAGGCGAAAGTGCACTTGTGGCTTGAATATCGTCGTAATGTCCCCAATCATGGAGGCTATAATGCTCCCCATTTTTCAGTCCTAAGAGATGGGATTCTAATCCTCCAAGTCCGAAGAGGCCATTTGTCACACCCCGATGTTTAATGTGTGCAACAGGACCTATCCTTAGCGCTTGGTCTACTTCAATGGCTATTGCTTCAAGAGCGGCTTCACGAGAGATCATACGATTTACTCACTTCTGGAAAGACTTAAAAAAGTGATTGTATCATATCGACGAATGGGAGTTCAAGCTATACCCAAGATGGCTCAAAAGTTGGCCGATAGGCGGGATTAAGTCATCTTGGGTATAGTTTAAAGAAATTTTCATAATCTTTTTTTTATATACCCTTTTAAAGTAAAATGGTCCCCATGAAACGGGTCGTTATTGGAATGTCAGGAGGAGTCGATTCCTCCGTATCTGCCTATTTGCTCAAGGAACAAGGGTATGAGGTACTCGGGCTTTTCATGAAAAATTGGGAAGAGCAAGGGGCTGATGGGATCTGCAAGTCTACCGCCGACTATGAAGATGCGGCCAAGGTCTGCTCCATTCTTGATGTCCCGCTCTATACGGTCAATTTTGTCCAGGAATATTGGGACCTGGTCTTTTCCCATTTCGTCGAAGAGTTGAAATTGGGTTACACTCCCAATCCCGATATCCTCTGCAACAAGGAGATCAAGTTCAACATCTTCTTCGAGAAGGCAAAGAGTCTGGGCGCCGATTTTTTGGCGACGGGCCACTACTGCCAAACGGAAGGGAGTAAGCTGCTCAAGGGGGCCGATCCGAGCAAAGATCAGAGCTATTTCCTCCATGCAGTCAACAAAGAGGTATTGCACCAGGTGCTCTTTCCGGTGGGCCATCTCCCGAAAAGCGAGGTGCGCAGGTTAGCTGAGCAGCGAGGGCTGCCTGTCCATGACAAAAAGGACAGCACCGGGATCTGTTTCATAGGGAAGCGCAATTTCAAAGAGTTCATCAGCCACTATATCCCCTATCACCCTGGGGATTTCAAAAATCTGGCCGGAGAGATTATCGGCAAGCACGATGGGGCCGCCTACTATACGGTTGGGCAGCGGAAAGGACTGGGGATCGGCGGGCCGGGCGAGGCCTGGTTCGTCGTCGACAAGGACATCGAGAAAAATGAGGTGGTTGTCGAGCAGGGCGCCGACCATCCTGCCCTTTATGCCCCGGGGCTGATTGCAAAAGAATCGACTTTTATTCCCCCCACCCTCCCTTTTCGATGCACCGCCAAAATTCGGTACCGGCAAGAGGACCAAGATTGTGTGATCGAAGCGGTTGAAAATGACATGCTTAGAGTCTCGTTCCCAAAGCCGCAACGGGCAATCACCCCACGCCAATCGATCGTCTTCTATGAAGGGACGGTCTGTCTCGGCGGCGCCCTAATCGAAAAGGCATTGAATTAAAAAATTTTTTAACCTATTTCAGAGGAATGGACCGAACTGCCATCGCGCTCTTCCTTTGCCTGCTGCTCTCTACGGGTTGTATGAAAATTCCAACTGATGAAGCCAATTGTAAAATGCTCGATACCCCCTGCGTCGATACGGGTGAGGCCTTGAGCCAGAATGGCTTTATCGAAGGGGATTTCCCTAATCCCTGCTGGTGGGAGATGTTCAACGATCCGCAATTAAGTAGACTCATCGACAGAGCACTTGAAGACAGCCCCACATTGACCCGAGTCGCTGCACAAGTGCAGGCTGCCGAAGCAGAGGCCTCTATCAAATTATCAAGTCTTTTTCCCACATTGGGACTAAATGCTTCTGCTAACTATGGAAAATTGGGTAAATTTAACCTATTCCGCGCTTACGCTCCTACGATTTTCCCTGCCCATGTCGACGAATATAAACTCAACCTCGAGATCAACTATGAACTCGATTTCTGGGGCAAAAATCGGAACATCTATCGGTCGGCTCTTGGGCAAGCTAAAGCCGAAATGGCTGAGCAGCAAACTGCGATTCTGGTCCTAACCACTTCAGTGGCCTCAACCTACTTCCAACTCCAAGCTGAGATGCAGCAATTGGCGCTGCTGCAAGAGCAAAAAAAAATCCTTAACGATCTCTTTAATCTCTCACAACACCGACAAGAAAATGCTGTCGATTCCAGCATCCAAGTGCTCATCACCGACATCCAGACACTAGAAATCGATCAGAGCATCCAATTTTCCATTCAGAGAGTGGAATTGGCGCGCCATATGCTCAATATGTTGATCGGGCAAGGGCCTCATCTATGTGAAGAGGTGGAGACGATTTCCCTGAATACCGAGATCGCCTTTCCCCTCCCCTGCAACATCTCCTCCGAATTGCTCACAAGGCGCTCCGATCTGATGGCACAGATTTGGAGAATTGAAGCCGCCGCTCACATGGTGGGAGCAGCAAAAGCCGAATTCTATCCCCGTATTGATTTCTTAACCATTTTGGGGCTCGACGGGGTATTCTCAGACCGATTTTTCTCCTGGGGAAGCCGCCTGCGTCAAGTGATGCCCGCTATCCATATCCCGATCTTCACCGCTGGCAGACTGCGAGCCAATTTACGAGAGAAGAGGGCCGAATTCGAAGAGATGATTTATAGCTATAATGAGTCGGTGTTAAAAGCTGCACAAGAAGTAGCCGATCAGATTGTGATTCTAAGAACCGTGAGCGAAAACCTAAAGTCAGAAAAACTGCTTCTTGAGAATAAAACCCAAAATAAAAATTTGGCAGATATCCGATATAAAAATGCGATCGATAGCCTTTCAAATTACTTAACAACAGAGAATGATTTGCTGCAGGAAGAGATCAATAATCTATCGCTGCAATACCAACAAAGAACTGCTGTGATTCAACTCATCAAAGCCCTAGGCGGCGGCTACTTTGCAACGGAGGTTCCCCTTGGATGTGAATGAACCCCATGATGGAAAACGAAAAAAAATCCTTGTGGGATTAACCGGGGGCCTGCTCATCATCGGCCTCATTCTCCTTATACTCTGGCTTTTCGTTTTCCGTTTTCACAAGAAGACAGAGGATGCTTATGTCAATGGTAACCAAGTCGTGATCACCCCGCAGATTTCAGGATACATCACCAATGTGACAGTCGATGAAACACAGATGGTCGAAGAGGGGCATGTCCTTGTCCAACTCGATACAATTGACAAGACAATCGCCTTAGACAAAGCAAAAAATGAGCTAGCCGACACTGTACGCAATGTCGCGCAGATGTTTGAAAATGTCTCCCGATTAAAAGCCGATGTCGAATCACGAAAAGCTGAAGTGGCCAAGACCGGACAAGACTATGAGAACCGCAAGAAGATGGTCAGCTCTGGAGCAATTTCGGTCGAAGATTTCCAGCACTCTGAAGCCTTCTTCATCGAAGCCTTCGCTAATTTGCTTTCCGCCCAGCATCAATTGCGCGGCGCTGAAGTCCTCGTCGAAGGGACGACAGTCGAAACCCATCCCCTCGTTGAAAAAGCCAAAGCTGCCACAAAAGAAGCTTATGTCAATCTGCAGCGATGCACCATCCGCTCTCCCGTCAGAGGAATTATTACTAATAAGCAGGCCCAAGTAGGCGAGGCCATCAGTCCAAATAGCTCTCTAATGATCGTCGTCCCTATGGATCAAATCTGGGTCGATGCCAACTATAAAGAGAGTCAACTTGGGAAAATGAGGATCGGGCAGCCAGTCAAAATGACCTCCGATATCTATGGATCGGGCTTTGTCTATCATGGAGAAGTAATTGGCATTGGCGCGGCAACAGGAAGCGTCCTCTCCGTTTTGCCTCCGCAAAATGCGACTGGAAACTGGATTAAAATCGTCCAACGTCTCCCTGTGCGGGTTCATCTTAAACCCGATGAACTTAAAGACCACCCCCTTCGCCTGGGTCTTTCAATGAATGTGAATGTCGATGTCCACGACACTAGCGGCGAGCTGATCCCCGTGACAACCCCTGTGCAGCAACTCTACGTCACCACGATTTTTGAGGATCAAGAAAAGGGAGCAGACGAGCTAATTAATCAAATCATCGCCGACAATAGTAAGGGCGAAAATGACAAACATTAAACACCTGACCGGCATCCGTCTTGCTCTCGCTGCAATTGGCATTTCCCTTGCCACCTTCCTGATCGTTCTCGATTATACCATCGCCAACGTCTCTATCCCCTACATCGCAGGAGATTTGGGGATAAGCGCCAACGAGGGAACCTATGTCATTACCGCGTTTGCGGTGGGAAGCGCGATTGTACTGCCGATCACCGGTTGGCTAACACATCGCATTGGACTCGTCCGTTTGAGCCTAATTGCCCTGATTGGCTTCGTCTTTTTTTCTTGGACCTGCGGTATTTCTCCCAATTCAACTTCCCTCGTCGTCTCCCGTTTTCTCCAAGGGCTTGCCTCAGGCCCCCTAATTCCCGTCTCGCAGACCATGATTATCTCCATTTTTCCCCCTGAGAAAAAAAACGTGGCGATCGGATATTGGGGGACCGTCGTTGTCGTCGCACCCGTGATTGGCCCCATTCTGGGAGGCTGGATATCCTATGATTTCTACTGGCCTTGGATCTTTTTCATCAATATCCCCTTTGGCCTCCTTTCTGCCCTCATCATTCATCTCTATTTGCGACCTTATGAAACCCCAACCAAAAAATTACCTACTGATTGGATTGGGCTTATTCTCCTGGCAATAGGAGTAAGCACTCTCCAATTTATCTTCGATAAAGGTGAGCAGTACGACTGGACTCGATCGCCCCTGATCCTCACCCTCATGATTATCTCTTTCCTCTCTTTTCTTTATCTAGTTGTATGGGAACTCACCATCCCAACCTCTGCTTGAACTGCGCCTTTTGAAAATCCCCAGCTATCATCTCTCCTGTATCCTCATTATCACAGTTTATGCGATCTACTTCGGAGGAGTCGTTCTCGTTCCCCTTTGGCTGCAACAAAATATGGGATACACCTCAACTTGGGCCGGTATAGCCGTCGCCCCCTTAGGGATCATGCCCGTCTTTTTTTCAGGACTGATCAGCAAACTCATCGATAAAGTCGGTCAGATCATTCCACTCGCATGCAGCCTCATCCTTTTTGCCGCCTCCTCCTTCGATGGCGCCTTCTTCAATACCGACGTCAGCCTTTTCCATATTGCCTTTTCCCGCTTCCTATTCGGATTTGGCCTCCTATTTTTCATCGTCCCCCTCTTCAGCCTCGCTGCGCGCGATATCCCACTTGAAAAACTTCCCTCCTCTGCCGGAATGTTCCACTTCTTCCGCGCCATGGTGGGGGGCGTTGGTACCTCTGTTTTCACCACTTTGTGGACCCGCCGCAGCGCCTACCAGCATGCCAACATCGTCTCTGAAATCCTTCCCAGCAGAAGCGTCGTCTCTGACTACTACGCCAAACTCCAAAGCTTCGGTATCAGCGGCACCAAAGCGCAAGTCTTCGTCAATGCCCAGGCCGATACCCAGGCTTCGGTTTTAGGTATCAACGATTGTTTCTTTGCAATGGGCTGGATTATTTATCGCCCTGATTACGGACTACTGCTTTTAGGCAGACGAAAAAGGGGGCACAACAACAAACCCACGACGTCACATTCGCTGGAGAATAATTGATTTTTATCGGTCTAATTGCCATACTCCAACACAATGTTTCGGATCATTTTATTACTCCTTTTTTCAATAAGCGCTTTTGCCGACCTTTCCCAAGAGTCGCTCCATCAAATTGGGCTCAAAGTGTGGCAAAACGAATGCCGCGGCACCGTCGATGGCCTGATCTCTTGGAATGAAAACGAAGAGTTCCCCTCCCTCGGCATTGGCCATTTCATCTGGTATCCCGAAAACACCCCGAAGAAATTCACCGAGACCTTCCCAGCTCTCATCGAATTCCTCTCTAAAAACTCAAAGACACAGACAAAGAGATCCCCTCCTGGATCAAGTCCAAAAAAGGCTTCCCATGGAAAAACCGCGAAGATTTCCTCAGCGACAAGCGAAGTAAAAAGATGCAGCAGCTGCGCGATTTGCTCTCCGACACCCTCGACCTGCAAATCCTCTTTCTCCTCGACCGCTTTAAAGTAGCCGAAGCCGAGCTGGCGCCCCACCTCACCGACAAGCAGAAATCCTATATCGAAAAATTAAAAGCCTCCGAGAAAGGAGCCTACGCCCTCATCGACTACTCCCATTTCAAAGGGACCGGCCTTGCCGAGACCGAGCGGTACCGCGGCGAAGGGTGGGGCCTGCTCCAAGTGCTCCAAACCATGCCCGACGAAATCAGCGATGACCAGCTCGCCCAAGAATTTGTGAACGCTGGCAAAAAAGTACTCGCGCGCCGCATCAAAAACGCCCCGATCCACCGCAAAGAAGATCAGTGGCTCAAAGGGTGGAGCCAACGGCTCGAGACCTATCTAAAATAAGAACTATATTTCTTTTAAACCTCATAAAGACTATAATCGTTGTTCCTTAATAAAGAAGGAGAGGAATAATGTCTGAAATTTTATTTAATTTATTTAGATCCATCCCTGATCACTCCTATCGAGCAGCCCCCCTAACTCGGGAGCAGGCGCTCGATAATATGCTCCGCAATGGGGAAAAGGCGATGAAAGAGCATCAAAAAGTAAGTTCTGTCTATGCTTCTGCCTCCCAAGCGCTCCCCACCAAAGAAACCCTTCTCCAAAAAGAGAGCACTTCCCTCAAGCTGACCCATACATTCGCCGATGATATTGGGCCTCGGGCTGATATGGAAGATGCCCATTTTTTCATGGAAATCGAGCAAGGGACCCTCATCGGCATTTTCGATGGTCATGGCGGAAAAGCGATATCCAACTATGCCAGCGAAGAATTTCAAAAACGGTTCCCATCTGTCCTAAAAGCCCATAAGGGAGATACCTTCCGAGCCTTTGAAGTCCTGATCCATGAAATCCACCAAGAAGTGGCCAAAAAGCCAGAATGGAATAAGATCGGCAGCACCGCAGTTGTCTCCTTCATCGATAAAGAGACACACCAAATCATCACCGCCACCTTGGGCGACAGCGAAGCCAATCTCTATCGATCAGGACAATCAATCCCCCTCTCTACCGTTCGTGATTGGACTTGCAAAAAAGAGGCAGAGCGACTGATCAACGCCTATGGTAGCATTGCCGAAAAGTGGATCACTCTGTTTGGCGGCAACCCTAAAAATATCCGCTCACATTTAAATCTTGGCGTCAATGTCAGCCGTGCGATCGGCGATGTCAGCGAAACTGGCACAAAAGAAAAACCGCTCGTGATCCACAAACCCAAAATCACCATCAATAAGCTCCAGAAAGGAGATGTCCTCGTCCTGGCCTGCGATGGGTTAAAAGACTACGTTCCAGAACAAGAAATTGCAAATATCGTGTTCAACGCTTGGACCATCCGCAATATCGTCAGATGGATCTTCAACTGGATTTCGACAACCATCTTCTGTCAAGAGCCAAAAACCCTTGCCCGCGAGCTTGTCAACCATGCTGTTTACACTCGCTCAGCAAAAGACAATGTCACCGTCATTGCAGTTGAAGTAACGTAAAAATAATTCCATTTTATTGGAGTAAAGTTATCCTGATGTATATGCAAAATGTTCATCAGGATCACACCCTTAAGGTTACCAAAATACAACAACAGCTACGGACTTTGCTGGAGCAAAAAAAGGGCTCTCCGATCTCCCTAAACTATTCTTCCAATCACACCAATACGACCCGTTCGAGATCCTATAAGAGTGGGTGCCCACGGCTCGATATGAGCGAGCTCAATGCAATCATCCAAATCGATCGAGAAAAACGGATCGCAATTGTTGAACCGCGTGTCACCATGGAGCGACTTGTTAGGGCTACACTCGCCGATGGACTCATCCCCCCTGTCGTCCCAGAATTCAAAGAGATCACCGTCGGTGGCGCGATCATGGGCGGCGCTGGCGAAAGTGGATCGCATCGGTGGGGAAGCTTCAATGACAATTGCCTATCCTTAGAGATCTTGTGCGGAGATGGAACAGTCATCACTGCATCTCCTACGTCACATCCTGAAGCCTTCTATGGAGTTCCCTGCTCCTACGGATCGCTCGGGGCCCTATTATCGGCAACGATCCAACTCATCCCTGCAAAAGAATTGGTCCGTCTGAAGTATCATACTTACTCTTCTGCCGAGGAGGCGATTCAAAAATTGCAGGAACCGTCGGCCGATTTCCTCGATGGAATTGTATTTTCTAAAGATAGGATCGTCATCATTGAGGGGCGCCTGGCTGACACTGCAGATCAATTACCCTACTTTGGCCTAAAGCCCAAGAGCGCCCAGTGGTACTATCAACATGTGGAAAAAATGAAAACTTCAGAAGAGGTCATGACCTTAACCGATTATCTGTTTCGGTATGATCAAGGCGCATTTTGGGTCGGAGGATTTCTGCTGCAACCGCAACTGGTCCTCGGATACCTCTTACAAGGGATTTGCAAATTCAAAGACTCGAGCGATGGGAACTTGACCCCAGAGCAAATTGCCAAATTACGCACTCCACTGCGCCCCAATCTGTTCTGGCGCACCTTGTTACACCCTATCTTAAGCACTAAAAATCTGTGGAAACTCTTTCATTTGGCCGACAAATGGGCTCAGACGCACTCCATTTTACAAGATTTTTGCATTCCAGAGGAGCAGGCGGCCCAATTTCTTGAAGAGGTCATGAAAGATCCAGAGACCTTCCCCATGTGGCTCTGCCCGATCAAAAGCACTCAGAAGCCCCAAATTTTCGCTCCCCACCTCACCTCCTCAAGTCATGTGATCAATGTGGGAATCTATGGCCTCCCTTCCTATTACACTGCAACTACTGAAGATGTGACCAAGCTATTAGAGGAAAAAACGAGACGCTGTGGTGGAAAAAAGGTCCTTTATAGTCGCACTTACTATACTGAAGAGCAGTTTTGGGCGATCTATTCCCGTGACGCTTATCGCGCATTACGAACGAAAATGAACGCGGAGGGAACCTTTCACGACATCACTGAAAAAGTTTTATCTCTATAGGTTATGCTTTTTGCGGATTACGCTATGGCGAATCCCGTAGCCGAAATAAATCAGCAGGCCCAGAGCGATCCAGATCATAAGCTGCAGCCAAATGGCAGCAGGGAGCACGATCATCTGTAAAATGCATACCAACATCCCGATCAGAGGAATCCAAGGGAAGAATGGGACTTTGAAAGGGCGGTGCAGGCTCGGCTGTTTGTAGCGCAAAACGAGCACGCCGAAGCAGACAATCGCAAAAGCGAGCAATGTGCCAATCACCACAAGAAGACCTAATGTTGACGCTGGGAATATCCCGCAGACGATGATCCCAACAACGGTGAGGAAGATGGTGGTGAAGAAAGGGGTATGGAATTTCTTGTGCACTTTTCCAAATACTTTTGGGAGCAGCCCATCTTGAGAAACCGTATAGAAAATGCGGGTTTGGGCCATGAGGGTTACCATGACCACTGAGGTGAGTCCGACTAAAATACCAAATTTCGCCACATAGCGGAGCCAAATAAAGTTGGAGCCGAAGGCATCGATCGCATCACTAAAGGGAGCTGGCCCGCCAAGAAGTTTGTAACCGACAGCACCCGTTAGAACAAGGGTCATCAAAATGTAAATGATCGCGGCGATACCGAGCGAGCCGATCATCCCTATGGGCAAGTCCCGCTGAGGATTGCGCGATTCTTGAGCCAAGGTCGAGAGGGCATCAAAGCCAAGGTAGCCGAAAAATACCACACCAGCTCCGCGTAAGATTCCGCTCCAACCGAAACTACCGAAAGTGCCTGTATTTTCTGGGATGAAGGGGACCCAATTTTCGGTGTTGATGAAGGCGAATCCGCAGACGATGAAAAGAACGATCACAGTGAGCTTTGTCGCCACCATGATATTGTTAAAACGATTGGCTGCCTTGATTCCAACGGCAACGAGCAATCCCATTGCAGCCATGATGAGAGCTGCAGGAACATTGAAGAGCGAGCCTGTTTGCGACCATCCTGTCGCGGCATCATAGGCCAACACCGGACCGTTAATCGTCGCTGGAAGGGAAAGTCCAAAATCGTTCAATAAACTAGACAAATAGCCAGACCAACCTACCGAAACGGTGGCGGCAGCAAAGAGGTATTCTAACGAGAGGCACCAACCGATAATCCAAGCGGCAAATTCACCCAGGGTCGCGTAAGCATAAGAGTAGGGACCGCCAGCAATGGGAATCATAGAAGCAAATTCAGCATAGCAGAGGGCGGCAAAAGCGCTGACGATCGCGGCAAGAATAAACGAGATGATCACAGCGGGCCCGGAGAACTGCGCAGCGGCCTGTCCACCGATGACAAAGACACCGGCACCGACGAGGACCCCAATCCCAAGCGTGGTTAAGTTGAATGCGGATAAGGAGCGCTGCAATCCCTTCTTTTCGGATGCCTCTTCACGCAGATCATGAATGCTCTTTTTTAAGAATAGCCTTTTCACGTTACCTTAACCTTTCTTACGAATGTGGCTGTTTTTGATTCCATAGGTGAAATAAACAACATAACCGAGGAAGATCCAAATAACAAGCTGCATCCAGGTGACCGCAGGTAGAGCAATCATCTGGGTGATACAGGCAAGCATTCCGATGAGCGGAATCCATGGGAAGAAAGGGACTTTAAAGGGGCGATGCAAAGTGGGTTGCTTGTAGCGCAAGATCAGCACACCGAAGCAGACGATCGCAAATGCCATCAAGGTTCCCATCGATACCAGTTGTCCTAATATCCCCACTGGGAAGAACCCGCAAATCAGCATTCCTAGTCCAGTCAGGAAGAGGGTGTTGAAAAAAGGAGTATGGAATTTTTTATGTACTCTCCCGAAGGCTTTTGGAAGCAGTCCGTCATGGGCCATGGTGTAGAAGACCCTTGTCTGCCCGAGCAACATTACCATGATGACTGAGGTGAGTCCGGCCAAAATCCCGAATTTAGCAAAGTAGCGGAACCAAACGAATTTAGGACCGAGACTATCGAGAGCAACGCTGAACGGAGCAGGACCACCTAAAGCTTTATAGCTGACAATTCCGGTCAGCACCAAAGCCATGATAATGTAAATTGTTGCCGAAATCCCTAGCGAGCCAACCATTCCTAGAGGCATGTCTTTTTGGGGATCGCGTGCCTCTTGGGCAAGGGTCGAGAGGGCATCAAAACCGATGTAGGCGAAGAAAACAACCCCGGCGCCACGCAAAATCCCGCTAAAACCGAATTCACCGAATGTCCCCGTATTTTTTGGGATAAACGGCACCCAATTATCTGAGTTGATATAGGCCAAGCCAATGCCAATAAATAGGACAATCACAGTGAGCTTGATCGCGACAATGATATTGTTATACCGATTGGCCGCTTTGATCCCTAAGGCAATCATGCCGCCGATAAAGCCAATGATCAGCGCTGCAGGTAAGTTAAAATAGGAGCCCGACTTGATCCACCCATGGTTGATATCATATAGAAGCGGGGCGCTGGCGATCTTGGCCGGCAAATAAATTCCAAAGTCGTTTAAAAAACTAGATAGGTAGCCTGACCATCCTACCGAAACGGTCGCTGCTGAAAACAGGTATTCTAATGTAAGGGACCAGCCGATTGTCCAAGCGGCAAATTCCCCAAGGGTTGCATAAGCATATGAATAGGGTCCGCCTGCGATGGGGATCAAGGATGCGAATTCAGCATAGCATAGCGCCGCAAATACGCAGATGATGGCGGCAAAAATAAAAGAGAACACCACCGAGGGGCCAGCATTTTGGACGGCAGCCTGTCCAAGTAGGACGAAGACACCGGCTCCTACAATTGCACCGATCCCCATTGTGGTTAAGTTCAATCCTGTTAATGAGCGCTCCAAGCCTCCCTTTTTCACGGCGGCTTCTTCGCGCATGTCATGGATACTCTTCTTAGCAAATAGTCCTTTAGTCATTCCGTTGATTCTAGCAAACTGGTCGAATTTAATTCAATTCTCACCTTTATACAAAGAGCCACTCTCGGTGTGAATGACTCAGAACGTCGAGTCTGGGGCGAGTCGGGGTATATCACCTCCTAGGGGAAAAGAACTCGAATTCAGCAGACTTGGAATTGACGACACGCCCCTATTGACTTTTTGGCCTCGGCACGCTATTTTTAAGTGAAAAAAAGGTTCCCTTGGATCAAAAAGTCATACCCTTTGAAACGCACCAACTGCCCATTCAAAAAGTCGATGTCCACGCTCTCTATGTGATGGAGAAGCTAAAACAGGCCGGGTATGTTGCCTATCTCGTGGGAGGAAGTGTCCGCGATCTGCTCCTCAACCATACTCCCAAAGATTTTGATATCTCAACCTCGGCTAAGCCTGAAGAAATAAAAAAACTATTTAATAATTGCATCTTGATCGGACGCAGGTTCCGGCTCGCTCATGTCCGCTTTGGGAAAAAAATTCTCGAAGTTTCTACTTTCAGAGCAGGTGATCCTGAGAAAGAGGAGCTAATCTTGAGGGATAACGTTTGGGGCTATCCTGAGGAAGATGCTCTGCGGCGCGATTTCACGATCAATGGCCTGTTCTATGATCCTTCGAATCAGACGATCATCGACTATGTGGACGGATATGCCGATATCAAGCGCAAGTGCTTGAGGACCATCGGGCAGCCTTTTGTCCGTTTTAAGCAAGATCCAGTGAGAATGCTCCGTCTGCTCAAGTTCCAAGCTCGCTTCGGTTTGGAGGTCGATCCCGATGCCCATATCGCCTTAGTCGAATGTCGAGAGGAGATCATCAAGAGCTCCCCTGCTCGGATTGTGGAGGAGATGCTCCGGATGCTCGAATCGGGAGCGGCGAAATCTTTTATTCAACTGCTGACTCACCATGGATTGATGTCCCATCTTCTCCCCGGAATCGCCAACTTTATTGAAAAAGAGCAAGAGAGCGATCTAATCTATTCTTTTTTACAGGAGATCGATTCGGTTTTCCTCGACCCGACAGTCGAAAACTTGGACCGATCTGTCCTGCTCAGCTCGCTTACCTATCCTCTTTTGGAAAAGAGATTAAAAATTCAATACCTAGATCGCAATCACATTCCCCATTTAGGGCAAGTTCAAGAACTCATTCGGGATGTCATTACCGAAATGTATGAAGGGTTTTTCATGGTCCCAAGGCGGCTGAGAATTAGCGTAAATAATATTTTGATGGGGCAGTACCGTTTCACTCCGCTTCATAAAAAGAAAGTGGGGCGAAAACGGATCCCAAGAGACAGCGATTTCCCCTTAGCCCTCAAGTTTTTAAATCTCCGATCCTGTTTGGAACCTGGACTAAAACAGATCTATGATGAATGGAACGAATCCTACCAAAGCGTGCCTAGGGAAGAACCTGTCCCTGAGCGGCGCCCCCGCCGAAGAAGGCGGAGCCGAAGGCCATGATCGAGGTCATTCAACTCAACCACAATATTGAAGTGACCCACATCGGCCCGCCCCTGTCCGAAGGGCGAAAGGGAGCAGCTTTCTATTTTTCCATTTCAGGTGAAGATAGCTTGGGGCTGGATCCTTTTAATCAACCTGCTGTTTTTCTCTCCCAGCTTGGTGTGCGCGTGTTTTCCATGAATCTTCCCTATCACGGCCCCAACCTCAATGCCCTCGAGGCAATTGGGGCATGGGCACGAGAATTTACTGAAGGGAATGATCCTCTCACCCCATTCATTGATCAGGCAGTTTTTGCTCTAAACGCTTTGATTGATCGGGGTCTTATCTATGCCGAAAAGATCGGGCTGATGGGCCTTTCGCGCGGAGGCCTGATCGCCGGTTTGGTCGCTGAAAAATTCCCTGAAGTGCGCGGCATTGTCAGTTTTGCTCCGATGACAGCTCTGTCGGCGGCCAAGGAATTCAAAGATCTCTCTGACGATCCGAGCGTTCAAGCCTTCAATCTTGAGAATCATATCGCCTCATTGTGCGAGCAAAAAATCCGTTTCTATATTGGCAATCGGGATCTCCGGGTCGGCACAGATAGGTGTTTTCACCTGGTCCAGCTCCTGACGGAACAGGCTTTCCAAAATGGACTCCGCTCTCCTCCGATTGAGATGATCATTTCCCCCTCGATCGGTCATTTGGGCCATGGCACGTCAAAGGAAGTTTTCCACGACGGGGCCCTTTGGCTTGGGAAGCAAATAGGAGTAGCCTGATGAAGATTTTCCTCTTTGCAGGCGAGACCAGCGGCGATCTGCATGGTTATAAACTTGTGCGCGAGCTAAAACAGCGGTTCCCCGAGGCCCATCTTTTTGGAGTCGGCGGACCCAAGATGCGGGCCGAAGGGCTCGAGTGCATCCTCCCAATGGAAAACTTTCAGGTGATGGGGTTTATCGATGTCTTCTTCGCCCTCCCCAGACTCATGCGCTACTTCTTTTTTCTTAGAAAAACCCTCTTCGATCAGCAGCCTGACATTGCGCTATTTATCGACTATCCCGGTTTTAGCCTGGCAATGGCAAAAAGTTTGCGTAAGCGCTCTTTCAAAGGAAAAATTTGTCACTATATTTGCCCATCAGTTTGGGCCTGGGGAAAGAAGCGGATCGCCAAGATGGAAAAAGTCCTTGATCATCTTTTTGCCATTTTCCCCTTCGAGCCTCCCCTATTTAAGAAGCTGAAGGTAGATTATGTGGGGAATCCTCTGGTGCATAATCTTCACACAGATGGCGCCCAGATCTCTTCAGGAAAGAGAGTCATTGCCCTTTTCCCCGGCAGCCGGCAGAAAGAAATTCTCCGCAATTTTCCCAGTCAGATCCAGCTGGCAAAACGGCTGCTGCAAAAATATCCTGATCTGCACTTCATTGCATCGGTTTCGCAGCCCTCCTTTGCCCCCCTTCTGGAGAAACTCATGCGTGCAGAGGGCCTTTCCATCCAGCTACAGGACAGTTCCCAGAATGGTGCATTGATGAAGAGCGCCACTTTGGCGATTGCAAAGTCGGGCACCAACAATTTAGAGCTCGCCCTCCATCTGGTCCCAAGCATTGTCATCTACAAGGTGGGACCGATAGATCTCTTCATTGCCAAACATATTTTACGGATCAACCTCCCCTTCTATTGCATCGTCAATATTGTGGGTGGTAAAGAGGTCTATCCCGAGCTGATTGCTCACAATTTAACCGATGAAAACCTATACCAACATGCCAATAGGTTGCTCTCTTCAAAAGAGGCGTTAGAAGAATGTAGAGGAAAATGTGCAGAAATTGGTAAAATCCTAGAAAGCAAAGTCCCAGAAGTGGAAATAGCTAGGATATTAAATAGTTTATTAGATGAAAAACAGCCCATTCAAAATCTACATCGATCGTCTCAAGAATGACGATACGGAAGCAGTTCATGAGATCCTGGATCCCGATTTTCTTCAAGAGACTGAAAAAGAGCAGCTCTTTATCGATAAGGTGACCGTTACTGGTCAGGCCTATCTGGCTAACCACCATCTGATTTTAGATCTGAAAATTAAAGCAACCGCCATCCTCCCCTGCTCGATTTGCAATGAAAAAGTGGAATTTCCCATCGATGTTGAAGACTTTACCCAAACCGTTGAGCTTTCGGAAATCCGCTCTTCAATCTACGACTTTGCCGGCGACGTGCGCGATTCAATCCTGCTCAAGCTCCCCCAATTCATCGAATGTCACCATGGCCATTGCCCGCAGCGAAAAGATATAAACAAATATTTAAAAAAACCTTCTTCTGATGATACCCACTCCCCATTCTCAGAATTATCTCTGTAAAAAAATCGCCTTATCCTCTATCATTTAACGAAAAAGCTCGTCTTTGTACAAAGTCGAGAAAAGGAGTCTTTTTAAATGGCAGTACCACGTAACCGTTCCTCGAACGCCCGAAAGAATTCACGACGCGCGCACCATGCGAAAACGCAGGCAAATGTCGGCAAATGTTCCAATTGTGGAGGCTCGCGCCTTCAACACAAGCTCTGCATGCATTGTGGTCATTATTCTGGACGTGCCGTGATTCATGCAAAAGCAGAGTGACGATCTTCAGCGCCCTCGGATAGGGATCGATCTTTTAGGATGCGATACCCCACCCGAGGAGCTCCTTAAAGCTCTTATTGATCTTCCATTGGAAGGATCGCATCCTCCCAAGTTCACCCTTTTTGCCACTGAAGAGGTCTTTTCGAAGGCAAAAATTCCCGCTGATTTTAACTGCCAAGTCGTCACAGAGATGATCACGATGGATGAGGATCCCCTCGCAGCGATAAGGAAAAAAAAAGACTCTTCCATCCTAATTGGGATAAAGCAACTTAAAGAGTTTGAAATCGACGCCTTTATCTCCGCTGGCAACACCGGCGCTCTCCTCGCATCCGCGACCTTGTCTCTCCCCCTGCTGCCGGGGATCGATCGGCCAGCCCTAATGACCTTGATCCCCACCAAGCTCGAACCTGTAGCGGTCCTCGATGTAGGGGCGAATGTCAATGTAAAGGCAGAAAACCTCCTCCAATTTGCCCAAATGGGAATCGCCTATCAGAAAACCAGAGGAATCAAGCACCCGACAGTTGGGCTGCTCAATATTGGCGAAGAGAAGCAAAAAGGGACGCCTGAGCTGAGAAAAGCCTATGAAATTTTGGAAACGCTCAACCGCGATGCCCCTTTTGATGCCCCAATTTTTATTGGCAATATCGAAGGGAGAAATGTCTTCCACGGCAATATCGACGTCTTGATCACCGATGGCTTTACCGGTAATGTTTTTTTGAAGACCGCTGAGGGCATCGCCGGCTTCATCCTTGATCAACTCGAGAAGGTCAAATTGGCAGAAATTTTTCCACAGCTCAAAAATATGATCAACCCGCTGCGGCATCGCCTTCATTATGCCGAATACCCGGGGGCCATCCTCTGCGGAGTGGAAGGGATCGTCATCAAGTGCCATGGAGAATCGACACCTGAAGCCTTCATCAATAGCATAAAAGGGGCTAGCCATCTGGTCCGCCATTTCTTTCTAGAAAAAATCAAATCTGAGCTCAAAAAACAAACTTGACGCAATAAACAAATTATTTTTTTGCGTTTTCGCGTTGAAAAAGGTGAATCAAAAAGAACGCAAAGGCGCAAAGACGCAAAGCCGCAGAAAAAAAATCTCTTTTCTTTGCGTTGATTCTCTCTTTCATTGTAATCCAATTTTTGGTACCCTTGGGACTTAAAGAACCACGAAATCCTATGAAAGAAATTCTTATAAATGTTGAATCAAAAGAGGTGCGCTGTGCCTTCCTGAAAGAGGGACTGCTCTACGACCTCATCGTCGAACGGAAGAAAACCCGTCAAATCACCGGCAATATCTATCGCGGAAGGGTCACCAATATCCTACACAACATCCAATCGGCCTTTATCGATATCGACGAATCAGAAAATGGCTTCATCCATATCTCCGATATCTTGGAAAATACCCAGAAATTCCAAGAAATGTTTGAAATGGATTTTGAAACGGGAGAAGAGTCCTCAAAGAAAAAAAACTCCGAAACCGATATCACTAAAATTTTAAAGCCCGATCAATCTGTGCTCGTACAGGTAGTGAAAGAACCAATTGGGACAAAAGGTGCTCGATTGACCTCAAATCTCTCGATTGCAGGCCGTTACCTCGTTCTATTGCCCAATACTCCTCATCGGGGAGTTTCCCGCAAGATTGAAGACTCTGCATCGCGCGACCGGCTGAAAAAATTGATCCGCGCTTTTGAGATGCCCTCCGACATGGGCCTGATCTGCCGCACTTCTTCCGTAAATGCGACACCCGAGATGCTTATCGATGAAGCGCACGACCTTCTGAACACTTGGAAGCAGATCGTAGACGATTTCCAAAAGACATCCAAACCGACTTGTCTCTATGAAGAATCGGACCTGATGAAACGTTGTCTGATGACTGCGGTCGATAAAAAACATGACCGGATTCTTATCGATGACCACAACATCGCGACGACGCTTAAAAAAATGTATCAAAAGTACAGCGGTGAGCACCCACTAAAGATCGAATATTACCGTGACACGACTCCGATGTTTGAGCGTTTTAACGTTGAGCGGGAAATCGACAAATCTCTAAGGCGTAAAATTTGGCTCTCATCCGGAGGCTATCTGTTTTTCGATCGAACCGAGGCAATGTATACAATCGACGTCAACTCTGGACGAAGCTCAGGACAAGGAGCAGGAGATTTAGAGGAGTCGCTGGTCCGAATCAATTTAGAAGCGGCTGAGGAAATCGGTAGGCAACTGCGCATCCGCAATATCGGCGGTCTGGTCATTTGTGATTTCATCGATATGCGTTCGCGAAAAAATCAGAGAAGAGTCCTCGACCATCTCAAAGAGGCGATGAAAGATGACCATGCCAAGTGTACCATTTTAGGAATGAGTGAATTTGGCCTAGTTGAAATGACCAGGCAGAGGAACCGAGAATCGCTCTCACAGACGATGAATACCAGTTGCCCTTACTGCAGCGGTTCTGGCCAAATTCGGACATTTGAAAGCACCTCAATCGATATTGAGCGGGCTCTCAAAAAATTGATCAATCTTAAGCAACAATATGGTTTGAAATTGGTTTGCCATCCCAACTTGGATCATTATCTCAAAGATGGCGATAAAGATTATCTCGCCAGAGTGGCTGAAGAGCTCAATGCCCAACTCTCTTTCGATACGGAGGATTCTCTGCATCTAAATGAATTCGAATTCTACTCGACAATCAATGGTCAAAAACTCGAAACGTAATTTTTTAGAAACCCTCGCCTCCTGTAAGCAGCAACATCTTCTTACCGAAATGCAGGTAGGTGGCATCAAGTCTTTTTACGTCACTTATCTTGAATCTCTGGGCGAAGAGATTCATTTAAAAGAATCAGTCGAGCAGATGTTTTTTACCTTTCTAGAAGAGGTCTTAAAGCAAGCTAAAGATCCCTACCAGTTTCCACTCTACCATAAAAAAGTCCGTGATCCATTCGATTATTACAAATTTGGGATCCATTTTTTCGATCCAATTATCGATAAGAAGAGCTCCAGCATCCTAGGAAAAGAGCGGCTGAAAGAGATCGAGAACCACCTAAAGCAAAACCACAATGTGATCTTTCTCGCTAATCACCAAACTGAGGCCGACCCTCAGGCCATCGGCGTTTTGCTCCAACATGAGTTCCCCTACTTGTGTGAAAAGATGATCTTTGTAGCAGGGGAAAGAGTTGTCAACGACACTCTCGCCGTCCCCTTTAGCATGGGGTGCGATCTGATCTGCATTTATTCCAAACGGTATATCGACCACCCTCCTGAGCTCAAACATCAAAAGCAACTCCATAATAAAAAATCGATGAGTTTGATGAGCGATCTTCTGGGTGAAGGGGGCAAATGCATCTACGTTGCACCAAGCGGTGGAAGAGATCGACGCAATGCTCAAGGGGAAATCGAGATCGCTCCTTTCGATCCGAAGAGCATCGAGATGTTTTATCTCATGGCAAAAAAATCAAAGACCCCCACCTTCTTCTACCCGATGGCACTCGGAACTTACGAATTGCTCCCGCCACCAGAAAAAGTCCAGATTGAACTGGGGGAGCACCGCGCTTTAAAAAGAGTAGGAATCCACATGGCAATTGGCCCAGCGATTGACATGGAGCATTTTCCTGGATCAGATAATCCAGATAAGGATATTCGCAGAAAATCACGCGCAGATTATATTTGGCAATTAGTCTACGATGACTACAATAAGTTCCAAGGAGAAAAATAATGTTAAACAATTTTTCAACGCAAAGATACGAAGGCGCAAAGGCGCAACAAAAAAAAATTTCTGCGCCTTTGCGCCTTTGCGTCTTTGCGTTGAAAATTGGCTTATTTACCTCAACGCTTGCTTTCGCAGATGCCCCTTCCCTCTATGAACTGATCCCCGATCAGTCGGCACTAGAAATCCACAGCCCGAGTCTCTCCGAGAGAAAAACTGCAAAAATCCGCCTCGCGAATGGACTAGAAGCCTACCTGATCTCTGATCCAGAAGTGGACCAATCTGCCGCAGCACTCGCTGTAGAAGCCGGCTCCTGGAATGATCCGCTAGAATATCCGGGCATGGCCCATTTTCTTGAACACATGCTCTTCATGGGGACAAAGGCCTACCCTCAAGAATTTGAGTACATGCAGTATATCAACGATCATGGGGGGAAGGTCAACGCCTATACCGCATCCGATCGTACCGTCTATATGTTTTCGATCAATAATGACGGTTTCGATGGAGCCTTAAACCGCTTTGCCCACTTCTTTATCGATCCCCTTTTCAATCCCCATTGCATTGAGAGGGAGCTGCTCGCGGTCGACCAAGAACATGCAAAAAATATAGAAAATGATGGCTGGCGCCAGTACATGATTCTGAAAGAGACTGGTAACCCGCATCACCCTAATGCCAAATTTTCAACAGGTAACGCCGATACTCTCCGCGGCATCCCTCAAAGCGCAATGAAGGCGTGGTATAAAGAGCACTATAGCGCCGATAAGATGAACCTCGTCGTCCTTTCCTCGCTCCCAATCGACGAGCTGATTGAAGCCACAGTGAAAGACTTTTCTGAGATTAGTGCTAGTGCCCAGCCGCAAGACCTATCACTTGCTCCTATGACCTCTGAAAAACAGCGGGGGCACATGATCTATATCAAACCGGTAAAAGGGTTAAAAGTCCTTTCCCTCACATGGGAACTTCCCCCCAACCTATCTGAGGACAAAGAGGTCCAAGTTGGAGAGTTACTCAGCTATATATTGAGCGCCGGCAACAAAAACGGTCTCCTCGCGCTCCTCAAGCGGGAACACTTGGCCGAATCGATCAAAGTTTCTGAAGAGCCTTTGAGCAAAATCAATAAACTCTTCAGTATCGACATCGAGCTCTCCGACAAAGGAATTCAGCAGATCAATACTGTGGTGAATTATTGCTTTGAAGCCTTGGCCCGCCTGAAAAAAACCGGCGTCCCCCGCTATATCTTCAACGAAGTGCAAAAAATTGCCGAAATCGACTACCAATATCAAACACGCCAAGATGCCTATCAATTTGTCCTAGAAAAGGCCCACGCGCTGGTCGATGAAGACCTTGAGACTTTCCCAAGAAAAACCCTCATCCCCACCAAATATGAACCTGAATTGATCTCCACCTATATCGATTATTTGACCCCCGAAAATTGCATCTTCTTCTGCATCGCCGATCCCTCCAAAACAAACGTCATTCCTAATCGAGAAGAAAAATGGATGAAAGCGGAGTATTCAATCGTCCCCGTTGCCCAAAAGCAACTGCTCGCCTGGAGCGATACCAACCTCAATCCTCAAATCGGGCTTCCCCCCGCTAACCAATTCATTCCAAAAAATTTGACCCTAATCAACAACCTTCCCTCCGAAGAGCCGATCATCCCGACCCTCATCCAAAATAACTCCCAAGGGAAAATCTACTTCGCAGACGATAAACAATACCTTGCGCCCGAAATCTCCCATCTCTTCCGCGTCAAATCCCCTCTACTTGATGGAAGCGCGCGAGCAAAAGCCCTCTGCGACCTCTACCTCAAAGCTCTCGACGACCAAATTTTCTCAATCACTAGCGCTGCCGAAACTGCCGGATTCCACATCAGCCTCCGCCAAGATTTTGGCTCGGTCGCCATCGCAATCAACGGTTTTAGTGACCAATCGAGCAAACTCGTCGAAGAGATTTTCGCCGCCCTGCCCAAAGTGCACCCAAGTCGCGATCAGTTTGAACTCTACAAGCAATCGAATCTCGCAGCTTACGAAAATATGTCCAAAGAGCTGCCCTTGCTCCAGTCCTTTGAATTCCTCAATAGCATTATCTTCAACGATTGCCCTACCTCTTACGACAAGGTCAAAGCAGTCAAAACAATCAGCTATGAAGATTTCCAAGAATTTTGCTCCGACCTTTTCAAAAAAGCCTACACCGAAGGGCTTCTCTACGGCAACCTCACCCGGAAAGAGGCCGAGACGCTCTGGGCATCGCTCAAGCAGAAATTGAATGCTGAGGGATATCCAGTTGAAGATCAACATAAGCGACAGATCCTCGTCCTCAAAGAGGGACAAGGCCCCTTCATGCTGACCCAATCGACCTCCATGCTCGGCAACGCTGCCCTCTTAGTGGTCGAACAAGGCCCCTACTCCTATGACAAACGGGCCGCCCAACAAATCATCGGCGGCGTCCTCAAGGATGGATTCTTCGAGACCTTGCGCACCAAGCAACAGACCGCCTATATCGCCAAAGCTTGGGATAAAGAAGAAGAGAAACAGTTGCTCCAATACTTTGCAGTGCAATCGAGCACCCACCAACCTGGCGATCTGATTGCCCGCTTCGAGCTCTTCCTCGAAAACTTCATCAAACAATTCACCACCGAATTCCCGATCGGACGCTTCGAAAAAGTGCGTAAAATGGCGATTGCCACGCTGCAAATGCCACCTGAAAACATCACCTTGATGGGGGGACGCCTCTTCCTCCTCGGCTTTGACCATGAGGGCGATTTCCAGCTGATCAACAAGCGGATCGCTTCACTGGAAAAACTGACCTATGAGCAGATGCGCAAAGAGGCCGAAGAGACCCTGTCGCGAAAGAATACACGCCGAATTGCGATCCTCTGCGAAGGGATGACACCCAAGGAGAAAGACTTCCGCTACGAAATTATCTCCAAAGAAGAGCTCCAGTCTCACGGCACATTTGTTGCCTGGAGATAACGTTGTGACCGTGTGCGTGCCCGAAACAGTAAATTTCGGGCACGGGCACGCATCCTATTACCCATAAGTTATAGTACTTTTTTGGTTACTATAGACATGTCGGGTGACACAGCACTTCGTGTCCGGTGTCCCCCGCGACCCCCTAGGTACTCACCTCGCTTCGCCAAATCGCATCCTCGTCGGGAGAGTGGACGGAGTCCTACCCTCCCACGCCCCACTCTCCCGATTTCCATGAACCCATACCCAACTAATAACAAACTTATCCATGGGTTCATTGAAATCAGAGAGTGCGGGCTCTCCTGCGGGTGCGATTTTGCTTTGCGATCTGAGTCCGCGGGCTGCTCGAGCGCTCATTCCCGCCGGGACTCCGTCCTCTTTCGGCGGGAGCCCTTTCGCGTCGTCTCGCAGAGCCAATTTAAAAAGGAAAAACACACTGTTTTCAGTTTGCAGAATGAGGACAAGTCGGCAGACTTTTTTTGTATGGTTCTGCGAACTGACGCGAAAGGGCACCTGCCGAAAAAGGACGGAGTCCCGGCGGGGAATGAGCGCGTGAGCAGCCCGCGGACTCAGATCGCAAAGCAAAATCGCACCCGCAGGAGAGCACCACACCCCTAGACTTTATTGAACCCGTACTACTCCAATTTTTACTTCAAAGAGTTAGGGTTCAGTGAAGTCTGGAGGGTGGGGCGTGGGAGGGTAGGACTCCGTCCACTCTCCCGACGAGGATGCGATTTGGCGAAGCGAGGTGAGTACCTAGGGGGTCGCGGGGGGACACCGGACACGAAGTGCTGTGTCACCCGACATGTCTATAGTAACCAAAAAAGCACTATAACTTATGGGTAATAGGATGCGGGCGCGGGCACGAAAATTAAGTTATTCGAGAGATCTAATTTTAAAGTATGATATATGCTAGGGAATGAACAGAAAGCATTTCATTCCCTTTGTCATCCTCGTCATCCTCATTCTCTTTGTATATATTACCAATTTACATCAATATCTCTCCCTCACCCACATCAAAGAATATCAACATAAACTGCTTGTCTTTGTCCATGCCCACCCCATTCTCTCCCCACTCATCTTCATCCTCTTCTATACTGTCTCCGTCTGTCTAGTTATCCCCGATTCCACTATCCTCTCGCTTGTCGGCGGACTTCTCTTCCCATTGCCACTGGCCATCGTCTATATCATCTTAGCTGAAACGATAGGAGGAATAGCTTTCTTTGCCATTATGCGCAGCGTATTCAAAGATGTTCGAACTGAAAGGCCCTTCTTTAAAAAGATGCGACAAAAATTTCATCGACATGAGATCAGCTATATGCTCTTCTTGCGCTTTTCTCATGTCCTTCCCTTTTGGCTGACCAATGTTTGCGCCGCCTATTTTAATATCACCTATCGGACCTTCATCTGGACTTGCCTAGTTGGAGTCATTCCGCTGACAGTGATCCTTGCCGACGCAGGGCATAGCCTCTCCGTTCTCTTTGCAAAAAATCAATTTTTGACCCTGGCTGATATTTTTACTCCCGAAATTAAGTTTGCCTTATTGATTCTCGGACTTTTAGCTTTGTGTCCCATCGTTTATCAAAATCTGCGAACGAGGAAAAAATGAAACTCGTCTATCGCTTTATTCCCATTACCCTGATCGGGTTGCTGATGCTCACCACCTACCTCATGGGGTTCTATCGGGCGGTTGACTTCGAGACCCTCCGCTATCTGCACGTGGAAATGATCGAATTTGTCAACAATAGCCCACTCATGACGCCGCTGATGTTTATCGGATACTGCGCCGGCACGACGATCCTTTCGATGCCTGGAGGATTGATGTTAAACTTCCTTGCGGGCTTTCTTTTCACTCAACCTGGCTGCACCCTCTACTTTCTTGCTGGAACGCTTATCGGGGCTTCTTTGCTGTTTTTAAGTATTAAGATCGCCGTCGGCGAAAAATCTTGGTTTCGCAAAATCGAGCCCCATCTCGAGCAGAATATCATCAGCTATCTGCTTTTTTTGCGTTTATGCCCTTTCATTCCGCTTTGGGTCAGTAATTCACTGCCGGGGTTCTTCAACGTGAGCTTACGTACCTATCTCTGGACAAGTGTCGTAGGAATGCTGCCTCGAGTGCTCATTTTTACCCAAGGCGGCAAAGGATTTAATACCGTCTTTGAATCGGCAGATGGACTCACTGTCGATGCCGATATTCAGCTCATTTTGCTTTGCTTAAGCATCTTCTCGCTCCTTCCGATTTTGATTAGAAAATTGGCGAAAGAATAGGTATTAAAGACTGTCTCAACGCAAAGACGCGAAGAGCGCAAAGACGCAAAAAAAACAAAAAATATTTTTCTTCTTTGCGTTCTTTGCGCCTCCGCGTCTTTGCGTTTATATAGCCTGCCTAGGGTTTTTCTTCGAAATACTTCCTGAGGAATTGGATACCGAAAATCCGCACGAGGAAAGAGCCAATCTCATAGGCCATGCTCACTGCCTGATAGAGCACTTCATGGCCAAACTCTTGCCGGATATCCTCTAAGGTAGGGTCCCGTTTATAAGTGTCAAGGACCGGATCACATTGCGTGGGTCCCTGATAGAGATTGTATTCGTAAGGGTTGTTGGAGTCTCTTACACAATCCATCGGCCGGGCACCATGAATATAGTGCCAGGGGTTAAATTGGGTCGGATCTCTTGGGTTCTTTGTCGGCATTTGGAAGTCATCTATCTCCCATTCGAATACCCGGACGACGCTGTTTGGATGATTAATTCCCCAGCCGATATGCCGTTTTCCAGAGCCATTGACCCAATCCCCAATATTCCTGTGGACTGTAAAGGAAGGGGGGATTTCATGGGGTGAAAGGGCGTTAATCTGCTCAGCGATCCCCTCGATTACCCGATTATCTTCAGCAGTTTGATCATTTGCCCGTGGATCATCATTACCTACGAAATTAAACCCGATAAACTCATCGATGATTCTCCAATACTTAGGAATGGCATCTTTCAGTAAATAGCCAGCGTGACTTCCCCCCTGACTATAGGCAAGGATCTTCACCTTTTTTCCTCGAGTAAAGTTCTTATCGTCAAAAAGTGCGAGCAACTCCTCTTTACAAGCTTCATAGCCCGATTTCCCAATTTGCCTCTCACCATTATTGAGGATCGAGTCAAAAAAACCACTTTGCGAGGGAGCCTGCTTGGTGCAGCGGAAGGAGATAATGGGCTGAAGATAGGAAGAATCGGAGACGGGTACCCAAGCAACTGCGGTGAGCCCCCCTTTTGAAATAATCTTGTGGGTTCGATAAAAATCGATCTCACCATCTCTCACCCCCGGTGCCGGGATGATAAACTCCTGATTCACCTTCGAGGGATCCTCAAGCAAGCAGGTGATTGTCATCGATAACCGAGAATAATAGCGGTGGAGACGAGGAATTTTGGGATCCTTCGATAATAATTCCCCCACTCCGAGATAAAGATTGCTTCGCTGCTGGTCGATGTTGAATTGGTCGGTTGCAAAATTCTCATGAAATTCGCGTGGTGCACCAGAGAGTTTGCGAGGATCATGTTTATCAACAAGAAAACTATGTTCAGTGACGCGATCATAGAGTTTTCTCACCCCATCAACAGAAGTGCTCCCGAAGCCTGTAAAGAACCTCCAGACACTCTTCCACACCGATTGAGCGCTCTTGAGATCGGTTAGCCGCACAGAAGAAGCCCCGACGCCAAAGTACTCTACGTGGCGCCTCTTCAGACGATCCGTTGAGGCCGTCTTCCAGTTAAAATTATACCGCTTGCAAATCCAATTGATTTTCTCTCTTGTAAAAGTACTTTCAACCGCCTTTCTGAATGCCTTCCATGTTTTATTATTGGTTGATTCACTGAGTTGACAGCTCTTCGATACACAAGAGACGACACCCTCTTGAACCATTAGATCATCTTCAGACTTAGCTTTATGAGCAGCCAACACAAACTTGTCAAACGAAGGTGGAGAAGACCCTAGGAGAGAGATTGGCATCTGCTAACCCTCTGTCATGTTATGATAGACAGTGTCGACATCATCGAGATTTTCAAGCCATTCGATGAGCTCCATATTGGCTTTTGCAGCTTCTGGCGGGCAAGTGACATAGCTTTTGGGGATCATTTCGAACTCGGCCTCTTGGCACTTGACCCCTGCTGCTTCGAGCTTTCCCTTCACCTCAAATAAGGATTCTGGTGTCGTCGTGATGATATAGCGATCATCCGCAACCACAAAATCTTCAGCTCCTGCATCGGTCGCCATCAGGAATAGATCGTCTTCCGCCATTCCCTCTTTGGCCACCTGGATCACGCCCTTCCGATCAAAATTAAAGGCAACCGAACCTGGAGTAGCGATATTGCCACCCTTTTTATTCGTCGCGATGCGCATATCGGAGGCGGCCCGATTTTTGTTATCGGTCATGAGTTCGGCAATAATTCCGACCCCGTTATGTCCATAGAATTCATAGGTCATTTCATAATAATCGGACTGATCGGCGCTGCTCGCTTTTTTGATATTGCGCTCGACGTTATCATTCGGCATGTTGGCCGCGCGCGCCTTGTCCATCACCAATCTCAACTTGGGATTAGATTTTGGATCAGGCCCACCCTGCTTTACTGCACTGATGATTTCTTTTGTGATACGGGTAAAGATTTTGCCCTTTACGGCATCTGCTCGCCCCTTTCGATGTTTAGTATTTGCCCATTTACTATGTCCAGCCATAGCCCAAAATGGTACCAAACCTCCGATAAAATTTAAAGAGCCAGTTGCAAAACTCCAGCGCATGGCAAAAACGCCCTTTTGAGCCATTTTGCCACCCCGCCCCCGAGCCCTACTCTACTTGAGTATGTGCTCGGGGGCAGGCTGGCACTTCGCGACTGGCAAACTGACTCAAAATCATCGTTTTTTCCATGGGCTGGAGTTTTGCAACTGGCTCTAAAGGTACCGTTCCATTAAAGTTTTTCCTATGTACTTGCCTTTCTCTTTAATGAACTTCTCTTGGACGCCAAATTCTTTGAAGCCCATCCGCTTGTAGAGATTGATGGCGGGATTCGTCGCATAGACCTCCAAATGGAGCATCTCGAGATGAAAGGTTTCCTTAGCTAGTTTAAATAGCTCTTGGAGGAGCGCTGTCCCCACTCCTTGATTCCGGTATCCCTCGTCGACGATGATCGTGATCAAGCATTGGTGGGTAAATTTTTTATAGACCTGAAGGTTAAGAAAGGCAATCCCGCAATCGACCCCATCGACGACAGCGGTTAGACTGGCTCCTTTCTTGCAGTAGATTTCCCAAATGCGGGCCGAATCTTCAATCTCTCGTATATCGTACATAGGGAAATAGCGGAGCACATCGGGAGCCTGCAAACTTCTTTTGAACAATTCCACATCCTCTGGAATGCTGAGTCGGATAGAGAGATTCATAGATCGACCTCCATCAAAATCCTGGGAAAATAGACCCCATTTTCTTTGACATACTTCTCTTGTCTGGCAAACTCGGTGAATCCTTGAACTTTGAGGAGCTGGATCAGCGGACTTTCATCGAGGATCTCCACATGCATCAGATCGAGCCGAAACCGATTTTTTGCAAGGTGTTTGAGGTTCTTGACAAGCGCTTGTCCGACCCCTTTTCGCTGATTCTCGGGGTCGACGATCAATTGGAACATGCACTGGTGGGCCACTTTCCGATAGGGCATCAAGAATAGGGTGCCGATCCCGATGGGTCTGTTTTTGAAAACTGCGGTGAGGGAGGCGTTGTATTTGGCAAAGCTTAACCAGATGCCGGCGAAATTCTCGAGTTCCTCATCATCTGAGGGTGGATACCAGTGGAGCTCTGCTTTAAGCCATTTTTTTAAGGAAGGCAAATCATCGAGCGTCGAAAAGCGGATATCAAAATCGGGAGAACTTGTTATATCCATTAACTAAATTCCTTAAGGAAGGCATGGACAAATCCGTCAAGATCCCCGTCCATTACTGCCTCTACATTTCCCACTTCATACTTAGTTCGAGTATCTTTGACAAGAGTATAAGGTTGGAATACATAGTTGCGTATTTGGCTTCCCCAAGCAATTTCCATCTTTTGACCGCCGATTTCTTTGATCTTGCTCTCCCGCTCAAGGCACTCTTTTTCATAGAGCTTCGAACGAAGGAGCTTCATGCAGGTCTCCCGATTCTGAATTTGACTCCTTTCGTTCTGGCAAGAGACGACAATGCCGGTCGGAATGTGGGTGATCCGGACAGCTGAATCGGTCGTGTTGACGTGCTGACCACCTGCGCCTGAAGAGCGGAAAGTGTCGACCCGAATGTGATCGGGGCGAATCTCAATTTTGATATCGTCCTCAAGCTCGGGGGTCACATCGACAGAGGCGAAACTGGTATGCCGCTTGGCATTAGCGTCGAATGGAGAGATGCGAACAAGACGATGGACCCCTTTTTCGGCTTTACAATACCCATAGGCAAAAGGGCCTGAAATCCGAAAGGTGACGCTCTTGATTCCGGCCACATCCCCTTCGACAGAATCGATCGACTCGACCTTCCATCCCCTCTTATTACACCACCGTTCGTACATACGGGAAAGCATCTGCGCCCAATCGCAGGCTTCGGTCCCGCCGGCGCCAGCGTTGATGCTCAAATAACAATTTTTAGGATCGAGCTCGCCGGAGAGCATCCGTTTGACTTCCAGCTCTTCGATTTTCGCCTCGATGGTCTTCAGCTCATTTAATAATTCGTTATAAAATTCGGCATCGCTGCTCTCATCGACTTCGGGCAAAAGGGATTTGACGTTTTCAAATCGCTCTTTGATATCTTTATATGGGATAGTCCAGCCTTTCAGCTGGTTCGATTGGTCGATAACCTTTTGGGCTTTTGCAGGGTCGTTCCAAAAATCGGACTCCTGCATCCGCGCTTCTAAAAGATTGACTTGTTTTTCCTTCTCAGCGACGTCAAAGATACCTCCACATATGAAGGAGGCGATTGTCGATACTTTTTAACTGATCTGTAAGATGGTCGTTCATATATGTAAGGATAGCTGCCGTGGGAAAAATTGTCAATTGCGAGGCGGGATGCACTTCCTCCGAAGCCAAAGAAAATTTGACAAACGGTTAACGATCCCTTTACATTAATCCAGTGTTCGATATAATTGCTGTGATTTTGAAAAGAGGGAAAAATTTCACCCTTCTTACACACACTATAAAACCGTTCCTTAGGAGGTAACTAATGTCAGCTGCAATCACACACCCAGTCGCAGATGCTACAACAAGTGCATTTGATCAAGTTAAAAGCGGAGTCATCGACGTTGCTAATTGGCTTGGAAGACAAGTCACATGGCTCGTAAGTTCGCTCAAAACAATCGTTGAGAGAATCGTTGAGGCTGTTAAGCCTGTATTTGCTTCTCTTATTCATTTTGTCCGTGAGCAAGCTGTAAAATTGAAAGATCTAATCGCTGCAAATCAACCTGTAGCAATTACTCTTGCAGTTGCAGTTCCAGCTGTAGCGCTCTTCACAATTCTAGGTTCTTACCTCTTCTGCAGCACAGAAGCTAAGAAAGTGGAAGTAAAGATTACTGCTCCAACACCTGCTCAGCCTGAAGCAAAGAAAGTATAGTTATTGAAGTTACTTAGGCGGATGGGACTCTCATCCGCTCTTTTTATTTAGCAATTTCAACGCAAAGACGCGAAGGCGCCAAGACGCAAGAAAAAATTAATTTCATTTTTTTTTGCGCCTTGGCGCCTTTGCGTCCTTGCGTTGAAAATGGCCTATCTATTGAGCACGATCTCGCCCTGATCATTCACCCGATATTTCCAGCACCAGGTAGGTTGCTGGAGGAGCTCTTCTACAAATTCGACTCTGCCGTTGTTCATAAAGGCTGTGAGTTTCACCCCGCTTGGAACCCGGATGCGAATCTCGCCGCGGAAGTAGACGTTCTCTGCATAGAATTCTCCACCCTGTTCAATGAAGATCTCACACTTTTCTTTATGGACAACTTCATCTTTCCAAAATGAGCGGGATGCTTCGCGGTTGATGCCCGAATTGCGCACCCTGACATTTTTCAGAGTGCACTTACCAGTTTGATTGCTATAGTGGATGACCCCATCTTCATCGTGATGGCCCATGATCGAATCGGTGACGATCTCTAAACTTCCATCGACATCGAGATTCTCAACATCGAGATCGGCGATCTGCAGTTTCAGCTCACTGCCCAAAGCTAGTCGCCCCTTTTTGACCTTCTGCTGAATAACTTGGTAGAGTGGTCCGAGGGCAGGGTGATAGAGGAAGATGAAAGAGGGGCCATTTTGGAAAAAGCTCATCGAATCATTGAGGGTAGGAACTTGGAAATGGCAATAGTTAACCAGCAGGTCGCGCCCATTTTCGAGTAGATCGAGATAACATTGCTCAGGCGTTTGGAGCATGGAGGATCCGAATGCGAACTCTTTCTTGATGGTTGAAATCGTTTTTTTCCGTTTATTCAGTGTAATATAGCTGCGTGTGATCTCAGAAGGCTCAATGAGTGCATCGGCAATGTTTTGCATGGTCGATTCGAGCCGGACCACCTCTTTCTCTTCGATGAGTCCACTCGCATCACGGTACTTCATTTTTTTCGCGTTGACGAGCATCCCCGGAAAAGGACAGCTCTGAAGTAGCTGCTCAATCGTCTCAATCGAGACGAAGAGGAGGTTGGTATTGGCCAGTGTGGATGGGAGATTCTCTACCCCTTCACAATACTCAATATTGGTCAGGCAAAGCCCTTTTTCTGACTCGACGATCACATTGACCCCTTCGCTCACCCCTTTAGTGCATGGGCAGGCGGCAAAACCAAAATCTTTGCCCTGATCAAATCCAATTCCCAAGAACGCCAAAAGGCCATAATCGACACTCGCAACGAGATTGTTGATTTGGCGCATCAAGGCTTTTGTCTTGCCCCTTTTGTTTAGCCAATCAAATGCTCCCGAGTCCTTCGCTAATTTCCAAATGACCCCATGCCCACCAGGTTTGAGAAGAAGCTTCCCTTTACCGATCAGGCTCCACTGCCCCTCTTTATCCATCGTGGGGACTAGCGGCTGAGAGAAAAGGAATATGTCTTCGCGCCGCCTTCCAAACCAGTTTTTTTCTTTGAAGTTCTTGTTTACCTGGGTTGTTCCCCCTTTTTTCTTCAGAGGTCATTAGAACAATCGGCACTGTAATCTGCCTTCCGAATATCTTATAATGGAGATATTCGCGCGCCTGCAAATCTTCGATTAAACGCTCTAGAAGAGTCTTCTCACAAAACTCTAAGGTCGCAGCAATTTGGAAAATTCCGGCCTCTTCTTTTCTAAGAGAGAGCCGATCAGCAGCCCCTCCAAGCGGATAGATCTCGGCCATTTCATCAAGATGCTCTAAAGCCGAGAGGAGAGATTGACGAGTCAAAGGGCTTTCACAAGAGATATCAATAGGATTGGGTGGATGACAACGTTGCTCTTCGCTCCCTTTTTTTGCCAAAAGAGCAAGACAAGTAAAATGATAACCGACGAGCCCCCCTATGTCTTGGTAAAACTGTTCCACAGGATATAGAGAGGCAGTGAGCTCATCAAGTTCGTCTTGGTCAATTCCACTCAGAACATGTCCTTGACCGAGGGCTAAGATCGAATAGAGAATGACCTTCTCCTGCTCAGAAAAATCGGGTTTTTCCGAGTATTTAATCCCCCTCTCCGAAATAAATTTTTCGAGCACTTCAACTTTTTTTTTGTTGGAAATGGAAATTTTTAGATCGGCTGCTAATTGAGCCAAATCTTGGTCCACAAGCACTTCTCGATCGATATTACAGCTCATCTTTTTCGAATAACCATTTGTTGCCTCGCCCTCGAAAGGTGCCCGAATCCAGGGAAAAATGCAAGGTTTTGCTAAAAGTTTGCTAGACGGAATGATTTTTTTTGACTATAATTCCCCTATACAGTTACAACATGTCCTTCGAGGAATATATATAATTGCCTCGTTAGCGACCGCGCTAAGATAGCGCAGTGAAGGAGGCAGTTGCGAAACTCAGGGTTCATCGATTTTCGGGATTATTTTGGCCGATTTTCGATTCATATTCGAGGGGTAATATACGGAAGGTGATATTACCCCCCGAATTTGAATCGAAAATCGGCTCAAAAGAACCCGAAAATCGACTGAACCTGAGTTTAGCAACTGCCTCAAGGCCAAAAAGAATTTGAAAGGAGTAAAATATGGCAAAAAAGGCACCATCAAAATTTATGCAACCAATGAAACTCTCTCCAGAGCTACAAGCTGTTGTTGGGAAAGGACCCATGCCACGCACCGAAGTGACAAAAAAACTTTGGGCTTACATTAAAGAAAATAAAAGACAAGACCCCAAGAATAAGCGCCTGATTAACCCAGACGACAAACTCGCAAAAGTTCTGGGCAAAAAGCCTATCAACATGTTTGATATGACAAAAGAAGTCAGTAAACATCTTTCATAAAGGATTGGCGGCAGAAGGGAAACCTTCTGCCGCTTCTTTTTAATATGGTTTCAGCAATTCTTCTATCAGGCGGTATCGGATCCAGAATGGGGATTACGACACCCAAACAATATCTCCCTCTAGCGGGAAAAATCATTGCTCTATACAGCTATGAACTCTTGCATCAACTCGATCAAGTCAAAGAAGTGATCGTCGTCTGCGACACAGAATACCAATCGCTCTTTAAAAACGGCATATTTGCGCAGCCAGGAGAACGGCGGCAAGACTCCCTTTTCAATGCTCTTCAGCACGTCTGCAAAGACTCCGAATATGTTTTAGTCCACGACGCAGCTCGTCCCCTAGTAAGAAAAGAAGATGTCGAGGCAGTGATCGACGCAGGACTCAAATTTGGAGCAGCCTGCTTAGCGACACCGGTCAAAATGACTATCAAGCAAGCCGATCAGAGCTGCATGGTTATTCAAACTTTGCCACGCGACAGCCTCTTTGAAATCCAAACACCCCAAGTGCTTAAAAAAGAGCTCCTCATCGCCGGCTTTGAGAAAGCAGAAAAGCAGAATCTCACAGTCTCCGATGATGTCTCACTCGCCGAACTCATCGGCCACCCAGTGAAACTCGTCATGGGTTCCTACGAAAACATCAAAGTGACCACCCCCGAGGACCTCCTCCTTGCAGAAAATGTCCTAAATGAATATGTCAATTGCCAAATATAAGCTGCTCATTGCCTATGACGGCACTCACTACTGCGGCTGGCAAGTGCAACCTAATGGCACCTCGATCCAAACCCTCGTCGAAAAGGCTCTCTCAACTGCGCTGCATCATCCCATCAAAGTGACCAGCTCAGGCCGCACCGACGCCGGCGTCCATGCCCTCGAGCAGGTGGCTCATTTTGCCTATGAGGGGGCTTTCGATCTCGAAAAACTTCACTACTCACTCAATGGCCTTCTTCCCCTCGACATCCGTGTCACCGCCATTTCACCTGCCGCAGACGATTTCCATGCTCGTTACAGCGCCAAAGGGAAAATCTACCACTACCATCTCCACACCGGCCGCGTCTTAAGCCCCTTCAAACGGCTCTACATGACGCATCTCTTCTATCCCCTCGATCGAGAATTGCTCAAAAACGCAGCCGCCCATTTTGTCGGAGAGCACGACTTCACCGCCTTTTCGAATGAAGCGCACCGTGGAAGCGCCTCACGTGATGCTGTCCGAACGATCAAGCGTATAGATATTGTTGAAAACGGCGATGAATTGACCTTTGAATTCGAGGCCGACGGATTCCTCTACAAAATGGTCCGCAATATCATGGGAACGATCCTCGATGTCGCCCGTGGGAAACTCAGCATCGAGCAACTCCCCCTCATCTTTGAAGCAAAAGATCGGCGACAAGGGGGCGCCTGCGCACCGCCTCAGGGATTATTCCTTGTGAAAGTCATTTATTAGCCTTAAAATTGCTGGGGATCTTTTCAAATGAAGGATAATGGACCGTGCCGACTAGCTCTTCACTTTTGAGTTGCCGATGTTTTGGATCACAGATCAGTACCGGCAGCGCCAATGTGGCCCGCAAGGCCTGCAACCCCCGAAAACTGTCCTCAAACCCAACGATCCTATCTCCAGGGTCGGCGAGCAGCTCGATCGCTTTTAAATAGGCATCTGGCGCCGGCTTGGGTGATTCATAATCTTCGCGAGTGATCCAAACTGGAATCGTCTTCAATATGGGAAGATGGTGTTTGATCGTCTCAACCTGCTCTTTGGTCGAATGGGTCGCGACGCACCGCTTCAGCCTCGCCCCCGCAAGCTCTTGCAAAAGGGCTTCCACCCCGGGCATCAAGCTGAGTTTTCCCTTATTGAGCGACTCTTGGTAAATCTTCTTTTTCATCGCATAGATCGAGCTCCACTCGCCCCCTTGAGACGCCAAATGAGGATAAAGGGCCTCGCGCAGCCCTTCTGAGCTGGCATGAGCCACCTCCAAGTACTCCGAAAAGTTCCAGGGCAACTGATATCCATAATGGCTGCACAATGACCGATATGCCTCATAATGAAGCATTTCGGTGTTGACTAGAAGACCATCTAAATCGAATAAGAAGAGATCAAATTTTTCAATCCAACGCATAAGAGAAATTATAAAATCTGATTGAGAAATCTGCAAGAATTCTCTTGCGGCCAACTCCTAAAGGCGCTATATTAGTTGTATAATACAACTATTAGAGGAAAAGCGATGTACCTTTCACACGATTCAATTAATTATTTGAGACAGAATGCGAGAAGCATGGTGAGGGAACTCGGTCTTCTCAATGATGCCTATTTCGAAATTGGGGTCACCTTAGCCGAGCGGCACCTGCTCATCGAGTTATCTACGGGCAGCCCCCCTACAATGGGTGAGATTGCCGAACGTTTGCTGCTCGACAAATCGACAATAAGCCGCTTGATTTCTAAAGCTGTGAAAAAGGGTTATATCAAATGCATAACTGATGGCGAGGATAAAAGAAAACGCTTTCTCCATCTGACTGAAAAAGGATTGCAAACTCTTGAGGCATTTGAACCAATCGCCTTCAATCAGACAAAAAATGCTCTTTTGACCTTATCTCCCGCTGAGATTAACACTGTTTACGATGGGATCGCTCTCTATGCAAAAGGGCTTAAAAGTTCACGCTTAAAGAAAGTTGAGCAGCCTGTTCGTAAGCAGATCGAAAACCTGTCTCAGATACTTAAACGGTTGAAGGAATTGGGTTATGTTTTAGGCCCCTTCGAGCAAAAAGATGAAGAGCAATTGTATGAAATCTTCCGAGAGGTTGTGGACTCCGGCGAGCAGTTTCCCTATGAATACAGCTCACTTCAGGAATTCCATCGGCAATTTTTCAATCCTGGGGGCCAAGTCTACGTTTGCCGCACCCTTGATGGGAAAGTCGTCGGAGGTTTTTATCTTCGATCCAATTATCCCCTCTGTAGATCAAGTCATATCGCCAATGCGGCTTATATGATGAAAGATGGCTATCGAGGTAAAGGGATAGGCTCTTTGCTCATTCAAGCCTCCTTGCATTTTGCAAAAGACCAAAGATTTCAAACCATGCAGTTCAATATGATCTTCAGCAAAAATGTCCTTGCTATCAAACTTTATGAAAGGCTCGGATTCAGTATTGTTGGCACTTTACCCAATGCGATTCGGAATCCAGATGGAAGTTATCAAGATGGTTATGTCATGAGTCGTCCAGTAACAGATTTAGATTCTGAGAATAGTGCTCACTAGAGGAATAATCGATGACTTCCTTCAAAAGGGTCATTCCATGATGCATCAAATCTGCAGGACTAGGGGCTAAACGATCATGATGGCCAAAATCCCTATAGCTTTTCGATGATGACGCCTCCCTATCGACCCCGCTCGCAGAGGCTACTCCCAAAAATTCCAATCCATAGAATATTTTGATTGGCAACTTCAATAGGGATAATCTGGCCATTTCCAATGCATTGGGTTCACGCTCTAAATAAAGCCGAAGAAGCAATCGCTCTTCCTCTACAGTCTCACAGTGAAAAACTGCAATGTTCGCCAAATCGGTAAAGGGATCATCCATCGCGCCCCAAGTATAGTCAATGGCAAAGAAAGCCCCATCTGCATAAATCAAATTGCCATGATGGAGATCTCGATGACATGCCACCTTACTTGCATGGGGGCGAGTGACCGCAAATACCGTATCTTTTATTGTTCTGATCGCTTCTAACAGGGGTGTTTCTTTGGTCTCATCGATGAGAAGATTTAGATATCCCCTTCGATCTATCCCATTTGGCACTTCAGGGCCCGTATGGATCTTTTTGAGTAAATCAACGAGCGCCTGTAATTTGGCCTCAATTTTGGGGTACGGTTCAGCATGATGATAATCCATCATTGTGATCCCTTTTGCCTCATCGATAAAATGCACTTTTGGCCCATACCCCGCAGCGGAGGCAATCAACTGACAGGCCAAATCTTGTGGGAAATAATCGGCCCACTGCATATCCCAAAACCGAACGATATAAGCTCCATTAAGGGTCTTTACTTTAATCACTTCGGAGCCAGAGAGGCCGCCTGAAATGCGCTCCGTAGTAAAGGGCCCACTTAGCTTAAATTCGCTTTGAATAATCTCTAAAGCTTCTGCTTGCTTGTCAGCACAATAAGACATCACTACAACATTGTATAATAACCATAAAATATAATCAAAAAAGTTCTTGAAGCTCAGAGTATGAAACCGCTTTATTTGTTAAACTCCGATATGTCCCTGAATTTAGAAGTTCATGAGAAATTTCCTCTAATAACCCCAATGTAGCCCTGATAGGTCCAGAGCCCAAACTGACCCGTGCCACCCCGAGATGTTTCAACTCTTCTATAGAAGGTAATTTGGAATTTGCCAAAAGATTGATCGGAGCTTTAATTTCTCTGACGAGATTGGAAATTAGATCTTCATCATTCACGGCGACAAAAATGGAATCGGCTCCTGCTTCTAAATAGGCATGAGCCCGCTTGATGGTTTCTTCCAAAGCTTTCTCTTTTTCCATAAGCCCCAAATAAAATACATCCACGCGTGCATTAATCCACAAACAGTCTGAAGGGATTTCTTCCCGGATAGCTCGAATTCTTTCCGCCTGTGTAGCTATCGGAGTTATAGGAGAGGCTTCATTTCCCGTTCCATCTTCAAAATTAATGCCGACAGCCCCCAAAGAGACCACTTTTTTTATGTTATGGATTATTTCTTCGGCATTTTTTCCATAGCCCGCTTCTATATCAACAGAGACAGGAAGAGTTACAGCTGATAAAATTTGCTCTAAGTTATCCAGCATTTCGGAGAAAGGAATGTTTTGCATATCGCGGTACCCTCTAGATGCCGCAATGCCCGCACTCGTTGTTCCAATGGCCGAAAATCCTGCTTTTTCAAAAATTCTTGCACTTGCCGCATCCCATGCATTGGCCAAAATGAAGGGCTCTTTTTTGTTATGTAAATCAGCGAAAACTTTCGCTTTTTTGTTTTTTTCACGTAACATACGCACCTGTTTTTTTTAATTTTTCCTGATAAAACTCAATGAAATAACGTACTTTTGGTTGCAGATATCGATCTTGGAAATAGCCCAAATAAATAGGCTGGGGAGGCTCTCTAAATTCAGCCAAGATCTCTACAAGAGCCCCTTCGGATAAGTGTTTTTCTGACTCTAGATGGTGGAGTTTTATGAATCCCAATCCCCGAAGAGCACAAGAAATCATCATCTCGGTATCACTGACGCGCAATAATGGATTGAGATAGATCTCGCTTCCATTGTTGAAAGAGAGTCGATGGCACGATTGCCTTACGCTATAGGTAATAAAATGATGATGGGACAAATCTTGAGGGCTCTTTGGAATTCCATATTGCTTTAGATAAGAAGGGGAAGCGCATAAAGAGAAATAACCTTTAGCAATTTCTCGCTGAGTTGCCTCAGGAGCAGCAGCATGAGTAATCCCAAAGAATAGGTCGATATCTTCTCTGGATAAATCGGAAGCTCGGCCAACGATGATAAGGTCCAGTGTAATTTTAGGATATTTTGCGAAAAATTCCTGTAAATGAGGGACTATGCAATGGTCGGCAAAGTATCGACTTGAAAGCACAGTTAATTCTCCAGAAGGCTCTTGCTGAAGCGAGCTCATCACCCCATCGAGATCGTCAATCTTCTTCATCACCCGCTTGCAATGCTCGTAATAGATGCGCCCTAATTCAGTTAATTCCAAACGCCTTGTCGTTCGAGACAGCAAACTCATTTTCAAATCATTTTCTAAAGCACTTATCTGTTTACTAATCGCCGCAGCAGAGAGGCCTAATCGCTTGGCTGCTAATGCCAAGCTGTTTGCTTCGACAACCTTTATGAATGTTTCCAAATGCTCCAACTTTCTCATCGACTATTAACCTACTGTAATGAATCGAACTGAATCATGCCAGATTGATGAATATTTTGCAAGAATCGAATCGCTAACTGGTAGATTTAAGCTTCCAATTGCACCATCTAAAATTCGTAAAAGCCCACTGCAGCCATCAACGAACTACTTTGCAATCATGTGTATACTGAAACAACTTGAAAAAAATCTCCTTAACCACTAAGACTCTTAGTATTTAAGGAGAAAATCTTTCAAGTCATAAACTTGAAGAAACCTCTCACCCTTTGAATTCCTATAGAACAAACGGGCAGTAAATCTCTATCCCCCCCCCTTCCCTATCCGTAACCAATACGGATTGATCAAAGCAGGAACTTTATTTTATAATTCACTCAAAATTTAGGACATCTCAATATGAATTTTTTTAAAACAGTTTTTTCATTTTTGGTAATTATGAATAGTTTCAATCTAGATCTTCTTATGGGGCATGAAAGCGAACTCAATAAAATTGTAACCCAAGCTCTTGAAGAATTTCACGTTCCAGGTGCTGCGGTAGTTGTTGTTAGGGGCGATAAAACCCTACTCTGCCGTGGCTATGGGATGCGTGATTTAGAAAATGGACTTCCTGTAACGGAAAATACAGTATTTCCCATTGCGTCGAATACAAAAGCCTTTACAAGCCTCCTCATTAGTCAGCTTGTGGAGGAGGGAAAACTTGCCTGGGATGACCCAGTGATCAAATACCTCCCCGAATTTCGCCTGCATAATCATGACCTTTCATCTCAAGTCACTTTGCGTGATCTGATAGCTCATCGGACAGGAGTTCCTCGCAATGATGCACTATGGTATCTTGTCCGCGATCTCTCCGAAGAAGATGTCCTTGAAGTGCTTCCTCATTTTCCCCCTGTCTCTAAATTGAGAGAAGCCTTTCTATATAACAATTTCATGTATGTGGTTGCCGGGAAAGTCATTAAAAGAGTGACAAACAACACCTGGGAAGAAGAGCTTGCCTCTCGAATTCTAAAACCCTTACGAATGGATCGTTCGGGTATATCAAATCAGCTTCAAGAGATCACTGATGTTGCGCAACCTTATGCAGAACTCGGAGGGAAACTTCAAAAACTTTCTTTTTTATATCCTCGATCTACTCTAGCAGCAAGTGCAATGCATTCTTCGGCTTCTGATATGGCTAAATGGGTGCGAGTCCAACTCTATGATGATACCCAACCCAATTTCATTCAAAAGGAAACTCTTGATGAAATGCATACAATTCATATGCCCTACGCTGTCCAATCGTCTGAGCCATCCGGATATGGCCTAGGATGGGAAATTGATACCTATAGAGGACGAAAGCAAGTCCATCATGGAGGAACGCTGGAAGGCTTTTTTTCTGAGGTTTCTTTTCTTCCTAATGAAAAAATTGGTCTTGTCATTTTGACAAATAGTAGTACGGATGGCCGACATGCCATTTCCTGTATAAAGAACAGCATTTACGATTACTTTTTGGGCATCCAAGACACAAATCAGAAAATATTACAAAAATATGAGGGTCAATATGTTCATCCAGCATATGGAATGATGGAGATCAAAGTTGAATACAATTCCCTCATGGCTACCCTTGGAAGAATGAAGGTCCAGCTCAATCAGAAAAGCGAGGGGATTTTTGAGGCGAAATATCCAGTTCTTCTTGCTTATGGAGTAAACCCTATTGTAGAATTTTCTTTTTTCAGTAATTCTTTAGGAGAGGTGGATGAATTGCATGTTCCCTTTGAACATTTTCGCTCAGCCCCACCCATAATATTTAAGAAATGACAACAAAGAACAATGTTTTATTCATTCGAAAATTCTTTGAAGAATACGTCAATAGAGACGACCTTTCTCTTTATGCAGATTTTTTTTTCTAAAGATGTCATCATCCATGGCCCTGCAAGTAATCAAAAAATCCGAGGACTTAAAGCAGCAAGACAGATTGACTCTTCATACATAGAAGCCTACCCAGGAAAAATATTTTCGATAGAAGAAATTTTTGGCTCTGGTGATCGCGTCTTTGTCCGTTGGATATGCCGCGGGAAGCATCGAGAAAAATACAAAGGGATAAGTCCAAAAAATCCCCACTTTTCGATTGCGGGCTTAAGCATCTACCGAATCAGCAATGGAAAAATTACTGAGGTTTGGCAATATTGGGACAGACTTGGAATTTTAGAGCAAATCGGAGAAGTTTCTCTTCAAACCGAGCTCGTAGAGCCAGGATATTATCTAGGTCTATTAAAAAGCCTTGGAATGGAGCATTATATTGAAAAAGCCCCCATTCTTTCTCAACGCGAAAGACAATGCCTTCGCTGTCTGCTAGAGGGTAAAACAGCTAAGGAAACTGCTGCAATCTTCAAACTTTCTTCTCGAACAATTGAGTCCCACTTTGAAAAAATTAAGCAAAAATTAAAATGCACAAATAAAAGAGATCTTTTTTCTATCGCACAAGTTTTAGAAAAACTAGATCTGTTGTAGAACTATACCGAAACAACTCCTCGCAGGATTTTTCATCATTTTTCAGGAATAAGTTCAATTTCTAATGGATTGGTCTCTAAAAAATTAGATTTACTGACCACCTTATGACCACTTTTTTTCTCTAGTTCTTATCAGGAGCCTCCAATTTCAACCTTACGATTTTTTCGTAAAGTTGACTAAATCCTTCTTTTTCAGATAGTTGAATTTTAAGATCTGACCAATATCGATTGGCATAGGTACTCTCAGTTAAAACCTCAACTACATCAATAATGGAAAAATACCATTCGCCTAATTGAACCTCTCCCGACTAAAGTCGAGAGATTCCTGCTTCAATGCTCCCTCCAACGAGGGCAGCTCCACAGGCTTTTAAGACCGACATTCCGGCGGCCTTTAGAACTATCGCACTGTTGTAATCACGGGCATTCTTTACTCCGCAATTTGGACAATGATACTCCCGGATAGAGAGGGGCATCTTTTGCCGACTATCACATGCCGCACAAATTTGACTGCTTGGAAAATACCTGTCTACTGCTACAAGGTGTTTTCCGTGCTCTTCAATTTTGTATTTAAGGCAGTGCAAAAAACTTCCCCAGCCCGCATCTAATATCGCTCGGGAAAGTCCTTTTGGGCTCTTCTCGAGTAGGCTGGAAATATCTAGGCTCTCAATGCAAAAGATGTCGTGGGTTTTGACCATCTTTGCTGAGAGTTGTTGTACAAAATCATTTCTGAGGTTCTTGATGCTGGCATGTAACTTGGAAAGCTTGAGCCTGGCCTTGAGTCTATTTTTTCCTTTTGGGGTTTTCCTGGATAATTGTCTTGAGAGATATCGAAGATGGGATAGCTTTTTTCTCAAAAACTTTGGATTTTCAATCTCTTCTGCTCTGTTTTCCTTTCCAGCTGCCGTAGTAGCGAAATGTTCTATCCCTACATCGATCCCTATCGCCCGCTCTTCATCTATAGGCGCTTTCTTTGGGAGTACCTTTTCCCATTCACATGAGAATGAGATAACCCAATCGGTTCCCTCTTGCAGGATGGTTGTCTCTTTGATCTCTCCTTGGATATCTCGCGATTTTCGAAATTTCACCCATCCGATTTTGGGTAAATAGACCTTGGAATTTTCAACTTTGACTCCTTGTGGGAATCGGAAGCTCTCATTCATCCCTTTCTTTTTAAAATTTGGATACCCCGGCTTCTTCCCTTTCTTTACTCTTACAAAAAAGTTCTGAAATGCTCTATCGAGATCCTTAAGCCCTTGTTGAAGCACCTGGCTATGGATTTCCTTCAACCAAGAAGTCTCCTCTGTTTCTTTTAATCGGGTTAGTTCTTTGTTTTGTTCGAAATAAGAAGGGCCTTTTCCAGTAGCTTCATAGGCTTTTTGTCGCTCATCTAGTCCTCGATTAAATACAAAACGACGAGCCCCGGCAAAGCGTAAGAACATTTCATATTGCAACGCAGTAGGTTTTAGCTTGAATTTGAATGCCCTTTTTAAGATCATGGTTTAAATTTTAAATTTGGCCTATGTTAAAGTCAACAGATTTGAGAAGAGGTAGATCCTGTGTTTTTGCTCTGCATGTGCATTTGGTCTTTGTTACAAAATACAGAAAATGTGTCTTCACTAAGTCCATTCTATCTGATCTGAGGGAGACCTTCGAGAGTGTCTGCACTGATTTTGAGGCTGTTCTAATAGAATTTGATGGCGAAAAAGACCATGTTCATCTGTTGATCAACTATCCACCTAAAGTATCGGTCTCAAAACTTGTAAACTCATTAAAAGGGGTATCTTCGAGGATGATCCGCAAGAAGAACTACCCATCTATTACAAAATATCTATGGGGAACTGCCCTATGGTCGCCAAGTTATTTTGCAGGCTCTTGCGGTGGAGCCCCAATATCGATCATTAGACAGTATATTGAACAACAGAATACCCTAGACTAAACGGCGCCTTACATCACGGCCCTAAAGGGCCTTGTTTTACGGCGTTATAGGATAAATGATTTTTCGGATCTGCTTCCCTCTGAAAATCGCGATTTTTGACGATGTATCTTCAAGTTGCTTAGTCATATAATCTTTCCCCTAATTCAAAAGAAAAAATTATAAGCCTTTGACCAAAAAGAGAATAGCAAAAAGCCAAGGAATCTTCTCGAAATAAAAGAGCCGTTTTTGACTCTTATGGAGATCAAAAACGGCGCCATTCGTCCGATTGATTGCCCCTCTGCGGACGGTTTTAGAACTTTTCTTGAGTTCAAATTGGTGTTCTGTCTTAATTTTGCTAGGATGAACATGATTTTAATTCAAGAGGGGGAATTTTAGAATGGCTGAATCGATTGCTGCTGTTAAACAAATAGCCATTGGAGCTGTTAAGTCTAGCTTAAATGCGATCCCTTATGTGGGTTCGGCATAAAGAATATTGTTTTGAATTAAGAGAGATTTAAGTCTATTTGCCTGTTCAAGAATATCGCCGAACTCATGATTAAAATGGATAAGTTGAATATTCCTCTCTTTGCAAATGCGTTCAACAGCATTTTGAATAGCTCGTTTTGTGTGCTCATAAGATTCAATAAAGCCTGGAGTCTTATCCCAAGCACGATTTCGAGTATCGAGTAATTTAATCCAATTTTCCAAAGAGACATCAAATAGGATAATGCAGTCTGGATCTGGCAATTGATCGACATCGAGATGGCAGATTTGCTTGTATATTTGAAAATAGGGATCATCTTTGGGGAACAGCCATTCCATGCCAGGTTCTAATAATTCGTATCCAATAATTTTGACAAAATAAGAGTCCAGAATCACGAGTTGGTTTTGATTCTTCAACTTTTGTGCTTCATATTGGTGTGGAAGCCACAATTGCCGAAAGCCCATCCACATTGAAAAATAACCAAATTCCCTGCTTTTTGTAATCACATCAGGCCAATCGGACTCTTCAGGTTCATTTAGAATACAACATGAGCATAATTGTCCCAACGTTTTGGCCATCGTTGTCTTTCCTGATCCGGATAATCCAGCAAAAGCCACAACCCTACCTTTCTCCTCAGAAATGATTGAATTTGAGTAAGAGATGAAAAGAAAAAATAATAAAATATGTAGAAGTCTTTTGCAGAAGAGATCGTTCATAAACCTTTGCCAAGGAATCATGCTTCCATTTGAAGGCACCTATTAGGGCTGATTCAATCCTAATGGTGTTTTTGAAACGGAAGGACTATATGCCGATGAATGGACTCGAACCATCACCCTATCGCTAGGAACAGATTTTGAATCTGCCGCGTCTACCATTTCGCCACATCGGCACAATATAGGATACTAGGATACCGCATCCAGTGATATGATTCAAGAACTGACCTCGCTTGAGCAGAACGGATAGTTTAAATGCCAAAAGGAATATAACTCCAGCCCTCAAACGATATACGTCCATCATTACTTGCTATAGGAGCAGGACTATGTTGGCAGGGTTCGCAACTTCCTTTCTCTACAATCGGCTCAATTTTTTTAAGATGTTTAGCTGGAATTTGATTATTTTGGGTTAGAATACTAAATACTGCCTTAAGTTCTTCAGGGGATTGGGTCCAATGGGAACATAGCCGACAGTCCATGTCACTCACCAGAACTTGATGTTCTTGTAAATACTTTATAAATAGGTCATTATATTTTCCCCAATTAATATTAATGCTGACCCTTCCATCCTTATAACCAAATAATGAAAAACGTGTTATCAGCGAGCCTTCCACGGTACTTCCGAAAACCATTCTTCTACAAATGTCTCCCGCAGAATCAGAGCAACTCCAGTCCCCCTCTGTACGCACGAAAACAGCTGGGATACCGGGATAATTTGCTACTGAATTCATAAGTTCCTCCTTTTTTTTGCTCAATATCTCAAATAATTATTAAAGGCCTTCGACCAACTGTAGGTGACTGGCTCGTCACCGTCTCGGTCCCAGATGAGTTGGATCGAGAGGTAGGGGAAGCGGTGGTTGTTGTCGAGGTCTCTCCCCTCGTCTTTCTTGAAGAGTTTGATGAAGATTTCTTTGTTGTACCAAGGGAGGGTCGAGACGTTGGTCTCATGCTCGAATCGCTCAAATTCGGTGAACTGGGATATGGTTTTGAATTTGGGGTGTTCTTTGTAGTATTGCTTGACGATGCCTACGATGGTTTCGGGACTCCACTCGAGCCCTTTGACGTAGAAGTCGACTTCGGCGCCGATCATATGCTTGGAGGACTCGTTATATTGGGAGGGGTCGGCATAGGTGTTGTGGGTCGGGCAGCGGTGGCCACAGGTGATGACGACTTTTTTCTGGGTCTTTTCTTGGATATAGTTGAGTAGGTCGAAGAGGGCCGGATAGATGTGCTCTTTTCCATCTTTGAGCGGCAGGCTGTGTTGCTGCATCCCCCCACAATCGAGGATGAAAGCGGGCTGCCCGTCGGTCTGTTTGGTGATCGGCGAGTGTTGGGAATTGCCCTTGCAGCGGAAAAATTCTTTGGTGATTTTGATTTGGTTGCCGATATAGGAGTCTTCCCAAGGGTAGTTCTCTCGGACGAAATGGGTGGGCTTTTTGATAGCGAAGAGTACTTCGTCGTGCGCACGGTAAATGTGCTCTCCCGAAGCATTCATCTTGCGCAGCTTCTCTCTCTCAGAGTCTTCTAGCCCCGAACACCCGGCGGCAAGTAGGAGAATTATCGGTAGGATATTCCGCATTGGTGGTTTATTATCCTTTTAAACTTCTCAATTTGCAACTGTAATTCTCGATATTTGGCTATTTTGCGCTCTTCTTCAGAGTCGGGGTAGTAGCGGACGAGGAGTCGATCGAGAGCAGCTGATATCCCCTGCAGGAGGGCGATGTAGGCCTCTTCTTCGGCCAAATCCATTTCGTGGAGGAGGGCGCGAGGATCATTTTTGAGGATCTGGTCGCACAGGATGGCACATCGGTCGAGCGATTTCTCGAGGTCGGCGATAAGGGAGGTGAGTTTGTCGGTATCTAAGGGAATAGGCTCGGGCTGGAATTCGGTATTGGCTTTTTTTAGCCCTTTTAGGGTCTCTGCAAGGGTCACATTTTTTATTGCATCAAAGCCGAGGCCCCCTTCGGAAGCGTTTAAAAATTGGGTCTCAGGGTGGCTTTCGGCAAATGCGCTGATGCAGTCGGCCTCCATGACCCACTTGAGGAGGGTTTCAACGGGGTTGCCGTGGAGATCGGTCCGGATGAGGACTTGCTCGAGAGCGCGGGGGTCGGCAGAGCTGCCTTTCTCGGCTTCGACTCCGGGGGCGTACCGTTTACCAGAGGTATAGGCCAGATCGACGCCGGTTAGGATGATCGGATTGCAGCCGAGGGCATAGGCGTAGCTGATGGCGAGGGTGGTGACGGAAAAGGCTTCGGGGCCCATGTCTGGCCCGGTGGGGATCCCCTCTAACCCGAGTTTTTCCTCGAGCCAATTTTCGAAGAGTCCTCCGGTGTCAGTTTTGAGATAGCCGAGGGGGCCGGTGCGGGTCGCGAGCACTTCATGGTGGACGCGAGGGGCGAAGAGGAAGGGAACGTCGGATTCGGCGCACTGCTTGAGCCGGTCAAATTCTTCGGGGTTGGGATCGAGGGCGATGGCGAAATGGGGGCGGATCTGGTTGCGCGAAAGGATGGGGATGGCCGATCCACCGGCAAAAATCAGGGCTTTGTCATGGGCGGTGCAGAGAGCTGCAAATGATTTTTCGAGTGAGGGGCCAGCGCCGCAGATGATGGCGGGGACATTGGGAAATTTTAGGTTGTTGGCATTGAAACAGTCGGGCAGCCGCAGGTAGTTGGCGAGGACGTTTTCGACAATTTTATGGCTGTAGAGGACATCGGAATAGAGGGCGGAGAGGGCCGCTGAGCGCCTCTGCAATCCGAGAGAATCGAACGGTTTGCCCTCAAAAATGGCCAATCGATCGGAGGGAAATATTTGGGCAAGATGTTCGATCGGGTCTTCTTTGGCGTAATGGAGGTGGATTTGGGAGTTTCCTAAGAGCTCAAAATTTTGAAAGGAAGCAAAGGCTCCAAGGTCTTCTTCAATGAAAACGACCACCCGCTCTTTGCGCTCTTTAAGCCAATCAGTAAGGATGTTGGGGAGGGGAAAATTGACTAAGCCAACCATGTAGAGGATTTCGATTTCTGTTAGATTTTGACCTTGGAGCCATTTCTCGAGGGGCTTTGAATCGGTAGGGAGATCTTTTTTCTCATGGGGGAAAAAGGAGAGATAAAACTCGATGTCCGGCTCAAATTTTCCGTGCGTCATTGCAGATTCCTTGAATAAAAAGCCATTGGTTGAGTCCGATCCCATACTCGGCTGGGATTTCCTTGGGGATTTGACGGATAAAAACATGCTTCCATATATCCCAAACCGGTTTTAAAAATTTGATGTAGGCGATCTCTTTGGCAATCGCGTGCTCCAGCAAGGCATAGTCGCCGTTTTTTTCAGGTGTATTGGGGAAGAGTTTCTCGAGTAGTTCAAGCATTTCGCCACAGAGCTCGCCCACCCGGGCAAAACTGCCCTTTAGTTCTTTGACATCCAAGCTCGGCGCAGCTGTTTTTATACCGAAACAACATGAAGAATCGGTTTTCGACGTCGTCGGCTTAGGCCAAAATTTTGGGTCTTCACTCGCGCCTTGTTCTCGAACAATGTCGCTCGCTCCAGACTCCAAAATTTGTGCCGCCTCCTCGTCGAATTCCCGATTCTTCAAGTTGTTTCGATATAGAGCGTCGATACGATGCTGAAAGGGGGCCATTGTGGCAAAAGAGAGCTCGCTGATGTTTTGTTTTTTAAAGCCTTTGATTTCGAGTCCATCGGAGCAATTGATCCATTCTACCTCGGGTGGGCTGCGGCTAAATCGGCGAGCCAATCAGCGGCAAAAAGCCAATCGCGCCGAGTATAGAGATCATCCTGCACCCAGATCAATTCTCCCCCTTCGGGTCGCTCGAAATCGCCCGCATAGCTCTTTTCTCCTCGCTGGGCTAAATCGACGCCAACTAGAATGATGGGATTGCAACCCAATTTTTGCGCGATCGCTGTGAGGAAGGTGGAGACGTTCCAGCCCCCATCGAAGGTCTCTTCAGTGAGAAGATCGTTTTGACTGCCTGGGATCCAGAGCAGCGGCCCCCGCATTTGTTTTAGGAGATCGGGGCTCACTCGACTCTGGAAAAAGAGGGGGATTTCGAAGGACTTATGTTGAAAGAAGCGGCCTGTCGGCGGATGGGGATCGATGAGGCCTCCAAAGTGGGGGGTGAGGCCATATTTTCCTAAGGAGCTGAGAGCGGTCCCACCAGCAAAGAGGAGGGCATTGTTTTTTAAATAAGGGGCAGCTTTTTCAAGCGACACCCCTGCTCCGCAGATAATGGCTGGCACCCCTGCAAAAGCACCGAAAGCTCTTCCCCTCTTTTGGCTAGGCTTAAGCGCGGGTTATTGGCGATGAGGTTTTGCAAGAGGTCTAAACCCCGATTTTGGAAGTCGGAGGCAACCAGATGAATCCCTGCTCGTAGAATGCCATTTTGGCTAAGCAGGCTTCCATTTCTTGGATTTTTCGACGAATTGCCAGGTGTTTTCAGATACTCAAATTGCAAGAAGACGAGCTCCCAGGCGATCTTTTTGAGCGCCTCATCGTTTTCAGCATAGCAGAGGCGAATCCGATCGTGGCCGCTCTGGTGGCCGATGAGGACCCGCTCATCATCTTCTAAGATCACGAGAAAGCGCTCAGCTTTTTCATCAAGCCAGCTTGTCAGTTCTAAATAGAGCTCATGATTGGGAAGTCCATAGAGACAAATCACATCGGCAATGGGGGTCGTCACTTGCATATATTTTCCATGAGTTGAGAATAAGAGGGTAAAAAGGTGAGTTCTTGCGGGTAGACCAGCATCGCGCAGTTCTCGCCAGCGATCGCCACAAAATGGGCTTGGACGTAGTGGTTATAGCCAAGCGCCTGGGATTTAGCCTCCATCCCTACCTCTCCTTCTTTGCACTCGACGACGAGGAGTGGGTAGAGAAGATGCTCAGGATGGATCCCTTTAGCAAAACAGATGATGTCGGCTCTTCTTTGCGGGAGGTTGGCGACCCCTTTGAGATGGGGAACTTCCGAGAGCTGTGTTTCAATGGCCAGAAGTTCTTTTGGAAATCCGAGTTGAGTGGTCATCACGTGCAAAAATTTTTGACGGACGATTTCTTCGGGAGTTGCGGCTACCCATGCCTTGCGGTATGGGTCGTAGACGTTACCTCGGTTACCCTTCTGCTTGGATAACTCCATAATTCTCGTCTTCACGCCGATACATCAGCTTCAGTTTTTTGTCTGTCTCATCGCGGTAGAGCAAGAAGGGGTCTGAAGAAAGTTCCATTTTCATGATCGCCTCTTCGGTGCTCAGCGACTTCAAAACCTGCGATTCGGTGTCGGTGATCTTATGAGGCATCCATCTCTTCATGTTTTCTGCATCGATCGCCCGATTGATCTCTTCGAGATCATCTGGAGGAGGTCGACGATAGACATTGACAGATAGATCGACTAATTTCATCGGTTTTTTATGGTAATCTTGAAGCTTGCTTTTCCACTTCTGAAAGAGGTGCTGCAGCTTTTGCATGGCCCGATCGATCGAGGCATACATATCGGAGCTGCGGGCTTCGACCTTGGTTTTAATATGATTGAAGTGGCAAGTGATGACGCAGATATGTTCCACTTTTTGGATATCTAGGGTGACATGGATATCCATGATGTGATTGTGGAATCGCTCCAGCTTTGACAGCTTATCCCAAATATGCTGCCGAATTGGCTCGGTCAGCTGGAAATTTTTTGCGACGATCGAAATATTATAGCCTTGTGCGTCTTCTTCGACGAATTTATCCTTATCAACCATATTTCCCTCAATTTATTATTGATTTGCCATTCTACCTGATTCTCTTTGGATATGCAAGCGTCTCAATTGAAGATTCCCAAGTTGCCCGCAAGCAGCCATGATCTTTTGCCCTTTAGTCTGTCGAACCATCGTCTGATACCCCCCCTCGCATCGCTTGAAAACGCATCAACCACCTCAGCTTTCGGTGGGGCAAACCTGTCGCGGCTTTGTGGGTTATAGGGGATCAAATTCACTTTTGCCTTAAGGCCTGGCAAATACTCGGCAAGCTCGTCTGCGCATTCGAAAGAATCATTGATCCCCTTCAATCAGTACATATTCAGTAAAAATTTGTCGCCTTGGATGGGTGCAAAATCAAGCATTGCTTTTTTTAACTCCGCCATGTCCCATTTTCGATTTACCGGCATGATTTTGTTGCGAATTTCGTCATTTGGCGCATTGACCGATACCGCAAATTTAAAGCTGGGTCGGCATCTTCGCTTAGCCATGAATCGCATCTACACAGCCGCTTGTAGAAATCGTGATGCGGCGTGGACCAAAGCCCATCCCCTTAGGCATCTGTAATACGTCTTGATCGCCGATCACTCTTCAAAATTGTCGAGCGGCTCCCCCATTCCCATGAAGACGATATTGCGACTTCCATCCCCAGCAAGCGACCGCAATGAAGACCTGGGCAACAATTTCCCGCACGTAAGATGGCGGATCAGCCCCATCCTACCCGTCTCGCAAAAAGCGCAACCCTCTTGCATCCCACTTGCGAAGAGATGCATAGGGTATTTTTCGCTTGCATCTGGAATAAAGACTGACTCGCCTCAAGTCCCTCTTCGCATCTCAAAAAAATTTGATAGTGCTCTCTTCTACCTTTCAACCACCTCTGCCGGATAAAGAAAAGTCGGTCAATGCAAGATTTCTTGGACAAGAGAGAGCCACTGCGGCTTGCGGTTCATTTAATCCCATAAGCTTCCCCTTTCGGAACCAATAGGAATAAACAAGTCCTGCGTGATGCGCTCCTTTTCCAAGCAAAGAAAAGATGCACTCAATATAACTCTTTTGTGTATGACAATATATTGGGATTTTAAGCATTTATAATTATGCACCGAACAGGACTTGAACCTGTAACCACCCGGTTCGAAGCCGGGTACTCTATCCAATTGAGCTATCGGTGCAGAGCATATAAAAATACCAAAGAGCAAAATTAAATGCCATCGAATGAAACACATGAAGGGCTCGTCCTGAGGAGTATCGACTATAAGGATCAGCAAAAAATCATCACCCTCTTCACTCCTACCCGGGGACTCATCAGCCTGATCGTCAAAGGGATTAATCGGAAAAAATCGCACTTGCTCACCCTCACCTCACCCCTCACCCAGGCCGAATACAATTTTACAATCGGGCCGCACCGATCTTTACACTTTTCTAGATGGAAGCCCCATCAACACCCATCTCAACCTACGCAGTAACCTCGATCATCTACAGACCGCCACCCGCTTTGCCGAAGCGCTCCTCACCACCCAATTCCCTGGCAAGCCGGCCCCCGCCCTCTATCAGCTGCTCCTCACCTACCTCAAAAATCTGCCAAGCTTCATAGACCCGACCGCACTGAAGGCCTCTTTCCTGCTGAAACTCCTCAAACACGATGGCCACCTCGCACTGACAGACCATTGCTCCCATTGCCACTCGGTTCCTACGCACTATTCGATGGGCGAGAGCTTGTGCCGCAGCCACAGCCCCTCCTACGCAATGCCCCTCAACCAAGAGGAATGGGCCACCTTGACTACACTGACCGAGGCGCGCGCGATCGCTCAGCTCCAAGCGCTCAAAATAGAGCCCGAGCTGATGCAAACGATTGAAAAGATATTTGGGGAAAGAAATTAAGAAATATTGCGAAAGGGGGGACTCGAACCCCCAAAAGGTTTCCCTCGCTACCACCTCAAGGTAGTGCGTCTACCAGTTTCGCCACTTTCGCGAAAGAAAACATCATAATCAGTCCCCGATTATCCTCGCAACTTCTATTTTTTATTCTAATCAAACACCCCTCCAAAAATCTTTGATTTTAAAGTAATTATGAATAGTAAATTTTACTTTACTTTTAAATAATTTTTAATTATAATTAATAAAAAAAGGAGTTATAATGAATAAATTAGATCCAACTATTCATCAACCTATTCAACCATCTTCGGATGAGAACCAAGCAACTAATCCTCAAGACGATAAAATTCAAAAGGTTGCAATTGATTTTTTAAACGAACTCCCTCCCGAGATTATCCAGCATATTGCAAATCATGTCCCCTTAAGCGGTTTAGCTGGTTTGGCGCAACAAAATCTGATGGGAAGAGACCATGCAGAACCAGTGATCTTAGCCCGAGCCAAAAAAGGGGGTTATGCTGGAACAAATTTACAGGGGGCCAAGCGTTTCATAAAGGCTCTAAATGAGGAGACTCGTCAATTTTGTGAATCCGTCGGAGGCCTTCCCAAATCGAGGAACCATGATGGCACTGTGAACATTGATGCAACTTGGCTAAATATAGAAAACTTGAGCATGGCCGACATTTTTCAAATTTTCTCTCACAAAGAAGCCTATGGAACAACCTTTCCAAAACTGAAAAAATTGCTCATTGACCAGGCAAAAAAATTACAATTAAATGGAGCTAATCCTAATCTCCAGACAGATCGAGTCGACCCAATCCTTCATCTGGCAGTTCGATATGGGGACAAGCAGATGGTAGACATTCTGCTGAAGGCTAATGCCGATCTAACTAGAACAAATGCAAACGGAGAAACAGCTCTTAACTTAAGTATTAAGAGGAAACAAGATAAAATAACCGAATCTCTGCTCCAGCTACCACAAAACCTAGACATCGCCGACGTAGAGGGTTGTACACCCTTGCACTCTGCGGTGCAAAATGGGGACATCAAGACTGTCCCAGCGCTTTTGAATGCAGGGGCCAATCCAAATCTGCCAAATGGTAATTCTCACACACCGCTGGATCTAGCACAAGAACTAGGCCTTCAAGAGATCGCGATGCTCATTCAAGCCCATTTGGCCAATTTGAACTAATCACACTATACCCCGCCTCACCCAAATTCACACTTTTGGGTGAGGCGAGGTATGGTTTCAGTAGACTGAAGTGATCATTCCTGGCAGGAAAAGTCCAGCGTCCACCCCAAAGGCATCAGCGATCATTTTGGCTTTCGGTTCTGAGATATCTTTTCTTCTTTGATTAAGGGGCGTTTTATACTCTCGATTTGGATCGATCACTCTGGTCCTATGTTCCAATCGGCTCACCATCGCTTGACTCATCGACTCTAGAGGATATTTTCTCTTGAAAACATTCAAAAACTCCTTTTGAAGCCAGCCATTTAGATCCTGCCTCAGTCCTTTAAAAAGCTCCGCACGATAGGTCAACTCTAAATTCTCCAGTGTGCGGAATTTAGCTCTGAGCTCCCTATTCAAAATGTCGAGCTGTGCTTTATGAGTGCTACGAAACTTGGCGATCCCCTTTTTGGCCTCAAATTGCCTTAATCGCTCTGCATTCTTCTCAATACCTGCTTGCAATTGATCCAATGAGGTACAAAATAGCCTTTCCAAAGTCCGTTTGAAAATGGGGTTTGCATCTTCTAACAATGTATAACGAAGACGAGAATCGACATTTTTTAAACTCTTTTTTCGCTTACCAAGCATGGTATTTTGCGCAGTGAGAATCGCTCTGGCGATTTGACTTTCCACTGCTTCACAATCTTGGATCAATTTAAATCTCTTTTGATAGACGATCTTACGGAGTAGCGCTTCTCGTGGGTGGACTCCTACTTTCACTCCCAGAAGTTGATCAAAATAGCTAGGATCGACCTCCATCTCAGCACGGACTTCCTGTGCACGCTGCAAGTAAACATCTAGGATGAGTCCTCTAGCATCAGTCACACCCAGTCGTCGCTTAGCACAGAACTGCTCAAACAGCTTGACAAATTGAATCATCCCTTTTTCAACAGTCTGCTTCCCTTCTGCTACAGCATTGACGATCTTGATCGCCTCCTCTCTCAATTGACGGTCTTTAGAGGTTCCATCGATTAGACAATCGGCACGGTTGAGATAGCGATCAAATTCGATCGTGGCATTATTGTCCAAATAGGAGCGTCCATATTTCAAATAGACAAAGCCATTTGCTTTATTTCCACTTTCCCATTCAGCCCTAGGATAGGCCATCAAACAGGGGAATGTTCCAGAATGGGCCGCCTCGGTTTCGATCCGCTTGTTCCCAGCGCCGGTCGGGTTATGGATCGTCACTTTCCCCCCCTTGCCGTACTCGTCGTTGGCCTCGATCCATTCAAAATGGTAGGGAGTTCGAAAGCAGCAAATCAGCTGCATGAAAAATAGTTGGATCCGACGATCGACATGCTGCTCGATCAGCTCACGATTCTCAGCAATCTTCTTGGCCGGATCGACCTGCTGCTCCCATTGCTCCGTCGTCACCGCGCCATCTCGTTTGATTTTAGCTAATGCATAATCTGTAATCGAGTTGACATGATAAACCTGAGAATGCCATTTATTCCGATCCCCCGGGCGTTTGTCTTCATCTTCCCAAATCGTCTCCAAAGGAGTGTGCTCCCGTCTCTCAACTCTTGCAAAACGACCATCAGGAATTACTGCTGCTGCCATATAGACCTCCAAAATTTGGAAACATTGTACACACATTAAAATTTTAAAAACAGTACGAAAAATTTTGCAGAGTCCCTATCATCAAGTGTATGCACATTCGAAATTGGATTAGCCTCATCGCCCTTTGCCCCGCCCTTCTCAGCGCCGATATCAACCCTATGGCGGAGCCTTTACCTGAGCCCCCCGCCTATGAGATTTGGTATACGGGGACCTATCTTTCAGCCACAGCCGTCAACATCAATGCCATCGAGCCCTTTATCACCTTAGCTGCCTTCTATGGAAACTACCAATCTGATTGGAAACTCAAACGACAGGAGACCACCTGGTCAGCCAACCCTGCGGTAGAAGTGATTTTCGAACTCACCAAAAGATTAGGGATTGAGCTGACCGGGGGACTCTTGTCTAATTTCAGAGGGAATCAAAAGGCCACCCACTTCACAGACTCTTCAATTATCCTTGGTTATGAAGTCTTAAAAGACCAGAAAGACTCCTGGGTCCCCAATTTCAGATTAGGATTAGAAATTTTATTTCCTACAGGCCATTACAATCACCTCGATCCAAAAAAGCAGGGCATAGACATCACGGGCTCAGGCGCCTACTTCTTCGGCCCTTTACTTGCCTTTTCAAAGACCTTTAGATTTCCGTGCCATTTCATGAATCTCTATTGGAGCTTTGGCTATCTTTTCCCCACTAACGCCTATCTAAAAGGGTTAAACACCTATGGTGGTGGACATGGAACAAGAGGAAAAATTCGTCCAGGCCAAGGGCTAACAGCGATTCTCTCTGCAGAGTACTCTCTCAGCAACCATTGGGTGCTTGCCCTGGACATAGAGCTCCTACATCAGACAGCCTCTTCCCATTTCAAAGGCAGACCTGGAATCTTAAGCCCAGGTATCCCCGCCGTTGTTGGCCTCCCATCTTCCATCTCACTAAGCATCGCCCCCCAGATCGAATATAATTTCAACTCGAAATCAGGCATCATCTTCGGCGCTTGGGGCACCGTCGCCGGCCGCAATTCAAGGGCCTTTGCCTCTGCGATCTTCGCCTATCTCTACGTCTTTTGAAATTACTTGAGAAAAATATTTACTTGGATCATCCTCTTTATCCATGAAATATTTAATCGTATTTCTTATCTCCCTTCAATTTGCAGTCTGGGCTAACGTCACCACCTGCTTCGAAGATGAGGACCCCGCCCTCTTCCATCATGTCAATGTGATCACCGGCCATCTCAACCTCTGCTTTCAAGATGCTGTCATCGAAGGAGGAATGCCTCTCTCCATCACCCGTACCTATTCAAGTGGCGGAGCACTGCAAAATTCACTCCTCTCCGATCCGACATTTGATAAAGGATGGACCATTTTCCCCCATATTCGTTTGTATTGGGATGGATTAAGCTTTAAGCATGAGACCCTCAAGATCTACCTCTTGGACAAAGAGGGAAACCCAGTAAAATACGCCCACAAAGAAGGCACTAAGGATAAACATTATTTATACCCTGTAGAGTTTACCAAACATCGGGCAAGCAGCATTAATTCACGAAAAAATACCGAGAAGAACTACATCAAAGTAGACCCGAAAAAAAGAACTGCGACTCTCTATGCAGCCGATGGGGGCATCTTTCATTATACAATTACCTCTAATACATTTGGATATCTCGACTATGAAATCCTCCCATGCAAGCACCGCATCGTCTATACCTATGAAAATGATCGACTTTCCGGCGTCAAACTACAAAACCCTTCTGGCACAAAAGTCTTAGCCTCGATCACTTTTGATACCGAGGATGAGGGAGACCAAACCAAGTTCACCGCTAAAACTTCAGATGGCAAAACCCTCACCTATCAAATGTTTACCTTCAAAGACCAATGCTACATCGAGGATATCAGCAGCAATTGCCGTCCAAGAGAGCACTATTGCTATGAGGGAGGGAGAAAAGGCATCGGAGCTCGAGTCAGCGGCATGGAATTTGGCCACAAAGATCAATTCACTGCCACTTATTATCGACCGAGCAATGAAAAAGAAGAAAAAGATTGGGCAAAAAAAATCCCAAAAAAGAATTACTCTGCCGACAAAGTGCATATTCTCAAAGCTCCAGTTGGTCCCAATGGAGAATCGATTCCAATCGCTACATTCATCTATGAAGCTGAATATACTGACGTCCGAGATGTCGATAATCATCGAATCCGTTACCACCACACAAATAACAAACTTAATGCTATCGAGTATTTTGACAAACACGACAAGCTCCATTCAGTCCTAAAATTCTTTTGGAAGAGGGACAATCTAAAGACAAAAGCCCTTTTCGACTCCTTGGGAAGGCCTCTTTTTGCTAAAACATTCGACTATGACGAAAAGGACAACGTTAGGCAAGAGAGCTTCCATGGCCACTTTACTGGGCAAAAGCAGACCCGGCTCACAATCGATTCTAAAGGGAATGTAGAAGGTGGAGACTGCATCGGAAAAACCTACAAATATGTTGGGAAACTGATTCATGAAGAGCAGGAATCAGGTGGACTTACGACCCAATATTTCTATCTACCGGGTACCGACCTTATCAACTCGAAAATCACCTTAAAAAATGGGAAAATCTTATTTAGAGAGTACTACCATTACGACACAGACAACCTGCTCTTTCGCGAAATTATCGATAATGGGATCACGCATAGTGAAAATGATCTCTCGGGAGTGACCGAAAGACATATCAAAACCTACGAGCGCAGCCCGCGCAATGGACTGTGCCTCTCGATTACCGAGACTTATTTAGATCGAGAGACAGGCGCAGAAAAGCAATTGATCAAACGAACTTTTACCTATAACACCCGCTGTCAAATTGAGAACGAAACGATTTTTGATTCAAACAGTAGGCAACGCTATACCTTGATTACCAACTACGATTCCAATGGCAATATCAAGCGAAAGACTACCCCATTAGGATATGAAAACATCTATGACTACGACTCCCTCAATAATCTCAAAGATTCAAAAGAAGTGGGTAAACTCCGCAAAAAAATTGACTATGACAAAGCGGGCCGTCCATATCGATTCACTGAGATAGATACCGAAGGGAATCAGAAAATCACACAAACGGCTTACGACGCTAAGGGCAGACCATTCCTCCAAATCGACTCCAAAGGCAATCCGACAACTCAAACCTACGATGACTTTGGCAATTGCACCGAGATCCATTTCTCCAAAGCCCTAGATGAAAAACTCGAACCCTATATCCCAATCGCCACCTTCACTCACGACGTCCAAGGCAACATCCTCTCCCATACTGATCCCCAGGGAAATTGCACAAGAACCACCTACAACACCCTCCGAAAACCCATTAAAATTGAATATCCCGATGGAGGCGTCATCCGGCACATTTATAACCTCAACGGGACTCTAGCGAAAACGATCCAGCCTGATGGAACAGAGGATCACTACACCTATGATGACTTGCAAAGGCAAGATTCCAAAACGATCTACTCGGCCAACGGCGCCCTCCTTAGCAAAGAAACTTGGACCTATAAAACCTTTCATCTCTCTACCTATACGAATCCCGAAGGATTGACCACCATCTACACTTATGATAATGCCGGGAGGAAAATTGCAGAGCAAGCCGAAGATCGAACCGTCACCTATACCTTCGATCCCCTTGGTCATTTAGAGCGAACAACCTGTGGAGGCTATTCTAAAGTCACACTGCACAACGAAGAGGGTGATGTTGTCCAGCAGTGGGAGGAAGACACCCAAGGGGCTATCGAAAACCACACTACTTTTTTCTACGGTCATGAGCGACGCAAAGAAAAAGCCGTTCGCCTCACCTCTCAAGGGGAGGCCACCGACCTCTTTACCTATGATCCCGAAGGACGGCTCTACGAGCATACCGATCCCCATGGCGAAACGACTCAATTTATCTATTCTGAGGAAACTTCTAACGATCTCGGGCAAAAAGTCCTGACCAAAACCACCATCGATCAGCTCGGCAATCAAACCATAGAAACCTTCGATGCCCTCAGCCGCCTCGTCCAAGTTGAGAAACTGGGCCCCGACGAAAGAACCGTTTCGAAAGAGACCCTTTTTTACGATCGTTCAGGCAATAAAGCCCAGCAAGTAACCACCATTTATCAAGATCATACCCCAAAGAAAACCTTTTCAGTTCGATGGGGGTATGATAGCCGAGGACGAGTAGCTCTAGAGAATGAAAACAACGAAAAAATTACTACCTTCACCTATGACAAAAAGGGGCGGCTTAGGGTTAAAAAGCAACCTAATGGGACCGAGCTCCATTTCGATTATGATGGACTTGACCGGCTGACCGATCTCTATAGTTCCGATAACAAACTTCACTACCACTATGGATATGAATCAGGCCCCTCCCCCACTACTGCCTATGACAAAATCCATCATCTTCTTTGGACGCGCACCTACAACACCTTTGGCCAAATCACTTCTGAGACCTCTCCAACAAAAAACCGCCTGACTTGGGACTATGATGATCAAGGAAGACGCTCTCTATTTACTCTCCCAGATAACACCGCGATGGAGTATAGCTATAACGATCTCCATCTAACTCAAATTACCCGCCTCTCCCCTACAGGCTCTACGAAATATGCCCATACCTATACCCATTTCGACGAGAACGGACAAATCGCCCAACAAGAGCTCATCCAACGCCTTGGGACGCTCACGACTCATCACGATCTCTTCGAGCGCCCAGCCGAGCGAGTTTCCCCCTACAACACCTCTTTCATCGAATACGGTCCATCTGGCCTTGTTAACAAAATTGAAAGCTCCCTCTTCGCCTCAAAAGAATATCGCTACGACCCCCTCGATCAACTCCGCCAAGAAGGCAACAAGGGCTATAGCTTCGATTCACTCGGTAATCCGATCAATGCCCAAGTCAACCACCTCAACCAAATCGACACAACTGAGGACATCCACCTCATCTATGATGACAATGGCAACCCCACACAAAGGCTCACCCCAAACGAAACAACAACCTATACCTACGATCCTCTCAACCGGCTAACTTCAATCGAAAAGCGGGGCCAATCCAAAGTCCAATTCGTCTATGATCCATTCTCCCGCCTCTACGCCCAATTAAACGACACCACCCAATATTTCATCTATGACCAAGATATCGAAATTGGTCTCCTCAATGAGCAGATTAAAATCCTCGAATTAAAAGTCATCGGCCTCGGAATCAAAGGCGACATCGGCGCAACCGTTGCCATCGAGCTAAATGGGCAAATCTACGCACCCCTTCACGACTTCAGCGGCAATATCATCGGAATCGTCTCTTCCCAAGGAGAACTCGTAGAGACCTACGACATCACCGCCTTTGGTCAAGAGTATTGCTCGAGCCCTCCGATCAACCCCTGGCGCTTCAATTCCAAGCGGACAATCAAAGGGCTCGTATTCTTCGGCCAACGCTTCTACGATCCCCAGCTCGGCCGCTGGCTCACCCCTGACCCCGCCGGCTTCATCGACAGCCCCAATCTCTACCTCTATGTCCACAATAGCCCACTCAATCGACTTGATCTATTTGGTCTTGATACAGTTAAGATGGAAATTCCTTATTATGAAAAGGAGTTTTATCACAATTCTTACCCAAAAAATCTTCAAAGTTCCACCACTAATAGCCGGCTAATCCCCCTCACAGTCACCGTAAATGAAATTCAAGTGGATTGGTTCATTTCAGCGAATATCTACCATAAGATTAAAGTGACGCCGGAAGAAATTAAGGCAGGAAAAATAGATATTACTAAGCATTTCCATGAGATGTTTCCAAGCAGCGGGCAGTTTATCGCACTAACGACATTTCAAAATGGGATAAATACCTGCTACGGCGAGCATCCAGAGATGATCAATTCGGTTATGAATATGGTAGGAAATGAAGATCACCTATTCATTGGAATGCATATTGAAACTCAAAACATTTGGAAAGATGGTATAAATGCTATCAAAGAAAGAAACAGCCAAGACACCCCCACAAGTTCATTGATGCGACAAGTTTTCGTGACAATTATTGAAAATATGCATAAAATTAATCCAGAGCTAATTTTATTGCATACCGCACATAGTCGTGCAGGAGCTATTTACAATGCGACATTTAACGGAATGACGCCCGAACAGAAAGATCTTCTGAAACAGCATCTTTATTTTATTGGGGTTGCTCCTGCTTCAGCTATATCCACAAAACAAGCCATGGAAGCGCATAATTTCTATTCAAATGGGGATGTATTTACTGGACGCTATGGAAGAATTGCCCAAGCGGGGCCTAATGGAAAAGATTATTCAATACATTTTTTAAATAACAGCACAAATAGCTTTACTAAGGAACATTCATTTTTAGGACAAACGAATCAATATGGTTTACAGAACCGGATCGACATAGTAAAAGAGAGATATCAATTTTATGGGAAAAGCAATTAGCTCAATCTTTATTGTATTAATTTTGCTCGGATGCAACATGAAAGAAAAACAAAGCAAAACCGAAGATTACGAAATTTATGTAAATCAAATCATAAAGTCCTTTGCCAAGGATATTAATAATGAATTCGGCTTAGTCTGTATTGGCAGTGGTGGCAAAATGCCCTATGATGTTGAAGAAATTGGCATAGATTTTATGTCATATCATCGAGCAACAATAGATGAAGCTCGAAAACTAGAAATAACAGTTACTGAAAAATTTTTGAACGCAATCAATTCCAATGAGAAGATTCGTCCATTCTTGAGAGAATATCCTTTTACAGTTAGTCGAGCCCAGGTCTCAATCTCTTTTCACCAACCAGATAAACGAAGATATTCGGATGGAAGTGTGGCATTTGTATTTCAAGTTAAAGATACAATTTTTTACCGATCATTTGATGAACATTCTTCTCAATTAATTCCTCTCCATAAAGAACCCTATGATGAAGCCTTAAAAATCGTCAGTAACTCTTCCAATTGAGATGCCAGTGCCGTTCTACATTCATCCAAACTATATTCTTGGGCTCCATGAACAAAACTATTAAAACACTATTTATTTTCACCTTCTTTTTGTTTGGCTGCTATAGGAATAATAAAACAGATCCAACGCCCGATTATGAAATTTATGTAAATGAGATTGTTAATTCATTTGCTACTGAGATGCAAGAAGAATTTGGTTTAATTTGCAATGGCAGCGGCGGGAAAATCCCCTATAGCGTTGAAGAAATCTCGACTGGCTTTATCGCTTATCAACCAAGTACAATTGATGAAGCTAGGAAGCTTGAAGTCGCACTGACTGAAAAATTTTTAGATAAGATAAATTCACATGAAAAGATTCGGCCATTTCTAAAGGAATATCCATTTAAAGCCGATAGAGCAGAAGTCGAAGTTTCTTTTCGTAAATCGGATGCAACTCCATATACAGATGGGAGTATAACTTATGTTTTTCAAGTCGACAATAAAATTTGTTATTGTATCAGGAATGAACAAGATGCAAAAATAATATTACTCCAAGAAGAACCCTACAATGAAGCTTTAAAAATCGTTAAGGAGTCCACTAAATAGGCAATTGGCATCACCATTACTCTAGCCATCAATCATATTCCGATTAAGCCAGTTCTCTATAGCTCATTCCCTTTCATCATATTGATTTTTAGGGCGTTACATTAGTCTGAACAAAGCAGGGCTGCAAATCCGTTCTGTTCCGAGGAGCTTCCTAAATAAAGTCCTTTATTATTAGGGCGGTAAGCGCTATAATAATAGGTAGATTTATAAAAAAAATTTAAGATTGAGTTCATTTCGGGACAACCTCGACACAAACTCTTACCAATAAAAAAGGAAAATTATGCCATTCAAAACTCTTGGGTTATTGCCTGAGCTTCTTAAAGCCGTTGTTGAACAAAATTATGATGTGCCCACCCCAATACAGCAGCTAGCCATCCCGCTTATTCTCGAAGGGGGCGATATCATGGCCAGAGCACAGACCGGTACAGGCAAAACGGCTGGATTTACCCTCCCCTTGTTGCAGATTCTTAGCGGAAAGCCCAAAGAGGCAGCGCAGCGTCCCGTGCGAGCGCTCATCTTGACGCCAACGCGCGAGCTTGCTGCTCAAGTAGAGGAAAGTGTCAGGCTCTATGGCAAATATCTTCAACTCAAGTCGGCTGTCATTTTTGGTGGCGTCAATATCGATCCGCAGATCAGGGCCTTGCGCGCTGGGGTCGATATCGTTGTCGCGACACCAGGCCGCATATTGGATCACATAGGTCAAGGAACAATCAATCTCTCCAAAATTGAAATTCTCGTCTTGGATGAGGCTGATCGGATGCTCGATATGGGCTTTATCCACGATATCCGTAAGATTCTAGCTCTACTTCCAAAAAATCGGCAGAACCTTCTATTTTCAGCTACTTTTTCAGACGAAATTAAACGACTTGCAGATGGCTTTCTAAAATCGCCTAAAATGGTAGAGGTCGCCAGCAATAACTCTACTGCTGATCTCGTTTCCCAAGTGATCTATCCGGTCGACAACAAACGAAAAAGAGCCCTTCTCTCCTTCCTCATTTCTTCTGAGAATTGGAAGCAAGTGCTGGTATTTACCCGGACTAAACATGGCGCTAATCGACTTGCTCAGCAATTGGAACTCGATGGAATCAATGCTGCAGCTATTCATGGCAATAAGAGCCAAGGTGCCCGTACTAAAGCTTTGGCAGATTTCAAACTGGGGAAAGTTCGCGTTTTAGTTGCCACTGATATCGCTGCGCGTGGCCTAGATATCGATGAATTGCCCCATGTCGTCAATTTCGAGTTGCCCAATGTCCCAGAAGACTACGTCCACCGCATTGGACGAACTGGGCGTGCTGGTAAAGAAGGGGGCGCAGTCTCTCTTGTATGCATCGATGAACACAAATTGCTAAAGGATATTGAGCGTCTTATAAAACGTGAGATCCCAAAAGTGATCATTCCAAGCTATGAGCCAAATCCAGAGATCAAAGCCGAACCCATTCCAAATGGGCGGAACACGCCTAGGGCTGGGAATAAAAATCCTGCTTGGCGCGGTGGCGGCAATCAGTCCCGTAACAAACACCCCCACGCTCAAGGCAAGCGCGCAGGACGTTTTCCCCAGCGCAAGGGTAGTCAAGGCTCATAATTCACTTCATCCTTAGGCCTAGTTAAGATGGAATTGGCTCAAAATTTGGAGTGATTGATGAAAGTCATATTTATTCCCGGCAACGGCGGCGGAAGCCCAAAAGATAATTGGTTCCCCTATTTGAAAGTGGAATTGGAGAAATTGGGGGTGAATGTCGTCGCTTCTGAATTCCCTGATAATGATTTGGCCAGGGAATGCTATTGGGTCCCATTCTTAAAAAATGAGCTTAAGGCCGATGAGGAAACGATTCTGGTTGGACACTCATCCGGAGCCTTGGCTGCTATGCGGCTTGCGGAGAACAGCCGGCTGCTTGGCTCTGTGCTGGTTACGGCGTATCACACTGATTTGGGCTTTCCAAAAGAAAAATTGAGCGGTTATTTTGACCGACCTTGGAATTGGGAATCGATTGTGAGAAATCAAAAATGGATTATTCAATTTGCGTCTGATACTGATCCTTGGATCCCAATTGAAGAACCTCGCTTTGTATATGAAATGCTGAAGTCTGAATATCATGAACTTCCCAATCAAGGCCATTTTGGCGGGGATTATAAAAAAACGACTTTTCCTGAACTCTTGAATGCACTTATGGACAAATTACTAGTCAAGAATGGACAGAACACCTTACATTCTAGTAAGCAACTTGAGGAATTTTAATGACCGCAACTGTTTATGAAATAAAGCAAGCTCAATCTGATGAGCAAATTCTTAAATGTTTTGATCTCTTGAAGCTTTTGCGGCCACACTTGGATCGTGAGACTTTTGTCGAGAAGGTCCGATGCCAAATCGAGGAAGGGTACACCATGATCTTCATCGAAGATGAGGGTGGAGTCAAATCGGTTGCAGGGTACCGCGTCGCCCATTTCTTGGCTTGGGGAAAAACTCTTTATCTTGATGATCTAATCACCCTTCCTGAGGCCAGGGGAATTGGCTTCGGCACTCATTTGCTGAAATGGCTGATGGGAGAAGCGAAACGTTTCCAATGCGATGGGATCCATTTGGATACTGGAATCGAACGCAATGATGCCCACCGTCTCTATTTAAACCTGGGGATGACCATTAACGGTCTCCATTTATCGATGGATCTTGATTAAGTCTCTTTTTATTGCTCTAATCCGCCTTTATCAATGGACAATTAGCCCAATGCTGGGCAAGAGTTGCCGCTTTTATCCAAGCTGCTCTCATTATTGCGCTGAAGCCATTCAAAAACATGGAGTGTGGCGCGGAATGTGGCTGGGGATCAAGCGGATTGCCAAGTGCGGTCCATGGCATCGGGGCGGCTATGACGACGTTCCTTAAACCTAAGGCACGAGCAAAGTCTGACCAACCTTCAGTTTATCAGTTGACATCCGATTTTTTTCTTTAATCGCCTGCACGGTTGTGTGGTGCTTATTGGCGATTTTCCATAGGCTATCGCCAGCTGCGACGGTGTAGGTTTTAGCTGTGGTCGCCTTTTTAGGGGCGATTGTCTGGGCAACTGGGATAACAGGAGGGGCGATGACTGTTTTTGGGGCGATGGCCTTCAATTCGATAAAGCGTTTTTTAGCTAGCTCTAAATTCAAAGCTTCGGGCCTCTCTTCTGCGGCTTGATCGTAGAGGATGGCGGCTGCTTTTTGCCAGATTTCGTCGTTTCGCGGGCTGAGGAGCAGCTCTTTGAGGAAGGCGGGGGTTGTTTTTTCGCCGAGCAGATCGCAGAGGGCAAGCACTTGCTCGTTGTCGAGGGCTTTGACGCAGTATTCTTGATCGCCGTCGATAAGGATTTTGGCGGCAAGACGCGATTTTTGCTCGACTAGCTCAAGGAGAAATTTGCGGCGGACCTCGAGGCTGAATTCGGGGGTTTGTCGGAGGAAAGTGGCGGTCGCGCTGGTGGTAGCCCAGTCGCCGCTTGCCAGAAGGGCGACGATGTGTTCATTTTTTAGGCCGATTCCGGTTTTGGAAAAGAGAAGGCTTAGGAAATGGAATTCGGGGCTGAGGTAAAAGGCTTCGAGGAGGCTGGAGTCATAGGGAGGCTTGGTCGATTGGATCTCGAGGAAGAGGCCTTGGGGGGTCAGAGGCCACCTTTCGGTCTTGGCATATTGAACGATCGCCTCAAATTGGTAATCGGCAAGGCCGGGGAAAACAGCGAGTGGAATTTGCTTGTCGTTTTGGGTGAAGGTGATTTCTCGTTTTTGCAGGTTGATGCCGCCTAGGGCCCGATCGAGATTGAAATGGCGGAAGGCAACCAGGCACGAGAGGGCGATGTCCCGCTTGGTGAGGCCCGACTCAACGTGGTCGCAATTGACCATTTGGGCAAGTAAATCTTGGAGCGATCGGGCGCTATAGCTGGCAATCAACGCCTGCAGGTCGAGATTCTCTGCGGGCGACGCCCCTTTGTCGCGCGATTTTAGTTTAGTCGAGGGGTCCTGCCGAACGGCGAAATAGATGAAGGTCGAGAGGAGCCCTACGTTGAGGGTCGCGCTGATGATGAGGGCCTGTGTAAGCGATTTTGCTTTCTTTACCCAAGGATCTTGATAAGTTCTTTCTGCCATTTTCTTTACTTCTGTTGGTCTTGTATGCTATAAGGATATATCTCAAATAAGAATTTTTGAATATGAAACTGTCACTTTCCTGGTTAAAAGAATTTTTAGATCTCAAGATCTCCCCTGAAGAAATCGCCGAAGCGCTCACTCTCGCCGGCTTAGAAGCTGAAGGGATCGAAGAAAAAGAAGACGATCTGATCTTCGAAATCGGCCTCACTCCCAATTTGGGTCACTGCATGAGTGTGATCGGGATCGCTAGGGAGCTTTCGGCAATTTTGCAGATTCCCCTCAAACGTCAAGAAATCTCCTTTCAAGAAAGTGAAGAGAAGATCGATGTCACTTTGAAAGTTGAAGATCCGGGCAAATGTCTCCGTTACAGCTGCCGCTTGGTGAAAAATGTACAGGTTGGTCCATCTCCAGAGTGGTTGAAAAAGAGGCTTGAGAGCAGCGGCATCCGCAGCATCAACAATGTGGTCGACATTGGAAATTTTGTGATGTTCGAGTGCGGACAGCCGCTCCATATGTTCGATTATGATCATGTTGAAGGCAAAACGATCGTGGTGAGAACTGGAAAAGGGACCCTGCAAACTCTCGATGAACTGGTGAGGGAGATCCCTGAAGATGCCCTTTTAATCTGCGATAAGCATAAGCCGCTCGCCTTCGCCGGGGTCATGGGAGGATTGAGCTCTGCGATCACCGAGAAGACGAAAAATGTGCTGATCGAGGCGGCGCAATTCACACCTCAATCGGTCCGCAAATCGTGTAAAAACCTAGGTCTCAGAACTGATAGCTCGCTCCGCTTTGAACGGGGAATCGATCCCCTCTTTGTTAACGGAGCCCTCGATCTCGCTGCTCATCTTTTAGGTGGAGAAATCTGTCGCGGAATGGTCGAATTTGTCGCTGAAAAATATGTCCCGACGATTCTCACCCTTAACACAGATCGGGCCAATCAGCTGCTTGGCACTAATCTCAGCCTCCGGGAGATTGCGATGCTACTAGGGCGTCTCGAAATCCAAGTTTTGGCCGAGACAGGGCATACCCTCAAGGTCCAGATCCCCTCCTACCGCAACGATCTCAAAGCCGAAATCGATTTGGTCGAAGAAGTAGGTAGGATGTATGGCTTCAACAATATCGCCCGTCCCATTCCGCGCCATGCCTCTTCTACACTGACGCATGCGCCTGTTTTTATATTCGAAGAGGAAATCCGAAATAAATTGGTCGCTCAAGGCTTGCAAGAGTGCTTGACTTGCGATTTGATCAGCCCAAAGCTTGCAGAACTCTCGGTGGAAAAAGCGCTTGGGAGCGCAATGCAAATCCACGTTTTGCATCCTGCTTCGGTCGATCAATCCATTTTGCGCACCTCTTTGCTGCCAGGCCTTTTGGAAGTGGTCAAGTTCAACTTGGATCGACAGAATCTCAATATCGCCGCTTTCGAGGTGGGGCACATCCACTTCAAAGATAACGATACTTACTATGACGAGCCAGCAGCAGCGATTATTTTGACTGGCCACTGCGAGCCCTACCATTTTGAGAAGAAGCCGGCTCCAGTCGATTTCTTCGATGTTAAGGGGTATGTCGAAAATCTACTTTTCTCAATTGGCATCGAAAACGGGCTCTTTGAGCAATCTCACTTGCAAAATTTCCATCCAGGAAGACAAGCAAGGGTCAAAGTAGGCGATGTAACGGTCGGGGCCCTTGGCGAAGTGCATCCGGAGCATTTGCAAGCTCTTGGCATCGACCAAAGGGTCTATTACGCCGAATTGAATTTGCACGATCTGCTGAAGCTGAAAAAGGCTGAGCATCGAGCTTCCAAGATCTCCCCATTCCCCGGTTCCGAGCGCGATTGGACTGTCACTCTCGATGAAAAAATGGCGATTGGCAGGGTGCTAGACGAAATGAGGGCATTCCCCTCCACCCTTTTGGAGAATGTCTTTCTTTTAGATCTTTACAAAAGTGATAAAATTGGGAAAGATAGAAAGAATGCGACGTTCCGTATCCGGTACCGCGATCCAAATAAGACGATCGAGTACCAAGTCGTAGAAGATGAACATCAACGTTTGCTACAATATATAGCGGAAAAGTTGGCAATCGTGTAGTCTTGAGTTTTAGTTGATTTATTGAGGTTAGATATGAAAAAGTTTTTGTTTTCTCTCCCTGTAGCAGTTGGTCTAGTTCTTGCAGGCTGTGGCAGTGATAACGGCGGTAGCCAAGTTATTTCCAAACGTTATATCCATAAATATGGTTATGCAGTGTCCGATTCTGAATGGGCTGCAAATAATTACCCTGGGCAGGTGATCACCACATTGCGCAATGGCGTCACCATCACCGCAACTTATGAAGATGGAAAGCTCCATGGTCAGACAACTCATACCCATCCCCATAGCCAAACTGTCCAATATTATTACCTCTACAACAATGGCGAACTCAAGAAAGAGATGGTTTATGATAGCCTCGGCATGCCAATTCAAGAAAAAGTGCAGCTCTCTCCCCAGCGCCACTGCCTCACAACCTGGTTTGGCGACGGGACACCAAAGAGCATCGAAGACTACGCTGGCGAAGAGCTCCTCGATGGGCAATATTTCTCTTTAAATAACGAGATCGAATCGCGTGTCGAAAGAGGAATTGGAACCCGCACCCTGCGCGATGTCAATGGCCTCCTTCTTGCGAAAGATCAAATCGATAAAGGATACGTCACTCAGAAGGATGAGTTCTATGCAACTGGAGCTCCCCACCGCATCACACATTTCAACATGAACGCCAAACATGGCGAGCGCAGAGCCTTCACCGAAAATGGCGATCCTCTTGCTGTTGAAGAATGGGTAGACGATCAACTCCATGGAAAAGCGACCTATTTCACCAATGGGAAAAAACAGATCGAAGTCTATTTTGTTAATGGCGCAAGACATGGCGTCGAGACCCACTTCATTGATGGAGAATTGGTCGAACAGGAAATCCACTGGGTTCACGACAAACGACATGGCCCAACCAAATTCTTCGTTGGGGATGCTATTGCGAAGACCGAGTGGTATTACAATGGCCAGGGCGTCTCACCCAAACGGTTTGATGAGCTCTTCCAAATGGATCAAATGATCACTCAAGCCTCTGCAACACCTGGCGAGAGTAGTTCTAATTCAAATTAATTGGACATTCCCCTTCAACCGATGCAGTTTCTTTAATGAGGAACTCATAGGGAGAAGGGGCTGGGTCTCCTGCTAAATGGGAGGTGTCGAACTCATCGACCGCCTCCAGACCCGCATCTAAATCTGCATCATCTTCATGCCCGTGGCAGCCAGCTGCAAAAATGGCGAAAATTAAAAATATTTTTACCTGCTTCATACCCTTTAGTTTAAGAGATTTGAGGATTTTTGCCATCTTTTCTCTCTGGACAATCTGGGATATTTGCTTATAAGGAGGGAAAGAGGTCTTAGGAACGAGTACAATGGGAAAAGAGGAAGAATTGAAACGGCGCATTTCGGAACTCGAGTCAATCAACGACCAGTTAGCGGCTGAGCTACGGTATCTAGACGAGCTACTGAAGGAAATTGGTTTTGAAGATGGGCTAATCACCTTAAAAGAGGCCGCATTAGAACTCCTCGAGCAAGACCAGAGCGAAGATTAACTCCGTCTAAACCAGTTCAAAGGGTTAAATTTCCATCTTTTTAAGGCGGCGATTTCCCGTTTTAGGGCTTCAAGTGTTTCTTGGTCCTGTATCAGGATGGCTCGACGACCTTCGTTCAACTCTTTTAATTTGTTGTACTTAGCCTCGAACTCCTCCAGTTTCTGATTGGCCTCTTCGAGCTGTAGCTCGAGCCGCACCTCTAAAGGTTCATAGTATTCCGGAGAAAAGAGATTAAAAATCGGTCCGGGGATCAAAAACCCGACGACAAATAAGGTTACCCCAAGGGAAACAAAGAGCAGGCTCTTGGCTACATCCCCTAAATCCTGCACAAGATCGGTGATGACCCCAAGAGGGTTAAACTGGACGATGTTTAAGAGAACCTTGATCGGAGCCTGGAGCAAATAGGAGACCGCATTAAAGGCCGACATCGCCACCGCCATCACTACAAATGCGACCGAGACCAGATGGGCAACCAAGAGATTGTCGCTGTTGCCAAAATAGGCCGCCTTTTGCATCACGTAACGGACATTGCGCGACTCTTCCGGGATCAGATTTCTCTGAATGAAATTAGTATTATTAGATTTTGCAGCTACAGCACTCATTCATGTCCTTCGTAGTAGAATAGTAATACCATTTGCGGAATGGCTTTGGCCGCTCCATTTTTTCAAAGGGGCGGATCCGATTGGCTAGGGCGCACCCTTCTGAGCAGCAGCCGCGGCTTTTCTCTGCACAGTCTGGACAAGAGAGAAAGAGCTCATTGCAATCCATATTGGCGCAGTTGTAGTAGGCATCCGATGGCACTCCACAGCAGTGGCAATGGCTAATTAGTTCATGCTCGTCATCTGAGATGGGAACTGACAGACGGTCATCGAAGACAAAGAGCTTCCCCTTCCAGTGCTTATTGCCCATCTTATGGCCGTAGTTGATGATCCCGCCGCTCAGCTGATAGACCTGATCAAACCCCTTTTCCTTGAGCAGCGCGGAATAGGTCTCGCACCGGATTCCCCCTGTGCAATACATCATCACCTTCGTCTTCTTCGGATCTTTCTGCTCGGCGAGCGACTGGGCATAGGCGGGGAATTCACGGAACGTCTTCAAGTTCGGCCGCTCAGCCCCCTCGAAGTGACCGATTTCTGACTCGTAGTCATTACGCACGTCGATGAGGAGGGTATCTTCATCTTTTTCCTCGAGCATCTTGGCCCATTGTTCAGGAGAAACATGCGCTCCCCTTTTGTCGAGGTCAGGGCTATAGTCCAACGCGACCAACTGAGGGCGGAATTTGACCGTCACCCGTGGGAAAATATGCTCATGATAGGGGTCGAGCTTTACATTGAGCTCGGCAAAACGGGGATCGCTTTTCAGCCAATCGAGATAGAGATAGGCGTGCTCGGCTAAAAAACTCATTTGCCCATTGATCCCGTTATTGGCGATGTAGATGCGAGCGCGGGCATCTAAATTAGTCAAAAATTCATGATGACGTTTGACCTCAAGATGGGGGTCTTCCAGCTGGGTATAACAATAAAAAGCCGCTATCAAATACTGATCCATAGACTATGAGGCAGTTGCAAAACTCAGGTTCTGTCGATTTTCGGGTTCTTTTGAGCCGATTTTCGACTTCAAATCACGGGGGTAATATCGGAATTTGATATTACCCCCGTGATTTGAATCGAAAAGCGGCCAAAATAATCCCGAAAATCGACGAACCCTGAGTTTTGCAACTGCCTCCTCCTCCAAAAATTTTTATTACCCCTCAATGATACCCCCTTCCGTTGAAGAATTCAAGACTATACTGGGTCCCAGTGGAGGTTGGAGAGTTTGCCAACGCCAGAGGCGGTAGATTTGCCTCCGAACCCGCCCAGATTACTATTGAATAACTAGGAGCTGGGCGGGTCGGAGGCAAAGGTACCCCTCTGGCTAAGGCAAAGCTCCAACTTTCCACTGGGACCCAGTATATTTTCTTGAGAAAAAAACAGCCTTCGATTACGATTAATGCCTTATTGAACCTACTCATTTAAGGAGTTTTTGAATGGCTCGTTATACCGGCCCTAAGAATCGCATCGCACGCCGTCTCGGAGTTAATATTTTCGGTCGCGCTAGGAACCCCCTTCTCCACAAGGCCAATCCACCTGGAATGCATGGGGCAAAACGGAAGAAAAAATCTGACTATGGCGCCCAGCTTGAGGAACAGCAAAAGCTGAGAGCCTCCTACGGCATGGTTAGCCGAAAAGTCACGGTCCGCTACTATAAAGAAGCAGAGCGGTCCAAAATCGCTACCCCGCTGGCCTTTATCCGCTTCTTTGAGTGCCGTCTCGACACAGTTGTCTATCGCCTCAAATTGGCTCCAACAATCTTTACGGCTCAACAGTTGGTCTCCCATGGTCACATCCTCGTCAACGGAAAGAAAGTCGATATCCGCTCTTTCCAAGTAAAACCAGGCATGATCATCTCGATTAAACCAAAATCGCAAAACATGCAGATCGTTAAACAATCTCTTGAGAACCCACGCTCAGTGCCTGAGTTCCTAGCTCATGAGCCAGAGAAGTTCTCCGGGCGTTTGGAAGTGCTCCCAGAGTTGGACCAAGTCCCCTTCGTCCTCCCTGTGAACGTCCCACTCATCTGCGAGTTCTTAGCTCACACAAGCTAATTTATTGAGGGCGCGGCCTGTTATTGAAATGCAGTTTAATTTTAAACTAGTAGATCAATCACAACGCGCCCTTGTTCATTATTGGTTATCCCTCCCCCATGTAGCCAAGTGGTTTTATGGCCAAGGACTTCAAAATACCCACAATCACTTAGACGATTTCCTTAAAGGGGCTTCTTTTGCCCAGTATTGGATCTGCTATGACCAGGGCCACCCCTTTGCCTTTCTGATCACTTCCCATGTTGATAAACCGCAAGATGAGCTCACCCGCTGGTGCTCTGAAGAGGGTGAGGCAATTACCCTCGATATGTTGATTGGCGATGTCAATTATTTGGGAAAAGGGCTGGCGGCCACTGTGATCCAGGAATTTTTGCTGAGCGAGTTTCCCAAGGTCTCTGAGGTGTTGATCGACCCAGAGGCAACCAATGAGCGGGCCATCCATGTCTATCAGAAGGCTGGCTTCAAAATCTTAAGTACGTTTATCCCCTCTCACAGCCCCCATCCGCACCTGATGATGCGCTTGAATGTGACGACGCGCCCTAAATAATAAGAGGCCATCAATCGGTGATGACCTCTCAAAAAAAAGAAAACCACTTTCGTCTAGTTAAGTGGTTTACAATCGAGTATTGAGCATTCCATCATGTCACAGATCACTTTTCCAAGTGAGCCGATATGCTCTGGAGCCGAGTTGCGCCAAATTCCATGCTTTGCATCCACTAAAGTGAAATAGTGGTGCTCGATGTCGCCATTTAAATTGACGAAGGAAATCTCAAATCCCCTCTCAGTTTCACGAAAGCGAGTGATGTAAGTGTAAGCCGGCTTCTTGAAAAGAGCTTTCTCGGCCGTAATAACATTCATTTCTGGATGCCAAGCATACCTTTTTAGCTCGGCAATGGGATCAAAACTGAAACATTGTTGAACAACCCTCTCAATTGGTTGTGCCATTAAGATTGTAGTCATCTGATACTCCTTTACTTCTTGCTCCATTTTCATGGAGCTTTTCCGAAAACGGAATAAGTTTACACGAACCAAATATTTATTGAAAGAAAAAAATAGATCCCTAGGGGGCTATAGAGGCGTTTTTGAAATCGATATTCCCTGTGACTGACGAGAAGGCATTCTTGAGCCTTTTTTTATACATAGAGGTATAGGTCACGGTGTTGATAGGAATGACCGGACACTCCTCTACCAGCACCATTTCTGCCTGTTTGAATAGCTGGAGACGTCTTTCTTGAACAACCTCTTTCTTAGCCATTGCAAGAAGTTCCTGAAAACGGGGGTGCTCCCATTTTGCAAAGTTAATCTTGTTCGTGCGGAATTCAAATACGTTCAAAGTATATGTAGGGTCGTTAATCGAAGCTCTCCAAACGACCATCCCGATTTGATACTCTCCTGTAACCAGTTTTGAGAACAAAAGGTTAAAGTCATATTCCTCGACCCGGAAAGGAATTCCAAGGACATCTTCCCATTGTCTGATGAGCAATTTGTTGATTGCAGCAGTATTTTTACTCCCTGAAATCACCGTCAAAAGGGGGAATGTCTTCCTCGTCAGACCAAGCTCTTTTAACGCTTGCTCAAAAAGTAGAGCAGCCAATTTTCTATCGGGTAAAAGGAGAGACTCTTCTCTAATTTGGGAATGGTGATAGGGAAGAGGAGAGATAATTGGAATAGAACCATCCGCAAATTGCTCGATAATTTTCTTGCGATCCAGAGCATACTTGAATGCGAGTCGCATTTTCAAGTTATCAAATGGGAATCGCTGGGTATTGAACGCGCACCAATTTAAACCTAAGAGCTCATCAAATGAGACATCTTCTTTCCCTTTTTTAAAGTGCGACTCCCAGGGATGCATCGGACGGCCCATCCACTCCAATTCATCGTTCTTAAACATCTCATAAGCGGTTTCAGAACTATTTTTAGAGATCAGGACACGATCCAATTTGACTGACCGTTGATCCCAGTATGTTTGATTCTTCACGAACTCATAGCCCCCATTAACTAGAGGGCCTTTTAATCTAAAGGGGCCATTACAAACATAGATCTCCTCTCCACTCTGGGCAGCCCAATTGGGGTGCAAACTTTCTAATTGTTGGTTGATAGGCGAATACAAAGCGTGCGCGGTTAATTCCAAAAATTCTGGCGTTGGGGTCTCTAAATCGACAACTAGTGTCATCTTATCAATCGCCTTGACCCCGACCTGGTCTAGGTCGATTTTGCCCTCTTTAGCTGCTTTCGCATTTTTAATCGGATAGAAGAAGTGGGCAAATGGGGTGTAGAATGAAGGAGAGAGAATCTTTTTCCATGCATATTCAAAGTCATGGGCAACCAGAGGAGTTTGGTCTGACCAAAAGGAGTTGCGCAGTTTAAAGGTATACCGTTTTTGATCAGCTGAGATATCGATAGACTTAGCAAGGGCAAGAGATGGTTGGTTCCCATGAGACATTCGGGTTAGCCCCTCAAAGAGCATCTTCATGACCGTACTAGAGATATCATCTCCCCCCAATCTCGGATCCAGAGCCGATGGAAGGACAACAAAACTGAGGCGCAGCTCTTGCAAATTGCTCAGTTTTGAGGTCCACTTCTCTATAGCGCTATCGATGCAATTTTTAAACTGCTTTTGATCGCGACGATCGGTAGTCTCATAAATAACTGCTTGTAAGAGGGTCCCCTGGAAATTGATTTTGGTCTGAATAAGAGATTTGGAGAAGTTATCAAGCTGATTGAGCTCTTGGTTGAGAATATTTTCGATCGAACGATCTTTAGTTCGCACAACGGCAAACGTCAAATTTTTGTGCTTCAGAAATTTGACAAAAATACTATCTCTCTTTGGCAGCTCATCCTTGATCGACTCAAGACATAGCTTAAAAAGGGTTTCTAGAGAGCTCAGCGAAGAGGTGGCCTGTGCCTCAATGGGGTTGAGAGAGAAGAAGAAGTTTTCTAGGAGTTCTTGTTGGCTATCAGCGGTGGGTTCGAAGACGTGTTTCAGCTGAGAAAATAATTCCCCTTGCTTGAGGATCATTCCTCCATTGTAATCGCGAACCTCTCCAAGAGCCTCGGTAATGATCGAAATGACTTTTTGTCTGGCCGAGTAGAAGTTAACAGAAGAATCGAGCCTCAAAATCGATCTGTCTTTAGGAATACACAGATGGAATACATTCGCTTCTTTGGGATTTTTCTTCCGGACATACCCGACCCTCTGAACACGGTCTGGGATGAATTTAAAAGCGTGGGGGAGTTTTTCAAAAGCCTCTTTTAAACTGGTATCCTGATTTTTTAAGATCCTGACAAGCAAAACAGTAAAGAAGAGCTCATTTGTCCCTTGTCGATCGAAATTGACCATCACTTGAGGAAGGTCGGCAAGGTATTTGAGTTGCTGCGAGAGGAGTAAAATATTGCGCATCACCTCTTCTTCATTGCGGATCATAAAGACCGAGGGGATCAATTTTTCAATCCGTTTCTTCAGCGCCTCTTTTAAGTTCATTTTGAGAAGAGAAATTTCGTTCTGCTGAAACTTGGCCCCGTTTTTCTTCTCTAGTTCGAGATAAATGTACTTAGTCGCATCGTGATTAGCTCTGTGAAAATAATAGGAGCCTTGAACGACCTGGGCCTCAGGGATGAATTTTTGAACGGCAGAGATGATATGAGTGTCTTCAAATGTCTCATGTTGATCAGTCAAGCCTACAGCAATCGATAGTCCTAAGACTGTTTTCACGCCGAATGGGAAATGGAGCTTAGCGCGGACAAAATGGAATTCCAGATGTCTTTTTTCTGGGGAAATCGAAAGGCTATGAAGAAGATTTTTTCGCATCAAGTAGTGGGAAACTACAATTCGAGTCAGGTGCTTAGGGACCCTAAACTTGCGAAAATCTGGGTGGGCCAGGGCAAAAAATGCGCTCATCTCTCGGAAAAGCTCTATGTCAAATTGCTTAGGCGCTCGACGGATGAGCTGCCTTAGGAATTGTTGAATCTGACCTGATTTTTGATCTAAGGATAACCCTTTCGTATCCAAATACTTCTCAAAATATTTTGAGGTAGAGAGGCAGAGTGATAATTCATTGGCTAGAAGTGGCAAATTTTCCTGTATCAAGCTCAATTCCCGGCCATCTTCGACAAAGATCTTCACCTCTGCCACAAAGAAAAGTTGCGAACTGATCGTTGGCATATAGAAATAAGAGTTGTAAAATCCCAAGATGGGGACCTCTTTTTCAGGGATTAGCCATTTCCGGATAATTTCAAGAAGCACCTTTTCAGCTCTAATTTCTTGATTGGGAGATAGTAAGAAAAAGATTGAGAGACTTTCAGGGGCGGTAGTCGGCTTGCTCCAGTTGATTACTGGGAGGCTAGATGAAATCCATTTTTGCATTTCTTCTAACGAATACTGCTCTGGGAGCAGGCGCATAAGGATGGCTCTACCATGTTCGAGATGCTGGGACAATTCCCCTTCTTGAATCGACTGAGGAAAATAGGGCCTGATCTCTGGGAGATGCTTTATAATCTGCATTGATTTCATAGATCTATTTATACTGCGCCTGCTTAGGTTTTGCGAATTTTTGAAGCCATCATAGCGGCCCACCTACAGAGTATCGCTCCTCGAAGATATTACAAGAATATCTCCTTCGTCGCGATCCTTTGTATCTGGGCGCGCTCTGAGACCCCCAAAATTCGCAAAACCTAAGCGGGCGCAGTATAGTGGAATCTATGCTAGTGGCGAAATTTTTTCTAGAAAAAAATGCAGTTTGGTTCGATACTACTTATGTAATATGAAAATTTTGCACTCCCTAATAATAACTTTAATGCTCCTTAGCGCATTAGGATGTCAAAAATCTCCTAATCCGTTAAAAGATCCGGCAAAAAATCGTTATTTGCGAATTAGCCTTCAGTCCGATATTTGCTCGCTTGATCCCCGTGTCGGCATCGACGGTCCATCCACTTTCCCTTTGCGAATGCTCTTTGAAGGCTTAGTAGTCATAGGTCTCGATGGACAGATTCAACCCGCAATAGCAGAAAGTTACGACATCTCCGAGGATCTGAAAACATTTACCTTCCACTTACGCCCCACCATTTGGTCAAACGGCGATCCGTTAACAGCCTACGATTTTGCATATAGTTGGAAGAAAATCATCGATCCAAAAACGTCCTCCCTTGGAGTACACAATTTTTATTCAATCAAAAATGCTAAGCAAGCCTCACAAGGAGAGCTCCCCATTGAAGAAGTCGGCATTCATGCCCTGGATGCTTATACCCTTAAAGTAGAATTAGAAAATCCCACCCCCTATTTTTTGGAAATTACCGCTATCCCCTCCTTCTTTCCTGTCAATCGCAAGGTCGATCAGGAAAGTAGTAAATGGGTCAATCACGAAGGGGAAAAATTTGTATGCAATGGTCCTTTTATATTAGAAAAACATCGGATTGATAACGAGATTATCGTCCGGAAAAACCCTAACTATTGGAACGCGGAACATGTCAAATTGCCAGGCATTTCTATTGCGATTATTAAAGATCCCTCTACACAGCTCAGCATGTTTGAAAAGGGAGAGCTCGACTGGCTCGGGCAGCCCATTTCCAAAATCCCTCTTGATGCAATTGAAACACTAAAAAGAGAGAATAAAGTTACATTCCTTAGTTCGCTTGGACTTTATTGTTATTATTTTAATGTTGAATCCTTCCCCTTTCAAAATAAAAAAATGCGCCTCGCTTTTGCCTATGCAATTAATAGGGGTGTCATCACCAAACACGTGTTACAATGCAACGAATCTCCGGCACTTGCCATTCTCCCTTGCACTCTTTCTGGTCAGAAAAAGCCCTATTTTGAAGATAACGACCAAAAAATGGCGCTTCTGCTCTTCCATGAAGCTCTGGAAGAGATGGGTCTGACAAAAGAACAGCTTCCAGAAATCACTATTAATTATGCGGCTACCCATATAAATCAAAGGGTTGCTGAAGCTCTGCAACAGCAATGGAATCAACTTTTTGGAGTCGATATTGCCCTCGAACACCAGGAATGGAAAGTCCATTTAGAAAGATTGCGGATTCGGAATTTTCAAATCGGTGGGTGCGTCTGGCAAACCTGGCTAAGAGATCCGGTTTACACCATGCAGGCATTTAGATTTAAATCAGACAGCATCAACTATTCACATTGGGAAAATCCCCAGTACCAGCACTTACTTAATTTAGCAGAACAAGAGATCGATCTGAATAAACGGAAAGAACTATTTATCCAAGCCGAAGCCGTTTTGATGGGAGATATGCCTGTTATTCCCGTGTACTTCATGACAATCGCATATGCCAAGAATAATCAGCTACACGATGTCCTGATCTCCGATCTCTATGAGATCGATTTCCGCTGGGCCTACTTTGAGCCTTGAAGCCATAAGCGGCTTTTAATTTTCTGTAAGATCTCCATCAACTCATCCACTTTTGCCATACGGCATAGCCCAAAAAAGATTAGGAAATAGAGACCTGTTTGCGCTCCGAAGTGGACGAATTGCTTGACGAGTGTATTCGGGAAGCTGGCCTCCCCGCTCCAAAATTGCAGGGTCGCATCGCCCAAGGCATATCCCACACACAGTACTACCGCACCGGCAGCAAGAGTGCAGGCACTTACCTTGGCCATCGGGCGGAAATCGGTTTTGAGCCCCAGTTTGCGCGATAGATAGACTGAATTGACGATAGTCGAGAGGCTGGTCGCCAGGGCGATGCTCGCAGCTCCCAGGTCGCAGACGAAGACCAAAAAGGCATTCAGTCCGATGTTGATTAGGGTGGCGCTGATGAAGCCTTTAGTTGGGGTCCAATAATCTTTTTTTGCATAGAACCCTTGCGCCACAATTTGGACGAAAGCCGAAGGGAGCAAGCCGATCCCATAGCACCAGAGGCAGAGGGTGGTCTTGTAGACAGAGGTGGTGCCAAAATCGCCTCGGCCAAAGAGGAGGTTGACGCTGGCGGTTCCTAGGACAAAAATGGCAATCGTGCAGGGGAAAATGAGCAAGAAGATGCGCCGTTTGGCAAATTGGAGGAGCGATTCGAACCGGTCCTGTGCATTTTCTTCGATGGCGCGGGAGAGGGAGGGAAGGAGGGCGGCGGAGATGGCGAGGCCAAAGAGGGCGAGAGGGAGTTGTTGGATCCGGATGGCATACCAGAGATAGGCGGGGCCTTCGAGGTCTGCGTAGCGGGCAAAAATCCCGTCGATAGCGCTGTTGACCTGGACGGAGGCGACGCCGATCATGCCGAGCATGAGGGGGCGGGCCAGCGCTTTGAGCTCAGAGGAAAATGGGGAAATGGAAAAGAGCTCTTTGATGGAGAGTGAGCGGCGCAAATAGGCCCAAATTTTAGGGAGAGTCATCGCCCATTGCGCGAAGAAGCCGAAAGACAGAACGATGGAAAGGCCGATCACTGCTTCAGAAATGGGGAGGGCTCGTAAGGCGAGGACGCCGAGGATCCAGACGACGTTGCTCGCCACAGGGGAAACAGATGGGAGGAAAAAGCTCCGCTCCGATTGCAGAAGACCGGTCGAGAGGCCAAAGAGACAAATGAAGAAGATTCCGGGGAGCATCCACATGGCGAGTTTGGCAATTTCGCTGCCCGAAAAGGAGAGGGCGATTTCGGCGACCACGATCAGACCGCCTAGGAGTAGACTTAAGCTAAAAAAGAGATCTCGGAAGAAGAGAGCGCCTTTGCGGGGATCTTCCCGTCTTTTGGCCTCAAAATGGGGAATAAAACCTTGATGGAGCAGCCCCTCACCAAAGAGGCGGCGGATGAGATAGACGAAGCGGTAGGCAAGCAAAAATGCGGCGAGAGCGGGCGAAGTGCCAAAGCAAAAGGCCATCGCCATGTCGCGTAAAAGTCCACTCACTCGGCTCAGCATCGTACCCGAAAAAAATCTCAGAGCCGAGCGCGAGATCGTTTGAGGAGTATCAGTACTCATAAATCCTTGAGAGGAAGATGATGATGTCTCTTATGATAGATAAACCATAGGCCAATGCAAATCAAGGCTAATGTCCAGATGACCACGTTCGGAATGGTAAACCAAGGAAACCAGGGCTGCACAGGGCGGCCAAAACGGGATCCGGGAGGCCAGAAGATGAATGAGGGGCTTCCCCGTAGATTTCCTTGCGGCACAAATCCGAAGTCCCGGCTGTCTGCGCTCATGGCAAAATTGTCGCCAAGGGCCAGATAAGACTGAGGCGGGATGAGTAGACCCGCTTGTCTGATTTTCTCCATGTCGGGAGGGCCGCTGTCGACAAAGGGGATGTAGGAATCTTTGACAAGCGCGCTGGCTCCTCGATCTTTCTCTTTTGTGACAAAGGCTTCAAGAGCAGCATCCCCTTTCTTGAAGATTGGAGCTCCCATGAGATAAAGATCCCCATCGCGGAAATAGGCAAAACGTTCTGTCTCGAAATGGGATCCGATCGCGTACCGTTTGTCAAATTCGATCCCATAGTTGAAAAATTTTCGAATTAGATCAGCAGAATAGATCTGGAGAGGGTGGTCGGGCTTAAGTTTCTGCGCATAGCCTCCCCATTTGATCTGGTAGGCCTGTCCGTAATAGTACTCGTAAGTGCCGTCAGGGACCCCTTCCAGACGAGGGAGAAAATGGGTGCCGAAATTCTGCGGACCTCCAGGTCCATAGCGCATCGCATATCCATTTTTGACCACAAAGCGGGCGGTATAGAGGTTTTTAAATAGCTCCTGCAGATGGGCCTCATTCAAGGGAATAATCGACACGCTCATGATGAATTGAGGCCTCAGTCTCCCTCCCTGATCTTTAGCAAGCTCCAATTGCTTGAGGTTAGGGTGGTGGTGCAGCTCTAAAAACAGCTCCCCGTCTTGCAGAGAAATATTGTTCTTTTCAGCAAACGAGCGGATCTGCTCCTTGCGTACAATCCGAGCGCTAGCATAGTTGCCGATTCCCCACAGTTCGTAATAATTTTGCACGGGTGGCGTATTGGCATTGTGGATGCGGGGCATCGGGAGCATCTCCCCCTCAAGCCGGTTATTTCCAAGGACCGTGAGGCGCGCTACGGGTTCGTTCATTTGATGGACGATCGCCATTCGGTAGGCACTGCCCATCGGAGAATGGAATGGCTCAGCCAAGCTCATCGAACCATCAAAATGGATCATCGGGACATGGTCGATCCTCTTCAACTCAGGGGATTGCAGTCTGGCAGAGATATCATTGCCATCCTTGTCGATTCCATAGAGGTTACCACCATAAAAATAGACTGTGTCCCCTGGTCTGCCCATCAGCCGTTTGACAAACTGCTTTTTCCCAGGGAAGAGCCAAAAATAGAGAGTATCGGAATCGTGAACATCCATATCCTCTGTGGAAAAGACGATGATATCAGAACGCTCGGCCAAATCGGGATCAAAATAGAGGTGCTTGATCGTAAAGGGAATATTGATTCCAAAATTGGTTTTCGAGACGAGCAGCCTGTCCTGTTCCTTAAATGTCGGGCGCATCGAACCTGTCGGAATCTCATAGAGCTCAAACCAGCACTGCCTGATTACAAAAGCAATCGCAAGGGCCACGGCGAGACCGACGACCACATCGCGCACCTGTTGAAAGGAGCTCCTCTTTAAAGCCCCATCGAGGTAGTTTTGGCACTTGTGAGCGTGAAAATTGGCTTGGCTCCGATTCTTCTTTTGAATCTCCTCTTGGAGCGCTTTTAAGTCTTCACGGATCTCACTGGCCTGTGTAGGAACAAGTTTAGTTCTTTTTTTGCGCCAGAGATGGTAGACGTGCAACAGAATTTTTTTACATTTATGCAGTGAATAGGGTTTCATGGCCTCAAGTATGTTGAAAAGATCTTATCTATTCTCTATAATTTCGATTTTTTTGGAAGCATAATGATGTCGACACCCTCGGAAAAATTATTGATCGGAGCGCACACCTCTGCCGCAGGAGGGCCGCACAACGCCCTTTTACAAGGAAAAGAGATCGGCGCAACGACTGTCCAGCTCTTCACCTCGAACCAAAAACAATGGGAAGGAAGGGAGCTCACCGAGGAGATGGTCACTCTCTGGGAGGAGACGCTCGCCGAGTGCGGCCTCAAAAAAATCATGAGTCACGACAGTTACCTGATCAACCTCGGTTCAAATAAAGAAGAGATCCTCTCAAAAAGCCTCATCGCTTTTGAGCAAGAGATCAAACGGTGTCATCAACTTAAAATCGAATTTTTAAATTTCCATCCTGGAGCTGCTACTACTGGCACAGAGCAGGAGTGTCTCGATCAGATCATTACCAGCCTGATCCGCTTCGAAAAATTATGCGCACAAGGATCGACTCGCCTTCTCCTCGAAACGACCGCTGGACAAGGAAGTTCGGTCGGCCATCGCTTTGAACATCTCCACTACATCATCTCAGCAGTTCAAGGAAAAGTGCCGATCGGCGTCTGCATCGACACCTGCCACATCTTTAGCGCAGGTTACGACATCCGCACCGAAGAGGCCTTTGAAAAAACTGTCGAAGAATTTGACTCCGTCATCGGGCTCAAGCACCTCTACGCCTTCCATCTCAACGACTCTGCCAAACCCTTTAGCTCTCGAGTCGATCGACATGCCGATCTAGGAAAAGGGGAAATCGGCATCGAGGCCTTTAAATTTGTGATGAGCCATCCCGCTTTAAGGGAAATCCCCAAATACCTGGAAACTCCAAATGGGCCTCCAGTATGGGCAACGGAGATAGCACTACTTAGGAAATTTGCAAATGAAGATGAAAATCAAAAATATCAACAAAACCTCTCTCGGACAAACTCTTAAAATCTGCGGCTGGGTCCGTTCGGTCCGCGATCAGAAGAATTTTGCCTTCATCGAAATCAATGACGGATCAAAATTGGGCTCCCTCCAGGTGATTGCCGAAGAGCGTCTGCGCCCTCAATTTGAAAAACTGACGACAGGTTCCTCCGTCGCCATCACCGGCACCCTCGTCGAAAGCCCAGGGCAGAAGCAAAACTTCGAGCTAAAAGCAGACTCGATCGAGATCTTCGGCGACTCCCCAGCTGAAGACTATCCCCTCCAGAAAAAGCGGCACTCCTTTGAATTCCTCCGCACCATCGCTCACCTCCGTCCCCGCACCAACACGCAAGGGGCCGTCAACCGGGTCCGCAATGCCCTAGCCTTTGCGACTCACCAATTTTTCCAAGAGCGTGACTTCGTCTACATCCAAACCCCCATCATCACCACCGCCGATACCGAAGGGGCCGGCGAGCAATTCCTCGTCACGACACTCGATTTCAGCAAACCTCCACGCCACTCCGATGGAACCATCGATTTCTCACAGGACTTCTTCGGAAAACCGGCTCACCTAACCGTCTCCGGGCAGCTCAACGCCGAAACGATGGCCTGCGCCCTCACTGACGTCTACACCTTTGGCCCCACCTTCCGCGCGGAGAACTCCAATACGACGCGCCACTTAGCCGAGTTTTGGATGATGGAACCAGAAATGGCCTTCTGCGATCTGCAGGGGAACATGGATGTCGCGGAAGCCTATGTCAAAGCGATGATCAAAGCCTGCTTTGACAAGTGCCATGAAGACATGGAATTTTTCGATCAGTTTGTCGAAAAAGGATTGATCGCCCGCCTGCGCAACGCCCTCGAGAATGAATTCGCCCGCCTCACCTACACCGAAGCGATCGACATTCTCCAAAGCTGTGGCAAAACCTTCGAGTTTCCCGTCCGCTGGGGCATCGATCTCCAGTCAGAACACGAGCGGTACCTGGCTGAAGAACACTGCAAACGGCCCGTCTTTCTCATTAACTACCCCGAAACGATCAAAGCCTTTTACATGCGCGCCAACGACGATGGTCGTACCGTCGCTGCAATGGATCTGCTCGTGCCCAAAATCGGCGAACTGATCGGCGGCAGCCAACGTGAAGAACGGTATGATCGGCTCGAGAAAAAGATCATCAGCTTCGGCCTCAATCCCGACGACTACTGGTGGTACATGCAGCTGCGCAAATATGGAAGCGTTCCCCATGCCGGCTTCGGCGTTGGATTTGAACGGCTCATCCTATTTGCGACAGGGATGGAGAACATCCGCGATGTGATCCCCTTCCCCCGCTACCCCGGTCACGCCGACTTCTGAGAGCCCCTGCCCCTTTTACTCATAAATCGGTACAGGTTCTTTGGCTTAATATAGACATGTCGGGTTACACAGCACTTCGTGTCCAGTGTCCCTGACTGTTACCCACATTTTTTATAGAGAGAAAAGTAGGCCTACGCGAAGCGGCTCTGTGTCCTCTGTGCTCTCTAGTGAGCGGAGTGAAAGGGTGGTAAAATTAAAAAAAAATTATCACCACAGAGGGCACAGAGGACACAGAGGCGCTTCGCGTTTCTAGTACTCCCCATAGTAAAAGATATGGGTAACAGTCAGGGACACTGGACACGAAGTGCTGTGTAACCCGACATGTCTATATTAACTTCAAAACGCTTTGCCAACTTATGGTTAATTACCCATGCCCGAATTATTTCTGAGAGCTCTTTGCCATCATGGCCGCCCCGAGTCCCAGCAAGATAAAGCTAATGGAGAGGAGCCCACCAAAAAAGGGAATCTGCAGAAGAATAAAAAAGAGGACCAGCCCTAAGAAAAGGCCCCAATAGATCCCCATTTTTGGAAATACTGCATGGGTAATCCAAACAATCGGCACAACCTTTGCGGTATAGAAGGTGAGCAAGCTGAATGCGATCAGCGCAAGGCCGATAGGGAAACCCAAAACGGAGACTAAAAGAAGCAGGCAGAGAATCGGCAATAAAATCATCGTCAATAACCCTATTCCAGCAGAAGTCCAAGGCCGTTTTTTGAGAAACTTCAAGGCATCATGAAAGCCGTGTGGAAACAATTTAATATAAAGCACCCCAAAGACAAAGCTAAACAGCAGGTTCATCGAAATCGCCAGCAACTTCGATCCGACAATCACTTTCTGTTTCCATTCCTTACCAAAAAAACTCTTAAAGTGAGAAGGGTGGTAAATCACCTGCCCTTCAATCTTTGCCTCTGGATCAACTTTCCCTTCGGTGCCACTTTCATATTCCAAATTGCCGCCGATCTCACTTTGGGGTCCAATATGCAGCTCTCCAATGCGCCCCTTCAATCGCCCCCCAATTTTCCCATTAATCCGAGCTGAGGAACAATTCAAAGAGACCCTCCCCTCTACAACACCCGATAGCCTCGCCTCGCCGCCTGTAAAGACAGCATTACCCTTCACCGATGACCCCTGATTCAGCATTAGAGTTCCACCTAGCGCAGTCAAATTTTTCCCGATGGTACCATTTATGATCACCTGTCCACCAATCGCCCGGACATTGCCGAGCACATCGCCATCAATCTGAAGCGTACTTCCAGCGGCAATCACATCCCCTTCGACCCGGCCTTTCACAGTGACCTGCGAGCCAACGGCAAAGACATCGCCCTTGACCACCATGGCGATCTCCACATTGCCCCCCGTGACAAAATAGTCCCCTTCGTGAACCTCCTGAGCCTGGAGGATCGCTGAAAAAACTAACAAAAGTGCAATGAGAATTCTCATCTAAAGTCCTCGTTTAATGCCTTACAGATTAAGTCGTAGGAGAAACCGCGGCGAAGGAGCGCCTGGATTACCTTGTTCCTATTTTCCTGGAGCTTACCTAAATATTTCTTCTGAATCAAGGCTGCTAAAACCTCTTCTGATTCCTCCAAGGCAACCTCGACCTGTCCGGCCTTCTCTCGCAGTTGCAGCGCAATCCGCCTGGCCCCATATCCCTTCTGCCGCTGCTGCTCGACATAACGATTTGCCAATTCTTGGTCATTGAGCCATCCCCTTCGGATAAACTCAGCAATCAATGCCTCGATCTCTTCCTTGGGATAACCCTTCTCTGCGAGCTTGAGCCTCAATTGTTTAGAGAAATAAGCCTTCCTAGCCAACAGAGCAAAAGCTTTTGCCTTAATCGATTCCATAACGACTCATTTTCAATAAATTAAGATTCGGATGCAAATATTTTTTTAATTAAAAGCTGTCCTTGAATCTTTATCAATTTTCTACTATTCTATAGTGAGAGAGGTGATATATGCCATCAGTTACTCCACCAGCAGGCCCCCCGCCCCACCAACCAGAATCGGCCGGGCCATCAAAGCCCGAATCCCCCGCTCAAAGCGCCTACGATGCCGAGCTGCTCAAGTCCCCCTTTGCCAAGATGTTTGCCAAGACCGGCGCCGAGCCGACTGCCAAAGAGATGCAAGCGATCATCAACAACCTCCTCAAATCGGTCATCGACGAGATCAAGCGCCAGGACGCAGAAGTTAAAAAGGCCGCCGAGAAACTCAAAAAAGTGATCGAGGACAAAGATGACTAACCTCATCATTTCCGAAGAGGATCTCGGAGTGCGGCTCGATAAAATCCTCAAAAATCACTTCCCTGACCACTCCCGCACCTATTTCCAATATCTGATTGAAGAAGGGTGCGTCCTCGTCAACGGACTCCTGGTCAAAAAACAATACCGCCCCGCCGTTGGCGATGAGATCGAGATCTCCTTTCTGCTCACCCCTGAAATCGACGTTAAACCCGAACCGATTCCCCTCGACATCCTCTACGAAGATGATCATCTGCTCATCATCAATAAGCCCGCTGGCATGGTCGTCCACCCCGCACCTGGCTCCCCTTCAGGCACCTTTGCCAACGCCCTTCTCTACCATTGCAGCCAACTCAATCCTACTGAATTTACCACACTCCGCCCCGGTATCGTCCACAGGCTCGACAAAGAGACCACCGGCGTCCTCATCGGAGTCAAGACCTCGCTCGCCCACAAAAAAATGATCGAAAAATTTTCGACCCGCGCCATCGAAAAGCATTACCTCGCCATCTGCTGCGGCGTGCCCAAAGAAGGGCAGCTCTCGGCCCCAATTAAACGGCACCCGATACGGCGGCAAGAGATGACCGTCAGCGAAGATGGAAAAGAGGCGATCAGCTGCTTTAAGATCCTGCAGAGGAATAATGGACTATGCTTCATTGATGTGCAGCTGATCACTGGCCGCACTCATCAAATTCGGGCACACCTCAAGCACCTCAACTGCCCCCTTCTCGGAGATCCAGTTTATGGAAGCAAATCACTCAATGAGAAGTATAAAGCAACACGACCGCTACTCCATGCCCACACCATCAAATTTACCCATCCGATTTCGGAGAAACCACTAGAAATAGTCGCTCCGATTTCCCCTGACATGAAAAATTTTATTGAATTCATCCAACAGTCTTAGTAAAATTGATTTTGAAATTTGACATGTCCCTATCACCGAAGATGGGACAGGTTGATTGAACTTCTCAAATTCAGAATGAGGATCGAAAATGAAAGAATTCGTTGAATACATCGTCAAAAACTTAGTAGATAATCCAGATAAAGTGCGCATCAATGAGATTGGGGGCACACACACACTTATCATTGAACTTGGTGTCGAGAAATCTGATATCGGTAAAATCATCGGCAAAAAGGGAAAAACCATCAACGCCATCCGCACTCTGCTCATGTCTGTTGCCAGCCGCAACGGCATCCGCGTCAACCTTGAAATCATTGAGGAAGACGAAGGCGAAGGCGAATCCAAAGAGGAAAGCTAATTTCTACAATTTTCTGGGGCCTGAGAAATTGGGCCCCGAATTTCATCTTCATTCCATCCACTGCTAAAAAAGTGTAAAGTCGAGTAGACAACTTTAGCTAAAAAGTGTCATCTAGAGTTTACAGTTTTGATGTTAAAAAAAGTAACTAACTGATTTTGAATAACTTTCGAGGTCTAACTAATTAAGTTCGGCAGGTAGGGAGAGATCATCGCTTTGCGCGAGTTGATCTTGCCTGCTGGGAAGCGGATGATCGCCATCGAGTATTTGCCATGCTCATTGGAGAGGTGATAGGGCGCGGACAAGAAGCTCTCATTGAAAATCTTATGGAGCTCGTGCGCATTTGGGCCGACGAACTCGAGGTCGAGCTCATTTTGCATCTGCATGATTTGGGGCGAGGAGCGGAATTCGTTGAGGAAGCTCTTCAAATGCTCGATTGCCTGATCGGTCATCGGGATCCAAAGCCACAGCTCATCTTTTGAGGCGAGCTGCTTGTCTGCGCCGTTGAAGAGGTCTTCAGCCCCAGGGACGGTGCTGATCATGTGCAAGTAGAGATCATACTCGCGCCTATCGGCAAAAAATGCTTCCGATTGCTTGACCCAAATTTCGCGCAGTTTGTCCGCATGAGCCTTGAATGAGGCGAAATTATTGGCAAAGAGCTTTGTTTGCCCCACACTGACGCAGCCGTTTTGCTGTTTGGTGTCGACAAATAGGCTCGACTCTTTCCCTTGCGCGCAGAGGAGGAAATTTTCTTCGACCAGCTGCTCTTTGGCCAAGTAGATCTTCCGATAGAGTGAATACATATCGGCATTGTGGAGGATTCGACTGGCGGCATTCTGCACGTAGGTCTCGTCACGCTTGATGTCATCCAAATGGATGATTTCGACCACTTTGCCCTCCATGAGGGACTTGAGACGGTTGAGCAATTCGGCAACGATTTCGACATCGCGCCTTGAGACTTTGGTGAGCAGATCGGTATCATCGAGAATCGCATAGAGGAAATGGAGGTATTCGACAAACTCACGCAGAGGATCGATGTAATAGACTCGAGTGGTGCTTACCGCCTGCAGTTGTTTGAGCAGTTTTTGGAGGATCCGTTTGCTGCTAGAAGAGGAGAGGTTTTTTTTCACCTCGTCGATCTGCTCCTCGATCTCCTTTGGGCTCATGCCACAGGTAGCGTAGCGATCGTTAATCACAAAGGCCAGCTGGGCGACGACGGTGTTAGATGACTGGGCATCGGAGAGATAGGCGACGGGAGCGGTAGAGGTTTGCAGGGTGCTTTTATGGTGGTCGATGACGCTGATTACTTCGAGATAGGAGGGGATCTTGGTCTCATCGCGGTTGCAGAAATCGCGTAAGGTGACGGTCCCCAAGATAGGCTGGAAGAGATCGCGGGCCCGCACGACGCCGAGCGGGAGCATTTTCCCCTCTTCGTCGCTGGAGGTGACGGTCAAATAGTGGTAGTTGCCCATCTTGCTGCGCAGCTCTTCAACATCGGCTCGGTAGCTGACCACTTGGGGCAAGTATCCAAATACATCGCTCTTGATTTTGAGGGCAACATCGAGCCGCTCGGTATAGGCGCGGATGCTCTGGATGGCCTGATCGAGCTGAGAAATAATTTCTTCGAGGTGGTGGAAGATTTTGGGTCGATTTTCAATCAGCTTGCCCTTGGCATCAAATAGATCGGAGCGCTCTAAACCGCGCACCTTGTCGATCCACTCTTGGAAATTGTTCACACCGCACGCCTGGAGGCCCCGGGCAAACTCTGAAAAAGTGGCGCTCAATCCCTGCTCGATCTTCAGCACTTTGCGCAAATAAGCCTCGATGTGCCGCACCTGCTTCTCATTGAATTCGCGGGCCGGATCAGAGTCGTGGATTTTGATCTCGAAAGTTTTGTCGACAAATTTGGGGAAGTCGCTTTTAGAGAGATTTTCCTTTGCGAAGAGGGAGATGAGGCCGATATGGAGGTTGTTCTCGAACCAGCGCAAGCAGTTATTGAGCAGCAGAATCACCTGCCTGACCCCTTCGATATCGAAATTACGCCAGTCGCCTAAGTAGTATCCCCCTTGGTCGACCAAGATAATCGCCTTTTGGGCCCGTTCGTGATCGATCATCAGGGAAGATTGGTTGGTGAGCTGGTTGATCACGCCCCGCTGGGTCATGAGCTCTAAGCTCGACAACGCCAGGGTGCTCCTCGTTTTCGCTAAGTGGCCAAAGACGTTTTGCCCAAAGATGTGATAGAAGAGCAGGGCCACTTCGATGCTCGATTGGGGCGCGCCGCCGGGGACATTCCAAATATGGACCCCTTCGGCAACCCGAGCGCCGAACGCATCGACCCAGCCCCAAAATGAGGCCACAGTGGTATCGAGATCCGGCGAAGCATGCGCGGTGACATAGTGGCTTCCAGGATGGACCTTCCCCATTCCGATAGGAAAGAGCACCTGATATTCATCGCGGGGGATCTCTTTCCCGATGATTTTGCCTCGGACCCGATAGTTTTCCTCCTCGCTAAGACCAGAAAACTGGTTGAGCCAGAGTTCAAAACTGTTCAGGACGTAGTTGATCAGAATGTTCTCACGGGCGATCTTGTCCATGTACTCGATCATGGCGATCAAAAGAAAAGTGTCGGGGGCTTTTAAGATCAGCTCCAACAGAGCCCGGTTTACCAGGTCGCTTTTCTGCTTGTGGTTGAACCGTTCAAAATCTGCTGTTTTAAACGGTCTAAAAACCTCATCGAGATTCTCAAAACGGTAAGCGGATAAAACGAAATCGCCCAAATTTTTGGACTTATTGACGAAACGTTGTAGTGTCTGTTTGGCCATAGGATACTCAAATACCTGAGTTTCGGGTTTATTTGCCCTGAGAGTCAAGTAAATTCCGAGCCTATTTTTGTTTTTTGAGCCGAAGGTAATATCGGGACGAGCATCTTACCAAGGCTCAAAAATCGAAAAAAGGCCGGAAGAACTTGAGTATCAGGCAAACAAACCTGAAACTCAGGTAAATAGATCGGACTGAGCAGGACTTGAACCTGCGACCGTCCGCTTAGAAGGCGGATGCTCTATCCAGCTGAGCTATCAGTCCATACTGTTACAGTTTAATGCAGGAAACGGTCTTAATTCAACTGATTATAGCTCATTCTCACTTTTTCCTTAAATTTTCTAGACATGCTCGGAGGGATTTTGCTTGGGTGAACAGCCAATTTTCCTGCCGAAGCCAATCCCTGCAGACTTTGCTCGACTTCAAAGAAATTTTTAAATCCCTTAGGCAATTGTTCCAAAAGCTGTCCTAAAATGTGCGGGACAATATTGAAATTGCCTATCTCGCCCATGGCCCTTCTCAAATTAAAATAGTCTCCAAACGGCATCGGGATTTCGGCTACAGCCTTACCTTGAGCTCGAGCTTCCTCTTCTATCTCGACGATCTTTAAGAAGTAGTCGATTCCAAGTTCCAGCTTCTTAAATAAGAGGCTTGGGTGAGGCTCCGTTCCTTCGAGTTCTCTAATGAGCGTGTTGAGCTCAGCAATATTTACGACCGTTTTCTCTATGAAAAATTTGAGGTCTTTAAGAAAGATATCCTTCAATGCTCTTTTGACACTATCGGGACTACATTTCCTAAAATCAAATCCTTTTTCAGTTAACGCCTCTCTTAAGCCTCGAGGAGCATATACTAGGGCATAGGCATCTAAAGTGAGCCCATTAAGCCTGAGGTTTTTAAGTTTGCCTAAATCCATGTTTTTCACCAATAACCGGATGCAATTTTCATGCCTCCCTTTAATGGCTTCAAGAAGAGCCGAATCACAATCTGTCAGATTGACCCCCTTTTTCTGGAGCTCTTCCAATACAGTATAGGCCCCTACTTCAGCTGCCACATGGGCATCGGAATCTACACTCTGAATCTTGCCTGAGTCGAGGAGCATATGAACAACCTCAAAGTTCCCGCGAGCATTGCGTAGGGCATCAACCACACTTACCCGATTCAGATCGACTTTTGGACTCGCGATCAGCTCTTTGATGAGAGTTTTCCTCTCGCCCTTATCCCGATATTGCCTTTTGACAAGCATCTGCAATGCGGGGGTCCAATCATCCATTTTGTCCAAAAGAAGTTTTGCGCTAGGGGCAATTTTTCTAGCTTTAGAGGTAATTGAAAAGTTTTCGCCTGTTAAAGCGTTCTCATATCCCAATTTCTTCCAGATATTGAGAAGCGCAACCCCAAGTAGATAGATTTCACCTCCATCCTTAGGCTTTATGGTAAAATAGGGATCTTTTTTCGTGGCGCTGTCAACAGCATCATGAGCAGTGCCTGGAGATAGTCTTTTAGCTATGTTCCTCATGAACTGCTTCACTGACCATTGAGTACGCAAATTGAGTCTTGAAAATGCTTCAAGAACGTCATTAGCCCCTTCTTTCCTCTCCTCCTTAGAACAGTCGACAAAATAGCGACGATTAAAGGAGTCAATAGGTAACTGGTCTTCTAAAAGCCGCTCAATACACGTTCTGCCCATTGGATCGCGCACCATCGGATCGGCTCCCGCTTTCAGCAATGGTTCAATCCAACTCTCCATTCCTTGGGAAGCGGCTAAATGGAGCGGAGTCAATCCTGCGGAGCTAGGCTTATTGAGATCCCCGATGATGAGAAAATCGATCGTCCCGCCATATCCCCCTTCCATTAACAGCATTAAAGGGGTTCTTCCCTGATGATCACGAGCTACTCGGGAGGCCCCTGCTGCGATCAATTTTTTTGCTATTGCAATTTGCCCTTTCTTGCAGGCGATATGGAGCGCTGTTTGCCCATTTTCATCCGGAAGATCGACGGCAGCTCTTGCCTTGAGCAGCTCATTGACGATCCCATCTTGCCCTTTTCCAACCGCGCGGTGCAAATGGGTTCTACCACATTTATGTACACGGGAATCGAGATCTTGACCCGCTGCGATCATCCGTTTGATCTCAGGCAGTTTTTCTGATTCCTCAGCAGATCTAATGACATTCTTGCAAAGCTTGACATCTATTAAACGGTTTTTCTCCCTTGCGACCTTTAAATCTTGGCGATCCTCTTCGAGGGAAGCTTTTGCAGCAGCGTAGGCTTTGCGATTTTCCCATATTTTTGCTAATAACACCGCAATAGCCACACTTGCCGAAAAAATAGTAATAACTCTGCCGACACTCAAACCGAACCGAATATTCTGCCGCCATTCAGTGCTAGCACAATCATAAATAAACTTTGCTCCCACTAGTTCTCGGCACTTTTCTTCAGTTACGGGCGTTAACCAATCTAATGAACCTACAAAGTGGGTCCAATTAATATTCCAATAGCTCATATTAAACTGCTCCTCCTCGATCAGGAACCGCAGCATTCATTCCCGCGATGAGTAGGGGAATAAACTGCTCAAGTTCGTTAAGGGAGATTTCTCGCTCCAAAATTTCCCTAATTTGAAGAGGCAAATTCTCCTTTAGCTGCGCAAACATCTGCGGCAGATTGGGAGTTCTATTGGCCAGCACTTGCCTGAGCCTTTCTGGGAGTAATGCGATAAAAAATGTGTTATACCATACAACTTCATAATGGCTGCTAAACAAGAAATCAGAGAGAAAAACATGGGTTCCAGCGTGTTTATGCGCTGCAACCAATGCTCTTCTTTCTAAACTCGATTTGACATAGTGACGACAAAGTTGAAACAGTTCTGGTTGTTTCAGATGATGATCTTGATTCGTTAGTTGATCGATATCTTCCCAAAGCTCACGGAATTCTTTGATTTTAATAGGCGAGTTCCGTTCCCACCACTCTTTTCCTTTCTGCGACATCACTGCCATCGCTTTAGTCATGAGCCGCTCTTTATCCGCTTTGGCAAAAGTAAAATAGATTCCCTTTTTATTCAGCACGTTTTCAATTGAAGGGAGGCAATAAATCGTCGCCCATTCAATGGCTGTTAGCCCTTCGATTCTTAAGTCTTGCAGCTGTTCGACAGTGTATGTTTCGTACAGCATCGCCAATTTGTCATCGTTGCCTTGCCTGACAACTTTTCCATCTTTGTTAGCAATATCCATCCGGGCTCCAGCCTGATGCAACGCTTCAAGCACTTCATAATTTTGATGGACCAAAGCGATATGAGCTGCGGTATTTCCATCCTCAGTCAAAAGATCGAGGTTAAATTTCTTCGATCCAATGAATTTCAAAGCCAATTGGTTATTCGCAGTCATCCGAACACACGCCTCGTGCAGAGCCGACTCTCCTGCCTTATTGAGAATACTGGTGTCGATTTTGTCGCATTTTAGCAGCGCATCGGCACTGGATAGGCGGCTGCTAACATGGTGAACCGTCAGATGCAGCGGTGTCTTGCCGTCCTCGTCGCGACGATTGCAGTCCTGAGTTGCCTCAAGTAAAGCCTCAATCGCCTCAACGTTTTCTTGATCGACTGCATGGTGCAGCGGAATTTGTCCCTTTTCATCGGGGAGGTCGGGATTGGCTCCTCTTTGCAAAAGGACCTTTAGAATAGCGGGATATTCGCGGGCAGATAAAGCTAGAGCGGTTTCCCCAACTTGATTCTGAGCATTTATCTCAATCCGGCCGCCTCGACAAGCACCTTCACCGCCTCCAGTGAGCCCTTTTTCACCGCGCACATCAGAGGTGTATTCCCCGCAGCATCTTTTGCATTGACATTAGCTTTCTTGCTAATGATCTTCCTAATAACTGCAGCGTCTTTATTTTGGCAGGCGATATAGAGTGAAGTTTCACCCTTTTGATTCGTAGTAGCGACACTTGCTCCAGCATCAAGGAGAGCATTGATTACTCCAGTATGTTGATTAACAAGGGCGAAGTGAAGCGCGGTATCCCCAGTGACGGGGTCCTGTTGATTAAGATCCACCTTTTTCGCAATCGCATCTTGGACATTTTTCAGAAGGCCAATACGAGCGGCTTGAAGGTAATTTGAATTCTGGAAAGCCTGATAAACGCGGCGCCCGATGAGGCCAGTCGCAACAGTGGCTATGCCTGCTGCCAAAACGATCGGGACAAACTTAAGCACCTCGTCCTTGCAGACGACGTCGATATTGACTTCATTTAGAAATGGTTGGGTAAGAGTTGTGCATGCTTGATTGACGAATCCCATTAGACACCTTCGGTAAGAATTTAATTTCCGAAGATGTTAACGGGACCTATCAATTGCCGACAAGCAGAATTAATTTTTACAGCTTGCGTGCATTAACGAGAGCTAAAATTCGCTCATCTTTTTCCTCAGCAGATCCTTGCCCATTGATGACCTCGAGCACTTGCTTTTCAAATGCCTCGTCATATTTGGCCGGAAGACTCTCGCTTAACTGTTCTACACCTTTTGCTACAGCCATGGCAGCCTGTCTTATTTTGACTTCGCCATTCTCCTTTTCAGGGAGCTGAGCCAAAATGGCAGGGGCAACTGAAGGCTTTTCAACAACTGTAGCCTTCTTAGGTTCAAGGGCGATAATTTGAGGAGTATGATGAACTTCAGCCCGCTTTGCTTTTTTAAATAGTTTTTCACATTCTAAAGGTTTTCCAGCACTAACTGTAACCTCTTTAGCTTCTAGAGCGGTAACTTGTGTTCTATTTAGGCACAAGAATAAAATTGGCACAGCGAACAGAGCAATTTTGAAGACGGTATTCTCAATACTTGGACTTTCGTTGTAACGAACCAGGCTCGAAAAACTTGCCGCAAACACTCCAAGCGCTAAGTTTGTGACAGTTCCCAAAGAAATTCCAGCTTCCTCATTAAAACCTCTGGCTTTATTTAATGCTTGCCCAACGAGCACTCCGCTAAGCAAGGGAAGCACTGTTGTAGCCGCATTAAAAAATTGATCACTTGAAATAGACATATTAAATCTCCTTATTATTAATAATAATATACTAATTATAGCATTTAATATAATTATATGCAACTAATAATCAAAATAATAATTAAAGATTTAATTTACCCTTCGTCAGTGCAGCGGACAGACTCAGGCACCTTGCAGTAGTCCTCTTGCCGCTCTGTGATGCGGGCATACTCTTCGAAGGTATTGATAATGTGAGGTCTGACGAAGATCAGCACGTTGCGCTTTTCATTCAGTTTCTTGTTTTTGGAAAAGGCTGCCCCAATGACCGGGAGGCCGCCCAAGCAAGGAATCCCCGCTTTTTGGAACGATTTGGCATTGCGGGCCATGCCGCTGAGGATGAGGAAGTGGTTATCGGGAACGTGGGCGAGGGTCTGCATGTTGGTTTTAGTGGTTCGGATCCCCTCAACCTCGACTGTCGAGGCCAAATGGTCGCCGACCGCCTCGGTGATCTCCTGACTGATATCAAGGCTGATGATGTCATCTTCCCCGAGCATGGGGGTAATGCTAAGGGATACTCCGATGTCGCGGTACTCGATATTGGCAGTTGTCTGCTGGTTGAGCCCCACTGTCGAGACGACGGAACCTGTGAACGGAATGTTATCCCCGACGAATATTTTCGAGTTTTTGTTGTCTTGCGTGACGATTTTTTGGTTGAGGACGATCGTACTGTCGCCATCTTGTTCAAGAGCGGAGACGAGCGAGCCTAATGTAAGAAACGTTTTTCCTTTGTGCAAGATGATATCGCCGATGATGCCGAGATCAAACCCGCGGCCAAAAGGGATCAAGTCGAGCCCAGTGTGAGCCTCTCCCCTATTGAGTGATTTCGCTGAATCGGCAAAACCGTTATGTCTGCCAGAGAAATTACCACCGCCGAATGAGACCTTGTCTTTGAATCTTCCGCCGCCCACCCAGTCGAGCCCAAATTCGGTTGTCTTTTTGGCGTCGGTCTCAAGCACGAGCACCTCGATGAACACCTGCCGCCTTGGGATGTCAAGCGTCTTGATCAATTTATCGAGCGCTTGGACTGTCTTATCATCGCCCGTGAAGAACAGCGAGTTGGTCGCCTTGACACAATTGATCGTCTTGATCGCCTCGATCAATTTGATCGGCCGATCGGCGCGCGAGCTCATGTCGGATGCCATCTTTTTCAGAGCAGACTCAATCTCTTCCCCTTGATGGTAGCGCAATTTATAGGTGGCAAACTCGAGACTGTCATGGGGCATCGACGGAATGTCCCCCGCAATGAGATTGTCGAGCTTAATGTCGGCCCGTCTGATATGGGCCCCATTTTTGAGCTCCTCTTCGCTATAGCGATGGACCACATAATAGTTCCCTTCCGCAGAGACGGCAAAGCCATGCATCCGGAGCATTTGAACGAGCGCCTCGACCACCTCTTCAGACGACATCGGCTTGCCGGAAGAAAGCGTGATATTAAATCCAAGTTCCCGATGATCAAAAATGAAATTCGACTGGCAAATTTTGCTGACAAATCGGATGAATTCGATGACCGGCACATCGTTAAAATTGATGTGATGAGCCTCCTGCTCCGATTGGGCAAACCCTAGTCGTGAGAAGAGCAGCATGGACAACAGGAGGGGAAGTAGTTTTTGTTTCATCATTTCGCACACAAAATTCAGGCTTGGACACGAACATGTTAACCAGTGCCGAAATTAATATCCACAAAAAAATAGACCTTGAAAAAAATCCCCATTCCAAAGAAACTTTCATCGCGGATACCTAGCAACGGATGAAATGATGGCAAAAGCAAATGCAGTTACAATCGATAATTATAAAATGGAAGCGCACGAGCGTTACGCGACCGATCAATCGCTTTTCGACGTCAGCTATATTTCTGAAGCCAATCTGATCCCGCGCCATTTTGAAATCGCCAATTCCGAATCGACGATCACCACGAAATGGGATGAGCTCTTCGAAACGAACATCAACCAACACCCTTTTGCCAACTTTGCACCCCCTCCCAAATTCAACCTGATGCGCAACCGCTTTTTCTCCTATGTAATCTCCCCCGAATTCGATTGGGTAGAAAACGAAGAGGATGAAGAGAAGGATCAGCAAGAGAAGCGGCAGCTGGAGGAGTACAAAGAGAAAATTCTGGCGAAGAAATCGAAGTCGACGCCGATCGCCCTGCTCGAGAAAGACCGGTCAGCCCTCTTCAACCTCCTCGACTCGATCCAAACGTTAAACGGTTATTTGAGAGAGGTCCACGCCCGCAAGCTCGGATGCCAGAAGGGATAAAATGACATTAGAATTGATGGAATTAGAGAAAATCATTCCCCATGGAGAAGATGGTCAAAATCAATTCAAAATAGATGTCCGCAATGCGGACTCGATCGCGGCTGAGATGGTCGCCTTTTCTAATTCCCGCGGAGGAAAGATCTTCATTGGGGTTGCCGATAATGGAGAGCTCATTGGCCTTACGAGCCAAGATGTCAGCCGTATCAACCAAATCCTCAGCAATGCGGCTAGCCAGTTTGTCCGAAGCCCAATCACTTTCCAAACCCAAAATATCTTAGTCGCAGAAGATCGAGTTGTCATCATTGTCACAATACCCGAAGGGATCGATAAACCCTATTTTGATCATCAAGGGGTCATTTGGTTGAAAAGCGGCTCTGATAAAAGACGCATCCATTCTAAAGAAGAGCTCCGGCGCCTTTTCCAGGAGGTTGACCTGCTCCATGCCGATGAAGTTCCCACTCGCGCTGGCATCGAAGCACTAGACCTCAAGCTTTTTGCAAAGTTTCTGAAAAAGTTTTACCATGAAGAAGTTCCCGAATCTATTCCCAAAAGACTACAACTTCTCGAAAACATGAACTTAGCATCGGGAACGCGATTAAACCTAGCGGGCGTTCTCCTTTTTGCAGAGAACCCCCAATTTATTAAACCCGCCTTTATCATCAAGGCCGCATCATTCCCCGGCACTAAAATTGGAGTCAATTATCTCGATAGCGAAGATTTCGAAGGTCCACTCATCGACGTTTTCCAAGGCGCTCTAAAGTTCATCATGCGAAATCTGCGCAAAGTCCAAAATAATAAAAGCGTTAATTCCATTGGCGATCCCGAAATCCCCCAACTTGTATTCGAAGAACTTCTCGTCAACGCTCTTATCCACCGCGATTATTTTATTAGCGCCCCCGTTCGGCTTTTCGTTTTCGAAGATCGGATCGAAATTATCAGTCCCGGATCCCTACCAGATCATCTGACCATCGAAAAGATCCGAACTGGCACCTCGATTCAACGCAATCCCACCCTGACTTCCTTCATCTCAAAAGGAATGCTCCCTTACCGAGGCCTCGGCACGGGAGTCATGAGAGCCCTAGAAAGCTGGTCTCAAATCGATTTAATTAATGATAAAGATGCCATTCTATTTACCTCACTGGTCCATAGGGAGATAGCTCAAGTTACTCAGACTCAGATTGATATTCAATCGAGAGCTTCCTTATCGGATTTACAGAATGAAATTCTTAAATTGATAGCAGCGAATGCTAAACTCTCTTATGAGGATCTCGCTGCCAAAACTCAGAAGTCACGGGCTACGACTGCAAGAGTTATTGTACAACTCAGATCATTAGGGATTATCCAACGTATAGGCTCGAAAAAAGACGGGTTCTGGAAAATAGTTCAAGAAAAATTCGATTCCACCCCCTCGGAATGAGACTATAAATGAGACTATAAATGAGACTATAAATGCCCCTGTAAAAGCAAAGGCGCCGAGGATAAGTCCTCGGCGCCTCAGTGCTTTAAAGAAAAGTCCAATAATGCGATGGATTAGACTTTAATAGAGTGGTAATGTCGAATCACCCCATGGATCCTGCGACCAGTCTCAGTAAAGGCTTCATACAAATATTTCCTAGGCTCTTTCAATCCTGACGCAATAAAGAAATGTTTCCCCTCGGCAGTCAGCTCGGTATCGCATCTGGGACTTTCTACTCCATCAAAAAGGTTGGCACCGACCCTCTCAACATGCTTTTCGAGATCTAGGCCTGGAATTTTCCCATAACCTTTCTTTAAAACCTCAGCGCAAGCTTTTTTTACTTGTTCTACTAGTGCTTTACATCCAATTTTGGGATCAGGTTTGTGCCCCCAGCAGTAGTCCAAATCAAAAGCTTTTCTCAGCATCATGTGAGAGTATACTCCACCGGCTAGGGCAATGACCCCGATTGCTACTTGAATTTTTCCTATATCTTTTCCATTATACCAATTCTTCGCTCCTCTATAGACCATATAGGCACCGCCGATTGTCGCTACTGTTCCTCCTACTCCTACCCCAATAATCATAAAATCTCCTTGTTTAGTTTTTTAATATGAATTATTATAGCAAACCAAAAGATCAGAAGCAATAATAAAAATATTTCGAACAGGGTATTAGGATAGTCAGGATATTTCCTATCCTGACCATCCTAATATCCTGTTATTTTTAAATAAATTTTATATATTTCCGCGCCCCAAAAGTCGAATTTGAGCTGAATGAATCACAAAGGCAATGATGAAACGAGACTGTAACAAAACAAAAGGCAGAGAGAGTTCACCCTCAGTGCCCCTCGACTTTTGTAGAATTACTTCATTCTGATGATGATTTCTTCCATCCCCAAAATACACCTTGAATACTGCCTTTGATTCGGAGCCTGCTTCTTGTGATCCTATGGTCCCATGAGCCACTTTCAATGAAGGCATCATAATGTGGTTTGAGATGAAAATACACTTTTTCTCTGAAGAATTTTTTACCTTCTGCAGTTAGCCTTGTCCAGCAGCCTGTAGAATCCACTCCATGTTCAAAATTGGCTCCGATGTCTTCTACATGCTTTTCAAGATCTAGTGGAGGAATTTCTTCACCTTGAACTGTTCTAGTACCTTGTTTTAGAACCTCGGCACACTTTTTTTCTACTTCCTCTTTGAGTAGTTTACAATTGAATCTGCCATCAAGGCCACGCGGACCACAATGTTCAATTTGGCTAGCCACATAAATTGCTTGATTCATTAGCTCATAAAGTCCACCTACGACTCCGATGATTCCGATAGCAAGTCGAATTTTTTCTATATTTTTTCCTTGACGCCAGTTCTGTGCTTCTGTGGCAACTAAATCGGCTCCGATAAATGTAATGACTACTCCTGCTGCTGCTCGCTCAAGACTCATAAAATCTCCTTTTTAGATTTTTTTATGGAGGATAATTTTACTAATCCAAAGATAAGGCGCCACAATTAAAAAAAATTGTATACGCTTCCTTATCCCAAAAAGTTGCCGCTTTACTGTTGAATTTATTTAGGGTATTATAGATAATTAATGGGAATATGCGCGAAGTAGAGGTTGGGAATTTCTCCCTAGGAAATGGTAAGCCTCTCGCACTCATCTGCGGTCCATGTGTGATTGAGAGCGAGGAGAATGCTCTTTTCACTGCAGAATACCTCAAAAAACTCTCTCTTCGACTTGGCATCCCCCTCATTTATAAATCCAGTTATGACAAGGCGAATCGCTCGTCTGTCCACTCTTTCAGAGGCCCCGGCTTAGAACGGGGTCTTCTTATTTTAGAGCGAATTAAGAACGAATTCGAGTTGCCCGTACTGACCGATGTCCACACTGTGGAAGAGGCTAAAGCGGTCGGCGATGTGTGCGATGTCTTGCAGATCCCCGCATTCTTGTCCCGTCAAACTGATCTGATCGCCGCCGCTGCAGAGACAGGGCGGGTGGTCAATGTCAAAAAGGGGCAATTCATGGCGCCTTGGGACATGAAGAATGTGGTCGACAAAATCGAATCGATGGGCAACCAGAATATCATCCTGACCGATCGGGGCACCAGCTTTGGTTACAACAATTTGGTCTGCGATATGAGAGGGATCCCGATTATGCAAGAGTTCGGCTATCCGGTCTGCTTCGACGCGACCCATGCGGTGCAGCTGCCCGGCGGCAATGGGACCTCTTCTGGCGGTCAGCGGCAATATATTGGAGTGCTGGCAAGGGCTGCTGTGGCGGCGGGATGCGATCTGGTTTTCATCGAAGCGCACCCCAATCCGGCAGTGGCAATGAGCGACAAAGATTCACAATTGCCTCTAGATCAACTGGAAGATCTCTTATTGCAGCTGAAACGGATTCATACCTCATTGGAGGTGGCCCATCTTTAAGAAGAAAATGACTATCTTACTTGCGATCTTAATGCCGGCGATCGGTGTATGGATTTATCAGATAGCCATTCTCCGCTCTTCCGATGTAAGCCGCTTTAACGACATGATCCGAGAACGGGATATCGCCTCTTCGGAAGTCCCCTCCCAGACCAATCAACACCGCAAGCAGGTACGCAAAGATATCTGGTTTGCGCACAGCGATGGCTCACGCCTCCACTACCAAATTGCCAGCGCTGGCTCGCTACTCAGTTTGACACCGATTGGCAATAAACTCGATGTCGTTGAGTCGCTGCAGGGTGTGAAATGCTGGATGCAAGATAAACTCTCGCGAGAGGGACAGGGGCCGATGCAACAGGCGCGGCTGATTGAAGCAGAGACGGGGTTGTATCGGTATACGACACAAGAATTTACCGCTAATAGCGTGCTCCTTTCGCTCTTTAAACTGCCAGGCCACGTGCTTCCTCTTGAGCCTCTGGAGAGCGACGAACCGTTCTTGAGCGGCATTGCAAAAGATATTTCGGTGATCTTCAGCGGCAAGACACCTCAATTTCAGGCTGAAAATTTTGAAGCGACGGTGGTGAAAGAATGAAACTCGCCTCTATAGTACAGCCCCTTTTCAACGCAAAGACGCAAAGGGCGCAAAGACGCAAAGAAAAAAATAATTCTTTTTGCGTCTTTGCGCCTTTGCGTCTTTGCGTTAAAACTGCCCTTCTCCTGTTTCCAATTCTGCTAAGTGCGGCCGAAATTTCGTCGAAAAAGGCCTCCTATGACGGCAATGCGCTTGTTCTGAATGGCAATGTTCTTGTCGATCATGCTCTAGGGAAATTGGCTTCGGGAAGCGCCCGCTTAGAAAAAGAGGAAAAAGATGGGCCGTTCTCGTCGATCGCTCTGCGGGAAGATGTGCTCATTACGTTAAAGAATTTAGGGAAGATCTCGTGCGCTACAGCCGACCTCAATTTCATCGCGATGACGGGCAAGCTGCTCCCTGAAGCAGGTCAATTGATCAAGTTTGTCAATCTCGGGCCAGACCATTTCACGCTCGCCAGCACGCAGGCCGATCTCGAATTTGCGAAAGAGGGCGACTCGTACAAGGTGCGCAAACTCGATGCCGATGGCCAGGTGCAGGTGGAGTACGGCGCCGATTTCACTCTCGACGCCGATCATGCGACCTATGTCAACGACGCCAGTCCTCATATCACGGCGATGCCTAATTGCAAGCTCTCTCATCATGACGATCTGATCGAGGCCGAAAGGGTGGAACTCTTCCCCAATACCTCGACGGCTGTGCTGATGGCGGTAAAAGGTGTACTGAATCCGCGTGGGATGAAGTTCTCCTGCAAGAAAATGACATGGGAAAATGAGCCGCAGCAGCTGACGCTCCAGGGCGATGTCTCGGTGAGCGACGAAGAGCTCGGCACGCTCCATTGTGATGAGGAAGTGGAGCTCTATCAGAAGCAGCAAGAGGGCAAGTGGATTTTAAGTAGCATGGTGGCGAAAGGGAAAACAGAGTTGACCACTAGATTTAAGCAGCTGCTGATCTGCTATGGCCAGATGCGACTCGATCAAGAGCGGCTACTGCTCACGCTGGAGAGTCCGCAAAACCACCCCATTGAATACTTTCATGATCAGATGAAACTTTGCTCCGATCATGCAGAACTGGCTTATTCGAATGATTATGACCCCGAAAAGCTGCATCTGAGTGGCAATGTCCAGTTGCAGATTGAAGAATCGGGATCCCGCTGCGCCAAGGCTGACCAATTTGTCTACTTCCCTGCCGAGGAGAAAATGGTGCTCAGCTCGAAAGATGGGGGAAACGTGCTGTTTTGGGACAGAACCCAAGATTTGTCGATTAGCGCCCGCGAGGTGCATATTGACCGTGTCGATCAGAAGGAGATCGTCAAAGGGGTGGGCAACGTCCGCTTCGCTTTCTCCTCGAGCGAAAATGAACTCCTGAAAAAACTGTTCCCGTTCTACAAGGGGGATAGCAAATGAACGACACCGCTAAACCGATCATCCTAAAAGTGCAGAACCTGACTAAATCCTATGGGGGAAAATCTGTCGTCTCCGGCCTTTCTTTCCAAGTGCGAGAGGGGGAAGTAGTGGGGCTGCTCGGTCCCAACGGAGCAGGCAAAACGACCGCGTTTTATATGACGATTGGACTGATCGAGCCGGCCTCTGGGACTGTCTACTTTAAAAACAAAGATGTGACCACTTTACCCATGCATGAGCGGGCTCGCCTCGGGATGGGGTATCTGGCACAGGAACCTTCGATTTTTAGGCAAATGACGGTGGAAGAGAACATCCTCTGCATTCTGGAGACGCTCCCCTTGAGCAATGAGCAGCGCAAGGTAAAACTCCAAGAGCTTTTAGCCGAGCTACATCTGGAAAAGCTCGCCAAGCATAAGGCGATCAGCTTATCGGGAGGAGAGCGGCGACGTCTGGAAATCACCCGGGCGCTTGTGACTGAACCCTCTCTGCTCCTGCTCGACGAACCGTTTGCCAATATAGACCCCTTAGCTGTGATCGATGTCAAAAAAATGATTAAACATCTCAAGCAGAAGGGAATTAGCATTTTGATTACCGACCACAACGCGCGGGAAATTTTCTCAATTGCCGATCGGAGCTATCTGATCCAAGAGGGAAAAGTCCTCCTGTCGGGATCTGTAAATGAATTATTAGAAAACAAAGAAGCCAGATCTTCTTATTTTGGAGAAGATTTTAGATTATAGGAAGTTATGTCGGATAAAAAATTTGGTTTTTGGCGCTCAGTTGCTTGGCCTGTTCACAGAAATGAAATGAAAAAAATCATTTCGATGGGAGTGATGTTCTTTCTCTTGTGCATCTGCTACAGCATCCTGCGCAACCTGAAAGACTCGGTCAACTTGGCTGCCTCTGGCGCTGAAGCGATCCCCTTCATCAAAGTCTATGGGATGCTCCCCGGCGCAATCATCGGCACCTGGTTTTACACCAAGCTGCGCAGTTTCTTCAGCCGAGAAAACGTCTTTTATATCCTCGTCAGCAGCTTTGTCGCCTACTATCTGCTCTACGCCTTTGTCCTATTCCCCAATAGCGAAACGCTCCACCTAACCAGCCTCGACGCCACCTTGAAAGGGATTTTGCCCTCGGGATTCAATGGCCTCATCTCGATGATCAGCAACTGGTCGGTCACCCTGTTCTATGTAATCGCCGAGCTCTGGTCGGTTATTGTCCTCACTGTCCTCTTTTGGGGCTTTGCCAACGACATCACCCCCCTTCCCCAAGCCAAACGGTGCTACGGCCTGCTCAATATCGGCTCCAACCTCTCCCCCATCTTTGGCGGCTTCCTCGGACTGATCGCCAGCAGCCTGGTCTTCACTTCGAGATCCGCCGACCCCATGCAGCAATCGCTCACCTCCTCAATCGTCCTCGTCAGCATCTTCGCCGTCATGGCCATGGCCCTCTTCTACTGGATCAACCGGAGAGTCGTCCCCTTTGAACCAGAAACAGTCGATAGCCATGCCGAATCGGTCAAAAACAGCAACAAAAAGCGGCTCTCGGTCCGCGACTGCATCCGCTACATCTCCAAGTCGCGCTACCTCACCTGCCTGGCGTTGATCGTCCTCGGCTTCAATATCGCGATCAACTTCACCGACGTCCTGTGGAAGGCCCAACTCAAAAAGCAATTTACCCCCGATGAAATCCTCCGTCACATGAACATGGTGACCATCGGCATCGGCTGCATCGCCACCATCGGCGGGGTCCTCTTCTCCGTGATGGTACGCCGCCTCGGCTGGACCTTTGTCGCCATGCTCACCCCAGCGGTCATGGTCCTGATGGCAATTGGTTTCTTCAGCTTCATGTTCTTCGAAAATGCCCTGACCGGATTCGCCGTCTCCCTTTTCGGCGTCACACCACTCGTCATGACCGTCTATTTCGGCTCGCTGCAGAACTGCCTCTCAAAAGCGGGCAAATACTCTGTCTTCGATGCCTCCAAAGAGCTCGCCTTCTTGGCGCTCGAACCCGAAGCGCGCCTCCGCGGAAAAGCGGCCATCGACGGCCTCGGCTCTGGAGTCGGCAAATCGGGCGCATCCTTGACCTATCAAGCGCTGATCTTGGGGACAGGCAGCATCGCCCTCTCCACCCCCTTCATCGCCGGAATCTTAGTTGCCGTGTTTACCGCTTGGATCTTCTCAGTCCGCCATATCTCGAAAGAGTTCAAAGTCAAGAGCGATCAAGCCGAACTACAAGCCGTTGCTGTACAAGAGGAAATGAGGGAAGAAGCTTCCCAGCTTAGTTAAGCGGCAGCTCGCAAAACTCAGGTTCAGTCTATTTTCGACGGCGTCTGCCTGTCGAATTCCCCCAACTTTTCAATTTATTATCGCAAATCAATCTAATTAACTTTAATTGCAGTATATTAATCTTTAAAAAACAGAATTGACATTAATATATATACTAATTACAATAAGCTTATTATTAATAAATAAAGGAAAAAATGAATTCAATTCTGAGTGATAAAAATTCTGCATATATAGATCAGCGAAACGACACATCTCCATCGAAGCACCGCAGGACTGGCTCCAGCTCCAGACACACTTATCAAGCCTCAACCCCAACTGAACCGTTCCCATTAGAATTATTACCGGATGTTCCAATGGATCTAATCTTATCAAAACTCGATCTTCCCGACCTCGCTAAGCTCGGCTCTACATCAAGATCCTGGCAGCAAAAGGTCACCGCCGATTATGTACTGAGACCCACTGCGATTAGGTTAAAATGCCCGTTAAAAGGGACCTCAGCAATTAGCGATCAACTACAGATCTTTATTAGGCAATTGCAAACAAAAGTCACTGCTATTTCAGATCGACCAAGCGACATCAATCTCATCTTAAAAGAGCCAACTATTGCACAGATCGAACATCTCCAAAATTGGCTTGAAGCTCGAGATACACTTGTTTTTTGGAGAAAATTAGTTAAAGAAATCAAAAGGCAAATACCTGGACTTCATTTAGAAGGACCTCGTATGACACAACTAAAAAATTCGCAAGACGCAATCAACAAAGCAAAGGAATTCAGCGGATGGTCAGCAGAAAACCACACCGTGCTTGCTCAGCTGAGAAAACTGGATCTTCGCAATAAACAACTCTCTTGGTTACCAGCCCAGATCGATAAACTTGTTCACTTAGAGACGTTTTTTCTTAGCAATAACCAATTCACTATGCTCCCTGATGAGATCTGCACCCTCTCCCGCCTGAGGATACTCGATCTTAAGGACAATCAACTCTCCTCTTTCCCGAAAGGGTTCGGTAAGCTCACTAAGCTGCGAGAGCTTGATATCCGGGGCAATCCACTTCCAACGGTCAAAAGCAAACCAGCTAAGCTGAAAGTCTACCAGTATTTCAATTAGTAGAGGTAGCTCGCAAAACTCATTGATTATTAGATGCTTGACAAAAAATGACATTTTTGTCACTTTTTGCAGAACAAAAGTGACAAAATTGTCACTTTTTGCAAAAAAATTTATACAATTGCGTTTATCTCATCTGAAACAGCCTTAAATGCCCGGACAATCTCGTCTGCGGATAAGGTCCAAAGGCAATCACTCCGCTTGCTTCCGCCGCACCCGTCTAGGTGACAGGGACGGCACTCGCGTGTTTGGGCTACAACGGCGCTCGGTGGATTTTGCCAAGGGCCCCAATTCTTCTCTGAAGTAGGGCCGAAGATGGCGACCGTGGGCACTTTCAGGGCAGACGCCATATGAAGCGCGACCGAATCGACAGTAATCACCCCTTTTGAAAGCTGCATTAGCGCTCCCATCTCTTTCAAGGAGGTCTCGCCGGCTAAGTTGATCGCATCTCCTTTAGTCAAATCCGCCACTTCTTGGACGAATTCTCTCTCGGAGGGGGCTCCGGTCAATACGACTTTTTCACCTAGCTCGTCGATGACTTGGGCCATCAGCTGCGGCGGCAAGCACTTAAAGCGCCAGCGGGAGGGAGCATGGACGACAACGAAGGGCTCATCCCCCATCCGCTCTTTTGCAAAGCGGCGCGCCTCCTCGGGCACATGGAAGAATAGCTCCCGTTCATCGAGTTCGGGGAAAAGACCAATCCTGCGCAGCGCATCGAGGTCTCTCTCGACCGTATGGCGGTAAGTGGGGCACGGTTTGACCAGGTGTGTGAGCAGCTTGCGCTTTTTCCCCTTAGGATCGAGCCCCACTCTGACTTTAGCGCCGCTCACTGCCGCAGCAATCACTCCCCGGTCCCCTTCGGTGAGGTTGACGACAAGGTCATATTTTTCTGATCGAATTTTTCTCAGCAGCCCCATCTCATTTCGCATCCGGGCCCAAAGAGGGAGCTTTTTCCATTTCCGGTTATGGAGGATCAAATTGGAAATGGCGGGATGGCCATCGAGCATGGGATGAGCCTCTTCCCAGATGTAGCCATCGATTTGGGCGTGCGGGAAAACTTTTTTTAAATAGGAAAAAACGGGAGCTGAAAGGAGCACATCTCCCAAATGGCGCAACTTGATCACTAGGATCCGGCGCACGCCTGTCAAATCTGGATAATTTCCATAGGACATAAATTCGTGACTAGTCTATAATCAAACACGCTGAAAATTCAAGGAGTATTTCTAATGACAACTGAACGCACACTTTCGATCATTAAACCTGATGCGGTGGGTGACAATAATATTGGAGCGATCATCAGTCGCTTCGAAAAAGCTGGCCTCAAAGTGGTTGCAGCCAGAATGTTGTTGCTCACTATCGACCAAGCTAAGGCCTTCTACAACGTCCATGCTCATCGCCCCTTCTTCGGCGAACTGGTCGCTTTAATGATCTCTGGTCCCATCGTGGTGATGGTCCTCGAAGGTCCAAATGCGATTGCCAAAAACCGGGAGCTGATGGGTGCGACAAACCCCAAAGAAGCCGCTCCAGGGACAATCCGCGCTGACTTTGCGAAGACAATCGACAAAAATGCGGTGCATGGATCTGATAGCCCTGAAACGGCCAAGACTGAGATCCCTTTCTTCTTTAAACCACAAGAGATCCTCTCTCGTTAGAGATGAGACCTGTAGCTCTCAATCCAACTCCTGAAGCTCAAGCGGTTGCCGTCGCTCATCCTCGAACAGAAGAATTAAAGAGGTATTGGGTCAATCTCACGACGAAGGGCTTTTCTGGCGCCAACCCTCCGGAGAATTTGACCCCAATGGAGCTGACCACAGCTTTTACTCTGGGGAAATTGGATTTTCCTAAGGGGGATGAGTCGCTCATGGCATTTTTTTTCAATGCCCACCCGCTGTTTTGTCGGCTGCAAGTGCCTCCGCCACGATGCTCAACAATCACTCTGAGCACTCCTCTTGGCCAATTCTTTGTGTCTCATGATTTTAACCTCATCGTTTCCGTTTTGCAGCTGGTTGGTTATTTAGAAGCGAGTAATGGATCCCATTGCAGAAGAGTCTCAGAAGAGCTAGTTGAGATCAGATGGGATCATGATCCCCCTCTTTACCTCGTGCTGCCTCTAGACCTCACGCACACATTAGAAAACCTATCCCACAACCTCAAAGTTAATGAACCAGCCACCCTCGCCTGCCTCGCAAAAGCAATGGCATTGTTTTTGCCCACCTTACCCGCTGCCCCTCCACAAACTCTGATACGAGCGGCTCAGTCTCAGCTTATCGAGCTCTACCAAGGTTTTTGCAGATATGAAGACTTTGCCACAGCGACCCGATTTCTCTTTTTGTTAAAGTGCGCGGGTTGGGATCCTGCCGATATCGTCCCAGCACTAACTCTGCCTGACCTTATCGATAAGCCCGGCATGAAAGAGGTCTTTGCTGGAACACGTTTTGCACCTTTAATTGAAAAAGAGAGCAGACAAGAAGTTTTTGAGGAGCTTCTCACCTGCAGAGATCTTTCAGTCCTCTCCAAAGTCTGGAGTGATGAGCAAATTGAGAAGCGGCCAGAATTTCTAGAAAGAGCTGCTGCTACAATGCCCGAAGAAGCGCTTCCTTTTGCACTCTGTTTGGTTTGTAAACTATGTGATCCGAAAGCAATTCGCCTCTCACCCGAGGAGCGGCTCAATTTACTCGGCGCCTATTTGATCCGTATGAAGGGGCAAAACCCACCCTTTTCCTTTGCGATTAGCTACGAGCCGAAAGTAAGAGAGCTTATAGACCATCATCTTAGGGACCTCAGCTCTTCTCCTCGCTTAGCAGATCTTTTGGTGAAAGAAGCTCTCGGATGGAAACGATGGGATCGACTGGCCCTTTTGCTGATTCATTTGCAAAAGGGGGATTCTTCCCTTGAAGAGGTGGTCAAAGTCCTCGAAACCGTTGCAACGGTGACAGAGGCGACCCCTTGTTTTGAAATGAGGATTACCCGTCCAGGACAACGACTATCGAGAGAGCAAAAATTTCGTGTCGCTAAAGCCTACGCCACTTTTGCTCAGCTGACAGGCAATTCTGCTGTGATGAGAGAGCCTCTCGACCAAACGTGGATTTTAGGGCAATTACGCAAAGAGGATTCTTGGCAGCAATTTACCCGTTTCTGCGTTTCACAAGGCATCGCCCGAGAAGAACATGCCCGTTGGGTAGCGCCGATGGCACTTGCCAGTGCAGAGCCTTGCCGCGATTTCGAAGTCATCGTCGAAAGCCTAGATGCAAAATCTCTCGACCAAGCAATGTGGAAGCCTATACTAACAGAGATCCTTTTGCGCAATCCTGCCAATCTTTCCCTATTTGACAAACTCCTATCGCTCACATCTGGCACAGAAAAAGAATGCTTACAGCAGTGCCGTGCACTTGGTGTGGAAGAGAGGAAAAGGCATTTAGAGACCTACAAGAACACCGGATCCATCGCCGAGCTGATCCCTCGCGTCCCAACTCTAGAAGAGCAAATCGATGAGGCGCTGACGCAAAATGATCACTGCAAAGCGCTCGCCCTCTTAAAGAAAGCCCCTCCCCCATCATGGGAACTTTGGGATCGTTTGATTCGCTCTGCTCCACCTAAAGAGCTTTTGGAGGAGATTTGGAAGACTTGGCTACAGAACCATCCGATAGAGCAGTTTAAACTGGCTGATGAGCCTTATTGGCTTAATGCAATTCAACATCTTTTGGCAAAGCTAGAACATAACGCTTTTGTCGATTTCTTCTTAAAAGAAGCGCTCACTTATGCGGAGAGATTAGAAGGGGAATCGAGCTCAGTGTTCACCCCCCTATGCCTTAACAACGCAATCCACTTCATTTCGAATCAAGCGCCCCCAAATCGCACTGCAATCTTGCACCAAATTAGAGCCTTTGATTTAAGCCCGGCGCTAATCCAAAAGTTTGGGAATCCCACCAAGCAACTTCAGTTTGAATTTCAGGCAGTATTTAACTTGAGTCTGGCTCAACAACGGGAAGAAGCCCTCTCCGCGGTTGGTCTCCGATGGTGTCTTGAACAAATGGAGCAAGCCAAGAGTGGCGATCTAACCAATATCCCTAAACTATTGAAATTCTACTCTCAGTATGGCTTTGTTCCGAAAACACCCCAGGCACAAGAGATTTTCTTGGAATGGATCGATTTGTGCGCCTCCCAAGAGTTTTTCACACAGCTCTCCTGGCTAGAAAAAAACCTCTTACTGACTACGCTGTGCAGCTTTAACTCCCCTTCTCAAAAAGGAAGTGAGTGTGATCATAGAAGAATAGAAAATCTATGGGAGCAACTCCTCTTTACCTACCGCAACCACGAAGCCGAGGTCCGCAAACGGTATGCGGAGCTCTTCTTTCTGAGCATCAAGAATTATCTGAATTTTTCGATGAGAAATTATCCAGAAGACAAATTCGAATTCCTCGAAAAGTTTCGACAAATGTACAAGGAAGATTTTGAACCCTATCTCCCTGAGGAAAGCTTAAAAGTTGTAATGAGAAAGCGGGTAGAGCTCTTTCTCTGCTCTTTAATCTTTTCTATTCGCCCTTTACAAGCTCAACCTGTAACACAGGCGCTAACCGATCTCATGGGCACCATCCCTTTTTTGAAAACTGGCGTCATGGTCGACTCAGAACCCGCTGTCGGCGCTTTCAGAAATGCCATTCCTGATATTTTGAACCTCCCAGATCCAAAAATCTCCCCTTTGGTTCTTCACTTTCTTAATAACTTGATGACATTTGCTTGGGTTCAAGAGGCATCTCCCGGCTTCGCTTTTGGTTGGGATTCTATCTTATCTGCCCTTTGCTCTTGTATGGCATTCTGCGAAAATCGACGTCCTGAGATCACCCCTCTAGTAGCTGAAGTCTTTATGAACTGCACCCATCCCAACCGGGTCAAAGAACGATTTGGAAAAGTGGATCCTCACCTTATCAATCGCTGCATCATTCCCATGGGTAAATTATTTATTGCAATGCCAAATTCCGATTGCCTCTCCGCATTACAGTGGCATAATCTCATCAATGGATTAAGCAATGAGTCGATGGAGAAGATGACCTCCAGCCTTCTCGCGGAAAAAGAACAAGGCAACCCTAACCGATCCTATCTAAATATCCTAGCAGTGGCACGGATCATCCGTCACACCACGGTCGCGAACCCAAACTTTATTAAAACGGTAGAACGTCTATGCAACGAAGGGTTGAAACGGTGCTACTTACTGCTGCTAAAAATCAAAGAGCCGACCTTCAAACTCGAGCTCATCGCTTTTTGGATCCTTGCCCTCTCTTCGCATAAAGGGCTCAATCAAAAGCTTACCGCCTGCAAAACCGATCTGACCACCAAATTGACAACGCTCGTTTGCGAATTGATCAACGATAAGGAAAGCTTTAAGGTCTATTCGAGATTTATAATCGATGCCCTTGGGAATGATCCAGAGGTTGCCAAAGCAATGCATGCTGTCTTAGCGACAATTGAAAAACCGGAACTTACCGAGCTTAAAAAGTTTGTAGCGAACAAGACAGCACAATAGCCGCTTCTGGATCATTATTTTTTAAACATTCCCAAAAAGCTTGAGCAATCAGTTTTTCATCCAAAAGTGCTTTAAGTAGGAGAAGTAAGGCAGTTTTAACGCAAAGGCGCAAAAAAAGAATTTATTTTTTCTTTGCGTCTTTGCGTTGATTCCATAGACCGAACTTAAGCAGTTCGTCGTTTTTTAAATTTGTCGAGATATTCGAGAGCTTTTCCGGTTCCCAGGCACACAGCAAGAAGGGGATGCGGAGCGACGATGACAGGCAGTCCTGTCTCTTTGATCAACGCTTTGTCGAGTCCTTTGATCAGAGCGCCGCCGCCTGCCAGCACCATGCCTCTCTCGACGAGATCGGCAGCAAGTTCGGGAGGACATTTTTCCAAAGTGAGTTTCACGCTTTCGATGATTTGCTGGATGGGTTCAGCCAAGCACTCGCGGATCTCAACAGAATTGATCCGTTTGGTGATCGGGCAGTCCAGCCACTTGGTCGCGCCCGCGCACTTCCATCTCGAGCTCATGGTCGCCCAGAGGATAGGCGGAGCCGATCGTCATTTTGATCTCTTCAGCAGTCCTCGGACCGATCATCAGGTTGTAGGTGCGGCGCATGTAATTGACGATGCACTCGTCAAACTCATCGCCCGCGATGCGCAAAGAGCGGGACTCGACGATGCCGCCAAGAGAAATGATCGCAATTTCTGTCGTTCCGCCGCCGATGTCGATGATCATATTGGCAGAAGGCTCATGGACGGGCAGATCGACGCCAATAGCAGCTGCCATCGGCTCTTCGATCAAAATCACTTCTTGCGCTCCGGCACGCAGAGCAGAATCTTCGACAGCGCGCTTTTCCACTCCGGTAATTCCAGAGGGAACGGCGATCAAAATTTTGGGACGGAATAGGCTGCGAGCAGGAGTGACGCGCTTGAGCAGGGCTTTTATCATCCCTTCGGCGATCTCAAAATCGGCGATCACCCCATCTTTCATGGGACGGACGGCGTGGATCTTTGCGCGGCGTTTTTCCGAGCATCGCTTTGGCTTTATGACCGACTGCCAGCACTTCATTGTGTCGTCAGAATCCACAGCAACGACAGAAGGCTCGGCTAGGACGATCCCTTTTCCGCGAACATAAACAAGAGTATTGGCTGTTCCGAGGTCGATGCCGATATCATTGGAAAAAAATCCCGAACATTCTGCCGACTTTGTTGGAACATGCGTCGATCGAGTTTAGTCGAACAATTGTTTCGAGTAATTTGCTTGCCATGTTGCCATATCATACAGTAATAATTTTAAGTCTTTAAGAAGTTCTAAGTACATCTTCCCAAGTGAGTTTAGCAATCGCCTCATCATCGCAACTTACCACTTTCTTGACCAATCCTTTTTTCCGCTTCTGCATTTCGTGCGATCTTTTCTTCGATCGTTCCAAGAGTGATTAGTTTATAAGCAGAGACGGAATTTTTCTGTCCCATGCGGTGCACGCGGTCGGTCGCTTGACTCTCGACAGCAGGGTTCCACCACATGTCATAATGGATCACCGTGTCGGCGCCGACGAGATTAAGCCCTGTTCCGCCCGCTTTAAGCGAGACGAAGAAAACAGAGATGGATGGCATCTTCATTGAATTGTTTGACGACTTCCAATCGGTTTTTGCTCGAGCCGTCGAGATAGGCAAAACGGATGCCCCGCTGCTCAAAGTCGTCCCGCATGATCTGGAGCATGCGGGTGTATTGGCTGAAGATGACCGTCTTGTGTTTGCCCTCGATCAACGTCTGCAAAAGCTCGAGGAGCATTTCATATTTGGCCGAATCGCCCATCTCTGCCTTTTCCTTGGCGAAAATCGCAGGGTGGCAGCAGATTTGCTTGAGGCGAGTCAGCGTCGCCAAGACGTGGATCTGGACGCGGTCGAAACCATCCCGCTCGACCAGTTTGACCAGCTCGTCGCGGGCCGATTCAGCATAAGAGCGGTAGAGCTCCTGCTGCACATCGGCTGAGCTGGCAGTGGTAGACGATTTCGGAAACAGGCGGCAGATCGTCGAGCACGTCGGCTTTCATCCTGCGCAAAATGAAGGGAGAAACTTTCTTGCGCAAGTACTCGATATTTTTTATCTGTTCTTCTGCCCGATACGCGGATATATTTTTCGACGAAACGGTCGTAGTGCCCAAGAAGCCCGGCATGAGGAAGTCGAACAGGCTCCACAGCTCGTCCAATGAATTTTCGATCGGCGTGCCGGAAAGGATCAAGCGGTGTTCTGCCTGCACCATTTTCACCGATTTGGCATTGCGTGTGCCCGCGGTTTTTAATGTGCTGCGCCTCATCGAGAATCACATAGGAGAAAAGTGATCGTCTTATAATGTCTCGATGTCTTTTTGAAGCAGAGTGTAAGATGTGATCACCACATCGTACATTTTCTAGTCTGTTCGATCAGTTTTTTTGCGATGCGAAGGAATCCCATCGACCACGCATCACCTTGAGCTTGGGATTGAATTTGGCAAATTCCTCTTTCCAGTTGTAGAGAAGCGAAGTGGGGCAAACAATCAGCGCACAGCCCGGACTTTTCTTCTTTAGCTGCGTGATGGCGACAATTGCTTGGAGTGTCTTTCCAAGTCCCATGTCATCGGCCAAAATGCCTCCGAGATACATCGAACGGATCCTCTCGAGCCAATGGACCCCTTCGGTTTGATAGGAGCGGAGATCAGCTTTGAGCTCTTTCGGAATTGGAGAGGCCTTGAGCTTCTTCTCGCCGAGCATCTGTGCCCGGATTTCTTTAAGCTGCTCCGATATCGAAAATTTGACCGGCAATCCCTCGAATTGACTCTCGTCGATATTGGCCAAACTCCAGAGTGGACGATCTAGATTACCATCTTCGAGCACCGTGATTCCCAATTCGTCGAAGAGTTGAATCACGCCGGTGATCCGATCGAGATCGAGCACCAAAATTTTGACCAGCTTGGCCTTTTTAGGATGGGGCAGTTCGATAAAGGCCTTTTTTGCCGCAATACATTCCCAAAGCTGATCGAGCTTGATCCCCTTCAAAGACCCTGAACCTTCAACTGAATGCGGTAGCTATCGACCTTATCGAGATGCTCAAAATGGAGGACAAATTCGGTCTTGTCGTAGATGAATTGGTCGAGCAGATTTTGCGGACAATTGAATTTCACCCGATCCTTGTTGCGCGGGATCACATCGGTCATGAACTCGACAATTTTCTTGTCCGATTTTGAAATATAAATCCCCTGCTCGGGATTGAGCATAAAGTCTTGGAATAGATCCTCGATGATCTTCCGCTCTTCGACCAAGTTGCGCCCTAAAATCCCCTCATCGGTACTAAAAGAAGTGATATGCTCATAACTCAGTTGCGAGGGCGCCTGTGGAATCCGATTTCCATCGTAAATAAAGTGGACCGCCGCCTCCAATTCCCCATTCAAATAAGAAAGATCGCAGATTGTCTCCACCTGATTGACAAACGGCAGCGTCACAAAATTCTCGATCACATGCCGATTCGACACCTCGGCAAATTGCATCAATTCGGGCAGCGAATTTTCGACAAAAGAGCCAAAGAGCGGCTCGGGGATCGTCATATCCCGAATTTCCTTTAAATTGAGCAGATGCCGCCTGGTGATCAGATGGGGGAAACGCCAATAGGTCCCCTCATAGAGCACACCGGGCCGCGCACATTGGAAAAGAGTCACATCTTCGAGCGTCAGCTCCTTCTCATCGATCACAATTTTGGGATTGAGCAAAATTTTAGAACTGGGGGGAGGGATATACTCAATTTGGAATAAGAATTGGGCTGGCATCGACGAGAAATGGAGCGGATTTTCAAAACCTGAGTCATACATTCCCGGCAGCACCGGTAAGTCGCCATCTGATAGCGCAAAGCTACTCTTTGAAATCTCCTGCTCAGCTAGCTCAAAAGTTCGAGCCAAAATCAAACCGAAAAACTCAGGCTGAATCAACCCGATCCTAAGCCCCCTTTCACTCGACACATTCTCAGGAAATTGCAGATGATCCATCACCATCCGAACAATCTCCTTCTGGCTGATCTCAAACGACTCAAGCGAGAAACAGAACCGTTTGCCCCCCATGAAAATCGGCTCAGCGAAACGGAGCGCCTCGAGAAAAGCCCGCAAATTGGGCACATGAAGCGGCTTGGAACGGTAGGGCAACCTGAGAGCGACCTGCACTTCGACTATGGCTGCTCCCTTCTTAGGCAAACTATAAATCAGCGAAAATTCCGCTTTGTCGATCTCCCGCTTCTCTTCAGGTCTAAAGAAAGGCGAAGCAGCGAGCATTTCAGAGGAAGTGACATATTCTTGTAGGATTTGCCGTTGGAGATTTTCCTCCTGACGCTGCACTTCCTTGTCATTGGCTGCCTTGAATTTCTCCTGCAGCTCCTCCTTCTCACCCTCTTCTAAATTTTCCGAAAGTTCCGCCTCTTTGAATAGGCGACCAAAATTTGATCGAGATTCTGCTCTAAATAGAACAATAGAGCAGCGATATGTTGACAATCGTAGTTATAGGGACAATCGCAGTTGGAGTGAATCGTCTCACACTCTTGACGATCGATCTCAATCTCACTCTCATAATAGTTGTCATACTGACCGAGGACCCGGCCGCTGATCCGCATCGTCTTACTGTCGAGATGAATCAGCTTGGCAGAGACCACCTTCTGCCCCTCGTAGGATTCACGACCCTCTTTGAGGATATTGGAGGAGAAGTCCTGTTTTAGTTTGCGAAAATTGAGCATGGCATTGTTCCCTAACTCGAAGTTTAAAATATGGTTTTACAAAGTTTTCGAAAGTCCTTCAAGCAAAATCTTTTTTTTACACCCTCGTGTCCGTGTGCGCGCCCATGCCCGCGCCCGATTTTTTTATTTTTGATGAAAAAAAAATGGCGATCGCCTAAAATCTCCTTTTTTTGCGGGTGTAGCTCAGTGGTAGAGCATCACGTTGCCAACGTGAGGGTCATGAGTTCGAATCTCATTACCCGCTTTCTTTTATAACAGAGAACCAGAATGACTCAAAAAACTGAAGAAAAGACCCACACCAATCCAGAATATAAAAACGAGCAAGTCCATGTAGTGGTCCATCGGAAGCCCAACTGCGTCGTCGAGTACGAAGTAGAAGTGTTCCGTCCCATCTGCAATGACGCCTATAAAAGCGCAGCTAAAAAGATTGGAAAGGAAGTCGTCGTCCCCGGTTTTAGAAAAGGGAAAGCCCCACCAGAGATAGTGGCCAAGCGTTACCCCAACGATCTCGACCGCATTTGGCAAGAAGAGATCGCGAATCACGCCTATCGCGAAGCCGCGAAATTGGCCAATGTTCCGCTCATCAATAAAGATGCGAAAGTCTCCTTTAAGATGATCAGCCATAGTCCCAATGGGGCCAAATTGACCCTCTCCTTTGAGACCATCCCCACAATTCCTACAGTCGACCCAGCAAAATGCGTCCTTAAAGAAGTCAAACGCCCCGAAGTAAGCAAAGAAAAAGTGGAAGAGACCATCCGTCAAACTCAACTGTTCTTCGCCGAATGGACCCTAGCCAACGAACATCCTATTAAAAAAGGGGATTTCGTCCTCCTCGATGTCGAAATCATCGAACAAGACCCCCCGCAAAAACTTTTCACAAACACCCGCTTTGAAGTGGCCGACAAATCGATGGCCCAGTGGATGCAAAAACTCATCAAAGGCAAAAAAGTGGGCGACGTCCTTGAAGGAGTCAGCACACCCGATGACAGCGTCTCTGAAGAAGAGAAAGCCGAATTCCCACCTAAAAAAGTGCGCGTGACCGTCAAGGCGATCGAAACAGCAAAACTCCCAGACCTCGACGACGCATTCGCCAAGCAACTCGGCGTTGAAACCGTCGAGGCATTCCACCATAGAGTCGAAGAGATCCTCAATAAGAAAGCCGATGAGCATGTCCGCGAGCAAAAGCGTGAAAAAGTGACCGCCTTCCTCCTTTCCCACCACTTCGCCCTCCCCTTCGCCGTCATCGAAAAAGAGACCCGCTTCCGCCTTGAGCAGATGATCCGCGACCCAGAGTTCAAAAATCGCTGGGATCGGAGCAATGATCCAGAGCGGCGCGCAATTGTCGATGAAGTGAAAAACCAAGCCGAAAAAGCAGTCCGCATCTTCTACCTCTGCCGCAAAATCGCCGCAGACCAGAACATGCCGATCACCGCCAAAGATCTCCCTCAAGGAGCCGCCGACCAGCTCGAAGCGCTCCTCTACCCCTACGAGCAACACCACGATCCACGCCAGCCCGACATCAAGCAAGCCGAGGCCTATTCTCGCGCTCTGCTCGAAAAGACAGAAGACTGGATCATCGCCCATGCCCGCACCGCCCCGGCCGATTCCGAGAAAAAGGAAGAAAAAGCTGGAAGCACCCTAAAAATAGGAGAAGGGGTAGAGGAAGAAGCTGCGGCCGACAGCGAAACTAAGCCCAAACGCAAGGCTGCTGCCAAAAAAACAGCCGAGCCTGCCGCAGCCGAAGAGAAGCCCAAGAAAAAGGCCGCTCCAAAGCCTAAGAAAGAAAAGGCTTAGCATTAAGCGTTTTGTCTATTGAATTCGGCTGTACCCTAATACTTTAAATGATATTATTAGGTTACACCCTAATAAATTGTCCAAAATCGAGGGGTGTCAAGCTATCCTAACTGATTTCACAAGATGCATTTCTTCCGAGAATAGAAGGACAATTAGTTTCTGTATAGGATAGTTCACGCATCTTCTTCAAATTTTCTGCTCTTTCGCAGTCCATGACTATACGAGCTGGTTCAATAGACTTCGGAGATAGCCATGATAAACTCGCTTGATGCCTCAACTCGCTTTCTGCATTGAATTCCTCGCATTCTTTTATCACTCGGGAAGCGGCGCAAATATGATTTTCTATTGATTTACAATTGCCTGCCATACCGCCGGAATGATACTCAGACATTGTTGCATACATCTCGTAAGCTGCAAGACCAAAGCAAATAGCAGCGCCTGAATAAAGAGCGATTTTTTTTGCTAAAAAACATCCTCTCTCACTCAAGGACTCATTTGCCCCATTAATTGTAAGAGGTAATGACTTTTCATTTTTCTTAAGATGGAAGGCCCTTGTTGCTAAAGCCTTACCTGTTACACATAAGCCTGCAATAACGATAAAATTAATTTTGAACGGCTCTAAATAAGCCCCGTATAATAGAGTTGATACTTTCTCAACACCATCCTGCGCTGCATAAGATGTGGTATTATACACATGATGGGCTGCACCACTCATTAAATCAGCCATATGATGATAATGCGGTTTTGCTGCGCTAACTAACATGGCACTCATAGTCATTTTTTTCTCCATTAATTAATAGTGATTAATATTTCTGAAAAATAGAATACAAAAAATTCGCCGTTTTTTCAATCCCCAATTTTTTTTAACATCCATGCAGCAAACTTGGATTGGAGAAGGCAAATGATTAACTCTTAGTTTCTTGCGCAAGAGATTGGGTGAATTCAAGAATCCAATCAGTAACAGAGCTCCAATAGACTTCTAAATCCTTTTGGAGGGGCGGCGGGGTTAATTTGAGCTGTGCTAATTCTGAGGAAAGATCACTCAACAGGTTCCGAAGATCAATCATCTGCACGCCAATAGGGCTATTTTCTGTAGCATGAAGACAAGAACGAATTGGAATAAGGACTGAGAGAATCCGATCCCAATGAACTAATTTTTTGGGCATAGCTCCTAGCAATTTGATAAAGGGATTAAGTTTCTTAAAAGAGTATTGCAACTGGTTGCGCACTTGCGATTCAGTTAGCAACCCTGCTAAGGCTAAATCGGAGAGGATTTCGGCCAAACGACTTTTTGAATACCCCAATTCTAATAAATCTGAGGCAATAAAATGATCCCGTTTTTCGCCAAGTAAAAAAGCCAAAACATCAGCTTTAACACTTACACCAAAGAGAGCTCTTAATCTAAAATAGATCATCGAAGCATTATCGAAGTTCCTAAGATGAGATTTACCGCTGGGGCGGATTTTGAGAGGGGCTGCATCTGTTAACAGATTCCATTTGGTTGATGCAAGGGAATTAACTGTCGCAGCAAAAGTTGAAAATGGAACCGTTATATATTCTTCATATTTTTTTGCGAGAATTTGAAGACGGACAGGTGAAATAAAATGGTGATATTGAATACACCAATCAAGAGCTTCATCGCGCAAACGGGGATCAAAATCAGACAAAACTGAAGTTAAAATGATGATCTCTTCTGGCGCGATCCCAAAATCGGGATGCTTTCTTTCTAGACCGGCAACACCCAATTCTGTCCACAGGCTCCAGGCAAGAGAGGTAAGGGTTTGATCTAATTGCTTAACTACTGTTTGCAAGATCGCCCCCCAAAGCGCTTAATGCTTGATCAAGCATTTCTGAAAATTCATGAGAAGCATCTTGCGTAAGGCACCAGTTTCGTGCGATCAAAAGATCTTCATCAGAAGGTCTGAGCATTTTTAGGTCAGCAAAATGCTTACTTTTGGGCCCTTGATCGACAGTCGCATAGAGCTTAAAACAAATTTGATCCAATCGACCTGCAAAATGGACTGTGAGGCCGCCATAGTTACAAACCACAAGACGCTGCTCGAAACCTTCGGGGAGCCCAGCATCCAATAATGCAGTAGGCCCTCCATTGATCCAATTTTCTCCAAGCTCAAGAGCCTTCCCAATCGCAGTGATCTCATTGATCAAGCCCTGCGGCAATGGATTTGCAGATAAAAGACGTCCAGATTCGAGAATCGCCACAAGATCCAGATCTTTAGTGGATCGATCAATAAAGCCTAAAAGAACCAAACTTCCCCCGCCTATTGCGACAACTTCATAATGTTGTTTCGATTTCTCGAGACGTTGCCCCGAGCATCTCAAGAGCATTTTCCAGCGTCACAAAATCTAGATCCATCTATAACCTCCATTATTTGTTTTCATCCTAGCAGAACAATGAAATATCGTCCACTATAAGCACGCGAACCGAATGGTAATAATGATTGATACGCATGCTTTTAGAAAGCGTTTTTTATTACAACCAACTGACTCCAAACGATTAAATAAATTAATAATATTTATTGAATTTTCATTTTAAATATCAGTCATTACTGCTCCTTCAATTTGAGCAGCCAATCCCCAACTTTTTCTAGACTTGCGCAATAACTTCCACTCTGCAATGATAGGCGCAAATGAGGTGAAGGAAGATTCTCCTTAGCCTAACTATCACAACATCATAGGGTTTGATATGTCATATACGATTCCATATATCATTGAAGACACAGGCCGTGGCGAGCGGGCAATGGACATCTTCTCGCGCCTGCTGAAAGACCGGATCATTTTCATAGGAACAGAAATCAACGACCAGGTCGCCAATACGGTCATCGCCCAGCTGCTCTTCCTTAGAGCCGAAGACCCTAAGAAGGATATCAACGTCTACATCAACTCCCCCGGCGGCTACATCACTGCAGGACTTGCCGTCTATGACACGATGCAGTTCATGACCTACGACATCAACACCTATTGCCTCGGCATGGCAGCTTCGATGGCTTCCCTCCTGCTCATGGCTGGGACCAAAGGCAAGCGTTATGCCCTGCCCCACAGCCGGATCATGATCCACCAACCTCATGGTGGCTTAACAGGCACCGCTTCCGATTTTGAATTACAAGCCAAAGAGATTCTCGAGCTGAAAAAAATCACCTCCACGATCATCTCCGATAAAACGGGCCAACCTTTTGATAAAATCATCGAAGAAACTGAACGGGATTACTATATGAATCCGTCAGAGGCCATTAAGTATGGCATCATTGATAAAATTGCATCACGGACCCCAGAAGCAACAGCATAATCCATGACAAAGAAAGAGACACCCGCCTGTTCATTCTGTGGGCGCACAGAAGAAGCCGTAGAAAAATTGATCTCCGGCCCAAACAGCTATATTTGCGATAAATGCGTCCACCTTTGCGTCGACATCATCGAGAAAAAGCCAGTTCACCATGAGCTGAAGGTCCTCAAGCCTAAAGAGATCAAAGAGGCCCTCGACGCCTATGTGATCGGCCAAGAGAAAGCCAAAAAGACTATTTCAGTCGCCGTCTATAATCATTATAAGCGGGTCCGCACACTCGGCAAAAAAGGGGAAGTCGAATACAGCAAATCGAACGTGCTGCTGCTCGGCCCCACCGGTAGCGGTAAGACGCTCCTTGCCCGCACTCTGGCCCAAACGATCGACGTCCCCTTTGCGATCGCCGATGCTACCACCCTCACCGAAGCAGGTTATGTCGGCGAAGACGTCGAAAACATCATCCTCCGCCTGGTCCAAGCTGCCGACTACGACATCGGCCGAGCTGAACTTGGCATCATCTACGTCGACGAAATCGATAAATTGCGCAAGACAACCGGCAACGTCTCCATCACCCGAGACGTCTCTGGCGAAGGGGTGCAACAAGCCCTTCTAAAAATCGTCGAAGGGACCGTTGCCAACGTACCGCCCAAGGGAGGGCGCAAGCACCCGAACCAAGAGTACATCAAAGTCAACACCGAGAATATCCTCTTTATTGTCGGGGGCGCCTTCGTCAATCTCGAGAAAATCATCGCCAAGCGACTCGGCAAGAGCACCATTGGCTTCGACACGACAGAATCTGCCGCCTTCGATTCCCAGGAGACCAATTACCTCCTCTCCAAGGTGGAGATGGAAGATCTGGTCGCCTTTGGGATGATCCCCGAATTTGTCGGCCGTTTTAACAGCATCGCCAATTGTAACGAGCTCTCCATCGAAGACCTAGTCGAGATCCTGACCAAGCCCAAAAACGCGACTATCAAGCAATACGAACAGCTTTTCCAAGAAGAGAACGTCAAGCTCCATGTGACAGAAGATGCCCTGCGCGCGATGGCGGAAAAGGCCAAGGAGACCGGCACCGGCGCCCGCGCCCTGCGGATGATCGCCGAAAGCCTCCTGCTCGAAACGATGTACGACATCCCCTCTGATCCCTCCATCAAAGAGGTGATCATCGAGAGCGACTGCATCAAGAAGCGGGTCCCGCCAACAATCGTCAGAGAATAACTCATTGATTTTCAGTCCATTGCAATAACCATGGAATGCATTCCATGCTTTTTACGAAAAGTTATGGATTGCATTCCATAGTTTTTTTTCAAGAGCTTACCAAAATGGATTATGTAACGGATGCACTCATTGACTTTCATTGAGTGCATGTATTACATATTCTACTATAAGAACTTCCTAATATCAGGCCTTGATAGCCGAACTTTTAAAAAAGCCTATTTTCAGGACTAGCGATGCTCGCGCCCTGCAGATGATCGCCGAAAGCCTCCTACTCAAAACGATGTACGACATCCCCTTGGTCCCTCCATCAAAGAAGTGATCATCGAGAGGGACTGCATCAAGAAGCAGGCCCCCAACAAATCGCCAATAACTCATTGATTTTCAGTCCTTTGCATTAACTATGTAATTCATTCCATGTTTTCTTTAAAAAGTTATGGATTGCATTCCTTAGTTTTATCTGATATATATGGAATATAACACAGAACCCCATGAGATCACTCTATGCATGAAAAGATTGTAGAGCTAAGCCAAAAGTTCCTTAAAATCAAAAACTCCCCCTATGAACGCTACTTTATTCGCACTAAAAAATTTACCCATAGGATGTCGATTATCGTAGGGCAGCGAGGGGTAGGAAAGACTACGACCTTAGTTCAACTTCTTCTAAAAAAAGTAGGGGGCAACCGATTTGATCCCAGGATCTTGTATGTACAAGCAGATCATTTCATTTTGGGGACCTCTTCCCTTTATGAAATCGCAGAGCAGTTTCACATGATGGGAGGAAAATGGCTTGCAATTGATGAAATCCATAAATACCCCAACTGGTCGAAAGAATTGAAGAGCATTTATGACTCATTTGCTGATTTAGAGCTCTATATCTCGGGCAGTTCTGCATTAGAAATCTACAAAGGGACTCACGATCTTAGCCGTCGTTCGATTTCCTATTCGATGCAAGGGCTTTCCTTCCGAGAATTCTTAGAACTATCGCACGGTATTGATCTCCCCTATTTCTCTTTAAGCGAGATTTGCAAGGATCATCAAAGAATCTGCGATTTGATTTTAAAAACACTTGAGGAAAAAAATCTTAAAGTTATTCCAGAATTTCATCGTTACATAAAGGTTGGATATTATCCCTATCTGTTCGAAATCCAAGATATAGATGCTTACAAGATCGTATTAGAACAAAATTTTCATATGACGATCGAGTCAGATTTAGCGGCAATCTATCCTCACCTAGCTGGAAGCAGTGAAAAAAAGATAAAAGAACTTCTAATTTTTATCGCCAACGCAGTCCCCTTCATTCCCAATTGGACTAAAATCATGAACATCCTCGACATAGGAGATATGAGAACACTCAAGTCCTATTTTTCACATTTGCAAGATGCTTCTCTCATCAATTCCATAGCGAAAGCTTCCGATAAGTTAAGTAAAATTGAATCCTCTAGTAAAGTCTATCTCGACAACACGAACCAGCTCTACGCGATCACTTCGAAAACACCTGAAATTGGAACTGTAAGAGAGACTTTTTTCCTTTGTATGCTATCTCAAAACCATGACCTTGAATTACCAATGAACGGCGATTTCTTAATAGATGGCGAATTCCTGTTTGAGGTTGGTGGGAAGAACAAAAGCTTCCTACAGGTCAAAGATCATCCAAATGCCTATTTGGCCGTAGATGATATTGAAATTGGAGTAGGAAAAAAAATCCCCCTGTGGGTTTTTGGCTTACTTTATTGAAAGAGGGTACAATTAACTCACCAGCATTGGTCTTCTGCTAGGATTTGCTGCGTGCAATAATTCGGCATATTTTTCAATGCGTTGCAGAGCCCTCTCATACTATGCATTAGGCATTTGTCGAGTTTGATATAACCAATTGGTAAAGAGCGTGTTGCATAAAGATCTCATCGAAACAGGGGGGTGTTTTAATGGGCTGCTCATCAAAACAGGGGGGTGTTTTATTGAATTTAAAAAAAATGGGCGCGTCAAGTGGGATTGCCTACAATGAATCGAGCTTCAGGAGCAATCTGCTTCAGCAGCACCCTAGAAGCATTTTCTTGGCTGATTTTGGCATTCGGATGCTCATAGAAAGCCACGACCCGAATTTCGCTGTAGTCCTTCAAATCGGCCACCAGGACGACGAGGGCAGCCTGCAAGGGAGAAATGCTCGGATTGAAGGCAGCATTCTCCAGATGTGATCCCAAGTAGATTTTTCCATCGAATGTCTCGATCGCCACCCCTGATTTCGACAGGCTATAGGGGGCGTAGGAGGCTTCGGCTGCCTCGATCGCGCGGGCAATCAGCTTCGATCCATGGACAATGAGCCTGCATTGATCGGGCATGGTCAGCAGATTCCCCGACAGGCCGAGATCCTGGGGACCAAATGGCTCGGGGAGGAGGGCTGCTAGCGTTGTAGGGGCCTTATTTGGGGTCAAAATCCTCAAACCCCCATCTCCACCTATCTCATTTAGAAATTGCCTGCAATGGCCGCAGGGAGCAGCTGATAGGGCAATGGCGACGAGCTCCGTTTCCCCATAGTTACGGGCATTGGCGACTAGAAATTGCTCCCCGTGGATGCAGGAATTCAACGGGCACCCCGGAAATTCGAGGTTGACCCCCAAATAGATGGTGCCACTTTTCCCAAGAGCCGCAATCCCCACCTTGTACTCAGAAATAGGGGGCCTTGCGAATGTTTTGGCAACCGGGATGAGCCTTTGCAGCAGCTCCTCCACTTCAATTCCACAGCAATCAAGGATCTCTTCCACCTTCTCAGCGGAGAGGACAAAAGGATTGGATGGGAGCAGTTCATTGAGCGTCATGGAAACCTCATCAGAAGGATATAATGGACTTAAGAATAATAAAGCGAGGAGAAGGAGTTTATATATACCGAAACAACCTGAAGAATCTGTTTTCGACGGCGTCGGCTTGGCAACAAATTTTGGGTCTTCGCTCGCGCCGCAGTTTAGAACAATGTCGCTCGCTCCAGACTCCAAAATTTGCGCCGCCTCCTTGTCGAATTCCCGATTCTTCAGGTTGTTTCGGTATAACATATTCTTTCCTTGTTTGCGTTTGGAAAGTATGTATTCATACTCCTTCAGAGTTCAAATTGCAAGGAAGAAAAACTAGAGCCTTATTTAAATTAGGCAGGATGGAGGGGTCTTTGCCAGTCTCATTTGCTCATAGGCGTCCCTGAGACCGCCGGCCATTTCTGATGCTTTACTAAAGAATTTCCCAGCAAAGCCCCAGATTCCGACGGCGGCTTCGCCGAGCTTCGTACCATTTTGGACCATGGTGGCAGTTTCAACGGATTCCAATATGCCATCAGCTGGAGCATTGAGGATCGTGGCAACTGGCTGAGGTAATTCTCTATTTACGACCTCTTTACCAGCGACTAAGAATTTCTTAACCGACATTCCCATCGCAACTGAAGCTACCACTTCAGGAGGGGATAACGATTTTCCTTCTTTCCATGCGAGTAGCCACGAAAGCCCGATCATAGAAGCCACTCTGGTCGCGCTACTGTAGTCATAGGCATTATATGCTATGTCAGTCAATGTTGTGAGCTGTGACCCGACCCAGTCTCCGGCTATCTCCAGGACTTTATTGTCGACAACGCCATCATTGACCGCTCGATACATGAGGACTGCTGCAGTTCCAACTGCTAGGAGACCGCCCAATCTGACCCACTTGCGCTCTTTGATGTTGGAGTTTACAGTCTTTGCAACTTTCTCAACGACGAAAAGCCCGGCGAAAAGCTTAGCAGCGACATTCGCTGGGAGAAAAATCCAATTCTTAAATTGATCTGCCGTTGCGAGAATCATTTGTTGGGCAGCTTGTGGAGCATGATAGTATGCTAAAGCTCCCGCCGTCCCAACTGCCATCATCGCGAGGACCCGTTTTGGCTTGAATCTGCGACGCACAATTCCATCAGGCCCGCGCTCATTTGCCCAAGTATTTGCAAGCGCCCTATTTGCAAGTGTCCCAAGAACCATAGTTGTTCCAGGGTGATTCTGAATAGCGCTGAAGACGTTTACTGCGGTCTGTGTTACCCAGGGCGTGACTGATTGGATAGCTCTGCCTCCGCTTACTACGATCTCTGGTACTTCGGGAGCGAGTGCTTGGATAGCTCTGACGCCATTTACTACGCTCTGTGGTACCCATGAGCCGATTGCTTGGATTGCCCTGCTGCCACCTTCTACGAACGTTGGGACCCACGGGGTCGCGGCTTCGATAGCTGCCGGAACCAACTGAGTCCCTATAGTTACCGCTGCTGTTGCAGCCGTTAAAACTCGTGGCGCTAATGACGCTAAAGGTCCCGACGCTACCACCGAAGCATCGAGGGGTCCAGGATTTGCAGGCTGCGGCAGCTGATCGACGGTCATGTCTCTTCTGACTCTTGACCGATGAGCTGCGATATGTTCTTTTAAAGTTGCTACATCCGCTTTGGCTTTGGCAGCATTCCGTGCATCGACCGCTTTTTTCGCCGCTTCAGTCACATTGGCTGGGTCTGGGTAGGCTTCTGGAGGGGCGACTTCATATTCACCGGGGTTGCGAAAGCCGATGGCATGAGTTGCAAGGACTCCAAATTTCGCAAACTCTCCTTTAAGTTCAGTTTTAAGAGGCTCAGGAAATCCGTTGAGGAGGATACTCTTTTGAAACCCTTCGGCTTCGTATTCTCTAGCAAAAGAGTATGTCCCATCAGGCTTAACCGAGAAATTTGTTGAAAACTTGAGCGCTTCGCGCAGGTATAAGTCTTCGATTCCCTCATTTTCCTTTGGGAGATTATGTTTCTCGCAATACCTAAAGTACTCTTCTCGACTTTTACAGGCCACTGCAGCCACACGTTTAGCATATTCATTTTGCGCTGCTGTAAGCTCTCGTCGTTTTCTGAAAGGTATTTTATCTGCCCATGAAGCCCCTTGATCATAAATATCTTGGCTGACACTATTTTCTAAAAAGCTTGTGAGCTGATTAATCTGTTCATTTGAAGGTGTTTCAATAGGATAAAATAGGAGAACCTTACAAAGTGCGTAGAGATCGACATTCTTGAACCGGTTCAGCAAGCCCTGCAATCGGTTGATTTCATTCTGCAAGCTACGAATGATCTGTTGATTGCCTCCAGCATTGGCAAGAGCATCTGTTTTAGCTTTAATGGCAGCCTCAAGAGAGGCTGTCTTTTTTGTGTGATACTCTTCTACAAAGAGCAGACGACGAGTTATTATCTCTCTACTTTGTGGATCTGGATATTTCAGTAGAATCTCTGGCAACAGTTTGTCATATACATGGCCGAAAGTATGGGATTGAATTAACTTAATAAGAACTGCATCACCCTTTGTATCCAATGGGGATGCGCCTCTTAGATTGCCTTTTGAGTGGGGTGCAATAGAGATACCAGTTAGGGCTTTTTTAGCTCCCGATACTTCATAATAGTTGTTTAGAGCGTTTTGGATATCTTCATCATCATCAATGCTTATTAAGTCGACATATTCTGTATTGCCTGATTGAGGATTAGTGTACGTTGCACAGAGCGACAATGGAATATTAAAATCTTTAACATCCTTCAGAGACCCAGAACCGAACTTGCCATTTTTAATTTCACGTTGAAGGATAAGTTCACATGCAGTAGCGTAAGCTTCTTTTTCATTCTCACTCACAGTTAGACGAATTCCATCTATTGTACTGGTATAGTTATCCCTAAGCCAACTTCTATGGGAAGAACTAAAAGGATTTAAAGAAATCATTATATTCACCTTTTTTATTAAATAATACCGCCGAACCCTTTGTTCGGCGGCATGTGGAGGATTAAACTCTAGAGGCGCTCTCTACCATACTTTTCCACATTTGAACCTGAGCAAGCTCTGCTTCCAATGCTTTCCCCATTGCTTGGCCCATATCTCCAGTAGAAGATCCCGCCATTTGCCCTGCGGTCTGTGCCATTGAATTCGTTGCATCAAATCCAGCTTTAACTCCATTACCCCCAGCTTGGGCAGCACTACTAAGTCCATTAACTATAGTATCCACCACCTGTTTGTTATTAGTTGCTGTAGTGTGCAAAGTAGCTCTTGCAGTTACGGCAGAATTGTATTCCATTCTTGGGCCCTCAATCTCGCTATTAAGTTGCACATTTTTAGCTTCAAATGCGGCTTTGTTAGCTGCATTTGCAGGTGCATCACTTTGCATCTTCTTAAGTGCTGCTACATCCGTCTTATTATTTTTAAGATCTTTAAAATCTTTAACATCCCGTAATTCACGCACACGAGCATCGATCTGATCTTGCGTCGGTTCATCGACTGCGGGTGGCAGGTTCCCTCTATTTGGGGCCACTGGCTTATTTGCTTCTAATAATGCAGCTTGTGGCTCCTTAAAGGCATTGAGCTTTTCGTTTGCAGTATTAAAGTCTAGCTCTGCTTTTTGACCAGCAGGTGTATTTAAGGTCTTGTACTGAGCCACTTGGCCTACAACTACACCTCCAATAGAAGCCGCGCCCATCACTCCATACATGATCGCCTGGGTCAAACCACTGTTTTCAGTTGCTTCAGCCTGGCTATTAGCCGCTTGATTTTGGGCCTGGATCATGTTCACTTTTTGTACCTGGTCATACTTCATGATTTGAGTTTGCAGATCCATGATTTCGTTGATCATCTGGTATACTAAAGCAGCAGACCCTGCCGATATCTGCGACCCTATGGAGCCATTTCCGCTACCATTTTGGTTGCCTTGAACTTGCCCCTGATTATTATTTACTGATGTTGGCATAATTTTTTCCTCTTTTTTTATTATTTTATTTTTTATTAAACTGGTGAGTGTTCAGTTATCAAATTTGCAATTGCGGCGTCTCCTGCCACTAGCTCGCGAATCGTCTTAGGGTCAACACCTATGCTTTTAAGCACGGTTGACATGGTCTTTTGGTCATCTGCTGTCTGAGCACTAGTCATCTTCTGTTGTGCCTGCAACAATTCAAAGCCTGCTTTAGCATCAGCCAGAAATTTCTCAAAAACTCCCTGCGCTATACTAAAGGATCCTTGTGCTAGCCCTCCAGCCGCTTGACTGTAGCTCAGTATCTTAAAGATCGAACCTGCCTCTTTAACCAGTTTCTCTGTGATTTTACTCGTTGCGTTTCCAGCTGTGCTAAGCGAAGCACCGATCGTCGCAATGACTGCCAAAACCGCTACGACTATCCCAAGGATCTCTTCGATATTTTGTTTCTCTTGATCTGATGTTTTTGTTGCTTCTACAATATTGGTGAATAATCCTGTCGAAGAAATCGATTGAAATCCGCCTACAATCGCTGCTTTTACACCTGGGCTCAAACGGCTGCTGAGTTGCTTAAGGAAGCCAAGCGCTTTTTGTAAAGTTGAACTTGAGCCGTTTGCTCCCTCTGCTCCTGCCTGGCCAACTTGTGAAGCAACCTCTTCGGTAACCTCTTCGGTAATTTGCTCCATTTCGATCTCACCTGCATTTTCAGCAACAGCTTCCGGAGCTGAAATAGAACCTAATCCAAACGAACATACAATTGTGAGAACAACGACAAAAACTGAAGCTGCGATATTAGCGTCATCTTTAGGGACTCCCATATCTTGTAAAAGCGAAGAAATGCCTGATGTGAGTGCCGAGAGTGCTCCAGTAGCAGCAAGAACTGACAGTACAGTAATTGCAAGTAGCTCTGGGTTCAGTGTCACAAAAGCTGCAATCGCAGAAACAGCTGCAACAAACCACTCTGCAATCTTCTCCCAAAATGACATCGTTGCAATCTTTTGAAGCTGCTCAACTGTCTTTTCTAAGTTAGCTTTCGAAAGCTGAACTTGAATCTGTGCGATATTCTGATCAATAGTCGCTTTTTTCTGCCCTTCTTGCACAATTGTCATTTGAAGCAACTGTAGGATCATTTCCATTTCAGCCATTGCATCTGCTAAAGAGCGAAGTCCATTATCATTGCCAACTGTGGCACTTCCGCCACTTGGAGGACCTAAATTGACAATTTTCCCCTCTCCTTTTGCGGCAGCCTTGCCACTCTCTCCCGATTTTGCTCCAGAGAGAGCTTCTTTAAGAGCTACAAGGATAGATGCCAAATGGGCAAGTTCTTCTCGCTGCTTTTTCTTATCCTTCTCAGACACCAAATTGAGTGCAGAAGATTCTGCTGCGAATTGCGACTGCGAAATTGCTAGATTGTCTTGTAATGCCATACTATTTCCCCTTTTTATTAATTTATTAATTAACAACATTTCCCAAATAATTAGACCCTGCTGACATGTAGCTCATAAGCCCTTGACCTGACGTCACGATCACTCCTAATTCTTGGGATATCGCTGGAACCACTGCCTGACAGTCCTCAACGACCCCTTGCTGCGCTCCCTCACACCCCTGCGCTGTTGCGGAGTCTTCGTTAAACTTTGTATTCCAATATACAGTCCCGTCAGGCGAGTTAGTATCACCCCGAGCAGCAGCATCTTGGAGCTTTTGGACATCATAGGCTAATGTGCCCGGTACGGTCGAAGAGTTATTATAATAAGCATAAATTGCTGTTTGTATTTTTGCGGCGAGCTCGGTCGTAACAGAGCTGATAATCTGCGAATTTTGCATCGAGCTCTGGTCATTCGAAATGGCTTTCATCATCGCATATAGAAAGCTCGATCTTCCTCCAGCCTCTAGGTGTTTTAGATCTGCCGGTTGTAATTTTATTGGTGTTCCCATCTTTTTTATCTCCTTTATTATTAGCTTGATTTTTGATCCTGTACTAACGCCGAAGTCATCTTTAGGTAAGCCTGCATTGAAGTCTGCCAGGCTCCCAAAATCGTCTTAGCTTCCTCCATTACGAATTGAAGCTGCGTGTTAGTCGATGACGAAAGTGCCGATGTCGTCTGGATTTGATTTTGAAAAGCATCTTGGACCGTTTTTATCTCCGGCGTATTCGTACCACCGCTCGCTGCGCCAACCCAAGTTATAATATCCGAAGCTACATCATTTCCATTGCCCCAGTTACCATTACCAAAGGGTGATTCCATGCTATCAATCGCACCTTGTAAGTTATTAAAGGTGGGCTCGTCGATAGCCTTATCACCCAGCAACATCTTAAGTTCCGCCTGTAGCTGAGTCATTGCTTGAATCATCGCATTTGCGCCGTTAACTGCATCTGCAGGAGCGCCATTGTTGGAAACATCTGTAGCGTTACTATTGGCAACTGTATTGTATCCGCTCTGGCCCGAATTGATTTGGTTACGCATGTCGGTATCAACGTTAAGAAGATCGGACTGGCCTTTAACCTTGGATTGCGACGGATCCTGCATGACATCCATGATCACAATAATCTGATACATATCAGTTGAGTGAGATTTAAGATGCGCAGCGAGTTGTTTAATTTGTGCATATTCTTGCTGCACCTCTGCCATTGCCTCTGCCCAAGCCTCCAGATCCGCCTGAAATTGCGGGTCTATAGGGGAATATGTCTCTGTTGGAACTTGGTTTGTTGGAATTGGAGGAGCTATGCTTAGTGGTATTGTAGCTTGGGTTGTTTTAATTGGAGGAGCTATGCTCATTTTTATTTCCTTTTGTTTATTATTTATATCTTTCCTTATACGTAATTTTAATACAAAATTAATTATTTGTCAAATTTTTGTTTAATCTTTATTAACTTTTCTTAATATGGCAATGCAAATAACTAACAATGAGGGGGATTTGAACTATACCCCCCGAGCTGTTAAAAATCGTGGATTTGGACCGCGCCAATGCTGGGTAGTTAGAATTTATACTTAATGAGTTGAATATAAAGTATTTATAACCACATAGAGCACAAAGGGCACAGAGGGAAAATTTTCCAAACATCCTATAGAAGGCCATTTTTTCTCTGCGCCCTTTGTGCTCTCTGTGGTGCTAATTTTTTGATTTTCAGAAAGTTACAGCAGGGCATATGATGTGAACGATATAATGATAGGAACGATAAAAAAAATCGTTATCGTTCCTATCATTATATCGTTCCAATCGTTTTTTTATCCAATGCAAGGATGTTATTTGAATTTGGTCTACTTATACTGAAACAACCTGAAGAATCGGTTTTCGAAGGCGTCCGCTTGGCAACAAATTTTAGGATTTTGTCCAGTCTTGGCGACGGGTTCGGCGCGTAGATGGACGAGTTGATTTTTCTTTTGGAACTTCTTTATTCTCAGGATGTTGAGCGATTTTCTCATCCTCTACGGAGGCGGAGAACTTGCGAGCTGTATCGTAGAGTTCTCTCCTTGACTTTTGGATGAGCTGCCACTGCTCTGGGCTAAAATTGCTGGGGTTCTCAGCGAAGCTGGCGAGCTCCTCTTCGGTCATCCCTGAAGCTTTGGCAGTTATCTGGGAGATTTCCTGAATCCTCGAGTGGAGGTGGGTCATCATTTGGATCATCTCTTCCTTTTCTTCTTTAGAAGCGGAAGGGAACTCTTTGCGGAGGGCCTCAAAGAAGACCACAGCTTCCCGGAGGATTTCTTCTAGAATAACTCCTTGTTTACCAGAGCTTTGCTCAAGGGTCCCTAGCAGCCGCTCATACTCTTTCTTTATCATAATCCTCATTATATCAAATTATTATTTAAATTTTAACCCCCTTTTTAAGAAGCTAATAGTGAGGCTGTTGACGATTAGGATTGCAATTAAATTCGTTTCGGGCTTTAATTTTACGTAGCACCCAGGTATTGAATGAGTTATATGGACTATCTAAAGGAACTGTGCGAGGAGCTAAATCTTGACCCTAATCTCAAGACTGAGAATGGGCGTTATTTTCTTCCCCTCCCCTCGATGAATATCGAGGTAAAACCTTTAGATCCAGGGATTTACTTTTATGCTCCACTACGCCCTTGCCCTACTGTCAAAAAGGAGGAGCTCTTTATCCAATTAATGAAGGCAAATCTGTTTGGCCAAGGGACGATGGGATCGACGATTGGCTTAAGTTCTGGCGATAACCTCTTGACACTCTCTCGGGGTTTGCCTTATGACATGGATTACAGGTCCTTTAGGGGGGCTTTGGAGGATTTTGCCAATATTGTCGAATATTGGAGAGAGGAAATTGACCGCCACGTGAAACAAGCGGAAGACAGAATATTATGAACGGATATCTAATTGCTGAAGAAGGCCCACTGGCGGGCACGACGATTGTCTTCGAAGAAGGCGCCGGGGATAATGTCTGGACGCTCGGCAGAGACCCAGATACCTCTGATGTGCTTCTGGAAGATCCGATGGTCTCAAGGCGCCATGCGACTGTCCGACTGACTCCCGAAGGATTTATTTTTGAGAACTTGAGCACGGTCAACCCCGCTACGCAAAATGGGATGGTGATCGCCGACCCAATTTTGCTAAAAGAGGGCGATATCATCCAAATCGGCTCGACGTTCTTCAACTTTACTGAAATTGCCCCGCAGCCAGAGATGCCACCCGCTCCCATGGCGCAACCAGAACCGGCGCGGGCAGCTGGTCCTCCAGCAGAAATGGCCTCAGAGCTACACTTCGGGCCCCATCCTGAGACTAGATGGCTTTTGAAGGTGATATCCGGACCCAATGCGGGCGCCGAATTTGCGATGCATCGCTCTGCGACTTATTTAATCGGGAAAGATCCCAATATTTGCGACATTGTCTTCCAAGATTTGAGCGTTTCGAGGCAGCATGCCCGCCTATCGATCGATGCTGAGGACAACGCGTTCATCGAGGATTTAGGAAGCCGCAACGGGGTGATCGTCAATGGGGAGCTGATCGGCGAAAAGACGCTGCTCACTTCGCAGGATCTCGTCGCTCTGGGGACGACCACTTTCTTGGTCGTCGATCGGATGGAGGCGCGGGAGACGATTTTTGCTCCGGCTGCTGTAATGCCGTCGATGCCTTCAAGGGAACCAGAATCACGTGCAGCTAGGAAAGAAAGAGAAGATTGGAAGGAGATGGTGATCCCCAAACGGCATTTAATCGTCGCAGGGGTGCTAGCCGGGGTCCTTTTTGTCAGTGTGTTCGCGATGATTTCGCTGTTTAAGTCGGAACCGATCGTGGTCAAGCTGACCGATGATAATGTGCGGATCGAGCAGGCGCTCGCGCAGTTCCCTGCTGTGCAATTCACCTATAATCAACCTTCGGGCAAATTGTTCCTAGTGGGGCATGTGCTCACGGGTGTTAACCACCAAGAATTGCTGTTTGCATTGAAAGAGCTCCCATTCATCCGGTCAGTGGATGACAATATCATCGTCGATGAGCTGGTCTGGCAAAACATGAATTCGATGCTCTCGCTCAATCCGCAATGGGCCGGTGTCACTGTGTATGCGACCGAGCCAGGGAAATTTGTGCTGCGCGGCTACGTCGACACTGTGGAAAATGCGGTGGCCTTGAGCGACTATATCAATCTCAACTTCAACTACTTGGATCGGCTCCAAAATCAGGTGGTGGTGGAGAAAAATCTGCAAAGCGAGATTGCGAGCATGCTGGCTGCTAAGGGGCTTGCCGGTGTCACTTTTGATCTGGTCGACGGCGATTTGGTTTTGGCCGGTCGGGTGGGCAAGAATAAAGATTCAGACTATATGGCTCTTGTCGACTCTTTTAAAAAGGTGCCTGGCATTCGAGAAGTGAAAAATTATGTGGTAATCACAAGTGTCGAAAGTACGCTCACCGATTTGTCGAGTCAATTCACGGTGACGGGGTATTCGAAACGGGATGAGATGGACTTTTACGTGGTGATCAACGGGAAGATTTTGGGCAAAGGGGATCTGCTGGAAGGGATGCTGATTACGGCGATTAAACCCAAGATGGTCTTGCTCGAAAAAGAAGGACAGGTATTCAGAATCGATTACAACCTGCAGTAAAAAGGTTGTACAAAAAATTGATGATGCGCATGATGCAGTACGGGGGAACCCAGGAGTTTATATGTTTGGTTTGGAAAAAAAACCCAAAGAGCCATTCCAGTTCGATTTAGAAGAAGAACTGCACAAAGATCCTGCTAAGGCAAAGGCTTTGGCCAAGGAAATCGATGAGCGGATGGGAAAGCTGAAGACGATGCTGCGGCAAGGTGCTGAAACCGATGATTTCGATGAATATGGCGTGCTATTACATGCCTATGCAGCGCTGCAGAGAGTTCTAAAACGGGTTATTGAGAAGAAAAAATAAGGAGAATTTGTCATGAGTGGACCTACTTATCACTCGCCTTGGTCGGGAACGATTACGTTTTCTACAATGATTAAGGCCTACATCAAGTTGCAGAGCCAGGTTGTTTCTGCTGTGCGCGCTGTCGCAAGCCGCATTTCGCAAGCGACCCCTGGTAAGTTCTTGCTCTTGCAATTCCAAATGAGCCAAGTCACTCAGATTGGTGAGTCGATCTCGAACGTCATCAGCCAGGTGATGTCGGTGATCAATAACTCAATACGTAACCAAAAAACTCAATAAGGGTAGGGGGCTAATTATATGGCAGATCTTCAAAAATTTAAAGACCACTTTATCCTCCTTTGCGAGGCCGGTTTCATCGCGGTCAATCAGGCCGACGAGGATGCCGCTTCTAAGCTATTCAAAGCTTCTGAGTTGCTAAGGCCAGAAAATACTCTCCCCAAAGTGGGACGGGGCTATATGCACATGATGAAGCTCGAGCTCAAGCAGGCTTGCAAGCTGTTCGACGAGGTGATTGCAAAAGAACCCACCAATGAGATGGCGAAGGCCTTTTTCGGTATCAGCTATGCTCTGACAGCTACTGAAGTTGCCAGAGGTGAGCATCTGCTCGAGGAGACCGCAGAGAAATCGAAGGATCCTCAAGTGAAGAAGCTCGCTGGTACTGCGCTCGAATTCGTAGAAAAATTCATTAAAAAAGCTCCGACACCACTTCAAAAACCGCCCGAAAAGAAGAAGAAAAAGAAATGAGTACTGGTATCCCCAATCCTAAAGATGTTACGGAACAAGCAGGGATTGTCCCTCGAGTTGGCGAGGGGCCCTCAAAAGAACCTGAAGACCAAATCCGCACCTTTAGTTCCTATATGAAGGGCGGAGAGCCTAATCCATTGGCGGCGACCGGGAAACCGACGCAGGCCTCCCCTTTTGATTTGGCGCACGGGCGGGTTCCTCCTCCTGGGCCGACGCTCGCTTCGATCCAAGATCAGGCAAAGGTGGCCGGGGCGACGATGGGAGATATCAACACTCAACTCAATACACCCAAGCTAAAACTGAAGCAGTCGACCAAATATTTGCTGAAAAATAAGCTCTCCTCTGCCAAAGGGCATATCCAGTCGGCGCGACCAAGGTTGGCGCCCCTATTGTTGAAGAAGAAGAGCAGCAAGGAAAGGGCGGTCCGCTTCAAAAATTTGTCAACTTGGTCACTTCGGGACAGCGGCAGCTCGATGCCACCCAGAGCATGCTTGCCCAGATTTCTGCTAAGGGCGAGCAGATGAGTCCATCCGACATGCTGATGGTCCAGATCAAGCTGAATAAAGCGCAACAGGAATTGGAATACTCATCTTTGCTCCTCGGTAAGGCTATCGACGACCTGAAGATGATGATGAACATCCAATTGTAAGGGGTCTCTTATGGGCAAAACCCCAGATTTTGACAAAATTATCTCCCACCTCGACCAGGTCGAGCTGGCGACTGTCCACGGCCGGATCACCGAAGTGATCGGCATGCTCATCAAAGCTGTCATCCCTGACGTGAAAATGGGCGAAATCTGCATGATCAAGCGCGATGGGGTCCCCTCTGATGGCTGAGGTGGTCGGCTTTACGCGCGATGAGGTCTTTCTCTCTCCTTTTGGCGATATGAGCGGCATCGGCCCCTCTTCGGAAGTGATTCCGCTGAAGATGACGATGCAGATCAAAGTGGGACAAGGCTTCTCGGCCGGGTCTCGAATGGCTATGGCGAAGCGATCGATGTCGAAGAACAAAGGGCCTCTCATTTTAACTGAATCCTATCCGGTCATCGAATCCCCTCCCGATCCCCTCAAACGGCAACTGATCGAAGAGCCGCTCGCAGTCGGGGTGCGGGCATCGACGGCGTTCTGACGGTCGGAAAAGGGCAGCGCATGGGCATTTTCGCCGGAGCGGGCGTCGGAAAATCGACGCTGCTCGGGATGATCGCCCGCAATGCGGTCGCCGATGTCAACGTGATCGCCCTCATCGGCGAGCGGGGAAGAGAAGTGCGCGAGTTTTTGATCACGACCTGGGCGTAGAGGGCCTGCCCGCTCTGTCGTCATCGTCTCCACTTCGGATCAGGCGGCGCAGCTGAGGATCAACGCTGCCTATGTCGGAACGGCGATCGCCGAATATTTCCGCGAGCAGGGCAAAACGGTCATTTTGATGATGGACTCGGTCACCCGCTTTGCCAGAGCGCTGCGCGAAATCGGCCTTGCCGCCGGGGAACCACCGGCCCGCGCGGGATTTACCCCTTCCGTCTTTGCCACTCTGCCCAGACTGCTCGAGCGGTCGGGCAACTCTGAGAAGGGATTCATGACCGCCTTTTACACGATTTTTGTCGCCGGAGACGATATCAATGAGCCGGTCGCCGACGAGACGCGCTCGATTCTCGATGGACACATCATCCTCTCTACTGATCTGGCACGCCAACACCACTATCCTGCTATCGATGTCCTCGCCTCGATCAGCCGGGTCTTGACGCTGGTGACAACCAAAGAGCATGTCGAGCTGATCGGCAAAATCCGCGAGGTGCTGTCCAACTACAAGAAAAACGAGCTTCTCATCCGCATCGGCGAATACAAACCTGGCTCAGACAAACAGGCCGATTTTGCGATCCGCTACATCGATCAGGTGAACCGCTTCTTGAAGCAGCGTGTCGAAGAAAAATGTTCTTTCAATGAGACCCTGGCGCAACTCAAAGCCCTCTTCAGATAATGGCCAAAGAGTATCCCCTCCATCAGCTTCAAGTGATCAAAAAGAAAAAGCTCGAAGAGGCAGAAAGGGTGCTGCGCGAAAAAAAAGAGAAGTTGGCAGCCGAAGAAGAGAAGCTCAAGAAGCTTGAAGATGAGCGGGACAAGGTCAAAAAGCATAAGAAAGATAAGCTGACGCAGCTGCGCGCCGCCCTCGACGAGGGGATGAGAACCGACAAAATCGAACAGATGCGGCTCTATATGAAACTGGTCGATGAAAAGCTAAAGGTCCATGAAAAAAAGGTTGCAGATCAAATCAAACAGGTAGAAAAAGCAGAGCAAGAGGTCGAAGAGGCCCGAAAAGCGATGGTCAAGCGGGAGCGGGAAGTCGAAAAACTTAAAGAACACGCCCACGAATGGAAAAAAGAGGAAGCGAAAGAGCTCGAGAAGGAAGAGGCCAAAGAAACCGATGAGATGGGGAGCACCCGTTTCATCATGAAGAAAAAAAAGCGGAAAAAAGATGGCTGATTTGGGAAAAGTAGAAGGGGGCAAATTAGGACCTGGCCCGGAGGGTCCAAAAAGGAAAAAAAGCAGTGAACCCGATCGCTTTCGCGAAATGATGAAATCGGGCAAAGTGCGTGAGACCGATCCCGAAGAGCAGCGAAAACGGAAAAGTCAAGCCGAGCGTGAAGAGGAAGAGGCCGCCGAGATGACCACTGCCCAGCCTTCGAATCGAGATATCATTACTCCTTCCCCTTCGGGCGACTTCGAAATAAAGATCCCCGAGTCGGCAGGCGTGTCACCGGCAGAAGAGCCGGCGGCGCCGACTCCGCAGCCCTCTATCTATGAGCCGCCAGTCGCACCTGAAGAGCACTATCCACTGGCCGAAACAGAGCCGACCGTCTCGACGCCCCAGCAGCCAAGAACAGAGCGAAGAAGACAGGTCGAACAAAGAAAAGAGCCAATCGTAGAGAAAGGGAAGAAAGTCGAGAAGCCGGCAGAGAAAAAGGTGGCTGCCCACCCACCCGGGAAAAAACCTGTCAGCAAAAAAGAAATAGTCGAAACAAAGCCACCCCAACACGTCGAAGTTCCCAAAAAGCAGAAAAAGCCCGCAGAGACCTGCTCCAGCTGCAGAAGAAGCTGTAGCGCCGCCGCCAGCTCAACTTCCTCAAGGAGCTTGGGAGAGGGCCGAAGATTTAGAGCGGGGGGAAGAAAAACTGGTGAAAAAAGTGGCGCCGGTCAAAAAAGAGGAGCCGGTCGTCGCGACCACCTTCCAAACGGGCGCTCCTCCTGCCGCCCCTGTTATTTTGCCTGGTGGCGAGCCGTTGCCGCCGATCACCGCTCCCTTTGCTAACCTACCGGCCCCTGTCGCCGCCCTTTTCGAGCGGATGGTCGGGGTGATGACCGTGATGAATACGACCGGCGTGACCAAAACGACGATCAACCTAGACAACCCCAAGTTTGCCAATTCGGTCTTCTATGGAGCCCAAATCGTCATCTCAGAGTTCTCAACCGCCCCCAAGGCATACAACATCCAACTGCTTGGGAATCAGCAAGCCGTCGCCCTCTTCACCAACAACGCACAGGAATTAGTGGCAGCTTTTCAGGCGGGCAATTATACTTTCAAAGTGAACCGGATAGATACCGGGTATCTCACCGGCGCCCCTGAGGAGCGGAAGAGAGAAACGCGTCGCGTGAAACGGAAAAAAGGTGCAGAATGATCCCACAACCCATTGAACTTGCCAAAATCGAAAAGAAAGAGCTGCCCAAGAGGGAGACAACTAAACAACCCACCCAATACAAAAAAAACAAGAGCTCCCTTCCCGAGCAGATCGAGGCCGATTCCTTACAAGTGATCAAGCAATTCATCGCGAATCAATCGAGTGAGCCTCTGAATATCTCCATCGACCCCTCGAGCCAAGTGGGAGCTCTCTATGACAAATTGCTGGGTGCCATCATCGTGACCCATACCGAAGGGGTCCAAGAGACCACCTTCTTTCTCGATGGCGATGCGTTTAATACTTTCCAAGGAGCGAGAATCACCATTACCGAATACAGCACGGCGCCCAAAGTCTTCAACATCGAATTTTCGTCCCATTCTAAGGCGGTTGCCCTCTTCGAATCTCACGCAGCTGAATTGATGATCGCCCTGCAAAAACAGGATCTTGGCTTTTCAGTTTACCGAATCGATACCTGCTTAGAGACTGAAAACTATCTCGTCAAGAAAGTCGAGCGTGAGGAAGACGTTTACGAGGAAGACGCTTAATGGCCCTACTGAAAAAAATCGAAAGCGCCTTGAAAGAGCTCGAAATGATCCCCCTCTGGGGAACGGCGCCCCATTTTCCTTGGAAGATCTTCTCCGATGAGCTGTCGAGATCATTAGAGTTAAAAGATCTCGAAATTTCCCACCATAGAACCGAGTGGCTCTCGAGAGAAGACCTCACCGCCGGCATGGGCGACCACCCTGTCACCCACTCCTTTACTCTCTCCCCCATCCATGGCAACTTTTTTTGGATTAGCCCGCAGAAAAGCCGGGACACCCTGATCCAGTTCCTGCTGACCAAAGATGAAAAGACTAAAGGGTTTTCCGAGGGATCGCTGCAAGAGGGATTCTATCAGTTTATCCTCCTCAACATCCTCTCGATCTTCAACAGCAAGGGCTTCTACGGCGATCTAGTTGCCTCCCTGTCGGAAGAAAACGAGCTCCCAGCACAAGGAGCAATGGCCATCGACATCGCGATCAAACGGGGAGGCGTCCCCCTTTGGGGCCGCATCCTAGTCCCAAGCGAGACCCACGCCAGCTTCACCTCCTATTTCTCGATGAAAAAGCCCCCGTTGCTTTCCGATCCTAAGCTCGCCCAGCTCCCCCTCCCCCTGCAGGTGGAAATCGGTGCGACGACCCTAATGGCCGCGGAGTGGAAAAAGTTGAAAAAGGGCGATCTACTGCTGCTCGATAGGTGTTCCTACGATCTGAAGCATCACCGAGGGAGTGCCAGCCTGACCCTCGGCACCACCCCCCTCTTTGATGTCCGGATCAAAGAACACGAAGTGAAAATATTAGAATATGCCCTTTTCCAAGAGGAGACCCCTATGACAAATGATGAGGATGAAGATCTCTCAAGAATGGATGACCAGAAACACCTTTGGTCGGCTGATGAGAATGAAGAGAAAACTGAAGAGTTCCTCTCCACCAAACAGATCCCCATTACCATCGTCGTCGAAGCGGGCCGCTTGCATATGCCCCTCGACCAGGTGACCAAACTCAAACCGGGCAACGTCCTCGATTTGGCTCTCGCCCCTCTCCCCAACGTCCACCTCACTGTCGGCGGCAAACGGATCGCCAAAGGGGAACTGGTGCAATTGGGAGATGCGCTCGGCGTCAAAATCCTCAAATTAGGCGAATAAAATGACAGGTGGCGAGAAGAAATTCTACGAGCAGAAGACCCTCCCCTCGCTCATCGACGAAGGGCCAGTCGAGATCCCAGAAAAAATTGGCCCCTTCCGGATCGAAACCCTCCTGGCCAAAGGGGGCATGAGCCTCCTCTTCCTCGGCTTCACCCCCGAAACTAAAGAGCCGCGAGTCATCAAAGTGCTCTCCCCCAACTACCTCAACCACCCCGAAATGATCGACCACTTCCTCTGGGAAGCCAAAATCATCGGCATGGCCGACCACCCCAACATCGTCAAACTCTACGAATATGGCAAATGGGAAGGGGGCCTCTACATCGCCATGGAATTCATCCGAGGCGTATCTTTAAGCCAATTTTTGATGCAGCAATCGTTCTCCCTTAAACGGTGCCTCGCCATCATCCTCCAAGTGGCCTACGCCCTCTGCCACCTCCATACCCATGGCGTGATCCACCGCGACCTCAAACCTGAAAACATCATCATCTCCGAAGATGGCGAAGTGAAAGTGATCGATTTCGGGATCGCCCAACTCCATGAAGACGATGGCCCCAAGTCGACACGCCAAGTGATGGGCACCCCCAATTACATGGCCCCCGAGCAAAAAGAGAACGCCGCCAATGCCACTTTCCAATCCGACATCTATTCTCTGGGCGTCATCGCCTACGAACTGATCCTCGGCAAACTGAGCTACGGCATGATCAACCTGGCGCTGCTGCCCCCCGGCATGCAAAAGATCATCGGCAAAGCGATCGCCGTCTCCCCCAAAGAGCGCTACCAAGATATCGTCGACTTCATCACCGACCTCACCGCCTATGCCAAATCGCCCGAACTCAACAAAGAGCGACCCACCACCGACCAAGTGATCGAGCTGATGGAGATCGTCCAGCGTGGCGAGCAAGCCCTCTCCACCTTCGAGCGACCCTCCTGGCCCCAATTTGATATCGGCATCGCCAAAGAGCGGACCCCCGAACAAGTGGGCCTCTACATCGATTTCTTCAGATTCTCCAACAACACCGAAGCCCTCATCCTCGCCCACACCACCACCAGCAGAATTTCCAGCGCCATCCATATCGCAGTCCTCCGAGGGATGATCAAGAGCTTAATCAACCCTTACCTAACCAGCGCGATCGCCTTCGATCCAACCGAATTTGCCGCCACCCTTAACACCCTCATCTGCCAAGACAAGCTCTCCGAAAGCTACAACCTGACCATCCTCAAGCTGATCCCCTACAACGACACCCTCTCCCTGCTCAGCTGCGGCCATAACGTCCCCCTTCTCCATGTGCCGCAAGGAACCAATACGCCTCGCACCATCCACTCTGAGAACCAGCTCATCGGCGAAAACATCAACGCCACCTTCACCGAAACCGTCGACACCTTCAATGATGGCGATTTGTTATTGCTGACTAACCTGCCAAAAGATCCCTTTGAACAGCCCCTCCTAAACACCCTCGGCAAGAATGTGCTCCTCTCCCCTCACCGCCTCTGCGATGTCGCTTTAGGGGCCGCAGCAGAACAAGAGGCTTACACCCATCTCCGCTATCCTAAAGTCGTCATCACACTGCAGCGCATTTCATAATAAAAAATATTTTAAACTAGTCAATATATACGATAAATTAATATACAATTTTAATTATTATGACTAATGTGTCTTCTGCAATCGATCTTTATTTCTAATTCATAGGCCTTTGACTTGCGCCATAGCCGGTGGGTTAATGGTGGCGATCGACCATCCTATTCTCAATGTCGCCCTTCGGTGTTTAATTGGAGCACAAATTACAGAAGGCATCTCTCTTCTCTCGCTCTATGAGTGCAATCAGTTTTGCTGCACTTGACAGATGTCACTATTGAACTATACGACGCCCGCTTCGGTCGTTCTTTCACTAATCTGCGTCGGGTTAGCCATCAGTATTTTGTGGAACAGAAAGATGAATCCCAATGTAGCCATCGCTCCAGCAATTCACTTGCTGATTTCATCGCCTGAAGTTCTCCGCATTGTCTCCTTATTCGCTACAGCAGGGTTAATAGGGTTTATGATGGCTGATCTTATAAGAGTTAACTCCTTGCGGGATTTCGGGAAGATAGCCTTTAAGGAGTATTTACCGATTTTTGCAGTCCCGCTCCTCCTCTCTTGGTTAACTCATGGAGCGCTTCCACTTAATGTTGATCCGGTGATTTTCACAAGCGCTTTTGTATCTAGTTTGATCATGTGTTTGCTATCGGAAACATTTGAATTAAATAAAAGCAGAGATGACATCAAGAAGCTACGGGAACATCATCTGGAGGAGAGCGCCAAAAGCCGTCAAGACCTGATTGCAGCAGAGAAAAACCGCGGCCGCTCTCCAACGTCAAAATACTCAATTGACCGGTGCAAATGCCACTCTCCAACTTCAAAAAACTGAATTGACCGATGCAAATGCAGATCTGGCCCAAAAAAATAGCGTTTTAAGACACCTGAGCCAACAACTCAAAGCCCAGCGAGATCATTTATCGGCACAAACTACAATGCGCACCCTTCCCAATGTCGTCTCATCCTGGTGTGACGATGATCGAGTTTTAAGCAAATTCCCTTGTGGGATTTCTTTGGTCCCTTGTGTTGCTCTTACTCTTGATCCAGACAAAAATTCCTTCTGGGAGGAAGATCAAATTTTGCTTTATCACAAGTCAAAAAAGGAATCTCCTGCCACGCGCCTTCCACTGGATATTGCCGATTTAAATCCGATGCCAAAAGTTAATAAGCTAATCGCCTTACGTCTGCAGCGCCTCAAAAACGCGCTCGAGAACTGCAAAAACAAGCTTCACGATAGAGCGGCGATCCGCGCGGCCTATGAAGAGGTGCAAGAGCATTGTCCAGAACTCGCCTATCTTTTCGACGACTTACTCACAACGAAAAATCGGGACCCCCGCACAATCGATGCTCTCGCTCTTCATGAAGAGGTCTCTGATGAACCTAACACCCGAGAGCCTCTTGCCCACTTAGACTTGGCAACAAACTCATTGAACTAATTCCTCCTCATCCTTAACAATCTCACTCTTTATGAGTGGCGTAATCTATTCTAATCTTGTCAAAATTACTGCAGGCGCTATCGTTGGGGCCTCTACAATCCGCTCTTGGAGCAGTCCATTGTTAGGCGCGCTTGCCGGTGCGAAATTGATTGTTCATCCCAACCCCCATCATGTGTTAATTTCTGCCGCAGCCTTTTCGACGATCGGCCAAATGCTGGAGAGATATGTGTGGGATCAGCGGATTTTCAGTGTGGGGTTAAGCCTTGTCTCCATTTCTATCATCAATGGCGAATTAGCCAAAGAGATCAGTCCGATTATGGATGTCACGACTGTCGGCTATTATCTCCCTTCTCTCATCGATGTGATGGCCCGTTATCATTTAGGGCAAGCAGTTCTTGCGGGTTCCGTGCTACTAACCATTCTTTTGGCAACTACCCGATCGACTTTGCATTCATCGAAACCCATTGACGAGGAAAAATACCAGATCACCGATGCAGAATTGAAAAGAGCCAAAGTCTATCTCGATGCTCCAGAAAAATTAATCGAATTACCAGGCCCAATTTTTGGTAAGCTCGATGTCCGCTTTCTCGATGACTTGGTTTTGAAGCGGAGCGATAAGCCTGATATTTGGGTCCGCGCTTCAAAAATGAAACAAGCTCAGCAGATTTGTGCAGACAATGGTTATGAAGACCTTGTCGTCCCAAGAGCGCGAACTTATAGAAGTCATTTTCAGGTCGAAAGCAAACTCCCGATTACTCTCCCTAGAATCAAAGATCAGGTCGGTCTCTACCACACACACAGGGATTTGTTCACTAATGCAGTCAAGGAATTTACAGGGCTGCTCTTTCAAGCTCCTATAGAGGCCACAACAGGATATCCAGAAGACCCCTGCGTGCACGTCTCGCAATCGCCGATGGGGCGTTATGATAATGTCTGTTTATATGTAGAGAATGGACGAGGCAAAATTGGTCTTGTCGACTTAGAGCGGCTCCAATCCAAAGACATTTCTGTTGAGAAGGTCCCTCTTCAAAAAATTGAAAGCCCCTTGATCGATCTCAAACGAAAGCTCTATCGAGGCCTCTATTGGATTTTAGGCTTAACAATCAAAAAGCCCGAGCAAATGGCTCAGCTTCGTCCCTCCCACGAAACCGTTTGGGAAGTCAATTGTACAGAGGTTTGTCTTGATCTAATTTATTTGTTTCCTCTTCATTTTGAGGAAATATTAAGCACCGCAGATAAATTTGCCCCCATCTCAGCAGCGTTGCGGAAGGAATTAGAAACGGTAAGAGACCGGGTCTTAACTAAACATAAGCTCATTTATGGAAATCATCTACAGTTTATCCATGCCAATGGCATCACACTTGAAAAGCCAGATATGATTGTCAACCCTCCCGTGGAACAGATCCGACAAAATCTCGAAGAAAAAGTAGGAAATCTGTTGGGAGAAGGTTCAGATGGAGTGATCGGCCGATTCAATGAAGAAGTATTCCCAGAACTATTAACGGGGACGCTCGATCTAATTGAAGCAGGGGTCAAAAAAACTAATCAGGAGCATCCACCAGGCTCAATCGCACAATTGCTGACAAATAGAAGCGTCACTTTAGATAAGAAGGCCCTCGAGTCTCTATGCCGCACTATCGGACCTAAACTCAAAATGTTTCATTTTTCTGAAGGAACCACCGGTTATGGTTTTGCAGAGAATCTGATTAGGTATCTCCTAGATGCCCTTGTCCAAACTAAAGTCCTAGCCTACTATGATGGCAGGGGCTATATTTTTTGCTAGTTGGACAGAAATTGGAATTGTTTATTCTTTTTATCGTTCATATCATTGTATCGTCCACATCTTTGTTTCTTATCGGGCCCATTATGGACTTTGCAGGCGTCCTGGTTTCTTATACCCCGCCCCGCCCAAAAATGTGAATTTGGACCGCGAGAGCTTTCGCGCGGTCCAAATTCACATTTTTGGGCGGGGCGGGGTATTAACAGCCAATGGCATAATCAATAGAAAACTCTGGGAAAATGTTTTTGATCATCGAGATCATTTTCAATGTTGGATTACATCTTCGCGATTCCAACCTTTGATAACTATAGATACCATCAAATCCCAATTGCCTTGCCACTTGAGATTGGGTCATTCCATATTTAATTCGATAATACCGCACGAGAAAAGGAAAAGCGACTTCAGGCTCCAAAGCTACGGCAACAACATTTTTAGATTTTCTAATAGAGTCATCTGGAAGTGCAGCTAAATCCTCAGAATCTGCTGGCTCTTGAACATATAGATTCAATGCCTCTCTCATATTTTTCTGGAGCTCTTTCATTGAATCTCCTTGAGTAATACATCCTTCTAATTCAATGCACTGAGCCGAATATCCTTCTTTTTCTTTGCGAATCCTAAAATGATATTTCATAAGGACTTATGTTATACCAAATATATTTAGTAATGTCAACTACTACCTGGATTCTGAGGGGATTTGACTTCTCCTATTGTTTTAGCTATATTTCTCGCTCAATTCCAACCAGGAGATATTATGAAAGTGCGGGCTTTAAATTCATTTGAAAAGAGTGAATTTCTTTTAGATTCGGCAGCAAGTGGGACTCTCAATTTCTCTGTGGTGGGCACCTATGATGGGAAATTGGATAGCGCGCTTGTTCAAAAGGGTCTTAGCTATCTTCAAGTCATGCATCCTCTTTTGCAGATGAGTCCCAATTCTACTGAAAAAGTGTGCCATTATGTCCAAACTCATGCGCGGTGCCCCTTGCGAGAAAGTCCTTATGAGGGTCCCGATCAATGGAAGGGTGTGGTCAAAGAGGAGCTGGCCCGCCGGTTTAGCAAACTAGATGAGCCTCTATGGCGTGTCACGTTGCTCAAGGGGGAACATCAAGGGCAGCTCATTGTCACTTTTCACCATTCGATCGCCGATGGGGTTTGCGCCATGGAGCTCATGAATCACCTCTTTAAGATTCTATCTGACTTGAGCCGGGGTAAAATCCCCGAACTAGAGAGTTTCGAGCAGGAGCTACCAGACCTAAAATCGCTCTATGCTTTATCACCCGGTGCGCATACCGAAGCTCCTCTTTCATTTTCACGGACTGCTCATCCCTATCACATGATGTTTGTCAAAGAAAGTCTTGCCGCACGGAATGTTGTTCGCTGGACCCAGAGGCAGGGCATTCGGGTGAATGCGACGTTGCTTGCGGCTCTTTTGCTCGCTATCCGAAGGGTCGTGAATCCCCATTTTGAAGAATTCTCGGCGAGAACTGCCGTTAATTTCCGCAACTCATTTAGTCCCCCCGTCAGCAAGGAGAAATTGGCCCTTATGCGGACTTGCTTATCGGATCGGGTTGCCGTAGATAAAGATACAGATTTGGCCACTCTTGCTAAAACGCTCCATCAGGGGCTTTACACGCAACTAAATGCCGGACAGCATGCGGCTAACTTCGAGCTCCTTGAACGAAGGCTGCAGAGAGAGATCTCGAGCAATGAGCTCTGGCAACGGTCCAAATGTCCCGATAACGGGGCTGAGATCACCAATTTGGGAGCCCTGGAATTTTCGGGAAATTATGGGAATCTCGCTCTCAAGGAGCTGTCATTTTTCGCCAATATTGTCCCTTTCGTTGAGAGTGCCCATAACTTCTTCTTGGCCGCGGTCACATTCCGTGGGAAGATCTCGCTTTCTCTCTGGTTTATTGAGGAGCTGGTCGATGAATCGGTTGGGAAGGCGGTCTTAAAAGAGGTCAAGTCGATTCTATCTTCTTTGTGAAAAAATCTTTATTCGGTAAGCTCCGGTTAGAGGTTTATTCTAATGCTGGCGAGAAAATTTCTCACTTCTTTGATTTTATTTTCTTCATCTGCATTATTGGCAACGCAAAATGCAAATAACGATACAACGCTCGACGATAAGATTATCAACTTTGCCAATACCGGCGCCGATACAACGATTAACTTCCTCAATAGCATCACGCTCACGCCTTCGATCGCACCACTACTCCGCCCGCTGAATACCAATACTCCTCTAGGCAACTTCACCCCTGTCGCCAATTCGATCACGATCTTAGGGAATAACTTCACTTTGAATGGGTCGAACACTTTCAGGGGGTTCTTCGTTCAGGGGGGGACGGTGACGATTAGCAACCTGACGTTCTCCAATTTCAGAGCACAGGGTGGCAATGGAAGCGCATTCCAATTTGGCGGCGGTGGCGGCGGCGGGGCGGGTCTTGGCGGCGCTCTGTATGTCAGCAATGGCTCGACTGCCATCTTGAACAATCCTTCTTTTCTCGATTCGAATGCAACGGGCGGCTCCGGCGGTATGCTCGTTACCACCTCCATTTTTGGTGGCGGGGGCGGGGGCGGTTTGACCGGTAATGGAGGTGGATCCCAAACCGAGTCAGAGGCTGGAATTGGCGGAGGAGGCTTCGCTTTCAATGGCGGTACTTCGTTGAGTCCAGACCCTGGTGGTAATAACGGTAGCGGAGGGGGCGGGACCGGCAGCGTCGGAGGAGATTCGACCATTTCCAAGGGAGGGACCGGGGGAAATAATTTCCAAGGAAATTCAGGTGGTACTGGCGGTGCTGGCCTTGGGGCAGGTGGCATTGGAGGGAATGGCTTTCCGCCCGGCGGTGGTGGCGGCGGAGGCGGCGGAGAAGGAAACGGTGTTAATGGTGGGGCTGGAGGAATTGGGGGTGCCGGCGGCGGGGGTGGCGGCGGTGCAGTAGCAATCGGAGCCACTGGCGGCTCTGGGGGAACAGGAGGCTCATTTGGTGGAGGTGGAGGTGGCTCATATGGAAATAGTTCCAGTGGCGCCGGTGGTGCTGGTGGATTCGGTGGCGGAGGCGGCGGCGGTGCGGTAACTGTCGGAACCACTCCTGTAGCTCGCGGTGGTACTGGGGGCTTTGGCGCTGGTGGTGGCGGGGGTGGATCTCTGATGGAGGCAGTGGGCCCGGGGGGAGCTGGTGGTGGCCACGGATTTGGTGGAGGCTCCGGGGGCACTGGAGGGAATGGCGGTACAGCAACAGGTGGAGGAGGCGGGGGCGGCGCTGGTTTCGGCGGGGCGATTTTTATTGAAAACGGCGGGGCTGTGACGATTAATGGCTCTGCGACTTTCGAAGGGAACACTGTGGTTGCAGGCGCTTCGGGCGGTCAAGGCGCCACAAGTGGGAGCGCAGCGGGGGCCGACATTTTCATGATGGGTGGCGGGGCCATCACCTTCAATATTACGAGCGATGTCAACATTCCGAATCCGATCGCCTCAGATAATGTTGTGGCTGGAGGGGGGCTGACAAAAACCGGTTGTGCGACGCTGACATTAAATGGAGCTAACACCTACACCGGATTGACAACTGTCAATGGTGGAACGCTGAACATCGATGGCTCGATTGTGACGAATATCCTCAACAACTCGACTGTAACGGGTAATTTCTCGATGCCAGGCAGCATCACCAACAATGGGGTGGTCTCACCGGGGGACAACGGGGTAGGACAGATCACGGTCGGCAGCTTCACAAATAACCCTGGGGGAATCCTCCTAGTCACACTCTCCCCTTCCCTTTCCCCAGGGAATAGCACTCTCAACGTTGGAGCGGCCCCCCTCGGAGGAACGCTGGAGATCTTCCTTAATCCTGGCAATTATATCGCAGGAACCACCTACACGGTCGTCAATGGACCAACAACAGGAACGTTTGCTCAAACCCTCAAGACTGGGCCCTTCGCTAACTTCGTCAATTTGGAAGTAAGCTATAGCAGCGTCATCGTGACCATCTTGGAAAGCGCGATTTTCATGCACCAAATCATCAATCCGGGCGTGCCCACAGCGGTAGCCGAATGCATCCTGAGCGCCAATATGGTACCCGGCTCAGATCTTGCTAATATCGTCAGAAGTCTTGGGGCGCTGTCGAACACCACTCTCAACCAGGTGCTCTCAGCAATGTCCCCAGTCAATTATGGCGCCCTCGATTGGATCAATGCCCGCGATAACAGCCTGATTACCAGAATCCTCTCTGAGCGCCTCTTTGAACTGCGCTGCAAGCCCTGCGAGCGATTTAACTTCTGGGTCGATGGTTACGGCTCTTTGGCAAATAACAATAAACAGTTTAACAATTTAAGCCGCTATAGAGCCGATGCCGCTGGTGGGATCGCCGGTTTAGATTTTATGCTTTTTCGCGCTTTTGATATTGGAGTTGCAGGCGGCTATACCCACAACTGGATCCACTGGAAAAATCATCGGGGAGGCGGCAATAACAATACCTACTACGGCGCTGTGTATGGCTCCTTCCAATTGTGCTGTCTCGATCTCGATTTTTCAGCGCTGGCAGGAAAAAGCAAATATCAGCTCACTCGCGAGATCTTCTTCCAAGAATTTTTCACTCAGGCAAACCCCACGCCCAACCTCTGCGGAGGCAATCCCACGGTTCCTGCGTCGACATTCACTTTGAGCCTCGATCGGAAAGCGCGCAGCCATCCTGAGGCCTATTTTGCCACCGGCCATCTGGGGCTAGACTTAAAGTGGAACTGGTGTAACAAAATCCTCGAGCCCTACGGCCTGGCCGACTACCACTTCTTCCGTCGGAAAAGTTTCAATGAAACTGGAGCTAATAGCCTCAACCTGCGCGTTCAGGGGCACAACCAAAACATGCTGCGCGGCGAAGCGGGCCTGCGGATCTTTCGCATTTGGGAAAACTGCGCCTGCTATTCGGCTCCCTATATATCTCTCAGCTGGGTTGGAGAATATACGCTTGGCAAAATCCATCAGCGGGCCAGCTTCGTCGATCAAACCTGTGTGATGGATGTGATCAGCTCGCATTCTTCGATTCAATTCATCTCGCCTCAATTAGGGATGAAATGGACAAACGACTGCGGTTGTTCATTCTCGATAAATTACAAAGGCTACTTCAATAAGAAAACCATCATCAATGAAGGCGACGTCCGAATGGAGATTGCTTTTTAATGGTGGCGAAAAAATTTCTCACCTCTTTGATCCTCTTTAGCTCTTCGACACTGCTATTTTCAACCCTCCCCAACGTCAGCACCGACACAGATCTCAATATGGCGATCATTAATGCCAATACCGGAGCAGCAGGTACTTCACCCATTAATTTCCTCAATAGCATCACGCTCACTCCTTCGATCGCACCACTACTCCGCCCGGTGAATACCAATACTCCTCTAGGCAACTTCACCCCAGTCGCCAATTCGATCACTATCTTGGGGAATAACTTCACTTTGAATGGGTCGAACACTTTCAGAGGGTTCTTCGTTCAGGGGGGAACGGTGACGATTAGCAATCTGACGTTCTCTAATTTCATAGCCCAAGGTGGCCTGGGAGGACCGGCCGGTCTTGATGCGGGAGCGGGCGGCGGCGGCCCAGGACTTGGCGGCGCATTATTTATCAGCAACGGCTCCTCGGTCATCTTGAACAATCCTGCCTTCATGACCTGCAATGCGACGGGGGGATCCGGTGGCACTCACTCTCAAACAAATCAGGGAGGCGGCGGCGGGGGCGGCATGACTGGCGGGGGCACACAAATTAGTCCAGCTGAAGGAGGAAATGGCGGCGGGGGCTTTGCTTTCTCTGGCGGAGCAGCGGTAGGTGGTGGCGGTGGCGGTGGAGGCGGGACAGGAAGCGTAGGAGCAAATGGCTCTACTGGTATCGGAGGAAATGGGGGGACAAATTTCGGCGGTGGCGCTGGAGGGATTGGAGGGACTGGAAGCGCTGCTGGTGCCACTGGCTCTTCGGGCACTGGCGGGGGCGGCGGTGGAAGCCCACTCGGTGGAGATGCAGGAAGTGGAGGTGCTGGCGGCACTGGTGGCGGTGGCGGTGGTGGCGGTGCTGGACCAGGAGGGGGGCACAACTTGGGCGGCAATGGAGGCAATGGGGGCTTCGGCGCCGGTGGCGGTGGCGGCGGTGAAGGAGCCGGCGCGAGCGGAGGAGCCGGAGGCCAAGGCGGGGGGATCGCACCTCCATTTTTTGGCGGAGGAGGCGGCGGCGGTGGATTCTGTTTATCAGCAATAGAGGGTGGTGGTGGAAGTGGCGGCAATGGAGGCGGCGGCGGCTTCGGTGGCGGGGGCGGTGGAGGTGGTGGGCTCGATGTAGGTCCGGGCAGCCCAGGCACCCAAGGCACTGGAGGATTTGGCGGTGGAAATGGGGGCCCCGGCACCCTCTCAGCACCCTCTCCGACCGGTGGGGGCGGGGGCGGGGGCGCAGGATTTGGGGGCGCGATCTTTATCGAAACAGGAGGCAACCTGACGATCAATGGCTCGGCCACATTCCAAAGCGATACAGTGATAGCGGGAGCTGCAGGAGACAATGGGGCGACAGGCGGCAAGGCAGCTGGTGCTGATATTTTCATGATGGGTGGCGCCGCCATCACCTTCGATATTACAAGCGACGTCACCATTCCGAATCCGATCGCCTCTGATAACGTCGTGGCTGGAGGGGGACTGACAAAAAGCGGCGGCGCCATTCTACACCTAAACGGAGCGAATACCTATACCGGAACGACCACCGTCAATGCAGGGACACTGAACATCAACGGCTCCATTGTGACAAGCATCACCAACAATGGAACGGTGACAGGCACTTTTTCAACCCCTGGAACCCTAACGAACAATGGAATCGTCTCCCCCGGAAACAACAGCGTCGGACAGATCACCGTCGGCTCCTTCATCAATGACCCTGGCGGTAGCCTCTTAATCAATATCGTCCCATCTGCTTCTCCGCCCAATAACTCCTTAATCGTCGGATCGGCGACGCTAGCTGGCACTCTTCAAGCCTTCCTCAATAATGGGAACTACATCCAAGGGACTCAATTTATCGTTATCAGCGGCCCGGTGACCGGCACCTTTAATTTTGTTCCCACTGGACCTGCTGCTAGTTTCGTCAATTTGGGCATCAGCTATACGAATGGGGTCGTCCTCACTGTCTTGCAGCATGCGTTCTTCAAGCACCAAATAGTCAATCCGGGCATTACGACAACAGTGGCGAATTGCCTCAACAACGCCACCATCACGAGCCTTTCTGATTTCACAACGATCATCCTCGCTCTTGGCGAGCTCAGCAACTCGGCACTCAATGAAGCCCTCTACGCCATGTCCCCGGTCAATTTTGGAACCCTCGATTGGATCAATGCCCGCGACAATAGCCTCATTGCCAGAATCCTCTCCGAGCGGCTCTTTGAGCTGCGTTGCAAGCCCTGCGAGCGCTTCAATTTCTGGATTGACGGGTATGGCGCGCTGATGAACAACAAACAACACTTCGACAACCTGACCCGCTACAAATCGGAAGCTGCTGGTGTCATCGCCGGGTTCGATTTTTCCTTTTGCAAAATGTTCGATATCGGCATCGCAGGCGGCTACACCTACAACTGGATCCACTGGAAAAATCATCTAGGCGGCGGCAACAGCAACACCTACTACGGTGCTGTGTACGGCAGTTACCGATGGCGCTGCCTAGACCTCGATTTTTCAACGATCGGCGGAAAAAGCGACTATCAACTCACCCGTAATGTCGCCTTCACCATCCCAACGCCTCCCATGATCATCGATCGGAAAGCCCGCAGCCATCCAGACGCCTACTTTGGGACGGCCCATCTCGGGTTAGGATGGAAATTGAACTGGTGCAGCAAAATCCTCGAGCCCTTCGCCCTGACCGATTACCACTACTACCACCGCAAAGGCTTTACCGAACTTGGCGGCGGCGGTATCAACCTCACCGTCCAAGGGCACAACCAGAACATGCTACGCGGCGAAGCGGGCTTAAGGCTCTACCACATTTGGGAGAACTGCAAAAGTTTTTCTGCTCCCTACATCGCTCTCAGCTGGGTCGGCGAATATCCGCTCGGCAACATCCATCAGCGCGCCAGCTTCGTCGGTCAAACCTGCGTGATCGACACCATTAGTTCCCAGACCTCGATCCAGTTTATCTCGCCGCAATTGGGGATGAAATGGACAGACAACTGCGCTCGTTCATTCTCGATGAATTACAAAGGTTACTACAATAAGAAAACCATCATCAATGAAGGCGATGTCCGATTTGATTGGGCCTTTTAAAATATTTTTGCCCTTGTAAAATTCCCTCTATTTCTGGACAATCTCCCCACAATTATGAGAATCCTAGACGAAATAGAGAGAAGAACCAGACCTACCTCAGCGCTTGCACAAATAGGGTGCATGATTGCCGCAGGAGGAATGATCGGAGCGACTGTCACAAATAGTGTAGGTGGCGCACTCGGTGGAGCTGTAACCATCGGATGCTATCCCTTTATGATCGCCAATCACAGAAGAATCCTCCTAGCCGCCACTGTCTTCGCAGCCCATAAAGCAGCAGCCGACTATCTACTTCAAAACCATTCCTTCTTACCTATCTGCACAGCATTGGCATCTGGCTTCCTCTTTGGGACGCGTCAGGTACAAGAAGTTGTCACCACCGCCGCAACAGCAAAAGCCTCAACCTATCTGCCAACCGCGATTTCCTTTGTCGCAAACAACTACCTACGCGAAGCGGCCACAATAGCCTCTATAGCCTTGGAGGTTTACGGAATCTCGAAGATTGGTTACCTCTTGCCACAACTTATACAGGGTGACAGGCGTCAAACCCTTCGCAATATCGGACTACATTGGATGATTGCCTCCGCCTCGGCATTAAAAACACAACATCTTTACAATCCAAATAAAGTTGCCCATTGGACAGTTTTAGCTGTGGTCGCCCTCGTGAGTATGGCCGTTAGCGCAAGAGCACTATATTTAGCACGTGCTTACATAAATCCAAACCCTGTTCCCCCACAGCCAGCGCCCGTACAAGGACCACCGCCTCGCCATCGTGACAATGCTGAACCCAATCCTCCTCGTCCCCGGGTTGACATAATACAACGTCGACCTCCACCTCCGCAGCAACTTCAGCCGGTCATAGTTCGAGCTCCCAACGTCGATGAATTAGCCGAACAGGAGCACAGAAATGCTGAATTGGATCGTCTGCGTGCTGAATTGGATCGAGTGAGTGCCCAAATAAGAGACTCTTCCTCCAATGAAGGATTTGGTCGGCTGTATGCTGAATTTGATCGACTGAATGCTCAATTGAACCGACTGAATGCCCTACCCCCTCTTCCCCCACAGCCCGTACAAGGACCAGCACCTCCCCCGAGCAAGGAAAATATCCGCATCATACGACGTCGATCTTCTTCTCAGCCGGTACGTCCTGATCCTGACGATAACCCTATCAGAGATTCCGAAGCATTAATTGCTCAATTGAATGCAGAAACTAACCGGCTTGCTCAATTGATTGCAGAAAATAAACGGTTAAATGCTGACTATGCGCGCAATAATGCTATGCGACAAGGCAATAATGCAGAAACTAACCAGTTAAATGCTGCCCATGCGCGCAATAATGCAGTACTTCAAGCGAATAATGCTATGCGACAAGGCAATAATGCAGCCCTTCGCCCCCACTTTTCCGATGATGATGAAGATACCCTACCCCCTCTTCTCCGCCGCCGCTTTTCCCTCGACGGACCACCTCGTCAACAGGACAATGCAGAGCTTAATTCTCCTCCCCAGCGCCGTTATGGATTAATAGGACTTCGACGTCGCTCTCCACCTTTGGAACAACCTCAGGCAGTAGTAGGTCGCGATGCTGAACACGCACGCAGAAAAGCGGAATTAAAAAGCCTACATGCCCTAGTACGGTCAGACTCTTCCCCTAACTTTTCCGATGAAGAAGATGCCCTATCCCCTCCTCCCCGCCGCCGGTTTTCCCTCGACGGAGCACCTCGTCAACAGGACAATGCAGAGCCAAACCCTCCTTCCAACCCAGTTCGCATAGTACAACGTCACCTCCGTCATCCCCCGCAACCACCGCTCGATCATGCTCAAAATCTCGTAGATCAGATTATGGGTAAATCTCGCCGCCTAATAGAAGGTTCCCCCTCTCTTTCCCCGCAACCAGCACCGGGCAGCGCTCCACAATTTGACTTAAGTCCTATCCGACCTCTTTCCCCCCAGCCGGTACCCCAACAAGAGCCACCATCTCTCCATCGAGAAGATGCAGAATCAACCCCTTCCAGTCGCCGGGTTGTCCAAATACAAGATCGGCCTCCACCTCCGCAGCAACCTCGGCGGGTAATACGCCGTGCTCCCCCCGCCCTTAATCCTCATGAAGAAAATAACCAGTTTCAAGCATTAAATGCTGAACATGCGCGCAGAAATGCGGTCCATCAAGCCAACAACGCAGATCAGAGCTCTCTGAATGAGGGCTATAGAGAACTCCAACTCCAACATGCGATCATGGCAGAACAACTCAAGGAACTTTTCGAAAATGAACAACGTGGACAAGAAGAGTTCCTTGAATTGGCACGTCAAAATTTCAACGACTATAAATCCAACGTTCAGGAAATTTGCAGTCACATGATTGTGAAAATGGATGAGCGAAATGCTAAGGATATAGAAAACGTGAGAAAAGCGACAATGCGCATCTTGTTAGAATTTGAAATGATGACCACTGCAACGATTGAAATGACGAGAGAGAACGAAGAAAAAGTTCAAGAGGACAAAGAATTAAGGCAAGAAAAGCTGCTCTTCGAAGAAGAGAAAAGAAAGTTAGCAGAGCTCCGCGAGCAATACGAAGCCCACGTTCTCGAAGCATCAAAAAAGAATATGGCAGTAAGAGTCATCCCCCGAATCTCATTTGACTATGGAATCCCAGCTGAATTAGAAAACGATCCGATTTTTAGCTTGTTCATCAACGACACCACAAAACGTCCCATCTGTTTTGAACTCTATTTTGATGGGATAGACATCCGAGAAGCAAGAGGTGTGCAAAACCACAATATGCGCCAACTTCCTGCAGTTAAAGCTTTAATCGAGGCCCAGAAGCGTTCTTATAACGGCCAAGAAAGACCAAGCCCAGCCATTCTCGACGCGGCATTGGTGGAGCTGCAAAGAATTTTTCCTGCCTTCCCAAATTTAGATAAATTACAACAACTAATCGTCCTGCAAAAAAATTCTGCCGAAGTTGTGCTTTCCTTCGAAAAAGGGATCCCCCAAGAATTAGAAAATGATATGATATTCTGCCTTTTTGAATGCCCGATTACTGGGGCTCCAATCTGCGAATTTTCCTTAGACCCAACCCAAGAAAAGGGGAAGACACTTTATGAAAGAAAACTTTTAGAAGTTTGGGCAAATAAACATCACACCTCTCCAACAACTAGACTGCCCTTAGAGTCATCGGAAGTAATTCGCCTGCCAAAATTAACAGAATTAATAAGCGACAGAATTCGTTTCTATAAAGCAAAAAAATTCACTCAAGCAGAAATAGAGATAATGCTTAATACACCCCCCGATCTCGCCCGTTTACAGGAAGCATTATCCGAATTGCAACAACACGGCATCGAAGATCCCGGATTGCAAGCAATTATTGATAAGAAATAAATCCTTTCGTTGAAGGCGATGTCAGAATTGACTTGGACTTTTAAAATATTATACCTTGCAACATTTCCGCCCTTTCTGGAGAATCTACTGTCAATATGAGAATCCTAGACAACATCGAGAGAATAACCAGACCCACTTCAGCGCTTGCACAAACAGCTTGCAAGCTTGTAGCTGGCGGAATGATCGGAGCAACATTCACAAATAGTGTAGGTGGCGCACTCGGCGGAGCTGTAACCATCGGATGCTATCCCTTTACGATCGGCAATCCGAGAAAAATCCTCCTAGCCGCCACTGTCTTCGCAGCCCATAAAGCAGCAGCCGACTATCTTCTTCAAAACCATTCCTTCTTAGCTATCTGTACAGCATTGACATCTGGCTTCCTCTTTGGGACGCGTCAGGTACAAGAAGTTGTCATCACCGCCGCAACTGCAACAGCTTCAACCTATCTACCGACAGCGATTTCCTTTATCGCAAAAACCTACCTACGCGAAGCGACCACAATTGCCTCTATAACTGCGGAGTTTTATGGGGCCGTGAATATTGGTTACCTCTTGCCACAACTTATACAGGGTGACAGGAGTCAAACCCTTCGCAAAATCGGATTCCATGCGGTGAGTGCCTCCATTACATCATTATGTACACGATATCTTTACAATCCAAAAAAAGAAGTCGCCCACTGGTCAGGTTTAGCTGTGGTCGGCCTCATGAGTATGGCCACTAGCGCGATAGCACTATACTTAAGACGCGCTCTCGTAAATCCCAACCCTGCTCCGCCGCAGCCTGTACCCCAACAAGGACCACCTCCTCCGATCCAGGGTGCTAGACCACAAGGACAACCACAACCTCCTCAACCGTACCACCCACATGCCCTCAGACCACGTCGACTTCCATCACCGCAGCAACCTCAACCGATCGCGGAGCATGAGCACAGAAATGCTGAATTGGATCGTCTGCGTGCTGAATTGGATCGAGTGAGTGCCCAAATAAGAGACTCTTCCTCCAATGAAGGATTTGGTCGGCTGTATGCTGAATTTGATCGACTGAATGCTCAATTGAACCGACTGAATGCCCTCCCCCCTCCAGTACGTCCTGATCCCGACGATAATTCTATCAGAGATATAATTGATCAATTCAATGCAGAAACTAACCGGTTAAATGCTGCACATGCGCGCAGAAATGCTGAATTGGAAAGTCTAATTGCCCGAGTACGGTCAGACTCTCCCCCCAACCTTTCCGACGATGAAGAAGTTTCCCCTCCTCGCCTCTTTAATCCACCCGTTTCCGACGATGAAGACGATGAAGAAGTTTCCCCTCCTCGCCTCTTTAATCCACCCATTTCCGACGATGAAGACGATGAAGAAGTTGCCCTATCTCAGCCGACACGTCGCGCTCCCGACGAAGGGGAAAATGTTGGCTACTACAAACAAGCCGGCTCGAGTAAAAAAGAGGTCGCCTACAAGATGGTCCGTCAAGGCAAAGTGACCGAAAATGTGATTCGATTAGGTCCAAAATATGCCGACCTGACAGATATCTCATTCCCAAAAGCAAAACACAGAATTGATCTTCCTGACATCCTAAATAAGATGATGGAAGAGGAAGGGATCGATGGGATTAGAACAAATAGTTTAACTAGAGCTTATCAACTGTGGACTTGTAAGCTGCGGACCGATGCCATGCTCAAATACAAATTAGAAGGTAAAGATCAGCTCAATTTGTTCATTCGAGAAGTGATTGAAAAGGCAATGGCGAACCCCTCTTCGCTACCTATGCACGCCAGGCAAGCTCTCTTGCGAGTAGAAAGCATGATGATTCAAGCGATTGTTGCGGATCATCTGTTTGAGAATACTGAAGATATGAGCCTTCAAGACCTTCACCAAGCGGTTACCAATGCTAGGGATAGAACAATTTTAGATGAATTTAATGGGGAGCTCTGTCGATGCAGGATCACTCAACTCGAAGAGTTATTAGATTATCACTTCGATTTGCAAGCGATTACTCGACTAGCCATCGATGATAAGCAAGAGCAATTCGTTCAGTTGCTCAAAATGATCCCAGCTGACCCACGGGTGATGTATGCTCGTCATCCTTTCAAGTTCGAGATCTTGATCGAAGACCTCTTTATATTGATGGAAGCGACAAAGACCAAACTAAATAGAGGTTTTATTCAACGACTCCCAACGATAACCTTTACAAAGCCGCCCATGCCAGCTATCACTGAGGGTAAACGAAAGAAGGCTGCTGATTTCTTATTAATTCTAAAGGAAATGGCGATGGAAAATAAAACTGCAACCGAGGTTTCAGGCAATGCAGCATTCATCCCATTAGCCGAAAAATTAATCTACAAAGTAGAAAAGCTAGAGCGTCTATTTAATCTGCTCTTACCAAGTGCGTCACAAGAATCAGAAAGAGTCATCCCCCGAATCTCATTTGACAATGGAATCCCAGCTGAATTAAAAAACGATCCGATTTTTAGCCTGTTCATCAACAACAACACAGGACGCCCCATCTGCTTCGAACTCTATTTTGATGGGAGAGACATCCGAGAAGTAAGAGGTGTGCAAAACCACAATATGCACCAACTTCCTGCAGTTAAAGCTTTAATCGAGGCACAGAAGGGCTCTTATAACGGCCAAGGAAGACCAAGCCCAGCCATTCTTGCCGCAGCATGGGTGGAGCTACAAAGAGTTTTTCCTGCCTTCCCAAATTTAGATAAATTACAACAGCTAATCGTTCAGCAAAAAGATTCTGCCGAAGTTGTGCTTTCCTTCGAAAAGGGGATCCCTCAAGAATTAGAAGATGATATGATATTCCGCCTATTTGAATGCCCGATTACTGGGGCTCCGATCCGCGAATTTTCCTTAGACCCAACCCAAAAAAAGGGGAAGACACTCTATGAAAGAAAACTTTTAGAAGTTTGGGCAAATAAACATCGCACCTCTCCAACAACTAGACGGCCCCTAGAGTCATCGGAAGTAATTCGTCTGCCAAAATTAACAAAATTAATAAGCTACAGAATTCGTTCCTATAAAGCAAAAAAATGGACTCAAGCTGAAATAGAGCGGATGCTCAATACACCCCCTGATCCCATCCGTTTACATGAAGCATTATCCGAATTGCAACAACACGGCATCGACGATCCCGGATTGCAAACAATTATTGATGTTGATAGGGGCTTTTAAAACAGTTTTGTCCTTGCAAAATTCCTTACATTTCCGGACAATTCCTCAACAATTATGAGAATCCTAGACGAAATAAGAACCAGACCCGCCTCAGAGCTTGCAAAAACAGGCTGCATGGTTGTAGCGGGTGGAATGATCGGAGCGACAGTCACAAATAGTGTAGTCGGAACACTCGCTGGAGCTGTAACCATCGGAATCACCAGTTTAGATCCCTCCTACTTCGCCTATCACAGAAGAATGCTCCTAGCTTCAACTGCCTTCACAGCCATTAAGGCAGCTGGCGACTATTTTTCTCCAAACCATTCCCTCTTATCTATCTTCTTAGCAATGAGCTTTAGCTTTAACTCTGAGCCTGGCCAGATGCAAGCAAAGGTCATTATCGCCGCCGTAACTGCAACAGCCTCGACTTATCTTTCGACAGCGATTTCCTTTATCGCAAACAACCACCAACACGAAGCAGCCACAATAGCCTCTATAGCCTTGGAGGTTTACGGAATCTCGAAGATTGGTTACCTCTTGCCACAACTTATACAGGGTGACAGGCGTCAAACCCTTCGTAATATCGGACTACATTCGGTGATTGCCTGCACCGCCTCATTAGCTACACAATATCTTTACAATCCAAATAAAATTGCCCACCGGTCAGTTTTAGCTGGGGTCGCCCTCGTGAGTATGGCCGTTAGCGCAAGAGCACTATACTTAGCACGTGCTGCCGTAAATCCCAACCCTGCTCCACCGCATCCAGCGCCCGTACAAGGACCACCTCCACAAGTTCATAATAATCCTCCCCAACAGCCTGCACCCCAACAAGGACCACCGCCTCGCCTACTTTTCCTACCAAGACAACCGCCTCCCCAGCTGCTACAACAACCGGTTCCCCCGAGCCACCAAAATATCCGCATAATACGACGTCGACTTCCATCATCGCAGCAACCTCCCCCACTGCCTGCACCCCAACAAGGACCAGCACCTCCCTTTCGTGACAATCCTCCTTCGCGCCCCCTCGGGCCACCTCAGCCTCAGTATGGACGTCCTGCTCCCGACGATAATCCTTTCAGCATGTTCGAAGAATCATTGGATCGACTGCGCGAAGCAAATAACCAGTATCAAGTTTTAAATGCTAAACATGCGCGCAGAAATGCTGAATTGAAAAGCCTTCGCGCCCAAGCACGGTTAGACTCTCCCTCTAACTTTTCCCATGATGATGAAGATACCCTACCCCCTCTTCCCCGCCGCCGCTTTTCCCTCGATGGACCACCTCGTCAACAGGACAATGCAGAACCAAATCCTCCCCATAACCGGGTTGTAGTACAACGTCAGCCTCAACCTCTACCGCCACCTTGGGTTACCACAGGGGATCTACGTCGCTTACATGACAACGGGGAGCCTAATTCTTCCCCACCTCGCCAAGTACGCCGTCGCATCCTGCCTATGGCTCCGACAATATCAGACATTGAAGAACAATTTGAAGTAAGCCCTATTAAATCTACCGGATATAATAATTCCAATTCCAGGCCATCAGTTGAAAGCCGTCCAGAAATAGACAGTGATGTACAATTTGAACTAAATCGCATAAAAGCTTTGGTAAGCCTACGCTCCCAAGCACGGCCAAACTCTCCCCCTAACTTTTCCGAAGATGAAGGAGCTGCCCCACCTCAGCCGGTACATCGTGCTCCCGACGATAATATGTTCGCAGAATTACATCTTCAACTACGCGAACTAAATTGCCAAATTCAAGATTTTTCTGTAACTGAATATCTCGCCCAATTATCTGCCAAATTAGAAATGTTTTTTGGGAAGCTGAAAAGAGCAACTGCTGGATCGGTTAGCTCGATCGATCATCATCGTATTAAAGTGGTTGAAAAAGCGATCCAATTAGTTCAACTCCTAAGCGGACAAGAGAGGAATCTGAGTCATTTTAAAAGAAGGGAAGTAGCTCGATTATGTGAATATCTTGCACGAATTTTCAGGGATGAAGATACGCGAATTTTACAGGATGAAGAAAAGAGATTGCTACTAAAAAGGGAGAGAAAAAGAGAGTATAAAACCACGTTGCAAAAGATGGAGGAGTCGCTAAGTTCATGGAGATCTACATTAGGATTGGGCAAGGCGCTTCCTTCTGAGCCCTCTCGGGTTGAATCACCTCCCATCTGCTTCGATGCACCAGAACCAGCCCAGCTAACCGAATTAGGCTTAGAGTTTCAAAATGCCTGCAGACAAGGGGAGGTATTCCGCAAATTAATTGAAAAATTAGTAAAACTGCAAAGCTCAACTCTATTTCTCACAGCAAAGATAGAAAGAAATATCCAAAAGAATTGCAGAGTTGCACTTTATTCTTCGGAGGTTGAAAGCAAAACGGACTCCGCTCCACCCCTAGTTATACCCCTAGAAAAATTGCAAAAAGACAGAATCTTTAGGATTTTTATCAATCAGATCACCTCTCTTCCAATTACCAAAAATCCTGCTGTGTTTATAAAAGCCAAAAAGGCATATCTCTGTGAATATGACGGGCACCTATTCTTTAAAGAAGGGGGGATTACCCCGTTGGGTACAGTCGGAGCTTTAATCAATAAACGTCAAAAACTTTATAAAAACTCTCATATTTCCGGTGATGAATTGCCAAATTTAAAGGATGCCCCACTGCTAATTGGAGCTATCACTGAACTCTTTGGCTTAGCTATACTTGGTGAACAAAAGATAATTGTCGATCTCTTTTTAGTTCTAAAAGAAATGGCGATGGAAAATAAAAAGAGCGCTGATGTTTCTGGCAATGAAAAATTAATCCGATTAGCAGAGAAGTTAACCCGCAAAGTGGAAAAGACAGAACTTGTGTGTAATCAGCTCATACAGGATATGTCACAATTAGTAAGAGTCGTCCCTCGGGTCTCATTTGACAATGGAATCCCACCTGAATTAGGAAACGATCCAATTTTTAGCCTATTCATCTGCGACACCACAAAACGTCCGATCTGTTTTGAACCCTATTTTAATGGGACAAACATCCGAGAGGCAAGAGGTGTGCAAAACTTCAATCTGCCTCCACTTCCTGCAGTTAAAGCTTTAATCGAGGCCCAGAAGCGCTCTTATAACGGCCAAGAAAGACCAAGCACAGCCCTTCTTGAAGCAGCATTCGCGGAGCTCCAGAGGGTTTTTCCTGCCTTCCCAAATTTAGACAAATTACAACAGTTAATCGTCCAGCAAAAAAACTCTGTCGCAGTAGTGCTCTCCTTCCAAAAAGGCATCCCCCAAGAATTAGAAGAAGATATGATATTTAGCCTTTTTGTATGTCCGATTACTGGAGTTCCGATCTCCGAATTTGCTTTAGATCCAACCCAAATAAAGGGGAAGACCCTGTATGAAAGAAGAGCTCTAAAAGCTTGGGCTGATAAACATTACACATCTCCAACAACCAGAGCACCCTTAGAGTCATCGCAAATAATTCGTCTGCCAAAATTAACGAAATTAATAAGTGAAAGAATTCGTTCCTATATGGCAAAAAAATTCACTCAAGCAGAAATAGTGATGATGCTCAATACCCCACCTGATCTCACCCTTTTACAGGAAGCGTTATCCGAATTGCAACAGCACGGCATCGAAGATCCCGGACTGCAAGCAATTATTGAGAAGAAATAATCTCTTTCGTTGATCTTGTGCATAATTCCCGAATCTACTAAGTTCCCTTTTAGAGCTCGGTATGATAAAAATGCGCAAGCAGACGAAAATTTTTATTAAATTACTTCCTGCATTTTTACTCTTCTCTTCCGCCTATTCTCAAGATTTTGACGAATATGATGACGATGCATTTCTCGCTTCGAATGCAGAACCCTCCGATTCAAATGATTTAGTCGCCTGGTCGCTCATTGGCAAGAATGAAGATGAAGACAAGTATGTGATCAACTTCAAGAGCGTGTCGATCGTCGAATACTTGCGCTTTGTCGGCAAAATCGCCAATCTCAATTTCCAATATGAAGAAGGCGACATGAACTTCAACATCACGGTGGTGTCTGAAGATCCTCTCACGGTTCAAAACATTTTGTCTGCTCTGATTCAAACGCTAAGAGCCCGCGGATTTACTTTGCTCGAGCAGGACAACACCTTGCTCATCACAAAAAGTAACGACATCAATCAAATTGCGACGCTGGTGACCCCTGAGCATCCAAATAACAAGCTCGACTCGCCGATCATCACGCGGGTATTTAGGATCCAAAATGCAAGCCTCACCTCGGTTGCCAATATCATCCGGCCAATGATCTCAAAAGGGGCGATGCTCGACGTCTCACCGGAAACGCGGCAGCTGATCGTCACCGACATCTCAACGAATGTCGACAAGATCGCCAATCTGCTCGTTACGCTCGATTCGAACCACTCTCCTTTGGATATTGAGACATTCAGAGCGCACAATATGTCGGCCGATGCATTGATCGCACTCACTAGGCAGCTGGTGCAACCGTTTGCTGAAGAGAATCCGTTGATTTATGTCCCGCAAGTGGAAACCAACTCGATTTTCATCGTCTCGACCCCTTATTTGATCGAGCGGTCGATCGCGGTGATGGAAGATCTCGACAGCAAGCCGAAAAATGCTCGCGGCCCGCTTGGCGATCAGGTTTTCCTTTATCCGCTCGTCAACAAATCGGCGCCTGAGCTGCTCGATGCGCTCAAACAGGTAGGCAGCGAATTAGAAGGGACCGGGCCCCAATCGGCCAAATTGATCGCGGCTTTTAAATCGGCCAAATGGGTTAAAGATTCCAATTCGATTCTTTTTGTCACCGATTTGATGACCCAGCCGAAATTGGAAGAGCTAATCAAGACTCTCGATACGACCTCTGTTACAAGCGATTACTTCGTCTATAAAATTCAAAAAGCGGGTCGTGAGCAGATCGAAGCCTCACTCGAAGAGCTGACTAAAAGCTTGAAGAAGGGGAGCACAAATCGGGATTTAATCGATGCGATCTCGAGCCTCCGTTACATCAAAGAGAGCGACTCCCTTGTCTTCACAGGCTCTGACGATGCGCTCAAAAAATTGAAAGACCTCCTCCCCAACTTTGATTCAGCAGCGGCCACCTCCTCGCCCACCAGCCATTTCTGGCTCTACACTCCCCAATTCTTAAGCGGCAGAGAGCTCGAAGAGGCGCTGGCAAAAGTGGGTACCAACCTTTGCGAATCGGGGCTTAACGATCCCTCTTTCCTCAATTCCCTCCGGACGATGAAATGGGTCGCCTCGACTAATACACTCCTCTTTACGGGCAACCCCTCATCGCTCGACAGCATCCAACTGATCATTAAATTGGTCGATGTCGCCTCAGGAGCCCCCTCTCAGATCTACCTCTATAAGCCCAAAAACATCTCTAATCAGCAGATCGAACAGGCCCTCGATGAGCTGGCCGACAAGCTCGACCACAAAAACCTCTCCGACAAAAATCTCGCCAAAGCCATCGACCACCTCACCTGGATCCCGGATAGTCAGATCTTCTTATTCAAGGCCGACCCTGCGACCATCACCAAAATCGACTCGTTCCTCAAGAGCATCGACACCCCCAAAGAGGCGCAAGCGATCTCCAATGCCTACTATCTCTATAAGCTCAAGTTTGCCCGCGGCGACGATGTGATCGATCACCTCGAAAAAATCGCCAAGAGCCTCCCTGAGAAAGATCCTGAGCAAAAAGCGATCGTCTATGTGATCGACCATGCGACTGTGCTCCGCGACACCAACGCCCTTCTGCTCACAGGAACACAGCGGGCTGTCGAAGAGGTCAAAGCACTAGTCAGCCAATTCGATGACAAAGATGCCGTTCCTCCTATCTATGAGAAGACCTCCTTCTTCATCTACAAGCCAGTTAACCTCAGTCCTTCCGAGCTTGAAGAGGCGCTGAGAGAGACCGCGGACGACCTGAAAAACTCAGGGCTCGTCGATCCGAACCTGCTCCAGTCGATCGACACCATGCGCGCTGTCGAGCTGACCAATTCGCTCCTCTTTACCGGCGTCCCCGAATCGCTCGAGAAGACCAAAGAGATCATCTCCACCATCGATGTAGTCGGAGCGACCAGAAAAGAGTCCACCCAACTAGGCGCCCAAACCTTCCTCGTCTATAAAGTGCGCTACGTGCCGATAGACAAACTCATGCAACTGCTGAGCAACGTCGCTCAAAATCTAGACAAGACCGACTCGATTAAAAATAAAGCCGTCTCGACCGCCATCCACACTGTCAAAGAGATCAAAGAGAGCAACTCACTCATGTTCACCGGTCCCGCTGCTGCTCTCGACCAAATCGGCACCCTGCTCAAACAACTCGACAATCCTGGCGGCGCCATCGGCGAACTCGCTCGGCAACCTGGCTCCTATGTCGTCTACAAACCGGTCAATGTCAGCGGCCCTGAGCTGGTCGAAATGATGCGCGATTTCGAAAAGAACTTGCAGCAAACCGGCGTGCGTGAACCCAACCTCTTCGATACTATCAACGGCCTCAAATACATCGAACGAACCGGCTATATCCTCATCTCTGGGGATGAAAAATCGGTCGAGAAAGTGCGCGAGCTGCTCCAAAAATTTGATATTACCGGCGTTGGAACTGTCACTGCACTCAATAAATTAGAGACCAGCTTCCTCGTCTATAAATTGCAATACCATCAAGGGTCCGAACTGCAAGAGACACTCAAAAAAGTAGGCGCCGACCTCTCGACCGCCAATCCCCATACTGTTTCAGATTTATTGGCAGCGATCAACTCGCTCCAGTGGATCAAAATGACCAACTCGCTCCTGGCCACCGGAACCCCCGAAGTCCTTACCCAACTCAAAGAGCTTATCCAAAATATCGACGTCCCCCTGCGCCAAGTCTTCATCGAAGTGCTCATCATCGAAACCCAGATGGCCAACACCCAGTCTTTCGGATTGCAGTGGGGCAGCAAATTCCAATATCTCAACCGCTTCGCCGGCGGCGTCAGTAACTTCCCTACCTCAAACCCACTTACAGCTCAAGCTGGTAATACTCCCCTTTCAACTGGTCTAGGTGCAGTCAATCAAACAAGAACGCCACTTCCAACTGATATACCTAACCCCGTTTCAAATGTTGCAGGCACTAACGGAGGTGCCGGTTCACTCCCCGGTGGATTCGACCTTGGAGTGATCGGCGATATCATCCTCCACAAAGGGAAATCGTTTATTTCGCTCGCCTCCCTCGTCAGCGCCATTCAAGGAGATGGCGATGCTGTCATCGTGATGAACCCCAAAATCATCGCGCAAGACAACATGCAGTCGACCATTTTCGTCGGACAAAACATCCCCTTTTCTGGCTCACAAGTCAATACCACTGGAGTGGGCGCGAGCCAAACTCAGACCAACATTGAATACCGCGACGTCGGCATTAGCCTATCGATTACCCCGATTCTGGGAATGAACGACATCATTACCCTCGATATCTCCAATGAAATCACAGCCCAAGTGGCCAACACTACAAACCAGGGCTCCAATGCCAACATCCAAGGATTGCAAACCAGCCGCACTGCCCTTAACGCCCGGGTCCACGTCCCAGATAAACACTTTGTTGCCTTAAGCGCCGTGATCCAAGACACCAAGTCCCACTTCAGGTCCGGGATCCCATGCCTAGGAGGCCTGCCAGTCATTGGGGCCATCTTCAGCGAGAACGACCGACTCAATTCCCGCAACAACGTCATCTTCTTTATTCGTCCCGTGATCATCGATTCTATTGAAGAATATGAGCGAGTCACGCAAAATGCGGAACAGAACTTCAAAGACTGGGGCTCGAAACAAATTATTAAAGAAGAAATTGATGAAGCGATCGATACAGTTAGGAACCCTTATTGCAATTAGCCTCACCCTAGGCTCTTGCTACCGCGTCCCTAAAGAAATCGAGCCTAAAATCAACTACGTGGTCCAAGATCGGTACCTGCGGCAGCTCCCCCACCCCTTCCCCGAACTCACTCCTGCCGAAAAGCGGACCCAATGGGGCGCTGAGTACCAGATCGGCATCAGCTTCGCCCGCAGCCTCGACCTCTACCAAGCGATCACCGCCTTCCGCCGCGCCGAGATCCTCGTCCCTACCGAAGAGAGCGGCCGCAAACTCGAGATGGCCTACGAGATCCTCCTCTGCTATTACCTCGGCCAAAAGTTCGACGAAGTGGTCCAAGCCTACCAAAATAGCCCCCTCTTCCAAGTGACCCCCGACTTCCCCGCCTTCCACGACCTCTTGATCGTCCTCTACGACACCTACCTGCAACTGGACGACTGCGCTCAATCGGCCCAAATCCTCGAACTGATTAGGCAATACTACCCCGAAGACTACGACACCCTGGCCCTCTCCTCCGCCCTCCAGTCCGCCGACTTCCCCACCCTCGATCACTTCGCCGCCTGCCCGCCCGAGCGCCCCTACCTGCGCAACCTCCTCTGCTGCTACGAGACCGAAAAGAAGTCGCCCACGACCGCCGCCGTCCTTAACTCCATCATCCCCGGCGCAGGCTACCTCTACCTCGGCCAAAGGCAAACCGCCGCCTCCGCCTTCCTCGTCAACGGCCTCTTCATCGCCTCCTCCGTCTACTTCTTCATCCATGGCCCGATCTACGCCGGCATCATCACCACCAGCTTCGAAGCCGGCTGGTACTTCGGCGGCATCTACGGCGCCGCCAACGAAGCCAAATTCTACAACGAACGGCTCTATGAGCGACTTGCCAACCCCATGATGAACTGCGAAGGGCTCTTCCCAATCTTTAGACTCAACTATGCGTTTTAAAATTAGGAAGTTATTCGGTGTTGGATATCATTTTCTGAATCGTGTCACTTAGCTGCAAAGCGCTTTGCACTAGTTCTTCAGCTTTATGATGCTCTTCGTATTTTTCAAGTTCTGAGAAAGCTAGATCTTTTGCAATTTCTGCCGAGATAGACCCTGCATGAGTTAATATTCTCTCATCGTTCAATGAAAGAAAGGCATCCAATTTAGTCTTCCAATCAGACATATACATGATCTTACGCTGACGAGCTTGTCTTTCTGCAAAATCCAAGTATTGGCTTACTAGCTGCTCTAAATTTTTCAGCTCGTCATGATGTAAATAGTTCTTTGCGATTTCTACATCTCGTTTTGTAATTTTTTTCCCTCGCTTAGCTCCATCCCAAGACATAAGACCGAGATTTGGTTGATCAGCATTGACTCTCTTATGAATAATTTCAGCAGCAGTAAATCCAGTTACAGCATACAGGAGTTTATTTTGTACAGTCTTGAAGAAATCTTGGGTCATAGAATGCTGGGGATCATAATCAGCACTAAGAGTATAAATATCTCGTATCTTTTGGTAGAAATGCTTTTCCGATGCACGAATAGCCCGAATGCGATCTAAAAGCTCATCGAAATAAGAGAATTCTCCTGGACTGCCTAACCGCTCATCATCTAATGCAAACCCTTTGATAACAAACTCTTGCAATTTCTCGGTTGCCCATTGGCGAAATTGCACCCCTCGGTGGGAACGAATTCGGTATCCAATAGCCAGGATCATTTTTAAATCATAAAAATCTACTTCACGATAGACTTGCCGTTTGCCTTCCGTTTGAACTATTCGATATTTTCGAATAGTTGCTTCTGGAAAAAGCTCCTTATCATTGTATATCTCTTTGATATGGTAGTTTATGGTATTGACTCCTACCCCAAAAAGCTCCGCCAGCAATTTTTGGTTTAACCAGACAGTTCCATCGAATAAGCGCACCTCAATCCGTTGGTGCCCATCTTCTGTCTGATAGAATAGGAGTTGACTACTATTGGCTGGATTATCTGTCATAAGTTAAACTATTTTTTTATCTATGATAAGATGATGACCATAAAAAGCTCAAGAAAAAGTCGCTGGATTTAAAAAAAAATAAGAAGTAATGTGAATATGAAAGATTGCGCAAACCACACTTTAAATATGCTTTTTAAAATCCTCCTTCTTCTTCTACCCTTCACCCTCTTCGCCGAGATTGGCTATGTGGAGCCCTGGGGCAAAGACGCCGACCTGCGGACCCATACCGCCTCCTCCAAAACTTCCCGCAAGCTTTCGCCGATGGGGCTTCTCGCCGAGCAGGTGATCCTATTCCATCATAACGTCCTCACCCACACCACTGGCCCGCGCAGCCACTTTCGCCCCACCTCTTCCCAGTATATGCTCCAGGCCATCCGCGAATATGGCTTCTGCAAAGGCTACATCATGGGCTGCGATCGGCTCCTGCGGGAAAATGGCGACCCGTGGATCTACCGCACTAAGGAGATTAAAGGGGCATTATATAAATGGGATCCACCGAAAAAATGAATATCACCTGCATCTCTGATCTGCATGGCTGTTTCCCTAAGCTCCCCGGGGGTGATCTCTTACTGATCGCTGGGGACATGACCGGACGGGACACTCCAAGAGAATGGGCCCAGTGGTTTCAGTGGTTAGAGGCGCAAGCATATAGAAAAAAGATCTTCATTGCCGGTAACCATGACAATTACCTCCTTTTTCGCACTCTACATCAAGACACTTGGGAGTACTTGTGCGATTCTGCAACAGAATTTGAAGGGCTAAAAATCTGGGGCTCTCCGTGGACAAAGACCTTTCCGAGGATGAATCCCCATTGCAAGGCATTCACATTTGATACGGAAGAGCAGCTAGCTGAAAAATGGGCTCTGATACCAGAGGACATCCATATTTTAATGACCCATTCCCCTCCCCATGGCTATTTGGATCATATTGAAGACATGTTTAGCGGAAAAATCCTCTCTGTAGGATCAACGACCCTGGCCAAAAGAATTGAGCAATTGCCGAATCTCCGCCTGCATATCTTTGGGCATATCCATGAAGGGTTTGGCAAGGTCGAGAAAGAAGGAGTCACCCTGCTCAACATCTCTCATATGAATGAAAACTATGCTCCAGTCCACCAACCGGTTTCATTTTATCTATAGAGGTACCCCCAGTCATGTTTTTGAGAAGATATTTTGCGCATATTCTTCGGACTCCAAATGGTTCAATAAATTTCCCTGCACGTATTGATAGGCTGTTTCTACGTTATAGGCTTCATTTTGCCTAGGCAGCAAGGGAATAATATCTTCCCGAAATTCATTGTTTTGGAGTTTGAGAGCCATATTTTCTAAAAACAGGTTCTTGGAGATCGAGTTGCCCTCAAAGGAAATATATTCTTTAAAGCAATGAACGATAGCTTGGCGATCCAATTGGGGGAGTGTTGTGAGGGCAATATATAGATCATACAGGTCACGTCCTTTACGTCTTTGATAAAGAGCACGCATTTTAGTACCAAGCAATTCTTCGATTTTGAATGTTCGAATATTGGTCGTACCTGAAATCCATGAGGAGTTGCAAGTGAATGGATAATCTTGGAAACCGAGAATTGCAAAGTGTTCCCGACTATTGATCTCAATTTTCAGTTTTATCGGATAGTCTTGTTCACTTTGAATGCGATAAATTAAAGTGACTCGACCATTGGAAAAAATTCGTTTCGGTTCCCCTAACCATGAGTCCAATACTTCTCGTATATGATCGAGAGTTCTACCGATTGGCTCAGCTGTTGTTTGAACAAGATCGATATCTTCAGAATACCGAGTAGGTGGGTGGAAAAACAGCTTATTTAATGCAGTGCCACCTCGGAAGGCGATAGAGGTGCCCAACTGAGGATGAGAATAGATCTTTAAAAGAGCAACTGAAATGATTAAATCTTGCTCTATCTGTATTTGTGTTCGCCAGGGGACAATTTCAGTCCATTCAAGAATAAATTTTTTGAGTATCATTCATCAAGCTCCAAGGTATCGTTGAGGATTAATTTCCAACGGTGACTGCGCTCCCCTGTCTTAATATGATGATCAGGGCGAAGTTGAGTTTCAAAGATTTTTCGTGTATTGAGTTCTTGTTCAACCACTGCAGCGAGTTCAGGATGTCCCCCAAATTCAAGGATGTAACCTAGACGTTGCAGCACGGAATTCATTTTTTCTAATTTCACTACTTTGCTTAAAGCCTCTGTTTTACAGCTCTCACCTAAATCTTGAATAATGTGCGCCACATTGCTCATGTATCCACATACTTTATAAAATCGCACAAGATCGACTAATGTTTGTTCTTTTGAAGAGATTTTTGCATAACCTGTTGGGAAAGGGGTATCTTCTTTAATAGCTAATGAAAATTCTTTATAATAATGAAAATCAATATTACCGCGCTTTAGTTTGATTATCTTCATTCGTTTATTTGTAACAACCTGAAAAACCATTGGTTGTTGCTGAGTAGATCCATAAAGTGCAGCGGCACTTAGAAGTCCTATGTAGTAATCATAGTGTAGAAATTTCATCAGAGGATCAATGATCCATTCCGCGGGCAAAGATCCTAGATGACTATATTCAGGGGGAATAATCATATAAAATCCCCGTACTAAATTTTGAATGGCCCTCTTTTGTCGTAATCGAAATATCTGCTGGTGAAATTGTCTTTCGGAGAGGCCAAGATCGAGCAAAGCCTTTTCCTTAGAAAAAAAATATTCGCCAACTGCTCGGAGTTTGAGAATGTAGTCCAGAATAGTTTTCATGTTCATATTATTTCGTTTTTCAAGATATTTTGAACATAAAAACTATTCCAGGCATTACGTAAGTCCTTGAAAAAAATATGCAGAATTGGATTTAAATTGCTGTAAATCAGTGAGTAACATTGAATAATGCTAAATCTAGATGTTCCACTTTTTTTTGGCTTCGAGTTCAAAAAGATTTTGGATCTATTCGAATTGCAATTTTTGAGACAGCCCTGCAAAGCGTCGGCTCAAAAATTGCAATTCGAATAGGGCCAAGAGCTTGAGGAAATCGATGTCAAAAAAGTGGAACATCGAATGAATATTCACCTGAGTTTTGCAACTGCACTATAGAGAACATATCGTTTTTTGAAAATCATCGTGCTCGGAAGGCAGCGGCCACCCGATCGATCTCTTATTTTTTTGTCAGAGCCCCTTTTTCCTTTCGAGGGATCCGAATCCGCTTAGGCAAACTCTCTAAATCTAAAAGCAACCCAAATTCATCGAACTTTGGATCCACCAATTCGACCAATCGCTGAATCATTCCCAAAATGAATAGCATCTTAGCATATGCGCCCAAGGATACCCCCTCGTCCCCTTTCTCAATTTTGCTTAGCGTGGCTCGGCTAATCCCAGCTCTCTCTGCGGCGAGCCTCATTGGAATACGCCTCTTTCTCCTGGCATGGTTTAAATCCCTGCCAAGTTTCATCAAAGCTCGTTTAACTGGAATGGGTGTTGCGCTAATGACCATAATCTTAGTCCCTACGGACCTTATGGTACAAAATTCTAGACATTAAGTAAATGGAAGCTGAGCGGGCGTTAGCGTCTTTTGGTTGTGGCGTAGCCAGTTTGCGTGCTCGTTGTAGCCTGCTCCTGGGACGGGCGCACGAGAATGACGCGCGGCCCAAAGTAATGATGATTAATTCTGATGTGCATTTTCTCGAGGATTTCAGGTGTTACAAACTCATTCGAGTCCATCTCTCGACCGTGCTCATCTTTGATCTGCATCGTATTGATCGCCCTGGAGCTCCATGGATACTGTTGCTTTACCAAAGCCTGGATGTGTCTGACTTGAACATAAGGATTTAACCTAAAAGTCCGCGTGACCGTGTGACTGTAATAATCGGAAAATTCCATTTTCTTATCAACAGTTGTGCTGGCGACATTATTGAAAAGAGCTGTGTCCCCTTTGGAATAGAGGGCCTTATTGGCCAATTGGCATGCCTTGACATAGGCTGGATCAGAAGGATTTGCTTGAGACCAATTGAACTGATTGAGATAGGATGTGACGCTTGTCAGATAGGGGTCTTGTTTAGCGAGCTTACCCCGGCCAACTGCTCTTAAAAAAAGTTGCCAAGCTGTCACTTCATTATTAGAGATCGAGGTGAGTTCTAAATGGCCATCATCATGACTTTTAACAGCAAGCCGTTGGGTGAACAAATCGTTGTTTGCTAAAACGTTGAAATCGTTATAACCAATTCTATCTAGTAAATGGGGCATTAACCACTCCTTTTTTGTGTGTCAATTATATACTGCCCCCGCTTAGGTTTTAAGCGGGCGCAGTATACCATCCTCAGATGATAAAAACTTTATTCCTCTTCTGCATGCCGATCGACTTTTCCTCGCAGAGAGAAAACGAGGGGCACGCCGGTGAAGTGGAATGTTTTGCGGAAGGCGTTGATTAAATACTTCCGATAGGAATCGACCATCAGCTCGGGCTTGTTGACAAACATGACAAACATAGGAGGATGGACCGCCACTTGTGCAATATAGTAGACACGAAGCCGTTTGCCGCCAAGCATTGGAGCATGGTAGGCCTGAAGCGCTTTCTCTAAGAACCGATTGAGCTCTCCCGTTGGGATCCGTAAATTAGCCTGCTCGTAGACCTGATTGATCTCGGTATAGATCTTTTCTAAGTTGCGCCCAGTCAGCGCAGAAACAAATAATGCTGGACAATGGCTGAGGAACGAGACCTCTTGGCGCACTCCTTGCAAGCAGTGCTCCATCCGGAAGCCTTTCACCTGATCCCATTTATTGAAAAGTAAAATGCACCCTTTTCCGAGCGCCTCGATGTCGCTGGCAATTCGCTTCTCCTGCGTCGTCATCCCTTCGCTTGCGTCGAGCACCATGATGCAAATATCGGCCCGCTCAATCGCCCTCTGTGTACGGATCGCAGCAAATTTATCGACCACATCATGCTCTGCTCGCTTGCGCCGAATTCCTGCCGTATCGATCAGTCGATAGAGCTTGCCATCCACTTCGATATCGACGTCGATGCTATCACGCGTTGTCCCGGCAATCGGGCTGACGATACAACGCTCTTCATCGAGCAGATGATTGACCAGAGTCGATTTCCCCACATTGGGCCTGCCGACAATCGCCACCTTAATGGCCCCATCGTCAACTTCAATCTCTTCATCCCAATTGACATCTCGAAAGGCACTCTCTAAAAGCTCAGCCACCTGAAGGCCATGCACCGCGGAAATTCCAACCATTTCAGGAAATCCGAGCCCATGAAACTCATGAATCCGCTCCATCTGGTCCCGATTATCGATCTTGTTGACAGCCAGCGTGATCGGCTTGCCCTTCTTATGCAAAATTTCGGCTACTTGATGATCGAGCTCGGTCAACCCTACCTTTCCATCAACCACAAAAACGAGTGCATCGGCCTCTTCGATCGCTACCTCGGCCTGCCTCCGGATCGCCTCATTGAATGAGACGTTCGACCCAGGATTGATCCCCCCTGTGTCGATCACCTCGAAGGGGCGACCAAAAAAGTCGGCCTTGGCGTAGAGGCGGTCGCGTGTAACCCCTTCGGCCTCATCGACAATGCTGATCCTCTCATTGCACAACCGGTTAAAGAGGGCCGATTTTCCGACATTCGGCCGTCCGACAATAGCTAATTTCGGCAGATATTTTGACATAGTAGAGCAATTATACTCTTTTTTGAAAATAAAAACAAACTAGATTAAAAATGATTCATACGAATGGCCCGAGCCTGCCAAATTAAAATTTTCTACTATAATTGATATAAAACACAGAATACAATATAATGTTTATAACAATTTATAAAGGAGTTTAAATATGTCGACACCGTCAATAACACCAAAATTAGAAAATCCGTATGTAGTACCTAGCGCCGAGCCAAAAGCTAAAACTCAGGCTGTTGATAAAAAAACCGATGACATTTTTAGGAGTAGGAAAAGAGAGGTCTCACCAGAAGATTCTGAAGAGCTGCCGAGTGATGTGGAAGAGGGCATACAATCTTTATTGAAAATGCAGAAAACTTCTTACCAAAAAAGAAATCTCCCAGATGTTGACAACCGCCCATTTCAAGTCGTCAAAAGCCTCTTCTCTACATATTATGGCCAGTTAAATCAATTTGGTCGATTTGATGGCGAAGGGACATTTAGTAACAAACATGGGGTGTTTGAAGGGAACTTTAACGACGGCCAAATTCAAACGGGAAATTATACAAGTTTTAATAATGGAATACAATTTAAGGGAAGCTGGAAGAATGGCAAATGGGATAATGGAACGCTTCACATCCCAGGATACGGCAGTCAGGAAGGAAAATTCGAAAACAACAAGTTAGTCGAAGGGACAATAACTCTTCTCGACAGCACTGAAATTAAAGGGAAGTTCCATCCAGTAAAAAATGGGATTTTTGCTAATGCAACAGTTCGCTTTCCTAATAAAGATGCTTATAAAGGTGGGCTCAAAATTTCAGGCACAAACGTTTTCCCCCACGGTGACGGCATATACACATTTGCAAATGGGCAGATCTACGGTGGCCAATTTGAAAATGGTTTTAAAGTGTACGGGAATAACCTTGTTCCGATTGAACGTCTTAAATAATTCCCAATTATTTATTTTTAACAAGCTTTACTCTAAACCAAATCGTCACCAATAAAACGGCCGCTGAGAAGAGGGCGATGAAGGTAATGGCGCTGTGGAAGGCCGGCAAGAAGGAGCTCTTCATCTCGACCGCATGAAAAATGGCGCTGCTGATGGCCAAAATGAGCGAGCCGACCACATTCCAGATGGTGGCAATCGTCCCGAGCGCTGCTCCGATTTCTTTAGGTGCAATCACTTGATTGACTGCGGTGATCATCGAGGCATTGCTTAGTCCCCAATTGACTCCCAGGAGGAAAAAGGGAAGGATCAAGAAAAGATACGGGGTTTGCACTTCGATGAACCGGTGGAGTGAAGCGGCAATGAAGGCGGCGATCACCGAAGTAAAGAGCAGATTAGCCACTCCAAACCTATTAACCAGCCGATTGAAAATGAAAGAAACCAGCACTTGAGCTGCAGGGATGACCGCGATCAGTAGTCCAATCAAAAATGGGGACAGATGGCGAAGGTTGCGTAAATAGAGCGGATCGAAAAACATGAAGACTGTCGAGACGACCCCTCCGAGAGCGCAGGCAAGGGAGGCGAGGACGATCAGCTGCTCTTTGAAGATGTGGAGATCCAGGAGAGGATTTTTCCGGATCTTGTCGAGGGCGATCAACCCTATCAGCGCGGCGAGGCCGGCAACTAGAAAGGCCCAAGCAAAGACCGATCTCCACTGCTCCTGAGCGCTGTCGATAATGCCGTACATCAAAGAACCGAGACCAAAAATCAGCAGCACGAGACCGAGCCAATCGATTGTGACTTTGTGTTTCGCTTGGGTAATTCCTTTGAGGCTAAACGAACAGGCGACCAGCCCGGCGGCAATGAGCGGGAGGTTGATCCAAAAGACCCAGCGCCAATCGAGCAGGCTAATCAAAATGCCTCCGAAAAAGGGACCGATCATCAGCCCCAGCCCTGTCACTCCGCCATAGATGCTAATTGCCCGCACCCGCTCAGCTTCAGGGAAAACATCGGAGAGCAGCGCCGCCGAGGTGATGAATATCGTCGAGGCGCCGATTGCTTGCAGTCCACGGAAAAAGACCAACATCGGCACACTATCGCTGAAACCGGCTCCAAATGCCGCGACAGCGAAGAGAACAATCCCTATATAAAAGATCGGCTTCTTACCCCAAAAATCGGCAAATTTTCCGATCGCGATCATCGTCATACTCAGAATGATCGTGAAGATGTTGGCCACCCATTGCAGCTGCAAAATATTGGCGTGCAGCGCAGTTTGGATAAATGGGAGAGCGGTATTGACGATGGTCGCATCGAGAAAGGCGGTAAAAGCGAGGATCGATACCCCCAGCAGCGCCCACCATTTGAATCGAAAAGGATCATTTTCCATAACACACCGTCTTTACTTCGCAGAATTCATTGAGCCCATCAATCGCTCCATTTTCTCTTCCGATGCCCGATTCTTTAAAACCGCCAAAGGGAAGCGACAACCCGTAAATGCTCGTTGTATTCACGCCGACGCTGCCCGCTTCCAGAGCTCTTGAAACACGCATCGCCCGCCCTATATTTTCTGTATAGAAATAGGCGGCCAGACCGTAACGGGTATCATTGGCCATCTCGATCGCCTCCTTTTCTGTTTTGAAAGGGTAAATCGCAATGACCGGCCCGAAAATCTCCTCTTGTGCGATTCTCATTTTCTTTGAAACATCTTTCAGAATAATCGGCGAACACAACAATCCTTTTGCATTTGACCCGAGCACGAGCTGTGCCCCTTTCTCCAACGCATCCTGGACCAATTCTTCGACTTTTTCTTTGGCTTGCGTGTTAATCAGAGGCCCGAGATCTACCCCTCTCAGACCCGATCCACAGCTGATTTTTTTGGCTTTTTGGGCACATTTTTTGACAAATTCATCATAGACCGACACATGGACGAGGAAGCGGTTAATCCCGTTGCAACATTGCCCGGCATTATAAAATTTAAAGCTTAAGCCCTCCTCAACTGCTTTATCGAGATTGGAGTCCTCAAAGACAATCAACGGGCAGTTGCCTCCGAGCTCCAACGTCACTTTTTTTACCGTCGAAGAGGCCAATTTTAATAAGTGTTTACCCACTTCTGTTGAACCTGTGAAAGCGATTTTCCTCACCTTAGGATGGGTCGCAAGCACCTCGCCCACCTCTTTTGGATTTTTGCATGTGACCACATTGAAGACACCAAGGGGGAGGCCCGCCTCAGCAGCCAAATGGGCCAGAGCTAAGGACGTCAGAGGAGTATCTTCCGCCGGTTTTAAGACAAGTGTGCAACCCGCTGCTAGTGCTGCCATCGATTTCGCCGCAATGTACAATGGAAAATTCCACGGAGTGATCGCCGCGACGACCCCAATCGGTTGACGGATTGTCATGGCTGATTTTTTTTCATCGGGATCGCAATAGGTATGGCCATAAATGCGACACCCTCCATCTGCGAGCCAGCGTAAAGCATCGGCACTATCAAGCACCTCTTCTTTAGATTCTCCGATCGGTTTGCCCTGCTCCAGAGTCAGGAGTTTGGCCAATCTGGCAACATTTTTCTCCATCAAATCGGCGATTTTCACCAGAATCTTAGCCCGCTGCGATGCAGGCAGATTTGACCAAGCGGGAAACGCATCATAGGCAGCATCGATAGCCTTGCGCGCCTCAACCTTCCCTAAGTCGGCCACTTTTGCAATCTGCTTCCCATCGTATGGGTTGAGCACAGGGAAACTCTTTCTCCCTGCCACCCATTTCCCGCCGATATAGCTTTTAGTCCTCAAAAGATCGGCGCGCTTGGCCATAAAAACGACTCCTTGCGATTTGTATAATGAATTTTCTTACTTGGTCTTGAAGCGCTCTGCATCCTCGGAGCCGCGGGTTGTGTCTCCTAGGGTATAGGAATGCTTGCCTATCCCAGCGAGTTTACCTTGATCGAGGATGAGGTATTCAGTACGAATTGGGCGCTTTGCAAACCAACATTCGAGGATTTCGCGCACGCCGGCAGCGTAACGAGCTTGCGCGGGCAAGCTTGTCCCAGCAATATGCGGGGTCATCCCATGATGGGGCATTGTGCGCCAGGGATGATCTTTTGGCGGGGGTTGCGGAAACCACACATCGCCCGCATAGCCTGCAAGATGGCCTTTCTCAAGAGCTTTGACAACAGAATCGCGATTGCAAATTTTCCCACGCGCTGTGTTGATAAGATAGGAGCCTCGTTTCATTTGCCCAATGCGCTTATCATCAAAGAGGTGCTCCGTTTCCGCATGAAGTGGACAATTAATGGTGACGACATCGCAGATGGGTAACATCGAATCGATGTTGGAATGATAGGTCAGATTTAGCTCTTTCTCTATCTCTTTTGGCAGGCGATGTCTATCTACATAATGCAGCTTGACACCGAAGGGCTTCAATCTTCTCAAGACTTCAAGACCAATGTGGCCTGAACCTACAGTCCCTACTTCCATCCCTTCTAGATCATAGGAACGCTCAACGCAATCGGCAATATTCCATCCTTTATCAATGATCCATTGATAGGAGGGAATGTAATTTCTAACAAGCGCTAGGATCATCATTAAAACATGCTCGGACACGCTCACGCTATTGCACCACGAGACTTCAGCTACAGTGATTCCGGCCTTCCCTGCAGCTTGCAGATCAACGTGATCTGAACCGATTCCGGCGGTAATTGCCAGCTTGAGTTTTTTTGCTTTAGCAATTCTTTCCTCAGTCAAGTAGGCGGGCCAGAAAGGTTGAGAAATGACGACATCAGCATCGGGGAGTTCTTTTTCAAAAACGGAATTAGGCCCATCTTTATCTGATGTGATGATCACTTTATGACCAAGCCCTTCTAGAAATTCCGTTAAGCCCAGTCCTCCAGAAACGCTCCCGAGAAGCTGCCCAGGCTTAAAGTCGATTTTTTGAGGAGTAGGGAGAGTCTGACCATCTGGATACCGCTCCAGTTTTGGGATTGAATCTCGTGCATATGTTTTGGGATAACCTTTTACGGGATCATCATATAAAACGATTAAAATTTTCATTGCGTCCTCACTTTTGCTCTTTTTTCTGAACTTCACAAAATTTGAGTAAAAAGTCAATAAGCGGAACCTTGGATAGGTACAAAAATATGAGGCTTTTGTTATATTGGTAAAATGTATTTTCCCAAGTATAAATATGCTCTTCTCTCCTAGTGAAAATAACGGCCTTGCCCTCTTAACCGATCAGGACTTGAAAGTTTACAGCATTGGCATTTCCACTGGCGGTGTCGCAGAAGTGCGCATGGCCAAACTCAATCCTCATCGAAAGATTACAGCCTCTACCATTGATCAAGCAGGAGCAGAATATGCTCTGAGATATATTCAAGAGCAGGGACTATCCGATCAGATTAGTGTCAAAATCGAAAACGTCGTTGAGAAACTGCCCTATCCCGATGAGACTTTCGATTTCATTTATGCTCGGCTGATTCTGCACTATCTACCAAAAGATCAGCTTAAGTCTGCGCTAAAGGAGATCTTTCGAGTGCTAAAGAAGGGTGGCAAATTCTATGTCGTCGTCCGTTCGACCGAATGTCCCGACGCGAAGGACCCCAGTAATACTTTCGATCCTGCGACCGGCATGACCACCTACACTTCATCTCAAGGATATTCCTGTACTCGCTATTTCCACACTGAAGAATCGATTCAGGATTATCTAAAAACCGCTGGATTTACGGTCCACGACATTAAGTCCTATGAAGAGCAATTATGTTCCGATTTTCAAAGGACAAAACCCTCTGCATCAGTCGATGCCCTCATCGAAGTGGTTGCTTCAGTCTCTATCTAGCAATTGAAGAAGTTCGATCAGATCTTCTCGCTGCAATCCTTTGATATGGTCTTGGTCGTCGAAGCTGAGCACTCCTCTAGCGAGGGAGAGTTTGCTTTCGATGAGGACGTGGATGTGCTCTTCGATCGAGTTTTTGGTGACCAATTTGAAGACCTGGACGCCGCGCTTTTGCCCCATCCGGTGGACCCGGTCTGTCGCCTGGTTTTCCTTGGCGGGGTTCCACCATCTGTCGTAGTGGATCACGACCGAGGCGCTGATCAGGTCGATCCCGACGCCAGCGGCTTGGAGTGAGCCGAGGAAGACTTCACAAGTGGGGTCTTCGGCAAAGCGCTCCACCTCTTTTTTTCGGTCCCGAGTTGCACCGCGGATTTCGGCAAAGGAGATCCCCTTTTCGGTGAGGTGGCTACCGATGATATCGAGCATCCCGAGATATTGGGAGAAGACGACTAGCTTTTGGCCGCTGTCGCGCGTCTCGTCGAGTAGCTCGAGGAAAAGGTCCCACTTGCCTGAGCTGTGGTGTTTGTAATTTTCGATATCTTTGGTGATCAGACAGGGGTGGTTGCAGATCTGCTTGAGTTTGGAGAGCATCGAGAAGATATGGGTGATCGGCGGGGGTTTGCTGTTGTCTTCCAGGGCACGCAGCAACTGATCTCGATTTTGCTTGACGACTGTTTGGTAAAGTCGGTGTTGCTCTTCGGACATATCGCAGAGGGCCACCTCTTCGATTTTTTCGGGCAATTCGGTGAGCACTTCGCTTTTTTTGCGTCGCAGCAAGAAGGGATGGATGAGGCGGCGCAGAAGGGACCTCTTTTCCTCATCTTGATATTTTTCAATCGGGTTGGTGAAGAGCTCGCGGAAGACCGACATGGTGGGGAGGTAGGTGGGGACGATGAGCTCGAAGAGGGCTTTCAGTTCGGTGAGTCGATTTTCAATCGGAGTACCGGTGAGGCCAAGGCGCATGGTGGAGTTGATGTTGCGCAGAGCACGGTTGGTCTGCGATTTCTCATTCTTGGCAATTTGGAGCTCATCGAAAATGGCCAAGTCAAAATGGAGTTTCGAGAGGGCTTTATTCTCGGTGCGGACAATCCCGTATGAGGTGAGAAGCAGGTCGTAGGAGTTTTTGCTAAACGATTCAAAGCGGCGGCCGATGCCATGAAAGATATAGGTTTTGCATGAGGGCAAAAAGGTTTGAATTAGTTTTTCCCAGTGATAAATGACGGATGTAGGGCAGACGACGAGAAATCTGCCCTTCTGCTTGTTTTTGATCGCCGCGATCAGGGCCATCGCTTGGTGGGTTTTTCCAAGTCCCATCTCATCGCAGAGCATCCCCGAGAGGCCATAACTGTGCAAGAACCAAAGCCAGGCGACACCCGTTTTTTGGTAGGGGCGCAGGTCACTCTCGAGGCCAGTCAGATCGGGCTCGGTCGGCGCTTTTAGGGCAAGCAGATCGCGCAGCAGTTTGCGGCTCTCTTTTGCTTTGCGCGACTCCCCTTGTGGCTCGAGCAGCTCTTCTGTCGCGATGAGACGCAAAAATTCAAGAGTGTTGAAGCGGATCGCCTCCCCCTGCTTCAGCCACCGCTTCTTGGTTTTGAGTCTAAGCCAGTCGAAGTTCTTCTTTTTCAAAAAGAGGAGCCCAGCATTTGAAAATAGATATTGCTTTCCATCCCAAATCGCCTTCCACACTTCGAAGACAGCCACTGAACCGATATCGGTCTCAACATTGAGCTCAAGGATCCACTGCCCCGTTTTTGCACTTGGCTGCCGTTTGAGTCCGAGAAGACGAAGGGCCATTTTCTGCGGCCGCTTCAGTTTAGGATCGATGGTGAGAACGTGTGGATAGAGGAGCTCAAGTTCGTAACCGATGAAGTAGGGCTCGGCCAGAGGATCGATCACTTTTTCAACTTTGTAGCTTTCAGGAAGGCGGGAGGAGTGGGGAATAAGGGCAAAACCCTCCCCTTCTACATAGGTATAATCGCCCAAAATCTTCACCTTATCGGGCGCATAGTGGGGCAAAAAGAAAAATTCGGGGCTGATCTCGATTCTCCCCTTTTCATTAAAGCCAATATTGAGGCCCGACTTCTCGAGAGGACAGTTGTCGGTGAAAAAGCCTGGGACCGGTTCGAGTTCGTCACGATGCCGGTAGATGAAAGAGGAGACTTCGAACGGTTCGATCTCGATTCCAGCTTTGACAAAAGAGCCGGCTCTTGCTGAGATCTTGGCGTAAAACCCTTTGCCGCGAACGTAGATCCACTCTCCGAGATCGATGATCTGCTCTCCCTCTTCGGTGAACTCGTGCCGCGTGAAAAAAATCAGCCGTCCGCGGCCATTAAACTTGAATCCCAGCTTCGATTCGACACCCGAGACGTGGGTCTGGAACCCTTCAAATCCCTGCAGCCAAAGCCGATGCCGATTGACAAAGTCGGAGACCTTTTCTTTAGGGATTTCGAGTTTTTGTGTATCAAAGATCTGTTTATCGAGCTGGAAAAACCCCTTATCATGCAAGTAGGCCCAATCGCCAAAGTAGTAGGCCTCCATATCGCCCTTTTCGAAGAGATAGGACTCAACATGGAGCGCCTGTTTCTGATCGAAGAAAAGGGCATACCGGACAGGAAGCGGATTAGGGTGGATTTTTTCCCCTTTGAGATGCTTCTGAATCAGTTTGAGGTGCCTTTTGAAGAAAAGCGAAATCTGATCTTTTCGGATCACCTTTTGCTCTAAAAGCGGATCGATACCCTTCGGGAAAAAGCCCACATGGGGAACGAAGAGCCAATCGCCGATCGGAATTTTCTGCTCCCCTTCGGGTGCTTTTGGCATCTGCCCCTTTTCCTCAAATTCGAGGACGAATGTCCCCTGGACAAAATGGATACTTTCCAGTTTGCCAAAGGTATAAGGATGAACTTTCAGCGGAGAATCAACAGTCTCCAGCGAAGGGATCACCTGCGGCCAGTGGGACAAATCGAGGTAAAATTCGATCGCAATATCGGGGAAATCGATCGAGACAAATTGGGGCGGCTGTTCCTCCGAGAATTGGATCTTATATGCTACTCCGTCTTCTTGGTTTAACATCCACTGCTTAGCCAAATCGGACCAAAAAGAGAGCTCATAGCTGAGATGGGATGAAGGGCGCCCCTCTCGCCATAAGGTCAGTTCCTCAGCGGCCAAATTGGAGAATTTCAGCGATGTCTCTTCTGTCTCAAGACGGCGATGATAGAGCAGCTCTTCGAACTCCTTCAGCCTCTTCTTTGGCTTCATCCAAAAGAGCCTCTTGCCCGTTTGCGAAAAGGCTTCGAAAGCCCCGTGCGACCGCTTGAGACAGCTCGCCTCATAGCCGTGGCGTTCTGCGCAGATCATTCCGATTTGATTCCAGAAGCTCTCTCGAAAGCGAACATGGAGCGGCTCACCTCGATTGATTTTGAGATAGGCGGCGGCCAGATGGGGGCAGGAGCCCTTCTTTTCAGCCACTTGACAAGTGCAAAAAGCATCGATCAACTCTCCTGTATCATGGAGTTGCAAAAAGGGCCAAACGGTCTCTTTTGGTTTTGGACGGGCTAGAACTTCAACTTGATAAGTCCCTTCAGAAAAAAGGACCCCTTTGACTCGCCCTTCCTCGAGTAGATGCTTCCCCTCAACTAGATCCTGTTTTGAAAACGGTTTTAACATAAAACGTGCCCGTGCCCGTGTGCGTGCCCGTGCCCGGAGGCATTAAAGAGGAACTACCAGACTGTAAAAAAAATCGGGCATGGGCTCGGGCACGCACACGGGCACGATTTTTCCTTATAAAATAGGGGGAATTTTCGCCCGATTGGGGTATAACCGTCAAGCGATTTCAGCAAACGAACTGACAACTTTGTCGAGCAATCCATACTCAAGCGCTTCATCGGCTGACATCCAAGTGTCTCGATCGATCGCCTTTTCAATTGTCTTTTGATCTTTCCCAGTTGCTTCCATGTAAATTTCGACAATTGCCTGGCGTGTTTTCAAAATTTCTTTAGCCTGAATTTCCAAATCGGTTGCTTGCCCCTGAATCAATCCCATCACCCGCGGTTGGTGAATCATGATGCGGGAATGCTTTGTCGCAAAACGGCGACCTGGAGCCGCACAAAGACTCAAGATCGATCCCATTGAAGCGGCGAGCCCGGTCACCAACGTGGTCACCGGCGATTTGATCATTTTCACCTGATCCCAAATGGCAAAACCGCAATCGACCGCACCACCCGGAGAATTGATCACAAACAGTATGGGCTTACCCGGATCCACCTGATCCAAATACCAGAGCTTTTTGATCGCAGTATTGGTCGATTTTTCATCGACAGCATCTGAAAAGAAAATGCGGCGCGATTTCAAAAGGACGTCTTCAATTTTGTCATCGATACTGAAGTGACTCTTTCTTTCTTCTTCTTGAGTGGACATGGGGTTCTCCTAAATTTAGATTAAAACCTTATTATTCATACGTTCGGATATTCAATCAATGACCAGCTCTGGATAAAGGGGGAAATCGCTCAGCAAATCTTTAACTTCAAGCTGTACCCGAGCCAGAACCTGAGGATCGATCTCTACCTTAGTGCGGGTCTCTCCCTTTTTACATCCTTTGAGCAGATCGTGAAGCATGAGCGCAATTCTCTCCATCTCAGCCTCTTTCATTCCGCGCGTCGTCGTCGCCGGCGTCCCAATTCGGATACCCGAAGTGTACCAGGCTCCGTTGGGGTCAAAGGGAATCGAATTGCGGTTGACTGTCAGCCCCGCCTCCCTTAACGCCACTTCTGCCTGCCGTCCGGTCAATCCATACGACTGCATCACATCGATCACCATCAAATGGTTGTCGGTCCCTTTTGTCAGCACCGCCGACCCCTTCGACAGAAGATAGCTCGCCAGCGCCTTTGCATTTTTGACAACCTGATGGGCATATTCTCTGAACGCCGGCGTATTGGCCTCCTTGAATGCAACCGCTTTGGCAGCAATTACATGAGGAAGCGGGCCACCCAGCACTAAAGGACATCCCCGATCGACTACCTCTTTAAATTCCGCTTGGCACATCACCAAACCCCCTCTGGGGCCGCGCAACGTCTTGTGCGTCGTCGAAGTGACAATATGCGAAAATGGAATCGGGTTATAGTCGCCCTGAAAGACCTTCCCAGCAACCAGCCCTGCAAAGTGGGCCATGTCAGTCATCATTACAGCCCCGACGCTATCGGCAATCTCCCGCATCTTGGCAAAATTGATCAGCCTTGGATAGGCCGAATATCCGACCATGAGCAAGGCCGGCTTCTCCCGCTTGACTTGGGCTTGCAGCGCCTCATAGTCCAAAAGACCCGTCTTTGGATCGACATCATAGGGGACAGCCTGCATGATCTTGCTCGATATATTGCGTCGATACCCATGAGTCAAATGGCCGCCCGACCCGAGTCCAAGCCCCATCATCTTTTGCGAAAGAACCAGCTTCCTAGCCTGTTCATACTCCTCAGGAGTCAATTCATCGACCGATTTTTTGCCCAGCCGCTGCACCTCTTTATCCTCAAAGCGATGGACTAGCACCGCCCACATCGCCACCATATTGGCATCGGCGCCCGAGTGGGGCTGCACATAGGCGTGGTCGCACCCAAACAGAGTTCGCAATTCATTGACAGCCAAGTCCTCAATCGCATCGACATTATCGCAGCCGGCATAAAATCGGTGATGGGGATACCCCTCGGCATATTTATCGGTCAGCAGATTTCCCATTGCCAATTGAACCGCGAGTGAAGAATAATTTTCAGAAGCGATAAGCTTGATGTTAGTGCGCTGATCCTTAAGCTCTTGCACGATCCGATGAGCCACCTCAGGAGAGTGGGCCTCAATGTGGTCGAGCCCGGCCAAATAGGCGATGGCCGCTGTGGACCTTTCAGACTCAGAAAAATTTTGAAAATATTTTTGTAAATATCCCTTTGTCAAAGTAGCGAAGGTAAACCTCTTGTTTAGCTTGAATTCCCCTCCACTGTCCCCTTTCCACCCAAAATTTGGCAAGTCAAAAAATTATACAATGTCTAGGTAGACGTTTTTTCCTTGAGAGATATTCCCAATACCCAGTAATCTAATGGCTGCTACTTTTAAAGGTGATCCAAATATGCCCATGTTAGAAACCCTAAAGCCTATTATTGATATTCAAGAGCTTGATATGAAAATGGTCCGTCTGATGCGGGTCAAGCGTGAACGTCAAAAAGAGCTTAAACAGATCGAAGAACTTCGCGCTGATCTTCATGCTGAATTGAAGTCTAAAGAAGTTGAAGTCGAAGAGATCGGTAGACAGATCCGGCAAAAAGAGGCCCGTATCGTCGAAATCGGAGAAAAGGTCAAATCCCTCGAAGCGCGCCAATCCACCATCAAAAAAGTAGATGAATTTAACGCCCTCACTCAAGAGATGACTCCACAGAACGAGAGCGGATCGCTGAAGAGCAAAAAATCTCAGATCTCGTCGACTAAAAGCGTCGCCGAAGAAGAGCTCCTCCACAAAATCAGAGACAGCTTAAAGACCTCAGAAGAGAGCAGCATCGCTCTTGAAAAAGAGATCCAAGCGAGCATCGACCTGATCAACGAAGAAGGCACCCAACTTAAAACGCATCGCGACGCCCTGGCCAACATGCCGATGCCGACATCTTGCAGATCTATGAAAGACTGCTCCGCAATAAAAAAGACCGCGTCGTTGTCCCGATCGAAAACCGCACATGCAGCGGCTGCCATATTGTCCTGACTGCTCAGCATGAAAACCTCGTCCGCAAAGGGGAAAATCTCGTCTTCTGCGAACACTGCTCCCGCATCCACTACTGGCAAGAAGCGAAGTGGTCGAAGGCCGCAGCCGGCAACAACGACGTCGCCGCAGAAGTTGCAGCAAGCCTAATTTCTGGGGGAAAGCAGGCAATCGCTGTCTGCAGCATTGTAGGAGAGGAAAGTCTGGACTTCGCAGGAGAGAGATACCAGTGAAAGACTGGGGGCCGAAAGGCTACGGAAAGTGTAACAGAAAACAAACCGTCCCTTCGGGGAACAGGATGAAAATATCGGCTTTAGGAGTCGATCGCTCTATAGAAATATAGAGACGTTGTAAACCCTATCTGAAGCAAGAGCCAGCGGGCCGCATGTGTTTCTTAGCACGGCCTGCGGCATGATCGCTCGAGAGGTATGGCGACATATCTCCTAGAGGAATGATTGCCCACGACAGAATCCGGCTTATCGCTTCCCCCCTTTTTTTTCAACGCAAAGACGCAAAGACGCAATAAAAAAATTTATTGTTTTTCTTCGCGTCTTTGCGCCTTGGCGTCTTTGCGTTCTCCCTGCCCTTGCCCCAAAGCACTTGGATGAGCCTTGTCGTACACTTCCCTCTTCAGCCGTGTCGAAACTTGGGTGTAGATTGTCGTCGTCACCAGTGAAGTGTGTCCAAGCAGCACCTGAATCGTCTTCAGATCCATCCCCTTCTCCAGCCAGTGGGTCGCAATCGTGTGTCGGATCGTATGGGGAGTCACATCCTCGGAGAGGCCGCTCGAGAGCAGGTATTTGGCAAAGTTCCGATCGAGTGAGCGCATCGTGATCCGTTTGCCCCATTTATTGAGAAAGACCGCGTCAGGATCGACCTGGGCCTGGTGCAATTTCCCATCGACTTTTCGCTCGGGGTGATTGAGATAATCGTGTAGCCACTTGGCAGCCATCTCGGTGATCGGAACAATCCGTTCTTTTTTCCCTTTACCCAGGATCCTCAGCACCATGTTCCGCTGGTCAAAGTCGCGCCGATTGAGCCCTGCCACCTCGCTGATGCGCAGGCCAGAGCTATAGAGCAGCTCCATGATGCACCGATCCCGAAAGCCGAGATAGGTGTCAACCTCGGGTTGGCTGAAGAGCCGCTCAACCTGCTCGTAGGAGAGCGATTTAGGGATCGACTTTTCGAGCTTGGGTGAGTCGATCTCCTCCATCGGATTGTGGGCAACCAGCTTTTCCCGCTTGAGGTATTTGAAAAAGGAGCGGAGGCAGGCGAGGCGGCGGAGGATCGTCCGCTTCGAGGCCTGTTCGAAATTGAGGTGGGCCAAATAATTGCGGATGAGCCGCTTGTCGATTTCGTCGATGGTGGAGAGCTCGATTTTTTCGTTCTTCAAAAAAAGTTTAAAGCTCTTCAGGTCATTGGTATAGTTGCGCAGAGTATGCCCCGACGCATTCTTGACCGAGAGATGATGAAAAAATTGCAATTCTGCTTGTTCGAAACGGCTTGTCAGAGCAGCCCCCTTTGTGCTATCCTTACTCTATTATGATTACGCTAAATTCTGTTACTAAAAAAGTCGGCACACGTCTTCTTTTCGAAGATGTCACCGTCACCTTCAACCAGGGATGCTATGGACTGACTGGCCCCAATGGAGCGGGCAAGTCGACTCTGCTCAAAATCATCATGGGGACAGTAGAACCCACCTCGGGATCGGTCTCGCTGCCGAGCAAAGTCGGCTTTCTCAGGCAAAATATCGAAGACTTCGCCGAGCAAAAAGTCATCGACACTGTGATCATGGGCAACAAACGTCTTTGGGATGCGCTCACTGAACGGGAACGCCTTTACGAACGAAGAGATGACCGACGAAGTGGGGATCCGCCTGGGCGAGCTCGAAGAGATCATCGGCGACGAAGATGGCTATACCGCTGAATCCGATGCCGAAGTACTCCTCAGCGGGATGGGATCCGCCCGACTCCATTGGCAGAAACAGATGCACGCGATCCCCACCGACCTGCAGTTCCGCGTGATGCTCTGCCAAGCCCTCTTCGGCAAGTCCGCCCGCCCTGATCCTCGACGAACCGACCAACCACCTCGACCTCGAATCGATCAGCTGGCTCGAAGACCTTCCTCCACGAATACAAAGGCGCGCTGATCGTCGTCAGCCACGACCGCCACTTCCTCAACGCCGTCACCACCCACATCGCCGACATCGACTATGAAACCATCATCATCTATCCTGGCAACTACGATATGATGGTCGTCGCCAAAACCGCGGTGCGCGAGCGGGCCGACCATGAAAACAAAGCCAAAGAGAAGAAAATCGCCCAGCTGCGCGAATTTGTCGCCAAATTCGGCGCTGGAACCGCGCGCCAGCCAAGTGCAATCGCGCATCCGCGAAATCGAGCGGCTCCAGCCGCAAGAGCTGAAAAAATCGAACATCCAACGCCCCTATATCCGCTTCTACCCCCCAGAAAAACCCTCCGGACAGATGTCTATCAGCTTCGAAAACGTCTCCAAAGGCTACGACGGCCTGCCAGTCATCCGCAATTTCTCTTGCGACATCATCAAAGGTGACAAGATCGGCGTCATCGGCAATAACGGCAGAGGGAAGACCACCCTGCTAAAAATGCTCGCCGGCGTGCTACACTCAAGACAAAGGGAAAATCGAAGTCGGCCACCATGTCGAGATCGGCTATTTCCCCCAAAACCACGATGATGTCGTCGACAAAACGAGCAAGATGACCGCCTTTGACTGGCTGAAAGCGCGCCGTGAAGGGGTCTACGATCAAGATATCCGCAGCATCCTCGGCAAAATGCTCTTTGGCGGCGACGATGCCTTCAAACAGCTCTGACACCTCTCAGGCGGAGAGACCGCCCGCCTAATCATCGGAGGCCTCATGCTCTGCAACTACAACGTCCTCATCCTCGACGAGCCGAACAACCACCTCGACCTCGAAGCGGTCTCCGCCCTCGGCTGGGCCCTTGAAGATTTCAAAGGGACCGTCATCTTCGCCAGCCATGACCGGGATCTAATCGACCACGGAGCCAAAAAGATCCTCTCAATTGAAGAGAGCGGCATCCGCACCTTTGACGGATCTTATGCGGAATACTTGACATCTAAACAGGGCTAGTCCTAAAGTGACCTTATGGTCGCAGAAGTAGGACGTACACCCTCCTTTCCCCCCAGAGAACCGGAAGACATCTTCCACCATCTGGCAAGCTCCTTGAGGGCGCATCTTGGCGACTTCTGTGGAGAAATCGACGAACTCATGAAAAATCCCCATCTGGCCGACAGCGAGCCGACTTTAAGGAATTTGGCCCAGAGCATCAACAACCTCGACAACCTTTCCAACCAAGCAGCTTCGGTGAATGATTCGTGAAGACCTCAAAGATGCTGGAGAGATCATCCAGAACGTTTTGACCCAACCCCTCTCGATCCCTGGGATAAAGGGCAATTTGAGCCTCCTCCAAGCAGCCAAAAACTACGACCCGCGCAATCCCCTAGGGTCCGATCTGAGGAAAATCCTCCTCAGCTTCTTGCAGTTCCCAGAGCAGACGGAAACATTGATCCGTGAACTCGAAATTTTAAGAGAAGAATTTTAATACGCACTAGGCTTATAATCCCTTCTATTAAAACCATCTAATCCGAAAATTTTTTTATATGTCAGTTACAGCTTTGCACCATCATTGAACCGCTTATTTTCACGCACCTCTCCTGCCCCCCTCCCAATTGGGACGAGCTCCTCCCCAACTATTTACAATTGGGTGTCGAATGTTCGTTGAATCCAAATGATACGAAATTACGAACTGACTTTGAGAAACAATTTAGGACCCTTCGAGACTTAAGGTCCGCCTCTTTTGTCCCCTTTTTATCCCATTTTTCTCTTCCATTTAAATATCATGGATGATGCCACCTTAAGACGCTTTCTCGCAGAGGGAAAAGTGTGTGACAACCATTTGACCTATATCTTCTGTCTCCATTCCCTCTCTAAGGAATTACCTCCCAATCCTCCTTTTCTAAAGCCAGAGCCATCGAAATCTTCGAGATTCTAAGAGAATTCTATCCTGAAGATATCCTCCTGCCAGCGATGATTAAAACGGCCTCTTTAGGAGCAAGCACCTTTGAACTCCTATTCCCACAAGCACCAAAGAACTTAGAAACTTGCATTTGTAATCTCGCTAATAAGGAGATCTCTTCCGCCTTATTACAATTAATGCGGGATAGTAACGCAACTCCAGGGCAGCCACTCTTTCAACCGTGGCTTGCACTGGCCTAGGCTCTGAATGGACGCCCTGATTCGCTAGAATCGCTTTAGTGCGCATGGCCACCTCGCTCAATCAGAGCTTTTTTTCCGATTACGTCCAAAACATCCTAGTCAGCTATATTGACTTTAGAAGTGAGCAAGATTTTGTATGCCCTAACTTAGCAAATCCTTATTCCCATCAAATCGAAAGCTTCATCGCGATGATGGAGACAGAGCCCTTCGAACTCAAGCGTATCGAGGAGTTTCTCGAGGCATCAACTCACAGCCTTGGGGGCCATGCCAGAATCCTTTATCTTTCTCTATTTTGGATTGCAACATATCCTAGATAACATCAATAAATATGAACCCGAGTTGGAAAGCCTATATCAGGCCATCTACACTTTAACAAAGGCTACACTCGTCTATTGCTGTGCATCAAAAAACCCAAATCCGTGGATCTTGGAAAACTTCAAAAAATCTAACCCCGAGAAAAGCTCTGTCTTTTGCTTGCCAACGCTTGAAGAAATAAAGAAGTTCGCTCCCCTAGTTCCGTCTTTCAAATTTGATCAAAAATTCGGCATTTCTAATGAGTCTCACCTTTCCCTCGGCGCCGCAATCACGAATCAAGGGTGTCGTTTGATGGGAAAAATATTTGAGCTTTCCCTCGCAGTCAAAGGTCCAGAACTAAATCTCCCGCTTCCTATACCCCAAAAACAAAGTTTGGAAGAGTATTGTAGCCATGCTTTACTCGCCGATGACCCATTTGCCTTTCATATGGCGATTATTTACTTAAGAAACTATTTAGAACTGCCCGATAACACGCGCCCATATGAATTAAGTGAAGAATTTCTAAATTGGGCGAGATTTTCAATTTTTGCATCCGTTCCCCCAAACACCCTTAACACAAATTTAGATGCAAATATCAGGGCGGCCTACTATCCAGAACAATTTCCTCATACGCAGCCTCTCACCCTATCCGAGCGAGATAGCCTCCTGGCAAAATTGGATATAGAAAGCCGCACAACCGAGCCTCCTAGCACAATCCCAGCTGATGCTGACCCCTATACCCTTTATCTTCAATCCAAACGGTATTTCCACTGGCGCCCAAATGAAACCCTAGAAGAGTGGGGAGAACGACTTAAAACGCAAGCCTATCCATCCCGCCCTTTCTTTGATATTCTCCATCAATTTTGGACCGAATTCCATCAACAAATTTAAATCCAGCTTCCCCACAGTCAGAGAATATCAAAGAAGACCAGACCACCGATCCCAAATGGAGTCAAGCCCCGAGTATCACCCGTAAAATGCATAAGAGTTCCCCAAGCAGCTTTGGCATCCCATGTGGCAAGTAGCCTCAAGATATGTCCGATGTAAATTTGAAGTGACCGCCGCTACACTCTTGGCCAAGGCTGAAGATGAGCTTGTCAGTGCAGTATCGCTTAAGGGTCAATCCCAAGCGCTAGATCTTTGCCGATTGGTGTTAGAGACATCCGTCGATCGGCTTGTCAGAAGAGTCTTCTCAATTGAAAGAACCGACGATTGGAAAAGCACACTATCCCTCTACTTAAAACAACTGCACGGCTCCCTAACTTATAATCCAGAAAAGCGCTGCTATCGGATCGGAGTGGCAACTCAATGCGGCATCGTCCAGGGATAGTCAATATTTATTTTGAAAACTAGAATATTAACATCTGATCGAGTATTCTATTATTCTCAAAAAAAGGAATATACATGTTTTATAAAGTCCTCCTCCTCCTTCTAAGCCTTATCTTAACTCCCCTCCACCCAACAGAGCAGTGCTCGATAGAGCCCACACCAGAATGGGTGAAAGGTGTCGATTTTCCGCTACAGCCAGTGGAGCTTAAGCCAACCCAGGTCAACCTCCAATACCTCTTGATCGAGACCCAGCGCAACTGGGAGGAAAAAAGCGTTTACCAACATTATGTGATTAAGATGCTTTCCCAAGCGGGGATCGAAGCTATTTCGCAGTTGAGCATCGATTTCGATCCCACTTACTCACAAGTGGTGATGCACCAGATCCGAGTACACCGCGACGGAGAGTGGACCGACCGATTGGAAGATGCCCGCCACAACATCGTTCAAAGAGAATCTGAACTCGAGAAAAATCTCTATAACGGCGACCTGACCGCAATCTATTTTATCGAAGATATTCGTGAGGGAGACATCCTCGAATATTCTTACTCAATCGTCGGAGAAACACCCATTTTTGGCTCCCATCTTACCGATTTAATCTATTTCCAAGACACCTTTGCAGTTGAACAGATGAATTACCGCCTTTTGGCCCATCCCGATCTTCCCTTCGAGTTCAAAGCGATCAACACCCCCGTCGAGCCCACCATCACCGACCACGCCCCTTCCTTAAGAGAATGGGAATGGACCGCTGTGAACCCATCCGTTTACAAATCTGAAAATGACCAGCCCGTTTGGCACAATCCCCCTGCCCACCTCCAGCTGAGCCAATATAAAACCTGGGCCGACGTAGCGCAAAAAGTTGCCCCTCTCTATCGCCTGCCTGCTGACTTTCCCGAAACTTTGCCCCCCGAAATGATCACCCTGGTCGAGAGCTGGAAAGAGGCCACCCCAATCCTTTCCGAGCAAGCGCTCCTAGCCATCCGCTTTGTACAAGATCAAGTGCGCTATCTTGGCATCGAAGAGAACGTCGGCGCCTTCACCCCGACCGATCCCCGCATCACCTTCCAACGACGCTTTGGCGATTGCAAAGATAAGACCCAGCTTCTGCGGACTCTCCTGCACCTGCTCGAGATCGACTCCACCCCCCTTCTCGTCCATTCCACTCACGGCCCTAGACTTCCCCATGTGCTCCCCATGCCCCGCCTCTTTAACCACGTCATCCTCCAAATCAATCTCGACGGGACACCCTATTGGATCGATTCGACAATCAACCTCCAAGGCGGCTCCCTGGAGACCAACTCCATACCCAGCTACCATTGGGGAATGCTCATCGACGACACCACCACAGAGCTGACTTCCCTTCCTAATCGCACCCTCCCCCACCCTACAGAAATTGACACCTTGATCACCTTCGCCTCCAAAGAAGAAGCCCTGATGAGAAATAGCGCCACCTTCTACGGCTTTGAAGCCGATTACTGGCGCCGAACACTAAAGGAAAGGGGGCACAAACGCATTTCTGATAGCCTATTGCACGACCTGCAGCATCATTACGGAGCGGTAGAGATCGAGATCCCGCTCGAGACCTCCGATGATCGAGAAAGCAACATCCTCACCATGACCATGACCTATCGGATCCCATTCGACGAAGAGCTCGACCTCTATTCCTATACCCTCCACTGGTCCCTTGATACCCATCTCAATCCTGCCCGTACAGCCCCCTACAAACTCAACTACCCACTCTGGACCAAAGAACACATCCGAATCGAAAACCCCTATCTTGAATGGGACGCTTTCGAAGAAACCTACCTACGGGATCACCCTTCGCTCCATTACACCCAAGTGACACGGATCAGTGGACGCAGCGCCGAATTCGACATTGAGCTCAAGCATCTGCAAGACCATGTCCCCCTCGACAGCCTCAAAAGCTACTGGAAAATCGTCAAAGAGATCAAAAAGAACGATCTCCCTCCGCTGACGATTAACGAACTGATAGAATGAGTTGCCAAAATGCATGGTTCTTACTTTGCAATTTTTGACAGCGGGGGGTATAGCTCCCCATCTTTGCAGTCGGGGTATAGCTATGTGAATAATTCAATGAGTTACGTCACTGGGTTTTTTAGGCCATTTATCCCTTCCGCGGTTCAAGAGAAGTTCCAAAAGACGGCGATGGTGATTCAAAGCGGTTTATTTAGGATTGCAAAGCAAGACGGACAAAAAGTGATCACCCTCTCTCCCGAGGCCTTGACTTTGGTAGAATTCGCCGTGGTTTTATCTTTGGATAACAGATTAGTGACACTTGCTTGGATGGTCGCGCATACGGTCAGCTATAGTAACAAATTGCTAAAAACAGCTCACTCGATTGAGGCCAATGGAATATGGAAGACAGGAATCAAAATTGCTCTCTTCGCATTAATAATCCATCAAGTTTCTGCAATGGTTCTTGAAGTGAATACTCATGTGAAACAATGCATAGGATTAAATCAAGTCCTCCAGCCCCCTTTAGATTGTTTTAAAGCAGGAAGAAAAACTGCAGAGTGCATGGCTCTTGTGGACGATAGATATCCCAATGAGATCTATGCCATAACTAGACATTCTTACGGTCCATCTACACTTGTAATAACAGATCCAAAGAGCACTTCTGCTTGCTTTTTCACAGGGATAAATACAACTGATTATGTGACGAGAGCTTGTTTTCCTGATCTAAATAATCTTATGGCGGGCAAGTTTGATTTAATGCCACAGGTGAAATTAGGTGAGTTTTATAATCAGTTGGAAAACGATACCAGCATGGTTCATGTCGTCATGCAACCACTTTGGCCTTGGGAAGGGGATCCTTGCTCTTTTATTCACAAAAGGCCCGCCGACTTTGACCTTGGGAAAACCCCTGCTTGTATTTTACTGGACCCCCTTGGCAAAAGGAAGTTTATGCAGCTTTGTTTTGACCCTAGTAATCCGACGGCTGTCACGATGAGAATACCTCAACGTGTTACCCAGGACTCCCAATATGAAGGGCAACAAACTGCATATGTTATCACTGATCCAGCGTCTGCCTGCATCGATACTGGTTCCACTAGCGCAGCTAAAAACCATACTTGAAAATTGGAGTGCTCCCAAGCCGATTTGCGATATAACTGTTAAAATTTGTGTTAATCATTTATCCTACAAGGCCCTTTAGGGCCGTGATGTAAGGCGCCGTTTAGTCTGGGGTATTCTGTTGTTCAATATACTGTCTAATGATCGATATTGGGGCTCCACCGCAAGAGCCTGCAAAATAACTTGGCGACCATAGGGCATTTCCCCATAGATATTTTGTAATAGATGGGTAGTTCTTCTTGCGGATCATCCTCGAAGATACCCCTTTTAATGAGTTTACAAGTTTTGAGACCGATACTTTAGGTGGATAGTTGATCAACAGATGAACATGGTCTTTTTCGCCATCAAATTCTATCAGAACAGCTTCAAAATCAGTGCAGACACTTTCAAAGGTCTTCCTCAGATCAGATAGAATGGACTTAGTGAAGACACACCTTCTGTATTTTGTAACAAAGACCAAATGCACATGCAGAGCAAAAACACAGGATCTACCTCTTCTCAAATCTGTTGACTTTAACATAGGCCAAATTTAAAATTTAAACCATGATCTTAAAAAGAGCATTCAAATTCAAGCTAAAACCTACTTTGTTGCAATATGAAATGTTCTTACGCTTTGCCGGGGCTCGTCGTTTTGTATTTAATCGAGGACTAGATGAGCGACAAAAAGCCTACGAAGCTACTGGAAAAGGCCCTTCTTATTTCGAGCAGAACAAAGAACTAACCCGATTAAAAGAAACAGAGGAGACTTATTGGTTGAAAGAAATCCATAGCCAGGTGCTTCAACAAGGGCTTAAGGATCTCGATAGAGCATTTCAGAACTTTTTTGTAAGAGTAAAGAAAGGGAAGAAGCCGGGGTATCCAAAATTTAAAAAGAAAGGGATGAATGAGAGCTTCCGATTCCCACAAGGAGTCAAAGTTGAAAATTCCAAGGTCTATTTACCCAAAATCGGATGGGTGAAATTTCGAAAATCGCGAGATATCCAAGGTGAGATCAAAGAGACAACCATCCTGCAAGAGGGAACCGATTGGGTTATCTCATTCTCATGTGAATGGGAAAAGGTACTTCCAAAGAAAGCGCCTATAGATGAAGAGCGGGCGATAGGGATCGATGTAGGGATAGAACATTTCGCTACTACGGCAGCTGGAAAGGAAAACAGAGCAGAAGAGATTGAAAATCCAAAGTTTTTGAGAAAAAAGCTATCCCATCTTCGATATCTCTCAAGACAATTATCCAGGAAAACCCCAAAAGGAAAAAATAGACTCAAGGCCAGACTTAAAGTCTCCAAGTTACATGCCAGCATCAAGAACCTCAGAAATGATTTTGTACAACAACTCTCAGCAAAGATGGTCAAAACCCACGACATCTTTTGCATTGAGAGCCTAGATATTTCCAGCCTACTCGAGAAGAGCCCAAAAGGACTTTCCCGAGCGATATCAGATGCAGGCTGGGGAAGTTTTTTGCACTGCCTTAATTACAAAATTGAAGAGCACGGAAAACACCTTGCAGCAGTAGACAGGTATTTTCCAAGCAGTCAAATTTGTGCGGCATGTGATAGTCGGCAAAAGATGCCCCTCTCTATCCGGGAGTATCATTGTCCAAATTGCGGAGTAAAGAATGCCCGTGACTACAACAGTGCGATAGTTCTAAAGGCCGCCGGAATGTCGGTCTTAAAAGCCTGTGGAGCTGCCCTCGTTGGAGGGAGCGTTGAAGCAGGAATCTTTCGACTTTAGTCGAGAGAGGTTCAATTCCGTCACATTTCTCAAGAAGAAATCGTAGACTATTGCAATCGTTATCCCGTTCTTAATTTTGCCGGGGCTCATGAATCAGATGGAGTTGTAAGATTCTCAGAAAGAATTGAGGGCGCTTGCATTAATGAAACTGCGATTCCTATGAAAGATCTGATTTTATTTCTACAAGAAATAGAGGAAGACAGGAGCTGAATCGATTCTTCAGCAACGTTAGCAAGCCTTATAGCATACATAAAATATATTAATTTTACTTATTTTAAAAGTCAAAGGTAGACTATGGCTAATGAGTGAACTTTACAAAAAAAATTGGCATTAGAAAGGGGTCTTAATATGGAATCTTCAATGGATCAGATTTTGTCTTTTTTACATAAGACAGAAAAAATGAAGTGCGAATTGAGACACAGTTGGCTCTCCTCAGGCAGGCAAGAAAGTGTGGCCGAACATGTGTGGCGCACTTCCCTAATGGCATTACTTTTTTCTCCCTATCTGAATGAAAAAATAGACCTCTATAAATCATTAAAAATGGTGATTATCCACGATCTTGTGGAGATAGAAGCCGGCGATACTCCTGTATTTATGCAAGAAACTTGCGACACATCTCAGAAAGAATTGAACGCCATCAAAAAAATTAGAGAATTCATTGGAGGTCCGCTTGGGGAGGAAATTCATGCGCTATGGCACGAATTTAATGAGAGAAATACAGCGGAAGCACGTTTTGTATTTGCTCTGGATAAATTGGAAGCTAATTTGCAGCATAATGAAGCTGATGAACGCACCTGGACTCAAGAGGATAAAAATCAAGTATTCAAGATTGATAGCGCCTGTGCTCATGACCCATTCCTTCGTGAGATGAATGAGCGGATCAAAAAAGATGCAAAATTACGTATGCATCCAAAAATTGGCTGCGGAGTGTTTGTGATCCGGGACGGGAAGGTGCTCTTAGGAAAACGAAAATCAGAGCATGGGCAAGGACAATGGGCATCGCCTGGCGGGCATTTAGAGCAAGGCGAAGAACCTGAAGAATGTGCCAAAAGAGAAGTGGAAGAAGAGACCGGATTGCAAATCAAAAACATTCAAAAAGCAACATATACGAATCATATATTTGAAGGAACGGCAAAACATTACGTGACATTGTGGATGGTGTCTGAATACGCCAGCGGCCAAGTACAATTGAAAGAACCCGATAAATTTGAACGATGGGATTGGTTTGACTGGGATAATTTGCCCTCGCCACTTTTTACTGAAGAAGCTCTAGTTAAAAGTGGTTTTAACCCCTTGAACTTGATTAAAATGTATTTGTAACGAGATCTAGTTTTCTTTATACCCCGCCTCGCCCAGAGATAAAACAACACTTTTTCTGTAAATTCGACCTGATGTACAATAGAGATTAAAAAAGGAGCGGCTCATTGTGGGGCTAGGAATTTTATTCATGATCTCGGCCGCTTTTATGCAAGCTTGCATTTCGGCTATCGTAAAAAGCATATCAAGTGATGTGCCCATTAGCCTCCAGATTGGAGCTTATTATCTCCTTCCCATTTTTTATTTTTTGCCTCTCATTTTTAAGAATGGCCTTGGTTTATATAAGACAAAGACATTATTAGTACATTTTGTCAGGGGACTTTTTCACATCTCCGCCGTGAGCTGCTTTTTCTATTCGATTAAATATATTCCACTAGGCGTGTCTACAACATTGTTCAACATGATCCCATTCTTTGTTCCACTCATTGCTTATTTCTCCCTCAAAGAGAAAATCAGTCTCAAAACATATCTAGGCCTCTCTATAGCTCTTCCTGGGGTCCTGCTCATCATTAATCCCCGGTTTGCCTCCTTTTCAATTTTTCATTTTATCGTAGGAATATCTGCAGCGATCTTAATGGCTGCAGCAATGGTTCTGCTTAGACATTTAGTTAAGCAAAAAGAATCGGTTAATCAAATTATCTTTAATCAATACCTCAGCTGTTCAATGCTATCCATTCTATTTATCTGCTCAGAATCATTATTAAATCCGCTAAGTTTTGAAGCGGCAAAATCGCACATGAATATCCCAATGATCCTTTTTCTAATCGGCTTAGCTTTATTGAGCATTGGAACTCAATACTGTTTTTCAAAAGCTGCGCAACGGATGCCTGCCTCCCAGTTTGCTCCATTCTTATATCTCAGCGTCCCAATCTCTAGCATGCTGGGATTTTTAGTCTGGAAGCAGAATTTATCATTGCCCATGATGATTGGTTCATCTTTGATCTTTGCTGGGTTGCTTATCTGTTCTTTATGGCGCGAAAAAGCCCCGATAGCGGTAAAAAAGTAGCCAATTTTTCACGACTTCATTATACTGGACTTTCCTCATTTTAAGGGCTTTTTATGAAAAAGATTTTCGCTATTTTTTTGATATTGTTAACGACACAGGCTTCAGCAATAGTTTACTTAAAACCAACCCCTCAATTTAAACCACGCATTGAAATTTCAGCGGTTTATATAGAAAATAACAATCAGATTTTGCTTCTCCATCGACAGGACAACAAATCTCAAGGCAACAAATGGGGAATTCCAGGCGGGAAAGTAAATAAAGGAGAAACCCCTCTTCAGGCAATCATTCGAGAAACTCATGAGGAAACTGGTTACGATATCGCCAATCTACCAATCGAAAATTTAGGAACTGTCTATATAGAATACAATGACAAAGACCATTTTACCTATCATATGTTTCGAATTCAATTGCATGGAGATCCAGGTGCAGTAAAAATTGATTTCAATGAGCACAAGGGATTTACTTGGGTTACTCCTGCCGACGGATTGAAAATGGATTTATTGCAAGACGAGGATCCCTGCTTCAGGCTAATTTATACCCAAGCAGCTGCGGGTTAGACTTTAGATATCTGCGATCGATGCAATTCCATAAACTTTTCTAAGCAAACCTCGGGATCGGCGTTCGCATCTAGCACGTTAAGGCGTCACGGCTCGAATAATAGTCAATGGCCTCTTGCACTTTGCCCTTAAATTCATAAACTCTTTTTTTTGTCCCTTCGACATCATAATCCAAACGTTTGATTAATTTTCCCTGACACTTATCGCATTCATCTGGAACTTTTGAAGGAGAAAATTTCGAATTATAGATCTTGCTACATGTCTCACACGTCTGACGATAAAGAATCCGAGCAATAGCAACATCTTCATTAACGTCCAGTTGGACAACACTCACTCTTTTTTCAAGTCCATTCTTCTGAATAAAGGCATCTAAAAGCTCACATTGCCCTCTAGTTTTTGGATAGCCATCGAGAATAAGCCCCTTTTGCTCCAAAACACTTTTTTCAAGCCTTTCATCCACAATCTTTTGAATGACCTCAAAAGGGATGCCTCCTATAGTGTGATTTAAAATGGCCTCTTCGTATGTCTGTCCAAATGGGGTCCCTTTTTTGATCTGTTTTCTTGCGAAATCCCCTATAGAAAAGGGCTCATATCCTTCAGATTTCATAGCCTCGGAAAGGGTCCCTTTCCCTGAGCCTGGACAACCGATAAAAACGTAAATCAATGGTTGGACTGTTGTACCACTACTCATTCTAACACCTCACATTTAACCCAATATTTTGGCGACAGCAATGCTCCTACTGCATTGGCCCCTTGAGTTCCCACATACTGAACTTGAGGAATTGCGAAGGCATCCATCACTCCATAGGCCAGAATAAGGTTTGAAACAACAAAGTTTGATGCCTCCTTCCATTCTGGACTAATGGAGTCTTTGATTCTAATGGCCTCGTCATCAAGATTCAATCGAGAATCGAGCTCTTTTAAAACTCGAGCTTTGTCAAAACTCCCATTTTGCTGCATCCACCATAAGGGATTAATCCCAACCCCTAACACAACAACATCTGGGCGATCCAACTTTTGACGAATCTCTGCCGGAATGTTCTGAATATTGTCTTTAATGAATTGGATTGCCTGATTTGCTTCTGATTTTGAAATAGGGTTAGGGCTAATTTTCTGATTTACATCTTTCCCTTGTATTTCTAAAAGGGCATTTTTTAATGGAGTTTTTCCAAGTCTTCCTTGATAAATCACATAGTGGTCACCGCATTGAGTTGTGATTTGAAAACTTCCTCCTCCAAAATCCCAACTGATTGCTTTTTCTAGCTCCACATCCATTTGGTTAGTGGCACTGATAAACCCCAAAATCCCCTCTTCTTCTTGTGAAACGATCGTCACAGCTACCCCGGTCTCTTCCTTGATTCGCTCAATTAGCTCACTGCTATTTCTTGCAAGACGAAGGGCTTCCGTTCCAATAGCGTGATAAGCTTCTGGGTGGAATGGAGCGGCTTTTTTCATTAACTCTGAGATCGCATCGACCAATCGATCTTGGATTTCAAGGCTTAATCTTCCATCCAGGCTTTTAACAAGCTCTTCTCTTAATGGCACGCGGGCGCTATCGGTAAACAATACATTTACAATTTTATTTACTGTGAGGTCGACATCGGATACCTGGATTTTAATTTTCCCCGAACCAATATCGAATGCTGCCCTTCGTACGATTTGATGGCGTTGATCTTTGGCCGCCGCCAAGTGGCTGTTTTCATGGGGAGAAAGGGAGGGATTAACCGCTAGTGAAGCAGCTACCAAAAAGAGAAACAGAATTTTTTTCATAACATCGGCAAGTTATTATCTCGACTTTGTACATTTTTTGACGAGTAGCTCCGAGGGAGGCGTCCGATGATTTTATTATTTTTTTGCGAATTCATAGCTGCGACGTCTCTATTAACGAGCAAAAAAATAATAAAAGCGCGGACGCTCTCCCCGGAGACGCTGGCAAAAAATGTACAAAGTCGAGATTATATATTCTAGGGTCAATAAATGACAATAACTCCTAATGCCGTTGACATTTTCGATATCAGCGGCAATTCTTGGGTATATATATACCGAAATTGATTTTGGATATGTGCTACCCTCAATTTTTAATCAATTTCAGAATAAGGAGGATTTGTTTTGAAAAAATTAGCTATTATTACTGGGGCATCTTCAGGAGTTGGCTTAGCAACAGCAAAGTTATTTAGTGAAAAAGGGCTAAATACTTTGTTGTTATCTAATCGAATGATAGCCTCAGGAGTTCAATTAAAAAATTCGCTCTCTATTGATGTTGATGTCACAGACTATGAGGCCTTAAAAAATGCAATCAACCTCGGTGAAAAAAAATTTGGACCGGTGGATTTTTTATTTAATAATGCTTCCCGATCAGGTCATACCGACGAAAATATTAATGAAAAAATACTGGAATCGATGTTGTTAACGAATATTAAAGGCGTTATGAACGGAACAAAAATTGTTAGCGAAGGTATGAAAGAAAGAAATTCTGGAACAATTATTAATATGGGTTCTTTGTCTGCGCTTTATGGTTATCCTAAATTTCCGATGACAATAGATAATGCGACGAAAGCAGCTGTGGTACTTTATACAAGAGAACAAAGGAAATTTTTAGCGCCATATAATGTTCGTTGTATTCTATTAGAACCAGGCCTGATGAATACAACCTCTTTACATGCTTCCCTAAAAAACGATGAAAAAGCCATTGATGCTTTTTTAAAGGAACATGAAGGGGCTTATCTATTACCAGAAGAAGTAGCCGAACTGGTTTATACTATTTATTCTTTGCCACAGCATATCTGCATGCGCGAGATCGCTGTGTCGGGTACAAAACAGCAGTTGCCCTAAATTTAGGCGAGCATAATGAATAAATAACAATAACTCCTAACACCCTCAATGAAAAAAAATTGGACAAATTCGAGATTAAGAGTTCAAGAAATCAGACACATCATGCAAGAATTTTTCCCATTGGTCAAGCCAGAGCAGATGGCTGCAATGTGAGTAGATTTTTAGGGCACTTCCTTTAATCCCTTGATGGATGATCCTTGCTTGGTTTATATCAGAGATCCAATCATCAGCGCCCCAAAGAATCAGGGTTTTACATTTGACTTTTTTTAAGGCGGGTCGAAAATCAAATTTTCTTAAAAAATGACCAAAACCAAAATTCAGGGTATCCACATTATAAGTAAGTGGCGGTGTGGGCATTCCAGGCTTGAATGTGAGTTGGAATAAAGGGGTCATCGCTTGAAAGTATTCTTCATTTTCATCGGGGTCTCCAGTAAAGGTTCCAGTCCATAGTTTTTTAGCGAGCTCCTTTTGTTTAGACGTCCCGATTTTATTTAAATTTTTTTGAGCCTCTTCAAGAAACTCGCTACTCGCAGCGCCCCCTATCAAAATGAGCTTTTTTAAACTATTTGGGTATTTTGTGGCATACCCCAAAGATGCGATAGACCCATAGGACTGACCAAGAACGATTAGTTTATCCGGAGATATTTTAAAATATTCGCGAATAGCCTCGATATCATCTATGTAATGGTCGAGGGTAGAATATTCTTTTTTTGTGATCTCACTTTTCCCGCAACTTCTTGGATCAAATAAAAGGATGTCGGCGTAGGGAAATAGGGCTTTTGCAATAGAATGCTCTGGGGGGTCGTAGATCGCATGATCATTGCCAGGGCCACCTGGAATTGCGAGCAGTACATCACGTGTCCCAAGCTTTTCTGACTTTGAATAATATTGACAATAGAGCTCAGCACATGGCGCGTCTTGCCTTGCCGGAATCTTAATCATTATTTCTCGTTTCATGTCTTCTCCTGCCCTTAATCACCAGGCTTTGATCCGACTTGCAAAACCGATGGTATACCCCGGGCCATCAAAAATTGATGTCCTTGGGAGGAGTTCTGAGATACCAGTAAGTCTGACCATAATTATAGGCGAGTTGAGATCCTTTCGCGATGGAACGTACCGCAGTGAAAATGCAATGGTAAAATCCATCTAGAAACGCATAGCCCGGTTTTAAGTTTGGCTGAGAGCTATGATTGATAAAGCGGGTCAAATTTCCATGCGTGGCATCGATCACGAAGCTCCGACCGATTGAATCCGGAATGGGATATTCATAGCAGTAATTATTAAGAGGCTCTAAGTAGCGACGATTATTTTCCCTAACAATTCCTGTATATTCTCCAACAAAGGAGTTCTCTGGGATCTCTTCTTCTGCAAATAGTCCGTAACCTACTTCTTCATCGACATAACGTACTGAAACAATGGGAAGATGCCCTTTTCGAATCTCGTGAATAAATCTTTTCCCAAGGTCGATGGCTTCGGTCGCTACTTCTCCATTATTAAACTTCTGCATCCCTTTTGCTCTGACAGTCGATTTATCCTCACGGGTTTCGAAGCCATTTTTGATTAAATATTTAAAATCGAGACGTTCTTCGAGTTCTTTAATAGAATAACTATTGCCATCAGGAAAAAGAAGGATTTTGCGTTTTAAGCTACTCATAAAGTTGGGCCCCCTGACGACATGGCCTTAAGACAATTATTACATGCCCCAATATGAATTCCCATTTTTCTTCTCCTTTTCCTATTATTTATTCTTTATCATTTTTTTGTCGAATTAAGAAGGATTTATACCGAAACAACTTGACAGTAAGACGCTTCTATTCAGTATGGCGACCCACCAACCTTCTCATTTTTTTAATTGAGAAATCTTGGTAGCATATCAAATAAAATTCGGAGGTTTTGCTATGTTGCGCTGCTTTTATTTCGTTTCATTGATGCTCTTGAGCCTGGGAACAGAGGTCTTTGCCGAATATTCTTACATTATCCAGCCAAGGTCTTATCTCACATCTACCCACTACGATCTCTATTCAGGGAGCTCCTATCTCAATACTGTCGAGCAAAATTCTTTGCAGCTGCGCCGAGTCTACTCTCTATGTAATGAGAAGGGGGAGCTCGCGACAGGTACTGCTAGGCTGCTCTCGGTTGGGGCCTTGTTCAATAGTATGAAGGAAATTGATGTCGTTAATGAAAGAGGCACACATGTGGGCTTCATTCAAGGACGATGGTGGACAACCGCTTCTGGAAAGTACGCCTTTTACGATGATTCTAACTATCATGTTGCAACAGGCTATGTCGATCGGAGCGGATCTAGCGTCTCTATTGTTGATTCGAAGAATGAACGGAGCCCGATTGCAATTTTTCGCCGCTCATTCATCCCAGGAGGCGATTATTATTGGGATATTAAAGTGCTCAAGGATGAGGCGATTGATCCTCGCATACTCTATATCTTTTCAGCCTTTGTTACAGATGCCTACTGGCCAGCAGCTCCTGAACAGAGAAACTCGGCTTTAGAAAATTTGGAGATGGGGATCTTATTAAAGAGCATCATTGATGACGAATGATGGGTAACAAAAATTAAGAATCAATCAGAGATGGATTCAGCTTCTCGGCATACCGTTGAAAGGCTTCATGCTCGCAAAGTCAGATATATGACCCTATCCGCAATGAAGAGGAAAAAAGCGCTCGAAAAATCCCCCAGATTTTTTCCTCTACATTGCGGATAGGGTCATTGACAGAAAATAAAAAATAACGCCGGAAAGAGTAACAGATCCCGGAAGGGTAAAGACCCATGCGGCGACGACTTTGCGAGCAGTGGTCCATCGGACGCTCTCGGCGCCGCGGGCGGTGCCAACGCCTGTGATGCTTCCGACGATGATGTGGGTCGTGCTAAGAGGCATGCCAAGAAGGCTTGTCGTCAGCATTACAATGGATGAACTGAGCTCGGCAGCAAATCCGTCGATCGGCTTAAGCTTCGTAATCTCAAACCCCATCGTCCGAATGATCCTAAAGCCGCCCGAGGCGGTTCCAAGCGCCATGAATGCAGCGCACGCGCCGATCACCCACAACGGAATGTGTGTCGAAGCGATCATCCCCGCAGAATAAAGTCCCAGCGTGATAATCCCCATGCTTTTTTGCGCATCGTTCAGTCCATGCGTGAGCGCAACTAAAGAAGCCGAGATCAGCTGAAAGTATTTATAAAACGGCCGATTTTTCTTTGAGATCTTGAGCAAAACTGTCATCAAGCACCAGGCGATAATGAGTCCAAGGAAAGGAGAAACCACCATCGGGATCAGCACCTTATAGACAACACCTGTCCAGAGCACGCCTTTCATCCCGCTATTGACAAGCGTTGCGCCGACAAGGCCTCCGATCAGTGCATACGTCGAGCTGCTCGGCACTCCAAAGTACCATGTCGCAAGGTTCCATAAAATGGCTCCGATCAAAGCCGCCAGCACCATGAGCTGCGACGCCTGCTGGACTTCAACGAGGCCGCTCGCAATCGTCTGCGCAACTCCGCTGACCTGCGTTGCCCCTAAAAAGTTGAAAATCGATGCAACCCCTATGGCAATTGCCGGCCGCACCACTTTGGTGGCAATGGGGGTTGCGACCACATTTGCAGCGTCATGAAAGCCATTTGTGAAATCAAACAGCAGACCGAAAATGACAATGAGAACGACTATTTCCATCAAGGCTCTTAATACAGCCTCTAGACATTTAACGGAAGTTCGTTTAACTCCAAGAAAAAGAGAGGGTTAATGTTATACTCCTTCCGGTTCAATCGTACCCATTTGGGCCGAATTGAAAGCTCCCGGGGTTGTATTATTTTGATTGGCTTTGTATTAAATTCAAATGATGTCAGAAACTTGCATACAGATGACTCTCCAAGAAATTGAGGGCCTGCCACAATACTCTCAAAAGCTCAAGGAGATCAAAGCTCTTGATAAAGTAGAGCTTCACGCCCATCTTGGAGGAGCCGTCTCCTTGGAGTTTCTTCGAAGGCATTGTGCTGAGGCCGAATACAATGAGCTAAGTCATTTTCTTGCAAAAATTAGAGCGGGAATTGACTATCGAGAGGGATTTAAAGTCTTTGACCTGATTGGCAAAATTTTATGCACTAACCATCTTGTTTACGAAGCGGCCTATGATTTTTGCAGCAGCCAATATCGAGACAATGTAGTGATTGCCGAGTTGCGTACAGGGTTAAAGAAGCTGGATGGCAGTTTTGAAGATTACCTCAAAGCAGTGCTTGCAGGAATAAAAAAAGGGATGCAAGACTACCCTGTGGCGGTGACTTTATTACTGAGCCTGAAGCGCGATACTTCCTTGGACGATGCCAATGAGATGGTGAATTTGGCGATCCACTATCAGAATGAGGGGGTGAGCGGCCTTGACGTTTCTGGTGAGTCAACAAAAGGGGATTGCAGTGGAATTTTTGAGCCTTTAGCAAGGGCTAAAAAGGCAGGCCTTCCTATTACTCTTCATATTGGAGAACATAGGAGTGAACAACCCAAGCGGCAAATGAGGGAGCTTGAGGAAATTCAGCCAGATCGAGTTGGGCATGCAGTATTCTTATGCCCTGAAGCACAGCGGTGGATCCAAGAAAGAAAAGTGGTTGTCGAAGCTTGCATCCGCAGTGCTTGCAGCGCGATGATCACAAAACCCTCAGAGCATCCAGCCCTGGCTTTATATGCAAATGGGCATCCCGTGGTATTCTGTTCCGACGACTCTACTCTGTTTGGCAATCTTTCCGATGAGCTTGCCTTAGTTGCTTGTTTATGTGAATTGCCTGTCGATAAAATGCATCAGATGCAGCTGTCAGCCAAGGCTCACGTATTTTAGGTATTAGAGTTGCTCCTGAGCATTGAGGATAGGATAAAAAAGAGAATTCTTGCCCAGGCCTATCCAAGTGCAACTCTTGCGAGATTGTCAGGAATTGATTATAATATGCGCAACATGAATCGTATAATCTTTTTAATCCTCTCTTTACTAACTGTTATAGGCGGCCAAGCTGAAGAAAAGTGTATTAAAGCAATTATATTCGATTGCGATGGCACCTTGGTCGACAGTGACAATGCCCATTATTTAGCCTGGCGTCATGCATTGGGAAACCAAGGTTATGAACTTACAACAGAATACTATAACTCAAATTTTGCCGGAGTTGCTGAGCTCACGATTTCAAAAATGGCTTACGACCTCGTTGGCTTTGACTGCTCAGTAGAAGTGCTCCATGATAAGAATGAGTATTTTTATCAACTTCAAATGGAGGGGATTGCCCCAATCGCAGCTACTGTCGAATTTTTACATCAGCTCGCTCAGGAGAAGGAGCGCTATGGGCTAAAATTAGCCGTTGCTTCAGGGGGAAGAAAAGAGGACGTTTTAAGAAATTTAAAAAATCTTGAAATTGATCATTTCTTCGATGTTGTCCTCTCTGGGCACGACGATTTACAAGAATATGACGATCCTCAAGGGACTAATAAACCCAAGCCTTATATCTATTTAAAAGCTGCGAAATTACTCGGAGTTGCCCCTGAAGAATGTATTGCCATTGAAGATAGCAGGACAGGAGTTTCTGCAGCAGTTGCCGCCGGATGTATTACCATCGCAGTCCCCAATCGATATACCCTAGGACAAGATCTATCCGATGCACATTTCAAGGTCGAGTCTTTTTCAGGTCTAGATATTGACGATTTTTTTGAAGAAATCTGCAATGAGAAATCTACCCTACCCTGTCCAAATTCACACTTTTAGGCGAGTCGGGGTATAGATCACCAAATTAAGAATCAATCAGAGATGGATCCAGCTTCTCGGCATAGCTCTGAAAAGCTTCATGCTCGCGCACCGGATCGAAGGCTGCATCTTGCATTTCGCTTTTGATCAACTCGGCAAACTCTTCGCCGAAAAGAGAAGCGGTCTGGAGCCATCCGCCCGCGAGCGCCGGCTCTTTTAGATAGCCAAATGCCTTCGCATTGAGCAGCGCCACTTCATATGTGGGTTCAAGCTCATAAATCTCTCTGGAGTGCTTGCCGACAAGGGAATAATTTTGCCGCTCGAAGGCCAATCGGCAAAGGATGCACTTGCCCTCTTTGAGCATCTGCGGATCGGCGTTTAGGAGTAGCTCATACGCCTTATCGGCTTCATTTTCCTGCAGGTGGATCTTGGCAACAGACTCGATGGCCGAGTGCTTGATCGCCGCATCTTTCGATTTGAGCAGCCGCTTTAAAATCGCCTTCCCCTTTTCGAGATCATTATTTTTTAGCGCCTCGACCCCATTGATATAGGTATTAAACGGGTTGCCCGAAGAGCCTTTCAGTCGCTGCAACACTTGGAAATTTTGGAAGCCATAGATCAGCAGAAGAGTCGCAAAAAAGACAAATCCCTTGATATAGAGAATCGGGACAACGATCGCCGCGCAAATCAGCCCGAAGATAAAGCTAGCCCGATACCCTTTTACTCCAAATTTCCGTTCGCAGAAATAGAGGGCTAGATAACCCCCATCGAGCGGGACAATCGGAATCAAATTTAACAAGCACCAAACGATGTTTAACCGCATCATCACATAAAGGGCATAGTGGACATAGGGTAGATGGTCAAATGTCCCCATTTTGAGCAAATAATAGGGAATGGCGATGAGCAAACTCTCGAGAAGCGGGCCATTGAGTGTGATCAAGAATTGTTGCTTCGGCGATAGACCATATCGATCATACTGCGCGTAGCCCCCAAAAGCCTCTAAGACAATCGTCGGCTTTGCTCCAAAAAAGAGCGCAGTGAGCGCGTGCCCAAATTCGTGAACAAGTAGACTAAAGAGCAGCACACCCGCGACAATTAATTTTTCAATACTTGGGTCGATGTACAAATTAGCAAAGAAGATCAGAAAGAGCCAGAAGCCTGGCCGAATATGGACTGGGACATTTAAAAATCTAAAGTTCAAGGCAGCACTCCCTTTTTGCCGTAAGTATATACTGGTTTCAGTTGAAAGTTGGAGAATTTGCCAATGCCAGAGGCGTCAGATTTGCATCCGAGCCCGCCCAGGTTACTATTGAGAAACTAGGAGCTGGGCGGGTCGGATGCAAAGATGGCTCCTATGGCGAAGGCAAAACTCCAACTTTCAATTGGAACCAGTATAGCCTTTTTTCAGGAAAAAAAACTCCAGAAAATGATTTTTTTCTCTAGGGAAACTAGAGAAATTGTGGAAAAAACTAGAGATTGCTGTTATTAAATAAGCTAATCAATACAATGATTAGCAAAAGTTTGGAAAGTAGTGCATCTCCGAGGAGAAAAGGAGGGCTTTCCGGAATAAAGTATCAAAGGGGTCTTTGAAATGGCAAGCATTGCCAACGGCACAAAAATACAAAACGAAAATCAAAAAGTTATCAAATCACACTTTAAAATGTTTGTCTGCGGCGTAATTGTGACTTTATTAGCAATAGTTGCAGCAAATATTATGAACAAATTCTATCCAACTACAAAGACCCTGACCATCATTTTGGAATATCTGGGCTATATCTGTTGGAGCACTACCCTTGGGACCCTAGGCTGGGAGATTCAGACTCCCACTGGAAATACCCCTGCTGAAGTCCTCAATAAAAAATTTGCCTATTTCTTCTCGATCGCCGGTATCTTTTTCTTCGTTCTATCTCGGCAATTGACTGCAGTATAGGAAATTTTTTGAGTTGGAGAAGAAGACTCTCTCTTCTTCTCCATCATTCTAACAAAGTTTTTGCAAGCGCCAATCCCTTTTCGATCGAGTGCTTCGCGAAATTCTTTTCCATTTTTTTCGAAGCTGCTTCAATCAGATCAATGCCAAGGACATCGGCCAGCCGCACTAGATAGATAAAGATATCGGCCAGCTCCTCTTCGGCAGCCTTCAACCGCTCTCCATTGAGCTCGATCGTCTGCTTCTCCGACAGCCACATCAAAATTTCCATGAGTTCGGCCGCCTCCACCGACAGGGCCATCGCCAAATTCTTTGGAGTTTGAAACTGATCGAAGTTCCGCTCATATGTGAACTTCTTATGGGTCTCTAAAATTTTTTTAATATCCATCTCTTTCCTCTTACTATCAATTTATCGAGGGAACTCAAACACTTTGAGATCATCAGCTACGTCGGTGTTGGGGAAGATGGCGCGGGCCTCTTCCAGGTGGCCTTTGAGATCTAGGTAGCGGGCTGAGAAGTGGGTAAGGATGAGGTGCTGGACGCCCGCCTCTTTGGCAATGATGGCGGCCTGCTTGGCGGTCATGTGCCGGTAACTTTTCGCTAAATCTCTGTGCTCTTCGGTATAAGTGGCTTCGCAAACGAGCATCTTGGCTCCTTTGGCGGTTTTGATGGCCCCTGGGCAAGGGAGGGTGTCGATGACGATGGCGAAGACATCGCCGATCCGGACGTGGCTCACATCGTCGAGTGTGATTGTTTTGCCGTTGATGATCAGGTGCCCATGCTCATTGAGATCTCGGACGAGGGGTCCTTTGACGCCGAAGGCATCGAGCTTTTCTTTATCAAATTTGCGGACGTCGGGCTCTTTGATGCGGTAGCCGAAGTTGTCGACGCCGTGCTTGAGGGCGTAGGCTTCGATTTGGAACTTCCCATCATCGTGGACGAGGCCCTCTTCGGAGATGGGATGCTCGATCACTTCGATGGTCTCATGGTAGATGGTGCCGTAGCGGAGCCGGTCAAAGTACTTTTTGCCAGAGGCGGGGTAATAGCAATGGATCGGATGGGTCACTTTGTCGAGGTTGAGGCGCATCAGCATCGAGCCGAGGCCAAGGCAGTGGTCACCGTGGAAATGACTGACGAAGATCCGGTTGACTGTCGGTGGGGCGACGTTGGCGTAGATGAATTGTCTTTGGGTCCCTTCCCCGGGGTCGAAGAGGAGTCCCTCTTCATTCCAGCGGAGCAGGTAGGCGCCGTGGTTCCGTCTGCGTGTGGGCTGCTGGGAGGAGCAGCCGAGGATGATGAGGTCGCGCACGGTCATTTTGTCCCTCTGGAAAAGAAGGGAAGGGCGCCGAGCAGCATGCCGATCAGGCCACCGACGATGTGGGCGGTGTTGGCGATAGTGACGGTGGAGGTGGAGGTCGAAATGACGTTTTTAATCAGTGAAAAGATCTCGAGGCCGAAGAGGGAGGCGACGTAGACGAGGACGAAGATGATGGTCAGTTTTTGCAATGGATAGCCTTCCCAGGGGGCCACTTTTTGGCGCACCCAGATAAAGCCGACGAGGCCGACGACGATGCCCGAAAAGCCGAGAAAGTAAGGGCCGCTGACGAGATATTGGGCGACGCAGGGGACCACGCCGGTGATGAGGATCAGGAGGGCGATTTTCCATTTGGGTAAACGCGCTTCGATCGGAGGGAGAAGGATCCAGACCCAAATCATGTTGAAGAGGATGTGCAGGATGCTGCCGTGGAGCAGAACGGGGGTAAAGAGTCGCCAATACTCTCCTTCTCGGATTTTGCCAAACATCGGTCCATCGATGGAGGCGGGCGGCGGGATTTTTTTGAATTTGTAGAGGATGCGGGTCATGATCCCTTGCCAGGTGGGGATATTCTTCGCCTCTTCAAAAGCTTTCTTTACCGATGGAGGGATCTCATCGAAGGTTTTGTAGCCTTTCAGGGGATATTGCTGCAGCAGCTGATCGATTTTTTGATTGGAGGCAGGATAATCGAACATCAGTTCTTGCTGAATCGGGGTCATGCCCAGTTCAATGGCCAGTTCTCCGTCAGCTTGCACCATTTGCACTTCCTGGGTGAGGGTGACCATATAGAGGAAGATGCAAACGAGCAAAACCAGTGAAGTGATCGGGTGCTTCTTGATCTTGCGGGGATGGTCTTTCCAGGAGGGTTTTTCTGGGGTTTGGGGTTTCTTCGGCTCAGCGATATGGTCGGGTGGCACAGGAGGAGCGTCGGGGAATTCGACTTTGGTGAATTTGGGATCGTTTGGGTTGGCTCTGAACTCTTCAAGATAGGCCTCGGCCCGCTCGATCTGATCCTCTTCGTAGACCCAAATGAGGACCACATTTTTTTGCTCGGCTTTATCGATCTCGTAGGTGCAATGGATCCCCTCTCCTAGCAGGAAGGAGTAGAAGAGGAAGGCTTGCTTTTCGTTTTTGACGTTGCCGATTAATCGCATAAACTCTGGATTTTTTTGATCATGTTGGTTGAGGAGTAGCCTCCGATCAGCTGGATGATGTGGATTCTCCCCCCATTTTCTTTGACGACAGGCGCCTCGATGCAGTTCTCTCCATATTCGCTGCCGTTGCAGTGCACATCAGGCTTGATAACGCCGAGGATTTTGATCGGGTCGAGCTCGCTAAACCAGCTGACGTAATCGACCATCTGCAGGGCGGCAATGTGCTGTAGACGCACTTCAAGGGGGTTAATCGGTCTATCCAAGCTCTTGTACCCTTTGATCGACGCGTCGGTATTGAGGAGCATCAGGAGCACATCTCCTTGGCAAGAGGCTTGGTGGATCATCTCTAAGTGACCTGGATGCAACAGATCGAAGCTTCCATTCAGTGTAACGATCGATTTTCCCTCTCTACGAAGCTGCTCGCATACGGTCCTAAGCTGATCAGGGTGGACCAGTTTATTGCCGATCGATTCTCTAAATGTTTTTGCCTTTTCCGAAAGCAACATGGAAAACCTCCTCGTAGTATTCGACAAAATGGAATAGAAAGCCCTTTTTCAGGTAGGGGGCGAGTTCTTCGACATCTCTCTGATTGTCTTTGGGGAAAATCAGGGTGTTTAGTTTGGAACGGCGGGCGGCGATCACTTTTTCTTTAACCCCTCCGATCGGAAGGACTTTTCCAGTCAAGGTGAGCTCTCCAGTCATCCCGAGGTCGTTTTTGATTGGCTGCTTCATCAGGAGCGAAAAGAGGGCCGTCGCAATGGTAATACCGGCTGATGGTCCATCTTTGGGTGTCGCCCCTTCAGGAATATGGAGGTGTACTTGACTCCGATCAAAGAAGGAGAAATTGGGAGCGAACCGGCTCATGGAGCTATGGACGTAGTTCCATGCGATTTGGCACGACTCCTTCATCACATCGCCCATTTGCCCGGTCAGTAGTAAGACCGGCTTTTCTGCTGGCACCTGGACCACTTCGATGTAGAGGGTGGCCCCTCCCATTGCTGTCCAAGCGAGTCCCATCGCGACACCGATCGGCGTCTTCTCATAGAAGCGGTCGCTCGTGAAGACCGGCTTGCCCAAATAGTCTTTGAGGAGAGCCTCTTTGATGGTGACCCCTTTGAACTTCTTGCCGCGCTCCTCTTCTTTGACGATTTTCATCGCCACTTTACGCATGATCTTCTTGATATGGTTTTCCAAATTGCGGACGCCCGCTTCACGCGCATAGCCATTGATGATCTGCTTGAGCGCATCGATGTTGAAGGTAATGTCGGAGGCTTTTAATCCCATTTTGGTTCGGTTACGTGGGATGAGGTACTTCTTGGCGATCTGCACTTTCTCTTCTTGGATGTAGCCCGATAGACGCAAAATTTCCATCCGGTCGCGCAGCGGCTCAGGGATCCCTTCGATGACATTGGCTGTCAAAATGAATAAGACATTCGAGAGATCGACTCGCACATCTAGATAGTGGTCGAGGAAGTCGACGTTTTGTTCTGGATCGAGCACTTCGAGCAGTGCAGAAGCAGGATCCCCTTGAAAGCTCGAGCCGATTTTATCGACTTCGTCGAGCATGATCACGGGATTCATCACTTCAGTAGCTTTTAGCGCTTGGACGATTTTGCCTGGCATCGCCCCGATGTAGGTGCGCCGGTGCCCTTTGATCTCAGCCTCATCGCGCATCCCACCGACCGAAAAGCGGTAAAACTTTCGATCAAGCGCCCGAGCGATGCTCTTGCCGATGCTTGTCTTTCCAACCCCTGGCGGCCCAATCAATCCGATGATGCTTCCCTTCATGCCACCTGAGAGTTTACCGACGGCGATGAATTCCAAAATCCGCTCTTTGATGTCGTCTAGGCCATAGTGGTCGTCTTTCAGAACTTTTTCTGCAATTTTAAGGTTGTGCTCCTTATCTGAACCGATTCCCCCACTAAAAATGCCCCAAGGGATTATCGTCAGCCAATCTAAGTAGTTGCGGCTGACTGCATATTCGGACGACTGCACTTCGAGGACCGACAATTTTTCCATCTCATCGGAGATCACCTTCATCACAGGTTCTGGCACTTTGCGAGCATTCAGCCTCTCTTCGAATTTCTCCAAGTCGAGACTCTTGTCGTCCTTTTCCAGTCCAAGCTCTTTCTTGATCGTCTTGAGCTGCTCGCGCAAGAAAAATTCCCGCTGCGTCTTCGAAACGGTCGCTTCGATCTTCTGGTTGATGCTGCTCTGCAATTTCGACAGATCGAGCTCTTGCTTCAAGAGCACCAGTGCGCGGCTGATCCGGTCATTGAGATCAAAAGCCTCTAATACCCCTTGCAGGTCTTCCCTCGACGCCGTCGTCAAGGCCACGGCGAAGTCGGCCAATTTTCCTGGGTCGGTGAAATCGGAGTGGCCCAAGAAGACTTGCAGCTCCTCTTTGAAAAGTGGATTGAGCTTGAGCAGGTCCTTAATCGTGCTGATGATGCTGATCGAGTAGGCCTTCACCTCTTTCGAGAGGCCTCGAGCTGGCGGATCTTCATGATAAACGACCTTCGCAGAGAGAAATTTCCCCTTCTTGCCAGCCTTTCGGATCGAGATCCGCTTCTCCATGTTGAGGATAACCTGCGCGCCCCCCTGTTCCATCGGGATGATGCGCAAAATTTTGGCCGAAACGCCTACCTTGTAGAAGTCGTCGATCTTGAGCTCATAGATGTTGGCCTCTTCCTGCTTAGTGAGGAATAGCCCCATCGTCTTGTGATCGGTCGCCGCCACCTGCTTGAGCGTCTCGTAGTAGACCCCCGGCTCGATAATGAGCGGCGCGGCCATCCCCGGGAAAAAGGGGCGGCGCGACAGCGGAACGAGCGTTAGCTCTTCAGGATCCTCTGTAATGGGCTTTACTTTCGCCTCTCCGCCGACCGTCTTTTTGACAGCCTCTTCAAGGGTTTCTTCTTTAAAATCTTTCTTTTTACTCATAAGGAATTTCACGAGTCTAACAACTCGGGAAAAATAGTGCAATCTGGTATGCTGTTATACCATGAAAGGATTAATAATTGATACCAGTCGCGATCCTGCTATTTTGGGACTCATCCAAGGCGGCATAGTAGAAAAAATGGTTCTGATCGAAGGGGCCAAAAATCTTTCGGCTACCCTCTTCCCCGCGCTGGAAACATTCTGCAAAATAAAAGATTTAGATTACATCGCCGTCGGAGTCGGGCCCGGCTCTTATATGGGCATACGCACCGGCGCCACCATTGCCAAGACCCTCGCCTTCGCCGCGAACCTCCCCCTGATCGAATTTGTCTCGCCCCTGGCCTTCCTCCCCAAAAATCAGGCTGGGAGCTTTGCCTTTATCGGCGATGCGAAAATGGGCCAGCTCTATGTATTGACAGGGGATACGGGAAGTCGGCAAATTTCGAGCCCCCAATTGATGACCCCCGATGAGCTTCAGATTGGGGAAAAGGATTTTATTGTTGGGCCTGGCTATTTGGATCCCGAGCCTAATTTAGACCTAGTTGCCATCGAGGTACAAAACCGGTTTCTTCAAAAAAATTTTTCTAATATTGCCTCGCTCGAACTCACCTATCTCCGGTAATTTTTTCGTGCCCGTGTGCGTGCCCGTGCCCGTGCCCGTGCCCGAAACGAATTATTTCGGGCACGGGCACGGGCACGCACACGGGCACGGGATGGGATTATATTGAAAAATATCGGGCGGATCATTAAAATGAAATGCAAAACCATTAACTTCAACTCCAAGGAAATCGACGTAGATGTCAAGTGTTAAAGTCCGAGCCGGTGATTCAATCGAAAAAGCTCTTCGCATTCTTAAAAAGAAACTTGATAAAGAAGGGATCATGAAAGCGGCAAAAGCTCACCGTTACTATGACAAACCTTCTATCAAGAGCCGGGCAAAAGCTAAAGCCGCGCTCAAGCACAAGAAGAAGACTCCCTATTAGCCTTTTAGACCTCTTGCATCACTTAGGATTCGTCGATTTTCGGGATTATTTTGGCCGATTTTCGATTCAAATTCGGGGGGTCATATGCGAGAGGCTGATATTACCCCCCAAATTTAAATCGAAAATCGGCTCAAAAGAACCCGAAAATCGACAGAATCTAAGTGATGCAAGAGGTCTTTATTATGAGCGACTATTACAGCACCCTGGGTATAACTAAGGGAGCCGCGCAAGATGAGATTAAAAAAGCTTATCGAAAGCAGGCTCTTAAGTACCATCCTGACAAAAATCCAGGCGACAAAGAAGCTGAAAAGAAATTCAAAGAGATTTCTGAAGCCTATGAAGTCTTAAGCGACGATCAAAAACGTCGCATGTATGACCAATATGGCCCCGACGCTTTCAAAGCGGGCATGGGCGCTGGTCCTGGTGCCGGCGGGTTCTCCTCTATGGAAGAAGCTCTGCGTACTTTCATGGGCGCATTTGGCGGCGGTGGTGGTGGTGGCAGCGGAAGCGGCGGCCATGAGTCCATTTTCGATTCTTTCTTCGGATTTGATTCCGATCCTTCAACTGCTGGCATACGACAAGGCGCTTCTAAAAAAATGAACCTCTCCATCTCTTTCGAAGAGGCGATCCGAGGAACAGAAAAAGAGGCGGCGATCACTAATTATATCAATTGTCCGACCTGCGATGGCTCTGGCGCGGCAAACCCAAAAGCAATCAAGACCTGTTCTCAGTGCGGCGGCGCTGGCCAAATCAATCAGACCCGCGGTTTTTTCAGCATGACCACCATCTGCCCCAGCTGCCATGGACAGGGAAAGCGGATTACCGATCCTTGCCTTAGCTGTCGTGGCACTGGCAGAGAGAAGAAAAGACAGCAAATCCAGATCAAGATCCCCCCTGGCGTTGATAATGGAATGCGCCTACGGATGGCTGGCTACGGCGATGCAGGCGAAGGGGGCGGCCCACCAGGCGATCTCTACGTTTATATCTCTGTTCAATCCCACGAACTCTTCGAGCGCGATGGCGATGACATCCGCGTTGAGCTGCCGATCACCTTCTCCGAAGCTGCCCTCGGCGTCAAAAAAGAGTTTCCCACCCCAACGGGCGGCAATGCGCGCATTGTGATCCCGGAAGGGACCCAAAGCGACAAAATCTTCCGTGTCCGCGGTGAAGGGGCCCCTAATGTACATGGCAACGGCAAAGGCGATCTGCTGGTCAAAGTAGTGATCGAAACTCCGGTTGGCCTAAGCGAAAAGCAAAAAGAGTTGCTGAAAGAGTTTGCCCAGCTTGAGGGAAGCCACAACTCCCCTCGCTCACGCACCTTCTTCGACAAATTGAAGAGCTTCTTTAATTAGCTTTCGCGACTAAATTCGAAAGAGCGTGCGCCAGGTTTTCGTTGTATTCTTTGAGCTCCCAACCATCTATGGCCCCATTGGGATATCTGTGGCGCACCGTTGCAACAATAAGATCTTTGTGATGGGGGAACATGTGCGCGACTGGTTCAATCTGCTGAAGGAGTGACCCGTCGTAATGAGTGCGGAGTAAAAGTCCTGCTGTTTCTACTGGAGCTTCTTTCACTGCACTGAGCTTTTTAGCCTCAAATTCAATTCCAATTTTACCCTCTTCTCCTTCTATGGAGAATCGTGGGTGAACATCGAACGAATTACGCGTGCTACTCGATAACTCAAAATACAAAATGGTAAATTCAATTACGGCCTTGTCAAATCGAGCTGGGTTTTCTAAATAGGCCTTAATTGGTTCTTTTAGATCTCGAATATTTAAATGGGGGAATGCACATTCTGAGAGATAATCATTTGTAGGAGTTGATGAAAGTTTGGGCCGTTGATTTTGAAGGAGAGATTTGGTGTATGTGTCATTATCTATCGGACCGGGCGCAACTTTTATAGGGCGAACATTTGCGCGACTGCAGCTCCTAACTATTATAGCAACTGCTACCGCTGTTATTCCGCCTAGCAAAGCTATTCTAGCGACATTTTCATTTACGGATAAGTAATCTGAGACAGTTGAATGAGAAGGGAACTGGATTTGCATATAAAATATCCTTTAAGTTTGCTGACTCGATGAGTCTACCCCCTCGCAAAAATAGAAGCAACTTTAAATAATTGATTGAATTTCATATAAAGAGGTCATGCCAATAGTAAAAACCAATGACATCAACCTGTACTATGAGATCCATGGCACTGGCGTGCCGCTCGTCCTCATCTCAGGATTTACCATGGACCATTTTATTTGGATGCCGCTGGTCCCCATTCTTTCGCAGCACTTTCAAGTGATTGTTTTTGATAATCGGGGATGCGGGCAAAGCGATACTCCCGAAGGGGGCTATCATCCGAAGATGTTTGCAGAAGACATCATCGGCCTGCTCGATGCTCTGGAGATCGAAAGCGCCCATTTCATGGGAGAATCGATGGGGACGCTGATCACGCAGCTGCTCTGTCTTGATCATCGCGATCGGGTCAAAAAGGCCATTCTGTGCGCTCCGTTTGCTGCTCTTCCTCCGGTTAGCCTCTACAATCTTGCAATGGGGATGAAACTGTTGCAAAATGGGATAGATAGATTGCTACTGGCCGAGCTCAATTGCTGGTGGCTCTTAAGCAATGCCTTTGTGAGCAACCCAGAAAATATCAAACGGTTTTTAACCGAATATCAAATGAATCCCTTTCCTCAATCTCAAGAGGGGATGATGAATCAAGGAAATGCTTTGAAGGTCGATTTCCGCCATGAGCTGAAAGATATCCCTCATCAGGTGCTTCTGCTTGCCGGCGAAATGGACGTAATCGCTCCCCTTTACTGCGCAGAACAAATGCGCCAAGCGATCCCAAACTCACAATTGCATGTATTTAAAGAGATGGGGCATATGTTCAATTACGAAATCCCCGAGACATCTGCAAAGAAAGCAGTCCACTTCCTTCTACAGAGGTAGGACCGTTTTAACGCAAAGGCGCCAAGTCGCAAAGAAACCATAAAATATTTCTTTGCATCTTGGCGCCTTTGCGTCTTTGCGTTGAACTAGACTCTATTTTTTTAGAGCTTTGTTGTAAGCAGTGAGCATCACAATTTTCACGATTGCAGCGATCCCGATCAATACGTAGAGCACACGGATGGCTCCCATATTGTGAGCAAGGATTTTTCCGATAACGTCAAAATGAGCAAGCCCAATCAGACCTAAGTTGATCCCGCCGATGATCAGCAAAATGTTGGCAATAAGATTCACTAATTTCATAATTCCCCTCCTAAGGGTGTTTGAGTTTCATATTCCTCTTAGTAACCTATGCAGGGTTTTTTTTAAATCATTTTTTGAAATCGATCAGCTCAAAAACCTTGACGGGCTGCTCAAAACCCTTGAACGAAATTGGAGCAAGTTCTTGAAATTCAAAGCTCTCTTTAATGTCGGGAGAGTTTACAGTCGCTTCAGAAATGAGAATTTGCATCGGTTTTGCTGCCGAGCAGAGGCGGGAAGCGAGGTTAACGTTGGCGCCCAAAACGGTATAGTTCAACCGATTCTCCGACCCGATATTCCCTGTGACCATATCGCCTGTATGAATCCCGATGCCAACTGGAAGAGCAGAGGCCTGCCGCATCTGGAGCGCCGAGGTGAGAGCCCTTTTTGCACTATCGGGCCTATCGATCGGCGCGCCGTAGAGGACCATGACCAGATCGCCGACAAATTTATCGACCACTCCCTCCTGTGCGTCGACAATGCGACACATCTGGCTAAAATGGCTATTCATCATATGGACGACCTGTCTTGGCTCCATCTTTTCAGTGATTTTTGTGAAGCCCCGCACGTCGATAAAAAGGACCGTGACGATCCGCACTTCGCCGCCGAGCTCGATTTTGCTCTGCAAGATTTCGGCTGCGATCTCTTTCGAGACCACTTTGCTCAAGACGCCGCGAATTTTTTCCCGATCTTTTAATGCCGTGACCATCTTCTCAAAGCCATGGGAAAGGGTCCCGATCTCATCTTTTCGTTGCTCAAGGGCTGGCAGAGAGACCTGATCGTAATGGCCATTTTCAACATCAGCGGTCGCTTTGGCCAGCACAACGATCGGATCTGTGATTTTTTTCGAGGTGCGGGAGAGGAACAATAAGGCGACTGCAAAAATCAATAGAGTGGAGAGCAAGATATTGAGGGTAATCTGATGCCCAATCGAGGCCCCCATCTTTTTGAGGAGGGGGATAACCGAAAACGCTTGATCAGCTGGATTGATGATGACCAGAGTGCTGTTCCATCCCGAATCGACGGGGTATTTTAAATAGTTATAGGTGGTCCCCCTCCAAGTGACTTTTCCACTATCCTCTTTCAGGTCATCGACGTTAAAGCCCTCCAGCTTCGGATCGATTGGCTCTCCCTGTGGATTAAAGGCATAGGGAGTTTGGTTGTGTAAAAGAAAGACGATGGTCTTTTGGGAGGTGCGGGCAATTTGCTTGAGAAAATCGGAAAGGGCCTCCTCCCCCTCCTTCCCTTTGAGGTCTCTAAAGTTATCGGCCAGCAGATTAGTCAAGATGCTATTGACCTTCTTTTCCTGTTTTTGGACAAAAGTTTCGATCTCTTGCCCCCCTTTCGCCATCCCTTTATTGACAATCATGCTGGGAAGCACATAGGACAAAATCGCGACAAAGAGAAAAATCACTCCGACATTTAAAAAAAGTCTTTTCCTAAGGGTCATAATATTGATATAACATTTTTCTATTAAAAAATTGGAAGAGACCTTAAAATTTTGGGGAATTTATGGACTTCATCGCCACAAGTACAGAGTATCTTTTGTTTCTCTGCTGCCTTTTCATTTTATCTGGCAGCATCTACCTCACTGTGAAGTCGGGATTCATCCAGCTCCGCTTCTTCCGTTCGCTATTTTCTATGTTGAAGGGGCTGTTCACTGCACGCAAAGGGAAAACAGGATCTCACACGATCCTCCCCCATCGGGCCCTTTTAACCGCCATGTCGACCACACTGGGGATCTCGACGATAGTCGGGCCAGTGATTGCGATCGCGCTTGGCGGCCCAGGTGCCCTTTTCGGCTTTCTCCTGGCCTCGTTTTTCGGGAGCGCCGTCACTTACATCGAGGTCAATCTCTGCATCCAATATCGAAAGAAACTCGATTCGGGTGAAATCATGGGTGGCCCAATGCAATATTTAAAGCATCTGGTCTCTCCTGCCATGGCCAAATGGTATGCGATCTGCTGCTTGGTTTTGATGATGGCCTGGTCTGCTGCTCAAGCGAATCAGGTGGCTGCGATTTTAAACTCTCCCCTCCTCGGCTCCTACCGACTCTCTACGGCACTGTCTGGGGGGTTGATCGCGATCCTCATTTTGCTGACGATGCTCGGGGGGATTAAACGGATCGGCTCGCTCTCAGCTAAGCTTGTCCCGGTCATGTTCTTCCTCTACATCGGTTCGAGCTGCTGGATCCTCACCTGCAATTACGATCAATTGGGGCAGATGTTTGCCGAGATGTTCCGGTCGGCTTTCTCCCCTGTGCCTATGGCTAGCGGGACCCTTGTCGGCGGACTGATGAGCGCTCTCCGTTGGGGGATTTTCAAAGGGACGCAGGCAACAGAAGCAGGCGTTGGAACGCAGACGATTCCCCACTCGATGGCCGAGACCAATGATCCCGATACACAGGGGATGCTGGCGATGCTCTCCACTTTTGCCGCAGGTTTTATCGCCTTCTTATCGGGCTGTGTGACTCTGGTGACCAAAACATGGCTAGACCCCTCTCTTCCTCTAGGAATCAGCATGGTCGCTGCATCTTTTGAGCAGTACTTCTCCTTTGTTGGGATCGCCATCGTCGCGGTCAGCGGACTCTTGTTTGGTTTTGGAACAATTCTTGGCAACTGCTACAACGGGAGCCAGTGCTATCGCTATCTAACTAAGAATAAGAAAAGCCGTTACTATCTTTTGCTAACTGCATTGATGATTTTTGCAGGAGCTATCTCTGAGGTGAAGACGATCTGGTCGCTGGTCGATCTCGTCATGATCTTCATGGTCGTGCCCCACCTCGGCGCACTCCTAATCCATGCAACTAAAAAGCGCGTGTTTGCGAATCAGTAAACGTACTCATTCCTTTCTGAGATACTTTAGGGGTGGTGTCGATTGGCGTTCCTTTTTTCTCTAACCCTTTAGGGTCAGGTTTTGCAAGTCCATTTTTCGGATCTTCGTCAGCTCTATTATTTTCTGGGAGAGAAGCACCATAAGGTTGAATTGACATAAACACCTCCATGTTTATTCAAAGCTAAGATAACATAGAATTGACTTAAAAAAACAAACTTACCATCAAAAATTCCCTATGAGGTTGTTGCAAAACTCAGGTTCAGTCGATTTTCGGGTTCTTTTGAGCCGATTTTCGATTCAAATTCGGGGGGTAATATCAGCCTCCCGCATATGACCCCCCGAATTTGAATCGAAAAGCGGCCAAAATAATCCCGAAAATCGACGAACCCTGAGTTTTGCAACAACCTCCTGTTCCATTCAAATGCATTTTTTGGTAATTTAGTCCTCATCATGCCAACTAAGTACATCTCGCTTATTTTCATTCTCTTCTGCGCCTGCACCTCTAAACCTAAACCCCCACCTGTAAATCCCCATCAGGCCTTCTATGATACCCACCTGCTCTTCGACCTGGCCGAGGAAACCGAACATTTCGACTGCCCGATCCAGGGGAAAATCCCAGACTGGCTGTCGGGAACGCTGCTGCGCAACGGCCCAGGGAAATTCACTGTCGGCGACAAGCGAGTCGATTGGTTCGATGGGCTCGCCCTGCTCCACGCCTTCGAGTTCACTCCCAAAAATGTCTTCTATAGCAGCCGTTTTTTGCGCAGCGAGCAGTACTACATCATGATGGAGGAGAAGAGTCTCAATTTCTCGGGGTTCGCAATCGATCCCTGTCCAAAAGTGTTCAAAAATCAGACTTCCCGATTTATTCCCAAAGAGATGAAGGACATCAACAATGCCGATGTCACGATCCAACATTATGCCGATCAATTTGTCGCTTTGACCGAGATTCCCCTTCCTGTGGTCTTCGATCCTGAGACGCTCGCGACCATCGGCGTTTTTCAATATCAGGATAGCCTTAAAGAAGGGCAATGGGAATCGGCCCATGCGCTAGTCGATCCTGCGACGAAAGAGACGTTCAACTATTTCATCCGTTTTGGGCGCCACAGCTCTTATGTCATCTGGAAAATGACCGACCCGCATCGAAAGCTAGTCGCCGAAATTCCGGTCGATGAGCCAGCTTACATGCACAGTTTTGCCTTAACAGAACATTATGTGGTGCTGGTCGAATTCCCCTTTGTGGTCAATCCACTGGATCTGCTCCTCAAAAAAAAGCCGTTCATCATGAACTACAAATGGAAACCTGAGCGGGGGACCAATTTCATCGTCGTGGAGCGGACAACAGGGAAGGTCACTAAAATCAAAGGCAAACCCTTCTTCGCTTTTCACCATATGAATGCTTTTGACAAAGATGGGAAAATTTTCATCGATATCGTCACCTACCCCGATGCCCATATCATCGCTGAACTTGATGGAGAAGAAGATTGGAAGGGCGACCTGGCCGATACGATCAAGCTAAAGCGCTTTACGCTCTCGTTGCCCGATGCGCTGGCCGAGGAAGATCTGTTCGACCATTCTGCAGAATTACCTCGAGTCCCTGCTGAGCGGGTCGCGCACGAATACCGTTACTGCTATCTTGTCGACTACGATTTCCCCAATGCGGTCACCGACAAACGACCCCTTTACAAAGTGGATACTGCGACAAAGTCTTATAAGAGTTGGTCCGAAGCGGGGTGTATGCCCGGAGAGCCGATTTTTGTCACCCGCCCAGGTGCAGGTGCTGAAGATGACGGCGTTGTCCTCTCTCTTGTGCTTGACTTTGCCACCCACAAGTCGTTTTTGCTGATTCTCGACGCCCATGACATGAAAGAACTTGCCCGCGCCGCGGTGCCACAAGCCGTCCCCCTGGGTCTCCACGGGTTATGGAAAGGAAAAAAATGAGCCCCGATTGGCACTCCAAAACGATTGAAGAGATCTTTATCGCCCTGAAGACAAGCCGCCATGGGCTATCTGATGCGGAAGCGAAAGCCCGCCTGGCAAAGGTTGGCCCGAACCGCCTCTCGGTCTCTAAAGGCCCCTCCCGCCTAATGCAATTCTTTCGTCAATTTTTAAATCCGCTGATTTTCATCTTGATCGTTGCCACCTTTATCAAGTTCTTTCTCTCTAACTTTCTCGATGGCGGCGTGCTCCTCTTCACCATTTTGGCGATGGTCTTCATCAGCTTCTTTCAAGAGAGGAAGGCTGAAAAGGCGATGCAAGCATTGAAAAAACTCTCTTCCCACCATTCCAAGGTCAAGCGCAATGGCAAGACGGAGATCCTCCTATCAGAAAATTTGGTGCCAGGCGATGAGATCTTTTTAGAGATGGGCGACAAGATTCCTGCTGATGCCCGCTTGATCGAAGCGAAGGGCTTCAAAGTCAACGAATCGGCCCTCACCGGCGAATCATTTCCTGTTGAGAAGGATACCCACCCCCTTTCAGGATTCCAATCGCTCGCTGATCGGAGCAACATGGTCTACACGGGGACTGTCGCTGCAGGTGGCCGAGGCGTGGCGATCGTGGTCGCGACGGGGATGGCGACAGAACTTGGAAAAATTGCCGCGAGCATCGACGAGATCACCCCCGAGCCCACCCCCTTGCAACAGAGCATTACCTCCATCGGTAACTGGATGCTGGTGATCGTCTTTTTCGTCATCCTCCTTTTTGCAGGAATCAGCCTTTATCAAGGAATGGCTCTTGCCGATGTCTTCCTACTCGGTGTCGCAGCCGCCATTTCGGCCATCCCAGAGGGCCTTCCGCTCGCCTTTACGATCACTCTGGCCGCTGGGATGAGTGTGATGGCTAAGAAAAATGCGATCATCCGCCGATTGATTGCGGTCGAGACGCTGGGCGCCACCACAATTGTCTGTTCTGATAAAACGGGGACCCTCACCCATAATATCATGACGATCAAAACCCTCTATTCTTTGGACAAAGTGGTCCTAATCGATCAAGAAGCGGCCGATTACAAGGATCCCGTGCTGCGCAGAATCCTCGAAATCGGGGCCCTCTGCAATGACGCCCTCCTCTCTGAAGAGAAAGAGGAATATGAGGTCATCGGTGATCCAACAGAAGGGGCGCTGCTCGTCGCCGCCTCTGAAGCAGGGATCGATCTGCAGCAGCTAGTTGCCACTCAGCCCCGTCTAGCCGAAATCCCCTTCCTCAGTGAAACGCTCTATATGGCCACCCTCCATACCATCGGCGATAAGCGTTATATCTATATCAAGGGGGCTCCAGAGACGATTCTCTCGATGTGCCAATTCGCCCTCACCCACCAAGGTCCCGTTTGGATGGATGAGAATTGCAGGCAGAAAATCGATAGCGGCATCGATCAAATGACACGTCAGGCACTGCGCCTCATTGCAGTGGCCTATTGCGAAGTCGATCCAAAAACCCACTCGCTCACCGAAGATCATTTTGAAGAAAAACTGATTTTTGCCGGGATGTTCGGAATGATCGACCCTCCCCGTAAAGAGGCCATCGAATCGATCGCCACCTGCAAAAAGGCTGGCATCCGCGTGGTGATGATCACAGGCGATAACCAACTGACTGCGGAAGCGATTGCCTCGCGCCTGGGCCTTTCGACCAAAGATGTGATCTCGGGTAAAGAGCTGCAAACTTTCTCCGATGAAGATCTCGCTGATGCGGTTCGAGAGAGCTCCGTTTTCGCCCGGATCGAGCCGGCAGACAAATTGCGCATAGTCAGCAGCTTCCAGTCTCTCGACCATATTGTCGCCATGACGGGCGATGGGGTCAACGACGCCCCTGCCCTCGAAAAGGCCAATATTGGCATCGCGATGGGCAAGAAAGGGACCGATGTGGCCAAAGAGGCTGCCGATATGATCCTCTCCGATGACCGATTCGACTCGATCGTCGCAGCGATTGAAGAGGGGCGGGCCATTTTCGATCGATTGCGCAATGTGTGCGCCTTCCTGCTCACCACCTGCTTTGGGGAACTTTTTGGCCTGATTCTCTGCGTCCTTTTCATTGGCCTCGCTCCCCTCCTACCGCTCCAAATCCTCTTGCTCAACCTCATTTCAGGATCGCTCATCGCCATCCCCCTTGGATTTGAGCCAAAAAGCGGCCACGAAATGGAGCAACCGCCGCGCGACCATAAACTCGGCCTGATTTACAATGGGATGATTTTCCGGATAATCTACATGGCATTTCTGCTTGGGCTTGGAGCATTTTTCATTTTCAATGCTCATTACACCAATATAGAAAAGGCAAGAACGCTCGTCCTGACCAGTTTAGTGCTGTTCGAATGGCTGATCGCCTTTCAGTTGCGCTCATCAGAATTGCCCTTGAGAAAAATTGGAGCCCTCAAAAACAGGCCCCTGCTCATGGCAATCGCTGGGGCCCTCTCACTCCATCTCTGTATTCTCTACATCCCATTATTGAATGAGCTCTTCCATACCCAGCCCCTTAACCTTGCAGAATGGGGCGTTGCACTCGTACCCGGCGCGCTGATTTTCATCATCGAGAGCCTGAGAAAAGAATTCTTTCCCAAGCTATTTAGTAATGGCAAGTGGAAGAAACCTATTCAGCACTAAGGTGCAGCAGACAAAAAAAAGCATTTGATTTTTTTGGCAAAATAATCTAAAATGCTCCTAAAAAGGATTTCTGATGGCCTTTAAGCCAATGGAAGAGGGTACTTATCGGACTTATCTGAAAATTGTTGGTTGGCGTCTTTTGAAAGGAGGGATCGATTACAGTGTGCACTATTAAAATTATCCATGCTAAAGGAAAGAAGAGGGAAGTGCATCCATTTAGTGTCAACAAAACAAAGCAAAAGTTTGAAGAACGAGGGTTAACATGGCCACCCAAAAAGAAATAAATCAACATCTGAAGCTCGCTCTAGCAGAGATCGGAGCTATCAAGCCTCGCTTTAGCAAACAATTCAATGCTTGGATATTCAAACATGAACTGTATCCGGATGTTGAATATGCTGGGGACTCCCGCGAAGACGTAATCAAAAACTACCCACGATATTTAAAGCAGTTCATAAAAGAAAGGCTTAATCAAAACATTTCTCCTCTTGTTGAAAAGAAAACAAGAGGACGGGGCGGAAAACGAGAAGGAGCAGGCAGACCCAAGGGTAGCAAGAAAGAGCCAACTAAACGGATTTCTCTACCTAAAGATGTGGCTGATTTCTTTCAAAAACCCGAATCCATCCCTGCTGTTAGAATTTTAATTGCTAAAGGGCGCTAAAAGCGACAAGCATTAAGTCTATTAATCTTATTGGTCACAACAGGGCACAATGAATGAATGATACAATGATAATAATGATAAAAAAATTCCCTATCATTATTATCGTTATATCATTCTAATCGTTTGTTTGTCTAATACCTCGAAAGATTTTATTCCACGGACACGGGCACGGAAAAAAAGCTAGAACTTGTTTGCTTTGAAGAAGTCGAGGATATGAGGGGCGAGCGGGTGGTGCATAAATCCATATAAGCCTTACCTAAAAAAAGCTGTGACAGATGAGCTAGTGGGGCCAATGGATATCTCAGCAAAAAAACCAAATCCGTTAAGAGTCTCTAAGATGTAAAGGTCTTCTGAAGAGCAGAGGATACGAATCTCCCCCTTTCAGAATCTGTGGGAAACTATTTTTGAGTAGATTTACCTTTTCCTCAATCGCCATCTCGAGATGAAATCGACCCACCAGCAAGCCAGCTGTACATAATAAACCAATCAGCGAGAAGGTCATGGCGGTAAAAATGGCCCCTGCAATCGCTGCGATCGTCAGGATGTTGAACCCCAATGTCATGTGATTGATTCGGGTTTTTGCGCGTTCAAATTCCCCTAATCCATCAATAACCCCTGCTGCAACATTGGTAACTTCTTTGCCCAATCCATCAATAAATGATTCCATAAGAACCTCCTAAATAATAAATAGGATATTCCAGATCGATGGAAAAAAGCTAGAACTTGTTTGCTTTGAAGAATTCGAGGATATGAGGGGCAACCGCTGCGGCGTTATCCATATGGGCGTGGTGCCCTCCGGGGACAAAGCGGACCGTGTGATTGGGGACCCACGAGGGATAAAGCTCGGAGGCCTTTGGATCGAGCTTGATATACCCTTGTTCCGCCATAATAAAGCAGCTGGGGGCTTGAATAGACTTCATTATAGCTTCAGCCATATCGTAGGAAAATTTTACCGGTGCCCGAAAAAAAAGTTCTCGCCGATCAAAGGTCCAAACATATCCACCTTCGACTTTTTTTGTCCCTCTTTGGGTAAGTGCAAGGGCGCTTTCATAGGCAATAGGAAAGGTTTTCATCCGATCTCGAACGGCCATTTCCAAATCGGGATAGACTGTACCAGGTTTAACTTTTCGCTTTAAAAAATCGTGCATTGAATTTCGCCACCAGGTGGCACATTCCTCGGGCGTTCCAACTAAAAAAAAACCAGAAATATCAAGCAAGATCAAGAGTTGAATCCGTTCAGGATACCCAGCTGCCATCAGTTCCCCTATGATGCCGCCTCTTGAATGGCCAAGTATGGAAAATTTTTCCCACCCAAGCGTATTGGCGACTTGGAACATATAAAAGGGTTCTTCGACGATATTCGGGATCGCTGAGGGAGGCTTGTGGGATGAGTGACCACACCCAGGCGCATCGACGGCGATGATGTGAAGATTGGGAAGCAGCGGCGCTAAAAAATCAAAACTAGCCGCATTGTCAATCCACCCATGTAAGGCAAGAACCGGGATCCCATCGGGGGGTCCCCACTCGCGAGCGGCAAGTGAGAAACCGGGGATCTCGATGATCCTTTCTTCTCCCTTAAACATGTTTTCTTTCCTCTTCTATAAACAGATCCGGGCAGCAAGGGAGCTCTGGATGGAGCGCATAAGAGGAGAAGTCTGTGATTCCATTTGCCCGAAGGACCTCTTCATCGATAAAAAACTGGCCGGTGGTTATTTTGCTATCGCTTGTCAGGATCAGATAGGCTGCATCGGCAACGATTTGCGGCTTGCGGCAAGCATTGTAGATCTGTGGCATATTGAATTCGATGGCCGCTGTCGCGATCGCCGTTTTTGGCCAGAGAGAATTGACCGCAATGCCAGCCTTTTTGAATTCTTCGGCCATCCCGAGGGTGCAGAGACTCATCCCATATTTTGATATGGCATAGGCCAGATGGGGAGCAAACCATTTGGGATCCATGTTGAGTGGAGGAGAGAGGGTCAGAATATGGGGATTCGACCCTTTTTTCAAATAGGGAATGCAAGCCTGCGAGGTGGCATAGGTGGCCCGCATGTTCACTTCTATGAGCAAATCAAACCGCTTCATTGGGGTCTCTAGCGTGGCGCTTAAGCTGATCGCACCGGCATTATTGATCAAAATGTCGATGCCCCCAAAATGATCGACAGCCTTGGCAACAGCCGCTTGGATCTGCTCCTCATCGCGCACGTCGAGTAGGATCGGCAAAGCCTGTCCACCTGCCAGCTCAACCTCTTTCGCTACAGTGTGAATCGTTCCAGGCAATTTTGGGTGGGGCTCACTTGTCTTTCCGGTGATGACCACTTTAGCTCCATCTCGAGCAGCGCGCAGGGCAATTTCCCGACCGATTCCGCGACTGGCACCAGTGATAAAAATGACCTTGTTATTTAAAGTTTCCACGCTCTTAAGCCTTGTAGAAGGTTTGGCTGTCTTTGGCCATTTTCTCAATCATTTGAGTCGGTTTGAAACGGGCCGCCGAGACCGATTCAAGGCTTTTGAGTTTCTCATAGACGGTTTTTAGCCCCAATTTGTCGGCATACCTTAGCAGCCCGCCTCGGAATGGAGGAAATCCCGCTCCTAGAACTAGAGCAAGATCCACATATTCTGGCTCTGTCACAATCTGCTCCTCGAGACAGCGGGAGGCCTCATTGATCATACTTAAGATAACCCTCTCAAAATTCAGATCTCCCCCTGTTTTAACTGGGATCATCGGATTGACCTTCTTCGATTTTCCATTGTAGATATAAAATCCCTTTCCGGTTTTTTGCCCGAAGCACTTTGCCTCGTATAAGGTTTTAATAAGCGGCGACATGGCCATTCTCTCTCCATAGGCCTCATGAAAGATATGGCCTATATGGTACGCGACATCGATACCAGTTAAATCGATGAGTTCACCCAGGCCCATCGGCAGCCCGAAAGCAAGGCTCGCTCGGTCAACCTCCAGAGCGGATGCTCCCTCATCAATCAAATGAAAGGCCTCATTCGATCCCGCGATCAGGATCCGGTTTACCAAAAAGCCATTGCAATCCTTGACGACAAGAGGGACTTTGCCCATTTTTTTGGCCAGATCGATCGTTTTGGCGAGCGCTTCATCTGTTGTTTTAGGACCTTTGACAATTTCGACAAGGGGCATCACTGGAGCAGGGTTGAAGAAATGCATGCCGATAAACCGCTCGGGATGCTCCATTTTGCTACACAGCTCCTTGACTGTCAGAGAAGAGGTATTTGTCGCGATGATCGCCTCTTTTCCAACCTTTTGCTCTACTTCCTTGTAGACTTGGTGTTTGATCTCGGTCTTTTCGACGACTGCCTCAAGGACAAAATCCTTTTTCTCAAAGCCGCTATAATCCAGAGTCCAGGAGCTATAGTGCAGCCGTATTTCTCCCTCGCCCTGTTTCAATTTCTTACGGCTGACCGCTTTGTGAAAGAGCTCCCAGATCGTGCGGGTCCCTTTCCCAATAAACTCCCAATTGATATCTTTCATCCTGACAGGGATTTTGGCATTGGAGAACAAATAAGCGATTCCTCCGCCCATCGTGCCCGCGCCTAAAACAGCCGCATTCAAGACAGGTGCAACCTTCGGAAGCTCTCCGGTGTAGCCCCCTTTTTTCTTCAGCTTTTCACGCCCAAAAAAGATCGAGACGAGATAGTAAGGGATAGTGACATCGCCTTGTAAAAGTTGATTAAAAGCTTCTGCTTCGATTTTGAGACCTTGCTCAAGCGGGAGAGTGCACGTCTTCTTGATCACATCTAAGGCGATCAGAGGAGCGGGGTAGAATCCTTTGGTCTTTTTCAAGATTGCTTTTCGAAACTGCGAGAAGATAAACGCTCTGCCAACCGGGTTTCTTTCCAAAAGCGGCCATTTTTTTCGGCGAGCCAAGACCTTTTTCCTTCCCTCTTCAGTGAGAATCATTCGGGCAAATTCCTTCCCCTTCTCCTCTAAAAATTCTGGTGCCGCTATCGCATCGGCTAGATGGCATTTATAGGCTTGCATACCCGTTAAGGCCTTACCCGAAACAATCATCTCGGTTGCCTTGGTCAGCCCAATGAGGCGCGGCGCTGTTTGAGTTCCACCCCAGCCGGGAAAAATGCCAAGCGAGGTCTCAGGAAATGAGATCGATGTTTTAGGATCATCGGCGACGATCCTGTAATCGCATAGAAGCGTCATCTCGAGGCCTCCGCCTACGCATAATCCATGAATCAGGAATATCGTGGGGAAGGGCAGCGAGCGCAACTGCAAACAGCTTTCGCGCGCCTGGGTTAAAAGTTCTTTAGCCACCGCAGGGTTTTTAAAAGCAGCGATAAACTCGTTTAAATCAGCCCCGGCGATGATCTTTTCCGAGGTGAACAAAAGAGCTTTTATATCCTTCCGCTCCTTTAGCATGACGATCAATTGATCAAACTGCTTGAGCACCTCACGATTGAGTGTATTCACTTTTTCGCCGGGGATATCAAAAAGGACTTTGCCGATCCCCTCGTTATCGATAGAAAATTGAAATGCCGAGGTCATAAGCTTAATTCCCTATCCGTTTTTTCAACGCAAAGACGCAAAGGCGCAAAGACGCAAGAAAAAAGAAAAAATTTTTTTGCGTCTTTGCGTTCATTCCGCCTCCACAATCACAGCCTCACCCTGTCCCCCGCCGACGCAAAGGGTAGCGAGTCCCAACTTTTTCTTTCTCGCCTTCAGTTCTAAAAGCAGTGTGTGGATGATTCTAGCTCCAGAGGCTCCAACTGGGTGACCCAAAGCAACCGCCCCCCCATTGACATTGAGTTTTTCTCGATCAATTTTGCCCAGCGGATGATCGATTCCAAGCTCCCTTTTGCAAAATTCAGCGGATTGAAAGGCTTTTTCAAGAGCGACGATTTGCGCGGCAAATGCTTCATTGATCTCGATGAGGTCGATCTGATCGAGGGTCAGATTGGCCTCCTTTAGCACTTTGTATGTGGCGTAAACCGGACCAAGCCCCATTCGGGAGGGGTCGAGAGCAGCGCTAGCTGAAGCACGTATGTAGCCGAGGACCGGGATATTTCTCTTTTTCGCCTCCTCTTCGCTCATCAGCAGCAGGCAGACAGCTCCATCGGTCACTTGGCTCGAGTTTCCAGCTGTCACTTCCCCGGTCATTGGCTCGAAGATGGGTTTGAGGGCGCCAAGGATTTCCATCGATTGATTTTCACGCGGACCATCATCATTGAGTTGCATATGATCATAGCGGGGAGGCAGAGGCACTGGAACGATCTCCTCTGCAAAGCGCCCCCGCTTAATCGCCGCATTCGCTCGCGTTTGGCTCAGCAGTGCATAGGCATCGGTCTCTTGACGGGTCACCTTGAAATCTCGCGCGATGATCTCTGCGGTTTGCCCCATGACGAGGTTGCAGAGCGGGTCATCGAGTTGTGGAATCACAGGCTTAAACATCGAAGGGCGAAACAGCATGAGCGCCTTGAGCTTTTGGGGAAAAGTTTTAGCTTTGGAGAGCGCACCTAAAAATTTCTTAATCGAATCGGGGAAAGCGATCGGATAATGGCTCATCGATTCTGCTCCGCCGGCAAAGATGATCTTCGATTTTCCAAGAGCAATCTGGTTGGCAGCTGTGACGACCGCCTCCATCCCCGAGGCGCAGTTGCGGCTGATAGTGAAGGCGGGGCAAGTGACCGGAAGGCCCCCTTTGACAGCGATCACACGGGCAGGATTTCCGATGCTCGATATCACATTGCCGAAGATCAGTTCGTCGACTTCCTCTTTTTTGACCGCCGAGCGTTCGAGCAGCTCGCGGACAACAATCGCCCCTAATTCATCAACGGGAATATCTTGGAACTTTCCTCCAGCCTTACAAAAAGGAGTTCGGATTCCTTGGACAATTGCAACTCGCTCGCTCATTATTCGTTTACCCTTTTTGATGGATCTTCCGGATACATACTTTCGATCAGCTCTTTGTATTTGTGGACGAGATTTTCCCGGCGGAGTTTAAAGGTCGGCGTGATTTCCCCTCCTTCAATCGAAGGCGGAGTCAATACGAAACGGTAGGCATGGATCTGCTCCCAGTGATTGTGGTGGGCATTTATGGAGTCGATTAGCCTATCCATTTCCCGTTTGATATAGGCCCCTTTTAGATACTCTTCGTCGGTTATTTGACCCATATTTTGGGACACCTTCAGGGCGTGCACCACATCGAAATTAGGGAAGATCAGTGCCGAGACAAATTTCTCATGTTCAGCGATCACCAGCGCATAATCGACAAACGGGGCTTTGCAGAGCTCTTTTTCAAGTGGAACCAGGGCGATCCACTCGCCTGTAGAGGTCTTGACGATCTCATCCGTACGGCCCAGGATAGTCAGATATCCATCGGCGTCGATTTTCCCTTTGTCGCCAGTATGCAGCCAACCATTTTGATCCAGAGCAACTTTTGTAGCTTCTGGATTTTTATAATAGCCCTGCATCACCCCTCCTGCTCGGATAAGAATTTCCCCTTCAGCAGAGATCTTGATCTCCACCTCTGGGCAAGGAAGGCCCACGGTCCCCATTTTGCATTTCTTTAACGTATTGACCGAAATGACCATCATTTCAGTCATCCCATATCCTTCTAAAATGGGGATCCCAATATGATGGAAAAAGCGGACGAGCATCGGACTCAGCGCAGCCGAGCCGCATATGATAGCCTTTAAATGACCACCAAAGGCATCTCTGACCTTTTGATAGACGACCTTGTTGGCCAAATGATGAAATAACCGGTGTTCAAAATCGGGGTCGAGGGCGATATCGAAAGCAAAGTGGCCAATCGAGCGCTTCAAAAAGCCCTCTTTCTCAAGCTCGCTGATGATTTTAATGTAGATCTTTTCAACGATACGGGGAACAAATGAGGTGACGGTCGGTTTGATTTCATGTAGAACTGCATTGATATTTTTGGGGTCATTCGAGAAATAGATCCCAACATTCCATCGTAAGAGCCATAAAGTGATGATCCTTTGATAAACGTGGGCAAGGGGAAGAACACTTAAATACCGGTCAGACTCTGATAATTCTAGTAAATTGGTAAATCCGGCGAATAAGATGTTTTTGTGGGTCAGCATCACCCCTTTAGGAATCCCAGTCGAGCTGCTCGTGTAGATGATGGTCGCCAAATCATTTTCTCTGACCTGATCGAGAAGTTCATCGAATAGCTTTGGATTTTTATTGCTAGCTTTAAGTCCAATTTCGATCGCCTTTTCAAAGACTTCCGCTTTTTCTTCAGGCGGAGGAGTATCGAGGGCGATGACTCTCTCAAAACGGTCTTTGTGCTTAGCATACATCTGCCAAGGTTCTGCCCCTAAAACAAACAATGTTTTTAAATTGGTCTGCTCACACTCGAAGAGAAAGTTCTCACTGGAAATATTGGCAAAAAGAGGGACGGTGATCGCGCCACAAGCCATGATCGCCAGGTCGGCAACCACCCAGCGGATCCCCGAAATGGCCATGATCCCCACCATGTCCCCTTTTTTGATCCCGATACTGTGAAGATAGAGGGTCATGGCCTTGACTTCACTCAGCAGCTCTTTATGGCTTAAATAGACCCATCCGTGCGGCCCCTTTTCAGCAATAGCTTTGTTCGCATGATAATCCCTCTCGATCAGCCTAAGAAATTCAGAGATATTTCGTGTTTTTTCCATTATCCGCACGTTACATAAACCTTTTATATTTGTAAATATTGCGAAATTGATCTAATTAGTGAAAATATGAAAGATGAAAATCTCGTTACAAAGATGGGCTCAGAAAAGGTCCGCTCCGCACTCGAAGTCACCGAAGAGGCGCGCGAAGAGATCAAACATCCCAGTTTCGGCTCCCAGCTTTTTATGGGCACTTTCCGCTCTGATATGCTCTTTCCCTTCCCCAGCCAAGACCCCGAAGATAAGAAAATCGGCGACGAATATATCGCCAAGCTGACCGATTATATCACCAAAAATCTCGATCCCCTCGAAGTGGATCGAACTGGCGAGCTGCCAAAAGAGTACATCCAAGGGCTGGCGAAATTAGGGGCTTTTGCCCTCAAGATCCCCAAAGAATACGGGGGGGTGGGCCTCTCGCAAACAAACTATAACCGGGTCGCAATGGCCGTCGCCACCTTTGATTCAGGGACCGGCGTGCTCCTCTCCGCCCACCAATCGATCGGCGTTCCACAGCCCCTCAAGATGTACGGGACCGAAGAGCAAAAGAAGAAATATTACCCCCGCTTTGTTCAAGGACAAATATCAGGATTTGCCCTCACCGAAACCGACGTCGGCTCCGATCCTGCCCGCATGGCTTGCGAGGCAAAACTCTCCGAAGACGGAAAACATTACATCCTCAATGGCTCCAAACTCTGGTGCACCAACGGCCCGATCGCCAGTGTGATCGTCGTCTTGGCGAAAACCGCCCCTAAAATCGTCAAAGGCAAAGAGCGAAAGCAGATCAGCGCCTTCATCCTGGAGATGGATACCCCTGGGGTCGAAGTGACCCACCGGTGCGAATTCATGGGGCTCCATGGCATGTACAACGGCGCCCTCAAGTTCACTAACGTGAAGATCCCCGTCGAAAATCGGATCGGAGACGAGGGCCGCGGGCTCGCCATTGCCCTTGGGACCATCAACGTCGGAAGGCTCACCGTCCCCGCAGGCTGTACCGGAGCGGCAAAACTCCTCCTCTCGATCGCCAGGATCTGGGGCAAATCGCGCATTCAGTGGGGACAACCTGTTGGACTTCACGAAGAGGGGCGCCTAAAAATCGCCTACATCGCCGCCACCACCTTTGCCATGGAATCGGTCGCCCTCCTCACCAGCCACTGGCAAGATGAAGGGAAAGTCGACATCCGCATCGAAGGGGCGATGGCTAAACTCTTCTGCACCGAGGCGCTCTGGAGAATCGTCGATCTCACCCTACAGCTCAGAGGCGGCCGCGGCTTTGAAACAGCTCGATCGCTAAAAAAGCGTGGCGAGCCCCCCTACCCCGTCGAGCAGATCATGCGCGATGTCCGGATCAACACCATCTTCGAAGGCTCTTCCGAGATCATGCGCCTGTTTTTAGCCCGAGAAGCGGCCGATCCCCATCTAAAAAAGGTCATGGCGTTTGGTCCAAAGACAATCGCCTTTTACATGAAATGGATTCCTGAGCAGCTCTTCGGCACCTTTCTGACAAAATCGTATTCCGATCTCGGCCCCCTCGCCAAGCACTTCCAATATGTTCAGCGGACCAGCCACATCCTCGCCCGAAAACTCTTCTACACCCTAGGCCGCTATAGAGAAAAGATCCAAGATAAGCAACTGCTGATCGGCAGATTAATCGAAGCGGGGACCGAACTCTTCGTCATCGCCGCTACCGTCTCCCATGCCGCCACCCTCTACAAAAACAACCCCTCCGATCGGACGCCAATTGAACTTGCCGACTACTTTGCGATCATGTCCCGCCGCCGCATCGCAGAGAAATTCCGCGCGCTGGTCGACAACGACGACAAACAATTGAATGCGCTGGCCAAAAAAGTACTCGACGGCGAGATGAAATGGCTCGAAAAAGGAATTATGAAACCTTTTTCTGAATAGAGAATCCTTCTAGCCACTCTTTCAAGATTCGAGCAACCTCTTCAGGGTCCTCTTCAGCGACAAAATGGCCGCTCTCGGGCAGATACCAGAGCGTCAATTTTTCCACATATTTCTCAGTTCCCTGACTCATCCCAATCCCCAAAGCCACATCCCGCTCGCCCCAAATCATCAACGTCGGCACTTGCAGCTTTTGCTTGGAGTGGGTCTTAAGCTCTTTTCGCAAAGCGGGCAACCTGCGGAAAAAAGCCCGATACCAATTGATCATCGCCCTCATCCCCCCAGGCCTGAGCGCATTGAGACGATAAACCTCGATATCCTCCGGCTTCAATTTCTCTTTTCGATAGAAAGCAGATTTCAGTAAGCGAACAAAATAGGCCCCATTATTTCTCGTTAGCAGATACTCGGGAAGTAGCGGGAGCTGGAAAAAAAACATATACCACGATCTTTTCAACTGCGCCCATTTTGTAAATTCCCGCTGCGCAATAAACGGGTGCGGCACATTCATGATGACCAATCGATCCAGCGGACCCCGCTTACAAATCGCATAATTCCAAGCCACCGCAGCGCCCCAGTCATGCGTGATCAACGTGACCGTTTTACAATTCGCTGCCTTGACAAAGCGGGCCACATCATCCATCAATAGGTCGGGATTATACTCAGAAGCATTTGATGGGCTATACGATTTACCATAGCCGCGCAGATTAGGCGCCCAACACTTGTATCCCATTTCAGCCAGAAGCGGCATGAGATGTCTCCACTCATAAGCGCTCTCAGGAAACCCATGCAAAAACAGAGCCAACTGATCGCTCTGCTGATTCCCACAGGTCAGGACCTCAAAATCCATCCCATCTAACTTAAGTATTTCACTGTTCATATGGTCGACCTTAGCACATGTTGCATTTTTCGCCTCCTTGCAATATCCTATCGTCATGACTATCTGGGCAAAAAAAATTAAGCTAGAAGAGCTGAAGCAATTAGTAAGCAAGCCCTCTACTTTATTGAGCCATCTAGGCATGGAGTTTGTCGAGATCACCCCCAATAGCCTCAGCATTAAAATGCCCGTGGACGACCGGACAAAACAAATCGATGGCATTCTTCATGGAGGAGCCGCAGCTGCACTGGCCGAAACGGTTGGGTCGATCGCCTCCTACCTCATGTTGGAAAGTGATAGCCAATTCACAGTCGGCATTGAACTCAACATCAGCCATCTCAAAGCCGTCAGTGAAGGCTACATTGTTGGTACTGCTACCCCCATTCGACTTGGACGAACACTCCACGTTTGGGAGATCAAGAACGTCAATGAAAGCGGCGATCTCGTCAGCATTTGCCGCCTGACGACACTCATTCGGAAAAAAGCTTGAATTAATTCTCCCAATAGCAATATCTTGTCTACTCAATTACTGGAGAGACCGACAATGAACCTGAAATTTTGGGAAACTGAAACCTACGCTTGGACTGATTACCGCAAATATCTTTCTTGGATTAATGAACCAACCAAAACGTTCCTCTGGAATAATAAAGAAGTGCTAGTCGGCAGCCTTGCTGTTGGAGTGATCTCCTTACTGGCCTTAAGATGTATGCGAAAACCAGTCGCCCAAAAACCTAACGTGACATTTGAAACAACGGGATTTATTGCAGGCCTGACCCTCGAATCACCTGCTGGAAAAGCACTCCCACCAGACGTCACCATCACCTTTTGCATTGATAGAAGCGGGAGCATGGAAGGCGATCGTGAAAACCAAGTAAAGGAGGGAGTATTAAAGGTTTTGACCGACGCTAAGCTCCGAGCTGAACATGGGGCAAACTTTAATATCGCGATCGTTGGTTTCGCTTCGACTGCTTTGACAATCTCTACACCAAAGAATATTAAATCCTTTGACGAAATCAAAAAAGAATTGGAATGCTATAAATCTTCTGGCGGTACGAGTATCCTAGCCGGTCTAGAAGAAGCGACGAATCAACTTCAGACCATGGCAAAAGTAAATCAAAAAGCAACCCATATCATGATCCTCTTAACCGATGGAGAATGCAATGTAGTTCCTGCTCAAGTTTCACCTATTCTTACAAAACTCGCAGCTGTGAATGCTCAATTGTTTGCCATTGGTATTGGGGAGTATAAAGAGGCAACTTTACAAACTATTGCTCCAAATAAATACTTAGATACAACCAAAGGCACGCATACAATTGTGACTGCCATTTCACAAATTTATAATCACGTAATTGCCCAATATAGCGACATCAAGCTCTCGACAACGCAATTGAAGGCAGGCACTTGGTCCGTTAATCGCGCCTTAAGCGTTGCCCGCAATGGTCACTCAGAATGCGATTTGGGCATCCTTACCGAGGGCAAGAGAATAGAACAATTTATACAGATTCATGGTGAAAAGCTCGACTCCGACTTGCCACTTTCAACCGTCAAATTTGATCTCTCGTACAAAGATCCCCGAGGAATTCCGGGACAAATGACGCTCCGTTGGAGGCCCGACACGACCGTCAAACATGCATTGTGCAAACGCGCCCAAAACTATATCAGAGCCTAAAAATTCTGATTCGTGTCGGCCATGAAATTGCTGTTGCTGCCGATCGTCATATAGGGATTCTTTGCGATGCGTGTTTTCCCAAACGAATAGGTCAGCGCGAAATAAAGATTGGCCCCGTAGTTGCGCGAGGGAATCACCCCTGCATCATGGCGTGCGAACATGTAAGATCCGTGGCCCTCGATGCTCCAGGAACAGGCAATCGGAGCCGCAAACTGAACTCCAAATATCAAACGACCCGCACGGCCTGATCCATAGTGCAAGCCCCGCTGATAGGGAGTTCCAATCCACACCATCGTATACGCATTAGAATCAAAATAATGGGTCCAAAACAGATTGACCTGGCTAATCCCCTTAAATTTTAGAGGAATATTCTGCGATTTCTTATGTGATTTGCAAATGCCATAAGTGCCCCAAAAGCCGAGCTCGTCGCTGCCGCAGAATAGATACCCAATTTGCCCTCTGATCTGATCAAAAAAGGGATTCACAGCAAACATGCCGAAGTTTTTATTGAGCATCCAATCGTAAGCGAGTCCAGCATTCAATCCTGAGCAGCAAATGGTCTGCCAGGTGGCTGCGACTGTAATAAACCCTTGCTGCTGCACCGACTTGGAGTTCTTGAAAGGGGTTGAGCCTCTTCCGGCCCACTCATAGACCCCATAGCTGCCGCCGAGCTGTCCCGAAAAAGAGCAAGTAAAGGGGACCGACACATTGAGAGCTACGAGCGCACCATAAGAATTCTGCCAACTTCCAGAGTAGATCCCTCGAAAATCATCGAGCCCGATCGACAAATCGACCCCAACAGGGAGGCAAGACTCGTAAAAAATCGGAGTCATGTCACATTCATCTGCGTAGACAGACCCAACGATAGAACTTAGACCAATAAACCACTGAACAGTTTTACCCATATGCACCTCCAGAAAGGAATTGAAATTTTTTTGCACTATCATATACAGTTTTCTTTTTGCGAGGAAGAAAATTAGATATCTCTGGCTGCTAATCTTAAGCTGTTGTTCACTTGCTTGGGCAAATCCCTCTCCAGAATCGCTCTGCCTGCACAATATCCGTCAAATCACATTCCCCTCGATGGGCTTTGAGAAAGCCGGTGAGTCCTACTTTTCACCTGATGGACAATCGCTGATTTTTCAAGCCGTTCCGCTCGGCGCTAAAGAGTATCAGATCTACATCATCGACCTGCGCACCGGCATCTTCCAAATGGTTAGCACCGGCCAAGGAGCCTGCACCTGCGGATTTTTCAAGCCCGATGAAGAGAAAATCCTCTTCGCTTCGAGTCATGGGGCTCCGCCATCTGATGAAATTAATAATGAGCCAACATCCCGCTATGTCTGGGCCCTCACCCCTTACATGAACCTCTATGAGGCAGACCTGGATGGCTCCAATCTTCATCCACTTACTTCAGGTCCCGCCTACCACGCGGAATGCGCCTACTCCTCCGATGGGCGAAAAATCGTCTATGCAAGCAATGAAAGTGGCAGCATGAATCTCTACATTTGCGATGCCGATGGAACCAATGCCCACCAGATCACCCAAACAGAGCATTGCTATAATGGCGGCCCTTTCTTTTCTCCAGATAATCAGTGGATCGTCTTTCGGGCTGATCGCAAAGAGAGACACCTGCTGCAGCTCTACCTCATCCGTGCCGACGGATCAGAAGAGTTCCAACTGACCGATGACCCGCATGTCAATTGGGCCCCCTATTGGCATCCGAATGGAAAAATCATCGCCTATACCACCTCCAAACATGGGCACAAGGCCTATCAAATTTATCTGCTTAACATTGAAACAAAAAAACAAGTCCGGCTCACCTACAGCGACACATTCGAGGGATTACCTAGTTTTAGTCTTGATGGTAAGCAAATCACCTGGACATCCAAACGGGGAGATGGGACATCGCAAGTGTTTATTGCCGATTTCGCCCTCCCAAACGAGGAATCATGAAAAAAATACTCTTAGCGCTAATGGCCGTCTTGAGCCTTTACGGAGACAACCAAACCCCCTTCATCACCTTCCCTCTTCCAGAGACCTCGCTCCCCTTTCGGTTAGAGATCGCAGTGGCCTCGTTTTCCCTTCCCAACGGCCTCCAAGCCTACGTCTTCGGTCGTCATAAACAAGAATTTCTCCTCCTCGCTGGGCGCACCTACGGCCTGCACGGCTTCCTTGGGGATACCTTCCCTGTCTCGTCCCAAAACACCGTCGTCTACGTCCTCACCCCCTCCACCGGCGCCATCATCTCCCGCGCCCTCACCGATCCCTCCTCAGGGCTTACCCAAGAACAGATCGACCAGCTCTCCGTCACGAACGCCGAATTTTTCCAAGGCGACGGCTCCGACACCCTCTACATGATCGGCGGATACGGAATCAACACCGCCACCCAAACGCGCGAAACCAAATCGGTCCTCACCGCCATCGACATTCCCAAGCTTATCAACTGGGTCAAAAATGGGCCGAATGCCAAAAGCGTCGCCAAGTGCATCCGCCAAGTCTCAAACCCACTCCTCCAAGTGACCGGAGGGCTCCTCTACCAAGCCAATCCTCACCAACCCTACCTCCTTGGCTTTGGGCAAAACTTTATCGGCAGCTACATCGATACCACCTCAAATGGGATCTACACTCACCAAGTGCGACAATTCCAAATCCTCGACAACGGCAAAACCCTCGTCGTGCAGCCCTACAACCAACCGACACCCCTCCCAGATTATCGTCGACGCGATCTCAACATCGTCCCCATCATCACAAAACAGGGCCCCTCTCTCGAGCAATCCTATGTTGCCTTAGGCGGTGTCTTCACCCCAGGCGACAATTTCGGCGCCTGGACCATCCCGATCGAAATTGCCCCCAACGGCTCCTCGACCATGTCTTCCACCTTTGCCCAAGGGATGAACAACTATTCCTGTCCCACGATCGGCCTCTATTCGAAAAAGACAGACGACATGTACACCGTCCTCTTCGGCGGCATCAGCTTTCTCTATTCCGTTAATGGAGGCTTTTACCAACCTGGTGGCTCCTTCATCGAAGATGCCGAGCTTGGCTTCACCAATGACGTGACCACAATCCACATTGACTCCTCCGGCAACTATTCCCAATACTTCATGAGCGCCACCTTCCCCACCATTACGCCCAGCTTCGGCACCGCCCCAGGCCCCGCCCTCCTCTTTGGAGCGAGCGCCGACTTCCTTCCAGCGAGCAACCTTCCCCTCTATCCCAATGGGGTGATCGCCTTCGACAAACTAGACTCCTCTCCCATCCTCCTTGGCTACATCGTAGGCGGCATCCAAAGTTCCATGAATGAAACGGATAGCGAATTCGGCAACGTCGATACCCACGCCTCCAATTACATCTTCACTGTGACCCTAATAAGGAATTAAAATAATCTGACACCATTCGGAACTTGAATGGTGGGCTGCAAGAGGACGACCGCCCCCTTTTCATCTGGTAGCCCTAAGACCAGAACTTCAGACATGAATTTCCCAATCTGCTTGGGTGGGAAATTGACAACCGCGATGACTTGTCTGCCGATTAGCTCTTCTTTTTTATAATGCACAGTGATCTGCGCAGAAGACCGTTTTTTCCCAAGTTCGCCAAAATCGATTTCCAACTTATAGGCAGGGCGCCTTGCTTCTGGATAATCTTCAACTGCAACAATCGTCCCGGTGCGAATATCGACCTTTAAAAAATCATCAAACTCTATTGTCATAGGAAGCATTGTACTTCAGACTTAACTAAAATTCAACTGTACCTTTTTCCGGTACAGTTGAAAAAAAACTGGTCTAGTCTTTGCGAAAGAGGCTAGGCAACAGATTGCGAAAGTTCCGTTCTCCGAAACCAAGCACAAGCATGTAGGCTCCTAAAAATCCAGAGCGTATGCCCGCTCCTCGAAACAGCCCCCTAATTCCCTCGCGTTGTAGAATCATTTTGGCAGTTTTTAACGTCGATGGGTAGGCATTGGAGGCATCCCCGGACATTAAAACATTCAAACGATCTGCAGGTGTACTCAGAGCTCCGGCGATGACTCCCACGCTGACGCTGGCAATCCCCTCCCGTCCTCTTTTGTCTTGAACGACCCCTTCTAACTGATTCTCGACAACCGATCTGCCGCCAAAAAATGCTCCCGAAACGATTGCATCCCTGAGGGCTACAGGACCGATTGCTTTGAATAACCCTCCAGACCCTCTTCTAATTGAGCTCCAGAAGGCATCAATGGCCGTTCCACCAAAAAGTTGATGGATTTTAGCGACCCTCTCTAAAGGGGCAATGAGCGTCGATGTGACCACTCCCGTTGAAATTGCCACAGCGACTCGCTGTTGCTTAGATACTTCCCCTCCTCGAGCCACCTGTTCGAGCAGGACACCATTCACTAAAAACGGCAATCCCCCTTGCACCATAGCGCCAGAACAATTGGCAAGAGTCCCATTGAATAAAGCGCCCCTCGGAGGAATGCCTCTTCCGGCTAAAATCCACGTTTTGATTGTATCTAAAGGCTGGGTTGCAACAACCGCACCTGTTTCACTTAAAACACCATTGGTAAAGTTGCCAACGGCATTTAATCTTACTTCTGTATTTGAAGACATAAAATTACTCCTTTTTTTTATTATTATTTTTTAAAGCCTCAAAGAGAAATCGATCTCTTTTCTAAGCCTGTAAATACCCATTAGGTTAATGATCAGCAGCAAACACCCTGACAGCGACATCATCAGGAGCGCTTTAGACTGATCGAGAAATGAAAAGCTGAATAGAAAAAGTGCCGCGAGAACAAGATAGCCCTTTTCTCCATGCCTTGGATAGAGCTGCCTTGCACATTTGAGCCCGACGAACAAATAAGAAATCAAAGTGGTATAGACAAGAACAAATAAAAATATAGGCATGAAAATAGTTTGGCCAGGAAAATAGAGCGCTAAAGCGTGTTGGACGACAACCCCTGAATCGATCTGTGGCGCTGCACACCATAAGCCAGTACATAGCGCAACAAAAAGAGTGCAGGTACAGACAAGGTTATCGATGAAAACCCCAAATATCGTCAGCCGCGCTTGAGAGACCAATTTTTCAGCGCTGGTTTCACTATGAATAATTGAATCATAGCCAATCCCAATGTCGGCCGAATAGACCGAACGGGCAACTCCATTTTGGAGTGCAATCAGCAAAGAACTCCCCACAAACCCACCGAGCGCGGCATGCCCCGTGAAAGCCGACTTAAAAATGATCCCAATCAGACTTGGAAGCTGCTCAACATGATGACCAATCACCCAAAAGCACATCCCAATGTAGGTCAAAGTAAAAGCGGGCATCAGGACTGAGCAAATCTTCCCGACCCGTCGTATCCCCCCAATGACAGCATATAAAATCAAGGCAAGTAGCAAGGCAGAGACCCCTACTTGGTTCAGATTCCAATTCGAAGCAATGCTATGACTCAGCACAGAAAACTGATAAATTTCAGCTCCATAGATGCACAAGAGAATACAAATGAACGTCCCAATCCAACGGACATTAAAAGCTTTGCGCAGAAAGTGGATACTCCCACCGTCATAGCCACCCTTGTCATTTTGGACACGGTATTTTAAGCCTAAATAGACCTCTGCATATTTGATCAACGAGCCTAAAAATGCGGCGATCCAAACCCAGAAAATCGCTCCCGGACCACCCAATTGAAGAGCCGTGATAATTCCCACAATATTGCCCACCCCGACCATGCCTCCGACAGAGGCGAAAAACACCTTCAAAGGATGCGTTCCCGGATTTGAACCTCCTCTAAACCGGACAAACTCAAACAATGTCCGGAGAACAGACGGCAGCGAGCGGAACTGAAAAAAACCTGTTTTTAGAGTAAAGTAAAGCCCCAAAATGCAAATCAGGGAAAAACCGATATAACTCCAAAAAAACGCATCGACGTGCGCTAAAAAAGCGAAAACTTCATTCAACATAATAAATCCTATAAAAATAATTTTAAGTCCGAATAGAAACTATTCAGAGACACTTGTTAATAGCTGCGAAAAATATGATAAATAAAAAGAGCGTTACTTAAGCTTTCGCTTAGCAACAAGAGAAGGCTTGCGTTTCAAACCTTTGAGAGAAGAGAAGAATGATGGAACTTGATTAGATAAATTGCGCTGTAGTTCCGGCAGCGGCGGTAGTTCATCCCTATACATGGTTTATTCCTATTTGTTACGCCCACCATGGGCATAATGATCGATTATAACAAAATCGCGCCCCAAATGTCAACCTTGAATTTTTCTAACACACCGAATAAACTCTTCCGACTATGAGACTCTTAGTTCAAGTTGTTAAAGAAGCAAGCGTAACCAATAATGATAGAACCCTCGGGATAATCGGCAGGGGCATCCTCATCCTTTTCGGGGCCCATGTCGACGACACCCCCCAAAACTGCGAATGGATGGCCGACAAGATTTCCAATCTCCGGATCTTCCCAGACGCCAACGCCAAAATGAACCTCTCGATCAAAGATACAGATGGCGAAGTGCTTATCGTTTCCCAATTCACCCTCTATGCCGATTGCTCCCAAGGACGCCGGCCCTCCTTCACGAGCGCAGCCCCACCGCCTCAAGCGAAAGAGCTCTACGAACAGTTCATAGCGGAGATGAAAGCCCGTGTAAAGATCGTTCAAACCGGCAATTTCGGCGACCAGATGGCCGTCTCACTCATCAACGACGGCCCCCTCACCTTTATCCTCGACTCTCCCAAATAACTCTGTTGCTCGCTTTTTCCTAGCAACTGAATCTGCCCGCTTATTCCTCTTCGGCCTCTAAAAGCCTCTTTAGAAGACCCTGCTGTTTAAAATAATCCCTATATAAATTCATCTCGACAATAAATACAATTTTCGGTATTTTATAGCCTTGAAAATAGGAGCATAATAATGAGTATTGGAAAAGTTGCTAGCACTGAAATATATAATACTTTAGTTAATAGCCATGAGAACATAGTAAAACCAATATTAGCTGGCGCTATTTCAGATTTTAGACCATTTCTCTTTAATCTCTTTATTATATCAGGTACAGCTGCAGTAGGTTTAACTTTAGCCAAAAAAGCCCATCATCTTCAAGAACCCAATCGAAATATATTTGAAGAGGGTTCAGGACGGGTAGGTTATTTAGCCAAAAAAACCATGCTTTATACAGGCGCTGCTATATGTCTTATGATTTCAGCGTATGAGATTTATACTACGATCTCTGAAATACATTTTATTGGTAGTACTTTAATTGAACAGAGAAAAACAGCAATTGAAGAAGCAGATCGCGCTGCAAAGATTGCATTTGAAGAAGCAGATCGTGCTGCAAAGATTGCGCTTAAAGAGAGAGAAGAGAGAATGCAATGCTTTAGATGGCAGAACAAACTTTGCTACACTAAAGAGGTAACTCCCGATAAGTGGAATGATAAATTGGAGAGGGCTTTTGAAGTTGCCTGCAATAAGTTTTTTAGAAAGTTAGACTGTCGCGGTTATATACCTGCCATAGATATGATGACGCGCTCTCGCTCTATCGCCGTGGACTGAAATGGCAATTTCATCTTCATCCTCGACTCCCCCAAATATACCCCGACTCGCCCAAAAGTGTGAATTTGGAGCCGCGAGAGCTTTCGCGTGGGTCCAAATTCACACTTTTGGGCGAGTCGGGGTATAACCCAGTTGTACTCTTTTTCGGTACAACTGAATTTGCCCACTTATTCCTCTTCGGCCTCTAAATGCTTCGCTTCATTGGGGACAGGAATAAGTTGGCCAAGATAATTTTCCTGCGTAATCACAGGCTTGCCCGTTTCCTGCTCTAGCTCTTCTCTTGCATTTCCAGCTATTCTTCCACCCATCTTGGCTGCACTTTTGTTCTCATCAAATCCTTGAGCATCTCGATTGACTGCAATCTCTTTTGTGGCAGCCTCCCCGAGCATAGAAAAGATCAGCTCCAAATCTGTCATATGATCGCGGAGGTTCTCCTGCTGGAGTCCTTTATGTTGCTTGTACTCTGTAGGGGTCATCCCAAATGTAGCCTTAGAAATCTCCGCAGTTAAGATAGCGTATTCCTTTTGGATTTTAACGCCTCTTTTGTCCCATTCATCTGTCAATTCTTCCCTAATTGCAATTCCCCGCATCCGCTTTTCAATCCACTCATCGCTATAACCCTTAGCTTTGTAGATCTCTCGGGTTCGCTTGGTCGCCAATTCGGGATCTTCGATCTCTTGAATCCGCTCATACCCCACCTTCGCCAACCATTGTTTAAATGGTTCCGCCTTAGGTGAGGGGATCGATTGAATAATTCGGAGGAGGGTTTCAGTATTGGCAGTGTCAGTCAGATATTTTTTCCCATCGCTCGCCTCTAATTTCAGTTGCTCGATTTTTCCGAGCAACTGAATAAACCCTTCATTATCAATCAGCTGCTTCTTTAATTCAGGCCAATATCGTCTTGGATTAGATGTTACTGCCAGAACTTCGATGACATCGATAATGGAAAAATACCACTCCCCATTATGAAAAATACGGCGGATTTTTTTGTCCTCAAACACAATGAGTTTGTTACTTTGAGAATCAGTCATCTCGGACTCCTAATTTAAAAAGAGGACAAAGATTTTGCACCTATCTGGAATTTTTAACAAGAAATTAATTTAATAGCCACGAAGCTTTTCGAATTGCGAGAGCCCATCCTTCAGATAATCCAACCACAGCTCGAGACTGTTTGAGGTCGAATAGAACGGGAAGTCCAAAATGCAAGGATGGAGCCCTTCTCGGCAAAGCAGCCCATTCAAATGAATTAAATCTGTACGCCCCTGACCATCGATCCATGGGTGAAGCCACTCAAGTTCTGCAAAAAGCTGCCCGATTAATCGCAGGGCGGCCTCTTGATAGGAGCTTTTGATCTCTTCAATTTTTTGACCAGACATCAACTTATCGTAAGCCTCTTTGCGTGCATTTGTCAGATTCTGATTAAACTCTGCGAACAATTTTTCAGTGATTATAGTGAGGCTATAGGAACTTTTCTCTAAGTACCAAGTTGTAATGGTGAAATCAATGGCGCTGTTGACACTGCAATCTGCAAATGGCTTACTTAAACCAAGTCGCTGAGCGATTTGTTCAAAATGGCGATTCATCTTTTCCATCTCCTCCATCGCGATCGCCTTTTGCGACTTTGTCAACTCCTCGTAGGTGCTCATCAAAATCTCGATGCGCTCTTGATCCGTTTTGTCATCAAGCTTGGAGCCGGTCAACTTAGGTAAAAGTTTAAACGCTTTAACCACAAGCCCCTTCCATTGTTGTTGGATAATCATCCTCTGCTGCTCCAGAGGCACATCTGGTTTACAGAGATTGATAATTCTACGGGCTTCTTTAAGAACTACACGGTCTTTTTCAACTTCGGCAAACCCTTTTACCCCAATTGGATATCCACTACAACTGACCATATTGCTTCTGAAATGATCAATTTCCTGCCAGCTGCACCCCGCCCCATTTCTGCCTCTGGTATCAAAATGGGCAATAGCTAGGCGGTGAGTCTCTCTATACAATTCTAAAGTGAGCGGCCGATCCATGTTCTCGACAAAATAGCGACTGGCCTTTTCAATTCCAGCAAGATACCCCCGTTCTATTGGACCGGAATGCGACCCTTCATCAAATACCTTAGAGCCGAACTTATGACACCTTCCATCGATGATCTGCTTCCACCAATCTGCCCCTAGAGACCAAAAGGTTTCTTTTGCCTTTTCAGGAGCTGGGAGGATGCCCGCCTTAATGAGCTCGGAGGTGATGGATAACGGCGTAGCTCCCGTCACAGCACTAGGTAAATTAGAATCGACAATTGCAAACATAACAACCCCTTTTGCCCAGCTATTATTAAACGGCGGTGGATTAAATGGATAATACTAATATTTCTTTACATCTGCCACTTTCCCTTTTGTAATCTGGATTAGATTCTCCGGAGAGAGACAAAAGACAGAATGAGGAGTCCCGGCAGCAGCCCAGATCTCATGATATTGCATCAGATCTTCATCGAGAAGGGGCTCGAGATCGAGTTCATACCCAATAGGCGGAACTCCCCCGATGGCAAAACCAGTCTGTTTTAAAACGAATTCGGCGTCAGGTTTTTCGATTGGTTCCCCGATTATCGCTACGATTTTTTTCTCATCCACCCGATTTTTTCCACTAGCAATCACACAAATTGCTTTGCCAGACCTTTTGCCTTTAAAAATTAATGTCTTCGCAATTTGCCCCACCTCACAACCGATGGCATCGGCAGCTTCTTGGGATGTGCGCGTTAAATCTGAAAACTCAACGACTTTTAGCCCAAGATTGTATTGATTTAACGCATCTTGCACTCGCCTTGAAGAGTTTTTTAGCATCGTGATTGGGATCTGCCATTCTCCTTGCAAAATGGTGACCGCGTGACCAGAAAGATGCACTCTATCGCCGTGGACAGAAATAGCAATTTCACCTCTGCGCTTTGAGGCTTGATAAGCTAAAAATTGCGATTTCTTCAATTTGCTTTGCCAATAGTCGGCTAATTTACAATGGGCCGATCCCGTCACTGGATCTTCGTTTACTCCTACTTTTGGAGCAAAAAAGCGGGATACAAAATCATAGGGCCCACTCCCCTTAGCTGTGATAATAATTCCCCGACATTCGATTTTTTCTAACTCGCTAATCTGAGGAATATAGTTCACGACCTCTTCGGCGCTCGGCAGCTCTATGATCACATCATCATATGCCTTTACCGCCTGAATCCGATTGGGGAAATTCTTCTCGATCGAAGCCAATTCCAACCGATCGCCAACTCTTTGGAGCGGGAAGTCGAGAGTGTACAGGGATTGCGAAACCGATACCTTTAACAGACCGCTGAGGGAATCAAATAGAATTCCTCCCTCTTTAACACGCTTTTCTTGATGCAGGATATGGGCAGTAGCAAGAGTTGCATGGCCGCAAAGCTTGACCTCGGTTTTGGGGGTAAACCAACGTAGATGATAATGATTTGCATGCAAATGTTTGACAAATGCAGTCTCCGAAAGATTCATTTCGGCTGCGATTTTTTGACAAACTGCATCTTCGGGAAATTCATCCACTAGCACAACTGCAGCCGGATTGCCACTATAGGGCTCTTTTGCAAATGCATCCACAATCCAAATCTTCATTTTATCTCCTGCTTAATGTAGTTATAAATGCTGCCGCGTGAGGTTTTGAGCTTTTTCGCCACCAATGGAATCGCATTTTTGAAATTAAACACTCCCTTCTGATAGAGCTGCCAAACGAGCTCCTTTTTCTGATCCCGATTCAAGTGTACAAGCGACAAGTTCTTTTCTTCTAGGCATTGCTTCAAGACCTTCAGCACCTGCTCCTCACCTCCAGCGCTAAAAATTTCCACCGGATTACTCGCCTCCACCTTTGTCTTCAAAAATGCGTCCAATAATTGAGCACCGTCGCGAAAAAATGAGACGTCCACATTGATACAAATGAGACCAATTGGCTTTCCCGCTTGATTGCGCATCGTCACCGAGGTGCATTTCAGCGGACGCCCATCCCAATTCTCCTTGTAATACGGAGAGAAAAAGTCGGGAAAATCTTGAATGTTGACTTGCAACTCCTTTAATGGCGAAGGATCTCCTATTTTCCTCTGCGAAATGTTGTGGTAGATCGCCACTATTTTCCCCTTTTCAAGGTCGTGAACTGCAGCCTCAGCAAAGGGATGAAACAGCTCGACAATCGCCTGAATGAACGGCTCATACTGCTTCCACAAGGCCGTAAACTGATTTTTTGGCATCTCTATTCCTCTTTTAGAACCATTATATCCCATAGATGACATTTTGTCAAATTTAAACAATTTGACTAAATTCATAGGGATCCGCTATCATCAAAATCAATTCAAGGAGCACGTATGCCAAGATTAGCAACAGTATCAAGACTCAAAAATATCCCAGGAATCGGGGTAGATCGGATGGGCAATGCCGCAGATGAAACTGGGGATCCAGCTGTTTTGCGGCTCGAAAACCTCGACACCGACATCCCCCCTCCTGCTATCGCCATAGAAGTGACGAAAAGCGGGATTGGACAAGATGAAAATAACAGCTATCTCCCATTTCTCGGCCAAAATGAGTTGAGAAAAGCGGTCACTAACAGGATAGCGCGCCTCAATCATCTGACCTATGACTGGCAAACCGAGTGCATCATTTCAGCGGGTGGCATGTCAGGAATTCTGAATTGCCTCCTCGCTCTACTTGAACCTGGCGATGAGGTGATCGTCACCGATCCCACCTATGCGGGGATCATCAACCGGATTCGCTTGGCCAATGGAATTCCGGTCTTTGTCCCGCTCATTCCATCCCCATCAGGCTGGCGGCTAGATCTGCAGGCCCTTGACAAAGCAGCTTCCCCTCGCACCCGCATGATCGTCATCAGCCCGGGGATGCCGACGGGACATATCCTCACTAAAGGAGAATGGGAAGCAGTCGCGCGCATAGCCCAGCAAACCGACTCTTGGCTACTCTACGATGCCGCCATGGAGCGCATTCTATATGACAATCGCCCCATAATTCACCCCGCATCACTGCCCAACATGCGTGAGCGAACGATCACCGTTGGGGCCGCCTCAAAAGAGTTGCGCATGATCGGATGGCGTGTAGGCTGGATTGTCGGCCCCCAAAACATCATGAACAACATCGGCCTGGTCAGCATGGCCAACGTAGTCTGTCAAACGGGAATCAGCATGGCTGGAGTCGCTGCCGGCCTCAATGCCCAAGACGATGGATTAACCACAGCGCTTTCGATTTGGCAAGAACGGAGAGATGTATTGCTCAATGAAATGAAAGGACTCCCCGTCATCCCTCCGCATGGTGGATGGTCGCTCTTATTAGATACAGAAGCGATCGGGATCTCCTCCCAGCAGGCTGCAGAGAGACTTCTAAGAGAGGCCAAAATCGCCACTACGCCTATGAACGGATGGGGAGCAACCGCCTCTAAATACTTGCGCTTTGTCTTCTCCAATGAGCCCAAGCAGCGGCTGCTTGGGATTGGCCCACGGCTCAAAGCCGCCTTACGCAATTAACTCAACCTTAAGGTGTTCCGCAATTTCTTGCCCTAAATCCGACTCTTGGATTATAATGAGTAATAACTCACTGAGCGGAGACTTATTACATGACCAGGCAAAGACAAAAGGAAGAGACCAGGGCGAGGGTTTTGCAAACGGCCCTAGAGGAATTCTCGAGTGGCGGACTGCTTGCAACCAAAACCTTAGATATCGCCAAGGCCGCAAACCTCTCGCATGGGACCATTTTTGTCCATTTTCCCACACGAGAGGCCCTTATGCTCGCCGTCATCGATGAATTTGGGATGCACCTTGGAATCGAGCTAAAAAACAAGATTAAACCAGGAAATTTGGAATCAGTATTGACGACCTACATCTCTGTTTTGCGACTATGGGAACCGTTCTATACTCAACTGGTCATTTGCGCTCCCCATCTTCCTGAGGATATTAGAACAGCCATATTCAATATCCAATCGGGCATCGCCTTTTATTTAGAACAGGCTTTAACCAAAGAAGGGTTGCCCTTGGAGCTTCCCCTCCATTTAGTTTTAAACACTTGGCTAGGGCTAGTGCATTATTACCTTGCGAACCGGGAACTTTTTTCACCAAACGGCTCCGTTTTGTCGACAAAAGGGCCAGAATTAATTCAATTTTTTACAAAACTCATTAAAGGAGAAAACAATGACAAAATGTAATTCATGCTCATCCTGCGGGATGCCTCTTCAAAAACCGAGTGATCACGCTTTAGCGAATGAGAAAATCCCTTATTGCAGTCACTGTACAAAAAGTGACGGATCCTTGAAATCCTACGAGGAAGTCCTAGAAGGAACAACAGGATATTTCATCCATTCTCAAGGACTCGCCCCCCAAGCCGCCCAAAAGATGGCTGAAAACCTATTAAAGAAACAACCAGCGTGGATTAAACGGAGGACATCATGAGCGAATCTAATTTATTTTGGTTTGACAATGTGGAGATCAGACCAGCGCCCTGGACGGGGCTCAACTGGATTGCAACTATCCTTGCAGTGCCTAATGTCAGAAAAGCCAGAGATCTTTACATCTCAGTCTTTAACTTTGTCTCGATTTTCGATCAGCCCGATTCAGAAAATAATGAGAAGTTGGTTGCAACCCGTCTTAGATATCGAGGGACCAATTTCCTTCTGACGAGCGAGGGTTTAGATTCAGAGCTCAAAGCTCCCGCAACAACTCATAGTCCCCCTACAAGTCTCTTTTATGTCTATGTCGATGATGTCGATAAGACTTATCAAAGAGCATTGGACGCTGGAATGACCAGTCTTTCTAAGCCTGGTGAAACTTTCTGGGGAGATTATCGGGGACGTGTTTCTTGCCCAAACGGTTACATCTGGGACATCGCAGAGCGTATTTCTTAAAGTTGTTTCGGTAAGGGACTTTACAAAAAAATTCAGAATTTGTCATATACAGGATTATGAAGCGAATCTATCTTTTTCTATTCTTGATCCTGTCTATCAATAGCTATGCCGATCCTATTGAAAAGCAGCCTAGGGCCTGTCGTCAAATTCCGAATCTGCTGAATTCGAGTTCTTTTCCCCTGGGAGGCGATAACGAATCAGGGGTAATATTGGCCAATATGACCCCTGATTCGTTATCGCCTCCTAGGGAGAAAATAATCTCGAATTCAGCCATTCGGAATTTGACGACAGACCCTAATGTCAAGGTGCTCAGCCGCACTCCCCGCATTTACTTGATTCAAAATTTTCTATCCCCTGCAGAATGCGACCATATCATCAAAGAGGCGAGCAATAAACTTTCCCGTTCTCTAGTCATCGATGTGGAGACGGGAGAAGGCACCGTCGACACCTCTAGAACAAGTCATGGGATGGATTTTCAATTCCACCAAGATCCAATTCTCCAAAGCATTGAGAAACGGATTGCAACCTATACCCAAATTCCCGTGGAATATGGAGAAGCTTTGCAAGTCCTCAACTATGGAATCGGCGCAGAATTCACACCCCATTTTGATTATTTTCAAAAGGACTTTCCAGGCCATACTGTGCATCTAGAGGTCGGGGGGCAAAGAGTCGCTACCCTCATCATGTATCTCAACACAGTAGATGAAGGGGGCGAAACAGTTTTCCCCGAAGTCAATATCAGAGTGCAGCCCATCAAAGGCAATGCGGTTCTATTTTATAACTGCACTCCTGAAGGAAAAGAAGACCCCCTTACCTTACACTCCGGCTTTCCAGTCACCAAGGGAGATAAGTGGATCATCACCAAATGGCTCCGTCAAAAACCCATGCAACAGTAGTTGCAAAAAAGCAATTCGGAAGATATGCTTAGTTGCATCACCAGGGGTGCTAAGAACCGTTTCTTAGCTGAGAAAGACCCTCAACACCTGATCTGGATAATGCCAGCGTAGGAAGTGTGGATGTATAAGAAAAGACATATTCTTCTTTTTTCGTTATTCCCTGGTGGAACTTTTTACCATGGAGTACGAAATGTCGATTTCCCGTTTTCTCACCTTTGGTCTAGTCGCGCCACTGCCGCAAGTCCAGACAGCGGCAACCCTTAAAACCTTTTTTACGACCATCGAAAAAGCCCGGGATGGAGGCATTTCCTATATCCAACTCTGGGGGCCCAACCAAGCTCTCTACAGTTCTTATCCATTGATTTTGACTTTGAAAGAGCTCGCTGATCGGAAGAATCTCCCCATTATCGTCAACAATTGCGCGGACATTGCCCTCAAGGCTGGCCTAGCAGGGGTTCACTTGGGTCAAAAAGATCTCTCCTGCCTTTCAGCGCGCCAGCTTTTGGGGCCGAAGGCGACCATTGGGCTAACCGTCAACACATGGGACGATGTGCTCAGAGCCGAAATGCTGGATGTCAATTATCTCGGCGTGCAGGTGTTTCCCTCAAATCAGACAAAACCTCCACGGTCCGCAGATGCTCCGCCATGGGGAATTCAAGGAGCGAGGAAAGTGATTGCCTTCACTCGCCATCCCGTTGTGCTTATAGGAAATATCACTCGAAAAAATTTACCACAGATCAAAGAAATCCTTCGACCAGTGGATGGGATTGCGATGGCTGGGGAAATCATGAGGGCAGAAGATCCGCTCCATACAGCCCGAGAAATCTCCAATCTGATGAAGGGGGCCTCATGAGCTGGAACCGGCCAGTTTTTTTCCAGATGTTTGGTATCGCCTTACTACTAAACGTCAATTTCACTATTTTGAGAAATGTCCGTAATACACTTGCTGTCGATCAGGGTAACGGGGCGAGCACGATTCCCTTTTTCGAGTTGTTCGGCGCTTTACCGGCCAGCATTTTGATGACCTGGGGGCTCTCATGGCTGCTGAGCCGATTTCAGATCCACAAGGTCTTTTTTGTCACGATCGGCTCTTTCTTGGCCTTTTTTCTAATCTTTGCCTTCGGTCAGCTATTCAAACTTTCAATTCTATTTTACGTGCTCGGCGAACTGTGGAAGCCAGCCCTTGCCATTATTTTATTTTGGGGTCTGGTCAATCAACATATCCCAAAAAGCGAGGCAAAGAAGCTCTATGGCCCTCTCATGTTTGCAAATAGTCTCGGGGCGATCTTGGCTGGCCCCCTTGTCTCCTTTTGCACTTCATCAAAAATCTGGACCCATGCCCTGATTTCGATGATGATCGCGGTTACCATTTTAGGAGCCGTTACAGCCCTGTTGTATTACAAGCTCTGGCATTACTTCTCCTCCCACTGCCAAACCAGATCCTCCGAAGAGAAATTCTCTCTAAAAGAGAGCGCCAAGCTCTGCCTTCAAGTTCCTCAGCTTAGGCTCCTTGCTTGGATCGTCATCGCTGACTACATCGCCTATAGCCTCGGGGAAGTGATTTTCCTCGACTTGCTACACGTGAAATTCCCTAATGCATGCGATTATTGCAACTACTTGAGCATCCTCTCTACTTGGTGCGGGGTCTTGACTGTGATCAGCGCCCTTCTCATCACCCCATACATTCTGCAGCGCACCCAATGGATTTGTGCAGCCCTTGCCACCCCCCTTTGTCTCCTCCTCACAGAGGGGGCCTTCTTTTTCTTTCTACGCACTGCCCCCTCAGCCACCTCCCTGGTCATTTTCCTGGGTTCGCTGCAATTCTGCATCTGCCGCGCGGCCAAATACACCCTCTTCGATGCTTCCAAGGAACTCTGTTTTGTGCAGCTCCCTCCCTCGCTAAAAATGAAAGGGAAACTCGTTGTCGATGGGATCTGTGCGAGGCTGGGAAGAGGCAGCGGCTCAGCCATCAGCATGAGCTTATGTCACCTCTGCGGAGGTGCTTTAGCCAGCGCCCCCTTTGCCGGAGCAATTGCAGTCGGGCTCGGCTTAAGCTGGGTCTTCGCTACGTGGAAACTCGGCCGCAAGCTGGAGCCTAATCAAGGTAAATTAATTGTAGAATAGAGGGCTCGGTGATCGGAAAGGGCCTTTTCTGGGCAATCCAATTCTCCTACTGGAACCACTTCACATTTTGTTTCGAGCGGAGGCCCATCTCGTTTAATTTCTAAAATCGCATCAATATGTCGAAAAGGAAGAGATCCCTCTGCCAAAGCTTTTGAGTATTGATCTGGATGGAGCCAAGCCTCTCTAAGTTCGCAACAGGTCCAGTCTTTTTCTGAACGGTTGTAATGGTTGATAAATCGAGGAATTATCTCTTGCTCATATTCATCACTTCCATTGTTGATATTGGTATCCGCAAATAGGCAAGTCGGAGTATTAGGGGCCTGCCCATATACTGCTGCAAGTTGATTAGTTCTTATCTTTCTATCCTCTTTGGAATCCCCTGGTTGAAGATGGGAGGTAGCAATACATACCCGATTGAAAAGATCTCCCATGAAAATCCCATATCCACGCACGGCTTCGGTTTCTCTTTTTGCCAGGTCATAAGGATAAAAACGGGGGTTATCAAGTGGATATTTACTCGCAACAAAAAGGCCGCTAGAAAGCCTCCCAATTTTTTCCAGATCAAATGAATATTCTCTTGGGCCGATATTTAGATAGAAGTGAGCATATTTATCTTTGAGGCGATCATAAAGCGCATCGGTGACATCCTCAGAAAATACCTCCTGAAGACAAACGATATCTGCCTTTTTTGCTAGAATTTGACCTGCAATTCCATTAATTCTCTCAGGCCAGGGGCGGGCTCCTCCAAAAAGCATCGGGAGGCCGCCTCCCAAACAGCAGATGTTCCAGCTTAATACACTGATTTTACGATCCCCTGGAAAGGGCTTCGAAGCTGCCAGTCCTTTGACACAAGTAACCTGAGGTCTAGGCATTGAAGATTCTGGCAGGCTCTTTAAAAAAGTTACATATCGTTGCCTAAGAGTTTCTGCGTGTTTGCCAGCAGATTCCTTAACCGAAATCGGTAAAGTAATAGATGGAAGCGCGAGACACCCCAGAAGAGTGGTTTTCAAAGCGCAATTTTGCATAAGTCTATGGTTAGAAGGGTTCAATACAGGACCTTGAGAATTCTGAATCGTCTTCTCAGCCTGTTCCAAATCCTCTAGAGCATACTTAGCAAATAAGTCCACCTCACCAACTGTTCTCGGCATTACTATCTCATATGACATGCCGTCTATATTACTTGAAAATGAAATTTTAATGGCAAAATTAAAACTTTAGATTATGATCGACCCCATGAATATATGGCTAAAAGTCAATCCCATCGGTGTTGTGCTCGGAATTATCTCTTATATGCTGCTTGGTCTGATTGTTTACAGCCGGTAGATTCTGGGAAGGTTATGGCCAGATTTAACAAGCCACATGCAAAAAAAGGCTGAAGGGGTCCCAATCCAGGTCTATCTCGGGTCCTTCATCAGCGCATTCCTCATCGCTTATGCGATGGGATGTCTTTTAAATCTCACACGGGCCACATCGATCGCCTCGGGCTTTCTTATTGGGGTGATCCTTTGGGCGGGGTTCATTTTACCCACGATCCTTGCGCCAGTTCTATTTGGGGAAAAGCCTCATGAGCTGGAACCGGCCCATTTTTTTCCAGATGTTCGGTATTGCATTACTTCTCAACATCTATTTCACCATTTTGAGAAATGTCCGGAATACACTTGCTGTCGATCAGGGTAACGGGGCACAGCAAACGCAAGTATCAGGATTTATTTATTATCATGTTCTAGTTTTTGGATCGGCCAAAAGCTTGGATCTACTAACATGCCTTCACAGCAGCCGTTAGCAAAGGCATAGGTCAATTGATCAATTCCGAGGCCATCCATAATACTGTAGAGGAGAATCATACCAACAATCGCATCTTCAGGTTTATAGAATTTTTGCATCTCTCGATCTGTCAAACCGCAATGCGCTTCAATTGCCGCCCACAACTCATCTTTTCGTATAAGTTGCTTTACCTATTGCTAAAGCTGCAATGGCAAATATGAAATTTTGATTTCCAATTCCAACAAGGCGAGAATTCACATCGTATAGTTTTCTTGCAAATTCACATGAAATTTTCGGCATACGTTTTTTTATTATGCTGATAAGAGCCTTAGCTTCCTCAAGTGAAACAGGATTTGGGGAAGAAGTTTGATCTAAAACTTGGCCACGAACCTCTTTTACTAATGAAGAAAGAGCTGACAAAAAAGCAAATTCACTTTCGACAACTTCAAGATCTCCATTAATTTCAGTTGTCAATTGGAAACTACCTAATCCAGAGTCAAGAGAAATAAGATTTTCTTTTGGAATTCCAGTGACTGTCTGAGCAGTTAAAAAGCCAAGACGACCTTCTCTTTGCTGGGGAATGATAGCAACACTAATGCCAAGTTGCTCATGAAATTTGTCAAAAAGTTCCAATGAATTTTCGGCTGACCTAAAAGCAGCCGTCGCTATAGCAGCCCATTCTTGAGGTTGATATTTAATTACATCTTGTTTTATTGCCTTTAATGTTTCCAAGGCTAATTTTTGAATAGCTGCACTAAATTGTGTTGTGCCGCTAATCATCAACTCGCGCTTAAAAGGAATCTGGATAAGCCTTTGAAAAACAGATGTCTTCTATACGACAATCTTTAATTTTAGCAGCAGTGACTTTCATACCGCTAGATCCAACATCAATCGCGACTCGCGTTGTAGCTTGTAGAGAAGGGAATAGACGTGTTGATGAAGCGCTGACAACACTGCAACATTTTTGCATGCAAATCTCCTAAATAAAGTAATCAGAAAGGTAATAGAAAGCCAAACCCTTCTAAAGGCGTCGAAAATTTTGTGATTTAATATAGTCAAATCTGACATGCCGTCTATATTACTTGAAAATGAAATTTTAATGGCAAAATTAAAACTTTAGATTATGATCGACCCCATGAATATATGGCTAAAAGTCAATCCCATCGGAGTTGTGCTGGGAATTATCTCTTATATGTTGCTTGGTCTGATTATTTACAGCCGGTGGATTCTGGGAAGGTTATGGCCAGATTTAACTAGCCACATGCAAAAAAAGGCTGACGGGGTCCCAATCCAAGTCTATCTCGGGTCCTTCATCAGCGCACTGCTCGTCGCTTATGCGATGGGATGTCTTTTAAATCTCACCCGGGCCACAACGATCGCCTCGGGCTTTCTTATTGGAGTGATCCTTTGGGCGGGGTTTATTTTACCCACGATCCTTGCACCAGTTCTTTTTGGGAAAAAGCCTCTCGAGATGTTCTGGCTCGATGCTGTCTTTTACCTGCTGGCCTATGTCACCATAGGAATGCTCGCCGCCAAGTTTAATGCCCAATAAATCAACTTGTGCAGATTTGTAATCTTGTTTATATGCAAGACAATGAAATTAGCAAATAAAATAGTCCTAGTGACCGGCGCAGCAAGCGGCATCGGGAAAAAGATCGCAGAGAAATTTCTTCAAGAGGGGGCTGTGGTCGTCATTGCCGATCTCGATAAGAACCGCGCAGCGGCTGCGGCTGAAGAGCTGACTCGTCATGGCGGGAAGGCGATTTCCGTTGCCATGGATGTCACGCAAGAGTCTCAAGTTGACCAGGGTATTGAGGAAATCACAAATACGCTCGGCCCTATCGATGTCTTGGTGAGCAATGCAGGTATTCAGCATATCGACCCAATCGACAAGCTGAAGCTCAGTGATTGGAAAAAAATGATGGCGGTTCACTTAGATGGAGCCTTCTTAACCACTCGGGCTTGTCTGCGCTCCATGTATTCGGGCAACCGCGGGGGAACCATTATTTACATCGGCTCTGTCCATTCGAAAGAAGCCTCAGTCCTAAAAGGGCCTTATGTGACTGCAAAACATGGCTTAGAAGGTCTTTGTAAAGTGGTTGCTAAGGAAGGTGCTGCACATGGCGTCCGAGCTAACCTCATCTGCCCTGGATTCGTTAGGACACCGCTTGTCGATAAACAAATCCCTGAGCAGGCGAAGACATTGGGGATAAGCGAGGAGCGGGTCATCAAAGAGATGATGCTCAAAGAAACTGTCGATGGAGAATTTACAACTGAAGAAGATGTAGCTAACGCGGTCTTTTTCTTTGCCTCTTTCGATTCAAATGCCCTGACTGGGCAGTCGCTGATCGTCAGCCATGGATGGTGCATGCAGTGAAGATCAATCAGATCAAAAAAAATGCCTTTGCGATGCCCTTTTGCTGCCCGACTTATCCACCTGGGCCTTACCGATTTATCAACCGAGAGTTTCTCATCATCACCTATGAAACGGATTTAGATAAGCTGAAAGCCGTTGTGCCAGAGCCATTGGAAGTGACTAAGCCCCTAGTTAAATACGAATTTATCCGAATGCCAGATTCAAGCGGATTTGGGGATTACACCGAATCGGGGCAAGTCATCCCCGTCCATTACGAAGGCAAGCCGGGCAATTATGTCCATTCGATGTACTTAGATAGCGAGCCCCCGATCGCTGCAGGCCGAGAAATTTGGGGGTTTCCCAAAACGCTGGCCAAACCCTCTCTGCGGGTGGATAGCGATGTCCTTATTGGAGAGTTGTATTACCAAGGAGTCCGTATCGCCTTGGGCACAATGGGCTATAAGTATAAAACAGCTGATCTGAAAGCGATCGAAAGAGACTTTACCGAGACGCCCAACTATCTGCTAAAAATCATCCCGCATGTCGATGGAACAGCCCGTATTTGCGAACTGGTTTCTCATTATTTGACCGAGGTTAAGATTAAGGGGGCATGGGAAGGACCTGCCGAATTGGAGCTCGTTGCACATGCCATGGCACCTATTGCAGACTTACCCGTCAGACGAATAGTCTCTGCCGTCCATATTCTCAGCGATCTGACGCTTCCTTACGGCCGCGTGGTTCATGATTATTTAGGAGAATCATCGGATGTATAAAAATATTGGCTTAGAAACTGCCAATGGAATCGCTAGTGGAGTCTTCGATTGGCTTGTAATTGGGGCGGGGCCTGCGGGTATTGCTGCCATTGGAAAGCTACTCGATCATGAGATCCCAAGAGATCAGATTGGTTGGCTAGACCCCGCTTTTCGGGTCGGGGATCTCGGCGAAAAATGGCACAATGTTCCAAGCAATACTAAGGTTGATTTATTCCTCCGATTTCTCAATGATTGCCGCTCATTTCGCTATAAAGAATGCAAAGAAAAATTCCCGATCAACGAGCTCCCTCCCGATGATACATGTCTTCTCAAAAAGATCGCCGACCCTTTGCAATGGGTTACCGACCATCTCACTTCTGTTGTACGAACAATCCAAGGAGAGGCCGTAGCTCTTAACCTTGAGGGAGGATGGTGGGAAGTAAAACTTAAGACCTCTTTGATCCGAGCAAAAAAAGTCATCCTGTGCATAGGTGCAGAAACCAAACTTCTTCCCTTTGCACATCCCTCGGTTATTCCGCTTGAAATCGCATTGAATCCAGCCAAATTGGCCCAAGAGATCGATCCTCAAGATGTAGTAGGGGTATTTGGCTCGTCACACTCTGCGATACTCGTCCTTGCCAATTTGCTGCACTTAAAACCTAAAATAGTTCATAACTTCTATCGCTCCCCCCATATTTATGCGGTGGAGTTAGGGGATTGGATACTATTCGATAACGTCGGACTCAAAGGATCAGCAGCCAAGTGGGCTCAGCAACATCTTGACGACACTCTACCTCAAAATCTCAAACGCTGCCTCAGTTCAGATAAGACATTTGAGGAGGTGCTAGCGCTTTGCAATAAGGTGGTCTATGCAGTCGGATTCGAACGACGCAAAACGCCTGTTCTAGAACAATTCCCAGGCGCTAATTATCAAGAGACAACCGGTATTATTGCACCTGGTCTTTTTGGCCTTGGAATCGCATACCCTCAAGCCCAATTTGATCCACTTGGCAATCGAGAATATCGGGTGGGCCTTTGGAAGTTCATGGACTACTTAAATACCATGCTTCCCATCTGGATTAAATACGGAAATTGAAACACAGAATCTAATCCCGCACAGGATTGCTTCCAAGGGATTTTAAGAAAGAAGAAACCGATTCTTCAAGTTGTTTCGGTATAACTCTTCATTCCCATTTTTGCCTGTTCGTGTTATACTCCGCCTCGCCCAAAAGTGTGCATTTGGACCCGCGAGAGCTTTCGTACGGGTCCAAATGCACACTTCTGGGCGAGGTGGGGTATAAAATCGCCATTTGAAAACAGTTCCTTAAAGAAAAAGATGAAAGTTTTTAACATTTACTGCGATGAATCATGCCACTTGGAAAATGACCAGCAGCAAGTAATGCTCCTGGGAGCTGTCTGGTGCCCCAATGACCTTTCAAGGGGCATTGCTAAACAGATCAAGGCGATTAAGAAAAAACACGATTTAAGCCCGACCTTTGAAATCAAGTGGACAAAGGTTTCTCCTGCAAAGATCGATTTCTATTTGGATGTATTAAGTTACTTCTTTGAGGAAAACAGCCTTTACTTTCGTGCTCTGATCATCCCTGACAAACTGAAGCTTCGTCATGATGCTTTCAACCATGATCATGACACCTGGTACTACAAAATGTACTTTGAAATGCTTAAAGTCCTTCTTAATCCCCATGACCGTTATCACATTTATCTCGATATCAAAGACTCGAAATCAGGAGAAAAAGTAATAAAGCTCCATGATGTCCTATGTAATAATGCCTATGATTTCCAACGCCAAATCATTGCACGGGTACAGACTGTTCGTTCCCATGAAATCGAGCAGTTGCAATTGGCAGACCTTCTCATTGGATGTGTGTTAGCAGCGAACAGGAATGGTGCGATGAGTGGAGCGAAAAAAGCGCTAGTGGAAGAGATGCGGCAGCTTTCAGGATATTGCCTTACCAGCACAACGCTTATTCGGGAAAGAAAGGTCAATCTACTGCGATGGCAAGCCGGTGAGGCCAACGATGGATGATGAAATCCCCTTTTGGCTCCCCGAGCTGATTTTGTTCGAAAATTACAAAGGCAATTGGAATGCTTACATTAATGTTGTCTATCAGTGCTTCCATAAAGATTTCGTAGAGAGTAAGCCCTCTTTTCAGAAAATTCCTGTCTTTGCAAGATACCATCCTCCCTATGAAGAAAAAGGGGCAACTTTTTGGCATCTTGTATCTGAGGGGAGCCAGGAGTCAGAGAGAATACCCGATTTAAGACGTTGCGAAAGAATTCATTGGCCGAGACCGATGATTGAAAATGTAAACCCTATGAGAGTTGAGATTTGGGAAACAACTCGTCCATGGAAGAACCAAAAACAGCGAAGGATCAATTTTGCTCTCGATAATTTCAGCTACATCGTTGTGATAGCTGAAACTCGGAAAGGCTTCGATCTGGTAACAGCATATCACCTGGAAAAGCCGCGCCGCAGAGAAAAGCTAAGAAAAGAATTTGAGAGTTTTTCAGGACAAAAAAAAGAGGGCTCCGCTGTTTAGACGGGCCCCAAATTCCTTCTACACATGGTAGATGAACAATCTTCATTGTATACTGTTTGTCTATTTCCTGTCAAACCGTGCAATCCAGATCCAGCCAGTCAATTTAAATGCTTAACAATCAATCTGTTAAATGAATCCTATTCTTTCTAACATCCTAAAGATCACCTGTTTATTAACCCGAGCCCCAAATAGGTGACAATCTGCTTGCTGCGGCTTTGCCAAATCGATTCCCCAATTGCAGTTCGTGGTACGAGAACACTGTCCTGCGATTGGGGAATCGATTTTGCTTTGCCTCGCTGGCGCATATTGTCATCTATTTGGGGCTCGGGTTAATAGACTCCTTTTTGTCTTAGTGGGGAGCAGTATACCCTCTTCTGTTGTAATACATGGTTTGCAACTATATAATTACCCCTTTCTTTCTGATAGCAGAGGAGAAATATAATGTGTTCGATTCGAACTGTCGATGCCGCCGAAAATTACCCTTAAAGATGTCGTGGGATTCAATATTTGGATGGCCAAGGCTGTCTTGAATGGAAGGGGCAGCGAGATTATCGAGCTGGCAAAAACCAATCTCTTCCGCAATTTCTAAAATTCTTCTATATATATCCCAGTTCCTTTGCTTCTCGTAATAGTTCATCTCTGAAATCAGGGTGGGCAATTTGAATCAGGGCCATAGTGCGCTCTGCTGTAGACTTTCCACGTAAGTTAACGACACCATATTCTGTGACAATATATTGTGTATCACCGCGAGATTCCGTAGACGGTCCTTCAAGCTTTGGTACGATCCGAGAAATTTTTCCTTTTGCAGCAGTAGAATAGGCAGTCAAAATAGACTTGCCCCCTTTTGAGAGTTGCGAACCACGAACAAAATCTAGTTGTCCTCCTGGGGCACTATACTGTCGTCCTTTCATAAATTCCGCATTGACTTGCCCCATAAGATCTACCTGTAAAAATGAGTTAATTGAAATGACATTATCATTTTGGCCGATGATGTAAGGATCATTAACAAAGTTAACCGGATAAGCTTCCATACTAGAATTATTATCAAGGAATTCATACATTTCTTTATCGCCCATAGCTAAAGTATAAACGTTTTTATTTGGATGGATTTTTTTATATTTATTCGTGACGGCTCCTGATTGAATAAGCTTTGTTAATCCTGGACCGATTAATTCGCTATGTACACCTAAATCTTTATGATCAAATAACATTTCACAAACTGCATTTGGCACGCCACCTACACCAAATTGCACTGTTGCGCGATCAGGTACCAGTTCTACAATTAATTTCCCTATTTTCCGATCCAAGTCATTAGTCGGCCTCGCTAGAATTTCTTTTAAAGGGCATTCATTTTCAACAATGGCATCAATTTCAGAAATATGTAAGAAGCAATCTCCAAACACTCGGGGCATATTGGGATTGACTTCCACGATGAGTTTTTTAGCATTTCTTGCTATTGGGATAGTATAATCTGAATTTGTTCCGCAGCTAAAAAATCCCGCTTTATCCATAGGCGATACCGTTACTAAGAACACATCAATTCCTATTTCATCCAATATGGCGGGAACGCTGCTGAAATTCCCAGGCATATAAAATATTGCCTTTTTTTTCTCTTTTAACCCTTGAAGTACAAGATCTCGTTCAATAGATCCCATATAAAATGGATGAGGTTTTATTCTATCCATGTATTCATATTTCAAAATAGTCTCATGCATTTGCTCTTCGGAATGCATGTAATACACTCGCAATTCATCAATTCTTCCTGCTAGAATACTTTTTTCTAACGCACTCAATAATGCAGGAGGTTCACTGACAGCCATTCCTAATGAAATATTGCCGCGTGAAGGAATAAGCTGAACAGCTTTCTCAGGTGTTGTTAGTTTGGATTGATATTCGGATTGATAAGTCATTAATGCTCCTTGTATATTCTAATAGCCCGCAGCGCTATAAGGTCCAACACCTTTTTTATAAACCAAAAAATGCCGCTCGTAAGAACAAACTAATTCGCCGTGTTGGTTGAAAGATTTTGTAGTTGCTGCCATGATGCCTTGCTCGGGGCGAGATTTGGACTCCCGTTTCGACAAAATAGTTGATTCTGCACAAACTGTATCTCCCGCGTATACTAATGAGGGGAGTTTAATATTTTTCCATTGTAAATTGGCAACGACGCGACCAAAGGTGCGTGTGGTTAGTGCAGTTATTGCTCCGATGAGAAAGGTTTCATTAACAGGAATTTTGCCGTCGAGAAACTTTTCAGCGTAATTAAAATCGGCATATTGCGGGTTCCAATCTAATGATCTCAGTGAGTGGATTCTGGTTTCTTCGGCAGTAAAAGTTTTTTCAGGCCTATGCTCGTAAGTCTCTCCAATTTCGAGCTCTTCATAAGGGATTCCTATTTGTTCAATATAACGACCATCAGACAATTGACGATATAATGAAAATTTTTCATCTTTTAAATCAAAAGCGGCACTGGTTAGTTTTTTATCTAATGGATGTTTGCCTGCTTTATAGACTAGCATCTGGTATTGAATTTTAGAAACAACGTCACCATGTTGATTAAGGCCTTGAGTTGCAATATGTAAAATGCCTAAATTGGAATCTTGAGGACATTCATCTTTGCTGATGATTTCAGATTCAGCGTATAGAGTGTCACCGCCATAGACCGGATGAGTCATTGAAATATCATCATAGCTAATAATCCGTTGTTTTCTGCCAAAAGTTTTCCATGTCATGCCAATTACATTTTGCAAAGTGAGCGTACTGACCCCTAGACATTTTTCCCACTCGGTTTGTTCAGCGTAATGCTCATCATAATGTAATTGTGCATTATTAATGGTATCTAATGCTTCATCTTTATTATCCTGCTGGCTGATGGTTACGCCAGGACGATGTTTGAATTTTTGACGTATTTGAAATTCTTCAAAGCTTAAACCGAAATTTTCACGATAACGATTTTCACCGATTTTAATATAAGCTTTAAAAAGAGACATAGCTTGATCCTTAAAATTAATGATTTATTATTGCCAATATCCGTTTGGCTGATCGCGCAATGGGAACATCGATCATTTTTCCGTTGATTTCGCATGCATTGCCCCGCGCCTTCTCATAAGCATCGACAATAAGTCGTGCCTGCTCAACTTCTTCTTCTGATGGTGTAAATGAATCCAAGATAGGTTTAATATGTTTAGGATGAATAGCAAATTTTCCAGTAAATCCCAACGCTTTAACTCGTCTAGTTTCTTCCAATATTCCGCTATCGTCTGAATCGTGAAGATTTAAATACGGCACATCAAATGCTGCTATCCCAGCAATTGCTGCAGAACGAACAATTTGTGAGCGTGCATTTAGCATCGACTCCCATGTTAGAATTGCTCCTAAATCAGCCGCGAGATCTGCACCGCCAAAACAAATTGCTTTTATATTGGGGCTGCTTAATGCAATCTCATCGGCATTTTGAAGTCCTCTGGCGGTTTCGATAAGTGCGATATAAGGAATAGAGCGAGGCTGCAGTAGAGCGTCCAGAATAATAATCTCTGCCGCATACTCTGTTTTCGGAATGAGAATGACATCTGGAGAAATATGATTATCAATCAGCGCAGAAATATCTTTTAATCCCGGGGCTGTTTTGATGCTGTTGATGCGCAAACAATGCAAAAAGTTTTTGGTTGGTGAGGAATTTTTAAAGTATTGAATGACGATTTCACGCGCTTTATCTTTTTCTGCAAGGGAAATAGCATCTTCTAAATCGATGATAACCCCATCTGCTCCTGCTTCTTTTGCTTTTTCAAAACGTTCAGGGCGATTACCGGGAGTAAATAACATCGTCCGCGCGCTCAAAAAATCCTTCATCCAATCTCCCATTTATACTGCCCCCGCTTAGGTTTTGCGAATTTTTGAAGCCATCATAGCGACCCATCTACGAAGGATCTCTCCTCGAAGATATTACAGGAATATCTTCCTCGTCATGATCCTTCGTATCTGGGCACGCTCTGAGACTCCCAAAATTCGCAAAACCTAAGCGGGCGCAGTATAGCAATGAATTGCTTCATGCATTGATATAAAATTTTATTTATATCCAGTCTATATGAAAAATGAAGAACAGAGAATCATAATTTAGTCAGGGCTTCTTCGGAAAAGGGAATAATCTCATCAAAGCGTCCCTCTATTATTTTCTGAAGCCAAAATGGGTCAGCCAAAAGGGATCTTCCAACGGCTACTAAATCGAATTCTCCTTGTTGAAAAGACTGCAACAGAATATTCATTTTATCCTGACTCTGGTGAGGAGAAAAGTGCTTAGACATGGTAGTGACAAAATCATCGTCCAGTCCGACAGAACCCACGGTAATTGTTGGTTTCCCTGTAATTTTTTTTGTCCATCCGGCCAAGTTTAATGGAGAATCAGCAAACTCTGGTTCCCAAAAACGACGAGTACTGCAATGAAATAGATCTACACCTGCTTTTGCTAATGGATCAAGAAACGATTCTAATTCTATAGGAGAATGAGCAAGTTTTGCCTTATAGTCTCCCAATTTCCATTGAGAAAAGCGAAAATCGATTGGAAAATCTGGACCCACAGCATTTCGAACTGCTTGGACGACCTCAACGCCAAACTGTACTCTCTGTGAAATACTTTTGCCTCCATACTGATCATGTCTTTTATTTGTACGATCCCAAAAAAATTGATCGATAAGATATCCATGAGCTCCATGGATTTCCACTCCATCGAATCCTAGTGTTTTTGCCTCTAGGGCAGCCTTAGCAAATGCCTGAATCACCTCTTCTATATCTTTTAAGGTCATCTCATGAGGAATCTCTGCTCCTTCAACATAAGGATGTGGCACAGGTGATGGCGCATACCCTGGCACTCTTGCATTGTAACAACATTGTTCTCCAAGATTGTCCACTCCTTCATTATGACAATGATGGTGAGTCTGACGAATGCTCCCAACATGCCAAATCTGAGGAAAAATTTTTCCACCTGCTTGATGAACTCCTTCAACAACCCGTTCCCATCCTTTTAAAGCTTCTTCGCCATAAAAATGTGGAACGTCCGGATAACCATTTGAAGCTTTGTGTCCAATTATGGTGCCTTCTGTGATAATAAGACCTACGCCTCCTTCAGCACGTTTTTGATAATATTGGGCAACGTCATCACCTGGTATGCCTCTTTTGGATTTATTACGCGTCATCGGGGCCATCACTATGCGATTGCGAATCTGCAACGATCTCAGCTGGAAAGGCTTAATTAGCAATTTCATTATAATGATGAATCTCCTGTTACTATATGCATATAGGAAATCCATCAGAACTTGTCAATGTACTACAGCACTTTGCTGAAAGACCTGTATAATAAAATACTGATTTATTCCATTGCTCCCTAAACCCCTATTACAGAAAATTCTAAAACCAGTTACGAAAAGTGTTCCGCCCCAAATAAGCATCCATTGGGGACCCCATCAAAATCATATCCAAAATTCGTCGATGAGTAGTTGTTGACACCTATTAAATATTTTTACATTCTAAGTTTAACGGATCCAATATGCGTCGAATATGAAAAAAATTTTCTCTCTCAAAAATGGAGAATTACCCGTTCTTGAGAACCTAATCAAACAATATGGGTTAGCTGAATTTTTTCAAGGCGAGGTTACTCTTGAAGGACATGATCCAATATTAAAGTCGCCACATCGCCTCGGGGAAGCGATTAGTTCTGTATTAATTTTTCAGTCCATTGCTGCTGCTGCTATTTGGAATTATCGTACAGGAAATCAAAGTGATATCTCATTAAATATTTTCGATGCTATTCATTACTTACATCCTACTCATTTTATTTGGCAGTCGGGACATCATATCCCTCTTGGAGCAGAAATTGTCCCAACAAACGGCATTTTTACCTGCAAAGATGGACGAAAAGTAATGATTGAATCGGGTCCTCCTTATCAGAAGCTTATGAATGGCTATTTAAATTTTTTTGACTGCGGAAACAATCGAAAATCAATTGCCAGATCAATCTCATCTTGGGATTCTGAACTACTTCAAGAAAAACTATCGGATCTTGGATTGCCATGTTCAGTTGCATATACAAGAGACGAGTGGAGACTGCATCCGCAGGGCAAATATTTGATTGATGTTCCCATCATCGAAATTGAAAAAATAGCAGATTCTCCTCCTGTGCATTTTGCTGAAAATCCTTCGACCCCTTTATCGGAAATTCGCGTACTGGATTTCACACACGTACTTGCTGGGCCGAGAAGTACACGAACATTGGCTGAGTTTGGTGCAAACGTGTTACATATAAGCTCTCCCTATGAAAGAGATACGCTGGCGCAAAACTTTGCAGTGAACTTTGGAAAACGATCCGCTTATTTAAATTTAAAACAAGAAGCCGATCAAGATAGTTTATGCAAACTCATAGAGAATGCAGATGTATTTGCTCAGTCCTATAGACCTTCTGTGGTTGAAAAATTTTCAATTGCCGCCAAAGACTGCGCAAAAATGAGCACTAAAGGGCTAGTCTACCTTTCAATCAATGCCTACGGACATGACGGGCCATGGATAAACAGACCTGGGTTTGATCAAAATGCACAAGTTGCAACAGGATTTTCAATTACAGAAGGATCTCCCGATGAACCCAAATACTCGCCCGTTTTCTATTTAAATGACCTAATCTCAGCCTATTTTGCTGCAGCGGGCATGATGATTGCTTTACTAAGACGTGCAAAAGAAGGGGGCTCCTATCACGTGAAAATCTCCCTTGCAAAATCTGCAATGTGGGTACAGGACCTAGGCTTAATAGAGAAAAAGCTATATTTGCAGTGTCCCAGCAGCGATAATTATCCCTTAAAGCTTATCACTAAGCCCACGACCTACGGGGACATAACCCAACTTGCACCAGCAGTCCAATTTTCCAATATGCCTGAATCAAATTTAACTCTTATGCAGCCTTTTGGTGCTGATAGACCTGTTTGGTAAAAGCGACACCCTTGAATCGTATCTCTCTTTTTGACCGCTGTCCTTTGGATTTCCTATTCAATCAGTTCAAGAATAGGTGCGCAAGAGAGTGGTAAAGCTTTTTTCTAATAGGTATAGTCAAAGTTCACAACACCGCTGATAAATGCAGTGCTGTTTCTTCCCCAGGCTGTGAACCAACAGCCGGCGCAAATTCCAAAGTGACTGCTGAAGTTGTATTCCAGGGCCGGAGCAAAACTAATCTGTTCATTCGAAGGGCTTTCAACACTTGCCTGAGCGCCGGAAGATGTCCTTCCTAGAGCGCCGAAAAATTCAGTGTGATCGGTGTGGGTATACACATTATCCAGGGCGATGACCCAATTTTGATTGAGTGAGTACTCAAAGCTTATGGTCGCTTGAAAAATATTCCCTGGAAGAACTTTGCCACGTGTTCCAAAGCCCCCTCCATAAGTATTAAAACCACGCACAGTGATGGGAATATTGATTGTATAGGATGCGTAATAGGTTGTGCTTAAAAAATGGTGGCCGGTTCCGAGGTGATAAACTTTATAGAGAACCAAATTAAAAATCGTCGCATAAGTTCCAGCGCCGGTCTGATCGGTCATCAGCTTTTTAGGATTCAGGTGCTGATACTTTCCAGTAGGAAATGTTTCCTTGACCGCAAATTTGATTCCGGGAAAATTTGTTTTAGCTCCAGCATCAAACAATTGAAAATCCAATCCAACTGTAAAATCGCCAAAGCCTCCTGAGTGTTGATTAGAGGTCGTATTATAAAAAAATTGAGGGGTAATTTTGATATCCATCCAAGAGGTCAATCCAAAGTAACAGAGAAACTGAGGGTTTAAGATGAAAAAGTTATGTGGTGAAGAGACGTAATGCCAGTCTTTGTTGTAAGTCCCTGAATTGGTCGTGCAATAGAGATAAGATTCAATTGTGAAGTGTCCATAGGGAATGACCGTTCCAGTAGGGGCAATCAATGGACCTGTCAACCAGGGTGTAGGAGCGCTAGGGGCTGAAGGTCCCTCATCTGCATAAGCAAGAGCCGTTAAAAGAACGAGGCCAAAAAGGAGCGTTCTACTTTTCATAATGACTTTTTGGAAGGGCTGATTTCATCTAATCGAAGATTAATGCGAAGAACATTGATGCGACTCTCTCCAAAAAGTCCCCACGTGGGGGCTTCAGTAAATTCCTCAATGAGTGTTTTCACCTGATCTGTATTTAAATGGCGCGCAGCTGCAATGCGAGCCGCTTGTAGCAGAGCATTGCTGACGCTAATATGAGGATCTAGCCCGCTCCCTGAAGCGGTAACGGCATCGGCCGGGATCACGGCATCAGGGGGCAATTTATTTTCAGATCGATAGTCAGCTGCTCTTTTCTTGAGAGTATCGACAAGCTTTTGCGATGTGGGGCCGAGATTGCTCCCAGAAGAACTGGTGGCATCATATCCTTTATCCCCCGCAGCTGAAGGTCTTGGATGAAAATACTCGGGCTTGGTGAAGTTTTGCCCGATCCACTCCGAACCCACGATTTTTCCAACTTTATCGTAAAATAGGGTCCCATTTGTCTTTTTATGAAAAAAAAGCTCTCCGATCCCGTATATAAATAGGGGGTAGAGAATTCCTAAGATTACAGTTAAAAGCGCTAATGCAATCAAGGCAGGTTTTAAGGAGCCGAAAAATGTTTTCATATTACCCCCAACCTGATCAGCAGCAAATCGATGAGCTTAATGCCAATAAAGGGCAGCACAATCCCACCCACTCCGTAAATGAGAAGGTTCCGCCGCAAGATGAGCAATGCCTGCTGAGGGATCATTTTAACCCCTCTAAAAGCGAGAGGAATGAGCGCTGGAATGATTACCGCATTAAAAATCACTGCGCTTAATACAGCGCTTTGCGGGGTAGCAAGACGCATCAAATTCAGCGCGCTAACAGAAGGAAAAAAGGGAATCAGTATCGCAGGGATGATGGCAAAGTATTTTGCAATATCATTGGCAGTTGAAAAAGTAGTTAGGGCACCCCGCGTCATCAGCATTTGTTTCCCGATCTCAATGATTTCAAAGAGTTTGCTGGGATGGGAGTCCAGATCAATCATGTTCCCCGCTTCTTTCGCTGCCTGCGTTCCAGAATTCATCGCTACGCCGACATCTGCTTGTGCTAGAGCTGGCGCATCGTTGACACCGTCTCCAGTCATGGCTACCATCCTTCCTTCTTTTTGCATTTGAAGAACGGTTTTCAGTTTTTGCTCGGGTGTTACTTCAGCGAGGAAATCGTCAAGCCCTGCCTCTTTTGCTATTGTAGCAGCGGTGATGGGATTATCTCCTGTGATCATCACGGTGCGTATTCCCATGGAACGAAAACGAGAAAACAGCTCGGTAAGTCCTTTCTTTACGATGTCTTTCAATAGAATAACACCCAGCGCACGGTGTCCATTACAGACTATCAGAGGCGTGCCTCCTCGCTCAGCATATTTTTTGACAGTATTAGCAAGTTCCATAGGGAGATTATGCCCTATAAACTTCTCAACGGCATCCGTAGCTCCTTTGCGGAATTTTTCTCCATCAAGATCAGCTCCACTCATGCGCGTCTGTGCAGTAAAGGGGATAGATATGAGGCTCGAGCGCTCTGGGGGCAACTCTTTTTCGTAATGTTGTTTGAGAAAATTGATGATGCTTCTCCCTTCATCCGTTAGATCATGCAGGGTGGAATAATAGGTCGCTTTAACAAAATCCTGTAGCGACACATCGGATGCAACGGTGATCTCAGAGGCCTGTCGATGGCCGACGGTAATTGTCCCTGTCTTATCGATCAGGATCATATCGATATCCCCTGCGGCCTCTACGGCTTGGCCACTGAGAGCGAGCACATGTTTTTTCATCAGGCGATTGATGCCAGCAATGCCTATGGCGCTGAGCAGGCCCGCGATCGTGGTAGGGATTAAGCAAATCAAAAGAGCCACTAACATCGTCACAGAAAAATCGACGTGGAAGTATGTGCCGAAGATCTTCATTGCTACGACGACGACGACGAAAATGAAGGTCAGCCCGGAGAGGAGAATGGTTAAAGCGATCTCATTGGGAGATTTTTTTCTCTTGGCACTTTCAATCAGATCGATCATCCGATCCAGGAAGCTGCTCCCTGGATCTGAAGAGATCCTAATAAGAATATAATCGGAGAGAACTTTTGTTCCAGCAGTTACAGAACTATGATCTGTTTCAGCGGCGCGAATCACAGGGGCTGATTCTCCCGTCACTGCCGACTCATCTATCGAGGCTATCCCTTCAATAATCTCCCCATCCGCCGGAATAACCTCTCCCGCCGAAACTTTTGCGATATCATTTTTTTTGAGTTCTTTGCAGTTCACCGTAAGATAACTTCCATCTTTTTGCTGCAAATGGGCCATCGTCTCTATTCTGCCGTGGCGGAGAGACTCTGCTTGGGACTTGTTGCGCACTTCAGCAATCGCTTCGGCAAAATTGGCAAAAAGGACAGTAAGCCATAGCCAAATCGTCACTTGCGAGTAAAAAAAGGGATTGTCAGTAGAGAGGAAAAGCCACTCGATGGTGGTGATGATAGCCCCGATTTCTGTAATAAACATCACAGGGTTATGTAAGAGCTCGTAAGGATTTAATTTTTTTAGCGATTGGAGGAAGGCATAGATGAAAAGTTTTTTAGGGAATGCGGAAGTCATGAGAAAAGCTTCCCTGTTAGCATGTGAAATTGCTCAATAATCGGCCCCATCGTCAAAGCGGGTAAAAATGTCAATGCTCCTAAAAGAATGATGACCCCCACGATAAGAGAAATAAAAATGAGACTCGATATGGGAAAAGAGCCCGCACTTTTAGGATGGACTCTCTTTTGAACCAGCGACCCCGCTAGGGCAATCACTGGACCGACAACGAGGAACCTCCCTAAAAACATCGCTACGGCTAAAGTTAAGTTATAGGGTGGCGTATTGCCTGAGAGTCCAGCAAATGCGCTCCCATTATTTGCAGCGCAGGAACTATAGGCGTAGAGGATTTCGCTAAATCCGTGAGCGCCTGTATTGCCAAGTGCCTTGACCCCCCAATCGCTAAAACAGCTCCAAGCAGTAAAAGCATGGACAATAAGAACATAGGAAAGGATAGCGATCATCGTCATCTTGACGTCAAAGGATTCAATCTTTTTCCCTAAATATTCAGGGGTTCGCCCAACCACCAAACCGGCAATGAAAATCGCAAGAAACACATAGAGAAGAATGCTATAAAGACCCGCTCCAATACCCCCAAAAATGGTTTCACTTAACTGGATATTGAGCATGGGGATAAGACCTCCTATCGGGGTCAAAGAATCATGCATGCAATTGACTGCGCCACAAGAGACCACCGTGGTTGCGCAGGCATAGAGGGCGGAACCAAATAGTCCAAAACGTTGTTCTTTCCCTTCCCAGTTGCCGCCGGTTAATCCCAAATGCTCGAAGGCAGGATTCCCCACAGCTTCGGAGTGAGCGCACAATAGAATCCCCGCGATAAAGAGAATCGCTAGCGCAGAGAAAATGCACCAGGCATGTTTTGTATCGCCCACACTGCGCCCAAAATAATAAATTTGTCCCGCAGGAATCAAAAGAATAAGAAGAATCTGAAAAAAGTTGGATAACGGAGTGGGATTTTCATATGGGTGGGCAGAATTGGCATTTGTAAACCCACCCCCATTAGTCCCGAGAATCTTAATCGCCTGTTGAGAAGCAATCGGCCCTTGTACAATAGTTTGTACCCCCATTTCCAAGGTTTCCGCTTTTGCATATGGGTTGAGGTTCTGTGGGACCCCTTCTGAGAGAAAGAAAGTAGCGCAAATGATCGAAATAGGGAGTAAAAGATAGAGGCTAATCCGGACCAAATCTGCCCAAAAATTACCAATTGTTTTCCCCGTCTTTCTAGCAATCCCCCGTACCAGAGCTGCTGCGACGGCAAGTCCTACTGCTGCGGAGACAAAGTTCTGCACGGCCAATCCCGCCATTTGAGAGAAATAGGACATTGTCGATTCCCCGCCATAGTTTTGCCAGTCGGTATTTGTCATAAAGCTGGTGGAGGTGTTGAGATTCAAGTCCCAAGAAGGGGCGGCAAAATGCTGTGGATTAAAAGGCAAATAATGTTGAGCTGCTAGAAGGGCGAAAGTAAAGAGAAGAGAAATCAGACTAAAACCCATGATACAGGCAAGATAGTCTTTCCAATTTTGCTCAAGAAGAGGATTGATGCGGCAGGCCCGATAGATCAGTTTTTCTACAGGCTTAAGGACAGGATCGAGAAAAGTCGATTCATTAGGCGTCAAAATCTTGTAAAGATATATTCCTACTGGTTTTGTTAAAAGGATGATAATGCCGAGAAAGATGATTAGCTGTATCCAATCGGCCGTTTGCATCTATCAAAACCTCTCCGGCCAAATGATTGCTGCGAGAAGATAGCCCAACACTCCCACCGACAAAAATAAAAGACCTTGCTGAAATAGAGCCATAAACTTACTCCCCTATTTCCTCGTATATTAGTTACATAAATGTCTTGCAATAGATTTCATCTATAAGCTATTCATGCGCTTGAGTCGATTGTTAGTTTTTTCTCACTTTTATTCAATCCTCGATAATATGAAAAAAAGGTATGCCCCCTAAATATTGGCCAAAACAGTTCACTTACTCCGGCGAATCCTTGCTCAAGGGTTGCGATTCGTTCACCCTAAAGCTCTATTTGCGGTGTTGTTTTGGACAAGAGAATGACCCAGATGTCATTTCTCCCCTCATCGCCCAAGGAAAAGTTCATCCCCATATCGCCCTCGCATTACTCAAAAAGCCCCATCCGCTTGCAGGCGAGCGAGGTGTTTTTGCCACAGCACCCATTGAAAAAGATGTTATTCTGGGCGAGTTTGTCGGGGAGCTTTCCCTAACAGACGCCCCGAAGGACCTATCTAAATACGCCTGCTGTCTAAAACTTGGGGACCAGTTTTTAGTCATTGATCCTAAGAATATTGCAAATGAACTCGCCTTTGTGAATGACTATCGCGGCCTCGGCAAAGAACCCAATGCAGGGGTTACTTGGATTCCCCACGGCGGCTCGTTTCACTTCGGTTTTAAGACGATTTGCCCTATTCCTGCCGGCCAGGAGCTCCTCATCGATTACGGGGACGCCTATTGGCAAGCAAAGCAGCCGGAAGGGGTATAGTTCCTTCCTGGAGCAAATTTTTAGCACTTGGAAAATTTGGGAAGCTTGAGTATATACCAGTCGATATTACCCCTGCAATTTGAATCGAAAATCGGTTCAAAAGAACCATAGTTATGCAAGAGGTCCAATGTTCCTAAAAATTTATCAGGCTTTGCACTCACGGCTCAGGCCCAAAGACAGCCACAACAATCAGAATAAGTTGATTGAGGCGGCTCTAGTTAACTATGCAAAAATGCCCCTTCCCGAATTACTTCAGACATTGCATACGAGCAGCGACGGGTTATTGGAGTCGGACGCTCAAGAGAGAATTAAACAGTTTGGGTTAAACCAAATTGCACATGAAAGACCTCCTTCCTGGTACGCTTTATTACTAAAAAATTTTGCTAATCCCTTTATCATCTTACTAATGCTTCTAGCCCTCGTCTCCTTTTTGATTGGTGAGATCGAAGCTGTCTATATTATTTCCGTCATGGTTTTAATCAGCGTGATCATGCGTTTTTTCCAAGAATACCGCTCCAATCAAGCTGCAGAAAAACTCAAGGCCTTAGTCAGTACAAAAGCGACCGTGCTGCGACGTGAAACTGAAGATTCAAAACCAAAGAGAGAGGAGATAGAAATCAAATATTTGGTGCCTGGAGATATCATTTACCTCTCTGCCGGTGATATGATCCCAGCCGATGTCCGCTTAATTTCTGCCAAGGACGTCTATGTCAGCCAAGGATCCCTAACCGGAGAATCTTTGCCTGTTGAAAAGGATGAATCTTTCAAATCCACCGATTCTGTGAATCCGCTCGAGATGCCCAATATGTGTTATATGGGGACCAGTGTGCTCAACGGAACGGCCTTAGCTGTCATCGTCACGTCCGGCCATCTGACCTACTTTGGCTCCATGGCAAAAAGCATTATTGGGCATCGGCCCCTAACAAGCTTTGATATTGGCGTCAATAAAGTCAGTTGGTTGCTAATCCGCTTTATGCTTGTGATGGTGCCAATTGTTTTTTTTCTAAACGGGTTTACAAAAGGCTCTTGGTTTGAAGCCTTCCTTTTTGCACTTTCTGTAGCCGTTGGACTCACACCTGAAATGCTGCCGATGATTGTCACTGCCAACTTGGCTCGAGGCGCGCTCAACATGTCCAAAGAAAAAGTGGTGGTGAAAAGACTCAATGCCATCCAGAATTTTGGAGCGATGGATGTGCTTTGTGCTGATAAAACAGGGACACTGACCCAAGATAAGATCATCCTTGATAAATATTTAAATGTTGAAGGTGAAGATAGTACTGAAGTGCTAAATTATGGCTATCTTAATAGCTACTATCAAACGGGCTTAAGAAACCTATTAGATATTGCAGTTCTCGAATATAGCGAAGAAGTTGAGAAACGTTTAAATTTAGATAAAAACTATCGAAAGGTCGATGAAATCCCTTTCGATTTTACCCGTCGTAGGATGTCTGTCATCGTAGAAAATGGTTCTGGAAAGAATCTATTAATTTGTAAAGGAGCGGCCGAAGAACTATTAGAAATCTGTACTGAGGCCAAAGTGAATGGTTCAGTTGTTCCTTTGACAGCTGAGATTTTAGGACAGATTAATCGCCTAAAAAACGACTTGAATGAAGATGGCCTTCGCGTATTAATTTTGGCCTATAAGGAAGTTCCCAACCAAGGGGCTAAAGAATATCGACCTACAGACGAAAACCACTTAATTGTCTTAGGTTTGTTAGCTTTTCTGGATCCTCCCAAAGGATCCACAGCGGAAGCTCTTACAAAATTGAAAGAGTATGCCATTCAAGTAAAAATATTAACTGGAGATAATGAGTTAGTTACCCGGAAAATTTGCAGTTGGGTCAATCTAAATATTGAAGGATCTCTGACAGGGGCTCAAATTGAAAAATTGACCGATCCCCAGCTCAACGATTTAGTCGAAAAAACCACCATATTTACTAAAGTTTCCCCACTCCAAAAATCTCGCGTTATTACTGCATTAAAAGCCAATGGGCACACCGTCGGTTTTCTGGGAGATGGGATCAATGATGCCCCCGGACTACATGAAGCAGATATTAGCATTTCGGTCGATACGGGTGTTGACATCGCAAAAGAAGCTGCCGATATCATCATGCTCGAAAAAAATCTCCTCTTTTTAGGTCTGGGGGTTATCGAAGGGCGTAAAACTTTTGGTAATATTATTAAATACATAAAAATGGCTCTTAGTTCGAATTTTGGGAATGTGTTTAGCATCCTTGGCGCAAGCGCTATTCTTCCATTTCTGCCTATGCAAGCGATCCAAATATTGGTCCAAAACCTCTTGTACGATATTTCGCAAGTCGCCATCCCTTTTGACCACGTCGATCAAGATTTCTTACTCAAACCACGTAAATGGAATCCAGCTGGCATCGCCAAATTCACCCTATTTATTGGACCCATCAGCTCTATCTTTGACTATACCACATTTGCCATCATGTGGTTTTATTTCGGGGCCAGCACCCTAGCTAATCAAGCTCTATTTCAATCAGGTTGGTTTATCGAGGGGCTCTTATCGCAAACTTTGATTGTCCATATGATTCGAACCAAAAAGATTCCCTTTATTCAAAGCATCGCATCCCTTCCACTGCTCTTTACCACAGCGATCATTATGGCCGTCGGGGTTTTCCTCCCCTATTCGTCGATCGGAGCAAGTATAGGCCTGGTTCCTTTACCCCTAAGCTATTTCCCCTGGTTAATCGCAACCCTAATTTGCTATTGCGGTCTCACCCAGATCGTAAAAGTTTGGTTCATCAAAAAATATAACTATTGGCTCAGTTAAAGCTTCTTCACTGCGCGATGCAGATATAGATAATGCAGCAGATTCAGAAAAGTAAGTAGAATCAAACCGGGATAAACGATCTGCACAATTGGGTTCAAGAATGCAGAAATGCCTCCAAATCCCAAACTCGCAAAAAGAGTCACTATAACCAGGGTTAGAATTAGCGCTAAAGTAGGACTGATTTTCTCCTTACAAAGATCCTTTCTCAAGTAATCTGCAAAAATCGAAGACAAGGTTATCGCTGTTGTCAAACAGGCTGTAAAAACGGCTACTGCAGCAATGCACCCTCCAACTGGGCCTAGTAGTTTGATCGCGATGGCTCCAAGCATCTGTTCTGGGGGATAAGAGGGATCTAACCTCCATCCATGATGGGCAGAAATCAAACAAAGGCCAATATAGGTCAAAAATAATAAGGAGGCAGCAATGAGGCTAGAAAATAACATCTTTTTCAAGAGCGACCGTCGTCTTTGCATTGGATGTTCCAGTTCTGACTCTTGTTGAAAGTGAGGCAGAATAACAGTGGCAAAAAGAAATGCCGCGATGAGATCCATGGTGTTATATCCACCCAATAATCCCTGCATAAAACTATCCCTCGCCGGAGGAGATACAGGATTCAACGAAGCCCCATCGCTAAGGCCAAAAAATACCAAAGCCGCCAAAGAGAGCAATAGAATGGGTGTTAAATAGGCCCCTAAAAAGCCGATTAACTTTTGTCGTTTAAAGCTACATCCAAAAATGACAACCGCTATAAGAATACTAAACATCATCAATGGCATGCCAAACAAATAGGGCTCCACTGTGGCATGCATAAGAGCTACCAGCCGAGGAATGACCCCAAATGGACCGAGTATGAGTTGTAAAAGCAACAGCAGCAACATGCCTGGGATTTTTCCAAATCGGCCAAAAAAGCGATTGTAGTCAGCCTGAAACAAAACCATGGCTGCAAGTCCCAAGAAGGGTATCACAACTGCGGTTAGCCCAAGGCCTGAAATGGCAAACCAGACATTTTGACCGACCGATTTTCCAATTAAAAGAGGAAAAATTAAATTCCCCGCTCCGAAAAACATAGAAAAAAGAGCCAAGCCCGTCGTGAATAAGCTCGATTTCTTTTTTGGTATCGGAAATGACTTTTCTTGTATTGACATAACTATCCTATAATGGTTGGCACTTCTTGCCCATTAAAGGCTTTGATCTCTAAGAGTCTGTGGGAGAAAAAAGATATTGATGGGTAAGAAATGCAATTTATTTAAGCGCGCACGCGCACACCACCAGCACTTGTCGATAACTGACAAGTGTAGAATCTAAGCCGAAAGATGTAGATTCATAGTGGTTCATTATTGCACTCCGCCCCATGGCTGGAATATATTTACCATTTTACAAAAAAACCTTTTTTCGATCAACTGGAATTCTTAATTATAAAAAGACTATTTTAAAATAATCTATACCGAAACAACCTGAAGAATCGGGAATTAGATAAGGAGGCGGCACAAATTTTGGAGTCTGGAGCGAGCGACATCGAAAACCGATTCTTCAGGTTGTTTCGGTATAACTTCATGCGGAATAGAACATTGGAGCGCAGGCAACCTTCAACCGTGTTTGGGGTATTCCAAATGATAGATTTAAAAATGCCATCGAAAAAGCCATGGAGTCATGCAAACGATCTGGCAATAACCCGGAGCATCACTTTACCCGCGCCGGTAAGCAGATCAAGTTTGGCATTGGATTGCACTGAACCGCATCTTTACTAAAATCACAACGGCCTTATTTTGTGAATGTTAAGTCGATTGAATTGCGTTATGATTGCGTTTTTTTGCTTATTCAAACGCAATTGAAGTTCGGAACCAGAGAGCACCTCGAGTAGTCCCTTGTTTATAAACGAGATCAGCCTCCTTGAGCTCTCTCAACAATGATTGAACTTGATTATTACTGAGCATCGGCAGTACTTGCATTAATTCTTGAAGGCGACTTCCTGTAAGAGTTTGTTCACTAATATGCTTTAATAGCAGCTTTTTATTGGTCTCTCGGTCCAGTCCTCGTTTACGAGTATATGTCCCCCTTTTTCCAATAAAGCTATAGTAACGACGAGAGAATAAATATCGAACTCCCCTGCCTCGGCTAAATTTTTCTAAAACGCCCATCTCGACCAAATTTTTGACATTCGACAACCACTTTTGAGGTATAGGCTCTTCTCTATGCACCAAATCCAAAATAAGAAAATCTTCTATTGCAAAACTCTTCAGTCGTTCCTGCCCCACTTTTTCTAAAAAGCGTAGAAAAGGCAGGTCTTGAATTTGGCCAGGCAGTGTTAGAAAGACTTGAGTTTCATTAGTATGATCAAAATTGGGAAGAGGCTTGCCTTGACAGATGGTTTCTTTAAACATGAGATTTGCACCCTGGCCGGAGCGATCAACAAGGCCACATTTCAAAAATACTTCTGCAATGCGTCGATTTCTTGGGTGTTGTTTCCAAAGTATGTTCTCGGGTGAAATTCCATAAGGCCAACTAGGTGATTCAAAATTCAGTTTTAGCAACGCCCGATGGTCTCGCCCTGTCAAAAGATGGGCATATGAGAAAATTCGGTTTGAGTTTATTGACTTTGAAGAGCGCGATAACATATTCAGCAGCAAAGGGAGCCTTTAATTCAGAGGCGTTTGAGGTTCCAGCTCCAGAAAATGAAAATTTGTGCCGCTTCCTTGCAAAATTCCGATTCTTCAGGTTATTTCGGTTTCTTAATCGCGTGAGCTTTCAATTCAGTCCTATTAGGTGCCTTTGAAACGAACGGGCATATAAGCACTAAGAAAACTTAGTGCTTAATACCACTCTTCCATAAAGTCTAGCCCTGTTGTAAAGGGCTCACAACTTCCTTTCTCCACAATCTCCCGAATTCGAGCAAAGGGCTCAGCTTGGATTTGATTATTAGATTCGAAAACATCAAGAACTATCTTATTAGCTTGAAGGTCATTAACAAAAAAAGACCTGTTATTAGTAAAATTAGACAATTTTACTTCTAGGCCCTGTGCTTGTAAATAGTTTATAAGCGCATGATTAACTTGATTGAACTGAACCCCAATAGACAATTTTCCATCGGAGTGACCATAAAGGCAAACTTCTTCAACAAGCGAATCCTTAGTAGTACTTTTTAAGGCGATAGTCCGCGTACCAGTTCCAATTGGATTCTTCCAACTATCTTGTGTAAGGACAAAATCCCCTCGAATCCCGGGATAATCGGCAGCTCCAGCAATAATGCCAATAATCTTTTTATGCAGGACAGGATCCATGGAGATGATGACTCCTTTAGGTAAAAGACCTTTTTGGCTCATATCTTGAAAGTTGATGGGATTTCCTTCCCAGTCTGTCACCTGACCTCCAGCTGCCTTAACAAATGGAACCATTGAGCACACATCCCAAAATCCTGGTCCCTTTGCCGGGGCAATAAACAGATTGCACTCATTACCTTCCGCAATAGAGATCATCTTATATCCAAAGCTGTCGAGGAAAAGGCCCTGCTCATTAAATTTTAGCATTTCTGCTTCTCCTAACAGTTTTTGATAGATCTTGCCAATCATAGCCCGTTCCGCTTCGGTAGGATTAAGAACAGGCTTAACACCAGAGACAGGTTGATTGCTAATCCGCTTTGCGGGGGCATCTCCGATTTGTTTATAAGCAAAACCATCTAAAGCAAAATAAAGAGTATCGATTTCAGGATAATAATTGACGCCTAAAATCGGGGTTCCTTCTCTTAATAAACCAATATGCACACCATAATGTTTGCCTTGATATCGTGGATCAAGATTTAAAGCCTTGGGATCTACACCCTTAATAAAAGCTTTTGTGCCATCCAAAGGATCAATCACCCAGGTATATTTAGCATTAACCCCTTTTTCGATGGCGTCATTTAGGATTTTCTTTCCAGTAATAGTTTCTTCAGAAAGAATCCCATCTGTTGGATAATGCTGGTTGATTGTCTGGCAAATAACATGATTGGAGGCTTGGTCGGCCTCTGTAACGGGGGTGTTATCTGCTTTTATTTGAGTTTGTAAATTTCTCGATTCTTTAACAGCTAGAATGGCTTGCCCAGCTTGTCGTCCGATTTGCAATGCAACATTTAATCTTTCAGAGAGCTCATGATTTCTAATCTCATGAGGAAGTGTTGACCTCATCGTTTGGATTGGTCCTGCACCAGTGTTGAATGCAGAAGTTGGGGTTACTGACATCATCGTTATTATTCCTCTTATTTAAGCAATATTTTATAAAAAATTATAGCTGAAATCATCTTAAAAATCCCGGGCTTTCTTTGAAAATTTTCCTATAAAACGTTTTTTAATCGTGTTAGCGGAGATCAGAAATGTCCGCTTTAGGCGATGGAATTGATTGAATAATGCGGAAGATTCCTTCGGTATTTGCGCAATTCAAATTTTGCTTGCCGCCTGATGTATCGATAGAAAGGGGGGTGACAATTTGTCCCCATCCTTTGGAAAGGAATGGGTCGCGCGACCTCATTTTTTTTATATAATCAGTTGAGTTTGAGGTGTCTACTAAAGCCTCGATGATATCTTTAACAACAAACCACCATTCATTTTCATGCAAGACTCGTCTGATGTTTTTCCCATTGAAAACAATGAGCTTTCTGAGATTGTCCATAAGCTAACCTAAAATTTAGTTTTTGGCAGTAATTTTGATCAGCGCGAGGATTTTCAACAAGAAAATTTATACCTTTAGAGGTAGTTGCAAAAAGTGCAAACCCGAGCATTCCTTTTTTAAATGCCTCAACATATTTTTTTCAATAAGGGATTTTAGAAAACTAATATCCAATTCCGAAAGAAATCCCTGGCCACACCCTTGCAGCTCCTTCCGGTTTTTTGAAGGGAACAATGCCGGTCGCCTCTATAAACAGGTGAACTTTTTCAGCCGGATACCACTGGTAACCAATACTCGGCTCAAACGAACCTGAGATACCTTTAATGGACTCGGGTTCATTAAAAAGGCCAAGCCCAATACCACCATATAGGCCATTTGTCGTTTTGGGATAAAAGAGGTATTGGGTTTTTGCATGGAATACGAAAGGATGAAATGCATTTAGTGGTAAAAAAGAGGTGGAAAAATCTACGCCGTGATGCTCTTTTTTCATTCTCCAGCCGACTCCAGTTAACGGCAATCCTCCAATTGTTTGAATCTCACCATAGACAAACCGAGAGTTTTCCTCCGAATAGGCAAGCGTTGTGAATGAACTTATTAATAAAAAAAATAATACTTTTTTCATACTAACCTCCCAAAAAGAAGCAAAATATACCGAAAATCAGCCAATAAATCAACCAGTCGAACTTGAAATAAACTTTACAGCATAATTGATAATCGTATCAGAATACATGATCCACGCATGGCCAGAAAAAACGATCATCTGTTGGTGAGGAGTTTTTAATCTCGATTCCTTGACTCCTACCAATCCATCATTTAGCTCTCCTACAAATGGATTCCAACCGAATGTACCGGCGATGACCAAAACTTCCATGCTATTTGGGAACTGCCCAATGTAGTCAAAAGTTTCTCCTTGAAGAAGTTCTCTGCCTGCTTTCTTACCAAAGAGTTTTTGGACTGGCTTGAAATTGTTCATAGTGCCTCCAAAACGGCTTCCCTGATTTGGTGGGCCAAGGAGAACGGCTCTTCCTATTTTTGCCTCTTTTGGACAGTCGGGGTGATTGAGTGCTGCTCGGACAATAATCCCGCCCAGGCTATGCGTGACAAAATGGATAGGCTCATTGGGATTGCGTTCAGCCGTAACTTGAAGCTCTTGTACTAAAGACCCAGCATGCTCTTGTATCGTCTTATCACGACTAGGGTAGCCCCATGAATGCGCCTCATAGCCCTCTCTTTGGAATGCATATGCCATGGGTTGCATAGAAGAGGGCCTGCGCATAAAGCCATGCAAGCAGTAGACCGATTCAGCTGCAGAAAGAAAAATGGGTAAAAATGTGAGTAAGAATATTAATTTGCGCATTGGGGAAAACCCCCGACCGCATTGCTGCGGTCGGTTGAGGTTATTATTTTAGTTTTCAACGGTTTTTGGTGCTACTGGAAGCTGTCCATGCTTGTGAAGAGCATAAGCAGACGAAATAAGAGATTTTAAGTCGCTATCCCATCAGCCAGCTGGAATAAACTGCAATACATAAGCATAAAGAAATCAGCATGTTGAGTAGCTTGCATTTTCACTGGGCTCATTTGGTTTACACCTCTTTTTTTGCAGTCTAGTGCGTAAAAATTGCGTAACCTGCGAGCTATCTAGGCTTGCTCAAGGTTTCCCATTTCAAACTGCTTTAAATCTTGCACTTGACAACAGAATCTCTGTTATTTTTTAGAAATGCTTGAAGCCGCTCAAAATTATGAACTGATATTAGAGAGAAGTTTTCAAAAATTGATCTACGGCATTATTTTGTCGCTCGAAAGCTTCAGTAATAACTCTATCGCATCTATTTCTATTGTATTGATATGCCCAAATGTTATGCGCGGAGTGTGCAATTATGGCTGTCAGAAGTCCATATTTTTCAAATAAAACCCCATCTATTAACCCGACAAGGAATTGAGGTAATACCATTTGACGATGAGTGTGACAAAAAGCAAAGATCAAAGATGTTACAAAAATTCTATAAGTGGAGTGTGAAAGAACTGATTTAATGCGATTTGGTAATAGTTTTGCAATAGAAAGTAGAACTATTTTTTGAATGACTAATCTAAAAATCAACTCCTCTGCAAATATCAAAGCGATTCTTTCAGAACTATTTACCAAACAACATTCATTATAGATTTCTAAATAGCGTTGTGCCCCTACCGAATAGATTTGTGAGGATTCCTCTGATTTAATTAGATTATTTAAATTATATGAATTCTCAAGCAGCAAAGAAAAAAACGAGCAGCTTGAGGCTTTTAATTGTAAAAAATCTGGAAAAAAGTTTGTAGCTATAGAAATTGATCTATACAAATTATGAATGGGATTAAAAATTAAAGCTAAATTACTGGGATCGAAAAATTTAGCAGACTTTAGGCAAAGATAGTTACCCAACTCACTAGTACTAGAATAGCAGACAGAAACCACATTACTATTAAGCTCAAATATTATATGACCAGCAACAATGCCAATTGCACTATGTTTTAAGATATTGTATGAATTTTGAATTATTGCCATAGCTAACATTATAGCAAATTGTTCATTGATTTTAAATACAATAAATATTTTAAGTAAATTATTTTTTAAAAAACAAATGTAAGTCATTAATATTCAAATTTTAAGATAATACAAATTGCAACTCGGGCGTTGTTGCAAAATTAGCCCCTGAGAGCAAGAGGTTTAGAGAGTAAAGAAATGTTTTGAATTCTAGAGAGCACATAAGTTGGCTGGATAGTCGCTAAACAAACCGGAGTCTACTTATGAGCCACAAAATATGCAACTGGTCAGAATATAACCAGTCTTTGATTAACCGAGGAAGCATAAACTTTTGGATTCCTCTACCGCTGGCTCGCCCTTCGACTGGGACTTCGTCTCCGGTCCTCAGGGCCGGTCTCCGCTGGCCTCGCACGCTCGGCAACAGCTTCGACTTCTCGTCCCGACGGAATCCAAACTTTTGGATTCCTCTCCGCTGGCTCGCCCTTCGGCTGGGACTTCGTCTCCGGTCCTCAGGGCCGGTCTCCGCTGGCTTCGCACGCTCAGCAACATCTCCGACTTCTCGTCCCGACGGAATCCAAACTTTTGGATTCCTCTCCGCTGGCTCGCCCTCCGGCGGGGACTTCGTCTCCTGTCCTCCGGGCCGGTCTCCGCCGGCTTCGCAAGCTCAGCAACGGCTCCGACTTCTCGTCCCGACGCAACACAAACTTTTGTGTTGCTCTCCGAGCATAAACAATAAGGCCAAAAAAGCTGACGCTTTTTTGGCCTTATTGTTTATGCTCGGAGCGGGACTCGAACCCGCACGGGATTACTCCCAAGAGATTTTAAGTCTCTTGTGTCTACCATTCCACCATCCAAGCAGAAAAAAACCTGTCCTTATATGCTAAGGACAGGATGATTTTACTATGAATTCTGGTTATCTTCTACCAAATTTTTCCAAAAAATGAAAATTTCCCCTTCTCCTCAAGGGTGCTAAAAGAAGTGCTTGCAGCTGTTTCGACTACTTCAGCAGCAGTTCTTTGCACCTCGCCTCCTTCTGCTTGGGGAGGGATCTCTTCAGTAATTTCTTCATCCAATATGATCTCTTCAGATCGCTTTCTGCGAGAGCGCTTCGATTTGTCTTCCTCTTCTTCAACTGGAGTCGGAATCACATCGGCTTCTAAGCCCTCTTTAGCCCGCTCTTTGGAGATCTTCTCCGCGATGAGTTGGGTTGGAGGGGGAATCAGACGTCGGAGTACCGGTGGAGGCGTTTGTGGAGCTTCTTGATCGACTGACACTTCTTCGACGACTTCTGTTGTCTCTTCGGCCACTTTTTCATCTTCAGAACCTGAGCGGCGGCGACGATGGCGGCGGCGCTCTCGTTTTTTCTCAAGGCGCTGCTCGACGGCTGCTGGCTCTTGCTCTTCAACGACAGGCGTTGGTTTTTCTTTGACCGCTTTGACGCTGGCTTCTCGCCCACCACCAATTTTGATGGAGCGGTCAAAGGTCGCATTCTTTAAAACGACTCGGGTCTCTTTTGCCTCTACAACCTCATAATCAGAGACGGGGACAAGAAAGGACTTGGGTCTTTCTAATGAACGATAAAAAAAGGAGTGGCCGAATGATACCACTTCGATGGCATCAACGGCATACTCTTCTTGGCCTACCCCTCTGCTGCTGCGGACGACAAGCTTATAGCCTTCTTTGGGGGTGATGACCGTTTCTATGATAGGTTCTCTAGTAAAATTCACGTAATAATCCGGGTTTAATGTTCTTTGGATCTCATATATTTCAATAAATCAACGACGCGGCTGGAATATCCCATTTCGTTGTCATACCAGGCAACTAACTTGAAAAAGCGACTGTTGAGGGCAATTCCGGCCTCCTGATCGAAAATACATGAAGATCGATTACCGATAAAGTCTGAAGATACAACAGGTTCATCTGTATATTCGATGATCCCTTTCATTGAGCCTTCAGAAGCATTTTTGATTGCTTTGCAAATTTCCTCATACGAGGTGTCTTTTGCAACGCGGACAGTCAAGTCAACAACGGAAACATCAGAAGTCGGGATACGGAAGGCCATTCCAGTAAGCTTTCCTTTTACTTCAGGTATCACCTGAGCGACTGCCTTTGCAGCTCCTGTTGAAGCTGGAATAATATTGATACTTGCCGATCTTCCTCCACGGAAATCCTTTTTAGAAGGACCGTCGACTGTTGGCTGTGTGGCTGTCACCGCATGAACTGTGGTCATCAGCGCTTCTTCGATGCCGAAATTGTCGAGGATGACTTTAGTCAGTGGCGCCAAGCAGTTTGTAGTGCAAGATGCATTAGAGACGATTGTATCTTTTTGCGGGTCGTATTTTTGATGGTTCACGCCCATGACATAGGTTGGAATATCTCCTTTTGCAGGAGCGCTGATAATGACTCTTTTTGCACCAGCTTGAATATGTTTAGCTGCATCTTCTGGCTTAGTAAACAGCCCCGTTGATTCAATGACATAATCGACTTTTAATTCTTTCCAAGGGAGTTGGGCGGGGTCTTTGACAGATAGGACAGCTGTTTTCTTCCCATCAACAATGAGATTTTCGCCTTCAGCGTGAACAGAAAATTTGGGCCGGCCATGAACAGAGTCATATTTTAGAAGATAGGCTAGGTTCTCAGCCGGAACTATGTCGTTTATTGCGACAACATCGATGTCAGCATGGCTTTCAGCGATAATCCGAAATACCAATCTCCCAATGCGTCCGAAGCCATTGATCGCAATTCGTATAGTCATTTTTTTTCTCTCCGGGTTTTGGCTACAGTCTTCCAAATCTACCCTTAGTTTACCACAATTTTTAAGAAAAGTCTAACAAAAAGCCCCACATCTCTGTGAGGCTTTCAGCATTCAAAATACTTGGAAAGTATCTACTCTGGCAAATACTCGATGATGCATTTGGCACTGTTGTCGCCTCTTTTAAGGGCTGCTGTTCTGATCAACCTTGTATAACCACCTTCTCGGGTAGCAAAACGGGGACCAAGCTCATTAAATAATTTATTAATGACTTTTCGATCTCCATTGTAAGCAGAGGTATCTCCTTCTTTTGCCGCACGAGCCTCTTTAGGGGTGAGGGGATTGTAACGAATCATCATCTCACCAATCGCTTGGCGGCGGCTGGCTAATGTTCCCTTTTTTGCCAGGGTGATCATCCGGTCTGCGCAACTGCGAAGGAGCTTAGCTTTGGTGTCTGTAGTGACAATCCGTTCATGCTCAATCAACGATTTGACCATATTGGCCATTAGACTGCGACGATGACCTGTATTGCGGCCGAGCTTAAATGTACTTTTTCGGTGTCTCATACTTCCTGTCCTGCCTTTTCGCTAAGGTATTGGTTGATAACTTCTTTTACGTTTTCCCGGGTAATGCCTAATTTGCTCAAATCCATCCCCAAATATAGCCCCATCTCTTCAAGCTTTGCTTTGATTTCATTCAGAGATTTCTTTCCAAAATTGCGGAATCGAAGCATCTCTGATTCGGGCATAATCACAAGCTCTGCAATCGTGCCGATGTCGGCGCCAGAAAGGCAATTTGTTGAACGAACCGATAGCTCAATTTCATTGATTTTCAATGCAAGTTTCTGCATCAGCGCATCTTTATCAGTGTCGCTGCCTTCTTCACCCGATTCAAAAATCAGCTGTTCGTCTTTGATCAGCTTGAAGATTTCAAAATGGTGGATAGCCAGTTGCGTAGCAAAGGCAAGCGCTTCTTCAGGTGACACCCTTCCATCGGTTGTCACTTCGAAAATCAATTTGTCGAAATCGGTCACTTGTCCGACACGGGTATTTTCGACAAAGTAGTTGACGAGTCGCACCGGAGAGAAAATTGAGTCGATGACAATCTCGTCGACAGCTGTCTCAAACTCATGACGTTCAGATGGAACATAGCCACGGCCGATTGCAACTTTGACTTCAACCCGCTTGGTCATTGGCTGAGTCACGTGGAAGATAACTAGCTCTGGATTGATGATCTCAAAATCGGTCTTCCCGAGGAATTCTTTGAGGGTCACTGGATACTGACCATGATGCTTATCGAGCTGATCAGCAGTGATTTCCAAAGTGCTGATCATCGAACGAGGACGTCGTGAACTTGAATCGTCGCTTGTCAAAAGCTTGCGAAGAAGTGCCCCTTTGAGGTTAAGGACGATATGAGTCATATCTTCGATAATCCCCTCAACCGCCATATACTCGTGAGGAACCCCTTCGATTCTGACTGATACGATTGCAGGAGCTTCCAATGAGCTTAGCATGATTCTTCGCAATGCATTGCCCATGGTATGGCCAAAGCCTCGCTCAAAAGGCTCAGCTATGAATCGTGCAAATTTCCCGTCTTTTGACGACTCTGAAAGGGAAATTTTTTTGGGCAATTCAAATTTGCCATATCTCACTGCCATAATGATATTCTCCTATTATCTAGTAATCTTGTGTTATACGCGGCGTCTTTTTCGAGGACGACAGCCGTTATGAGGAACCGGGGTCTTATCACGAATAAGGGTAATGATAAGCCCAGCGCTCTGTAATCCGCGCACCGCTGACTCTCGCCCAGCTCCTGGTCCCTTCAGATTAACTTCAACTTCTTTCATTCCTGCTGACATCGCCACTTTCGCTGCATCTTGAGCAGCAACTGTAGCTGCAAATGCAGAGGATTTTCTTGAGCCTGAAAAATTGACTTTTCCTGCGGATGCCCAAGAAATCACATTGCCTACGAGGTCGGTGATGCTCACAATCGTATTGTTAAAAGAGGCATTTACGTGTGCGATCCCACTTGGAACGGTTCTCTGCAATTTCTTACGTGGTCTCGCCCCTGAAGTCGTTGCAGTCGCCCCTTTCTTAAAGGTCCCTTTTTTTTGCGTATCTTGTTTAGCCAATTGTTACTCCTTGAGGTTTACGCAGCTTTTTTCTTGCCGGCTATCGTTTTTTTCTTTCCTTTACGGGTCCGTGCATTTGAACTGGTGCGTTGACCGCGAACAGGAAGGCCTAATCTATGGCGTATGCCGCGGTAGGCTTGAATGCTGATTAATCGTTTAATGTTGTTTTGAACTTGCCTTCTTAAATCCCCTTCTACTACATACTCTGATGTCAGTAAGGAATTTATCCGGCCGATATCTTCTTCTGTCAGCTGTTGAGCGCGCATATCCGGATTAAGATGGAGCTTATTGCAAACTTCAGCAGCTCGTTTATCCCCAATCCCGTGGATGTAGGTTAAGCTGATGATCAGTCGCTTTTTACCGGGAATATCTATTCCAATAACTCGAGGCATTTAGGTGTTCCTTTGTTCTATAATGCGTAAAATTTATCACAAGATTTGTTTAAATTCAAGTGGGAAATATTTTTTTTAATGGCTCCGCGCCCTTCCCTTCTTCATGAACCCCTCATACCTCTTCATTAGCATGTGAGATTCAACTTGTTTTGTCGTATCGAGGACCACTCCCACTAAAATCAAAAGGGATGTTCCTCCAAAAAAATAACTAATACTTGGGTCAACTTTGAGCAATTTTCCAATAATCGAAGGTAATACGGCGATAATGGCGAGGAAAATGGCTCCAGCAAATGTAATACGGCTCATCGTTGCTTCAAGGAAATCTTGTGTAGGTCTACCTTGGCGGATGCCAGGAATGAAGGCGCCGTTCTTTTTCATGTCAGAGGCGATTTGCTCAGGGTGAAACTGGGTCGCGGTCCAAAAGTAGGTAAAGCCGATAATCAAGAATACATAAAAAATTGAGTATAAGCTACTTCCTGGAGCGAGCCACTTTGCCATACCCCCTATCCAGCTCTCGGGTCCAGCCAGCTGAGCGATTGTCGCTGGGAACATAAGGAATGCAGAGGCAAAAATGACGGGGATAACACCAGCATAATTGACTTTGAGAGGGATATAGGCTCTTCCCCCCTGTACTTCATGTCGTCCGACAACGCGGCGGGCATATTGTAAATGAATTTTTCGCTGTCCTTGTATGATCAAGATCGTCCCGATGATGATGAAAACAAATATGGCAAGCAATACAACAAGCGTAGCAAAGGAAAGTTGTCCAGGCTCTTGTGAGTCTAGGTTCAGCTTTCTACCAATCGCCCCAATTGTAGATGGTAGCGACGATAGGATTCCGACGGTGATGATTAAGCTGATTCCATTGCCTATCCCGCGCTCAGATATCTGCTCACCTATCCACATGAGTAGCATCGTGCCGGCAGACATCGTCAGAATGACAAGGAGGAAAAAGAGCCAAGGAAAATTGAACATCGTTATATCGAGAATTTGGGGGACGATGATTCCAGGATGGCTCGCATTGAGTTGCAGGGCATAACGGGCATAAATCCCCGCTTGGAAGGCGGCCAAAAGGACTGTGAGGACCCGCGTCCATTTGCCCAATTTTCTCCTTCCAGTCTCAGGATTTTCCTTAACTTCTCTTTGAAAAGAGGGGACGAGGGCTGTGACCAATTGCATGATGATCGATGCCGAGATGTAGGGCATGACGCCAAGTGCGATGATCGTCATCTGCGCAAATGCCCCTCCAGAAAAGACATCCATCAACTGGAAAAGGTTTTGGCTGCCGCCAGTTGCTTGTTTGAAAAATTCTACGGCTAGATCGCCATTAATGCTGGGAACGGGAATATAAGCGCCAACTCTGCAAACGAGAAGCATCAAAAGTGTAAAGAAAATCTTTTTCTTCAACTCGGGAACAGAAAAAATGCGCATCAACCCGCTAATCATCTAGACCTTTGTAAATTTTATTCCACTTTTCTCTAATTTTGCTTGAGCAGCTTCAGAGTATTGATTGGCTTCTATTGTAACTTTCTTTTTAAGTTCGCCTGTGCCAAGAATCTTAATTCCGCCCGGTAATTCACGAGGGGCAATTCCTTTCATGCGGAGCGATTCAAAATTGACCACTTCGCCGTTCTCATACATTCTTTCGATCAAGCTGAGGTTGATGGCAAGCGACGCTCTGTAGAAAAGTCCTCTTGTAAACCCTCGAGTTGGGAGTTTGCGGTGAAGTGGAAGTTGTCCCCCTTCTCGCCCTTCATGTCTCTTATATCCTGAACGTGACTTGTCACCCTTATGTCCGCGGGTGCAGGTCTTGCCTCGGCCAGAGCCAACTCCACGTCCCACCCGTTGAATATTCTTTTTTGGGCGATGTGTATTTGTAAGATTGTTTAGACTAATCATGATATTCCTCTGATCTCCAAATTCTCTTTTCGGTTTCTCAAACTTTCTAACGCTTTAAATGTTGCTCGCACTTGGTTTAACGGATTACTCGATCCCAAGTTTTTCGCAACTACGTTTTTCACGCCGCCAAGTTCGAGAATAGAACGTACTTTTGATCCAGCGACGATTCCAGTTCCTTCAGGAGCTGGCTTCAGCATGATGCGCGCTCCATCCCAATCCACGAAAACTTCATGCGGAATTGTTGAATCTTCCATTTCAAATGCCAGGACGTGCTTACGAGCGGCATCTGTCCCTTTACGGATCGCATCAGATACTTCATTTGCCTTCGCAAAACCAAGACCCACATGGCCTGCCCCATCCCCTACGAGGACAAGAGCGGAAAAGCTGAATTTTCTTCCCCCTTTGACCACTTTTGCGCAGCGGTTAATGTAGACAACTTTCTCTTCAAATTCTGTGCCAAAATCTTCAGCGCGGAAATAACGTTTCTTTTCTGCCATTTCTTTTCCTTAAAACTTTAATCCTTCTTCGCGAGCTGCATTAGCAAGCTCAGCAATAATCCCGTGGTACTTATAATGGCCGCGATCAAAGATTACACTTTCGATGTTCTTCTTTTTAGCTTCGGCAGCAACTCTCTTCCCAATTTCTCTTGCAATCTCTTTAGACTTTTTTGCCCCTTCAAACTCTTTGCTCATTGTCCCAATACCGAATAGGGTCGCATGATTTTCATCATCAATGATTTGCGCAAGGAGGTGCTTATTCGAGCGGAACACAGTGAGTCTAGGTTTTGCTTGTGTCCCTCTCACATTATTACGGACTCGTAGCGAACGTCTTTTACGTCTAATATTGCGTTGTTTAATACTGCTTTCCATTATGCTGCTTTACCTTTAGCTGCCTTTCCAGCTTTTTTGCGCACAAACTCATTCTCATAACGAACCCCTTTCCCTTTATATGGTTCTGGAGGACGTACGGCACGGACTGTTGCTGCAAACTGCCCAACTGCCTGTTTGTCAATACCTTGAATGATAATCGTGGTCGACTTATCAATGGTCACTTGGAGCGACTTTGGAACAGTCACTGCAGTTGGATGTGAATAGCCCAGTTGCAAATCGAGCTTCGCGCCAGCAAGAGCTGCTCGGTAACCAACTCCAACAAGTGTCAGTCTCTTCTCAAAGCCTTTTGATACCCCAATAACCATGTTATTGATCAATGATCGATAGAGTCCATGCATGGCACTCTGATTACCTGCTTTACTGTCGAGAGAAATGAGCAATTTCCCCGGCTCTTCTTTGATTTCTAATCCTTCGATCAAATCTAAGTCGAGTTGCCCTTTTGGCCCCTTAACATTTAGCTTATTCCCAGTTCTTTTAACATCGACCCCTTTAGGGACTTCGATGGGCGTACTTCCGTAGCGTGACATATGCGATTACCTCACCAAATATAACATAAAATTTCTCCGCCGAGCTTCTGCTCGCGGGCTTTTTCTCCTTCGAGAATTCCTTTATTGGTAGAGAGAACGGCTATGCCCATTCCACCCAAGATTTTCGGAATTTCTTGATGGCCAATATATCGTCGAAGACCTGGTTTAGAAATCCGTCGTAGACCATTGAGAACAGATTTTCTGTTTGAACCATATTTCAGGTAAACTCTAAGAGTTCTCTTTTCTTCATTTACAATGTGATTGTCTATAAAACCATTTTCATGCATTACTTTTGCAATGCGAATCTTTTCCTTGCTAAGAGGGATATCAACATAGCGGTGTTGCTGACTCTTCGCATTACGAATTCGGGTTAAAAAATCTGAAATTGGATCATGCAACATTGTCTACCTGCCCTCTTTAAATGGAAGTCCTAAAGACTTTAAAAGTTCAAAACACTCTTCATCTGTTTTTGCAGATGTGACAAAAGTGATATTCATACCCTGCGCCCGCTTCACTTCGTCCAAATTAATCTCTGGGAAGATCTGCTGATCGTCGATCCCCATTGAGTAATTCCCCATCCCATCACCTTTTGTTGGGAATCCACGGAAGTCTCGAATCCTTGGGGATACAATGTTACAGAATCGATCAATAAAATCGTACATCCTTTTTCGACGCAGTGTCACGATCAACCCGACGGGGGTGTCCTCACGCAGCTTAAAGTTTGCAATCGATTTCTTAGCCATTGTCAATATCGGTTTTTGTCCCGATAGAATGGTCAGTTCCTTGATGCAATCCTGTAGAGCGTTTTTATCGCGCGCCGGTTCGCCAATTCCCATGCTAATGATCACTTTTTTCATCTGTGGGATCAGCATGGCGTTTGAATACTGGAAGCGCTCTTTCAGCGACTTCGTGATTTCTTCTTTATATTTTTTCTGTAATCTAGACATGGGTTATTCTTTCTTTTTTTTCAGGTCACGGTAAAGGACTTCTTTACCTGCTTCCATATAGATCAATTTTTTTGATCCATCTTTGGAACTTTTGGCCTTAATTTTTACGGGTTTCCCTTCTTCATCGCAAATGCTGATATTGGAAATGTGGATGGGGCTTTCCATCTCAACGATTCCTGGCTGCATTTTTTGCTTCGGCTTGACGTGTTTTTTTCGAATGTTCAAACCTTCAATAATTACACGGTCGCCTTCACGTGCTCGGACATTTCCGATGCTTCCTTTTTCATTTCCTGCGATGACGACGACTTTATCGCCTTTGCGTATCCACTTATTACTCATTACTTCTCTCCTAAATCACTTCTGGTGCTAAAGAGGCGATCTTGACAAATCCTCTATCTCTCACTTCGCGAGCAATAGGGCCAAAAATACGGGTCCCTTTGGGATTATTCTTATCGTCGATAATCACACAGCTGTTGTCGAAGTATCTAAGCCAGGTACCATCCGGCCGTTTGATATATCGCTTTGTACGCACGATGACGCATTTCACAACCTCGCCCTTTTTTACGGAGCCATTAGGCGCAGCCTCTTTCACTGAACAAACAATCGTATCTCCCACGCCGGCATATCGTCTTTTTGATCCTCCGAGGACCTTAAAGCATTTTACCCGCTTGGCACCTGTATTGTCTGCGACTTGTAAATCGGATTCTTGCTGAATCATTTTCTCTACCTATTATCCTACCACTTCTACTACTCTCCAGCGTTTAAGCTTAGAGAGGGGCTTTGTCTCCACAATTCTGACTCGCGTTCCAACTGAAATGTCTAAATCTTCGTTGTGTGCGTAATATTTCTTTGCACGAATGACGCTTTTTTCGAACTCAGGATGTTTCTCCCTTCTTTCGACTCGAACGGTGACGGTTTTTGCCATCTTGTTAGAGATTACAATCCCTTCACGTACTTTTCGTTTACTGGGTTTTCTATCTTCCATAGCTTTTCCTATCTTCTATTGAGTATGGTCATCACACGGGCCCTATCTCTCTTTGCGTTGCGCAATAGGTGGGCTTTTTCAATCTTGTGCGTTGTGCTGATCTCATTTCTCATCTCAAACATTTTTTTCGATAACTCGACGTATGTAGCTTTGAGCTCTTCAACTGACTGATTTTCAAATTCTTTCTTCTTACTCATGTTACACTCGCTCCACTCTATCTACAAATCGCGTCTTGATTGGAAGCTTCGCAGCTGCAAGCTTTAGAGCGATTTTTGCCTCTTCACGCTGCACGCCAGCAACTTCAAACATAATTCTGCCGGGTCGGACAGCGGCTACCCAATGGTCTACAGCTCCTTTCCCTTTACCCATACGCACTTCGGCTGGTTTCTTTGAAACGGGCTTATCAGGGAAGATCCGAATCCAAACTTTTCCTTTACGTTGGAAATGGCGGGTAATTGCCACGCGGCATGCTTCGATCTGTTTGTGCGTAATACGCCCACGGTCGAGCGCTTGCATTCCAAAATCACCAAAATCTAGAAAGCATGCAGCTTTACTTAGGCCGGTTAAATTGCCCTTCTGTTGCTTGCGGAACTTTGTTCGGGTTGGCAATATCTTTGGTGCCATGATATGGTCTCCTAATTACTAGCTTTTTCTTCGCCCTTATTAATCCAGACTTTGATCCCGATGGATCCATAAGTAGTCTCGGCTCGCCCAGGGGCATAATCAATCTCTGCTCTGAGGGTGTGTAGGGGCACTCGCCCTTCTTTGTACCACTCGGTTCGGGCAATTTCAGCACCATTAAGTCTTCCAGAAACCTGCACTTTAACCCCTGCTGCACCTGCATCCATCGAGGCTTGCATCGATTTCTTAAGGATTCTTCTAAAAGGGATCCTTCTCTCAATCTGCTTTGCAATTCCGTCTGCAACCAGTTTGGCATCAAGGTCGGGTCGTTTAATCTCTTCAACTTCAACCCAGATCTCCTTGCCTGTCATCTTCTTGAGATCTTTCTTGAGCGCTTCAATTTCTGCGCCCTTCTTTCCGATCACGAGGCCTGGACGAGCTGTGAAAATAGTCACTTCGATTTTTCCACTCATCCGCTTGATGACAAATCGAGAGCTCCCAACACAAGCAGGTTTTGAATTTAAAAATTCTCTAATCTTACGATCCTCTTCGAGTAAATCTCCAAACTCTTTTTTGTTGGCAAACCAGATCGATCGCCAATTCTTATTTATTACTAATCGAAAGCCAACTGGGGATGTCTTTTGTCCCATTAAAATCCTCTCCTATTCCTTTCCCACTACAACTGTAAAGTGGCTTGTCCTTTTATTCACTGGCACACGGCCCCCTCTGTTTTTCGCTTTGGAGCGTCTCATGATCGGGCCACAATCAATTCGGACTTCTTGCACTTTCAAATCTTTTCTCTGCAGACCATGATTTGTTTCAGCATTAGCGATCGCACTTTTCAGGGTTTTCAATAATAAGACTCCCCCTTTCAGGCCGCTGTATTGCAGCTGCGCGATGGCGCTCTCTACATCAAGTCCACGAATCAAGCCTGCGGCAAGCCGCGCTTTACGGGGAGGTATCCGAAGATATTTTGTCAGAGCTCGTGATTGTTCCATACTTTACCCTTGCTTTGGTGCTGGTTTTGGTGCTTCTGCTTTCTTAATTGGGTGACCTTTAAATGTTCTGGTCGGAGAAAATTCTCCCAATCGATGTCCCACCATGTTCTCTGTAACAAACACTGCGAGGAACTTCCTTCCATTGTGGACTTCAAAAGTATGTCCAATCATATCAGGTATCACCATTGATCGGCGAGACCATGTTTTAATCGCCTTTTTTGTCCCCTCTCTATTCTGTTTTTCGACCTTTTCCATCAGATGGTGGTCGACAAAGGGTCCTTTTCTAAGAGATCTTCCCATACATTTTCCTATTTCTTACGCCGTTTTACAATCCACTTATTGCTCTTATTCTTCGGCCTTGTACGATAGCCTTTTGTGTACATAGCCCAGGGTGTCTGAGGAATATAACCGTTGTGCTTTCCTTCTCCTCCCCCGTGTGGGTGGTCAACAGGGTTCATCGCAGTTCCCCGCACTGTAGGGCGGATCCCTTGCCAACGTTTTCTACCTGCTTTTCCTTCGGCTCTCAGCAATTGCTCTCCATTGGAGACAACTCCAAGTGATGCGCGGCATTCTTCATTGATTAATCGCACTTCGCCTGAGGGCATTTTGAGGGTCGCATAGCCACCGCTACGGGCCATCAGCTGTGCTGACATCCCTGCTGAGCGGACGATTTTGCCACCTTTGCCAGGCACCAGCTCAACATTGTGGACTACTGCCCCAAGGGGGATCGCTTTTAGGCGCATGCAGCATCCTACTTCAAAAGAGGCCTTGTCACCTGTCATGACTGTATCACCAGCTTTTAACCCTTCAGGAGCCAAAATGTATCTCTTTTCACCATCTACGTAGTGAAGAAGGGCAATGTGGGCTGAACGGTTTGGATCGTATTCAATTGAAGCCACATTTGCTGGGATATTTTCTTTATCTCTCTTGAAATCGATAATGCGATAAAACCGCTTATGACCGCCACCACGATGACGACATGTGATGCGTCCATGATGGTTACGCCCATTTATGCGTGTTTTGATTTCCATTAGAGCTTTAAGAGGCTCTACGGTTTTTTTCCCTTCGCGAGTAAGTTGATCATTGCTTGGCAATACTAGCCAGCGCTGCCCAGGTGTAATTGGACGAAATTTCTTAGTCATACGTTACCTTAAACAGTTTCTCCAAGTTCATCGCCCTCAGCTAGGGTGACGACTGCTTTTTTAAATGCCGATTTATAGCCTATCCTGCCGCGTACTCGCCTCTGCTTAGGCTTGGTTATGATTGTGTTTACAGCCTTAACCGTGATATTTTTCTCAGCGTAAATTTCCTCAACAGCTTGTGCAATTTCCTGCTTATTCGCTTTAAGATCAACCAAAAAGACATATTTTGGAGATGCACACTTTGCTACTGATGGGTTACTCTTATTTTCCTTGAGCTCTCCAAGAACTCGGGCCTTTTCGGTCACATAACGTGATTTGACAATGTCGTAAGGAGTTTTCTTTGGCATTATTTTGTCCCTCCAAGAGTCTCTTTCAATTCTCCGATCGCCGATTCGAGAATAACCAGCTGATTGCAGAGAGCTAGATCGTATCCGCTAACACTAGGGAGAAGCATGAATTCTACTTTTGGGATATTGCGTAAGCTCTTTGAAAGTGTTGCGAAATCGGTATCCCCTTGGTCTGCAAGGAATAATACCCGCTTGCCGGTTATATTTAAAGCTTTTAAGAAGTTAGCCAGTGTTTTGGTTTCTGGAGTCTTGAGGTTGGTATAGTGAAGAACATGAGCGCAGTTCTCTCGAATTTTATCTCCAAAAAGATTGCGAACAGCCAACTGTCTCTCTTTGCGGTTAATCCGCACGTGTTGGTCAAATTTGGGCTTTGGCGCATGGACCCGACCGCCTCCGCGGAATTGAGGTGAACCTAGAAACCCTTGACGAGCATTACCGGTACCCTTCTGGGCAAATGGTTTTTTAGTCGAATGGTTCACTTCTGAACGGCCCTGAGTACTTGCCGACCATTGTCTTTGATTGGCTCTCAAAGCAATAAGATAATCTTTAAGCATCTGCGGATTTGCTTCAGCAGCAAGGAGCTCGTCATCGATTGAGACATCCCCTATGCTTTTGCCACTGAGATCATATTTTTTTAGTGTTGCCACGCTTTTCTAAGCTCCCTTACTTTTTTTTCGATTTGCGTACGTAGACAAGGCCACCACGACATCCAGGAACGGCTCCTTTCACTAGGATAATGCCCTTTTCCTGATCGATTTTGACTACTTGCAAGCATTCTGTTGTGACTCTTTCACTGCCCATATGGCCAGCCATCTTCTTCCCAGGGAACACTCGTCCAGGATTGGTGTTTTGTCCAATAGAACCCCCAGAACGATGGAATCCAGAACCGTGAGCGGCAGGGCCCCCAGAATAATTGTGTCGCTTTATTACCCCTTGAAATCCCTTACCTTTTGAGATTCCACAGACGTCGACATAGGCTGTATTCGCAAAGTATTCCACTCCAACTTCCTGACCGACTGTATAGTTTTCCCCTTCAGGAACTTTAGATTCGGACAGATGCCGTCTTGGCTCAACTTGTGCTTTTGCGAAATGACCTTTCAGCGGTTTAGTCACATTTCTTAATTTCGATGCAGGAACTTTCTCAGCCCCTAGCTGCACTGCTGCAGGTCCGTTTTTCTCGCCTTCTCTTACAAGAAGGACGACATTGGGCTCAGCTTGTATCACAGTACAAACGATGCTATCGCCTTTCTCGTTAAAAATGCGGGTCATCCCCTTCTTTTTTCCCATTAATCTTAGAGACATTACCAGTTTCCTTTAATTCGGTAGGAATCGACTTGATCCCTACATGACGCCAATAAAGAAGCAAAGCGTAACAAAATTGTTATTTTTCCTCCACAGAAATTTTCTCCCCCCTCGGCTTTTGGGGGATTTTCTGCTTGGAGAACAGGCGAGTAAACTATTCTTTTACCTGAAGCAGCCGAGAGGTGACTGATGAAGACCAAGGAGGCAAAAAGGCCCATCACAAGGGCAATTGTGACCCATTCTCTAAACTGCATTTTGCCCCTTTTTTTGAATTACGAGGTTTTTGGAGTCATTTACGAGCAAACCGGTCCCAATAATGGACCCAAAATAGGCCAGGAAGGTGATTACAGTGTATTTAAAGAGGGTGTCGACCAGGAGAGCCAGCTGTACGCCTCCCAAGATGATTTGGGCCCCGCCAAGCACTCCCCAGGCTGCAGCACAGACAAAAAAAGCGATTGCGGCCATTTTGGTGCCAAAGCCAAGCGCAATATCGGCCTTAACTCTAGGATCCTGCGCCTTGCCCCACGCGATGGTGGCCTCATCAAGCTCCTGAAAGGCTTCCACTAGCCGGACAAGAGAGCTTATGGAGCTCCCTCCAAAACCAATGACGCCAAAAACAGGCCCAAGAACCCCGGGAGAAATCAACCCCACTTTTTCAACCCATGAAATAACCATCGAGGAGGAAGAGATTGTGGAACAGGTCGCCAAGAAAAGATTTTTGTTTGCATGCCAGACTTTTTCTGCTTTTTCTCCGCTACCGTCAGGGAGGGCATAGGCCTGCTGCCGATTAGTAACAGCAGAGGTCCAATCGGCAGCTGTCCAGCCAAACCAACCGGTCCAAATTGTTCCTTCTAGAATGTGATCTGGATTAGTGATGACGCAGTGAAATCGGTCAAAAAAACCGCCGGTAGCACAAGAAGGGATACCGGCGGTGGACATAGATTAGCTCTCTAATGCTACTTGTGGAGCTAGAGCTCGTGCTTTTCTTTCAGCATCCCATTGATCGACGATTTTATCGTAGAAATGGAGACCGAAATTAAGCGCAAGCCATGAGCTTGTTAATCCCATGAAGACAACAGGGGAGAAGATAATTCCCTGAGCCAAGCTGACGAAGAGGATCGAAATAAGGGCGATGATTGCTTGAGCGATGACGTTGACCGATTTGACTACGTTTAATGCAGCAATCTGCCAACGGTGCTCCCTAATTTCTTTCTTTTCAACATCGGTCGTCTCTTTGATTTTCTTGCCGAGCCTTCCTGCCTCATGAATGCTCTTCACGACTTGAATCGAATCAAAGACGCCTAGGGTTCCCCAGAAGACTCCTCTGGCAGTTTTGACCCCTTCTTTTAATTGAATGACGTCGATTGCATTGAAGAACTGAAACCCTTTAGCCACTTTATTGGTCAGGAGCAAGCCGTTTTCAACAATTGGGGTGAATGCGTCTCTCCCATCCAGCCATCGCTCCCAGCTGGCTTTTAATTTTCCAGCCTTCTCGAAGGCTCCAGGGACAGCGAAGAATTTTTCAAACGTTTCAAAGGTTTCGCCAATCTGCTCTGCTTGCTCGTTGCCAGTTAGCTCATGGGTCCATTCACAAATATTAGCACCTAGCTCGACCACATCGGCCATTTCAGGACTATTTAATAATTTATCTGTTTCAATGCTGAAGAAACCTGGTCTAAGCCACTCTGTAACTGTTCCAATTCTTGTCATACATTCCCCTTGTTTTCAATTTTTTTCATTCCGGGCCCTATGTTCTCATAGAAATATCTCGTTATATGAGAGACAACTGAACTTGCAGAACATGTCACGAATGCTACTGATGGGACCACAACTGCAAAGAAGACAGATAGAACTGTCAAGACTCCCAGAGCAAATAGCGATATCTCGTAAGCGAGCGCCAACAGATTCACAATCGCTTGTTCTTTTGCAACTTCATATTTTTCACCTGTGGCTTCAACGAGATCTTCGTTATTAATAAATTTGCGTACAGAATCAATAGCCGATGTTCCAAACCCGATCACCATTCCAACTCCATTCACCCCTTTCAAAGTGTTGAGGGTTGGTTTGGCGATGTGCACAATATTGGCTTTGGTGAGGAAATCAATCGAATCATAGCTGGGGTTGATCATTCCGTTAGTGCCGCGCAGCCACATATAGACTCCCTCCCAAGAGAGCCCCTCTTCTAGCAGTGTAACTGTGCGATTGCGCCAGATATTGGCATTTTTTAACCATTTTCCAGGTGCTTCGAGCAATTTACCGAGGTTCAAGTAGTGGCGCAGCTCATCAGCGGTATCTAGATATTCTTCTGGTATTAATCCGGCCTCTTTTGGAACGTCGATACCTAACACATAGAGGGCTTTAGTAAAGGATGGCCATCTTTCTGCATAATCTGCAAGGACATCGGGAAGGTCTTTATTCTTTCGAGCCGAGTGGTGGTGGTGAGCCCCAAACTCAGGGGTTAAAAAATCTATTGGTTGTATCGCGTCTACCGGCATGAAAATTCCTTGGTACAGTTATTAAGCGCCAAAATTATACAAGAGAGCGATTTTTTTAGGCAATTACTAAAATTTAGAAGAGGGCGCCGTAGGATTGCCTCGGATAAATTCATCGATGGGCATCGATTTTTTCCCCTCTAATTGAACTTCGAGAAGGGAAATTGCCCCCAAGCCACAGGCGATGACCCATTCATTTTTTTTATATGAAAGAGTCTCACCTACTTTTCCTGATAAATTAAAATTTTGTTTTGCGCGCCGAATCGTCAACCATTTTTTTTGGCCTTTGACCTCGAACTCGCAAAGGGCGCCAGGATCTGGCGAGAGGGCTCGGATCTGATTGTGGATCTCTTCGGCGCTCTTCTCCCAATGGATAATCCGATCTTCAAAGGCAATTTTAGGAGCAAAGATAACCTCGCTGGGATTTTGCTCGATTTTTTGAATGGTCCCCAACTCGATTTGTTTTAAAACTCGCTCCACAAGGGGGCATGCAATTTCGCACAATTTCGCTTGTAGCTCGCCAAAATTTGTCTCTTCACCGATTGCAACTTCTTCCATCCCTAACATCGCCCCCGCATCCATCTGGAGAACCATTTCAATGATGGTGACTCCACTCTTTTTTTCTCCTGCCATGATGGCCCGTTGGATCGGCGCCGCCCCACGATACTTAGGGAGCAAGCTGGGGTGGATGTTGATGCACATTTTGCTCGGCAGTTTCAGGAGGTTTTCTTTGATGATCTCTCCATAGGCCACGATGACGAATACATCGGGGTTCAGCAGCTTTAGTTCTTGTACAAAAGCATCGGTGGAGGCTTTTACAGGTTGAAAAATGGGAATGGTTGGCCATTTTTCTTGGGCTAAGGCTTTGACTGCAGAGGGGAGCAGCTGCCCTGAGCGACCGCGAGGCTTATCGGGACGAGTCACGATGCCTACGATGGTGTGGCCGTTCTCAATTAGATAGTTGAGAATCTGTGCAGCAAATGGCGGTGTGCCAAAAAATATGATTCTCAATTGCTCTTTACTCGAGTTTTAAACTTCTTCTAAAATCTCTTCGAATTCGGCGAAGTCTTCCTGCGGCTCAACAGTCACCCCGTGGAATCCGATTAAGCCGCGGCGCGAATTGCGGCAGAAATCGATCCAGTGTTTGATGTGGGGGTTTGTGGGCACTTCATCTTCGACTTTGTCTAGAGCAGCTTCGGAGAGCTAAGTCCTGAACGATAAGTCATGCGGAAAGCTTGGGTTAAGCTTTTGCGCACTTCTAGAGGAAATCCATGCCGTTTCAGACCGACTAAGTTCAACCCGCCGATTTTGTAAGGGGATCCAGCGCCGATGGTATAAGGAGGGACATCATGTGTGATGCGGCTAAAGCCTCCGACCATCGCATAGCTACCGATACGGGAGATATTGGTGAACAGGGGTCATTCCTCCGATAATCGGCAAAATCTTCGACGATGACATGTCCGGCTAGATTGGCGTTGTTGGCCATGATGACGCGGTTGCCGATTTCACAATTGTGAGCGACATGACAATAGGCCATGATCAGGCAGTTATCGCCAATTTTCGACGACGGAGTTTTCTTGGCATGAGGAGTTAATCGTGCAAAACTCTCGGATTTCACAGTTTTTGCCGATGACGACAAAGGTTTTTTCTCCGCGGAATTTTAGATCTTGCGTCTTTGTTCCGATGCTCGCAGAAGGCCAAATCACCGTTCCTTCTCCGATGGTCGTGTAGCCATCGATATATGCATGAGATTTGATGACGACACTATCTTCCAATGTCACTGTGCCTTTGATCACAGCATAGGCTTCGATCGTGACATTTTTCCGATCTTTGCTCCGGCTTCGATGATTGCAGCAGGATGTATATTTGACATGTGTATCCATTTTTTATTTACATCTGGCTTTTTATTCCCCGTCTTAAAGTTGTTCCTTATCGTATCAGAGCAAATCCAATTTCAGCTTCAGCTGCAACTGCTCGCCCAACATAGCGCTTCTGCTTGCACTCTGCCCCCTTTACTGCTGATGTGGAGCCCCTCTGCATGTAATGTCAAGACATCGCCTGGGACAACTGGTCTTGCGAAATTTTGCATTATTGACATTGAGCAGTAGCAGCGATTTTCTCATTTTGGACCTTTTGGTGGACGAGGATTCCGCCAGTCTGAGCCAAGAGCTTCTAAGAACTAGGACATCCAGGCATGATAGGGACACCAGGGAAATGTCCTTGAAAAAATTGTTCGTTTGCGGTGACATTTTTTATGCCGATGATCATATTTGTTTCCAAATTCAGTTCGATAATCTTGTCGACAAGCAAAAAGGGATACCGATGAGGTAGAATCTTTGTGATATCTTTGATGTCAAAGACAGGTACTTCGTTTTTCATTTCAGCTGCCATTTTTCGGTCCTTTTTAAGCTGTCTCCAGCTTTAAATGATTTGATAATTCACGGGCGAATGCCACATTCGATGCATGCCCAGATCGAATTGCGATCACATGAGCATGAAATGTATTGGGAACCAGCGATAAATCGCCAATCAAATCGAGAACTTTGTGACGGACCATCTCATCGGAGAATCGGACTCCATCGGGATTAATGACCACATCGTTTTTAATGATCACCGCATTGTCGAGTCCTCCCCCTTTGATTAGTCCACTCTCGATAAACGGAGCGATCTCTTCATAGAGGCAGAAAGTGCGACATGGAGCGATCTGTTGTGCAAAGTCATGGGGGTTGATCGCAATTGAAAAATATTGAGATTTGAGGACTTCTGACTCGGGGAAATGGAGGGTATAGCTGATGCGAAATTCATTAGCGGGCATTGCGACAAGATGTATTTCCCCTTTCGACCAGCAGACTGGATACCCGAGGGTATAAATCTCCTTTTCCTCAGCAAGCTCTTTTATCCCCCCCTTCAAAATGGCTTCGACAAAGGGTTCGGCGCTTCCATCCATGATGGGGACTTCGGGGCCAGAAATTTCAAGGATGGCATTGTCAATTCCCATAGCCCTTAACGATGAAAGGATATGTTCAACGGTGTGAATGGTGAATTTGTGATTTCCTAAAATTGTACAGCGAGGGGTGCTAACGACATGATCCAGATCTGCAGTCACTTGCGGTTTTCCCGGGAGGTCGATCCTTTGGAAGACAATCCCCGAATTTGCTCTGGCCGGATGGATTGTGATGGTCGCCCTTGCGCCGGTAAAAAGCCCGATCCCTGAGAGGGATACCGATCCCTTTAGCGTCCATTGTTTGGACGGATCGAGCATCTCTCCTAGGGAGAGCTTATTAGAAACTTCATAAGTTACTGCCAACAGACACCTCTATTTTTAAACTTTTGAGTCTGCCCCGAATGATAAAAGGTATCGAAATCAGCAGATTTTAGCAATGACAAACTCATCTTGGCCTATAAAAACTCTTTTTTGAGATTAAAAATGCTCCTAGAAATACTGTGCATAAACACAATATCCCCCCATTCCCCCATTTTGTGAAAAGGGTTGGGTATTCATAGGGGCTAATCTCAGCAAATAACACTCCTGCCTGCAATCTTTTTTCTTTTGAACATTCAGCAAGTGCTCCAACTGTACGACCTAAGCTGTCTACAGCGGCGCTTACTCCAGTATTGCAAGCTCTCAGCAGTGGGGCCCCATTCTCGACCGCCCGAACCTTTGCATGCTCATAGTGCTGGCTTGGGAGGAGGGAAAAGGGGTACCACCCATCATTAGTCACATTAATAAGCATTTTGGCCCCTTTTAATCTACCCTCTCGAACATTTTGTGGAAAAGTTTCCTCATAGCAGATCGACACGGACATCGGGAGCTTCCCCTCAAAGATCCTAGCCTCTTTGCCATGCTCATAAAATGCAGTAATCCCATAGCTTTCGACAAGGGGGGCCAGAAAGGAGAACGGGAGATATTCTACCAAAGGACACAGTATCCGTTTATCGTACCTCTCTAAAGAGTTTTGCAATGGTTTTACATAGAATGCTGAGGTGTAAAATTTTCCCGTCGCATCCTCATGATCGAGACCGACGATCAGCTCGCTTTGAAAAAAATTGGATAGGGTCTGAGCCCAATAGCCGTTCGAAACTTTAGTTTCTTGGGAGGGTGGGAAGGCTTTGGCTATTTCCGGACCAAACGCTTTAACAAATATTTGATCGACGCTCCCTTTATCGTAGACATTTCGGTATGCGGAGTAGGGGACAGCCGCTTCAGGCAGGATAATCAAATCGGCAGGTTTCGAATCTTTCAGTAAATCCAATATTCTTTCCCACTGGTAGTAAGCAGAGAGATATTCGAAAGGGCGCCCGTCGATGAGTGTTTTTTGTGAAGGCAAAAGACCAGTCTGAACTAGGAGGCAGGTAAACGGTTTCTGATCTGTTTTTTCCATCCGACTTTGATGGAAACTTAAGTGAGCAATCCCAAAAAGATAAGGAAAACAGGCCGCTCCGATCCAAATGGCATAATTGGCTGCTTTCTTTTCCATAAGGGCTCTGAGTCCAAGCAAATTGGAGAAAATCACCCAAAAAGAGAGCCCTAAGATGCCGAAAACCGAAGCCAGCTGCAAAGAATAGGGATTGGAGAGGGCAAGCCCACTCAAATTCCAACTGTAACCGCAAAGAAAATAGAACCGAGCCCACTCCATCAAAGTCCAAAAGGACGCAATGCTTAAGATCCGGAGCATCTTCAGAGGTGTGGAAATGATCGAAGTAAGAAGGCCGAATTGCAGACCAATGCAGATACTCAAGGCAAGCCAAACGAGGAGAATATAGAATCCCTGATATTCGATGGCGCACATCCAGGATAATTGGATGAGGCTGATGAGGGTATACCAAATAGTACCTCGCCAAAACCGCCCCTTCTGTGGAAGCGATTTCCAAAAAAGGGCATAGCCCAGTGCCGCCGCAATTGGCCCGAGCCATGGGACAAAGCTGGGTTGGCTAAGAGCGACAATTAGACAGGTAAAAAGAAACATTGCCACTTTAAGAAACATTGTCACTTTATTTGCTTACATTCACCTTTTTTTGGCCGGAACCAAAGGCGAGCAGGGTGAGTCCACCTCCAAAGATCGCGAGGTTTTTCATGAACATCACAATTTGCAATTCTTGCGCACTCCCCTGAAGATCCCAAAAGTTGTGGAAAAAATAAGTGGTCGGAATCAAAAACATACAGAGGATGAAAGCTCCCAAACGGACCTGAAGACCAGTTAAAATGAGAAGAGCTCCTCCCAACTCGATAATGGTGGCGATCAAGAGCACCATAGGGGCAAGGGAAACGATACGGTCTAGGATCATTTGGGCCCAGCCGTGCTGGTATGATTTGGCCAGAACATCAAGTATCTGATTCACAAGCTCTTGCTCTGTTGCATCCCAACGGATAATCTTTGCTATTCCCGAAACAATAAAAGGTACACAAAAACAGAGGCGCCCCAGAAATGAAATAATCTTTTGCATGGATTTCTCCTTTTGACCCAAGTATAATGGATTGCTAATTATGGAGAAAACTTTTCGCGATCACCATCTTTTTCAAATTCTTAATTCTACGGATTTTGGATCGGTCCCTCTCGATGTCCATCTGGGGCATTATTTTCGAAACCACCGGGCGATTGGCTCGAAAGATCGAAAGGTCATTGCAGAAAAAATTTACAAATTGGTGCGGTGGCTGAGTCTAATTGATTATTTTTGTCCCGGCGCACATGGCTGGAGCGAAAGGTGCAAGGTACTTGAGCAAATCGATATCTTGCAAAAAGCGCAAGACCCCTCAATCCCGGTGCATATCCGCGCCAGTTTCCCAAGGCATTTTTTTAACCTTCTGATCAATTGCTATGGAGAAACGGAGGCATTCGATATCTGTTTAAGCAGCAATTCCCCAGCCCCGACAACTGTCCGAATCAATCCTCTTAAAACGACTCGCGCCGAATTGATGAGCCTATTAGAAAAGAGGTTTTCAATTCGAGCCACACCCCATTCTGAATTAGGGATCCACTTTGCAGAAAAGGTCAATTTTAACGAGTTAGAAGAATTTAAGATGGGGCTCTTCGATGTGCAAGATGAGGGGAGCCAACTCGTTGCGAATTTGGTCGATGCTAAACCAGGCGACCAAGTACTCGACTACTGCGCTGGTGCGGGAGGGAAAACACTAGCCTTTGCCCCCAAGCTTCAAGGCAAAGGGCAGATCTATTTGCATGATATCCGCGATCGCCCTCTTCAGGAAGCAAAAAAACGGTTAAAGCGCGCAGGAATTGAAAATTGTCAGCTCCTCTCCTCCCCTAATAAAAAAGCTTTAAAAGGCAAAATGGATTGGGTTTTAGTCGACGTCCCCTGTAGCGGATCGGGAACCTTGCGCCGCAATCCCGACCTTAAATGGAAATTTTCGCCCGAAATGTTGAGCCGGCTTGTCGCAGAGCAGCGGGCAATTTTTAGCGAAGCGCTCACCTATCTCGCGCCGAATGGAAAAATCGTTTACGCCACTTGCAGCATCCTTCCAGAAGAAAATGAGCAGCAGCTCCAATTTTTCAATCAGACTTATGGACTAGAGTCGGTGGGCATTCCATTTAAATCGCTTCCCATCAAAGGTGGGATGGATGGATTTTTTGGTGCAATTTTAACCCACAAACAGATATAGTGATCATATGAAATTAAAACTTCTTCCCTTTCTGCTTCTTTTGCCACTTTTGGCTATTGCAAATGAGCCAGCTCAAGGCGAGCTCATCGTCCAGAATCGCATTTTAGCTACAGTAAATGGGAAAAACATTTCGGTCATCGACGTGATGAAAAAGATGGACGTCTACTTGGCCCGAGCCTACCCCGAATACGCCAAATCGAACACCCATCGCCATCAGTTTTTCTCTCAAAATTGGAGACGGACTCTGAATCAGATGATCGACAGTGAGCTGATTGTAGCGGATGCTGAGCGGCTTGAGATGAAAATCACCGATGGTGACATCCGAGAACTGATCCATGAACGCTTTGGGCCCAATGTGATTGCGACGCTCGACCAATTGGGAGTTAGCTATGATGAAGCCCGGGCTATGATCCACCATGAAATCGCCTCCCAGAGAATGACCTGGTATCGAGTCCATTCAAAGGCACTCAACCGCGTTGGGCCTCAATCGATTAAAACTGCATTCCAAGACCATGTCGTGAAAAATCCCCCAAAAGAGGAGTGGAAATATCAGGTCATTTCGATTCGAGGAAAAACCGAACAACTCGGCAATATCTATGCTCAAAAGGCTCAAGCCGTCATTAAAAATGAGCCACTTCCATTCGAAGAGCTTGCCAAGCTCCTAAAAGATCAAACCGGAGAAGAAGAAAATATCTCCGTTACAGTGTCGGATGAATATTGTGTCGAAGGCAAAGCCCTCTCCGATTCGCATAAAGCTGTCATCTGTAATCTCTCCCCTGGAACATATAGTGAACCAACTCCTCAAGTTAGCCGCGATAAAAGTGTCGTCCACCGGATATTCTATCTAAAAGATCATACTGTCAGCCCGCCCCCCAAATTCGATGTCGCTATGGTGGGAAATCTTCAAGATGAACTAATCGAAAAGGAGATTGAACAAGAGTTTCCTCTCTACATCGCCAAATTGCGCAAACAGTTCAATTTTGATGAGAAGAGCCTCGAGGCGATCCCGACTGACTTCCAGCCCTTTTCCTTGCTTTAATGCCGATTTATCGTCCATCAGAACTCCATCAATTAGGTGTCCGAGCTAAAAAGAGCCTTTCCCAAAACTTTCTCATCGATCAAAACATTCTCGAAAAGATCTGCGTCGCCGCCTCCATTGCGGAGGGGGATCAGATCCTAGAAATTGGACCGGGCCCCGGTGCGTTGACCGAATGCATGCTAAAAAAAGGGGCTTTCATTTACGCAGTCGAAAAAGATAAAGAGCTGGCAGAAAAACTGACAAGGCTCGATCAGAATAGGCTCAAGGTCTTCTGCGATGATGCCCTCACTTTTCCCATCAATGAGCTTCCATCGGGATTAAAAATAGTTGCCAACCTCCCTTATCATATTACGACGCCCATGATCGCCCGCTTCATCGACAAATTCCCTCAAATCAGCTCCCTGACTGTGATGGTCCAAAAAGAGGTGGGACAGCGGATGGTCGCTAAAGAAAATACCCCAATGTACAGCAGCTTTACATTGTTTTTGAATGCCTATAGCACTCCACGTTATTGTTTTACGGTTAAGCCTAACTCTTTCTACCCTGCCCCTTCGGTCTATTCTTGCGTCGTCCATCTGCCTCTTAAACCATTCCCCTTTTCATTTTCTGCTGAGGAGTTCTTTGTCATGACCCGCAAAGCCTTTGGGCAGCGGCGCAAAATGCTGCGATCCTCTCTTCGGGAGATGGAAGGAATTGAGGAGGCGTTGAAATCTCTTGGGTTTGCAACGGCGCGTCCGCAGGAGCTGTCACTTGTCGATTTTGGGGCGCTTTTTGAAAAACTTAAAAGCTATCACCAGGGCAAATAGAACCGTGCCCCAGATGGCGATCTGCTTCGCAAAGTCGAGAATTTGATAGATCACCGCTTTCTTTAGCCCGGTTTCAGAAAAGAGAGGTGTCTCGACGATTGTTTTGCCGGTCACATCCTCCACCAGTAGCTTCCCTATCTCTTTTCCAGCCGGGATGGGCAACTCTAAGCTATTCCAAATGAGCCGCGCCTTCAGCTCTTTTTCCTCCGAAGGGAAATAGGAAACCACCACATCGCGATCAAGACGGCCCTTCAATGGGCCACTGGCTTTTGGAATCTTGCGAATAAAACACTCATGTTCCTTGGGGAAAAGGAGTCGATCTTTCTTCTTCTCTCGAAATGCGGCTTCGAAAAGAGCCATGGCTTCTTTAAAGCGATCATCTCTGGTTTTACATCCAAGTAACACGACGATGAGCCGTCGCCCATTTTCCTCAGCAACAGCAACAAAATTGTGACCCGCATCGGCGGTGTATCCGATCTTGGCCCCTAAGCTCTTGGGGTAATTATACTTACCGCTCTTGACAATCTTGTTTACGATTGTCATGGAGTATTCTCCCTCATAGGAGACTGTCTTTAAGATCCTGGCAAAGGTGGGGTTCTCGAGGGCTAAAGCGGTGATCAGGGCCATTTCATAAGCCGTGGTGACCTGGTTCGGATGGTGCAATCCATGAGGATTGCAGAAATGTGTTTTTATCATCCCCTTAGATTGGAGGTATCCATTGAGTTCTTCGACAAATTTCTCGATCGATCCCGCGGTGGATTCTGCGATGACATTGCCTGCATCATTGCCGGAGCGCAGCAGCAGTCCATGAAGCATCGTTTCAAGTGAGTAGGTTTGGCCAACCTTAATTCCCATCATGACCCCGTCATGTTCAAGAATATGAGCGGGATAGGCGTCGAAATCGGCCTGTTTTACAGTAGCGTTCATGATCTCCATCGCTTTCTTTGAGACGAAACAGGGCATCCGCAGATCGCTTTTTTTCTCTTCGAGGACATACAGGGCCGTCGCGATTTTCATGATGCTGGCGGGATGATGGAGTAGGTGGGGCTCTTTCTCAAATAAAATGGCCCCCGTATCTGGATTGTATAAAATAGCTGATCTTGCCTGGATCGAGCATTTAAGCGGCTGAGCCTGAAGGCCAGCAACCAGGAGAAGGGCGAAGGAAATGGCGAAGAATGATCGTTTCATAATGATGACTACTTTAAAAAAAAAGGCCGATATGGTCAAGTGAGGGAACCGGCGCAGAAGGAGAACCATGACCCCTAACGAGCTAGAAGAAGCCTTTCAAAACTTCAACCTGAATTTCAAAAAGTGGGTTCCCGATGGGATCATCCAAATCAATCTCGAAGCTCTCTGCGAAATGGGGCTACTGAATCAAGAAGATTTCGATGAAGAGGAGCCCGATGATGTGACCCAGTACTTTCACGTCTTGGAAACCCCTGATAAAATTACACTCCTCAATGAGAAATTCGCGATCTGGATTGTCCCCAAAATGGTGGGGGATGTTTCGACAACCCACACTTATATCTCTCAACTACATAAAGATAAGGCGCACCTCGAGCTCGTTTATGAGACATCGGGCGTCTATAACAACCCCAAATTCATTCTGAAGATTTTGCAACATTTTCTGATCGAAGTGATCGATACCGATGCGATCATCTCCTCAATCGGCAAAAAACCTCAGTAGCTAATGACTTTAATCATTGTGAGAACATTCTGGTTCTCTTCACGACGATAGAGAAGCAGGTCCATGTATCTACGCATAATGGAAAGGCCAAGTCCCCCCGGCTCCCTCTCTTCCAAATTTACATCCATTTGGAGATCTTCATCTTCGGTAATCGGATTAAACGGGGGGCCGCTATCTTTCAAGATAAATTCGATCCTCTCTGCTGGTTCACAGCGGCACAGCAGCTCGATCTCCCCAGGCTTGCCATGTGTGATCACATTGACAATCGCCTCTTCCATCGCCAGCTCTACCCGTTTTTTTTCTTTCTCTACTAGCTCGGTCGGTTCAATTTGCCCTCTGACCCAACTGAGCATCTGTGGCAGTGCGTCTATTTCGGCTGGAAATTTAGCTTCCATCTTCATCTCCTGCTGCAATCAAACCGTCGACAATTTTTTGGGCGAGGATTCGATAAATCGGATAGATCGCATCTTCTCCGGCCGATCCGACAGAATCGAGCTGCCCTAAAGAAAAGGCGATAGAAGTGACCCGTCTTCCTGTTTCTGGATCGATAAAAGAGAGATCTTGCAGCGAATTGGGATCGACATAATCATACTGCACATCCGCCTTAATGACTTGCGGGCCAGCGATCAATTTATCGGTCGTCGCATCGACTATCGAAACCTCAACGGATATTTCTTTTCGGTTTTCGGTTCCAATGATGTTATCGCGCCGCTTTCCACTCTTGTCATCTCGGTCGTAGCGATAGCCAATCCGGTCGTTATTGACTTTGAGAATCTTGGCCTTAAGAATCCAATCTCCATCGTCTTTCGCATATTCAAAGTTAGCGGTGCGGGAAATCGCTCTGGCGAGCGCTTCGGTGAGGGCCCCTTCGTGATCGCCAATGACATAGGGAACCGCGATGGAAATCTTTTCGCCTCGCTCCATATGGTACCCGCAGGCAGCTAGGAAGAGAACGCAAAGACGCAAAGGCGCAAAGACGCAAGAAAATATAATTCTTTTTTGCGTCTTTGCGCCTTTGCGTCTTTGCGTTGAAAAGTAATTAAAAATCATTTCTCAGCTTTTTTGGCGTCGAACTCAGCAACTTTTACATTCACGACTTCAAGGCGCGCACGGCTTCTATCGGCGAGCTGCGTGTCGGGAAAACTAGCGAGGATTTTCGTGTAGTAAATCTTCGCGGCGCCCCATTTCTTTGTCCGCTCATAAAATTGGGCGGTTTCATAGAAGGAAGAAGCATAATGGTTTTCCATTTGATGTAAATTGTCGACCGCGACTGCAATCTTCTCTTCGCCTGGGAAACTCGTCTTGAATTTGCGCAGGTTGAGCTCTGCAAGATCGAGGAAGTCGGGATCGGGATATTCGTCTTTGCTCTGTTCGAGATAGATTTCTCCAATTCCGATATAGCTCTCGACCGCTAGAGGATGCTTTGAGAAGCGCCGGATCAGGGTCTGAAATGTTTCAATCGCAGCCCGGTAATCTTCCCCTTTCGACTGTAATTTCGCTTTTCCGTAGAGCGCTTTCGCAGCCATTTCATTGTGTGGAAGTGCGGAGATCACTTCGTCGTAAATTTCGAGAGCTTCATCATCGGCAGGTGCCCATTTCGGCATGCTCTTTAATCCGAGTAGGTGTTTGCGCGCCCCGTTGCGGAATTGATCGGCGATCTCAAATTTATGTCGAATGGCCTCTTCAAAATACTTAGGGGTGGCTTCATTGGTCAAGTACTCTTTGAACTGTCTATTCGCCAGTTCAAAATCTTCTTGGTTAAAGTAGGCTACACCTAAAAAATAGAGTGCATCCCGCCCAAAAGGGGTATTTGGAAAGCTTTTGCTGACGATGATCGCCTCTTTTTCAAGAGCCTTCCATTCTTGCGCCTCATAGGCTTGCATGAGTGTACCATAATGCTCTTGGACAGACTCGGTGGCCGCCTCTTCTTTCTGGACAAGTTTGCCATTTTTAAGAGTCAGGCTAGCAAAACAGCTAGTAGAAATGAGTATTAAAAAAATAATGGATCGTTTCATGGCTACAATTCTATATCGATTGAACCATGATGTCAATGATTGCTGGATGCGATTCTAAACTTTTTCTAAGCTCCCCTGTCAATTCTACGCCCCAAGTAGGCTCTATGGCCAGCTTACCAACTTGCGTTTCTTCTGACCAAAACTCGATCTCAACCGCTGTTTTACCTGGCTGACCGCGTAAAATTTGCTTTAATTCCAAGATATGGGAAAGACGCATCATCTTGGCGTTCAGTTTTAATTTTAGAGCCCTAGCCTTCTCTTCTTCTTTCATCTTTCTCTCTTTTTCTTTGGGTGGGCCCCCTTTGCGAAATGCCCCTCCTTTTACTTTTGCCTGCATCCGAGCCCGATCAAAGGCCTCATCGCACTGCCTGATCATCTCTTCGCTCGCCTTTGTCAAATCGTCGAGCCAGCGGCACTGCAGCCGCAGCGTGCCATCTTCACCTTTTTCCACTTGTAAGACTGTATAAATCAGCTGATTTTCGAGGAGCAGATGCCCTTTTTCTTCAAATTGATCAGACCAAATCGGCAATTCCTGCCTGCTCTCCCCATCACCAACTGTCAAAATGGCAAATTTCCGTCCAGACCCCGATGCCAAACGGATATTGACACTTTCGATCACAAAGCCGGCTCGGCAGACGCCGCCTGAATTGAGCTGGTTAATCTGCTCCAAATCAAGACAACTGAGTCGCTGCATGAGCTCCCTCACATCGTCGAGAGGGTGTCCGGTCAGATAAAAACCAAGCAGCTCCTTTTCTCTTCGTAAAACGTCCATTTTCGTCAGCGGAGCGACTTGTGGGGGCTCCAAAAAGCGAGAGTCCTCATCTTCGATTAGAGCAAAGAAGCTGAGTTCCCCTTTCTGATGATCTTTTTGTTCTTTCTGAGCGACTTGAACCATTGGCTCAATGCTGGCCAGAAGCTGCGCCCGCGTCCATCCAGCGAAATCGAAAGCCCCGACGGTAGCAAGGCACTCGATCATCTTCTTACCTACTTTGTGGGTGTCGTTTCTCTTAATGAAATCGTAGAGGGTTTTGAATGGACCATTTTTCTTCCGCTCTTCGATGATCGCCTCGACCACCCCTTCTCCGACTCCCTTCACAGCTGTCATCGCAAAGCGGATCCCCTTTTCGACAGCGGCAAACGCGGTCCCCGACTCATTGACATCGGGAGGCAAAATCGCAATATGCATTGCCTGGCATTCGCGGATAATTTTTGTCACCTTGGTCAGATCGTCGCGATCGCTCGTCATCAGCGCTGCCATCCAGTGGGCGGGGTAATTGGCTTTTAAATAGGCAGTCACATAGCTCAAATAGCCATAGGCTGTCGCGTGAGCTTTGTTAAATCCATAGGAGGCGAATTTTTCAATTTTGTCGAAAATCTCCATCGAGGTCTTTTCATCGATCCCATTAGCAAGCGCTCCCGTCCGGAACTTCTCCCTTTGACGGGCCATTTCCTCACGGTCCTTTTTCCCCATCGCTTTACGCAAAATATCTCCAGCGCCCAAGCTATACCCGGCGAGCTGCTGTGCCATCATCTGGACCTGCTCTTGGTAGACCATGATCCCATAAGTTTCTGCCAAAATATCCTTCATTGCCGGATGGTCAAATTCGATTTTTTCTCGTCCATGTTTGCGATTGATGAAAGAGGGGATCATCTCCATCGGGCCTGGTCGATAGAGAGCGCCGACCGCAATGATCTCTTCAAATTTATCGATGTGCAGCTGTTTTGCCAGATCCTGCATCCCACCCGATTCTAGCTGGAATATCCCGAGCGTCTTTCCTTGATTAAGCAGATCAAAAGTCGCTTTATCCTCGAGGGGCAAATTGACCCAATCGATCTCCTTGTTCTCGCTCTCCTTAATCGCATCGACAGCTAGTTGAATCGCCGTCAAGGTCTTGAGACCCAGGAAGTCGATCTTGAGCATCCCGACAGCCTCCACCGGCTTCATCGCGTACTGCGTCACCAGAACATTGGCATCTTTGGCATTGCAAATTGGAATATGCTCCATCAGCGGATCGGCGCACACAATCAGCCCGGCAGCATGGATTCCGGTGTTGCGTACAGAGCCTTCTAACGTTTTGGCCAAATCGATCAGCCTCTTGGTCTCAGCATTGCTTTCATACTGCTTGCGCAGATCAGGATCGAGCTCCAAGGCCTTGTCGAGCGTCATGTTGGGATCTTCGGGGATCAGCTTGGCAATTTCATTGACTCTGGTCAGAGGCACGCTGAGCACTCTGCCCACATCTTTCACTGCCATTTTGGCCTTCATCGTCCCAAAAGTGATAATCTGCGCGACATTCTCCTTCCCATATTTGTGGATGGTATAATCGATCACCTCGGAGCGCCGCTCCATACAGATGTCGACGTCGATATCAGGATAAGACATCCGCTCCGGATTGATAAAACGCTCGAAGAAGAGGTTAAAGCGGAGCGGCTCAATGTCGGTGATCTCGGTCAAATAACAGATGATCGAACCGGCTCCAGACCCCCTTCCAGGACCCATCGGTATCCCCTGCCTTTTCGCCCAGGCGATGAAGTCGTAGACGATCAAGAGGTAATCGCAGAGCCCCTTGGAGATGATCAAATCGAGCTCATAGCTTAAGCGTTTGGTCACCACTTGCATCGGATCTGCCCCAGGATATTTCTCGAGCACCTTTTGCAAAGCAGCCTCATTATAGCGCTTGGGAAGCCCCCTCTGGCATAAATCTCGCAAAAATTGGGCAGCCGACTGCTCCCTCTCTTCAGATGTATAAGACGTTCCTTCCAGATGCGGCGGGACAAATACAGGATAAAATTTCGATGAAAAATCGAGCTCAAATTGACATTTCTCACCGATTTTGATTGTCTCAGCTAGTGCCTCAGGGCAATCGGCAAAAAGCTGGGCCATTTGCTCTTGCGATTTAAAATAGAATTCGTGTGAAAAGAGCACTTTGCGCTTCGGATTGAGCACCCGCTCCTTAGGATTGCCCTGAGAGTCTTTCTCCCAAATTTCGCAAGGCTCCCCCGAAGAGACATTCATTAAAATCTCATGCGCCCGCCAATCCTCTCTTTCCATATAGCGAGAGTCGTTGCAAGCGACGAGAGGTATCGATAGCTCCGCTGAAAGAGTCTTCAACTTCGCGATCACCCTTTCCTGCTTCGCTTGGTAATCTCGGGCCACCTGGATCAGCCACGACTCCCGGTCCATCCCATCCGCGCGCATCGCCTCCTCACTCATGTGATGACGAGTCAATTCAAAATAGAAATCCTCTCCGAATAGTTCTTGAAAAAACCGAATTTCCTCTAGGAGTTTGTCCTCCTCCTCATTGAGGATCAGCTCTGCGATCTTCCCCCCAACAGGCCCTGATAGACAAACCAACCCTTCACGGCACTCCTTGAGGAGATCACGATCGATCCGCGGAGTGTAATAAAACCCCTCCAAGTAGGCCAAAGAGCTCAATTTGCATAAATTTTTATAGCCAGCTTTATTCTTGGCCAGCACGACAATCGGATAGCCTGGCTTTTGCCGTCCCAGTTTCATTTTTTCCTGGCGGGCCCCAGGGGCGACATAGAGCTCACATCCGATGATCGGCTTGATCCCTTTGGCCTTGCACTCTTTGGTGAAATCGACGGCGCCGTGCAGATTGCCCTGATCGGTCAGAGCCAGAGCCGGCATCTGAAAAGCAGCCGCCTTTTCAGCCAGCTTTTTCAGAGGCGCAGTTGAGTCTAGAATCGAATATTGCGAGTGAATGTGAAGTGGAATCCAAGCAGAAGACATACCTCAGCAGAGTAACAAAAACACCTATTTCAACGCAAAGACGCAAAGTTGCAAAGACGCGGTAAAAAAAATATTACTTTTTATTGACAGAAACAAAAAATATAGGGCACTTTAAAAATAAAATTAGCATTGGATTTTTTGTGGAATATATGCTCAAAAACAGTGAATGCCATTTTCAAGAGCAAAAAAAAGAGCTGGCTAGGATGGCATGGGAAAAATCCTACCTAGAAACTTTAATCGATGAGTTAAATCCATCTGGTGAAGTGTTAGAGGTGGGCTTTGCTTTAGGCTATTCAGCTACCCGTATCCAATCTTACCATCCTAAACATCACACAATTATTGAATCCGATCCGGAAATTGCTGCAAAAGCTGTAAAATGGGCTCAGGATAATCCCACCATCTCGGTAATACAGGATAAGTGGGAGAACGCTCTCCCCAAGCTGGGGATATTTGACGCCATTTTTTTCAATAATTTCGAGCCTGCAGCTGAGGCAGAAAGGGCGCATCAACGCGAAATAGGGAATCTTGTTGTTCAAAAAGGAAAAGAGCTCATCGCTACGGTTAAAGAGCAGCTGCCCCAATTGATGAGCACCCGCTATTCTGACTCTGATCTCGATGAATTTTTTAGCCAAATTGGTCAATTCCATCCACCTGAAATGGCCAATTTTGCCTATGAGCTAAGGAAACACGAGCAGATTTCCGCGCAGCAGTATGAAAAACTGATTTGCAAATATCGCCTTGAGAAAAAAGAAGCTCCTAGTTTGAAAATGATCGAAAAACGAACTGATCGCATGCTCGTCTTCCTTCAAGCTTGCCTTAAAAACCACATGGGCAAGGGGGGACGGTTTTCTTGTTTTACCAGCAATCCGATCTCAAAATACGAAAACCCCGAGTTCTTCGAATCGATCATTACCAACCCAAATGTCGACTACCATGAAAGGCTAATTACTGTAGATGTGCCTAAGTCATGTGAATATTATAAATATAACGAAGCACTTGTTATGCTTATTGAAAAACAGATTTAATTATGCTTGATTTAGAAAAACCAAAAGTCAAAAAAGATTCAACTGTTCTGCTCGACGAGCACTATAGCAATCCCAATACCTCTCTTCTTACTTTTCACTTCGAACCACATCCTTTTATCTCTCCTAATTCAAGATTAAGAATCTGCTCGATTAAACATGCCTCCATAGAAGGAAAGAGCCTCTATCTTTTAGATGATTATTTTCTAAAAACTGAGGGGGAAGAAATGCGGAACTTCTCCAAAACCGCCACCTTTAGCAGAAATAGTTATGGAAGTCCCGAAGCCATAGAAAAAGGGGAAAAGCCTGCTCATTCAATGAATGGAAAAGAGCGGTGGCAATTCTTCTCTAATCCGCCCAAGGCGATCGATGAAGTCTATAAGCTACTGGGCATGCTTGCGCATGGGCTAAATGCCGATATTACGACCCTCCCTTGGGAATTATGTGACCAAGCCTCTCACGGATCCCCAGCTGTTATTGCCAACAGGCTTGAAGAAGCCTCTGAAGAAAGCATGGATCTGGGCAAACATCAAGATTGTAACCCAGAAGGGGGGATCTCTTTTGGCATCCCCGTTCTATATTCCCTGGAAAATGAATTTCATCCCAATAAGTTTGTCAATGGCGATCCAGGAAAGCCCTGGCTGATCTCGGTCATGGTCTATACCACCGCAGAAGACTTTCTCTCTGAGTATTGCATGGGAACTGTCTTCTATCAAAAAGATGGGAAAATCGCCTTAAGGGCTAACTGCTCGAATATGCGTATTGTTTTGTTCGAGGGAGATATCCTTCACAGCATCGAGGAATCAAAAATCCCGTCAGATGTTAAGACCTGGCGCATGTCCTATGTATTTAAGCTGATTGTGAATCCCAAAGAAAGGGACCAAAGCATGAAGATGAGATTTTTTGAATTGATGAGCAGCTTTACAGATCACATAGAAGGACTTAGCTTAGGCCCAGACTCAAGGGCATAACCCCTCCTTTGCAGCCTATAAAAACGAGTGAAGATGTTTGCTTTGTCTAATTATCTCATGTTATGCTGAATGCATTCGATTAGATTTTTTACAGGTACTTATGAAAGGAAGAATTCAAATTGTAAAATTTTTTATTTCTATACTTCTTTTCTGTCTGCTTGGCACCGCCTGTTCCTCTAAAAATACAAAAGAGGATAAGAAGCCTGCTAAGTCCATTGAAGAGTTAAAACAGCAGCTCGAAAAGGTGCTCGAGGATGGGCATATACCAGGCATGTCGGTTGCGATTGTGCATCGAGATGGTCAGGAGTGGGTTGCCGGTCTTGGCAAGGCTGATGTAGCCAGCGGTCGGGCCGCAACAGCAGACACGCTATTCCGTATTGGGTCAGTATCCAAAGGATTCGCCTCACTCTCTGTCCTTAAGCTAGTCGACCAAGGCAAACTCTCCCTGCAAGACCCCGTACACGAGCTGGTCCCTGAGGTATGGTTTGAGAACCGCTGGGAAGCGAGCGATCCGGTGCACATTGTCCACCTTCTGGAGCATACCACAGGCTGGGATGACATATCCTTGCGCGACTACGCTAAGGATGACCCAACCATCACTTTGCTCGAAGCATTTGATTACGACCACCATTCGCGCACCTCCCGTTGGCAACCTGGCACGCGCATGGCTTATTGCAATTCTGGCCCAGCTGTTGCGGCCTATATCGTTGAGAAGGTGACCGGAAAGAGGTTTGAAGATTATGTAAAAGAGAACTTCTTTATCCCTATTGGCATGCAGACCGCTACTTATTTTAAACCGACTCAGGGATTCAGCATTACTTATCAGATTGATGGGATAACACCCTATCCTTATTCGAACATTATCTATCGTCCGTCCGGTTCCATCAATGCCTCCGCAACTGACATGGCGAATTATCTCCTTTTTTATCTCAATCGCGGAAAGGTAAACAGCAAGCAAATCTTGCCCGCTGCTGCCATCGATCGCATGGAGATCCCAACTAGCACTTGGGCAGCAAAAGAAGGATTGAAAGTCGGATATGGGTTGAGCAACTATTGGACCGTTTACGAAGGTTTTGTATATCATGGACATAATGGCGGCATAGATGGGGGTCTTACCGACATGGGGTACATGCCTGACAAAGGTGCGGGTTATTTCTACAGCATCAACTCCGCCAATGGAGAAGCCTTTAATAAAATCGGCACGATGATCCGTGCTTACATCACTCGCGATCTGCAGAAACCACCCATTCCTCCGGCATCAGCCCTGCCTCAAAATGCTATGGAGTACACCGGGTGGTATGAGCCAGACTCGCCGTGGCTCGAGTTAACCTACTTTCTTGAACGGCTGATTGGCATGACTTACATCCATTTCAAAGAAGCCAATCTTTTCATGACCTCTCTTGGTGCAAAAAATGCCACATTCATTCCAGTTATTGCCGCTCAGTTCCGTTCTATTCCCGCGAAAGAGCCTCCCGAACCGATCCCAACAGTTGAGTTGCTTCACCCACATGCCAAAGGCACATTTATTCAGACTGGCCAGCGGTGGACAACGATGAAACGGATCCCCACGTGGCTCGCGATCGCTGAAATTTTCCTCACCGGGTTTGTTTTACTCTCTATCGTTTCAATTTTAGTTTATGCGCCGTTCTGGATTTTTGGTGGCCTGATCAAGAAACGGCGCCGTCCTGCGGAGCGCAACATGAAGCTTTTGCCTTTGATTGCGGTGCTAAGCTTGGTTAGCATTGTTGTCATATGCGCGCTGTCCAGCGATGCCATCATTTCGCATATGGGGAATCTGACTGCTTGGTCCTTTTCTCTGTTTTTAGCAACTATCCTTTTTGCTGTCGCTTCAGCTGCCAGCGCCATAGTTTTGTGGCGCGCGCCTAAACAGGGGGTCCGTCGTATTGTTCGCGTCTATTCGATCGGTGTTAGCACAGCTTTGGTGATAGCCACAGCCTATCTTGCATATTGGGGTATTATCGGTTTGCGTACATGGGCGTAATTGCGATGGATAAAGCAGCCCAAATTCCAAATTTCTAGCGGCGCGGGGTATTGATCCTTTAACTAATAACTAAGGAAATTATGAGTGAAGTGTTTCAAGACAGTTCTTTGATCCTTTATCAAACGGAAGATGGCTCTACTCGAGTTGAGGTACGGCTAATCGACGAGACCGTTTGGTTAACCAAAGCTCAAATGAGCGAGTTGTTCTGTAAAGACCGACGAACCATTTCTGAACATATACATAACATATTTAATGAGAATGAGTTAGAAGAAAAATTCAGTTAGCCGGAATTTCCGGCTAACTGCCTCGGAATTTGCCGACACGCCCTAGAATTGTTTGACGATCTTCAGAATTCCTTCGTGCGACTGGAAACCGCTTCCGTATTCCCCCGCATACTCTAGGCTGAAATAAGGATACCAATCATCGGTTGGATCTAGCAATATCTCAAATCCGATAGAGGCTAAATTTTGGGTCTCATCAAAAGTGTTAACGGTAAATGAGCCAGGGAACCCTCCAATGAGAGAGGCTGTCACTTTTCCAGTTCCAAAAGTCGTTTTATTGACATAGCTCAACTTTTCCTTAAGGACGAGCCAACACCAATTGAAACAAAAGGTTTCATAAATCCGTGCACCAATCTCGCTGCGAAGGAGGGAAGAATATCTACTTGTTATTTTCATATTCAGCCCGTCAGCACCTTTTTCTTTGAAACCATTTTCCCAGTTATTGACCCAATCTAAACCGACGAAGGGTTCATAACCTCCCCAATTCATCGGTTTTGAGAATCCAAGTTCTAGGTGAGGAGAGAACTGCCACCCGTGGATATTAGCCTTCGCCGTGGCATCAAAACCGGGGAAAGAAATGTGCCGTTTATTGTTAATCTGATGATAGCCTCCCCAAAGGGCAAAATCTGCATAAAAATAATCAAAAGCGACCATTCCATAGAAAGTCCCATAATACTGGTTGATATGCGCTCTGCCTGCATGGTCGATCTGCGTAGAACCATATCCAAAACCGCCCCCCACAACCCCTCCATCTCCGGAATAGTCGAGTGCAGCTAACACGCCCTCCGAAGTAAAACTAAAAGCAGGGGTTTGATCTTGTGCATTTTGATGAGAATATTCTACTAGAGCTCCTAGCCAACCAGAAATGTCCCATTCAGGCTCACAGCAACAACAAGAATTTTTCTCTTCAGGATTTACAAAAATAAGGCAGCGCATGTCGCGTCTATCGCTGAGTCGTGATTTGATCAATTCATTAAATGAAAAGACCGTATTCTGTGTCGCAAATGTGCCAAGCGAATCCCGAACAGGAGAAACACTATTTATAGCTTTTTTTAGGGCTTGGCCAGTAAGTGACTCGAGTGAATTAAATGCCGGAGAAAAGGTAGGAGCATTGCTGTTTAGATAGTTTGCCAAAGTCAATGCATTGCCAGAGAGGCCCTCGGTGGAAATATTCCCATAATGCAAGATCAATGTCTGTGGATCAGCCAAGAATGTGCTGAAGTGGAATCCCTGAGCTCCCCCTGTGATCGAGCTATAATTCCCTGTTATGATGCCTCCAGCATGGATGATGACATAATCATTTGAGGGAGGATAATTCGATAGGGGAGGATCTTGAATTACGTTTAATGTTCCCGCCACAGATGCATTGTTAATGACGTTCAACAAAGATGCCTGAGAAGGAGAAATTTCAATACCAGTCAGGCTTGAGGGATCTAGAGTAAGGGATCCAAAAGTATAAGTGCTGATGGAAGTTTCTGGGATGACCCTACCCATGATTTCCCCATGACCAAAAACAGTACCCATGCCTTTCGTCGTTCCCCCAAGTAGAACAAGAAGATCATTTGAAATCGATCCATCTATGGTAAGCGTTCCTGAAGTAACCGTAGTGAGTCCTCTATACTGATTATTACCTAAAAACTTCACATTTCCACTTCCTTGGACAGTAACTTGAGCGCCACCGCCAATAGGAATCAGAGACTCTTGATCGACCATCGAACCCGAAATCGTGATCGCATCGGCGGGATCAGTTGGGTCAAATACAATATTTCCAAAGTAGGGAAGAAAGACATCATCTCCTGCCGGAATTCCTCCAGTGGCACCAAAACCGCCCGCAGCACCAGAGGCTGTACTATTTGAATTAGTTACGCACGTTCCAATAAATTGGATGGATCCGCTAGCAAAATAAAGCCCCCCGCCAAAACCATTTCCCCCTCCGCCGGGGCCCCCAGTGGTGGCGGTACCAGCACCCCCATTTCCAGCGAAAAAACCGCCTAACCCTCCAGTCCCCATGTTAGCTCCGCCACCGCCGCCAGCTCCTCCAATTCCTCCATCGCCCCCTCCGGCTATATCTATAATCCCATTAGCTCCAGCCCCTCCTCCTCCTCCTCCAAATCCCCCTGAGCCCGCAATTGGTATGGGAGGCATGCATGGTGGGGCAGCAAAAACCGTTCCCGAATTTCCACCACTTCCGCCGCCACCCCCATATGCTGCAACGCAGCTACCTGCAAAACTCGATCCACCCCCGCTACCGCCGCCGCCGCCCGTTGTAGAATTTCCTCCTGCTGCTCCATAAGCCGGCAAAGTTGGACACATCGTTCCTGCCGCCGATCCACCTCCTGCACTTCCACCCCCGCCACAGGAACTAAGACTATAGGCCCATCCTCCAAATCCAGATTGCCCCGACGATTGTCCACCGCCTCCACCAGCACCTCCGCCCAAACCGCTAGGAGAGCCGGAAGTACCACCATAATTTGAGGCTCCGCCTTGAAATGCTGCATTTGGAGAGGTCCCAAACGGTCCGCCTCCACCACCGCCTCCGCCCAGACTCGGATTTCCTGCCCCTCCACCTGGACCTCCTCCATCTCCCCCTCCTAGCATCGTGGAGTTAGCCCCAGCGCCCCCGCCCCCAAATCCGAGTACTGCGCTTCCATTGCCACCAGCAGTTCCGCCTACCGCTCCTAGAATCGGGCCGCCGCCTCCGCCCCCTCCGCCTAAATTAACGCTCTCCCCCGCTCCTCCATCGGCTGAACCGCCGCCACCGCCTCCGCCACACATTTCCGAGGTAGTTGCTGATCCACCAACTCCCCCATTGCCGCTGTATCCCCCGCCGCCGCCTCCTCCTCCCATACCTCCAGCAGTACCACCTCTACCCCCATTTCCTCCATTTCCCCCTAAACCGCCACCGCCACCACCACCGCCAAACCCTGCCGTTGAGTTTCCATTGGCTGCACCACCAGAACCCCCTTTGGCAGAATTTCCAGCACCAGGAACTCCTAGATTCACATTTTCTAGAAGGACATTGGCTCTTGCGACAAAAATGGCTCCGCCTGCACCTAAGGCACCGCCACCACCACCACCGCCATCATTACCATTCCCGCCGGCAGCTCCCTGCGCTATACAGTTTTGAAAGGTCATATTTTGCAAAATGATCGGATTCGCATCAAAAGTACCATTGATAAAAAAACCACGGTATAGAATACCCCCATCGATTGTCACACCGTTTCCTACAAAGGTCGCTGGATTAACAACCATTGGAAGAGTAGCCTGTAATGAAACTTTAGAAACCCTAAACTCCACTTGATATGGACCTGGCAATGTTTGAGCATACATTTGATTTAGAGCATACCGCAAATCGCCCGGCGCGCCACCGGCATTGGGAGCAGAATCACCCGGATCGCTTACTACATAAGTGGTAAGGGCAAATCCGGAAGCACTGAGCAAAGAGAAAATGAGGCTAGAACAAAAAATGGAACGGGAATCTATAAGCATATGGCGCCTCTTTCCTAAAGATATGGAGGGAAGAGAAAAAGAAAACGTTTTTTTTACAAAATTGGAAAAATCGTGCAAGATAAGAAGTTCTTTAGAGGGAGAGAATCCATGTCAATCAAAACAAAGTTTTTCACATTCATATTTTTCCTATCCATTTTATTTAATGAAGGCTTTGCTCTACACATAACGCAGCCCGTTATTTTTGACATTCAGGATTATGCCCAAATTCCACAAAATACACATTTTGCCTCAACAGTTAATATCGACGTTAATAATAACTTAGTTACCATCACAATCCCTTCCTTGGGGTTTTCCTTACCGTCAGCACATAGCATCATAATCCCTCCGCAAGTGGATGGTAACCCTCCCCTTTTTCCAGTTAATTTTCCTGGTGGAGGTTTCGTTTATACTAAATCGGGATTCATACCTAACCCGTATAAACCACCATTGGCCATTGGGGTACAAGCAACAGTAACATCAACCCCTTCCGCGCCTGGTCCTGGTATGATTGTGGTGATCACTCAAGAGGGAAATATTAGATTTGCAGCTCCACCGACCTCTGGAATCTTCCCCGGGGGAACCTCAGGATTTAATGGTCCGGGGTATTATCCAATACAACAATCTGGCCCTTTTATTACAAACCCGGTCCAGATTTCTTACCCGCTTGTCACAACTCCTTTTAATCCCCCTGCAAACTTCCCCATCAGTGAAGGTCACACCCAACAAATCTATGTGCCATTTGGAGTTTTGCTGGCTCAATATGGTGATACCTATTTTGGCGATATTAATAATGGGTTTTTTGGATCTTATTGGATTGACAATTCTGCAGCAACTCAATACCCATTTAATGCAAATGGTTTAACCCGAATGGGAACGATTTCCTATCAAAATGGTCAACCAATAGTTCAGCTGCAAGATCCTGTTGTCGCAATTTCCCCTCCATCAGGACATAGCATTACTCAAGGAGGGATTGCAATTAACCCCACTAATCCCAATAACATAGTAGTAAATGCGCTCGTGGATAGCAATCAAGCGCTTGTATTTGCCTACCAATTATGGAGAGCAGTTTCAAATGATGGAGGGAAAACTTGGCCTATCGCTGGCAGGATTGATGGTCCTGCAGCTGGGATGGGAATTCCTACTAATATAGCAGGCGATAATAATGGCCTTTTTGATAAATTTGGAAATCATTGGATCACTAATTTATCAGTTCACGCAGAAGGAAACCCTAATCCACCCTGGCTGCTTACGATACTTGTAAGTTCTAATGGGGGGCAAACCTATAGCATTGCCGGCCAGTTTAATCCGACACTCCCCCCCTTTAATGCACTCTCAGAGTCCTATTTTGATTTCAATCAACTGGCTTTTGGGGGAGATGGCAACGGCGGCTCAGCTTTATACTTTGTTTGTGATTTGATTGATAAAATCGCCGGTACTTTGACACCGTGCATTGGATATTTTCCCGTTACAGGTAATGGTAGTATTGGAACCCCTCAGTTCACAACAATATCTTTGGGTTTAACTCCCGCAGTGTTGAAAGATTTTTGTGTTGGGGCAACCCCTATTGTTTCAGACGATGGGCATATTTTCATTAATTATGAAGGCGAAACTCAAAATAATCTAAGCACATATCGCTCCTTTTATCTTTTTACCATACCTGGAGGGATTAATGGAATCGCGTCTGGGGCTCTAAATGGCCCCTATTTTCTGGCCCAAACCAATATTGATTTTGCAATTGAAGCGAACCCAGGCATTGGAACGTGGTATGGGAGCTCCAATGCTAAAAATATAAGGGGCTCCAATCCAGGTGCAGCTGTGAGAGGTTTAGCGTATGATAATAATAAAAAAGTTCTCTACGCTCTTGTGAATGATACAAATCCCATTTATTCTCAAAATTTCTCTGCTTATCTATTAGTCTCTAAAGATGCTGGCGTGACTTGGTCTGCTCCCTATTTTATCAAAGACAATCCTCTTGGAAACTCATTTCAGGCAAGCATGACTCTCGATCCAGGCACAGGAGATCTACTTATAACCTGGTACGACTCACGCAATGATCAGCCGGCAAACCAATATGTCGAATTTTTTGGCGCCGTCGTCTCATCCGCGCAATTAAATGCAATTATTAACACCCTCAACTAGCAGGCCTCGTTGTTTTACAGAAGACCTTCATTCGAAATATACCCCGACTCGCCCAAAAGTGTGAATTTGGACCCACGCGAAAGCTCTCGCGGTTCAGCTGTTTTTCCGAGGGAGATATCCTTCACAGCATCGAGGAATCAAAAATCCCTTCCGATGTCAAAACCTGGCGCATGTCCTATGTATTTAAGCTGATTGTGAATCCCAAAGCAAGGGACCAAAGCATGAAGATGAGATTTTTTGAATTGATGAGAAACTTTACGGATCACATTGAAGGACTTAGCTTAGGCCCAGACTCTAGGGCCTAACTCCTCATTTGCAGCCTATTTGGACGCCAAGCCGACGATGCCAAAAGCCGATAATGCGAATCACTACAATTTTTTAAAGCGGCAAAGTGAGGAAAGAAGGATGTTGCCACCGCTTGCAATACAAATGATAGGAGCATCCTGCTTTAATGTACCTTTATAAACCAAAGCAGCAGCTAGAGCAAGAGCCCCCGATGGTTCTACAATTAAATGTGCTTTCTCTGCATGCATTAGCGTCGCTTCGATAATCTGCTCTTCACTTACCTGTACCACATCATCCACATAGTGGGAAATAAGAGGATAGGTGATATCGCCAAGTGTTTGAACTTTAATTGCATCAGCAATACTGCTACTTGGACCGCTTAGGCTTTCTCGCTTTCCAGATTTAAAAGATAGGAATGTATCATTTTCAAGCTCCGGCTCCACACCAATAATTTTGACTAAAGGATTAGTCTTTTTAATGGCTATGGCAATTCCAGAAATCAGACCTCCACCACCGATAGGCACAAATACAGCACCAGGATTTACATCCTGCATTATCTCAATGCCGATAGTACCTTGTCCTATGATGACATCAGCATGATCGTATGGAGGAACTAAATAGTGTCCATGTGATTTAGCTAATTCTTCTGCTAATTTCCGGCGCGCTTGTGAGGAAGGCTCAGACATTACTACAGTAGCGCCGAATCCTCGAGTAGCATCGACTTTGAATTGAGGAGCTTCTGGCGACATTACAACTGTAGCTTTAATGCCCAACAATTTAGCTGCTAAAGCGACAGATTGAGCATGATTGCCTGTTGAGTAGGCGATAACACCGGCTGCTTTTTGTTCATCCGATAAAAGAGAAAGACAATACATAGCACCACGAATCTTAAAAGAACCGCTAGGCTGCACATTCTCTGCTTTTAATAAAATCGAATTGCCTTGTGGAGTCTTCGCATCAAAGGCAAGCAGAGGTGTTCTTAACCCTCTTTTTTGGAGCATTGCTTGAGCACTGGTGAACATTTTAAGATCAATATCGATCAAATCTTCTTCCTTCATATTCTTCATCTCGCAGCTTTTTTATGTAACGCAATCAAGTCTTTTTTGTAGTCGTCGAATGGCATCCCATGCGAACCCTATAGTAAAGAAGGTGAGTCCGGCTAAGCTATACCAGAAAGGTAAATACCCTTCTTGGCCCAGAGTTGCAGCTCGCATTCCTTCCATGACGTACAGAAGTGGGTTGACAAGGTGCAGGTATCCAAGGATAGGAGAAATCGCATAAATGGCAGCCCAGGAATACCACCAACCTCCGAAGCTATACATCGGATTGATGATGCGCACGAAAAGATGGGAAAGATTGCTCATTTTTTTCAAAATGGCCACGAGCCAAAGGGCGAAAAATCCGAAAAAGAGGTTGGTCATGATGAAAATAAGCGGGAGCTTGAACAGGTTGATTTTAGCGAGGTCAAATTTCGAAAACAGGAGCAATTTGCCCAAGGGGAACATCAGGATGCTCATGATCGAAGAGAGAATTGCCCATGAAACAGCGATATAAACAAAGACAAGCCACGAAGGAATCGGGAGTGTGAGAGTGTAGAGAATAGTCCGATCCCCTTCCAGATCGGCGATCATTAAACCCACCTTTCCTATCACTTCAAAAAATCCAAACCCAGCAATGACGCCAATGAGGAGAAATGGACCGTAGTCAGTTTTAAGACCGTAAGCAGGAAGACAATAACCAAAGATCACCACCGTCGTAAAAAGAAGAAGGGAGGTGTCGATGAGCTTACCCCAAAATTCTTCTTTAAAGATTCGCAAATCTCGCCGAATTAAATAATAAACTGTTTTCAGATAGCTCTTTATAATAGCATTATTGTTCCACATAATCTGATTCCTTCATTAGCTTTAAGAATACATCTTCCAATCGACCCTTCTGATGAAGCTCCATTAGATTTTGGGGGGTATCAATGGTTTTGACAGATCCGGCATCGATGATGCAGACACGATCGGATAAATGCTCAGCTTCATCAAGATAATGGGTTGTCAGAAGCACCGATGCTCCGCTTTTCTTAAGGTCCATGATCTGCTCCCAGAGTTGATGCCGGATATGTGGATCCAGCCCAACCGTTGGCTCATCTAGGATAATCAACTTCGGTCGATGAATCAGCGTTCTCGCGATCAGAAATCGTTGTTTATACCCCCCTGATAAAACAGAGGCTTTAGACTTCGCATATTCTCGCAAGTGGAATTGATCCATCAAGCTCTCAATTTGAGACTTGATATCCTCAGCAGACATAAGATGATAACGTCCAGCGAAAATGAGATTCTCCTCGAGGGTGAGTGCGAGGTCAAGATTCGGTTTTTGAGGACAGAATCCCACAATCTTTCGGTAGGAAACAATATCCTCATAAATGGACTTGTCCTTGTAGAGGACATCCCCACTATTGCATGGATGCAGCCCAGCTAAGATTGTGGACAAGGTCGTTTTCCCGGCGCCATTCACACCGAGGAGCCCCAAAATTTCGCCTTCGCGGATATCGAGAGAGACCCCTTTTAGGGCTTCTTTAGTATGACTCCCGTCTCGATATGTCTTTTTTACTGACTGAACTTGGATCAGTGGTTGATTCATAAAATTACCAAATAGTTAAATGTGCCCGAACTAAAAGAAGTGAGAAATGTTAGATTGCTAAGCGAAACTCAAATTTGGGATGCATAATACTCGTTATGCGTGTGTAGAGTCAATAGGCTTTTGCACTCGATGTTTGCTTTGTCTAACTAGCTCATGTTATGTTGTATGCATTCGGATACATGTTTACCGCGAGAGCTTTCGAACCATTTCTGAACATATACATAACATATTTAATGAGAATGAGTTAGAAGAAAATTCAGTTAGCCGGAATTTCCGGCTAACTGCCGCCGATAGAAAAAATTACCAAGTTACTCACTACAACCTCGATGTCATAATCTCTGTTGGTTATAGAGTTAGATCTCATAGAGGCACCCAATTTCGCATCTTGGCAACTGGTCGACAAAGTGTGAATTTGGACCTACGCGAAAGCTCTCGGTTCAAATTCGCATTTTTGGGCGGGGAGTATATTTTGCGTTGATAGGTTAAGCTTCCGTAGCGTCGCTTTTGACCACTTCAACGGCAGGAGTCTCAGCTCGGCGTGCCCCAACTCTCCACAGCGGGATAAGGAGGAAGACCGATAGTGCGCCGCAGGCGGCAACAGCTGTGAAGAAGCCTTCCCAGCCATAGTTCTGACAGATGATCCCGAGAGGGAAGCCAGCCGTGGCAGCGCCAATATAAGCTACCAGATTGACAAATCCATTTGCCGAACCGGCTGCGTTTTTTCCGGCGATCTCTGCTGCGACCATTCCAATCAACATTTGCGGGCCGAAAATAAAGAAGCCGATGACGAACATTAAAAGTGAATCGAGAACGGCTATACCTGCTGGTGAGGCCCAGAATGCAAAGAGCGCAAAAATGACGGCTAATCCAAAGAGCACATTGACAGGCCCTCTGCGTCCTTTAAAAATTCGATCTGACGCCCATCCAGCAGCTAAACTTCCAAAGATTCCGCCGATTTCAAACCAGAAGACACAGGCCCCGGCAGTCAAAATCGAATAACCTTTTGATTCAACAAGGAATAGGGCACTCCAATCGTTAATCCCTGTCCGGATGACATAGACAAAGAAGTAAGACGCGGCGAGAATCCAAATATATTTATTATTGAAAACATGTCGGAAGAGGATCTGCTTTGTTGTCAGAGTTGTCTCTTCTTCCACTTTTTCTGCGGGATAATCGTTGCGATGTTTTTCAATGATCGGTAATCCAAGTGATCGAGGAGTGTCTCTCAACCGATTGATGATAAATAGACCTGCGATGATACAGAGCACTCCAGGAACATACATCGCCACGCGCCATCCCCAAGTTTCGGCACAAAAACCTCCAAGTAAAGCCATGATCGCACCGCCGACCCCGTGAGAAGTGTTCCAGAAGCCCCACCATCTTCCCCTCTCCTTCTGTGAATACCAATGCATCAGCAGGCGGGCGCAGGGCGGCCATCCATAGCCTTGGAAATAGCCGTTAAGCCCCCAGAAAATAGCAAAGAATAGTATAGATGAGGAGAGACCAAAAAAGATATTGAGCATACCGGTGATGATCAATCCGAATCCCATGAAGTAGCGTGGGTTAGCTCGATCGGAAAGGACCCCATTTAAAAATTTGCTTGCACCATAGGTAATCGACAAAATACTTGCCAATATCCCCAAATCCCCCTTTGTGAATCCGAGTTCTTGGATCAGGGCGGGCATGGCAAATGTGAAACTCTTACGGGAAAAGTAGTAGAAAATATAGCCAATGTACATCCCATAGAAGGTACGCCAGCGCCAATAGGAATAATTTTGTTTTACAACCTCTTGATCTTTAAGTTCTTCGATCGGAGGCGAGGGCTTTAAGAAGGAGAAAAACTTCATGTTGTTCGCTCCATTAGGGATAGTCCATTTTACCTCATCATCGGCCAAAAGTCAATTTTATTGCAAGGAATTGGGCCGACCGCCATATTAAAGAAAAGATTAGGAAATGAGATGGTAGATAGGCCGCTAGATCGTGTTGATAGACCTCGAGACGAAGGGGTATATGTCTCTCGGAATGAGGATAAAAAGAAAGAGAACAAATACTCTCCACAGCCTCCAAAAGAGACAAAGCAGATTCTCCTTGCCACATTTTTCTCCTATTTAAAGAAAATGTTCGACACTTTTTCCCCGTCCAAGCAATTAGTAAGCAAAGTAGTCGACCAGCAAAAAATGATCGAAAATCTCCTTCATTTCAAAAAACTCCTCGAGAAGTTAAGTGAAAAAGACCTGAGTCAATCTGCAGAATTTGCCTCAGAACTTTCCAACACTTGGTGCATCTTACTTGAAGATTTTGACACTATCGAAATCATGGAGAGAAAAAATCTGAAAGATGTGGCCAGTTTCCGGGAGTTTATGAACGGCCTGAAAAACTATCCCCCAGAATCTGAGCATCGTTTTGGCTATTATCTCGTGCAGCATGCAGGCAAAGACTGGCTTCCCTTTCCCTTCATCGAAATCCTCGCCAAACTATATACCGAATATCAAACAGCCCCGAAAACCAGCACCCTTTCTTCCTGGTTTAAACAAATCGATGCCGTCATCGCCGGCTTAAGTCTCCATCAACCTTTTAAGGGATTTTAAAACCCCAATTCCTTATACTCGATGTTCCACTTTTTTGGCCTCGAGTTCAATAAGGTCTTGGTTCTATCCGGGCTGCGACCTTCGAGACAGGCCTGCGAAGCGCCGGCTCGAAGGTCGCAGCCCGGATAGAGCCAAGAGCTTGAAGAAATCGATCCCAAAAAAGTGGAACATCGAGTTATAATCACGTCCATGAAATATTCAATCGCTAAAGGTGTTTTTGACATTCTCCCTAAAGATCCCGATCCCGAAGGGAAGTGGCGCTCCTCCCATCTGTGGCTCTACCTCGAAGAGACCATCCGCACACTCGCTCAAACCTACGGCTACCGGGAAATCCGCACCCCGATCTTTGAACGAACCGAACTCTTTGTCCGCAGCGTCGGCGAAGAGACCGACATTGTCTCCAAAGAGATGTATACGTTTGAGGATCGCGCTGGACGCCTCATGACCCTGCGCCCCGAAGCGACCGCCCCCATAATGCGCGCCGTTGTCGAGAAACAGCTCTATCAGCAAGGCCTTCCGCAAAAGCTCTACTGCATCGGCCCCATGTTCCGCTACGAGCGCCCCCAAGCCGGACGTTACAGACAGCTCCACCAATTCGACATCGAAGCCATCGGCAACGCCTCTCCCGAACAAGATGTCGAAACGATCGATCTACTCTGCGAACTCGCCCGCCGGCTCGGCCTCAAAGATCTAAACTTGATGCTCAATTCCGTCGGCGATGCCGCTACCCGCGAGAACTACCGACAAGCGCTACGCGCCTTTTTACAACCAAACTTCGATCAACTTTCCGAAGACAGTAAAGTCCGCTTTGAGAAAAACGTCCTCCGCATCCTCGATTCCAAAGATCCACAAGATCAAAAACTGGTCGCAAATGGGCCTCAACTGGCCGACTTCCTCACAGAAGAGGCTGCAGACCACTTCAATCGTGTCAAAACCCTGCTCACAGGCCTCGGGATCAAATACGAAATCAACCCCAAACTCGTCCGCGGCTTAGATTACTACAATAAAACCGTTTACGAAGTGACAGCAGGCCAACTAGGCGCACAAAATGCCATTGGTGGCGGCGGTCGCTTCGATGGTCTCCCGGCCATGCTCGGCGGACCCGATTTGCCCTGTGTCGGATTTGCAGCCGGCATCGAGCGGATCATCCAGACCATGCTCGGCCAAAACGTCCCACTACCCGAACCTCCTGCACCGCAGATCTTCCTGATCCCGATCGGCGCCGCGGCAAAAGAGATTTGCACACAGCTGGTTTTCCAATTGCGGCATGACAATATCGCAGCCGAGATCGACTGGGATGGAAAAAAACCGGGCAAATCGCTCGAACACGCCATGAAGCTCGGAGCAACCTACGCCCTATTTCTCGGCGACGATGAGCTGAATAGCCAGTCTATCCAACTAAAAGAATTGGCCACACGAAAAGAAATCCCTTTGAAACTGACCGAATTATCGAAATTCCTTAGCAAGCAGTAACTATATCCCGAGGCTTTGGCGCGGTCCCTTAGGGTGCCTTTGAAACGGAACGGGTATATCAGCTGAAAATTCATAAATCAAACTGAGCGCTCACTGAAGAGCCTTGGTCATTATATCCCATCTGATTGCCAATTCGATGAATTTAAAATAAATTTTATTATATACAATAAATCAATTTTTTTATATAACGTTTATGTTAAAGGAGCGAAATGTCTAAATTAGTTGCTATTTCGGAATTACAATGGGCCCCTAATGTGGTCGATCTCATTTCTCTTGAGGAAGAAGGGGAGACCGAGCGAGCTTGCAAAACTGCAGAAGAATTTCGTCCATCTATCCAGCCCAAAATAGAAAATATCGTTTCCTGGGAAGAATTTCTTCTGTTTTTACGCCTGTATCCTACAGGGAAGAAAATTGCTAAAAATGGCTCATCCTCCTCTTTTGCGGCTCCTACTGCTTTTGAGGGAATCCAAAGAGGGAGCGATCAAGAAACACTAATTGAAGCATTGCGAAGAGCAAATCTATCTCCTGAAAAAATTCGTCTCTTTTGGGAAATGCTCCGCTACGATAGTCAGAACCTTTATCTAAAAGGAGATATCCATCATGACGAAGCCTTAGATAATGTCTACGAAATGGCGTGCAACTGCAAGGTGGATCCCAAGCAATTCTATCAACTCTTAAGTGCCATTCATCTTGTTCACAGTGCTCCTAATCAAGAACAAACGGGCATTTTTAGCCTCATCTGGAAACCCAGTTTAAATCTCTGTAGAGCAGAACAAGAAAAGACAGATCAATTGGTGCGGAGTCTCTTGCAAGCTGAAGAAGGGGAGCGGGTATTTGAGGAATGTCTCAGTAATGTAAGAGGCGGAGAAGATGTTGAAGAAGTCGCTAGAGAATTTACAAAAGCCCTTCCCCAGCTTCAAAGCTTTCTGGAAAGGATGCATAAGCGGATGCTTCATTCTACAGGACATTGTGAGGAAGGCGATAGACAAAGATATCGGGAAATAAAAAGAGGCTTTAGAGATATTCTCCTCGCTTTTCATGCAAAATCTCTTTTTAAGTTCAGTTACTTTATGGAGTTTATGGCTGCACTTAAGAATTTTCGTACGGATTATCTGTGCAGATTTTCTCTGGACAAAGTGAAAAGGGCGATTATCTCCGAGCAAAGAAAAAGAGAAGAGCAAAACCAGGCACAATCCGAGCAAGGGAAAAGAGTATTTCTCGAATGTCAAGAAAAAATAAGAGCTAAAGAAGATCCAGAGGAGATTAAAGCTCTTATTAGTGCGAATGGTCTTACGCTTGTAGCCTATTTAAAACAGAGGAACAAAGAGCTGCTCCAGCGTCATCCTCTTCAGCAAAAAGATATAGACGAGTTCAATCAACTCATTGCTGATTTTAAGAGCATTTTAGTTTATTCAACTCTTGTTCCTTCTGAGGATTCATTTGAAGAGGCCAAGTTACTTTTTACAATTGCGATCAACCCTATTGTCCGGAAACAAATTGGTCCTGCACTTGATACCTTAGAGTCACAATTGAAAGCTCTCGCTTTTGGAGAAATATCCAAAGAACTGAGGGGAAAAATAAAAGATACGAAAGAAGTCGTCGTTGCTGAGGATCATCTACTTGCCCTCTTCCCATTCACCTTCATCCATGGAACAAATTCAGCTTTACTTCAAAATCTTCCAAAGACAGCCTTTCATTTGGTCTCATATGGGCGATTGGCTAGATCGGGGGTTATCCCTTATTCGGGTGAACTCGCAACTGGAATCGAAAAGAACTGTATTAATCAATTCAAAATATCTGGGACCTCTCTTTCTAAAGGAAAAGATGCTTGTTCGTATTCAGAGCAATTTAATCGGGAAATAAATGAGGAAAATTTTAGGGGCATCTTAGATCGATTTCTTAAAAGCATCGAAGCTAAACTCAATGGACCTTTATTGTTGAGCTCTTTGTATGATGATACTTCTTATTGGAACAGATTCTCCATTGGCATTTCCCGTGTCAGAAGTTTATTTCCTCATTTATATCAGCAATATGAAACAAGACTAAAATCAGCTATAGATCGAATGCATACTCAATGGAACAAATTTAAACAATCGGATGCTAATTGGGCTTACATGCCGCATGATCGCTATGGGCTTTGTAGTCCTCGTTTTTGGCAATTATTGGGTTATCGTTCCGATGATAAACAAATCATGTTTGGGAAAGCAGAGCATGCCCTAGAGAATTTGAAGAATGCCCTTGAAAACGATGTCATTGTTGTTCAAGAGATCCCTGAAGATCTCCGGAGGCCTTATCCGCTCTTACTAGCTTCAAAAACTGTCCATTCGATGCAGCTGGTACGCTCCCAACTGCAAGAATTCTTAGCCCATAAAGCTTGTTTGTTAGGCAGGGATATTCAAGCAATTGGTGTAAGCAAAGCTGATAGAGCTCGTGCAGAAATCTATTTGAAAAAACATGGATTGGAAGGAAGGGTAGAATTGATCGAGAGAGAGGATTTTGAAAAGGCCATCAAATTGACCAGCTTTGCCTGTAATTATTTCGAGGATGTGGCTTCAAGTAGAAAGATCGCAAAAAAGAGTCAATAAGCATTTTCAGTAAACACAGCGCTCAGTTTAGCGATGAGCCTAATCAGCCTTTCCGAGTCCGCATGGCGATAGAGGGCCAGCACTCGATATTGAGAGGCGGCCGGCTGCCATGAGACAGGGTGAAGATGAAATTTTCTGGCGAGAAAATCGGGTAAAAATCCGATCTCAGATGAATTGGCGCAGATATTTGCGATCAGAGACCAGCTGGGTATACGCGCTTTGATAGGCAATTGATAGTCATAAACCCGCTGCCAACTCTGTTGAAGCGCAAGCACCTCCATTTGATCTTCTGGAAGCAAAACAGGCTTAATCGGGATATTGGGCTCTTTGCAATAAAGGCGATAACAGCCACTCCCAATCTCCTTGGCAATCACCCCTTTCCAAGGTAAATTATCGGGCACAAGGGCGATGTCGGCCTCGTCTCTCAAAATGGCGGCATATGATTGGTCGGGGCGCATGTGCTTAAAATCGATATTTTCATCCGACAATAGTGCAGGGACTGCGATCTGAGCAATCGCGTGAGTGCTCACCAAGCGGATCGGCCGTTTATCTTCGGAGACAATTAGATCGCGCAGCTGCCTCATCCACTCCTCTAGGCGAGGAAGCAATACTAGGCCCTCCGGAGTAAGCCGAAAAGCCCGTTTTTCATGTGTACAGAGCGAGATTCCAAATGACGATTCGACTCTTTGAATCGCAGCACTTGCGGCGCTTTGGCTTAAGTGATGGAAGGAGGCAGACTTACCGAGATTTTTCATTTGAGCAGCCGTAATAAAAAGCTCTAGATCAGCCATACGCAAATTTTTTAAAGAACGTTCAATCTTCTGCAAGAGTTTTTCCTCTACAAGCAATTCTTCCATATAGGACCCCATATTTTATAATCGATATTTGCGATATCCAATATCAAATATACAGTTAATACAATTAAATAACAATGGATTATTCTTATGTTTTGAAAAGGAGTGATTTCTATGGATAAACAAAGCAGTTTAATTCGATTTTTCCAAAAAGCTTGTCAGCTCAACTTCGGAGCATTTGAGTATGAAGAATTTAAAAAATATCTAAGAATGGGGGCCATTTTTGCCTTAATTATCGGCGTCTACTGGACCCTCCGCCCCCTAAAGGACGCGGTCTTCATCCAGCTCGTCGATAAGTTCCAGCTCCCCTTTGCTAAAACGATTTCGGTCATCGCTCTATTGCCTCTAGTGATGCTCTACACCAGGTTAATTGAGAAGACCTCGAAAGAAAAAATGCTCCTTATCCTCCCCACCTTTTATGGCTTAGCGATCTTATGCTTTAGCGCTTTGATCCCAATTTTCCAAGCAGCGCCAACCGAAAGCTCTGCGATTTCATCAAAAATCATTGGATACTCTTGGTACCTATTCGTCGAGAGCTTTGGCTCCCTTGTCGTCGCCCTTTTTTGGGCCTTTGCTGCAGATACCACCGAACCCACATCAGCAAAAAGAGGTTTTCCCCTCGTCGTGGCCTTAGGTCAAATCGGAGGGATCATTTTCCCCTATGGAATTGGCGGAATGCCTCACCGCTTAAATTGCAAAACAGATTGCCTATCGATGGTTTGTTTAGGAATTCTCACCCTACTCATCATCCCCCTTACCCGCAGTTTTTTAAAGGCAACGCCGAAAAATCTGCTCACTTCATTCCATGGGGGAAATGAAAAAACAGAAACCAAACAGCAAGAGCCCGGCTTCTTGGAAGGATTAAAGCTCCTCCTGAAGAACCGTTATCTGCTGGCAATTTTTTCAGCCAATTTCATTTATGAAGTAGTGGTGACCATCTTTGACTTTAACTTCAAAATTGCCGCTGGGACAAAATATACTGGAGTTGCCCTTAGCAATTATTTAAGCCTCTATGGATCGAGCGTTAACATCATCTCCTTGGCCTGCCTACTGCTAGGGATTAGCAATATTACCAGATTTCTCGGAGTGGGTGTTGCCTTAGCAGCTATGCCCATTATCGTAGGGCTCGCTCTTGTTGGGTTTTTAAGCTTCGACACCCTCTCATTCCTCTTTGCTCTGATGGTAGGATCAAAAGCGATCAACTATGCCCTCAACGGCCCAGCCCTTAAGCAGCTCTACATCCCTACTACGCCCGATGTCCGCTTTAAAGCTCAGGCCTGGATCGAGACCTTTGGATCGCGCACATCCAAACAGGCCGGTTCGATCTTCAACATGTCCCTTGCCCCCTTGCAATCGGCCTTTGGCACCCTACTAGGTCGCTCCTATTACCTTACCCTCAGCGGGATCATTTGCTTCCCGCTATTGGGCGCATGGCTAATAGTCGCGATCTTCTTAGGCAGAGCCTTCCGCAAGGCAATCCACAACAACAAGGTCATTTGCTAAAAAACTTAAGTGGCTTAACCAACAGTTAGTTATAGATCAATACTGGAGAACCCATATCCGATGAGCTTGACCTCAAAGTAAATTTGGCTCATACTATTCTTAAAAAAGGAGTTTTTATGTTTTATCGATTTCTTACTGTCTCTCTTATAGCTTCAACTTGCTTATTCGCTGAAGAAGCAAAGACCGATACAACAAAAATCTCTGAAACTTTCGGACATATGATTGGGAAGAACCTCAAGTCATTGGGACTCGACCTCGACATGGAATTGGTTTTCAAAGGAATGAAAGATCAAGCAAGTGGAAAAACTGCTCCTCTGACAGAAGAGGAGTGCCGCCAAGCTGTTTTAACGTACCAAGCGAGCAATAACCTCAAAGCTGCAGAGACGTTCTTGAAAGAGAATGCCAAAAATAATGAAGTCATCGCTCTTGAAGAAGGGAAAGTGCAGTACAAGGTTGAAAAGAAAGGGGAAGGCGCTAAAGTGGAATCGAATTTTAGCCCGCTGATTCGCTACGTCGGAAAATACTTGGATGGAAGCATCTTCGGCCAATCTCGAGAAGCGGAGATTCTGTCACTTGAAGGGGCGATTCCAGGCTTTTCAAAGGGCCTAGTTGGAATGCAAGAAGGCGAAAAGCGCACTCTTTACATTCACCCTGAGCTTGCCTATGGGACAAAAGGGATTCTTCCTCCTAACTCATTGCTCACTTTTGAAGTGGAAATAGTCAAAGCCAATACAGTTGAAGAAAATCTTCCAAATTCGCTCATCATTGAAGCAGATTCTAAAACAGAAACAGAGCTCGATGCACCTGCATTGAGATGAACATTATTCTTTTTCAACCTCAGATCCCGCAAAATACGGGCAATATCGTTCGCACTTGCGCCGTCACAGGATCGAAACTTTTTCTCGTCAAACCACTTGGTTTTAGCGTCTCGAATCGTCATCTGAAGCGAGCCGGTTTGGATTATTGGGAAGGGGTTGAGGTCAACTTTATTGATGATTTAAATCTCTTTTTAGAAAATACTAAGGGGCGTTTCTTTTTCCTCTCGTCGCATGCGGCAAAACGGTATACTGATATTGTCTATGAGAAGGGGGATTTTCTGATCTTTGGATCAGAAACGGCTGGTTTGCCGCAGATTTTTTGGGACAGATGGCCCGAAAAGTTCTGCACTATCCCAAAAAGAAAAGAGACCCGTTGCTTAAACCTTGCCAATTCTGTTTCGATTGTACTATATGAAGCTTGGAGACAGATGGAATTTTCATAATCGATGAGCCCAAGTAGATTTTCTTTTCCTCTTCAAATGGCGCTCGCAACCCTCTTAGGGATATGCGTCGGCCTCTTTTTTGGGCAAAGATGCGCTGTTTTGGAGCCTTATGCTTCCGCCTACATCATGATCCTCAAGATCACGGCGATCCCTTATTTGATCGTCGCGATTATCCACGGTATTGGGTTGCTCAACCGAGCCCAGGCCATGCAAATTCTAAAGAAGGGATCGATTTTCATCGCGCTCGCGCTCGCCATCAATATCTGCGTCATTTACTTGATGTATTGGACCTATCCGGCTGCAGAAGGACCACAGCACACAAGCTACGTCTCAAAAGAGATCCCCGCTCTCAATTTTGCCGAGCTTCTCATCCCAGAGAATATCTTTTATAACTTGGCCAACAACATCATCCCGGCGGTCGTTGTCTTTTGCATTCTGATTGGAATTTCATTGATGTACATGGCCGATAAACAAGTTTTTATGGCCACGTTGCAGACTCTTCTCGATGCTCTGACCAAAGTCACTTCCTGGATCGCCCGGATCACTCCAATTGGAACCTTTATGATCATGGCCTCAAGTGGGACGTCAATTCGCCACTACTCAAGCAGATGAGTACCTACATCATTTTGTTATTCGTGGGGACGCTGCTGGTCGTCTTCTGGATTATACCAAGGCTTGCAAGCATTCTCACCCCAATGAAAGCGGTTATCTGGATCAAGAACTTGATCCCGGTGCTGATCCTCACCTATACGACGACTCTTACAATCGTCGCTTTGCCCTATATCATCAATATCATCCGACGTGAAGTGCAGATGCTCTATCCGAAAGATGAAAATGTCCAAAGTCAGGTCCAAGGTACGGTCTCGATCATTTTTAACTTCCCCCTTGGATCATTTTTCACTGCAGCCTTTGTCTTCTTCACCGCTGTCTTTTTCTCGGTTAAACTCGGAATCCCTGAACAGCTGAAGCTGCTCGTTACAACCTTTCTTACCTGCCTTGGCGCTGTCGGCCTTGGCTCGTGGATCAATAGCTTGACCTTCATCCTCGACACTCTGGGACTGCCGATCGACGCCATCAACCTCTACCTCGCAGTTGTTCCCTTTACTGCCGGCTTCCAATCGATGGTCTCGGCAATGCTGATCTCCACTCTGGCTTTCTTGATCATGCTCGCCGGCAGGGGACTCCTTACCTATAATTGGAAAAAATTGCTCTTTGGCACCGCCTTTACTGTCGTCCCGGTCCTGCTCATTTTTGGGGGGCTGAAATATTTTAACTTCCTTCCCCGCATCCAAAACGAATCGAAAACGATTTTCGATCTACAAATTGAATCTGCCGCAAAAGTGAACGTCTATTCGAAGCAACTACCTCCCCTTGCAGCCGCAGCAAATGAATCGACTCTCCATCGCATTTTTAGAACGAAAACTCTTCGTGTTGGCTACGATCCCCATTCCACCCCGTTCTGCTTTTTTAATAACCAGCATCAATTGGTTGGATTTGACATCGCCTTTGCTCAGCAACTAGCCTACGATTTAGGCTGCGACCAGATCGATTTTATTCCCATCATCTACAGAAATTTAGATCAACAGCTCGATAATAATGTCATCGATATCGCCATGTCATCGATTTCCATCTCAGAGTCTCGCCTAAGAACGATGTGTTTTCCCACTCCCATTCTTGAAGCAAAAATCGTCTTTGTCGCCCCAGACAAAAAACGCAAACTGGTGTCCACACTTAAAAAAGTGCAAGCCGACCGTTCAATCAAAATTGCCGCCCTACTCACAGCGCTTATGAACGGATCGCCTATGATCATTTCCCCCAGCATCAGATCGTGTTACTTGAAGATTATGATGAATTTGATCGAGAAAATCCCCCTGCCGATATTCTCATTTGGGACGAGCAAGAGGCGATTGCTTGGACCAGTGCCCACCCTCTATTTGAGGTCGTTTACCCTAAACCACATTTAGGCGTTGAAACACTCGGCTATCCGATTAAATGCGGCGATCCCGAGTTTCTCAACTTTTTGAATACGTGGCTGACATTGAAAGCAAATGATGGCTTCAAAGATGCCCAATACAGCCTCTGGATCATGGGTAAAACGGGCGTCGCCGGCCCAGCAGAGCCCCGCTGGTCAATCCTCGATAATGTGTTGCATTGGGGTAATACCCATTCCGTCTCAAAGACACCCTAAGGGACTGATTCAAAGCCCCGGGATTGAATTATTTTTTCAGAGGGTTGTATTGAATTTAATACTACCCTCTGAAAAATAATTCAATCGCGGGAGCTTTCAATTCAGTCCTTTTCAGGTATCTTTGAAACGGAATGGGTATAAAACCATTATAGAAATTACGTGCCCGTGCGCGTGCCCCTGCCCGTGCCCGAAAAAAAATTTCGGGCACGGGCAGGGGCACGCACACGGGCACGTTTATTTACTTAGCAGAGTTGATAAAGTCTAAAACGTCATCTTCGCTGACAGCGCCTTGCATCCGATCAACCTCTTTACCATTCTTAAAGAGAATCATTGTGGGGACAGCTCGGACATTAAATCGATCTGCCAAATCTTTCGACTGATCGATATTGACTTTGACAATTTTCTTACCGCCTTTCAATTTGTCTGCAGCACTATCGAGGACGGGGCCGAGTTTTTTGCAGGGACCGCACCAGGAGCCATAAAAGTCGACTAAGACCACTCCCGATTTAATCGAGTCATCAAAATTTTGTTCCGTGACAACGGGAACCTCAGCTGCAACTGCTGGCAGGGTGCCAAATAGGGCTAAGCATAATAACCATAGATACATAAAGAACCTCTAAATCCTTAAAACGTTAATAAATAATACAAAAGAATTATTCAGAGAATGGGCCACTGTTGAAGCCCAACGATCTCCCGTCAATTCTCGTAATAATGAAAAAACGAAACCCGCGATCGTGCTCACCGCAACAATCGGGATATTTGACCATCCTAGCAAAAGACTAAAATGAAAAGCACCAAAAACAAGCCCATTTGAGAGCACTCGATAGATTCTCGAACTGAGTTTGTCTGGGGATGAACTCTTAGCTTCTTGCCAAGAATACAGCACGTCGCGAAAGAACCACTCCTCGACAATCGGAATTAGGATCACTATATAGGCAATGGCAACTGATTTTAAAATGCCGCGCAATAGACCGCTTGAAACCGTTCCCAGCCAATCATAAAGATGGAAATAAGATTGGGATTCAAGTCCTTTCAGCGCCCAATTTTCCATCAAAACTTGCGTGCCGCGCATGGCACCGTACCCAATTCCTATAGAAACTACTGATCCCGCTGCACCCAATAAAATATCGGTAGGAGTGAATTGACCTACCTCATCATTTTTCAGGCGAGCAATTGGGATAGCAGCAGTCACTTATGGGCACCGACCTGGATAAATTCTTTGATTGTATCCCGATCGCGAAGTCCAACGAGCCGTCCCACTTCTTTTCCATCTTTAAATAGGATAAGAGTGGGAATAGAGGTCACTTGATATGTAGAAGCAACTCTCTGCGCTTGATCGATATCGATTTTGGCGATTTTCGCTTGGCCTGCGACATCCTTCGCCACATCCTCTAAGACAGGAGTAAGCATTCTGCAAGGGCCGCACCAATCGGCATAAAAATCGACAAGCGTCAGGCCGTCGCTAACACCATTTTTAAAATTTTCTTCGGTTAAAAGGGTAAAATGATCATTCTTTTTTTCAGCCATCCTCATCTCCTCATGCCTGTTCTAACCTTAAGTCTAACATATTCGCTGGAATTTTTAGAAGACAATAGGCATAATAGAACCCTATGCGGCCATGGCGAAACTGGTAGACGCGCAAGATTCAGGTTCTTGTCGGGGCAACTCGGTGGAAGTTCAAGTCTTCTTGGCCGCAATTCGCTATCGCTATGGGGGTATTCCCTTCGCTCCGGCTTCATACCAGGCCTTCAAGGCGAGAATCGATTTCGTAACCTCTTCTGCAATTTTGGCCTGCGCCTCTTTCTTATCCAGATTGATAAAGGCTTCCCAATGGATCGGCGTTCCAAAGACGCAGGCGGTATGGCCGAATAGCTTTGGAAACTTCCGGTGTCTTCCCCAGATTTCATAGGCGCCGTGAATGTAGGTGGGGATGATGGCGGCTTTCGATCTGATCGCGAGCATCCCAATTCCCGGTTTAATTTCCTGAAGTTCCCCATCGGTTCTCTCTCCTTCTGGAAAAAGGATAAGTTGCTTCCCTTCTTTTAAGATCTCGATGATCGTTTTAAAGACGCCGATGTCGGTCGCATCCCCGCTGACAGGATGAGCGTTGAGGGCTCGAATAAAAGGACCGAAAAGAAAAGGTTTAAAGAGGCTTTCACGGGCGAGGAAATGGACCTCTTCTGGCCAAGAAATCGACGCAATTTCAGGATCCAGATAGGAAGTGTGATTGGGGGCGATGATCGCCGATCCACGGATGAAATGCTCGATTCCATAGACCTTGTGTCGATAAAAGAGTCTAAAGGCTCCCCATGCGAGAAAAAGGATAAAGCGATACAACAGACCCATCTGTTTGGAGTGGAGCCAAGCAGGGATCAATTTTTTGACTTGTTTGTGGTAATATTGAATGATTTTCTCTACAACTTGATCAATGGTAAGCTCTGAGGTGTCGATTCGCAGCGCCCCTTTAGGACAGACCAGTGGAGCGATTTTTCTGCTTGAGTCATAGGCATCGCGCCGCTTCAAATCTTGCTCCATTTTCTTTTCATCGAAAGCTGCCGCCTCATGGGGCATTTTCTCTTTCATCTCGCTCAGTCTGCGCTTGGCACGTACTTCGGCAGAGGCTTCGAGGAAGATTTTCACCTCAGCATTCGGGAAGACGACCGAACCCATATCCCGCCCTTCGAAGACAGATCCCTGCTTTTGCGCGTAGGAGCGTTGTATTCTACATAGGGACTCGCGCACGTTTTTCATCGCAGAGACTTCAGAGACGTTTTCATTGATCTTTTGAGTCCGAATGGCTTCGGTCACATCGGTTCCATTGACAAAATACCGTTTTCTTCCCTCCATCATCTCGATGTCGAATAAAAAGGTTGCTAATTCCCGATCGATTTGCTCGGCGTTGCTGAATGGAATTTCCTTATTTAAGAGGGTCCAAGTAAAGGCCCGATACATTGCTCCGGTGTCGAAATAGATCATCCCCAGCCTGTCGGCGACTTTTTTGGCAACTGTACTCTTTCCTGTCCCTGCGGGTCCGTCGATTGTAATGATCATGAGTGGGGGTACCATCTAAGATAGAAATAGACGATCGGAGCTGTAAAGATAAGCGAATCGATCATGTCGAGTACTCCTCCGAGGCCAGGCATCCGGCTGCTATCCTTTACGGCGGCATCCCGCTTCAGCAGCGATTCAGCCAAGTCGCCAATTTGCCCAAACACCCCAATCAAAATTCCGAGAAAAAGGGCATCGAGATATTTTAGAGGGAAGGCATGCCCTGCAAAAACTCGCCCTAAATAGACCATAAGCAGGCTAAGCAAAATCGTGCAAACCAGCCCTCCGATTGCCCCTTCGACTGTTTTGTTGGGGCTTAAGACCGGAGCCAGCCGATGCTTGCCCCAGATGCGTCCAACAAAATAGGCCCCAATGTCGGTGATTTTTGTGACAAAAATGAGGTAGCAGAGCCACCATCTGCCATCTTCAACAGAGGAGGGGGCGATGGGATAGAGAATGGCAAGCATGTAGCTAAGTGGGATCGCGATATAGGCGACGCCAAAAAATTCTACCGCGACATTGATCAGCGCCTCTTCCGATCTACGAAAGCGATTTAAAAAGAACAGGCACACACCGATAGCGGCGACAAATACGGGCAATTCACAGGAATGGATCCACTTATGGGCGATAAAAAAGGCGATCACCTCGCAGACGGCGACAGTGATCATTAAATAGAGGGCCGGTTGAACCCCTTTGGAATTGGCCAGTCGGGCATATTCCCACACGCCGAGTGCCGCGAAGGCAGACACGAGCGCGACGATGCATAGACTCACAATTGGGTTCGCTGCATAAATGATGAGAAGGATCAGCACGACCAGGATCCCCACCGTCATCGCTGTTCTCTTATTTAAATCTGAAAATTGATCGGATTTCATTTTCCCAACCTCTGTTCCCGTTCTTGATATTTCAAAACAGCTTCCAATAGATCCTTTTCACTGAAATCGGGCCAAAGGACATCTGTCACATAAACCTCTGCGTAGGAGATTTGCCAGAGCAAAAAATTGCTTAGCCTTCTCTCTCCACTGGTTCGAATAAGCAGATCGGGATCTTTCCACTTTGCTGTATCTAAATAACTCGAAATTAATTCTTCTGATAACTCTTCTTTAGAAATCTTTTTTGCAAGACAATCATCCAAAATAGCACTAAAGGCCCGTTTTAACTCATCTCGCGCACCATAATTCAGTGCAATCACTAGATCGAGCTTTGTCCCATCCTTTGTCGCTGCAATCGTCTCTTCCAGCACCTTCAAAACATCTTTGGGGAACTTCGAAATATCGCCAATCGTATTGAGACGCACTCCCTCTTCGATCATCACACTCTGCTGCAGTTTCAAGTAAGTTTTAAAGAGTCGCATCAACGCTTTCACCTCTACAGCAGAACGGCCCCAGTTCTCCGTAGAAAAGGCATAGACTGTCAAAATTTTAATTCCCAATTCCTTGGCAGCGCGGACAATTTGGATCAGCCTCTCTGCTCCCCGCCAGTGGCCCGCAGACATCGGCAACCCCAGGTTCTTCGCCCAGCGCCGATTGCCATCCATGATGATGGCCACATGCTCAGGGGCTCGGACAGAGTTTTTTTTCAGAGGTTCTTTAGTAGGAGCCAGTATGACGGGCGGGCAGATGCGCCTTTCGGATAATGTAGTCACATGTACTCCTCATCGAGGACAATCGTCTCTTCCCGACTTGGGCCAACCGAAATCATCGCAATAGAAACATTACAAAAATCTTCAATCGCTTCGATAAAGTTTCGTGCATTGTTAGGAAGGCCGCGGATCTTATCGACCTTGCGTGTCGACGTCTGCCAACCGGGCAATGTCTCAAAAATGGGCTCCACCCGCTCGAGATCCTCAATGAGAGGAGGAGGGCGATCGATTTGCTCCCCGTCGAGCAGATAGCCGGTGCAAATATTGATCTCTTCAAATTTATCGAGCACATCGAGTTTCGTTAAGATCAAATGGTCCACTCCATTCAGCTCAACGCCACAACGCCCCTGCACAAGATCGAGCCAGCCGATCCGGCGCGGCCGTCCAGTGGTCGTTCCCACCTCTCGAAAATCCTCCGCACCTCGGAATTCCTCTAATACATCGGGGGCCACCGCAGTTGGGAGAGGGCCGCTGCCAACGCGAGTCGTATAGGCCTTCAATACCCCATAGACAGCGTCAACCATCAGAGGGCCAACTCCAGCGCCTGCGATCACCCCCGACGCGATTGTTGAAGAAGAGGTCACAAAGGGATAGCTTCCCATGATGCCATCCAAGAAGGTCCCATGAGCTCCCTCAAATAGAACAGTCTCATCGCGCAGAAGCGCCTCTCTAATTCTAGCTTCAGCATCGCTGACAAAGGGGCGTAATTGATCTCCATAATCGCAGTACTCGTCGAAAACCGCCTCGAGGTTAATGGGCTTTTCCCCAAAAATTTTCTCGAGCTCAAGATTTTTTTCGGCAACTAAAACAGACAATCTTTTTTTGAAGATCTCTGGTTTCATCAATTCTGCAACGCGCAGCCCAATCCGAGCTGCCCGATCGCTCGCGCATGGGCCAATCCCCCGCTTCGTCGTCCCAATCGCCGCATCTCCTTTGCTGGCCTCATAAAGGCGATCGAGCTCTCGGTGAAAGGGGAAAATCAAATGGGCGTGAGGAGATAAATGGAGGCGTCCTTTAAGAGTGATACCGTGGGATTCAATCTTTTCGATTTCCTGAATGAGCACTTTGGGATCGATCAGGCAGCCGCCTGTGATATAGGCCTCGGCATGGGGATGGAGGATCCCAGATGGGACTAGGTGGAGGGCGATTTCTTTGCCGGCAGTTTTGACAGTATGCCCTGCATTATTCCCCCCTTGGGAACGGACTACGTGAGAGGCATGATGGGAAAGCAGATCGACGATCTTACCCTTTCCTTCATCTCCCCACTGCAACCCTACAACAATAATTCCTGGCATGACAAAATCTCTTGAAACCTTAATTTTTATCATATCCGTCGAGTTCTACACTAGCTAAAAATTTTCAGAAGAATTTTTGAGTGGACATTTTGGGTTTTGATAGGATACCCTTACCCAAATAGAACTATCTAAATGGGAAACTATGGAAAAAAGAAAACGTTGGCAGCAGTTGCTTATTTACGGCGTCCTTATCCTTACTGTCTATAACATCCTTCCGACAGTATTCTTCTATTCGAAGCCACTTAAATCGGCAATTGATGCAGATAGGGCGTCAAAAATTTCTTCTGAGGTGATGCAGCGTGTCAATCATCTCGAGGTTGAAGCCCAAGATTGGCTCCACTCCTTCTGTAAGCTCCTCAAAATTAAGCCCCAATCCATTACGCCAGAGGCTGACAACCCTCACCATCTTGCTTTAACCTTCAAAAATTTAGAAGACGCTAAAACATTTTCAAAGTTTTTGCCCAAAGCAGGATCTCTGATCTCTTTTGTTCCCAGCCAACTCTCACTGTTAGATCCTGGCACCCCAGTATCAAAAACAGTTGTCGTCCAAACGAAAATACCTCTCCATTTTAATGAAGCTGCTAAAGACAACTATTTCCAATTCTCTAGTAAAGTGGATTCCAACGGGGCCCCTACCCCCCTGTACAAAGCGCTCACTTTTGATCGGGCTCTCCAACTTGCAGTTGCAATAGGCGGCCCAAGCGAAAACGGGAGACGGGTACAGGCGTTAATTGCCCATCCTTCACAAGATTTAACCCTCCAAATTGCCCAAGACATCCTTACTGCAGTCAGCGTCTTTGGTGAAAATGAAGTGGCTGCCAAACGTTATTTTGCCTCCTTCTCACAAGTAGAAACCGATAACCGAGACCTCTTCATTCAAAACTTTATTCACACGTTGGAACAGGCAAAAGATCAACTCAAATTAGAGAGAATCGCACTGCAATCTGAAGCGCAAAGTTTACAAGCTAAAGGCAATTTCTTAGATACAGACAAACAGCAACGGCTCGAACAGCTCACCTCACAAGAAAAAACGATCGAAGGGGCCTATGCAGCTGTAAAAAGGAATAAAGCCGCCTTTGCAGCTGGGAAGAATCCTTGGGCATTTGAATCTTTAAGTACCAAACTCGAGCAAAGCTATGCGGCAATGAACGAAGCCAGATCAAAGCATCAAATCCTGAACTTTGATGGTCGCAACCCCTACATTCAAAATATCACCATCGATTGGGAATCTGAGGCAATTGAACTGACCATTTTCCCAGATCTAGTCTCCTTTAAGGATGCACTTGTCGCTAAAGGAAAACGGAATCAAAAGGAGCAGGCCGATCAATTCATCTATAATGAAATCGCCTATGAATCGCGCAGCTGCGGCGAACAAATTTCTCCACTTGGTACAGGCTTTCAAGTTAAATTGAGCGACCTTGAAGGGAGCAATAGCTTCCTCGCAATGCGACTGTCGCAGGTTGCAGCAGCTCGAGCAGAAGAGATCCGGCAATCGCTCCTTGCCCACTGGCATCCGAAACACCGCGACCTCGGCCGCGAGTCGTTCCCCATTTGGAATTACGAGACCTATTCGAAGCTGCCTGCCCATGAGCGAAAATTGGGCCTGGTAATCTATGCTCCAGCCACACAACCTACAATCGCACAGCACGACCTGCACAACAGTTCGATCTACGTCATTGCAAAAGGGCTCGATAAAATCATCAATAAATTGCAGGCTGCGCCAAATTCGGAAGACTCGCGCCAATTTTTCCAGGACTTCAATGCCTTAAAAACTTTGCTGCAACAGAATGGTCTCTTTGGCTACCCTGGTTCCACACTGGCTAGCAATACCGACTTTGTTAACGACTTCATCTTTGAGGCCGAGGATTTTTATCTCCCAGTCATCAATGCCACACGTGAAGATTTTACTGTTCATGGCACAAAGCGGTATGCCATTTTGGAATTCACAAATGTGGGGCAGCGCATTCTCACGAAAAATAAAATTGCCAATCAGCAGCACGAAGATCTCTTGAAATGGCGCGATAACTACCGAGCATCCCAACTCAAAATCGCTGGCTCTTCCCCCTACGATGTCCCCAAACCGACACGCAGCGTTCTGATGGACAATTTGAAACTCAGCAGCGCAAAGTATTTTGCAGGCGACGACCGCAAAATCCTCAACTGGGGACTTGATCTTTCTGGCGGTAAAACAGTGCAAATTCAGCTGCGCGATCAGACAAATCAGCTCGTCACTGATGACGAAGCAATCAGGCAGGGGATCAATGAGCTGTATGAACGGGTCAATAAAATGGGCGTCTCCGAGGTGAGCATCCGCCGCGAAGGCAACTGCATTACCCTCGACTTCCCTGGCTCACAAAGCCTCTCCGCCTCAGAATTGATCAAAGCCTCGACCATGTATTTCCATTTGGTCAATGAAAAATTCAATGAGCGCAACCCCCATTTGGGCCAAGCCTCCGAGCAGTTCCTTCAAGAAATCTGGAATGAAGCCGTAGTGACTGGGCGCAAAAGCGCGGATGAAATCAATCAAATCGCCTGGAGACATCTCCATGGGGATTCTCTCGATCCTGAAGTGATTCAACCTCGAAGCAATGCGGCCCGCCTCCTCCATGAAAATGGACTGCGGCTCGCCAGCCCGAATGATCACACCGCAAATAATCTCTTCAATGATGCTATTTCTAAAATTGCGATCACACGGGGACAGGATTTTACCGAGTGGCATGGGAAAACCCATCCTCTGGTCGTCGTTTTCCGCAATTTTGCTCTTGAAGGGTCTAACTTAAAAAATGTCCAAGCCGGTTATGACCCCAATAAAGGGAACTTCCTCAATTTTGAAATCCAAGGGAAAGAAGCGCTGAAATCAGGTGAGAAAATCAACCCTCGCGACGATCTTTATGCCTGGACCTCCCAATTCTCAAAAGATAAAATTACCGGAACACCCAATGCGGTCTTCTCAGCAAACGAGGGTTGGCGCATGGCCGTGGTCCTCAATGGAACGATTATCACTGCTCCCAATTTGACAGCCTCAATTCGGGAAGGGTGCAGAATTGAAGGAAACTTTACACAGCGAGAAGTCAACCAACTTGAAGCCGATTTGAAAGCTGGATCCCTCTCCTTCACCCCCCACATTCTCTCTGAGAAGAACGTGAGCCCCGAACTCGGAGCCAAAGAGCGGACCTTCAGCATCATGGCAACTTGCATTTCTCTTGCCCTCGTTGTCATCTGCATGATCGCATACTACCGTTTCGCAGGCCTTGTTGCATCCGTTGCCGTGATTGTCAACCTCCTGATCATGTGGGCAATCTTACAAAACCTCGGTGCCACCTTGACCTTGGCGACAATCGCCGGTGCGATCCTCACACTCGGAATGGCAGTCGATGCGAACGTTCTGATTTTTGAACGGATACGGGAAGAATTTGCCCTCACCGGGAAAATTGGCTCTGCAATATTCGCAGGCTATGAAAAAGCCTTCTCGGCGATTCTCGACTCCAACCTCACCACGATCATCGCAGCGCTCATCCTCCTCCAATTTGATTCTGGTCCGATTAAAGGATTCGCGATGTCTTTGATCATCGGTATTGTCTCCTCGATGTTCACTGCGCTCTTCATGACCCGTTTTTACTTTACCGGTTGGGTACAGAATCCCAAAAATACAAAACTGAGCATGTCGAAACTGATCAATGCAGTTAATTTCAACTTCCTCAAGCATGCAAAGACAGCATTCCTTGCCTCAGGAATCATCGTGCTCATCGGAGCGGCCCTGTTCGTTCAGCAGCGCCATACGATCATGGGCATGGATTTTACAGGAGGGTATTCACTCACTGTCGAGTTAGAGCAAAAAGCCAATTTCAATTATCGCGAAGCTGTCGAAAAAGCGCTGATTGCCAAAGGTGCCTCTGCCCAAGACTTCCAAGTTCGGCAGCTGACCCCGCTCAATCACATCCGCCTCTTCCTAAGCAAAAACATGCAGCAAGATGGACACCCCTTCTTCGGCATGCCTTTGCAAATGGACGGGAAGAACGTTAAGCACCAATTTGAAAACAACCCCCGCATCCTCTGGGTTGTCCAAAGCTTAGCCGCCCAAGGGCTTGTTATATCACCAGACAGCTTAGCTAACCTCGACCAAAATTGGAGCGAAATAAGCGGACAGCTCTCTGATTCGATGCGCAATAGCGCCCTGATCGGATTAGCAATCGCCGTTATCGCGATCCTGCTCTACATCACCTTCCGCTTTGAATTTAAATACGCTATTTCGGCAACCCTGTGTTTAGTTCACGATATTCTGATCACCCTCGCCTCGATCTCGATCTTGAACTATCTCGGACTGCCGATGCAGATCGACCTCAATACAATTGCAGCGCTCATGACCATCGTCGGATACTCGCTAAACGATACCATCATCGTGTTCGACCGTATCCGAGAAGATGTAAAATTCATGCGCAAGGCATCGTTTATTGAAGTCGTCAACCATGCCTTAAATGTGACACTCAGCCGCACAACCATGACCTCGGGAACTACCTTACTGGTTCTCCTTCCCCTCGTCGCGATGGGAGGAAGCACCATTTTTGCCTTCTCCTTGGTCATGATCGTCGGAGTTGTTTTTGGAACTTTGTCCTCCCTCTTCATCGCCGCACCACTACTCAATTTCTTCCATGCGCGGCAAGGGAAGCAGAAACCCACAACTGTCGAAATCGTGCACGAGTAGACCGATCCTTTAGGGTGTCTTTGAAACGGAACGGGTATAAATTCCTGGGGCCATTTTGCGAATGGCCCCATTCTCAAATTTGCTTTAAATTGCGAATAGTGGTACAAAAAAGCTATTATTAACTAAAAAAGAGGAAATCCCATTGCTTACAGAATTTTTTAAATTCGTTAGCTTCACCTTACGTCCGCGCGATCGGATTTCCTCGGGGTATTACGTAACATGCAATCATTGCAACCACAGGAAGAAGAGTCCCTATGGATATATCCACCGGTAGATTCCGCTTGGAACTACTCGATTATCAATGAGCTCAACATCCACCCTGTCACTGCACAGGTTCTTGTGTCACGCGGATTTACCAATTTTGACCAAATCCACGGATACCTCTATGCCAAGCTCCCTAATTTGATTGACCCCAATCTATTACCTGATATGGGCAAAGCGGTCGATAGGGTCCTGGCCGCCCGAAAAACTGGGGAATCAGTCCTTATCTATGGCGATAACGATGTCGATGGGATCACCGGCGCAACCCTTCTGACCGAATTTCTCAATTACGTTGGCTGCAAGGCCCTCGCCTACATTCCCAACCGCACCTCCCTAAACCAATCCCTCATGATCGATGCGCTCGAGTATGCGCAAAAAAATCATTGTACACTCCTCATCACCGTCGATTGCGGCATTACCGCTGCTGAAGAGATCGAGCAAGCTGTCAATAAAGGGGTCGATGTCATTGTGACCGACCACCATGAGCCGACAGATCAGCTCCCCCACTGCATCGCCACCCTCAATCCGAAACTCAAAGGGAGCACCTATCCCAATCGCGATTTGACCGGCGTAGGCGTTGCCTTTAAACTTGCCCATGGAATCACCAACACCCTCATCACTAGCGGTGAAATGAGCCCGAGCAAAATCGATCTGAAGCGCTACTTAGACCTTGTCGCATTGGGCACAGTCGCCGACATGGGATCGCTCCTGGGCGAAAATCGGATTCTCGTCCGCTATGGCCTCAGACAAATGCATCTTGGAAAGAGGATAGGGCTCACCAAACTTTTAGGCGTCTGTGAAGTGAATCCTTCTGAAATCTCCCCGCCGATCATCGCCTCAAAAGTGGCGCCGCGACTCAACAGCTTAGGCCGCATCGCCGATCCTAATAAAGGGGTAGAACTCCTTCTCATCCAAGATCCAATCGATGCTGGAATCCTCGCGAACGAGCTCGATTTGAACAATATCGAACGGCAACGGATCGAAAGAAAAGATTCGGAAGATGTCGAGCAATATATCATCAAACACCCCCAAATTTTTAAACACCGAGCGATCCTCCTTTACTCCGATAAATGGCACCCTGGCATTATCCCCATTATCACCGCCCGAATCGCCAAACAATACAATCGCCCCACGGTCATCATCGCGATCGACAAAGGGCTTGGTAAAGGCTCGATCCGGACCATTCCTGAATTCCCGATTCTCCCGATCCTGCGAGAAAATGCCCATCTGCTCGAGAACTTCGGCGGGCACGATTACGCAGCAGGCCTGACCATCAAACATGAAAATATCGAAGCCTTCAAGAAGCAGTTCATCGCCGCTGCCGATCAAAAGCTACGCGAGCAAGATATCCAGTCGAAACTGCAACTCGACGCCAAAATCGACTTCAGCGAACTCACCTTCGATTTCATGGAGTCGCTCAATCTCCTCGAGCCCTTCGGAAACGAAAATCCCCCACCGGTTTTCTACGCCGATGCGCGCCAAGCCTGGCCGCCTAAAATTGTCGGCAAAACCCACCTCAAGTTTTATCTAGAGCAAAAAGAGCGGATGCTCGAAGGAATAGGCTTCAACATGGCCAAGCGGCGCCCTCAATTATTGAGAAAAGATTTATTGTTGCGCGTTGCCTTCACTCCCCAGATCAACACCTTCTTGAACAAGGCGAGCATCCAGTTGCAAGTGCGCGACTTCAAGGTCTTAGAAGATTGACTTTTTTGCACGCCATTGCGAAAAAGTCTTGACTTTTCTGCAATTGCTTGCAAAAAAGTCAGGACATAAAGGCCGTAACATCCTTAACTAGAATATCTAACGAATTTTTCCAAAAATCGGGCTTAGTCAAGTCGACATTCAAATGTTTTCTCGCCAATTCTTCAACCGGCATCTGCGCGGTATCAGTTAAGAAAGCATCGAATTTCTCGCCAAATTTGGGGTCCTTCTTGGCCATGGCATAAAGGCCATTGCTCATGAGGTATCCAAAGGTATAGGGGAAATTATAGAATGGATAAGAGGTGAAAAAGAAGTGGAGCTTCCACGCCCAAAAATAGGGATCCCAATCGGAGAGTTCATCGCAATATGCCTCTCTTTGCGCCGCCTCCGTGAGCTCGCATAATCTTTCTGCTGAGACATACCCCTTCTTCCTTTCAGAATAGAAGGCCCTTTCGAAGATCAGGCGGGCATGCAAATTCATGAAATAGGCGATGCTCCGCTGCAACTTATCGTCGAGCAGCTGCTCCCTTTCTTGAGCCGTTTTCGCAGCTGCAATCGTCTGGTCGATGACCACCATCTCTGCAAAGGTCGACGCAGTCTCAGCGACATTCATTTGAATCTGTTGGTGGAAGAAAGGCAAATGCTCAATGCATAAATTATGATAGGCATGTCCCAGCTCGTGAGCGAGAGTAGCCACATTGGTAGGCGACCCTTTATAGGTCATGAAAATGCGACTTTGCTTTGATTTTGGAAAGCCGACACAAAATCCCCCGGCCGCTTTTCCAGTTCGATCTTCAGCTTCAACCCACTGTTTATCAAGGGCCATCTTGGCAAACTGGGCCATCCTCGGGTGAAATTTTTCAAATTGCTCAAGGATGATTTTGCACCCTTGCTCATAGGAGATATTTTCAACAGGAGCAAGAGGAGCTTCGACATCGACCCACGAGAGTTTTTCTAGCCCCAGCTTCTTAGCTTTATGCTTCATATAGCGGACAAAAGCCGGCTTTGCGTCGACGATCGCCTTCCACATCGCATCAAACGTTGCAGGCTCCATTCGGTTCATCATTAGAGGCTCAAGGAGCACATCATCCCAATTGCGAGTCGCATAGACCTTAAGGCGAAATCCTGCGAGAGCGTTGAGCAGCTGCGCGAGAAAATCGGCTTGTTCTTTCCAAGCTTCGGTCCAATCTTTGAAAGCCTTTAGCCGCACACTCCGATCGCCCTCGCCCATCAAATTTTGCGCTTGCCCAACCGAAAGGCCGCCGATTTTGATCTTGCCAGTAAAGGTTTGGTAGAGCGCCCACAGACTATGATACCCATCGGCAGAGAGAGAATTGATCATCTCTTCTTGTCGCTGCGGCCCTTTCTTTTTCGCCAAATCGCGCAGCTCGGTGATATAAAAGGCGATCTCCTTAAGTTCTGTGAGCAGAGCCTCAAATGCCCCCTTATCCATCTCAACTAAGCGATGCCCGAGCGCAAACAGAGCGCTCTGGTAATCAGCATCCAATTGAGTCACTTCACCACTTTTTGCATGAGCCTTTTGGTCGGCCGGATTTTGTGCGATCAAACAAGAAGTAAAAGAATCCAGTTCCTTAAGAATCATGCCCGCTTCTTGGGCCTGCAGAATGGTCGTCCTAATATCCTGATGAGGTTTTAGCAATGATTTAGCTTTTTGCAGATCAGATGCAAATGTCTTATCTGTATAGATTGAATCCAGTTCCCACTTCATATCTCAAAATATACTGAGCTTGGTCTTTGATTTCAAAAAAAAACCGGGCTTGAGGGGGAAAAAGCTCAAGCCCGGTTTTAAACAGATGCGAAAAAAAACCTCTTAGATAACTTGAGAGGCTTCAGCTTGTTTATTGAGATAGTTTTCTTTGTAAGTTCTTACATCATCAGCATGAACAACCCAAGCAGCACCTTTACGTGAGGCTTTCAGAAGACCAACTCGTGTAGCGTAGTAGATTTTTTGAGCTGGTACGCCGAGCATTTTTGCCACTTGATTAATCGAATAAAACCCTTTGCGATTGTCAAACAGCAGCTCACCTTCATACATTGATTTTGTTCTGGAATATTTCTGACGACGATACTGCTCCAGATCTTCTAGATCGATGGTCCAACGAGTGGTATGCTTCGTTGCTTTAAGTTTATTTTGCTTAATCGCTACATAGATCGCTTGTCTTGTAACATTATTAATCTTTGCAGCTTCTGTAATTGAAACTAGCCTTGTGCCTTGTGAACGAGCAGATGTTTCTGCCACAATTTGTCCTTGATCCATTTTATTTATCCTCCAAATTTTGCTGTTGAGAACTGTTCAAACAGCCTTTATTTTTTAATTATTATCCATTTTCCACTTGGACTATCCTCGACCTTCGGGTTTTTGAGCCGACTTACGATTCTAATTCGAGGAATTGGAATCGAAAAACGGGCCAAAATAACCCCGAAAATCGAGGCAGTCTAAATTGGACGTTAGTCCCTTAAGTAGAATATTATTTTCGCATAAAATTGAATTGAAAGCAAGCACTTATTTTAACATCTTAACATCCTATAACTTAGAATCAAATTGACGAAAAAAATATTATACTGGGCGCGCTTATCAACCTGATTATAAGCATGTTACAAAAACATGTAGGTTTTGAAAAGCGGAGAAAAAAATTTTCGACTAATGATTTTTTTTCATAGTCACAAACCCCATTATAGATTATGCTCCAATCAAATCAACATTATGGTGGTTCTATGTTCCTACGTATCATAGCCTTAGCCCTATTACTTTTTTTGACGGCGGCTTCTAAACCCCCACAACTCAGCCCCAAGGATACCCGTGTCAAAATCGAGGAGATTCTGAAAGCTCACGTTAGTCATCATGAGTTGACCTCCGAATTAATCGCCAGGGCCTTCATCAATTATCTGGAAGAAATCGATCCGGGTAAAACATATTTTTTAAAAGAAGAGGTACAAGCTTGGACGAGTCCAAGCCAAGCTCTCCTTTTAGAAACTTTGGCCAATATGAAGAAGGAGAATTTCTCCAATTTTGAGGCGATCCATGAGGCAATCCTCCCCGCAATTGAGCGGCGCAATGCAATTGAAAAGCGTATCGCGGGCGCCTCTCTGCCAAAAGATGTCAAAGCCTCTGATTTTAAGGATCTTGAGTGGGCTGAAAGCGAAGAGGCGCTGACAAACCGGATCCTCTCCATTCGCGCTCTCCAAATCGATGCCGCTGAAAAATTCGATCAGGAGATCAAAAGCCAATTCATGCTCCGCCTTGAAAAACGACGGCTCAAGCACGAAGAGGAGCTGATTACCGAATCACAGAAAACAAGGCAAAAACTGGCTCTGGCATTCGTCCTAAAATCGGTCAGCTGCGCACTCGACTCCCAGACAGCTTACTTTACCCCAGCAGAAGCCAACCAATTCATGATCCAAGTCCAGCAACGGCTCTTTGGAATTGGGGCCCAGCTACGGGATGATCTCAATGGCTTTACTATCGTCCGGCTTCTCGAAGGGGGGCCAGCAAAAGATGGCAATGCGATGCGAGTAAACGATAAGATCATCGCTGTCAACAATGAGCCCGTCGTCGGGATGGATATCATCGAAGCTGTTGAACTGATCCGAGGCCCCAAAGGGACCCCTGTCACCCTGACCGTTCTCCGCGAATATGGGGAAGATGAGGCCAAACGGGAAGAAAGACTCGACATCAAAATCATCCGGGGCGAAGTGGTCCTCACAGAAACAAGGTTAGAAAAAAGCTATGAACCCTTTGGCGATGGGGTAATCGGCATCCTCCACCTCTACTCTTTCTACCAAGACTCGACCACCTCCTCGGCCACCGACCTGCGCGAGGCGATCGCCGAACTGAAACAGAATCACAACCTCAAAGGGATCATTCTCGACCTGCGTAACAATGCCGGCGGGCTCCTTCCCCAGGCCGTTTTGGTCACCGGATTGTTCATTAAGAAAGGGATCGTTGTCTCGGTTAAGGACAACACTGGGCAGGTGCAGCACCTGCGCAATATCGAAGATAAAATGGCCTGGGATGGGCCCCTACTGGTCCTGACCAATAAGACCAGCGCATCTGCCGCCGAAATCGTCGCCCAAACCCTTCAAGATTACGGCCGTGCAATCGTCGTAGGGGACGAAACCACCTATGGAAAGGGGACCTTCCAAACCTTTACCCTAGAATCGGCAAATTATGGAAAAGTCAATCCCAAAGGGGAATACAAAGTCACACGTGGCCGCTACTATACCGTCTCTGGCAAAAGCCCGCAGCTTGTCGGCGTCCATCCTGACATAGTCGTCCCCGGCGCTTTCTCAGAGCTTGAAATCGGCGAGAAATATTCGAAATATCCCCTTGAAAGTGAACAAATTCCATCTAATTTTGAAGACACCTTGGCTGACGTCCCCACCTCGCATCGAACTGAAATCGTTAGGCTCTACAAGTTTAACCTGCAACCGATCCTAGGCACCTACACTTCTTATCTCGATATCTTAAAAAAGAACTCATCCTTGAGAATTGAGCAGAATAAGAACTACCAGAACTTCATCAAAGAGATCTCGAAAAAGGATTTGTCCTCAGAAAAAGTGGAGAATTTCGGCCTATCAGACCTTCAGCTCACCGAGGCCTCCAATATCCTTAAAGATTTAATTTTACTCATGCAAGAGGGGCAAGCTGCGCCAATCCAAACCCCTTCTGCGGCTTGAACCTAGAAACGGCAGTTCGAGATGGCAAAGTGATGCAAGATTTTGAGTCTGAATCGGTTCCGACAGGGGGGAACATTCCCCAAAGGTGAAGGCGCCCCCTATCGGAATCGATTCAGGCTCAAAAGATTGCGTCAATTTGCCGTCTCCAACTGCCGTTTCTAGGTGGAAGTTAAGTAGCGGCATAGGTATACTCATAGACCTATGACAGTCAGAACACGCATCGCTCCTTCCCCTACTGGGGACCCCCACGTTGGAACCGCCTACATGGCCCTCTTCAACCTGGTTTTTACCCGCCATTTTGGAGGACAATTCCTCCTCCGGATCGAAGACACCGACCAGACCCGCTCTCGCCCCGAATATGAACAGAGCATCATCGACACCCTCCATTGGTGCGGAATCGACTGGGATGAAGGTCCCGATAAAGGTGGTCCATGCGGCCCCTATCGTCAATCGGAGCGGACCGAGATCTATCGAAAATACTGCCAAATTCTGCTCGACACAGGCAAAGCCTATAAATGCTTCGCCACCCCCGAAGAGCTCGAAGAAATGCGGGAAATCGCGCAAAAAACGGGCGCTAAAATCGGCTATGATCGGCGCTACCGCAACTTGAGCCCTGCCGAAGTGAAAGAGCGGGAAGATGCAGGCCAGTCCTATACTATCCGCCTTAAGGTCCCTCTCACCGGCGAATGCGTCTATGAAGATGGGATTAAAGGGCGCATCACTGTCCCCTGGGCCGATGTTGACGATCAGATCCTGCTCAAATCGGACAAATTTCCCACTTACCACCTGGCCAACGTAGTCGATGACCACTTAATGGAAATCACCCACGTCATCCGCGGAGATGAATGGATGAGCTCCACTCCGAAACACGTGATGCTCTACGAAGCATTTGGCTGGACAGCTCCTATATTCATGCACATGCCCCTGCTGCTCGGCAAAGATGGCAAGAAGCTCTCGAAGAGGAAAAACCCCACGTCGATCTTCTATTTCCGCGACTGCGGTTATCTGCCTGAAGCGCTTCTTAACTTCCTCTCTCTGATGGGCTACAGCATGCCTAATGACCAAGAGATTTACAGTGTCGACGAATTCATCAAAGCCTTTGACCCCAAACGGATCGGCGTTTCTGGGGCGATTTTCGACATGCAGAAGCTCGACTGGATCAACCAGCAATACATCATCAAAAATATCCCAGAAGATCAGCTTTGGCACCGGATTAAAGAGTGGGGCTTCCGCGATGAATTCATGGAAAAATTGATGAACCTCTGCCATACCCGGATTAAAACGTTCGCCGAATTTATCGAACTCTGCTCATTCTTCTTCATCAACCACATTCCCCTCACGCAAGAAAACCTGTGCCCAAAAGGGACCGCGCCGGAAACTACTGCCGCCATGCTCCAAACGATCATCTGGTCGATGGAAGAACAAGAGAACTGGGGAAAAGAAGGGATTGACGCCGCATCACGCAAAGTGGCCGAAGTGTTCAAAGTCAATCACAAAAAAGTGATCATCCCCATCCTCTATACAGCGATTACTGGAAAGCAACAAGGCCCTCCTCTCTTCGATTCAGTCGGCATCCTAGGCAAAGATCGAACACGCGCAAGACTCCTTCAGGCCATTGAGTTCCTGGGAGGGATCTCGAATAAAAAGATGTCCCAACTCGTTAAAGGTTGGAAAGCTGGCGATTGCTCTACTGAGCCGGTGGCTCATCTTTAACAGGCTGCTCTTGTGAAATGATATAGTGGGAGTGGGATCCATAATCGCCACAGCTATAGAGCAAAAAAGATAAAAGTAATAACAGCCACTTCATAATTACATATATACATTATGGCAAATATTGATCGCAATACCCCTATACATGCGCGGATTAAGGAGCGCTACCCTCTGACGAAAGCCGGGTCGACGAAGCAGACCTGGCATATCTCATTGGATATCGCTGGCCTTCCCCTCGAGTATCACCCTGGTGATTCTGTAGGGATCTATGCTCAGAATGATCCTACTCTGGTTGAGCACCTTATGGAGGCGATGCAGGCCGACCCCAAAGCCTTGATCACCCATAAGCGGAGCGGCGAGCAACTGACACTCATCCAATTTTTGACCCATCATGCCAACCTCGCCCGGATCGGCTCCTCATTTTTAAGATTGATCCATGAGCATGAAGCAAACTCCAAGGTCTTTTCGTTGCTCCAACCAGAGAATAAAGAGCAATTGCGAGCCTTTTTGGCTGAGATGGACCCATTAGGGCTGCTCCGAGAATACTCTAATAGCAAATTGCCGATCCAGGAGCTCTGCGACCAATTTGGCCCCCTCCTTCCCCGTTTCTATTCAGTCGCCTCTTCTAAGCGGGCAAAGCAAGATACCCTCGACCTGACTGTAGCCCTCTTCACCTGGATGCAAGGGGATGAGAAACGTTACGGCGTTGCCAGCCATTTCCTCTGCAATCTCGCGCAGCAAGGCGAAACCCCCATCCCCCTTTTCGTCCAGCCTGCTCACCATTTCCGTCTCCCTGAAGACCATAGCGCCGATATCATCATGGTCGGTCCCGGCACCGGTATTGCCCCCTTCCGCGCCTTTATGCAGGAACGGCAGCACCATGGGGCGAAAGGGAACCACTGGCTCTTTTTTGGCGAACGGAACCGTGCCAGCGATTATTTCTATGAGACTGAATGGCAAAGACATAAGAACCTCAAAATCGACACCGCCTTCTCCCGCGATCAAGAGGAGAAAGTCTATGTGCAACATCTAATGTTAGAAAATGGAGCAGAGCTCTATGAGTGGCTTCAAAACGGGGCCCATCTCTACCTGTGCGGCGACGCCCAAGAAATGGCAAAAGATGTAGAAAAAACCCTCCAGCAGATCCTCTGCATTCATGGCCAAAAAAGCGAGCAGGAGGCGAAAACAACCCTCAAGGAGCTCAAAAAGGCTGGGAAATTCTTATTAGATATATACTAATAAAATTATTGACAATTAATTATTAATTATGTATAATTAAACTTATAATTCACAAAACATAAGGAGATAATTAATATGTCACAACCAACAACCCTTTCACCAAGCATGGTAGAAGTACCAAAATTTGAACCTGAAGATAGAGGTCCTAAAAATCAAAGGTTATCAAAAAACCAAAGACTTATTACAACCCCTGCAGTTCCCCAAGAAGTAGATCCCTCTATGGGCAACTTCTTCCAAGAACTCAGCTCAGCTAGGGCAGCCTTTAAAAAAGTCTTTCTATAAGTCGGGGTATAACTCAGATGATCACAATGTGCTCAATGTCATAAAGTGCAATTCCAACTTATTTTGAGACTTGGCCTCCTCGACCTGGTGTTATCAACCCTCAGGACAAGGCCAAGAATCAGTCTGACATTGAGTACACTTCTTCGAAGACTCTTCTTTCATCACTCATTATCATACCATTTCGTCCATCGTCGTCAGGCTGCAGAAGCATTGCAACCCGTCACCGCAGCCGAAGTCGGTCAAGCCATCGCCAGACGTGACAGTGAGGCCGATCTGCGAAAACTCTAAATGCATCACTCGGGCCACATTGTGCCGGATTTCGTCGATGCGTGGCTGCATTCTCGGTCTCTTTCCTTCTACAGTGAGCGCGATATGCTGAATCTTCTGTGTTTGAAGCGTCTCGAGGGCTTTTTGGAGATAGACTTGACTATCGGTGATCCCATCTTTGCGACAGAGCTCCATCGCAATTCCCCCTAGGATCGGGACGCCGGTCACAGAGGTAATGGCATTGCAGATCGCATGGAAGATCACGTCGCCATCAGAGTCTGCAGCAAGGCCGGGCACGTTATCGAAAATTACACCCCCAAGGATGCACAACTTTGAGGAATCATCGGGGAGGAAGCGGTGACTATCTTGACCGATTCCGACACGAAATTTCACTGCTTTATCCATTGTTCTTTGAGAGAAATTTCACGCACCAACTCATTTTCCTTGTTGTATCGGTCGAAGGCATATTCGATGACCCGATCGAGAAACTCAGGGTACGGAACGCCGCTCACTTGCCACATTTTGCTGTAGGGGCTCATGCTGGTGAGTCCAGGAATGGTGTTGAGTTCGTTTAGGATGATCTCCCCATCATGTTTTAAAAAGAGGTCGACACGGGCCATCCCTTCGCAGCAAAGAGTCCGATAGCCTTTAAGGGCGATCCGCTGCAGAGCGATGAGGGTATCAGGTTCCAGTTGGACAGGGATGATGAACTCGGCGCCTTGCTTATCAATGTACTTGGAAGAGTAGGAGTGGAAATCACCTTTTGGAATGATTTTGCAAGGTAGGGAGATAGTTGGGTTTTCATTCCCGATGAGAGAAAATTGGATCTCATGCCCATCGATTGCCTCTTCGATGATCACTTTTCTATCGTATTGAAAAGCAGCTGAGATCGCGGGTTCCAATTCCCAAATCTCTTTTACTTTGCTAATCCCAATCGAAGAGCCCCCATTGGAGGGTTTGACAAAGAGCGGTAGTGGCATCAGATCGATAATTCTCTCGCGGGGCCACAGATGCCGCTCATGTTTATGCAGCGTGAGGAATTTAGCAACTGGCACTCCAGCTTCACGGAGCAGCCGCTTCATCACATCTTTATCCATCCCGATAGCCGAGCCGAGCACATCAGCGCCGACGTAGGGAAGATCGAGCACTTTCATCAAGCCTTGAATCGCACCATCTTCGCCTAGATAGCCATGCAGGACGGGGAAAACGACGTCTAATGTAGAGCGAAGTTCAAATAGATCGACAGCCCCTTTCTTTGCGCCGAGCTGGATCGCTTCGGGATCGGTAGGGTTGATCAGATAATCCCGCTCGTGGTAGTAATCCCACTGGCCTTTTTTATCGATGCCGATTAAAGTAACGGTATACTTCTCACGGTCGAGAGATTCGATGACGTTGCGAGCAGATTGCAAGGAGACTTCATGCTCGACTGATTTGCCTCCAAAGAGAATGCCGATTTTAATTTTTTTACGCATATTAACCATTTTGAATGAAGAAAAACTGAATGTCAATCCTCCATCTGTGCAATACCTTTTTTGAGTGGGAGCTCTCTGGACACTTTCGGTCATTGGAGGAGGCTTTTGCTGACAATCCGATCTTTCTTCAGCTCCAATATTTACCTCTCCTTTACGCCGACGTAGGTGATGGGATCTTGGTGACTGAAAAAGCCGGGATGGGGAATTTTCATTTATTGAGCGAGCATCCCCCTTTTGAGCGGCTCGAACTCTGGGGCCATTCGCGCCTGGCGAAAACTTGGGCAGATAAGAGGGGAATCAACTATGAAATCCCCAACTGGGATGTGGTCAAAATGGTTAACTCGAAAGCCTATAGTTTTTCTAAGAGTCCCTTGCCGGGAGGAAAATTGATCTATCCGGGGGACAAAATTCCACCTAATACGGTGCTAAAAACCTGTTTTGGAACTGCCGGGAGGGGACATCTGTTTGCAAGTAGTCCAAAAGTCAAAGCCTTTTGCCAAGAGCAGTGGGACCTAGGCCTCCCGCTGATCTCCGAGCCTTGGGTCGAGCGGACCTTCGACTTTAGTACGCAGTGGAAAATCGAGCTCAATGGAGATGTCGCCTTTTTAGGAGTGACATTATGCAAGACAACCCCCTCGGGCGCACATCAAAGCAATATTGTCGGCGACAGAAAATGGGAAGAGCAGTGGGCCCCTTTTATCGATGCACAGAAAACAAAAGCTATGGAAGTGCTGAAGGAGATGGCCGAGTGGGGCTATTTTGGAGAGGTGGGCTTTGATGCGATGATCTATGGCGATCGCCAACTCCAACCGATCGTCGAAATCAACGCCCGCAAAACGATGGGATGGGCGGCGCTAATGCTCCAGCAAAAACATTACCCAAATCAAACCGTCGAAATGGCCTATGTTTCGACAAAAGATCCAGGTCCACTTCCCACTAAGATTGACCAAGTGAAATTTTCAAGACAAATTATAATTAGATCTGGATAATGAGCACATGACACAGGAAGTAATGAAAATTTCAGGAGGGGTTCCTCTCGAGGGGACCGTTCGGGCAGCAGGGGCAAAAAACTCGATCACGAAACTGCTAGTTGCCTCGCTTCTATGTGACAAAAAATGTATTTTCTACAACGTTCCCAACATCCAAGAGGTCGAAATCACCGTTGATCTTTGCCAAGAAATCGGCAGCGAGATCAGCTGGGATCGAAACGGCGGCATCTTGGAGATCCAGACTAAAGAGCTCAAAACCTCCTATATTCCACAGCGATTTTCAGGCGCAAACCGGATCCCCATCCTCATGATCGGCGCCCTGCTAGGCCGAACAGATGAGGCGATCATCGTCCCCACTGCAGGCGGCTGTAAAATTGGACCACGTCCCATCGATTTCCATATTGAGGCCCTAAAGAAATTGGGCGCCAATATCGAGTACCGGGAAATGAAGCGTGAAGGGGCCTATTTCGCACAAGCTCCCCACGGCTTAAAAGGGACTTTCATCGAGCTTCCATTCCCCTCTGTCGGAGCCACCGAAAATACCATCATGGCGGCGATCCGGGCTAAAGGGACCACCGTCATCAAAAATGCAGCGATTGAGCCAGAAATCATCGACCTGATCCTCTTCTTGCAAAAGCTCGGGGCGATCATTTTTGTCGATGTCGATCGGACTATTCGGATTGAAGAGACCACCCAATTCCTAGAGGTGCAGCACACCGTACTCACCGACCGGATCGAGGCAGCCTCGTTTGGGATGGCAGCGATCAGCACCCAAGGAAGAGTCTTCGTCGAGGGGGCTCAGCATCAAGATATGATTTCCTTCCTGATCAAGCTCCGCAAGCTTGGGGGCGGCTTCGAGGTCAAAAAAAATGGGATCGAGTTTTTCTATCAAGGGCCACTCAAAGGGGGGCTCCATATTGAAACCGACGTCCACCCCGGCTTCTTGACTGATTGGCAGCAGCCATTTGTCGTCTTGATGACCCAAGCCCATGGGATCTCGATCATCCATGAGACCATCTATGAAAACCGCTTCGGCTACGCTAAGACCCTCAAACAAATGGGAGCCGACATCGAGCTCTTCACCCACTGCTTGGGGGGAAAAGAGTGCCGTTTTGCCTCTAAAAATTTTGAACACAGCATCATCATCAAAGGGCCCACGCCCCTCATCGCCAAAGACATCGTCGTCCCAGACCTGCGGGCCGGCTTTGCTTATGTTCTCGCAGCTCTGATCGCCGAAGGAGAGAGCACCATCTCCGGGCTCCATTACTTGGATCGGGGCTATGAAAACTTGACAGGCAAGCTGGAAGCCCTTGGGGCCCAGATCCAAAGGGTCAAGGCTGAAAAAGCAATTTTACAGACTATTTAGCGTCTTTGGGTTCTTTAACGCCCTTATGAAGAATGCAGTTGTCTTCATAGTGGTCGTAGTCCCACTGTTTGCAATAGCAATGTTTCCCATTAGGGTCATTTTCAATATAAACGGGATGATCCTCGGCTGTCTTCTTTCTCCAATTGCAGATTTGGGAACACCAACAAAGGCAGTTGGGATCATTGAGACATTGTTCTTTGCCGGCGCAAGGAACTTTTTTTTCACCACAACTACTGAGCATTGCCGTTAAAACTAAAAGCAACAAAATCCATTTTGATTTCATAAAAACTCCTTTTAATCCTTTCTTATAAAAATTCTCTATTGAAATCAACCGTTTTTTCCATTATGATTGAATCCCTATGCTCTGGAGACAAATTCTAAGAACTAATTTTCGTCAATTATCCACTTTAGCTGACTTTCTGCAGATCGACCCCTCCAAACTGAGTCAAAACCCTCGTTTTCCACTCAATGTTCCCCGCCGCATCGCAAATAAAATCGGCAAAAATGACCTTAATGATCCTCTCTTGCGCCAATTTGTTCCTCTGGCCGAAGAGCACTGTTCTGTGCCAGGTTTTGTCGATGACCCCGTCCAAGACGCCTCCTTTTGTCATAGTAAAAAACTTCTGCAGAAATATGAAGGGCGAGCCTTGCTGCTGACCACCTCGACTTGCGCGATGAACTGCCGCTTCTGCTTCCGAAAAAACTTCGATTATCAACAAAGGAGCCTCTTTGATGAAGAGATTGCCCATATTCAAGCCGACTCCTCTCTTCACGAGATTATTCTAAGTGGCGGCGATCCTCTTTCGCTCAGCACTCCCGATTTGGAACAAATCTTTAATCGCTTAAATGCGATTGAACATGTGAAGATCATCCGCTTTCATAGCCGCTTTCCAATTGGCATCCCCGAACGGATTGACGAGCCTTTCTTACAGCTCTTGCAGAATTGCCCAAAACAGATCGTATTCATCCTTCACTCCAATCACCCCAAAGAACTTGACGAAGAGGTTCTCTCTGCTCTTAAATCGATTCAGAAACTGGGCATTCCCATTCTGCTTCAAGCCGTCCTACTAAAAGGGGTCAATGACAACTGCGACACATTGAAAGCGCTACTGGAGCGATGCATTCACAATGGGATTATTCCCTACTACCTGCACCAATTAGATCGAGTGGAAGGATCGGCGCATATGGAGGTCTCCGAAGAGCGGGGCAAAGAACTGATCAAAGAGCTGCGCAGCCGCCTTCCCGGATATGCTATCCCCACCTATGTTGCAGAGATCCCTGGAAAGACGAATAAAACAGTTTTATTCTGAATGTTTTAAAACCACTCTGCTGAAGTGAATCTCTTTACTCTCCGGATGGCGAAAAGCATAAAGAGGATAGATCCCTTTTTTCATGGAGCGGGGCAATGGTTTCTTTTCAAATACTGGATAGGAAAAGATGACGATACGGTCTTCCTTTCCAGGTTGATCGGGCATCATATACATTTCAATTTCCAACCATTCGAAGTCTAAGAGATCATCCAAATAGGGAATGTCATAGCGGAGCGAATATTTCTTTTTTTTTGCAAAATGGAGGAAGAACTCAGGCATCTTCCAAAAGTAAGGAGAAGTGCACTGGACCTCAGCCAAAAATTGATCGACCATTTCATCCCACTGTTTGGCCTCTAGCAGATGGTGTGTAAGGGGATAAGCTTTTTTCAGACTCTGCAGAAACTTTTTTCGACCACGATCATCTAAGAGCATACACTCGTTCCACGATCGCTTTTAGGGCATCAACTTCGCCGATCAATCCTGCAAAATCGTCGAATTTTGCATCTCTTTCAAGCAAAATAGGCACCGGGTCAATCCGATTCAACGTCCACTCAAGCAGCTGATATACAGGATCGTTAATCGCTTCCGCATGGGTATCGATAATGAGGTCTGGGGCCACTTTTTCATGCCCGGCGATATGGATATGGGCCACTTTTTCAAGCGGGATATTGCGTAAAAACTCATACGGGTCATAAGCATGATTAAAGGAGTTGACATAGACATTATTGACATCCAATAACAGCAAACAGCCGCTCTCTTCGACAACTCTGGTCAAAAATTCAGCCTCGCTCATTTGGGGAGCCGTCGACGTATAATAGGAGATATTTTCAATTGCAATCGGCCTTTCCAGAAAGTCCTGAGCTTGCCGAATCCGTCCACAGACATGGGTGATCGCCTCTTCTGTAAAAGGCATTGGAAGCAGATCGTAGAGATGGGCATTACCACATTTGCAATAGCTCAAGTGCTCGGAATAGAGTTGGACTGGCACCTCTGCGAAAAACTGCTTCAGCTCTTGAAGAAAACACTGGTCAAGTGGTTCTGGGCTACCTAACGATAGAGATAACCCATGGCAGGTGAGAGGATATTTTTCGATCGCCTGCAGGAGGAGCTGGCGCGGTCTGCCGCCGAGTCCCATCCAATTTTCTGGAGCAAGTTCTAGGAAACCAATCTGATTTTTTCCAAGAGCTAAGGTCTCTTCAGCAATCTCCTTTCGAAATCCGATTCCGATAGTAGAATTTAACTGCACTTACCCTCGCCGCATTTCCCTTCGGTCGATTTAGTCCCTTTTTTCTTCTCTGCAGCTTCTTTCTTTTTTCTAGCCTTACGCTGTTCAGGAGTTTCATCCTCTTGCTCTTCGGCACGCTGCTCAGGAGTTTCATCTTCTTGCTCCTCAGCAACAGGAAGAATATCGGCTCTAATTTCCTCACCAGTTCCTAAGGCTTCAAATTCGAGAAGTTCATCGGCCTGCATGCTAGACGCACTGAGTAAAGCAAGAGTGGAAAGTGCCAACGTGATATTTTTTTTGGACATGGAACATCCTTTGTTGTCTATTCCATTAGATATAGTATTTGCTTACATTCTTGGAAGTGTTTTTAAGCCTAGAATATGGAGACCCGTCTCCAAAATGCGCCCGGCCGCCTCGCACAAAAGGAGTCGACTATCTTCTTTTTCAGAACCCTCGACTCTACAATCGCGGAAGAAGGCATTGAACTTCTCAGCCAGCTCATAGAGATACTCGCAAAGCCGATTGGGAAGCAGATCGCGCGTCATCGCTTCCAGCGTCTCGCCAAAGCGGCACAGGTGCAGCGCGAGATTGATCTCGCCCTCCTCTGAAAGCTCGATCGACGTCGTCTTGATAAGCGGGGCAATTTCTTTCCCTACTTTTCGTTTTATCCCCTGAATGCGGACATACGAGTAGAGCAAAAACGCAGCTGTATTGCCCTCAAACCGGAGCATCCGCTCATAGCTAAACATATAATCTTTAAGCCGGTGCGAAGCCAGATCGGCATACTTGATCGCATCGACACCCAAAATCGTCCCCAGCTGCTGAATTTCCTGCTCAGGGACATCTGGCAGCCGCTCTTTAAAAATCGCAGTCGCCTGGTCGATCGCTTCAGTGATCAGATCGATCAGCTTTTCAGTCTCGCCAGAGCGAGTCTTGAACTTCTTCCCATCAGCTCCCAAAACCACTCCAAAAGGGACATGGTCGAAGCGGACCTGATGCGGATCGAGATAACCAGCTTTTTCGCACGTCTTTTCGATCATCTGAAAATGGAGACTCTGCCCCGCATCTGTGACAATGATGATCCGATCGGCCCCTTCGATCTCAATCCGGTGACGCATCGCCGCCATATCGGTCGTGTCGTAGTTATAGCCCCCATCCGACTTTTGGACGATCATCGGCTGGGGAGTCCCATCGCGGGAAATAAATCCATCGAGAAAAACACATTTAGCCCCATCCGAAAGGGTAATCAGCCCCTTACGATCAAGATCAGCAACTACTTCAGGAAGAAAAGGATTGTAAAACGATTCTCCCCGTTCGACAATTTTAATATCGAGCAACTTGTAAATTTCTTTAAAAGCCTCTCGAGAAGTGTCGCAAATCATCTCCCAAGCCTCGAGCGTCGCCTCATTGCCACCTTGCAATGCGACCACTTCAAGCTGCGCCTGTTTTTTGAAATTCGGGTCAGCGTCAAAAACCTTTTTCGATTCACGGTACCAACCCATCAGCTGGGGCAAGTCGGCCTTCTTCTCACCGGTGAGGAAACCAGGTTCGAATTTTTTCAAGTAGGCGATCAGCATCCCAAATTGCGTTCCCCAATCGCCAATGTGATTGAGCCGCAAAACATCATATCCCAAAAACTCAAATAGGCGGGCCAACGCATCGCCGATAATTGTCGAGCGCAAATGGCCTACATGGAGCTCCTTAGCGATATTCGGTGAAGAGAATTCGACAATGACCCGTTTCTTATCGTTTGCAAGAGGGACGCCACAATGGTCACTTTTTAGCAGCGCTCCAATTTCCTCTTCTAAGAACTCCGCCTTGAGCGTGATATTGATGAAACCGGGACCTGCAACCTCGAGTTTACGAATGATCGTTGCATCGCCATTTAGTTCAGCAATGATCTCCTGCGCGACTTGACGAGGATCCATTTTTAGCATTTTGCCAAGCTTGAGCGCATTATTGCATTGATAATGGCCAAATTGCGGCTGCGTTGATTGAGTGATGTCCGGTTTAAGCAATTGGGGCTGATCAGCGAGTGCTTCGCCATAAGCCCTTTCGATTGCCCCTTCTACGATTTCTTGTAGACGCTGTGCGATGATCATGAATATTTGATACCTGCATGGTGCATGTAAATTGGTTCTTGTCGTTTGCCAATCCCATGCTGTAATCGATACTCGATTAATTGCATGACAGCCTTTAGTGTAGAGATCTCATTTTTTCCAGCAATATCAAAAATCAGCCGCAGTTGATCGTAGATCTTATCAATCTTATTTCGGGCTGTTACCGGATCGTAGCCTCCCTCAACAGTCTCTTCTGTCACATTGAGCAGCCCGCCTGAATTGATTACGAAATCGGGCGCATAGAGAATCCCCAGACGGCGCAGCTCCTCAGCATCGCTATCTGCAAGCAACTGATTATTCGCAGCACCAGCGATCGCGCGGCAGCGGAGCCTCTCAATAGTCTCTGGATTGATAATCGCTCCCAGCGCATTAGGAGAAAAGACATCGCAAGGCTGCTCATAAATCTCATCTGGCTTGACCAATTTCGCATTGAATTGCTTTGCGAACCCTTCAGCCTTGTCCATATGGGCATCCGTGACGATCAGTCTCGCCCCATGCCAGAAGAGCAATTCCGCTACGCGGGCGCCAACGCTACCGAGCCCTTGAATTGCCACCGTGCGCCCCTCGACAGAGTCGCTACCAAAGAGCTGAAACATTACAGCCTGAATCCCTCGGAACACGCCCCATGCAGTAAAAGGGGAAGGATTTCCGCTGCTTTTTTCATGAGGGAGGCCAACAGCATAGGGAGTTGTCTCAGCGATCACAGCGACGTCTTGAGGGCTACAGCCCGCATCTTCGGCGCAGATATATTCACCATTCAAACTGTTGACCGCCTCGGCAAATGAAGTGAGCAGAGCTTCTGTTTTATCTTTTTTGGGGTCGGCGATGATGACCGATTTTCCACCCGCCCAAGGACTTTGGGAGGCGACAGACTTATAGGTCATTCCGCGGGACAGCCTCAACACATCCCTTAGAGCTTCCTCAAATGAGGCATAAGGGTGAATGCGGGTGCCGCCAACGGCGACATGACTTAAGCGGACATCGTGAATGGCGATAATGGCATCAAGACCACTACTGGGGTCACGCGCCCGAATCACTTTGTGGTAACCTGGTACTGAAATTTTTTCTAGAACGAGTTGATCGACTAAACCTTTTGGCATAGGTAAATTTCCTCCTTAAACAAAGTAAGGACTAAGTGTACCCTTTATTCTCACAAAAATCAATTACTTAATTGAGCGGGGGAGGTTAACTCTTATGTATAAGCTCATTCAAAAATTGATTTTAACTTTACCCCCTCCATCTTTTCTTGAAATTATGCATACATTATAACAAAATTATAATTTTAAAGCAAGCAAAAACTAAAAAACTAATCGGCAATGATTACTCGATATTCACCCCTCAACTTGGAGATGAGGCGGACATTGCCCAAAAAGAGCTCCCAGAAGAGACTGCCGTCTTCTATACCCATCTATCCGTATTGCAGCAGTTTGAAATTCACCCCAACATTCACTGTAGTTCAGTGGGGGGATGGAAAAGAAGACGAGAAGGGAGATCACGATTTCCTAAGACGCCAATTGGGAATGTCTTGGGATGAGTTTATTTTTCGTCCCAGAGCGTGGGATGTCAATGTTTTATATTAAATATTTTAACGTTGCTTTTGATTATTGTTTATAATATAATTAGTATTAATTTAAAAAAGGCAATAGTAATGAATGTTCTTTCCTATACAACCTCCTTTAATGCTGTGGTTGCTGTCAAAGGGATCGGAAATGTTGTGCAAGGGATTCGAAAGGGTAGCTTAGGTCAAGCTTTGGATGGTGCGGCACAAGTGGCATTCGGAGTTGCGTTCACCGCAGCAATCGCCTCTTTAAATTATAGAGTAATTGACAGAGTTCGCATTATATCGAGCTGCGGCGGAATCAGCGGCATTTTAGCTTGGAGCGGCATCAAAGATCTTGAAATAGGAGATAAGCGTAAAGGCGCAGGCAAAATGCTTCTTGGCTTAGCCGGCCTCGCTGTAACAGTGTATATGGTTTATACTGCATACCAAGACCTAACTTCGAGGCCTTATTCTCCACCACAAGAAACGCTTTCAGAGCAGCAGTGTAAATCGTTTGTGGAAAGTCATAAAGATGAGCTGAATCAGATTTATGAAACTAGATTTGGAACAGGTGATTGGAAAAAACTAGGAACGGGAGGGGCTAAAATTGCATTCACGCATCCTGAATCGCCTCAGACTATCATTAAAATTCCTACGGGGTGGTGCCGTTCTGCTGATAATATGCAAGTTCAATTTAACAATATTCAGTATGCAAAAAATATCGTCTCGGAAAACAGATACCAATACATCGCTATTCCTGATGCTCATTTAGTCGAAATGGACAAAGGTCATGTTTTATGTGAAACGAAATTTGAATTTGACCACAATCCGCCATTTTATTGTTGGCTAGTAGCGAGGAATGAGCTCACTGATTTCCTTCATAAAGGTAGATTTTGCGACATTAATCTGTTGGGGAGTCACAACGCGAAATTTCTAAAGGGAAGCTGCAAGATTGGCGTCTTCGATTTTGATTGCAGAAAGTGACAGGGCTTGATTGGTAATTGGCGATATTGAAGTCGTTTTACCCAACAAATAAATGCAAGAATTTAGTTTAAAGAGCACTAGTAGGGTGGACGCGGGGGACACCGGACACGGAGTGCTGTGTCACCCGACATGTCTATTCTCCCTCAAAGCTTTTATCTACCTTTCCTATCATAATGCTATTGAATAATAGTTATATCTATGCTAACCTGATCCCTTTGCAGGAGGAACAATGCAGATTTCTGATAACTTAAAAGAGGAAGTATTAAGTTTTCTCAAGAAAAACAAAAAGGCCGATGTGGTCACTACCTATTTGTATTTCCTAGAGAAAAAGCTCAAAATCCAACCCGTCCTCTTCATTCGTGAAAAAAAGATTTACCAGAGCAAAGACGGCCTAATTAAAAATTTAGAGTCCCAAGGCAAACTCTGGCGCGAAACTGAAATTAAGATCCACTTTCAAAAAGAAAGCGTCAATGAACATACGACCAAAGTCTACATCTGCCCCTTCACTGGGAAAGTATTTGGGAACAACACTCACCCCAACCCGCAAGATGCGATCTATGATTGGGTCTCCACCTGCCCAGAAAATACTGAACGAATTGACGGCCTGAGAGTTAAACGCTTTTTTGTCTCGGAAGATCCCGAAGTAATTCAAAATTTTATTGTTAAGCGGAAAGAGCCCATCACGAAGACCGTCTATTCCTCTGCTGTCACCGGCAAATTATTCAACAGCAAGGCTGCTGTCATCGAAGACTTTGTGCAAAACCAAATTAAAACGATCCCGCTAGTAGAAGTTCCAAGTCAAAACCGATTCCAAATGGACGACGAACTTCTCAAATTCATCCAAGATAAACTCCAAGAAGATAAGATCTCTAGTTTTGTTGAAGCCCTTTCTGAGCTCCCCGAATTTGCCTCATATGTTGAGGGTTGGCTCGATGAAGAAGCTACTGGATAAGATCCTTTCTTCTGAAGAGGAAACGACAGATTTTGGACGAGAACTGGCCCGGAGTTTAGCAAATGGTGCTATTGTTGCGCTCCATGGCGATTTAGGGGCTGGGAAAACGACCCTTGTGAAAGGAGTGGTTGCGGAGATCGGATCGATCTCAGGTCGCAACGTACAATCGCCCACCTTCACCTACTTGAATATTTACGAATGCGAGCCCCCGATTTATCACTTTGACCTCTACCGGCTAAAGGGGGAAGATGAATTTCTACAGAAAGGATTTCTCGATTTTTTAGGGGAACCGGGCATTTGCCTAATCGAATGGGCCGAGCGCATTAGCACCCTTTTACCTGCTGGGACCATCCATGTCACTCTCTCCCAAACTGGAGAAGGAAAACGGAGAATCGATGTTTACAAAAGCTAAATTCATTATCTCTGCTGCAAAGCTCGAGCAAGTGCCCGACCTGAAAATGGCCGAAATTGCAATTGTCGGCCGCTCCAATGTCGGCAAATCCTCTCTGATCAATCACCTGACGCAGAACAAAGGACTCGCACGAGTCTCCACAACCCCTGGCAAAACGCAATTGATCAACTTCTTCACAGTCGACGATGCCTTTATATTCGTCGATTTGCCCGGCTATGGTTTTGCCAAGGTGCCGAAGGCCATACGAGAAGAATGGGGCACTCTGATTCAAGACTATCTGCAGAACCGCAAATCGCTCTCTTTGATCCTACTCCTATGTGACAGCCGCCATCCTCCGACTGAGGAAGATATTGCATTTGCAAAGTGGGCAACTCATTTTAAGCGACCCCTGATTGTCGTTTTTACTAAAGTTGATAAACTGAGCCCTGGCATGATTCAGAGCACATGTGAGAAAAATTTTACCTTGCTATCCGACGCAATCGGTGTTAAACCTATAGCATATTTTTCTTATTCGATTAAAAACGCAAAAGGGCGGCTCGCGTTAATTAAAGAGCTAGAAAAAAGGATTGAATGAGTCTAATTGAAAAAGAAGTATTTATCTGTTTCGACTGTGAAACGACGGGGCTAGAGCCGCATAATGACCGAGTCATTGAGATCGCTGTCGCCAAATTCACATTCGACGATATTCTCGAGTCTTTTGAATCCCTGATCGATCCGGAACGGCTTATTCCCCAAAATACGATCGAAATCCACCATATCACTGACGACATGGTGCAAGGCAAACCCAAAGCCGCACAGGTGCTACCCCAAGTGCTAAAACTGATCGGCAACCACATCATCATCGGTCATGGCATTCAGCTCGACGTCAGTTTCATTCAAGAAGAGTGCAAGAGAAGCGGCATCCCATGCAATTTAAATAAAAATCTATTCCTCGACACCTTGCGGATGGCCCGCCTGTATGGAGAAACTCCTGTCAACTCGCTACAAAAATTAAGGCAACATTTCAACATCGCCGAAGAGGGAGCACACCGGGCGATGAGCGATGTCATCGTCAATATTGAAGTTTTCAAATACCTCGCTGAAGGCTTTAAAACCTCTCAGGACCTATTGAGAAGAATGGAAAAACCAATCGCACTCAAAGTGATGCCCCTGGGAAAGTACAAGGGACGCGCCTTCTGTGATATCCCTGTTGAATATTTACAGTGGGCCGCCCATAAAGACTTCGACCAAGATTTACTCTTTTCAATTCGCGGTGAATTAAAATTAAGAAAAAAAGGATCACGTTTCAACCAAGCCTCAAATCCATTTTCGCAGTTATGAACATACAAGATTTACCTCTCAAAGATAAAAAAATTCTCATCCGGGTCGACTTCAATGTCCCTTTTGATAAACAAGGGGCAATTTCGGATGACACGCGGATCCGGGAAGCTCTCCCCACCATTCAGTATATCCTCGACAAAGGGGGAAGCGTCATTCTCATGAGTCATCTCGGAAGGCCGGAGGGAAAGAAAGATCCAAAATTCACACTGAAACCCTGCGCCATGCGACTAGGCGAGCTCCTTGGCAAAGAAGTCAAGATGGCGCCCGATTGCATCGGAGAAGAAGTTGAAAAAATTGTCGCTAGTTTGCGTCCGCGGGAAGTGCTGCTGTTAGAGAATCTCCGCTTTTATCCAGCTGAGGAAAAACCAGAAAAAGATCCAGAGTTTGCAAAAAAGTTAGCTAAACTTGGAGATTATTACATTAACGATGCCTTCGGAACAGCCCATCGAGCCCATAGCTCTACAGCAACGATCGCCCAATATTTTAAGGGAAGGAGCGGCGCTGGATTTCTGCTACAAAAAGAAATCAACTTCCTTGGCGAGGCATTTGCACAACCCAAACATCCCTTCTATGCTGTCATAGGCGGGGCAAAAGTGTCGACGAAATTAGGCGTGCTAAAATCACTTTTAAGCAAAGTCGATGCGCTCTTTATCGGCGGCGGCATGGCTTTTACCTTTTTGAAAGCCCAAGGGATATCGATTGGCAATTCGCTATGCGAGGATAATTTAGTCGAGGAAGCAAGACAATTTTTAGCCGACGCCAAAAAGCCAATCTATTTGCCCAAAGATGTGGTGATTGCGAATGAAGCCCAGCAGAAAGTAATCGAAACCAGCAAAGGAATTCCCGAAGGTTGGCAGGGGATGGATATTGGCCCAGAGACCTCGAAATTGTGGAAAGAACAATTGAGCCAAGCCAAAATGGTTTTTTGGAACGGCCCCCTAGGAGTATTCGAAATCCCCAATTTTGCTAAAGGGACCCGTGAGATGGCCGAGACGCTTGCCAATTTGGATGCTGTGACGATTGCCGGAGGAGGCGATTCGGTAGCCGCCATAAACCAAATGGGTCTCTCTAAAAAATTTTCTCACATTTCTACCGGCGGCGGTGCATGCCTCGAATATATCGAGTTTGGCCATCTCCCTGGTATTGATGCCCTTAATAAATAAAAAAATACCCCCTTTTATTTTAATGTCTTTCCAGGTATTCTTAGACTTTAACAGGATACGTTATGTCAACACCCTCAGGGTTTGGTAAGCTACGATCACTTCTATGGCCCATTTATGGAGATGAGCATAAAAAGTTCGTGCCGATGTTCCTGATTTTCTTCCTCATCTGCTTCAATTATAGCATATTACGTTCAGCCAAAGATTCCCTAATCGTCACTGCCCCATCTTCAGGTGCAGAAGCTCTCCCCTTCCTTAAAGTCTGGGCGATATTGCCGGCCGCTCTTTTATTTACCTTTATTTTTACCCGACTTTCTAACTGGCTCTCTCGCGAGAAAGTTTTTTATACTTTAATGAGCATCTTTTTGGGCTTCTTCTTCATTTTTACATTCTTCCTTTACCCCAACCAGGCATCTCTCCATCCCCACTTTCTCGCCGACAAACTACAGGACCTTCTTCCTCAAGGCTTTAGCGGCATGATCGCCATTTTCCGCAATTGGACCTATACCACTTTTTACATCATGTCGGAGATGTGGAGCACCATGATCATGACGGTCCTCTTCTGGGGATTCGCCAATGAGGTCACCTCGGTTCGCATCGGCAAACGGTTCTATGCCATTTTGGGGATTGGAGCTAACCTCGCGACCACTTTCGCAGGGCTCATTTCCAATCGGATTTCGACTCACAACTATAACCCGGCTATCCCATTCGGGACGGATGGATGGGGGCAATCGATTTTTATGCTCAATGGGCTAGTCATCATCGCCGGACTGCTCAGCATGGGGATCTTCCGCTGGCTCCATAGACAAGGATTGGGTTATAACTCGATCGTCGAAAAGAAGAGCGAAGCGGGTCAGAAGATCAAAATGGGAATTCGGGAAAACTTCAAATTTTTGGCCAAATCCAAATATTTGGTTTGTATCGCCATCGTTGTCGTGATGTTCAATATTTCGCTGACCCTGATCGAAGTGGTTTGGAAAGGGCAAATCAAAGAGCTCTATCCTAATCCCAATGATTTCAACGCCTACTTTTGCAATATCCTCACTTGGACAGGAATCATCGCTACAATCGGAGCCTTCATCTCTAGCTATATCATCCGCCGCTTTAGTTGGACCACGAGCGCTCTGATCCCCCCAATCATTTTCTTGGTGACCGGTGTCGGGTTCTTCTCGTTCCTTCTCTTCAAGGACTCCGCCCTTTCCTCCCTCGCAGTCCTAATCGGCAGCACACCGCTTGCAATCGGCGTTTTCTTCGGTTCTATGCAAAACGTCCTCGCCCGCGCCTCCAAATATACCCTCTTCGATGCAACCAAGGAACTTTCATTCATCCCATTGAGCAAAGAGAGCCGGATGAAAGGAAAGGCGGCGATCGACGGCTTCGGCTCTCGCTTAGGAAAATCGGGCGCATCGGTGATCCATCAAGGGCTCATCATGATCTTTGGAACGATTTCCCTCAGCGCCCCGTTTGTAGGGGGAATTTTAGTACTCGTGATCGGCGGCTGGATCGCCGCTACGCGCATGCTTGGAAAAGAGTTTCATTCCCTCACTTTGGCCCATGAGACCCTCGATCTGACCAATGAAGAAGCGAAAGAACCAGAGCCAGAGTTGGCCACTACCCGCTGAGCGCCGATGGATAGGTTGTTAGAATTCGTCCACAACCACGCTCATCATGCCCACTGGTTCATCTTTGGCGGCGCACTCTTAGCCGGTTTGAATATCCCCATCAGCATTGACTTACTGATGATCATCAGCGCCATCCTCGCTGCGACTGTCATCCCGGCCAATATGTTAAAACTCTTTTTCGCCATCTTTTTAGGCTGCCTTTTCTCTGCCTGGATCGCCTATTGGGTCGGACGGACGGTGGGGCCAGCGCTTCAAAAAGTTCCCATTTTCTCAAAAATTTTAAGTCAAAAAAAGATCGACAAAGTCAAAAAATTCTATGAAAAGCGAGGTTTCTTTGCCTTGATCATCGGCCGTTTTATCCCCTTCGGAGTACGTAACGGCCTCTTTATGTCGAGCGGGATGAGTCGCATTTCCTTTTTCAAATTTGCCCTGTGGGATGGAATCGCCTGCGCTCTATGGGCCGGCTTCTGCTTTTTCCTCTATTATACTCTAGGAAAGAACATCGATACACTTTATACTCGCGTAAAAATTGTCAATTTGTTTATTTTTTTAGGTTTCTGTGTGACGGTAATGGCAATCATCTGGTATAAAAAAAGGAAAAGGACTGAGAAAAAAGAAAATGTTTAGCCTATCCAATGGGTTATCTCTGCTGAGGGCCCCTTTAGCGCTTCTCTTTTTATCTTCAAGCATGACAGTGCGCCTCATCGCTATTGTCCTCGCGATGTTTACTGACGCACTCGACGGCTTTTTGGCGCGCCGCTACCGCTCTACCACCCAATTGGGCGCCATTCTCGACCCGGCCATGGATAAGCTTTTCGTCTTCATCGCCTTAGGGATGCTTCTATACGAACACCAATTTGCCATTTGGCAAGCCCTTGCGATGATTACCCGCGACGTCTTCCTCCTCATTTTCGCTATCTACTTAAAAATTTCTGGAAAATGGCAGGCCTATCAATTCCGAGCCATTCGATGGGGCAAGGCGACCACCGCGCTCCAGTTTATTGTCTTGATTTGCCTCACATTGAAAATCGGCATCCCCACATCGGTCTATTCGATTTTCTTCGTGTTCGGCCTCTTGGCTTTTATAGAATTACTCCAGTTGGTCAAAAAGCAGACATCTAAAGCATAAAAAAATTGTGATTAATCAGCTTTAGCAGATAAGATAAGCCTATGAATTTCACAAGAGAATCGATCTTCATTTCGGCCTTACGAGGCTTCTTTAACACCGTTGCGGTCATCATCGGGATTGCAGTCGCTCTGTTTATCGTGATCCTAGGCATCAGTGCCTTCTCAAGCTCTATCACGACCCCTGACAAAAGCACTCTTACCTTAAGTCCCGATGCCAATTGGGATAGAAAATTACTGCCCCATTCTGCACCTGTCATCTTGCGGATTAACTTGCATGGCGTCATTGGGATTGGGAAGCTCCAAGGAGATAAATTTAAAACTCTTCTGCTCGATTCGCGAGAAGATGATCTCGCCAATAATCGAGTCAAAGGGATCATTCTCCACGTTGACACCCCTGGGGGAACCGCGACTGACAGCGCAACGATTTATCATCTGCTTCAAGCCTACAAAGAGAAGTACAAAGTCCCTGTCTTCGCCTATGTCGACGGGATCTGCGCCTCGGGGGGCATGTACATTTGCTCTGCGGCTGATCAAATCTATTCTTCTGCTGAGGGGATAATTGGTTCTGTGGGAGTCCGCATGGGACCTGCGTTCAACTTCTCAGAGGTCATGTCCAAGATTGGGATCCAGTCACTGACCCTCACGGAAGGTAAAGATAAAGATATGCTCAATCCGTTCCGTCCGTGGAAAGAAGGGGAAGAGAATTCTCTCAAATTGCTTATCGCTGATGAGTATAATCGGTTCATCGATGTGGTCGTAGGTGCGCGCAAGGGCCTGGATAGAGAAAAATTGATCAATGATTATGGTGCAAACGTCTTCTCTGCGAAATTAGCCCAGGAATATGGCTTTATCGATAATAGCAAAGCAGACTACGATGAAACTCTACGGGCCCTGGTCAAAGCAGCTGGAATCGGCGAACATGATAAATATCAGGTGCTCGAAATCTCCTACTTTGAATCGTTCTTATCGGAACTAAAAGAGAATAAAGCAGGACTCCTCAATGGGAAATTGGAACATGTTTTCCCCACAGGATCCTATACAACTTCTGAAATGAGTGGAAAACTCCTGTATCTATATCAACCTTGAAAAAACTCTACGTCCTTGACGCTGTCAATTTTCTATTTCGGTCCTACCATGCCATTGGACCCATGACCAATCCTAAAGGAGACTCCACTGGCGCTCTCTATGGATTTATCCGCTCCATTTTTAAAATCATTAAGGAGTTTTCCCCCGATCATCTCATCGCAGTCTTCGACGGGCCAGAAAGCACCAAAAGCCGCAAGGAGATCTACAGCGACTACAAAATTCACCGCACAGGCATGCCTGAGGATCTTTATCCCCAGCTAATGCAGGCCCAATATTTTTGCGAAATCGCCGGCATCCCCTATTTGACGATCCCGGGAGTAGAGGCTGACGATGTGATCGGCAGCATTGCCAAGTGGACGAATGAAAAGAAAATTGAGACCTATCTCTGCTCCAGCGATAAAGACCTATCACAGCTAGTTACCGATTATGTCTTTGTCCTCAATATCCACAAAAACAACCTGATCATGGATCGAGCCAAGGTCAAAGAGATCTTCGGCGTCTTCCCAGAGCAGATTGTCGATCTGTTGGCAATGATGGGCGACACCTCTGACAATATCCCAGGCCTGAGGGGAATCGGCCCCAAAACTGCCGCAGAGCTACTCAATGAATTTGGCACTTTGAATGAGATCTTAGACAATCCCGATCGATTAAAGGGGAAAAAAGCTGACATTTTCCGAGAAGGCAGGCAGCTTGCGCAAATCTCTCACCAGCTTGCGACGATCAACACCTACGTCGACTTTCCAAAAGAGGACAATTTTTTCAGACTGAAAGAACCTGCGCTTGAAAAAGTGAAAGCCTTCTATCAAGAAATGCACTTCATGACCCTCTTGAAAGAGCTCCATCTGCCCGAGAAGAAAAAGGAGGAGCTCGACCTCGACTTTGGAGTCGATGCGAGCGAGGTGACCTATACTCTCATCAACGACGAACAAGAATTGATCAAACTGATTGCCACCTTAAGCAAAGCCAAGGAGCTGTGCGTCGACACCGAAACCACCTCGATTAATCCGATGGAAGCCGAACTCGTCGGAATTGGGCTTTGCCAAGAGCCGAAAAAAGGGTGGTACATCCCTCTTAATGGCTCGATTGCAAAAAGGCAAGTTCTCGCCCATTTAAAACCGCTGCTGCAAAATCCTCAAATCGCTTTCTTCGGCCACAATCTCAAGTATGATCTCCATGTGCTGCGCAATGCGGGCATCGATATCAAGAACATCGGCTTTGACACGATGCTCGCCTCCTATTTGATCGCCCCCCACAAACAGCGTCATGGGCTCGATCCACTCACATTAGAGTTCTTCGGCAAAGTAAAAATCCCAATTACAGATCTCATTGGGAAAGGAAAAAGCGAAATTTCGATGCTCGAGGTTCCTCTCGAACAGGTAGCCGCTTACTGCTGCGAGGATGTCGATTACACCTTTCGCCTAAAGGCCCTTTTTGAAAAGGAAATCGAGCACAAACATCTGCAAAAACTATTCAATGAAATTGAATTGCCCCTTCTCCCTATCCTGCTTGAGATGGAAGAGCGAGGCATTTTTTTAGATAGCCGCCAAATGGATGCGATGCACGACATCCTCGAGAAGAAAATTGCCGGCTTGACGCAGACCATTTTTGATTATGCTCAAGAAGTGTTCAATCTCAATTCTCCCAAGCAACTGGGCGAAGTGCTCTTTGACAAAATGGGCATCCGCCCAGCCAAAAAGACCACCACTGGCTATTCAACAAGCGCCGACGTCTTGGAAGCCCTCCAAGAAAACAACCCGATCATCCGGGTGATTCTCGAATACCGCTCCCTCGAGAAACTCCGCTCCACCTATGTGGACGCTCTCCCACTACAAATCAATCCGAAAACCAAGCGGATCCACTGCACCTTCAACCAATCGGTCACAGCGACTGGGCGCCTCTCTTGCCAAGATCCAAACCTGCAAAACATCCCGGTCCGCACCGAAGAAGGGCGTAAAATCCGCTCAGCCTTTATTCCACAGCAAGAAGGGTGGAGTTTTCTCGCTGCCGACTATTCCCAAATCGAATTACGCCTGCTCGCCCACTTAAGCGACGACCCGGCACTGATCAAAGCCTTTCAAGACGGGGAGGACATTCACAGCTACACCGCATCGCTCGTCTATGGCGTTCCGCTGACGGAGGTCACCTCAAAAATGCGCCACGGGGCAAAAGCGGTGAATTTCGGCATCCTGTATGGTCAACAAGCATTCGGCCTCTCGAAAGAGCTCGGCATCTCAAACGAAGAGGCAAAGGCCTTCATCAACACCTATTTCGATCGATACAAGAAAGTAGGGGACTATTTAGAAAGTTGTAAGGAGAGTGCAAGGCGCCTTGGCTACTCGACTACCCTCTGCGGGCGAAAAAGACCGATTCCCGAAATGGACAATAAAAATTCCTTTATTCGCCAAGCAGCCGAGAGATTGGCGATCAATACCCCCCTCCAAGGAACTGCAGCAGATCTGATCAAAATAGCGATGATTCAAATTCAGGGGCGGCTGTCAGAATATCGGGGCTATATGATCCTCCAAATCCACGACGAGCTCATCTTCGAGCTTCCCGATTCCGAGATTGCCCCTCTCACTCCCCTGGTCAAAAATACCATGGAAAATGTGATGAAACTCAAAATTCCACTTGTCGTCGACATTTCAGTTGGAAAAAATTGGGGGGAATGTTAATTTTGAAGAAAGTCGCCATTACAGGTGGCCTATCCACGGGAAAATCCTCCGTTTGCAAGATTCTCCAGGAGAAAGGAGCTTATGTTGTCAGCGCTGACGACATTGTACATCAGCTGCTTAATCCACAAACTGCAATCGGCCGCCAAATTATCGAATTACTGGGTCCTGGGATAGTAGATGGCACGCAATTTGACCGTAAGAAAATTGCCAAGGTCGTTTTTGAAAATAAGAAAAATTTAAAAGTTCTGGAGCAGATTCTCCATCCGGCAGCTCTACAAGAAATAGAAGATCGATTTAATCAAATTAAGGATCAAAAAAAATATACCCTCTTTGTCGCAGAAATCCCCCTCCTCTATGAAATTGAAAAACAGCACCAGTTTGATATCGCGGTTGTCGTTACCTCTGAGCCTCAAATCGCACAGAACCGCTTCCAAGAAAAAACCGGACATCCTCTCGAGGAGTTTGAAAAACGGATGACGCACCAGCTCTCACTAGAAGAAAAATCAGCAAAAGCCGATTATGTGATCTCCAACAATGGATCCTTGGCTGAACTTGAAAACCAAGTCAATAGACTCTACCCAAACCTAACCAAATAGGAAAAGCATGCAAGAAGACGAAACACCCAATAACCTCACTGAAGAATTCCTTCCCACCTTCTAATGAAGCCAAAGAAGTTTCCATTACACGCATCGCCGATCTCCAACGTATGAACATCGATCAGCTCAACCTATATGCCCGCAATATGGGGATCTCAAAATCTGGGCTCCCTGACCAAATCTCAAATGGTCTTTGAAATCGTCAAATAAAATCGTCCAGCCCCAATGAAGTTCTCGTCGGCGAAGGAGTTTTCGAAGTCCTTCCCGATGGATTTGGATTTTTGCGCTCTCCCAACTACAACTACCTCCCTTCTGCAGAAGATATCTATGTTTCTCCTGCTCAAATCCGCCGATTCGATCTGAAAAAAGGGGATACCGTCTACGGAACGATCCGCTCTCCAAAAGAAAAAGAAAAATACTTCGCCCTGCTCAAAGTGGAAAAGATCAACGACAAGCCTCCTGAAAAAGCAAAAGAGCGCATCCTCTTTGAAAACCTGACCCCTCTCTATCCGACAGAACGTCTTGTCATGGAGACGACCAAAGAGAATATCACGACCCGCGTGCTCGATCTGGCAGCGCCGATCGGAAAAGGGCAACGCGGTCTGATCGTCGCTCCTCCACGCACTGGTAAAACGATCATTTTCCAAAATATCGCCAATGCGATCGCGATCAACAATCCTGAAGTGATCCTGATCGTCCTTCTCATCGACGAGCGTCCTGAAGAAGTGACCGACATGATCCGCAGCGTCAAAGGAGAAGTCATCTCTTCCACCTTTGACGAACCCCCTGAAAGGCACGTTCAAGTCGCCGAAATGGCCATCGAAAAAGCGCAGCCGCCTTGTCGAATATGGCCATCGATGTCGTCATCCTGCTCGACTCCATCACCCGCCTTGCCCGCGCCTACAACACCGTCCAGCCCCATTCAGGAAAAATCCTGACCGGCGGTATCGATGCCAATGCCCTGCATAAACCTAAACGCTTCTTTGGCGCTGCCCGCAATATCGAAGAGGGCGGCTCGCTCACCATCATCGCCACAGCCCTGATCGACACCGGCTCGCGCATGGACGAGGTGATTTTCGAAGAGTTTAAAGGAACCGGCAACATGGAGCTCGTCCTCGACCGACGTCTTGCCGATAGACGCATCTATCCTGCGATCGACCTCATCAAGAGCGGAACGCGCAAAGAAGAGCTTCTCTACCATCCCGACGAACTCGAGAAGATCTACTTATTGCGCCAAGGCCTTGCAGACTTGTCACCGCTCGATGCGATGAATCTATTGCTGAACCAGCCTCAAAAAGACCAACAGCAACGTCGAGTTCCTGCTTTCGATGAAGGGCTTCTAAGACCACTTTCAACGCAAAGACGCAAAGGCGCAAAGACGCAGGAAAAAGTTTTCCTGCGTCTTTGCGTTTAATGGCGTAATCGATTGTCAAATATTGCCCCCTTTGTTAAATGTTAAACTTTCATGAATAATAACAAAGGATTTCTATGTATTGGAAAAAAACATTAGCTTCACTGGTATGCCTAACTTCTTCTTCTCTACTTTACTCTATGTCTGACACTGATTTAAATAATGCCATTATCAATTCCAATCCACCCACAGTAAATCCTGTCACCACTATTGATTTTACTTCAAATGTCACATTAACTACGAACATTGCTCCGCTTCTTTATCCTCTCAATACGACTCAATCTCTCACACCTGTATCGCAAACCACCACAATCAATGGGAATAACTTCACTTTAAACGGGGGGACCGGATTTCGAGGTTTTGTTGTCATCGGCGGAGCTGCTCAGATTAATAACCTTACCTTCTCAGGCACTCAAGCAATTGGGGGCAGCGCGAACTCAACTAGTAATGGCGGCGGCGGCGGTGGTCTTGGCGGTGCTTTGTTAATTAGGGGAGGATCAACAGTCACACTATCTGATTGCGCATTTGCAAATTCGAGCGCTATGGGAGGCAGCGGTGGAACTGCTTCAAGTTCTGCTGGAGGAGGCGGTGGCGGTCTGACCGGTAATGGAGGAGTAAATACATCAGGCAACCCAAATGACGGCGGTGGCGGCGGTGGCGGTTTCGCTTTTAACGGTGGTAATTCGACAAATGGCGATAACGGCTTTTCCGGAGGAGGAGGAGGAGGAGCTGGTTCTGTAGGACAGATTGGCTCGGACTCACAGGGTGGAACTGGTGGAAATAACTTTGCCAATGCGGGTGGCGGAGCCGGTGGAGTCTTAACAGGAGGAAACCGAAATGGTATGCCGGGTCTTGGAGGCGCTGGCGGCGGCGGTGGCGGGCAAGGAGGAGGAAGCGGTGGCGCTGGTAATGTGGGCGGCGGTGGCGGTGGCGGTGGCATCGGTGGAAACGACAACAGGGGCTGCCCCAGTAACTGTAATGGCGGTGCCGGAGGCCAAGGCGGGGGGATCGCACCTCCATTTTTTGGCGGCGGTGGTGGCGGCGGTGGCGGCTATTCTAGAGGTGCTAATGAGGGTTCTTTTGGTGGTGTCGGCGGTAATGGTGGACTCGGAGGTGGTGGCGGCGGCGGTGGCATGAACGGTCGCGGCATTGACGGAGGGACAGGCGGTGGCGCAGCTGGCGGTATGGGTGGTTTAGGCGGAGGAGGCGGCGGCGGTGGCAATGGTAATGGCGTTCTCGGTCCCGGTGCTGGTGGCGGTAGTGTCTATGGCGCCCCGGGCAATCCTGGGTTTGCAAATTCATCCCTCACCGGTCCTTTCGGTGGCGGTGGCGGCGGTGGCTCTGGTCTTGGGGGAGCGATCTTTATTGAAAATCTGGGCACACTTAATATCCAGACTTCTGCATCTGCACCAACACTTTTCCAAGGCAATTCTGTTACAGGCGGCGCTGGGGGAAACGGAGCTGCGAATGGTTTTGCCCAGGGGACAGATATTTTCATGATGTCGGGCTCATCTCTTAATTTCTCACTGAATAGCCCTGTCACTATTAGTAACGCGATTGAAGGTGACCAAGGTGCAGGTGGGGGAGATACAACGATTGGAGGCCTGACTACGAGCGGTCCTGCGCTGCTTGTGCTAGATGGGGCAAATACTTATACCGGTATAACCAACGTCCTAGGCGGAGGGCTTCAAATCAACGACTCGGTTGTCACTGATGTTGAAGTGCAATCTGGAGCAACTTTAACCGGCACCTTCTCAATCAATCGAAATTCATTTCCTACACCAAATAATGGAAATCTAACCAATTCTGGTACAGTTTCACCAGGAGTCAATCAGTTAGGAACGATCACGATCAGCGGTAATTTCACCAATAACTCCAATGGAACACTTGCAATTGGCATTACTCCAAGTGAAACTAATGGCAGCTTATTTCTCCCTACTGGAACCTCTCTATTAAATGGTGGAATTCTACAAGTTGACATCAATCCTGGTTCCTATATCGATGGGACACAATATACGGTGATTAATTCCCCAACTACTGGAACATTTGCACAAATCAATAAAGTGGGTCCGATGGCCGATTTTATTGTCATCGATGTTTCTTATAGCAGTGTGCTCTTAACCATCCGCAATAATCCTATCTTCAACAATCCACCCCTATCTCCTGTAGCAGCTGCCGTAGCTGATTGCATTATCAGTGCGGTTCCTTTTACACCCGGTTCAGATTTTGCCCTTGTTGTCAACACGATCGGATTGCTCAATAATAATCAGCTTAACCAAGCCCTGATCGATCTGTCTCCTGTCAATTATGGGGCTTTGGACTGGATCAATGCCCGCAATAACAATTACATCGCAGATATCTTATCTGAGCGGCTCTTTGAACTATGCTGCAGTCTAAAGGATTGCTGTAGTTGCACCTGCAACCGCACTGTTTGGGTGGATGTCTTTGGCAATCTGATGAATAATTCTAAGCACTACAATAACTTAACGCCTTTTGATGCTAATGCAGTCGGTGTTGCAACAGGACTAGACTATTGCTTCAACACATTTACATTAGGCGCAGCGTTTGCATACACCCATACTTGGCTCCATTGGAAACATCAGCATGGGCATGGCAATATCAATAGCTTCTACGGCGCCCTATATGGAAATTATCAAGGGTGCTGGTTGAATCTCGATATTTCAGCTATAGGTGGCGGCAGCGATCATCATCTCAACCGCAAAATCGATATTCGAGGAACAAGTGTTCTAACAGGCGCACCTGTTGTCCTCGATCGAACAGCTAAGAGCCATCCCTGGGGATATTTCTTCACAGGGCATCTGGGACTTAGAACAGATTGGGAGTGGTGCTCTACAACATTTGAACCATTTGGGCTTGTCGATTACAACTATTTCCAGGTGCAGAGCTTTAAGGAACATGGAGCGAATAGCATCAATCTAAATGTAAAAAAACATCACCAGAATATGCTACGTAGCGAAGCGGGCTTAAGAGCCTATCGCACTTGGGCTTGCGAGTGTTATTGCTTCGCCCCTTACATCGGACTCAGCTGGGTCGGAGAATTCCCACTCAATCATTCTAAACAGCGAGCCAGTTTCACAGGTGAAAGCTGCGTAATCGATGTGACTAGTTACCATTCTTCGGTTCAACTGGCATCTCCACAAGCTGGGGTGAAGTGGACTAATGAGTGTGGCGTATCATTTTTGGTCGGCTACAAGGGGCTGTATAACAGCAAGACCAGCATCAATGAAATCGAAGCCAACCTAGATTGGGTGTTTTAGGGCATGTCGTCAAATTCCGAGTGGCTGAATTCGAGATTATTTTCTCCCTAGGATGCGATAGCAGATCGGGGGTAATATTAGCAGATATAACTCCCGATCTGCTATCGCATTCTAGGGGAAAAGAACTCGAATGCAGCAGACTCGGCATTTGACGACACGCCCTAGTAATTTCGTGCCCGTGTGCGGGCACGAATTCTGATAGACTTAAATTTTGAATTCGCAGATGATCCATCCACATGGATGTTGTTTTTCTTTCGAGGATTCAGTTTGCGCTGACCAGCATGTTTCATTATATTTACCCCCCCTTGAGCATCGGGCTGGGCCTATTCCTCGTGATCATCGAGGGGATCTACATCAAAACGAAAAATCCCATCTATCTCGAAATGACCAAATTTTGGGTCAAAATCTTCGCATTGACCTTCGCCCTAGGCGTTGCAACGGGATTGGTCCAGCTCTTTGGCTTCGGAACGAATTGGGGCCACTACTCCCATTATGTCGGCGACGTTTTCGGCAGTGCACTGGGGGCTGAGGGCATTTTTGCCTTCTTCCTCGAAGCTGGATTTATGGGACTGATGCTCTTCGGCTGGAAAAAAGTGAGCGCAAAAATACACTACTTCTCCACTATTTGCGTCGCTGCAGGGGCCCATTTCAGCGCCGTTTGGATCGTCATCGCCAACTCCTGGATGCAGACACCGACAGGTTTTAGAATTGAAGGGACCGGTACCAAAGCTAAAGCGGTCGTCACCGATTTTTGGGCAATGATTTTCAACCCAAGCAGTATCGATCGGCTGGTTCACGTCATTTTAGGATGTTGGCTTTCGGGCATCTTCCTAGTGATCAGCATCGTCGCCTTTTATTTCCTCAAGAAAAGACACCTCGAATTTTCACGCTTCACGATGAAAGTGGCTTTGATCTTGGCTGCGGTCGTATTGGT
>CAWDYW010000002.1:0-209293 GCA_963806855.1 uncultured Verrucomicrobiae bacterium | reverse complement strand
ACTCTTTCCACTGTCGAAAACTCGACGCCGGTTCCGAGAACGATGCCAGCCTCTTTGGCGGCAGGGATCGCAGTCGCATAGGCATTGATGGTGTCGTGGTCGGTAATCGAAAGTCCAGAGAGGCCGAGGGCCTTGGCGTGGTGGATCAGCTCTTCGGGAGTCATCGTCCCGTCGGAGCAGGTAGTATGGCAGTGCAGGTCAGCACGAAAATCGGTCATCTTTATACGAATGATTCTTAATTCCATCTCCAATTCTACTCCAGTCTGCTCTTTTACGCACTCTTTGACATGTCGGGCCAGCTCAAGAACCTCTTCGGCCCTGGCATTTGCCCGATTAATCAAAAAATTGGCATGGAGCGTCGACACCTCTGCCTCCCCGATCGCCTTCCCCTTAAGGCCGCACTGATCGATCAGCGCCCCGGCCCCCTGTCCTTGCGGGTTGCGAAAAACACAGCCGCACGACTTGCCTCCCATAGGGCTGCGTCTTGGTCCGATAGGCGATGATCTCAAGCTGTTTTTTTCTGGCCGCCTCATCTGGGATGAGCGAAAACTTGGCCGCTGCAATCGCCCCCTTTTTCTCTTGAAAGGAGCTATGCCGATAGGAAAAGCTGATCGCACTGCGGGGCAATATCTCGAGCCGCCCCTGATCATCGATAAAGGTCACCTCGGTCAGATGCTCGCAAGTCTCCGAACCATTCGCACCGGCATTCATGTAGATCGCACCGCCAACTGTTGCAGGAATGCCCGATGCAAACTCCAACCCTCGAAGCCCTTTGCGTGCCGTTTTAACCCCGAGCAGCGAAAAGCTAAAGCCGGCCCCGACCGAAACCTCAGTCCCTTCGATGTCAAAGAAGTCGATTTTATTGAGGATAATGAGCCCGTCGTAGCCACGATCATCGAAGAGGGAATTAGACCCTTTGCCGACCATATGATAAGGGAGTTTGTTCTCAAAGCAGTAGGCAATGACTTTTTGAAGCAGATCGATCGAATTCACTTCGATGAAATAGCGAGCCGGTCCCCCGATTCCAAATGTGGATAGCTCACTGAGCGGTTTGTTCTTCTGAAACTGATCCTGCATGCTCTTTTTCCTTGTAAATTCGGTCTAAAAGAGCGTTGATGAAGGAGGACCCTTCGGCTGTGGCGTATTTGCGGGTAATCCGGATCGCCTCAGCGATCACTATCTTGGGAGGGAGCTCGGTATGTAGGAGCTCATAGATCCCCAGACGGAGCACAGTCCGCTCGATCATCGGGATCCGTTCCAATTCGTAGCCATCGGACCTCTCACTGATCACTCGGTCGAGATCTTCGTGGATCTGCCAAATCGCTTCCGCTTTTTCAAATGCCAAGCGGGCAGCCGTTTTGGGGATCTCATTTTGGCGCATCACCAGAGACAGCTCTCCCCTCTCGCTCTTTTCAAATCCAAGACTATAGAGGAGTTGGAAAACAATTTCACGAAATTTTTGAGGAGATAGCGCCATGGGGTAAAGGATAGCAGAAGTGAAGGTAAATTTCAACGCAAAGACGCAAAAGCGCAAAGACGCAAAAAAAAATTTGTTTGACTAACAAATTTTACTTTGAACAAATGCTTCTGCCAGGGGCTTCCACCGAATTGGTTTTCTCTGCTGCCGCTCTAAAACAAGGTTGCCTAAATTTTTCTCAATGATTTTCCAATTTATTAGGCGTTCCTTAGTCCAAGCTTCACAACGATCGCGCATCATTTGTAGGTGATCTTTAGTGGAATGGATACCTCGACCTGTAATGATCCGAATTCTATCTGGAAGTTCCGCTCTTTTAAAAATATGATCTAAATAAAAAATCGCCGCTCCATAAGACAAATCATGAAGATCAAAAACCTCTTTTTTTTCTTTTTTTTGTAAATTTGGTAGCAGCATAGAGCAGAACAGCTCCATTCCCGAAGTCTGTTCATTAGAAAGATAAAGACAATCAATATAGATTAAATAGGTCACGGCATTCGCTAGATTTCGGTCTTTGGCCTCTTTAAATGCCGCCTTTGCCTCTTCAAATGCTCCATTTTTGCCGGCTGCTTCGATATAGCTATTATAGGTCACGATATTGCTTAAGTTTCGATCTTTAGCCTCTTGAAACGCCGCCTTTGCCTCTGCAAATTCTCCATTTTTGCCAGCCGCATCGACATAGCTATTATAGGTCACGACATTGCTTAAGTTTCGATCTTTAGCCTCTTGAAACGCCGCCTTTGCCTCTTCAAATTCTCCATTTTTGCCCGCTGCATCGATATAGCTTGCATAAGTCACGACATTGCTTAAGTTTCGATCTTTAGCCTCTTGAAACACCGCCTTTGCCTCTTCAAATTCTCCATTTTTGCCCGCTGCATCGATAGTGCTATTATAGGTCACGACATCCGCTAGCTTTCGATCTTTAGCCTCTTGAAACGCCGCCTTTGCCTCTTCAAATTCTCCATTTTTGCCTGCTGCATCGATAGTGCTATTATAGGTCACGACATTGCTTAAGTTTCGATCTTTAGCCTCTTGAAACGCCGTCTTTGCCTCTTCAAATTCTCCATTTTTGCCCGCTGCATCGATATAGCTTGCATAAGTCACGACATTGCTTAAGTTTCGATCTTTGGCCTCTTGAAACGCCGCCTTTGCCTCTTCAAATTCCCCATTTTTGCCGGCTGCATCAATATAGCTATTATAGGTCACGACATTCGCCAGCTTTCGATCTTTGGCCTCTTGAAACGTCGCCTTTGCCTCTTCAAATTCTCCATTTTTGCCCGCATTGATAGCGCTATTATAGGTCACGACATTGCTTAAGTTTCGATCTTTGGCATCTTGAAACGCCGCCTTTGCCTCTTCAAATTCCCCATTTTTGCCCGCCGCATCGATATAGCTTGCATAGGTCACGACATTGCTTAAGTTTCGATCCTTGGCCTCTTTAAATGCCATCCGCGCTACAGAAAAAAGAGCAGCTTCCTTCATACCTTGTGTGATAAATGCTGAGTAAAAGTACTCATTCCTTAGTGATTCTTTAGAGGCACTCATTTCAGGTGTTTTATCAAAAAATTGTTTCAGCAATGGTGCCGGTCCTCTGAATGATCGTAGGAGTCCATGAAATACTGTTGAGGAGATTGCATAATTATTTTCTAAAATAGCCTCGCAAGCATTCGCGAAATTTTTTGGGTCTACCATCCTACCTTTAAGTGGCTTGGCATTAGGATTGCCCAGTTGTGTAAGGATTCCAGCGACTAAGTCCTCTAATTTAGTTTTGGAAGCCTTCCCTCCACCTGGTGTCCGGGCACTTGATAAGGATTTGCGGCTTTATTTACTCGCATTAATTACTCCAAATTATGTAATATATTTTATTTAATAAATTATTTTTTATTTAAGACAAACGCTTCTGCCAGGGGCTTCCACTGAATTGGTTTTCTCTGCTGCCGCTCTAAAACAAGGTCGCCTAAATTTTTCTCAATGATTTTCCAATTTATTAGGCGTTCCTTAGTCCAAGCTTCACAACGATCGCGCATCATTTGTAGGTGATCTTTAGTGGAATGGATACCTCGACCTGTAATAATCCGAATTCTCTCTGGAAGTTCCGCTCTTTTAAAAATATGATCTAAATAAAAAATCGCCGCTCCATAAGACAAATCATGAAGATCAAAAACCTCTTTTTTTTCTTTTTTTTGTAAATTTGGTAGCAGCATAGAGCAGAACAGCTCCATTCCTGAAGTCTGTTCATTAGAAAGATAAAGACAATCAATATAGGTTAAATAGGTCACGGCATTCGCTAGATTTCGGTCTTTGGCCTCTTTAAATGCCGCCTTTGCCTCTTCAAATTCTCCATTTTTGCCCGCTGCGTCGATATAGCTTGCATAAGTCACGACATTGCTTAAGTTTCGATCTTTAGCCTCTTGAAACGCCGCCTTTGCCTCTTTAAATTCTCCATTTTTGCCCGCCGCATCGATAGTGCTATTATAGGTCACGACATTGCTTAAGTTTCGATCTTTAGCCTCTTGAAACACCGCCTTTGCCTCTTCAAATTTTCCATTTTTGCCGGCTGCATCGATATAGCTTGCATAAGTCACGACATTGCTTAAGTTTCGATCTTTAGCCTCTTGAAACGCCGCCTTTGCCTCTTTAAATTCTCCATTTTTGCCCGCCGCATCGATATAGCTTGCATAGGTCACGACATTGCTTAAGTTTCGATCTTTGGCCTCTTGAAACGCCGCCTTTGCCTCTTCAAATTCTCCATTTTTGCCGGCCGCAACGATATAGCTTGCATAGGTCACGACATCCGTTAGGTTTCGATCTTTGGCCTCTTGAAATGCCGCCTTTGCCTCTTCAAATTCTCCATTTTTGCCCGCTGCGTCGATATAGCTTGCATAAGTCACGACATTGCTTAAGTTTCGATCTTTAGCCTCTTGAAACGCCGCCTTTGCCTCTTTAAATTCTCCATTTTTGCCCGCCGCATCGATATAGCTTGCATAGGTCACGACATTCGCCAGGTTTCGATCTTTGGCCTCTTGAAACGCCGCCTTTGCCTCTTCAAATTCTCCATTTTTGCCGGCCGCAACGATATAGCTTGAATAGGTCACGACATCCGTTAGGTTTCGATCTTTGGCCTCTTGAAATGCCGCCTTTGCCTCTTCAAATTCTCCATTTTTGCCCGCTGCGTCGATATAGCTTGAATAGGTCACGACATTCGCCAGGTTTCGATCTTTGGCCTCTTGAAACGCCGCCTTTGCCTCTTCAAATTCTCCATTTTTGCCCGCTGCATCAATATAGCTATTATAGGTCACGAAATTCGCCAGGTTTCGATCTTTGGCCTCTTGAAACGCCGCCTTTGCCTCTTCAAATTCCCCATTTTTGCCCGCCGCATCGATATAGCTTGCATAGGTCACGACATTCGCTAGCTTTCGATCCTTGGCCTCTTGAAATGCCATCCGCGCTACAGGAAAAAGAGCAGCTTCCTTCATACCTTGTGTGATAAATGCTGAGTAAAAGTACTCATTCCTTAGTGATTCTTTAGAGGCACTCATTTCAGGTGTTTTATCAAAAAATTGTTTCAGCAATGGCGCCGGTCCTCTGAATGATCGTAGGAGTCCATGAAATACTGTTGAGGAGATTGCATAATTATTTTCTAAAATAGCCTCGCAAGCATTAGCGAAATTTTTTGGGTCTACCATCCTACCTTTAAGTGGCTTGGCATTAGGATTGCCCAGTTGTGTAAGGATTCCAGCGACTAAGTCCTCTAATTTAGTTTTGGAAGCCTTCCCTCTCACCTGGTGTCCGGGCACTTGATAAGGATTTGCGGCTTTATTTACTCGCATTAATTACTCCAAATTATGTAATATATTTTATTTAATAAATTATTTTTTATTTAAGACAAACGCTTCTGCCAGGGGCTTCCACTGAATTGGTTTTCTCTGCTGCCGCTCTAAAACAAGGTTGCCTAAATTTTTCTCAATGATTTTCCAATTTATTAGGCGTTCCTTAGTCCAAGCTTCACAACGATCGCGCATCATTTGTAGGTGATCTTTAGTGGAATGGATACCTCGACCTGTAATGATCCGAATTCTATCTGGAAGTTCCGCTCTTTTAAAAATATGATCTAAATAAAAAATCGCCGCTCCATAAGACAAATCATGAAGATCAAAAACCTCTTTTTTTCTTTTTTTGTAAATTTGGTAGCAGCATAGAGCAGAACAGCTCCATTCCTGAAGTCTGTTCATTAGAAAGATAAAGACAATCAATATAGGTTACATAGGTCACGACATTGCTTAAGTTTCGATCCTTGGCCTCTTTAAATGCCGACCTTGACTCTTCAAATTCTCCATTTTTTCCGGCTGCATCGATATAGCTATTATAGGTCACGACATTGCTTAAGTTTCGATCTTTGGCCTCTTGAAACGCCGCCTTTGCCTCTTTAAATTTTCCATTTTTGCCGGCTGCATCGATATAGCTTGCATAAGTCACGACATTGCTTAAGTTTCGCTCCTTGGCCTCTTGAAACGCCGCCTGTGCCTCTTCAAATTTTCCATTTTTGCCGGCTGCATCGATATAGCTTGCATAGGTCACGACATCGCTTAAGTTTCGCTCCTTGGCCTCTTGAAACGCCGCCTTTGCCTCTTCAAATTCCCCATTTTTGCCGGCTGCAACGATATAGCTTGCATAGGTCCCGACATCGCTTAAGTTTCGATCCTTGGCTTCGCGAAAAGCCGTTCGAGCTACAGAGAAAAAATCAGCTCCTTTCTTACCCTTCGTGATAAATGCTAAGTAAAAGTGCTCATTTCTTAGCCCCTCTCCTGACGCATTCTTTTCAGGTGTTTTATCAAAAAATTGTCTAAGCAATAGTGCCGGTCCTCCGAATGATCGTAGGAGTCCATGAAATATTTTTAAGGGGATTCCATAATTATTGTCTAAAATATTCGCGCAAGCCATGTCGAAATTTTTTGTGTCTATCACTCTACCCCTAAGTGGCTTGGCATTAGGATTGCCCAGTTGTGTAAGGATTCTGGGGACATATTCCACTATTTTAGCTTTGGGGGCATTCCCTCGCATCTGGTATCCGGCTGCTGGATAAGGATTTGCAACATCAATTCTTTGCATTAACCACCACTAATTTCGTAAAATATTTTACTTAATATATTAATTTTTGTCGATTATTATTTGTTTATTGCGTCTTTGCGCTGAAAAGATTTTAAGCAAAAAAAGTTGTTACACGCTCTGCTTGGGTGTACCAATCATTAGAATCTTTCCAATGAGTCAAAGCTTTCTTGAAAAACTCATCCGAATAATTTTTTACATTTGGCGCAATTAAATCACGATAGCCCATATAGAGGCCGAACGCAGCCAAACCGCCGCAAATTCCGACGAGACTAGATGTCAGGCTATAGAGCGGATAAATGATAATTAGCGGCAGAAGAAGAATCCCAGCGGCGAGGTCAGCCACTTCGAAAGCGACTATGGCAACGGCCAGAGGCATTAAAACCTTATCGCCGAGGGCTGCAGTACCGCTGAGGATCATGAAGCCGGCGGCCTTTAGTCTTTCCATCCGAGCCAAATTGACACAGCTCTCCTCAACATCGCGAGATTTTTCACGAGGAACGATCGTGAGGTCCAATTGACCGTTTACCAAATAATTATTTACTTCATTAATTGCCATTTTAACACCTATATTAATTCAGCAAATTATACACGCAATTATAGAATTAGGCAATTAGGAATATTTAATTTAGATTTGGCTACGGAGCATCCAGTCAGCTTTTTCATAAAAACCGATGGTGCGCCCCAGGAGATCGACGGTGGCGGCATCGTGGTTTTTTTCAGCCAGTTCTGAGACCTTGCGCCCCTCGCGGATGACCACTTCGAGACCCTTGATTAGATCTTCGATCATTTTGAGCTTTGGATTGACCTGATTATCTTCGGTCACTGAGCTCAATTTGAGGAAGGAGCTCATCGTCGCATCGACAAAAAAACCAAGAGACCTGATCCGCTCGGCAACCTCATCGATCGATTCGGCCATTTGGGTATAAAATTTCTCAGAGAGTAAATGGAGAGCGTAGAATTCGGGACCATGGATATTATAGTGAAAATTTTGAGTTTTGATATAGAGCACATACATGTCAGCCAGCAGCTTTGCCAGTCCGCCACTGACGTTCGCTCTCTCTTCTTTGCTCATCCCAATATCTCTTTCCATGAAATCCACCTTTTTTCATATGCATAATAAATTTTAATTGAAGTGTCAATAACTTCCTGCTAGACTTAAAAATTATGCTGGGTGTTTTTTTAGATTCAGAGACGAGTGGATTAAATCCTCACAAGCACTGCATTCTCGAGGTGGCTTACAAGATCATCGATGTCGAGACAGGCGAGTTGAAAAGTTCTTATGAGGCGGTTGTTGCTCAGAGCAAAACGAACTGGGACCGAGCCGATCCCCATAGCTTACTCGTCAACGGTTTTACTTGGGAAAAAGTCTGCGAAGGGATCTCTCCTGAGAAGATTGCCGGGGCGATCATCACCGCGTTTGCCCGCAACGGAGTCAGGCGCAATGAGGCGATCTTCATCTGCCAAAACCCCTCTTTCGACCGTGCCTTTTTCTCGCAATTGATCGATCCAGACCTGCAAGAATCGCTCGGCTGGCCCTACCACTGGCTCGACCTCGCCTCGATGTACTGGGCCGTCAAGATCAAGCAGGAATCGGCCCCCTGGGAAAACGGCGTATCCAAAGATAAAATTTCCGAAGCCTATCAACTCCCTCCAGAGGCCAAACCTCATCGCGCGATGAACGGGGTCAACCACCTGTTGCAGTGCTATGAGGCGGTCGTTGGCTTTCCAGCACAACTAAAACACAAATTCCTTTGACTTTTTTGTATTTTTTAGGAGAATGACCGTAATCTTTTGGAGAAATTGGGGATGTTCCTTTCGGTAGCACCATTCATTGAGATGTTGATCATCGCGATCATGCTCAATTATTTACTCTCCTTTTTCTGGAATACCCGCTCAAAAGACCTTGTCATTGGGTTGCTCGCTTTTATGCTGATCCTGGCTGCCTCTTCGTGGCTGAAACTCCCGATCCTGCACCAGATTTTGATCACGGTCTCCAACATTCTATTGATTGCCATCATCATCATTTTCCAACCCGAACTGAGGGCTGCGTTATCAAAATTGAGTTTAAAGGGGCGCCGCTTTAAAGAATTTTCGGAATTCGACCGCTTCCTCGACCAACTGGCCAACTCGGTTTATCGGTTGGCAGAGAAACGAATCGGGGCGCTGATTGTTCTCGAGCATGAAGATGTTCTGGAGGATTATGCGAGCAAGGCGGTGATGCTCAGGTCGAACTTTACTCCCGAATTGCTCGAATCGATCTTTGCCGCGACGACCCCTCTTCACGATGGGGCCGTTATCATCCGGCAACAGACGATTTTGGCCGCTTCGGTGATTTTGCCGCTCGCTGAGGAGTCGTCGCAACTGGCCTACACGATGGGGACACGCCACCGGGCTGCACTGGGGTTAAGCCAGCAGACCGATGCGCTGATTATTGTGATTTCGGAAGAGACCGGGAAGGTGTCGATCGCGCGCGAAGGGGTGATGACGCGAGGCATTAAGATCGACCGCTTTAAGGCGATCATCCGGAGCATTTTCACCCCGCCCCAAGAGAGCGAATACAAAGGCAACTTCAGATTGTGGGAGTGGCTGAAAAAATGATCACGCTCCTGCGCAAAATCTTTCTGGAAAATTGGCAGCGAAAGCTCACCGCGGTGGTGCTTGCGGTCATCATTTGGTTCTTGGTCAATCAGTCGCTCATCACTTCGCGCACGATCAGCAACATTCCGGTGAGGGTGATCAACATTGCGGCTGGGCAGACGATTGTCGATTTGCAAGCCAATGGAATTCTGACAAAGAGGCATACGCTCACGCTGGTGGGCAATAAGACGGTGCTCGATGAATTGACGTCGAATGACCTCGAAATTGTGATCGACGCCCAAAATAAGAAAGGAGAATGGATCGCCTCAATTTCAAAACGCAACGTCACCTCGCTCAATCCTGAAATCGATCTCAACAAGGGGATTACTCGCGTCTCTTCCTCGAGCGTCATCATCCGGTTGACCAGGCTCGTCACCGAAAAGATCCCGATTTTCATTACACAGCCAATTGGCGAGGCGCCGCGCGACTACCAATATCTCGATATTTGGCCCTATCAGCTCAACATGAACGTCAGTGGGCCAGAAGAGGTGATCAAACGGCTGAAAGCAAAGGGCATTCGGCTCACTTTTGACCTCAATGACATCACCAAGACCGAGCTCGACTCTCTCCGCTCCCTTCCCAATTCTCCCCAAGGCGATGCGGTCTCTTTCTTCGTCCCTGAGCAGTGGAAGCGGGTCAATATCCCCCTTCTGTCCGATGTACCAATTGAAATCGACGACCCCGCAGCCAAAGAATTGCGCATTGACTTCGTCAGGGTCTCGCTGCTGCCGGTCGATTCGGAAATTCCAGTTTCTCTCTATTTCCCAACTGAGAAACTCGACTCCTACAATCCCCAAACAGTCACCTGGGGCCCTTCACCACTATTGCAACAGCGAGATGGCCTCATCCTCTTCTCCAAGCCGCTCTATGCAAAAGGGGTCTCTCAGCTCTTTGTTCGCATCGTTGAGCAGATGATGCAGATCAATGTGATTGTCGACCCAACGATTGAAAATCAGTACCTCAACTGGAGCATCGAATTCATCAATCCAAGGCTCCTCGAAGATCGCTTTGTCTCGGTCATGATGGCCGATGTCTCGGATACCGAAGTGCGCGAGCTGCAGCCGCTGGTGCGCGAAGAGTATCTCCGCAACCGCTTCCGCAGCTACATGAACCGCTTCCAACTCTATCTCTCCGATGATAAACGGCTCGAGATGCACATCCACCTCAAAGACAATAAAGTGATGATCGAAGAGGGATCGCTGCCTCTTCCCAACTCAGCACTATTCCGAAAAGAATGACCCGATCGATCACCATTTTAAAAAGCCGTTTCACAATGCAGGGCGGAGCGGAAAAATATGCCCGCTGCCTTGCCGACGCCTTTCACAAAAAAGGGTGCAAAGTGACCGTGCTCACCACCGATGCGACCGGATCGTTCCCGTTTGAAGTGATCAGCCACCGCCACAAGAGCGTGACGAGCTTTGGCAAAGTCTTGGAATTCGACGCATTTTGCAAACGATACCTCGAGCAGCACCCGGCAGAGATCGTCTTTGGCCACGATCGCAACTCCTTCCAGACCCATCTCAGAGCAGGCTCCGGAGTGCACCGCTCGTTCCTCGAGCACCGCAAACAATTTGAACCACGTTGGCTATCATTTAGACACAACCTCAACCCCCTCCATGCGACCCTGCTGCATATCGAAAAGAAGAGCTTTGAGCATCCCGACCTCAAAGTGCTCTTTGCCAATTCCAACCTCGTCAAAAATGAGATTCTCTCCCATTACAACATCGCCCCCGAAAAGATCGAAGTGGTCCACAACGGAGTTGAATGGGCAAAGTGGCAAGAGAGCTTTGATGCTTGGCCAACCCAAAAAAAGAGCGATCGATTTGAACTGCTCTTTTTGGGGAGCAACTTTAAGCGAAAAGGACTCTCCAATTTGCTCTTGGGACTCAAACAGCTCAAAGGGACCGATTTTCACCTCTCTGTCGTCGGCAAAGATAAAAACCAAAAACAGTTCGAGCAGATGGCCCGAGGGCTCCCTGTCAACTTCTTTGGCCCCCAAGAAGATGTCCGCCCCTTTTTGCAGCAAGCCGACTGCCTCGTAATCCCCTCCTTCTACGACCCCTTTGCCAACGTGACCACCGAAGCCCTCGCCATGGGCCTTTTCGTCGTCAGCTCGAAAACCAACGGCGGTGCCGAAGTGCTCACCCCCGAAACCGGCGTCATCATCGAAGACTTGAGGGATCTGCAAGCTCCACTAGAAAAAGCTCTCTCCCATCCTAAAACCATCCAAAGCGCCCTCAAGATCCGCCAGTCGGTGAAGCACCTCGATTTTGCAAACCAACTTAACACCTATATTGAAAAATGCTTATCAGCTACCTCCTAATCCGCCTTCTCACCCTCCCCTTCGCCTACCTCCCCTACAAGGCGGTCCATGCGATTGGCCGTAAACTCGGCACCGCTGTCTACTTCCTCATCCCCAAATTCCGCAAGCGAGCGCTAAGTAACCTCGCCCTGGCCACCGACCTCCATCTCTCCAATGAAGAGGTCCGCCGCATCGCCAAAGAGAGCCTACAAAGCCTGATGATCACCTGCCTCGAGTATGCGAAACTGGCGCGCGAAAAAGACATCCACAACATCGTCACCTGCGAAAACCACGAAAAAGCTGACGAAATCATGGCCCAAGGCAGAGGGCTCATCTTCTTCTGCGGCCACCAAGCCAACTGGGAGCTGCTTTTCCTCGAAGGGAGCTCACGTATGCCAGGAATTGCCATCGGCCGCCCCATCAAGAACCGCTACCTCTACGCTTGGGTCCAAAACATGCGTCAAAAATTTGGCGGGACCATCATCACACCCAAAAATGCAATCAAAGAGGGCCTCCGCGGCTTGAAAAATGGCCTCTTCCTCGGCATCGTCGGCGATCAAGGGATGCCGGGCAGCGGCTACTCGAGCAATTTCTTAGGCCGCCTCGCTTGGACCTCCCCCGTCCCCGCCATGCTCGCCTACAAGACCAATACCCCCCTCATCGTCGCCACCACCCACCGCGCAAATGGACGCTACACCATCCACTACTCCGATCCCATCTACCCTAATCCCGATGCCCCCAAAGAGACCGAGATCAAACGGATGATGGACAAAGCGCTCGAGATCTACCAAGAGAGCATCAAACTCCATCCAGAAGAGTGGCTCTGGGTCCACAACCGCTGGAAACAGCAGACCCTCGACGTCATCAAAAGACCCTACCGCCTTGACAGCATCGCCCTCTTTTTGCCAGACGACGACACCCTCCTGCGCGACATCCCCCAAATCCGCACCGTCTACCCGACCGAACAGCTCGCCATCTTCGTCCCGAAAAACCACATCCCCCAACTCGATGCCGAAATCCATCCCTACACCACCCCACAAGAGCTGTTTCTCGACGACCTCCGCTTCAAACTGATCATCAACTTCACCGGCAACAAGGAGATCAACAAACACTACCTAAAGCGATCGGCCGTGACAGCCATTTGCCCCAAAACCTTTGCCGAGCTCCAAACCATGGTGAAAAATGCCTGAGAACCGCTTTTTTCTAAACGCCCCCTTCCACAAAGGATCCGTAAAACTCGATGGAGAAGAGTTCCACCACCTCAAAGTGATGCGCGGCAACGTTGGAGACCTCATCGAACTCGTCAATGGCCAGAATCAGCTTGCCCACGCCAAAATCACATCACTGGAAAAAAATAGCGCCACCCTCGAGATGCAGAGCATCACAAACGGCTCCCCTCCCCCCCGACAAATCATCCTCGCTCTAGCCTACCTCCGCCCCAAAAACCTCGACCTCGTCATCGAAAAAGGGACCGAACTCGGAGCGACAGCCTTCTGGCTCTTCCCCGGCGAACGAAGCGAAAAAGAGAGCCTAAGTGCGAACCAGTCCCAAAGGCTCCACACCCTCACCATCTCCGCCCTCAAACAATGTGGCAGGCTCGACTTGCCCCAGATCGTCGAAATGCCCCCACTTGCCAAATGGACCCAAATGCCCCCAGGAGAGCTCTTCTTCGGTGACCTCCACTCCCAAGCCCCCTTCCACTCCTCTGGTGATGTCACCATCTTCATCGGCCCCGAAAAAGGGTTTTCGTCAAAAGAAGAACAATGGTTAAAGCAACGGGCCAAAGGGATCAAACTCAACCCCCACATTCTCCGCGCCGAGACAGCTGCCCTATGCGCCTTGTCATTAGCAGCAGCATTTTAAAATAAATTATTATCTTGATTTTGTAGCAATGTAGGATACATTCGGATCGTTTTCAGCAGTGCCTAGACGGAATACAAAACCGTCTTCTTGCAGTTCTTTTAATCGAAGTCGAGCGGTGCGAGTTGAAACTTTCCAAAGTTTAGCAGCCTCTCTAGTGGTTATGGATTCTTGATCAACAAGACGTTTAAGCAAGAGCTTTGCCCATGATTTAAGAATAACTTCTTCGACTTGCGATGAATAAAGTGTCAGTTGGAATTGGTTATTGTGCTCTTCGACTAGAGGCGTTTTCAGACCTTGTCGTTTACAAGAATCCAATATTCTTTGCAAGCCGGAGCCCCATTGCTCGATAAGTTCTAGTTCTCGGAAAACACGCCCAATCACGCGATTTCGAAGTCTCGAGGAACCTGCAATTGCTTTCTCCATGGTTAATCCGTATGGGAGAGCTCCAGGATTTGTGAACTCAATCCGATCATCAAAAATCGCTATTCTTATCTGACAGCCTTTCATGGAATAATCCGTATGGAGAAGAGCATTTATGACGGCTTCCCTAATGGCCGCAGGTGGATATTCCATGATATCTTCTCTGCGCATCCTTCCAATTTTTGCACTTTTACGAATATTGCGTTCGATAAATGCAATAATCATATCAATGGAGGCAGGCAGTGATGCGTCGATACGAGTTGGTCTATGATATAAGCTTTATTAGTTCCTGCAAAGCGGGCACATCGAATAAGCGTATCAGGGAAACATCCAAGCCGATTTTCCCCAAAGAGTAGGATGCCCCCGTTCGTAGGACAAGTCTTGCCTGTGCGTCGTGTGGTTATACCCAATTGTTCGAAAGTATTTTCTGTGGGACGTTTATTTACAGCTCCAAAAGTCTTTTTAATGGAAACAATGTCGAGTTTTTCATTAGGAAGAGGGAGCTCATCAAAGCAGATATTTTTAGCCATCAAGCGAAGAGTAGCAAGTGTTTCGGAATCAGCAACGCGATTTGTTGATCCAAATCGGACAAAGACGCCTCTTTCAGAACCTGCTGATTTTAAATAATACGGGCCAACACTATGGGGTATATTTATAATAAGAAGTTCTTTGTCACGAATAGTCTGAATTTCGATATCAGGAAGCAGAAGAGGAACAACATTGTCGGCAAGAGAGTTCGATATACGTTCTTCTTCTTGCAAAATATTGCTGAGTCCGACGATTTCTTTAGAACCATCTTTCACTCCTATGACAAGTGTGCCGCCGGCTGTATTGGCAAATGCAATCACAGTTTTAATAATCCCATCTAAGGATCTGGTCGATTCTTTGAATTCTATTGTTTTGCTCTCACTCTGAGCCAAGAGATTTTCTATCATAAAAAGAATGGTAGCAAACGATCACTTGAATGTCAACTCGAGGCTGGCAATTTACTCTGAAGTACTCGGAAGTAAAAAAGTTCATAGTTAAACCAAGGATCTGAGAATAAAGGACTTAATCGGCAATCTATCGCCTAACACAAAAATTTAGGTTGGCAATACACTCTGAATTTTCAAAAGAAGAACAGTGGTTAAAGCAGAGAGCGAGAGGGATCAAACTCAACCCCCACATTCTCCGCGCCGAGACAGCTGCCCTATGCGCCTTGTCATTAGCAGCAGCATTTTAAAATAAATTTAATGTTTAATAAGAATTAGTGATTTGGTATAATAATTTTAATGAATAATTACGCTAATCTAAATGTTCTCACTTACAATATGGGCGGCAGCCAAGTCGATTACCACTGGCTTTGCCAGCATAATAACATCCCAACAACAGAACAGGGGTACCAGGCTTCTCAAAAGAAAACGGCAGCATTCTTTAAGGATCTAGCAAGCCGCGGCCAGGCAGATGTGATTATGCTCCAAGAAGTCTATAGAAAACAGAGACCTCTTGTGGAGGCCCTTAGAAGCGAGGGATACCAAGTCCTCAACACAACTCGACAGATTAACGATTGCGCAATTCTCCTCAATCAAAGTCGATTTCAGGATGTTCTCAATTGCTCAACAGTCATCGAAGGTAACGACACCCCTATCGTCATCGCGACCGATAAAGAGACCGATCAAAGAGTGATGTTTGCCACTGCCCATGTTCCTGGATTTTCATTAGATAAAGAACGGTTTGAACCACAAGATTCTGAGGTGGGAGACCGGTATATTCAAGGGGTGATCAATACAATCAACGAGCTATCCCAAAGGCACAATGTACAAGTTCAGATCTTCGGCGCCGATATGAATGCGAATCCTGAAAAATTGAACCAAAATCGGAGCCTCAAAGAGCAATGGGACCACCGCTTTCAAAAGCTAGAAAGTGCAGGATTTCAAACACACCGCTCTGGTGAGACGACAGAAGTCTTCCCTAAGGGCAGCTATCGAGAAAGAGAGCTCGATTTCATTTTTTCTCGAGCACCTAAGGAAAACCCACTCTTCCAAGCAGGGCCCACAACAGCTCTCTTAAACTTTGGTTTGGATGTCGACAAGCTCCCCTCGATGGCATCAGATCATCGTCCCATCAAAACCGAGTTCACCCTTCAAAAAGCTGCCCATTCAATTACAGATGTAGCTGAAATCCAACAAGCTAAGCATTTTTAGAATCTAAATTATTTAATTGACATTAATTTAAATTAATTGTATTATTGACATTACATTAATAATAGGATTTAAATGAACTCAATATTAAGCATAATTAGATGCATCCCTGGAGTATCCCACCTTGAAAAGATTGCGGGCTATGCCTTTGGCCGCATTTGGTCAATTTTGGACGATGATCAAATGAAAGCCCTTCCAGTCTCACCACAGAGACCCGCACATCCCTATTTGCAATTCTTTGGAACTCCTGGACAAGAGATATGGAAAGCTCCAGGAACATACGATACCCAATTTCAATTAGATGAAGAGCCTCCTGTGCGCAAATTCACGAAAACCAAGCCCATCCGAATCTCCAGGTCACCAGAGCAAGAAGAGGGACTAAAAACCGAACATGGAATCGAACGACAGAAAAGCGAACTTTCTCAACTCCTTAAAAATCACACTCTTCATCCTGGAGAATACAAAAGAGCTTGGGATCTTCTCATAGACCTTCAAATCGGAAATGAAGAGATCAACTCCCCGAAAACCGCCGGGCAAATCCAAGCACTTGAAGCCAGATTAAAATCATTTAAAAAAACAATAGAGGAACAAAATGAATAATATTACAAGAGCCTTTGGCCAAGCAGCTTCTTTTGTTGGTGAGGCCGCAACAACAATTAAAGATGGAGCATTCGATTCCGTTCAGCAAATGATCGGAGTTAAAGCAGGCCAAGAGCAAGCTCAAGCATTAGTTGCTGTGCAACCTCTTCCAACAGCTGATTTACCTGAAGATGACAGAACAGACTACGCCTTAGTGGGGAGAATGAGTATCCTCATTGGCCATCCTGACTTAATTAAACCAGGAGAATATGAAAGCATTTGTGCTGAGGCAAAAGAACGGAAGTTTCTTGAAATACCCTATTTTCGTGGACAACTTGAGAAATTCAATGGGACATTCAAAAGAATCATGGAAGTTAAATTAGCTATCCAAGAAACAGCTTTTTCTACTCATTCAAAGCTAGAGTCCCCTCCTGACGATACTTCAGACGAATAGATTTTCAGAACTGCCTTATGATCAATCGCTTAAATTAATACCTATTGGTCTTTATATAATAGCAATAATATTGACAATTTAATATTTTTATTATAAAATTAAGATATAAAATTAAACTAATAGGCTAAAAAAATGTTATTGATAGATCAAGTTCTAGCTTCAACAGCTCAAAATTTGGCTCAACCTAGCAATGCAACAAGCACTGCCAAAGGGCGATCATGGAGCATTCTGACGTTTGACGTCGACTTAGAACCGATCCTTCAATTTATTACTTTTCTATGGGAGTGCCTCTGTGCCCTATTTTCAGATTCAGAACCCAAGGGCTTAAAGGAAAGAGTCACAGTGCAGACCGAAGCTGCCCCCGCTGGTGAGCAAGAGCAGTCTCTATCTGAGCTTAAGTCAGGACCTTCACAAGAGGCCCAAAAAATTCTTGAACCAACACCCCTTAATTTCAGAGAACTGGCAGAACGAACGTCGGCTGGAGACTTAGAGACTCAGAACAAATCACAGCGGCAAATTCCTTCGTCAGAATCCCTAGGGTTGGATAACTTGGCATCCTTGGACTTGGCGACTCCTGCTAAATTGACAGATGCCCCGCAACCAGCTCCTGATGCAACGAAAGTGCAAGAAATACTAGCATTATTAGGCAAAGCAGCAACATTGGCAAGCGCCTCAGAGTCCATAAACCAATATTCAAAAAAAGAACCATTAGCAATCTCAAATTTCATTACTGAGGGTCGCGGAATTATTAAAAATCTCGAGGAGATTAATGCTAAACTTAAGCTACTTACACTTGAAGCAGGAATAACCCAACCTGCTCTATTATTAAAGAAGATCCGCGCAATAAAAAACATTATCGACACAATGGCAGGATTAGTAAAAAAAGCAGAAACACAATCAAAAGCTAAAGCAGAAGCAAGTGTAAAGAAAGCTGAAACGCTAATTTCTGAATTCGCACCAAAAACTGCACTAAATAAAGACGAGCTTAGAGAAGGCATGAAAGCCATTGAAGCTCTTCAAGAGTCTAATCTGGAGATCCTCGCCGCATCATTGAAAGAAAAGATCGCTGATCAAAAATTAAAACTGTTAACTATACTACAACACGAAGCAAATAACGTAGTTGATGAAATTCGGGAATTTTTGAAGGAAAATTATCCTAAACTAGAAGAGGGACAAGAACTCCTTCAGTTGGCTAAAGACCTTAAAGAGATTATGAATGAAAACGGAATAATAACAAGTGTTGGATTCTGTCTGCCATCCTTAGAAACAAAGGTTAGGGAACTAATCATGCCCAAAATTAAACCGGCACCAACATATTAATGCCCAAATGACGAACTCATCCTCCGAATAATAACGTCCAATTCTGAAGATTTTTAATGAGTTGAGGGGCCAATTACTCGCCCCCCTCTCATAAATTTCGGCATTCACACTTTTGGCATTCCTCGCTTGGCTCTTCTTTTTCCAGGAGATTTCAACCATTCTTGGTCTATAAAAAATGTCCCCTTTTTACTAGCGCTCTGTTTGAAGATACAGCGGACGAGCTTTTCAAGATATTTTTAGCAAGCTTTTGCTGGGAATTTCGAACGGCTGGAAAAAATCACAACATTCTCAGCCTTATTAACATAAGTCTATAAAATATAATTTATATTATTTTCTTTAATAAAAACCAAAAAAACATAAAAAACTTGACTATTAGTTATATTCGTGTTAATATTGTATTAAGGAATAAAAAAGGAGCAATAAATATGACTAAAATGAGCAGCCTTCTTCACACGCCAAATTCAAGTTCTACATTACCTTTTGTTGCTGATTTTGGTAAGAGTGTTAATAGTGATGGTCGCACTTGGAGCAATAGGACATCCGGCGCAAACAGCCCTACTTTCGATAGCCTTATTACGGCAATTTCAGAATTCGCCAAATGGATTTTTTGTGTGGAATTAATCACATCGATCTTTAGTAAGATTCCCAAAAAAAATCCGGAAGTGACCGTAGCCATCCACAATCAGGGTTTTAATCTCCACCCCACAGGTTGGGCTAACATCCCATAAATACTCTTCTGGACTCACCCCTGCCCGCGGCTTAACTCGATGGATGCACATGCTTATCAATGAATTATACCCCGTCCCGCCCAAATTCACACTTTTGGGCCGGGCGGGGTATAGTTATTTGGTTATTAAGGGCTTCTGTCGAATGACAGGAAAATCACAACGTTCTCAGCCTTACTATCATAAGTCTATAAAATATAATTTATATTATTTCTTTAATTAAAACTAACAAAACATAAAAAAACTTGACTATTAGTTATGTTTGTGTTAATATTATGTTAAGGAATAAAAAAAAGGAGTGTAAAATGTTCGGTGTAAAAGTTGATACTAGTAGAACCGTAAATAGTACCCATTCTCCTCATACTGCACCAGCGAGTGAGAGTAAAGGACGGTTTTCATTTTTAAGCGGATTATTTTCTTTATTCGCAGCTCTTGCCCGCTTTTTTTCAAGTTTGGGGCAATCAGCTACAATGGAAGATTTAAGTGGCAAGGGAGTTTCCAAGACGCCTGCTCCTAGTGCTTCAAAAGTAAATACGTTTGTAGTCGGAGATCGAGCTCCAGCAGCAATGCCGCGCGATCGCCAACAGGCTAATAGAGCTCAGCCAGTTGCTCAACGAGCCCCTGCTGTGAGTGATGAAAATAGTCAGCCAAATCTAGGTTCTCCAGAAAGAGCTAGAGCTCATCAAGTATTAAAAGATGTAAAAGCGATTATTCAAAAGGGAGAGATGTCTCTTGAAGAGACAGGCAAAGGGTTTCAGATGCTAAAGGAGCTTAAAAAACTTAACATTGAAATTAAAAGCAAACCATTGAAGCAACAAATCATTAGAATCGAAGCTGATCTGAACAAAGCTAATGCAGAAATTATTGTAAAAGATGCTGAAAAGGTTTTAGAGTTTTTAATTGCAAATGCTGATACACTATCTTTGAAGGATATTAGCCATGCGCTTACTGTAATTAGAGAACTTCAGAGCCTTGATTTTATTACGGATCCAGGTCTAAAAGGTCGGTTAATGAAAGTTAAGTCAATGTTGTTGGATAAATCTAGAGAACCGGCTATCGCTGCCGCCAATTCTCTGATCCCGAAAATTATCGAGGTTATAAATGGAAAATTCGATAAAAAAGATAAAATATTATTTCTAAGAGATGCAGAAAAATTGAACAATTTGATGAAAGTAAATTACAACTACCAGCACCTCGATAGATTTGTAATCCAATTGCAGCAAATAGTAAAAAAGTAAAGTATAATATTCTCGGATCAAGATCTCACAAAAACATCTTCCTCACTCGGGGAAGATGTTTTTTTATGCCTGTTAATCATTGCCTTCGGCCTTTCCATCTATACACTCGACAAACATGCTATTGGTTGTCCCTTTGATGCCGAACGGGGTGCCGGTAGTCACGATGACATGGTCGCCATGTTGGATGAGGTTTCGTTTGTGGGCAAAGGCGCTGGTGATGGCGAGGGCCTCGCGGGCGTTCTTGGTGGGGGTGGGGTCGACGGGGATGACGCCCCAATTGAAGGCGAGCTGGTGGTAGGTTTTGACGTTGTCGGTCAGGGCGATGATCGGCATTTCGGGCCGGTAGCGAGAGATGAGGCGGGCGGTGACTCCACTGGAGGTGAAGGCGAAGATCGCTTTGGCATCGAGGCTGTAGGCGGTGCGGACTGTCGCAAGGGAGATGGCTGTTGAGATGTCTTGGCAGTCGATGCGCGATTCGTGGTGGAAAAAATCACGGTAGGGAAAATCTGACTCGGCCGACTCGACGATGGAGCGCATCACTTTGACGGTTTCGATGGGGTATTTCCCGACGGCGGTCTCCCCGGAGAGCATGACGGCTGAGGTGCTATCGTAAATCGCATTGGCGACATCGGAGGCTTCGGCACGGGTCGGACGGGGGTTTTGATCATCGATTCGAGCATTTGGGTCGCGGTCACGACGGGCTTGCCTGCTAGATAGCATTTGCGGATCATCATTTTTTGCAGGACGGGTACGGTTCGATCGGGAGTTCGACCCCGAGATCGCCGCGGGCGACCATGATCCCGTCGGCCTACTTGGACGATGCTTTCGAAATTTTGCACGCCAATCCATGGTTTCGATTTTGGCGATGATCAGGATATCGGCTTTTTCCTTGATCTCAAGTAGCTCTCTGATTTGCAGACATGTTCGGCTGAGCGGATGAAGGAGGCTGCGATGAGATCGACATCGTGTCTCGCAGCCAAATCGGATATCTTCGACATCTTGCTCGGTCATGGCAGGCAGCTTGAGGTCGACATTGGGGATATTGACCCCTTTTCGAGCTCTTGATCTGTCCGCCGTTGACGAATTTGGACGACGACTCCGTTGCGGCTCATTTTCGATGCACTTCGGGAGGCGATATAGCCGTCGTCGAAGAGGACGATGACGTCCGGGCCATTTATCGAGGGCGTTTGAGGGCGATTGCGGGGTAGACGGGGATGTGTCTCGCTTCGGTCAGTTCCTCTTTGTACGAGGAGCCATCTCTTCCTGTCTGGACGTGAGGAGCTCGCTGCTTGATTTGCCGATCCGGATTTCGGGCCCTTTGGTGTCGAGCATGATGGCGAGGGGGACTTTTTTCTCTGCGCGGGCCTCGTTTGAGGTTCTGAATGATCTTCTGATGCTCTTCGTGGGTGCCATGGCTGAAAATTGAGCCTGGCCACATTCATCCCAGCATCGATCAGCTCGAGGATTTTCTCGTAAGAGCTAACAGAGGGGCCGATGGTGCAAATAATTTTTGTACGTGTTCTCATATTCGTCATCATATGCCACCTAAGGCCTTGTTCTCAACTCTTTCGCGGGGTATTATAGTAACCTATGACTCAAAAGATTGTATTAAAGAAGGTTGGAGTCCATAACCTCAAGGACGTCGATTTGACTCTCGACCCGAACCAGCTGATCGTCTTTACGGGAGTTTCGGGGTCGGGAAAGTCGTCTCTTGCCTTTGACACGATCTATGTCGAAGGGCAGCGGCGCTATATCGAGTCGCTTTCGACGTATGCCAGACGCCATCTGGGCGATTTGCCCAAGCCCGATGCAGAATTGATCAGGGCATCTCGCCGACGATTGCCATCGAACAAAAGACGGCTGGGCGCAATCCCCGCTCGACTGTCGGCACGATGACCGGCATCTACGACTTCTGCGGGTGCTCTTTGCACGCGTCGGCATCCCCCATTGCCCTGTCAGCGGCGAAGTGGTGACGCCTCAAAGCACAGAGCAGATCTCTGCGTCAGATCCAGCAACTGCCGGAAAATCGAAACTCATCGTCCTGGCCCCTTTTGCCAAAAGGAAAAAAGGCGAATTTAAAGACGATTTCGCAGAACTTGTGCGCAAAGGCTATACCCGCGTTCGGCTCGATGGGAAGATCATCGATTTGAGCGAAGAGATTGCGGTCGATGGGAAGGTCGCGCACGATGTCGATATCGTCATCGACCGGATGGTGGTGCGCGAGAGAACAGACGCGGCTTGACGAAGCGGTCTCCCAGGCGCTTGATGCGGGCAAGGGCTGCATGACGTTCGAATCCCGACACGGGATGAAGAGAAGCTCTTTTCGCAGCATGCCTATTCCCCCAAATCGGGACTCTCCTACGGTCCGCTGGAGCCGTATGACTTCTCCTTCAATCACCCTAGCGGGATGTGTCCGACTTGCCAGGGCCTCGGGACGATCCAAGAATTTGATCTCGAAAAGATCATTGATCCAGAAAAGAGCATCGCGGAAGACTGCTGCATCGTCGCAAGTTCTTATCAAACGGTCCGCTTTGGAAATATCTACAACAATCTGGCCAGGATCTACAATTTCAGTGTCAACACTCCCTGGAAAAAGCTCTCAGAGAAGGCCAAACAAGATCTTTCTCTATGGGACGGAGAAAAATGGATGCAGATGCGATTTCGTCCATCCGACCAAGAATCAGAGCTGGACCGAGTATGTGCAGTGGCGAGGGGTCTTGCACGAGGCCAAACAGACGGTATCCAAGAAGCGAAGAGCGATGTCTACCGGCAAAATATGGAAGAGCTGATGGAAGAGTCGGTCTGCCCCGATGCCATGGCGCGCAGGATCAAGCCCTATCCTGCTGCGACGCAGTTCAGAGGACAGACGATTCATCGAGATCACCGCTCTGTCCATCGAAGAAGCGCTCGCATTTTTTCGAGACACTCGTCTAACGGAAGAGGAGCTCGATCATCGCCGAGAGCTGATCAAAGAGATCCGCGAAGGCTCAATTTCCTCTTCGATGTCGGCCTGCACTATTTGACGCTCGACCGGACCGCCCCCACGCTTTCAGGCGGAGAAGCGCAGCGGGTGCGTCTCGCTTCGCAGATCGGCTCAGGCCTTGTCGGCGCGACCTATGTCCTCGATGAGCCGTCGATTGGGCTCCATCCGCGCGACAATACCAACTGCTCGACTCGCTCAGAGCCCTCTGCGATAGTGGCAACACGGTGATCGTCGTCGAGCACGATGAAGAGACGATCCTCGCTGCCGATCACATCGTCGATGTGGGGCCGCTCGCCGGCAAGTTGGGCGGCGAAATCATCGTCTCAGGCGACTCTCAACGATCTTCTGCAAAGTCCCAGAATCGCTCACCGGCGCCTATCTTGACCGGCAAGAAGAACGATCGCCATCCCCAAAAAACGGCGTCAAGATCCGAAAAAGAGCCTGGAAATCGTAGGAGCACGCACCACAACTTAAAAAATGTATCGGTCGAAATCCCGCTCGAGATGCTTGTCGCCGTCACCGGCGTCTCGGGATCGGGAAAATCGTCGCTCATCACCGATATCCTCTATCCTGCCTCTCCAATCGCCCTCCACAATGCCTCGTTGAGCGTCGGCAAACATAAAGCGATCAAAGGAATCGAAGAGATCGACAAAGTGATCGCCATCGACCAATCGCCGATCGGCCGCACTCCCCGCTCCAATCCCGCCACCTACATCAAACTCTTCGATGAGATCCGCGATCTCTTCGCCAAGCTGCCCGAAAGTGAAGCTCAAGGGTATCAAGCCGGGCCGCTTCAGCTTCAACGTCAAAGAGGGCTCCTGCCCCCATTGCGGCGGCATGGGGATGATCAAGATCGACATGGACTTCATGGAAGACGAGTGGGTCGACCTGCGAGCACTGCAAAGGGCAAGCGCTTCGACCAAGAAACCCTCTCCGTCCTCTACAAGGGCAAAAACATCTACGACGTCTTGGAGATGACCGTCGCCGACGCGCTCGAATTTTTTGAGCCGATTCCCGCACATCAAAGAAAACTCGAGACGCTGCATGAAGTCGGCCTCGGCTATATCAAACTCGGTCAACCCTCCCCTACCCTTTCTGGCGGCGAAGCGCAGCGGATCAAGCTCGCCAAAGAACTCTCCGGCCCTCAACCGGCAAAACCCTCTACATCCTCGATGAGCCGACGACCGGGCTCCATTTCCACGACATCCCAAACTGATCGATGTGCTGCAAAAGCTCGTCGACAGAGGCAATACGGTTCTCGTGATCGAGCACAACATGGATCTGGTCAAAACAGCCGACTGGATCATCGACTAGGCCCCGAGGGCGGAAAAGGCGGGGGAGAGATCGTCGCAACCGGGCACGCCCGAGAAGATCGCCAAACTGAAGACCCCAACAGGAAAGGCCTGATACGCTGCCCTCAATCTTCAGACCGCTCACCGTCGCCAAACGGCCAAGAAAAAAGCACCGTCCGTCACGAGACATCATCGAAATCGAGAGAGCAGAGCAAAACAACCTTAAAGCAGTCAACGCTCACATCCCCCGCGGCAAAATCACCCTCTGCACCGGCCCCTCCGGCTCGGGCAAAATCTCGTTTGCCTTCGAAACCGTCTACGCCGAAGGGCAGCGGCGCTATATCGAGTCGCTGTCCGCCTATGCGCGCCAATTTGTCAAACAGATGCCCAAGCCCAAAGTCGAAGCGATCGAAGGGCTCTCTCGCCGCGATTGCCATCGAACAAAAAAGCCACGCCGGCAATCCCCGCACCACCATCGGCACCATGACCGAAGCCTACGACTACCTGCGCGATCCTCTTTGCCCACCTCGGCATCGCCTACTGTCCCGAAACCGGCGAAGAAATCCGATCAATCAGCAAAGACTTCGTCCTCAATCAGCTGATGGAGCTGCCCGAAAGCACCAAGATCCAAATCCTCGCTCCCCTCGATCTGAAAGAGGGCTTTGAGCAGCTCAAAGAGCGTCTTTTGAGAGAAGGCTTTTTGCGTATTAGACTCAACGGCCAAGTCTACGAGCTCGACGTCGAAATCCCCTTCGATAAACGGCGCAAAAACCAAGTACTCCTGATCGTCGACCGGCTCACGATTGCCGTCAAATCGAAAAAGCGGATCTACGAGGCGATCGATACCGCCGCAAAAATCGCAGGCAACACCCTCATCGTCCAAAACGGCGACCAAGATATCTTCTACAACCTCGCCTTCGCCGACCCGACCACCGGCAAATCCTACCCTCCGATCACCCCGCACACCTTTTCCTTCAACACCGGCCACGGGATGTGCATGGACTGTTTAGGCCTCGGCTTCCAATTTGGGGCCAACCTGCAAAAGCACCGCTTGATCATGCGGATGAGCCCCTACGCCCTGATGAAAAAACTCTGGAAAGACTATGGAGTCAGAAGCGCTCTAAGACTCTTCGAAGAGATGATGGAGCACTTAGGAGTAGACTCCGACTGCCCCCTCGAAAAACTCCCCTCCGAAAAGCTGCAGATCATCCTCAATGGCTCCGACATCCCTCTCGAGAGAAAAGGGTACTCACTCAAATTCATCGGCCTCGGCCCCATCTTCGCCAAACTGGCCAAATCGGCAACAAACGACCTGAAAGAAGAACTCGCCTTCTGGGTCGAACAGATCACCTGCCCCTCCTGCCATGGCACCCGCCTCAATCCCCTCGCCCGCAACGTCCGGATCGGCAAACTCTCCATCGCCGACCTGTGTGCCTTGCCCCTCAGCGAGGCCGAGCAGTTCATCGACAACATCGAACTGAAAGACCCCCTGCTCGACGAGACTCTATCTCAGCTGAAACACCGGCTCCATTTCCTCAATGAAATTGGCCTCGGCTACCTCTCCCTCGACCGCTCTGCCCCCAGTTTGAGCGGCGGAGAGACCCAAAGAATTCGATTGGCCCGCCAATTGGGAAGTTGGCTAACCGGCTGTCTCTATGTCTTAGATGAGCCGACGATCGGTCTCCATCCCCATAACAACGCCCTGCTCAATCACTCCCTCCGAAAGCTGTGCGACCAAGGCAACACCCTCCTGATGGTCGAACATGACCCGATGACCATCGAAATCGCCGACCACATCATCGACTTTGGCCCCTCTGCCGGAAAGCATGGTGGAGAGATCATGGCAAGCGGTACCCTGGCGCAGATTAAGAAAAACCCCAATTCGCTCACCGGAGCCTACCTGAGCGGCAAAAAAAAGGTCCCCATCCCCGAGAAAAGACGCCCCTTCAAAACCACCCTCCGGATCGAAAATGCCCGCCTGCACAACCTGAAAAATCTCTCCGTCGATTTGCCCGTCGGCATCCTCACCTGTATCACTGGCGTCTCTGGATCGGGCAAATCGACCTTGATCAATGACCTGCTCCGCCCCGCGATGCAACAAGTCCTCGCTACCAGAAAACAACCCGAGAGCATCACCTACGCTGGCGCACACATCACCGGCGTCAAAGCCTTCGACAAAATGCTCGTGATCGATCAAAACCCGATCGGCCACACCAACCGTGCCGACATCAACACCTACACAGACCTCTCGGCTCCCCTACGGCAGTTTTTCGCCGAACTCCCCGAAGCCAAAGCACGCGGACTGAAGCCCAAAAACTTCAGCTCAAACCACCTCAAAGGGATGTGCATGAAGTGCTGGGGCCTCGGGAAGCGAAAAGTCGAGATGCAGTTCCTCCCACCCATCCGAGTCCTCTGCGACGCCTGCAACGGCTTCCGCCTCAACCCCCAATCGCTCCAAGTGAAGACCAAAGGCAAACACCTCGGCCAAGTCTTAGAAATGAACGTCGAAGAGACCCTGCAATGGCTCGTTCCCATCCCCAAAGCGGTCCGGATTTTGGAGACCTTGGTTTCGGTGGGCTTGGGGTATTTGCAACTGGGGCAAGAAATCGCCACTCTCTCAGGCGGTGAGGCGCAACGCTTAAGATTGGCTCGAGAGCTCTCTAAACGCTCAACAGGGAAGACGCTCTATCTTTTCGACGAACCGACGATTGGCCTGCACAGCTCCGACATCGTCCCTTTACTGAAAATTTTCCATTCCCTTGTCGAACGAGGCAATACCGTCATCATCATCGAACACAACCTCGATGTGATTGCCAATGCCGACTACATCATCGACCTCGGCCCAGAAGCAGGTAGCCGTGGTGGAGAAATCGTCTGCCAAGGCACCCCAGAAGAAGTTGTCAAGGATCCTAAGTCTTATACGGCCAAGTATTTGAAAGAACGAATTTAAAGAAAAATCCCTATCTCGTCAGGAAGGATAAACGAGATAGGGATTGTAAGATTAAGATCACTGCTGAGGTCCCCTAGGCACTAATGGAATAGCTTCACCGATTGGGGGCGCTGCATGCATCGGACGACAGCAGAAAATTCCACGAATTGAATTTGCAAAAGCCACGTCATTTGAATTCAACCGCTTCGCCACTACTTCAGGCGACCCTCCCTTAACCACCCAATAAGGGACGCCAACGAGAATAGCGAAAGGAAGTGTGAGAGCAAAAAATTCAACAAATGTGGCGATAGCCAATAGGACAGAAGTTGCCGATCTGCCAATATTTTTTCCAATTTTTGTCCCCTTTGAATCAGCAGCAGCATTAATCAGAAAGGCCCGATCGGCTGCAGTGACTCCATATGAACTAAACGATTTTTCTAAAAATGTTTTTAAACTGGCCATTATTTACTCCTTGTTAAAATGAATTGTTAATATAAATTTAATTATATCGTACATAAATATTTAAATTAAACAAAATAATCACACTAAAATAGCAAGTTACTGGCTATTAAAAATTAAAGAATATATTGTATTAATAATAAATTATTTTCTATAATTAAAATTAATAATTTAAGAAGGAGCAAATAATGAGCATTCAAGGATTACTAAACTTTTTTAACCCCAAGGGAGCCCACATTGAGGCTGAGAGAAAGGGGCCTGATCAAAATACTGTGCAGCGATGTCCTTCTAAGCGATATCCTTTGCAACAATATGATTTCGCTTCACTTGAGCAACAGAAGCAAGATGAGTTAAATTAAAAAACGTGAAATAGACCTTCTCAGTCAGCCGGTGAATCCGATCAGTTCGCCAATTTCCAATGCAATTAAAGCCGCGGGCGTGTTGGCAGCAGCATATGGGATCTATAACCTAGCCATGTATTTAATATTTTAAAGGAACAGGAAGCCGCGGTGAAGAAATCGCCAAGCATCCTAAGTCCTATACGTCCAAGTTTTTGAAAAAAGCTCTATTTAATATAAAATAAACTCATAATTAATTACTTTACAAAAAATTAATTATATAGTATAATTATTTTTACATAAACACAATAATATGGAGAAGTAATATGCTAAATAATAACTCAAATCTAAACGTAGTCACATATAATATGGGTGGTGGTCAGAATGATTACTCTTTTGTATGCCGCCACAACAACATTGAACCTACTGAAGAGGAATATGCAATTTCACAACATAAAACCGCGGCCGTTTTCAAGGACCTAACTTCCCGCGGACAAGTCGATGTGATCATGCTACAGGAGGTATTTGAAAAGGACAGACCCCTTCTTAAAGCTCTTAAAAGCGAGGGTTTTAAACTCCTAAACGTCACAAAAACTAAAGACAAAGCAAAAAGACCAGCTTACATTAATGATTGCGCGATTCTCATTAGAAAAGATCGATTTCAAGATATCGTCAATTGCTCCCAAATCATCGATGGTGGCGATACCCCAATTGTCATCGCCAAAGACAGCCGCACTAAACAAAGAGTCATGTTTGCTACAGGCCACGTTCCTGGTTGCTCTTTAGAGGAAAACAGAGTTGACCAACAAGATGCTGAGACAGGCGATCGTTATGTTCAAGGTGTGATCACCAAGATGGATCAATTAGCCGAGCAGCACCAAGTAAAAGTTCAAGTCTTCGGCGCCGATATGAATGCGAATCCTGAAAAATTGGATCAAAATAGGACCCCCCAACAGCAATGGGAGCATCGATTTAAAAAATTAGAAAACGCAGGCTTCCAAACCCACCGTACACGTGAGACGACTGAAGTCTATCCGAAGGGCAGCTATCGTGAACGAGAACTCGACTTCATTTTTTCTAGAGATGGCACGCCCCGCCAACAAGGATTGCTTGGTTGGTTAACTAAGAAACCACCCCTCATTCAAGCTGAATTAACTAGCGTTCTCTTAAGCTTTGGCTTGGACGCAGACAATATCCCTTCCAACGCCTCAGATCATCGCCCTGTGATGACCGAGTTCAACCTCAAACAAGCTCAAGGGGAGAACACTTAAATCACCTTAAATATCAATATGTTAAAAACAAAGAGACCGCCCTAATCAGCGGTCTCTTTTTTTATCTAATCTGCCACGGCCATAGGGCTACAGATCTCAACCAGACAGCCATTATTGTCCCTCACGTAGGATACCACCTGCCCCCATGGCTTTTGCTCGGGCTTAGTCACTGAAATCGCCCCCGCCTTGAGAGCCCTCTCGAATTGCCCTTTCACATCCTCGGCAACCAAACAGATCTCTACCCCCGGCGGCTCCTCAGCAATCCGATTCGGCCGGAAAGGGTGAGAGCCCTGGATCATGACCTCGGAAGCGAAGGCCAGAGCAGTCTGGCCGGTCTCCATTTCAGCATAAGCGCCGCTCTCATGGACAAACCGCACCTTCAGACCAAAGGCCCTCTCGTAAAACTCAATAGTCTTCGCAACATCTTGAACGTAAATGATTACATATCCTAGCTTCATCGCCCTCTCCTCTAAAAGTCAGAAATCATAGAACAAATTTAACTCCAAAATCAACCATTAAATTTTAATTGAAATTTAATATAATTTTTAATTATAATTAATTATAAAGGAGTAATAATATGAGTATAAAAGCAACAACTAACGAAATTAACGTAAATCAGCCAGCAGCGGTACCAAAGAAATCATGTAGAGATTTCTCTTCAGAAGAGATAGAGGCCTGGAAAAAGGAGACAGTTAAGACCCGTTTATTGGCCATAGTCCAACACTTCAACCCCCTAAACTTAGACCTGAATTTAGAGACTGGAGAATTCACCATTACATTGACCTCGGCCTTGAAGGGCAAAATCGATAAAAAGTTGAGCGCCGAAGGGATCCAACAGGCTGCGGGCGCTACCTTGGCTATTCAAAAAGCGCTAAAGGGAAAAATTGATTTTGATACGAATGAGGCATTTTTCGAAAAGGACCAAATCGTCCTCGATATGGGGATCATAATCCCAAACATTTCAATGACTCGTATCGTCTTGAATAGCAAGCGGTTAGAGGTGGAAGGATCTTGCCTACTTGGCACAGCATCAATGACTTATACCAAAGAAGAAGTTGAGGCCACCATCAAAGCTTGGCGTAAAGAGGAAGTTAAGTCTAAGTAATTCTTAATCAATTATCTGTAATTATAAAATATTTTTAATATTATATTGTAATTTTAATTGATATTTGTTAATATATAATTAAGACTATGGATATATTCTCAAATATTGTATTAACTACCTCTTTAAAAGTTCTCAACCCAGATGCTGCTGCGCCCAAACAGAAACCTAGCATTCTAAATGGGCGCAGCGTCACAGTGATCGTCTTAGGCATCGCGTATGGATTCGTCCTCCTTGCAGAACTTGCTTCAGCTCTTTGGGATTCCATATTTGGATCGAAGGCAAATGAAGAAAAACCTAAAAAAGACGCCGTCGTTCCCGCAAAGCCTCCAGCACCAAACGCCGAAGCCCCAAAACCCGCCGCTCCAGAAAAAACTGCAGAACCCAAAGCCGAAATCCTATTAAACATTGGATCGACGGCAAATGCCCCCGAAGAGACTGTTTTCTTTACACTAGGACCCGAACATAAAAAATGCGTCACTTCCGCTGAGGGCTTATCTAAGAAAGAACCAGAACCCGTAAAAGTTGACCAGGCCTCCGAAAAAACTTCAGTACCCAAAGCCGAAATCCTATTAAACAAAGACAATTTCCTACAGAAACTCTCATCCCCCGATCCTTTAAATGGAAATATTGTTGTAGAGGGGCAAGGGATAAATCCTCGAGATGCACTCAAGTCGTTGGATCCTAGATCAATTCGCACAGTAGAAATGGTAGAAAGATTAGCCAGCCTTAAGATTGAGGAAGTTAATATTAATAAAAAAAAGATCAATCTCGGCAATGTTAAAACTAACTTAGAAGCAATTAAAACTGAAGCGTTAGAAAATGCTATAGAAGAAGACACTCGAACATACATTGAAACCCTCATGGATCAAACGATCTTTAAAATTGTCTGCTGGAAAAATCATTTAGAACGATCTTCAACACCGCTTGCTACAGAACCTAAAAAGGATAGCCCGAAAGAAGCTATAGTAAAGAAAGCCGAGCCTACAAGTAAGCAGCAAGTTGTCAGCAAAAGTCCCCCTCCTCCAATTAAAAAGGCAAATTCAGCACCTCCGATGATTTTTAATGTTGAAAACTTCTTAATAGAACTTGGGAAACCTAAATTTTTAGAAGAGCTCTCAGATATAAACAATCTTAACTTTTTAAATGACAAGAAAGTTCTCATTCAAGGTCAGCCAAATGGTCAAAATGAAGCAAAGATAATGGAAGCTGCAAAAAAACTCGCCAACTTGAACATCGATCCTACAAATAAAAAGATCAACTTCGCTGCTTTAAGAAATCAATTAAGAACATTAAAAGAAGCGATGACCGCAAATGTAGATAATGATGATTCAAAATTGCAAATCCGATCATTAATGGATCAAATAATTAGAAAAGCCGCCTTGGAATCAATTCGAAGTGATATCGCGCAACTAGAATGTAAGAAAAAGAAAGATGAGAAAAAAGTTATATCTCTGGATCAATCTGAAGAAATGCAACAAAGCGAAATTGTTGGCGTAATGGAAAAGTTGTTCAACCTGGAGATAAACGAAACAAATATGTATGACTTTAATTTACATGCATTAAAGCGGATTGTAGTGATGATTAGAACCGACTTTCCTTTTATCTTAAAGCCAGAAGGTCAAAAATTAGATAACTTAAGGGATAAAAGTGATGAATTAAATCAGCTCAAACTTCAAACTTCATTTATAACGCTTGCAAATCTCTTAGGCGGCGAGGGGAAAGCAGCAGGCAGCTTGTATCTTTTAAATTTAGAGAAGAAAAATGGAACATTTGGAGAAATAGCTAAACCCGGAGAAACATGGGCTTCTGGTGGGACAATGACTTTTCCTGCTGAACAGAATTGTTTTACACCTGACTTTGTAAATATGAAACTTACCATGGAAAGCGGCCAGCTAACGGCAACAAATTATAAAATCTTTAGCGGTCATTTAACCGATATCATCTGCAATCAGGACGGCTCCTTCACTTTTAATATCGATTATAAAAAGTTCTGGACGCCTTCTAAAATGAGTATAACTTATTCTCAAGAAGCTCTGAAAGCAACATTTTCTGCAATCAAATGGGAATAAGCATCTATCCTGCTCCCGCTTAGCCCTTTCTACCTATAAAAACCTCAACTACCTTATAGTCAGACCATTACATCTTTAGTTTAAATTATATTTAGATCGTATTAAATTTTTGTTTACAGATAATTAATATTTTGTTATAATTGGATTATAATAAAAACAATCCAGGAGGATACAATATGTTTAATGCAGTTCAAGCAGGTCAAGGTCCCCAATTCGAAGACTTAGGGGCAGCCAATAATGGTCAACCAGGTCCACTTCAACCCAACAATAACAATGCAGCGCAAGGTGCCCAAAATGTTCAAAACGTTGCATCTCAAAATATTCACGCACGAAAGATGGACAATTTCGAGGCCGGACTGAGAGGCTTATTTAACTCTTTAAGAGAGGATTCTGACCTCCCTGCTGATTCTGCCCTGGAAATTAGGCGCACTGCCGATGGCAATATAGAATTTACAGTCACACTTCCTTCCAAATTACAGGGTAAGGTTGGAAATTTAAAAACAAAAAATGGGGAGAAAAAAGGATTCCTAGCGGCTGTAGGCGCAACAGTAAATTGTGAAAAGGTAATAGAAGGGAAAATAAATGTTAATGGAGAAATCACATTTGAAGGCAACCCAATTACAATTGTAAAATATGGAATAAAAGTTAATTTAGATAAAATTGCACTTGACCAAGATGGCAATGGTAGCATTGGTAAATGGACAGCGACCCCTGCTAGTTTGGGGCGACGAGCTTCTCATGCCTGGAATGCTATTATAGACTTTCCAACTATGAGAAGTACGTTAGGAGTTGTAGATTGGTCTGACGCTAGGCATGCAATGCCTGCAACCGTTGGAGAGTTGCCATCCAAAGCAGAATTGGAAAAGGAAGATAAAAGTTCTAAAGAAAAAAAGGCCGCTGGCACTCTAAATTATGTGAATTTTAAGAAAACAACCGGGGATATCTCTGAAGAAGAGATGTTAAAATTCCTTGCTGACCCAAAACTTCTCAGAAAGAAGGAGCTTAAATTCATTGGTCGCCAGAAACACGGGGAATCGCTTCGGTTAGAGGACAACGCCCGCTCACGAATTTCCCTAGAGAAAAAGATGATTCGTGGTGCAGAGCAGCTTAAGGACATAGATTTTGATGATGTCCCTCAGGCTGATATTGATGCAATGATCGAGAATCTTGAAGCGATGAGGATCGATATGTTTCATAGTGCTTCAACTGCCGATGGAAAGGAAAAGATCTGGAACTCCCTGACAGAAACGATTAAACGACTTGAGCTTCTTAAGAATCCTACTACTAAACCTGGTTGGGTTCAGTGGGGCTTGAATGGTGCGATGGCAATAGCCAAGTCGCCCAGCAGAATAATGCCTAATTTTGTTAATAAGGCTGCTTATAAGACATATAGATATGCGAAAAAGCACAAAGCAGCGATTGCTTCAGTCGTAATACCCTCTTGTACCCTTCTCGCCTTGAGAATGTTCAGCATAATTTAATCGTTGACCTAATGCTGCCATGCTGCTATTACCCGAATAAGGGTAATAGTAGTAATGGCAGATTCATTTAGATTGATTCTTTATTCTTTTTTGTTTCTATTCTGCTTTTCTTGCAGTCATAAAAAACCTGCCGCACCTCCCCCATTGCCCATTTCTGCTATTAAGATTGAGCCGCAGACGATTCCGGCTGACTTCGAGTATGTCGGGGTGGCTGAGAGCTCCCATATTGTCGAATTGCGGGCCCAGGTTCAAGGGTATCTGGACCAAATTACGTATAAGGAAGGGGGGCTGGTCAAGGTGGGCGATCTGATGTTTGTCTTGGATCGGCGCCCTTTCATCGCTGCACTGGATAGCAATGTGGGTCAACTGGCGACCGCGGATGCGACTCTGTGGAATTCGGTCCAGACGAGGGAGCGAACGGTCCCCCTTTATGAGCAAAATGCGTTAAGTGAAAGGGAACTCGATGCGGCCATCGCTGGGGAACAGGAGGCATTAGGGCAGGTCTATACGGCTCAGGGCAATGTCGATGCGGCCCAAATCCAATTGGAGTTTGCATCGATTATCGCTCCGGTAACAGGTTATGCCAGCAAGGCAACCTTCAGGGAGGGTGCCTTGATCCGGGCCGGCTTCTTTAGCGATTTGATGACGACGATCTATGTGATCGATCCAATCTGGGTCAATATCAATGTGCCCGACGGCGATATTCTAAAGATGCGCAAGGAAAACGAGAGTCACCAGCTGGTTTATCCTGAGAACAACAACTACAAAATCGAGGTGATCTTAAGCGATAATACGGTCTTTCCGACGGAAGGGACGGTCGACTTCACCAATCCAGCTATCGATCAGCCGACAGGGACGATGCTGATCCGGACGATTTTTGCCAATCCTGAGGCTTGGCTGAGGCCTGGGCAGTTTGCGCGGGTGATCGTGAAGGGGGCGGTGCGGCCTAATGCGATTGTGGTGCCACAGGCTTCGGTCATGCAGGGGCCTAAGGGCAATTTCGTCTATGTGGTCAATGAGGATAAGGTCGAGTCGAGGCCGGTGACTGCGGGCGATTGGTACAAGGATTATTGGATCATCCAGAAGGGGCTTAAAGAGGGTGATGTGGTGGTGGTCGACGGGGTCAATAAGGTAAGCCCCGGAAAAGCTGTGGAAGTGAAAACGTGGGTGAGCGGGCCATCGCAGGATAAAAAATGATCTCCCGTTTCTTTATCGACCATCCGATCTTCGCCAGTGTGATCTCGATTGTGATCGCGCTCGCCGGTTTGACGGCGATGCGCAATCTTCCAATTGAGCAGTATCCCAATATCACTCCCCCTGAAATTGTGGTGTCGGCGACGTTCAATGGGGCCAATGCCGAGACGATGGCCAACGATGTGGCCTCGCCTCTTGAGCAGCAGATTCTGGGCGCCGAAAACATGATCTACATGTATTCGCAAAACTCTTCGACTGGGAATATGAATCTCGAGGTCTATTTTGCTCTGGGAAGCGATGCCAACGTGGCCCAAATCCATGTGCAAAATTTGGCCAACCAGGCTTTGGCGCAGCTACCGCAGCAGGTGCAGCAGCAGGGGCTGACGATTACCAAGCAGACGCCCAATATTCTGCTCGTCGTGGCGATCCAATCGCCCAGCGACCGTTACGATACGCTTTTTATGAGCAATTATGCTTTGGTGAATGTGGTCAATGAGCTGGAGCTTCTTCCTGGGATTAGCTCGATCACCACTATCGGACAACGCAACTATGCGATGCGGGTGTGGCTTAGGCCCGACCTGATGGCGCAGCTGGGGATCGCGACAACCGATGTCGTCAATGCGATCAATGAGCAAAATACTGACTTCGGGATCGGTCAGGTGGGCCAAGCTCCTAATGCCCACGCTGTTTCGCTGACCGTGCCGATGGGAGCTTTGGGTAGATTGTCGACTCCGGAGCAATTCAGCGATATCATTGTGCGGGCTGACATCAATGGGGCAATCGTCCGAGTGAAAGATATCGGTTCGGTAGAACTGGGAGCTCAAAACTATCTTGTCGACGGCTCTGTCAACGGAAAGCCAGCCATTCTCCTCGCGATTTATCAGCAGTATGGGGCCAATGCGATCGATGTCGCCGAATCGATCCGGACGGCGATGAAGAAAATTTCAAAGCGGTTTCCCGAGGGGCTTGAGTATTCGATCCCCTACGACACGACTACGTTCATCCAACTTTCGATCGAAGAGGTGGTTCACACGATCTTCGAAGCGACGATCCTGGTCGTGATCGTCATGTTCATTTTCCTGCAAAACTTAAGGATTACGTTGATCCCGTTTATGGCTCTGCTCGTCTCGATTTTAGGGGCTTTTGCCGGTATCTGGGTCATCGGCTATTCGATCAATACGCTCACTCTCTTTGCGATGGTGCTGGCGATTGGAATTGTGGTCGACGATGCGATTGTGGTGGCCGAAAACGTCGAGAGGAACATGCGAACTCTCAAGCTCTCCCCTCGCGATGCGGCTCGCAAAGCGATGGATGAGGTGACGGCGCCGGTGATTGCGATTGTCTTTGTCCTTTGCGCTGTCTTTATCCCGATCGCCTTCCTTGGAGGGATCGCAGGGCAGCTCTATAAACAATTTGCCATCACGATTACGATTTCGGTCTTTTTCTCTGGGCTAGTGGCCCTGACGTTAAGTCCGGCGATTGCGGCGATTGTCCTCAAACCGCATGAAAAGACATCTAAATGGGCTGAACGGTTCAATCGAGGTCTCGAAAAAGTGACGCATGGCTATTTAAAAATTGCCGGCTTTGTCATTCAACGTACCATATCCGCGATCATCCTATTCTGTATACTCGTTGCCCTCCTGCTCTACTTTTTTAAGACGACGCCGACGGGCTTTGTCCCCAATGAAGATCAGGGGTATGTGATTGCACTGGCCTACCTTCCCGATGGGGCGAGCCTCGATCGGAATGCCAAAGTCACTGAACAGATCTATCAAATTTGCAAGGAGAATGATGCTGTTGACAAGGTGGTTTCGTTCACCGGTTTTAGCCTGATCGAAAGCATCGACCGGACCGCCGTCGGCACTCACTTCATCACGCTCAAAGATTGGAAATACCGGAAAAAGAAAAACATGCACGCAGATGCAGTGATCCAAGAGCTCAATAAGGCCTTCCTTTACAAAATCCAAGATTCTACTGTGCTCACCGTCAACCCACCGGCTATTCAAGGACTTGGAACGGTAGGCGGATTTGAATTTTGGATCGAAAATCGGGGGACAGGGGGCAGCAGAGCCCTAGAAGAGACCCTGGGCAAATTTCTCGCCGCAGCCAAAAAACGGCCCGAGCTTGACGCTTTGCATACCACGGCCTCGTTCGACAATATGCAATTTTTCCTCGACCTCGATCGGAGTAAAGCTAAGTGCATGGGAGTCGCCATCGCCGATGTGTTCCAGACGCTCCAAGCCTTCTTTGGCTCCTACTATATCAATAACTTCAACAAATTTGGACTCGTCTATCAGGTGCTCGTCCAAGCAGAGCCCTCCTACCGAGAAAAACTGGAAAACCTCCGAGATGTCTACGTCCGCTCTATTTACAATCAGATGGTGCCTGTCAACTCCCTGGTGAACGTCGAATATAAATCGGGGCCCAACTTGATCAGCCGCTTCAACGACTTCCCCGGTGCGCAAATCATCGGCGGCCCTGCGAAAGGGTACAGCTCGGGCCAAGCGATCCAGGCGATGGAAGAGCTGGCCAAGAGCGTGCTGCCAGAGGATATGTACTACGGCTGGAGCGGCCAGGCTTATCAGGAAATCGCCAGCGGCGGCACCTCGTCGGTTGCTTTCATCGCCGGCCTCGTGATGGTCTTCCTCATTCTGTCGGCCCTCTACGAAAGGTGGTCGCTGCCCTTCGCCATCATCCTGATCGTCCCCTTTGGAACCTTGGGGGCCTTCATCGCCATCAAACTCTTAGGGATGTCTAACGACGTCTATTTCCAAATTGGACTGGTCACCCTGATCGCCCTATCGGCAAAAAACTCGATCCTGATCGTCGAATTCGCCCTGATGAAGATGGAGGAAGGGATGTCGGTCACCGATGCTGCTATCGAAGCGGCCCGCCTCCGTTTCCGAGCCATCATCATGACCTCGCTCGTCTTTATCTGCGGCGTGCTCCCCCTCGTCTTCAGTTCGGGAGCCGGTGCCGCTAGCCGCCACTCGGTCGGCGTCGGCGTCCTCGGCGGGATGATCGCCGCAACGACCCTTGCCCTCTGCTTCGTCCCCCTCTTCTTTGTCCTCTGTGCCAAGCGGATCAAAGTGAAAAAGAAAGAGGAGCCTAAGGCATGAAATTGAAGACTTTTTTCAACGCAAAGACGCAGAGACGCAAAGACGCAAAAAATAAAAAAAATTGGTTTTTTCTTTGCGTCTTTGCGTCTCTGCGTCTTTGCGTTGAAAAAGGTCGTTGGCCCATCCTTTCTTTCATTTTCTTAAGCGCTTGCACCCTCCAACCCAAATATTGCCGCCCTGAACCCGAAATCCCCTGCCAGTGGCGCATCGAGCCGGAAGAGATCTCCTGCAACCCAAACACCTGCTGGTGGACCCTGCTGCAAGACCCCGTTTTGAATGAGCTGGTCACGCAGGCTCTCCAATACAACCAAGACATCAAAACGGCGATCTACCGTGTCGAACAATTCATGGCGCAGCTGGGCATTTCCCGCTCCCAGCTCTACCCCCAAATCAGCGGCAACATCGAAGCGATTAGACAAAAAGAGTCGGCGACCACCATCCTCGTCCCCATTACACCCGGCCAACCGACCAAAGAGCCCCTCTATACGATGGTCCTCAATGGCTCTTGGTACATCGACCTATGGGGGCAGATCCGCAGCGCCAATGACGTAGCCCTCCACCAGCTCCTCGCCCAGATCGAAGTGCGCAGAACCGTCGTCCTCACCGTCGTCAGCGCGGTCGCCAGCTCCTACATCCAAATGCGACAGTTCGACCTGCAGGTCGATTTCGCAAATGGCCTCCTCGATGCCCGTTTGGAAATCCTCAAATTGACTGAAGCGCGCTACCACCTCGGGCAAGTGAGCGATGTCGATGTCGAACTAGCAAAAGCTGACGTCGCGAGCGCCCAGACCACAGTCGAGCAACTGAAAATCTCCATTGGCATCCAAGAAGACCTCCTCAGCATCCTCGTCGGTCGCCCACCTGCCGATATGCCGCGAGGCAAACTCCTCAGCGAAATTTCCATGCCGCCGCAAGTGCCCACCTTCCTCCCCTCCGACCTGCTTAACCAACGTCCCGATATCCTCGCTGCCGAGGAAAACTTGATCGCTGCCAATGCCCAAATCGGCGTCGCCCGGGCGGCATTCTTCCCCCAAATCTCCCTCACTGGCGAATATGGGACCCAAAGCTCATTTCTGCACCAGCTGCTCAAAAACCCCTCGACCATTTGGCAATATGGTGTCACCCTCCTGCAAGAGATCTTTACCGGGGGCAATTTGACCTACCAACTCCGCCTAGCCGAGGCCCAAAAAGAGACCCTCGTCCACGCCTACCAACAGGCTGTGCTCAACGGCTTTAAAGAGGTCAACGATGCCCTGATCTCTCATACCCTTACCCTCAAACTGGTCAAAGAGCAAAATGCTGGAATCCGGGCTTTAAAAGAATTTGTCCGCCTTAACGAATACCTATATGAATATGGGCAAACCGATATGATCGCCTTCCTCGACGCCCTAATCGACCTCCTTTCGACACAAGTCAATTACACTCAAACCCTTGGGCAAAGTTACACCAGCCTGATCAGCATCTACCAAGCCCTCGGCGGCGGCTGGGTAGTCGACGCCGACAACTATTCAACACAAGTTGAGTATTCCCAATGCGCCAACTGATAAAAAATATTTTAAAAAAAAGACGATCACCGTAATGTGAGTTTTAGAGGTAGTCCTATGTCCAAACCCTTGCTCATGCGCAAACGGGCGAAAATCGTCGCTCTGGTCCTGTTCCTATTTGGGATCGTCATCATCACTTATCTGAACAACTGGTGGCCCGGGATCATGCTCGTCGTCGGGGTCCCCTTGGCGATCCTCCAATATCTCCAGGGACGCCACTACGACATGGGGATCACTCTGTTCGTCTTTATCGGTGCCTGGGTAACGGTCCAGTTCGAAATCCAGTGGCAAGTCTTCCTCCCCGTCCTCTTCGCCATCGGGGGCGTCTATATCTTCTTCAGAGAATGGATCGAGAGCCGCACTGCCGAGGAAGAGGAATTCGAAGAAGAAAAAGAAGAAACTGAAGAAGAAGAATAAAAAAAGCTCTCAGGGGGAGAACCTGAGAGCTTTTAAAAGGACACCTTTCTTTGGGGGAAGTAGATTCCCCTGCCCGAGACGGCTCCAAGTACTAAGATTTGCCTAAGTCAGCTATATATTGGTCGGTTTTCGCGGTGCGCTGGCTTAGAAAGTCTATCATAATTCCTTTCACTTTTTCTTCAACAGGATTTTCAGGATTGATGTTGCCAGCTGCTAGTTCCTTTAGGACCGCAACATCCATCTTGTATGCTTTGTCAGTGCGAAATCCCTCTTTTGCAACGGCAATTTTTTTCATCCAAATTTCATCATTATATTCTTGCGCAGCAGCTTCCATCAGGTCGAGTTTTTTGAGCACAAGGGCGATTTTCTTTTTATTTAGTTCTTCAGGAGATGATCCCGATTTTTGAGAGGCGACATCCAGTAGGAGCGACTTGATGTAATACTCGATCTCCAGAGCAGCAATTTTATTGTCCATCGTCGCTTTGGCATCTTGTGGGACTTGGTATTTGAGTGTATCGAGTTCAGCTAGGACCTCGATTTGCTCTTGGGAAATTTTATAGGAGGAAATCTCTTCAATTTTGTTGCCGATTGCCGAATCTTTGTTATCGCCGACCGCTTCGAGGAGTTGCTTATTGCGCTCCTGATCGAGCTGGGCGAGCTCGGAGCGGTACTCTTTCTGATCTTTTACAGTTGCCGAAACGGGCATCACGGCTTTGGCGCTTTCAAAAACTCCCCGTAAGACACCTGCTTTGCCGGCTCTTTGGTATTGCTCGTGTAGTTGCTCTAGGAAAATTTCATACTCCCCTTTCTTATAGGAGGACTCTACTTCGGCGACGATTTGCTGCCCTGAGTAGGAATAGGGAGTCTCCTCTCCGCTTAAGGGGGCAATACTTCCTGCACAGAGGGCGATGGCGAGACCTTTAGCGATCCACTTTCTTAACATTTGATTTCTCCTATAGTTTATTATGGTTACAACTACGTAATGTTTATTATAAATAGTCGCACATTAAAAAGGAATAACTAAAATTATGATTTTTATCTCCGCCTATGGAAAGTACAGAGTACTAGGCAAATGCGCTTCTGTTTTTGCAGAATTGATCCGGTTTGATTTTTCCTAAAACGCGCTGCGTATCGGCGTAGGCCTTTTGGAGCCGAGCTTTGTCTTCCTCTGTGAGCTTTATCGCTACACCCTCCGGCGGGTTGCAAGCATTTTGTCCCATTTGAAAATAGAATAAACCTAACCGGTAGGCGTTTTGTAGATCTTCAATATCTTGTTTGCATAATTCTGGAAGAAGCCGTTCTTTGAACATGTATTCAATGAGCTCGGGAATTGCTTTTGGCATAAATTTTAGAAAAGAGACATAGTCTTTTGGCCAATGTCCAAGAACCCGTATTGCATCGATGATACGTAAATCTAGAACATATTGAATAGGAAGCAAAAGGGAGCGTTTGGTCGATTGTTGTTTAGGTCCTCCATAGGCGATTACCCCATTTTCTAGATCGACACTTTGGGACTCTCTTCCGTCAATCACTCGATGTAATTGACTGAGATGACTTGCAACGAATTGTTTCCGAAATTTTTGCCGCATTTCCCCAGGCATTTCTTGGACTTCTTTGACAAATTGATAAAATAAGCCATCTAACTTATTCGGGTCTCCACTCAAGAAAATCTGATGAATAAAATGAGATGGAAAGCAGATGTCGCCTACTTTAATCTGACAAGAGGCATCTTTCCATTCAATAGGGAAGTTGCCACCGAAATACTTAGAAATTACGCTGCGGACTTTATCTTTGGTCTGTTTTTCGATAGATTTATCGCATATCAAACAGAGGCGGATAGGTTCCTCTTCACGCCCAGTGAGTTCTAACTTCCCAGCAGTACCACTTGTACAAATGAACGCTGAGGAAGGTAGATCCAAGCCTTTTAGAATTTGACAGACTCGGGAAATTTCATCTGTAGAAAATTTTTGAGCTTTGGAATTCCATTCTAAAACATCATGTCTATTAAAACCTAAAGCCGCGGAATCAGTATATTTTACATGCCCTGCCATAATCACCCTATAGAATGAAGATGGGTTTATTATACCACAAACTATAGTATTTAAGCCATTATTAAAAAAATTTTAATACTAATTCACTCATCAGATGCCTAGTTATACCGATTCTTGAGGTATTACTTTCTCAGTATTTTTAAGATTCGCTGTGTATCTTTGTACGCTTTTACCAACTCTTCTTTATCTGAAATTGGAAATTGCACTTGCCCATTCTCCCTTGTGGAGACCAGGTGCTGCGACGTTTGGAAATAAAACAGCCCTAAAGTATAAGCTTTTTTTAGATCTCTAACATCCTCCTCAGAAAGACGTGGTAGTAGTCCTATTTCCCTCATGTAATCGATTTGTTCTGGCACTCGTCTTGGCATATCTCTTAAGATTTGAGCGTATTCTGCTTGGGTCTTAGCTTTTGATCTAATCGCGTCAATTAGAACTAAATCTAGGGTGTATTGAATAGGGCGTAGCAGAGAGTATTTTGTTGCCTTTCTTCCCATGCCTGAATAAGAAATTACCCCTTTTGCTAAGTCGACATCATTGGAGTCCTTTCCACTGATGACTTTATTCATTTGATTAGTATGTTTTACAACAAAGCCGTCGACAAATTTTGATCTATCACTGTGCTTCCCCGTTGTCATTTGTTGGATATCACTCACAAATTTAAGGGTTAATTCCTCCATCTGTTGATCTGATCCGATAAGCCTGAGATTATGAAGAAAGCGCGATGGAATGAATGTGTTAGTAGTAACGCAGATAAGAAGAGAATCGGATTTAGGATCTTTATATTCTATCCTCCTGTCTATTAGGAGCAGCTTACTTTTAAATAAAGAATCGATTTTTGCTGCAACTACACCTTTTATTTTTGAATCGCATACGACGATTAGTTCAATAGGTGATTCTGACCGACAGCTCTTTTCTAGTTTTCCGTCGCTTCCAGTCGTGTAGATGAGGACCCCTTCAGGCAGCTCCAATTTTTGTATAGCTGCTTGTAATTGGCTAAGATCGAATGAAGTAAATTCACTGATCTTAAGCGGATAGACTTGTAAAAATGAATCTTTATCTGTGTAACTTTTTAAAGCCTGCTGAGGGTTTTGTAATAGGGCATCAGCTGCTAAATTCGCCAAACTTGGAACAGAATTATTTAACGATCTGTTTAAAAACATATTATCTCCATTATTATATACTTAATTATATCATAATTAAATATTAATTACAATAATGGCTATACTATTTCGTAATATGCTAAATATTAGATAGTTAGTTATATATACATGTCTGTTTGAACGCAAAGACGCGAAGGCGCTAAGACGCAAAAAAATATTTTTTTTAATCTTAGCGCCTTCGCGTCTTTGCGTTCTTTCTTTCTTGGCTATACCCCGACTCGCCCAAAAGTGTGAATTTGGACCGCGCCAAAGCCTCGGGGTTCAACTGTTTTTCCGAGGGTTGTATATATTCGATACTACCCTCGGAAAAACAGCTGAACCGCGAGAGCTTTCGCGTGGGTCCAAATTCACACTTTTGGGCGAGTCGGGGTATAACCCATAGAGAGGGTGTTTAACCACTGAAATAAGGGTCGAAATGGAAGCCCAGGTGCTGCTCTTCCTCGTTATGGGCGATCTTTTCCCTAGGATGGCGGCTATGGTCAAAATCGCGATCGGGGTCCATGAAGAGATCGACCATCTCGTCGGTGACAAGACGGCGCCCCTCTTGGTGTTCCTTGAGGACGTTCCAGACGACTTCGATGGTCTTCTTTTTCACTTCGGAGGTCATCATCCGCCCCGCTTTATACTCTCGGGCGATCCGCTCGAGTTCTTGGTCATCATCGAGGAAGTAGAGGAGGTAGTGGTAGGGGACATCGACAGCGAGGTTGGCCCCTTTTTCGATATGCTCTTGCTTGGTCATCCCGCCGCCAGAGAAGGCTTTCTCGCGGATCTTTTTGGTGAGGGCCTCTTGGGTATCGTTCATGAAGATCACCTCTTTTGTCCCTGTCGAGCTCGCTTTGTCGTGGGCCTGTTCGAGGCTGGGGAGAAAGCGGGACTGAATGGTGGCGGGCTTGAGGTAGTCGAGTTTATGAGCGATCTCGCGGGCCATCCGGAAGTAGGGGTACTGGTCGATCGCCATCGGGACGAGGCAGAGGACTTGGGCGTCGCCGAAGATGTTGGCAAAGGAGGTGCTGAAGGCGGGGGCAGCTTGGAAGCAGGGCCAGCTCAACTGTCCGATATTGTTGCTGAGGTCTAGGCCGTAGATGCCGTGGACCAGATTCCCAGAGGTGTGCTTCATGATTTTGACGATGTTGCGGTAGAAGGAGCCGCCGACGGTTTCGAGATTGGAAAAGATCCAGGTCTTCTTCGGATTGAAGCCGCAAGCGATGATGTCTCTGGCATTGAGACGGGTCAGCCGGTTGGCCTCTTCGAGCGGCAGCCCTTCTTTGAAATAATATTTCTCGTCGTCGGTCATCTGGACAACGACAATCGCATCGAGGGCCGTCTGCAAATACTTGGTGAACATGAACGGGACCATGTGGCCAAGGTGGAGCGATTCGGAACTGGGCCCGCGGCCGGTGTAGAGGTAGATCTCCTCCCCTTTCTCGTAGGCATCGAGCACTAGATTGAGGTCTTTGTGGGAGAAGAAAATACCGCGGCGGAGCCAGGGATGAGCCCGCATGCCGGTCACTTTTTCAAAACGGCGCACGATTGCCCCGTCGATCGGTTGGCACCCGAACTCCCGGATCACCTTCAAATAGTCGATCCCGGTCCGTCGATGTCACTTCCCATGGTGTAATTTTAGTTTCTTCGTCCATAACCTCTGCTCGGATTGCATTTTTCGATTGATTATATTAGCCTACTATGGGATTTAATTAACATTGTGACTGAAAAAAAGATAGGCGAATTTCAGATTTTAGGGACGCTGGGCGTCGGCGGCATGGGCGAGGTTTTTCTGGCTCAGGATCCGATCTGCGGACGGCAAGTGGCCCTCAAGACGATGCGCGAGCAGTGGGTCCAGAATAAGACGATGCAGGAGCGGTTTTTGCGTGAAGCTCGCATCGCTGCACAGCTCTCTCACCCGAGCATCATCCCGATCTACTCGATCGATGAAAAAGTTCCGTTTTATACGATGCCCAGGATCGAAGGCGATACGCTGAAAGAGATCTTGCGCAAGACCAAAGAGCAATCGAAAAAGGGAGAACCGCTCCACGCGATCGGCTCCTCTGTCCAAGCGCTGGTCCGTATTTTCCTCAGCATCTGTGGCGCTATCGCCTATGTCCACTCACGCGGGGTGCTCCACCGGGACTTAAAGCCTGAAAACATCATCGTCGGGAAATTCGGCGAGGTGATCATTCTCGATTGGGGGCTGGCCAATTTCATCGGTCAACCTGAAAACAACACCCTCGAGATCAAAGAAGAAAATCCGCAGATCACCCAGCCTGGCAAAATCCCCGGCACCCTGCTCTACATGGCACCTGAGCGCGCTTTTGGCTCACCCTCTGATGTGCTCAGCGACGTCTATTCACTCGGCGTAATGCTCTACCAAATCCTCACCCTCCAGTTTCCCTTCCAACGAAAATCGCTCAAGGAGTTCAAAAAGCTCCACGAACACGAAGCGATCCTCCCACCCGAACAGGCTGCTCCCGATCGAGACATCTCTCCCCACCTCTCCCACATCGCCCTCAAGTGCCTCGCCAAAAATCCAGACGAGCGGTACCAAAGCGTCTCAGCTCTGATCAAAGATCTCGAAAACTACATCGAAGGGCTCCCAGAATGGATGGAGCTGGCAGCGCTGCAAATCGACCGGAAAGAAGATTGGCTCTTTCAGGAAAATGTGGCTCTCTCTAAGCACATGGCAATCACCCGCGGCATCGATCTGCTCGAATGGGTCAACCTGATGATCTCGAAATCGCCTTTCCCCGGGAACATCAAAATCGAGACGAATCTCACCCTCAAAGAGCAGAGCAAAGGGCTCGGGATCCTCTTCTCGGTTGCAAAGGGGATCGAAGAGGCCTACTGCCTATGGCTCTCTCACAATGGGGTCCGTCTCTACCGCTCCAACGTCGAAGTGCTCAACCTCCCCCACCTGCACCTTGAGAAAGACCATCCCCACGCTGTGAAAATCGAGCATATCGGCAACCATGTCCGCTTCTATCTAGACGGAGTGCAAAAATTTGGATTTTTAAGCCACATCCCCCTCTCCGGCTCCCACATCGGCCTCCTGATGCGCGACGGCGACTTCACTCTCACTCCCCTCCAAGTCGCGGTCGGCAGCCAAAATATCATGGTCAATTGCCTCGCCATCCCCGACGCCTTCCTCGCCCGCAGAGACTACAACGAAGCGCTCGCCGAATACCGAAAAATCTCCGACTCGTTCCCCGGCCGTGCCGAAGGGCGTGAAGCGACCTTCCGCGCCGGCATCACCCTGCTCAAAAAAGCCTCCGAAGAGCGGCTCAAAAACCGTCGCGAGACCCTCTACGCAGAGGCGCATGATGAGTTTGAAAAGCTCCACACCACTCCGAGCGCCCCGCTTGAGTACTTGGGCAAGTCGCTCGTCTACAAAGCGCAAGGAGAATTCGAAGAAGAGGCAAAATGCCTAGAACTGGCTCTGCGCAAATTCCCCACCCACCCCTTAAGGCCCATCCTGATCGAAAACATCCTCTCCCGCCTGCATGAAGCGAGCCAAAAAAACAGGCAAGTGGCCTACCGCTTCGCCCTGATCGTCCTCCGCCATCTCTCCCAGCTGCCCGAAGCAACCGACATCGCCACCGTCCTCGAGCAAAACCTCGAACCACTCCCCTTCTTCGCCCTATCTATCGATCGCAATATCTACCTGATGACCCAACTGGCCTTCTGGCTCAACAAACCGCTCGTCCTGCTCGAACTGCTCGAAAGCGGGCTTTCCCCCCTCGACGCCCAAAACGCCCAAGTCGGACTCATTTTGCTTGGCTGCGAGGACCTGGCCGATCTCTCAGTCCTAGAGGGACTGGGCGAACAGCTCGAGCAAGCCCGCAATGAGTATGCCCTCAAGACCGGCAAACCCTCCCTCCTCCCCCTCTGGAAAGCTCTCTCCAAAAGTGAGTGGGATACTGCGACCCAAATCATCAAGAGCACCGATCCGGAAAAATGGAAGACCGAAACCGATCCATCCTTTTTCCTCTACGGCTGCTACCTAGCCCATGAAAAAGGAGAGCAACCAGCGCTGGCTCACCTCACCAACATCTCCGAACGGGCCTTCCCTCCCACCTCTTTGCTCCTCTCCCACTATCTGATCGGCCGCATCAACCTCAAAAAAGGGTGGATCGCGAGCGCCTTCTACTGGGAAAAACTCAAGTTGATGCAGCAGCTCGAGCTTTTTAGCCATTGCCTAGACGATGAAGGACTGAAGAAGTCGGTGAAATCGATTCAAAAACAACTCTAGATCTGCTAAAAGTGCATACACTTATTTTATTTCTGTATGCACTTTTATCAATGGAAAACAAAATTTCCTTGCTGCACCAAATCGTATTTTGATTTTTTGATCCCTATATCATCTTACGCAAAATGGAAAAATGACCATTTTGCGTAAGTTATTTTTCTTGAGATATCTTACGCAGAATGGTAAAATGACTATTTTGCGTAAGATGCTAAAGGAGTATTGCCGAATGAAGAATACACCGTTCATAGGAAGAAAGGCAGAATTAAAAAGTTTGCAGCTCCTTTTAGGGAGAAGGGTTGCATCGCTTGTTGTCATTAAAGGTCGGAGGCGTATTGGTAAAAGCCGACTGATTGAAGAATTTACCAAGCGAAAAAGATTCCTTCGCTTTGAAGGTATAGCTCCAACTAGAGACACAACGGCACAAGCGCAAAGAGTGGAATTTGCAAGGCAGATAAAGAAGCAGCTTGGGATTCCCGGACTGGAAAATTTAAAGGACTGGGGCGACCTATTTACCGTACTTGCAGAGGCTACTCAAAAAGAAGAAGTTGTCATTCTGCTTGATGAAATCACATGGATGGGCTCAAAGGATGCTGTATTCTTGGGGAAATTGAAAGTAGTTTGGGAACAGTATTTTCAGAAAAACCCTCGACTAATCCTTATCCTTTGTGGGTCGATTTCATCATGGATTGAGAAAAATATTATAAGTAGCACAGGATTTGTAGGACGCATTTCTCTAAAATTGACTCTTGAAGAGCTCTCACTAAGCGAATGTAACAGCCTCTTGGAATCACGAGGATTTAAAGGTTCGGCCCAAGAAAAATTCATGGCCCTTGCCGTTACAGGCGGAGTCCCATGGTACATTGAGCTCATCAATCCAATCATTCCTATTGCTGAAAACATTCGAAGGCTCTGTTTTGAGCCCGATGGTCTATTTGTTGAAGAGTTTAAATATATTTTTACAGATTTGTTTGGAAAGAGAGTACCAATATGCAAAAAAATAGTCACCTCACTTCGAGATGGCGCTAAATCATATGATGAAATTGCACATTCGATTGGTTATCCCAGTGGTGGGCCTTTAAGTGAATATCTTGAAGATTTAATAGTTTCAGGTCTTTTGGAACGAGAACATAACTGGTCAATTCGCGAAGGCGAAGAGCTAAAGACCAGCAAATATAGAATTCGCGATAATTATCTTAGGTATTACCTTAAATATATTTCTCCTCTATCTAAGAAAAATCAAGAAAGGATTATTTAAGAAGGCATCTCCGTTCCGGTTGCCTGGGTGGGAAGGGATGATGGGTCTTCAATTTGAAAGTCTCGTACTCAATAATAGGCCTGCCATATGGAATGAATTAGGGATTGAGGTAGAGGATATTGTTTTCGAAAATCCATATTATCAATCAAAATCATCAAAAAGGGCCGGTTGTCAAATTGATTATATGATTCAAACACGGTATAATACTCTGTATGTCTGTGAAATCAAGTTTTCTCATCATCCGATTACCCCCGAAGTAATAAAAGAAATGAAAGCCAAATTAAAAGCATTGAAAATTCCTAAGGGATATTCAGCTGTTCCAGTATTAATTCATTTAAATGGATTAACAGATGCTCTTGTTGATGCCGATTATTTTATTAAATTGATAGATTTTAGCGAGCTGCTTCAGATACAAGACAAAGATTGACACTTTCAGGATAGGGAAAATTTTGCCCCCTTAATGCTGAGGGCTTAAGAAGTCGGTGAAATCGATTCAAAAACAACTGTAGTTCTGCTATAACCTTTGGCATGCTTAAATGCTGTTCATATTATACCCACGCCGACTTCATCGGGATCGAATTTCCGAGCTATGGGGAATTCCTTTTTGATATTTGCGCATGGCGAAATGAAAATAATGGCTTAATTGGACGGGTCGCGACCGAACTAGCACTCATAGGAATAGCCCTAATCGCCTGCATAGACTTTGTTATCCGCAGCTCCCTTGCTTTCCTCGCCAATTTGTTTGGTGAGGACCCGAGCCTTGAATTTCTAATTGTGTCTAATGTAGCATTATGTAGTATTCAAGCCCTTCTTATTAATCCCTTTGTCAAAAATATTACTTCAAGTTTGATCGATATGTCCGATATTCATAAGATTCACCCAAATTTGAGTACTGACTCTTTGAACTACAGTCGACTTTGGGGTTCTCTCAAATTAAAGCCTTTTTTTGAGTTCAATGACTATGAAAAAAGTTATTTGGAGCTTAAGACTCTTTCTCATTGGCTCGGATGGAAAAGCACTGTTGAAGTTCATGGAAATTCCTTCGATCTCCAAGGAACTTCGGGCACCTGGATGTTTGACTCTCTTGCGGGTGCACTCGCCAAGTTCCAAGAGTCAGACGATTTTAAACATCACCAACTGGGCTCAGAGAAGGCAGCAATCCTTCAAGAAGCATTGTCTTCAGCCTATAGTGAAAAGTCCACTAAGAAAATCGTTGCCAGAATTCAGGATCGAAAGCTCACCTTTAAATCGGCAGGTTGGTATTCTCATGCTATTGCTCTCGCCTTTTATGGTGACTATATGGCAGTTGGCAATCGCGGGACAGGTGCCTATCCTGAATATACAACTCTTGAGGTTTATAAGATTGACCACTCCCTATTTACTATGGAAATCGATAGGGAAATTAATTCATTTCCCTTGAAAGACGAAGAATCGGCTCGACAATATTTCTATCGAACATTGCCAGCCAAACTCTCTCCTACGGGGCAGGCCGAAAAAGATGCCCTTTGCAAAGAGTTCGCCTCTATCGCTCCTGGATTTTCAAAAGGTCATGACTGCTGCTCTCTTGCATCTAAAAAAGCTGCTTTACGCTTTGCTTGGGCCATGCTTCTCTCCGATCTCAAACAAGCCAGATTAGAGAGCAAAATTTTCACCGACTGGACCGCCGTGCAGCACTACAAAGCAATCACTCCTGAGACATTTTCAGCTGTCAAAGAAAAGAAAGAGCTAGAGTCCCTTGCCCAATTCAAAGCAAGGCGAAAATGGAATAAGCTCCTATACAACCGTTGGCAGGCCGGCTACTGCCCGTATTCTAAGTGGCTTTTTAGAGGCTTCAATCGAATAGGTGGATAATGTGCTCTCCACTATTCCTTATAGTAGAAAACAGTTGTTTTTAACATAAATAATTTTAGAAAAACCATCCTTTTCATTAATTGCAATATATCATATAATACTCACATTAATACTTTAATTAAAGGAGTTATACTATGAGTCATGGTGGTGCTGAAGCTGATATAGTAGCAGTTGGCATATTGGCAGGTTCTGCCTTTGTGCTGGCAGGAGCTGGTGGAGAATATCTTGCTAAAACAATTGATAAGGATGCGCATCCAGTATTGCGGGACCTTGCGTTACTGGTTACAAAATGTGCTCAGGTTGCAACCGCGGCATTCATCGTGATATTAACCTCTTACGTTCGTGTTGGTCTATTTCATCCGATTGCCTTCGCAGGGGTGGCAGTGTTGCTATCTACGCCGGTGATTAACACTCTAGTTCAAAATTATGGAAATGAGTCGATGAAAAATTGCGCAGCCGTCGCCGATCAAGTCATCAGCGCGGTCGCAAAGACGATTAACTTTTTGGTGATGGCATCTTTGGCCTATTCGTCCTATGGATCAGTAGGGGGGGCTAGTTTTGGATTAGTCTTGGGTATAATTACCATCGGAAGTGGTGCTTTTAGCATCGCAGCTTTTCTGAAGAAATGATGGTTAATGCTCTTCTCTTGTTTCTATATTGAGCACTCTGCTATGCTCACTAGGAAATAAAAAATTATCAACCAAAGAGGGGAATTCACTATGAGCTATATCCAAGAACCATATTTCGCAGTCAAAGCATGGGAACTCATCACACAGCGCGATCTCGAGGTGATCGATGAGAAGGCCGATTTTCTCGACTATACCAAAAACGAGATCCTCCTCGCTGCCCTGTGCGTCGCCGAAGTGGTCGAGCTAGTCGCGCGGGCCCTATTCTCTTTCGTCATCGTTCCCTATTACTTTATCACCGGAAACTCGTTTGAGCCGTTTCGGACCACGATCATCTACACTGCACTGACTATTGGAATGACCGGTAAGGCTCTTTATTATAACATCTTTTCAAAATTTGCATTCATTAACTCGATTGGATCTGCCAGCCAGCTGATCGGAATGGATAACCTTGCCGAAAACGACACCCTTGTCGAATATTTTAATGATATTGAGAAGCACCGAGACAACATCGTCCGATTGTTATCTAACATGACGACCTATTCTAAATGGTATTCGGGATTCCCTATGCCTAAAGCGGAAGAGCAAGCAACACAGTAATGAGCGCATACGAACCTAAAGAGATCGAGCAAAAGTGGTACCCATTCTGGGAGCAAGGGGGCTATTTTAAAGCTGACGCCCACTCGAAGAAGCCTGCCTATTGCATCTCCATCCCGCCGCCGAATGTAACCGGGGTGTTGCATATGGGACACGCTCTTGTCGATACGCTGCAGGATGTGCTGATCCGATGGAAGCGGATGCAGGGGTTTGAGGCGCTCTGGGTGCCAGGGACCGACCACGCCGGAATTGCGACACAGACTGTCGTCGAACGGAACCAGATGGCCAAGACGGGCAAGCGGCGTAAAGACTTTTCTCGAGAGGAGTTTCTCGAGCTCATTTGGCAGTGGAAAGAGACGAGCCAGCGGCAGATCCTCGATCAGCTGAAGCGGCTCGGCTGTTCGTGCGACTGGGATCGGCTTGCGTTCACGATGGATGAGCCCAGGGCGCGCGCTGTCCGGACGATGTTTAAAAAGATGTTCGACGCGGGACTCATCTATCTTGGCGACTATCTAGTCAATTGGGACCCGGTCACGCAGACGGCGCTTGCCGATGATGAAGTGGAATATGAAGATCGGGCCTCCCATCTATGGCATATGCGCTATCCGCTCACCGACAGAAGCGCCTTTTTGGTCGTGGCGACGACGCGGCCCGAGACGATGCTCGGCGATACTGCGGTCGCCGTCCATCCAGATGATGAAAGGTATCGCCATCTGATTGGCAAGACGATCATGCTCCCGCTTGCCGATCGGGAGATCCCCATTATCGCTGACTCCTATGTCGATCCCACGTTTGGTACCGGGGTCGTCAAGATTACTCCTGCCCACGACCCAAACGACTATGAGATGGGTCTGCGGCACAATCTGCCGATGATCAACATCATGACCCCCGATGGGAAGATCAACGAAAATGGGGGGCAGTTTGTTGGACTCACCATGGAGGAGGCGCGCAAAGAGGTCACCGACAAAATCAAATTCCTCGGCTTCATGGAAAAAGTCGAAGCCTACCACAATCGGGTCGGAGTCTCCTACCGCTCCAAGGCCGTGATCGAGCCCTACCTCTCCAAGCAGTGGTTCGTCAAAATGAGCGCCTTCAAGGAGCCGCTGATTTCAGCCGTCCGCGATGGCAAAGTGAAGCTGATCCCCAAAGATTGGGAAAACACCTACTTCCACTGGATCGACAACTTGCGCGACTGGTGCATATCGCGACAGCTTTGGTGGGGGCACCGGATCCCCATTTGGACAAACGATGAAGGCAAGATGATCTGCTCGGTCGACGTCCCTCCCGAAGTCGAGCAAAACCCTTCTGCCTGGCGACAAGATGAAGATGTGCTCGACACCTGGTTTTCATCTGGATTATGGCCCTTCAGCGTCTTAGGCTGGCCCGACAAAACTCCCGACATGGCCAAATTCTATCCCAATAGCGTCTTGATCACGGGGCACGACATCCTCTTTTTCTGGGTAGCCCGGATGCTGCTCATGGGCGAATATGCCACCGGCGAGCTCCCCTTCCCCGAGACCTTTGTCCATGGCCTCATCTACGGAAAATCGTACTGGACCTACAACAAAGATGGGGGCGTCGCCTATGTCGACGCGAAGCAGCGGCATGCCTATGATTTAGGGGCTCCCCTGCCGCCGGAAGTGCATTCGAAATGGGAAAAGATGTCCAAGTCGAAAGGCAACGTCATCGACCCGATCGAAATCATCGAGAATTATGGAACCGATGCGATGCGCCTCGCCCTCTGCTCGGTCGCGACCCACGCCCGCCAAATCGACCTCGATCTGCGCCGCTTTGAAGAATACAAAAACTTCATCAACAAGATGTGGAATGGCGCCCGTTTCGTTTTCCTCCATCTAGAAGATCTCTCGATTGGAAATGGCATCGATCAAAAGCTCCTCTCCCTCGAAGATCAATGGATCCTCTCCCGCCTCAACAAAGTGACCGCCGAAATCAACACCCATTTAGCAAACTACGCCTTCGATCGGGTCGCGCAAGAGGCCTACCGCTTCTTCTGGGATGAGTTTTGCGCCTACTATCTCGAACTGGTCAAGCCAACCCTCTTCGGCAAAACCGGCACCCCCGAGCTACGCGCCAACAAACAGCGCATCCTTTTGGTCGTCCTCTGCAATTTGATCCGCCTCTTCCATCCGATGGCCCCATTCGTCACCGAAGAGCTCTTCAGCCAGCTCAAGGAAAAAATCCCCTCAGGCAGCTGCCACGAGCCCTATCTGGCCGAAACTCTCCAGGCCCTCGCCGCACCCGCCTGCATCGTCGCCCCCTACCCGACCGTCATTGCCGAAGCCGATATCAACCCCGAAATTGAAGCGACCTTCGCCCTGATGGATCGAGTCGTCCACGCCGTCCGCAATATCCGCGCCGAGATGCAGCTTGCCCCCAATATCACCACCGACCTGCTCCTCAAAGCGCCCAAAGCGGACCCCACCCTCGCCTTAGTCCAGCAAAATGCGGGGATGCTCAAAGCCCTCGTGCGCATCGGAAAAATCGAAATGGGAGAGCCGAGTGGATTCTCTGCGACGAGCGTGATCGAAGGGCTCACACTCATCATCCCCCTGCCCGAGGAGATGAAGGAGAAAGAGCGCCTGCGCCTGGTTAAGCAACAAGAAAAACTGATTCAACAAGAGCAGCAATTGCGGACCAAGCTCGCCAACGAAAAATTCATCGAAAAGGCCCCCAAAGAGCTGGTCGATGAGTTCCGCCATCAGCTAAAGCAGATCGAAAGCCAATTGATCGAGACAAGTAAAAAATTGAATTTATTTTAAATTTTTTTACTATTTAATTAAACTCAAATATCTGATATAATACAATAAATTAACTTAAAGGAGCATTTATGGCAGGCGCTATTAACCGTTGGGACAATATTTATTCTTCAATTCCCGATTTTAAAAAATACAATGAGCAGTTTTCCTTAAATAAGTTTTCTGTATTGGCGCTTGGCCCCATATTGGGATTTATCTTAGCCCCAGACAGTCAACCGCTCCTAAACCGGGTCTGTTTATGGTCGGCTCTTGGGCTAACCGCAGTCAAGGGATCTATCGCATTTGGAGCTTATATTCAGGGGAAAGTTTGGGAACGAACCGACACCTTTGCACAATTGCAAAAAGAGCTGAGCGTTTGGGATACTTTGGTCCCACCCAGCGATCCAACAGTCACCGATTGTAAAATTCGTCATCAACAAATGCAGAAGAAAATTTGGAATTCATTCCCTAGCTCCGGTTTTATCCGGAGGTCTCAAATGAGTTCCGCTCCTATGCCAGAACCCGAGCCCTATACCCTCGAAAAATTAGAAGCAGATTGCGAGCAGTGGATGAATGACACACTTGCCATTGCAAAAGCTGTTCGAGAAGATTTAAAAAAATGGTCTGAAAGCGGACGATTCATACTAGACAATCGTCGCTTAACAAATGGGGATCTATTGGAAGTTCAACATGGGCAATGGCAATTCAAACCCTTCTCCTGTCCATGGCTTAACAGGGGTTTTATCTGCCTGCCGGAAGCCTACCGCTATATATTCGATCTTCCAGATTGTATTTCGGAATTTGAAGGAGGGGGTGAGAAAAAAGCTGAAGACGAATTTGCGGAAACTTATCCCGCCTCAAACCGGCAAGTCCATGAAGGCTGGAAAGAAAAATTCTTCATACCTGGGACAAAGCAGTTCGAGTGGAGACAAAAGTACAACGAAGCAATGGACGCGATCTTTGCCCAAACGGGTGGAATAGATAAGATCCCCGAAGAGCGCTTTCAGAAATGGGGAGCATTGCACAATGACGGCGATTACACATTTAACAATTGGCCAGGCAGTAAACCGACGGCCTGATTGAAACAAATAAAAAATTGAACTTATTTATCTAAAAGAGGTTTTTATGACAGACGCCATTAACTCGTGGAACAATGTTTATTCTTCAATTCCCGATTTTAAAAAATACAATGCGCAGTTTTCCTTAAATAAGTTTTCTGTATTGGCGCTTGGCCCCATATTGGGATTGATCCTATCCAAAGACAGTCAATCGCTCCTAAACCGGGCCTGTTTCTGGTCGGTTATTGGGTTAACGGCAGTCAAGGGATCCCTCGCATTTGGAGCTTATATTCAGGGGAAAGTTTTCGAACAAACCGACATCTTTGCCAAATTACAACAAGAGCAGAAAGAGCTAGACATTTGGGGTACTTTGGTTCCTCCAACCGATCCAACCATTACAGATTGTGCAATGCGTTATAGAGAAATGCAGATCAAACTTTGGAATTCATTCCCATATGGCAATTTTTTTAATGAAGCTGAAGTTCGCGGTGTACCGATCCCAAAGCCTGAGCCCTATACGCTGGAAAAACTAGAAACAGACTGCGAGCAATGGATGAAGGACTCACTGGCAATTGCAAGAGCTGTTCGAGAAGATTTAAAGAAATGGTCTGAAAGTGGACAATTCAAAAAAGGTGATAATTCCTACTCAGGAGGGGATCTATTAGTAGTTCAAGCCGGCACGTGGCAATTCGAGCCCTTCTCTTGTCCATGGCTTTATAAAGGAGCATTTCGATTACCTGAAGCCTACCGAAATATATTCAATCTGCCAGACTGTATTGCGGAATTTGAACGAGAGGGATACAAAGAAGCTGAGGACAAATTTGCAAAAACTTATCCCGCCTCAAACCGGCAACTCCGTGAAGGCTGGAAAGAGAAATTCTTCATACCTGGGACAAAGCAGTATGAGTGGAGACAAAAGTACAACGAAGCAATGGAAGCGATCTTTGCCCAAACGGGTGGAATAGATAAGATCCCCGATGAGCGCTTTGTTAATTGGGGAAGACTCCACGCTCAAGGCGATTACCAATTTTGCAGATCGCCAGGCTCTAAACCAAACTAGCTGCTTTCCAAATGGAAAGAGTTGGGGAGCGGACTGATTGAAACAAATAAAAAATTGAACTTATTTATCTAAAAGAGGTTTTTATGACAGACGCCATTAACTCGTGGAACAATGTTTATTCTTCAATTCCCGATTTTAAAAAATACAATGAGCAGTTTTCCTTAAATAGGCTCGTTGGATTGGCGTTAGTCCCCATGATGGGATTAATCCTATCAAAAGACAGTCAACCCCTCCTAAATCGGGCCTGTTTATTGTCATTTGTTGGGCTAACGGCAGTCAAGGGATCTATCGCTCTCGGAGCTTATGTTCAGGGAAAAGTTTGGGAACGAACCGACACCTTTGCCAGATTACAAAATGAACTGAGCGTTTGGAATACTTTGGTCCCACCAAGCGATCCAACCATCACCGATTGTCACAAGCGTCATCGACAAATGCAGAATAAAATTTGGAATTCATTCCCTAGATCCGGTTTTATCTGGAGGTCTAAAGTTAATCCTTCAAAAGCTCCTATGCCAAAACCCGAGCCCTATACTCTCGAAAAACTAGAAGCGGATTGCGAGCAATGGATGAATGACACACTTGCCATTGCAAAAGCTGTTCGAGAAGATTTAAAAAAATGGTCTGAAAGCGGACGATTCACACTAAACAATCGTCGCTTAACAAATGGAGATCTATTGGAAGTTCAACCTCCGAATGGGGAAGACCCAGCCTTCAACTTTCCATGGCTTTACAGGGGTTTTTTCAGCCTGCCGGAAGCCTACCGCTATATATTCGATCTTCCAGACTGTATTTCGGAATTTGAAGGAAGGGATGAGAAAAAAGCTGAAGACGAATTTGCGAAAACTTATCCCGCCTCAAACCGGCAAGTCCATGAAGGCTGGAAAGAAAAATTCTTCACAACTGGGACAAAGCAGTATGAGTGGAGACAAAAGTACAACGAAGCAATGGAAGCGATCTTTGCCCAAACGGGTGGAATAGATAAGATCCCCGATGAGCGCTTTCAGAAATGGGGAGCATTGCACAAAGACAACGATGACAAATTTAACAATTGGCCAGGCGGTAAACCGACATAAACCCCGACTCGCCCAAAAGTGTGAATTTGGACCCACGCGAAAGCTCTCGCGGTTCAACTGTTTTTCCGAGGGTAGTATCGAATATATACAACCCTCGGAAAAACAGTTGAACCCCGAGGCTTTGGCGCGGTCCAAATCCACACTTTTGGGCGAGTCGGGGTTTAACTATTTGCAAGCGGCTTTCCAAATGGAAAACGGCTGCGGACTGATTGAAACAAATAAAAAATTGAACTTATTTATCTAAAAGAGGTTTTTATGACAGACGCTATTAACTCGTGGAACAATGTTTATTCTTCAATTCCCGATTTTAAAAAATACAATGAGCAGTTTTCCCTTAATAACTTAAATAAGTTATCTGGATGGGCGATTGTAGCCTGGGCGGGAAGCTTCCTAGGTACGCTTCCCCATTACAATTACAAACAACCCCTAAGCGATTCACCCCTCTTATTTCGGGTGTGTTTATGGTCTGCCTTAGGACTGACCGCTGTCAAAGGCGCGCTCTCAATCGGATCTTATATTCAGGGAAAAGTTTGGGAACGAACCGACGCCTTTGCCCAATTGCAAAAACAATTGCAAAAAGAGCGTAGCATTTGGGGCATAATGGCCCCTCCAACCGATCCGGCGATCGTCGATTGTCAAAAGCGACATTGCGAAATTCGGGATAAAATTTGGAATTCATTCCCAGACACTAACTCTGTTTATCTTGCCGCCTATTCGTCAGGCTATTCGTCAGGAACTCGTTTCGCCCCCCAAGTTCATCCATTTCCAAAGCCGCAGCCCTATACTCTCGAACAACTAGAGGCAGACTGTGAGCAATGGATGAATGACTCTCTAGCCATTGCAAAAGCCGTTAGAGAGGATTTAAAAACGTGGTCAGAGAATAATCGATTCGGCTTAAAGGGGGGCGTTCTCCTGATGAAACAACCTGGATTGGACAATAGAAAGCTCCACTCATCCCCATGGCTCTTTTCAGGAGCATTTGCACTGCCTGTAGCCTACCGCAATATTTTCGATTTGCCAAACTATTGTGAATCGAACTTCGATTCATACTTGGCTTTTGCTAAACCCTCTTTGCAAAACTTTGCGGATAATTATCCAATCACTAATCGAGAAATGCATAATGGTTGGAAAGAAAAATTCTTTACTCCAGGGACCAAGCAGTACGAGTGGCGGCAAGCATACAACCGCGAGATAGAAGCTATCTTAGAACAAGTTGGAGGAGAAGAACAGGTTCCTGATAATCGTTTTCGTAACTGGGCAAGACCGCACAAAGATAATGATTACTATTTTTACAAGAAGCCAGACACTTTACCGACGTAACTATTTGGAAGCTGCTTTCCAAATGGAAAACGTCTGAGGATCGATCTGGTTTGAATATTGCTTATTGACCTGTTCGAGCGCATGCATGAGCGCCCCAGCATAACTCTCAAGACCATGGAGCCGGAGTGATGTTAAAATGCGGCTGATGCGCAAATAATTGTGACTGCCGGACTTAAGCCAATTCTGTGCCTGCTTGGCAAAATGGGGCCCCATCACGATTTGATCGCCGCTCCATTCAAACCCATAAAACTTCAGCATCACATCCAATGACCGGACCATTTTATCCTGCAGCGATTTGTCCTGTTTAAAAGCGGCAATCACCGTATCATCTGTCAGGGCTGCAGAAGGGTTAAATCTGCTCTGCTTCTTTAGCGGAAATAGCCACTGAATGAAGTCGTGATGACTCTCCAATTTGGCATCATCCCACCGCCAGATCTCTTCGAGAGTGACACCCCGATCATTCTGTCCGCCCCGATAAAAGTCTAAAATGGATACTTGGCCCACCGTCCGCTCCTGCTTACATCCTATACAGCAAAGGTCGATTAGAGCAAGGATGGGGGTCGCAATGATCACCACTAAGGCGGCAACAGCAACCATGGTCTTATGTAAAAAATTGACCCCAATCTGGGCTATCTCATTCTCTACAGAGATCGGGCGGTCCCATTGCTGACTGATGAATTGATAGGCTGAAGCTGTGATTTCCATAGGCATATTTTACCACAGAAATGGATTTTTTTTCAATGAACTGATAACCAAGCGCTTATAATTTTTAACCACGTTTTTGCATGGAAAAACGTGTTAGATCTGCACGTTTTTCCATGGAAAAACGTGTTAGATCTGCACGTTTTTCCATGGAAAAACGTGGAAACTCACCACGTTTTATGAGGATGTTAGAACTCATATAGGTAGAAAATCGCAAAATTTGTGCGTGAGAAGACTGTCGTCTTGCATATTGTCTTCAAATTTTTGCTCTGTTAACCTAACCGAATGGAATTGATAGCTCCACAGGATCTCATCGCAAAGATACCGCTCAGCAAAAAAGGGGCTGAGGTGGTTGCTGAAAGCCGAAAAACGATCATGCGCATTATCGACAGGCAAGATCCGCGCCTGCTCTTGATTGTAGGCCCTTGCTCGATTCACAATGTTGAAGAGGCCCTTGTCTATGCTCAGCAACTTAAAGAGCTCGCTCAGGAAGTCGAAGAGAGCTGTTTTATCGTCATGCGGGCCTATGTCGAAAAGCCGCGGACACGCAAGGGATGGCTTGGTCTTGTTCACGATCCGCATCTGAATGGCTCGCACGATATCGGCAGCGGGCTCACGATGACACGGACATTTTTGGTCGCATTGGCCGAGATGGGCATGCCGGCGGGGACTGAATTTTTGACTCCCCATTTAGCGCCTTATATCGAGGATTTAATCTCTTGGGGGTGCATCGGCGCGCGGACAAGCTCGTCGCAAATCCACAGGCAGCTCGCCTCACACCTGAAGATGCCGATCGGTTTTAAGAATTCGGTCGATGGCAATATCGAGTGCGCGGTCAACGCGATCCACGCTGCAAGGACTCCACATCAATTCATGCACATCAATGCCAAGGGAAGGCTCCATCTGGCCAAAAGTGGGGGCAACCCTTACGCGCATGTGGTGCTACGGGGCTCTTCGAAGGCTCCCAACTACGATGAAGCGAGTATCCAAACGACCCTCTGCATGTTGCGCGAGCAGGAACTCCCTCCGCGCATCTTGATCGATTGCTCGCATGGCAATGCCCAAGGACAGTATTTTAAGCAAAAAAAGGCTTTCCAGGATGTTTTGGAGCAGATCCAGAGGGGAAATCATCAGATTTTCGGGATGATGCTCGAGAGCAATCTCCATGCAGGGGCGCAACTGATCCACAACCCACTCGATGGCCTGCAACCAGGGGTATCGGTGACCGATCCATGCATCGACTACTCGACGACGGCTGAGTTGATTTCATCGGTATCGATGGTGATGAGCTCGACCCAAAGCTGATGCTTCCAATCGGCTAGGACTTCTCCATCGCAAGTGACGATTTCGGCTTTGTAGGCCAAGAGGCCGCCGCTCTCTTTATAATCTCTATTGAGGACCGAATAAGTTTCGTAGCCAACGGTACTCCGGATGGGGAATTCGACGCAGTCTTGAGTATAGTTGTGGAAGAGGATGCTGAGCCGTAAGGTTGGCTCTTCATTGACGATTCTGCGCGGGACGAACCATTCGGCGACGATCATTTGCCCCTTGGGCGGGGTGCGTGGATCGGGGGTGCCCACATTGGTGCTGGCCAAGTAGTTGGGGCTGATCTGCTGCTGTTGCAGAACGAGTGTCGGCCTGCCACATGCAGCGCAAAGAATGAGTAGAAGAAATACCTTTAAATTCATGGAGCACCTATAATCTCTGGAAAAAGCTCTTTTTTCAAGGAAAAATGGAAGAATCGGTCTGCGCAATCATCTTTGACAGGGAAAAAAGGGGGGTTTTGCTCATCAAACGGCGGGATATTCCGGTATGGGTCCTCCCCGGCGGCGGGATAGAGCCTGGCGAGGAGCCCGAAATGGCTGCCCTTAGGGAGGGTGAAGAAGAGACGGGGCTCAAACTGAAAATCGAGCGAAAGGTGGCTTTTTATATCCCGGCCAATAAGTTCACTCGGCCGACCCATTTTTATGAGTGCTCGATGATTGAAGGCATTCCTAGGACGGGGCCTGAGACTGCCGCGATCGACTTTTTCCCATTAGATGCCTTGCCTAAGACGCTCGTCCCCTTTTATAAGACTTGGATCGACGACGCTCTGCTCTTTTCTCCAGAAGTACTGCAAAAGAAGATTGAGAAGACCTCCTATTGGACATTTTTACAGTATTTGGTCTGCCATCCATTGCTCGTGATCCGCTTTCTGCTCACTAGAATAGGGATTCATTTAAACTTCGACTCGCCCAAAAATGTGAATTTGGACCCACGCGAAAGCTCGCGCGGTCCAAATTCACATTTTTGGGCGAGTCGAGTTATAAATCGTTAAATCACCAATATGTCCTGAATCCCGAGAATGAAAAAGGCAAACAAGCCGACGATGAAGTGGGAGAACACCGGGCCAACCAAGGTTTTTTGCCTTGAATACATCCACCCCCAAAACGAGCCAAAGAAATAGACTAAGACAACTAAAATTAGAGAGAGATGGAAATGGATCAATGCATAGGGGATATTGGAAACAAATATCGCAAAAGAAATCTTGTTCTTCTTGCTAAGGAATTTCTCTAAAGAGCTTTGGATTGCACCTCTGAAAACCATTTCTTGCACCGGAACGAAGAGGGCATAGACCATAACAAGAATTGCTCCTTCGAGATGACTGACATGTTCACCAGGCATTAAGGATGGGGAAATATGAAAGAGGGTGAGATGAGAAAATTGATGCACCGTGTGAATGAGCACCCACTTCAAAATGATGAGGAAGATGAAGATGGGGATGGTGAAGAGGGCCGATTCAATCAGGGCCCCTTTCCATCCTTTAAGGGTAAATCCATAGGTCTCTAATGGATATCCGCTCCGCTTCATCATCAAATACATCGCGATTCCTAAAATGAGTAGGATCGGGATGCTGATAATCGAACTAGAGACGATGTTTAACTTGAAGGCGATGACACTTTGAATCGCAAAAACATAAATGAAAATGAACGCGAGCAGATAGACGATAAATTGGCCGATGTGCTCTTTCGCCTTTAAATCTTCAAAATTCTGTTGTATTGAAAGAGCGGCAATTTTATTTACATTTGAAATTTTATCGATCTCTTTTTCCAAAATCGCATTTTTAAGTACGGCGAATTGGGCCGGTGTCAGCTCCTTCTTCAGAGGGGGCACTGAGATTTCAATTGCTGTTACTGCCCCTTTAGCTTTAGCAGATGCAGTGCGCGCTCGATTAATGAGAGAAGTTTCTCCGAGCACATCCCCTTTCCGTAGCATTCCAATGGGAATTTGATCCTTTAATATTTCAACCTCACCCTCTTCGATAAGGAAAAATGAGGACCCTTTTTCATTTTCGACAACCAGAAAATCGTCTGCAGCAAAATAGGAAGACTTCGCACAGGATTTGATTTTTTCGATGGTTTCGATTGGTAAAGAGGCAAAAAGTTCAAACGACTGAAAATCCATTTACCCTCCGATCATTTTACGCGGATCGACGATCTCATCAAATTCTTTTGCTGTCAGTAATTTCAGTTCCATCGCTGCCTCTTTTAGGGTTTTGTGCTCTTCGTAGGCCTTCTTCACGATTTGGCTCGCTTTGTCATAGCCAATCACAGTGTTGAGGGCTGTAGCGAGCATCAGAGAATTTTCGAGATGCTGCTCAATCCGGGCCCGATTTGGTTCTATCCCTTTGACACATTTCTCGGCAAAGCTCCTCGCCATATCGCCAAGCAGCCGCATTGACTGGAGCAAATTATAGATCATCACGGGCTTGAAGACGTTGAGTTCAAATTGTCCCATCGATCCGGCGATTCCGATGGTGCAGTCGTAACCCAGCACTTGCGCTGCGACCATGGTCATCGCCTCGCATTGGGTCGGATTCACTTTGCCTGGCATGATGGAAGAGCCTGGCTCATTGGCTGGCAGGGTGATCTCCCCGATTCCACAGCGGGGGCCGGAGGCAAGGAGGCGGATGTCGTTGCCGATTTTCATATAGGAGCAAGCGAGCCTCTTGAGGGCTCCGCTCATCTCCACAACCGCATCATTGGCGGCCAATGCCTCAAATTTGTTTGGCGCAGAGACAAATTTGTAACCGGTCAGCTCGGAGATCACCTCCGCCACCCTCTTCGCATATTTGGGGTGGGTGTTGATCCCGGTGCCGACTGCTGTTCCCCCTAAGGCGATTTCACTGATGGCGGGGATCGCATTTTTCACAGCGCGGATCCCATTTTCAATCTGCATCGCGTAGGCGGAAAACTCTTGGCCGAGGGTCAAAGGGGTCGCATCCATCAGATGGGTCCGGCCGATTTTGACGATATCTTTGAAGGCTTTCGCCTTTTCTAAAAGGGCGTCCCGGAGCATTTCGAGATGGGGAATCAGACTTTTATAGGCCTTGCGGATCGCAGCGATGTGCATCGCCGTTGGGAAGGTGTCATTCGAGCTTTGCGATTTGTTGACATCGTCATTGGGATGAATCGGCGTTTTGCTCCCGAGCTGTCCCCCCACCTTTTTGATGCACCAATTGCTGATCACCTCGTTGACGTTCATGTTCGTCTGAGTGCCGGAGCCTGTTTGCCAGACCACCAGAGGAAAGTGCTCATCGAGCTTGCCGGCGATCAGCTCGTCGCAAGCCTCGACGATCAGGTCCCGCTTCTCTTTCGAGAGGAGCCCCAGCTCGGCATTGACGATGGCAGCAGCTTTCTTGATGAACCCAAAAGCGTGCACCACTTCGATGGGCATCCGCTCAGATCCAATCTGAAAATTGAGGAATGAGCGCTGCGTCTGAGCTCCATAAAGCTTATCAGCAGGCACCTGAACGTCGCCAAGGGAATCAGTCTCTTTACGCATCATAACTATCCTTTTAAGTTACTTTTTATTATATATCAATCATGGAACGATCGGAAGAAGAATGGAAAGAGAGGTTAACTCCTGAGGAGTACCGTGTCTTGCGCAAAAAAGGGACCGAACCCCCATTTTCAGGCAAATACTATCATACAAAAACCCGCGGGGTCTATCGATGCGCAGCGTGCGGCCAGGAGCTCTTTTTCTCTGAAGACAAGTATGATTCTGGCAGCGGCTGGCCCAGTTTCGTCCGTCCATGCCAAGCCGATCATCTTGAATTCAGCGAAGACAACAAATTAGGCTATCCCCGCGTCGAAGCGCTCTGTTCAAATTGCCACAGCCATCTGGGGCATGTATTTGATGATGGGCCAAAACCGACTGGAAAACGGTACTGCATCAATTCGATTTCGCTGAAACTCGAGGAAGAGCGGTAGTGGAGCTGTTTCACCATCACAATCTAAAAAAGGGAATCATCCTCTGCCTCTTCGCCTGGCTCTGTTTTAGCTCGCTATACACCGCCGGCAAGTTGCTTGGGGATCACACCAATCTCTCAACGATTCTCTTTTTTCGAAACATCCTCGGCTTTGTTGTCGCCCTCCCCTGGATCGCCAAACACTGGCCCAAGGGACTCGAAGTGAAAAACGTCAAAGCCCTTTTGCTCCGCTCGATCATGGGGCTGCTTAATCTCTATTTCATTTTCTTAAGCATTCAGAAGATATCCCTCGTCGATGCCACTTTGCTAAACAATACTGCTCCCCTCATCGTCCCCTTCGTCGTTCTTCTATGGCTGAAGATCCCGCTCGATATCAAGGTGTGGCCCGCCATTATCCTCGGGTTTGTCGGAGTGGCTCTCATCCTCCAGCCGACCAAATTGCAGGCGAATTTAGGGATCCTCTATGGCCTTTTGTCGGGCATCTGTCTGGCGATTTCGCTAGTCACCACCCGCGTCAGCACCCGCCATGAATCTTTCTATACGTTCACCTTCTACTTTTTTGGGATCGGACTTCTTCTCACCGCCCCGTTTGCGATTGCCAACTGGAAAGTGGACAATCTTTGGACTTTGGCAGGACTCGTGTCGATCGGCCTCTTTTCGGTCCTAGGTCAAATCGGGCTATTTTATGGGCTAAAACTTGGCAAAGCACGCCAGCTTGCCCCTATCGCCTATTCCGCAGTTGTCTTTTCAGGGCTCTACGAGTGGCTCTTTTGGGGGGTGGTGCCTGATACGATGTTCTACATCGGGATGGCGCTGATCGTCGCAGCGGGCCTCTGGATCGTGTTTGAGAGCCGGTCCGTAAAACCCTAATCAACGCAAAGACGCAAAGGCGCAAAGACGCAAAAAAAGGAATTTTTAAAAAAACAATTTATTTTTTGCGTCTTTGCGTCTTTGCGTTTAAACTCGTTCAAGAGTGCTTCGAGCCGACCCGTAAAACCATAATCTTTATTTTTTTGCCCACTTTTGAATTTCGGAAAGCAGATGATAATTGGGTCTAAAATCATCTTTTGTCATTGGCTTTCTCGTAATTGGCGAGCTAGGATTACGTTCTAACCACATTAGAAGGGCCGATTTTTCATATGTGTGTCCATCAATTGCAATGACAGGATCGCGTATCAACTCTCCGGTGATGGGGCAAAGAAATTTAACGGGAACGCTTTCATCATCCTGGATTTCAATCTCATTAACTTTGGCACGCATGAGCTCTAGCATCCCCAAACCTGCCACATTACTGGAGAGAGATTTATTAACAACAGTGCTCCAGCCCTCTTTACGTATTTTTTGCATCCATCTCATACAAAATCCCATAGAGACTCCTGTATGGCGATCAGATCGTAGCTCATAGTTAATGGCAGTTACCATAGGATGATCGCAAAATATATATCCTTTGTCACCAGCCGGAGGCTCCAGATCAAAGAACGACCATGCCTGTAGTTTCTCGACAACTTTATAAGCGTTGGTGAGGATTCTACATACTGTTTCATCTCCTAAAAAGGAGAAGTCTCCTGGAAGATATTGTTCACCAGAGGTTGATAACTGAGACAAACTGCTTGCCAAATTTTGTTTGGCTTCATGTAATTGTCCTTCTTTAAATTCAATTGACATATTGAGATCGCTTAATCCATCGTCAATACATTGACGTTTAAGGGCGTTAAGATCTCCTTTCGCTAAAGATTTAAGATGCTTCACTACTGCCCCAAAATGGAGACCACCCATACCAATTTCTTTCATGTAAGCCTTTGCCCAGCGCTCGAGTTCCTGATGCACGGGGCCCCCTAGCTCGCCTTTGCATTTGTACACGTAGAGTTCATTTTCTGGTAAATCGAGCAAGTGAAGTTTGTTTTGCTCACGAAGGCTATTGAAGATCTCACACACATATTTTCGGCAAGGTGTATCATGTATTAAATACAGGTCCTCCTCTCGCAAGTTTGCAACATAATTTGGCTCAGTAAGAGTTGTTAATTGTGCAGCAAGATCATCCCGCTCCTGCTGTATGTGCATAAGCTCTCTCTCGTGTTCAGAAACTCGAAAGCCAAGGTCCCCATAACAGCGGTAAGAGATTAATCTTTCGGCCAAGAGAATATCGTCTTTGTTAATAAATCCACTATTTAACAGCTTTTCAATTCTCGCAGGGTGCATTAAATGTGCAAGGCCTTCGTTAATTAAATTGTTATAACAAGATCCAAATTTTTCTTCGTAAGCGCAATATTCATGCCCACAGCCCACACCTTCAAAATCAGGGCCTTCGTATTCACCTCTTCCATCTCTGGGGATCGTCATTTCTTGAAGTCTCGCTACTTTTAGAGTTTTTTCGGCAATAGCCTTGACAGGTAGGGGGAGCATCGACGAGTTGATAAGACTCCATACGTGTCGATGATACTCCTCTGCTGAAGCTGCCAGCAGACAGCCTGCAAAAAAGTTTCTCACCTGTTGTTCTCTCTCAGGAGACCAATTTTCTAGAGGAATGTCAAATTCCAGCTCGCTCAATAGCTCCGGCGAGATGCCCGTTTCCCTTTGAGTTATTGAAAGCGTACTCCAGCATAGACGTTGGTTGCCTGAGCCTAAAACTGCACTCATCATAAAAATATCTCCTGAACTTAGTTTTCTTTTAATTAATTTATATTAATTATATAATAAATAGCCAAAATTTTCAAATGAAAAACAATTAATTTGACTCAACTACTCGCAGGTAAACATGATAGGGAAATTCACAGAAAAAAGCACTAGAATTTCGAAGGTTGAAATGGGCTCTTTTCGGTCTTAGGTCAAGTCGGACTATTCTCCGGTGTTTTCGAGGGCCTTCGCAATCTCCCAGCTGACGGGCAATTCGACATCACCGTTGATGCGCACGTTGACGATCACCGGCCCCTCTTCGACGGCAAGCGCTTTGTCGATCTCGCCGAAATCCTCGGGCCGGTTGACTCTAAAGCCCTTGGCGCCAAAACCGACGGCCAATTTTTCGAAATCTGGCTGAGCGACTTCCGCATATTTCGTCGGGAAGCCCTTGTGGACAAGGTCATGCCGCTCCTGCCCGACAGCGTTGTCGTTGAACACGAAAACGGTGAGCGGCAGATTGTGGCTGACCGCGGTATGGAAATCGGCCACATTCATCATGAACGAGGCATCCCCGGTGAGATGGGTAACTCGCTTGCCGGGTCGCGCAAAGCAGGCGCCGAGTGCAATGGCTAAGCCTTGCCCAATGGCTCCGAAATCCAGTCCGATCGACCAGTTCTCAGGCGTTGGGGCTGCTCATAGCCTGACAGGTTACCATTGCAGAGTGCCCGCCGTCGAAAACAAGAATGCGATCCCGTTTCGGCAGCTTGTCTTCCAGATAGGCGGCAGCGCGGCGCGGGTCGACCCACTTGCCGTCGTCGTAATTCACGGTCGCCGGCTTCCATTGCTTGATTTTCTGTACTGTCTCCGCATCCGGTTTGCGATCCGGCTTGCCGCTCTCCTTCAGCCGATCGAGCAACGCCGCGACGGCCACTTTCGCGTCAGCTTCCAGGCCGACTGCAATCCGCGCAAACCATCCGAACGCATCCTCTCGGTCATCGATCTGGATAATTTTCTTGCCATTTTCGAGGATCTTGCCGAAGTGCGTCGTCCACTCATTCAAGCTCGCCCCCACGACGATCATGACATCGCTTTCGGCCAGCACATCAACTGTAAGCTCTGAGCCCAGGCCGCCGCTGATGCCCAGATAAAGCGGATACTGTGAACAAAACCCTGCTGACAGCAGTGACGTGGCCACTGGCGCGCCGAGATATTCGGCCAATTTCCGGACCTCTGGCTCGGCCTTTCCCCGAGCGGCGCCAAGCCCGCAAAGAATGGTTGGTCGTTTAGCGCCAGACACGATCTTGGCAGCTTCGGCAACGTCATCCGGGCGCGGCGGCTGCAACGCCTTCGTCTTGTACATCGGACGATAGGTCCATTTTTGATCTGGCAGGACAGTCTGCATGATGTCCTGCGGCATGTTGAAGACAAACGGACCTTTCCTAGCTTTGAGCTGGCGGAAAGCTTCACCAAGGCAGTAATCCACATTGCTCGAGTGCTTGACTGTCACTGTCGCTTCGGTTGTGAGCTTCGCCAGTGCGTGCTGATCGACCATGCCTTGCGGATTGTAGGGATCACGCAATGAGGTGTGGCCTGCCAACATCAATACGGGCGATCGATGCAGTCGAGCCGACACCAGAGAGGTCGTTGCGTTGGTATAGCCTGGGCCCTGCGTGGTGGTGGCAAGGCCTATCTTGCCACAGAAGCGCGTATAACCGTCCGCCATGCCGACGGCGCTGGTTTCGTGATGCGTGTGAACGAACTTAAGGCCATGCTTTTCGCACAATTCCACAATCATATCCTGATTGGCATCGCCCATGACGCCGAAAACGTGATCAATGCCCTCGGCTGCAATTGCTGATGCAAGCGCTTCAATTACCTTCATGGTGACTCCTCTTATTTATTAATTTTGAATGCTTCCACTTGTACCAAAGAATGGGCACAATCACCGCCGGGGCCCCAAAATAGAAGGCGGGACGCAACTGTGGCTCTAGCAGGACGACTAACAGGGTTCCCACTTGCAGCCAAATCGAAATGTGGGTCAGGTAAGGGAAAAAAGGGACTTTATAGGTCAATTTCACTCCCTTTTCTCGATAATGATGACGGAAGCGAATCTGTGCCCAGCAGATCGAAATCCAACAAATGGTCCCGGTAAATCCTGAGGTGGCCAGCAGCATGGCGTAGAGATTTGGAGCGGGAAACATTGAAGCCGAAATGAGCAAAATCCATACAGCGGCGATCGTCGCAAAAGTGGCATAGGTGGGGACGCCGGTTTTGTTCACATGGGTCAAAAATTTGGGGCCCATCCTCCTCTCAATAAGGCTAGTAGGGTTCTGATCGTCGCGTAGAGGCCGCTGTTGGCACTCGAAATCGATCCGGTGATGATCAGAAAGCTGAACACGTGCGCTACGTGGGTGAGCCCATATTTCTTCAAGGCGAGCGAGAAGGCGCTCCCCTGTACACTCCCCTCTTGCCATGGCAAAATCAGGACGAGGAGAAACGTCGGGATCACGTAGAGTCCAATGATCCGGATGGCCACCTTTTGGAGTGCTGCGGGGATCGCTTTTTTTGGAGATTCCGATTCCGAAGCGGTCAGTCCGATGATTTCTGACCCTTGGAAGTTGGCCATCAAAATCACCATGTTGATAAACAGGACGAGGAAGCCGTTGGGGAATAGCCCCCCATCGCCAAAAATATACTTGGTGCCGATTGGCTCATGTGTGGAAGGACCAATCCATCCGAAAAAAATCAAAACGGCCAGAATGCAAAACCCAATCAGCAGGGCGATCTTGATGAGCGAGAGCCAAAATTCCAGCTCGCCAAAGGCCTTCACATGAGAGAGGTTGATCCAAGAGATGATCGCGCCAAAGAGCATTGCCCACATATAGGTCGGCACTTCGGGAACGAAACTCGACATGATGAGTCCGCCGGCGATGCATTCCGAAGGGATATAGATCACCCAGTTGAACCAATAGGACCACCCGACGCCGCAGGCCCAAGCAGGAGAAATATAGCGCGCGGCCGAATTGACAAATGAGCCTTGTGACGGTGAGGAGACCGCAAGCTCAGCCAAACAAGCTAGGGTCAAATAGGAGATGAAGCCTCCCAAAATATAGGCGAGGAAGGCAGCGGGGCCCACCTGTTTGAGCACATAACCGGTTCCGAGGAAATAGGAGGAGCCGATGATCCCCCCCAGCGCAATCATGCTGAGGTGGCGTGACTTTAAACCGCGCTGTAACTTTGGATAGGCCATTAACTAAAGACCTCTCCGAAGAAATTTTGCATCGAGCGCCAGGCCCTCTGCGTCGCTCTCTGGCTATACATCGCCCCATTTTTCGGGTTGTTGGCGGCCGGATTGGTAAAGGCGTGCATCGTATTGCCATACAGGTGAATCTGCCAGTCGATCCCCGCTTTGGTCATCTCCTTCTGCACATTTTGCAGATCGAGGACTGTGATGAGCGGATCTTGCTCCCCTTGCAATATGAGCAAGCTCCCCTTGGCGTTGGGACTGATCGGCACTGTTTTGGCTTTGATCCCCTCACGCTCATTCGCAAACACCCCATGGAAACAGACCACTCCTTTCAGATCGACACCGGAGCGGAGCAGCTCGAAGACGGTCAATCCGCCGAAGCAAAAACCGATCGCACCGATCTTCGCTGGATCGACAGGCGGGAGTTTTCGAGCACACTCATAGGCAGCGCCGATGCGGGCCTGCAAAAGTGCCCGATCGAGAAACAGGGGCACCATATATTGAGCCGCCTCATCATCTGTTACCGAGATACCATTGCCATAAAGATCGACTGCAAAGGCCACATAGCCTAGCTCGGCCAATTCAATGGCTTTTGCCCTAGCAAAATCATCTTGCCCGCGCCAGGCATGGGTCACAAGAATGGCAGGCCGTTTCGCTTTGACACGATCGTCATAGGCCAAAAACCCAAGACATTTTGTCTCACCCTGAAGGTAAGGAATCTTTTCGGTATGCATAATTTGGATTCTGCACGAAAGGGGAAAATTTGCTAAGGAATAATTTACCAGAGCCAGCCTTTACCCTGCTCGGGAGGTTTGGCAACTTCAATTGGCTTGGTCGCAATGTATGCCTTTAGCCTTGTCTCAAAGAACTCTTTTTGCGGCAAGAAATTGTACTCGGCAAATAGTGTATGGGCTTCTTCCTTAGTTAAAGCGCTCAGGAGCTCTTCAGCATCCTGAAAGGGAATTTTCTGCACTTCTTTATCAAAGCTCTCAACATCATACTTGGAAATGTGTTTATGATCTGGCATGCGTTGATAGAAAAAAAACTTAAGGTCACTTTTATCTTCAGCAATAAAAGTATCTAGGAATCGCCTGATGAAACATGCTCTTTCTAAGATATTTATATGCATTTCAATAACAGAGCGCTCAAGACCAAGATGCACGATATTCGGGTCTTCTAATAAAGAAAGACTCATGAGTAGTTCTTTAGCACGGTCATATTGGTCATGAATCACAAATAAACAAGAGGAAGCATTTTCTTGAGGTGTTGTTTCTGGCAGAGATTTCCATCCTTTTAAAAATGCCTCTACGTTACTCAATTGATCCGATCGTGATTTCTTATAAGAAAGCGATTTTGCCAGCTGTTCTATGCATTCGCAAACTTTATTTCTTGTGAATTGACTTTCTAAAAATTGTCCGAATAGCTGAAGAGCGGAAGGAGGGATATCATTTTCAGCTAGGAATGCGCAGAAATCTTCCCTTGCTAAAATTGTACAAATCATTTTAGCACTTTTTCCTGCAATAGTGACTTCGGAAAGGTATGATTTAAGAGTTTCATCAAATCTCCCATTTGGATTACAACGTGCTTTAAAAAACATTTCGAGTGGGGTTCTATTATCACCATAGGAGCGGCTACCAAAGCAATTCTCAAAGGCAACTAATACCTGCTCGACTCTTGCCTTTTTATCTTGATACCGCTTGCTGACTATCCCAATTAAGTCATTTAGAGCTGAAGAAAATTCGACCGGGCATGAATCAGCACGCTCTTGCCAGTTACAAGAAGCCTCTATAAACCGTTCAATGGATGGCTGCAATACCTGAAAGAAAGTTCCAATACCATTTATTAAATCATCTAGTTTTTCTCTGCTACTAGCATCTATAAAAAATTGACGAACCTCTGGTGTGTCAAAAAATTTAGCTAACTTAATGCGCTCTTCTTCTGAAAAACTATACGACTGTAGTTGTTTATCCAACTGAACAGCTAATTCAATAGGCTCAGAAGCTCTGAATACGCTTTCAATTCTATCGGCAATGAATTTTTTTATTTTATCTTGAAGATACTCGTAATTGAAAGTAAGCCTTACAAAATAATCAACTATATACTCATCAATTTGCTTGGACAGCTCCCCATTTTGAATTTCTTTCCTGTAGCGGATTAAGGCTTTTAAGTTGGGTTTTTTCTCTCCAATAGAGACACCTATGATGGAATCAAAATTAGAGCTGTCTAAAAAGGTAAGATTATATCTCAATAATTGGTAGAGTGCCTCATCCGAGAGATACTCCGTATCGGGTCTTAATATCTCGATACCAATATCTTTCATCGCTTCATGTACGCCACTTCGATGGAGCATTCGTGCAACGGAGGTCTGGAATTTCGAAGATCTCTCCACGGAGTTCAACTTGCCCTCAATTTCTCCTCGAAGCTTGGTCCACGAATATTCTCTTGCAAGGCACAACAAGGCAATTGCAGATTCGACTTTTCCTGCTACTTCGACGGCATCTAGGTTAGGGGATCGATATTGGAATTGTTGCAATGTAAGGGCAAGTAATGGGGTCATCCCCTCTAAATGAATGGGCTGGGCTTTCACATAGCCGCAGTTCTCTTCTTCTGCAGTGAATGTTCTCGCTACATCGCCATGTCTTAGCCACCCCGAGAACTTGTCGTGGGCAACTGAATGGGCAGTCTTATAGTCCATTACTGTCTGATAGACTCTGTCCTCTTTCTTAAGAGAGGTGAACTGTAGTTGAGTGACTTTTTGGACAGCCGCGATGAACCTGTGTTTCTCTAATTCTTTATTTTCTGAATCGGGGAATGTATCATGTAAAAGATCGATTAGTAACTTCAAATCTACTTTGCTGAACCGTTCTCGATAATTTTCTGGCAATTCGACTGTTTGACCCTCTAATGCCTTTGAAATGAAGAAGTTCCGAATAGTCACAACCATTGACTTTTGCTCGGTATGATTCAATATGGCGAACCGATCAGAAAATCGGGCGATAGATTCAAATGGTTGTTCAGGATTAAATAAACGAGAGAAGGCTACGCTTTCAGTAGAGGACTTTTGAGTAGGCGCTGGGATGAACTGTTTGTTATAGGTTTCATGTTCTGTAAGGATAGGTTGATCATGACGGATGATGGCCCCATTAGGATCAAATCCTTCGGCATTCTGAGTGATAGAGGGCTCTTTTAGAACTGATTCTATACAAGCCTCTGCACTCACCCAACCCCAGCGAGTAGCAAGCTTCCCGCCGCGCTCCACTTCAAGTGGATAAACTTGGAATTTTCTGTTCAGTCCAGAGAAGTGACAACCTGTGACTTTTTCAACAGCGGCCAGGGTGCGCATTTTCTCAGGGTGGGCGAGCGCTTTGATTCCGAGGAGAATGGCCAAATCATCCAGAACTCTTTCTCTATATTCTGCAGGAATTGGGATAGACTGATCCATGTATCCTTTTTCAGAGAAAAATTGACTAACCTCTAACCCAAAGCTGTCCTTTTGTTCATCGGTCAAATAGGCTTGGGCGTTGCTGAACATTGCGAGCGAATCAAAGGGTTTTTCGCTATTGAACTTAATCGACACGGGCTATTCCTTAGTTATAGAGACGGAAATAATAACTAAATTCAGGGAAAAGCACAAGCGATAAACCTAGATAGAATTATCTATAAAAAATTTTCGTAATCCCTTTTCCCGCGATCCATAAAAAGAGGGCGATTCCGAGGATCACTCCCCAATCGGTAAGGCTGAGCGGAACTGTGCCAAAGACGATTTGAAGCGATGGAACATAGAGGACAATTAGCTGCAATATTAACGAAGTGCCTAGCGCCAGGATGACGTAGGGATTGGAAAAGGGCTTCATTCGGTATTGGGAGCGGATCATTTGCACTTTGACGAGTTCGAGGACAATCAGTGTCGTGAAGGTCATCGTCTGCGCTAGGGCCACGCTGGTTTGATAGCCATAAAAACAGGCCCCGATTGCCCCCGCGGTGACGATGAGGCTCATCGTGATGAGAAAAAGGGTAAAGCGGCGGCTGAGAATATGCTCAGAGCGGGGTCTGGGCGGTCTTTTCATCGCCAGGGGATCGATCGGATCCATCGCCAAGCTGATTGCGGGGAAGCCATCTGTGATCAGGTTCATCCAGAGCAGCTGAATCGGCAGCAGCGCCACAAAGGGGCCCCTATCCGCGCCTTTCAATCCGAGCAGCATGACGATGAAAATGACCAAAATCTCGGCAATATTCGAGCAGAGCAAGTAGCTGACAAATTTGACGATGTTGTCGTAGATCCCCCTCCCCTGCTCGATGGCATGGGCGATGGAGGCAAAATTGTCATCGAGGATGATCAGATCGGCGCTCTGCTTCGTCACCTCGGTACCGGCGATCCCCATCGCAATGCCGATATCCGCCGCATGGATGGCTGGGGCATCGTTGACTCCATCGCCGGTCATCGCCGTCACTTTGTCGGCAAAGGCATTGATGATCCGCAATTTGTGGGCCGCGCTGATGCGTGAAAAAACGGCAACCTCATGCAGCTGTTCATCGCTCATCTGATCGAGCTCTTTGCCATCGACTACGAGCCCATGATCCATGTCGAGTTCTCGGGCAATTGCTTGAGCGGTCTCTTTGTGATCGCCGGTCACCATCACGGTCCGCACGCCAGCCTCTTTACAGACTCGAATCGCCTCTTTCGCCTCAGGTCTTGGCGGATCGATCATCGCCACCAGCCCGACAAAAACCAGATCCTCTTCGAGTGGCGCTGACAGGTTCGTCTGATAGGCCAGTCCCAGCACCCGATAGGCTTTTGAAGCAAGTTTCTGATTGGCTCGGCTGATTTCCGATTGATCGGTCAGAGGGAGCTCCTCTCCATCGACGAGCCACTTTTTTGAGCGGGAGAGCAGAATGTCCGGGGCCCCTTTGACAAACAGCACCTTTTTTCCATCCTTTTCTCTCAGCACACTCATCATCTTCCGGTCAGAATCAAACGGGATCTCTTCGCAAAAGTTCCAGTCTGGCGCCAATCCTAATTTTTTTGCGGCAGTTAAAAGAGCCCCCTCAGTCGGGTCACCTGCCACTGTCCATTTGCCCTCTTTTTGAAGAATATTGGCGTTGTTGCATAAAACACCGATCGAAAGAGCCCATTCTAGATCTTTGGCCTCCCCTTCAAATTCCCCAATGGGAGCATACCCTGAGCCAGTGACCCCGATAAATTTTCTGTCGACCCAAATAGAGCGGACCGTCATCTCATTTTGGGTCAGCGTGCCGGTCTTGTCAGTGAAGATGATATTGGCCGATCCGAGCGTTTCGACAGATGAGAGGCGTCTGATGAGCGCATTTTGCTTGGCCATTCTCCGTACGCCAATCGATAGCGCAATCGTCACCGCCGCCGGCAGCCCTTCCGGAATGGCGGCGACTGCCAAACTGAGCGCAATGAGGAGCATGTCGACCACCCCGCTGCCCCGCAGCACCCCGACTGCAAAAACGATCGCCACAATCACCAAACAGAGGTAGACCAGCCTTTTTCCAAGCTCATCCAAGCGTTTCTGCAAGGGGGTGGTCTCTTTCTTTGCAGTCAGCAGCTCAGAGGCGATTATCCCGATCTCAGTTTCAATGCCCGTTTGGACAATCATCACATGCCCTTTGCCCGAGGCGACCGTCGTTCCCATAAAGACCATATTCTTCCGGTCGGCCAGCAACCGATCCCCTTGGAGCACCTGATCTGTTTTGGCAACTGGAACCGACTCCCCTGTCAATGAAGACTCATCGGTCGAGAGATGCGACTTGGCTATCACCCGTCCATCAGCCGGTACAAGGTCGCCTGCCTCTAAAAGGATAATATCCCCGGGGACGATCTGCTCGGACGGGATCATCTGCAAAATCCCATCGCGCACCGCCTTCGACAGCGGCGCCGCCAGCTCTTGCAGAGCCTCCAAAGAGCGCTCCGCCCGGTATTCTTGGAAAAAGCCCAATAGGGCATTGAGGATGACGATCGCCAAAATCGCCCAGGCATCGACCACCTCGCCAAGTAACCCAGCGACAACCGCCGCTCCGATCAGCAGCCAAATGATAATGCTCGAAAATTGACTCAAAAGAAGCTTCCACCAGACCGCCCTCCCCTTTTTCGGCAGGACATTGAGACCCAATCTCTCAAGACGAGCTTTAGCCTCCGCCTGCGTGAGCCCGGTTTTGAGATCGGTGATCAAATGAGCAGAAATTTCTGAAACAGATTGTGTCCAAAATGGCAATTGCATATATGAAAGGGATACACGAAGGAGAAAATAAATGGAACATCCACATGATCCTTACCATGTCCGCCCCTTTCCTCAGCAGCCAAAACGAGGAGGAAAAAAGCTCATTTCCGCTTTGGCCGACCTAGAGTCTGCCCTATCAGAAAAAGTGCCCAACCTCGAAAAGCTCCGGGAAATTCAGGCGCGGATCCACAACTGCTCAAGCGACATCAATGACGATCGACTCGTCAACATGCTCCGCCACATCTCGGAAGGGATCGACAAATATGAGCAGAAACCAGGAAGAGAGGCTTTTGAGAAAATCATCAAGCAGCTGCTGAAAGTGCGGATCGAGCTAAAACATCTTTAAAGAAACCCAAAGTACAATCCTATAGAGGCGGCGGCGGCGACGGTAGCGACGGTTGCAACAGCGACTTTTTTAGTGTTACTTTTAAGAGAAGCGATCTGATCATTAAAACTCCTTTCAAGCATCAATTGAGGAAATGGATTGTTAGAAAGATTAATCTGCTGCAGCATAGGGAGCTCTTCGCAGATCTCTTCAGGTGTTCGGATGAATTGATTTTCTGAAAGATTGAGCTCCTTGAGCTGTTTGAGCTCTGAAAACTCTGGGGGCAAAGCGGTGAGACTATTTATCTGTAGAAAGAGCCTTTCCAGCCCAGTGAGTTTGCCGATCTCAGGCGGCAATGAGGTGAGATGCATGCCGCTTAGATCCAGATTAGTCAACTGAAAGAGCTGTTCTTGATGTTCTGTAATCCAACCGCTGAATTTTTTTGCTTCATCGATTACTGCGCTTGAATCAGCGAAGTTGCGATTAGGTATTTGTCCGCCGATCGCGACCGCCAATTGAGCCCAAACAACTAAAGTATCCCGAGCCTTAAGGCAGTCTTGAAGAAGATTGATCTCAGGGATCGTAAGAGTTTCCGTTGGTTTTTCTAAGATTTTAGTAATATCGTCTGGTTTATTTTCAGGACAATTATTGATTTTTTCGCGCAAATCCTTAATAAAGCCAAAAACTTGGGCTTTGGGATCCCCATAAGGTGGGCAGCCTATTTGCTTTGCTATAGATCTCCACTCATCTACTGTATAATTAGCCCAGAATTCATCTGTTTTTTCGAGTCGTTCCAGAGTGGGAAAATCCAGTTTCTTTACGATCTCCGCTATCAGCTCATCTGGCAAATTACCGACTGGAAAAGCTTCAGCAGAACCCGTAATCTTTGGCTGCTGCCCTAATATCGCGCTTGTTTGAACGCTACTCATTTTATTAATTACCTCTTTTATTATATCTTTATTATAATCAAATTTTAATTTAATTTCAATACTAATATAAACCAATTATTTATTCGCAAGAGTCTCGAGGTAAATAGCTTAAGCTCAAATGGCTATAAAAATTGCAACTAATTGAAAATAAAGAACTTGTAGACGATAAGCCCTATACTGGCGATAATTGAAAATTGGCAGATCTCCAACTTTCAACGGTCATCAGGTTACCTTTTAGAATAGCAAAATAAGAACAGAGGATGGTATTTTGAAATGATAAAATCCAACCCCGAAGGTATTATGTTAACTCCTGCAGTATCAAATTTTCTTTCTAATACAGCTGTTATGACAGCATTTTCTACCAGTTTAGCTGGGATTTTTCAGTATGAAGACCCGAAAGCCACTGCTGCCGCAACTATAACTTTTGCAACTTGTGATGAAGTTATTCTCCAATTTTATCCAAAAGGCGATCCCATTGTGCGAGGTTTGGTCACTTTTGTAGTAGGTGGGTATTTTGCATCACTAGTAGGGCAACGAGTAAATAAAGATTTCTCGATTATTAAGCTGGGAATTTCTCATGGAGTTGTCTTATTTGGCTTTGCCTTGTTTGCTGCTGCTTTAGGTTATAAACCCTCATCCTAATAGGAGCTTTCATCCTTTAATTTATTAACCGCGGAGAGGTTTTCATCTCTCTGTGGTTTTTTCTTTTGTTACATCAGCAGTGTGCCGAAGACGAAGGCGAAGAGTGCGAACGACTCGACGATACCGAGCGCGGCGAAGCATTTACCGAAGATTGCAGGTTGCTTGGCCGCGGCTTGCATCCCGGAGGCGGCAGAGAAAAGGAGCGCCACTCCGACCGATGCGCCGATACCGATCGCGTTCATAGGAGCAAGGGCCCCGTCGGCAATCTTGCCTTTCATGAGGACAACGCCATAGACCGATTGGGAAGAGGGCATCGCTGACATGCCGATGAACTTTCCGTGTCCTTCTTCAACGCGGCTCATGACAACGATATAATGATACGAACGATAAAAAAAAGAAAAAATTCCTATCATTTTTCATCGTTACATCGTTCCAATCATTTTTTGTCACATGCAAGGATGTTATTTAGAATGCAAAATAATAACGGCGGATGTTATTTTGGACTGGTAAAATTCAACCCCGAAGGTATTATGTTATCTCCTGCAGTATCTAAATTTCTTTCTCAAACAGCCGTTACGACAGCATTTTCTACCAGTTTAGCTGGAATTTTTCAGTATGAAGACCCGAGAGCAACTGCTGCGGCAACAATAACTTCTGCGACTTGTAGAGAAGTTATTCGTCAACTTACTCCTAACTCCGATCCATATGGTTTGGTCACTTTTGTGGTATCTGGGTATTTTGGATCACTCGTAGGGCAACGAGTAAATAAAGATTTCTCATACATTAATATGGCAATTTCTGAAGGGGTTGTGTTAGTTGGCTTTGCTATCTTTGCTGCTGCTGTAGGTCTTAAACCCTCATCCTAATAGGAGCTTTCATCCTTCAATAAACCACAGAGAGGTTTTCTCTCTCTGTGGTTTTTTCTTTTGTTACAGCAGCAGTGTGCCGAAGACGAAGGCGAAGAGGGCGAACGACTCGACGATACCGAGCGCGGCGAAGCATTTACCGAAGATTGCGGGTTGCTTGGCGGCGGCTTGGACTCCGGAGGCGGCGCACATCCCCTGGTAGACCGCGGAGAAAAGGAGCGCTACACCGACCGATGCGCCGATGCCGATCGCATTCATAGGAGCAAGGCTCCCATCGCCGATCTTGCCTTTCATGAGGATCATGAGGACGAAGCCATAGACCGATTGGGAGGAGGGCATCGCCGACATGCCAATGAACTTTCCGTGCCCCTCTTCGACGCGGCTCATGACAGCGTGGGTGGCCATCCCGGCGATTCCGCAGCCGATTGAGCTTCCGATGCATCCTAGTCCTAGAACGAGCGCCGGACCTACCATTCCATAATCCATATATATTTACTCCTGTTTTATTCGTAATTTTCTTAAGGGGTTGAAGATTTTCCCCTCCCCTTCAAAGCTATAGTGGTACCATTCGATGAAATTCAGACGGAGCCCATGTATGACTCCTCCCATGGTACCTAAAGAGAGGTTGATGATGTGGCCGATGATCACGATGACAAAGCCTACGACGAGGCCCGCATTTGCCCCCATATCGTTCGAGGTGCTTGCCATGATGCTGCTGGCTAGCGCAAGGGCATAGAGGCGCAAATAGGAGAGGATATCGGAGAAGATCTGGATCGCATTGGGGATCTCTAACAGTCCTTTCCATTTCTTTTGGATCAAGGCGGCGATAACGGCGAGGCCCATTCCTCCATAGAAGAGTTGCAGGCCGACGGAGGAGGCGGTACTTTCGGAGATCCAGCCCATGAACACGACGAGGGAGGTGGCCTTTAGGGTGGCGGGTAGATAGAGGTAGCCGCCGATAGCTGCTGCGATCCATCCGAAATTGGCCCAATTGCGGCTAGCATAGCGCAGAAGGGAGAAGCTGATGTGGATGACGCCGACGAGGATCGAAAATTCAAATAGGATGCTATCGTTAAAATCCTCTGAAATCGGATATTTGATTTTACCCTCTTTCTCAACTGAGGCCAAGGTGAGGATCTCTTTTCCACTCTGCGCTTTGGCAATCTGGGGAAACTCTTTCACCCAGGTTTTGTAGGTGGCGTCGTCGTGCTCACGATGGTACTCCGCTTTTTTGGCTGCCATGTAGTGGAGGACAGAAAATTTGGTCAGCGGACTGTTCGGCCCAAACTGGAGGCCGAAATAGGAGGTGGTGAATACTCCCCAGATGATGCAGGTTGTCGCTAGGATGAAGAGGAGTTTGAGGAACCTTTTTTTTGATCCTTTGAGGGTGGGAAATTTGAATTTCAAAAAGATCGCTAAGGCAAGGAAAATCATCCCATATCCGCCGTCGGCCATGATCATGGCAAAGAAGAGGGCAAAAGCGCAGATCACCCAGCCGGAAGGATCTTTATCGTTTGCGGAGGGAATATCGTAGATTTTGACTATATCCTCCCCGATCCGATTGGCGCCTTTGTTCTCCATACAGGTGGGAACTTTGTCGTCTGCTTCAATGGCGATCTGCTCGAAGAAGATCGCTTTGCCTTCGATGAGGGGGAGCAGTTTTTCGGTTTTGTTTTGAGGGACCCATCCTTCGATAGAGAAGATTGTTCCTTGCATCGGATATTCGACCCCTGCTTCGGCTTTGGCCAGATAGTAGAGGTCGAGCCGGGCCAGGAGTCCATCCTTGAGGAAATCGATATATCCAGCATAGCCTTTGAGTTCGGCCTCGATCTGGTGGAGGGTCTCATCGACAAAAGCGAGGTGATTTTTCAGCTCTTCAGCGGTTCGGTCGAAGTGCATCTCGATCATGTTCGGATAGCTTTGGGGCCTGTCGTGGATGCCGATGAAGTAATCGAGGTCGTAATCGGTGCCGATATAGATCAGGGCAGGCGCGACTTCGTTTTTAGATGAGGATTTGACGCAGTAGAATTGGATTTTTTTGCCGGTGGTCTCTTGAATGAAGTTGATATCTTCAAAGGAGAACTGACCAAACGGGGCGATCCGGGTGATTTCGGCTTCCAAAAACCGTTTCTCTTCACTGAGTTTTTCTACCTCGTGGGTCAAATCGAGCACTTGGGTCGTCACTTCCTCGGCGAAAGCGAAAGTTCCCCCACCTCGGTAGGGCTCTTTCACCGGCTGCTTGCGCAAGATCTTGATCGCATCGATAAATTTCTTGATCGATTCGGGGAGCTCTTTCGATTTTTGGGTGGTGATGAACTCAATAAAGCCCGTTTCTTGAGCTCGAATGAAAAATTCAGCCAGATCTTCTTTAGCTCCGACAAAGAGGTATTTTTTCAGATCAATGATCATTGCTGGCCCTTCCGCTCGAGGATTTTCCGCTTCGCAACTTTTGTCTGGGCAACAGCGGCAAGTTGCATGTCGCCAAGGAAGATTTTCACTTTTTTGATATTGTCTTTGGTTCGGGGAATCATGATTTTTTCAAACAGGTTGACTCGGATCGATACCTCTCGCAGTTCTTTCTCGAGCAATCTTTTCCGTTCGTGGAGAATCAAGATTTTTTCCCGCGTTTCTATTAGATTTTGCCCGCCGCGGATGCCACTTTCTAGCCAGTAGGGGGTATCGAAGAGGAAGTAGGTGGGCTCTGTGAAGACGATCCCCTCAAAGATAGGGATTTCGACGCCGGCGATATTTTCAAACCGTTTGTTCACCGATACGACTTCGAGAGATTGGAAGAGGCTCTCGGCATCGGTGTCGGTGAGCAATTGCTGATAGCCGTACATCTTGTTTTCGAAGGTCTTCTTTTCGATCTCTAACTTCTCCAATTCACCCAGCACTTGGTTGATCTCGAGCTGCAACATCGCTTTTTTCAGCTGCAGGGTTGGCAGATACTTTTCAAGTTGGGTCAACCTGATCTGTTGGGCGCGCAGTTCTGTCTTCGTATACTTGATTTCAGACATCCGTAGGCCAATATTTTTCTAATCAGGGAATCTTTAATCCCCACTTCATGCTGCTCAAAACACTCAGCCAAAGTCTTCCAACCAAGATCGAGCGCCTCTTCCAAAGTGTAGTTCACTTCGAGATTCATCATCCGCTCTTCAAATAGAATCGAGAAGTTGAGCAATTTTTCATCCCAACGGGAGAGTTTAAAGCCCATGCTCTGCCGCTCACGCGCTTTCTTCGAATCGGCATAGAGACGGATCTGGGCATTGGCCATATCGCCATGGTCTTCGCGCGTCACTTTTCCAATCACCTGCTGCTTGAGACGAGAGAGCGAGCCGAATGGATCGATCCTGCCGCCATGCAGATAAAATTGTCCTTCGGTGATGTAGCCGGTGTTGTCGGGAATCGGATGCGTCACATCGCCCCCAGGCATCGTGGTCACAGAAATGATCGTGATCGAGCCGCTGCCATCGATATCGACCGCTTTTTCATAGCGAGCAGCCAAATCGGAATAGAGCGACCCTGGATAGCCGCGGTTCGAAGGCACCTGGTCCATCGTGATCATGATCTCTTTGATCGCATCGGCAAAGGCGGTCATGTCGGTCAGCAAGACGAGGACATTTTTCTCTTGCATTGCAAATTTCTCAGCGCAGGCAAGCGCCATATCGGGCACGAGCATGCATTCGACGGCAGGATCTGTCGCCTGATGAATGAACATGACCGTTTTTTCAAGCGAGCCGGCGCTTTCAGCGTTGTCGATGAAGGCTTGGTAGTCGTCGAAGCGCAGGCCCATGCCGCCAATGATGACGACATCCGCGTCGGTCTGGTTGGCAATCCGCATCAAGAAGGCAGTTATAGGGTTCGCCAGCAATCGAAAAGATGGGGATTTTCTGCGATTTGACAAGGCAGTTGAAGACATCGATCATCGGAATGTTGGTGCGGACCGATCTCTTGCGGAATGATGCGGCGCACAGGATTGAAAGACGGAGATCCCGATTTCGATCTTTTCGCCCTGAATCATCGGGCCATTGTCGATAGGGTCCCCTGCTCCATTTAAGCTTCTTCCGAGCATCGCCTCGCGAGCAGGCCACCTGCATCTGCTTCCCTAAGAAGATCACTTGATCGTTGGTGGAAATACCGCGGGTATTTTCAAAGCACTGCAATGTGACTAGTTCTCCTTCGATGCTCAAGACAGAAGCATAGGTGGTGTCGCCATTTCGTTTTTGGATGCGGGCGATCTCCCCTAGGCTCACCCTCTTGCAATGACGGTGATGAGGTTTCCGCGCATGTCAACAATTCTATCGTAGATTTTTTTCATCTTATTGCAGCCGCCTGTTTTTCAACTTTGTTCTCGATTCTTGCATAGGCCCGATGGTAGTGCTCACTATTTAAAGGGCATGAAGTTCATGTTTTTAATTTCGTTCTGCAGCTCCAGGAAAAAGGATCTGCGCGCTGTCGTGATCTTCGAAGTGTAAAATCGCTTCGAAAATGTTGCCGATGATCTTAAAGAGCGGGATTTGCCGCTCGAGCGGGCAATAAGCATCTTCTTTGTCAAAAGCATTTTGCTGCAGATAGCTGAATTCATAGAGCTCGGATTTCAGGTAGGTGACGATATCGGTGAGCGATATCCCCTCTTCCCCGACGACCTCCATCCGTTTGCCGATATCGTCTCCGTTGCGGAGTATCTTGGCTGCTCCTATGGACCATTTCGCCCCATCCTTTCACTTTCTCGTCGAGCTGATCACCGACATTCGAAACATATTTGCTCCAAGAGATGAGCGGATCGATCGCAGGATAGCGGCGCGCATCAGAACGAGCGCGGGACAGCCCCAAGAAGGCGCCGACTACAGAGAGTGTCGCTTGAGTCACCGGTTCTTCGAAGTTTCCTCCAGCGGGCGATACCGTGCCGCCAATTGTCAGCGAGCCGGTCTTTCCACTGGGAAGCTCGAGCAACCCCGCCCGCTCGTAAAAGGCGGCAATACGGGAGGCAAGATAGGCGGGGAAGGCCTCTTCGCCCGGAATCTCTTCGAGACGGCCCGACATTTCGCGCATTGCTTGGGCCCAGCGAGAAGTCGAGTCGGCCAGAAGGAGAACATCGAGCCCCATCTGCCGGTAGTATTCGGCAATCGTCGCTCCCATGTAGATCGACGCTTCCCGCGCAGAGACCGGCATCGAGGAGGTATTGCAGATGATGACCGTACGGCTCATCAACGGTTCATGGGTATGGGGATCGGTCAAGTGAGGGAATGTGCGGAGCACCTCGACCACCTCGCCGGCTCGCTCACCGCAAGCGACGACGATCACGATGTCGACCGAAGAATATTTGGAAAGGTGATGCTGCAGGACCGTTTTTCCGGCTCCAAATGGTCCTGGAGCGCAAAATGTGCCCCCTTTCATCACCGGAAATTGGGTATCGATAATGCGGAAGCCGGTGTCCATCATCTGCTTTAATGGCACTTTCGTCCCAGCAGACAGCGCAGATCTTGACCGGCCATTTTTGGACCATGGTAAACTCATGCTCTGCCCCTTGCTCATCGACCGCTTTGGCGACAACAGTATCGATCGTATAGGAGCCCGGTTTGATCACCCAAGTGATCCTGAATTTACCCGTCAGCACGAATGGAACCATGATGTAGTGGTGGAAGCGGCCCTCCATCGTATAGCCCAGGTATTCGCCTCGTGAGAGGACATCGTCAACCTTGACGATCGGGTTGTAATCCCAATGGCGGATATAGTCGAGCGCGGGCAAGTAGGTGCCCCGTGTCAAAAAGAGACCGGTTGCTTTGGCCACATTTTCAAGCGGGTTTTGCAGTCCATCGAAAATCGAGCTAAGGAGTCCGGGGCCAAGCTCGGCTTCGAGCAGTAAAGTGGAAAATTCGACATGGGTGCCCAATTTGACGCCCCTAGTGTCTTCGTAAACCTGCAATTTTGCTTCATTGCCGACGATTTCGATCACTTCTGCTTTTAAGCTGGCATTGCCCAGTTCGACCATGGCGACCTCACCCTGACGGATATTCCCCTCAAAAGCGACGTGGAGCAAATTGCCAAAAGCGCGAACCACTTTTCCTGTTGCATGGTGTTTTGTCATCTTTTATCCCGTTTTATACTTCTCGATGATCTCCTTACCCCTTCCACTATCGAGCATATGATACCGCTCGACCAGCAGCAGCTTCGCCACATAGCCCAAAATCCAAGCCAGTGAGAAGAGGGGGTAACCGGTCATCTCTTCTATTCTATCCAACTCATAACCAATGACTGCCTTGTATTGCTCCAAAGGATCATCTCCGGCAGCCTGTATCTTGTTTTTCAAATCTTGATATTCCAATGGAGGCTCGTAGGTGTCCATGTCTCGCTGTGCCAAAATATGAGCGACGAGAGGGTCGGTGAAATCTTCAAACTGAAATTCTTTGAGCACATCTCGCTTCAACTTCTTAGCTCTAATGGCAGCGAGTACCAGCCGCACATCTCTTTGAAACCCTAGCAGTTGCTTCAAAAACCCCTTTGCTTTGCGCCCCTCTTCGGTATAGTAGCGAGAGAGGAGTCCAAAAAAGTGGCGCACCTTCTCCTGGACATCCTCAAATTGGTTCAAGAATTCGAACACATAGGGGGGCAGGTCGGCTTCGGCAAGAAGGGCATCGTCGAGCTCTTTTTCATTTAAATTCCCGCGCGGATCGAGCGGTTGATTCGAATAATGGGCTCGGATGTTGTAGAGATCGATCGCCAGCCTAAGCACTTTCACTTGCCTTAGGTCCTCTTGGCTCAAGTTGAGCTCCAAGCGATGGATCAGCTCTTCAAAAGAGATCTCCGGCGCTTGTCCGAGCACAAGCGGGGGCAGAGAAGGAGCGACAAAATAGTAGTTTTTCATGCCTTAAATATTATTCGGAAGCAAAAAAGTATTGATGAAACTCTTTACGCACATACTGGGTCATCAATTCCAGCAGAGCGGTATCCGAGAGATCGATGGTGATATGTTCTTTATGAAGCTTCACTTCGACCCCTCCCTTTTTGGATCCAAGTAAAACACTCTTCTCTTTCAGTCTTTCGAGTAGATCTTTTCCGAGCAGCACATTCACTTCTTGAGGATCGACGGCTCCGGGGATCACTGCGCTGAGCTCGGTATCCAGCCCTTCCTCTTCGATCGCCTTAATGACCGTTTTGATCATGTCGCTGAGAACCTTCGGGTTGCTGCTCGCTTTGGCAATCATCTCCCCGAGATTATGATGGAGGAGCCGCTCTTGAATCTCTTGCCTTAGCCATTCGATCGATTGGCGAGCACCCTGATTGAGCGCTGTTTTGAAGACCGCATACTTTTTGTCGATATCCTTTTCGGCCTCGGCGATCATCTTCGCTGCCTTCGCGCGAGCCTCTTCGATGATCAGGTCGGCATTATCCTGAGCAGTTTCCAGAATATTCCTCGCCTCAGCGATGGCCGGCTCGATGGTCTCCTTACGCAAAACCTCGCAGATCTTCTTGACTTTGTCCTTACCCGTCTCAATTGTATCCATGCATCTATCCTTTTTGGGATTATTTATCGCTCAGTACAAGATATATTTCAACCCCGAAATTTCGTGCCCCTGCCCCTGCCCGAACTTTTATTAATTTAAATTTAAGTATTTAGAACACAATTAATTTTCACTTCCAGAAAATTAATAGTTATGTCATATGTAAGGTATGAAAAGAATGATCCGCATGATCCTCCCCCTCCTGTTAATCACCTCGACAGCATTACGAGCTGATAACGGGGAATGGCTCGACGCCGCCGTGGACGAGCAAAACGCCCTCTACAACACTGGCCCTGTCAACGGATGTCAAGATGGGATTTTCAATGCGGTCAGCGCTTCGATGATCGGCTGGGGGATTGGCCTCGCCGCCGCGATCGCCCTGATCACCGGCCTAATTCACAATTCACATTCTGACAGCGATTAGCCATGTTGACACTTGGCCTCATTTTATCTCATTGCCTCTTCACCCCCCCGCCCAATTGGGAGATCTCCGATCCAAAGATGCCTTCCCACCGGGCAATTGTCGGATTCGTCGATAAGCATAAATCAGGCTTTTGCCCCTCGATCAACCTCACCCATGAGCGAGTCAACCTCTCGACCGAGCAGTATTTGGCGATCGTCCAAAAAAACTGCACCTCCAATAAGCAAAAATGGCGTCATCTGGGGAAAATTGAGACGAAAAGTGGACCGGCCGAACTAGTGGAAATCGAAACGGCGACAAAATTTGGGCCAGCCCGTCTGTTGCAGGTAATCTTGATCCGCAATGGGGAGGCCTACATTCTGACCGCCGGTGCCCTAAAGAAAGATTTTGGCAAGCACACAGCGCTAATCGAGCAATCGCTCCGTTCCATGACCCTATGCGACGATCTATTTACCCTCGTCGACAATGAGAAGGGGTTACGAGAAGCTTGGCAAAAAAAGAGCGAGGGGGTAGAATCCACATCTTTCAAGCAGATGGTCTTAGAGCAATCGAAACTCGGGATCGTCTGGCAATTACTAATGTTGGGTTTATGAAAAAAATTATTGCGTCTATTACTGTCCTCGGCCTAGTTTTCTCCCATGTAGCGGGTGCTCAGGAGAATTGCGAACCAAAAGTCTACTACGATGAAACTGACGATTGTTTCAATAAAGGGAAATTTGTTGGCAGGGAGAGCGATGACTACCTCAAGTCGATTCGGCGCGCCAAGCAAAAAAATTGGGCGATTGCCTTCGGGACTACAGCGCTTGGAGTTCTGACCTTAGTTCTCGTCGGCGTGAACCATAAACATGAAAAGAGTCATTAGCCTTCTCCTTTTGCTGCTTTCTTGCCAGAAGACCAGCCAATGGAATTGCCAGCACATCTGCGAAAAAAGCTCCCACTGCAGCCGCCTTCTCTATCAATCTCAGGATCACGTTCTGGGCATCGATCTCGAATTCCTCCAAACAAAAAATGGCCTTATCGCCTATCTACAAGTCCATAATCCCCTTATCGCAGAAGCCAAAATCCAGATCAATTCAGCGACCTGTTTCGCACCCTTCCATCAAGGACAGCAGCGGGTTCAGCTCCCATCCGAATTGCAAGATCACCTCATTGCGCAGCTCAAAGAGGGCAAAACGGTCACGATCACCCTCAATGGCCATCGGGAGATCATTAAGGCCGATCATTTCGATAAGCAGCTCAAAAGTCTTCAGACTTCTCGAAATTCTTCCCTTCTAAATTTAAAACTTTTATAATCAGTGAAAAGGAGTTAAAATGAGCAAATTAGATGAGTTAAAGAAGTGGACCACGATTGTCGCCGACACTGGAGAGATCGAAGAGATCAAAAAATTTAAGCCGACCGATGCAACCACCAACCCATCGCTCATTTTCAAAGCGGCAGGCCTGCCGGAATATCAGTTCCTCATCCAAGATGCGATCACTTTTGGCAAGAAAGGAAAAACTAAGCCTGAGCGGATGACCCTGACCGTCGATAAACTCTTCGTCAATTTCGGCGTCGAAATTTTGAAAATCGTCCCCGGCCGCGTTTCCACCGAAGTCGATGCCCGCCTCTCCTTCGATATAGAAGGGAGCATCAAAAAAGCCCACCGACCTGATCGCCCTCTATGCAGCCGCCGGCATCGATCGGAAACGGGTCTTGATCAAGCTCGCCTCCACCTGGGAAGGGGCCCAAGCAGCAAAAGTACTCGAAAAAGAGGGAATCCACTGCAACATGACCCTGATGTTCTCCATGCCGCAAGCGATCGCCTGTGCCGATGCCGGCGCCACCCTCATCTCCCCCTTTGTCGGCCGGATCTTAGACTGGTTCAAAAAGGCAGAAGGGAAAGATTTTGCTCCGGTAGACGACCCCGGAGTCCTCTCCGTCACCGAGATTTATAATTACTACAAAAAACATGGGATCAAGACCCAAGTGATGGGCGCTTCCTTCCGCAACAGCGGTGAAATCCTCGAGCTTGCCGGCTGCGACCTCCTGACCATCGCCCCTCCCCTCCTCAAAGAATTGGAGAGCGCTACAGGTGCTGTCCCTCACAAACTCGACGCCGCCAAGGCCAAAGGGATGGAGATTCCCCCTCTAAAAATCGACCAAAAGTCATTCCATTGGATGCTCTGCGACAACGCGATGGCGGTTGAGAAGCTGATGGAAGGGATCCGCAACTTCGCCCACGACCTGATGAAGTTGGAAAAGATCTTAGAGCAGATGATGTAAGGCAATTTACAACGCAAAGACGCAAAGGCGCAAAGACGCAGGAAAAAGAAAAAATAATTTTTTTTTGCGTCTTTGCGCCTTCGTGTCTTTGCGTTGAAAAAAGATGAATGATGTAATCTACTTTGGCCTTGTTTCCTTGTGATATTGAAAGAGCCTCATCTTGATGTAACGGGCAATATTCGGAACTTCGACTAAGTCATCCTCAGTGAGAGGATCCCTTGTCATAGGAGATGTCTTGGCTTCTTCCAAATGATGCTCAATTGCACTTTGTTCATAAAGGGTCGTCCCATCCGTCGGGTCTAAACGGGGAAAGCGGATCAAACACTGCGTGAGAGGACAAACGTACTTTGGATAAGTCTCATCATTTTCAAACTCCTCTGGTATTTGATCAGGAAGGATCAGACCTTTTGGCGGTTCCATTAATCCGACTGTAGAATAGCTTCTAAGAGGCTTATCTCTTTGATCGGTAATATCCAAATCGGCCCCATTCTCGATTTTCTCCCGCAGCTTCATAGCCTTTAAGTGGGTATTAGGACGTTCCACCACCACAACTCTAAGTCCACCCAAATTCTGTACACGGATAGGATTGGCAAAACGGTAAGCCTTGTAGATAAGAAAAGCTGGGATAGCCAGTGCGCCGAGAATCACTGCAATTTGCACGTGCTTTTGAGTTAGCGCATCTATTTGGGAATCGGTAATAAATTCTTCTCCATCTGTGCAAATAAAGATAGGCATATTTGCAATGGGATTCCATTGAACTTTACATGTCATTTTATATCCTTTTTATTAGATTATAACATAAAACTCGCTTTTTTTTCAATTACATAATAATGACAACTATTTTCTTGAATTGCTCCGGCTTTTGATTTATAGGTAAACTATGAACACCGAATCTATCCCCCATACCATCATTACGGATGTCGACATCTTCCTTTTTAAGCAGGGCTCCCACTTTCGCCTCTACGAAAAGCTCGGCTCCCGCCCTATGACCGTAAATGGCGTGGAGGGGACCTATTTTGCTGTCTGGGCTCCCAACGCCACTCAGGTAAATGTCATCGGCGATTTTAACGGGTGGAACCGCACTTCTCATCCCCTGTTTGTCCGCTGGGATAGTTCCGGAATCTGGGAAGGGTTCATCTCGGGTGTCAAAGAAGGGGCGGTCTATAAGTATCTGATTAAATCTCCAAACTTCGAAGCGGAAAAGGGAGATCCATTCGCCATCTCTTGGGAGGAGCCCCCACGAACCGCCTCCATCGTCTGGAATCTCGACTACCAGTGGAAAGATGCCAATTGGGATGCGATTCGGGGAGAAAAGAATGCATTCTCCGCTCCGATTTCGATCTATGAAATCCACTTTGGCTCGTGGCAGCGGAAAGAGCACAACCAGTCGCTCACCTACCGGGAGATGGCGGAGATCCTGCCGAAATATCTCAGCGAGATGGGCTTTACCCATGTCGAATTCATGCCGCTGATGGAACACCCATTCTACGGCTCCTGGGGCTATCAGCAAATCGGTTATTTCGCCCCGAGCAAGCGCTACGGCACCCCCCAAGATTTCATGTATCTAATCGACAAGCTCCATCAGCATGAGATCGCCGTCATCCTCGATTGGGTCCCTTCCCATTTCCCCTCCGACCTGCACGGCTTGGCCTACTTCGACGGGACAGCCCTCTATGAGCATGCTGACCCGCGCAAAGGCTTCCACCCTGAGTGGAAAAGCTACATCTTCAACTACGGGCGCAATGAGGTCCGCTCCTTTTTGATCAGCAGCGCCGTTTTTTGGTTGCAAAAGTACCATCTCGATGGGCTCCGCGTCGATGCGGTCTCCTCGATGCTCTACCTCGACTATGCTCGTCCAGCCAATGAGTGGATCCCTAATGTCTTTGGCGGCCACGAAAATCTCGAAGCGATCTCCTTCCTCAAACAGCTCAACGAATATGTCTACGCCTCATTCCCCTACATCCAGATGATCGCCGAAGAGTCAACCGCCTGGCCGATGGTCTCCCGACCCACTTCGGTCGGCGGGCTTGGCTTTGGCCTCAAATGGAATATGGGGTGGATGCATGATACCCTTGAGTACTTTTCCAAAGATCCGGTCCACCGCAAATATCATCACGGGACCCTTTTGTTTAATTTGTACTATCTCTTCAGTGAAAATTTCATCCTCTCCCTTTCCCACGATGAAGTGGTCTACGGGAAGCGATCGCTCCTCAACAAGATGCCCGGTGACGAGTGGCAGAAGTTCGCCAATCTGCGCCTCCTCTATAGCTACATGTTCACTCACCCGGGGAAAAAATTGCTCTTCATGGGGGCCGAGATCGGCCAATGGAACGAATGGAACCATGAGACCTCCTTGGATTGGCACCTGCTTGCCTTTGACCGGCACCAAGGGATCAAGAGAATTCTCCACGACCTCAATTTCCTCTACCGGAATGAAAAAGCGCTCCACAACCTCGAGATTACTTGGGAATGTTTCGAATGGGTCAACATGTACGATAGCGACAACAGCGTCCTCTCATTCTATCGCAAAGATCCTATATCAAATGAAGTCCTGCTGGTCATCTGTAACTTCACCCCCATGCCGAGAGAAAATTACACTCTAGGCCTCAATCGGGGTGGCCATTGGAAAGAGATCTTCAACAGCGATGCCGCCGAATATGGAGGCACCAATATCTGGCGCTACCAAACGATCGAAGCTAAACCGGACTCCAACGCTCATCTTTTCACCGCGACGCTGCCACCCCTTTCGACGATGGTCTTTAAGCAGTTATTCTAATCGAGCGAGCCCCTTATTTCTGCTTCGCTCGAACATCACCTTAAAAAAGGTCATGGTGAAGATCAGAAAAAGCCCATTGAGGGCCGCGCTCATCCAGAACATCTCCATTGAGAAAATCCCAGTCTCAAGCGCGTGCCGCATCCCTTGGAAGATATAGGTCATCGGGAGACCCTTGGCAATGAATTGCCCCCAAGATGGGAGGGCGGAGAGGGGGTAAAAAACGGCGCTAAAGGGGGCAAAAACAAACGGCATCATCCAGGCCAGCATCTGATACCTTTGGCCAAAATAGACGATAATTCCGGCCGACAAATAGCCAATCATCCAACCTGAAACTGTCAGCATGGCAATAAAAGGGATAATCGCGAACCCCAACTTAAAGATGTTGAGCGAATAAAGCAGCCAGACCAGGCCAGAAGAAAAGGACAATGTGATTAAAATCTTGGCGAAGCTCGTCAGCATCGTCGCCGCCATCCATTCACTGAGCTTGAGGGGAGTGGAAAAGAGGTTGACGAGATTGCGGTTCCAAAACTCTTGCAACATGTTCATCGTGATTTCATAGCTGCCGCGCCAGATCACCTGCCAAAACACCAGTCCAGTTAAAATGAGCAGAGCGACATCAGAGTTAGGCCCCGATTCACCTTGCACCCACACGCTCATCATCCCCCATAGGAAAATGTCGATGGTCGGCCAGTAGAATATCTCCGACAAATGGTCGAACTTCCCAAAGTAGTAGAAATAGCGCAAGAAAATCGCCCGAATCCTTCCAAAACTCATGACTCCTCCGATACTTTTAGAAAGAAGTCTTCCAAAGTGGGTTGAATGATGTTGATTCCCGAATAGATCACCTTAGCCGCAGCGAGTGCCGATAAGAAATGGGCAATTTGCGCCTCATCGAGCTCTAGGGAGATCGTCCGATGATCGCACTGCGCCTCCAAATGGAGCTGCTTGGCAATCTTCACTGCGCTCTCCATCTCATCCGTAATGACTAGCTCGACTCTGCTCTTCGCTGCCGCCTTGGCCAAATTTTGAGGCACATCATCGGCGATGATTTTCCCCTTCTTGAGGAACAGCACCCGATCGCACACTTCGCTCACCTCAGCCATATTGTGCGAGGTGTAGAGGATCGATGTCCCCTCTTGCTTTTGCTGCTCCAAAATGAAGTCGACCACATCTTTGGCGATTTCGATGTCGAGCGAGGCGGTCGGCTCATCGAGCAGGACGATCTTCGGATTCACCATAAACGCCTTGACGAGCATCAAACGGGTGATCTGCCCCGATGAAAGGTTAGAGACACGTCCCTCAAGCTTATCAGTGATCCCAAATCGCTCGAGCAGCTGATCCCGCCTTTTTCGATAAACAGCCGGCTGGATCGAAAAGAGACGGCCAAATACTTCGAGATTCTGCCGCACTGACAGGTTCCACGGCAGACTGACATAGGTGCTAGCGAAGACCACCTGCTGCAGAATCTCACTTCTGTGTTTGACAAAGTCCTTGCCGAAGTAGAGGATCTTTCCAGAAGTGGGCTTGAGGGTGCTCATCAGCATTTGAATCGTCGTCGTTTTGCCAGCGCCATTGAGGCCCAGCAACCCGAGGATCTCCCCCTGTTTCAATTCAAAGGAAATCCCATCGACAGCGGTGAAGGGTTTCTTACCCGGATAAACTTTCCGGAGTTCGCGGACAGATAAAATAGACATAGTGATTGATTGGTTGGAATAATGTTAATCGATCAGGGAAAAAGAAACAAGGGGGGGGCGCCAATCATTTACGATAGATCTCGCCGGTATTTTTATTAAAAAAGATCCCTTTGCCCTTACGTCGATCGATAGGATTGACCGTTTCAAAGTCACCCTCTGCAGTCCGTCTAAAAGAAATTCCTTCTTCACCGCATAAACGACTTGCGAGAAATGGCTCTCCTTTGAATGTGATTTGCCGACCTTCGATGAATAAAATGCCATCGCGGATTTCAATATTGATCCCCTTCTTAAAAAAGGGAGTGCCCGCAGCTGTGATGATCACATCTCGGTTGGTTTTTGCTTCATTATGGATTTGAACGGCCTTGAGGATTGATTTGGTCAATTGATCGATTGTCCGAGCCGTCTTTTCAAAAGGGACCTCATCGAAATCCTCGGTCAGTTCAGCAAAATGGGTAATCCCAATCGGGACCGTCACCCCATCCTGTTTGAGCACTAGATGGATAGGCTGATTGGCCTTAAGCTCTTTCTTTTCATCTACACTTACAGAGTAATCGGCCCCATTATTGACTGAGAGAAGGGCTGTCGTTAAAGCCCCTTGAAGATCAGCCTCATGAATTTTTTGAGTTACATCCAGCATATTTTCCTTTTAGTTTGCAGCGTTTGGCTTCTTAAATAGTAGTAGGGCACCTAAGGTAACCAAAGCTCCATGAAGCATTTGGAATGTTCGATCGGTAGTCAGCTCTTGAATATATCTATCACGGGCATTCGACCAATTGAGATCTGCCATATAAAGACCCAGAGCTGGAAGGCCGATAAGTGCAATCAGGGATATTTTATTTGCTGCAAGCCAATTTCCCCAGGAAAGTCTATCAGAAGTTAACCAACACATATCACCTGTATGCATTGAATCGATAGAAAGTAGGTCAGGAAAATTCGTTTGATTTACCCAAGCTGGAACAAGAGGAGGCTGCCTATATTTCCGTGAACAATCAAAATTTTTCAGTTTTTTGAGTGAAATCATCTCTTTTGGAAAAGATTCGGACTTCTCACACATTGGATTATGCATAAGACTTAGATGGGTGAGATTTATCAAACTCCCAATTTTTCCTGAAATAGATTCAAGCTCATTATTACCAAGATCCAATTTTTCTAATTTAGTTAAATTAGAAATCTCATCTGAGACTTCCTTTAATGAGTGACCATAAATATAAAGGGATTTGAGGTTAACGAGTCTGAAAATTTGCGGGGGCAAAGAAGTAAGCCTGTGGGTACCGTAACTAACATGAAGATCTAAACTTGTTATATTAACTAGATTATTATAATTATTATCAAACCATTTGTTAAACTCTTCGGCCTTTCTAATAATCTGATTATCATCCAACCCCTCCATTAAATCTTGTTTATCTAATGTTCCCCAAACATAGAGAATATCTTTGGCCTGCTGTAGGGGCATTGGATTGTTATTGTTGTTGTTGAGGATGGGACCGGCACCGGCGGGTGCATTCATAGAAACGGCGGACATTTAGAACTCCTTGGTTATTATTAACTAATATTTTAGCAAAACGGCCAATAAAATGCAATTATAAAAAAAGCCTTAACTTCTTAAAAGTTAAGGCTTTTTTAGTTGGGTATACCGAAATTCACGATCTTTGAGCGCGATTCAAAGCCCCGGCTGTTTTGGTCCGATCCTCGATACTTTCACGCACTACAACATTCCATCCTTTTTTACGGACGCTCCGCATCGTACGGAATGTGGCCTCCATACTTCTGCCAGTATGGTCATAATGCCCAATTTCCGAGAGAATTTTATTAATTGTAGGGTGCTTCCAGCGCTGATAACCCTTATTTTCTGGTGGCTCGATGTCAAAAAATGGCCACTCTTTGAGTCTATCAACTGCATTAAAAGTATCGGTAAGCGCCCGAATATCTGAAGGATCACTTAAAAATGAAAAATCGCCAGGACTGTAATCTTCAGGTTTCTTCCCAAGTAGCCTCAGTTGGTTTTGATAACTCACATTTGTTCTTTCTAAATAAAAGTTTTTATCGAAATCAATTAAGCTGCGTAGCCTTCCCTTCTCTTCATTTAGACAAGTTTCGATAAGATCATTCAGATCGTTGTTTCTGAGTGTTTTTAAATATGTGACAACTGTGCCAAAGTGGTTGGATGGAAATGAGCCGTTATAATAAGCCTCTGCGAAAGGAGCTAAGTTAGGGTGAACTATTCCATCATGGCCCCCTTGATATTTGTAAAGCACTTCATCAGGAAGATCCAGACAATCCAACTTTCCCTGCAATGCTAGGGCTTTATAAGCAAGACAAACATATTTTCTACAGAGCTCATCAGGTATACAAACTAAAGCCTCTTCTTGAAGTCCCATCGGTCTGGTGATCAAATTGGGTCCATTTTCAAACAAAGTAGAAAGCTTCCTCTCAACATGTTCCAACTCTTCCGTATGCTTTTGAAGAGTACGTTCTATTTCTGATTTTCTAAGCGCAGAAGTTCCGAAGCAACGATATGTAATAAGTCGGTCTGCTGCGAGCTCGGCATCTGGAAATGTAGCCCCCAAGTATTCGACAAGCTCAAAGCGTCGTGCAGGATGCATGAGATAACACATTTTTTCTTCAACTAACTGACTATAAATACCAGCTAATTTTGCTTGATATTCGTCATTAGCGCCGCTACGATTCAGGACTTCAAAATGAAGGCGGGCATCTGTTATATGCTGATCTTCTTTAGGCATTTGAGCCATAAGAACGCTCTCCATGATTGTCTTAATAGGAAGAAGTAATTGATCATTTGAATGAAGCATAAGAATTGATTTCGAAAAAAAATCGGAATCCGATGCGGCAAGTCTGCACCCTACAAAAAAACGGCGCAATTTATGAAGCAACTCGCCTGACAACGCACTTTCGTCGATATCAAATTTTAAAGCTGTCATTTTTGCAGGATGAACCCCTTGCTCCTGTTCTGCTTGGGACAAACTACTCCATAATATTGAATTTTGCACAGCTTCCATTAGGGAGCTTTTAGGTACATTAAAACCTGGTGAAGTAATCATAATAGCATGCCCCATTGTTTAATTTTAATCGGTTGATTATATCAGTCTTTCATTTTTCTCGCCACTGCTTTTTTGACCCGAATAAAAAAAGCCTTAACTAAGTTAAGGCTTTTTTTAGTTTACAGGTTGGAGTAGCGACTAGTCGGTGAAGGAGAAGAGGAGTTCTTCTTCGCCTTCGACGCCGACATGTTTTTTCACTCGCTCGTTGAACGCTTGGAAGCCGGTTCCCCCTGGGATCATATGACCCATGATGAGGTTGGCTTTGAAGTCGAGCAAGTAGTCGGTCTTTCCTTCGCAGGCCGCATCGGTGAGGACGCGGGTTGTCTCCTGGAAGGATGCCGCTGAAATGAACGATTCGGTAGCCGAGCGAGGCTTTTGTAATCCCGAGGAGGACCGGAGCGGCTTGCGCGGCTCGGCCACCTTCGCCTTGTACCTTGCGGTTCGTGCGGTGGAACTCCTTCTTGTCGACATCTTCGCCATAGAGGAATGTCGTGTCGCCTGGATCGGTGACGCGCACTTTCTGGAGCATCTGACGTGACGATGATCTCGATGTGCTTGTCGTTGATGTCCACCCCTTGTAGGCGGTAGACCTCTTGGACCTGGTTGACCAGATATTTTTGCAGCTCGCGAACACCGCAAATGTCGAGGATCTCGTGCGGGACGACGAGTCCGTCGGTCAGCTGCTGCCCTTTGACAACATGATCCCCTTTCTGGACGATCAAGTGTTTAGTAAGCGGGATGAGGTGTTCCTCTTCCATGCCAGAGTCTTCATCGCGCACGACGACGATCCGCTTGTTCTTTTGGACGCCGCGGAAGTCGACCACTCCGTCGATCTTGGCGATCTCGGCCGCATCTTTTGGTCTGCGAGCTTCGAAGAGCTCGGCGACGCGTGGAAGACCGCCCGTAATATCCTTCGTCTTGATCGCGCCGCGTGGCAGACGAGCGAGGAGCATACCCGCTTTGACAAGCTGTCCTTCGTGTACAGAGATGAAGGCCCCGATTGGAATCGCATAGGTACCGACGAGCTCTGTATACTCGGTGTCGGCATAAATGGCGATTTGCGGGTGGAGCTCGCCGCGGTGCTGTTTCACGATCAGCTCGGTCTGGCCCGTTTGCTTGTTGATTTCGCGCTGGGTTGAGATCCCTTCGACGAGGTCTTCGTATTTGACGTAGCCAGGACGTTCGCAGATGATCGGAACGTTGTGCTGTTCCCAAACGGCGATCTTGGTCCCTTTTTTGATTTTGGCCCCATCGGCCAGCAGAATCCGCGTTCCGAGCTCGACGTTGAAGGTTTGGAGCGGCTCAATCGACTTGGTGCTGAGCAGTTTTTTGACTCTCCGCTAGTGGTCTTCCTTCATCGCGGACGATGTGGAGCATGCCGTTCTTATTGAGAGCAAGCCACTCCCCTTCTTCGTTTTGCACAGTACGGAGATCCATGTAGATGAGGATGCCCTCTTGTTCAGTCGATCAAGCTCTGGGCTGACGCCCGCAGACGCAATACCGCCCAAGTGGAACGTTCTCATCGTGAGCTGCGTTCCAGGTTCACCGATCGACTGCGCGGCGATGATTCCAACCGCTTCACCCTGGCCAACGAGCCGTCCGTTGCGAGGTTGATGCCGTAGCACTTTGCAGCAGACGCCCCGTGTCGATTCACAAGTGAGGGCAGAGCGGATCCGGATCGTTTCGATACCGGCATCGTCGATCGCTTCTGCTTGCAGCAGAGTGAGGACCGATCCCGCTTTGGCGAGCATTTTGGTCCTGTCGCCAGGCTGATAAATATCTTCGCACACAGCGCGGCCAAAGATCCGCTCTTTGATGGGGAGGAGCTCTTCTTGGCCTTGCTTGATCGCTGCGACTTCGATCCCGTTGAGGGTTCCGCAATCGTCTTCGTTGATGATCACATCTTGAGCGACGTCGACCAGTCGGCGTGTCAAGTAACCAGAGTCGGCAGTTTTAAGAGCCGTATCGGCAAGACCTTTACGGGCACCGTGGGACGAAATGAAGTACTCGAGAACGCTCAATCCTTCGCGGAAGTTCGCGGTAATCGGCGACTCAAGAATCTCTCCAGATGGCTTCGCCATCAGACCGCGGAGCGCACCGAGCTGTTTCACCTGCGATTTGTTACCCCGAGCACCAGAGTCCATCATCAAGAAGAGCGGATTGAGTTCACCATCTTTCGATTTCGCTGATCAGCTTGAATAGCTCTTCGGAAAGTCATCAGAGACCTCGGTCCAGATGCTGATGATCTTAGATTTTCGCTCACCTTCAGTGATAATACCGTCTTCGTACTGCTTTTTGACCACTTCAATCCGCTTATGCGCATCTTCGATCACTTTTTGTTTGGTCTTCAGGGATACGGACGTCGCAAACACCCATCGAGAGGGCATGACTTTTGTCGCTTCGGCAAATCCGAGGTTTTTCAGATTATCCAAGAATCGTACTGTCGCTTCGAGGCCGACTTTTTTGTAGGTCTCAAGAACGAGCTCGCTCATCTTCTTCTTACGCAGAGCGTAGTTCTGGAAGCCCAGTTCTTTTGGAACGATCGTATTGAAAATCACGCGGCCAGGGTTGTTTCAATGATCCCGCTCATCGAGTTTGACTTTGATCTTCTCATGGATGTGAATCCCGCGGCCAAGTTCATCGCGCCGTTCTTCCTTACCTGCTTTTTCGGTACCGAGTTGTAGCTTCCCGCTGCCTGCATAGCGCAGGAGCACCTCTTCCGGGTTCGCGAAATGTCTTGATCTTCTTGCCATGTTCTTCTGGATGGTAAATAGGATCGTGCATCAAGTAATAGAGACCCAAGATCATATCCTGCGAAGGAACAGCTGCTGGTTTACCAGATGAAGGCAGGAAGATATTATCCGGGGCCATCATCAGCAATTTGGCTTCTAGCTGCGCCTCAATCGAAAGAGGAATGTGGACCGCCATCTGGTCACCGTCGAAGTCGGCGTTGAACGCCGTACAGACGAGCGGATGGATGCGGATCGCTTTTCCTTCGATCAGCACAGGCTCAAATGCCTGAATACCCAATCGGTGAAGCGTCGGAGCACGGTTGAGGAGAACAGGGTGCCCTTTAATGATCTCTTCGAGGACGTCCCACACTTCGGGAGCTTGCTGTTGAATCATCTTCTTGGCAGAGCGGATCGTGTAGACATAGCCGAGATCTTTCAGCCGCTTCACGATGAAAGGCTCGAAGAGCTCGAGCGCCATCTGCTTCGGCAGACCGCACTGGTTAAATCTCAGCTCTGGACCGACGATAATGACGGAACGGCCAGAATAGTCGACCCGTTTACCGAGCAGGTTTTGACGGAAGCGTCCCTGTTTTACCTTTGAGCATCTCAGAGAGAGCTTTCAGAGGACGGTTTCCAGCTCCCATGACAGGATGGCCATGGCGGCCGTTGTCAAAGAGGGCATCGACCGCTTCTTGCAGCATCCGTCTTTTCGTTGCGGATGATGACATCGGGCGTTTTGAGTTTCAAAATCGCTTTCAAACGGTTATTGCGGTTGATCACGCGGCGATAGAGGTCGTTAAGGTCAGATGTCGCAAAACGGCCGCCATCGAGAGGGACGAGCGGGCGCAAATCGGGTGGGATCACAGGAACGCATGACATCACCATCCAGTCAGGACGGTTTGGCGAGTGAGTAAAGCTCTCAACGATTTTGAGCCGTTTTGCGAGTTTCATCCGCGCTTGCATCGACTTGGTCTTACGCAGTTTTTCTTTTAGATCGACGACGAGAGCATTGAGATCTTCTTTTTCGAGGAGTTCGCGGATCGCCTCGCCGCCCATTTTGGCGACAAAAGCATCAGAGCCCCATTTCTCTTGGGCTTCTCGGTATTCGGTATCGTTGAGCAGCTGCTTTCTTTCGAGTGTCGTTCGACCTGGATCGACGACGACATATTCTTCGTAATAGATGACCCGCTCGAGATCAGTGGCAGACATCCCGAGAATATTGCCAATGCGCGATGGCATCGTTTTGAAAAACCAAATATGGACCACAGGAACGGCGAGTTCGATGTGAGCCATTCGCTCACGGCGCACCTTAGAAAGTGTCACTTCGACGCCGCAACGGTCGCAGACAATCCCTTTGTGCTTGATTTTCTTGTATTTTCCGCAAGCACATTCCCAATCTCGCGTCGGACCAAAGATCTTCTCGCAGAATAAGCCCGCCTTTTTCAGGCTTGAATGTGCGGTAGTTGATCGTCTCAGGTTTTTTGATTTCCCCTCGCGACCACTCATTGCGGATCACATCATCTGAGGCAATCTTAATGGTCAACTTATCAAAATGGGAATTCTTGATTTCTCTCTGATCATGATCATCTAATCTCTTTCTCCTTGAGATTATTCCTCTTCAGATGCGCTTTCAGTGCGCACATCTAGACAAAGACCCTGCATCTCTTTAACTAATACGTTAAAGGATTCTGGAGTTCCGGCAGTTGAGAATATTCTCCCCTTTTACGATCGACTCGTAAATGCGGGTACGTCCTGCGACGTCGTCCGATTTCACAGTTAGCATCTCTTGAAGAAGGTGAGCAGCGCCATAAGCTTCAAGCGCCCACACTTCCATCTCCCCGAAACGCTGACCGCCCATCTGCGCCTTACCGCCGAGAGGCTGCTGCGTGACAAGCGAGTAAGGACCGATCGAGCGAGCGTGGATCTTATCCGCAACGAAGGTGGCTCGAGTTTCAGCATGTAGATGTAGCCGACGACGACGCGGTTGTCAAATCGCTCGCCTGTTCTTCCATCGTACAGATGCATCTTTACCATCTTCAGGAAGCCCTAGCTCGCTCATCATCTCCCAAATCCGCGATTCTGGGAATCCTTCGAAAACAGGGCTCTTTACATAGATCCCCGCCTTTTTGGCTGCATAGCCCAAGTGAGTCTCAAGCAGCTGTCCCATGTTCATACGAGAAGGTACGCCGAGCGGATTGAAGATGATCTCGATCGACTCGCCGTTTGCGAGATAAGGCATGTCGGCTTCAGGAACGATCTTGGATACAACCCCTTTGTTACCGTGGCGTCCCGCCATTTTATCGCCCACTTGCAGTTTTCGCTTTGAAGCGACATAGACTTTGACTTGGCGGATGACGCCAGGATCGAGTTCGGTATCCCCTTTGCGGGTGAACTCGACTTCGGTCTTGTGCTGCGTCTGCAGCGTCTGCATCGCACGTATCGTATTCGCGCAAGAGCTCTTTGAGAGTATTGTAAAGTATCTGCATTCGGCCATGAGCAGATCTTCCGCTTTTTCAGTTCTCGAGCATTTCGATCATCTCTTGCGTGACCGCCTCCCCTTCTTTGATGATGCACATCCCCTGTCTTGCGATGCATGATCGGACCAGGAGCTGGTTCATTCGAGAAGCAGAGCACCGAGTTTTTCGTGGAACTCGATCATGAGCTCTGCTTCTTTATGTCTTGTATTCATGGTGGATGTCTTTAATGCGGATGGCTTCTTCGACAAGTTCATCATCTGTTTTAGAGAGTCGATCGCGTCGGCTAAAGACTTTCACATCCATGACGACCCCTTCGGTTCCCGGAGGAACTGTCAAAGAGGCGTCTTTGACGTCAGCTGCTTTTTCACCGAAAATCGCGCGGAGGAGGCGCTCTTCAGGAGCAAGTTCAGTTTCTGATTTTGGCGTGATCTTACCGACGAGAATATCGCCCGGCTTTACTTCGGCACCGATGCGGATAATCCCATCTTCGCCCAAATTGGCCAGAGCCTCTTCAGAGACGTTCGGAATATCGCGTGTGATCTCTTCTTTTCCAAGCTTTGTATCGCGCGCTGTCAGCTCAAACTCTTCGAGGTAAATCGATGTGTAAGGTAATCTTCTTTCAGACAGCTTTTCAGAGATGATGATCGCATCTTCGTAGTTGTAACCGCACCAAGGCATGAACGCGACGAGGACGTTCTTCCCAAGAGCGACTTCCCCTTTATCTGTCGCAGGACCGTCTGCAATCACGTCGCCAGCTTCACCTTATCCCCAACGTTGCAAAGCGGGGTTTGGTTGATGCAGGTTCCTGCATTGGAGCGCATGAATTTCTTCAGATGGTAGACCTTCTTATTGAGTGGGTTGTCTTTCGCCGCAATGACGATTTTAAAGCCATCGACATATTCGACAGTTCCATCTTCTTCTGCAATAACCACAGCACCTGAGTCGCGAGCCGCACGGAGCTCAAGCCCTGTTCCGACAATCGGAGCTTCTGGTTTCAGAAGCGGCACACCTTGGCGTTGCATGTTCGAACCCATCAAAGCGCGGTTAGCGTCATCGTGCTCGAGGAACGGAATCAGCCCGTGACAATCGAAACGAGCTGCTTTGACGAAACGTCCATGTGGGTGACTTTCTCGGTCTCAATCTTGAGCGATTCGCCATTGTAACGGGCCCAGCAAATCGGCTCTGTCAAACATGTTGATGTTTATCGAGCGGCGCAGAAGCCTGAGCGATGACGCATGTTCTCTTCTTGGTCGGCAGTCATGTACTCGATCTCTTCAGTCACAACCCCATCGCGCACAATGCGATAAGGCGTTTCAATGAAGCCAAATTCGTTGATTTTCGCAAAGGCATGCCAGCGAAGTGATCAGACCGATGTTCGGACCTTCAGGTGTTTCAATCGGGCAAATTCTTCCGTAGTGGCTAGGATGGACGTCGCGCACTTCAAAGCCGGCGCGCTCTCGGTTCAGACCGCCAGGCCCAAGAGAGGAAAGACGTCGTTTGTGGGTCAGTTCTGCAACAGGGTTGGTCTGATCCATGAACTGGGAAAGCTGCGATCTTCCGAAGAAGTCTTTTAGAACGCCAGCCAGCCCTTTTGCAGAGACGATTTTTCCTGGAGTCAGGGTATCGGAGGAAAAGTCAAATAGGTTCATTCTCTCTCGAATGATCTTCTCCATGCGGGCAAGGCCAATGCGGCACTGGTTCTGGATCAGTTCCCCAACTGAACGGACGCGGCGGTTGCCGAGGTGATCGATATCGTCGATATTGACAGCTCGGATCGCCGCTTCTTCAGGCGAATGAGGTACTTGAGCGCTCCGATGACATCCTCTTTTCGCAGAGTGACGCAATTGAGCTCCTCGTCGTTGAGGACACAGCCGAGCTTGCGGTTGAGCTTATAACGGCCAACTCTTCCCAAGTTGTAGCGCTTCGGATCGAAGAAAAGACGCATGATCGCAGAGCGGGCATTAGAGAGTGTTGCAGGTTCGCCTGGACGAATTTTGCGATAAAAATCTTTTAGAGCAGACTCGTAAGAATCGGTCGGGTCTTTGGCGAGCATCTTGATGATCGGACTGGTCTCATCGGCATCTTCTGCAATACGTACCGCAGTCACGCCAGCATCGAGCATCCGCTTGAGCATCGCAGTGGTGAGCTTTTCTGAGGCCTTTCCAAAAACAACGCCAGTTTGCTCATCGACAACATCTTCAGCAAGAATCTTTCCGACCAGTTTGGCAAAATCTTTTTCGGATTTGATTTTCACTTTGAATTGTGCTGAAAAACTCTTCGATGATATCGGCATCGGTTGAATAGCCGAGTGTACGGATGAACGATGTGGCGAAAATTTTGCGGCGGCGTTTTTTTCGATCGATGTAGATGTAAATCAAATCATTGGTATCGAATGCCCCTTCTAGCCAGCTTCCGCGATAAGGAATGATGCGGAAGGAGTATAGATGATCGTTCCCTTTGGATGTGCCGCTCTTGTTCAAAGGAAATCCCTGGAGAGCGGTGGAGCTGAGAAACGATGACCCGTTCTGCGCCGTTGATGATGAAGGTTCCTTTTTCGGTCATCACAGGAATTGTTCCCATGTAGACTTCTTCTTCCTTGATCCCTGTTTCATCGGTGAGACGAAACTTGACCTTCAAGGTGACATTATAAGTAATCCCTCTTCGGATGCACTCTTCAGGAGTATATTTGGGAACGCCCAGGTTATATGAGAGAAATTCAAGAATCGTCTTTTCATCGTAAGATTTGATCGGGAAAATCTCAGTAAATACCTCTTGCAATCCGATATTTTCCCGCTCATGGGGAAATTTGTCGGCTTGAAGAAATTGTAAATATGATTTAATCTGGATTTCGATGAGGTTAGGAAGATCAATAATCTCTTCTTTTTCTCGAAAACTCACCCGTTGAGGCGGTCTTTTTAGCATTGAATTAGCTCCTCAGATAAAGGTTTAATCAATAAACGACAACGAGCAGAAGACACTTTTGGTCTTCTGCTCACATAAACTGTGTAAAAATCTAGGCTTAAAGTCCTTTAAGCGTGGCTTTTCCACCAGCTTCAGCAATCTTCTTAGAGATTTCATCTGCTTCAGCTTTAGGGCAAGTCTCTTTCAGTACTTTAGGAGCTCCATCCACGAGATCTTTCGCTTCTTTAAGTCCAAGTCCTGTGATTTCACGGACGACTTTAATGACCCAGATTTTCTTGTCAGCAGGCACAGCTTCGAGCATCACTTTAAATTCTGTCGATTCTGCTGCTGCTGCGGCTCCACCGCCCGCCGCAGGGGCAGCTGCCATCATCACTGGTGCTGCTGCAGCGGCTTTGACTCCCCATTTATCTTCGAGAGGTGTCTTCAGTTTTGACATATCGAGTACGCTAATTTGCTTAATGCTTCTACTAAATGTTCAATATCGTGTGTAGTCACTTTTTACCTCTTAAAAGTTAAATTTCTTCTTTATTTTTGTTTTCTAAGCAATACATGACACTTGTCAGTAACGCTTCCATTACAGCTAAAGTTTGCGACATTGGCGCTTCGAGAAGTCCAAGGAATTGGGCTCGCATCACATCCTGAGATGGAAGCTGGGAAATAGCTTTAACATCTGCAGCACTGCAAAGTTTACCTTCAAAATGTCCGGCGAGAACTTCGAACGTCTCTTTGTTCTCATCGGCAAATTTAAAAAGTGCTTTGGTTGGCGCCAGCGGATCTTCATAAAGGAACATCACTCCAATATTTCCCTTTAACATCTTGGGATCAAGAGTAATTCCACCTATTTCGGCCGCTTTTACTAGCACCCGTTTTCTCACTACTGCGTAAGAGCCTCCCGCCGCGGAGATCGATCTACGAAAACCATCTGAAACGTTGGGGGTCAATTTGGCATAGCGAGTCAAAACTAAAGCGGTCGATCCATCGATCTTATCTTTAATTTCATCTAGTAATAATTGCTTTTCTGGTCTCATAGTTCATCCTTAAATGCCTGCAACGGAGCTCAAGTCCACTTTCAATCCTGGTCCCATTGTCGATGAGATTGAGAGCGACTGGATAAATTTCCCTTTTGCAGAAGAGGGTTTTGCTTTCGTTACAGCAGCCAGATAGGCTTCGATATTTTCGACCAAATCTTTTTTGCTGAAGGAGAGTTTCCCAACTAGGTTATTGATATCTCCGGTCTTGTCGTTTTTAAACTCGATTTTACCCGCTTTGAGTTCCTTAACGGCCTTCCCAATTTCATTTGTCACTGTGCCAGCTTTTGGAGTCGGCATGAGTCCTCGAGGTCCGAGAACCTTACCGAGTTTACCCACTTCGCGCATCATATCGGGAGTTGAGACGATCGCATCGAAATCGACCCATCCGCCCTTGACTTTTTCTAGAAGCTCATCTGCACCTACAAACTCAGCACCTGCAGCTTCTGCCTCTTTGATTTTTTCGCCGCGAGCAAACACCAGCACACGCAGGTTCTTTCCTGTTCCATGTGGAAGAGCGATCGTCCCGCGAACTTGCTGATCCGATTTCTTCACATCAATGCCTGTTTTAATCGCCAGATCCACCGATTGGTCAAATTTGACAGGTGGACATTTTTTTAAAATTTCGATAGCTTCATCAAGTGTATATTTCTTGTCTACAACAACGAATTGATCTATCTGTTGAAATCTTTTGCTTCTTTTTGCCATGCCTTTAATCCTCTACTATATCAACACCCATTGAACGCGCTGTTCCCATTACAAGTCGCTCAGCTGCTTCTTCAGAGGCGACACGGATATCGGGTCTTTTTTCTTTGCAATGCCACGCACTTGTGTTTTGGTCAGTTTTCCAACTTTATCTCGGTTGGGAACGCCCGAGCCAGACTCAATTCCAAGCTCTTTTAAAATCATCCTGGATGCAGGAGGTTGCTTTGTAATAAACGTAAAAGTCTTGTCCTGATAGACAGTGATTACAACAGGCAGAATATCCCCAGCTTGAGCTTGTGTTTTCGCATTAAATTCCTTACAGAAGGCCATGATGTTGACCTGTGCCGAACCAAGGGCAGGGCCAATAGGGGGAGCAGGATTTGCCTTTCCAGCCGGAATTTGCAGCTTGATGATTTTAACTACTTTCTTTGCCATTATCGTATCCTTTTAACTAATTCCCGTTTCCGCGGGGACTTGTTCTACTTGCCAGAACTCTAGATCATCCACTCGTGTTTCTCTTCCGAAAATCGAAACCATGACGCTAAACGCCCTTTCTCATGAAAGACTTCAATGACATTGCCGATGAAGTTGACGAATACGCCATCGGTAATCTTGACTCGATCGCCGATATTGTTCGATGCTTCTGGACAACATCCCTTTCTTCTTCTCGAGCTCACTCAAAATCTCTTCGATTTCTCTTTGAGAAAGAGGGGTTGGTGGTTCTCCACCTAAAAATCCTAAGCACACCTCTTGTATTTTTTACATATCATCCAAGAATCGTCAGTTAAATTCATCTTGAGCATGATATAGCCAGGCCACATCCTTTTCTCGCTGACCCGCTGCTGGCCGCGCTTGACTTCGGCGACATTCTCAGTAGGAACAAGAACCTCTTCGATGAATTCGGCCATTCCATTAGCCTCTCGATTTTCCTCGAGTGCTTTCTTGACCTTCTTTTCCTGCCCCGAAATGACTTGTACTACATACCACTTATGCATTCTTTTCCTACTTTTTAGCCGAAGATGAAGAGAAGTGATCTCTTAACCATTTCAAAATTCCCTTGATGACTAGATCCACAATATAGATCCCAATCCCAAAGCAAAAGACCGAGATAATCACGATCTTTGTCGCAGAGATCAGCTCTGCCTTTGTCGTCCAGCTAACTTTTTTGAGCTCTTCTTTAAGCTCGCTGATAAAGGTAAACGGATCTTTCAACTTCTTTTTTTCAGAAGTCTTCTTCTTTTGTTTAGCTTCCATCAACGTACTCATTAATACCTCTATCTCTCACACGACGAGTGCGGAGGGATTCGAACCCCCGACCGGCGACTTTGGAGATCGCTGCTCTACCAGCTGAGCTACACACCCACAAATACTAGCAGGAGAGGCTACTCTCTCTCCTCTAGCATTCATATATCTTAAGCCAAAATGGCTTCGTTACAGTTCCAGCACCGATCGTTCTGCCGCCTTCGCGAATCGCAAAACGCATCTCCCTCTTCCATCGCAATCGGATGCAATGCAGTTCTGCCTGTAAGCTCGATGTTATCGCCTGGCATCACCATCTCTGTTCCCTCTGGAAGAGTGACTGTTCCTGTTACGTCAGTTGTACGGAAGTAGAACTGAGGACGGTATCCTGTGAAGAATGGCTTATGACGGCCGCCTTCTTCTTTTTTCAGGATGTAGACCGTTCCTTTGAACTTTGTGTGCGGTGTGCATGTTCCAGGAGCTGCGAGAACCATTCCGCGCTCGATATCTTTTTTCTCAAGACCGCGGAGGAGAATACCGACGTTTTCACCAGCTTGTGCTTCATCGAGAAGTCTTGTTGAACATCTCAATACCTGTCGCAACTGTCTCGCGTGTTTCGCGGATACCGATCGAGCTTGGAGCTTATCGTTGACTTTGACAATACCTCTCTCCACTCGTCCTGTAGCCACTGTTCCGCGGCCAGAGATCGAGAACACGTCTTCGATCGGCATGAGGAATGGCTTATCTATTTCGCGCTTAGGCGTTGGGATCTTTTCATCGACAGTTTTCATCAAGTCTTTAATCGCTCTGAACGTACTGTGGATCGCCTTCCAGCGCTTTAAGAGCAGAACCGCGGATGATCGGGACGTTTTTGTATCCTTTTGCTTCGAGAAGCTCTGTCAGTTCCATTTCGACGAGGTCAACGAGTTCTTCGTCGCCTTTGCCGATCATGTCCATCTTGTTGAGGAATACGACGATCGCAGGAACACCCACTTGGCGGGCAAAGAGGATGTGTTCTTTCGTCTGAGGCATCGCGCCGTCTGTTGCAGCAACGACGAGAATCGCGCCGTCCATCTGCGCGGCACCTGTGATCATGTTCTTAACATAGTCAGCGTGGCCTGGGCAGTCGACGTGCGCATAGTGGCGTGATGCAGTTTCATACTCTACGTGTGTAGAGTTAATCGTAATCCCGCGCGCTTTTTCTTCAGGAGTGTTGTCGATCGAAGCGTAATCGCGGTATTTCGCTCCGCCTGCTTCAGCGAGAACTTTTGTGATCGCAGCTGTTAGGGATGTTTTACCATGGTCGACGTGGCCAATGGTACCGATGTTAACGTGCGGCTTTTTCCGTTGAAATGTTTCCTTCGCCATTTATTATCCTCCGTTTTACCTTTGTTTCTGGTTCTTCCTTGCCCAAAATAGGAATCGAACCTACGACCTCTTGCTTACCATGCAAGTGCTCTACCACTGAGCTATCTGGGCTCGAATGCTCACAAGTTTACTTTTCAATACCAATAAAAATCAATTCTTTTTGTCGTTTCGAGCCGAATTTACTATCTTTGACGATAGACAATCCGCGCTTTGGTTAGGTCGTATGGGGACATTTCCACGGTCACAATGTCACCGACAAGGACCCGAATATTACGCATACGCATTTTACCACAAAGATGAGCGAGCACCTTCATCCCATTCGTCAACACAACCCTAAAGGTCATATTTGGGAGGAGCTCCTCAACTGTACCGTCGATCTTGATGGTATCTTCTTTAACCATAACCTCTAACTACAACAAAACAAGACAATTAAGCTTTTTCGCCAATTAAATGTCAACTTCTTTTCTTCCGTGCCCGTGTGCGTGCCCGTTTTTTAACCAGTCGGAGGTCCCCCTCGGGCACGAAATTTTTGACAAACGCTAGATTTTCCTATATAATCTCTCTCATGGACCTTGTTGCAGATGTAAAAATTCTCTTTCAGGATTGCTTGAGCCAGCAAGACAGGTATCAAAGGATTATTGAGCTCGGCAGGCAGCTTCCCCCCATGCCCCTTGAATATAGGACAGATGAGAACATTGTGAAGGGATGTCAAAGTATTGTTTACCTCTACTCGGAGATCGAGGATGGGAAGATTTACTACCTGGCCCATTCAGAGGCGCTCATTTCGGCCGGTTTGGCTGCCCTATTAATTAGAGCTTATAGCGGAGAGTCCCCAGAGGTGATCATCAAGTCCAAGCCCACATTCCTGGAAGAATTGCAGATTCTCGGCTCCCTATCGCCCAGCAGATCGAATGGTCTTGCCAATATGTTCCTCAGAATACAGCAGGATGCTCTAAAATTTTTAATAACCGTTTGATTTTTTCCCCCTCTTTGCTATAATGGTCGGCCATCTTAGATGGAGATTTCAATATGGCAACAGCCGTTTCCGCCCCAACACTCAATACAATTTTTAAAATCGATCCAATCGCCCAAGAGCAAAGCGATCAGTTTTGGCAATCGGCTTGGAAAGTGGCCCAGTATGCTTCTATCGCCTTCTTTATTATTGCATCCACGGGCGGTTTTGTTTTTACAAGTGTTTTTTATCCCTCTCAAGTGTTTGGGGTCATCTTGGCCATTTATACTTTGGGCCTTTACTATGCGACCCAGTTCGCCAGTTACTTGTACAATAAATCTGCAAGCTATGGCAATAGTGCAATCGCTCAGGGCAAACTGGTCAAGCAACTCAATCTAATTAAGGATGAGGAGGTGCCTAACTTAGTGCAGCAGTTAGGGGTCAATCCTCCAGCGGAGATTTCTCAAAATGAGTTGAAGTTGGGTCTGGCTCGATACCTTCGCCTAAAAGATGACCAGGTCAAGCTACTCGAAAAGAGAAGGAAATTGCATGAGAAGTACCCTGCTATCAATGCCCCTCTTGCTGTGGGGAATCTCGATTGGAAGGACCGAGAGGCGCTCATTTCATTTGCAAAATCTCTACAGAAGAGAATTAAGAGTCGGGATCTCGAAAATCAAGCTGCTCTCACCAATGTCATGGCTGCCCACACTCTAATGTTGCTCCACTCCCCTTTTGAAAACCGGCCCTTAGGAGAATTTTGTCAGTTTATTCCTTTCCAGGTAGATGCCCTTCTGATCTCAAAAGCTCATGGGGATCTGTCCACAGATGTTTTCATGAAGGCTAAGCTAAGGCAATTTACTGCAGGGGAGATTCTCAAGAAAGATGCGCCCACTTTGGCCCGTGAGATCTTCGAATTACCTCCATCACAATCAGCCAGTCGTTGGTCTTTTCGTCCATGGAAATCGTCATAAGCAAAGGAGCTAAAAATGACACAAGCAGTTGCAAATCCAGTCCTTAACCCTGATATTACCTATAGTCCTGTTGAAGATGCTGCCATTAATAATCGTTGGAAGCTCATTTGGCAGGCCTCTGCGGTAGCTGCGATTGTCGGCACGGTCGCTGTAGCCTTTTTTGCAGCGATCTATACCCCGATCTTCTTTGCAGCCCACATCGCCATCGCCGCTCTCGTCACCGCTGTTGTGATTAAATCCTATCTTTGGGATAAATCGACGCCCTATGCAAAGTGTGCAGATTTTAACAGCAAGATCATTCAAAAGTTGGACGTCTTAGAGGAAGCAAAGCTCGGCGCGGACATCGAAAAATTGGGAGTCAAACCAGGTATTGAGCCAAAAGAGCTCAAATCGGTGCTCGCTTACTATAATTATAATAAGGAAAAACAGGTGGTTCTCGCTCAGAAAATCAAAGAGCATCTCGATGTCTCTCGGGATTTTCTTGAAATCGCGTCAGAGGAAAATCCTCAGCAGCCGGTAAAGCTGAAACCAAGTGACTATTACACTGCCAATATCGACTGGTCAAATAACGAGCAACTCGAGATCGCGGCCAAGATCCATGGGATCCATTTAGCCAGAAGCAAGCTTGTGCGAGAAGCGGCCATTTACAACCTCGAAGCCGCTTATGCACTAATGCTGATGCAGACGCCCTATGAGACTAGATCCTTTGCTGATTTTGTCCAGTGCTGCCCATTTAACACGCTAGAACGCTTTATCAATCAAGCGATTGGCGATCCAGGTGCAGATATTTTTGTCAAAACCAAGACAAAAACATTTACTGCCGAAGAGTTGCACACAATGGATACGATGAAACTTGCCCATGAAGTTTTCGAATTACCTGAGCCACCTAAGGGGTGGAGGCTGTGGTAAAGGAGATCAAAGATGAGCGTACAAGGATTAGGGCATGGCCAACAAGACCCTTACGGCCAAGTTCTTCAAGAAGGCACAACAGAGGCTACTAAACGAAGAAAAAAGGATGCATCTGATACACAACCGTGCAAACCTGAAGTTGTGTGGATAAGTTACAATGAATTCGACGAAATCGGAATAGGTTAAAAGGAGAGAAATAAAATGAGTAATGCCTTACCAGCACCCGCTTTAGAGACAAGGCCAGTTATACAGCAGCTTAATCCTCTGGTGACCTATGATCCCTATATTCAAAAGGCGCATAGTGAGCAAATGTCCACTTTTTGGAAAATTTGTACCATTGCAGTGATTGCTTTTGGGATCATTTCCGCTCTATTAATAGGCGTCTCTGAAGGGGTTACCCTTTTTCCCCTTATTGGTTGCATAGTCGCCTATAAATTCATCTATGATAAGGATGTTCTTTATGATGAGGCAGTGGAGTTCAACAGGCAACTGATTGAGCACATGAGCTATTTAGATCCTGCGAACATACAAAGTCGGTTAAAACAATTGGGTGTCACCGCCGGTCATATGCCGCTTGAGAATCTAAAGGGGCTCATGGCTCGCTATCGTATCTATGAAGAAAAACGACTTGGAAGCGGTTATCGTAATGAAGCTGGCGCTTATGCTGTTGTTATGGCCTATTTACTCAAATTGATCGAAAATCCCGAAGAAAAACGGCCGATCGATGGGTTTTGCGTCCGAGACTATAAATTTGACCCGGTAAGAGGAAAGATCAAAGATAAAGATTATTATAGCTATACATACAAGATTAAAACTCATTCCCAAACCTATGATCTCTTCAGCCTAAGAGACAAAAGTCCAGTCAATCTATCCAAGGAGCTTTTCGGACTGAATCCCGCTCCTGAAGCTCTGGAAAAAAGTTCTTGGTTGCCCCAGTGGTAGAAAGAAAAATTTAAAGGAGTAAAGAATGAGCGCATACTTCCCATCAATTCGATCTTTAGAAGTCCCCGCGGATATAGAAAAGTATAGTCCTTTATTGACTTATGATTTTCATCAAAAATTAGAACATTATGAGGAAATGTCATCCGTAAGTAAGGCCAGAGCAATTGCTGCTATTTGCATTGGGTTGATTTCACTCTGTTTTTTGACTTTATCTGGAGCAGCTATTGTCCCATTCATAGCCTCTGTAGTCTGCTTTGGATATTTTAAGCATCTTAATTTTGTCTATGATCAAAAGGCAGATTTCAATAGGCAACTCATCGTTCACATGAATGATTTAGATGAAGCGAGAGTCGCTCAGAAAATCGCACAATTCCGAATCGTTCCTGCTCAAATACCCTTTGAAAATCTGAAAGGCCTTGTGGCGCGTTATAATCTTTATGAATCAAAACGACAGTTTTCTGGTTTGGAAGAACAGGGAGCCTATGCAGTCGAAATGGCCTACCTAATTAAATTGATGACGAATCCACATGCACCTGTTATGAAATTCTATTGCGATCTAAACTATAACTTCAAATCTGATACAGGTGAATTTATCGACAATTCTTCGAAAAGGGGACTTCAATTTTATAGACAATTCATCAACGAGGCGGTTGTACTTATCGGAAGCAGAGTCATTATAGAACGCCCTGGGAAAATCTATAATCTCAATGAATTGAGTGACAAAAATCCTGTAGATCTAGCCCGAGAAATTTTTGACGCGACTTCAAATTTCGATATGGGATGGGAGATGAAAGCTATTTCCTGGATCAAATCATTTTTTTAGTGATAGAGGCACTGGATGATAGGGGTTCACGAGAAGAAAAACGTCATAACAAAAGAGAAATAAGATGAGTAATACTTTAACAGCACCTGCTTTAGAAACAAGGCCAGTTGTACAGGAGCTTAATCCTCTGGTGACCTATGATCCCTATATTCAAAAGGCCCACAATGAGCAGATGTCCACTATTTGTAAAATTGTTCCCATTGCAAGCCTTGCTATTGGGATGATTGCCGCACACTTACTATTTGGCACCAAGAGCCCTTGGCCTTTCCTTTTTTCTGCGCATGTCACCTATGATATTATCCACTATCATGATGTTCTATATGATGAGGAAGTGAAGTTCAACAAGCAACTGATTGAGCACATGAGCTATTTAGATCCTGCGAACATGCAAAGTCAGTTAAAACAATTGGGTGTCACTGCCGGTCATATGTCCACTGAGAATCTAATGGGGCTCATGGCTCGCTATAATATCTATGAAGAAAAAAAACGACTTCAAACTTCTTCTCGTGAAGCAGGCGCTTATACTGTTGCTATGGCCTATTTACTCAAATTGATCGAAACTCCCGAAGAAAAGCGACCAATCGAAGGGTTTTGCACCCTAGACTATAAATTTGACCCGGTAAGAGGAAAGTTCGTAGATAGAGATTATTTATTTTGGCAGGTACCTGGACATACACGCAGGATTAAAACTGATACCAAAACCTATGATCTCTGGAAACTAAATTACAAAAGCCCAGTCGAACTCTCCAAGGAAATTTTCGGACTGAATCCCGCTCCTGAAAAAAGCTCTTGGTTCTCTTGCATCTCTTGGCTCTGCTGATCTAGTGATAGAGGCACTGGATGATTGCAGTAGCGGCGACGACCCTGAGCACTTGGAAGGGCTCGTTTAGCCGCTCGAGCAGAAATTCGATGGTCCCAGGGTCGGCCACTTTGGCGAGCGCCTCCAGAATGTGGACTTTGATTTCCCGATTGACGTTGGGATAGGCCGCTTTCAAGACCTCTACGGCTGCTTTGTCTCCCCCAAGGAGAGCCAAAATCATCGCCGCTTCTATGCGCACTTTCTCTTCAGGATCTTTGAGCAAAGCGCGGACGACGTCGAGGGCCTCTTCATCCCCTTCTTGAATGAGTGTGGAGGCGGCTGCACCGAGGCTGCCCCAGGTGCTCGTGCGCAAGAACTCTTTCACCGCTTCCTGGGCTTTAGGGAATTTCATGATGCACAGCACTTCTAAGAGCTCAATTCTTGCAAGTTGGTCGACCACTTTGGGATAGTTGGGGACCTGGGGGGTATGTTCGACGGTACTTGGGCCGAGGGAGCGGAATAGCGGATTCATCGCGGTATCCCACATCCATTTGTCGGGTAGGGCCAAATTGCGGTTGATGACGGCGCAAGCCTCTTTGATTTTGTGCTGCTGTCCAATTAGTCCTAGAGCGAGGGTCACTTGGACGTAGGGGTTTTCGCTTGTTTGCATCAGCTTTTCAGCTTTGTTCATCCCTTTTTTGCCTGTGATCGCCAGCGCACCGGCGGCAAGGCGGGCATATTTCTCTTCGGGACCTAAGATCCACTTTTCGAGCACTCCCCGGTCTTCTCCTCTGAGCAGAGCGAGCCAATTGGCTGTGATGGCCACCTCAGGGACAGTATCGTTCATGAGCCGGATGATATAGGGATGCTCCAAGATGGGGCGTCCTTCCAATTCTTTGATTCCGAGAAGGGCCAGGGTATTGAGGGTGGAGGTGCGGACCAGGGGGTGGGGATCGCGCAGAAGGGGCAGGATCATGCCGATTTTGTCGGTTAGGTTGAGGTGGAAGACGATTTGGCAGGCCAGTTCGCGCAGGCCAGCTCGGTTGCTTCTGACGAGGGTGGCGAGTTCTTTATCTTCGACCGACTCGGTCATCATGACCAGCGAGATGATGGCGGTAGCCTTCTCTTCGGCGAGGGTGCGGGGGTGGGCGACAATTTCAATCAGCCGCTCTTTGGTCTCTTTCATCCGCAGCTGACCGGCCGCTTTGATCAGCTCGAGGCGCACCTGCCACACTTTTTCTTCATTGAGCAGGCGGGCGATCTCCTCTTGGAGGGGCAAATCGCCGTAGGCAGCAGCAAGGCTAACTCCGAGGGAGCGAAGGAGGGAATTGCTGCCACGCAGGGCATCTAGAATGAGGGGGATCGCTTTGGCATCGCGGGTCATGCTAGCGCCGATCAGGGCGTTGGCTTTGATGGCCATTTGGTTGGAGTCTTCCCCTTTGTTGAGGACACCCCAGGCGAGCATTTCAAGGGCGGTCCGATCGTGGAGCAACTCCGCGTCTTCATCTACCAATTTTTTCCATGTCTCGAGCGCCTCAATCTCATTGCCTCCACGAGAAAAGGCTTTAATCAAGCTCAGGCGGAGCGCTTTTGACTCAGGGTACAGTTTAAGCTGCGATCTAGCCTCATGAATCGCAGAATGGACATCGTCGATGAGCAAATGGGTATGGACCCGTTTCGCAGCATCGTTTTCGAGGGCAAAAGCAGTTTGACAAAGAACTAATAGAATTAACCCAAATCGTGTGATAACCGTTTTCCCCCAATCAAATGAAAATGGAGGTGATAGACAGCTTGGCCCGAGTTAGGACCGTTGTTGACCAAAAGACGGTATCCATCTTCGATCCCAAATTGTTTTGCCAACGCTTGCGCCACGCCAATCATTTCACCTATGAGGGGATAGTCTTCCACTGTGACGTCTTGGAGTGTCGGTATTTCCTTTTTGGGCACAATTAAAATGTGAATCGGAGCTTTCGGTGCGATGTCTTTAAACGCGATCACGTTCTCGGTTTCATAGACTTTATCGCAGGGAAGCTCGCCCCTAATAATTCTTCCAAATACAGTGGTCATCCCTTCTCTCCTAATATAGCGCTTAGGGCTTTTAGTGCATCTTCTTTTGTTTCCCAAACGGAAATAAATCGCCCCTTGTGACAGAAAATCGCCCCTTTGATCCCTGATGCCTCTTGTAAGGCTTCATCGCGTAGACCGGCCCATTTTTCTGGCAGAGGCATCCGCACATCCATCTTTTCATGCGGATTTGGGGGGATCCCCCGCAGTTTCCAATGGTCTTGCGCAGGCATAATCACAAACAGAGCAGGATGATGCTCTCCGCCGAGCTCGAAGAAATTCTCCTGCCATGGCATTGACTCATCGAAAATCAGAGCTTTGGTGCGAGGGGCCATCGCAGCTGCCACTTTGTCTCGGCATGACAAAATGTACCGATAACGTTTAAGGAGCCTCTCAAAATGGGCCACCACAAAGTCGAGCGCTTGAAAAAAGGCGATGTTCTGCTGCTTATCGTCGCTGCCATAGGAAATCGGAACATAGTTGGCGACCACATGAGAGAAGGTGCAGACGCCCTCCTTCTGCATCACTTTTCCGGTATCGTGTGCATCGATCCCGAGGACAATCGAGTGGTTGACAAAATCGTATAAGGGCTGATCGACCAGTTTCTGATCGCGCAGATAGAGCCAGATCATCCCGGCGCTTGAAAGGTCCCCGGTGTATTCCAATTGATGGTGATCAAATCGCTTTTTCTTTGGGTCGTATACTCCCCCGACGTCACACACATACTCACACTGTGCCAGCTTTTCAGGATCGCGCGTCCGAAAAATTTTGTCTCGGTCAATCAGGTTGAAGACGAGCAAAAGAGCACATGCGCTGACTTCATCAGCGTGAAAAGTTCCGTCGTGAGTACCAAAACTGCGTGAAATCATCATCTTTCCTAAAAAATCGGCCATGATATCTTAAGTCTCCTTAATCCACTATAAAAAAAACAACTATAGAGTATAACTCGACTTTGTACATTTTTTTTCGGCATCTCCTAGGAAAACGTCCGCGCTTTTATTATTTTTTTGCTCGTCCATAGGGCCTTCGCAGCTATGAACTCGCAAAAAAATAATGAAATCATCGGACGCCTCCTTCGGATCTGCTCGCCAAAAAATGTACAAAGTCGAGTTTAAGAGAATTAGTATGGAAAGCTATCTCGCCTCTGCACACTACGACCTTGTCACTCCAGACGGGATGATCACCCGCATCCTTAAGCGAACTGAATCGACGATGGATGTGATCGTCCTAATTGAAGCGATCTCTCCTGTCTTTGTCGGTTTTTCTATTGATCCCTCCTCCATTTTTTTTAACATCAAAAGCTCACTCGCCCAACTTGGAGTCGACGGGGCCTCCAAACAGTTTGAACTAGATCCGATTACCCGTTCAGCAGAGATCCAAGTAGAGCTGCGAAGCTTCGGCCATCTTGGAAAAATCGTCCTCCAGAATCTGACAGAGGGCTGTTTCATCGGAAAACTGTTCGCCGCAGATTCGAGAAGACGAGTCCGAGATCCCGACTATTTGCTGAGAATGTTTCACAGGTCGGATCGAGACAATTTGCCCCTCCTTTCTCTCGGCACACAAGGGGGCAATGAGCTGCAGCTGGAAAAGATCGATGGCTATACCGTCGCCCGCTTAGGCTTGCGGAGTGGGGTGCTCGAATATGATGAGAATACCGCCGATTTTATCCCTACCCTCACCCGCGCGCTCTGCATCCCCAAAATCAAAACGCGCGAGCTGCTCACCCTTCACCAGGTGTGGAAAGAGGGAGCCCCACGCGTGGTCAAAGAAGGGGAAATCTTGCTTGCTAATACCACTCCCCTGCATATTCGAACCGTGTTTGGCCGGGTCATCGACTCGATGCTCCCCGAAGGCGTTCACCACACCTCTGCTAACGTTTTGCAGCCCGACACGAAAGCATCGGGCGATGTGTTTGAGCTTTTCGGCAAGTCCAAAGCCGAGATGACCTACATTCCCCTTGAGTTCTATACCCTTGAGCCTCACCGGGAGCACGTTTTTTTCAGCGACCGGGACCAGCTGATCAGCTCGCTCGAAGATCCAAAAGCGGTCTTTAAAGTCTTCGAAACCGCCCCCAAAGATCCTTCGCTTCGTTCTGCAGTCTTCGTCGTCAAAGGGGAGCAGATGCTCAACCTCACCACGAAAGATTGGATCAGCCGCAAAGTCCATCCTGAGCACTTTCCTGGCCTTTTTGATCCGCTGAAACAATCGCAAATGGTCAACGAATATATTCAGCAGCAACCCTCCTACCCCTTCCTCAAAGCAATCGAAAGCGGACTGATCACCTCGCAGGGAGTCCTCTTCTGCCGCTACTTCCCCTCCCCCCTCATGAAAAAAATGCTCCTTGGCGATATGGTGCAAAGCTCACTCAAAGGAATCTACTTTTTGACCCCATCCCAGTCGCAGGGAGAGTTTTTCTCGCACGAAGACCGCTCGATGCTGATCGACCTAGACAAATTTGCCATCCCGATCTTCTGGGTAGATAAAACATGCGGCAAAGTGCTTCGCTTTACTCCCAAGCCTGATAAAGATACCGGTATGTTCGTCCCGCTTGCTCAGGTAAAGCAATTCATTGGAGCGACCGCCTTTGGGGTTTACGGTTCTACCCTCATCAACCTCCAATTCGATAAAGAGCTGACCGAAATCCTCGAAGGAGTGCTCGAGATGCGTTCCCATGTCAACCACCCCCTCCTCAATCGAGACACTCCCCTCACCCTCATCACCGGCGGCGGCCCAGGACTGATGGAGGTTGGCAACCGAGTTGCCCGCTCCCTAAACATCCTCTCCTGCGCCAACATCGTCGATTTCACCGGAGCGGAGCAGCAAACTAACGCCTACATCGATGCCAAGATGACCTACCGTCTCGACCGGCTGGTCGAACGACAAGCCGAGTTCAACCTCGACTTTCCGATCTTCCTCATGGGTGGCTATGGGACCGATTTTGAATTTGCCCTCGAAGGAGTGCGCCGCAAAGTGAGTATGAATACACCGACCCCCGTCCTGCTCCTCGGAGAACTCGACTACTGGAGAGACAAAATCACCCCAACCTTCCAAGCTAATTTAAGAAGCGGAACGATCCGAGGACACGAATGGGTAAGCAACTGCTTCTACTGCGTCCAAACCCCTACCCAAGCCCTTAAAATCTACAAACAGTACTTCAGCGGCACCTTGCCAATCGGCAAGCACAGCCCGTTCTCCAAAGAGGGATTTTTCACCGTTAATTAAAAGCCTGAGTTTTGGGTTAATTCCCCATGAGAATCAATAAGATTTTCGATGAGATTTTGAATTTTTCTCCGAAGTACATAGCCGAAGGCTTCTATGAACGAGGAGAAAAATGCAAAATATCGCGAAAAGCTATTGATTATCCGGGGAATAAACCCAAAATTCAGGTTAAAAGCCCCAGGAGAGGCCATACTCGCCGTAGCGCGTTTTCTTCAGGAAGAACTGCCCCTCGTAGGAGTAGCCCCAGTGATAGGAAGCGAATAGCCTCACTTTGCGGCCGACACCAGCCAGCTTGCTGAACTCATAGCCCCCTTTGATCGTCCAATCAAAGTTCCAATGTCGCACCTGCCAGTTTTGGACATCGAGAGCCACAAAGAAAGTCCCATAGATCCGCTGATAGCAGAACCGAACTGGAAAGAAGCGGGCTTCTAACCCGTAATCGATGTAAAAATTGTCCATCTTAAACGATTGGTCGCTATGGATGATAACGCCGGGACCGAAATATAAGCGCAAGAACCTTGTCACCTGGTAAGAGGTATAAAAGACCAGCGCCTCAAAACTGGGGTTTACCCGTCTTGGGAGAAAATCGGGACGGTTGAATAAGAACTCATCGCCCAAGTGGCTCGAAATGTGATAGAGCTCAAGACGAAACGCCCATTTATCAAACGCATAGTCGAGAGGAATCCCAAGCAGATAGTCGGTGTTGAACAACTCGCATTTAGTTCCCCCGCGATGCGGTACATGGTGGAAATTGAATGGAGCCCAAATGCCCGCCTCGATCCCGATCTGCAGGTCCCCACACCACTTAAACACATTCGTCCAGCGATAAATGGGGAAGTTATCGCCAATGGCAATCGCAATACAGGTCTTTCCCACCACCCTATCCCCCGATCGATAAGCGATCGAGTTGACCACTTCTCTCGGGTTAGCCACTAAAGGTAAAAAGACCACCGTCGACTGCGGGAACCAAATCCCGCTAGTGTAGGGCTGTTCGACATAACTCTTGCGCCGCTCGCACTCCTCAGGAGTCAGCTCACACTTGACACGAACCTCTTCAACGCAGGGCAAGTCCTCAACGAAGTCGATAATCGAGTTGGCCAAGAGAGCGTTATTCGGCAGATTATAGAGATAGACCACCCCCTGATCGACCAGGACAATGACCTGGTGCTCATAGTAGTGCATATCGAGAAGAGCCTGGATATACCCCTCTAGATAGTGGTCCGTATTATGCTCCTTCAGCTTTTTATCAGGGATCGCCTCGACCCGGCTCATGAAGAACGCATGGGAAGCATCGGCTACCTCCTGATCCTCCAGCACCCCCTCATCCTCGGAGGCAAAAAGGGTAAAGCAACAGAGCGAAAGGGAAAAAGCGGTGAAAATTCTCTTATGATAGCTCATATTACCTTCTCAATAGCATGAATGGCGAATTTTCGAAAAGAACGATTGAAAAAAGTAGCCTTTTGGCATATAATATTTCATTATGACCAGAGCGGTTAACTCAGACTTTATAGTGCTTTCTCAAGAAACACCTTTTTCCTTTCAAGAAAAAGCAAAAATGGTATTAATTACCCCGCTCTATTTAATAGCATATTCTTTTGAGTCTATTGCCGTTACTTGTCTCAGAGTTGTTAAATTTATTATAAACACACTCCCCGGCCTTAACCCTACGAATTTAAGTGAAAATATTGAGAGCTTAATAGAATCGATGGAGCTGAAGATTGCGCAGCTTTCTCCCTGGGCCGAGCCGATAAAGGAAGCAGAATCAAAAGAACCACCTCCTATAGAAACCCCACTCCCTACTACTCCTTCCCGATCTTATTTATCCATTGCCAAAACCGTTCTACCGCCCATTTTGGCAGTTGCGATAGTCCTTTTCATTGTATATCGAAGAACGAACTCTTTACCCGAATTGCCCATAGAAAAATCTGAAATCTTAAACAACACAAAGCAGATTTTCCGGCCTGAGTCCATAAATCAAACAGTACTGAAGAGCTTTTCGCCTAAAGATATTCCTAGCAATGCTGACTCTAGCTCTGAAATCTTAAACAACATAAAGCAAATTTTCCAGCCTGAGCCCATAAAGGAAACAGTACTGAAGAGCTTTTCGCCTAAAGATATTCCTTGCAGCGCTGACTCTGGTAAAGCGTTAATCCTATCGCAGAGAATTAGCACACCTATGTCAAGAATTGTAAAAGTACTCAATCCAATTCCTCGATTAGGAGAAATCGCCAAATGCATCTCAGGTTTTGGCGAAGCTGAATTCCTAGATGAAGCAAAAGGAGTTTTCCAATGTGTTAACCCTTCTATTAACTGGGATCACCAGGCAGAAGCCTTGGAATCGATCGGAACAACATTCCGTACACATGCAAGCTTGTTCCATCCTGATAAGGGTGGAGATCAGAAAATGTTTTCAATAATAAAAAATGCCTATGTATCCCTAAAAGAAGCTTTTCATACAGAAAAAGAATATCGAGAAATGGCATTATTAAATTGTATTCAGGGAGTCGGAAAAAAGAAAGTATGGGATTTATTAAAGCCATATTACCTCTACAAATGTCTTGGAATTCCATTTAATTTATCAAACAATAATCTAGAAATTAATATAAATTGTGGGAGTTTACGCCATTCGATAAATAAAGCACTTGAATCCTTCGAAATCTCGAACAAGGAGATTATTAACCAATATATATTTACTTATAGGGAAGGATGTAGGTCTAAAGATGATTCCAATCTTCGCCTTCGCATTAGTTGGTAGTTCCCGTTTGGGGCAATAGCTCAGTGGTTAGAGCAGCGGACTCATAACCCGTCGGTCCCTGGTTCAATCCCAGGTTGCCCCATTTTCCTAAGCCCCTCATTTCTCTATGAATACGTGAAGTAAAACTTGCACAAATATCAAGTTCAAGTTTAAATTTGCCGATCATGGTGCAATGGCGGTGCATTGAAAAACAATCTAGCCAGCGCCATCCAACCAAACCCTTAACCCAAAAGGTTGGAACATGGCATCTATTTACAAACGCAAAAATGAAAACGGCACTTCCGTCTGGCGAGCCGTTGTTCGCATTAAAGGCTTCCCCACAGTCTGTAACAGCTTCGAACGCAAGCAAGAGGCCGAAGACTGGGCCAAAGAAACCGAACGGCAAATCAAGTTCGGCAAGTTCAATTTTGACCAGTACAAAAAGCTCCATAGCTTCGAAGAACTCGTCGATCGCTACATCCAAGACGGCAGTTTAGAGCACCACCGCTCTGCTGATGATACCTGTCGCCACCTTACCTACTGGAAGTCGCGGCTTGGTTCCTATGGGATCATTCACATCAACACAGAACTCCTTAGCAAAGAGCGTCATCACCTCTCAGAAACCCCTACCAGCAAAGGGACCAAACGAACGACCGCAACCACCAATCGTTACATGTCGTCCCTCTCCTCCCTTCTCAGCTATGCATCCACCCACCTCAATTGGCTCAGCGACAATCCAGCCCTGCGCCTAAAAAAGCTCAAAGAAAACCGTGGACGGGACCGTGTCCTCTCCGAGGAGGAGATCACTGGCCTCCTATCAGCGGCCAAGGAGAGCAAATCACCCTATCTCTACTGCATAATTCTGCTCTCTCTCACAACGGGGGCAAGGCAAGGCGAACTCCTCAACCTCGAATGGAAAGACATCGACTTCGAAAACAAGCTCGCTTACATCCGAGAGAGCAAAAATGGCCATCCCCGCAGCATTGCTCTCTGTGATCCTGTACTAGAAGAACTTCATCGATTCCACCAAAACCGCAATCCCCAGAAACCCCTAGTCTTTGCAAGCAAAACAGCCTTTGGCCGCATCGACATCAAGAAAGCATGGCAAACCGCCCTCTCCCGCGCAGGGATCACTAATTGTCGGGCTCACGACATGCGTCATACATTTTGCACCCTCGCCGCGTCCCGAGGAGCATCCAATCTTCAGCTGGCCACCGCCACTGGACACAAAACTTTAGCCATGTTGATGCACTACACCCACATGGATGTCCAAGTCACAAAAGAGTTCAGTAACAAGATCTCAGAACAGATCCTCAAAGGAGAAAAAGTATGACCCTACAATACCAGGAAACAGCCCTAGAGCCCCAGGTTGAAAATCTCGTCGGAGAGCTTCGTGGCCTGATCGACCAGGCCCGAGAGTCCATTGCTTCTACAGTCAATGCAAGGCTAACAATGCTTTATTGGCACTTAGGGAACAGAATACGAAAAGAAATTTTGAAAGATGAACGTGCCGAATATGGAAGGGGAATTGTCGCAGCAGTGGCGCGACAATTAACTCAGCATTACGGCAAAGGGTTTTCTGAGAAGAGCTTGCGTCGAATGGTCCAATTCGGCGAACTCTTCCCCGATGAGCAGATTGTCGCACCGCTGGCGCGACAATTAACATGGACCCATATTACGGTCCTTCTTCCTCTCAAAGACCCTATCAAACGCGATTTTTACACCGAGATGTGTCGAATAGAAAAGTGGAACGTGCGCACTCTAGAGGACAAGGTCGATTCTATGCTCTACGAACGCACCGCGCTGTCAAAGCGGCCTGAATTAGTCGCTCAAGCTGAGCTAGACACACTACGAAAGGAAGACCTCCTTACCCCAGATCTCGTATTTCGTGACCCCTACATACTCGAATTTCTTAACCTCAGCGACCGCTATATCGAAAAGGACCTTGAGGATGCAATCATGCGCGAACTAGAGCAATTCCTCCTTGAATTAGGCATCGGCTTCTGCTTCCTCGCCCGCCAGAAACGCATTATCATTGACAGCAAGGACTTCCACCTCGACCTTCTCTTTTTCCACAGAGGATTAAAACGCCTCGTAGCTATCGAACTAAAGCTTGGCGATTTCAAACCCGAGCATAAAGGACAAATGGAACTATATCTCCGTTGGCTCGATAAATACGAGCGCCAACCTGGGGAACAGGCACCCTTAGGGCTCATCCTCTGTACAGGCAAACAACGCGAGCAAATTGAACTCCTCGAGCTAGACCAAGCCGGCATCCACGTCGCCGAATACCTCACAGCCCTACCTCCCAAGGAAATTCTGCGAGAGAAGCTGCACAAAGCCATTGAGCACGCCCGCAAACGATTGGAAACTATAGAAGATTGAAATGAAGAAAAAAGCTCTTAATTCATTCCATGAATTTAAAACAGCTCTAATTTCACTTTTTGATAGATGTGATGCTCGTCTAAAAAAATGCCTGCAGCATGGACAACCATTTGGAGTTTGTTTAGTACATCCCAAGCATGCAAACGTTGGCCCTCCATCATCAAAATTAATAGATCAAATAAAAAATCTAGCAACAAAACATTTTGGAACACTGGGGGCAAAAGGGTATTACTTGAGGTATGCAAGACCCCCTATGCTCCCAATTTTGAAAAACAAACTAATTTCTCCATCTATTGATGATTACGGCATCATTTTTCAACTACCCCAATTTGATGGAGAATGGCAGAAATCCAAACTTGCAAGAGATCTTATTTATTGTCCTTCTAATGAGGAATTTGGAGGAGATATCGATTGGTTTGAGATCCAATTAGAGGCAATTCGTTTAACTCCTTTGCTGCATCAAGCTCTTGAAGAAGCGAAAATTCTAACAGCAATCTACGAAGACCTAGAACAGCCTGGTTTTCTTAGATTTGAAGCTTTTATTTATGAATACGCGATTAATGATCATCATTTTCCTGCTATGAACCAACATGAGTTGGAAAAATGGAAAAATAAAGAGCTAGATTGGAAAATCAGGTATCACTTAATTACTGGTCTGTTTCCTTCAACAGCAACTCTAAGGGATTTTTATGTAATTTCTCGAAAAAAAGCTACTTCAAGTCGAAATCCAATGATAAAAGATCTTCTTAGGGAATTCATATCAATGGTAGAAAATGAATTGATATCGAACACATCACTACCCGAGGAAATGAAAAAAAGAGAGCTCTCTCAACTACGAGCGCACAGGCAAAGACAAGTGAAAAAAGAAAAATATTCAGCCAAACGACCGGCAACTTGTATAAGTGATATCGAATGTGCTGCAGTATTATACTATCTTTGTACTCAATTTCTTGAGAAAAAACGAAAAAGCATAGTACTAGGTGAAGGAATCCTTTTTATTTGGCTTGCACAACATTCAGCTTTTTCAGGCCTGCATCTAAAAGTTGATGATTTCTTTGCCATAAAGGTTTCCGACATTGATTTTCAATCTCTTGTGATTCGCGTGAATGAACAAGAGATCTTTCCTACTCAGGGGGTCATGGATATCCTTGCTGCATGGATCAGCTCCTCGAAATTGAACAAATCAGATCAACTTTTTAAAAAAATCAACTATGACAATCTGGAAGAACTTTTAAGCAAAAAAAACGCAGAATCATTTGGAATTGAACACAAACTTCTTCCAAAAGACTTCCTTGAAAAAGTTCACGTTATACCTGGTACTCTAATATCCCTTGAATTGAGGAGAGAGATAACGAAACAAGAGGAGTTAATAAAAAACTCCCCATATCGGATCAATTCACAGAAAATCAAAGAAGAAATCAAAAAAGCTGTTAAACAACAAGCTGCTTCTATGCACACCCAATAAGTTCTATCAATTCAATTTCCCAAAACCCCGAATTTTTCTGAGAACCCGTAGGACACCTTTTGCTAGTTCTGCTCCAATAAAGTCCATATGAACTCAAAAAGGCACAGAGCTGCCAAGGAGAATATTATGGAAGAAAAAATATATTTGGAACCAAAGCAAATTGCTGCAGGCAATAAGTACCCATTTACAATTGGTCAAATTAGGCATTATTTGCTAATGAGACACCGGAATGGTTTAGAGAAAGCGGTCCGAAAAATCGGCAGGCGCTGCTATTTACGAATGGATCTCTTTGAAGAGTGGATCGAATCCCAAGCATCAAAAGGAGGTCAAAAATGAATGACTTCACCAGACAGCTCGATGCTAAAGCAATCAAAGGCATGATTGACCCTTATGCATTCTACCTGGCTGAACAATCCCTTATCAGCCTTGCCCAGAGATCAGGGGATTGGGCAACTGCTGGCCTCTGTCCTTTTCACGAAGACAAGAAAGCTGGCTCCTTCAAAGTCAATCTGGAAACCGGCTCTTTCAAATGCTGGTCTTGTGGCGCAAAGGGAGGCGACATCATCGCCTTTTTGCAAAAAAGAGATGGCCTCAGTTTTCGAGGGGCATTGCTTAAGCTTATAGAAACACAAGGGGTATTCTAATGATCCCTAAAGACCATCTACCAAATATCCCGGGTTACCAACACCATTGGACTTATATCGATCACGGCATGCCCGTCATGGTCATTGGAAGATATGAGACCACTGGAAAGAAAAGCTATCGCCAGTTTCGGTTATCCGACAATGAGTGGATAGAGGGAACTTGTCCTTCCCCCTATCCTCTCTTTGGACTTCACACCTTAAAATCCCCTTCCCCCTTCAATGCCTTGATCATCACAGAAGGGGAAAAGTGCGCAAGCGCCCTACATCACTTGGGCTGGCCTGTGATCACATCGGTTCTAGGGGCGCAAAACCCCTCCAATTCAGACTGGAAACCTGTGCGCTATTATAACCGTTTTCTTATTTTACGCGACAACGATAAGGCTGGCGTCTCGTTTACTCGATTAGTCTCTACAGAATTGCGTCGCATCGTTCCGGATGCCGAGATTCTAGTGGCAAATTTGGCTCCAGAAATTCCGGGTGGCGACGTAGTAGACTGGCTCCAATCAACAGTTCTCATGGGCCAAGATTGGGATGGATTTCAAACCATTCCCCTTAATATGGTCGAGCCCGTGCAAAAGGGCCTCACTCAAGAGATCAAAAAAAGGCTCATTAAAGTAGAGGATTGCCCCGAGGTTGATTTCAAACCCATTGAAGCTCTTTTTGAGCATGCACCGCGGGAGCTGAAAGTCGATCTTCTGCCTGTCCCGACGTTCCCTGTACATGCTTTTCCTAAAAAAATTGGCGAATTTCTTAGACTAACCTCACTGCAATTTTCTCAAGTTGCTGATTACTCAGCCACAACGCTGATTACATCACTCGGAGGGTTAATTGGACGCTCAGTATACCTACGCATGCGGGCCAATGACACATGGTATGAAACTGCAAATTGCTGGTCTGCATTAGTTGGTCCCCCATCTGCCAAAAAAAGCCCCATTATGAGAAGAATTTTCCGTTTATTCAAATCCCTTGAGGCTCAAGCAGCCCAAGAATTTGCTGCAGCGAAAAAAGCCTACTCAAATAGGAAACGAGAAACGGAAAAAAGCTCTAAAGATTTTGATGAGCTGCCTCCAATTCGTCGTAGATACATCACCGATGACGTTACAACACCTAAACTACGTGAACTAATGGCCGGAAACCCAAGAGGTATCCTCCTCCGTAATGATGAGCTCAAGGGGCAGTTAGAACGTCTTGATAAATATGGGAGCGAGGGGGACCGCTCATTCATAATGAGTTGTTGGTCAGGCCTTGAGGAGTATTCCGAAGACAGGATGTGTCGAGAGTCCCTTCTCAACATTCCTCTTGCGCTCACATGGATTGGCTGCATTCCTCCAACAGCGCTTCAACGCTATCTACAAGAAGCCATGAGCCGAAGCAGTGGAGCAGACGGTTTTATGCAGAGGTTCCAATTTGTCTGCTATCCAGATCACAAGCAATATTTTGAACTATCTCATGAGATAATCCCCTCTCAGCTTGAGAATGGGATCCAAAAGATTTGGACACAAATCGATAAGGAAGCCGGATCCGAAAATAGGATACTGGTATTTAGCTCTGAAGCGCAGGTAAAATTCGACAACTGGTTAGTAAAGCATGAGAATGATACCCGGTTTGGCAAGCATCCCGCTTACTGGGAAAGTCACCTCGGGAAACAGGCCAAGACTTTGGCTGTCCTGGTGATTATCCTGCATCGGCTTAAAGAAACTGATGCTGAATCACAGCAAAATGACGTAACCCCAGATACCCTCGAATCCGCATTGGAAATTCTCGCTTACTTCGAATCTCATGCACGACGATGCTATGAAAGCGTGGTTGGCGGAACAGTCGGCGATGTAGAGACCATATTGAATCTCCTACGCCAAAAACGACTCCCTTCAAGATTCAAAGCACAAGACATTTATCACCAGGGACTCGGGGGATTGTCAGATTCGATCAGAGTGCGCGCAGCGCTTGAAATGCTCCAGGATTATGGATGGGTAGTTTCCGAAAAAGTACCAAGCCAAACAGGACGCCAATCAGAATTTTGGAACCTGCACCCGAGAGCCTTTGAGTAGTATTAACCACCCTCATAAACCCCAAAAAGGTATTTCTGGGGTTTATGGGGATAAAAAAGAAGGATAAAAATATGATTACAGATAAACAAATCCAAGCCAATCGCAAAAATGCGTTAAGATCTACGGGCCCCAAAACCCCAGAGGGCAAAGAGCTAGCTCGCAGGAATTCAGTCAAACACGGGCTCCTATCTAAAGATCTTATTATTCGAGAGGAGGACTCTAGGGCTTTACAAGCTCTCATGGATGACTTGTTCACCACCCTTCAACCGCAAGGGAAAATCGAAGAAGTTCTGACTGAAAAGATAGGGGCTACTTTGTGGCGATTGCAACGGTTAATTACGGCAGAGTCCAAGGCTCTTGAGGACAAAGACTACATGGGGAAATTACGAAATATCCAGGATGCATATAATACTTCCATTCTCAATTCAATCTCACGCTATGAATCGAACCTCGAAAGAACACTCTATCGAGCCCTTCATGAGCTGCAGAGACTCCAAGGGATGAGGCAAGGGCAAGCGGTATTTGCGCCCATAGCGGTAGACATCCATTCGAACATCTAAAATGGGTTCGTTTCGTAAAAATGGACATTATAGAGGCTTTCAATCACAAGTCTAACGCCATATTCCGAATTCTTAATGTACATGGAGTCAATATAGAAATGGAGAATCATTGAGCATATTAAAAAAAAGCTTCGTCTTACTACAAAATCGATTATGGGTCATAATGCAATCTCAAAAAAGGATCCCCATATGGAAAATTTTCGAAAAATTCTTAAATATTTTTCCGTGCCTATTTTAATGTTTGCAGTATTAATCTCGTTCGCTGGATACATGGGATGGAAAGAATACAAAATCAAAGATCGCCTAATTACTGAGGCTCTGGAAGGTAATCGATATGCAATTTCGATCCTGGCTCAATATGAGAAACCCTGGAAACTCGATGAACAAATTGTTAACAGTGCAATCCAGGGGAATCTCTATGCCTTAGAAATTCTTAAAATCGCTCCAACATCTGATCGAGAGTAAAGTTCATGTCACAATCAAGTGAGCAACAGATAGCTATTTCATACTTAGCCCATGTTTGGTCATCAAATCGAGAACTTTTCCTCCAGGAACAAGGCTAATAGAGGCATGACGATGCGCCAAAGCTATAGGGATTATAGCACTCTGATATAGGTCTAATTCAAAGTGTTTTATTAGATCAAAGGAGCGACCTAATGCTGGATATCTCGAAACATCCGTCTTTTTTATGGAAAATTCTGCTTTGTTATTCTTTGTCGAGAAAGGATAAGGCAAGGCAATGACGAAAATCTGCCCCTTTTCCGTTTTTAAAATAAAATCTTGTCCATAGTACGTCTCGTCTCCAAAGTTTAAACTATTTGACATACCTGCCGAAATGTATTGCTTCCTGTAATCATCGTCAATAACACGATAACGACCGGCGCCTACAAAGCTCTGGATAGATCTTGCATGATCCATCGCTTGACCTTCCTTTTGAAGACCAATAATTAAAGGGGCTGGCAAACCTCGTGTATCCAATTCTCGATTAATGCGATTGTAAAAATACATAAGACGTTTTGAAACCCAAGAAGGCTCGCCAAAAATTGCCAAGGGACCATCAATAATAAAGGCCATTCTTGATAGGGTTTCTGGCTGATGCTCGCTCAACATACGTATAAGACTTGCCATTGATAGATGTTCGATGACATTCATAAATCTTGTCATTGGAGAAGTATTGCTTCCAAAATCGCTAATCTCCTCATGCAACCTGAGACTATCTGTAGGGTAAATGGGCATTTCACACTGTTGACAAGTCTTTAGCTCTTTCGGAGATCGGAATAAATAAGGGCTATCGGGTTTGTGACAACAACTAGGACATTTTTCGATTTTAATTTGTCCATCTGCTATGTCAAATAAGGTATCTATGACCGAATATGGACCTGACATAGTGAAATTTGTCCGTCTATCTGATAATTGATCCCAAACCGCCAAACGGAAACCATCTTTCACAGTCGAGGCATTCTTATAACGAATATTGCTTCCTGGCAAGGTAAAGGCAAAAGCATCTGCATTACGGTGTATTTCTGCTACTTTAAATGGATTAATAAAAAATGTGTCTGGCTGAGTTAGTCCATTAAAATTGGCCATATCTACCAATAAAAAACTCAGCTTTATATAGCCCATTTGTGTAGAGGGAAAATTAGTATTAATTGGATTTGCGTAGATGCTAGCATCAGATGCCACAACTTTTATTGGCAATACACTAGAAGATGGGATGTCCATAAACGATCTTGCGATGTGATTGCCCTCATCATCACTTGGATCACGGATATAATTACAGTTAGAAAGAAATCCAGCCACATCAGGATTCTTGATTATATCGCTTTGAGCGCATTTTCCTGCTCTTTGATTTTGATATGGCATGTCTTATTTCTCGCTAATCAGCCTTATCGGCCTGAATTTGAAACAGTTGCTTTTCGAGTTCTTTTGGTTCAAATCGTTTTATCTGAGTTGGTATCACAAATGGTGTTGATAGAGTTTTAACACGAGCAAAACCCACATCCTGTGCACTCTTAAGCGACGATTGAAAATCTGCAAAATCATAAAATTTACCCAAGACCCTTAATTCATCATCATTATTTAAATGCGTAATAAACCAATTTTCCGTATTCGCCAGAATATTGGGGTGAATCGAAGAGGGTTCTTGAGTCGCGTAAACAAATGCAATCTTAGCCTTTGCTCCTTCCTTTGCAATGCGAGGCCAAGTCTTTGTAAGATCATCCTGTTTACCAATAAGATTGTGAGCCTCCTCTACGTAAATAACTATGTTCTGAGGCACTTTTCCAGAATTCATCTCTTTAAAAGAGTTTTCAAAGATCTGTCTAGCTATGCGTTCTGAGAGGGTGGTACGCGCAGTCACAGGCCCACATGAAAGATCCAGTATGACAATTTTTCCTTTCTGCAGATGATCTAAAATTTCTTTCACCACATCAGAACGTCTCTGAGATGAGTGATATTCGCCATAAGAAATAATAGCCCGGTAGCCACGAATGGGGGTACCTGTATTGTTTTTTCGTGCAAGAACATTCAGATAAGCCTCCGTAACAGAATCAACCCATGGTTTACCACTGCTAGACTTAAGTCCTATTTTTTTCTTACCTGCCTCTTCTTGCTCCTTTTGCAATTTATAGTTCCGCTCGCGGGCTGCAATAAACCAGTCACGAGCATTCTCCAAGGACATTTTAACATCTCCTGAAAAATCCTTATCATTTTTTTGCTCATCAGAATTTTTTGAAACTTCATTTAATACTTCCTCATTAGCAGGAAAACTAATTATATAATCTTTTGAAGGTCTATAATCTGCAGAATATAGAATGCACTGGAAAATAGCTTTTCTGACTTTCCACCGCGTATGATCACTATGATCTGTCTTATCTGGCTCCTCTAAGCCACTATCCAAAAAAAGTTCGAGATCGGTTTGGTTTCGGTACTGATCATCTTTAGAAAGCTGCGCTAACAAATTCAACCCCTCGGCGCATTGTTCATAAAAGTTTGTACGTAGATCTTCAAAACCCTCAGTTTGTATAGCTCGATAACGAACGCAACTCTTTTCAAACACTTTGGCTATAGAACTATCGTCATCCTGATGATTGGCATTAGCATATTCACCATTAATATCGAAAATTATTTGCCCGACCTTGATTCCGGCGCTCAAAGCGGAAATATGGACAGCTGCAACTGTACTCTTTACTGTATTAGATTTACCTGTACGAGTCATTCCTAATACGGCAGTGCGATGAGCAAGAAAATCTGAGGGTTGGATCAATACTGAAACTGGCGGTTCCTTCGAACTACGATGGATCCGAGCAGTTGACGTGTAGCGTAGTGTACCTATCTGAATTGGTGTCGGAAGCTTATTAAATCCGGATTTCTTAGCTTCGGACTCAGCTTTATTTAGCACTTCTTGATTAATGTGATTTACTATACGCTCTAATGCTTTATCTCTAGGCTTGAACACCCGCAGACGAGTTGAAGTCATGTAGTTCTCAACATCACTCCCAAGTCTCAAGTTACCATTCTCGATGAAAAATGTGCCTAAAACGCGGCAATGCAGCCCTCCATATTGGAGTGAATCGCGAGTAATCGGATCGCCAGCATGATCTTGGTTAAAAACTTCCTCTCGTGTACGGCGCTGATTATGCTCGACACGATATCGAAGGAGCTCGCCATCTTGAGGTAATGGAGAAGGACCTAAAACACGAAGAAGAAGTACTTCACGATCAACTTCGTGGGCGGCAGCAAATTGTTCAGGATTAAATGCCGTAGCTACGAGAAAACTATTATGTGGTATTCCCCCCACCTGCGATTTCCAAGCATCGTTTGTCAATAAATGAGCCTCATCAAAACTCATAGTATACACATAACCAACAAAATTTTCCGTATACGCACCGAGCAAAGCGATTAGCGGATTGTTGGTGTCTCCCATTATCCCGTTGGTAATATTCATAACAAATCTTTGGTAATAATTTTTTAAATTCACTGAAATTATACAAAGAAACTGTATTTTTAGTTAACTAAAAAACAAATGCTATAAAAATGACATTACTGAATAAACAAAAAATACTGATTTTAGGACAACTTTTTTTCTTACTCATATCACACGAGTTCTTGGATTACCTCTCAATGGGTAGACTTGAATTAACTAATCGTGAATAAAATTGAAGATCGCCTAAAAGCAATAAATTCGAATGTTTAACAACGAAATTGAAAATTAAGATTGCAAAAAAATAGATAATATTTTTTATATGCAATATTAGCGATAATTTGTTATCGAGCCCAATCAAGATTGCGCCCAATTAGCAATTCGGTCATTTCAGCATGTTGTCGACTTTTCATTGAGATCGGTAGAATATCAAAATTTCGTTTTAAAGCTAATTCAACCACCTTTTCATCATTTTCATAAGTCATTAAAAATTCAGCACTCAAATTAGAAGCAAACTCGAATAACTTATCGTGATCAATTTCACTATGTTTATATAGTCGTCGTCCAGCCTTTTTGTTCCCAAGAGTATAAGGTGGATCTAAGAGCCAGACTGCCTCTTTCTGGTGAAAATAAGTCCCCAATACTTGAAATGCATCTTGTTGAATAAAAGTGATTTTTTTTCTTTCAGCACTAATTTCCAATATTCTTTTATACAGAGTCTCCGGATACCATCGAGAGCGTATTCCTTTGCCACTTTCCCCGCTTTTGATTATCCCTGCACCCGGAGCGAGAATTCCACCGTGGGCTACGCGGTTTCTCAAAATTGTCTGGAATGCTTGTTCTATCTTACTAGAGGCTGTTATATTGATTCTTGCATAGTATGAATCGATTGAAAGATCGAATTGCCTGATGAGGTTGGCTAGCTCTTCTCCATCTCCATTAATGATGGTTTGCCAAACAGCTGCAACATCATCATCAATATCTGCCATAATTACATGCTCGGCCAAGTTTTCACAAGCCACAGTTAGACTTAATATCCCTCCTCCAACAAATGGCTCGATGAAAAGCTTTGGTTTAAATGATAAAGAATTTAACCAGTTTCTTAGCTTCGGAACTAACCAAGTTTTTCCACCGGGATATCGAAATGGGCTCCTTTGAGGAACTGCTGTTATATTTACTGACATATTTTTGTGTTTAGCTTGTTTATATTCACAATCCTAACCTTTGCTTGAGATTTTTCTGAAGTGTTTCTAAAAACTGAAACTCATTTCCAGCTTCGGAGTGCGTAAATTGATGTAAGGCTGATTCAAATTTTGTGTATAAAATTTGATGCAATGCTAACCGATATCGTTGTTTTTCAGCACAGAAACGCAATTCATATACTAGCCAAGCTATTTCAGCTTCTATTCTATCAACTTCTTTGAGGGGTGGCAACGTTTCATAAAAATTCCGATCCATCGCCACAGCCATCCTTCTTCCCCATGAATGTAAAATCCCCCCTTTAAAAAGAAGTTGTGGACCTAATCGTTTTCGTGAGGATGACAAATAGTCTGGCCGGGGATAATGCTTTTGTTTAGACCAATCCATATCAAATTGCTCAACCGGATTATTCATATAGCAAGCAAAAGGATTTCGAATATTTCCAGACACATAAACAGCCTGAATTTCAAGAGCTCCATAACCAGTAACAATATGATTCTCATCATATGAAACCAATACGACATCAATATTACCTGCCTCTCGATTATGCTTGTCTAGCAGAGCGACTTCGGTTAACGAAGTCCATTTAGTTCCTAAAGGAAAAAAGAAGTTTGCAGCATCTGAAGCTATCTGCCAATCTTCTCTAAATCGAATAGGGCAAGTAATTACAGGTGTTTCTGCTTTAGAAAAAATACTACAGACACCTAAGGGATTTTCAGCGCTAACCTTAGTGCAATTTGGTATGCGATTATTAAATGGACAAAGCCGATGCTCTCGATGACGAATTGCTTCTTCAGAAAAATTGTCAGTCGGAAACCCGAAAACTTCCGCTAATGGATGTTTTGCCATCTAATCCTCTCTCTTTTCTCTATTGATAAAGGCCATAATTGCATCATAGATCAAAATTTTTAATGGTGCAATGGCGGTGCACGGTGCATCAATTTTCACCAATCCGATCCAATAAAAACCGGTTGCATCCATTAAACAAGTCTTTTATACTTATGCTCATAAATGTTGGATGGCGCTAGTGGAAATGGGATTCTCCCTCCCTCATAACCCGTCGGTCCCTGGTTCAATCCCAGGTTGCCCCATTTTTCAATAGATCCACCGTTGAAATATGTACAAAGTAGTCGTCGATTATGCGCCTAGTCAGGCTGATAATGCCGTTGTAAGAGAAGGTATCATTGCATCCAATGAGAATATAGTAGGTGAGCGAGATAAAGCATTTTCCATTTTTTTGAAAAATGATTCGGGAAAAGTTTTCGGCGGGATACAAGCATTTTTAGATACGGAATCAGTCTACATCGACGTATTGTGGGTTGAAGGAAATCTCCAAAAACAAGGATACGGCACAAAATTGCTAGATGCAGTAGAACGAGAAGCCATTAAAAATGGATGCATTTTTTCTCTAGTGGATACTTGGGACTTTCAAGCGGAAGAATTTTATTTAAAAAACGGCTATGAACGGATAGGGGAATTAAAGAATTATTGGCATGGTCATTCAAAAATATTCCTAAGAAAAAATCTAAGATAATCAAGTAAATGGAACAGTTATGTAAAGCTTTGGACTAAAGGCAAGCAAGATCCTCATCCGTAGCTATTTGTGCAACAACGCCATGGAAGATTAAAACTGTCAATATTATTATTTATCTAATTTATTGCTTATTGCTAACTACCGTGTGTTTATGCTACAATAATATATATTTAAAATTAACAAATGAGATTATATGAGTTTTGTAAATTTATCAACTGCAGTTACATTCGGCGGAGCATATGTTGCTTACAAAGGATTAAAGAATTGGCATGCAGGAAATAGCATGGGGAAGTACCAGGTAGTTTTTGGGGCGCTTGCTATGATAGGCGGGATCCATTTATCGATGAGCCAGACATCAACATTTAATATCCCAACTTTTGACGATTTTCTTCCTAGCGACTGCAAAAAAACGATGACAGCAGAAAAAATAAAAGAATACTGTGAAAATGCTTTTAAGGATGGGAAATTGTTTTCCAATCAGTTCTGTCCTGCTGGGGATTTGAAAAAGTATATTAAAGATGTGGTCGGAACAATTGGCGAAGAAATATCATTTCTTACAGATAAATCTATTAAGGTCGCCGAATGCCATGTTGAATTAACCACAGAAGGGCATCAATTGTATCACAGCCTTGCTAAATACCAATTTGAACCTAATTTCTCTAAGAAGATAGCAGATGGGTTTAATGCTAATTTTTCTGAACGTTGCGAAAGATTTGTGCGAGTCTATTTTAGTTAATCCTATTTGCAGTTGGGCTGGGATCAAATTCAACTTTGAGGAGCATTGTTTAGTGGATCCCAAAATGCAACTTGATTCGATGAACCTCAATTTAGCCTGGTTTCAGCAGCATTTAAATCCAGAGCCTTTATGAAAACTTTGATAAAATATTTGACAATTCCTTGTTGATAACGCAAATCCCAAGGGCCGAAAAAAAATAATTACGAGTAGATTTTTAATGTAATTATCAATTATTATTATCTGAATTAATAATTTAATAAAATTTTAAATAAGGTTTTTATGTCAACTATTCAAATAGGAATCGATTTAGGTACTACAAATTCGTCTGTAGCAATACTCCACCAAAATGAAGTGCAAATAATTAAGAATCCCTTAGGGGAAGAAAGTACTCCTTCTGTTGTTTTCGTAGATAGAAATGGAAATATTGTGGTGGGTTCGAAGGCAAAGAGGGTTATGAATAACTCAAAAGAGAACCTGCAAAATAGCAAAGCTGAAATCAAGCGCCTTATGGGAACAGGAGAAACTATTTTCTTTCCAAATCTAAAGAAAAACATGCTTCCTGAAGAAGTTTCTGCAGAAATCCTTAAAGCCCTTAGAGGCGATGTCCAGAGAAAATATCCAGGTACTTTATTAGATGCAGCCGTAATTACTGTTCCTGCCTATTTTTCTACAGTTCAATCCGAGGCTACAAAGAGGGCAGGAGTCTTATCGGGCTTCAAGCAAATAGTTCTTCTCCAAGAGCCAATTGCGGCTGCAATTGCTTATGGATTTCTAAATAAAAAGGATGAAAATTGGCTTGTTTACGATCTTGGTGGGGGCACCTTCGACGTTGCTCTAGTAGCATCTCGTGATGGATACCTGACCGTGCTTGCCCATGCTGGAGACAATTTCTTGGGTGGAAAAGATTTTGATGCTTCAATCATACAAACTTTAATCTTACCTTCTCTTTCCGCCAAAGGAATTTCTCTTGATCCATCAACTCACTCTCAAATCTTCAGTTATTTAAAAGAGCTTGCAGAATCTGCAAAAATTGAGCTTACTTCCATTAATAAAACAACAATCGATATCGATATTGAGATAAATCAAACACGTGTTGAACACTCCATTGAAATTTCGCGTGAAGATCTTCTAGAAAGTTGCAGATATTTGCTTGATAAAACAGTCGATCTCTGTAGGAAGACTATTAGCGATGCAATGGTTGATCCTACGACAGTTCAAAAGATTGTCTTTGTTGGAGGCCCAACCCAGATGCCAATCTTACAAGACTTTATAAAAGATTCATTGCAAATCAATGTGGATGGAAGCCTTGATCCCCTCACCGTTGTTGCGAGGGGGGCTACAATGTATGGCAATCAAACATCTGCCCCTGCTGCATTAAGCTATGAAGAAAATGCCCGCATGACAGCTGCTTCTTGCCAGATCGAAGTAAATTATAATCCAGTAACATCAGATGATGACCAAACCATCACAGGAAGAGTTCTTCGTTTTGCTGAAGATTCGCAACCCCATTCCATCCAGTTTATAAGCTCCGACAGCTCCTTCGCTTCAGAGGAAATTTTGATCCGTAATGAAAAATTCATCTTAACTCTTCCGACAGGCGAAAAAGGGATGCAATACTGGATTTATGTGAAAGAGAGCAGCGGGCGTCTAATTACCTCATCTCCAGAAGGCATTCTAATCAACAGAGGGGTTTCTATTTTGGGAGCTCCCCTCCCCTACTCAATAGGAGTATCTGTCATTTCCCTATCTTCTCACAAAGGCTATGCGGATCCTACGGAAACTATGGAGTTCTTCTTCTCTAAAAACTCAATCCTCCCTCTCAAGGGCAAAAAGCGCTTCCATACCTTGGCCGATCTGAAAGCTGGCTCTTCCGAGAATGCCCTCCCAATCTGCATTTATGAAGGTGAATCTCCCATCACAAACAGAAACACCTTGGTTTGCCATCTGGCCATTACAGGAAAAGCAATTTTCAAAGACCTGAAAAGAGGTTCACCGGTAGACATCTCCATCGAGATCAATGAATCAAGAGAACTTAGTGTAACTGCTTACCTTCCTGAACCCGATATTACTCTTAATGCAAGGGAAACCCTTTATTTTGACGTAGCTAAGATTGATCAAGTAGAGAAGGACTTTTCAGAGCAAATTTCACGCTTTGAATCTATGACACCCTCGGAGGAGCTGACTAATGCAACCAGATTCACGGAAAAAATGATTGACGATATTAAATCTACTATTGGTGGTGCAGGTCAAGATTCTGATCAATACAGAAAAGCGGAAAAGCAAGTAAAAGATCTGATGGTAGTCTTAGACCAAATTGAGGCAAAAACCAAACTCACTAGCAACATAGCTGATTTTGGACAAATATGCCAGGATTTGACAGAGTACCTAAAAGACTGTTCCCCACAGGAAAAATGCGCTGAATACGAAGCGACTTTTAATACCCTCCATCAAGACGGACTAGCTGCTATTTCCAAGCAAGATGCAATATGGATAGAACATATTGTTCAAAAACTGAATCAATTGCATTTAAAATGCCAATTAAACGACAAACGCATATTAGCTCAGTGGCTTCAAAGTGAAATTGAGAAGGTACAAAAGAAGGCGGATCTTCATCCTTCTGTTTCAGATGTAATCAGTAAAGCAAAAATTTCTGTAGCCGAGTCAAATGTTAGAGAAATGCAGGAAGCATACTTTGCTCTTGGCGTATTTTCAAATGAGGAAGGAACTCCAATTGTCACATTTGTAAAATCGGGGATTACTTTATGACGGCTCAGCTGCCTCAAACTCTGATAAGAAATTCATTCAACATCTTAGGCCTTCCTTCTTCCTCAACACTCAAAGAAACCCGAAAAAGATTCCAGCAACTCCTACAACTTGCCAAAATTGAAGAGATACAGAAATACGATATTGATATCGGCCCTGCTCATGAGCTCCGGAATGAAAGCGAAGTCAGGTTGGCTTTCGAAAAAATCTCCAATATCAAAGAGCGTCTTATAGAGTTTTTTTTCTGGTTTGATGTTCACACTACGGATAGCCAGAAAGCCATTTCACTAATCTCCAATGGAAATTACCCGGGAGCTCTTGATATTCTTGAGGCAAGAGAACAGGAAGATGTAGATTGGCTAACCTGTAAAAATTTGGCCTTGACTTTACTACTAAATGCCTATGCTTTTTCTGACTTAGGCAGCTATTCCCGTTCAATGGAGCTATGGAAATGGATCACGAAATCAGAAGACTTCTGGAATTTCTATGAAAAATACTACCTCCTCCATGATGAACTAGGGACTTCTTCTTTATTATTCACTGAATTCAGAGGCTCCATCGGTGAAATTCTGTCAGCAAATGCGTCTGGTTTCTACCGTTGGACTAAAAATCCAGATGCCATTGGCATATTATATTCGACATTTGGTCTAGTCGGAAAATCCATAGACTCTGAAGTCTTTCAGCCTATTATCTTAAAGATAAATAAAGAAATAGAAGATTTAGAGAAAAAAGCTTCAAATAAAGAGAGTGTCACAGAGGCTGCAGAAAATGCACTCACCAAAATCAGGAGCTATTTCGATGATCTGGATAAATTCAAACTCAATGAATTTTCACCCTTTATTGTCTTAAGAAATAATTCCTCAGAAAAACTAAGATCTATTTCAATTGGTATTTATAAACAGGATGGAAATGATGAATTAGCACTTTTATTTCTCGAGAAAATTACAAGCATTGCTTTATCAGATACAATCATTTCTAAAATCGAGTCAGATAAAAAACAAATCAAAGAAAATGAGTTATGGAAAAACATTTACCATAGATTTGAAATAATTAAGAACTTAATTACTTCAGCCAAGTTCGAGGAGGCCAAAAGTGCCTACCTAAAATTGGATAACGATCTATCAAAGCTAGAAGATGAGGCAATTAAAGATGAAAGGATCAATATACTTATTGTATTTTGTTCTCAAACAATTCAGCTAGGACACAAATTTTCCGACAATAAACTATTCGGGATCAAAACACTTGCGTTTAGCAGGCTTGCTACACAAACCTTTGAATATGTAACTGAAACCCTCACAGACCGACTATATTTACTGAATTTTATAAATCCCTCCTGCGACAGAACTGAGATTATAAGAATGGTAAAGGAAATATCAGATTCCTTAAATACCTGTGAAATTACAATGCTAAGTAACTATCATGAAATCAGTGAAAAAGCATTTGAAAAAATAGCTAACAAGCAGATAGATGAAGACACACAAACAATTATTAAATTTTTAGGAATGTCTGTGTGCTATGGCATCTTGTCTCGTCGGCTTCGAAAAAATTCCCAAAAAAAGATATGGAAGTGGGTTGGATGGAGTGGAGCAATCGTTTTGTATTTTCTGGTAAGCCTGAGCAGTGATAAGTCTAAGCCACACCGGGCAGATAAAACTAGCTCACCTTCGGCCATTTCATGTTCAACACCTTCCAACCAGTCACTAACTAGAGAAGAAAAAGAAGTTATCGAATATCTGCAGAAAAATGAACCAAAAATCCTAAATAACATTCGAAAGGAAGGCTATTCTGATAAGCAGATAGCCCGATATGTTATAGAACACGCTAACGATGAGGAAGAATAATAATGAACGTTAAACCTTCTTTTCCTCCCGGGTGGATCCTGCCTGGCGGTGCTAAGGTCCTTAAAAGGGTTGATAAGCAACAATTTGTAGAAGTATTCCTTCTTGACTCGACCGAATATCTTTATCTCTTCCAAGAAGATGAGGTTGTGAAAAAATTGAAAAAGCGCGAAATCCCCCATGAAGTTCTATTTGCTGCCGGCTTGGAGATTATCGGGAAGAGATATCCTGATCATAAAGAAGGAGATATTCCGGAAAGACTTAAAAATCTCCTTCAAAGAAGAGGATTGGATGCTATCGCCGGTATGTCGGAGCTCAAAAAGACTCTTATAAGGGATGTGATCCAGCCGTTCCTGAACTGGGAAGCATATGAAAAATACGGAGTCACCCCTTCCAACGGGATCCTGTTCTTCGGGCCTCCAGGCTGCGGCAAAACATTCATAGCGAAGAAATTAGCGGAAGCTCTTAAAGCAGAACTAATTGAAATGAGCGAAGGAACTGTAGGCAGCCCTTACATTCATGCAACATCGAACAATATCGTGCAGTCTTTCCGGAAGGCTGAACAGATTGCTCCATGCGTGCTTTTTGTAGACGAAATTTCCGGTCTCATGCCAAGAAGAGACGGCCTTTCTTCTCACGAACAATACCGCGAAGCAGAGATCAGTGAATTCCTTATGCATATCGAAGGCAGTGTCAAGAAGAAGGTGCTGGTCATCGGAGCTACCAACTTCCCCGAAAGAATAGATCCCGCGATTCTTCGCTCTGGACGAATGGACAAAAGAATCTTTATTCCTCCGCCTGATATAGAGGCAAGACACGAGCTATTTCATCTCCTCTTGGAAGAAAGGCCCACCGATAATGATATCGATTTCGATGTGCTAACTAAGATGACCGAAGGGCTGATCTCCTCTGATTTGAAGCTAATCGTAAACAATGCATCTTTGAAGGCTTTGCAAGACAATACTTTGATTTCAATGAATTTGCTCGTTGAGGAAGCTTCCCAATTCAGGCCTTCACTGAACCAAGCTGACTTATATAAATACCGAGAATTTGAAACATATCATAGGGATTAAATGATTAGAATAAATCAAATCACACTAAATAAATGTATGGAAAAACATGTTTAATTAAATTAAAAAAGAAACAGCAGCAATCAATTTATTTGTAATAGCATTTCTTTTAGCAAGCGAACTTAGTGCGGCTCCAAGAAAGAGTTACAATCACATATCTTGTTCAACAAAAAGTTGTGGGGCAAAGTCATATGCCAATGATAGTCCTAGATCAAATCCTTTCGAAATCAACTCTTTTGAAGATTATCGGAAGCTTTTAGATTTGCAAGATAAAATCGAAATATTACAATTAATAGAAGAAAAACTCGATCCACTGACTGATAATGACATCTTAGGTACAAAAAAGTATGATCTCAAGTTATTACATCGAGGAATAAAAGAAATGGAAAAGTCATACGAGGAGGTTCGTATGGCTTTGGGAAAGTTTTCAAGTCATAAAAATTCAGATATTAAAGAACTGTATCAGGGAGCCATCAATTTTTTAGATAATCAAAGCAAAATATTGTCTTTAGTTGCCAAAGCGATTGAAAAAAATCCGAAAGCTCAATCTCTGGATGAACTTAAAATGGTTGATATGTTGTCTCATGAATTTTTAATTTTTAAAATCAAAAGCTCGTATCAGACAGAAAAATTTATGAATGCTCAAGAAAAAGTTATGAAAGAGTTAGCAGTATATACTGATGCAGCTAATCTTGAAATGGAAAATTTATCAGATGAATAAAAGGTGGCTTCTCCTGGAGGAGATTTATAGGGATTTCGGCTTTCAAGGCTCGAATTTCGAGAAAGATTGGGATTCCCCTTACTCGATCTGGAAGACAAAGAAAATTGGGAGTCTTAGTTGAAAAATTATTCTAAGTTTATTTATTAGGTAGCAATATTTATGATAAAAGCTTTTTGCATGTGCATTTTAAAACTAATATGTTCTGTCTGCAATGCAGATGAGTTAAAAGTGGGTAAAGAATCTTCTCTCAAAAGTTTGAACGAGAATCAGCACCAAGATCCGCAAACTCCAACAATCTCAGTTCATTCCCTTTTCGATGAGCTAAGGAAAATTGATAAAGAGCTAGATGAAATGTTACAAGATCCCAATATAGAAAAAGAAATACTAAAACATTTTTTTCAACTAAGAGAGATAATTGTAGACTCTCTAAGGGAATATGGAAAAGAACAGAATGAAGAATTCCTCAAATTGTTTGATAAAGCCGAAAAAGCAAACCTCGAATACAGAAAAAAAAGATTTAATAAAAATTTGTCGATGATAATGGAATAGACTCCACAATCAAATTTCGCTGATTGGAGTAAAGTCTATCGCTTGAAAAGAAAGTATTTTTCCGCATATTTTCCGCAAATGACCTGAATCTGAGAGAATTTTTGAGGACCTACCTGAATACAACCTCAAATTCCTTAAGAGGAAAAACGCATTCTGGTTTAATCTCTATCGTTCAGAGTAATACTTAGAATGGGACTCATAACCCGTCGGTCCCTGGTTCAATCCCAGGTTGCCCATTTTTTACTCAGAATAATCTATTCATCTTCACTAAAAAGTCTACAACGCCATTCTTTAACTATTGCAGTTTCTTCATCCTCAACATATTTCTTAAAACCACTCTTTACATAGTCTGCATTACAATGAATATCAAATGCCTTGATATCCACATATTCCTGAAGAAGCACAATCTTGTATTTTGATTTTCCTGGAGAACCTGGATGAGGAATTTGTCGAGTGGCATGCGCTCTTATACAACCACTTTCGTTTTTTTTAGTTAAAGCCATCAGATCTTTAAAAAACACCCATAATTCTTCCTCGCAATTTTCTTTGGGTAACCATTCAGAAACAACAAACACATGACCTGACATACAAACACTCCTATCTTCATCATATGAAGCATGCGTGCTTGTAGCAAAAAAACCAAATATTAAATTCGTCGGCTCATGGTCCCTTGAAATTGTCTCGCTTAGCACAAATCCATAGGAATAAGCAAGAATCGACTTGAACAAATATCAAATTGAAATTAAAAATACATTAGGGTGCGATGAAGCTCGCGAAATCGAGCGACAAATCAAAGCAGGACAGCATGAGAGGGCAAGAAACACAAATTGAAATTCAAAATTTTAGAGAAGCGATAGGCAAGGATGCACAGCAGTTTTTAGAAGAAATAAGGCTTCATAACTACAAAACACTTTGGACCTATGTGGTTAATGGCATATTGGCGATATGGCTCATCAGCCAGCCTTTTCTTTTAAATTATAAGAGCGCGGCTTTAATGAAGAGTGATATCATATCTGGTGTCATTGTTATTCTTGTAGAAATAATGGCATTTGTTCCTCGACTCGCATTGCTCAGGTGGGGTACAGTTGCTGTAGCGTTTTGGTTATTGCTTGCACCACTTATATTTTGGTCGCCAACCCCTGCTATTTATTTGGTTGATACATTAATGGCTTGCTTATTCATTGCATTTGCTGTACTCATCCCCGGATTGCCAGGGCGGGCTGGTATTCAATTGTCTGGACCAGACAAACCTCCTGGCTGGTCATATAATCCTTCCTCATGGATTAGGCGTTGGCTTGGCATTGCTCTAGCACTGATTGGCTTCTTCCTCTCGCGATATTTAGCAGCTCATCAGCTAGGTTATATACCTCATGTATGGGATCCATTTTTTGGCGACGGCTCTGATAAGTAACAGGCTCTGCATTGTCAAGATCTTTTCCCATATCTGATGCTGGTTTTGGTGCAGTTGCTTATGTGTTGGAAGTGCTGATAGGTTTTATGGGTAGTCGTGCACGCTGGCGTACTGCCCCTTTCATTGTAGTTACGTTTGTTCTGCTTGTTATACCTTTAGGTGCAACAAGTATATTATTAGTTATTATGCAGCCGGTTGTCGTGGGTGCCTGGTGCGGATTTTGTTTAATCTCTGCTGCCGCATTATTAATTTCTGTGCCTTTAGCAGTGCATGAGTCTATAGCGGTAGGACAATTTTTGGTGCTGGCCTATAAACAAAAGAAAAACTTCTGGCAATTTTTTTGGTTGGGCGGCAATGTACTTGGTTATGAAGGTAAAGATCCAGATCGTATACGTTGGTCTATTAGACAACGTTGGGCAGCAAGCGTATCAGGGAATTTCGTTGCCTTGGCTCATCATTGTGCAGGCTATTGTTGGCGTGTGGTTAATGGCGCGACCGAGTATCTTGCCTTTTATATATCGAGAGCGCTAATTGCGATCATTGGATGGGAGCAATTATAGTTACTGTAGCTGCGGTTGCTACAGCTGAAGTAACTCGAACAGCACGCTTTGTTAATGTAATTGCTGGGGTGATAGTGCTTATACTGACTCTTATCTTTTCATCGGGATCTACAGCAATATTGATTAGCGGTATCGCCAGTGCCGTTTTATTGATTATTGCCTCGATACCAAAAGGAGTCATCGTAGAACGATATGCTTCCTGGAACAGATTTATAAAATAGCTAAAAGTTGCAATTGAATGGCTGCCATTTGAAGCAAGGGATCAATTTGTCTGGGCAGAGCAAAAAGGATCATTGCCCATATCGATTGTTGTATTCTAAACAAGCCAAATCCCCGTCATCAATATGTTTACCAACAATTGGCATCTTCGTTAAAACCAGATGAACAAAAATGGCTGCAAAAGACTACACAGCCTCTGGGAAAATTATAACGTGGGCGGGAGAATCTTCCTTTCAATGAAATTATTTAGCCAATATTTCAAAGTTTCTCTTGAATCGATACAGTCCTGAAATCCTGCTTGGCGTAGTTTGATTGTGCTCACAATAGCAGGTGGAATCGGGCCTTGCATGCCATAAGCGAATACGATATCGGCATAATGATGCGATTCTCCGAGAAGATCCTTCATCTTCAGTGGTCTCAGATGGTATTTATTGACGATTTGATCCCATAGATTTGTCTTAGAAGGTAAAAATGACTTCAGTTCGATGGGCTTATCTGCTCCTATTTGCATGTTCAGAGTCTTTGCAATAGCCGGCCAGAGGTTCCTCCATTCACCGACTTCTCCATTTGTAACATTAAAAATCTCATTTCTTGCATTGGCCGCAATTCCTGCCCAAACAAATAAGCGCGCGATCAAACGGGTATCGACCAATTCGAAGAGCATGGATGCACCCCCCGGAAAGGAAAAGGGAAGCCCATCTTCACGACAAATCGCAGCATACATCCCGATAACCGGGATTAAATTCATCGCAACGCCATAGCATCCTCCCACCACTAATTGAGGGCGAAGAATCGTAAAATAAAAGCTAGCTTGCTCCGCTTTTTCGCGAATGTAATCTTCTTGCAGCCAATAGAAATTTTCATGGGGGTCTCTTGCTTCCTCTTCGCGGGCCGGGATTGAAATCGGGTGTAAATGTACACCATATGCTTTCGTTCCTTGAAGCAAGCTAATATGCAACAGCCGATGGGAACCTTGCGTTAGTGGTTCAACTACATTCCGTAGCATATCTAAGTTGATTTGCATTTGCTCAGGATTTCCCCATCCGGCAATAAGCCCCGGTTTTTCATAGAGAGCAGCATAGACGATATGAGTCACAGGCAAATTTGTTAGCACCTGTTGACAGCTTTGTTGATCTTGCAGATCAACAGAGAAATGTTGAAAGGCTCTTGAATTTTTATTAAAAATTTCTGGCTTACGCCTAGATAAAGCGATCACATCCCAATCGGGATGGCTGAGAAACTCGTGCACAGCTGCGTTACCGATAATTCCGCTTGCACCAACGATAAGAACGGTTTTTTTCATATTAATCTCAACCTATCTTTTTGATAAATTATTAACAACGTCCGCCTGAAAGCGAGGCGGCTGAACTTGAACACTGACATACCAACACTCCTATATAGCCTTAGGTTCAATCCCAGGTTGCCCCATTTTTACTCAGAATAATCTATTCATCTTCACTAAAAAGTCTACAACGCCATTCTTTAACTATTGCAGTTTCTTCGTCCTCAACATATTTCTTAAACCCATTCTTTACGTAGTCTGCATTACAATGAATATCAAATGCCTTGATATCCACATATTCCTGAAGAAGTACAATCTTGTATTTTGATTTTCCTAGAGAACCTGGATGAGGAATTTGTCGAGTGGCATGCGCTCTTATACAACCACTCTCGTTTTTTTTAGTTAAAGCCATCAGATCTTTAAAAAACACCCATAATTCTTCTTCGCAATTTTCTTTAGGTAACCATTCAGAAACAACAAATACATGACCTGACATACCATCACTCCTATATAACCATTCCTCATCATATGAAATAGCATGCGAGCTTGTAGCTAAAAAACCTAATAAAACGATAAAGAGAGGATGTAAAAGTCTCATAACTTTTTCTTAATATGAAGATTTTCAATCATGTATTGCCGCTCTCTAATTTTGGCAACTTGCCGGATTGTTTGGCCAGTTTTTTCTCCTCGGATTTCACACGTCTCTCAAGCTTCATGACATCCTCTGTTGATCATTTTCGTGACGCCACGAAAATGATCGTTTGGGTCATAACCCGTTGTCTGACAAGATTCTATAGCACGCTGGATAGCAGTCAGAAAGTTCTCCCAACGCAAATACCCCAGAGGTTCTTGGAGATCTCTTGCAAACCAGAATTCTATTTCTTCGGTGGGTACACTTTGTATTAAGGCATCGAAACAACTTTGTAACCTTTGAATGATTTCACCTTGCATTTGATATCCTCCTGAATTTATTCACGCAATTTTTTCACAAGTGGCAAAGTGAAGTCAATCTTTTTAACAATCCTATTTGCATAGGTTTTCCCAGAGCAACAAATTGTCGTATCGTCGATACGACATTTGGAATCATTGATGTGATAAAAACTGCTGAATTTTTTGTTTGGAAAACAGCTCTTCATTTCTTTGATCCCACGCTTCAATTATCACCCCATGTTCCATGAAGTAAATGTAATCCATTATTTTGCGGATGAAGGGCATATCGTGGCTTGAAATGGCGATAGTGATCCCTTGCGAGCTCAGCTCAAGGAGTAATGCTTCTAGGCTTTTTTTGCTCTCTGGATCCAAGGAAGATGTCGGTTCATCTAAGAGCAAAACCTTAGGAGAAAGCGCTAGGGCCCTTGCAATCGCAACACGCTGTTGTTGCCCCCCAGAAAGTTGCGAGGGAAATGCATTCATAAAAGAATGCATGCCCAATGAGTCCAGGATCTGGCTCGCCTTCTCTTCAGCTTCTTTGCCTTGCATGCCTAGCACCTCTTCAAGGGCTAGAGTACAATTTTTGAGGACCGATAAATGAGGAAAGAGATGAAACTGCTGCAAGACAAAGCCCACAGTCGTTGCTCTTTCAACAGGACCTAAGGATTTAAGATCTTGCCCATTACAGGCGATCACCCCCTCATAGTGCGGATGTAAATTAGCAATGCATTTGAGCAAGGTGGTTTTACCAGCTCCGCTTTGCCCCATAAAAGTGGTAATTCGCCCTTGTCTCAATTCAAAAGAGACCTGTTGCAAAGCAGAGGTAGAGCGATTCTTATATCGCCAGGATACATTTTTCCCTGAGATCATACGAGCCACACTTTTTGCTTTGACCTTGCAAATAATGAGAGACAGCTTGTCATGGCAAGATAGAGCACTGCTGCTGCTAAATATATCGTCATCGGGTCAAGCTCACGAGCAACGATATCCTTGCTCACTTTGGTCAATTCAGCGACTCCGATGACCATTAAGATGCTGGTTTCTTTAATCAAAGCGGTCAACTCATTGGTTAAGCTTGGCAGCGTGATTCGAAACATCTGGGGAAGAATTACCCCCTTCAAGGTCTTCCAGGGTTTGAGCCCGACCACATAGGCAGCTTCCCATTGCCCAATCGGGATTGAATCTATTCCGCCCCGAACAATCTCAGAGATATAGGCAGTCGAATTAATCCCTAGGGCAATGACCCCGGCTGCAAAAGGTGATAATGAAAAGCCCAAAATTTCGGGCAAAGCATAGTAAACGATCAGCACTTGGACAAATAAAGGGGTTCCTCTAATCACCCAGACAAAACCACTCAGGAAAAAAGCTGTATGAGCCAATCGCAGTTTTCGGCAGTTCAAGATTCCAATTAAGACGCCGCCGCAAAGCCCTATAGTGATTGAAACAAGGGCAATTTTGATCGTAGCTAGAGCCCCCTGAAGCAAAAAAGGGAACGATTTAACTAATAGGGAAAGTTCGGCGCTCATTGCTGAACCCCTTTAAACCATTTATCTTCGAGTTGCTTGAGTTCACCTGTTGCTTTAAGTTCCTGAATGACCTCTTTAACTTGCTGAAAAAGGATCTGGTTATTTTTATTCACCCCGATGCCAAAGCCGGCAATACTATCGTCTTTTGAAATGGGGACTTGCAGAATTTTAATTTCTGGATGTTGCTTTTGAAGATACTCTGCAACATCGGCCTCCACAAGATTAGCAATAGATTTCCCATATTTGACATCCATCAGGCATGACAATGCTCCTTCAAATGATTTAGATTGAATCGCTGGGTAGCGGCTGAGGTAAGCTTCTGGAGTTGTTCCCATCCCAACGGTGACTGTCGGATTTTGGAGATTCATTAGATCTTCAATTGACTGCAACCCTTCTGGAATGCTCTGCCAAAAGATAAGACTAAGCGAAGTAGTCGACTCTCCATGGTAGGGAACCATAAGGATCTCTTTTTCTCGGCTTGGAGTGATATTCATCCCACTTAAAATCAGATCAATTTTTCCTTGCTTAAGCGATAGGATTTCCCCATCAAATTCCATATCTTTGATGACAATTTTCTTCCCTAATTTTGCAGCAATCCGCTCTGCAATATCGAGATCGAAGCCGACGATTTTCCCATTCTCATCCATATACTCAAATGGGGGATATCCACTATGCAGACCTATTGTAAGTGTTTCTTCGGCCGGTTTATCTGTAGATTGAAACATGAAAACAAGACCTATTGCGGTCAAAATAGTCATGAAAACAATTAGCCACTTGGACATTTTCTACTCCTTCGTTGCCTTCATTATACCCATAAATATGCATATTTAGTCAACTCTAGTTTATTTTATAAACACCTAACACACTGCAGTTAAGCGTGTTGACAAGCAATACCGAATGACTAAGCAGTCATATTGATTGCATAAATATTCTGTTTTAGATACAATAAAAAGGATCGCAAATGACAAAAGGAGATTCAAAATGAAGAAAGTATTGCTCGCATATAGCGGAGGGCTCGATACCTCGGTGATTCTAAAATGGCTGATTGACAAAGGCTATGAAGTCATCTGTTTTATTGCCGATGTGGGACAGGAGGAGGACCTAAAAGCTGCCGAAAATAAGGCTCTTGCTATCGGGGCTAAAAAAGTGATCATTGCCCATCTGCAAGAAGAGTTTGTGAAGGACTACATTCTCCCCTCTTTAAAAGCCCACGCAGTTTACGAAGGGAAGTATTTACTTGGCACATCTCTTGCAAGACCCCTGATTGCGAGCGAAATGGTCAAGGCCGCTGCAAAGGAAAAGATCTCCTGCTTTGCCCATGGAGCCACAGGAAAAGGGAACGACCAGGTCCGGTTTGAACTCACTATTTGGAAACAGATTCCCCATGCGGAGATCATCAGCCCTTGGAAAGACCCCGAATTTTTATCACAGTTCTCTGGAAGAACAGATCTCTTAAACTATGCGAAAGCGCACAACATCCCCGTGACCTCCACATTGGAGAAGCCCTATAGCATCGATGAAAACCTCATGCACACCAGCTACGAGGGAGGAAAATTAGAGGACCCTGCCTACATTCCTCAAGAAGAGATGTTCAGAAGAACCGCTTCTCCTAAAAATGCCCCTGATCAAGAGCTGAAGATCGCGATCGAATTTCAAAGTGGCAACCCCATTTCAGTCGAAGAGATCGAGACTGGTAAAAAAGTCACCGGCACTCTTGAGCTGTTTAAGTATCTCAACAAAATTGGAGGGATGCATGGAATTGGGCGAATCGATCTAGTGGAAAGTCGCTTTGTCGGAATGAAATCGCGTGGAGTCTATGAAACCCCAGCGGGGACCATTCTACTCAAAGCACACCTAGATTTAGAGGGAATTACGTTAGACCGGGAAGTGATTCTATTGAAGGAAAGCTTGGCGCCTAAAATAGCCCAAATTATTTACAATGGCTTTTGGTTTAGCCCGGAAATGGACTTTTTGATGGCTGCGATTAACCAAAGTCAAAAAAATGTCTCCGGTAAGGTCTTTCTCACTTTATATAAAGGCAACATTATGATCACTGGACGCGCATCCCCTCATTCTCTCTATCAATCGCAACTCGCCAGCATGGATGAGATTGGAGGCTATGACCAGACCGATGCAAAAGGGTTTATTAAGTTAAACGCACTACGATTGAAGGCTCAAAATGGATAAACACTGGAGCGGAAGATTCACCAAAGCGACAAAAACAGAAGTCGAGACCTTTACTGCCTCGATCTTTTTTGATTGCGCGCTAGCAGAAGAGGATATCCTTGGCAGCCTTGCCCATGTGCAGATGCTCGGGAAAGTCGTCATATTGACACGGGCCGAAGCAGATCAGATTCGCAACGGATTGCTCCAAGTTTTAGAGCGCTTTTCCCAAGGAGAAATCCTTTTATCGGCAGCCGACGAAGATATCCATATGAAAGTGGAAACCGAGCTCAAACACCTAATTGGCTCCCTAGCCGGTAAGCTCCATACAGCCCGCAGCCGTAATGATCAAGTTGCAACGGATCTGCATCTTTATTTGCGCAGCAAAGTGGTTGCCCTCATAGAGCTCCTCAAAGAGGTCATCCAAGCCCTCCTAGCCAAAGCAAAAGAGAACAGCCATGCCATCATGCCCGGCTATACGCACTTACAACGGGCCCAACCGATCCTCTTTGCCCATCATCTCCTGGCCTATGTTGCCATGTTTGAGCGGGATATCCAGCGTCTTCAAGACAGTTGGCCTCGAATAAACCAACTCCCTCTTGGGGCCTGTGCCTTGGCAGGGACAGGATTCCCTATCGATCGGCAAATGGTTGCGGACCTATTAAAGTTTGATGGCCTTTATGAAAATAGCATTGACGCTGTGAGCGACCGGGACTTCTGTGTCGAATTTTTAGCGAATGCCGCCCTGATCATGACCCATCTTTCTCGTCTCAGCGAAGAGATCATCCTCTGGTGCAGTCAAGAATTTGCCTTTATCGAGCTTGACGACGCTTACTGCACCGGGAGCAGCATCATGCCTCAGAAAAAAAACCCAGATGTTCCAGAGCTTGTAAGAGGCAAAACTGGCCGAGTCTATGGGTCTTTGCTTGCCACTTTGACAATGCTGAAAGGACTTCCCCTGGCCTATAACAAAGATATGCAAGAGGATAAAGAAACACTCTTCGATACAATAAAAACGTTGGAAGACTCCCTCTCGATCTACAAAGGACTGATAACTACACTCAGCATAAAACCCGACAAAATGCTACAGGCTGCCCAAGAAGGGCTCCTAAATGCCACAGAGCTTGCAGATTATCTGGCCTCAAAAGGGCTCCCCTTTCGAGAAGCTCATACGGTCGTCGGCAAAATTGTCCAGTACTGCCTAGTAGGTGGCCATAAACTTGAAAATCTCTCACTCGATCAATTGAAAAGCTTTTCTCCCCTCTTTTCAGATGATGTGTTCGCTGCCCTCGATTTAGAGAAGATTGTCAATTCCAGAAATAGTCGAGGGGGCACCTCCTCTGCCCAAGTAGAAAATCAGCATAGAACAGCTGCCATTAATATAGGGAAAACGACTGTTTGGATCTCTGAGAAGCAAAAACAATTGAAAGCTGTAAAAGAGTATCTAACTTCTCAATAGGGCTCTAATTTCATCCCTTAATTTGTGAATGTCTTTGATCGACTTAGGAGCGACAAAAATCGTATCGTCCCCCGCAATCGTCCCCAGGATTTCTGTGGTGATTTGATTATAGTCGAGAACCCGTGCGACCATTGATGCGGACCCCGGGCTAGTAAAAATCACCACTAAGGTCTCATTAGAAACAATGTCGAGGATTAAATCTCGAATAGGCGTGTTCATCGATGGCGGTGCAGGCTCTCGAAGAAGCGAATAGACCGTCTGCCCCCTTTCAGTCACTACTTTAATCGCGCCAATCTTCCGCAGGAGCCGGGAGGCCTTTGATTGATTAATTTCGTATCCTAGTTTCTCCAATGCAGCACAGATATCTTCCTGCGTGCTCGCTTTTCTTCCCATGAGGAGGGCTCTCAGCGCATCATGAAGTGTTTGCGAACCTTTATTTGTCTTTTTCTTAGCCATAGAACTGTCTCAGGATTGTATATATATAAACGAGTATACCAATAATTTGTTAAAAAGCACTCTCACAAAGGTTTTTTCAGGTACGGTACACCGGACAGGTGAGGCTTGAACACAGTACGGTTTGGCTACGTCAAAAAAGAATGGCCGAACTCTTTCAAGGGAACTATTAAGCAATTCTTAATAGTTCAGCAAGAAGCATCCGACCCTCATTAAATCTACTGCAAGGTGACCTCGCTTGTTGACGCTCTTTTTCCGCAAAATCTCACGATAACCCGCGCCATTTGATTCGGCACATAGGAATAAGGAATGATCTGCTGATCCACTAATCTTAAAGTTTCAGCATTGGCGCCTCGGTCGATAGCCTCTTGTTTTGCCTTTTCATAAAGCGCATCTAATACTTCTTCTCGATTATGTAAACTGACTACGGTATCGACAGTCCCGGAAATTTCTGCCAGCGCTGCCCCGTAAGCGTTCGCGACATTGAAAAATGGGGGCATTTGATATGCTTCTTGAAAAAAGCTGGCTGGGAGCAATGCGCAGCCGCCTCCTACAAAAACGATAGGGAGGTCCTTGTATTCCCCTTGTATCTTTAAAATTAATTCATTTAGTGCTCCCTTAACTTGGTCAAAAATCGCCTCTCCCTGAGCGGGACTTAAAGCAGCTTTTTGGGGCTGAGATTGCTCTATTTCAATGTGTCCCATCACTAGGGCTGCATCGGTTAGCGTTAATTCTTTACCTCCGAAGCTAAGGGCTTGGGTATTCAGGAATTTCCCGACACTTGTCGGTCCAATAAGGAGTTTATTGGAATTGAAACGGATAATGCTACCTCCTCCCAGGGCAACGGATAAGACATCGGGCATTGGAAAATTAAGAGAAACGCCGCCAATATTTGACTTATTTAAGCTCCGAATTGGAAAGCCGCGGCGCAACTGTCCTATATCAGTGGATGTGCCCCCAATATCTACGACAATGGCATTTTCCAAATTGGCCAAACGCGCACCGCCGATAAACGAGTTAGTCGGGCCTGCTGAAATTGTTAAAACGGGGTAGTCAACTGCTCTTTCAATAGCTATTAGACTTCCGTCATTTTGTGTAATGAGCAGAGGACAGCATATCCCTAAGCTTTGACTAGCTGATTGCAAGGAGCAAAAGCCCTGCTGCATCACCCGTTTAAGCGAGGCATTCAGAATGGTTGAATTTTCTCTTTCGATGAATCCAATGCCTCCGATTTCGTGTGAAAGGGAAATGGGGAAAGTATCTCCAGCAATTTCTCTCACAACAGTTCCAACGACTTTTTCTTGGGAGCCATTAAGAGGAGAAAAGACACCCACAATCGCGATACTATCGACTTGTTTTTCTATAAGCCGCTCTATTGCTTGGATCATTTCATTTTTACAAAGGGGGGTTAAAGTCCCTCCGTGGCACTCGAATCCCCCATTGATCGTTTCTTCTCCCCCAATAACAGCATCTTTCAGATCTTTGGGCCAAGAAAATGCCACGGGCAGTGCTTCAGGCCTTTGTCCTGCAATGCGTATGACTCCAACGCGAAAAAGATCTTTTTTCTGTAAGATCGCATTCGTTGCATGTGTAGTTCCCAGAAGGAGGTTTTGGATTTGTTCTGGAGCAATAGCGGATTGCTCAAGCAATTGTTTTAGAGCCAGAGAGAACCCGATGCTAATATCCTCTGTTGTAGAAGTTTTAACTACACCGATAATTTTTTCATTTTGATCTACTAGAACTGCATCAGTATTTGTTCCACCAATGTCTACGCCTATGATATATGAATTCTTCATACTAATATCCTCCGATGGTAAGCTGATAATCGATGTCGTATCCAAAGACACGGGGGCCAACTAGCTCAAGCCCTTCTGCTGTTTGCCAAATGTCTGGAGCCGGAATCGCAATTAAGGCTACTTGAAGACCATATCGAAGTGCTTCACTTGTAATGGGAGTTCCACTATTTTCTTCCAGAAGCACTAATAGATCTGGAGTAGAAGCGAGAACATTATCTTCATTCTTCGCCAAAAGGTATTCATTTTGATAAAAAAGCTTAATCTTTTTATTGTTGTTTAAAATTGTGACCGATCCTTGTAAAAACCCATCTTTAACTGTCTGATCGATATCCATTAGGGTCCCCCTTCCTATGGTTGTCGCTCCTGAGATATCGAGAAGAGCTTGAATAGGATCCTTTCCTTCTTTTCGGGCATTTGTAATGGATTGCCCTAATTCTAGAGCCTGAGAGAGTGTGCCAGTTACTACTGCGCCGGGAACTTCTGATCCCCGCATGAGATAGAATCCAACAGCGCTACTGGAACCCATTGACACAGTGAGCGCTCGGGCGATTCTTTCCAAAGCTTTGGCATCTGTTGTCTCTATGACAACCGTATTTCCCAAACAGTCAGCCATTACAGCAGGTGTTGCTTTGAGTTTTTTTAAATAGCAGCTGCTCATTTGCAGCTCCGGAAAGGCGCGGCCGATCATATCCGCATCTAAAACCGGTAGCCCGGATTTAGCAGCAATTAAGAGAGGCGTGAAACTATTAGCACCTCCCATCTCAGCAGCCATTAATACAGTGGGCTTGCATTGCAAGCGGTCTTCAATAACCTTTAAAAGAATCTCCAGTTCTCTACCACTCAGTATCCTCTCCATGGTGATTAATGGGGCTCCCATCATCGAGAGCGGGACTATCAGATCATCTTCTTGAAGTTCTTCAACAGAGATGATGTTGATCGGACCATATTTTTCTACCAGATACTTCGTCATGAGAAGGGCGTAAGAGGGATCGCCACCCCCTCCAGATCCCATAATAGCGCTCCCAATACTTAAATTATCTAAATCATCAATTGTTAATTGTTTCATAACTTTCTTTCCTTTGATAAATTCTGTTTAAAATTATTTTCATTATAAATGATATAATAAAGGCATCAAATGCCGGCACCCCTGTAATAAACCAGTGGAAAAATGAAGAGGCAAGTCCAATCCCAACTCCAACTGACCAACTCACAATAGAGATCCAAGGGATCTTCCTGTAGTTTAGATCCTTTCTTTCCAAAAGATAGCCCGCAAGGACTACCGCACCCATTCCTCCAATCGTAACCCCAAGTAAATCAAGCAAATTTTCAATGTTTCCTAAAGGGTTGAAGCAAGCAATCGCTGTTCCAATTGCTCCTAGGACAAGGGTCCGCTTGATAGGAGTAAACCCTCCTGGCAATGAATATGAAGAGGTAATAGAGGAGTAGAGGTTAGCATTATTAGTTGCCCATCCTGAAAGGAGGACAAAGCAACTAACCCACATCATCCACAGCTGTCCATGCCCCGTTTGCAAGACCTCTAAAATCGAATTTCCCCCTGAAATAGTAGAGAGATAAATTCCTACTATTTCAATAAATGGGACAATTAAACCATAGAGCAACAAAATGCAGATTCGGGCATCCCGACCAGATTTTGCGTGCCTAAAAAAAGTGGGCAGATCAATAACCGCAGCAATATTGCCTCCTATGATCAAAGATAGTCCTCCAAGCCAAGAAATTGTTAAGGGAGCAGAGAGAGGAATCGATCCATGAGCTGAAAAAATAGCATAGAGCAGGGTGATTCCCAATAAGGGAGCACTGAAGTATGACAACCACTTCATCCCCTTCATGCCAAAGCACATCACACACCCGATCATCAGTCCAATCCCAATGTTAAGAACAAGGGAAGGAATGGCGATTCCCATCATAGTCAAGAGCTGCTGACAGCTAAGGCTCATGATATTGAGTTGAATACCAAACCAGCCCAACATCGACAGCATCATTAAAGAGGCAAAAAGGGGCCTGCCCTGATTTCCAAAATAACTGGCGGCATGTTGAACCGTACTTTGCCGCCGGTATGTGCTCAAAGAAGCGAGCAAATACCCAATGATCAGCAAAAACGCATTCCCTAGACCCACTCCAAGTAATGCTGCAAGCCATCCAAATTTTTGGCAGACAAGTTGACCTAGCATGATGACGGGAAGACAAATCGTTCCTCCCGCTTGAATGCTCAAGAGTTGCCACCATGATTGTTTTTTTACGTCTGTTTGTTCCATTTGCGTCCCCTATTCTTTCCCAGTGATACTTCGGACAACTGCCGGATAAACGTGTTGAATGAAAAACATAGTGGGGTTTTTCTCTGTATAGCCTTTGCTACTGGCCATTTCTTTATAGCTTTCGAATTCTTTGTCACCCAGTGCTTCAATCCGACGATCTTCGGCCGCATCTGGATATTGTCTGTGGTCGGCAGCTCCAGCCAAAATGACATCATCTGGTTTTTGGGCTGTAAATTCTTGTCTCCACTGATCTTTCGTGGGCAAATCAGCGGTGTTTGCACATAGAATGCCCTGAACAACGATAGCCACTTTTTCTAGATCAGCTTCATCTGGGGTAAATGCTTCATAAGCTTTAACTCCTTTTGGCTTGAAGAAAATACATTCTTCATCGACGACTTTATTTTCCTGGTCCTTAGCTAGAAACTTGGCATAAATGACGATAGGAATCCCCTGCTCTCGAGCTGAGAGGAGAAGGGTTTTATAAGTCCAAAACATTGGAATGCATGGAAGCCAATTATCATAGTTAAAGACAAATTCATCTGAACACATTCTCTCTAATTGTCGATCATTTAAACTGCGCGCTTGTTCTTGAACAAAAGTCACCGAAGCCTTTGACAAGAGTTGACGTACTCGTTTTACAAGTTGTTTCTTATAGGTAGTTGTTACATCTATTTGAAATCGCTCTAATTTATTAGGAGCAGCGGCATCATTTCTAAATAAAGGAAATTCAGGTTTTGCTGTCTCAACAGTTTTGGCTACAGAAAGAAGGAAAGATTCTATTAAGAACAATTCATCAAATGATAGAGCTACATCTAATTTTTCCTCCTTAAGCAATCCTTCTAACGATATCCCCCTTTTCATAAGAGGCTCAAGCCTTAACCCCTCAATCGTCCGCTTTGCATCGTTGATCTTGCTTAAGATTGGTTCGACCGAATTTAAACATTTCTGGGCGATCATAGCGATCTTCACTGACCGAATTTGACATGCATTTTCGCCAACGACAGCATCAAATTGCTCAAAATCACCCATTTTTAAAGCGGCAATTGTTTGTTCCATTGCCACGAGAAGCAAGCTGTATTCTTTAAGCCCTTTTCTCAAGTCCCCACCCTTTTTAGTGGAGGGGTCATAGGGCAACAGCTCACTTAAAAAGCCAGTCGGCTTAATTTCTAAAGTATTCATAAAATCCTCAAATAAATTTTTATCTTTTCGCCCAATGAGAGCAGAAAAGAAGTTTAGTAAAGTAAGTTTCTTATTCTGAATGAGATGCAGAAGCTCTAGAGAGTAAAAATCTCAAGCGACTAAAACTAATTCAGAAATCTATAAAAAATGGAAAAATTATTGAGCTGAATGCTCGTGAGGATGGAAAGAATGATGGATAGAAAGAACAAGAATTGAAACAGGGATAAGGGATAGATTGGACTGCGCTGGATAAGACCGCGCTCCATAGTCTAATTGGGTAGTATACATATCATTCTCCTACTAATGTTTTATAGGCAAAAAACGCCTAGTTGTAATTGATTATATCAGTTTTAACTATTTATAGCAAGGCTCATTTTCCCAAGGCACCTCTTTTATCTGCACGATCTAACAGAGCAACAATCGTCTTTTCGGGAACAGGCTTATAATCCCAGACTTCAACCGAAAGATTGAGTTGGCGATCAACAAGTTTGTTGGGTCGTTTTTCATGAACATGACCATGAAGTTGAAAATGGGAAGGCGCGGGCTGACTGGGGATGTGAACAAGTTCGACTGGGTGGCGGCCAATCTTGATGAAAGCTGACTCTAGGACAAGCGTAAATCCAATCTTATGCATTTTAGCTGGAGAGCCATCATGGTTACCTCGAATGCAAATCTTATTTCCATGAAGACGGGCGCAAAGACTGGTAAGAAAGTCGGTCGTACCTAATCCGAAATCACCCAGGAAGAAGACCACATCCTGTGGCTCAACAAGAGCATTCCAGTTCTCAATAAGCCGTTCATCCATCTCGTTAACAGATTGGAAAGGGCGCCCAGTGTAACGGATGATGTTGGCATGAGAAAAGTGGGTATCAGATATGAACCATTTATTCATTATTAGTCCTAAGAGGGTAGTATAACATTTTTTCTGTAAATTCCTGGCAAAGAAAAGGCCTGAGTATCAAACTTCTTTTTTTCAAACTGCTTAAAGAAAGGAAAAAAGAATGGATATGATTTCAGGCCGTACTAAGGATAGCGTGATTGAGGAAATTGCGAAAGTATTAATTGATACAGGAACTGATGGACTTAAGCCTATCGTCGAACTTTTGTTGAATGCTTCGATGAAAGTGGAAAGGGAACATTTTCTAAAGGCTCAATCACATGAGAGAAGTGATGAGAGAATGGGGCATGCAATGGATATAAGCCAAAAAGACTGAAGACTCGTTTTAGAGAATTGAATTTAGAAGTGCCACAGGTTCGGGGATTGGGATTCTTTCCTCAGAGCATTTTCTGGCATAATAACAATGGTTAATGAGAAAAAATCTCATTAGCACCTGACTCAGCTTGCAATATCATCATATTTTAAGGACTTGTAAAGAAAAGCAAAATCCCTCTATACCCATCGGCCCTCGCTTCAATCCCATGTTGCCCCATTTTTAAAAAATAAGCATATGAATATTGAATTTTTTCCAAATAATCGTTATCATATTCGGCATGAACCATCCGCCAATTATAGATTTTCCAAAAATCAAAAGCCCTTTTAAGCGTATTCTCAACGAGAAAGATGAGTACATTACAACTTCTGAAATAGAAGAAGGGTACGAATGGGTTTTTGAGAGTGGAGTTCGAGCAGTTGATAAGTTGCACGGCACCAATATTTGTGTGCACATAAAAAATGGGAGTGTGGTTGCCATTGACAATCGGACTACCCGAATCCTTCAAGAACCCATCGACATCTCTACAAAAGACAACGGGAAGAAAAGCCGTTTTCTTTTAGGAGTGCTCAATGCTGCTGAAAAAGGGTGGTTGGAACCATTTGGCGATGGACCTATTTATGGGGAGTTAATCGGCCCAGATATCAATACCAATCTTCATGAAACCCCTCATCCCCTCTTTGTTCCTTTCAGCTATCTCGAGGAAAAATGTCACTGGAAGTCTTGGGTACAGGATAAATATCCCAAAGATTATGACACGATTAGTAACTGGTTCAAAACCTTAAGCAGCCTCTTCACTGAAAGAGTCTTTAAAAAGCAAGTTATCGCTGAAGGGCTGATCTTTGTCCATCCCAATGGCCAAATGGCAAAACTTCGAAGAGACATGTTCGATTGGTACGAAGGCCCTCGACATGGGGAATAACGGGATGGGTCCAAATTCACACTTTTGGGCAGGGCGGGGTATAAATCGTCATTTATTGAACGCATATGAATTTTATTGTAGGAGAACAAATGAATACTCAGACCACTCATAGCGATTCGCAAACCATTCAGACCTTGCTTCGTTGTATTTTGCAAATTCCAGGAGACAAGATAATCACTCTTGTCATAGGAGACCAGCCATTTACAATCGATATTCAAGCAAATGGACAAATTGGCTATCACGTTGGACATAAACAACTTTTCGTAGCGAAAATGCATCGTGCGCTTGTTGAGGGAGGAGGAATGACCATTCGCGAATTTTTGCCTATGAGAGTATCGCGAAAATTGAAAAATGAGGAAAAGAGATGGCTCCCAGAGAAAAATCTGTATGGAGTTGCATTTCAAAGCGGTGGGTGGGTAGGTCTTGAAGCAGAGGCTATGCAACAAGCCCACGAAACAGATTACAGCACAGGCGCATACCTTCCGCAAGAAGAAGGTGTTCATTATCGAACTTTCCCTAGCTACGAAATTAGCCGCTGAGAAGTGGCGGCGGTGCTGCGCCTGTCACAAGAATTGGCCGATTTATGTCATATTTTTTGTTCATTTGAATCCAAACCGGTATTGCGTTGCAAAGAGCGCTATAAAAATGAGCACTATTCCAATCATGATGATCATCGGTGAAAGAGGGTACAAGTAAAATAAGCCCAATATTGCAGAGATGGCTCCCAGATATACCACTCCTCGAATTTTAAATTTTGGTATAGCAATGTACTGAAGAAGACAAAATGAAGTCAGATATAAAATGATTGAAAAACAGAAGATGTTTTTTACATTCGAGTGTATTTCGGTGTTTGGTATGAATTCCTGTGCGCAACTACCAAGAATCAGCAAGCTGATAATCAATGGAATATGACTGTAAATGTAGGGCTGGCCGGAACCTAGTGTGCATTTATAGTCGGCTATTTGAGTAAACAGGTAATACTGTCCCCAGATTAATATTGCTAATGCAAAGGCCATGATACTGGTTACGACAGCCGAAGGATGCCAACTTGCGGACTTCAGACCAACCACGACAGCAGTGATCATTTGTCCTAAAACAATGACAGTGAACGCTCCAAATCGTTCAGGAAAATAGACAGTATCAAGTGGCACTTTCGATAGAACCTTCTTTCTGCCAATCCAGGGTATGGACAGGTAAATAGACATACCTAAGGTCCAGAAAATAAACTTATGCGGCGGATCAAAAAATAATGAAACGATCCAACAAATTAGCGCCGATCCAAATCCAATGATATAAAAATGGGTGAAATGTTTCGGAACAGTCTTGTCGTGAAGAGGCCTTAAGTAAAGAAAAAGCAAAGAAATTTGTGAAATGATAAAGCCAATAGAAAATCCGGTTCCGCCATCTTCTAGCGCCGTAGGAATGTGTATCGCCATCACCGCACCTGCAAACATAATAATGAATGTCATTATCCAGTGAATAACATCATTGTTATCAAAACGTGCTGCAAATACAGTGTAACTCACCCAGGTCCACATAGAAGGAATAAGCAAAGCTGCACATTGAAAGAGTCCGGTAAGGGTAAAATTATTGGACAATCTGTCTGAAAGTTGGACCACAATCACGGCGAAGATCAGATCAAAAAATATTTCCAGCCACGTCGTATGCCTTTCAATTTTTTCATCGGGCAATCTTAATGAAGCGGGGCGTATAAAACGTGCCATGAATTCCTGATCTTTGCCTTAATGAACTATAGATCTAATTTTCATTTCAAGCTTTTCATGCAGGCTTCATCAATAAAACAATTCGAAAAACCGACTTCATATACCCCCCCCCCAAAAAAAAAGTGTGAATTTGGAACCGCGAGAGCTTTCGTCTGGGTCCAAATTCACAGTTTGGGAAATGAAGATCTAAAGGATTATTTAGAAATCGAATTGACCTCCGATTGAAAATCCTTGAATTGTGTTCTCTCGAACTGGATTTCCCGCTGAATTTCCATATTCTAAGAAGCTACAGGTATAGACTTCATAGGTGGCTTTGATATCGATGTGATAGGCACAACCACAGAGGTAAGTTCCCCAACCTAGACCAATGCCAGCCTCAGTCATTGGATACATATAGGGATAATGCGATGGATGGGGTCCAATTTTCTCCGTATTCACTACTGGAGGAATAGAGGTTGGAAAGTTCTTTACGACTTTGTATTTACGATCAGGCGAATAAGGAATAGAGACACCAGCTCTTGCAAGTAGATAAGATCCACACCAGACTAAGCCCCTGATATCGGCACCGGCAAAAGGTCCAACTCCCCAATAACCAGCTCTTGTGAAATTGGTTGAAAAAGGGCGATCGGGGACGAAAAATGTTAAATTTTCATGCTGCGTACTCCACCAAGCCCTAAGACCAAAGAATGGAAGTATAATAATGCGTTGTGAAAGATAAAACTCTCGTCCGACAGTCAAATCTAGAATATCTAAGCCGACTTTAAATTCCGACTTCATAGCGGTTGCATTAACTATCGTTGGAAAGTTCTGTGATCGAGGTTGAATCAGTTGATTCCCAGTCGTGTGAAAATGTTTTGTTTTCTTATGGTGGTACCAAATATAGTTTGCTTGCAAGGTCCAGTTATCGTAGCACGGGAGAGTAAGCGCAGCAGTCAATCTGAATGAAGGCTGGTACCCTACTGTGTGAGTTAAAATCTTTGTTGCCGTTGTAATTCCTGTAGTGGTTTGTAGTTGCCCAAGATCATTAAAACCATCGCGGTTATAAGCCCAAAGCAATAGATCGGCAGAAAATGTTAAGTGATAGTTACTACACCCGTATACCGCATATTCTGCTGGATAAAAATAGCCTGCTGGCACTTGACAAGACTCGATGGGCTCACCAGGGATTAGGGGGCATTCGCACGAGCCGATCTGAGATCCCTCATCTGCAAATCCCATAATTGGCAAACTTGCCATTAAAATAATCATCGTGTTTTTTAACATCTTTTACTCCTAAATATTCTCCGGTATTGCTCAAAAATCTAAACTGCCGCCTACAACAAGTCCTCTCATCTGCAAAGGTTCAACTTGAATCCCTTGAATATCTCTGAAAGGGGTGAATGCTGTATAGTTTTCAGCATACAAAACCTCGATGCTTGCGTGATACCGATCGCACCAGAAGTAACTTTCCCAACCGATCCCGAGTTCTGCTTTAGCTTGTACAGCTGAGTTTCGGGTATATCCATATTCTTGAGTCGTATTATTGATGAGCGCAGGTTGTGCACCCGGAACTGAGAGAACGGAACGAGATTTTAGACGATCATAGGCTGCAGAAAAACCAAATGACCCTATTCCTCTAAATCCCCAAGCCAGTTGGGCTTTTGCTGTGACCGCAACTGTAGGTCCCACGTTCCAATTTTTTTGTTTATTCTGTACGAAACCACTAGGAGGTTGGTTCAATTGGCCGCAAATGTAAGTGGTATTATATTTTGACCAATACGCAATCAATCCCATGCTCGGAGTGACAACCAATCGTTTTCCAACATAGACCGGCTTTTGTACAGAAAAAATTGCTGCGTCATAGTTTTGAGTAATTGTCGATTTTACATAGTTGAATGGAAAAGTTATAGCTACAGCAACTATTGTCAAAGTTTCGCTTAATGCTGGATTGGCATTTTGTCGTGCTTTGTAGTGGGTTGTTGAATGGGAATGAATTTGGGTATAGTCTATATCTAAATAGACTCCATTGACTTCAGTTCCGATTCCCACTCTAAATCCAGGTCGCCATGTGATATGATGATTGAGAATCCTCGAATTTAAGTGATTGTTTGTCGTTGCTTCAACTTCATATCCCTGCGCAGCCGGATAAACACTCCAATAGAGAAAATCCCCTCTTACATAAGAATTCCAACCGCACGAAAAAGTTGGGCCAGCAGGTAGGGGGTATATCGAGCCTACTAGACATGGATCTAATGGCTCTCCTGGTACGACTACATTTTCACAGCAAGTCGACAGATTTTCAACTTCATCTGCCGCCAAGACATTAGGCTGGATGAATGTCTGGGCAATTCCAAGACCGATGAATAGATTTGCGATAGATTTTTTAACCATTTTTTTCTCCTATTAAAAATCGAATTGCCCATGAATTACTAGTCCGTGGTACATGACACCATTCGGACCATAAAATCCTGTAAGTTCTGATGTACCATGCGACACATTGACCCAAAAATCATATGTTGCAGCAATATCCAGGTGGTATCGGTTATTGCAAAAATACTCGCCCCAGCCAAAACCCCAGCCACCGTAACCAATGATACAGCTAGGATAGTATTTAGCTTTTTGAGTTTGTATAGCAATATTTGTAGCAGCGATAGATTGATGCATGCTTTCCTTATAGGTATACACGAGACCTATTTGAGCCTTTCCAATCATTCTGAATCCCCAACACCATAGCCAGCTTCCATTTAGTCCAGCATCTGGGCCGATGGCGTACAAACTGATTGCGACGCTTTGTTGATCTTCTACCCCTGTAAAAACCCTTGTAAGTTGCTGGGAAATTGTCTGTTTTTGCCTGATCCATTTTAAACCGAAAAAAGGGTATAAAATAACTGTTTGCCCAAAATAGTTTGCTCTCTGAATATTCAAATTGACTTCATCAAGGGCGTATCCTGATTTGGTTGTAATGGAAGTGTAATTGAAGCTATTTAAGAGCCCAAAATTTAAAATAGCGGTACCTAGATTGGTTGTAATGGTGACAGGGGCAGTAACACTATTGGTTTGTCGGTAATGATGGTTGAAACGTAAATAGTCAAGATTGAACGTCCAATCATCAAAACAATGGAATGTCGCCCCCAGGCCAACTCGGAAGGCAGGACGATAGCCCCAGTGGCTTGAAAGCTCTTTTCGAGTGTTCACTGGTGCATCATTTTGATTGGTGACTACAACGAGTCCACTAGAGCGAATAGGCGCCCAATATAAAAACTCGCCAAATGTGTAGACATCCCAAGCGCAATCTAATTGTACTCCTGCGTATTCACCGTATCCAGCGCAAGAATCACAGAGTGGTTCTGCAGGCGTATAACAAGGTAAGCAGCAATCTTCTGCATGCATGGTTGAAGAGAGTGTTGAAATTAAGCCTGCCAATAGTCCAGCAACTAGGTGTTTTTGATTCATTATGAGCCTCATATCGAAAAATTCATTGATGTAAGGATCCTATCAAATCAATTACTTGAAAGCAAAATATTTTAAAAAATTAGGCTCGAGTGAAGAGCAGCCACTCAGGTCCCCAAATAGTCTTGTCGATCAGTTTTTCAAGTTGTTTCGGTATCTGGTGCATCGAACATCAATTTTCATCAATCTGATCCAATGATAATATCAAAGCCACGCAACAAACCGACAGCTTCGGGAAGCGAAAATTTCGCCTTCTTTATATTGTTGGTTGTAGGATTGATATCGTAATTGAAGGCTTTAGAAAAATCCGCTTTAGATAAGTTGCAATTGTGAAAAGCAGTCCCGGACAAATCAACCTCGTCAAAGTTAGCCCCTATAAGCACAGTATTAGTGAAATGCCCTTCCTTAATTTTACTCTTAGAAAAAGACGTGTTCTTCATGTTGAGATCGGAAAAATTACAATATTGAAGAAGACAATTCCAGAAATTTGCTGAAAAAAATGTCTTATCGCATTTAAAAAATTCTGCTCCTACCATTTTGCAATCTATAAACTGCGCATTTTGGATGCGACACCCATCAAGTTTAACTAAACTAAAGTTGCAATTTTGGAAAGAACACGAATTAAATTGAGTTTTTAGCAAAAGACTTTCAGTAAAGTCGCAATTTTGGAAGGAACAATCTGCAAATTCTTGAGATTCAAACGATTTCTTAGTAAAATTCTCTGCTTTAAAAGCCTGTCCGTCAGGAGTAATGAAGTGATTTCGCATTTTTCCACTCTTTATACCCTAGCGGCATTCCAAATTTGTCTAGCATCCAAAAAACACATTTCGATTAGACTTAGTACTCCTAAGCCAGCCAATGCCCATGCTACATTAGTCATCGCAGTTGTCGGATGGTTTTGTTTTTGTGAGAGCTGCACAGCATGTGCCAGTCGTTTTGCTGCATTGGGATGGGTCGAAGTCCATTCACCTTTCTGAATCATCGCAGACACTTTGCTTTCAAAAGAAGAAGATGTTTTTTCAAACAAATCATTAATCAATTCTTTTTTATGAAATTTTAACATCCCCTTTTGATATTTACTTTTGACAGCACATTCTCCATCGGCTTCTGTCTCATGCGACCTCGAAATAGCCTTGAATGTTAGATATACTAGCGGTATAGAAGCAAAGTTATATAGAATTTCGAAGCCTATAGAATTGGCGAAGACCTGTGCAAGTTTATCTGCAGTAAAAATTAACAATAAAATACCAGAAGATTTTAGAAGATGATGGTGCTTTGCATGACCTAATTCGTGGGCTAACATAGACTCTAATTCATCTTGAGACAATACATCTTTAAATTTTTTAGCAAAGTCTTTGATCTGCTTGCGTTTTTCTTGACTACAGCTATCAATGTACTTGCCGAGCTCAGTAGGAGTATTGGGTATTTCCTCTAAGAGCGCGAGCCATTTACTAAACTCGCTATTGTCAGTAGTTGCTAACGATTCTTTTTTAAAAAGAGAGAGCCATTTACTAAAGCTGCTATTGTCAGGAGTTGCTAACGATTCATACTTTTCAAAATAGGTATTGCCTAAACAAAGTACGGGGCCTCCCAATGAACTAGTGGTCCCAATCATGTAAGCATTTGCACCAAACTGATTGGACACGCGCAAATTAATTTTGTGAGGGTCTTTAATTCCTAAATCCTGACAAATTGCAGGCAATAAATTTTTAATCCTGCCTAGCTTAGCTTCTTCTTCGCTCGTAAAGCTTTTGGTTAGTCCTAATGGGAACAGCCTTGGGAAACACGTGGCAGTCAAACGAAAAGCCGTTGGAACTGCTTTAAGAAATGGGGAATTAGTTACAATACCCGCAATAAGAGAGCCCACTGAAAGATAATAATCTATTGTCATAATATCTGCCTCTCATTCTAGAAATTTTTTCACTAAGTTAATGATTTTCCCCTATTTTCTTCAAGGAGCAGATTTTCTTGACACGTAATGACGTAATGGTGTAACATTACATTTATATGCACAACAAAGAAACCATACCACTCAGTTATTCACTCTCCTGGCACTTCTGGGCAGCCGCCCAATAATCCCCCATCTTTCAATTTTAAATTAATTTTTTTACTAAACCAAAGGAGATAATTATGTATTTACCGAATATTTTGCCATATACTGTCAAAGTTTATCAGTGCCTCTATGAGGATGAATTTATTACCAGCTTTACCCAGAGCCATCTTGCTAAGGGTGAGACTGATCTGGTGAAAGCGAGCAAGTTTGTAGACAGGCTAAATGCAGGGTCTAGTCGAGCAATGCCTTGCATCTCGTTTAATCAAGCGAGGTTAAAGGGGAATCAGATAAGTGGAGGTTCTTGCAGTGCGATTGCATTTCGAGTCGCTAAAGAGGCCCTATCGGTGCTCAAATCGCTAAAGGAAAACAAGGAGCTGACGCCCTCATCCAGAGAAAGGAGTTTTGCAAGTCAATTATCCCGATTTGTCCAGATTCAAGAACAAATCGCGACCGGGGAGGCGGCAGAGAAAAAAAGGGAGCAGCTTGAATTCAGAACCGAACAGATGGCTCTGAATACGATAACGGTCGACCGGAAACAGTCTGGTAATGCAGTGGCTGAAAAGGTCAGCGCCATGGCCCCGTTCTACGGCTTGAAGGTGGTTGAATCGAGTTCAGAGCTGGGGGTTAGAGGGAATGATCAATTGGAAGCTCAATTGTCAAAGCAAACTCGGAGTTTAAAAGAAGGGGTATACTTTTTAAGGATTATCACTGAAGAAAACAATTATAAGCGGGAGCAACAAGGGCATTCCATCGTCTATATCAAAACAGGCGATGCAGAATATTATTTTGACTCTCAGCTAGGTTTTTATCATCTTTTTCCTGAAGTCACGAAGACAAATCTGATCTACAATGCCCTGCTCAGCGCCAACCAGACATATAAGGTCGATGTCCTCAGCTTCCATCGTTTAGAAGAAGAAAATCCAATTTCTGCCGATTGCGATTCTAACCTTGGCGGGATCCTTTATACTCCTCGTCACCCTCTAGAAGCGTGTCCTGTTGTCATCTTTTCTCCCGCTCTGGGGCAATCAATATGCGCTTATAAGAACATGGCTCAAGGATTATGTTCGAAAGGTTTTATCGTGATGTGTTTGGATCATCCCGGAACGGGAATTGGGACGCCAATGCTCGAGGAACAGGAAATCATTGCACGGGGCCTGCAAAATGCTTCTCATATTGCCAAGCTGGCTGAGCGTATTCGCAGTGGCGAATTTGCGAACATCCCCAGGGATGCTCCGATCGGCGTTTTAGGCCACTCCTTAGGAGGGTCAGCTTCGGTTGAAGCCTGCCGCAGAACGGCGGAAATCGGTGCTGCAATCAATCTGGACGGCCGCATTATTGAGCCGACAGACATTTCTCAACCCGTTTTACAACTTGTCGCAAAGCGAGTGAAGGAAGATCGGTCGAAATATAATGAGGCATTGGAAACACTAGCCCAAACCAATCCCCTTCTCACCCGGAAAGAGGTTGAGGCTAAACATGAAGACTTTTGTTCTTCTTACCCTGGCTTCCTCAATTTTACGATTGACGAATGTGAGGATTTCTTTAAAAAACACCTATTGAATGGAGCAAGAAAATGAAACCTATTCTGATTTTGCTCTCTATATTTGCGATGTGTTGCCAACCGATTTATGGAAAATCGACTCAGCAGCAGCAGCTAACTCAGTATTTATCTACCCTTGTTGCGATGCCAACAGAGACAGCCGATACGGAAGAAAACGGCAAGGCATTGCGCTGGGTCGAGCATGAGCTCTCCACATTGGGGCTCTATTTCAAGCACGAGTCGTTTGATGGGCATCCAACCTTAGTCGTTACAACTAAGAAGACGATGGCTCCAGAACTGTTTCTTGTGGCGCATATGGATGTTGTCCCGGCCCCTAAGTCCTTATACAAGCCTCAGATTGATGGAAGCAAAATGGTTGGACGGGGTGCTTATGATATGAAAATGGCGATTGCCTGCTATTTATTGCTGCTGCATGAATTGAAAGATCAGCTGCCTCAGATGAACATCGGTCTGATGCTGACCTCTGATGAGGAAATCGGCGGAATGAATGGGGTCAAACGGCTCCTTGAAGCTGGCTATTCTTCAAAAGTGGCCCTCCTTCCCGACGGTGGGTTTGATTGGAAATTCGAGCAGTCAGCTAAAGGTGTTTTGCAGGTTAAAATCATAGCAAGTGGAGCTTCAGCCCACAGCTCCCGCCCATGGTTAGGAAAGAACGCCATCGACATTCTGATGGTGGCCCTTGGAAAGGTGGATGGATATTTCGAGAAGGAAAAGAGCCATTATGGCAGCTACTTTCCCACTGTGAACGTAGGAGTGATAGAGGGAGGAAAGAGCCCGAATCAGGTTCCCGATCATGCCGAGGCCAAGATCGATATTAGGTACCCCCCTGAGATGAAAGGAAGCGAGATCTATTCAGCCTTAACTAAACTGCTGCAAAAAGATCCCCATATTTCACTTGAGATCATCGCTGAGGGGTCTCCCCATCATGTCGATCTGCAGCTTGCCCCCTTTTTAAAGTTTAAAGAGATTGCCAAGAGGATGTATGGGATCGAAATCGGAAAGACGCTCTCCTATGGAGCCTCAGATGCCCGCTTTTTTGGCGAACGGAATATTCCAGTGCTCGTGATCGCTCCCAAAGGGGGTGACATCCACAGTGATCAGGAATGGATTGACCTCGAAGACCTCACTCGCTTCTACAACGTCCTCAAACAATGGGTTATTGATGGTGCGGAATAAATGGCATACTTGCTAAATAGTGCTGATTTTCAGTACTATTTAGCCCTTTGAAGAGAATTGGATCATGACAAACCAAACCTCAGTCGCTTTATCCCTTCCAGAAAGCTATCCTGCTCTATTAGAGAATATCAAAACCCGCATTCGCGAGTCCCAAGTCAAAGCCGCTATGGCGGTCAACCATGAGTTAATCAAGCTCCACTGGTGGATTGGATCGGAGATCGTTCGCCGCCAAGAAGCGGAAGGATGGAAAGCTCAGGTAATCGACAGGCTTTGTAAAGACATCCAGGCCGACTTTCCTGGATTGAAGGGATTCTCTCGATCAAATGTCTTTTACATGAGGCAATTCTACGTAAGTTATTCTAGGGTCCAACAGGCTGTTGGACTCTTAGAAGTGCCTCCAGATTATTGCCTTAGCATCCCATGGGGACATAATGTGATTCTCTTAAATAAAGTAAAAGATTTAATAGAAAGAGAGTGGTATGCCCGCAGAGCCATCGAACATGGATGCAGTCGAGCTGTACTTGAGATGTGGATTGAAACAGCGCTCTACCATCGCCAAGGTAAGGCCCCTAATAATTTCCAAAAAACCCTCCCTTCCCCTCATTCAGATCTAGCAAATCAAACGATCAAAGACCCTTACTGCTTTGACTTCCTGACGCTGATAGATGAAGCCAGGGAAAAAGAAATCGAAGATGGACTTATGGATCATCTTCAAAGGTTCCTACTCGAGTTAGGAAATGGGTTCGCTTTCGTAGGTAGACAAGTCCCACTACGGGTCGGAAACGAAGACTATTATTTAGACCTTCTTTTTTATCATATCAAACTTCACTGCTATTTCCTCATCGAGCTAAAAGCAGTCAAATTCAAGCCAGATTTTGCTGGGCAGATCAACTTTTATCTCGCTGCAATTGACGACAAAATGAAACAGCCGGGAGATAACCCAACGATAGGCCTTATCCTCTGTAAGGGTAAAGATAACCTAATCGTTGAGTACGCCTTGAGAAACAACATATCCCCGATTAGCGTCGCAAATTTTGAAACTCAATTAGCAAAAACCCTTCCCGAAGACCTGAAAACAACCCTCCCTTCTATTGAAGAGATCGAAGCTGAATTAGAAAGGTCTCTTCTCCATAGTCAAGATTGATAGGGTGAAGCTGAAAAGGGGGCTATATTAAAAAACCGTTCCCAATGATCTTATTCGAATTTAATGGAACATCTTTGAGATCCTGGCAAGGTGTTTCCCAGGTTTGCCATTCCAATTCTTTAATTTAAACAGAATGTTTGTTAAAGTGGAGTCCCGTACGGAGGGTAAAGTATGCCTCATTTGAGATTGGAATATTCGGGGAACATTGAGATGCCAAAGGATCATTTCAAGATACTGTTTTCACGACTTCATGAAGCTTTAGTGGATAGGGCGGGCGCCGAGCTTTTTCGTTGTCAAAGTAGAGCCGTTTGTTGTGAGAATTTTTACGTGGGGGATGGGGGGAAAAAACAGGGCATTTGTGTATTTACAAGTGCTTTTGCTTGAGGGGCGTACGTCTATTCAGTTGCAAGAGACAGGAAGTGAGCTCTTGAAAATTCTTCAGGATGGATTTAAAAATTTGCTAGCTCACTATAATGCTCAAATTTCGGTGCACCTAAATGAAATTCCTGCAGATCGTTCCTATAAATCCAATCATTACTTCAAAATAGAGACTTAGATTATCTTGCGTTTCCAAGAGCCAACGAATACACTATTAAGTAGGAATTTATACAAACACTAGAAAAATCAAATTATGAAACAAATTTCTCTCAAAATCATATACGACAATTGCAAAGCACGCGAAGACTTTCAAGAAGGATGGGGATTCTCTTGCTTAGTTGACTTCGGCCTTCGTAAAATCCTATTTGACACAGGAGCAGATTCAAAAGCTTTCTTCTCTAATCTTCAAAAGCTTGATATTCAATGCGATGAAATCACTGACGTCGTATATTCTCACAAACATTCAGACCATGTTGCAGGGCTTGAAGAAATTATTGGAAAGTTAAAAAAAGGTAGTCGAGTTTTTTTACCAAAAAAATTCCCATCTAAAAAACTTCCTTCATCTGTCCACACAGAAATAGTTGAGGATTTTAAAGAGATAGACTCTGGGGTTTATTCCTTAGTCCTAAAAGGTGGATTTCTTCTCTATGAACAAGCTCTTTTAATAGAAACCCAAAAGGGTTTAGTGGTCATAACGGGTTGCGCACACCCAGGAATCATTCGATTATTGCAAGAGGCTCAAAAACGTTTGAAGCAACCTATTCACCTTGTCTTAGGAGGATTCCATCTATTTCGCAATAAACAAAGCAAAATTGACGAAATTGTGAATCAGTTTAAAGCCCTCAAAGTACAAATAGCAGCCCCCTGTCATTGCACGGGAGCCTTAGCAATTGAAAGGTTTCACCAGGCTTTTCAAGATCGCTTCTATAAAATTGGAACTGGAACCATTCTTACATTGGACAAATAGCATGAGATTTCTTATCACGATTTTGGCTTCCCTTACTTTTATCACTGCTTCTGGAATGGAATTGAAATGGACTCCAGAGGCAATCATGAAGACAAAAACCATCTATGAGGTCCAAATATCTCCTGATAATAAATCTGTGCTCTTTGTAGTCATCGAGCCCAAGATGACGGATGAAAAAGGGATTTTCTTATCAAGGATTTACAAAACAAACTCTAATGGTAAAGAATGTCCTATCCCTTTTTCAGCTGCTGAAGTCTCCTCAATGCAGCCCAGATGGTCCCCAGATGGGCAATGGATCGCATTTGTATCAACGCGGCAAGGGGTCAGAAATCTCTATCTAATCGATGGGAAGGGAGGAGAAGCTACCGCTTTAACTAAGAGCAAAAAACCTATTCAGACTTTTTGTTGGTCGCCGGATGGTAAAAAAATTGCCTTCGTTATGGCTGAAGATACTCAAAACCTGAGTCAAATTTACAACCAAAAGACAAGCATTAATCGTTTGTGGATTATGGATGTTTTCTCTTCTGATCTTACTTTAAGACCGCTGACATCCGACGATTATTGTGTACGAGGGTTAGGCGATTTCGGCGCAACGAATACGGAGTTCGATTGGTCTTTAGATTCTAGACAAATCACATTCGCCTATTCGCCAAGCCCAGGATTTGACCACTTTCATTTGGATAGTAGCCTGGCAACTGTAGATATCGAGACTGGAGAGATTATTTCTCTAGAGAAACATGCCCATTATGAAGCGCTCCCGCGCTACTCCCCAGATGGTCAGTGGATTGCCTATGTTAGTAGCAATTCTCCTGAGAAATATCAGATACATAGACAAGTAGCTATTCGTTCAACCGATGGAAAAGAGCACCGTCTTCTTTCTCAAACATTCAATGAAGGTCCCTGGCTTGCTGGTCCCAACTTATTAGGGTGGAATAAGGAGGGGGATCATCTTCTCTTTTTTGAGCCTAAAGGGACAAAATTTCATCTCTTATTGGTTCCGGTTGATGGGAATCCAGTTAAAGAAATTGAAGCCGGGCAGCTATTTTTTAAGGAACCTGCTTTAAGCCCCGATCGAAGCATGCTGGGATTTGTTGTCCAGACGGCAGCGACACCTCCAGAAGCTTGTATAGCAAGATTGGATGACTTTACACCTATTCAGATTTCGAATGTGAATGCTTCGCTTTTATCCTATCCAAAGACAGAAACAAAGATCGTTTCATGGGAATCTAAGGATGGGTTGAAAATCGAAGGTTTATTGACCTATCCAATTGACTATCAAGAGGGCAAGCAATACCCCCTCTTGCTTGTTATCCATGGTGGGCCGATGAGCTTTTTTGATGAAACATTCATAGGAACGCCTAACCCTTATCCTTTAGCTTCGTTTGCGCAGGAAGGATTCTTCATTTTAAGACCAAATCCAAGAGGATCTACAGGCTATGGAAAAGCCTTTCGATGCGCCAATTACCATGACTGGGGCGGAGCCGACTTGGTTGATATCCTGTCAGGTGTGGATACCTTTATCGCTAAAGGTATTGTCGATCCGGCGAGGCTGGGGATCATGGGCTGGAGCTATGGTGGCTATATGACAGCATGGACAATCGGTCAGACAACACGATTTAAAGCGGCCTCCATGGGAGCAGGGCTCAGCAATCTCATCAGCTTCAATGGAACAACTGATCTAGACAGATTTCTTACTGACTACTTAGGAGAATTTACTGAAAATCGGCAATTTTACGAAGACCGCTCCCCGATTAACCATGTTTTTCATGTACAAACACCTTGCCTCATTCAACATGGAATGGATGACAAAAGGACACCCGTATCGCAAGGTAATGAGTTTTATCAAGCGTTAAATCGGCTAGGGAAAGAGGCAAAATTAGTTCTCTATCCTGGCATGGAACATCGCTTGACTGACCCCAAAATGCTACTTGATGCGATGAATCTCAATTTAGAATGGTTTCAGCACTATTTATCAAATGAGGTAGCAGATTTGTCCCAAAATTGATATAATAGTTTGCTATGAAATTTTTTAAATTCCTGGTATTTTTTATGACGATTCAGCAAGCAGTCTTCAGCGCTGTCCTTAAGGAAGCGCTTTTTGCAACCCCTTCCCTTATTTCTGCCAAAATCAGCCCGGATGGAAAGAAGATAGCTTACGTAGGGGCAGATGCTGAGGGGATCCCAAATGTCTTTGTTGGAGTAAAAGAGGGGTCGAGGACAGGAAGCGAACAGGTCTCCTTTTTTACCACTCCAGGAATTATCCAATTTTTTTGGTCTAGCGATAGTACTAGAGTCTTGCTCACCAAAGACGAGCAGGGCAAAGGAAAACTCAACCTGCATGGCATTGACGTCTATTCGAAAGAAGATGTCGTTTACACGAAGCAATTTGCCAATGTCAGCGCAAAGGTCGTTCATATCAGCTCGAAAAAGAACCAGGTTGCCATTGGTTTAAATCATCGAGATCCCCTCTTCCATGACCTCTATCGTCTAGATCTCGATTCTGGCCATTTTGAACTCCTACTTGAAAATCATCGTTATGCCAAATTTCTGGTCAGCGACAGCTTGGACCTCATTCTGAAAATTCAGATCGACGATACAGATGGCTCATGGGCCGTTTTCACTGCGGATGATGAGCTTTTCATGAACTTAAGCGCCGCAGAAGCCTTCCAGACTGAATTCCTCTCGTATAATGAACAAGAACAGGCTGTCTATCTATTGGACAATCGTTTCAGTGATATGAGCCATCTCATTGCCAAATCTCTCTCTGGCGCCGAAGTCGTATTGGGCGCCCCATCGGAGAGCGATGTGGATGAAGTGCTCTTTATCGGGGGGAAGCCCAGAGCTTACGCCTCATATTATCAGCAGAAAAAATGGCATACGATCGACCCGGCAATCGAGCGGGACATCGCTTTGCTAGAGAGCAAGGTTGGCTCCAATTTTGAGGTAATCAATTGTGCTAGAGATGGGGAAATCTGGATTGTAACTAATAGCATCCCTGATCAAGGGGGGCAATTCTGGGTCTACGATAGAAAAAATGAGAGCCTATCTGAACTTCAACATTCCGGTCCAAAGAGCTTCTCTAAAATGTATTCGATGGTGGTCGAAGCAAGAGACGGGAAAAAGCTTGTCTGCTACTACACCCTACCCAAGGAATTGGACAAGGGGGGATATGTTGAGCAGCCTATTCCTCTGGTTGTCTATCCACATGGGGGTCCTTTTAAAGCCCGAGACCGATTTCAATTCTACCCCCATCACCAATGGCTGTCAGGTTGTGGCTATGCAGTCGTTAGCGTCAATTTTCGCCTTTCCTCTGGCTTTGGAAAGGACTTTGTCAATGCTGGGCAAGGAGAATGGGGAAGAAAAGCCCATCTGGATGTGATCGATGGCGTCGAGGCCCTTATCGCAAAAGGGATCGCAGATAGACATAAATTGGCCATTTTGGGTGGAAGCTATGGCGGCTATGAATCTCTTTGTAGCCTCGCATTTACACCCGACTACTTCACTTGCGGCGTGTCCATTTGCGCGCCGTCGAATATGAGAACCGTCCTAGAGAAATCGCCTCTATTCTGGGAATTTACTTCCAAACCCCTCTCAGACAAGATGGCGTTCTATACCAAACAAGCATTTCTGACTAGCGTAGGAAATCGTTTAGAGGAGAGCTCTCCATTGAACTATGTCGATTCCATTAAGGCTCCCCTATTGCTCGTACACGGCAAGAATGATCATGTCGTCAATGAAAGAGAGTCCCATCAGATCTACAGCACCATGAAAAAGAACGGTAAGGAAGTGACCTACCTTGTATTTCCCGATGAAGGACACCGCTTCGGCCGATTCGCAAACATCATGATGTATTTGGATCATGCTGAGCGCTTCTTGGCGGATCACCTAGGCGGAAAATACCAGCCGGTCAGTCCCAGTATTTTAGCAGGCTCTAGCGCTCAAGTGTCTGACTAGTTGATCTATATTTTGCTAAACACCCAACTCCTCGTCCGGTAAAAATCCCCACGATAAAGATTGAGAAGAGCTCAAGCGCAAGCAACCCTATTGACCCTTCAAGATGGGGCAACATAGCTCTCATCATCCCACTAGCAAACTTAGCGCTGAAAATCGACATCGAGAGGATCAGCGGAAGCCAACTACCAGGCATTTCCACTTTCCGATTTTCCTTATCAAAGCGGAGCTTGAGTCGCTGTGTATAGAAAAATCCAAGCATGAATCCTGCTCCATCGCAAAGAGTCCACAGACAGATCGCGATCGGATCAGAAATATATCTGCTAAAAAATGTGTAAACAGACCATCCGAAAAAAACTGCAGGAATCAAAAGCAGCAGCGTCAAAGGGATCATCCCGGTCTTCCTAGCTCTTAGTCCTGAAATTAAAAGGATGGCAAATAGAGGCCACACGTATACGGGGACTTTATCGATGTTTTGTAACATACATTTCTCCTAATAATGAAATATCTAATTCTAAATGGGCAAGTCCAACGCGCAGCGTTTTAAGCCAATAAGTTTTCTCGGGTAATTCCTTCATTAGGAACCCCTCGAGCTCTTTGTATTTTTCACGCAGCTTTTTCAAACTCTTAAGCCTTTCATCGCAGTGTTGCTGCATTTGCTTTTCGGTTCTTACATCTGTAAAAAAGAGTTTCAATAAGAACTCTTCTCGATGCAAGTCCCGATCGGGAGATCTTTTAAACCATTCTAAGAAGACCTTTTTTCCTTCATCGGTGATAGAAAAAATCCCCTTCTTCCTCTTGCCAACATAGACAGTTTCTGACGAGACCAGCCCCTCTTTTGCAAGGAGCTTGAGCGTTGGGTAGATGGAGGCATCCGACTCGTGCCAAAAATTATTGGTCGATTGCTTAATCCTTTCTCCAATTTCATAACCAGAAAGAGAGTCGGTTAATAGGAAGCCTAAAATCACAAACTTGGTTTTTTTCTCTTTTGCCATAAAAAATACCTAATGATTAGGTATCATAATCCGAAGCTCATTTTCCAGTCAACTTGACAAAAATAGTACGCATACGTATTATATAGCAAAATAACCCAAAAGGAGCTCCCTATGTTCACACCTTCCCTAGGCCTTATCCTACTTTTCGTCGCAAACCCGCAGAAAAGCAGCCTCTTTTATCAAGACATTTTTGGACTCACACCGATCGAAGAATCGCCCACCTTTGCCATGTTTGCCCTCAAAAATGGGGTGATGCTCGGCCTCTGGTCCAAATATACAGCTGAACCCCGCGTAGAAGCTTCCCCGGGGGCTTTGGAAATTGGCTTTCCCACTGATGATGTCGACGTACTCTATGAGCAATGGGGCAAAAAACGAGTGACCGTTGCCCAAAAGCCCACCGATATGGACTTTGGCCGCACGTTTGTCATTCTAGATCCCGATGGGCATCGCATTCGAGCCTACAAACTTCAGGAGGAGAATCGATGAAGATATTGGATCGGAGTTGCTTCGTGCGAGCATGTTCAAAAAGGAATCCAGGGTGGGTTTGCACAGGTCTGCCATGGAAAAATCGGGACCCTAAAATCGATGTCAGAGGGTGATTGGCTCATCTACTACTCCCCTACCTATACTTTTGGGGAAAAGGATGCCTGCCGCTGCTTTACTGCCATCGGAACAATTGATGCTGGGGAACCCTATCTGTTTGAGATGAGCAAAGATTTTATTCCCTGGCGCAGAAATGTCACCTTCATCAAAACAAAGGAAGTTCCCATAGAGCCTCTGCTTGACGAGCTGACCTTCATCGCCAACAAGAAGAAATGGGGCTTCCCTTTCCGAAGAGGCTCATTCGAAATTGCCCGGTCAGATTTTGAGCTGATTGCAAAAACGATGGGAGTACTCTAGATGGAACTCGACTTTAAGAAACTCAGCGTCCACGATACCCCTAAAAAGAGCCCCGGGTTTCTCTTGTGGCACATTAGCACCTCGTGGCGAAGCTCGATTGAAGCAGTCCTCAAACCGCTCGGCTTGACCCATCCCCAGTTTGTTGTGCTCGCCACTTCAGGCTGGCTGACACGAAATGGGGATCTTGTCACCCAAGTGGCGATCGGGAAAATGGCCGGCTTAGACCCCAACACCAACTCTCAAATCATCAAAGGGCTGGAGCAAAAGGGATTGATCCAAAGAGCTCAATCCTCCGATGGGCGGGCAAAAAACGTTTCATTAACCCCGGCTGGATCAAAACTCCTAAAGGAAGCCCTGCCTGCAGTCGAAAAAGCTGATGCTCTTTTCTTCAATCCCCTGTCAGAAAAAGAGCAGCGCCAATTGATCGAAATTTTTCAAAAATTAACCCCAATAAGGGAATGATGAACAGACCTAAAATTTCTATTTATATTGCCATGAGCATTGACGGCTATATTGCTCGCAAAGATCACACTCTCGATTGGCTTGATCGAGTGGGGGGCTTTGATGAAGACTATGGCATGCAAAAGTTCTTAAATAGTATCGACTCCCTGATTATCGGGCGCAAAACGTATGATATTGCGACTACTGTTTCTGATCCCTATCCGGGAAAGAGAGTGATCGTCCTTAGTAACAGTCTAACTTCAGTAAAAGAAGGGATGGAGCTGTATCGAGGGGATTTGTCCTCATTGATTGCAAAACTGCATCGCGAGGGAATTAAACATATCTGGGTTGATGGCGGGACCACCCTCTCTCAATTTCTATCGCTGCAAGTGGTCGACACGATGATTTTATCGATTATCCCGGTCATTCTAGGAGAAGGTATTCCCCTATTTAGTCTCGTCGATAAAGAGATCTCCTGCCGCTTGCTTAGCTCTCAGTCATACCCAAGTGGCCTCGCTCAGCTAAAATACGAGTTCGTCTGAATTTACTTTTCAAGAATGATCACGCCACGCGATTTTCCATCTATATTGGTCGTTTGCATCGACTGGATAAAGGTAGGCGCGTCGACCCAAATCGGCGGATATTTAAATTTCGCCACATCTAAGATTAACAGCGAATCGGTCCGTTCGTCATAGGCGGCGACCGGCGACCAATGCCCGCCTCCCTCTTGATTCAATTCTCTCCGTTGATAGAGCGCCAAAACGGATTGATTCGGATTCTTTAGGGCAGTGATCAATAGCTGTCGAATTTCATCGAGAGATAGGGATTGCGCTTCATAGGAATGAACTTGAACGGGGAACTTTTTTAATACCTGCGTTAGATCCTCTAAGGACATCCCCCGCTGCGCCACTTCGCTTTGCTCGATAATCGCACTCACCTCTTCGGAAAAGAATTCGGCTTGGGTAAACATCCGATACTTGCCGAAAATCTTAGATTTTGGCGCTTCGACCGAAAGGGCATTGAGAGCGATAACTGAGGATGCGACACTACAATAGGCGGGATGCATTTGCGATTCATAAAATCGAACCAGCTTCCAGAAGTTCTCCTTGGCCTCGCTGCTTTCCAATCGAGAAATTCCCTCAGGTGAATCCCAGGCCTCCCAATGGGCAAAACCAGGAGATAAAAAGAGAAGTGTGATGACTAGCAATAGTTTAGATTTCATATTTAAATAACTCTTTCAGAGTTTGGAGTCGGGAATTTCTTAGCCCTTCATCGCACTTTTCCCGAATGGGATGGTCCCAGATCGTATGGGGCCAGGCAGGATCGTTTTCATAGCGGGCGATCACATGGACGTGGAGCTGGGGCGTTTTATTCCCAATGGCGGCAACGTTGATTTGGGTTGGTTGGAATTGCTCCCACATCACTTTCTGGGCAAAATCTAGCTCTTGGAGTAGCTGCAATTGATCCTGCGGCGCCAAATCCATGATCCGCGAAATGTTGGCTCTTCTGGGCACTAGGAAAAGCCAGGGATAATGCCGATCATCTTCGAGCAGGACTCTACAGAGAGGCAAGTCGGCGACAAACAATTTCTTCTGCAAATTAGTGTGTAGTGTGAATTCCATGTCCTAACCTTTCGATAAAATAATCTGGAGTATCCTCTGGAGGCAAGTCGTGCGCGATCCGCTCTGCCATCATCCCCGTTTGCGTAATGAGCGCAGAGGGCATTCCGAATCGGCGGGCGCCCCGAATATCTGTTTCGGGAGTATCGCCAACCATGAGGATGTTTTCTTTGTTGATTTTCCAAATGCGGAATTGATCTAAAGCAAATCGATACGCTCGCTGATCCGGTTTCCCAATATAGATCACCTGCCCGCCCATCTCTTCATAGATTTTCGCAATGCTTCCCTGTCTCACGACCGCTTTAGGAGGGGTCCCCTCATGAGCAAAGAGGTCTGGGTTGGGACATACCATCGGGAGGTTTCTTGAGCAAATTTTTTCCACTTGGGGGCGGAACAGTTCTGGATTTGTCTGATCTTCGCCGCTTAAATGGGGAACTGAGAGATAAATGAAATCGGCCTCCTCGATCGCAGCAGTTTCTCGATAGGGTGTCCCGTGAAAAAGGAGCTCATGTGAAGAATATTTTGGATGGACGCCGCTAAATAGCCAGTAGGAATTTCTGGGGGTCGGGAAAGGCAATCTGTCATGCAAAAAAAGATGGCGTATCACCTCGCCGGAAGTAATGAAAAAATGGTAATGTTTTCCTTGAATCAGGCCATGTTTTTGTAGTTTTTCGGTTTCTTTGGCAGCCAATTGGGTCGAGTTAGAAAGGACTCCGACGATTTTGCCGCTGGCGACCAATTCTTCCATCACCTCTTTAGAACCAGGCAGTAATCCATAGGCATTCCCACCCCAAAACACCCCATAGGCATCGAGCAAAATGCCCTCGAATTTGTCGGAAATAGATAGAAGGTCAGGGAAAATAATCATGGGGTAGATTATAGCATGTCTTTGGTGATATGAAAAGAACCCATTACCCAAAAAATGATTTGTCATGTTACTGTTGCAACAAAAAGGAGTGAGTTTTATGGCCCAGAGGCTTGGAAAAAGGAGCATGATTTTTGCTCTCTTGTGTTCTCAGATCCTTGTTGCATCCGAGATCACGTGGAATGCGACTTCTCCGGCAAATGATCTAAATACAGCGGCCAATTGGCTCCCTACTCAGGTGCCGGGAAACACTGATGACGCCCTGTTCGATAGCTCGATTGGAAATATCGCCACGAATCCCACCGCTAATGCGAACTTTACTGTGCTATCGCTCGATTTCATCAATAGCGCCGCTCCTTTCTCCTTTGCGTTTAATAACTGCAGCCTCACCTTTTCCGGAATCGGAATTCAAGGAGCTCAAACAAATACGACGATTGCATTCAGTAATATCGATAATTCTACCCCTCTCGTCAATCAGGCAAATTTCGATGGACCATTAGTTTCTTCCGGAGGAGCTGCCTCAATCTCTTTTCTCAATAGTGGCACTGCCTCGGGAGCAAGTAGTGGAAGCTCACTTTCTAATCTCTCAGCTGCTCAATTAAACTCTGCTAAGCCGTTTACGATGTCATCGGGCGGCTCTCTTTCCTTCACCAATCAAGGAATGGATAATTCAACAGGATCTGGGAATAACAACCTAGCTGGGATTGGTAATCAAGCCGTTTTTTCTAGTCCCCTCATCGCTGGCGATTCGCTTTTAATAAGTGTGACCAATACCGGCACCGACACCAGTGTGGGACCAGGAGGGAATAGTACAGGGATCGTGGGTTCCTCTCAGGTTGAAATCGATGGGGAATTCACAGTCGGCAATAATGCCTCAATCACCGTCTCGAACAGCGGAATCAATAGCAGCAGTGGACAAAACAGCTCTACCGGCGTGATCTCCGCCGATCAATTTGTCTGCGGCCCCTTCTCCGCTGGGAATAATTTGACTATCACTTTGACAAATAATGGAGTTAACACAGGCCCCAACAACTCCGCTATTGGCTTTGTCGAAAATGACCTCCTTCATTTTGGGGACACTTTCACTGCATTAGACAATGCGACGATTTCAGTCACCAACAGTGGGTCGAATAGTCAAGGAAGTGGAACGATTGTCGGCTCTTCCGTCCGGTTTCTATTTGAAGCAGATGGAACCTTTACGGCAGGTGATCAATTCAATTTCACAGTCTCAAATTCTGGGGTCGATACCAGCTCAGGGACAAGCAATGTTGTCGGGTCGATGACGAATGGCTATGAAGCCTATTTCGCTTCGGATGTTAACCTCGGCAATAATGCTACCATCGCCGTTTCAAATAGCGGAAGCTATACTGGGACCGATCAAACTTGCCTCATAGGATCAACTCAGGATCAATTTTTAGTTGCAGGCACCTTTACAGCAGGGGAAAATTTATCTATTACCGTCACTAACAATGCAATTAATCCCAATCAAGTTCCCAACGTAGGACAGTCGATTAACCAATTGATCTTCTTGGGATCTTGCAACTTCAGTAATGGCACATATCTCTCTGTGACAAATAGCAACGATGGCTTGGTCGGGAACCAAATGTACTTCCAGTCTCCTTTTACATTAACCGGTAAAGCAATATTTGAAGCGATTAATACCGGGTCAATTGGAAATGGTATTGGTATCAACGCTTCTGTTGGTGGGGATATTAACATCATTCTACAAAATTCTTCTCTACTTGCAACGAACTCCACTATCTCAACTCCTTTCACAATCGGGGCGCTCAATGGGGACGCACCAAGTACAGCGACCTGCGATGAGGGGCTGAATATTAATACCGACGATGGAGTCAGCGCCCTCTTTGCCGGCACTATGTATGACTTTATGGGCATTCCGATGAGCCTTGTCAAAGCTGGTCCTGGGACACAAACCCTCTCGGGCAATAATACATTCACAGGCCAAACCACCGTCCAAGGGGGAACGTTTGTGCTCAATGGATCTCTCGCTGGCCCACTACAAATTACCTCATTGGGGACATTAAAAGGGACAGGTAGCGTAGCTGGCGCCGTGGTCAACACCGGGACAATCTCTCCGGGGCAGAGCATCGGCACCCTCACCTTCTTATCGACCTTCACAAATAATGGTGGCACCTATGACGTCGAGGTGAATGGCGCAGGCCAAAGCGATTTAATTTCGGTCGGTGGCGCAGCGACCTTAAATGGAGGGCAAGTCGTTGTCTCTTCTGTCGACGGAACATTCCTAGTATTTCAACCCTATACCATTCTACAGGCTGCAAGTGTCACAGGCACCTTTACCGGAGCCTCTACTGCCGCTTTGGTCATCCCGACCCTCACCTACGATCCACAGCATGTCTTTTTAACCTTAACCGCTAACATAGCCGGCGCTGCTATCACCAGCAATCAACAGGCAGTCGCCCAACAACTTGATAACATAACGAATCCCAATGCCCAACAGCTGCTGCTTCTTAATTCGATTGTCAGCCTTCCTACACCAGCTGCCCGGGAAGCACTGACGAGCCTATCAGGATACCAGCACACCTTTGACTTTCTGACAACCGGCACGTCAACAGACAATTCATTCGCCGCCTCTATGACCCTCTGCGCTTCATTGTCACACGATTGCCTGATTGCTGCTGCGACCCATGCTGCTGCAATACCTTCTCGATTTGGCTTGAAGGTGGAGGTTCTCACACCCACATTTCTGGCAATCGAAATGCCCACGGCTTAAGCTTAAATGGACTTGAACTCACGCTAGGATTGCAAGATACTTTCTGCCAAGATTTCACATTAGGTGTCGCCGGATCATTTGACTACGAACATTTCCATTTTAAAGAACAGGGCGGATCGGGCCAGAGCAAAACCTGGCTTGTCGGGGCCTACGGACTCTACCGCCCTTCTTGCTTCTACGGGCTACTCGATTTCGCCTATGGCTATAGCTCAAATACCTTGCGCCGCCGCATCAACCTCGGGGGCCTCCGTTCCATCGCCACAAGTGAGCCCAACACCCACCAATTCACCTTCTATGGCGAGCTTGGCCTCGACTTTTGCGCCTGCAATCTCCTCCTGCAGCCCTTTATCGGCGTCGAAACAAACCACTATCATCGTCGCCGGGTCAGAGAACACAACCCCAACGGATGGGGACTTGCCGTGCGAGAAAGAGAGCGCACCTCAACCATCCTGCGGGTCGGCGGCCACTTCACAAATACCTGTCAAATTCCTGGCGATATTGACATCAGCGTCGATCTCGCTTGGAATGGGCGGCTCACCAATGGCAATAACAAAGCCCACGAACGGTTTAATTCCTTTGGCACCCCCTTCGACATTAAAGGAGTCAAACTGAGCCGCAATAGCGTCGACTACGCCATCACCTTCTCGACCGATTTCTGTGACTGCTGGCGCGCCTATCTGCAAGGCTCTGGAGAAACATGGAACCATGCTCAGGAATTTGGCTTCCTTGCTGGCATTGAACTCAGTTGGTGAAAAATGACTATAGACATTATTAAAGCTAGAAATGAGACCCCAGGCTGCTCAAAAGTCCTCCATTTTAACAATGCTGGCGCAGCTTTGCTCCCCCGCCCGGTCATCGAGGCGGTAAATGGCCACTTTCAATTAGAAACTGAAATTGGCGGCTACGAAGCTGCAGATGCGGCGGAAAAGAGTATCAAACAATTTTATGACGCTGCCGCACAGCTCATCCACTGCACCACCCAAGAGATCGCCTACCTCGAGAATGCAACCCGCGCTTGGGATATGGTCTTCTATTCCCTCTCTTTTAAGCCGGGCGACCGCATCCTGACTGCTAGAGCCGAGTATGCGAGCAACTACATCGCCTTTCTCCAAATCGCCAAAAAAACCGGCGCTATCGTCGAGGTGATCCCAGATGACGAATATGGGCAGCTTTCCCTCACGGCCTTAAAGGAGATGATCGATCCTCGTGTCAAGCTCATCGCGATCACCCATGTCCCAACCCAAGGAGGACTGGTCAATCCTGCAGAGGCTGTAGGTGAAATCGCCAAAAAGCATGGGATTTTCTATCTTCTCGATGCAACTCAATCGGTAGGACAGATGCCGATCGATGTGAACAAGCTCCATTGCGATGCTCTCTGCGCAACTGGGAGGAAATATCTTCGCGGCCCCCGTGGAACAGGTTTTCTCTACATCAAGCAAGCGAGAGTCGATCAGCTTGAGCCCCCTTTTCTCGATCTCCTTGCTGCGCCATGGGTCGGCTTAAACCAGTACCGCATTAATCCAGATGCCACCCGCTTTGAAACGTGGGAGCGCAATTACTCCAATATGATCGGCCTCAAGACTGCGATCGAATATGCGAACTCATGGGGGATGGAGAATATTTGGCAGCGGATCGTCGCCCTTTCCACATCCTTGCGTGCAAAGCTCTCATCAATTCCAAAAGTGACCGTACGCGATTTGGGAAAACAGAAATGCGGCATTGTCACCTTTACGATAGAGGGGAAAGAGGCCGGAGCCATTTCTCAAGAGCTACGCCAGAAAAAGATCAACACCTCTGTCTCGCTCGCCGAATATGCACGGCTCGATTTAGAAGAGCGGGGTTTAAACAGCCTCGTTCGGGCCTCGGTGCATTTCTATAATACCGAAGAGGAGATCGACCGGTTTTGCCAAGAGATCTCCATTATCGCGAAGCGATGATGATCTCTGCCAAACTCCCATACTGTCAAATCTCTTCTAAATGCCGATATATAAGAGAGTAAGGTTCGACTTGACAAACTTTTTTTGACTGCTTGACGCATTGGTTATAGTTTGCTATAATCAATGTTAAATGCAAAAAAAGGAGGCTTATATGAGCAAAAATTGCATGAGCATAGGCGAGGCCTATTACACAAAAATGGGGAAGAAAGACATTGAGGGGATGAAATCCTATCTACATCCTGATGTTCTATTCGTCGCCCCCTTAGCAACGCATAGTGGAAAAGAGGCAGTATTAGAAGCTGCGAAGAATTTTATCGCTTTTTTTAAAACTCTCACAATTCGCGCTAAGTTTGGGTCGGCAGATCAAGCGATGATCGTGTACGATTTAGAATGTCCAGCACCTATCGGCACTTTCGCAGCCGCAGTTTTGATGACTTTTCAGGGTAATTTGATTTCAAAGTTTGAGCTCATTTTTGACGCCAGACTCTTTGAGAAAAAGTAATAGGAATAATATGTCCAATATTAAAGCTACGATTTTTTTCGATAAACGTTACTGGGTAGGTACCTTCGAGCGAACTGATAAGGGAGGCTATGCAGTTGCAAGGCATATTTTTGGTGCTGAGCCTTCCGATCCAGAGGTCTATGAGTTTGTCTTAAAGCATTACCAAGAGCTGAAATTCGGAGAGGCTAAAGAGTTCACTCTTGAAATTAAGCGGATGAACCCAAAGCGAGTACAGAGAGAAGTAAAACGGGAGATGGAGCGTTTAAAGGAAACTGCCGCTCCATCGACTTTTGCTCAAGATTATATGAGGGAAGAACTAGAGAAGAAGAAGCTCCAAAAGAAGCAAGCAAGCAGCGCTGAGAAGCGAGCCTATAAAGAGGAACAATTTGCATTGAAGCAGCAAAGGAAAAAAGAAAAGCAAAGAGGGCACTAGTGCTATATTATGCGAAAAAAATTACCACACTGTATTTCTTCACAACTTTTTCAAAATTTTGATCTCGGGGTTGATCGGATCCGCAAACTATCTCAAAATTTCTGCCGCCCTCTAGGAATCACTACTTTTGCCTATGTTAGATTGTACCATGAGGGAAATGTCAGCTGGTTAACTTCTAATCCCGATCAAGACCAATTTCTGATAGAATCGGGAGCCATAGAAAATGATCCTTTTTTTGATACCCATGAAGCGCTTAAAGAGGGTATGTATCTCTGGTTCGACAATCGGCAATTTCCTGGGTGTGAGGAATTTTATCGAGTCCGGGCTGAACGATTCCAAATGGATCATGGAATGGTCGTTGTGAAATATCAAAAAAATTATCTCGAGACATGTTGCTTTTCCGGTCTCCTTGCAAAACGCCCTCTCTATAACCTTTTTTTAAATGAAAAGGGGATCTTTAATGCCTTCATGGAGAATTTTACAAAAAGACTGGACAATCGGTTATTGAATTTATTAGAGCAGGGGGTATCCATTGCGCATTTCAAGGCTGAACTCGGATGCCCTTCTATAGAATATTTAACCGACCGCTCAACCCTCATTTCAGAGTGCGGATGGAAAAATTTACTTAAGCTCTCCAAGCAAGAAAAAGCCTGCTTAGCCCTTTTGGGAAAGGGAATGGCCTATCAAGAGATCGGGTTCCATTTGACCTTATCCGCAAGGACAGTTGAGCATTATATAGAATCGGTGAAGCGCAAGCTGGAAATCGATTCGCGCATCGGCCTCTTCCAGGCTGCTGAGAAACTGGCCGAACTTGGAATCGAATAGGGGAAATCCTACCCTATTTTTAAACTCTTCATCTAGATCACAATTTTAAATAAAGTAAGACTGGAGAGAGTCATGAGAATAGGACCATTACAATCCCTTCAAGCGAGGGCAGAAGAGACAAGCACAACGGCATTAGTGGTATGGCAGAAAGGTGAGAAGCTCGTCAGCTTTGGCGAAGATCAATTGGTTCCCCTCTTCTCCTTGACAAAATCCATAGTGTGTCTTGCGATTGGCCTGCTTTTTGACCAGGAGAAAATCCCATCGCTTGACACTCCTGTCAGTCATTGGTTTCCCGAATGGCGGGAAGGGCTGAAAGCAGGTATAACTGTTCGCATGCTGATGACGCACACTTCGGGTATCGAAGACCATTTTATCGAAATGGATGGCAGTTTTAACATTGCCAAATTCAACGCCTTCAAACATATTGAGAATATAGTTGAAGCAGCTTTGAAGCTCCCCGTTGTAAAAGAGCCTGGAACACATGCGAGCTACAGCAACTCCTCCGCAGACATTCTGGTCGCTCTAGTGAATAAAATCGCCAACATGCCGATCGATCAGTTTGTGAAACAGAGCCTTTTTGAGCCGATGGGGATTACCAATTGGCAATGGGTTTCCTCCACTATACAGCTCTTTGGAGTTGGCGAGGATAATCCTTCGGGTGCCGATGGACTCGTTATGACTGCAAATGACCTTCAGAAAGTGGGACAGATGATTTTGCAAAATGGAAGCTATGAGGGAAAACAGTTCTTAAGCCCTCGCTGGATAAAGATGATGTCGAGTGAGATGTCCACTCCGCTGTTAAAAATTTCACTGGGAGAATCGGCCCTGACAAATGTTCCCGATAAAAAAAATCCAGGAAAATACTTACCTGCTACCGATCATGGGGAACCGATCCCTCTAGAGCCCTACATTTCTGCCTTGTTCTGGTTAGTTCCTCAATCTCTTGCCAGCAAAAAAAACTCTGAGGTTTTCATGGGTTGGGGGTTTCTCGGTCAATACCTTATAATTGTACCCGCGAAAAAAATCGTCGCCGTTCGTCTCTATACAAAAGGACTACCCAATCTTGCGGCCGTCGAAGACAACACACGGGTTAGTTTTGCCGATTTCGAATATTGGGTGAGGAAACTAGAATGATGCCTAAAATCCAAGTATCGCGATTTTTCCCTCTATTTCTGATCTTATACGAATTTTGCACCAATATGTCGAACGACATGTATCTGCCAGCACTTTCACAAATCGCGAGTGAATTTCAAATTGGGATTAACCAAGTCCAATTGTCGATTACTGCATGGTTAGCAGGGAGTATGTCTGTTCAGCTGTTTGTTGGCCCATTGACCGATCGGTATGGACGGAGACCTATTCTTTTCGGCGGAGGGCTACTTTTCTTGCTCTCTACTTTAGCGTGCAGTTTTGCCCCTTCTTTGTTGTGGCTTCTTATAGCTCGTTTTGTTCAGGGAATTGGTGTTTGCACTATGATGGTTTCCGGGTATGCGAGTATACACGATTTGTATGATGATCGAGAAGCGATTCATATTCTAATTTGGATGGGAACCGCAGCTATAATCGCCCCGGCAATTGGCCCAGTTCTGGGAGGTCTCTTTCTCTTATTTACGACTTGGCAGGTCATTTTCTTAAGCCTCTTTCTCTTGGGACTGATTGCTCTTTCAGCGTTATGGTTCATCATGCCAGAAAGTACCCAGCTGCAAAATCGCAGGCCACTAAATATTAAAAATCTTGTCGCCACTTACTCTCACATTTTCGCCAACTCTTCCTTTATGATGTCCGCTATGTCCTTTGGATTTGGATATAGTGGAACCATCGGTTGGATTACCGTTTCTCCGTTTATCTTAATGGAAAATTTACAACTGACTCCAACTCAATTTGGATTTTTTCAATTGCCTGTCTTTGGAGGCTATATCATTGGCGCTCAGCTTGTTAAACGCCTCATGAAAAAATTTGACTTAGATCAGTTGATTAATCTAGGCCTTACTGTGGCAGGATTGTCGGGCATCGTATTCTCTCTTCTTGCCTTATTCATCCCCCAAAACCCCTTTTCTTTTGTGATCCCAATGATGACCTTTACACTTGGTTTTGGATTTGCTGCCGCACCCCTTAATCGTATTACACTCACCGCCACCTCTGAGCAAAAAGGGGCTGCGATGGCGATCTTTTATTTGTGTATGATCGGATCGGGCACTTTAATTAGCCTACTTCTCAGCGTAATGAGTGAAACCGTTTTTTCATCCTGCCTTGTGATCGCTGCGGCAATTATTCTCTCCTTCGCCCTAAACATGCTGCGAAGATACAAAATCTCGGCTTAAACCAGTATACAAAGGATTTTATTGAAGAAAAATGATCTCTGCCAGACATTGTTCCATGTCAGTTCCAAAGTCTGAGATGCCGGCATCGGTGTTGACTTGAAAAGCGATGGCAACTCGATATTTGGGATAATAACGCATGCTAGAGCAATAACCCGGGATAACCCCCCCATGGCCCCACTTCTCCCCGAATTCTGAATTGCTAATCACAACGCATGGCAACAAATCATCCATATATTCATAGGGCATCGCGTTTCCTTCATAGAGAAGCTTGGCCCATACTGCCAAATCGTGAGAGGTGCTGATCAAACCTCCTCCCGTCCACTCGATGGCAGGATCCCACACCATCGCGCCAGAATCATCGATCGTTTTTCTCGGCAAGCCAAAGGGACTATCTTGAGCAGTATACCCTGCGACAAGACCTGGTAGAAGCAGTCGGTCAGAGGGTGCAGTCATGTTTAGTTTGAGAGGCTTTAGAAAGCGCTGCTCTACTTCGCCGTAATAGGTGTTTCCTGTCGCCTGTTCTATTACAAGCCCCAAAAGAATATACCCGGTATCGGTATAAGCCCAGTCTGTCCCTGCTTCAAAAAGAGGCGGCTGATCCAAGATGCACTCGATCAACACTTCCGGCGGAACCGCTTTCCTTTCAGAGAACAATTGGGCAAACCGTTTAGTATAGACATGGTCGGGCAGCCCGGAGCGATGGGTTAGCAGGTGGCGAAGGGTGATTGTGTCGTGATTGGGCAAACGATCATACCAATTGCGGCCCCCAAGCCAGCTTGTGAGAGGGTCATCGAGGTTGAGCCGCCCTTCTCTGTCTAGAGCAATGACCGTTGCTGCTACGAAAGTTTTTCCAACGCTGGCTGCCAGCATTCGAGATCGAGTCGTCATCGGCTCTTTCGTCTCAAGATCGGCAAATCCACACGCCGCCTCGCCTATGGTCCCATCTGATAAGACATAGGCTACTGTCACTCCTGGAAAACCATGCCTATTTCGTAGATGCTCGAGTTCAGACACGATCATAGGCGGCTTCGAAAAAAAAAGTGGCTATCGGACACAATGATGATGATCGAAACAATAGCCAGTAGCACTGTCACAATACACTTGGTAAATTGTTCTGTTCTGAGCATCATCGCCGAGAGGTTGAGGACAGCATGAAAAAGTACAAGCGCAGGGATGCTGCGGCCAGTCTTGTAATAGACCCAGTTCATCAAGAAGGCGACCACGAAAACACTGACAAAAAAGTTCAGCACATAAATTTTGTTCTGATGCCAAAGCTGATTTTGATAAAAGCCCTCAATAAAAAATGCAGGCAGATGCCACACCGCCCAAAGGAGGCCAAACAACACCGAGGTGTTAAATAAATTAAAATAGGCTCTCAGACTATCGACCCCATAACCGCGCCAGCCGAGCTCTTCAAGCAGAGGCGCTAAGAGAAGCGGAAGGGTGATCCCGAGAATCGCCCACCCTTTCATGATCCCGATCTCTTTGCTGATAGCAAACTGGTCAGTGGAGTAACCAAAAAACGTCGAAATCCAAGTTGCTAAACAGACCACGACAGGCACTAAAAACAAGATGATAAGGAGATAGCTCGGGCTAAATTTGAATAGCACCAACCTCTTCCAGAAATCCCCAATGAGCGCCCCACTGTGTGAAGTAAAGATCATGACCAGAGCCGTTATACAGGGCAGAATTAAACTAAGTAGCAATAATGGCATTTGGAGCTGCTCCATCCCCTTCTGCTTCACGAACGCTGCGAGCGGACCGATGAGCAGCGCAGCAAAGACCGTGATGAAATAGAACCAAATCGGATGGTAGACATAATTAGGTAACATACAAACCTCTTTTAATTTTGTTCGAATAAAAATCCAAGGCTATCCTTTGGAGCATTTAATAGATTTTCAACTAATTGAGGGATCGCTTCCACCCGACGTTTCAGATCCTGCTGACGCCAAGGATAGCACCCCTCATCTATAAGAAATTGAATCCCTGCCAATAGGAGTTCCGCACATTCCAGTGGATGCTCAACATGGAAGTATCCCTCCTCGCACCCCTGGGAAATCACCTTAGCATAAAGAGGCGCCAACTTCGTGATCGTGAGTGCCAAAAGACGAACATGCATCCCGATGTTGCCAGGAGAATGCAACCCCTCGATTTGCTCAGGCGCCACTCTTCCAGCAGTGACAAGCACCTTCATTTTTGTCAGCGCCTTCCCCTTGCTTGCCTTCAGTGCCTTTCCCACGACTCCGATATACTCAGTCACCATATCCTCAATGACAGCCTCCAATAGCTCCTCTTTCGACTTGAAGTAATGATAGACCGTCCCCTTGGCAATTTGCACCTTGGAGATGACATCCTGCATCGTCGTATTTTCATAGCCCTGGGAAAGAAAAAGCTCTCGACTAGCCGCCACAATCTCCCGTCTTCGCTCCTCAGCCTTTTTCACCAACCTTGCCATATACTCGCGAGTATACAATACCGACCGACGGTCGGTCAATATAAAAATCAACTTAAAAAAAAGAATGTCTGATATATACTCATCATCACGATGAAAATAGGGAAAATTGCAGCCATCACCTTAGCCGCAAGCGCCTCACTAGGAGCGGACTGTCTTTGCGACTGCACCAATTTCTGGCTGAGCGCCGATATTCTCTATCTGATCCCCCATGAAAAAGCAGTCGTCGTCACCAATCGGAAAACCAATCTATTCGAAGTAAACAATATCACCTTGGAGCCAGCTCTCCACACCCATTTCGACTGGGATGTAGGCTCCCGCATCGGTTTTGGCTACATCTTCGATAATCGGGACTGGGACATGTCGATCACTTGGCTCCGCTACCTCTCTTCTACGAAGAAAAAGAGCGATACCCACATGAATATTGCCGAGGGGATGTTTCCTGTCTGGTCCCTTTCAAGCGATATCATCCCTTTCGATTGGGTCGCACTGGCTAAACTCCACTGGAAGCTAAACATCAATCTCCTTGACCTCGATTTTGGACGGCTCTTTTGCTGGAATTGCCTCCTTTTGAGGCCGTACATGGGTCTGCGCACTGCTTGGATCGGTCAAGATTTTCATGTCAAGTATGGAGGGGGCATTTTCGCCAATGGCCCTGATCTGCCGGCGATGTCCAATAATGCAGGCTACGACCGGATCCATATGGATAATAACTATTGGGGACTGGGACCGCAGATCGGGTTGCAGCCGCAGATCAAACTCGGGTGTGGCTTCCGACTCTATGGAAATGCCTGCGGCAGCTATGAGCTCGGCTATTTTTACTTAGATCAGGATGAGGTCTATTTATCCTTTACCCGCTTCCATAAAAAGAGCACCCCTTTCAAGTGTCGGTGGATTCTCGATGCCGCGGCGGGGATATCGTGGGAGACCTATCTTTGTTGTGAACAATATGCTCTGACATTTTCTCTTGGCTGGGAATACCATCTCTTTTTCCATCAATTCCAGCTCGAGCGAGATCAGTTTGGGATCATTCCCCACAGTCGGAATTTAAGTTTGAATGGAGGCGCTTTTTCCGGGCGATTTAATTTCTAATGCGATTCTTGATGATATTCTGCTTCACCTGCCAACTGTTATGGGCCGCGCCTGCGCAAATTATCGTTCTCAGACATGCTGAAAAAGATCCAGTCACGGCGCAGCTGGTCAAGCCAGAAGGGTTAGAACGGGCTGCTGCCTTAGCCTATTACTTGACTGAGACTCCCTATCTGCAAAATTTCGGCCCGATTGCTGCGGTTTTTGCTGCGAGACAGATCAATCAGTCAGATCGAATCGTCCCGCGGCCGATTGAGACGATGATGCCTGTTGCCGAATTATTGCAACTGCCTGTTCACTCCCCCTTCAATGCAACGCAAACCGATGAGATGGCCGATTTTATCCTGAATAGTCCTCAGTATGATGGGAAGAACATCGTCATCTGCTGGAATCACACTTCGATGATCGCTTTGCTGAATTCTTTCGGCTATCAGTGGCCCCTAGAGACCACTTTTTATCCCAATTGCCGCTTCGATATGGTCTTCGTCCTCACCTATCCGCAAACGAGCCCCTATCCCCTCCTCTATTTCCAGCAATTGCTCTACGGCGACGCCACTTGCCCCTCGTGCGGCCCCAACCAGCCTTGTCACTACCCTTGCCCCAATCAGCCTTGTCCTAATTCAGGTTGCATCGATCCACCGAACACACCTCAAGGCAACCAAACCTGCCCCTCTTATACTCCTCCACCAACCTGTTTACCCTGCGGCCCATAATGAAATTAGAACATCACGACTCCATCCCCTATGAATATGAGGAAATCCTCTATCAAGGGATCAGCGATCACGCCTTCGAGGCCAAGGCTCTGCCGCCGATTGCCCCCTTTAGCATTTTTGTCAAAGATGACTTTCAGAATGTCTTAGGGGGAGTGACAGGCTGCATCTTTTACGGCTCCCTTTACATCGATTCCCTTTGGGTAGATCGATCTCTTCGCCATCAGGGCTGGGGAACTAAGCTGATGGAAGAAGCTGAAAAAGTTGGGAAAGAGAGAGGCGCGCACTTTGCCAATTTAAATACGATGGATTGGGAAGCTCTTCCCTTCTACCAAAAGCTTGGCTATTCGATCGAATTCATTCGGGAAGGCTATAATAAAGACTCCAAAATGTTCTTATTAAGAAAAAATTTTAAGTGAACTTTCCTCATTTTATTAATTTGACCAAGAATGGTGTAATAAGATAAAATAAGTAATCTTATTTTTTAATTAGAGGGAATTATGGCTGAAGTTTATCTGGTGAGACATAGTGAATCCACTTGGAATGCAGAGGGTAGGATTCAGGGTCAAAGCGATCTTTCGAAGCTAACAGCGGATGGCGAGACCCAGGCTAAGGATCTGGCTGAGAGTCTGCGTCCATTGCTCGAAAATAAAGAAGTCGAAATTTGGTCATCCGATCTGCAGCGTGCCCAAAAGACAGCTCAAATCCTCAAAGATGTCTTAAACCTCCAGAGTGAGATTCAGTTGGACCCTGAGCTACGCGAAGCGAAGTTCGGCAGATTTGAGGGGAAAACCCGGGACCAATATCAAGAAGATCCCGATTATAAATACTGTAAACTCAATGAGTACTTCCACAAACTGGATCCTGAGAATGGAGAGTCCTATGAGGAGGTCGCAAACCGTGTTCATGCCGCTATGCTCCGCATCATCGAGCAGTCTGAAAGGAAGGTGATTATCATCGTCACTCATGGAGGAGTTATGCGCAGCCTGCAAATGAGAAAAGTGCCGGAAGGGAGTCCCGCAAGTGCATACAATGGAATTCCCAACCCTAAACATCATGAAATCTATCGCTTCGATGTGGAGACCGAATTGGTCTCGAAAATTGAATTACCTGAATGTTCTCAACGGTTAGGTGAATAAATGAAAATCGGCGACCCAGCTTGGAGAATTTTTTATAATGCACCTATTGTAAATTATACTTTGGTCACGAAGTTATCAAACACGATGCTTAAAGTTGTGCCTCAGTGTTACCCAGGCCTATATAATGAGGCGCAGACTGCAGTTGAAGTCGCTAAAAAATACATTTCCGATCATCCAGATGTACGTTCCTTGGCTAATGAATCCTCGTCTTGGTTTCTAGACATTCTTAAAGGAAGTAGGGAGTGCATCGATTCCCCTTTAGGCTCTACTTGTTTTAACTGCTCTGTCAGCTACTCTTTTCCACCTGACAATGAGGACGTAATTTTTTTAAGAATCTTAAACTGGAATTCCACCGCAAAATCGATCCTGGCTGATATCTCAAGAACATTCGAAGGGTACGATTTTTATTATCAGGCACTGAAGTACCATTCTGGAAAAGTTTGCGAAGTGCTGTATATCCCCGGCTTTGAAAAGGCTTACAAAGTCTGCACCTGTCCTAAGCAGGGTGAAATTGACTACTCGATGCTGAAACAACTCTGTGAAAATAGGGACGCATTCCTCCCCCCTTCATCAACATCCAGGGGCCACACGATTGTCCCCATCGCCCTTGCAGGAATTGGCCTTTGGGCAATCTACAAGGGATACTTCTGCAAAAGGCAAACCAGTGGGCGATCGTGGAAAATCTTTGGAGTCGCGGCTCTCGCTCTATCGGCTATTACTGCTGCCAGAGCATAACCGCTACTTGTTTAACCGAAAAAGCTCCGGAGAAATCGGGATCATCCCCTCTTCAAGGGGAAGAAAGAGCGTTTGCACTAAGGGCTGAGTGGGGTCGACAGCATATTTGGAAAAGTCTTTCACCCCTTTCCTCCTCAAGACAAACTCATCGATAAAAAATTGACCGGTCACCTCTTCATGGGTCTGATTGGCAATTTCATAGGCAGCATCGGCCATGATGGCAGGCCAGCGGCTCCCAGCGTAGACCTCGGGCGAGAGATAATCCTTAAGCCTCTGCGTCGCGATGTTGGTATGAGGCCAAAGGGAATTGACGGCAATCCCGGCACTTTTGAACTCTGCAGCCATCCCCAAAGTGCACAAACTCATCCCATACTTGCCCAGTGAAAAAGGAAGATGATCCCGCAGCCATTGCACTTCCAGACCCAGCGGTGGAGAGATGTTGAGAATGTGAGGATTGGACGACTCCTTTAAGTAAGAAAAACAGAGTTGAGCTAGCAGAAATGCGGCCCGCACACTGGTTGACATGATGAGATCAAATTGCTCGGGCGTTGTATTAAAGGTGTCTTTAAAGCATGGGGCGCTGGTGTTGTTGATCAGAACATCGAGACTTCCAAACTGCTCGTAGGATCGGGTGACCAATTCTTTTAGTTCTGAGACATTGCGGACATCGACTTCAACTGCGAGGGCTTTTCCACCCGCAGCCTCAATTCCTTCAACGGTTTCTTTGATCTGGGCGGGGCTATCTTTCGAGGCGATGACCAGATTGGCCCCCTCTGCGGCAAACCGAAGGGCAATCGCTTGACCGATCCCCTGCCCTGCCCCTGTAATCAAAATTGTCCTTTTCATAGAATCCAATTATAATCTAAAGGCTGTTTTAGAGAAGCACAATTGCACTTGTGATTAAATTCGCATCAGGATATACTCGAGCTATTTTCACACAAGATTCTGTCTATGCGAGAAGTCATCCAAGTCGAGCGGCTATCCAAGAATTTTTCTATTAGGAAAAATTTCCCTGGGATTTTTGGAGCACTTAAGGGGCTCTTTTGCAGCAAGGTCACAGAAGTTGCTGCGATCAAGGAGCTCTCATTTTCGATTCACCAGGGGGAGAGGGTCGCTTTTATTGGGCCAAATGGCGCCGGAAAGTCGACGACGATTAAGATGTTGACAGGGATTCTCTATCCCACTTCTGGCTCGATCAAGGTGCTCGGGTTCATCCCCTGGAAAGAGAGGCGCAAGCTCGGGTATAAAATTGGGACGGTCTTTGGTCAGCGGACCCAATTATGGCACCACCTCCCCCCGTCCGACACTTTTGATCTCCTTTCAAAAATCTATGAATTGGACTCAAGCTTCTACCGAAAACAATTGAGCGCTTTAGTTGAAGCATTTGAAATTGGCCCCTTCCTCCATAAGCCTGTCCGTCAGCTCTCTTTGGGACAGAGGATGCGCTGTGAAATTGTCGCCAGTCTATTGCATCAGCCGGAGATCCTCTTTCTCGATGAGCCGACAATTGGATTAGACATCAACGCCAAGCTTAAAATTCGGGGGTTGTTAAATCGTTTATCTCGGGAGCAAAAGACTACCCTATTTTTAACTTCTCACGACACTGCCGATATCGAACAGGTGTGCGATCGGGTCATTGTGCTCGACAAGGGGACGATTATCACCGATAGCCCTTTGCGCGAATTGAAAAGAAGCTACGTGAAAAAGAAGATCCTCACCCTGACGAGCGATGCAGAAACGCTCCCCTTGTCGCTGCCGGGCATCAAAATTCTAGAAAATGGCAATTACCACTTTACTTGTGAAATTGACTTAAGCGTCGTCCCCATTGAACAGGTCATTCACGAAGCTCTCAAACTGACCAGCTTGAAGGACATCTCGATTGAGGAGCCTTCGATGGAAGAAATTATTCGGACTTTGTACAACAATGGCTAAAAAATATCTCACGATCTTTAATCTAGCTGCCATCCATAGCTTAAAAAATTATAAGTCATTGATTGGTCTGAGCATCTTTTTGATCACCTGTTTGCTGATCTTTGCAAATCTGTGGAAAATGGCGGCTGCCAAAACCGGGGCGATTGACCTGCGCCCTGATCAGCTTCTCTGGTACATTGCCTTCAACGAATGGGTCCTGATCTCTCTGCCCGATGTACAAGAAGAGATGGAGCAAGACCTCAGAAGTGGAAGACTCGCCTATTTGCTGCCGAGGCCGATCTCCTATCTATTGGCCACATTTTTTGAAGGGCTAGGGATGCTGTGCGTCAATCTCCTCTTCCTCGGCATCATTGCCTTTGCCTTTACATGGCTTATGCTCGGTACAATCCCCTTCAGTTTGGCCGCCTTCCCTGTCACCGTGCTCATCGGTTTTTTTGCCGGATGCATCGGTCTGCTTTTTCAAATGCTCGTTGGCCTATCTGCCTTTTGGTTGCAAAATGTCAGCCCCTTTTACTGGCTCTGGGAGAAGCTCCTGTTCACTTTTGGGGGACTGATGCTTCCCTTAGCTGTCTATCCCGAATGGCTACAAACTCTCGCGCGGCTAACCCCCTTCCCCGCAATTTTAGGCGATAGAAGCGCTCTGGCGGTCCACTTCAGCGCATCTGCCGCTTTTTCCGTCATCAGCACATTGCTCTTCTGGGGTCTACTTGCAACGACAGCCCTCTTCCTCCTCTATCGCAGGGGTCTGGCGATCCTCAACGTGGAGGGAGGCTAAATGAAGACGCTCTCGTTCTTTTTCTCCTTACTCCGGACGAGTATTCGAGGCTCGATCAGTCAGCGAGGTGCTTTTCTGCTTGAAAGCGTTCTTATGATCGCCAACAACCTTATCTTTCTTATGATGTGGTGGATCTTCTTTAGGCAATTTAAGGATATCGATGGGTGGACACTCACAGATATGATCGCTCTCAATGCCATCGGAATGGGAGCCTATGGGCTGATGCAGATCTGTTTTGGAGGAGTCAAACAGCTCGCGCGGGTGATTCTAAATGGCGATTTAGACCCCTTTATGACCCAGCCAAAAAATCTCCTGCTTCATCTCACGGGATCCAAATCCTTCTCCAAGGGCTGGGGCTCATTGATGACGACCCTGATCTTGATCTTCCTTGGGAAATTTTTCACCTTATCGGCCATCACCTTAATCGTAATCAGCATGATTTGCGGATGCTTGGTTTTCACAGGCTTCGGCATCATCGTCCATAGCTTGGTGTTCTGGCTCGGCCCTATCGAAAGTGTGGCGAAACGGTACTGCGACTCTCTCTTTCTCTTCGCCCTCTACCCTTCCCACATCTATTCAGGCATGCTCCAAGTGGTCATGTTCACCCTCATTCCCGCTGGGATCATCACCTATCTCCCTGTGGAATTGCTCCGCAACTTTACCTGGCTAAAGCTGACCCTCCTCATAGGAAGCTCGTTTGCCTTCCTTGCTCTGGCGTTTTTCATTTTCCACCTGGGTCTTAAACGTTACGAGTCGGGCAACCAGTTCGGGATGCGCCTCTGATTCATTTATTTGCAAAAATAATGCCAGGCGACAATTGCGGCAACATTCATCACAATATAGACCGTAGAGAAAACTATCGTCGAATCGTAGCAACATTTTTCTCGTCTGATATTATTCGCTTCTTTAAGAAAGGAATCTGCTTTACCGCAATGGTTGCGCGCTTTGAGATAGATAACGAAGCCTAAAAAGAGAGTGTTGATAGCCAGAGCACTCGAAGTAGCTGCCAGAACGGCCTTGTTAAATCCACCTGAACATTCTTTCAGGGAAAAAATCACGACATCGCCTGCCAATACCACTGCATTGATTGCCCCTTGCCCTACCATCGCGATGCAGGCATTCTGTGCTACATTGCACTCAGATGTCATTTGCCACCAATAATAGTCTGTTTTTATCCAGCTAGTCATAATAACTCCTTATTTTTATGCTGGCTTCTCTGGTAAAAAGCCGCCAACTTGCATTTTCCACATTCGTGCGTAGAGCCCCTCTTTGGCCAGCAGAGCGGCATGGCTCCCCTCTTCGACGATTTTGCCGCGATCGAAGACGAGAAGTCGATCCATGCGCGAGAGGGTCGAGAGGCGATGGGCGATTACAATCGCCGTCCGATTCTGCATCAGCTTTGCGAGGCTCTCCTGGATGTAGGCTTCGGTGACCGAGTCGAGCGCAGAGGTGGCCTCATCCAAGATGAGAATCGGCGCATCGACCAAAATCGCACGGGCAATCGCGATCCGCTGCCTCTCGCCGCCAGAGAGCTTGGTTCCCCTCTCTCCTACTCGCGCTTGGTAAGCTTTCGGGATCCGCCCAATGAACTCATCGCAATGGGCCAATTGCGATGCCAGGAGTATTTCTGCATCAGATGCTTCAGGCTTTCCATAGGCGATGTTTTCCCACAGAGTCCGGTGGAACAGGATCGGATCTTGCGGGATGAGGGCGATCTGGCGACGGAGCGATTCGAGGGTGACCTCTGCCGCATCTTGACCGTCGATGAGGATTTTTCCTTCGTGGAGAGGGAAAAACCTTAAGATTAAGTTGACGAAGCTCGATTTCCCCGCCCCGGTAAAGCCAACGAGCCCCACCTTTTCGCCACCTCGAATCTGGGCATGCTTATTTTGGAAAAGCTTATTTTCCCCATATTGGAATGAGACGTTTTCGAAGACGATCTCTCCAGTACGGATCTGCAGCGGTGTTGCCCCTGGCTTATCTCCGATATCTTGCGGGTCGCGCATCACCGAATAGGCCTGTTTGGCAATCCCAAAAGATTGGAAAAGGGTAGGTATCGTCGTGCTGACTGTCCACAAGATAATCGAGAGGCTCCACATGGTGGTGAACACTTGCACCACTTGCCCCGTCGTGATCTGTCCCTTGATCCAGACATAGATCATAGTCCCAAATACCCCCACGATCACTCCGAAAAAGTAAAACAGCGACAAGAAACACTGCATCTTGACGACATAGAGCCTGGCCTTGGTATAAGTCTCCTGTTCGATTTTCTGATAACCTGCAATGGTGTTTTTTTCATGGCGGAAGCGGTAGAACAGGTTGACGGCAAAGTTGTTGGTGAAACTATCGACAATCTTGCCAAGGAGGGTGCTGCGGGCCTCCCCATGCCGATGCTCATACTCATCCACCGGGCGGGCAAATTTGAGACAGATCGCCATATGGATAGCAGTCCAGCCGAGCAAGATGTAGCTGAAAATCGGATTGACGAACCAAAGAAACCCCGCTCCCAGGATACAGGTGGAAAGAGCCGGGACAATTGGCCAGAACAACTCCCGAAAGATCGATTCCACCTGAGTGGTCATGTCGGTGATCTTGTTGGCAAGCGCCCCTCCAAACCTCTCATTGAAGTACTGGGGGCTATGGTGCTCGATATGATCGAACATCGCCATGCGGATATCGGCACCGAGTTTTGGCATCGCCCTGGCCATCAAAAAGGCCATCGTGCGCGAGGCAGTCTCAACATACATGACTAAGCAGATTGCTCCGATGATCGGCCCTTTGAGTGCCTGCCAAGCGGCTCCCCGATCCCCTTCAAAGCGGGTAAAAATGTCGATGACGATATGTAAAATATAGGGCCAGAGCAACGCATCGAGCGACCAGGCAAAGCTGTCGATCAGAAAAATAAAAAAGAAGACCCATTTTTGCAGTCGAATGAAGCGCCAAATAAAACCGATGAGCTCTTTGTATGAAACCATTTGTCCCTTATGCGATCGGAAATGGTAAAGAGTTTAGCTAAAAGTTGCAAGTAGCACTTTTAAAGAGTATTTAGAGTGATAATAGTTAAGGCAAGACCTTCCCAAAGGGTATTTTTAAGGAGCGCTTTGGCCCTTCCTTTAAAACTCTGACAACAGGTCTTTGGTGAAGGCGCAGGGATTTCTTCAATTTTTTGGGGAGGAGAATTAATATAGGAATAGGTCAGCTTGGCAACGATCGCCGCTGTAGTAAGCAGCGCAACCCCAAACGCAACTTTTTTGGGATGAGATGCTATCCGCTGCCAAAAATTAGAATTAATTCCTTGCGTTAAGCTGCCTGTTATTCCGAGATGAATGGCTGAGATCGGCTGTGCTGTTTTATATGCAACATTTCCATAACATTCATCATTTTGAAAGCGACAAGATTTTCCTCCACATATCACAGCATCAGGTGTAAATCTGAACTTTAGCGTAGGAGTTAAAAATCCTAAAGCGCCTCCAACAATTCCTCGAGCTAAATTTTGAGTTCCATCATTCAAAGTATAACCGCATGTCCCCATGCCAGAGAGAATCGCATGCAATCTTGGCAATAGATTTCCATATTCAACTACCTGTTCCAATATGCTATGATTATCGGTTGGAAATTCAGAGTCTTTAAAGACATAAAAAAAATTCTTTGAATTTGAAAGATGCGGTTCATGACCTGTTCCTGCACTTGACCCTGTGCTGCCTCCGCCATAATTCGGGTCAGCTCCAAAAAGATTAATCCCAATATAGCCAAGAGGACCGGTCCCATGAGGTAAAGTTTCGAGGGCCAAAAAGTGGGCAAGGCCAGAATCGACCAAATTATAAACGCTCCAGCAAGCTAAAGAGATCCAGAAGATTCGGGAAATCTTATTTTTTGCCTCAGGCGAAAGAAAAGGGTTAGAAATCAAATTATAGCTACTATCGCAAAACGCAGTAATGCCAGCTTTTATATTAATCATGTAAAGTAATTATAGCATATTGTATTAATATTTAAAATATGTAAATTTTTTCTATATATATTATAAAACATGAAACAATATCAATGAGAATACAATGAATTGGAAAAAGGACTCTATGAGTCCTATGGTATTAAAATTCAATATTTAGTAAATTTAGCCCCTCTTTCAAGTTAAAAGGAGGCAAACCATGTTTTCAGCCAATCCAGTTTCAGGATCTGCTTCTCCTCGTGATATAAGGGATAAGTGGGCCCCCGTATTATCGACATCTATCGACCGAACTAACAGAATCGACACAACCCCACTGCTCTCCGTTGGCACCACTCCATCGCTTTTAAGTGTAAATGCAATCCCTGCTCGTACAGTTGTTCAGACTAATAGTGAGAGTAATTTAAGAGCCCTTACAGTAGCGCAAGATGGAAGTGTTTGGATAGGCGGCTCCCTAGGAGAAATCGCTGTGAGTGTTGACGACGGATTCAAGTGGACTAAAGTTCCAGTTGCCGATGGATCAGGACTCGGGTTCCGGGCCATTTGTGCCTCTAGCTCACAGAATGCCTGTGCGATGAGCGCGGGTCCTTCAGAAGATGGAGAATCCCGCATCTACAGAACCTCAAACGGTGGCGCTACTTGGGAATGCGTCTTAAAACCTACAGAACCTGGGTTATTTTTTTCTGCAATGGTTTTTTGCGATACTGACAATGGGCTTGTACTAAGCGATCCCCAAAATGGGCAATTTGTTTTGTTTAGAACAAATAATGGTGGGCAATCTTGGCATCGTGTGGATCCTAAAAGAATGCCCCCTGCAATGCCAGGAGAAGGCGCCTTTTCTGCGAGCAACACATGTCTTGCCGTGCATGGGTCTTCTCATGTTTGGTTTGCCACAGGAGGCGCTCGAACCGCTCGTGTTTTTTATTCTTCGGATGGAGGGGATACTTGGGATGTAACAGACACCAATATGCCCTCCTCACCAAGCTCTGGACTCTTCTCTCTGTCTTTCTGCACAAAGGAAATAGGCGTAGCTGTAGGGGGTGATTACAAAGGCCTTACCTTCGCTCACAATGTGTACCTCACGCGAGATGGAGGAGTGCATTGGGAACCTGTTCCTAACCACAATCTTAATGGGCTCTATCTCTCCTGCGTGGTATGGACCTCCGGAGAAGAATTGCTCGTTGCCGATGGGACTAGCAGTGAGCTTAGCGAGTTCAATTCTATTGTATTCGACAAGTCAGGTAGATGGGCGGTAGGTCAAAACGGCAAATGCGTTAAGTTCGATTTAAAATAATCCGGGCATAACTTAAGAAAGGGTCTAACATATTTTTACCTACTTTTCAGACTGCACCAAATCGCACAAATGCATTTTGGTGCAGTATAAAATATTAACTGTAGTAATAATTGATCTCCTCGTTTTTCTTTGGACCGATCACGCGCCAGTTGAGGCGGAGGCTGAAGCGGTCAAAGTGGATTTGGCCAAAGTAGGTATCCCCCTCGCAAAGATGGGAATCGACCGATGAGAGCGCGTGTTTGCTCGTGGGGGCCAGGTGGAAGAGGAAGACTGGATGGTCGGGGCCCCTGCGCAAATGTTCGAGCGAAATGACGCCGGCGCGCCGATCGAGCGTCCAGCGGAAGACGTTGCTAAAGGCGAGTTCTCCTCCCCTGTTTCCCCTGCCATGTTCCCTTTTCAGTGAAGATGAGGATATTGGATCCCTCTTTGGTCTTGGTCACTTCTCCCTTCCCTTTGCCGTTCCAGCCAATCTCTTCCCCCGTTTTGCTCATTGCATGAAAGGAGACCTCTGAGACGGTGAGCAGTTTTTCCCAAAAGGCGAGGAGCACTTGGAGATTGGTCTCACCGGTGATGGAACCTTCCACTTTGAGGACGTAGTACTGCTTTTTCTCCGGCGCAGGGAGGAGGGTATAGGCTTTTTTCAGCAGATGCTCCACTTCACCGATCAAGGGATAGGCGGGATTGAATTGGTAGAGGCGGGTTTTTCCCTCATAGTAGCTAGTGATGAGGCCACCTTTTTCCAGCCGGTTTAATGCTTTCTGCAACGGTGTGAGCGGAGTTTTGAGAGAGCGGTGGAGCTGCGACCCATAACATTTTCCATTGACGAACAGAAAAAGGAGGATCCGCTGCACATTTTTGTTGCCACACAAGACTTCGAGCATAAAAAAATCAACCCTTCTTTTGCCTGTTACAAACTACTTTCTGGTTTGATCAAAACAGGACAAAGAGGTCATTTTAAACTCGCTTTCGTTTTTCGTAAACCACTTTCTAGTTTAAAGCGTCTGGTTTTGCATTGAAAATCGGAAAATCATCGGTTTAACATTTCGAGCATGAACATACGCTACGATTGGAAAATTGAAGAATTAAAAGAGCTGTATGAGCTGCCGCTGATGGAGCTGATTTCAAAGGCCCATGGGGTGCACTGCGCCTTCCATGAGGTGTGCAAAGTGCAGCGCTGTCAGTGTATCTTGTTCAAGACGGGTGGCTGCTCGGAGGACTGCAAGTACTGTGCTCAATCTTCTCGCTACAAAACTGCGGTCGCTCCTTTGCCGATGATGAGTGTCGAAGAGGTGCTCGAGAAGGCTAAGCAGGCACATGCGCAAGGGGCGACGCGGGTTTGTCTTGTCGCAGCGTGGCGGGAGGTTCGCGACAGCAAGCAGTTTGAGGCTGTGCTCCAGATGACCAAGGAGATCACTGCTTGGGGAGTTGAGGTGTGCTGCTGTCTTGGGATGCTCAATGAAGCGCAAGCACGACGTCTAAAAGAGGCGGGCGCCTATGCCTATAGCCATAATCTCGACACTTCAGAGAAATTCTACCCCAAGATCATCACGACGAGAACCTATCAGGACCGGTTGAACACGATCAAAGCAGTCAGGAAGGCAGAGATCACGGTCTGCTGCGGCGGCATTTTAGGGATGGGAGAGGAGGTGCTCGATCGATTAGAGCTGCTCCAAGCGCTCTCGTCACAAAATCCGCACCCCGAGTCAGTCCCCATCAATCGGTTGTCTGCTATTCCTGGCACGCCGCTCGAAAACCAGCCGCCAGTCTCGATTTGGGAAATGCTTCGGATCATCGCGCTGGCCCGGATCGTGATGCCAAGAACGATGGTCCGTTTGTCTGCCGGTCGAGCTGAGATGTCATTTGAAGATCAGGCGCTCTGTTTTTTCGCCGGCGCAAATTCGATCCACATGGGGGAAAAGTTGCTGACGGTGGGCAATTCTCCCGTCGATCGGGATAAGGAAATGTTTGAGCTGCTGGGGTTACGATGACTTTGCACTTGGAACAACGGTTGCTGAAGAGGACCAAACTGGGGAATTTTCGGGAGCTACAAACGTTCCCTAAATTGATCGATTTTGCATCCAATGACTACTTGGGGCTGGCAGGCTGCTCTCAGAAGTGGCGTGGGGGCTCAACCGGTTCTCGGCTGCTGACAGGGAATACGACCTATGCGGTGAGAGCTGGAGGACCAGATCGCCCAGTTCCATGGGTATGAAGCGGGGCTACTCTTCAACTGTGGCTATATGGCAAATTTGGGATTGATTTCGACAATAGGCACGAGCGACAGGGCGATACTCTTTGATGCCCATGTGCACGCCTCGACCCGCGACGGCATTCGTTTAAGTTCAGCTAAGGCCCTCCCCTTTCGACACAACGATCTCGATCATCTTGAGAGCCGTCTTAAAGTATGCCAAAACGAATGTTTCATCTGCATCGAGTCGATTTACTCAACCGACGGCTCCCTCGC
>CAWDYW010000001.1:0-1449274 GCA_963806855.1 uncultured Verrucomicrobiae bacterium | reverse complement strand
ATCGCCTTTGAGGAGCATCAGGGACAAACGATGGGGCGGCCCCACATTGCACAGGCGCTGGTCGAAAGCGGCTATGTCACTTCGGTCCAAGAGGCTTTCCACAAGTGGATAGGTGATGGGAAACCATGCTTTGACCCTGGAGTGCCGATTTCGACCGAGGAGACCCTCGAGGTGATCCATGCTGCCGGCGGCAAGGCCTTTATAGCCCATCCCCACTTGATGGGGGGCTACCCGGTCCATGAACTGCTGAAAAAGCCCTTCGACGGAATCGAATGCTATTACGCTAAATGCACGCCTGACCAGGAGAAAAAGTGGGTGAAATTGGCTAGATCAAAAGGGCTATTGATGAGTGGAGGATCTGATTTTCATGGACTAATCAAACCTGGGATACCTCTCGGCTGTTCCTGGGTAGGTAAGGAGACATTCGATGCCATTTTTGAAAAGCATAGAATATGACACCGTTATCGAGTCCCTTTTTAAGCGCATCTCCAGCCGTCGCACAGATCTGAGCGTGATGCAGCGCCTATTAGCTTCGTGGGGACATCCTGAGAGGGCATTTCCTTCTGTCCACGTCGCTGGCACCAATGGGAAGGGGAGTGTCAGCCGCAAAATGGCCGACGCCCTTCAACATGCCGGCTATCGGGTCGGCCTCTACATTTCGCCTCACATTGCCGAATTTGAAGAGCGAATCACCATTAACGGGGAGAGAATTCCCAAAGAGACAGTGATCGACTATTGTGGGAAAATAGACAACCCTGAGCCCAATTTTTTTGAATGCGCCACCTGTTTTTGTTTCCAATATTTTAAAGAAATGCAGGTCGATATCGCCATTATCGAAGCGGGCCTTGGCGGCTCTGTCGATTCGACCAATGTGCTCCAGCCCCTCCTCTCCATCATCACCTCGATTAGCTTCGACCATACCGAATATCTAGGCGATACCCTTGACAAAATCGCCACCCAAAAGGCCGGCATCATCAAACCCAATACCCACGTCGTCCTCGGCCCTCGCATCCACTCTGCGCCGATTTTCGAAAGGGCAAAAGAAGTAGGCGCCCCGCTGACCCAAGTGACCCCTCTATCGCCGCTCTACGAAGAAGAAAATAATGCCGTCGTCAAGGCTGCCCTGGAAATCCTCCCCTTTCGTTCTGATGTTGAAGCCGGACTGCAAGCGCGGATGCCCTGCCGTTTTGAAAGACGAGGGCGTTTCATTCTCGACGTGGCCCACAACCCCGATGGCTTTGCGAGACTGAAAGACGCGCTCGCCTACACCTTCCCCAATCAGACCTTCCATTTCATCATCGGCATGAGCCGCCGCAAAGATCTCAAAGGATGCCTACAAGCGATCGAAGACAAAATCGCCCATGTCCATTTTGTCGAGTCGGGCCGGGAAGATGGGGCAACCGTGTTTGAGCTCGAAAAGACTTTTCAAGCGATCTCCAGCCGCCCCTATTCCCTAGATAAAAAAGTGGAAATTGCAATAGAAAAAGCTCCCAAAGAGATTGTCGTCATCTGTGGGAGCTTCTACATTATGGCAAATGCCATTAAGCAAACAGAGCGTGAATCACTGACTCATGTGTAGCCAGTTCCCACTCGAGACAGGGATCCCCGTCTGCAATTTCGAGCAAAATGGTAATCAACTGCTCGGGATCATTGTCCGCCGCATCGACCCGTCGTTTCTGAGCTCGAGAGAGCTGCGAGCGGATCAAGTTGAGCTTCAATAGGCCCTCTTTGGTCTCTTTGCGATACAACAGATCGACGATTTCATAGAGTTCCATCGCGAGTTCCTGTTCTTGAGGATCGTCAATCATCCCCATCCTTGTGACCGCCTCTTGCAAGAGCATTTTCAGCACATGGATCAGCTTAATCTGCTCTTTCGATGTTTCCCCCTTTTTCGAAAGAGCATCATGAGCGTAGTCCATCAATTTGACCGCCAACTGGACGATTTTCCGATTTTGAAGCGATGGGCGTCTGTGCTCGAACAAGAATTGGATATTGTGCTCCAGCCTTGTGATTTTTTTAGCGATTTTGAACATCTTCCCCTTTTCGAGCGATGCTCCTAAATCGAGCGCACCCTTAGAGATGAGTGTAATTTCATAGTTTTCGAAGCGCTCTTCAATCTCACGATATAAACTGATTACTTGAGTTTCGATAGCCTCGAATTGCGCGAGCGCTCGCGCTTGAGTTTGCTGCGCTCCATTGCGCAACCGTTCAATCGTATCTTGGATGGTCTCGAGTTCTTTGTGGAGCATTTTTCGTGCGTGAGGATTGACCGGGCTCTTTTCAACTTTTTCCTGCAGTTTTTGCACATCTTGGCTGACCTTACAAAACTCTTGGAAAATATTTTCATTAATATTTGACATATTAACTACCCCCTTCTAGGCACAATCTTATCAACTTTACGATATATTTACAATACCTTAATATTACTTTAATAAACTAAGAATGAGAGTGATAGTGGATTTTTTATTATTATTAATATAAAAAATCCAAATGTCTGTATTGTTTTAATGTCATAAAAACGATATAATAAATATATTACCATATTAATTTGTGTGTTATAAACATTTATTTAAAACAAAATTAGGAAAAAAATATGTTTGTTTCCAGCCTGTCATCTAATGTCATTTCATCTTGCAGGCAGCGTCTAGTTGATTTGTTACCAGAAGAAAATAGCCTATATGGAAAGATTTTGACGGTTGCCAAAGGTATTGCATCCGGTACCGCTCCGCATTTAATGACTGTTATGCCTTTGTATATGGCAAATTTAGCTTTTTTAAATATTAAATACTTTAATTTAACAGGAAATGTGATTCTTTTAACTAGATTTGGCTTGGCTCTTAGCTCAGCCAAAACGGTTGAGGAGAGTCTTCATATTCTAAAGCAACACGGAGTGCTGGCGACTGTGAATGCGATTGCCATACTAAAGCTGCTCGATTCTTACGTTTCATTTTCCGCAAACAATCGATTCATTTTAGATCTATTACTTTTATCAGCCACACTTTATACAAGCAGCCGATCTGTTGCTTCCGGCTTGAGTACAATTCAATCGAGCTTGGGACAATCAGATAAAAACACAAGTCAAAAAATCGCCAATCTTGTTTCAGGAACTCTCTCAATAATCATAGGAGCTGTAGGTCTTCGATCGAGCTGTGAAAGGGCGCTAGATCTCTTAGAAAATGTTAGGGCGTGTCGTCAAATTCCGAGTCTAGCAGATATAACCCCCGATCTGCTATCGCATCCTAGGGAGAAAATAATCTCAAATTCAGCCACTTGGAATTTGACGACATGTCCTAATACTATGGCCGGAACCCCTGATCCTGAAAATACCAGTAGAGTGGCAGATTGCGTAAATGGACCGGAAGAGACACGCAACAACTATTTATGCAAGAGTGGATACCATTCTTCAATTAGCCCTGTAACAGGAAGACGTGCTGATGAACTGTCAATGATCCTAAATGGAGTTTCTAAGGGAGATGTTGTTAGTGATTTACAAAGCGTTATATACCGATCAAAAAATTATGAGATAATAAGAAGAGAAAATGCAGAGGATGCTGTTAAAATCTCTCGCGAAATGTATTCGCAATTCCTAGACAAATATCGAAAGTATGGGATTACAGAAGATAACGCTGTTACTTGGACGCAACAACCCTGCGAACGGTCAGGATCTGCACCTGTATTCGGCCGGCTTAAGGAATTGAACGAATGGCATCAACAAGCTATGGTTTGTGAAGGAGCTGTTCCCGTGCTTACCGATAATCGCTATATTATCCCCGATGGAGTTATTGCCATTCATGAATTAATGCATCTTGAGGAGAGAGCTCCTTTTGCATTTAATGGTCGGGAAGAAATGACTGTGACCAAAACCCTCATGCTTCTCGACGAGATTAATAAAAAAATTCAAGGATTGGATATTGATAAAGAAGTTGAGTATAACCCAGTATTAAGATTCTGGAACCATACAATTCCTATAGGAAAATATATAAACTTCTATAGAAATTTAGAGAAAAGAAAGTCTAATTTGGCTGAAGCAATCACCTCGCAAGAATCAGTTAATTTTCTTAATGGGTGACAGGATAAATGCACAAAAAAGCTGTTTTTTGTGCAGTCTACTGCACACAAAACACAACCGCCTAATTGTAAGGAAGTTCCATGAGACTAAGTCATGAATTTTCTACTTCTGGGTCCCAACTTGTTAGATAATAACGGGCATAGCCATTGATTTCGGACTCAGCCAAATTACCCACTCTTTTCATTTTGGCAAGATCAAGAAGGCCAGACTCATCCCACTTCTTTTCGATGGTATTCAAGGCTTTTCGTCCTTCAATCGGATCGAGAAGACCATAGATTCCGACAAAAATCATTGCGATGGCAAAGAGAGGGGAGCTAGCAGCTCGATAAATCCTAGTGATGACCGCTGCAGGAGCATCCCAAAGAATCGAGATCGCTAAACCTTTGAGAGAACTGGCTAATGCTTCGTTTGAGAAATTCGTGATGCTTGTCCAGATTCCAAGCGCGATATCAGAGACAATTTGAATGAGGTTAGTTAAAGTCGCTAGGATGGCAAAAGGCAATGCACCTGCAACGACGACAAATGATTTGGCCCTAAATTTAAGGCCGCTTGGTTCGAGGTTGTACAAATCAGTCGTCTCGCTATCGTAAAGGTAGAACTCTTTATTTTCACTTAGCTGTCCTTTAGAATCCCGTTCTCGAACGGCGACTGCATGCCAAGATTTATCCTTCTGATTAAGGCAACTAGCGACGTAATACTTATTTGTAGAAAGAGCGACCTGTAGAGGTGTTCGCCCTTCACAATCTTTAGCGCTGATTTGACTCCCAGCTTCTTTGAGAGCTTTAGCCATTGCGTAACTCTTGACATTATGTAATGGGATTCTTTCGAAGGCATCTTTGGCGCCTAAAAGGGCTCCATGTCTAGTTAAAAGGCGAGCAATCATAGGTTTTATTTTATCTGCATGGTGAAGAACAGTTGCTGTTCCATCTTTTAGATATTGATTCGGTTGAGCTCCATTCTCTAATAGATATTTTGCAACTGCATAATGAGAATTGTAACAAGCTAAATAAAGTGGGGATAAATAAAGGGGGGAGGAGTTAGTCAGATGATTAACATTAGAGCCATGTTCTACGAGGTATTTTACCGCAGATAAGTGACCACGCCTACAGGCGTAATGAAGAGGAAGAAAGCCAGTGAAGCTTTCCTCATTAAGATCGACCCCATTTTTGTGGAAGGTTTTAAGGGCTTCTAAATCTCCTTTTTTACAGGCATCAAAAATGTCTGCAGGAGGGGTGCTTCGCTGAAGAAAACTGGGTAAACTAGGTAAATATTGTGTAATGGATGAAAAGCTCATTGATATTCCTTTCTCTTGTTAATTTCATAATAGAATAACTCAAAAAAGGTTTTATTGTAAATGTTTAATGGGTTTTGGATCTCCAATCATTTTTTGAATGAGAACCAGAGAAGGGGCTTTTTGTCGGTTTCTCCAGCTGTGGAAGCTCACACTCCATTCATCTGGAGGTAGGCCCTGGCAAAGCTCTAAAATGGCCTCCTCTTCCCTTTGCCCTTCTGGGTGGCCGGGGTAGCAGGTGATGCTAATTAGCCCCTGAGAGATGGCGAGGGCATGGCGGATGCTGTCTAGGGTGGAGGAAGCCCGGGTGGTGAGCCCTTTGTCGCCCCCGGGGAGGTAGCCGAGGTTATAGACCACTAAGCGGATGGGGTGGGGGACGGAAGGGAAGGTCTCGTGGCTTTGGCGGTAGAGTTGGACCTTATGAGCGACTCCACCTTCTTGAAGGAGCTTTTGAGTGTTTTCAAGCGCCTTTTCTTGGATGTCTAGGCCGATTACACCGCTATAATGCTGTGCCAAGTAGACTGTATCGTGGCCATTGCCGCAAGTGGCATCGATCGCCCAGTCGCCAGGCTGCGCTGCCTTGGCCCAGATCTGGTGGGCTAGATCGAGGTGTGAATTAAAAATTGGGAAGCTTCTTTTCTCTTTCATAGAATTGCAATGTAGTCTATCATGTTTCATGAATTTGAGACATTAGCTCAGTTGGTTAGAGCGCCACGTTGACATCGTGGAGGTCGGTTGTTCGAGTCAACTATGTCTCATTGTTAAGTCAAAATCCTAGGGACGCGTCCCTTAATCATTTCGGCGCACTGATGTTATGTGCAGCCATTTCTAAAATCTTCCCAAGAGAGCAGATCTGCTTCTCCGATGCCAATGGGCGCGGTTTTTCTGTTGAATTCACCCATTCTGAACCCTTCCAAGAGGCCTATCTGGCGATGCTCGAAAATGCGATGAGAGCATTGGCGAAGGAAGAGATGGTTGTGCGGGAGATGGTTGCCTCTAACGCGAGGGAGTTGCTCTTGCATAAAGGACACAAGAAATGGGCTGACTGCCTTCAAGGGGGAACGGTATTTGTTGCCGAAATGGGTGGTTTTTTCGGTTTGTGTACCGGCGAGCTTGTCCAGTGCTCTCATTTTTCTTTGTTCCACTTTGCTGAGGAAAAAAAGCATGTGACGATTGAAGGGGTGGCCTTTCAGTCTGCTGAAGATCAAAAATCCTTTTTAAAGAAATACCGACAATATCCGAAAAAGAACTTCGAATACTTAGGCAGAGAGCTCGATTTGATTGACGAGGGGATCTGGCAGCCGAGGGGGATGGCGCTGCGGCGGGTCTTAGTTGACTATTGGCGCAAAGGGCTCGAAGGCCAAGGGTATTATGAAATCTCTGAACCAGATCTGAGAAGGAAAAAATTTAGTTGCTGGAATGGACTAGAAGACCGCAGTTATTGTTTTAATGAAGATTGTCTCATTTCTTCCTTGCAATTCATCCAAAAATGGATTAATATTTTCAACTTTGAGTCTATGTGGGTTTTAGTGAAACCGACAAGGACTCTAAAAGACGCCATGGCGACTTGTGGAATGGACTTTGTCAGTGAAGATGGCGAGCAAACACAAGTGGAGCTGCGGATTGCTGATGCGCTTGGCCGGTATTGGACTGGGCCGACACTTTGGCTGAAAAGGAAAGGGATTGAGTTTTCTCTCTTTGGCAACTTAGAACGGTTTATTGGACTGCTGCTAGAGAGATATGAGGGCGAGCTCCCATTTTGGTTGACCCCCGAACAGGTGCGGCTTTTGCCGATGGAAGGGGTCGACGTAGAGCCAGTGATAAATATTTTTAATCGGCAAAATATCCGCTTTTTCATCGATGTGGAGCCTGTTTTGCTTAAAGAAAAAATGCACCGGGCATTGCGCGCGAAAGTTCCTTATGTTATGGTGTTTGGAAAAAGAGAGGAGAATTCTAGGCAGATGAATATTAGAGCCTATGGCTCGAGCCATGAGAAGACGATGAATATGGAGCAGTTGGAACAATTCTTGGCGGAGCGAAAACTTGAGAATTAATAGGCAGATCCGTGCCGCAAAAGTGCGCGTGATCGATAAAAATGGAGAGCAGGTCGGCATCTTATCTATTCAGGATGCGCTCACAATGGCAGAAAATGAGAAGCTCGACCTAGTGGAGATTTCCCCAAATGCACAACCACCTGTTTGTAAGGTGATAGACTATGGTAAGTTTCGATACCAGCAGACTAAGAAAGAAAAAGAAAGTAAAAAAGCACAGCACCAGGTAAAAGTCAAAGAAGTAAAAGTAAAACCGAATACAGATGAGCACGATCTGCAAGTGAAGCTGAAGATGGCCCGCGGGTTTATCCTAAAGGGCGACAAGGTGCGGATCACCTGTACATTTAAAGGGCGTGAGATGGCTCACCCTGAGATCGGGAAAAAGGTTGTCCAGAAGATGATCGAACAACTTTTAGATATCGCGACTGCCGAGGCATTCCCAAAGCAGATTGGCCGTATCTTATCGGTGACATTGACGCCTGGTGCAAAAAAGATGAAGGAGCAAATCCGTGAAAGTGAAAGTGAAAGCGAAGCCAAAAAAGGCGATGAAAGCCAAGTATAAGGTCACAGGGACCGGAAAACTGAAGCGTCGCAAACCCGGTAAACGGCACATGCTGACGAAAAAATCGTCTAATAGAAAACGCCGTTTGGGAAAATCGACCCTTGTCGATAAGACAATAACTAAAAAAATTGCCCGTTTAATAGGAGCATAAAAAATGACGAGAGCAACATGTTCTGTAGCTAGACATCGCAGACGTAAACGATTAATGAAACTTGCCAAAGGTTTCGTCGGCGATCGCAAAAACCACGTTCGATTGACTAAAGATGCCGTTATGTCGGCACTTGCATTCAGTACAACGCACCGCAAGGACCGCAAAAGAGATTTCCGCAGATTATGGATTATCCGCATCGGAGTTGCTGCCAAAATCAATGGCATCTCCTATAGCCGTATTATCCATGGATTGGCAGAATCTGGCTGCAATATAAACCGCAAAATGCTCTCTGAGATGGCCATCCGCGATCCAGACAGCTTTGCCGCAGTCGCAAGCCAAGCGAAAAAAGCATTAGCCTAAATGAGAGTGGCCCAAATGGGCCGCTCCCTTTTTTAACCTCGAGTTGCCCCCGTGGAAGAGAAACTTCTATCCCTAAAAAAAGCCTTTCAACACGATCTAAGCACTGCGACCGATTCCAAAGAGGTCGAACAGCTTAAAGTCAAGTACACAGGCAAGAAAGGGCCTATCCAAGCCTTGATGCTTGAGCTGCGCAATGTCGATCCTGGACTCCGCCCCCAAATGGGCAAAGTGATCAACGAGCTGAAAGGGGAGATCGAACTGCTTTTGCAAGAGGCTGCCGATGGATTTCTCAAAGCGGAAGCGAAGGCACAGCTCGAAACGGAAAAAATCGATATCAGCTTACCTGGTAAGACCCGCTACTTGGGCCATTTCCATCCAATCCGTCTCATGATGCGCGAATTAGTTGATATTATGATTGGGATGGGCTTCTCGGTTCAATGTGGTCCCGAGATCGATTCTGAATGGTACAATTTCGAAGGGCTAAACTATCCACCCGATCACCCTGCGCGCGATATGCAGGATACGTTCTACGTCACCGAAAACCTGCTGCTCCGTTCTCAAACCTCCAACGTCCAACTTCGGGCAATGGAAGGGCGCAATCCGCCGATCCGCGTTATCGCTCCAGGCACCGTCTTCCGCAATGAGAACATCAGTGCCCGCTCCCACGTCTTCTTCCACCAAATCGAAGGGCTCTATGTCGATAAGAATGTCTCGTTGGCAGATCTCTTTGTTACGATGGAAGAATTATGGAGCAAAATATTTAATGAATCCGTCGAAATGCGTTTCCGACCAAGTTACTTCCCATTCACCGAACCAGGCGTGGAAGTCGACCTCAGATGCACTGCATGTAAAGGCAAAGGATGTCGGCTATGCAAGCATACTGGGTGGTTAGAGGTGTCTGGCGCAGGCATGGTCCATCCTGAAGTGCTCAAGAACGGAGGGATCGATCCACATGAATACTCTGGCTTTGCTTGGGGGATGGGGATCGAGCGGCAAGCGATGCTCCGCTACGGCATCAGCGACATCCGGATGTTTACCGAAAATGATATGCGCCTACTTGCCCAGTTCTAAATTATGATCACTGTTGAAGAAGTTTCCCTGCAGTATGGCGATCGGGTCCTCTTCGATGACGTCAACCTCACACTATCGAATAAATACCGGTATATCGTCGTCGGAGCCAATGGAACTGGCAAATCGACCTTCTTAACCCTCCTCGCTGGAGAGTTGAGCCCCACCATTGGGACAATAACCCGCGCCAAAGCCTCCCAAATCGGTTGGATGAAACAGGTGCTGCATCTCTACGATGAGATGCCGATCGTCAATGTGGTTATTTTGGGTAGAGAAGAGCTTTGGGAAGCGCTTCAAGCCAAAGATCAGCTTCTACAACGCCCCCATTGGACCGATGAAGATTCAAACCGTCTCGGAAAGCTCGAAGAGCGGATCAATCGCCTTGGCGGTTACCGTGCTGAAGCAGATGCTGAAGCGCTTCTGATCGGTCTTGGCATAGCGCCAGAAAAACACCGCGAGCCACTCAAACAGTTCTCCGGTGGATGGAAGATGCGCGTTCTTCTTGCGCAGCTACTCTTCAACAACCCCGATATCCTCCTTCTCGACGAGCCGACCAACTATCTCGATATCGACACCATTGCCTGGTTTGAAAAGTATCTGATCGAGACTTACCAAGGGTTGATCATCGCCGTCTCGCACGATCAACGCTTCCTCGAAAACATCGGCACCTGCGTCCTCGACATCGATTATGGACAAATCCTCACCTATCCGGGCACCTATTCGCAGTTCCTGAAAAAGAAGGTCGAGATCGTTGAGCAAAAACAGAAAGAGCATGCCCGCCTCGAAGATAAAGTGGCCAAGATGGAGCGGTTTATCGAACGCTTTGGGGCCAAAGCGACTAAAGCGGCCCAAGCCAATGCCCGGAAGAAAATGATCGAGAAGATCGTCTGGCCAGACATCGGCATCTCCTCGCGCCGCAGCCCCCAATTTGGCTTCATCCAGAAAACCCGTTCGGGCCAAATCCCGATCAAAGCCAAACGACTCTCCAAGATCTTCGATCCCGATATCCTCATCGGCCCCCTCGATCTTGAAATCCAACGGGGCGAGCGGATCGCCTTCATCGGCAAAAACGGCGGCGGCAAAACCACCATGATCAAAATGCTCACCAACCAACTGCTGCCAGACGACGGAACTGTAACACTTGGCCACCAAGTCGAAATCTCCATCTTCCATCAAGAGCACAAGCACCTCTTTGTCGGCGATGAGACCGTGCTGGCGTGGCTCGAAAAAGAGACAGTCGGCCTCACCGAAGAGAAAAGACGGCAGATCCTCGGCCGCCTCCTCTTTCGTCCTGAAGACACCAACAAAAAGATCTTCATGCTCAGCGGGGGAGAGATGGCCCGCCTACTTCTGGCCAAAATCATGCTCTCGGGAGCCAATATCCTCGTCCTCGATGAGCCGACCAACCACCTCGACCTCGAGTCGAAAGAGGCGCTCGGCAATGCCCTCATCGCCTTCCCCGGCACCGTGATCTTCGTCAGCCACGACCGCTACTTCATCCAAAGTGTGGCCACCAAAGTGCTTGAGGTCAATCGCGACCAAATTAAAGCCTTGAAATAATATATTTATTATGCTATATCATTAGTAATAATAAATGGATAAAAATGGAAGTATCTAAACACTTATCAAATTATCGCCTGGGCTTACAATATGGGGTTCCAGCCGTGCTGGCTTGTGCTACTGGAGTAACAGTTTTAGGGCAACTGGTCGGGCTAACAAAGATGAACACCATCGGGCTTTTAATTCGGGACTTCCAAACCAATTATGCTCCAGCCTATAGACAAGTATTACCTGAAGGATCGTTGCCCATTCGATTTGCGGCTCTTGCTGGGATTCTCTTTACAGGAAATCTCCTTGATCCTGTTATTGAAGAAGTAGCTTTTCGTTGGCTCCTTCAGGACAAAATTCTCTCCTACTTTACACCCAAAGCAAAAAAATCGGCGGCTCCACCAATTAGACAGGAACCTATCAAAAATGGTTCGGCTCCGTTTCTAACTAAGGGGCAGCTGATTCGGATTGGGATTGTCGCTACCCTATTTGGGCTTGCTCATTATGGTGTACCAGGAATTATAGCCTCTACTTCACGCTTAAGCGCAGCTGAATTGGGTTATGAAGCGCGACATGCTGCTCTACATAACTTAGGTGCAGGGATCGCTTATGGCGTCATCTATGAGAAATTCGGTTTAGCAGCTGCTATTGGCGCTCATACTGTATGGAATTATTCTTACGATCTATGGAGATTCTGCGACTGGGAAATCACCTCCGAAAAGGCTTTGCTCGAAATCGCCGCCAAAAGAAATATTCAGATTATGAATTAAAAATTTGTTTCTTAGTTGATCCAATACAAGAGAAACCTTATAATATTTCTATATCTTATAAGGAGAACTTATGCAAGCTATTAAAGAAAATTTGATGAGAGAAATTTGCCGGCCCGAATTGCTTGGTGAAATTAAATCTAGATTTAACAATTTAAATTCTAAGACATTTCGTTTTGGCAGTGCAGGCGAGATTCGAGCAGATGCGAAAGGTTTGGCTATGATGGATGTAGATAAAACGACTCGCACCTATATTAGATATGGCGCGCAAGGACCCGATTTCACAGGACCCGGACACACTTGTGAAAGTATCACATTCTACCCGTCAGAATTTAAACAGGAGTTCATTGCTCACCGCTGTTACGATGCCCCCTTTGATGCGCGTCTCTATCAGGAGACATGCAAGAGCTACCAAACTACGGCGGCTTCTTCCTATCTTCCTGCTGTTGCTCAAACGGTTGGTGTGATTGCAGGGGTCGGTGCAGCTCTGAAAGCCTATCAGAATTTTAAAGCTGGCAATAATGGATATGGATTGGGTTGGGTGGCCATAGGCGTTGCTTCGATCGCTCTTCCCAGAATCTATTTTTCTTAATCGTCTCTCTGGATAAAGACTGCACCATTTTGTCTTGTGCTTATCCGAGAAAATCGGTACTCTTTTGCTCTTTTAACGCCAGGAGAGAAAAATGGATACAGTAACATCAGCTTTCAAGTCACAAGTCCCTTCATTTGCTTGTTCAAACATCCCATTAACCAGGATGGCATTTGTTGGTGTCGAATCAGGTTCAGGGGTCGGAACATTTTATGCAGACAGCGGATCTTTATTATACGGGAAGCTACAGAGTACCACGGTATATCATTCGGAGATCGTTGGGGATAGAGTCGTAACGCTCATTTCTCAAAGCGGAATCCCGAATAAAGAGATGATCCACCAGGCCTGGAAAGAGGGAAGTCAGATCTGCGAAAGTCTCTCTGTTACAGCTGGGACGACAGAAACTGTGCAAAAATGTTATTTAGGCAAATTTAATGCCTCTTTGCTTCAAGAAACCTGTGTCTCTGATGTAAAAACGAATTATTATCCTCTTATTGGGGGAGTGATCGGTGCTTTGGGTCTTTATAAATCTATCAAGGCCTTTCAAGATAAAAGGAATGTCCAAGGATGTGCTTGGTTTGCTGTGTGTGTTGTGGGGCTTGCGGTTCTTTCCGATAGCTTATTTCCAGTGGAAACTACGGTTTCATGGTAAATATAAGTAGATAATTATTTAAATTACTTGCATTTAAATGGCTCGGCATTATATAATGATCTTTTTATCTAGGAGAAATTGATGTCAATAGGAAATACCTTTGAATACAAACTCGAACCAGGCAAGACCTATGTCCTATTTGCCCGCCATGGGGAATCGGAGGTCAATCGTCAGAAGTGTGTGGGGGGATCGAGCGACCGGGCCAATCTCGATTTGACCGAAGATGGACGGCGCGATGCGATGAACTTGGGCGAGTCTCTTGTCCCTTTTAAGGATCAGATTAATGCTGTTTATACTTCTTCGCTGAAGCGCGCTGTGCAGACCACAGAATTGGCTTTGGAGAAGCTTGGAATTGGTATTCAACCTAACGTCGATGATGCATTGAAGGAGAAGTTCTTTGGCGAGGCTCTCGACGGGCATCCAGAAGCGATATACAGTCAGTTTTCTGCAAAGGAAAAAGCCGAAACGAAAGAGATGAATTGGAAGCAGAAATGGTCCTATAAAGTTGTCGATGATGGAGAGAGTTTTGAGGAGGTTTTTGCACGGGTCGAGCCGTTTATGTTCAAAGTGGCGAAGGAGCATCCTGGCGGGCTGATTTTAGCCTTCGGTCATAAAGTTTCCTGCATTAAGGTGCCTGCAATGGGCGCGCTCGAAAAAGCGGGGATTGAAATCGATTACCGTGAACCTCCATTCAACGATCCAAAAACTGGGGCCACAGCACTATATGAGGTCGATGCGGAAAAGGAAGCGATTCGGCTGGTTGCCATTGATGGGTTTTCTTTTAACTTTCTGCAAAAAGTTTAAGGAGAATTAGATGCTATCCGAGATTTCTGACAAAATGAGGCAATATTTACCAAATTGCCCTGCCCGTTTTATAGACGAAATATTGTCAATGGCGAACGGGTTAATTGCTCAAGAAGAGTTTTCTATATCAAGCTTTGGTTCATTTCATTATGGGTCTGGTACAAAATATTCATATAGCTATATGGGGCAATTTAGAAACGATTCGACTCAAAATGCTATCAAGATGGTCCTAGATGATGGGACCGATAAGTTAAAGCCGGTGGTTGACAAATGTTTGGGGCAAATAAGTAAAAGTTGCGGCTATCTGAGTATACTTGGTGAGTCCGCAGTAAAGGAATGTGTGGTACAGCAGGCAGCAACATGCCAAGCCGTATCTCCAAAGACCCAAATGGTCTATGAATTTTGGACGGAAGGAAAAGAGGTCTGTGAGAGTCTTGAGGTGAATGGTTCCTTTGATAAGGTTGTAAGGTGTTTCAAGCCGGTCGTAGAGTTAGAGAAGTTGCCCTTGCTCTCGGAAGTCTGTACTTGGGATCCTCCAGCCCATACCCCTCGAATCCTTTCATCAGCAGAGCAAATGATCGTCACAGCTATCGCTGCCGGATCATTGTTCATAGCCATTAATCGGTTCGGCAAAGAGGGGATCTGCAATAAAGCAGCGGGGGTGGCTTTTTCGGCATTCGCTTTAGGGTCGTTTGTCCTATTGGCCAAGTTTTCCTAGGGCCTGTCGTCAAATTCCGAATCTGCTGAATTCGAGTTCTTTTCCCCTAGAAGGCGATAACGAATCAGGGGTAATATTGGCCAATATGACCCCTGATTCGTTATCGCCTCCTAGGGAGAAAATAATCTCGAATTCAGCCATTCGGAATTTGACGACAGGCCCTAATATAATTAATTATTTTTTAACTGAGTTGAGGACGAATTCCAATCGTTCTTTGAAATCATTGAGTTCTGCTACCTGGCTATGTGTCAGGAGGCCGTGTACCTGTTTAGTTACCTCAAAGTCATTATCCCCGGTCAGGGCATCTTTTAGAAAGGGGATGTAAAGATCATAACTGGGCTTGTCCACAATCAATTGGCAGACAGAGGCGGTCAGAGTTTGGGTCATTTTGACTCTGCTAGTGACAAGAGCTCTGTCGATCTGGGTATTCATTGCCTTGCATTTTCTGGATAAAGAGGAAATCGCTCGGATCCATTGGCTATGGAGTCGTAAATTGAGTATGGGTTCACATCTTCCGCTTAGATTGTTAAAATGTGTTCCAGTTCCCAATGCACAATGTTCTACTAAGTCGCGGAGCAATAGTTTATCGCCAGGATTGGCATGGCAGATCAATCGCGCAAGAGCCAGGCTGCTTGAAAAGGTCTTCTCGAGCGCCATCTCTTCGATTTCGGTCCTTAGAATAGTCATTAACCTTCTGATTGATCGGGTGGTTTGCCCTTCGATTAACACTTTCCAGTCTTCATCGGGAAGCAGGTCTATATGGGGGTTTGAAAAGAAGAGAGTTCCAAGCATATTGACGGAAGGATCGACAATCTGTTTATCGAGCTTAGGAGCTGTGCAGTACCTAAAGAGCTGAGCTACCATTTTTACTGCGTCAGCGCGTCTCTCAGGCTGAAGATTTAAAATGGCCAAGCAGAGATTTTGCAGGACAGTGACCCATATAGATGTCGCGGGAGCTTTTGCTTTGGTGATGAGAGGTGATGAGAGCAAATTCTCTAAAATGATCCTTAGGGTAACAGTGATGTCAGGATTCGGATGATTTAATAGAGGGCAAAAGTAAAATAGGAGTTTTACCACATAGTTTGATAATTCCGGATTTGAATATCGAATGAAATGGATAAAGCAGTCGTTGAGATCTGCTAAGGTAATATTCACGCGATTACCTTCATCTGGAAAGTCAAATGGTATTAGGGATAACATGTTGAAGCATTGATAGAACCTGAATTTAAAGGCGGTTTCCTGTGAAAAAAATGGAGCTGCTCGTCCAAGAAAGCCTTGGTTTATGGCAATCAATATATTATGCCTGAGAATTTTGTTAGGCAGATTTTTCATTGCAGCATCGACATAGGCTATGGTGGCTGAATGAAAATATTCAGCGCATTTTGCATTGTCACGGTAAGCTTGGGGAAGAGTTGCAAGAAGATTATCCCAAAGGGATCCGACACCTGTAAAAAGGGGGATTTTTTGATCCTCATTATGATTTTCAAGGCAGGCACTGCACAGGACAGAGAAAATCCGATATTTTTCTGTCCAAGAGATCTGAGCAGGAAAAGATGTCAAATTATTTTTAATCCATGTCAGAAATTTAGTCTGATCTTCTACACTTCCTTTTGGGAAATAGGGTCTGAGAGAGTACCTCTTAAATAAACCCACATCTACAAGGGGCTCTGCAATTCTTTCTAAAACCCACCGGTTGCCAATCTCATAGAGGTCCTGTTCTTCTTGATTTGCGAGCATCAGAAAGAAACGGTCGTCGGCATGATCCCTAAAACGTAAAAGCCCTCGTAAAATCGCAGCGGGTTGCGTAGTTTGTCTATTCCAGCAGGCCGCGACTCCGAGCTCTCGACAACTCCTCACCAAAATTTCAGAATTCTCTTTACCCAAAACGGCTGCATACTTTTCCATCCGCGTTATGATAAAATCAGCCAAAACAGGCGAAGCGGAACTTACATTGGTCACGAGCCTTTGTATAGCTTCTTTCCAGTAGGGCTCGTCTTCTGGCTTGTGGTCACCAATCGGGTGCTTCGCTTGCCAAACTGAAAAGGCCTGCTCAGCGAGAACCTGATCGGGTTTTTCGGGCAGGCATCCGATAAATTGTCTCCATAATTCCCACTGTGGTCCTTCCATTTTTTGCAGTAGCGATAGAGCTAAGGTCAATTTTTTGGAGCTAAGGGCATTTTGGAACTGCTCAGTGAGAGAAGCATCACCCGGCTTAGGCATTGCGAAGGTGCCAGTCGCTCTGTAAGCTGTCATACATCTGCGCACAACCTCCGTTTGACCATCCTTCTGGAGGGTTTGGCATTCTTGTAAAACCCTCTTTTCGACTTTGCTAGCAATTTCAATGAGTTTGGTCAGCAGCTGGCTATTTCCAGGATTGCGCCCGAGCAGACCTGCTAGATGGGGCTTCCATTCCTCTCCAAGATTGCGACTGTGAAAACGCTGTATCAGTGCTTCAAAATTGGCAAAATGGGGAGATTGGTCGCGGCTGAGCAGATGGGGAACTAGCCAAAGGGCATCTTGGACGGCTGCATGGACCACTTTTGGATCCTTAAAATCCTTTCTACTACAGGAGTATAGCAGAAGATCGGCAAAGGCTTCCCAGGTCTCCTCGTTGCGCAATTGCCCGCTTAACCAACCCTCTGGGAGGGTAGCGATCATCCGATCTTTTATTATGGGATCAGATTGCAATTGAATGGCTGCTATATAGGCTCTGGCGATCCGCTGTTTTTGATCCAGTTTTCTTTTCCCCAGTTGGGGAATCGCCACTTCAAAGCAACCTGCCGCTGCCGCTGTCCTAGCAACCGTTTCGAAGACCACAATCACCTCTTCCACAAACTTTCCATCTCTAACCAGAGTTGTGAGAAGAGATTGAAACTTAGACCAAAGAGCGCTATCAGCCCCTTCACGTACAAGGAGCCCTGCAAGATCGCTAATAATTTTCGTGTCACTGACAAAAGCACAACTTTCACCCAATTGATCCATCAACTGACCCGCCGTTTCCATACTTAGCAGAGGTCGTAGGTAAGTTGATAATAAACTCACAAGAACTGGCTCATAATTGGCATTCAAGGCAGAGGGAGATCTTAGCAACCTCTCAAGATAGGCGGCAACTAATATAGGACAATTTGCTGTCTTACAGAGTTTGATGAGATGATTGAGGGCAAATGGCAGGGCTTCCTCGGGCATGGTGGGGGCTATTTCATGCAAAAAATCGACCCGTTTTTCATCCTCGAGCTGCCAGGCAAATGCTAATACCTCAGCATCGTTGCAAACCCGCAAAGCCTCTACAGCTGCTTGCCGAGTTGCAGAGGGTCTGTTGCAAGCTGCTTCAATCACATTGGCAAATCGGCTATTTTTATAAGCTGATCTTAGACGGGGCAGAAGCTTGTCAAATTGTTTAATTTTTTCGACAAAGCTCAGCTGATCAGGGAGATCAAAAACCGTTTTAGAGTCGATAGGATTATATCCAGCATTGGCCAAAAGCGAGAGAAGTCGGAGAGAGGCCCAATAATCCTTTTTCCGATTCAAGGCTCGATAAATCTCCATGAGAGTTGTGCAGACGGAAGAGGCGCCAGGAGAAGGTTCAGCATCATCTGGAGTGAAGAGATTCAGTCCATTGGTGAGAACCTGGAACATTTCATGATCTCGTTGATTTAATTGCGAAAGGATAAAATCCAGGCATTTCTCGTATTCAAGAGGAATCTGCAAATAAAGATTATCTCCACAAGGAACTTGTAATTGATGATCAGAGATTAGACGACAATTCCCTCCCGCCTTAGCATTTAGAGAGCCTAGCACTTGCAAAACACAGCGACTTTTGGTCATTTCATGAGTGAGGAGATATTGACAGAGAGTGTTTTCCGTTTTTAGTGCCCTCTCCCCAGGCGGATATTTGCCAAAATGTCCTAGAAACAGAGGCGCGGCATTAAAGAAGTAGACGAGTAGTGCATCATCTCCTGGAGGAAGATAGGCTTTCCCCGCCTCATAAGCCGCTAGAAATTCTTCTTCGGTGCATCCATTTAAAGAAAAACTCTTAAGAGGGGCTCCCTCCTTCATTGTCAAATCGGCCCAATATTGGCCCAATTCGACAGCCGTGTGAGATGGATTCTGTTGTACCATCTCAGGAGCTGATAAAGGAGAAACTAGGCGGGTGGAAGTGTGTGAATTTACTGGTGTCGACATCGGTTCCTCTAAGGAAATATCCTCAAAATACTCTTTGAAATTTCAGTGAAGGTAATAATAGACTAGACGTTCATTTATGTCCTATGGAAATTCTTGAGCTAAAATTCTAAACATCCTATACTTCTTCCATCGAACACCGCGAAGGAATGAAAAATGCCCCTACAATCTATCAGAGAAAACAACATAAATATTTGGGATGGAATACCTGAATTCATCCTAAGAAAAATTGCGCCTCTTTGCGAGGTGTGCGATTTTCCTGAAATAAAAAATCTCTTTTTAAAGTTTATCAATCAAACAGAGCAGCTAAACAGCAATTTCAACCCATCCAAGTTTGTCGTTACTGTCGCATCTAAAAACACCCAATGTCCTGTTGTGCTAAGCAACCACTTCGATGGGATTCCAGCTACAAGTATAAGTATTGCCGATACAATTAATTATATCTCCCATGGCAAGTTAAATACCAACGTAGAAGGGCTTTGTCTCAGTTGGAATACTCGTGATTTAGTTAGGATTGCATATGATACGCCGAATCCTGAGAATAAGTTGTATGTCGGACTTAACTTCGAAGGGAGGCTGCTCGACAAAATTTGCGATGGTTATCAAGATCGGCTTCCATCATTTAGTATTTCCAAAACCGCTACGACAACACTCGGTGTCGGGGCTCTCCTTGCAGCCGCCTATTCTTGGCGCCAGGAATATAAAAAAATGGCAGCATGCTATGCACTGATGAGTGCTGTAGCATTTATTGCTCCCTACTATCTTGAAAGGTAAATATGGCAAGTGTTAATACCGCAGCTACTCATAAATTTGTTATCGTCGTCAATGAGAAATCCCCGCTGGGCAAACTCCTAAGCGCCACGGGACAGATTGCGATGTCATTACAGGCTAACGCCACCCCCGAGCAGCGTGCCCAGATGCATTTTGTCTCATTCGATGGGCCAGCGTCCTCGAGCCTGATCACGTTGTCGACCCTTTCGTTTGTTGTTCTCAAGGGCAATGGCAATCAGATCCTCACTCTCTATGCAGCAGCAAAGGAAAAGGGGCTCCTTTCGGCCCTTTTTACCAGCACGATGTCTTTTAATGGGATCGAAGAAGATCTCATCCAAAAAACGGCCATTACCCCTCTCGACCAGGTCGAGCCCTATGGGGTGGGGCTATTTGGGACGATCGAAGAGGTCTCCCCATTAACCAAAAAGTTCTCCGTTTTTAAATAGTTAATTATTTGTAAAGAATTAATTAATAGTGTATAATTAACTATACAGTTAATTATGTCTAATATTATACAAGCGAATAATTCGCAAATGCCAGAAATTGAGCGTATTACGTTCGATAACTCTTATGCCATTCCTACTGAAAAGGGGTTGGCGGTCGCGGCCGAGGTCATTGAGGACCTGGGACAGCGGCTGGTCGCAACCGTTGAGCGGAAGCTAAGCGGGAATGCCCCATTTGGGGTGGAGCAGATTGAGGAGATTGAGAAGATCATCCAATCGGCCACCAAGGCTCCCCTGTGGGCTCAGGAAAAGGCGCTAAAGCGGGTGCAGAAGTGGCTTGCTCAGCAGCCTACGGGAGATCTCTCGCTAAAGGGTCGGGTCGCAGAGTTTGGCAATCAGCTGAAGTTCATCCAGATGGCGTCGAAGGCAATTGAGCAGGCCTATAGCGGGATGGAGGATTTGGCGGAACAGGCGCTAAAGCTAAAGGCTGGAAGTGGGGAGATCTATTTAGATCACTTGATCGCGATGGCCTCTACGCTGCCGACTCTATCGAAAGCGATGGCGATTGAGGGGAATTTCGATCGGAATTGGGCGCTTAGGGATCTGAAACACATTCAGTGGGGCATCGAGGATCAGGGACGGGACTTAATTAAGGCGATTCGGCCGGAGATACAGCGGGCGAAAAAGGAATATGCGGATTCACAGGATCAGGATTTGCGGACTCATTTGCGTCTGATCGGGCGGATGAAGACGCAGGTGAAAAAGCTCTATTGGGTGGCCGATCGGTTGGACGGACCGCTGAAAGGAGTTGCAGAGGAATTGCGATGGCAGGCGAAGGAAATTGAGGGGGCCCTTGAGGAGTTAGGGGAGTTTCCCACTGGTGCAGTCTCTCAAGATAAGGAGCGTCGCAAGGCCTTTTTCCAGGGTAGGATCGATCAGAAGAAGTACAAGAAGCTCACGGGCGAAGATGGTGAGCAAAAGGGAACTTGGGCTGCCTGGCTATTTTTAGGTCTTCAGGTGCTGACGATGCTGCAGGGTGCCGGGTCGGTCTTACTCGGCCATGAGACGGCAGCGCTGAAGGCTCAGGCTGAGCAGATGCAAAAGGAGGTATTTTCTAAGATCGATCCTAGCCTTAAGAGTGAATATGAGAAGGATGGGTCCCGTCTGGGGGCAATCTTAAGCGACAAATGGAATGTCCTCAAGCAATCCAAAGCGGGCAGTATGGATGATAGTCTTCTTCGAAAGCTCTCTCCAGAGGCAAAAGAGGCAGTTCAAAAGATGTTGACGAACTTCGATCATGCGCCAAGTTCTGAGCAGATTCAGAAGGTATGCGATGCAGTAGTTCAAACCAGAATGGCCAAGCAGATTCCGTCTCCCTATCACCACATGAGCATTGGGGACTGGCTGGAAGTTTTCTTTAAGGCAGAAAAGGAGCAGCCTGCTCAAGCAAATGCAGTTTCTAGAACAGCTCTCGATGTGTTCCAAGAGAATAATCTCGTCCATTACCTAGATGCGCAGGGACCGCCGGTCGACTCAGGGCTTGTTCTCCATTTAGCAGGACGAGAATTTGGAAAGGCATCTGGTCTGGAAAGCTATCAGAGTGTTGCCATGCTCTCTTATGTCAAGGACCAACTTAGGCTCCGAAACGACCCCCGGTTGCAGGTTGCGGCAGATAAAATCGAGCAGGGGATTACCCGTACTGAAGACTTTGAGAAGTTGGACAACAATCAATTTTCCAAACGATTGAATTTCGAGCTGAGTCAGTTAGCTGTAGGGGATAATCTCATTTGGTCTGGCGGTTGGACATCCCCAGGCATGATGGGTGGGCACGCGGTGATCTATGAAATTGTCAAGATGGGTGACGATGACTTCACGTTTAGGATTTATAATATGGGCGATGGGGTCCAGTATCATCCGTCTACTAATATGGGAGACAAGATGCAGGTGCTCGGGATGCACGAAATCGTCGAGGTGCGCCGCGCCAATCTGATCCGCCCGGTCGTGATTCAAGGGCTGCAGGAAATGAAGAATGAGCCAAAAGATGGGGTGAAATGGGATCCTTCTGAGATGTACTACAATCTGTTTGGCCGGATGGAAGGGAAGATCAGCAAACGGCTAATTCCGGCCGAGCATCTGCTGCCAAGCATCTTTGTTGGGATTTGCACTTACTCCTCGCTTTCCGCATGGTTGCATCATCAGCTCGGCAGCGATCAACTTCATGATCGTGTGATGGTGGAGCTAGAGGCGAAGGCCACTTGGGACTATTGGCAAGCGAATAGGGAGACGTTGGATAACACAAATCGAGAGCTCCTTGTCCGAGCTGCGAAGCAGACGATTCAAGATGCGATTCGGGTCGCGCAACCGGAGAGAAATAGTCTAAATGATCGAGAGCTCGAGCTCATCTCAAGCCGCATGGAGGAAATCATTCAGGGTGCCAAGCGGAATCGAGAAATCGACGTTTCCCCTTACCTTGTCAAGATCGATTCGAAAATCTCTGACTTAGTGTTTACTGGAGCCAAGGTCGATTTTGCAGCTTCCTCTACAGGAAGAGGCATTGAACCGGCTCCTCCCTATCAAGGACTCGAGATTTCCCCTTTCGAAGGGGCAAAGTCGGTGAAGGAGGCGGTCAAGAAAATCCATCAGGGAAATATCGCGAACAATTGGCAACAAGTGAGAGCCGCAACTCACAGCTTTGTTCAGAGCATGCCGCTGGATCAAATTTTAGCGACCGAAAAAATGGGTTCGCCCTTCGCCAAATCGATTTCACCTGCTGAGGCTGTGTCTTTTGTCGATGACCTGGTGCAGCTGGCCAGCGAATTTCAGTGGTCCCTTCAGTGGGTGCTCCACAAGGATCCGAGTCGTATGTTCCGTTTGCCGATTAAGGATGCGATGGTGCCGATCAAGTTGCTGACGATCGCCGATTCGATTGCCCGTCAATTTGAAGGGTCGACCGGGATCGCGTTGCCAAATATGCTTCAGCAGCAAATGGCCGTTGTCCTCTATGGAATAACGGCCTATAGCCGCGTTGATAACCCTGCTTTGGAAGACGATATGGCTAAACTGAGGGCCTATTGGGACAAAGTTGATCCTAGCGGTAAAGAAAGGGGTAAGGAAATAACTCAGCCTCTTGCTGATTGGGAAAAATTTGCATCTCTTTTTGGCTTTGAATGGGCTCCAACAGGATTATATTATTATAATAGCGATGTTAAGATTCATATAAGTGAAGATGTTGAGCTAGCAGAAAGGAAAGTTAAATATGTACCTCAGGCATTTGGAAAATGGCAAGAATGGCCGCTCATCGCGTGGACTGTGCAATATTTAAGAGATCATCCAGAAAAACTAAAAGAGCTTCATTCACAACTTCCCCTTCTGCAAAAAGCTTCGCCTACAGCTGTTGCTTTAGCTGCGCTCATGGATCAATTGCGAGCTGAAGAAGATCGTAGGTTCCCCGATCCAAATAACCCTTTGAGCAAGATGGAAATGAATCATTCAGGGCGAGTCCAAGGGGTCCTCCCTGAGATCTTTTTCCATTTATGGGATCTCTCCTTTATCACAAATTATCTTTTTACCGGAGGGTGGAATAGTGCTGACCATTGGTCATATTTGCAGCAAAAACAATCCTATAATCTTGATAAAGACGCAGATTTCATGTTGCGTCAAAGGCCGATCCGGAGTGTGGATCGCTATGTAGAACAGACTGACGAAGGCCCTCACTATTTCTGGGAGCTGCACTTTGAACAGTATGGACATCCGGCAGGCGATAGAGCACAAAGACATCGTTCTATATGGAGATCAACGGGCCCGGATGTTGTACTCCCAGGTCCTATTCTGACAGGGGCTTATGGGGAACATGATGAAAGCTTAAGTAATGTCTATGGGAAAATTGAACGAGTTGAAAGAGATTGGGGAGGTAGCCTCTATCGATATCGCCAGCCACCAAAAGATCGGGCCCTCTTGGAGCACAAGGATGCAGAATCGAGGTATGATCAATCTTGGATTCATTCACACTGGTGGCCACAATTTCAACGTGTACATACACTCAAAGAATCTCGAGAAATGGCGCAGCGGCTCTTGGGACTGAGCAGTAAAGAGCAGTTGCAAATTGAAGAAACCCTCGCCTTCTTTACGACCAATTTCCCTCTGCTTGAGAAAAGTGAATACATCAAGATGCTCCACTATATGCTCTTTGAACAGGGGTTTTTATTGGAGGAGATCCAATCGAGAAATCCCAAAGAACTGGCTGCTTTGACCAAGAGCATTGAGAATCTTGCCATCCACGGACATCAATACTTCGGTGAGCTAATGGGCAAATATGAAATCGCCGCTTCCTTCCTAGATATCGCTGCAAAAGCAAGACGTTATTTAAGCCATGCAGGACAAAATCAAGATTTAATTGAAGACCCCATCCCCAAACTGCGCAAATCTTTGCAGGATTCAGGGCTGACCGACCGGGAGCGGACTTACCTGCAGTATATTTTGGCCAAGAGTTCACAAGATCCCCTCGATATCGTCACCCTGGGAATCCAGCAAAATCTCTATCCTTTCGAGTTTACTCCGTTCGATGATGAGATTAGGCGTGATTTGCCAATCGAGCACCGCGTTGCCATCAGGGCTCTCTTTATGGGCCCCGATCGGAATCGGCACCTCAATACGATACTCCAGAACGTTTTACCCCACCACAAGGCCCAGGAGTGGAAGGTCCATGGAGATTTCCCTCTATTCCAAACCACCGATGGGCGGATCACGCTTAATGTCTTGAAAGGAAGCTATTATGAGGTTGGCCTGACTCCTCGCGCTTTGCCCGAAGAGATTCGCGAGCGTCTAAAGCAATACCAGCTTACCAGCAATCCTGAGGCCATTAAGGCTGTTCAGACTCCAGATGGGGGATTTCTCTTTACGACTCCAGAAGGGGTGCGGATGGTTGCTAAAAATGATGAGGCTTTCTACCAGCGTGAGATCGACGGCAAATTTTACCAGTTACAGCTCAATCCCCTTGAGGTCTGTTATGGCATTAGAGCTCTTGAGAGTGGAAATCTTGTTTGGTCAAACAATGAAGAGACACGCATTTTAGAGATTGGGACGGGGAAGGAGAAATTCCAGATCCGTAATGAAAAGATCACCCGACACGATGGCCTCGTGCTGGCTAAGGTCGCGCAATCGTTTAACTTCCTTACAAAATTCGAAGATCCCTCCTGGATTTTGGCCTGGACAGATCCAAATAATGGGAAACTCGCCGCCATTGAGTTCCCTCGCTTTAATTTAAGCTTCACTGTCGATGGGGAAGGGAAAATTAGGTGTGATCAGCTTTCGGGGTACTTCCTCCATCCCATTCAGCGCCATTCCTATCTGGAGAAAATCGAAAATTATCTCGTGCTCGATCGCTTAGACCGGAATCAAAATACCCAACAAGTGATCGCGATGCCCCTTCAGCATTTCGCAGAGTCGAGAAGCCATGCATTCGATCCAGAGGCGGTCTTGCTTCGAGACATCCGCGCACCTAAGCAACGTTATGCCCTTTACGATGTGGATCCAATGGACCGCACGCTAATTCCTAGACCCATCGAAGGCCGTTTTCATTTGGCGATGGTCCATTTATGGCACCACAACTACGAGTTAGCTGCCGAATTGATCCGCGGTTATGGGGGACAGCACAGCCCCTATACAGCGGAAGAGCTGAAGCTTCTCGACAAGATGATTGAGCTCAATAAATTCAATCATGACCATTCTCCTCAAGGAAACGCAGTCCGGATGATCGCTTTTGCGGCGCGCATTCGACATCATCTCGACTTTGGCAAAGAGGCAAAGATGCCCTCAGAAAATCGCGACTACAGCAAATATCGGCATCAACTCGAATTTACGCCAGAGCTTGCGCTGACGAAAGAAGAAGAGCACTTAATTCAAGAGCAGCTAGGGATCTCTCGATCAGGTGAGTCAAAGAATGTTCAAATGCAGATTCCGGATGGATATATTGAGAAGTCGCAAGGTAGAAGAGAGCAGAATTGGAAACTCTTCTTCGACGCCTTGTCTGGAAATGATGCGAGAGAAGGGCTTCTGAGAGCCGGGTTGAATGGAAAAAATTTCTATGACATCTATGAAGCGATTTTGCGATCAGATTACCAAGCTGCCTACCGACGGCTCACCGGAACCTTCCTCTCTGCAGAACTCGATGCTGAACAAGCCTATGAGGAATTGCTGACCGCCCTTCAAGTCGTCCGTTCCGGCCGCGTCTCTGATGCAACAAAGGTTTTAGCCAAAGTGCTTATCATTGCATTGATGGAAGGCCCCGTGCAGTTGCCCTCTAGAGCTGAAATCATTGAAACAGTACGCAAAACAGATGGCGGTTGGAGCCACCAAGAAAGATCTGAAAACGAGATGGATAGATCCCATTTTTATCATAAATATTTTAGCAAAGACTCGCCTTATAAACCCCAATTTTCCACTGTCTCCGGAACCACTAAAGCCAGAGCCCCGATTGTCCGGCGTGAGCCTCCCGCACAGATCGACGCTCGAGAGGCCTATCAGCATAGCGTTAAATTGCACAGCGTGCCCAAGCTGCAAGGGCCTGTTATCGCCGATCTAGATGACTATATTACTCCGATCCCTACTGGAAAGATCTCTACCGCTGCCCTACAGAAGATCTTCCAAGTGAAACCCGTGGAAGATGTAGTGCAGAAGCTACAAGACTACGAGAGTCAGACCAGCGCCTTGCCTACCTATCGTTTAAAGGATCGGGAAGGATTGCGACGTTGCCGCTTGGAAATCGAGCAGGAGCATTTTGTCATGACTGGCAGAGAGTCGACTGCGTTAAAAAATATCCTAGAGGCTGCCAATCGGCTGCCCCAAGATCCGACTCTCAAAGCAGCGCATCAGGCTGCCTTGGCCAGTGGCAATTTAACCCCAGTCACCCTTCTCGATCTTGCGCGCGCATTAACTCAGCGACAGCCGGCGAGAATTCAGAAACTCAACCCGGGCCTTTCTGCTCAAGAGATCGATCGGCTCTTACAAGCGACCATGGATCTGCTCATCCATGCGACTGAGCGGCAGCGCAAGCAAGCCGTCATCGAAGCATTGAAAGACCTCGAAGAGGCAAATGGCACATCCCCTCAAGAAATCTCGAATTTGATTGGACAAATCAAAGCTGCATCGGATGCAGTGCGACAATTTGATCCGGCTGAGCATCCCGAATATTTAGTGTTTGAGTACTACATGGGGATTCTCTTGCAAGAAAGACAGGTGGCTGGACTCGATGAGCTCATGCATAGAGTCAGAAGAGGAGAGAAGATCCATAGCAAAGAGGTATCCAATGTGCTCGAGATGATCATGGGCTCCGGAAAGACAGCCGTCTTAATACCCCTGATCGCCTATCTAGAGGCAAATGGAGAGCAGCTATCCCTCATCGTGATGCCAGAAGGGCTCATGCCGGATAAAATTCAAGAGCTCGAAGAGCGATTTGGCAAATCCTTTGGCCGCAGTATCGATGTCTTGACCTTTGACCGAGATACCAACTTCGAAATCGGCGCTCTTAAGCGGCTTCTTACCCGATTGGATGAGGCGCGCGAGTCTGGCAAACTGGTGATGGTCAGTAGCAGCAGTTTGCAGAGCCTCCTGCTTCGCTTCATCGAGGACGTCCTCAATAAAAATTCGTCCCGGCAAATCGATCTCTTCCGGCAGGTGCTTGCGAAATTGCGCAATCATGGGAGCATCACCTTCGATGAGCTCGACTCGATTGCCGATGTCCTCAAATTGCAGATCTTCTCACTAGCTGGCCCAAATGGAGAGCGGATACCGGCCAATGAAGAATTGAAGACGACCACAGCTGAATTGATCAAGTTCATGGTCACCGATCCACAGCTCGCTCCGATCTGTACAAAACCGTTTACAGCAGAAACCCATCACAAGATCGTCAAACCCCGCCTACTTGAAGCGATTTTAACGGGGAAAATTTGTCCAGAAATTAGCAAGCTTGATCAGTCTCTGATCCGAAATTATCTGCTCAATAAAGAGGATCCTGAGGCTTTTGCCTATGTAGCTGGCCTCGAGTCGCTCTCACTTAAAAATCAGCTGGCCGTCTGCAAGCAGCAGCTCAATAAAATGATTCCCGAGACCTTTAGCAAACGGGTCGACGAACATTACGGCCTTGTTGAAGACCACCAGGTAGATGAGGAGACAAAGCTCATTTCGAAGCCCCTTGAAAAGGGGAGTTGGGAAATTGGCTCTGAACATGGAACTGCCGAAGAGGGGATCAATTATTCTCTCCAGATCTATCTGGCGAAAGGATTGCCAAAAGAATTTGTCCGCAAAGAATTCCACGAACTGCGTGATCAGCTCCTCTCAGACCTCGCTGAAGGGGCGATCAAGTCGGCCGAAGAGAGCCCCATCTTTGCCCAATTGATGCGGATGACTGGAGGTAAACGGTATCCTCTCAATCGGATCGGCGACAAAGAAATAGATGAGATCCTAGCCCACATCAATCAAAATGATCCGGGACTCATCATCGATCTGGCCATGAAATATGCGATCCACCCTCAGCTCAAAATCTTCCCTCTGCAATTGCAGGCCGATGCGCTTGTTCTCTTCCAGATGGCGATGACGACCCGCGGCTTTAGCGGCACCATCTGGAACTGGCAGACCTTCGATGCGATGTTTAAAGCTATCCAGCTCTCCGATACCGAAGCCAAAACCCTCCATCTACTCCACACCAATAGCCCCCAGGATGTGACCATCGTCAGCGCCAAAGACCTCGATGGGAAACTCGACCAGCTTTTCCAAGGCAAATCCAGTATCGCGATTGCCGACGTGGGCAACATGTTTGCTGATGACAATGGCGAAGAGGTCGCTCGAAAGATCCTCGAAAAAGGGCCATGGAAAGGGGTCCCTTACTACGATGAAAAAGACAATCTCCTGGTCGCTCTTCCTGGTAGACCTTCTGAACCGCTTCTGGGAGCAGGCGTAGCTAAAGAAGATCGCGCCCCCTATTGGAAGCAGGAGCTCTGTACCGGTTCCGATATTCCACTTGGCATCACCGCGAGCGCCGTCGTCACCTTTGGCCGCTATACCATGATGCGTGATCTGCTCCAAACCGTCTGGCGCCTACGCAAACTCGACCGAGGGCAGACCGTCCGTTTTGCAGTCGAAGAAGGGGACCGGGCTGTGATAGTTGAGACCCTAGAGAATTTAACCAAGCAGAAGATCGAAAAACTCGAGCTCCGTCACCTACTCCTCTATGCTGCTTATAGCCAAGCGCTCAGAATTGCCGATGACAATCACCGCTCATTTGGCCAGCAACTGCGCGCTCAACTGATCGGCCAAGTCTTCAATGTGATCGTCCAGCCAGAGGTCACCTCCGATCAGATCATCGAGATCCTGCAGGCGACAAAAGGGCTATTCCTACGCGAAATCGACCCCAATCCTTACAATCTCTATGGAACCTGCGAGAGCCTTGAGCAAGCTAAAAAAGTGGTCGAAGCCGAATTGCAAGAGGTGCTATCGAGCGAGCCGATGATAGCTTTGGCCGAGCATCCTGTTCTTGCTCAATACTGCGATGTCCAAGCGATCGAAAAAGAGCTCCGTGAGACCGCAGATCGAATGCTCCCGCGCATGGCAAGCCATCTCTACCAACCAATCGATACAGGAGTCCGACTCAAAGTGAAGACCAAGACAAGGGCAAAAACGAAAACAGAGGCCAATACCGAGACCAAAACAAAGACCAAAACACAGGTCCAATTGCGTACTGCAGTCCACGAAAAGAGACCCGAATTGCCAGTAGATGTCCTTCCCTGGACCAAAGAGACCCTTTTCACCCCCGACCTCTTAAAACCGGCCTCCGCTTCGCTTGTGCGCGAGGCTAACATCAACAACCTTCCGGCCCGACAAGTAGCAGTTGCCGACGCCCTCAGCCATTATCACCCCATCGCCTCAATCTTCGATCCGCGCCTGCTCACCTCCCTGAATCGGATGCCCATCTATACCCCAAAGGATCTAGCCAAGCAGGTCCGTTTTGTTCCCTATGATGAATATGAAGATCCCGTGACGAATCACATTCTCTTGATCGAAGACAAAGGGGAGATCCGGGTAATGCTTCTCGACCAAGACGATGCGAGCCAAATAAAGACCCTGATGAAAGATCGGATCCCTGATGCCCCCAACTTAGGCTTACTCAATCTGGGGACGAATAAAATCTGGCGGCATAGTGGCCAGCCGATCGAGCTTGCCCATTTCCATGGATTGACAGCCCAAGCCAAACTGGTCAATGGGATCCTCGACTACACCGAAGAGGAGAGAGCCGCTCTGCTCGAGTTCCTCCAAGGCAAAGATGTCAAAGCCATTCGGCAGTGGTTCACCCAGATCGTCCTCGGCAATCGGCAGCGGAGCCAAGAACGGTTTCCCAACTCCGATTTAGCCAAAGTCTTTAATCAAGCGATCGAGCGGCAGCAATAAAATGATGAAATGTCTAGTATAAAAAATTTTCCTGTAGTAAAAAAAAATTAGGAAGTAGCGATGGTTTGCTCTTGCAAATCTGGGTGCATCAGTAATTTTAACACTTAACAGGAAATGTATGAAAATCAATAAATCCCTTTTAATTTCAGCGCTTATTGGCGGAACGATTTTATTTGTGATGTCGATAGTGTCATGGAAAACAGCATATTGGCAGGGCATTGTAGTGAAAAGCTTTGTAGACGAAAAAGAGGTGGCTGCAGTTTTGAAAAAAAATAGCCCAACAGCTGGGGTCTACGTGATGCCAAATCCAAAAGATAGCAGAGCAATTGAGAGTAAGTTGCCGCTGGTTCTAACGGGGATTAATCCGGCAGGCGTACGGCCATTAATCCTGGTACTCATCGGCTCATGGCTTGTTAAGGTCTTTATGGCGTTTGTCGCGACCTGGTTACTGTTGCATCACAAACCGTTGATGTCATATGGAAGAAGGCTCAGCTTTTTTGTCTTAATTGGTCTTCTCATCGCAGCAGCATCAAAGCTTTCCTTCATGGTCAAAGGGTATTATACCTGGAACTTTGCTCTCTATTCGATGATGGCTATTTTAGTACAATGGTTTTTGGCTGGCCTCGCAATGGGCAAAATTGCCAAACATTAGAAGGAATTGCAAAACTTGATTCGAATTTGGACCTCCCATTCAACGCAAAGACGCGAAGGCGCTTTGCGTTGAAACAGGTCAGTGATTGATGGTCTCAGTGATCTCGGTATTCGCGCTGGCTGGTCGCTTGCGGTCGAATTGGATCAGCAGGGGCAGGAAGATCGCAATTGTCGCCAGAACCATGAGTGTGACCGGATAGATCGTCCCATCATAGAGACTGCTGGTGAGGCCGACGACTACGGCGGCGATCAGCAGACGAGCGCTGGTCATCAGGCTGGCAGTGATGCCCTTGATGTCAGGGAGGAGTTCCATCCCTTCAGGGAAATAGAGGCCAATCACCCAGTTGGCTCCGAAGGCAAGGACCACCATCCCAATCGTCAGCAGGTAGGGGTCTCGCGGGGCAACGAGAGTCATCAAGCCTAAGAAAGCTCCGCCGAGCACGCAAAGGACAATACCGGATCGTTTGACCTTGGGGATTGTCCATTTTTTGATTGACCGCTTGATCGTCAGACTTCCCACTACCCAGCCAGCGAGTACGGCGGCTTGGATGAAGGGAAAGATCGCCTTGCTCATTCCAAATTCGACGACAAAGAGGACCGAAATCCCCGATAGGAAGGCGATGTAGCCTCCAAAGAGGACGCTCGTCGCCAAGGTAATTTGCCAAAAGGGGAGGCAAAGGAACGCCCGCTTAAAGTCGGAAAAGACCTTGGAGAAGTTGAGGGGAAGGCGGTTTTCCTTGGGCAGTGTCTCCTCAAATTGGAAAATGGAGATCAGTAAGCTGAGGGCGACGAAGAGGGCGATAGCCAAAAAGTTCGAGCGAAACCCAAAGTTGTAATTGAGATAGCCACCAAGCATCGGCGCGGCGGCCATGATGAGGGGGATCGTGGTGTTCAATTTATTGAGCGCGTCGATGGCCCGCTCTTTCTGGAATGCGTCGAAGATGATCGCGGTGCCAAGAGTGAAGCAGCCGCCGCTTCCAATGCCCTGAAGGATGCGCCCCCATAGCATTTGGTCGAGGCTTTGAGCGAAGATGGTCATCAGGCTCCCAGCTAGAAACATGCCCAAGGCGATCAGAAGAGGCTTTTTTCGACCCCAAGAGTCGGAGATGGGGCCATAGAATGGACCGGCTATGCAGATGCCGACAAAGTTCCAGGTGAGCAGAGATTGGATTTGACTTTCGGATGCCTTAAACCATTTCATCATGTCGGGAAATGCGGGCAGGTAGATGTCTGTTTCAATGCAGGCAGCAATGAAGACGATGATAATAAGAAATAAAAATTTGAGTTCTTTTTTACGTTCCATAGCAATAGGGGGGTACGGACCCGGCAGGAGCCAATTCGCCCCATTTCTCTTATCCAGGTCCAGATCAAAATAACTTTAAATAATACAATAAGAGTCTATCAGAAGCTTGCCCCAAAGATCAAGGAATAAAAGTCCTGGGTATACCGAAATTGATTCAAAAATCGGTTTTTGGGCGGGATTGAAAGCTCCCGGGTTGAGCTATCGACAAGGGGGTTGTATTGAGTTAATACTATCCCCTTGTCGATAGTCTCAACCGCGGGGCTTTGAACCCGCCCAAAAACCGATTTTTGAATCAATTTCGGTATATGTCCAACGAGAAAATTGCTCTAAAGTGCTGACTTTTTATGCCAAAGTCGAGTTAAAGGTTTTGATCTTGCAATTAATCAAAATTTGTAGCATTATCATTGCCAATTATGTTTTATTATATTAATTATTTTAGCGAATTGATTAAATCGGGTTCCATTTTTTGGTTTTGCGCACTTGCTGGCTCAGGGATGTTTATTATTCAATTCATGATTAACATCTTCGGTATTGGTGATCATGATAGCTTTGATACCTGTGAATGTTGCTACCGATAATATTCACGATGCAGGACATGACTCAGCAGATGCCAGAAAATTCAAGTGGTTTTCAATGCAAGCCATCACTGGTTTTTTGATGATGTTTGGATGGACAGCCATCACATGCCAAAATGAATTTGGACTTCAAAACATCACTACGATTGGAATATCCCTTGCGGCAGGCATTTGTTGCAGCCCTCATTATTCGCTCTATTTTTAAATTAGCAAAAAAGCTTCAAAGTTCTGGGAGCGTCTATAGAATTGAAGATGCGATTGGAAAAGAGGCTTATGTCTATCAACGCATCCCCAAAGGAGGCATCGGCAAAATTTCAATTTCTCTGCAACATTTAACACATGAAATTGATGCCATCTCTCACATCCATGAAGACCTGCCTTCATTTATGCGCGTAAAAATTATTGAAAAAAAAGACGACAACACAGTTGTCGTTACACCATTATAAAGAGGTACTTATGTTTGATATTTCCTATTTAAGCATCACTGTAGCAGGATTTCTTTTATTCATTTTCTCGACATTGTATTTTCTTGCGAAATTGTATCGCCGATGCCCCTCGAACAAAGTCCTGGTTGTTTATGGACGCGTAGCAGGCAGCAAGACCGTCCAGTGCTACCATGGCGGAGGAACATTCATATGGCCATTGATCCAGGGATATGCTTTCTTGGACTTAACGCCACGCACCATCCACATTCCATTAAAGGGAGCTCTTTCCCATCAAAACATCCGCGTGAACGTACCAAGCACGTTTACAGTCGCTGTTGGCATCACCCCCGACGTGATGAACAATGCGGCCGTCAGGATGCTGGACCTGGGCCATAAAGAAATTGAGTCGATGGCCACAGAAATTATCATCGGCCAGCTTCGCCTGACAGTCGCTTCACTACGGATCGAAGAGATCAACCAAGATAGAGAACGCTTTTTAGATTCCATTAAGAAAAATATCGAGCCTGAACTGCATAAGATCGGACTGACTTTGTTGAACGTCAACATCACAGATATCACCGACGAGTCAAATTATATTGAAAGCATTGGGATGAAAGCCTCTTCCATGGCTGTGAATCAGGCTAAAGTCGATGTGGCAGAGCAAGAAAAGCAAGGGGATATCGGAAAATCATTAGCAGAAAGAGACCGCAGAGTCTCTGTTGCCTCTTATAATGCCGAAGCAATCAAAGGGGAAAACGACTCCAAAGCTCAAATGGCCTTGACAAATGCTGTATTAGCTGAAAAAGAAGCAGAAGCTGCCCAGCGCAGTCAAGTTGCTAAGCAAAATGCTGAAGCGATGATTCAAAAAGCCCGCGCCTTAGCGCAGACACAACTTTTAGAAGCCGAGCAAATTGTTCCTCAAGAGATTAAGAAACGAAAAATGCAAATTGATGCCGAGGCAGAAGCTCAAAGCAAAGTCATCATAGCACGTGGTGAAGCCGAAGCAATCCTGTCAATCAGACAAGCCGAAGCAGAAGGGATCCAGAAGCTATTAGATGCCAAGGCTACAGGCTATAAACAGCTCTTTGAAGCTTGCGGAGAAGATGCTAAGAGCGCAGCAACAATGCTACTGATAGAAAAACTTGAAGAGATCGTGAAGCTGCAAGTGGAAGCGATTAAAAACATCAAGATCGACAAGATTACAGTCTGGGACAGTGGGAGCTCAGATGGAAAAGGGTCATCGACCTCAAACTTCATCAGCCAATTTACAAAATCGCTACCAGCTCTCCATGATATCGCCTCTCTGGCCGGGCTAGAGCTTCCTCAATATCTTGGAAAAATCAGCCAGGATTCTCTGAGTGAGTTGAATGGCAAATACATAAATGGAGCCAACTCCAAATAAGAAGCCCATACCCAAATCGATACCCTTGCTCTATTGGATGAGAGCAAGGGTTCGAATTGGTTGCGTTATCGGAAGAGGTAGGATTCGAACCCACGGTCCCTTGCGGGACTTCTGTTTTCAAGACAGACGCAATCGGCCACTCTGCCACTCTTCCAACAAAGAGAGATATTATAACACTCTCGTCTTAATTTTCAAGGTTCATCCCAAACATCGACCCATTGGGAAATTCGACTTTAGCCAAATGATCCAAAAATTCAGCTTCGGTAATCGTTTCGTTATTCAGAGGAATGATGGTAAAGATGTCTTTGGGATAATGAGCTAACGGATCTACGGGTTTTATATCTTTTGGGTCGATATTCAATGGAACATACATGTCGTATTTACGCACTTTATCTGACTTGGGTTTGGGTTCACTAAGCTTTAGATCGCTATGTTGCCAAATAATCAGCTGTCCATTACATACGGCCATGGCAACTTTGTCTGCTGTTGTATAAAGATAGCATCCAATATGGTTTCGTTTTACCCAAGGAGCTTGATATGGCCGTTCGAGAGTGTCAACTGTGATCACTTTCGCTCGGTCAGAATCGATCCTTTCAACAAGAGGATTTTGGCCATCGTATTTTTCCAATTTTTTTGTTTCCTTATTAAAGACAAAACGATTTTCGGATTGATTCATCTGAGCAATCATTTGGGGAAGAGATTCCTTCAGAAGTTTTTGTCTCGCTTCAGCTCTTTTGTCCGATGGCATTGGATATTTACATATAAAAGGTTGACCATGTGTCACCCCATAAATCCCCATTTCAACAGTTAAGACTCTGTTTCTAAATTCAGGAGCAAATGAGAGTGTAAAGCTCTTGTTATCATACAGCAATTCAATCGTATCATGGGCGCGGCAATCCCCAACCAAATTGCTGGGTAGAAGCAGATGGATCTCCCGATTAGCTTGATCACGCAATAGCACAGGAATCAACCAGTCACCTTCTTCGATTTGGATTGGTGATCCGTCGCCTTTTGTGAGAGGACCATGTCCAGATGCATCTGGTTTTAGGTAAGGAATTTGATCTTTATCAAGAGGATTATCCCAGCTTTCAAAGATAAATTTGTGATGATGCCGTTGGGAATCATATTCACAAACATATTTGCCAGCCGGGGCATCATTCAGCTGCTGGGTGGCTGGATCAACGGGTTTGCCAGCCGGGGCATCATTCAGCTGCTGGATGGCTGGATCAACGGGAAGTGCAAGGTGGCAAGCATCGGCGCGTTGTCTTCTGCAACAATCTAAAAACATAAAACTCTCCTATTTTTGTAGTTTTGAGGCGATTATTATAGCGATGTAACTAGTAATAATCAACCTCCGAACATGTATGAATTCCACTTTTTTGATGCAAGTTTTAGCCAACATGTCCAATTTTTCTGGACAAGATGGCAAAAATTTGCATAATAAGGAGTATATGGGTTTTGAAGAGTTTAGAAGAAAAATTAATATAGAAGTAATTGATTACCAGTTGCTTGCTGATTATTTTATAGATCTTAAAAAACCTCGAGCAAAGATCGCAGCCTTAGTTTCTGAAGGTAAGTTAGTTAGGTTAAAACAAGGGTTATATATCTTCGGTGAAAATTGGAGGCGCTACCCTTTGTGCTTGGAAATGATCGGCAATCTTCTGTATGGCCCTTCTTGTATTTCTTTTGAATATGCCCTTTTCCATTATGGTTTAATCGCTGAACGCCCAACGGTCGTCACTTCTTTGACCATTGGAAAATCAAAAACCTTTCGCACTCCAATTGGGATATTCGAATATCGAGCTATTGATAGTAAAAAATTCAAAGTAGGTATAGAATATCGGGACATAAAGAGTGAAGGGGGATATTTTATCGCCTCTAAGGAAAAAGCTCTCGCCGATCTTGTCTATCGAACTCCTGGAATACGAACACTTGAACAACTCCGGTTTTATCTATTTGAAGAGATGAGAATGGATGAGAAGCAATTTCGTGAACTGGATATTGAGAAATTAAAAGAGATTGCAATTGCTTATAAAAAGCGCAGTGTGAAGCTAATATTAGAGTTATGACAGCAATAGTTGAAGATCTTCTAGAAAATTATAGCCCTAAAACTAAGTATGATTATGAAAATGCCATCCATGAGATTATGCAAGAGATTGCATTGCTTGGTTTATGGAGAGCGAAGTTCTTCGAGCATGCTGCATTCTACGGAGGGACCTCGCTTAGGATCCTGTATGGTCTCAATCGATTCAGCGAAGATCTCGATTTTTCACTTCTCAAGCCCGATCCTTCATTTGATTTGCTTCCCTATCTGAAAGGAGTTGCGGAGGAGCTCGAGATTTCAGGACTTAAAGTTAAAGTAGAGCAGCGAATCAAACACCCAGAAAACCCTATTGTTTCCGCTTTTCTAAAGACGGGGACTTTGGAGACGTTCATTCGGATTGGATTAGATGAATCTTTGAAACGATTTACCCATTCAGATGAGATGATCAAAATTAAACTGGAAGTCGATATTGATCCACCACTCGGCTTTGCTACAGAGGTCCGCTATCTAGCAAAACCAATCCCGTTTTCCGTTCGCAGCTATGTTCCAGAAGATTTATTCGCTGGGAAAATGAGCGCAGTTTTATACCGGGCTTATAAAGTTCGGGTGAAGGGAAGGGATTGGTATGACTTCATTTGGTATATCAATAAAGGGATTCCTCTCAATTTGGGTCATTTGGAAAGCCGTCTGCGACAATCGGGAAATTATTCTTCTGAGACTGCTCTGAATAAAGAGTTTTTTCTCAATTTACTAGAGCAAAAAATTCGCAGCGTTAACTTTGAGGCTGCCAAAGAGGACATTAGACGTTTTATTCGGGATCCAAGGGAAATCGAGGGCTGGTCAGCCGAATTCTTCCTAAGCCTTCTTCCTCAGATTCGGTTTTTGCGATAGTTTACACTCGCATCTTGACAGATAAATAGGGATGGAACATTTGTCTGAAATATAATGACAAAAAAATCAATTCGTTTAGCTCACGTTTACCAGTTGCTCGAACCGGGGCCAGTCACTATGGTTACGACCTGCTACAAAGGAAAGCCCAATGTGATGACCATGACCTGGCAGATGATGATCGATTTTGAACCTCCGATTTTCGCCTGCGTCATTAGCAATCAGAACTATACCTTTAATATCCTAAAGAAAACAAAGGAATGCGTGATTAATATCCCCACTGTAGAGCTAGCTGAAAAAGTCGTCGGAGTGGGAAATGTCTCGGGCAGCAAAGTCGATAAGTTTGAGAAATTTCATCTCCGGCATGAGCCTGCATCGCAGGTAAGCGCGCCGCTTCTCACTGAGTGCTATGCTAATATCGAATGCAAGGTCATCGATATGAAGATGGCTAAAATGTATAACATCTTTATCCTAGAAGCTGTCAAAGCCTGGATCAGGCCAAAGAAAAAAAGGGCCAGGATGATGCACCATTGCGGCAATGGAGTCTTTGTTATCGATGGGAGAGTGATCAAGCTCCCCTCAAAAAAGAAATAACTAGAAGATCCTATAGACCCGTTTGGCGTTCCCATAAAACATTTTTTGCTGCTCTTCTTCCGTATAGGGAGAGAGGGCGACTTTGATCAGATGGAAGATTTGGTCGAAGGATAGATAGAGCTCATCGGGTGGACAGTTACTTCCTACCATACACCGATCGACTCCGAAGAGGGAAATTGCATCCCGGATGAAGCCATTAATGGCTTTCTCGTCCGGTTTTTTGAAGATCCATCCTAGGCACGATATTTTGAGGAGGGTGTTTGGCAGCGCTGCCAATTCTGCGAGTCGCTCTTTCCATGCTTTTTGGTATTCTGCAGTCGTTTCTAAGGGCCAACCGAGATGTTGCAACACGATGGGAATGTCGGGAAAGGCCTTGGCCAGTTCGACCGCTTCGGGGAGTTGGGTGTCGAAGATCTGCATTTCAAAATGGAGGTTGTATTTGGACAAGAGGGAATACCCTTTGCGCCAGGCGGGATCTTGCATGTAATCGGCTCGATCGACACCGAATGAACCGATTTTGTTTAGGGCCATCCGGATGCCACGGACGAGTGGATATTGGCAATGGCCTTTGAGGGTTTGCTCGACAGATGGTGAATCGAGTTTGGCAAAGGCGACGATCGCTTGCGGGCCCCCAAAATGGTCGACTTGCTGCTGGATCCATTTGGTTTCGAGGACGGGATTCTGGGGGAAGCCACCACATTCGATGTGGACTGTTTGTGAAATGGGTTGGTGTTTGGCCATTTCGAGGTAGTCTGGCATGAGGAAGGGGTGGTGGATGGCTTTGAACTGGGGAAGCCACTCATACCCATTTGCAGGATCCCAGAGGTGCATATGGGTATCGATGATTTGGCCTTTGTACATCGCTACAGCTTGAGCACTCCGTTGATGAGGGAGGGATCTTTTTCGCTGGGGGTCAGGGTGAAGCCTTCTCTCTCGAGGAGTTTTTTCATGCCGGTATTTTCCTTGAGGAGCTGGACGGTCACTGTGCCGATTTTCTCGGCTTTGGCGAGTTTGAGGATGGCGCCCAGCATGACGGCCCCGAGTCCTTTGTGTTGCATGTTATCTTGGATGACAAATTTGAGGTCGGCGGTCGCTGTATGGGGTGTGCGGCCCAGGCGGGCGGCGGCGACCATTTGCCCTTCTTTTTCGGCGATGAGGAGGATCTCTCGATTGTAGTCGGTGTGGCAGATCCGGATCATTCTCTCATGCGAAATGCGCTGGGAAAGAGGCATCTCTTTGAAGTAGCGGGCGCGGAGGGTCTCTGCAGAGAGCCGTTTGTGGAAGTCGACCACTAGGGGCTCATCTTCGGGACGGACGGGGCGGAGGGTGATTTGCTCTCCATCGGTCAGGGTGCACTTGGAGATGTACTGGGAGGGGTAGGGGCGGATAACCGGTTTGGCGAGGGGCTCTTTCGAGAGGACGATGCGGGCATCGAGGGCAATGAGCTGATCAGAGGAGGCGAGGAGGGGGTTGATGTCGCATTCGGCCAGGTTCGGATGGGAGACGACCAGTTCGGAGAAGGCGACGATGATTTTTTCAAGCTGGGCAAAATCGATCCCTTTGCGGCCACGGACTCCTTTGAGCGCTTCGTAGATTTTGGTGCGGCTCATGAGGCGGTTGGCGAGGGTGGCGGTGAAGGGGGGGAGGCCGAGGGCCCGGTCTTTGTAGACTTCGACGAGCTGGCCGCCGGTTCCAAAGAGGACGACGGGGCCAAATTGTCCGTCGATCGTGCTGCCGAGGATCAGTTCGTAGCCTTCGAGTTTGATCATTTTTTGTACGGTGACGCCGAGGAAGTGCTCTGCGCCCGCTTTTTCGGTCACTGAATTCTTGATTTGGGTGAACCCTTTTTCGACGCTCTCTTTGTCTTTCAAATTGAGGAGCACGCCGCCCACGTCGGTTTTGTGGGTGATCGTTTCGGAGTGAAGTTTGAGCACGACGGGAAACCCAATTTCTTCTGCCGCTTTGGCGGCCTCTTTGGGGGAGGTGGCGATGACGGTTTGGACGATCGGAATCGAGTAGGCGGCGAGCACTCGCTTAGACTCCTCTTCGGTGAGAAGCAGCCGTCCTTCTTTCAGCGCATTTTGGATGATCGATTCTGTGGTGTCGATCCGTTTTTTGACGTCGGTGAGGTCTTGCCGGCTAGCGGGGGTCTCATAGAGGAATTGGAGGGCGTAGCTTTGCCGCCACATTGCTGCGAAGGTCTTGCTGGCGCTATCGGGGTAGATGAAGTTGGGGATGTTGGAATTGGACAGGATGGTGATCCCTTTTTCAATCACTTCTCCGCCCATCCAGCTGGCGAGGATCGGTTTGTTTGGGATTTGCGCATAGGGTTTGAGGCACTCGGCGGTTCCGGTCACGTCGGTCATATCTTGCGGGGAGAGGATGACGAGGATGCCGTCGGTGTTGGGGTCTTTGGCGACGATCTCAATGGCTTTGGAATAGCGGTCTGGGCCAGCGTCTCCGAGCAGGTCGACCGGGTTGGCATGGCTCCAGGCGGCAGGGAGGAATTGGTTCAACTGTTCGATCGTTTCGGGTGTGAGATTGGCAATTTCAGCTCCATATTGGGCGGCAGCGTCGGTGGCGAGTACGGCGGGACCCCCAGCGTTGGTGAGGATTGTCAGGTTTGGGCCTTTGGGAACAGGTTGTTTAGCCAGCACCTCTGCCATATTGAACAGCTCGCCGATCTCATCGACTCGCAGAACTCCGACTCGGCGCATGGCGGCATCAAATACTTCGTCGCTACCGGCCATCGATCCAGTGTGGGAGGCGGCAGCTTTGGCAGCAGCTTCAGTGCGTCCCGCTTTGATCACGATGATCGGCTTGTTCATGACCACTTCTTTTGCTGCAGAGAGGAAGTCCTTAGCGTTTCCGATCGTCTCCATGTAGATCAAAATGCTACTCGTGTTGGGATCGTTGCCGAGATAGTCGATCAGATCGCCCCAGTTGACGTCGGCCATCGATCCGATCGAGACGAAGGCGCTAAAGCCAATCTTTTGCTTCAAGCTCCAGTCGAGAACAGCTGTGCACATGGCGCCCGATTGGCTGATGAAGGCGACGTTGCCTTTGAGCGCCATCGAAGCGGCAAAGGTGGCGTTGAAATTGGTGAGGGGATTCATGATCCCAAGACAATTGGGGCCGACTAGACGCAAATTTCCAGCGCGCGCTCTGCGGAGCACTTCGTTTTCTAGCTTTAGCCCCTCGGCCCCTAGCTCTTTAAAGCCGGCGGAGATGATGATCGCCCCTTTCACCTTCTTGGCGACACATTGGTCGATGAGGGCTGGGATCGTTTTGGCAGGCGTGATGATGACAGCGAGCTCGACCTCTTCAGGAATCGCCTCGATCGATGGATAACACTTCAGGCCAAAGAGGGTCTCATACTTGGGATTGATCGGATAGATTTTTCCTTTGAATTTTCCCGAGATCAAGTTGTTTGTCAGCGTATTGCCGACGGTATTGGGAGTTTGGGTGGCGCCGATGATCGCGACACTCTTAGGATTGAAAAATGGCTCCAGCTGCTGAGCTGGTTGCTCCAGATATTCCTGAGAGGGGTCTACAATGATTTTGGCCATAATTTCCGATTATCTGTGGCGATAGTAATAATAGCGAGGATAATACCGGTCGCGATAGTAGGCACGAGGACGATAGAGTCGCCCTTGGTTGTCATAACACCCATATCGGTAGGCCCCAAAATATCCAGGCGCATAAAATCTAAAGCCTCGACGATAGGTATAGCCTGGTCCGTAGGTATAGCCATGCGGACAAACGTAAGGCTCAGGATAATATGAGCCATACGAGTATGTCCTAACGCGGAAGTCCACTTTTTCAATATTGGCATCATTTGAAACAGGGCCAGCTAGCATAAAGAAAGCGTTGATCAAAGCGAAAATATTCATAATTCGTCTCCTTTTCTTTATTATATAAGTATAATAATTATTTTAAATAATTAATTATAACTAATTGACGGATAGGTGCTTCTCTCGCTGCTCTAGAATATAGTGAATGAGCTCTTCCCATTTTTGACCATTAAAGAGGGAAGTGACAAGCGCTTGGTCAAGCCTTAAAATTTGGCAAAAGCCAGGGATCATCTTAGGGGAACCCCTTAGTGTAAAGCTTTCTGACTGTTTGGCAATGAACTCAGCCCATGGCCGCCGTCCAATGAGGTAGAAAATTCCCTTCTGGGAGCTACCCTCTGCGATCTGTCTGAAGGAAATCATCGCTTCGAGCATCGTCTTGCTGTGGGTGAGGAAATATAGAAACTCGAAGGGGTCTCCTGGCAAACTGATCAGTTCTTTTTCCCACCGCTCGAGGTGCCATTTATTTTTTAACCAATGCCATGGTCCCCCGCCTCCCAATGTTTGAAAAATGTGACAGGCGAGCTCATATTTCCGCGGCAACTTAAGACTCGGAATCCCTTCTGGCGAGAAATTAAAAACTTTATTGCGAAATGGGTCGCTCTCCGCAAGGGTGGAAGGGTCTGTGTTGAGGTCGATCTCGGGGCTTTGAGGGGGATTCAAATCAAAAATCCACTTTAGGAAGGAGACGATTGCTGTGAAGAAACTGATAATAAGGCCTGGTCCATCGTCCAAAGAAGAGAGCGTAGAGGGAGTCGGCGGGGGAGCATATGGGGAGGAAAATGACTCAGATGGTGGGGGGGTGGAAGGGGAGATTCGCGTTATTGGATCTACCATACGCAAAATAGTATAAAATTTAGTGTGATTTTTTTCAATATGCCTATGGGGGTAATAAACTCTGTCATTTTATTCCGATTTAGTTTATATTTGGACATAAATTAAAACCAGGAGAGTGTTTGTGAAACAAATAAAGTTTTGGAAAAAAAGTATTTTAATTCTGACTTGCGCCGCCCTTATCGCTGGAGGGACAGTCGGTCTACTCTATAAAAATGTGGAGCAAGAGATCCTTGTTCCTGCCGAGCCTGAATGGCAATCGTACACTGCGAGCGATCAGAGTTTTGCAATCCAATTCCCCGCCGAACCGATCGAAAAAACCCAGGAGACTGTCATCGCAGGTAAAAATCTCTCCTTCCAAGAGGTCAGTTCAGCCCAAAATGAGTCCACCTATGCCATCAGCTACGTCGATTTCCCCAAGCATTGGAAGTGGATTGGGACAAGTAAGCTTCTAAACAAAGGGTTCGATGCCTTTCTTCAGAGCGAGCAAAATGTTGAAGCTCTCGTCAAGCAACAGATCACCTCATTCCGCGGCCTGCCTACTCTTGAGTACCATCTTAAACAAGCTGGCAAAGAGATCGAAGGGAAATTTGTGATCGTCGGCAATACCCTCTATCGGATCACAGTCTCCTATCCGCTCGCCGTCGCTGAGAAAGTACAACCCGATGCATTCTTCGGTTCGTTTCAGGTAAATGGGTAGTTGCGAAAATCTGGCTTTTCAGATTAATCTGTGGTTTTAAAAAACCAGGAGATCCGTATGGCAAAGCTCTATTTTCGTCATGGCACCGTAGGCAGCGCGAAGACACTTAATCTTCTCGCTGTGGCCCACAATTATCGGCAACAGGGGAAGGAGATCCTTCTTCTTAAACCTGAGCTCGACATCCGTTTTGGAAGGGAGCAAATCAAGTCGCGCGCCGGCCTTGAGATGACAGCCGATATTCTCATCCGTCCCGACACCGATCTACTCTCTCTCGATTACGAAGGGGTCGATTGCATTTTGGTCGATGAGGCCCAATTCCTCCCCGCATCTATAATTGAGCAACTCCGCGAGATCAGCGTCGCCCGCGGCATTCCGGTCATTTGTTATGGACTTCGCACCGATTTTCGCTCCAATCTTTTCGAGGGATCGAGACGTTTGATGGAGTTGGCCGATTCGATTGAAGAGGTGAAGGCAACTTGCCATTTCTGCACTCGCAAATCGATCATGAATCTTAAGCATGTCGACGGAGTCGCAACGGTCGATGGCCCAGCAATCCAGGTAGGCGCAGAAGAGACCTATCTTCCATCTTGCTACCACTGCTATCAGGCCCATTTGGCAGCTGTGGTTCGATCTTAAAATGAAAACAGTAGTGATTACTGGAGCTTCAAAAGGGATTGGATTAGCAACAAGTCGACGACTAGCCGAGGCTGGATATCATGTGATCGGAATTGCACGTGGCAAACCAGAAGAAGGTTTTCCCGGTGATTTTTTCGCTTGCGATTTAAGCGATGAGAAAGAAACCGAGTCCATCATCGCAACCATTTTAGCCCACTTTCAGATCGACGCTCTTGTGAACAATTTAGGAGCAGGAGGGCCACAGCCTTTAGGCTCAATCGACCTCGATATACTCCGATCCCTTTACGATATTAATGTGCGCACTGCAGTCCAAATGACACAGGGATTTGTTGAAATAATGAAAAAGGGACGCTGGGGACGCATTGTGAACCTTGCTTCTAGAGCGATCTTCGGCGTGCCCGGTCGGACAAGTTATGCAGCTGCGAAGAGCGCGATCATCGGTTGCACCCGTGTATGGGCTCTTGAACTCGCAGGATTTGGTATTACAGTGAATGCAGTTGCTCCAGGGCCTATTGAAACACCCGCGTTTCGCTCTATCCGTCCTATTGGCAGTAAGGAAGAAAAGGAACTTTTAGATCAAATCCCAATGGGACGCGTTGGCAAGCCAAATGAAGTGGCTGCTACGATTGAGTTTCTCCTTTCAGAAGATGCGGGTTTTATCACCGGCCAAACTCTTTGTATTGATGGTGGCGGCAGCTTGTAGAAGGAGGTCATTTTATCCTTTTTGAGCTATCAGTATATGTAGGGCCAATGTGCCTTCGTAAAATACGTTTAAGTCATTGCTAATTAAATTGATGCAAAATACGAGCGCGCTCGTATTTTTATCGACCTGCGCTCGTAAAATACATTTAAGTCATTGCTAATTAAATTGATGCAAAATACGAGCGCCACTCGTAAATTTAATAATTTGCTTAGCGACTATATCGAAACAACCTGAAGATTCGAATCTTTCATTTTTTAGAGGTGAGCATCCAGACATTGCGTGCAAGAGAACCTGTGGGGCGGGCCAATAATTTTCCCGCATCTTGGATTTGAAAAATCACAGTTTCTTTATTAGTCATAGGGCTGACTGTGTATCTGCCCTCAACGATTTGCTCCTCTTCCTTCCGCGCGAGCAATTCAATTCTAATCACTCGATCAGGTCCAAGAGGGATTTCAAAGGTAACGACCCCCTCTTTTTCTTCCATTGTAACCGGAACTTCATTCGGCACTAAACCACCGAAGTGAAAGGCCCAAGGATTGTAATTTATCTGATGAGATTACCATATATCAACTACTGCTATGATTGACAATTCTCCCATCTTCTAGACGGACGATCCGATCGGCAAACTTTGTGATCCGGACATCGTGGGAGACGATGATGAGTGTTTTCCCCCTATCGGTCACGATCGAGCGGAGCAGTTCCATCACTTTCATGCCGGTCTCGTGGTCAAGATAGCTGGTCGGCTCATCGCAGACGATTAGATCGGGGTTGTGGATCATTGCCCTGGCGATTGCAACTCTCTGCTGCTGTCCGCCAGAGAGCTGCGGAGGATAGACGTCGTGCTTCTCTGGGATTCCCACTTGCTGAAGCAGATCAGCGGCTCTTTTGAGGGCGGTGGCTTTGTCGACTTTATTGATCAGCAGGGGGACAGAGACGTTTTCTTGGCAAGTCAACGTCGGGATGAGGTTGAAGATTTGAAAGACAAATCCAATATGCTTTCCTCGATATTCGGTTTTCTTTCGATCTTCCATCCGATTTAGATTGAGATTAGACACTAAACATTCCCCTTCGGTCTGTGTGAGGATCCCTGCAATGATCGAAATGAGGGTGGTCTTTCCGGAGCCAGACGGGCCCATTAGGATGAGAAGTTCGCCCTGTTTGACTTCGAGATCGACACCTCGCAGGGCCTCGACTTTGGCACCCCCTTCACCATAGGTTTTTTTAATGTTCTTACAAATGACGGCTATATCTGGCATAGGTCAACTCGACTTTGTACAATTTTTAGCAGCATCTCCGAGAGAATCGCTGGCAAATTATTTATTTCTTCGCTCATTTATAGTACCTTCGGCTATGAATTTCGCGAAGAAATAAATAATTTGCCGAGCGCTTCCTCTAGTGCTCTGTAAACTAAATTTTTGCACTTTGGGCTGACGTGAAAACTCCCGCGGTTGCGATGCTGCCAAGGGGGGTAGTATTCCGTCGCCAATACAACCCCCCTTGGCAGCATCGCAACCCCGGGGTTTTTCACGTCAGCCCAAAGTGCAAAAATTAAGTTTACAGAGCACTAGATCTGCTCGCTAAAAATTGTACAAAGTCGAGTTCAACTCTTAAATACAATGGCTGGATCAAGGCGTCTCACTTTTCGAATGCTCACCAAAGCGGCAAGGAGACAGATCGTCAGCATCGCAAGACCGCTGAGGATGTAAAGATAAAAGGGCATATTAAAGGAGAGTTCGGTGTTGCGGAAAGCATAGCCAAATATTGCCGCAGCGCCGATGCCGATCCCCCAACCGATCGCGCTCACCATGAGTGCCTGGATGATGATCATCCGTTCTAATAGCCGATTGTCGGCTCCCATCGCTTTATAGACTCCGAAATAGGGGAGATTGTCGATGGTGAAATTGTAAAAGGTTTGGCCGGCAATGGCGATTCCAATGATGAATCCAAGGATGATGGCGACTCCAAAGTTGATGAAGATCCCGGTGTATTTAAAGTAGTACCAAAGGGTCAGCTTTCGAAATCCTGAAGTAGTGAAGGCGGCAAGTCCGGTATCGGCTTGAATTCTTTTGGCAAGGACATCTGGATCGACGCCTGGTTTAGATTTGACCAAGACAAAGGAGAGAAGATCGCGCTCCCGCGGGGCAAAGGTGAGGGCCCGGTCAAAGGTGGTGTAAACGACGGGTTGTGATTGAAAGGTGCGGGAAGTTTCGCAAATGCCTGCCACATAGGCTCGGTTGTCGTTGAGTTCCATGTCATCTCCTAGGCGAAGGGGAACCCCATTAAAGGCGAGTTTCGTTGTCGCTCCCACTCGATTGACAATCACCGCGTCGGGGATCCGCAGATCCTCGATCTTTCCTTCCACCATTTTGGGTGGACCTCCAATGAGGGTTGCATCGTCGATCCCAATAAAGATGCAGGTTTGGTAGATCCCATTCCGTAGGCGCGCTGGAATTGACCCTTTAAACATCGGAACAGCCCACTTGACTCCCTCGACCCCTCGGACCCGATAAAGAGCCGTTTCTTTGAACCCTTTGATGTCATCGATGTACTGGATAGAAGGATCGGTGACCCACACATTGGGCTGCGAGGTATCAGTCACAAAGCCAGAGGTCCGCTTTAATATGCCAAGAAAAATCGCCCCCTGCTGAGAGATGATGAAGGCGGCAAAGCTCAGGCCGATGATAATCCCGATGTATTTGGCCCGGTCGCCAACTAACATCTTTATAGCGTATAGGAGCATTCCCAATTTCCCCCTAGTGCTTTATAGACAGCGATGAGATCACTTGTGAGTGATTGCTCGCTATCGAGAAATGAATTTTCCGAATTGATCCAGGTTCTCAAAGATTCTATCAGCTGGATTTCACTGGCCAGTCCCGACTGAAAGAGATCTTCTGTCAGCTCGAACACTCTCCGGTCGGCACTTGCTTGATCCTTTAAAAAAACGTTCCGCTTCTGTTCTTGGAAATAAGCAGCGAGCGCCCCTTCCACATCTTGCAGAGCTGTGATCACTGTCTTCTCATAACTTAAAAAAGCTTGTCTCTGCAGCGAATTCTGAATGGCGATATTCCCCCTCGTCCTGCCAAAGTCAATTAAATCCCACCGGATATTGGGTCCGATGCTCCATGTTTTGCTCAAGGGGTTAAACAGATTGCTCAGTTTATTGCTTTCCCAGCCAATCCCCGATCCAATGAGAGAACCTCCGGCAACTGTCGTCCCTGTTAAGGAGATATGGGGAAAGAGATCGGCCACAGCGACCCCGATCTGCTCAGTGGCAGCGGCGAGCATGCGCTCCGCCTCCTTAATGTCATGTCGGCGCCGAAGCAGATCCGAAGGGAGGCCGATGGGGATTCTGTCATTGCCTTTAGGGATTGGCTTTATCTCTTCAAATTCCTGAACGAGACACTCGGGCTGTCTTCCTAATAGAACAGCCAGCGCATAGATGGTCTGCTTAAGAGAAGCTTCTAAAACGGGGAGCGTCGCTCTGTCGCTTTCTACTGTGGCGATCAAGGTGTCTAATTGAATTTCGCTGTCGATTCCCGATTGAAAAAGATCTTGAGTGAGGGCAATTTCCCGCTCATCGGCCCCAATTTTTCTCCTGGTCAAATCGACTTTTTGTTGCAAAGACCGAATGCTCACATAATTCATCGCCACTTCGCTTAAAATCATGATCAACACATTCTGGGCATCTTCAAAGGAGGCCTGCCACTGGTCGTAAGCAGCCCGTTTCGCCCGCCTAAATTTTCCCCAAAAATCCAATTCCCAAATCGCATCAAAGCCGAGGAGGAAAAAATTTTGATAAAGAGGAAGGCTGCTCGTCGCTCCAGTGGTTGAGGTGGATGCTGTTGATGATGCAGAACTAAAAAAATTCTGGCTATTCCGAGTTCTTGTTGCGGTGGCATTGAGATCGATCTCGGGCCAAAGGTAGGAGGCTTCCACACGAAATTGGGCACGCGCCTGAACGATTTTTTCAAGGGCAATGCCAAAATCAAAGTTGCCTTGGACGGCCTCGTTCAAAAGACAATTGAGATGGGGGTCATCGAGTTGCTCCCACCAGTGGCAAAGATCATCGGAAGAGCTACTGTCACTCGAAGACTCGACAAATGTGACCGGAACGCAGGTCTGGGGCACATTGTAGTCTGGGCCCACCATGCATCCAGCCAATAGGAGTAATAGGGCGATCTTTTTCACCGATTATGCTCCAGCCTTAATATACACATCGACCACTTGACCTGTGTAGACCGGTAGTTTCCCTTTGTCAAATTGATAGATCAGTTGCAAAACGCGCATATCAATTCTCTCTCCTACCTGGCCAGTGAAAGAGGCCTTAGGGATGATATAAGGTTCAACACGGACAAATTTCAGTGGAAATTGAATATTGCTATTGCCTCGGACAAAGGCGACACCGGGAGCCCCCTCTTTGTATCGCCAGGCATCGACCTCATCGATATCGATCCTTAAGTGCAGCGGTTGCACATCACCCATCATGATCAAAGGGTATTGAGTCGCCGAATAGGGAGTGATCGTCTGCGGATTCACCACGTTGATATTGGGGGCCACCTCTCCCAAATGAATATTGACCTGTAAAATCTCTCCATCGATCGGTGCGCGGATAAGCGATCTTTCAATATTGGCTTCTACCTCGCCCAGCTGCGAAATGGCGACCTTGAGCTGCTCTTCTCCCTCTTTAAAGGCATAATAGGTTTGGTCATATTGCTGCTCGCTGACTGCTCTTTTATCGTTTAGCCTTTGATAAAAGCTAAATTGCTTCTTCAAATTCTCTAGATTTACCTGAGCTGCGCTAATTTGGCTGCGAGCTGTCTCGGCCTGTGCCTCATAATAGCGCGTATCGAGCTGAAATAGGGGATCCCCTTTCTTCACATGGTTCCCTTCGACGACGAAAATTTTGGTGATGATTTCGTTAAAAGGAGAGCCAACCGCAATGTTATTGGAAGAAGATTCGATGATCCCTTCTCCGGCAATGGCATAAACATAAGGAGATTTCGGTGGAGGAAATGGAATAGCAGGAACCGGCTCTTTTTTCATACTCCAAAATGAAATAATCAGAGCAATGATCGCACCTAATATTGCAATACCTGGCAAAAAATATTTCCGCGTCATACAAACTTACGTATAATTGCAGAATGCTATTTCTAGATAGAATTTTTTTTGATGAGAGCGACAAAGTTTTTCTGGCATAAAAATTTTATTAAATTGAAATAAAAGCAGGCCTCTCATTAAAATTTAACAAATTAAAACGAGGTTTTTATGAGCGTTTCTTTGGATCCTCTTCAAAAGCCGGCCTCACCATCTCCCATCGAATTGGTCGAACGCCTTGCTACCCATCAAAAAAGGGATCTGTCCGACCCTGTAAGTTACATGGTCTTTAAAGAGAGCAAAAGATCTTTAAAAGAACTCGCTAAAAGAGGAGAGCTCCCCGAAGAGCTCAGGACACGAGTTATATCTATTTTATCTCAGAGGGGATTCCGATATAGCGCTAAGGACACCAGATTTCGGGGATATGGAGTTTCATCTGCAGAGATTCTATTTAATTCTCCAAAGTTATGGCATGTGCTTTATTGTCCTGAATCTTTTCCTACAGAATCAGCGCTTGTTGATTCTTTAAACGATGATGCATTTCGCGAACTACTTAATTTACGTAGAATAAAAAATGTTTGTATCTCCATAGAAAATTTTGTTGAACTCCATCGAGTAATTACTCTTCTCAATATCCCAGAGTTGGAAAAGATCTATAAAGAGCTCCTTTTCAGTCGAATCGAGACATCACAGCCTATCCTGAACATAAGAACACTCTATCAACTGGCAACTATTTGGCCAGCTAACAAGGAGCCCCTCTTTTCTCAACAGCTGGCAGCTCAGCCTAGGAGATTTCGCGACACCCTTCCTGAATCCTTTTCAAGTGAACAGGTTGCAGCAGAATTTGATCGCTTTAACAGAATGATCGCAGGGTCGTTTGCAGCAGAAAAAGCAAATCTATCGTTGCAGACACTCTACCGCTTCTTTTTATTTGTTCATAATGAAGGTAAGACGGCTAGCCCTCTTCACGTTGAGCTGTTTGGTTTATTGCTAGATCGATTGAAGAGTGGAGAGCTCGAGGCCAGCCACTGTAAAGACCTTGTCAAATTTGCGGAGGAGTCGTTTGAGCTGAACCAGCGTATGAAACAGGACAGTATACAGGTAGAATTGCAAGGTATTGGGTGCTTTCCAGTTTCTATATGGCCTCTTTTTGCTGAAAGTGACTATATTCGAACCCTCTTGATGTCTGGTATGAACACGGAGAAAGTCATTTTAGAAGGTCATATAGCCAAGACGTTTTTTCTTCTTTATGATCTTTGGATCAAAGGCAGAGAAATAGAGATCGGCTCCCTTTCTCTTGATCTATTGATCGGGATACTGCAGGGTGCTGATTACTTTGGGGCAAGAGATTTTGATAAGACAAAGGATGAAATTGCCTATGCCATCATTAAGAACTGTGATGACACTCCAGGGACCATCGCTGCACTCGCTGAGATCGTATGTAGCACTTCGTGCCAGGAACTTGAAGACCACGTCATCTTCTGGCTAAAAAAGAACCCGATTTTCTCTATTAAAAAAGAAGGACAGCAGTACTCCGTTGCAATTTCTATGAAAGAGCTACCTCCTTTTGCAAGTCTTCAATCAGGCCTAAGAGTATTAAAAATCCTAAAGGATAATGATCGCTTATCTAAAGTTGAACTACGAGTAAACGAGGAATCCCAGCCAGGTCTCATGCTTCTTTGCGGAGTCTGTTGCTGCTGTGAGCTAGGGCTTACAAAAGAGAAAGAGGAGCTAGAAGAAAAGCTTGTCGGTCTTGAGCGGCTGGAAAAATCGTGGCATGATGAATTGAAAGGGTGGAGCCCTTTTGATGTTGTTTTCCTTTTAAATAGGTGTAGCGACTCTGTATCGACTCATCTTCTTAAACAACTCAACAGCGAGTATTTCGGTAACCAATTTTGGAAGTATGCGCGGGACTATACAAAAGGTGAAAGTTCAACCTCTCTTAAAGAAGAGGCTGCTGCTTTTGAGCGGATGGCATCAGACCAAACTGGCAAAGAGGTACTCGGATTATCTGCTAAGGCTCTGCCCCATTTTCTACATTTCTTATTACAACAGGATATTCCGCTAGAAGAATGTCCGGACCTACTCAAAACCCTCTCTATGATGATAAGTGAGCGCATAAAGGAAAAAACCGTAAATGTTGAACTGCTCAAGAAATCTCTAGAAGATTGCCGCGTATTTTTCCCAGAGAAAGCACATTCTATAAGCACTCTGAGAGTGGGGGTTGAGTATGGCGCTACTATTCTTCAACTGCCTCTTCATTTACTGCTGAAAATGGAAAGTTGTCGTCAAATATTAACAGACGGAAAAATGGGAAGTGAGTTTGAAACGATCCCTATTGATAGTGCAGCTTGGGCTATAGAACTCTTAGAAAAAGTCTTGAGCAAGAATAAAGCTCCACTCATATCTGAGGAGGAGGCAAGGTCTCTTCCGGCAGCACATTTTCTTGCGCTGCAGCAATTACAAAAAGGCATTTTTAATGATGAACATGAGCCGATGAAGACACGTGCCGCAGAGCTCCGTTCTCTGGCACCTTTATTTCCTGAAGAGACTTTACTTACTGCAGCCTCATGGGCTCTTTCAGTCGGTTGTGATTCATTTTTCAACAAGTGCTCGTCAAGGTATTGCGGCAAGAAAATGGTTAAATTCGAACAAAACAGATACTCTAGCCAGGTACGCCTCTCCTCATTTCAACCCAGACCTTTGAGGCTATTGAAGGCCGTCGGCGCCGATTGCAGTAGACTTCATATTGATGTTGAAACGGATGCTGATGGTGTGGAAAACCCTTGGATGCAAGTTGCTCAGGCCTGTCCTAACCTTCATCACCTAACCCTTTATCTCAATAGCAAAGTCTCATCTCTAGAGTCTCTCCCATTAGCTGCTCTTAAGCGACTAGAGTGGTTGACAATATGCCCTAGAGACAAATCGGCCTGGCAAGGGCTACGAGGATTAAAAATTCCAACTACAATAAGACGTACTTATCTTTTTGTTGATATGCAGTACCTAGAAGAGGCTCCTGCTTTTGAATTTCTCAGAAATTTGCCCCCTAAAGGAGTACTGCTGAATTTAAATGTTGAAGCTTTAGAAAAGGAAGCTGAACAGGCAGGTATTTTAGCTAGTCTTTGGAGTAGTTATGTGGCAGCCGATCCCGTTGCGTCCCTTTTCTCCAACCTCACTCATTGTAAAACCCTAGAAATTGATGCTAAGAAAAAAGACTGTTTAAAATATATTGTTAGCAGCAACCACCAGCTGGAAGAATTAACCCTTGAATATCAAGACAACTGTCCAAATGTAAGCGACATACAATCTCTTGTAGATCCCGCACCAGGCAGTGACTTTAGACCGATGATGGAGATGGCATCTGATTCAGAAAGAGAAATGTTGCAAGTTTTCCAAGGACCCCATCTTAAAAAATGTCAAATCAAAATTTATCTCCATGGAGCAAGTAAGGCAAGAGAGGGTATGCGCGATTATCTAAATCGTTTGGCTGGTCTTAAAAGATGCGGGCTAAGAATATCTTTAGATGGCTCATATGACAAAGAATTAGATCGAATAATTAAAGACTTTCAAGAGGAACCAAAGAATAAAGATCAGCCTCAAGTCTCAATTCGTATAGTTTTCTTTTAAATTTGATCATTCGCAATCTTTTCGCGCATCGCGGCCATGTACTCGACCATGAAGTGGAGATTGTGAATCGTCGCGAGTGTCAGCGCGGTGAGTTCCTTGGCTTTGAAGAGGTGGTGGAGGTAGGCGAGGTTGAATTGCCGACAGGTTGGACAGGTGCAATTTTTGTCGATCGGCGTGAAGGTGCTTGCATTTTCGGCGCGGGTCAGATTTAACGGCCCCTGCCAGGTGAGGGCGACCCCGTGGCGCGCTGCTTTTGTCGGATAGGAGCTATCAAAGGTGTCGATCCCGAGGGCAATTCCCTTGTCGATCGATCCAAGGTCGCCGATTCCAAGCAAGTGGTTAGGCTTTTCTTGGCAGCAGCGGCAAGGTGTGGGAGAGGATCGCATACATCTCCTCCTTCGTCTTCCCCATGCTGCCTCCGATGGCATATCCATCAAAATCGAGTTTTGTTAAGTGTTCGCAGCTTTGGCGCCGCAGATCGAGGTTAATCCCTCCGTGGATCACCGCATACATGGCCTGGTTATTGCGATCATTGAGGTGGGCGGCAAGAGAGCGCTCTTCCCAGCGGTGTGTGCGGGCAATCGAGAGCTGGAGCGCCTCTTTTTCGATATGATAGGGGGGCAATTCGTCGAAGGGGATGATGATGTCGGCGCCGAGATCTTTTTGCGCTTGGACTGAGCTCTCGGGTGTGAGGAGATATTTCGAGCCATCCCGATAGGAGCGAAATAAAACCCCTTCCTCGTTGATTTTGAGCACCAGTTCTCCGCTGTTTTTCGTCCCGCGGCTCTTCAGTTCATTGGCAACCGATCCGTAGGCTAAGGCTAAAGACCTGAAAGCCGCCCGAATCGGTGATGATCGGCATTTTACGATTGATGAACTGGTGCAACCCGCCCGCCTCTTTGACGATCTTGGTCCCAGGCTGCAGTAGCAAGTGGTAGGTGTTGCAGAACATCAGCTGTAGGCCAATTTCACTGACGGTGGCGCTATCGAGCGATTTGATTGTCCCATTGGTCCCGACAGCGACGAAGTTGGGAGTGTCGATCACGCCGTGGGGTGTGTGGATTTTCCCGACGCGGGCTGCCGATTTTTTCGATTGATGGAGGATCTCAAATTTAAACCCATTAAACACGTGGCATCCACCTCCTCATCAGGGCCATCAGGGGGCCTAAAGTGAAGATGACACACACCTTGAGCAGGAAGCTGACCAGGAGGATGTCGACGATCGAATTGACCATCCCGTAGAGGCCTAAAAAGCTAAAGAGGATGGTGTCGATCAGTTGCGAAATGGTCAGCGAAAGGCTGCTGCGCAAAGGGAAGGACGAGCGGGGGAGAAGGTTCGAGATCCAGCCGAAACAGCGGACGTCGAAGTGCTGGACGATAAAGAAAGCTACAAGTGAGGCGAGGAGCAGCCTCGGGGCGGGGGTGAGCAGCTTGGCATAGGCAAATTGAGCGGTATCGTGCGGGCCCGCCACAAACAGGAGCTGCACTTGCGAGACGGCGACAAAGAAGATCATGAAGAAGAAGCAGATCGAGATCGCCTTGGTCGCCGCCTGCTTGCCAAAATATTCGCGGAGGAGGTTGAGGCTCAGGATGCTGCCGACTGCAAAGGCGTCGCTGCAGGTCACTTCAAACCCCAGGAAATTCATCTGCTTTAGGACGAATAGATTGGCGATGAGGGCTTGAACGGTGACAGCGGCAGTTAAAGCCCCTTGGCCGAGCCGAAGCGCCCCATAAGAAAATAAAAGGACAATAATAACCTGGGTAAGAAAATAAAGTTCGTTCATATCGGATCGAGATATATTTTAACGCAAAGACGCAAAAACGCAAAGACGCAAAAAAAATTTATACACCTTAATTGTTTGATTTTTTTGGCAAAATAATCCAGAAAATCGACTGAAACTTTTTATTGAGATAGGTTCAAAGAGAGAGATAGTAGCCCACCGCGTGCATAAAACAGGACAAAAGTCTAAAAGGAAGGGGATTAGAATGGCCTCCCAAAAAGAAATAAATGCTCATTTGAAACTTGCCTTAGCTGAAATCGGAAAAATTACACCACGATTCAGCAAACGCTTTAACGCATGGCTGTTCAAACATGATTTATACTTGGAAGCAATCCTACCGCATCATACCTCATTTACGAGGCACTTCAGCTTCCTTGTTCTTGTAATCTTCTGGGGTTTGCTTTAGAGCACAGAGGATACTCATAACTACCACCAATCCAACAAAAGATTTTTTCAGGGCATCTTTACGTACTACAATAGTATTGTGTAAAAAATAAAGTGCACTTCCAAAGATGAAGCCAATTGAAAATGCGGACGTGACGACCATGAGAGATATGTCAGTGCGTTGTGAAGTGAGTGCCGAAGCGATTAAGTAGGGGGCAATCCATAATGCATCATAGTTTTTCTTGGTCTTTCATCTACACTAACTAAAAGTTCTGCTGCTATTAATCCGCTACATGCAGCTCCCATGAAACCGGAAATAGTTGAGACTGTCATGAGTAATGCTGGAGAATTCGAACTTAAAGCTGCCAGAGTAGTCCCTGAGATAGTAGCAATCGCTTTTATAGGGTCCTGGTATTTTTCAACTAAAGTGTTGATATTCGCACTTATCATGCTCATCAGTATAAGCAAAATGTAGTCTAACCTGAAAGATAAATATTATTTATAGAAATCTCTTCTATGATTCTGCCATTCGTTGTGGCGGTAGTGGTGGAAGTAGCGGTAGTGCCGGGCTTAGCTTGCACCAAAAGATCATAGTGAGAGATGAAAATCCTGCACATAGAAGAGGTAAAATGACTTTTTGGTTTAATGGAGTTAGGTCCAATTTAGGATCAGAGGTAAGTGCTATTACGCCAGCGATTGTAGCAGATATAAGGAAGCCGGTGCGATAAATGTCAGAAACGGGCGGGTAAGTACGATAGTGTAAAAGCGATGTCGCTACGAAAACAGAGGAAAATTTAGATAATGGGGTCAAATCAATCATATTACTCCTTTAAAATTAATCAAGTTTAATTATATCAATTGACTGTGTTATTGTCAACGATTTTTTTAATTAATAAAGGGCTGTATTTTAGTGACTTAAGTGATTCTCATCCACCCTTAACAGGGATTTTTTTAGAGGTGCCTTTCTTGGTCTTGGAGAAGGTCACTTTGAGGATGCCTTTTTGGCAGAGGGCATCGGGTTGTTTCGACTCGTCGATATCTCCGGGGACGGCGATCCGGTAGGAGAAGGAGCACATCGCTTTGCGGTAAAATTTTTTCTTTTTGTCTTCGGTCTCTTCCCGCTTCTCGGCCTTGATCCAGAGGACCCCTTTATCGAAAATCATCTCGATCTCTTCGGGGCTGATGCCGGGCAGGGCCGCTTCGACGTAGATATGTTCGTTGTCTTCGGAGATGCTGAGGCCAGATGGGCTGGTGAATTCATGCACATCCCAATCGTCCTCGATGTTTTCAAAGAGGGAAAAGGGATGGCGGAATCGTGGAAAGGACCAAAAGGATTTTGGCTCCATTTTTTTGTGTTCATCGCTCATGAAGACCTCCCTTTGAATTAATCTTTTACGAACTCTACAAAATTTGTGAATTCCCTTGCAAGAATTCTTTGACTTTTTCATCCAGGTGCTCTTCGAGCTCGGGGTAGGTGGTTTTGATCCATTTGCGCATTTTCGTGGTCTCATGGAGGAGGGTCCGTTTGATTCCGGGAAGGGTTTTGAGCGATTCGTCAGGAGAAAAGGAGCCGAGGTCCACTTCGATCGCTTCTTGGCCGATGAATCCAAAGTTGCGCAGCTGGGCATCGTGGTCGGCAAGGCCCGCTTTGCAACGGTCGACGATGAGGGCTAGGAGGGTGTCAAGGCGGGCTTTAGCTTCTTCGAGCTCATCAGCTTTGGCGAGGGTGGTGAGCAGCGGTTTGGCCATGGTCACTTTTTTCTGGATGGTGAATTCGAGCTGATCGAGGTCGACCTGGTGGGCGATGTGATTGGGATCGGTGATGATCAGTTTGGTCTGCAGATTTTGGCTTTTGGTGAGGTGGACAAAGAGGAGGCCTGTCTCTTTGCGAAAGTGTTCATAGGCCAGTTTGCAGCTTTTGAAAAAGCGGTGATAGCGCATCTTGCGTCGGTCGAGCTCCCATTGGGGAAGGAACGGATCGAGGGGGCTGTGGAGGCGCATATGGTGGTGCTTGAAGAATTTGAGTACGTAGTGGCCATCTTCAGAGAGGAAGGCGTAGCACTCGCCCCCGCTATCGAGGAAGTGGTAGCGCTGGGCGAGGATTTTGGGGTCGAAGTCGCACTCAACTTCGAGCGCGGGATCGCGGGGGAGGTCGGAGGTGATTTTGTTGAGCCGAAACCCATGGGTCTTTTTGTGGCAGAATCGCTCTGTGGCGATGAAGAGGCCGATGAAGAGGAGGATTTTAAAGGCGGTTTTCATTGAAATGTCCTTCTAGGTCGGGTCTGTTTTTGATGATCCAATTCTCAATTCGAGCGTGTTTTGCTCCGACGGCTGGCCGAAAAAATAGGAGCCGATGTCGAATTGGACCACTTTTCCATCGCACACGCCAAAATTGCGGCCCACATGATCGTCAGAGTTGGCAATTCCTTGGCGCACTCGGGTCCGTAGGCAAGTGAAAAATGAGTCGATGATTGCTTTGGCCTCATCGGGATGCTGCTCCAGATAGGGGTAGAGTAGCTCGGCTTTCTTTTGCAGCACGAAGGGGGTTGATTGAGGTCGACGATGTAGCGGATCCCAATTTTGTCGAAGAGGATGATGGAAGGATAGTGCTTTTCTTGGGGGTTGAGGCTAAGGTGAAAGATTTGGGTCTCTTCGGGCAGCTTTTTGTAGGCGAGCAGCACGCTCTCGAAAATGCTCTTCATCCGCTGCTCTCGCTTTGGGAGCGCTTTCCATGACCCGGGAAGTTTTTTAAGTATTCTTGAACTGGGCCAGCAATGGTAATGCTTGAAGAGTTTGAGGACGGTGGTTTGATCTTCGCTGATGAAGGAGTAGGTTTGCGCTCCACTGCCGAGGAAATAGAACTTTTGATTTAGCTCCTTTGGTACAGGGGCATCTATACTCCAAGCCGGATTGTAGGGATATTCGGCGATGGTCTTATCGATGCGGAATCCCCGTGTTTGGGTCCGGATCAGCCGCTCGAGCCCAACTAGCAACACCAGCGCGATGAAGACTCTAATTGCCACTCTCACGCAGCCCCTCCTGGCATAACTCAAGCTGGTCTGGATAATGGGTTTTGACGAACTGAAGCAATTTCGAAGTGGCTTTTGCCTTGGCCCGTTTCGATGCGTGGTGGTTGCCGGAATAGACATAGGAGCCTACGTCGATCTCGACCGCTTCGTCACCGATAAATCCACAGTTTCTCAAGATGCGGGCATCTTTATTTTTGATCCCTTTGGTTGCCCGGTCATCGAGAAGTTTCAGGGTGCTTTGCATGGCCCTAATCGCTTTTTCGGTTTGGCTCAAGTGAAAGAGGGCGTGCAGCTTTTGCTCAAGGGGGACTGCCCGTTGTTGTAGAAGAAATTCGGTCTGGTCGAGATCGAGCTCATGGACGATGCCCAGCTTGTCGTAGATCTTGATTTTCCCAAGGTGATGATCGCTTTTGGATAGATGGGTATAGAAGACGGCAGTCTCTTCTGGGAGCTCTTTTTGGGCAATGTCCGCGCTCTTGAGCAGCCGGAGGACCCGGTTTTCTCTCTTTTCCATAATGGAAGGAAAGAGGTATTGCACGATATCGGTCGAAAAGCCGGCGTGATGGTGCTTAAAGAGCTTTAAAATGGTCTGCTGATCCTCTCCCATAAACACATAGAATTGTACACCCTTGCCCAAATAATGAAAAGACTGCTGCAAACAGGCTGGAGGGGGTTTAAAAGGGGAGGAGAAGGGGTATTGATGGGTCGTCGCCACTTTGGCAAAGCGAAATCCGTCGGTCTGCCAGTAGCAAAACCGCTCGAGGGCGACAAAAATGAGCAGGCTAATGAAGAGTTTTCGCATAATTTTCCTCGAAATATTGGGCCAGTTCAGGAGAAATCTCCTCTAAATAGCGGTTTAACTTTTGGGTGCACTCGGCAAAATCGCTTCTTTGGACGGCTGGATCGATCCGCCTGGGGTCCTCTTTGAACCTGCCAACGTCGATGATGATCGCCCGATTGCCGATGAAACCGCAGTTGCGGTGGATTTTGGCATCTTCGTCGTGTATCCCTTTTTGGCAGCGGCCGATGATCAAGTGGCAAATCGAGTCGATCGCTTCCTTGGCACCCGCAAGATCGTTGTTTTGCACGAGCTGGAGCAAATGGGGGTAGGTCATCTCCGCTCTTCTTTGCAGGATGAAATCCACCTGATCGAGGTCTACCTGATGCTCGATGCCCAATTTATCGACGATGTGGGCCCTCTTTTGCAGGGAGTCGGTTTTATTGAGATGGACATAGAGCAGGCCGGTATCCTCGGGCAATTTCTCCATGGCGAGCTTGTAGCTTGCAAAATCGCGACTTAATTTTCTCTCGAGTTTCAGTTTTCGCCCCTTTTGCCAAGGGAGCACCCGATTTAAGTGGTTCTTGAAGAACTTGAGCACATAGGCCCCATCCTCGGAGAGAAAGGCAAAACATTGCCCCCCAGAGCCGAGAAAGGTGAAGCGCTGATCAAAAATATCGGGTAGGGGAGGATTTTGCACTTCCCAGTTGGGATTGTAGGGATATTGGGAGTGGATAGTGGCGATTGTGAACCCTTCGGTAATTTTGCGGGTCCAGCGGGCGGTGGCGACAAAGAGAGTGAGAATGAGGATGAGTCGCAGGGAGAGGTCAAATCGCTTCATAGAGCCCTCCCTGTTCTTCGATCCAGTTTAGGAGTTCTTTTCTGGAGGACTCTAGCTTGTCATTTTCGGGCAGAGGAGATAAGGAGAAGCGGCCCCCGTCAATCTGGATCGGCTCGATTGCCACAAAACCCAAAATTTTTGATCAAATTCGGATCTCCATCATAAATCCCCAGTTCAATCCGATGTTGAATGAGGGCCTCTAAGTTTGCCAAGGCCGCTTTCGCCTTCTCAGGTTCGCCTGCAATCTTCTCCTTCACTAAAATCGCCCTCTCTTGGATAACAAAAGGGCAGTTAGTGAGGGTATGGACGATGCCCAACTTGTCGACGATTTGAAGGGGAGGATGGGGGTGTGGTCGAGATGGATGGCGACAAGGCCCGTTTCTTCTTTGAGGTAGGTGCCCGCGATCAAGTAGCTCTGGAGTGTCTCTCTAAGATCGTTTTCAAGGAGTTCGATTTTCGTCTTTCTAAATGGGAGGAAGAACTTGAGGGTATTGAGCCTTGAGCTGCGGAAGAGTTTGAGGATATACCGGTTATCCTCAGAGACAAAAACATAGCTCTGCCCCCCTTTGCCAAGGTAGCGAAAAGTCTGCGCGGGGATGCTCATCTCAGAGCTCCTTCCATCGAGTAAAAGGGTCGACACTTTTCCTACTGCAAAACCATCGGTCTGCTTTTGGCAAAATGGGGCAAGAGCACAGAAGGCCAGAGATAAGAAAATAAATCGCTTAATCATTTTAACTCCTCTTCTAAATAGGCCGCTAGGTGCGGCGCCTTTTCGTTTAGCCAACCTTTAAGCGAATCGGTGATCCGGACGAGTTCACCGGCCTCGATCCGCTCAGGCTCATTTTTAAAGCGTCCTACGTCGAATTGAATCGGGTGGCCATCCAAAAAGCCAAAGTTGGTGCGCAGGTCGGGGTCTTTGTCGAAGATCCCTTTTTGGCATCGGCTTCGTAGAAGAGAGATGAGTTCAGTAATTCCCTGTTTGGCTTGTGTCTCGCAGCCCGTATCGATCCACTCTTCCAAAGTGGCGTAAAATGGGGTCGCCTTTCGTTGCAGAAGAAACGTCATTTGATCGAGATCTACTGAGTGCTCGATGCCGAGCTTGTCGTAGATTTTCAGACGTTTTTGGATTTGGTCTGTCTTGCCGAGATGGATGCTAATCAGCCCCGTCTCATCGCGAAGCTTCTCAAAGGCGAGCCGATAGCTGGCAAAATCCTTCGCCCGCTTGGCCTGTCTCTTGGCTATTGTCTGCTGCAGACGGGGAAGAAGCGGCGCCAGAAAAGCAAGGGGATGTCGAGAGCGATGGTGCCGATAGAATTTGATCACAGTCTGACCATCTTGTGAGACAAAGGCAAACGTTTGTGCCCCGCAGCCCAGGTAGGTGAAGGGCTGATCAGGTATAGAGGCCCCCTCCCAACTGGCCTCGTAAGGCAGGTCGGCCTCTACCTTAAGCCTTGAAAAGCCATCCGTTTGGGTGCGGCAGAGGTAATGGAGGGTCACCATAGCGAGGCAAAATAGTACAATTTTTTTTAAAAGATGCATTTTCAGTTCAATTTATGCTAAAATATACCCGTGGAAGCGGTATCTAATCAACAATCCTATGAACCTATTGAGCCTCTCCCTATCCCTGAGGAACATTATACAGAGCTCATTAAGCTGATCTCACGGGTAGTGCTCATAGCGGCGATCACCAGCTTTGGCGGTGTGATTGGCCTCAGTCTTGGACTGGCTGAGCTAGGCTTTTCTGTGACAGCTGGAGCCATCGGCGGGGCAGTTGTGGGGGGAGCGGCGGTCTTTCTTTTCTTATTTGGTCCCCTTTCCCTCCAAAATCGCCCAGTACCGGCTCGATACCTTGAGGAATGTCTACAGACAGCTGGGGAAAGATGAAAGAACCGAAGATAAATTTAAAGGTTTAAAGAATTTTCTAACTTATCCGCTCGACCGTTTTGGTCAAACCTATCAAAACCACATGCTCCACAATGCCCTCACCTTCTTTGGGGAAAAGGTCAATATGTCTCAGCGTGAGGATCTAAGGAAAGTGTGGAAGGTATTCTTGGAGCATCTCAACCATACCAAAGTGATGAATGCCGATGGAGAGACGATTGAACTGGATTTCAGCATGGAGCTCGACCGATTAGAAGGAAAACTCGCCCAGTTCCAGATAGAAGAGCTGAATCTAAGCAATGAGAGCGATTTAGAGCAAGTCGAGGCTCTTGAGAGAGTCTGTATGGGGAAAACTTACACCTATTCCAAAGAATATCTAAAAACTGAATTAGCCAAGCCAGGGAGTGGCTGCGTGATTGCGAGAAAGAAGGGGAGCAGAGAAATCCTCGGTTTTGGCTGGTATCACCAAGATGACGGGAAGGTAAACATTAGCGGCCTGGGCATTAATCCCGGTGCGACGATGCTGACCATTGGAGATCAATTGCTCCATGCGATTCTCCATGGTCTTTCATCAACAAAGCCGGCGGTTCAGCTACAAGTGCGCAAAAGCAATCCAGCTAAAATTCTCTATGATAACTGGGGCTTTGAAGTCAAAGAAGAGCTGCCCAATTACTGCCCCCAAGATCCTCCAGAAGATGCCTTTCGGATGGAGCTCAATTGGGACCTTTTCCATACAAAGATCAACCGACAAAATTCTGCCGCGGCTTAAGCTTTGGAGTGGTCAGCCAGCTTTAAACGCAAAGACGCCGAAGGCGCAAAGACGCAATAAAAAAATACTAAATTTTTCTGCGTCTTTGCGCCTTCGCGTCTTTGCGTTTAAAAATGGCTGATCTACTCAATCGTGATGATCCGCTCGACGTCGTTAAAAATCCCCGGCGCCACCTGGTTTTGCCCATCCAGCAGCTGCAGCCGAATTTTGTGCTGCCCGCTTTTGAGCCCATAGATGAAATAGGGGGTCCAACTGGTGAGGATCCTCTGCACCGAGCCATCGATCGTCACTTTCACCTTATAACCATCTTGCGAAAGCTGGATGTTAGAGAGATAAAAGTCGAGCAGGAGCGGTTTCCCAGCTTCATAGGTGAGTGTTTCGAGCGGCTCGTTGTAGGTCAAATAGGGGGCGTTCAGATCGACGTCTAGATTATTCTCTTGCGAGCCTATATAGAAAACTCGGGCTTGAAAGCAGAGGGGGTTTTTCAGGCTTTCTCCATAGGAACGGGCAGGGAAAGTGCGGATAACGTGCATTCCCTCATCTAGGTCATAGGGGATCAACTTGGTCATAGTCAGGTCATAATAGAGGTTGCTTTGGTCGAGAGCATTGACGAACGAGGTGTAGATCTCAAAGGGATGGTAGTTGTCGATAAAAATGAGCAAACTCTGTCCCTCTGGGTCATTATAGAGCTCTTTTCTTCTCTCAAAGTCGCTCATCGTTCCGACGGGAAACCCAAGGAGCCGAACCTGAATATTCACAGGATTGCTTTCGATCTCGCCAGAGCGGGGGAATAAGATTGTAGTCTGCACATTATCGGGCTCTGGTGTTGGAGCTTCGGGGGTGATCCGGATGCTGGAGGGGTTGGTGTAGGTTTGGGGGATAGTCGCTGCAAACCCTAGATTACAAATCAATAACGCTATTATGGCTCTCATAGTCACCTCTTATTTCTTATTTACCGAGACCGAAAATTGTTGTCCATTAATTCTATATATTATAATAATGAGCTATGACGATCGGAAGAAATAAAGAAGAATTATCAGTCATGGAGGCGGTTGACATCCTCTCCAATATGTCTGAGGTTGACCTCAAAACACCCATCGATCTCGATTCCGAAGAGGAAGAGGTGTCGCTCGAGATCAATTGGCGCGATCCAAGGCACGCTCTTCGCAATGAAGGGGCGATCAAAGAGACCTTTAGGGTGCTGCACCGCTACCTCCAGAATATCGTCCGGAAAGATCGTCAGATCCTCAATGACCCCCAAACGATGAAGGGGATCCAAGCGATCATCCTCCTGGCCCACGAAGCGGTCCAAAAGATGGACAAGTTTGCCGCCCTTTCTCCCCAACGCTACAAACCGATCTCGAAGCTCAAGGAATACACCGACCTGCGCAAGTACTATAAGCAGCATATCCTTGGCCAGAGCAATATCCCTAAAGAGATCCCGGAAGAATGGGAATTTGATTTGGAAGAAGAATTGGGCAGCGTCGAGACCGAAATGCAGGGATTTAAAGACCTCGAGGCAGTCCGCAAAGACCAGGGCTACGAGCTATTCTTCATTAAAAATGAGGAAGGGAGGCCCTATTTTAGCAAGAACCTCATCCGGCATATCCGTCTGCTCGGCAACTTCGACGAGCTCATCTCGAAAGCCGAAGGAGAGGACCCTCTGCTCCAATTGCGAGAGCTCCTAGACCACGAGCTTTTCGAAGGGGCGAGAGAGCTTTTCCGACAGGTAGCGCCGCTGCTCGATGAGTTTTACAAAGGGGGAATGCAGCATAAGGATCGCCCCTATGAAGGGAACATCATCAAAGCGGTCATGGCGCTACGGATGGCTGCCAGCCCGGTCCACCTGATCGAAAATCAGAGCTTTAAAAGCTGCATCGAGTATTTCAGCGATTTTCACCGTTTCTTACGTGCCGCGCTGAACTCTCCCCGCTACCAAGAGTGGCTGACAGGGGATATCGAAGAAGATCAGCAGATGCACTCACTGCTAACCCTGACCCATGCCCTCTGTGCCTTCTTCTTCATGCGTATTGAGCCTAGAAAAGAGGCTCTGAAATTAATCGACCAGATGATTAAGCGAGGCGATGAGCTCCGGGGCCCCCGCACCAAACCCGAAGCTGATGAAAAGAAACTGCAGCTTTGGACAGATCTAAACGACGACGATGAAAGCCTCCGCTACTTGACTCGCCACTATCCAAATGGCCCTCTGATGAGGACCCTCGATATGTTCCGTGAAGAGGAAGAGTATGAGGGGTACGACCCGCTGATGCACGAAAATTTCCCCTCGCAGCTCTTCAGCTTCAGCCAGAAAAAGTTTCATGTGACTGTGTTGCGCATCCCAGCACCGGTCAAACAGACCACCATTCAAGAAGTGCAGATCGTCCCCGAATTTACCGGCTTTCTCCGCTACCTGCGCGACGAACTAAAGCCCGATAGGCACCTTCTCATCAACCTTCAGGACCGCACTTCGTGGAAAGAATTTGCCCGCTGCAAAGCCCTCGAAGACTTAAGCAAATGGCCGCCTATTTTGAAACGATTCCTGTCCTAGGACTCCCTAAAAACACCAGCTTCTATAACCAAGCGGACGAATATCAATCTTACGCTGGCGCGCCCGTCTTCATGGAGGCATTCAAATCGCAAATTCTCAGTGGCCAGGAGTGCGGCTACCACCTTCCTGATCTGCTCAAAAAAGAAAAGATCGACGAGTTCATCAATCCCGCGCTCAAGATGATCCACGAACAGTTTTTTGATGCTAAAACCAGCCTCACACGCCAGGAGCGGCAAAGCTTCATCGAGATCTTCTACACCATCTTCACACTAAAAGTGATCGAAATTCTCAACATCGACTCGATCAGCTTTACTTGCAAAGATGCGATCGATACCGGAATGGAGCAGACAGCCGTCTTCTTCGGGTTCCTTCGAATGGTCTCCGATCCAGCCAAGTGGAGCCGCGCTGAAAAAGAGCTTCTGCTATGGATCTTCTATAGTCCTGCGCTGCTCATCCGAGAGCGCTCCATCGACCAAACGCAGTTCAAACGGGCGATCCACACCCTCGAGACGATCCATTCACATTGCCTCAAGCATCACGACGAGATCCTCAAAGCGCTCAATCATCTTCTGCCAAGCTTAAGCTTCCCCGTGGATATTAAATGGCCCAAGATGGGTGATTAATTACCTAGCTTTCTTGAACCTCTCCCGACTAAAGTCGAGAGATTCCTGCTTCAATGCTCCCTCCAACGAGGGCAGCTCCACAGGCTTTTAAGACCGACATTCCGGCGGCCTTTAGAACTATCGCACTGTTGTAATCACGGGCATTCTTTACTCCGCAATTTGGACAATGATACTCCCGGATAGAGAGGGGCATCTTTTGCCGACTATCACATGCCGCACAAATTTGACTGCTTGGAAAATACCTGTCTACTGCTACAAGGTGTTTTCCGTGCTCTTCAATTTTGTAATTAAGGCAGTGCAAAAAACTTCCCCAGCCCGCATCTGATATCGCTCGGGAAAGTCCTTTCGGGCTCTTCTCTAGTAGGCTGGAAATATCTAGGCTCTCAATGCAAAAGATGTCGTGGGTTTTGACCATCTTTGCTGAGAGTTGTTGTACAAAATCATTTCTGAGGTTCTTGATGCTGGCATGTAACTTGGAGACTTTTAGTCTGGCCTTGAGTCTATTTTTTCCTTTTGGGGTTTTCCTGGATAATTGTCTTGAGAGATATCGAAGATGGGATAGCTTTTTTCTCAAAAACTTTGGATTTTCAATCTCTTCTGCTCTGTTTTCCTTTCCAGCTGCCGTAGTAGCGAAATGTTCTATCCCTACATCGATCCCTATCGCCCGCTCTTCATCTATAGGCGCTTTCTTTGGGAGTACCTTTTCCCATTCACATGAGAATGAGATAACCCAATCGGTTCCCTCTTGCAGGATGGTTGTCTCTTTGATCTCTCCTTGGATATCTCGCGATTTTCGAAATTTCACCCATCCGATTTTGGGTAAATAGACCTTGGAATTTTCAACTTTGACTCCTTGTGGGAATCGGAAGCTCTCATTCATCCCTTTCTTTTTAAAATTTGGATACCCCGGCTTCTTCCCTTTCTTTACTCTTACAAAAAAGTTCTGAAATGCTCTATCGAGATCCTTAAGCCCTTGTTGAAGCACCTGGCTATGGATTTCCTTCAACCAAGAAGTCTCCTCTGTTTCTTTTAATCGGGTTAGTTCTTTGTTTTGTTCGAAATAAGAAGGGCCTTTTCCAGTAGCTTCATAGGCTTTTTGTCGCTCATCTAGTCCTCGATTAAATACAAAACGACGAGCCCCGGCAAAGCGTAAGAACATTTCATATTGCAACGCAGTAGGTTTTAGCTTGAATTTGAATGCCCTTTTTAAGATCATGGTTTAAATTTTAAATTTGGCCTATGTTAAAGTCAACAGATTTGAGAAGAGGTAGATCCTGTGTTTTTGCTCTGCATGTGCATTTGGTCTTTGTTACAAAATACAGAAGGTGTGTCTTCACTAAGCCAATTCTATCTGATCTGAGGGAGACCTTCGAGAGTGTCTGCACTGATTTTGAGGCTGTTCTAATAGAATTTGATGGCGAAAAAGACCATGTTCATCTGTTGATCAACTATCCACCTAAAGTATCGGTCTCAAAACTTGTAAACTCATTAAAAGGGGTATCTTCGAGGATGATCCGCAAGAAGAACTACCCATCTATTACAAAATATCTATGGGGAACTGCCCTATGGTCGCCAAGTTATTTTGCAGGCTCTTGCGGTGGAGCCCCAATATCGATCATTAGACAGTATATTGAACAACAGAATACCCCAGACTAAACGGCGCCTTACATCACGGCCCTAAAGGGCCTTGTTTTACGGCGTTATAGGATAAAATCGCCAATGTGATCTAAGAGCCCCCATACTACTAAAGGAAGGCTGACCGCAGCAATGATTGTGACTGTCATTGGAAACGTGGGGGCCAAGTACACGAGAGTTGCACCGAGAGCTGCGAACAGCCCCATCGCAATCACAACTCGAGCAACTTTCTCAATTAGTGAAAAACTTTTTGGCGTCTCAACCACGACTGGTTGAGCGGCTGGTGTTGCAGTTGAAACAGGTTTTAATTCCATAAGGGTTCTCCTTTTAGGGTAAACAGTATAAAGATTTTTAATTAGATGTCAACCGGTCAATCACTTCACCAAAGACCGCTAGGGCAATGGCACAGATTCCAAATACCGATTGAATTGCAGCGGGTAAGAGTAAAAGACAGATGATTGTGGTGGTTATTGGATATACTGCAAATGCTGCCCCAATAGCTGGTGCAATATCTAAATGCCACATAAAGCCATAAAAGCCTAAAATACCGAGCGCTACAACAAGTACGATGATCTTATCAACCGTAGAATTTCCATTGCTGGAACTCTTCAATGTATCGACGTGAGCAGGCTGAAAAATTTGCGGTAGAACAGGTTTTAAATCCATAAAGCTTCTCCTTATTAAGCCAAAAAGTATAAAGATTTTTGGTTTCATGTCAATCTCGACAGGAATGACTCGAGTTTGATAGAGTTGCTGGACTCGATTTTTAGAAGGAGACAATTTGATTCGATACAGCCCAGATTCAGGAGATTTTTCCAGTCCATCTTCTGCTAGATTACATCACATCCAGCAAGTCCATTTTGAGGAATTTGAAGCCTATCGAGCTGGCAAATGTCGATATGATTTCACCGATGACAGTTTTACAGATACCTTGCCACTTTGCATCCTAAATATGAACGGCAGCATCGCAGTCATTGCTGTGGAGATGCATCCCACAACCGATAAAATCGTCAAGGTCGCCCATAGGGAATTTGCTGTCGGGACATCAAAGAAGGAGATCTGCGGCTTTATGTCCCAATTAAACCGCACCCATACCTATGTTTATTTCATTGGTGGGGGAGAAGACATAAGGCGAACAGGTTTTCCGTATACGATCTCCGAGGTCATCGATGAATATATTGCTTTTCCTGCTTTAGTCACAAAATCGAAGGTTAATGATTGGTGGATTCGCAAGCATCCAACCCCAGAAAAAAACGATTATGAATTGATCAGCGCGTGTCTCTGCACGGATGGAACCTTAGTCTATTGCCTTCACGATCTCCACTTTACCACTTAATTATTAAGGCCTTAAGTGCTTCGCTCACCAGCCTAAGCAACATGTCACTTAGGCGGGCGATCGAAAGATGAATACGGCCCTAACTCGTCAACTCTGGCTGGCGTAACGCCCAGAATATCAGCAGCTTGGATCTGAATTTAACTCCTTGGACTGCAGCCTCATAAGAACAGACGTCCGTTTTATTTCCGTTTCGCTCATATCCCCTCCATCCTCCTTGGTAAATAAAATTTTTTATTTAGTAAAATTAAATAATAATCTTTACAAATTATTAATAATTAGTTATAATTAGTTTAAGGAATCGGTTTGGTTGATATGAATAATATCATTAATAAAAATAGATTGTATATCGGCTATTCCTGCTGTTGCAAAACTATTCATTAATTAGAAAATAAAAGGAAGGAAGATAGTGGCATTTAAAATTGATAATTTTCAAAATCATATTAATAATAACAATAATAATTCAGTTTCTGATTCTACCGCAAGACGCCAAGATAAACCGCTGATAAATATTGTTAGCCCACGCTTTGAGTCTTCTAAAGAGAATCAAAGGGACCTATCGGACCTACATTTGAGCGGTAGAGTTCAAGAAGTCAAGCGAACAGAAGAAGAATGCTCTGATATTGAATATGAGTATTCACGCCAAGCTGGGACTCATGAAGACCGTAGCCCCCAGCCCCCAGATTACGCATATACCCATCCATTAAACGAAGGAGTATCAGAAGCAGAATTGCGCAACTGGGGCCGCGAAACAAGAACAAAGACAAAAAAAGAAATCTTCTCTCAGGTATTCCACTCAGAGGTGCAGGCTCATTTAAGAGGGTTCCCATCTCCAATAATTACACAAGAAGATCGAAGATACTATGGTAAATGTATGGGTGAAAAGCGAGAGGGTTTTGGAATTGAAATACTTACAAGTGGGACAATCTATAAGGGGAACTGGAAAGCAGATAAGAAGGATGGGGATGGCGTAATAGTATCAGCAGACGGGACAATTTTCAAAGGTAAATTCCTAAATGGTAAAGCCTGCGAAGGAATAATGTTTTCAAGTGATGGATCGATGTACGAAGGTCAAATACAAAATGGTACCTATCATGGGCAGGGAGCGCTATACAATAGTCAGGGTGGGTTAATCTGTCGAGGAGCATTCAATGAAGGGGTATTCGTGGGGTAGTGTAACAGCTGTTCCGGAAGGGCGGATGTAGGGTCCGCCTTCTCCTAATTTTAATGATGATTAGGCTATACCGATTAATCAATGATTTCAATTCTTGGCTTTTCATCCAAATCTTTAAGTCGCAGTGGTTGGTTGCTATCTGTGACCGTTGGCTTTCCATTCAAATCGTCCCATTTTTTGTCAGTCAGTCGCAGCGGGGTGTATGTTGAATCTGGGGTTGGAAATTTGTCGCTCGTATGTTCTGAATGAATTTTGTCAGTAATTTGAAGTGGGCTGTAATCTGTTGAATTCATATCTTCTGAACGAATGTTTCCAGGAATTCCCGCTGGCACGATAGACGGCATAGCGCCATATCGAAACAGTCTGTCAAAAGGAGAATACCACGACAGAGATTTCAGGGGGTCTAATAGTGAATTTCGAGAAATTCTAGTAATTGGCGGCGGGCTGCGATCTATTAAATCTGAAGCGGTTGGAGAGTTTGTAGTTTCTGAATCGAGTTTTCCATTATTACTGTCCAAATCCTTGACCTCGGGCTCGTGGAATTTTCTTTTAGGTTGACTGGATTGACTTGGCATTTTGATATCTAAAGTGCCCATGGGTAATTTTGGTGGCCGTCGATGTCTACTTGAGCCTAAAAGCTGTTCGGCAATTTGCTTGATTAACCCAATAGCTGCAAATCCTAGAAATACGGCAGCGATAGTGGTAGTGATTGGAAACAAGGGGCTCATGTATACAATACCTATACCGACCGCCGTTAGTAAACCCATCGCAATAACAAGTCTGACAACCTTGTCAGTTGTTGAAGATTTCAATGTGTCGTCCTGGACGGATTGAAAAGTTTGGGGTAAAGATGATACAGCTGGCGTTATTTCCATAAGGGTTCTCCATTTGGATCAAACAGTATAAAGATTTTTGATTTCATGTCAATTCCGACAGGAATGACTCGAGTTTGATAGAGTTTTAAAATTGCACTAATTGAAAATCTTGTCGAAGGCGAGATCTTCGCCCGCCAGAACCAGGGCGAAGTTTTTCAGCGGAGAGGTCTTTTCGACGAGGTCGGCAAAGTAGCGCTTGTAGTCTTCTATGTTCTCTTCGGGATGTCGGTCGCGCAGGCCTAAAAAGGTGAAATCGGCCGTGTGGGTGAGCAGATTCTCGAAAAAGGCCTCTTTGGGGTCGAGGATCGACTCAAAGCGGAAATTTTTGATCCGGAGCTTCTGCTGATATCGATCGAAGATGTGATGCAGTTTCTTTTGGGTCTCTTCATGGTGGACGATCGATTTGATGCAGATTTCGGCTCCGGCCCAAGCTGGGCTGCCTCGCATGGTGTAGGAGAGGGCGAGGCACAGCTCGAAGTTCTTTTGGTTGCCCCCCTTCCACCAAAGGTCAATCTGTTTTGGCACTCCAAAGTTCTCAGTATATAAACCATTGCTGTCGGTATCCGCTTTAAAGAAGATAATGTTTTTTCCGTATTGGGGGATTTCGGTGACCAGCTCACCATAAAAGTCGATGCGGGAAGGTTCGCTAGGTAGCGGGAGGATAATGGTGTTGGGCTTGAGGGGGCCGAGACCGTAGTTTCCGATCAATTGCTCGAGGTGCTTTAAGCTCTCTTTCGATCGATTGATGTGGACGTAGGAGGGGATTCGGTAGTCAAACAGGGCTTTGCGGATTTGCTCCTCTTGATCGGAAGGATCTTCCAAGCAGGCGCCAAAGGTGAGAAATCCTTTTCCTTGGTCGAGGGCATGGGAGAAATAGGCGAGGTTTTTCGAGGGAAGATTTTGATCGAAAAGGGTAAGCAGATGGGGTCGCCAGCTCTTGGCATTCGGTTTTAGGAGTGCCAGCTGGGCCATCCCCTTGTAAATAAGGAAGGAGAAAATGCTGTGGCGGATATCGTCCCAGTTGCCACTTAAATGGCGACTTGCAGTCCATAGACAAAGGGCGGTGGTCAGCGTTAGGACGATCAGGGTCGCGCCAGGATTGATCATCAGCATGATGACAAGGCAGCCCAGTGCTCCGATGAGGGGGACAGACCAGTGCATGTTGAAATTGGGGCGCCAGCTGGGGTTTTGCAAGAAGATCTCAAAAAAGGCGACGCAATTGATGAGTCCATAGGAGACCAGGCAGACCATGGTCAAAAAGGGGATGATCTGGTTCATGTTGGCGCAGAGGGTGAGCAGCAAGGTGGCAGCGAAGACAAATAGGGTCGCCATTCTCGGCTGACTTGCCCCTTTGGCTAAAAAAGAGGGGAGGACTTTGTCTTTTGCCAGGGCCTGGATCACCCGCGGGGTACCCAAAATGCTCCCCAGAGCACACGAGATGGATGAGCCCCACACCCCAAGCAGAATGAGCATTCCATACTTGGAGATTTGGTATATGATGAAGGGGCTGGAGCGAAGGAGGTCTGCGGGAATCTTTGTAGATAAAAACAAGGTGATCGTGCAGTAGAGCAAAAAGGTGGCGAGGACAGCGGCGAGCGACCCGATGATCAGAGAGCGACTCGGCTTCTTGAGATCACCCGACATGGCCATCCCCACCTCGATTCCAGTAATGGCGGGGAAGAACAGGGCGAATCCGGCCCAGAAGGGGAGGGATGCGGCGCTTAAAGTTTCATAAGTTGGAAGGGGGGCAGCTTGTGCAGTGGCAGATCCAAAAAATATCGAGCCCACAGAGGCAATGAGAAGAGAAAAAATGATCAGCTGCGTCTTCATAGCCAGCGATGTAGAGATCGTGGAGATTAAGACGAGGCCGCACAAGGTCAAACTTTTAATTGCTGTGATCGAGAGATAGGGGAAAAACTCTTGAATAGAGAGGGAAAATCCACAGACACAGATGGCGATCGAGGCGATTTGGGCCAGGCAGAGCAAAATGCCGATCGCGCTGCCAAATTCGACCCCGAGGATCCTGGAGATGATGTAGTAGGCCCCGCCGCTTCCGACCTTCATGTTGGAGACGATGGAGGAGATGGATAGGGCTGTGACAAAGAGGATGCTCGAAGAGAGGGTGAGGATCGCGAGCATATTCGGCAGGCCGACACAGCCGAGAATCCATCCAAGGCGCATGAAGAGCAGCACACCCACCATCTGGAGAATGTTAGGCAAAAAGACCCCGGTAAAGGTCCCCATTTTGGGCTCGCTTCTGACACGGAAAAAGGTCTGGATCCGCTCTCGGACCGATAGGCTCATGGATTCATTGTAACGCAAAGGCTCAAATCCTCATAAATAAATCTTGCAAATATTACCGCTATTTAGTAGAGTGGTACAAATAACGATATTATTTTGAAAAAAATAATGCCTTTATTCAAATAAGTTCCAAATTTTTCGTGCGAAAGTAAGGAACGTAAATTAAAAAAAAAGGAGCACTTCTATGAAATTCAATTCAAAAACAATACCATCAATAGCTCTTTTAATTTTATGCGGTATACTCGCTAATGGACATGCAAGTAACCATACTGCTAGCGACGCCGTAAAGAAAGTTGAAGACAAGGCTAGTGAAGCAAAAGATAAGGCGAAAGAAGTTGCTGAAAACGCAAAAGATAAAGCGGTCGAAGCAAAAGATAAAGTCAAAGAAGTTGCTGAAAACACAAAAGATAAGGCGAAAGAACTTGCTGAGAAAGCCGAAGATAAGGCTGTCGAAGCAAAAGATAAAGCCAAAGAAATTGCTGAAAACGCAAAACATAAAATTCACGAAGCTACAGAGTAATCTTAGAGCTTAAAAAATGCGCCTGGATTCAGAATATGGTCCAGGCGTTTCTATTTAAATCATCAACCATTACTAATTGAGACTCAGATCCTCGGGGATCATTGAGAGGGTGGCGTATTTGCCCCCGAGCTCGCGGAGGACGCTTTGCCACACTTTTTCGGGTGGGGTTTCGAAGACATGGCGGGCAGATCCGGGGGCGAGGAACCAGTTGCCGCTGAGGAATTCCCGCTCGAGTTGGCCCGACTCCCAGCCAGTGAAGCCGAAGCAGAGGAGTAGGTTGGGACCGCTGGAATCGTTAATCGCTTGCTGGAGGAACTGGATGTCGCCGCCGAGGTAGACTCCGTCGCAGATTTTGAGGGCCTGTTCAGCGAGCGCTTCGGAGGAGTGGAGCAGCATCATCTGGTTGGGCTGGTTGGGGCCGCCGGCGCGGATGCCGACGTGGGGGTTGGCTTGGTTTTTCAGGTTGATCAGATCTTCGGGCAGGTCGATGCTGACTGGCTTATTGATGATGAGTCCGAAGGACCCGCTGGGGGTGTGCTCGCAAATGAGGATGACGCTGCGGAAATAGATCCCTGCGTCGATCTCGGGACTGGCGATGAGAAAACTTCCTTTGGAGAGTTCTGAATAGGGTGGCTGTTCCATGTCTTCTACGGCTTGTTAAGTTGTTGATTATAGAGGCGCAAGTTTTCACAGAGTTCGTCTGATTTGCGCAGGAGCTCGGCGAAATCCTTTTTGAACTGGGCCTCTTGGAAAATCTGGGTGCTTTCGGCTTTGTTGATCAGCATCGAGATGCGGGCCATCGAGGCGTTGACATCGTCGATCTCGGTCTGAAAATAGGTGCGGAAATTTTGGGGTGTCTGCAAGGCGTTGAGTTGGGTCACTTTCTGCAGGCGGGTCCGTTGCCATTGTTTGTTGAGGTGAAAGAGCACTCCATAATGGTTCACATCGTTCATCAGGCTGTCGGCTTTGCTCATGATGGCATTCGCTTGCAGATAGAGGTCATCGCCGACGAGGATCTTTCCTAGGGTGCCATCGCCTTGAGAAATGGTGTTAGAGACGGTTTTGAGGCTTTCCATGACCGATCCAAGATTTTGAAAGGAGCCATTTTCGTTGAGCTGCGCGATGGCAACGTGGGCCTGATCAAGGGCGTTTCCAGCTGCCTTAATCGTCGTCGCGAGATCTTCTCCATGTCCTTTGATCCAGCCGGAGATCCCTTTGAGGGTCTCGTCCATCGAGGCGGAGAGATCGGAGAATTCGATGAGGGCGTTTTGGATGCTATCGACCGAATCGGCATAGATTGGCTTGTCGGTGATCAGTTTAGGAGTGACGCCGTGCAGAGGGGCTTTGGGGGTGATCCCGATGGACTTTTCTCCTAGGAGGCCAGAGGTCTGCATCGAGATCTCATCTGTATTGTAGACTTTGGTTTTGGAGTCGATGTGGAGGGTCAGCTGGTAGGAATAGATCCGGCCAAGTCCGTCGGTTGGGTGAGCCCTAGCGTCTTCGATTTGGGTGATCGCCACCACTTCTCCAACTGGTCTTCCAGCAAAGAGGACGCGGGTTCCTTCGCGGATGCTGCCGATATCGGAAAAGCAGACATAGATGGTCTGTTTGCCATCGCCGACGGTCGGTTTCAGAAACATGATCGTCACGACCGAGATCGAGATGGCACAGAGGATAAAAATCCCGACGATGAGGTTTTTAATGGTGGTATTCATTTATTTATGACCTTCCTTAAACAATCAATAATCGGATCTTCCATTTTTATAAAGTTATTCGGCTCTCCAACATGGACAATTTGACCATTTCTCATGAGGGCTAGCCGATCGCCGACATAGAGGGCGGAGGAGAGATCGTGGGTGACGACGATGCTGGTGGCTTTCAATTTGTGCTGAGTTTCGACGATGAGTTCATTGATTTGCTGTGCGGTAATTGGATCGAGTCCTGTGGTCGGCTCATCATAGAGGAGGATCTGTGGACGGTAGACGATCAGACGGGCCAGTCCCGCCCGTTTGCGCATTCCTCCCGACAGCTCGCCTGGCATCTTATTCTGCGTCCCATCGAGTCCGACCATTTTGAGCGCTTCGTCGACCCGGTCTGCGATCTCTTTCTTGGAGATTTTGTGGCCGGTCTCGGGATCGTCATGTTCGGTTAAATAGAAACCGGTATTCTCCGCAATGGTCATCGAGTCGAAGAGGGCAGCCCCCTGGAAGAGCATCCCCATCCGTTTGACAGCCCGGAAGAGGTCAGGCCCCGATAATTCGGTGATATTGACCCCGTTGATTTCGACAAAGCCTTGATCGGGCTTGGAGATGCCGATGATATGCTTGAGCAAAACACTCTTGCCACCCCCAGATGGGCCGAGGATCACCAGCGTTTCCCCTTCATGGATATCAAGATTGAGTCCTTTCAGGACCTTCTGAGTCTTAAACCGTTTACAGAGGCTTCGAATCTTAATCAAGTGAGCAACCTCACGATGTGGGGACGGATCAAGTTGAGCGTCATCGTCAGAAAGAAATTGCTGAACAAAATGGCGATATAGCAGATCACCACGCTCTGTGTCGTCGTTCTGCCCACCCCTTCTGCACCGCCGGTTGTGTTCATCCCCTTATAGCAGGAGATAGTCATGATCATCACCCCAAAGAAAAAGGCTTTGGCGCTGCCAGAGAAGAAGTCGAAGATGCTGATATGGATCGGAATCGGGTCAAAATAGGCCGAAGGGGCCATCCCGAAGAAGAAAGTCGAAATCAGATAGCCGCCAAAAATCCCCATCACGGTGCTAAATAGGGTGAGCAGAGGCATCATAAACACCCCGGCGATCAGGCGCGGCGCAACCAGATAGCGGTTGGGATTGACTGCCATCGTTTTTAGCGCGTCGATTTGCTCGGTCACCCGCATGGTCCCCAGCTCAGCGCACATCGCCGCTCCGACCCGTCCTGTCACCATGAAAGCAGTGAGCACTGGCCCCAGTTCGGTCATCATCGCTTTGCCGACCATCAGGCCGGTGATGCCGCTGAGTCCTTTGCCCGAAAGCTGGTAGAACGATTGGGCGGCGAGAACAAGCCCCGTGAAGAATCCGGTGATGGCGACGACCGCGAGCGACCCGACTCCGATGTTGTACATTTGCTTGAGAATTAGATGGAGTTTTGGGGGGCGCCAGAGGGTCGCTTTGACCGTATCGACGAGCAGTTGGGCATACTCGCCGATGGAGACTAAAAAAGTGAGTTTGAAGCGGCTGACCCACTGTTCAATCACTTGGCTACGGGGAATTGTCTCTTCGCTTGGTTCCATAACTTCTCACTCTAGCGAAAAGAGCCTTTCCTAGCAAATAGACCTCTTGCATAATTTAGGTTCAGTCGATTTTCGGGTTCTTTTGAGCCGATTTTCGATTCAAATTCGGGGGGTAATATCAGGCTCACGCATATGACCCCCCGAATTTGAATCGAAAAGCGGCCAAAATAATCCCGAAAATCGACGAACCCTAAGTTATGCACGAGGTCTCTAACGTTGGGAAATACCTTCAATTGCGCGCAATTCAAGTCTCATCAACTCGAGAATCAGGTTGCGTAGCTGCTCGGGGAGTTGCTTGAGCGATTCGATAGCCTGCTTCGCTGACTGTACTTCTTGGAGGTAGAGAGAAGACTCGTGCTGCGGTTCGACATTTTTTCCTTCCAAATTACTAATGACCATGGCCATGGCAGGTCTAGGAAAACTTGAAAGCACCCTACAAAGATCGGCAACTGGGATAGGAAGGGCCCCGGCTAAGCTTAAGAATCCACCGAGGAAAGCCTCAGCACCATGGGCCACTGCCTGCCAATTTTTGTTCGATTTTTGATCCTCCACTTTCCCATCAATCTTATCTTTGCGATTCCGATTTCGATTTCTTGTATGGAGAATGTGCGATTCCGCGACAGCAGAGACTCGCGAAACAAGTTCAAAGATCAACCGACTTAGGGTTTTTTGCCCCTGATGTTCGCAAATCTTATCGATTATAGCGATTGCTTGAGTGTTAATATCCGAATTAACGCCTTTTAGATAGTTATCATCTTCAAGCGATTCTGAAGAGATAAAACGGTCGGCTATTTGTTGTCTTCTTTCAGCTTGCTGAAGGATATCGGGATCTACAGGACCAATTGTATTAATCCCATCAATTCTGGTCAGATCGATTGCTTGAATTCCACTAGTCATATTTTTATCCTCTAAACAGGTTGTTGTATCGATTGGATGGAATGGGAGGTATCTTGGACTAATCTTCCTACCAGCTCCTGAATTGCACCCAAGTCTTTTTGAATTTTTTTTATATCGTCAATTACAATTTCGAGTTCAAGTGTAGTTAATTCCCCTTTTGATTGCAAAGCAGAAACTTCAGCGCTGGTCAATTTAAATCGTCGGGCTGCCTGTCCATTGCCCCATGTAGTGACCCCTTGGGCCACTCCGGCAATCGTTTCTAGGATGGCAAGCGCTTTGGAAGTTCCTTGTAATTGGGGATAGGTCCAAGCTGCATAGGCGCCGTAGACACCCATCGCTGCAGCGACGATTCCGACTCCGACCGGAAGGTAGGTCTTTACCGCTTGGCGCACCTCTTGATCGCCATTTGAAACTTGATCGGCGATCCAATCCCAGACTTGGGCATGCTTGAAGGCGATATTCGTTAGCGATAGGACTCCCGACGCAATTAAGGCAGCACCTACAGCTGTCCCTCCAGAGGAGACGGCGGCAAACCCAAAGAAAAAAGAGACCGAGCTCATGAGGGCAGTGCTCACATCGTATAGAAAGCTCCAAAAGGTCACATCTTCCGATGCGGCGTAGGCCTCTTCTAGCTTAAGCCCCTCTTCCAGCTGCAGACGTTTGATCTGGTCGAAGATGCTGTCGATCCGCTGCTCTTTCTGGACGGTGAATTTATAGGCAGCATCTTCAAGACGGCTCACTTGTCCAATCATTGACCAAAAAGGTGGGGGAGGAGGATCGAGAATCGGCTTGGAGGCGATATAAGGGGGGACGACCGATTTGGATTTGCTGATCGTCGAAAAATGACTGTGCGTGTGGTCAACTCTGTGTCTTGGCGCAGCAACAGGTGGGATAGCGCGTGTCGAGGCAATCCTTTCAGTTCGGTTAACCATTGCCGACCACCTTTTTTAATTCTTCGATTTTAGAACTTAAAGGATCGGAATCTGGGAGAAAAAATTGGGCACATTGGAGCGCTTTGGCCGCCTCTTTTAGCTCTCCAATAGACAAATAACATTCAGCTGCATGGAAATGGGAAATCGGCTGCTGTCCGCCCATTAGACAGACGATGCTCCACGCATGGAGGGCAGCCTTGTACTCCCGGTTCATCTGACGGGAAGAGGCGAGCCCTTTCCAAAAGCGGAGTTCAAAGGGTTCGTTCAAGATTAATTGGGTGAAAAGACCAGCAGAGCGCTCATAATCGCCCACTTCATACATCCCATAGGCAGCTGCATAGACCGTCTCGCGCTCTTGCAGAGATAGGGGTTTCAATTCCCCTTCAAAACCCAATGCTTTTAACGAATCGATGAAGGTCATGAATGGGCCGATTGGATTCTGCGGTTGATCGAGGTAATTAAGTCTGTATTATTCTTCAACCCATTTTTAAATAGATCAAGCGCTTTGGTCAATTCGTGCTGCAGCAGAACCATCTCTTCAGTTCCACTATTGACTTGCCTCTGCAAAGGTCCCTGGATGTGCTGATTAATTTTTTCATGCAGATGCTCGAGTTCTTTCTCTTTCCACTCGGTCTTGCCATGGGGGAAAATGTGCTCCGTACCGCCATAAGTCAGTAGTTCAGCGAGTAGATCTTGGTCTTCTGGACGTGACATATCCAAGCGGTTGGAATCCTTTGTCCGCTCTGTAGCCATAGTTAAAAACTGCTGTAGCTTCTCCATATGGTTGATGTGTCCACTCACTTTTTTATTTTGGTTGTTGATCGTGTTGTGAGTGTCAGCTTCGTACGCTCCATACGCGTTAAGCCAGTCTATAGATGGGTTGTATCCAATTGTATCCATTTTACGCTCCTTGATTACTTGGCCGCAGATCTAGTTTATTCAGTAGAGGAAATTTTTGCAACAATATTTCGTGCCCGTGCCCGTATGCGTGCCCGATGGGGCAGCGGGGATTTCTCCCGACTGCAAAAAAAATCGGGCACGGGCACGCACACGGGCACGAATTAATAGTGGTGGTGCCACTTCAAAGAGAACTTACCCTGCTGCTCTTCATTGAATTCGGCTTGGAACTTTATCCCTTTGCGCAGGTCGATTTCCACCGAGACGTTGCGGCTCTCGGCCCCTTGTGAGAGGGTGAGCAGGACGCCGCGCATCAGGTATTTGCCGATTTGAAGTGAGATTTTGCCTGGGTCGTTTTCGGAAGTGACCAGGGTGAGTCGATCGATCCCGATGGTCTTGCGGATCTTCTCGAGGATGTCCGGCCCAGAGTTGCCAGAGAGGGAGATGATTGTTTGGGCGACTTGGAGCGCTTGGATGGCAGAAATTTCGGAGATGTCTTTATTGAACAAGATTTGGGAGAGGAGTGAGCTTGTGGACAGTTGGGGGCTCGATTGGAAGCTGAGTTTAGGGGAGGTGAGGGGCCCCTCGAGCATCACGGTGACATTGACTTCGGGCAGATCGCAGTTGCCACTGAAAGAGATGTAGGCGTTTTTGATCGACTTATCGCTAAAAATGACCTCTCCTTTGGTCAGCTTGAAGACTTTGCCCGAGAAGATGTATTCCCCCGAGACCAGCTGCAATTTTCCTTGGGTGCTCACGTTTTTAGAAGTGCCGGTGAGGTGGACTCTTCCTTTTAGTTCTGCATTGAGGCCGCGCCCCTCGACCCGCCCCTCTTTGGGGACATGGACTTCGATATCGAGCTCAAGCGGGAAGGCCGACTTGGGGACGATCTGAGTGGTGATCACTTTTTCCGGAAGGTTGACGAAGCGGATCGGAAGCTGCAGGAAGATCGCCGGCATCTGATCGGGAATGCGGAAAGTGGCACCGTGGACTTTGATCTTGCCCTTAGCCAAGGCTCCCAAGCGATTGCCGCTTAAGGTCACGTCACCAGAACAGGTGCCCGTCAACATCTCAAACGAGAGAACATTGAAATCGTGGATGTCTGCTGTAAAGGAAAATGGGAAGTGGTCAAGCGGCTTCAGCTCGAGGTACCCTTCGGCTGTAAATGAGCCCTTATCGCCGTCGTTAGCCTGCAGGTTGGTGAGTCGGATCATTTTATTATCGGCGACTCCTTTGGCAGAGATTTGTTTTAGACAGGTGCCAGAGGTATAATTCTCATAGAGGCCATCTTGAAGTTCGAATGATCCTTGAAGCGATGGTTCTCTCAGCGTCTTCGAGCCGTGCAGCTGCGTTGAGACCCACCCCTCGATTCTATTTTGACCCACATTGATGAAATTGAAAAGGTCTTCCAATTTGCCTTCCGCAGTCAGTTGCGAAGAAAAAGGGCGATCGGTGTCGAGGCTGATTTTAAAGGGGAAGTGTTGCAGGTGGATGGGGAAGCTGCCGATTAAATTGATGAACTGCTTGTCTTTGGCCTTCAGATCGGCGTGAACTTGGAGTGTGCTTCCGCTGAGATGAATTTGGAGTGAGCCTTTCGTCGTGTAGGGCTCCTTAAGCCCTTCGGATAGGAAATGAGCCCGCTCCAACGCGACATTGCAAGTGCCCTGGATACCGTTTTCCTTCGCGACAAGATCGATATCGAAAGAGCTTGTCCCGGCCAAGGAGAAGTGTTTGTAAAAGATCGGGATGAACTCTAGAGGCATCTCACGGGCATTAATCTTGATCTCTGTGCTGGTCTTATCTAAGTTGATTCGAGAAAGGAGGTGACCATAGCCGATATCCATCGACAGATTGCTCATTTTGAAGTGCTCCGTCGTCCAATCGATAGAAAAAGGTGTTTGGAGAGAAATCGACCGCTTGAGGGCAAACCCATCGATTGCCTCGATGTTGCAGAGCAGACCATTCGGTTGCATTTGGAGGCTGCCAGAACCCCGGAACTCGAGCGGATCCTCCCAGGTCCCTTTAATCGCTAATTCAAAGGGAGAGTGCTCAGGATCAACTATGGATTTAAAGTGGACTTGATCTAATCGCATTTTCTCGTGGATGATCGAGGAGCCCGTGATCTCGAGGCTCCCTTGCATTGACTCATTGAATCGGCTTTTGATTGAGAGAGACTGACCTAACGTATCGGCAAGGGCAAAATTCTTAAGGTCTACCCGACATTCGAGATTTTTATTATTGAGCTTCAGCTCAGAGTCGAGAGACCCTTTGATATAGCAATTGGGAAAAAGAGGCTGGAGAGTGCGTAGATCGGCACATTTGGCTAGAAGCTGCCCCTCGAGCTTGTTTAGGTTGAGGTTCCCCGATAGCTTAAGTTCAGGGCTCTTAATTTGAATCTCATCAATGAGCAGCTCCTTTCCCCATGAAAAATGGCACTGCCCTTGCATTGGAATTTCGGGATGTCCGCTTCTTAAGCCCGCACTTCCTTCCCACAGCTCCTGCTCCCGTGTCGCGTCGAGCGTCAGTACCGAGTAGGCAACGGGGATCTTGCCTATCTGCAGATTTTCAATAAAACACTCGAGTTTGGCGCTTTCCTTGGTGATTTTCCCCATTCCCATCGCAGAGCCCTGAGAAATCGTCTGGCTAAAGAGGGAGAGATTGGGGAGATAAAAAGCTAAATTTCCTTGTTTGATCGTAAGATCGGGGTTGATTTTTCCTTCTAGACGGACAAAGAGATTTTCTCCCTCGATGAGAAAATTGGAGATTTTAATTGTGTTATTCCCGCTGAGGTCGAGCTTGCCCTTTGCGGTAGCGGCAAATGGAACATTTCGAAAGCGCCCCTCGTGGATTTTGAGATAACTCACTTCCAATTCTTGTTGAAAAAGGGGCAAAAGGGCGAGCCGAAATTTGAGCTCATCTGCAGAGATCTCCTCTCCTTTATAGCGGCATTTTACATCTTTAAGCTTCCATTCAAAAGGGAGGACTCCATCGATTTTTCTTAACCGAAGTTCAATCCCCTTTTCATGAGCAAGCGTGATGAGGGTATTTTTGGCCAGCTCCTTTGCAAATGGAGTCTGCATGATGAAGACCACACCCATGAGGAGAACAAGGAGGCTAAGAAAAACTCTGACGATCCACTTCAAAATGATTGCCCCAAACTTACGAATACCCACCAGTGGGGATCGATTCCCTCACGCCTATCAAGGGGGAAGGCGACATCGAGCCGCAAAGGACCGATGAAGGAAAAATAACGAAATCCGATCCCGACCGACTTGCGCCACTTCCCCTCAAAAGTGGGCCACTCTTTTAAATATACATTACCGATATCAAAAAATGGGACAAGTCCAAAACAATTCCTGAAGCGAAAACGGGGTTCAATCGTATAGAAAATAGCCGATCTGCCTCCAATGGGCTTGTCATGTTTTCGCAATGGGGAGACCGTGTAGTAGCGATATCCCCGTAAATTTTCCTCAGATCCTCCAAAAAACCGCTTGGGAACTGGAACAGCGTCGAGCCCATTGCTAAAAATCGTCCCTACGGTCAGCTTTTGAGCGAGAATAAGCCCCTCATTTCTCCAAAGGGGCAAGTAGGAGCTCAAAGTGAGGACTTGCGAATAATAAAATTCAGACCCTTTTTTGAGATTGACAGTAGGCGCGCCGCGATAGTCGAGCCGAACCCCCTTGGCCGGGTTCAGAAAATCCTCCACATTTGTCCAGCGGAGATGAATTGGTGCCTCGGCGAGGAAAAACTTTCCGTTGTCGACGCTACCGCGAACAATCAAATATTCGAGCTCAGCCGCCACAGAAAAGTAGAAATAGCACCCGATAGGGCGATCAAATCGGTTAAGGAGATTGTACGATTGCATCCGATACGGCTTAATGGATTCGTGAGCCGCTTCCGCTTGGATTGTGTAATTGTGATCAATTCCATAAAAATGGGGGATCCGATAGGCCGCGATTCCCGAATGGATCCGCTGGGCAATATTGGCCTGAAAGGTAAATCGTCTTCCCATGCCCCTCACATTCCGATTTTCCCAGCCAATGGTGGCTCCAGGGCCAAATGTTGTCTGGTAACTTATCCCGGCGCTGATGCTCTTATGTTTCGTCTCGGCCACCTCGATTTTCATCGGCAAAATCGGCCCCTCATCGACACTCTTCGGATAGGTGATGTAGACAGAGCTAAACAGCCCCGTGTCCATCAAGGCTTCCCTCGTCCCTTCGACAAGACAGCAATTAAACCGCTCATTTTCGCTCCATTGGATTTGCTGCTCGATGAGACAGGAGCGGACAGTGCAATTGCCTTCGATGGTTGTGGGGCCAAAATAGGCGATTGGGCCAAGCTCGATTGTCAAAAGGACCCGGACCTGCTTCGTCTTCCCATCGGCGATAATCTCCCGATCCTGAATTTCAGCCAGCGGGTAGCCGTACTGAGCCAGTACTCGAAGCGCTGACAGCTCACTCTCGATGACCCGATTCGTCTCAAGCGGCTGACCAAGCGCGATCCCAAGCTGCGCTAAACTCAGCGGCGCACATTGGTTTTCAATCTCGCTTCCCTCACTCAGTAACGTGACGTGATACTGCTCAATCGTATAAATCGGCCCAGGATTAACCCAGAGAACGACATAATATTCTTCCGGTTCCTTTTCAAATTGAACATCGATCTGGGCTTCGAGATACCCATGGGCATGCAAAATCTTGATCAGATCGGGGATATCCGATTCAGCCCGAAACCTCAGAGAATTGATCGAGCTCGGAGGCTTCTTGCGCAAGTTCATGAGCTGAGAGGAGTTACGCAGATCCCGCAGAGTCTTTTCATCCTCTACCCCCTCGATCCTGACCGAATAAGGGATGGTCGAAGCCATAAGGGCAAACGGGATGAAGAAAGGGATGAGTTTGAATAGCCGAACCATTACAAGATATGATGGTCTGCCGGAGAGTAAAATTCAATCCTATTAGGTTAGGCAATTACAACGCAAAGACGCAGAAACGCAAAGACGCAAAAAAAAGGGTAAAAAAATAATGAACATCCTATTTTTTTCTTTTTCCTGCGTCTTTGCGTCTTGGCGCCTTTGCGTTAATGTTGGATAAATAATTAAGCTTGTGGCATTCTCTATGGCATGATGTTGCAAATAAGTCTCATTTTAATCGGATTACTGTTCATCTTCATTGAGTTCTTCCTCCCAGGGGGCATCATGGCGATTTTAGGAGCTTTAGCGCTCGGCGTCGGAGCTCTCCTCTTATTGCTTTCCACTTTCTCCCTATTGTTTAAATCGAGCACGCTCATATTTACTGTATTGCTTATAATTATCGTATGCAAACTGGCATTATCGATAATTAAAAATAGGCAAAGAAAAAATTATTTATTAGAGACCGACCAGGCTGAATTCGTCGCATCTACCCTCGATATGGCCCTCGTCGGGCATCAGGGCGAAGCAGCCTCCGACCTCAAACCCTCGGGCCATATTTTGGTCAACCAGAAGCGGGTGCAGGCCATTTCGGAGAGCGACTATATCGCCAAGGGAAAAAAAATCACGATCATCGATGGGCGCGGAGCCTATTACATTGTAAAGGAGACATAAAATGAGCGGAACACTGTATATTTTTATTGGAGTAATTATCCTAATTCTCGCTTCCATGGTGATGCGCTTCATCAGCCTTTGGTTTCAGGCGCTCGTCTCGGGTAGCTATATCCCCCTTTTCAATATCGTCGGGATGAGCATGCGCAAAATCCCTCCACGTATCATAGTCAACGGGATCATCACTCTCTCTAAGGCGGGGATCAAAGGGATCAATACCGCCGCATTGGAGACCCACTATTTGGCTAGCGGAAGTGTGACCAAAGTGATCAGCGCGATGATTGTTGCCCAGAAAGCCAACATCCCCCTTTCTTGGGGGCAGGCGACTGCAATTGACCTTGCTGGAAGAGATATTCTCGAAGCAGTCCGTACCTCAGTCAATCCGAAAGTGATCAATTGCCCCAGCGATGGGACCTACATAACCGCCGTCTCAAAAGATGGAATTCAACTTGGGTGCCGTGCACGGGTAACCGTCCGCACCAATCTGCAGCAGCTAGTCGGAGGCGCCACCGAAGAGACCATCATCGCCCGTGTAGGGGAGGGGATCATCAATTCGATCGGTGCAGCCAATCAGTATGTCGATGTTCTCGAAGCGCCCCAATCCATTTCTAAACTGGTGCTTGAAAAAGGGCTCGATGCGCAGACCGCATTCGAAATCCTCTCCATCGATATCGCCGACATCCATGTTGGGGAAAATATCGGAGCTCGCTTGCGCACCGACCAAGCCGAATCAGATAAGAAAATCGCACAAGCCAAAGCTGAAGAGAGACGAGCGAATGCCGTTGCTGTCGAGCAGGAGAACAAGGCTCTGCTGATCGCTGCTGAAGCAGAAATTCCTCAAGCGATCGCCGAAGCATTTCGATCAGGCAATCTCGGGATCATGGACCATTATCGGATGAAAAATGTTCAAGCAGATACTGAAATGCGCAAATCCCTAGCAGAGATCTCATGAGCAAAGAAAAGCCAAAAGAACAACAACCTAAAAACCAGAGCGGGCTAAAAAAACTGCTCAAGGATAAATCTGCCTTGAGAAATAGCCTGCTCCTTCAAATGATTCTCACTCCGCATGAGAAAATTTTCAAGTAACCAGTAGATTTTTTATTAGCGGGTAGCGTAGAATCCTCGCCAATTTTTATCGAGGTTCCTAATGTTATCCGCAATGGATCTGTACCAGCCCAATGCAGATTGGCGCAATGTTACAGTAGAGAAATTAAATAGTCGGGGCGACCTTTGCATAAAAGACAATGGCAGCCCTCAGACATTTGAATATACCCTCGAAGAGTCAACAGGCGATCTCTACGGTTTGCAAGGCAAGCCAGATGCTCCTCATACTATTGCAGCTAAATCGCTCGGCATCTTTTTTATTACCCCTATTTATACCCTTGGGCTTATCAGCGCCAATCTTTTAAAAATGGTCGCTGACATCACTTCCATTTTCTGGAAAGTGATCCCCCAATTGATTCAAGAACTATCGGCGAAAGGAATTCGGGCAGCCTTAGGCAATGCCATCATGACTATCGTCTTTGAGATCCCGAACGAAATGATTTTGGATTTGTGGCGCGTTTGTCGCAGCCCCCTCTATGCCGTAGCAATTGAAGTTGCCTGCCTCTACACGATGCTTTCTCCTTATGAAGGGCGCAAATGGATCGGCAAAATCGAAAGCCAGTGGCACGACGGGACTCCCTATACTAAACACCTCCAAGACACTCCCGCGAGTGAATGTGTAGATGAAGTCCTTTTCGATGGCAAAGTTCTCTTCATGGCCGTCTGTATGCAAAAAATGGGAAATATCTATGACAAAGTGGATAAGCTTGATAAATTTAGAGTTTGTAAAGTGTGATTGTTAAAAAGTTTGCAATTACAAAATAAAATAGAAACAAAGTAGACAGGTAAAATTATGGATTCGATAAACAAAGTATTCCAACATTGGACACAAGAAAAATGGACTCCCTATGAATGTGAACAAAGAATGCGAGAAGGGGATTTTAAAGGTAATTTTTACACTGAGGGACCAGCCGGAGGTGCAACCACTTCAAAATTTACGTTTCTGAAAGAGGAAGACACTGGAGCTCTTTTGCAACAAAATAGCAACTGGGAAACACTGGCTAAAGTGATGGCCGCCTCTGTTGCTCTATGCTATCCCTGGAAAGTCCCTTATTTGGAGTATTCTGTCCCAGGCATTATTATCCCAGCTGTAATTTTAGGAAATCTCGGGATTGTGCAAGCAGGTGAGTCGGTCTACAAGAATGGGGTAAAGGATATCAGATCACAGCTCCCTTCGACAGCACGTGTGTGGACTAACCTAGTGCCTATACTTAAAGCAGGCGCAGCTTGCATTGCGCTCAATATGCATCAGGGCATGACTTCTTATATGCTCTATAGTTACTTTACGACCTGTGCAGTCGGCCTTTCGGCACTCTATGTCATTTATAATCCACGTGGAGCAGCTCTTTGGATTAATAGTGCTGAACGACTTGTAGGGCCAACTCCTAAGCCAGAGTATCATGCAACTGCAAACAAGAATTATGACTTTACAGCACATTGGCAAGACTTTATTGAAGGGCGTATCCCCTTAACTTGTATCATGGGAATGCACTCTCCTGGAAATATCAGTGATCAGCTTGATCGCGATTACGTATTTCAAGAAACAAATAAAAAGAGTCAATAAATTTAAGGGGGGTGAACCCCCTTTTTGATTTAAACTTGGAGGAAAGTTATGTTTGATAAAATTAAGGCTTGGGCAGTAGGTCTACCTGATTCTGCTGCTGGTCAATTTCTCGCTCAACATTGGCAAGAAGTTCCCACAGAAAATAAACCTGGAGAATGCTGGCAAAAGATTGTGAAGGAGGGGGAAACTTATCACTGTCATCTTCCATCTGGACGTCTGTACCGCCCGGAATCAAAATCGTGGACAGCGGTCAAAAATCTGGGGATCGTTTGGTATGGAGTCCCTTACTATTTGGGAGCTTCTATGGTTCGCCATTTTGGTAGTGGAGTCTATGAAGCTGGTGTGGCTGCACATGGCATTTACCAAAATTGGAGTGTCTTAAGAACTGAATCTGGTTTTAACTTGGGGGCCTATTTAAAGGATGCAGTTTGGGGTACAGATAAGCAGGCTTCAGTTTTCAAGCCCGCAATGGGCCAATTTTATCAAGCCCTTTGGGAGGGAGTACCTTTTGCTCTTCTCTACACCAATGCACTTTACGTCAACACCCTGTATCTATCCTTAAGCTCTGGCTATGCTCTTTTTAATCCGCTCGAATGTCGAGTGATGATGGAAAAGGTTCAAGAGAAATTGCGTCCGGCTGATGTGGAAGATTTACCTGAAGATCAGATTGCTAACTTAAGCGTGGTTGATGCTCTTAATCGTATTACGAATGGGTCCCTTTCTCTTACTCAGATTCTCAGAACCAATAAAGTTGGAAAGCAAGAGCAGCCTGTCAAAGAGGAAGTTAAGAAAGAAGAAGTAAAAGAAGAAAAAACAGACAAAACCGAATAGGTTAATCAATTTCAACGCAAAGACGCAGAAAAATATTAGTTTTTTTTGCGTCTTGGCGCCTTGGCGTCTTTGCGTTGAAATTGGTTAAACTATTCCTCATCACCGGTTAAGTGGTCGGCGGTTATGATCGCCCGCACTTCAACTTGTGACTCAGCGACAACCACTTTTTTCCCGCCAACTTCAATCAGATAGAGGACTGACTTTGCACTCAAGGGCCGTCTTTCGAGAACCTTGATCTCCCGGCCATAGTTCATCTGCTTCATTCTTCCATGGGCAATGCGGCGGAGCATCCAGACGGAGACGACAATCAGGACAATCAGCCCAAGCAAAGTGACCATCATCTTCACAAAGGCTCCTTTATAGGTTGGGCCCATGTTTTCAATCATTTCTTTATTCGACTGGTCCTGTGTTTGCTCTTTCTGGGGCTTGGCCGGAGGGGGCTCGATTTGGGCTTGGGCCAATGTGGTGAAGAGAAAGAAAAAGAGTGTTAAAAAAATTTTTGACATGCAAAACCTCATTTTATCCTGAGAATGCTTTGTGCTGACTTTTTTTGCAAGTCAGGGCATAATAAGCTGAGGTTAAAAAACCCTATGAAAGGACTTTTAGCATTTGATATTGACGGGACCCTGACCCATCGGCTTGATTGGATTGACCCTAAGGTGGTTCAATTTTTAAAAGCTCTGGCTCAAGAGCAGTGGCAGATCGCATTTTTGACCGGCCGCACCTATTCCTTTGCCAAGAAGGTGATTCACACTTTCGATTTTCCCTATACGATTGCCTTTCAAAATGGGGCCGACATCGTCGAGATGCCATCAAAAAAAATTTTGCAGCGCAATTATCTTTCGGCCGAGATCGTTCCCCAAATTGATCAGATTTATGAGGGCCAGCACGAGGACTTCATTATCTATGCTGGAATAGACAAGGGCGATTTCTGCTACTATCGGCCGCAGCGATTCTCAAAAAAGGTACTGGAATATCTCAAGGTACTCGAGAGCCTTTCTGATTCATGGCAAGCTTCCAATTTTGTCTTTGAAAAAGGGACCTCATTTCCCCTAATCAAAACTTTTGGGGAAAGAAAAGTGGTGGCGGAGCTTTATGATCGATTGAAAGGGCACCCCGCCTTGGAAGTGTCGATGATTCGCGATCCGGTCGATCCGACCCTTTATCTCAATCTCATTACCGATTGCCATGCGAGTAAAGGGCATTCACTGCAATTTATGAAAGAGCATTTTCAAAGCCCCTTTGTCATCGCCGCCGGGGATGACCACAACGATCTAAAGATGCTGAACCTAGCTGATGTGGCAATTGTCGTCGAAACGGCCCCACCCGAGGTGCTCGCTGTAGCGGATGTGGTGGCCAAGCCGGCGAATGAAATGGGAATCATTCAAGCAATCGAGGTAGCCATTGGACGCCATTAATCTAGCACTAGAATCGGGTCGCCGGCTGCAGAGAAAGCAAACTGGCTATATCCATTACTGTCACCAAAGTGAAGATCTGACGACACATGATACGATTCCGGTCTTGGAAAATGCCCTTTTTGCGCTAAGTCTTTTCCGGACGCGGCTCGCTGAGAATGTTCAGATAGGAAAAGCCTTGATCGAGCGGCTACTGGCTTTTGAGGTCGATGGCAATTTCCCAACCTATCTGCATGCCTACCCGCACATTTCTGACCCCTATCTCAATCTCCGCCTCCTGCCCATTTTTTTCTGGATCTCAGTCGATTTTGGCCATGTGATCGGCGGCCTAAAGCAAGATCTTGAAAAATGCATTGAGCGGATCTTAGGTGCTCCTCAGGAATCTACGACACGCCCTAATTGGGCCCGGTTTCGGCTCGATGCCTTCGAAGGGAAAATGGGATCTTTGCCGGGGAATGTCTACGACTGGAGCGAGGCTCTGATCTCGTTACAGATCGCTGAAAAGCGAGGAGCCTCCATCGAAGAGCCGATTCGAGAGGCCTTTAAACTCTGGCATCCCGATCTTTGCCTCTATATCGGCCCGGCAGCCCGGCGCAATCAAGAGGGGCATCTTCCCGAATTGACCCTGTTTGATCTTTTCATGTGCCAGTGGCAAAAGCGCTTTTCCGAAAGGACAGCCAAAATCGCCCCCATTCATCTGCATGGAGCTCTCATCCGCCCTCTAGGGTTTGAAGTAGAGCAAGAGAAATTGCCAATTCCCTATGTGCACTTTAATAATCAGGATGAGTGCCCCTTATTTATCGCCTGGGATCAGCATACTTTCGTTATGGCAAAACAGCAGCACCAAGTAGAAGGGCATGCTGAAGAAATCAAGATTTACCCGAAAGAGGAAGAGATCAATTTCTTTTTCAATCATCACTCCGACCATCAGATTTTCGTGAATGGGGTAAAAGCTAATACTTTTCGCCAGAATGAAATTGTCGAGATTAAATCGAAAGGATTGACCATGCAATTCCAGTTCTCGGCTGAGGATGGCGCCTATATGGGACATATTTTAAGAGGCAACCGCCCCTCACAGCATCACTGCAAGGGAGAGAATCAGTTCGCTGCCTTCGATTGGCAGATTGCAATCCGTACGGTGAAACCTGGAATGACCCCACTCATAATTTCTAGATTTAAAGAATGACTAAAGTGTTATGTAAGCTCCTCGCATTGTTTATTTTGTCATTTGCTCAAATATACCCCGACTCGCCCAAAAGTGTGAATTTGGCCCGCGAGAGCTTTCGCGCGGATCCAACTCCACACTTTTTGGCGAGTCGGGGTATACAAGCAAAACCAACCCGCCCGCTCAAAATCAATGTGTTCAGTATAAATAATGGCGTAGGATTGGAAGCCCAACGAAAACTCATGAGAAAGGCGTTAGAATCTTTGGGTCACATCGTCCATGATAGAGAGTATAATGAAATGCCGACGTTACTTAACCTCTATAGTCTGGCCGATATCAATATTTTCATGGAAATCATATGCCCCCAATGGTTACCGTATGCGAAATTAAATTGGCTTGTTCCTAATCCAGAATGGTACGTTCAAGATCTAGCTCTTTTGAATAAAATTGATCTGGCACTGTGTTTTACACATGAAGCTGAACGGATTTTCAGGGAAATGGGCATTAATGCCTATTTTTCAGGCTTTACGAGTTTCGATTGTTATCATAGTGGAATCGAGAAAAATTTCAGTCGTTATCTCCACGTAGCGGGTAAAAGTACTATGAAAGGTACTCCCGCGATTGCCGACTTGTGGAAAACTGATAGATCCCTTCCGCAGTTGACGGTCATTTGCCATTGGTGGGAAAGGCCATTTTTTCAAGAAAATCTAGAGTGGATATCTACCAAAATCCCCGAGAATAGGCTGCGCCATCTGCAAAATCATTGCGGCATTCATTTGTGCCCAAGCGAAACGGAAGGATTTGGCCATTATATTATGGAGGCGATGTCTGCGGGCGCTGTCGTCGTCACAACCGATGCTCCCCCTATGAATGAGTTTATTACAGATAAGCGGTGCCTTGTCCCTTATCAAAAAATAGATCAACGGTATTTGGCCACCCGCTATTTTATTGCTCCGGAAGATCTGGAGAAAACGATTCGTGATTTAAGGTCTTTGCCCGAAAGCGAGTTGAAGAAGATTGGGGAAAACAATCGGGCGATGTATCTGCAGAAGACCCAGGAGTTCCAGGCTAATTTGGAAAGACTGCTCAATCAGGTTCAGTCGCCTTTGCCCAGATTTTAAGAGTTTTTCCAAGAAAATTTTAGAAAATCGCCTGCCATATTGTGGGCAGTTTTCGGAAAAAATGTTCCCACTATTCCAATTCCAAATCCCCCGAGATCGATGAATGATCTATGAAAATAGGTTGTTAGTGACAGGTCATCGGAGTTGATAAAAGGAAGAAAGAAAAATATTCCTAAGACAAAGTGTTTAATGCAGCGTGCTAGACTAGTCAATGCAATTCCAAAATTAGAAATGTTTGATTCCCGGCTAATAACTAAAGTCAAATCGCTTGTAGTATATGTCTCATGTTTTTCGATACTTTCTATAAAGGCTTTGACCTCTTTTTTTTCTGCTGTTTTTTTGATATATTCTTTTATTTCCTTTGGATATCTTGCTAACGCATATGCAGCAACCCCAATAGTTAAGACAGCAGTAACAGTGATGGTTGTTCCAACTACTTCGCCAATATTTTTTAATAAACTGCTGTATTGGCATCTGGAAAGATAATTCTCACAATTTCCCAAATTCTGCATACATTGTGCAAGAAGATCCATAGATTCGTTCTCCATTAATAATCAAGATATAATATAAAATGATTGAATAATTTAGTCAATGAAAATAAAAAGTTGCCTTTGTAGTAAAGGGCGCGTCAGCCTCAGTGGTGATATCGGCTCGTCCAGTTATACTGGCGCGACTTCTGGCTGCTCGGCAAAGGCGGGTGAATCCATCGCGATTCCCATCGCATGCATCCCGTTATCTACATAGAGAGTCGTTCCGGTGACGGCGGCTGCGGCAGGGGAGAGGAGGAAGACCGCTGCATTGCCTACATCTTCGGCAGTCATCTCCCGTTGAAGAGGAGCATTGGCCTCAGAATAGTTGATCATTTTGTCGATAAAGCCGATCGCGCGTGCTGCACGACTGCGCAGCGGCCCGGCTGAAATGGTGTTGATGCGCAGGCCCCACTTGCGCCCTGCTTCAAAGGCCAGAGTGCGGGTATCGCTTTCGAGAGCTGCTTTTGCTGAACTCATTCCGCCACCGTAGCCTGGAACTGCCCGTTCTGAGGCAATATAGGTAAGAGAGAGGATCGAGCCTCCTGCTGCCATAATGGGGCCAAACTGAGCGATCAGGCTGACGAAAGAATAGGAAGAGGCGCTGAGGGCTGCCAAATAGCCGGCGCGCGAGGTCTCGAGCAGAGGTTTCTTCACTTCTGGGCCGTTGGCAAGCGAATGGACGAGAATGTCGATGGTCCCATAGTCTTTTTCGATTTGGGCTACAACTTCGGTGATTGTATATCCAGAGGCAGCGGCATACCGTTTGTTATCCTTAATGTCTTGAGGAACATCTTCTGGACGGTCGAAACTCGCATCGAGGGCATAGACTTTGGCAATCTTGAGCATCTTTCCATTGGAAAGCTGGCGCGACTCATCAAATTTGCCAGTTTCAAAGGAGGTAGTGAAAATTTTAAGAATGGGAGTCCAGGTTCCGACGAGAATTTCACAACCCTCTTCTGCTAAAGCTTTTGCAATCGCCCAGCCATAACCTTGATCGTCGCCAACTCCGGCAATGAATGCCCGTTTACCTTTCAGTTTCATATTCCTCCAGTGGTGATGAATAGTAGAATTATTATAACTGATTTATTAGTTTTTTGCCATCATCAGTCTTCGCCATCCTTCCGCTGTAAGAATTTTTTTGGAGTGGAGCTTGACAGGGGTGGCTTTTTTCTTAGGAGGGGCGACGGGAGGTTTTTCGACGGCTTTTTTGCGCTCTGTCTTTTTAGCAACTGTTTTCTTTAAAGGAGCCTTAGGAGCCGCCTTTTTAACTGCTGCCACCTGTTTTTTAGGTGCAACTTTTTTCTTTACAACTTTTGCTTTCTTTTTCGGTGTAGCCATCTGCTTCTCCTTTCTCTTAAGATAACCCATGGGATCAAATAAATCAAAAGATCGCTATACTAGAGAAATGAAGTTTCAGAAACTCGAAGCATTCGAGAAGCATTTTAAAGAGGCGTTTCCCCAGCACCTTTCCGCTGTCTATGCGGTGGTCTGCAGCCAGGAGAATGAGCGGAAGAAAATTTTGGCCAGCTTAGTCCAATTGTTGGAAAAAGAGGCCGATTTGAAGAGGTGCCAGCAGGTAAAAGATGTGCTTGGGCATCTCAATGGGGGATCGCTCTTTTCTGGGAAGACGGCAGCGGTGCTCGATGGAGTGGACCTGCTCCTCGATTCGGAAGTACAGCAGCTCACCCAATATGTCACCGCGCCCAATCCTCAAGGGCAACTGCTTCTTGGCGCTGCGAATGGCAAAAACATCTCCACCCTCTATGAAAAAGGGAAGAAGGAGATGGTGATTCTCGATCTGACGCAAGAAAAGCCGTGGGAAGAGAAGCAGCGGATGCAAAAATGGCTGGTGCAGGTGATCCATGCGCAAAAAAAGCAGATTGCTCCCGATGCAGTCGAGGCGATCTTTGAACGGCTACCATGCGATCGGCTCAATTTGGGTCAGGAGATTGAAAAGTTGATCTGCTATATCGGAGAAAGAACGGCAGTCACCCGCGCCGATGTGGAGACGATTTGCAGCTCTTCGGTGGAATACAATTTCTTTCAGATTGCCCAGCAACTGGTCTGGGGAGGATTAAAGACGGTTCCCGATTTCCATGATGTCTCGGTCTTGTTGCCACTCATTGGGATGCTGCGCAATCAATTGGAGATGGGACTGAAGATGGCGGTCTTGATCAAAAAAGGGTCTTCGCAAGAGGAGATCTCTGCAGCCTTTCCGCGGCTATGGCCGAAAGCTCTGCAGCAGTGTGTCGATGGAGCGCGCCAGTTCGGAATCGATTACTTTAAACGGGGGCTGATCGATCTCTTTGAGTTTGAACTCGGCCTCAAGACAAGTGTCGGCAGGCCCGAGATGCTTTTCACAATCTTCTTTGCTAGATTGAGCACCGATTCCCATGGATCAGGGCGAGGATAAGAAAGACCATAAAAAGGAGGGCGAATAAGAAAAATAGCCCCTTGGCAATTTTCTTCGCATCTACTTCAGTGCCTTTAAATCCCATGTAACCGGTGATCAACGCGATCACTAAAAAAATAGCAGCCCACTTCAGCATCCTTCCTCCGTTTTCTCTCTTTTAGGAACTATGTGGGTTATTTTCAAGCGATTTATGCGGAACTTGGCACTACTATGCCAGAGATAGTCGCCAGGAGGATTGCAAAATTCAAATATTTATTCAATTTGCGGGCGAGCTCTTGAAATGAACTGTATCGCAAGAGTAGTAATTGTAGCAACAGTATAACCTACTGCTGCACCATATAAAGTACCCTTAGTAATACATATCAAAGTGGCGCGCATGATCTTTTCCCCAATAGTAGGCGTTATATCAAAGAACCATAGTTTTGAACATAAATCTCCGCAGATTATACTGCTTGGGACTGTTGCAACCACTGCTCCAGTGAGTGTAGAAACTATAATTGCTTTTGATATTATAACCATCTAACAAAACCTCTTGTTTAAAAAATTAATCGCTCATATAAAATTGCATCAATATTCTATTCCGGTCATTTTAAAATACATTTTAAGCCACACAAGTTTGAGTTGAGAATCGTTGACAGAATATTTTTCTTTTTCATATATATACGTATATGCGAATATCCATAAATAAACAAGGAGATTGTCAATGGATTACTATCAACCGCCTAAAGTTGAGCATGTACAGTATGTTGCAGAAAGAAATGGGCAAGAACCAAAGATATTGAGGATGTCAAAAATGAAGTGAGGGCAGCCTATGGAGGTGTCGCTGAGGCCAATAAACAAAATAAAAGCTGTGGGAATGGGCGTAGTTGCTGTGGTGTTTCTGCCAAACCAGATCCTAGCTATTCACAAGAGCTTGGCTATAGCAAAGAAGAATTGGATAGTGCTCCAGAAGGATCTAACATGGGCTTGGGATGCGGTAATCCGCAGGCAATTGCAGATTTAAAGACAGGTGAAGTTGTTCTTGATTTAGGAGCTGGTGGGTGGTTTTGATGCCTTTTTAGCCGCTCGTAAAGTTGGCCCTAATGGAAAAGTATACGGTGTGGATATGACACCAGAAATGCTAAGTACAGCAAGGAGCTAATGCTGCAAGAGAAGGTTATCGAAATGTTGAATTTCTATTAGGGGAAATTGAGCATCTTCCACTTCCAAACAATTCAGTAGATGTCATTATCTCTAATTGCGTGGTTAATCTGTCCACCGATAAGGCTCAAGTTTTCAACGAGTCTTTTAGGGTATTAAAAGAGGGAGGTAGGATTGCAATTTCTGATGTTGTAGCAAATAAGCCATTGCCAGAAGAAATGGTTAATAACAAAGAACTTTATTGCAATTGTATATCTGGCGCAATTCCTATTAATGATCTAAAACAAATGCTTTCTAAAGCTGGATTTACAGATATCGTGATTGAGACCCCAGGAGAACAGTCGCATGTTTATTAAAGACTGGGTCCCTGGTGCAGGTGCAGAAGAATATGTTATTTCTGCTAAAATTAAAGCAGTTAAACCGAAGGTAAAAGCCATGATATCCCCTCAAGAATTCTTTAATTTATTGTCGGATGAAACCCGTTTGCGATGCCTTTTATTATTGCAAAAGGAAAAAGAACTCTGTGTCTGTGAATTCAGTCACATACTTGAAAGTATTCAACCAAAAATATCACGCCATTTATCCCTCCTGCGAATATCTGGACTTGTTTTGGATGAGCGCAGAGGGCAATGGGTATATTATCGGTTAAATGAACAAATTCAAACATGGATGCAGCAAGTACTTACTGCTACTTTAGAAAGCCATAAAGACACCCAACCCTACCAATCTGATTTTGAAAAAAGTGCTTGTGTTCGCAATAAAAATATTTGCACCACCTATTGTTGAACACCCCATCTAAATTAAACTCAGAGGAACAAATTTCTTTAATAATTTTTTGCAAATTAGAAATGGAATTAGAGGTCTTGCTAAGAAGATCAATATCGACCGTAGCTCTATGGCTCTTAGGATTCCAAAGCATCAACATTAATCCACCTTTCAGATAAAAAGATTTTTGATAAGGTGATATCCCCAATCGATAAAGAAACCGCTCCATTGCATAGTATTTTAAAACTTCTTGAACAGGCCTTTCCCTTGTTTTAGCAACATTTTTCAAACGATTATAGATTGATTCAGAGAGATTCTTCTTAGGATTTTCCATTTTATTGGCTCACGATCGTTTCCATAATTGGCTGAAGTATTTTTTCAACTCGATTTAATTTTGCATACTCAAATAGTTTGTCTATCTTAGTGTCTTTGAGTTGCCAGTACATCTTTAAAGCTTCTATCACTACATCCATGCCAATTTTATTACGAAATTTAATACAATCTGCCAAGGTCTTTTCAATACTAAAAATTTTGATAGGATACCCTCCAATTAATTTAGTTTCAACCCCTGCATTGTAGGTTTTTTCTGAATAGTGAAAGTAACGAATTGGAGGATAAGATAAACGAGATTCTCTGGCTTTATGAGGAATTGCAACATAGACAAAATGAGGAATCTGTGTGGTGATTTCATAAAAAGCTAGAGCGGAAATCAAACAGATAATGCCATTGGGAATCTTTTTTGAGATAAGGACTAAATCTGGTTCAGAAAAATCTGGAACTTCAATCAGTCTATAGACCCCCTTCGCAAGCTGTTCTATTAGTCCTTCATCCCGCATTTGATATAAAGTACGAGGATGTATACCCAAACGGAGAGCTTCGGCAGTCCTGAGCAAACTATGATTTTTCTTAAAGATCTTTATCGCTTTTTCTATAGCGCGCATGGATAATAATGTCGGCAAATTTTATCTTTATCCTACATTTTTATCCATTTTTGTGTCTAATAAATATTTTTTAATAGAGCAAAGAACTTATAATTAGACACTTAAATTATTTCGCTGGCGACAGTATCGTAGAACAAAAGCCCCTTTTCAGAGAGTCTAAGGGTCTCTCGGTCAAGAGTTAGATATTTTTCTTTAATGAGCCGGTCGAGCACGATTTTGGTCTTTTCAGGGAGGTTAAAGCGGGTCAAATCGACTCCTCGCAGGAGCCGCAACTCGACGGCGAGAAGTTCATGGACGTTTTGGGGATAGGGGAGCGCTTCTTCGAAATCAACCGGGGATTCTCCGCTCCGCAGAGCAGCGAGATATTTGCTCAAGTTGGCGCAGTTGCGGTACCGTTTTCCTTTAAAGTAACTGAAAGCCGATGGGCCTAAGCCGAGGAAGGGGCGGGCGGTCCAATATCCGACGTTGTGGCGCGACTCAAAGCCAGGTTTGGCAAAGGCAGAAATTTCATACCTTTTCAAGCCGATCTTTTCGATCTGGCTCACAGCCATGTTATGCATGGTGAAATTCTCTGCATCTGAAGGGAGTTTGAGGGGCCGCTTGTAAAAGGCAGTATGCGGTTCAATGGTCAAATTATAGAGGGATAGGTGGGTGATGGGGAGGCTTTTTAATTGTTGCAGGGTCTTTTCAAAGCTTTCGGGGGTTTGGTCGGGGAGTTCATACATGAGATCGATCGAAATATTGGTGATGCCGGCATGATAGGTATCCCAAATGGCGTCGATCGCTTTTTGCGCATTGTGGGTTCGCTCGAGCACGTTGAGTGAATCGTCTTGGAGCGATTGGACCCCGATGCTCACCCGGTTGACGCCTGCTTGTTTATAGCCTTGCATCAGCTCTACTGTCACATCTTCGGGGTTGGCCTCAATGGTCACTTCGCAACCGTTAGGGACGCCGATTTTTTCGAGGATGGTCTGAATCGGGTGGGGTCCAAAGAGGGTCGGGGTCCCTCCGCCAAAATAGATGGAAATGATGTTGAAATTTGCCAATTGGTCCCGCACTTGCTCCCATTCAAGCAGGAGCCCCTCGAGGAGCTCTTGCTTATGTTTGGGATTGTTCGGGATTACGTAGAAATGGCAGTAGGGGCACTTTTTGTTGCAGAAGGGAATATGGAAGTAAATACTACCATTCATCTGCGTCGGGGTCGTGGAGGATGCCCCGTCTCCAGCGGTTTTTGTCGCTGTAGGGATCTTCATCATCTTCGTAAATCTGAGAGGATACCTCTTCTTCTTTGGTGGTCTCTTCGGTGGTCTCTTCGCCGGTTACAGTTTCGGTATCGAAGGATTCTGTTTCAGATTCGAAGCCAGTTGCCTCGCTTTCAGTTGCGGTTTCGTCGCCTATGGTCACATCGGGCATGCTTTGCGGCTCCTGATAGGCAGCTCTTCCGCCACGCTTAGGAGGCACATATTCTTCCACTTCACCGCTCTCTTTTAGGAATTTGAGCCGCTCGAGTTCTTCGTCAATTTTTTTCTTTATCCCTTCGATTTCTTCAGAATGCTTGATTAGATCCTTCTTTGGAACAAGGCCCAATTTAAGCCATTGCTCTAAATCTGATAGTTCATTCTCTAGTTTTTTTAGACGTTCACTCTTTAAACTCATGCTATATCACCTTAGCTTTTCTGCGATACTTTACAGTAATGCACCTTTAAAACCTAGCTAAAATTTTCTTGGATCGTTATAAGGGCAGGATATGAGTCAAGATCAACCTAGTTACGCCAACCTAGCCAATCTTAAACTTCTGGAGAATCTCTATTCCGAGTGGCAGAAGAACCCTCAAAATGTGGATCCCTCCTGGCAAAACTTCTTTGATGGGATGCAGCTCGGCTCCAATTTGGCGAAGGCGTTTCCCCCGCGGGTTGAAAGCGCCGACCTGCGGGTCTACTACCTCATCCAGGCCTACCGCACTTATGGTCACTTGATGGCCCGCTGCGATTGTGTAGCAACAGAGGCTCCCTCTCTTGCCAAGTGAGCTAAAATTGGAGAATTTTGGCCTTTCCGACAAGGATCTGGGCGTCCATTTCCGACCAACGGTCTTCTCGACAAGGAAAAGGCGCCGCTTAGCGAGATCATTGAGGCGCTGCAGAAAACCTATTGCCGCACCATTGGGGTCGAGTACATGAATTTGGGCAATGTGGCGATGCAAGAGTGGATCCAAAAGCAGATCGAGCCCTATTTTCCCAATCGACTCTCTACAGGCGACAAGGTGGAGATCCTCAAGCAGCTCAATCAGGCGGAAGGATTTGAGACTTTTTTACACACCAAATATGTGGGGCAGAAGCGATTTTCTCTCGAGGGTGAAGAGACCTTTATCCCCATTTTTCATGCGATTTTGAACAAAGGGCAAGAACTGGGACTCACCGATGCGATCATCGGGATGGCTCACCGTGGAAGGCTCAATGTGCTGGCCAATATCATGGGCAAGTCCTATGGCTACATCTTCGAAGAATTTGAGGACTATTATACCCCCGATCTCGCTGAGTCGACCGGCGATGTGAAGTATCATATGGGCTTTGCCGGCACCTACAAGAAAATACAGGTGATGCTGTCGGCCAACCCGAGCCACTTGGAATCGGTCGATCCGGTTGTTGAAGGGCTGGCGCGGGCGCTGCAAGAGCAAAAAAGGGAGAAAGCACAGGCGAGCGAGGTGCTCCCGATTTTAGTCCATGGCGATGCGGCCGTCGCGGGACAGGGAATCGTTTATGAGACGCTAACGCTGGCTGATCTCAACGGTTACCGGACTAGGGGCACGATCCATATTGTCATCAACAACCAAATCGGCTTCACCACTCTTCCAAAAGATACCCGCTCGACTAGATATTGCACCGATATCGCCAAAGCCTTCGGCGCGCCTGTGTTCCATGTGAGCGCCGAAGATCCGGATGCTTGCGTCGCGGTGGCAAATCTGGCGATTCAGCTCAGGCAGCAATTTGGGTGCGATGTCTTCATCGACCTGATGGGGTATCGGAAATATGGGCACAACGAAGGGGATGAGCCAACCTTTACCCAGCCGCTAGAATATCAGATCATTCGAGCGAAGAAGACGATCAGAGAAATCTACCGCGATCGTCTGATTGAAGAGGGGATTTTAAACGCTGCAGCAGCCGAAGAGATCGAGAGACAGTTCCACGACAATTTAAACAAAATTCTCGAGAGTGTCAAAGCGAGCAAGCCAGCACCTGAGAAGTTGAAGATCCGTAAAAAAGGGAGAGACCTCGAGCAGCTCTTGAAGCCCTTTGAGACACGTGTGGACAGAAATACCCTGCTCGAAATCGGCAAAAAAATTGCTCAAATCCCGCCGGGCGTTAATCTCCACCCTAAAGTGCAGCGACTTTTAAAAGAGCGGGAAAATATGCTCGAGCAAACCCTCGATTGGGGGATGGCAGAGATGCTCGCCTACGGAACCCTCGTCACGGAGGGCATTCATGTTCGACTCTCTGGCCAAGACTCGCGCCGCGGCACCTTTTCCCATCGGCACGGCATGTACGTTGACCAGCTGACAGCAGCCCATTATTTTCCACTCTCCCATTTGAGCGACACACAAGCGCGCTGCGATCTCTACAATTCTCCACTTTCAGAGGTAGGGGTGCTTGGCTTTGAATTTGGCTATAGCTTGATGTACCCAAAATCGCTGGTTCTCTGGGAAGGGCAATTTGGAGACTTCGCCAATGGGGCGCAAGTGATCATCGACCAGTACATCGCCCCCTCGGAAATGAAATGGGGACAGAGCACCAATTTGACCCTCTTACTGCCTCACGGCTACGAGGGGATGGGCCCAGAACATTCTTCAGCCCGTATCGAAAGATATCTGCAGCTTTGCGCTGACGAGAATATGACAGTGGTCAATTGCACCACCCCAGCCCAGTTCTTCCATCTGCTCCGCCGCCAAGGCCTCCGGCCGATAAAAAAACCGCTAATCGTGTTTACACCCAAGGTTTTACTCCGCCATCCTCTGTGCCGCAGCCCCCTCAAAGACTTCTCTGAAGGCCATTTTGAAGAAATTTTAGACGATCCCAATCCGCCGAAAAGCCCGAAACGGATCTTGATCTGTAGCGGCAAAGTCTACTACGATTTAGTCCAAGAGCGGGAGAAGCGCAGCGCAGAAGATGTGATCCTGCGCATCGAGCAGCTTTACCCTCTACACACAGAAAAGCTTGCCGCCCTGATCAAAAAATATGGCTCTTTACCCTGTGCCTACGTGCAAGAAGAACATGCTAATATGGGCGCTTGGAATTTCCTCCGACACCGAATAGAGAATATTTCCTATATCGGCCGCGCTGAAGCAGCATCGCCAGCCGCCGGTTCGCATGCGCTGCACCATCTCGAGCATGAGGCCATCATGCAACAACTTTATAGCCAAGGATCCCCATCATGAAATTAGAGATCAAAGTCCCATCCGCTGGAGAATCTGTTTCAGAAGCGACTGTCAGCCAGATTTTGAAGCCGAGTGGAAGCTATGTCAAAACCGATGAAGAGATTGTCGAGCTCGAAACCGACAAGGTCAACCAAGTGATCTACGCAACTGGCGAGGGGATCTTGACCCTAACCGTACAAGTCAACGATGTGGTGAAAATTGGGCAAGTGATCGGCTCGATCGACACTAGCGGCAAAAAAGAGGAAAAGCCCGTTGCTGCCGCGGCTCCAGCCCCCGCTGCTCCGATACCGCCACCTCCAGCTCCTTCTGCTGTAGAAGGCCCATCCGTGCGCAAAACGAGCGCCGATTTTGTCGCCGAATTGGGAAAGACACCCGAAATCAAAATGCCAACGCCCGTCCTGCCGAAGACCAAAGAAGAGGTGGGTAAAACCACCAGAAAGCGGATGACAGCGCTGCGCAGAACCATCGCTGAGCGCCTCGTAGCAGTCAAAAATCAGACCGCCATGTTGACCACCTTTAACGAAGTCGATATGTCCAATATCATGGCGATTCGGGCTCGCGAGCAGGAGGCCTTCATGAAGCGCAATGGGGTGAAATTAGGCTTCATGTCCTTCTTCGTCAAAGCGGTCGTCGCAGCCCTAAAGGAGTTCCCCGAAGTCAACTCCTATGTCGATGGCGAAGAGATCGTTACCTTCCAGACCTATGACGTCTGCATTGCAGTATCGACAGAAAAAGGGCTAATGGTCCCCGTCCTCCGTGGCAGCGACCAAAAGAGCTTTGGCCAAATCGAGCAAGACATTGCCGCATTTGCCAAAAAAGCGCGCGAAGGGAGAATTTCGGTCGACGATATGCGGGGAGGCAGCTTCACCATCACCAATGGAGGGGTCTTCGGCTCCATGCTCTCCACCCCCATCCTCAATCCGCCTCAGAGCGCGATTTTAGGAATGCACACCATCGTCAAACGGCCGGTTGTCGTCGCCGATGAGATCGTCATCCGTCCAATTATGTATCTGGCCCTCAGCTATGATCACAGGATCGTCGATGGACGAGAGGCGATCCAGTTCCTGGTCCATATGAAGAACAATCTGGAAGAGCCAACAAGGATGCTGATCGATCTATAATATGTTCGCCTTTTTAAAACGCAAAGACGCAAAGGGCGCAAAGACGCAAAAAAAATTATTTTCTTCTTTTCCTGCGTCTTTGCGCCTTAGCGTCTTTGCGTTTAACCCAGTCTTAGCTATAAGGAGCATATGAGCGAGAAATTTGATGTGATTGTCATTGGAAGCGGCCCCGGCGGCTATGTGGCGGCGATTCGGTGCGGGCAGCTTGGATTAAAGACCGCCTGTGTCGAAAAAGGGGACCTCGGGGGGACCTGTCTCAATATCGGTTGCATCCCTTCCAAAGCGCTTCTCCACTCCTCAGACCTGTACTATCAACTAGAGCACCATTTTCCCGATCATGGAGTCCAAGCGGGCCATATTGCGTTCGATTTCGACAAAATGATGGACCGAAAAAAAGAGGTGGTCCATGAGTTTACCCTAGGAGTTGGAGCCCTTTTCCACAAAAATAAGGTGACCCATCTCAAAGGGACAGGGACGCTCAAATCCCCAACGACTGTCTCGGTGAATGGAGTCGATTTTGAAGCCGGTTCGATCATCCTGGCATCAGGATCGGAGCCAATTCAATTGCCTTTTCTGCAAATCGATGAAAAGCGGATCGTCACCTCAACTGGCGCCTTAAGCCTGGAGAGCATCCCACAGAAGATGATTGTCATCGGCGCGGGTGCAATTGGGGTGGAGCTCGGTTCGGTCTATAGTCGGCTCGGCTCGAATGTCACCTTCGTCGAATTCCTCCCTAGAATTTGCCCAACCATGGAGGAAGTGATTTCGAAAAACCTCCAGCAGATCCTCGAAAAGCAGGGGATGACCTTCCATCTCTCCTCAAAAGTCATCGCCGCCGATGGGACCACCCTCACCATCGAAAAAGAGGGGCAGAAGAGCCAATTAGAGGCCAATGTGATCCTCTGCTCAATCGGCCGCCGTCCCTATACTATAGGCTTGGGACTCGAAAATGTGGGCATCACCGCCAATGAGAAAGGGTTTATCCCCATTAATGGCCGTTTTCAGACCAAAATTCCCAATATCTATGCCATTGGGGATATCGTCGATGGCCCGATGCTCGCCCATAAAGCTTCTGAAGAAGGGGTTGCCGTTGCGGAATTGATCGCCGGCCAAAGACCCATGATCGAATACATAGCGATCCCCAACGTGGTCTATACTAATCCAGAGGTGGCAGCCGTTGGTTTAACTGAGGCAGAGGCAAAGGGGATGGGGGTAGATGTCAAAACGGGTACTTTTCCCTTTAAAATCAACTCTCGGGCCAAGTGTACGGGGGAGACAGAAGGGATGGTCAAAATCGTCGCTGACGGCAAGTCCGACCGCATTTTGGGGATCCATATCCTCGGCGCCCATGCTTCAGAAATCATCGCAGAAGGGGTTGTAGCGATCGAGAAGAAGATGACAGCTCTCGAGCTGGGGAATGCCCCCCACGCCCATCCGACCTTCTCAGAAGCGGTTAAAGAGGCAGCCTTGGCAGTCCATGGCCGCCCTATCCACCGTTAGTAGGACTGAGATTTACCGCAGCCGCAAGAGCTTTTGGCATTGGGATTAGAGATCTTGAATCCAGCGTGGTTGAGCCCTTCGACATAATCGATCTCCGAGCCAACTAGGCGGCTCAAGGCCCCTTTATTGACATGGATAGGGACCCCGTGCGATTGGAACACGATATCATCGTCTTTAGGCTGCTTGGAGAAATCGAGCACATATTCAAAACCGCTGCATCCCGCTGCCTTATCGCCAAAACGGAGCCCCCAATCGGATTTATCCTCTTCGGCGAGGATTTCTTTGAATTTCTCGGCTGCCCGCTTGGTGAGGCTAATGGACTCTAGATCTTGCTTCTCTTGAAGGATCGCATTGAGGCTAGCGACTAGCCCATCGATTTCGTCTTCGGCATACCCATGCCCCAGCATCCCTGCCTCGAGAGTCTCCCAAGTGGCCGCCTGGCATCCGACGCAGTGGAGACCCGCATTGGTGATCTCTTGTGCAAGCTTTTGAGCCTTATGGGGGAACTTAGCGAAAATGTCCTCAATCGTCATTTCGCGTGAAATCTTCTCATCTTGCTTAGTCATGGTTTCTTACCTCAGAATTTAATTTTAACACAGCCGCCCTTAATCTTGCATTGGCAAGCGAGCCGCTCTTTATCCATATCGCCGAGGAAGTCCTCTTCCTCTTGGGTGAAATCAGAGAGATTTTCCATCCCTTCGACGACTTCAATGACACAGGTTCCACAGATGCCTTCGGTGCAGGCAAATGGAACCCCAGCCTCCTCGCAAATTTGAGCAATAGGAGAGCCCTCTTCTAGTTGATATTCTTCTCCACCGTCGACAAAAACCAGTTTAGCCATATCGCAATAGAGTAGTCGATTGGGAGTAAAAACTGCAAGAAAAAAACTATTTGTAAGTAACTAATAATTAAAATGATGTGATTATTTATATTTTCTTAACTAAATCTTGATCTTAAATTCAATAATTGTTAAAATATATTTATAAGGAAATAATTTAATTAAAATTGGAGGTATTAGTGGATACGCAAGAACTTCGGAGAAAAGTAGCCTGGTTAGAGAGCAAAGTGGACATGCTCGAGACCGAGCTCGTTAAACTCAACACCATGCTCGTCGACTGCGGATTTCCCGAAGGTGTCGAAACACTCAAGGCAACGATCTCCGACCTTTTGGCCGAAGCGAACGACCCCTCGCAACTTCCTCCAGACGAAGACGGTCCCTATACTCAAACGTTAAATCCATTTGCTTAAACCATTTTTTATTTTAAATAAAATAAGCGGGAGAAAAACTCCCGCTTTTTTTATTTAAATAAAAAAGCATGGGGAGAAATCTCCCCATGCTTATGTTGTTTACGAACTAATTTAAATTAGCTAGCAAGTGTGTAAAGAGTTGTGTTGGCGCTGCATGTAGCATTCCCTTCATTGAGACCACACATTGGCAGCTGAGCTGCTCTTGATGCAAACAATGAACTAACTTTGCTAAAAATAGCTTTAGCACCGCTAGCAACTGTAGAAGCTGCGCTTGTTACAACAGCAGGGTTGAGGTAAGCAGCAACTGCGGCACCAGCAACAAGTGTTGCAACTAGAGCAATAGCAGCTCTTTTCTTAGTTGTAGCAGCTTGTTGTGCTTGAGCAGCTTCAGCTCTATTTTTTGCTTTGAGCTCAGCTTTGAGCCCTTTTACTTCGTTAGTTAAGTTGTTAGTCTTAACGGCAAGAATTCCGCATGCGACTTGTGGGACAACGGCAGTAACCGCAACAGCAGCAGCAATACCAACCGCAGCAGCTGGAGTTCTCAAATGTCCGAGCTGAGAAACGATGAAGAAAATACCGCGAACAATCGCCCCGATTACAAGAGCAATTGAGTTCTGAACTGTTGCGCCCATATTTTCTCTATTGATACACTTAGCACCTTTTCGAACGAATTGAAGAGATTTTCGTGTTGCGAGGTGAGCTGCTTCGCCTGCATTTCGAGCAGCCTCGTCCCCTTTAATCAAGACGTTTTTGTGGAAGTTTCCAAGTTTATCTTTAAGAGAAAGAGGAATTTCTTCTCCATCTTCATCTTTTTGCGCTTCGACTAATTGAAGTGCGGCAAAAACTTTACTTGGTGACTTCAGAACATCAACAGCTGTTGTTTCTAAGAAGTTCACAACTCTTTTACCAAGTGTGTCAACTTTTTCTTTGACCTCATCAACTTGTTTATCAAATTTTGCTTCATCTTTCTTTTGAGCTTCTAAAGAAAAATAATCTTTTAATCCTTGAGTGACTTTATTAACCATTTTATTATCCTCCAAATTTGGATGTTTTTATTGTTAGTGTTTAGTTTTATTCTAAACAGCTTTTTGCTGTGTTAGTATTAATATATTATAATATCACTTAATAAGAAGTCAATGATTTTCTTTCTAAATCTTTAAGCGTTCTTAATTTATGTATATATTAAAAATTTAAATCTGTAGTTTTCACTGTAAAAATGATATAGAAAAATTATGAGTAAAATAATTCTTAGCGAGAATGCTCCTTTTCGTTCGATCCTCATTTTCGGTCCGCCAGGCTCTGGAAAGGGGACGTTAGGAAAATTTTTGAGTAGCGCAGGTAACCATTACCATCTTTCCTCAGGTGCAATTTTCAGAGGACTCTCTCCCGAATCGCCAGCAGGAAGGATCTTCCACAAATATGCTGTGGAGGGGAATTTGGTTCCCGATGAAGTGACGATCGAGATATGGCACCACTATGTGAGGGGATTGATTGCGACCAATTGCTATTTCCCAACTGACCAATTTCTGCTCCTCGACGGGGTTCCGAGGACGGCAAAGCAGACCAAATTGATCGAGCCCTATATCGAGCTGATGCACATTATTGTGCTGGAAACGCCCGATCTTGAGGTGCTGGTCAATCGTCTTAAAGCGCAGAGCGGTGATCGAGCGGCGTGTCGATGACTTTGACGAAGAGATCCTTCGCCGCCGTATGGAGGTCTATCAAAAGGAAACGGTGAAAGTTCTCGAGGAGTACCCTCAAGAGCTGATCTCCACTTTTAATGCCAATCAGCCCCCTCTAGATGTGCTGCGTGATGTCTTGGTTAAACTATCCTATTTGTTAACACATAGTAAGCAATTATAGATACTGCAGCCGTAGAAGGTATCGCTAGACCGAGGACCGCATAACCTGCAAATTTAATTGTCGGCACGATTTCATCGATGACCAGTTTTTTTAGAGTATCAACCTCTGTCTGGATCTCCAAAATCTTAACTTGTGCATCTGTAAAGCCTTTATCGAGGGTTTTATTTCCCACCTTGACCTCTCCGCTCAGGTAATAGAGGAAATAGACGTTCAACAGTAGGATGCTTGTCGCCAAGACTGTAATCAGCGCCACGGGAGCTGTTTGATAGAAGAGAAGGGAGCTGGAGATCACAATCGCGGTGACGATTGTAGGGACTATATGGAAAATCTGGAGAGCGCAAAAGACTGTGACGAGGACAATCGTTCCGATGAGCGTCTCGCAAATCACTTTCTGGATCGCAGTTCCGGTCTCGGTGTAGGTGAGGGGAGTTAAGGGCCATTTGACGATGCCTTCCACAAATTTTTCAACCTTGCCTGCATATTCCTGGCCATTTCTAATCACGTTGTTGTGATAATTCCCATAAAAATCGAGCACTTCGTGGGCTAGCTGCAAGATCGTGCGGCTATCATTTTTGAATTCGGTATGAACATATTTGCCAGGTGTAAGTCCTTTTACTAATTCTCTCACTCCGTCGCTCGCAAAAGAAAGGGGGGCGGCAATAGCCTCAACTCCTTGTCTACCAAATTGATCGATTGGGTGTACTCCAGAAACATCCATGTTAAACTCCTTTTGGCATAAAGTTTACATTCGCAATGACTTAAATTGCAATAAAATATTTACAAGTCTTTGATCCTCATGGGGTTCAAAATTTGATTTTAAATCAAGATTGTGTTAACATAATGATATAAAAATAAGGAATTTAGTTATGCTTGCAATTGCAGGTCGATTTTTTAATAGAACTATTGAGGCGGTCCTTTCTCCATTCTCAAGATGGAGCAGAGATCCCTCACAATTAGACACTTCGGCAAAATTGTTGCTGCAGAAGGTGCTATTTGCTGCAAATGGGCATATTCCTAAACTCGGAGCTCCAGCTCTCTCTGGCCACTCGATCGGCAGCGCCTTTATGGTCTCTGACTACACCTTTGCTTACCGCAGTATCCACGACTTGCTGAGCAGCTGTGGTGTTGGCGGATGGTTTAGTGCGAAATTCGGCGGAACCGATGCCGCTTTAGTCTACCAAGCTACTGGATTTGCCTCCGGCCTTGGCGCATTCGTGGGTGCAGTCCAGATGCAGCGCGCATTCGAAAATATCGCCGTTAGCAGTGCCATTGCGGATAAAAGAGGACTACTCCTCGGTCGTGTCTCTGTCCTGAAGGATGCTGCCTACATTGGCGGGGCCCTTGGGTTGACAGGCTTTCGCGCTATCGCGATTTTCGATGCGATTAAAAACATCGCGCCCAGTCCTAGTTCGGCTAGTTTGGCTGGACGTGCGACCTATGGGATCATGATCGTCGGGCTTGTGTTGTATACACTCTTCTTTGCCCTCTTGGGTGTGATCTCAGGGATCAAAATTTACGAAGGGGCGAAACTAAAGAATAAGCTAAAAGGTAAGGAACTGAGCGAGCAGATCGCCATCTTACAACGACAGCTAAAAGCTGATCCAGAGGCTATTTTGGCCAAGCTTCAAAAGAAGCTCGGCACTGACACGGCCCGTCAAAAATTGATCGATCTTGCCTCTAAAACAGGTACGGATCAGTTGCGCACCTGGTTAAAAGAGCTCAATATCCCGGAAGTGTCCGATGAAAAGTTGGCTGACATGGTGAAACAAGTAGTCGACAACCAGGATCAGTTGATGGCGTTTGGCCTTGAGATGATGACACAATCGGTGCAAGTCAAAAAATTAGCTAAAATGGGGCGTATCCTCAACAAAGAGGGGATGGAAGCTCTAAAAGAGCTCTCTGCTTTAACTGAGAATTCAAAAGGAGCTGAACTTGTCGAAGCGATCCAGAAGGGGGCGAATAAGAAATTGGTCGAAAATAGCATCCTGACAGCCATCTTTGTCTTCGGAGTGATCACCCTAGTTGCCGCTATGGTTTTCTCTGGAGGGACGGCTCTAATTGTCGCCTCTGTCCTTATGCTTCTCTTTACTATAATGGCAATTGGACTCGATGGATACTACCTTGCTCAGAGTTACAAGGAAGAGCAACCAGCTCAGCACGACAAGAGGATGCTCCTCATCTCTTCAGCTGTTGCCGTTGCCTCAGCTCTCACTATAGCTGCGCTTGTTGCTTCAGGCGTCGTGACAATGGGGGTCGTACCGCTTATCGCTGGTCTCATTGTGACCCTCATCTGGCTTGGCCAGAATGGAATCACCTTGGCCATCATGAATCGAAATGAGAAGCTCTTCCAGGAAAAGAACCCCACTTTGGAGGTCTTTATCCAGGCTCTAAAAGAAGAGAGGGATGATTTACGCCTCAAGAGAATGCTGGAGAACTTGCCCGCTGAGATCAAAAAAGAGATCAATGGCGAGCTCAACCGTCAAATGATGCTTGCGAAAGCGATCGCCATGACCCGCAAAGTCGAAGAGGCGAAGAAAAAGGGATTAGAAGAGCTGCGCAAAGCCCTTGCCCCTTTATTGATCCAGTAATACACTTAAGTCCATGCAACACATCGAGGATTTCCTTTTTTATCTAGCTTCTGAGCGGGGTCTTGCGAAAAACACCATCGAGGCCTACCAGCGCGATTTAGCCTATTTTACCGAAGTGTTGCAAAAGAGGGGAATCGACAGCCTTGCCTTAGTCAAAGAGGCTGAAATTGTCGCTTTCCTCGATCGTCTTAAACAAAAACAGCTTGCCTCCAGCTCCATCTACCGGGCCATGGTCGCCTTAAAAAGCCTATTTCGGTTCCTACGGCGCGAGCGGCTAATCCAGTCCGAAGAGCCGCTCTACCTAGATACCCCAAAAATGTGGCAGCTCATCCCTGAAGTGCTCACCGAACAAGAGGTCCAGGAGCTACTGAGCGCCCCCAATAGCCAAGAGCCAATAGGGGCGCGCGATCGGGCGATCCTCGAAGTGCTCTATGCCTCAGGGCTGCGGGTCTCCGAGCTATGCGGCTTGAACATCTCTGATGTCGATGATGCCTTCGTCAAAGTGAAGGGAAAGGGAGGCAAAGAGCGGCTGGTCCCCATCGCCCAGTCGGCCGTCGCCCATGTCGATCATTACCTCATTCACTTCCGGAGCGGTTCTGGACAGAAGAATGAGGCCCTCTTCGTCTCAAGCAAAGGGATACGGCTCGATCGGGTCGCAGTCTGGGAGCGGGTGAAATTCTATGCCAAACAAATTCACCTCCCAAAATCGATTTCGCCCCACACCCTCCGCCATTCCTTCGCCACCCACCTGCTCGAAAATGGGGCCGATCTGCGGGTTATCCAAGAGATGCTCGGCCACGCTAGCATCGCAACGACCGATCGGTATACCCATGTAAGCCAGAAATATCTGACAGATGCTTTTGCAAAATTCCATCCTAGGCCCTGAGTACAGATTTGCAAGCACATGATTGTTAGTGAATTATAACTAGAAAAATGAATTTTGACAAAAATCACACGTCTATAATATAATGTTTTGTATAACCCCAGAATGGTTTGGGGTTAATTATAATTAAGGTGAAATTATGGATCAGACTCTAATTATTGAGCGACCCAGCAAACGGGGATGCTCATCTCTTATTTGTTCACTTTATCCATTCTATTTTGGGTATTAACCCAGATTCTTTCTAATTTTCAAATATTTTAATTACTAACCAATAAGCTAAGCAAGGTTTATAACTTTGCGTAAAAAAATTTTTTCAAACAACCAAAAAGGAGGTTAATATGTCAATTAATGCTGACATTTGTAAAGTCACTAGAATATTAGATGACGAAACTTTAAGACAGGATGCAGATATTCTGCATTTGCCTAACGAGATATTGAAAAGAATAGGAAGATGCATTGCCACAGGACCTATTCTAGAAGCTGGAAAGTCTGCTGTCCAATGGAGTCGAGTTTGTGTTCTTGCCCATTTACTTTCACATGAAAGAGATATGAGGGAGGCCATGAACAATGCTAGGCTCGAGAAATTATGGAGGAAGCCGATTAATGAAGAGTGGGATGCACACAATAGAATATTTATTTACTAAGAAATAACGTGGGTGGTTTATACCCCGACTCGCCCAAAAGTGTGAATTTGGACCGCGCCAAAGCCTCGGGGTTCAACTGTTTTTCCGAGGGTTGTATTAACTTCGATACTACCCTCGGAAAAACAGCTGAACCGCGAGAGCTTTCGCGTGGGTCCAAATTCACACTTTTGGGCGAGTCGGGGTATAAGATGCCAAGAAGCAAAAAAAATATTTTTTCCCTGCGTCTTGGTGCTTTTGCGTCTTTGCGTTTAAATTTTCTTCAGGATGAGTTCGTTAACCACATCGGGCGAGGCCTTGGTCTCTTTCATCACCTGGCCAACTAGGAAGGCGAGTGCCTTGGTGCGCCCCTGCTTGTAATCGGCGATAGACTGCGGATTCTCGGCGAGGATTCGGCCGACGATCGGCTCGAAAATGGGGCCGATCTGCGGGTTATCCAAGAGATGCTCGGCCACGCTAGCATCGCAACAACCGATCGGTATACCCATGTGAGCCAGAAATATCTGACAGAGGCTTTTTCAAAATTCCATCCTAGGCCCTGAGGACAATTTCAACGCAAAACCACAATCTCTATGAAGAGCGGTAACCGTTTTTTCAATCTGCTTTTTTATGACTTCTTTTTCTTGGGCTTTTTCTTGACTGTAGGTATCACACTTAATTCGGCTTCAATCTCTTCGACTGTAGGTAGGCTTGACTTGAATTTTTTTGGAAGCTTTTCAACTAATTTGACTTCAAATTCCGCTACACCTATGGGTCGATTGAAGTTTCTTAACACGTATTCTGCAAACACATTATCTTTGATCTTACATAGGATGATTCCAATGGTTGGCTGGTCATCTTCATGCTTAAGTTGATCGTCTACTGCTGAAAGATAGGCGCTCATTTGTCCAGCGTCGCGACTATCAAATTCTCCTGCTTTCAATTCTACAACTATGTAGCAGCGCAGTGTCAAATGATAGAAAAGTAAATCAATATACAAATCTTTTTTGCCTGCTTTAATGGGATACTGTTGTCCTACAAATGCAAACCCCTGTCCCAATTCGATTAGAAATTTCTGGATATGGTTGACCAATCCCTCTTCTAATTCATTCTCCAAATGATCTTTATTTAGGGCGAGAAAGTCGAAAACATAAGGGTCTTTGAGGCTTTGCTGTGCTAAATCTGACTGAGGAGCAGGCAAGGCAGTTTTGAAATTTGTGATAGCTTTGCCTTCTCTTTTGTAAAGATTATTTTCGATCCAAACCCTGAGCATACTGCGACTCCAGCCATGTTCTATTGCCTTAGAGGCATACCACAACCGTTCTTCCGTGTACTTTAGTGATTCAAGAAGGACTACATTGTGTCCCCAAGGGATATAAAAAACTGGGATTTGTTCCAATTGTCCCACAAGTTGTGGGACTTTTGCGTAGGCACTGTAAAATGCCTTCATCCTGAATAAGTTAGTTCTTGAAAACCCTTCTATTCCAGGGAATTCATTTTGAAGTTCTCTAGCCACTCTCTCGAGAACCTTGCTTCCCCAGCCGTCCTTCTGTTGTTTTTCAACAATTTCCTCTCCGATTTCCCAATATAGTTTAATCAATTCTCTGTTGACTGCTACAGTGGCCTTGATTTGAGAAGATCGTATCTTAGCTTTTAAAGAAGAGATAAATTTTGCATAATTGTCTGCTGAGACTTCAGCTTTTTTGATGGCTGGAAGCGCTTTTTTAGCCATTGGTGGACCCTATTTCTTTTTCTCGTAATCCTTTAAATCTTTTTCAGAATGAGGCTGTTAACCACATCGGGCGAGGCCTTGCCCTTGGTCTCTTTCATCACCTGGCCGACTAGGAAAGCGAGCGCCTTGGTGCGCCCCTGTTTGTAGTCGGCGATCGACTGCGGATTCTCGGCGAGGATTCGGTCGACGATCGGCTCGATTACGGCGCTGTCTTGCTCAGGCAGGTAGTTAGGGTTCTCTTTGACGATGGTGGTGCTGTCTTTGCCCGGTGTGGCGACCATCTCATCGGCGACGAGTTTGGCAATTTTTCCGGTGATCACTTTGGTCTCGATCATCTTGACCAAGTTGCCGATGTGGGCGCTTTGGAGACCAGAGTCTTTGAGGGAAATCGATTTTTCCTTTAGGCGGCCGGCAAATTCGACGATCAGCCAATTGCAGAGGCTGGAGGGGTTGCCGGCAATGGGGAGCGCCTCTTCAAAGAAATCGGAGGTGTATTTGTCGTTGATCAGGATGGCGGCGCTGTCAGGGGCAATTTTGAGCTCGCCTACATACCGAAGGTAACGCTGATGGGGGAGTTCGGGCAAGGATTTCTTGATTTCCTCGATCGCGCTTTCTGTCAGGACAATGGGGACAAGGTCGGGCTCGTGGAAGTAGCGGTAATCGAGGGCAGCTTGCTTTTGGCGCATCAGGACGGTCTTTTTGGCATTGAGGTCAAAGCGGTAGGTGCCCGGCTGAATCGCTTCGATGAAGCTGGCGTGGGGATTGCGGCTATAGGCTTGGACCTGCCGCCGGATTTCAGCTTCGATCGCCAGTTCCATATTGTGGAAGGAGTTCATGTTTTTGATTTCGACTTTAGGACGGAGTGTTTGGTCTCCGCGCGGCCGGACAGAGACGTTGACGTCCATCCGCATGCCCCCTTCTTCCATACTGCAGCTAGAGACGTCGAGGTATTGGAGGATGGCGCGCAGGGAGGTGGCGTAGGCAACGGCGTCTTTGGGGCCATGCATCATCGGTTTGGAGACAATTTCGATAAGGGGGACGCCGGCTCGGTTATAATCGACGCCTGCGAAGGAGGTAAAGTGTTTCAGCATCCCGGAATCGTCTTCGAGATGGGCTCGATCGATAGCGAAGTGTTTGGTTTGTCCATCGACATCGCAAACGATGGCCCCGCCGATGATGATCGGGTTATAGAATTGGGTGATCTGAAAGTTGCGCGGGCTATCAGGATAGAAGTAGGACTTGCGGTCGAAGGTGCTAAACCGGGAGACGGTAGCATTGAGAGCGAGGCCGAGCTGAATCGCTTTTTTGACCGCTTCTTTGTTGAGCACTGGGAGGGCGCCGGGCTGGCCGGTGTCCACTTCGTCGATATTGGTGTTGGGCTCATCGCCGAAGCGATTGAGGGTGCGGCCAAAGAGTTTTGTCTTGGTATTGAGCTGAGCGTGAACCTCAAGGCCGATGACAGGTTCCCACATTTCGTAATTAATATCGCTCATCTCTCAAGCTCCAAATCCAGGGGGTGTTAGGGAGGTGTAATTGGTCGCCTTTTGGAAGGCATGAGCATAGCGCAAGACGGCAGCATCATGCAGTTGGGGGCCCATGAGCTGCAGCCCATAGGGACGGCCATTTGCGCTGAGTCCGCTGGGGATTGAGATAGCGGGCACGCCAGCGAGGTTAGCGCCAACGGTGTAGAGGTCTTGCAAATACTCCTCAAGCGGGGTGCTGACGCCTCCATCGAGGAGGAACGCGGTCCCGGGCGCTACCGGAAGGGCGATCATGGCACATTTTTGGAAGGCCTCGCGCATTTTTCTAATGATCACGGTCCGCACTTTTTGTGCTTTGGCATAGTAGGTGTCTTGGTTAGCGGAGGAGAGGACGAAGGTGCCGAGGAGGATGCGGTTTTTCACTTCGCTTCCAAACCCTTCCGCGCGGGAGAGCTGGTAGATCTCTTCGAGGGTTTTGGCATTTTTTGAGCGGACTCCATAGCGGATCCCATCAAAGCGTGCCAAGTTGGTGGAGGCCTCGGCGGCAGCTAGGACGTAGTAGACGGCGATCCCATATTTTAAAGCTTCTAGGTCGACGTCGATAATCTCTACTCCTAGCGATTTAAGCACATCGATTGCCGCTTCAAAATTTTGGCGCGGTTCTCCTTGAAGCTGCTCAAGGAAGCTCCAGGGGACTCCGACACGTGTATGGGCGATCGATTGTTCAATTTCGATGGTGTAGCGAGGCGATGGGGTCGCAATGCTCGTGGAGTCCCGATCGCAATGCTGGCCGAGCACCTCCATCACGAGCGCCGCATCTTTAGCAGTCAGGGTGAGGGGGCCGATTTGATCGAGCGAAGAGCCAAAAGCGACCAGGCCGTAGCGGGAGACCCGGCCATAGGTTGGCTTAAATCCAGTTGTTCCGGTAAACGCCGCAGGTTCGCGGATTGAGCCGCCGGTATCGCTGCCGAGGGCAATCGGGCATAGACGGGCCGCGACGGCAGAGGAGGAACCGCTTGAGGAGCCGCCGGGGGTATAGGCAAGGTCCCAGGGGTTCTTTGACATCGAGTAGGCCGAGTGGATGCCAGAGCCGCCCATAGCGAACTCATCCATGTTGGTTTTTCCAATCAGGATCGCATCTTCTTCTTCGAGCAGGCGGGTAACGGTTGCATTGTAGGGGGCTCGGAAATTGGCGAGAAATTTCGATGCGCAGGTGGCAATTTCGCCCTTGACCAGGATGTTGTCCTTCAAGGCGATCGGGATCCCGGCGAGCTTGCCAAGGGGGCCATTACTGCTTCTCTTCTTGTCGAGGGCGCGCGCTTTTTCCATTGCCCGCTCATGGAAGACGGAAAGGAAAGAGTTGAGCTGACCGTTGTGCTCATCAACCCGCTTTAGAGTCGACTCTACGATTTGCTGGGCCGACTGCTGTCCAGAAGTAAAAAGGGAGCGAAAATGGTGGGCTGCGTCTTTCATTTCATTCTTCAAACTGGATTACGGGTGGAACTTTAATCATGCGGCTAACATGGTCGGGCGCATTTCGAAAGAACTGCTCGATATCAAATGGCGCCCCTTCGACATCTTCGCGCATCACATTAACCATTGATTCTAAGACGCTAGTGCAAGGGGGGACACTGGTCGTATCGACCTCATTGAGAAGATCCATGTACTCGAGGATTTTGCTCAAATTTTGATTTAATGCCTCTTTTTCCTGATTCGTCAACTTGATCAGGCATAAATTGGCTAAATACTCTGCGCTCGCATCACCATTATTCATCGTCGGATAAATATACAAAGATTTATCAAAAAGGGCAAGAGGTAGTTGGCCAAAATCGACGAACCCTGAATTTTGCAATTACCTCGAGGGAGAAAATTTTTAGTGACAAGGCTCAAAAAATTTGTTAAATCTATTAGTATTATCATGAGAGCGTTTTTTCGGCTCTCTATAAGGAGAAAGAATGAAAAGATTTATCAGTGTTTTAGCCTATATTTTGGTCATCATCGGAGCTCTGAACTGGGGTCTCTGGGGATTCTTCCAGTTTGATGTTGTCGCTTGGCTTTTCCATGGCAATACCACAATGATTAGCCGTGTTATCTATGCGATAATTGGTTTGGCAGGCGTCTGGAGCCTCAGCTGTATCGGTTGTTGTTGCAAAGCAATGTGCTGCCATAAGGGCGGAAACGGAAAATGTTCTTGCTGCGGCAAATCTGACTGCACTTGCAATTGCAAAAAAGAGCAAAAACAACCTTAGACCTCTTGCGTATTGTCATTAGTGGGTCTTCTGGTTTAGTCGGGAAGGCCCTCTTTTCATTCTTAACAGCCTCTGGTCACCAGGTGATTCGCCTTGTACGACAGCAGAATATCCCTAACACTTTCTATTGGGATCCCGAACACGGAATCATCCCTGAGCTTAAAGACTTTGATGCGGTTATCCATCTGTCCGGCAAGAATGTCTCTACCAGATGGAATGAGCAAATTAAACAAGAAATCCTCTCTAGCAGAGTAGATAGCACGCGACTTCTTGCAGAGGCCCTTGCCAAATCGCCTCCCAAGCTCTTTATCTGCGCCTCAGCTGTCGGCTACTATGGAAATCGAGGAGACGAGACTTTGACGGAAGAGAGTGCTTCGGGCACCGGATTTTTGGCAGAGGTCTGCAAGCAATGGGAAGCTGCGACACAGCCAGCGAAGGAAAAAGGAATCCGCTGTGTAAACGCCCGGTTCGGAGCGATCTTAAGCTTAGATGGTGGTGCGCTCGCCAAAATGCTCTCCCCATTTCGTCTGGGCCTTGGGACCATTTTCGGGAGCGGAGATCAGTTTATGCCCTGGATAGCCCTCGAGGATGTCCTCCATGGGATCGATCACATCTTACATTCTGACTTAGCTGGCCCTGTTAATTTTACTAGCCCCGGTCTAGAGACTAACCGTTCATTTAGCCAAAAGCTGGCCAAGGCGCTCCATCGCCCTCTTCTATTTCGAATAGGGGAGAGACCGCTCCGTTTACTGCTTGGGGAAATGGCTGATGAGATCCTGCTGACAAGTGAAAAGGTGAAGCCCGAAAGACTATTGCAATCGGGCTACCAATTTTTATATCCGACTTTAGAAAAGTTTCTAAGCAGCTTTTTTTCTTAAATTTAAGGCTTGTTTTCGGTATTCGTTTAAGGTTGCAGGAGCGAGTTGGCTTCCAGAATTTTGGACAACATCATTCATGATCTTAAGGTAGTTACGGATATATTCAGGAAATCCTTCCCCTAAATCTCGTCCAATGGCTTCCATGTCGGAACCATAACGGAGCAGATTGCTTCGGATTTTGGCTCGGGCTTGCTGAATTTGTTTAGGTGTTCCTTCCTCGACAAGAATCAAAAAGGATCCCAAATCCATATCGAGAAGATGCTCAAAGTCCTTTAGTTGCCGTTTTTGGATCGCTTTATTAGAACGTCTCCTTCTCGGAGTATATTTTTTCATGTGACGTAATTTTTGTCTCATACTAACTCCTATTAGTATCTATATCTTTAATTTACAAAAACAAACAAATAGTAGCAATTAAAATTATCGAATATTGTTATTAGACCTAAGCCGGAAGCCCAATTACCTTCATTTTCAGGCAATTACGACTAATCGATAATTATTATTTTTATTTTGTTGAAACATTAACTTTTTGCTACTAGGATAAGTTTAAGAGTAAATTATATTTCGGAGGCTTATTATGTCAGACAACACGATGGGAATAAATCCTTGGACACGGATTTGGACACATCCTAGAGAAACCATTAGAAAAATCGTTGAATTCAACCCAAAATTCCGCTTCATCGCCCTTTCTTTCCTTCATGGGTTGCCAATGCTCTTCTATATGGCCCAAGATATGTCCTTAGGAGATACTTTCAGCGTCCCTGGAATTATCCTCGTCTCGATTATCCTCGCCACTTTTATTGGGATGCTCTCGATTACCATCGGCTCCGCCCTTTTCCTTTGGACAGGGAAATGGATTGGAGGGCAAGGAACCTATTATCCCATACGGGCAGCTGTCTCTTGGTCGAACGTTCCCAATCTGGTGATTGTCCTCACTTGGGTAGCGCTCATCCTCTTTTTCAAAAATGATCTCTTTTTAGCTAGTTTTCAAAAAACAGAGTTCGTCGGCAATGCTCTCGCTCTTTATTTCATCGTTCTACTTGTTCAAGCGGTGATGTCCATCTGGTCGCTCGTCATCCTCATAAAAGGAATTGCTGAAGTGCAGAAATTTTCGGCTTGGAAAGGATTACTTAACGTGCTTATCCCCTTTATCATGGTCTTGTTCTTTATCTGGATCCTTTCGAAGGTGTTCACAGTTTTTATGCAGACATAGGTGTGTAAATAAAATTAAATAAAAATAATTAGGAGAAATATGAAGAAATTTAAACAACTTTTAATCCTCTCGCTGGCCTCTCTCATTATGCCAGTTTCTCAACTCACCGCTGCGACTGCTGAGATTGTGCAAGTGAAAAACCACGATTGGAAAGAATTCCACTCTGTTACCGGTAAATGCACTCTGATGTTCCCATGCTCCCCAGAGCATATCTCTGAAAAAATGAGCGTGCCAGAAGAAGGTTATGACCTAAAATACGACGCCTATATTTCTAGCCACGAGAAGAAGAGCGTCTATATGCTGCTCATTGCCCAGTATCCCAAATTTGTCGACCAATCGCTCGCTCAAGCCTCTCTCGAAGGGTTTCTAAACGGAATTCTCGCCAATAACCCAGGCAATCAGCTCCTCTTTGCCGATATGCTCCTTGTTGAGGGTAAACCTGCGCTTGATTTCTTTATCCGCACTGGTGGGATCTATTTTAAAGGCCGCGCGATCATGGTCGAGAATCAACTCTATCTGATGGCAATGGAATGTGAAGTCCAAAATTACGATGAATCGCGTTATAACTTCTTTGTAACATCATTTAAGTTCAATAAAAAATAAGGTGAAGTCATGAAAAAAAGTGCTCAGTTTTTAGTATTACCCTCAATCTTTGCGATCATTGCAATGGTAGGCGGATGTTCAAGTTCAAACGATCAAGAAACCGTGACTCGGGGCAGCAGAAAAGAGGCCACAAACAAGAAGAATGAGCCTATTAAAAGGGGCTGCAGTCGTTGTGGTGTACGCAAACGACCCACCGAGTAATAATTAATGGAAATAAACGGATGAAAATATTCTTTAAGATCGGTGCGTTGATTCTGGTAACTATTCTTGTTGCAACTGGTTGTCAACAATCGGAAGCCAAGGCTCAATCTTCACAAGAGGATGAGCAACAAATGGAGTCTGAACCTCCAAGGGAAGATCCACGGGGTAACCAACAGTCCTGAGGCCCCAAAAACAGTTGCGGCAATCTCATTTTATATGGTAAAAGAGTACCTGTCTTAAACTTAGGGATATAAATTGATCCCTTCAACCATAGGTAAAATGATGAAAAAGGATATGCTACGCTTAGTAGTCGCATTGATGATGACTGCTTTTGTCGCAACTGGATGTCAGAAAAAGCCCAGACTCGCAGATGAAGAAGTGACAACTGAAGAGGAAAAAACAGCAGAACAATCTCAAACTGAAGAAGAACCAGCTTCCGAATAACTGCTTCCCGCCATTCTCAATAGCTCAGCTTCTCTTTCTATATTATTGACGAAGCTGAGTTTGCAAATCGTTCGATGCTCATTTTCCTCTTTGTAGACCCGAAGGTGGTGATCACCTTGACGTGCAACCTGTGGAAAGTGGGTAATACAAAGTACCTGTCTCAATTGTCCAAGATCTTTCAATTTTTGCCCCATGATCCGAGCTGTTTCTCCGCCCACATTGGCATCGATTTCGTCGAAGACCATGGTCCGAGGTTCACATTTTTCGGCCAAAATGAGCTTAAGCGAGAATAGAAGGCGCGAGATCTCTCCCCCACTGCAATTGTCCTTCACCAGCGTTGGCTTCTCTCCGGCATTAGCCTGGAGAAAGAACTGGACCATATCCTCTCCCGATTTGCTCCGCGATGCAGCTTCGAGCTGAATCGTCACTTGGGCAGAGGGGATATTGAGTTGCTGCAGCGCCACGCTGAGCTGTTTTGCCAGCTGGGCAGCCCCTTTTTGCCGCTTTTTTGAGATTTCTTTGCAAGCGAGGGCCGTCTTCTCCTTTATGACTTTGAGCTCTTGATTTAACTTTTCTAAGGTCTCCTCGATCGATTCGAGGCTCACTAATTCTTTTTCAATTTCAGTCTGGATGTTAGCCAAATCTTTCCCATACTTTCTCTTGAGCCTGTCGAGGACCTTCAGCCGCTCTTCCACTATATTCAACCGGCCTGGATCGCTCTCGATTTTTGTCTGGAAGCTCTGGAGCTGGGCCGCTAGCTCGGTAAGCTGCAATCTAGCCTCTTTGGCCATGCCGGCAGTCTCTTCGAATTTGGCATCGTACTTGAGGATCGGATGAATGAGGGCCGATATAGAGCTGCACCTTTCTATGGCCACATCGGTTTCGGAGAGGATTTGAGCTGTCGTCGCTAAAAGCTCTTGGGAATTACTTAGAAGGGAGTACTCCTCAAAGAGGGTCTCCTCCTCTCCCTGCTCTAAATTGGCTTCGAGAAGTTCATCCAGTTGATCCTTTAAAAAATTCTCACGCTGGCCATTTTTTCTCTCATGGAGCAGCTCAATTTGGCGCTGAATCTGTTTCTCATTTTCCCAGAGATTTTGAAAAGGGGAGAGGTCGATATCGGCATAGAGATCGAGAAGCTCCCGCTGATTTTCAGAACTCTTAAGGGTAACCTGGGCATGTTGGGCGATAAAGTCGACCAGATAGGGGGCGAGGGTCTGTAGAAGAGCAGCAGGGACCATCTGCCCCGCTATAAAGGCGCGGCTTTTCCCGGCGGCGCTGATCTCTCGGGTCAAGATGAGCTCTTCATCTGTTGGTAGGGAGATGCCTGCCTCCTGCAAGACTTCGGGGACTTGGTCCAGATCAAATGAGGCTTGGATCATCGCCTTATCGCACCCTTTGCGCACTTTAGAAGGATCGGCCCTTTCGCCCAGAATCAACCGAATCGCTTCGATTAAAGCCGTTTTTCCAGCCCCGGTTTCCCCGGTGATCATCGTCAGCCCTCTTTCAAAGTGAACGTGGGCCTCTTCGACAAGAATGAGATTTTTGATTATTAGCGTTTTAATCATGGAGGATTTCACTTCTGGTTTTGAAATGGAGTTTGCCCAGTTTTTTTAAGATCTCTTGCCCATGTTTGGCGACAATCTGTTTCCCCACCCTGATCACGATCGAGCTGGCCCCTTTCGGCAAGGTGATTTCGATCATTTTTCCTAGTTGATCGATCCCATCGACAAAGGCGGCTCTGGCCAGAATCGAGGCGGCGGCGACAACCAAATCTTCTTCACCCCGGTGCCGCTGAGCCAGCTCGACCTCGAGTGACTTCCGTTTTAGGGCATTTTCGACCACATGTTCGCTCGCAAACTGGTCGATGATCACGTTCCTGCAGCCAGTATTCTGGACCAGCTCTTCAATCGCCGTCGCGTGTCCCCAAGCGAGCAGGTGGTTGAGGTTCTTAAACTTTTCGTAGAGCTCATTGTATTTGAGCGGGTAGAGCCGAATAATGCTATGGGGAAAATGGCTCCGGATGCGAGAGGCCATCGCGATGATCGCCTTGTCTTGCATCGTCTTGCTATCGCGGACCCCGAGTTCGGCAAGCTTCTGTATCCCTGCTTCATCGGCATAGACCCCCGCAACACACAAGGGGCCGAAGAAATCGCCTTTGCCAGCTTCGTCGATCCCGATTCGAGGTGTCAGATCGAGCTTACCCTTCGGATGGGTGAAGGCAAGCTCTTGCAAAATTTCAGGCTCAAGATAGAAAGAGATGAACTCTTCCTTCTGCTTCCCCTGGACGGTCAGTTTGCCGGATGTATAAAGAGTGCACGAGACTCCCTGCTTTTTCGCTGAGAAAATTGTATACGGGGGAGTCGACAGCTCGAAGCCTTGGTCGAGTAGATCTGTGCGCAATTTTTCGGCCAAAGCCAAATCGATGTTGGTAACAAAAGTATTCATGCCCATCATTTTCACATTGTTAGAAAATATTGGCAATATTATGGTTAGTTTTATGAGTGAAAATTCTTATACGAATCGGCTAGTCCACGAGAAGTCCCCCTATCTCTTGCAGCACGCCCATAACCCGGTCGATTGGTACCCGTGGTCCGAAGAAGCGTTCAATAAAGCAAAATCTGAAGATAAACCTATTTTTTTATCCATCGGCTATGCCACCTGCCACTGGTGCCATGTGATGGAAAAAGAGACCTTTGAGAATCCTGAAATCGCCCAGGCGATGAACGACACCTTCATTAATATCAAGGTCGATCGGGAGGAGCACCCCGAGGTCGACAGCATCTACATGGAATTCGCTCAGGCCCTAATGTCCTCGGCCGGCGGCTGGCCCCTAAACGTCATCTTAACCCCAGACCTCAAACCCTTCTTTGCTGTCACCTATTTGCCTCCCAAGGCGAGCAAAGGGCTCATCGGCATGGATCAATTCATCACCCAGATCAAGATGCTTTGGCAAAGTGAAGAGCGGTTGCTGCTTGTCACTCAAGCCGACAAAATTGTTCAGCTTTTTGAAAATTCTGCCCGCACCCAAGGACAAGAGCTCCCGACGCCGAATGATCTACAAAATGCGATCCAAATGCTCTTCGACATCGCCGATCCGGTTTTCGGCGGGATAAAAGGGGAGCCCAAATTTCCTCTTGGCTACCAAGCCGATTTTCTTCTCCAATACTCCAAAGCCAATAACGACAGCCGCTCCCTATTCTATATCGAATTGACCCTCCAAATGATGGCTCGAGGAGGGCTCTACGACCAGCTCGGCGGCGGATTTGCAAGGTATTGCATCGACGAGCGCTGGCATATTCCCCATTTCGAAAAGATGCTCTATGACAACGCCATATTATCCCGCACCTATCTAGAGGCCTACAAATATACCAAGAAGATCTTCTTCAGCCAAATCTGCCGTCAGACGCTCGACTATACGATCCGCGAACTGAAGGGAGAAGGATTCTTCTCTGCAGAAGATGCCGACACAGAGGGACAAGAGGGGAAATACTACACCTGGAGTCAAGAAGAGATCTTTAATGCTCTAGGAGCGGGCGAGGGCGAAATCTTTAGCCGCTATTTCGGAGTGACCGACGAGGGGAACTTCGAAGGGAAAAACGTCCTCCATATTGCCCTCGACCCAAAAGAATTTTCAACCTTCGTCGGCCTCGATGAAGCGCGCCTCTATGAGACCATCCAAGGGATGAAGTCCAAACTCCTCGATCAGCGGAGCCGGCGGACAAAGCCATTTAAAGATGACAAGATCATCACCTCCTGGAACGGACTCATGATCGATTCCCTCGCTTGGGCCGGCTTCTGCTATGCCGACAGCCCCTACCGGCAAATCGCCATGCAGACCGCCGATTGGATCCGCGACAATCTTGTCAAAAGCGGTGAGCTCATGCGCCGCTATCGTGACCAAGAGGCCCGCTTTTCAGCCAATCTAGACGACCATGCCTTCCTCATCCGCGGTCTCCTAAGCCTCTTCGAAGTGGGTTGTGGCACCCGTTATCTTCAGTGGGCAATGCATCTGACCGATGTTCTCGAGCGCGATTTCAAAATCCAAAACGGCGCATTCTTCCAAACCAAGCAAGACAAATACCTGCTCATCCGCAAATGTGAATTCTACGATGGGGCCGAGCCCTCAGGCAACGCGGTCCATTGTGAAAACTTAATCCGCCTCTATCAACTCACTCAAGATCAAAAGTACCTCGCCCAAGCCGAAGATATCCTCAAAGCGGCCAAATCGTTCATCGAAGCCTTTCCGCCCGGCGCCTGCTACCATCTGATTGCCCTGCAGCGCTACTTCGACTCAAAAGCGCCGCTCGTTGTCATTGCCCTCGATGAAAAAAACAGCTACAAAAAAGAGCTCGAGCGGGCGCTCGGAGGCCTTTTCTGTCCCCATGGCCTCTTTGTCTGGAAAGAGCCAAACGACACCACCCTAAACCAAATCGTCCCTTCGATCGCGAATCAAAATTGCCTAGATGGGAAAACCACCGTTTATATTTGTCGTGGAAATTATTGCGAATCTCCACTAACCGACATCAAACAAATCCTAGAAGCGATGCAACAGCTTTAATAGTTGAAAATAGATTTCGAAAAAAAGTTCATGTTCTGTTAGAGTACTTCAAAGCAAATTTCAATCTCTACAGGAACATATGAAACTCGACAATTTAGGAACTCAGAATCTCACTTCCATTAACTGGCTCGGTTTGACCGATTATACAACGGTTAGTGTTGCATTTTTAGCTGTGGTCGGCGTTGTATCGATCGTATATCTCAAATGCATCAGGTCTGATGCGCCTGCTGCCCCCACACCATTGACAGGGGAACCCGGCCCAGTAAAAGATATAGCCCCTCCAGAGCCTTCTAAGCCATGCGCTGCCGACAAACCTACAGAAGGCGGTCGAGGAAACCCGGTGTCCCTTGGCGGCGATGCACGCAAACCTAAGTCTAAAGAGAACGACCCGAGTAAAAGAATTGTGTCCCTTAGTAGCGCTGCCGACAAACCTAAGTCTAAAGAAGGCGACCCGAGTAAAAGAATTGTGTCCCTTAGTAGCGTTGCAGGCAAACCTAAGTCTAAAGAAGGCGACCCGAGTAAAAGAATTGTGTCCCTTGGTAGCGTTGCAGGCAAACCTAAGTCTAAAGAAGGCGACCCGCGTAAAAGAATAGTATCCCTTAGTAGGAGTGCGGCTGTTACGAATGTATTTCAAGCTAAAGCGGAAGATCCTATACAGCGCTCTTCCGGTCTACCACGCTTAGAAAAACGTGCCGTTGCTGTCCTACCCACTGACAAGTCCCCAGAAGGATTGCCAAAGCCACAGGAATCGCTTTTTAAGGAGCGGCCAAGGAATAATGGTCTAGATTCTTTTGCGACTGGAACTAAATTTTCCCCAAGGAATAATGGTCTAGATTCTTTTGCGACTGGAACTAAATTTTCCCCAAGGAATAATGGTCTAGATTCTTTTGCGACTGGAACTAAATTTTCCCCAAGGAATGATAGGGGGCCCCCCCAAAAAACACCCCTTCGCACAGACGTATTTTTCGGGCCTAAGACTCCTGCAGGGATCAAAACAAATAATCCTATCGATTTTCCTTCTGAATTAGCAAACCTTACCCCGGACGAAATGAGAGCCTATGGAAAAACTGAGTTGTTAAAGACATTGGAATTAGTTCAGCATAAAGGCCTGCTTCATCTTGTTATCGCAGATCACTTGCACAGTTTAGAAAAATATCAAGATGCAAAAACTGAATTAGAAGCAGCAGAAAAATTGATCGGAAAAGAGGCCTGTGAAATTAAAGAGCTGCTTAACCAAATACAAGCGAAATTTGACATGATAATAGCCTCAAAAAAGCTAGAAATATTTGATAATTCAAAAGTACAACAACTACTTATGGAAGTGGGAGTGATGGGAAGTAAGCACATTACAACAATTCCCTCTGGCACTTTAGATAGTTGTGACGACACATTCTTAGAACAATCCAGAATGGGGATATCTCCATTAACAAATCGCGATCCAAAGGGAATTCCGGGCCAGAAAAACGCTAAAATTAAACCTGAACTTGACTTTGCACTTATTAACGGGTATTGCCTGCTATGCGAAAATCTCAAAGATCATAAGCAGAAAGTTCTTCTTTATTACATCCTGGCGGCTAATTTTATGAGTGCAGGAAATTATTCCCGTGCAGAATTTGCTTGTCGGAAAGCGCTTATATATCTCGAGCATGTCGGGGCTAAGGTGGGGGAACAGATTGTACTTAGATTACAATCCCAGTACGCGAACTGCAACCGTCTCCTGAAAAATGAACAAAAAAGGATGGAAGATATTGTAGCTCTGCGTCAAGAAGTAGAAAGGCTAAAAGAAGCGAGCTATAAGCGGGAATTGGAACTTCTTGCGACTATGGAAAGGCAAATCGAACGTTTTAAAGATGAGCATACTGAACGGCGAGCTAAAAGTCCACAATTAGAAAGTCAACTGGATGAGCAACCGGCTGTTTTAGGCGAAAGGAAGATTGCCAATTTGCAAAGGAAGATCGATGATCTGGAAAAAACTAACGAAACTCTGAAAATAAAACTGGCAGAATTAGAAAGTTTGACTCAGGAAAAGCCAAATGTTGAGATTGGGTTTGTTATACCTGATGCGCCCCAATTGCCACCGCCTGAATTCATGGAGGTGAAAAAAATTAATATGGGGGATCTGGTAAAAAAACATCGGAAAGGTGCACAAGGAGAGAGTGGAAACGGACCTCCCCAGGCTAAAAAGAAGGTTAATAATGGTTTTGCAGCTGGCCTTCTAGAGGAGCTTAAAAAATGCCAAGCTAACAAAAAAGATGTCGTGATACCTACTTATAATCCCAAACCTCCTCCAACTCAAGAAGCGCCATGGACATTGGAAAAAGGAAGGCCTAGATCTAATTCAGTAATGAAGCTTGGTGGGGGCAACGCAGTGGTGCAATTTTCACGAAAATGGAATGAAGCTAAAAAAGGAGCAGTGAGTGCAATAGCAACTCTAGACTTCGACCAAATTCTCAAGCCTTATGAGGCTAACCCTGCTGGCAAAGGCGGCGGTACTAATAGCGGCAATACTCTAAAAGGAACAAAAGAACTATCTGCAAGACGAGGAGAAGACAAGGCGACTCCGGAAGCTGTAAATAAATCTGATGCCAAAGGTTCAAAAGTCAGTATTAATAATGACAATAATGCAGTTCAAGATCCACAATCTTCGAGCGAAGGAGATTCCTCGCTACCTCAAATGCCGTCCTCTGATTCTCCCCGCACTCCTGAGCGCCAAATGAGAGTCGATGAGACAGGTTCTCCTTCTACCGAATTACCCACTACGAATGCAGGTACCCCAGTCAAAAAGGATAGTGGCGCCTACGAGCTTGAGTAAAAAGGAGAGAACGTTCACCATAGAAAAATAGGTGGTGGAAGATGTGTGCAGAACAAGTAACAAACGCAATATTGGGTGATTACATCATCTTAAAGGAATTGGGTGAGGGGATGCTCGGTAAGGTCTACCTCACTCAGCACCGGTTCTTGAAGAAGCTGTTCGTCCTGAAAATTCTTCCCACCGAACTCTCTGAAAATAGCAGCTTCATCCAAAGGTTTGAAACGGAGGTCGCTCTTCTGGGGACTTTGGACCATCCCCATATCGTCAAAATTGTCAATGTCTCTTGCGCAGAGGATAAGGTTTTTTTAGTTACCGAAGCATTCCCTAATGCCATCACCTTGACTCAATATCTTGAGAAAGAAAAAAAGTTGAGTGAAGAGGAGATTTGGACGATCGCCATGCAGGTCGCCGCTGCACTCGACTATGCACATCAGAAAAACTTTGGCGATGAGCCACTGGCCCATAGGGGTTTAAAATTCAATAATATCCTCATTGAGAAAAGCGAAGAGGGTGTGGGGGCGAAAATTGCCGATTTTGGACTCTCGCGCATTGTGGGAATTGGCGCCGTCTTGGCCCGCACCTATCGCCATTTGTGGGAGATGATGGCCTTCCAGGCTGGCTTTGAGAGGGGAGAAGAGGGCAATATAGAGAAATTGCAGGATGGGTTTTCTCAATATTATGCTTTCTTAGCTCCAGAGCAAAAGGGGAAGAATGTCACGAGCCGCGATATCGATGCGAAAGCCGATATCTATTCATTTGGGATCCTACTCTATTATCTGCTCGTCGGGGTATTCCCGGAAGGGTTTTTCCCGATGCCGTCTGAATGCAATTTGGAGCTGAAGCGGGACTGGGATGGCCTGATCAAGCAGTGTCTGAATGTGGACCCTGAAAAGAGGCCGCTGCTCCTTTCTGATTTCTTTAAAGAGGATCACACGAAAACGATTCATATTTACATTCCGCAAAAAACTGAGGTCGATGAAATTGAACCGCTGCACACCGAAATGGTGGTTGTGCAGGGGGGGACCCTTTTAAGGGGGAGCAATCACGGGGCACGCGATGAAATGCCGCGCCATGCGGTCAATATTCCTTCGTTTGCTATCGATATCCATCCGATCATGAATGAGCAATTTATCCGCTTTCTCACGGCCATGGGGACAGAGAAGGATGAGCTGAATAACGACATGATTAGACTGCGCGACTCCCGCATTCGGAAGAATGGGGGAGCTGTCGATTGAGCCAGGCTATGCGAAGCATCCGGTCGTTGGGGTCAGTTGGTATGGGGCGATGGCCTATGCGAAATGGATCGGTAAACGGCTTCCCACTGAAGCGGAATGGGAGGCAGCCGCTTACGGCGGGCTTGAAGGAGCTCAATTTCCGACAGGGGATGATATCGAAAGGTCGCAGGCCAATTTCTTCAACTCGGATACCACGGCTGTGATGAGCTACCCTGCCAATGGGTATGGACTTTTTGACGTGGCTGGCAATGTCTACGAATGGTGCATGGACTGGTATGGCTACCTCTACTATGAGACTTCGATGCAAGAACCTGACAATCCTCAAGGGCCGGCCCAAGGGTTACCGTGTTCTAAGAGGCGGGTGCTGGAAGAGTCTTAAAGACGATATGCGCTGCTCCCATAGGCATCGGAATAACCCCGGGGTCATGAACAGCACCTATGGGTTCCGCTGCGCCTCTTCACAATATTAATTGGATCTATACCCCGCCAATACTGACCCTTTCCCAGCATCATTTGGGTATGGAGGTGCGTAGTCGACCCCTTCTAATACGAGGTTTGGGCTTTGCCTTTACACGAGGAGGAGTTGAACGGACTGCAACTTTCCCTTTATCTCTAAAAATCGCTTTACGAGATCTGGGCCTATTTACTTTGATCTGAATGTTGCAACCAATGATTGATAAATAGTGTAGCAAAGTGTCTGTACTAAAAGCTGAAAGACGACCCCCAACTAACATAGAAACCTGGGGCTGTGTAATACCCAGTTTTATGGCAGCATCTTCTTGTGAAAGGCCACTCTCTTTAATAAGACTGCTAACTTGGTTTAAAAGATTTGCTCTAATCAGCAGTTCTGCTGGTTGATCTAGGCCGAGGTCTTCAAAAATATTGCCAGTAGTGACTTCGTACTTTGTGCGTCGATCACTTTTTTTTTCGATGTGTTACTTTTTTTCCACTCATTATAAACTCCTTCTGCTAATTTGAGCCTCGAATGGATTAAATCCATATCTTTCTTTGGTGTTACGTGCCCAGTTTTACTTTTCTTTTTGAAAGACGTGTAGTACAACTATGGCATCCTTAAATTGAATGGTGTAAATCGCTCGATATTCTTCTCCCATTTCTTTCAACTTGAGAGCTAAAACACTAGCACCACCAAAACCACTAAGGGGCTCCGCTATATCTGGATGCTGCCCCATTTGAGCTTGGTGCAAGCCATATCCAAAGTCCTTCCGCACTTCTTCCGGCATATCCATCAGGTCGCCTTTCGATGAACTTACCCATAATACTTGTTTTATGGTGGGTGTAGTGCCCATTCCAACCTTTCTTCGTTATAAGAATACTTATATTAATTTACCAGGGAAATGTTGTCAATATGCCGCCAATTTTAAGAGGCGCAACTTGGATTAAAAAAAATTGATAGGTGATTCTTTACAAAACATGGGGTTTCTGGTAAACTTTTCCCTAAAAAATAGGATTCATAGATGAAAGTTCTTCTCTCTAAGCCGCGGGGGTTTTGCGCAGGGGTGGTTCGGGCGATCGATACGGTCGAGCAGGCGCTGAAGCTCTGGGGGCCTCCCATCTATGTCAAACATGAGATTGTCCATAATCGGCATGTGGTCGAAGACCTGCGCAAAAAAGGGGCGATTTTCATTGAAGATCTCGATGAGGTGCCCGTTGGCGCGAGGATCATCTATTCGGCCCATGGGGTCTCTCCGGCAGTGCGAGAGCAAGCGAAAGGACGGCAGCTGATTGAAATCGATGCCACCTGCGGCCTGGTCACCAAGGTCCATTCGGCAGTCAAGCGATATGCGCAGAAAGGGTATCAGATCGTTTTGATTGGCCATCGGAAACATGTCGAAATCGTCGGAACAGCTGGTGAGGCGCCCGATGTGACGACGATCGTCGAAGGGGTCGATGATGTAGCGAAACTGCAATTTTCTGCTGAGCAAAAGCTCTTTTACACGACGCAGACAACCTTGAGTCTTGATGACGTAAAGGAGATCACCGAGGCGCTCATTCGAAAATATCCCCATATAGAGACTCTCCCTAGCTCATCGATCTGCTATGCGACAACCAACCGGCAGATGGCCCTTAGATCAATCGGCGATCATGTTGATCTTGTCCTTGTCATCGGCGATATCCTCAGTTCCAATTCTAATCGGCTACGAGAAGTGGCTGAAAAGAGGGGGATCCCTGCCCATCTCATCAACCATGCCAGCGAGATCGATCTCAATTGGTTAAGAGGGGTGGAGACGATCGGGATGACCGCCGGTGCTTCGACGCCTGAAGATGTGGTGCAAAGCTGCATCGACTTTTTGCAGCTGCATGGGGTTGATCAAGTCGAAGAGGCGGTCTATATTGAAGAGGATGTGATTTTCCAACTCCCCAAACAAGTGTTAGGAGTAAGTTCATGATGCTGTTAATTTTAGTGGCTTTTATCTTTTCCCCTATTGTCGCTTCCGAGAGGACCCATTCTGCAGATATGTGGTGGTGCTCAAGTTGCGGACTTGCCTATCCTGCCTCCCAAAAATATTGCCTGAACAAAGATTGTCCCTTGTTTCGTAAAAAGCGATAAAGTACAACGTGGGCATGGACCCTCGGACTGAAAAGATCCCCCGCTTTGAAAAAGAGTCATTAATTCGACGTCTCGGAGTCGCCGACCTTTTTGCAATTAGCTATGGAGATTTAGGATCGTCGATCTTCTATGCGCTCGGCATCACCGCATTCTTCGCATTGGGAGCTGCACCGCTCTCTTTACTGCTAGCTGGCGTTGTCTTCGTCTGCACCTGCCTCACCTATGCGGAAATGACCGCGGCGCTAAAGGGTACGGGAGGATCGGCCAACTTTGCCCGCGTGGCCTTCAATGATTTGATCTCATTTGCCGCCGGATGGGGCTTGCTTCTCGACTTCATTGTGACGATTGCCATCTCGATCTTCTCTGTCTCTTCCTACTTGACTTTTCTTTATGCTGGACTTGGGCAGCCTGCAGTGCAGATCGGTTTTTCAATTGGGCTGATCGGTCTTCTTTTTGTGATGAACTTTTTTGGCACCCATCAATCGACTCGCGTGAGTATTTACCTGACCGGCTTTGCCCTTTTCACGCAGGCAGTCATCTTGATTATCGGTCTCTTTAGTGGAATCGACTTTGCCGAAGTCTTCTCCCATATGAAAATCAATGTGCAGGCAAGCTGGTCTCCCGATTGGAGCAACTTCTGGAAAGGGACGGCGATGGCGATGGTCGCCTACACCGGGATCGAGACTATCGCAGCTCTAGGAAATGAGGCCAAAAATCCGGTCAAAACGCTCCCGCGGGCAGTCATGATTGTGATGGGGGTGCTCGTCTTCAGCTACATGGCGATTGCCATCGTCGGACTCGGCCTGCTGACTCCCCAGCAACTAGGGAAAGAATATCTGAACAACCCGATCGCCGGAATCGTCGCCCATCTTCCCTTTGGCAGCCACTTTTTAGGCCCCTGTGTCGGACTTTTAGCTGCCGCCCTTCTTTTCGTCGCCGGCAATGCAGGTCTACTCGGAGCCTCTCGTCTGGCCTTCAACATGGGGGAATTCTACCAGTTGCCCTCCTTTTTTTATCAGGTGAATAAGCGGTACCGCACTCCGGCGCTATCTCTGGCGATCTTTGCGGTCTTCGCTGCTTTTGTGATCCTAGCCAGCCGCGGCAACCTCCATTTCCTCGCCGACCTCTACAACTTTGGAGCCATGCTTGCATTCTTCTCAGCCCATGTCTCTCTTATCGCTCTTCGAATCAAACAGCCCGATCTTGAGCGTCCCTTCCGCGCACCGCTTAATATCAAGATCGGGAAGAATATTTCGATCCCGCTCACTGCAGTGATCGGAGCCTTGGCCACTTTAGGGGTATGGGTTTTGGTCGTCGTGCAAAAGCCTCAGGGGCGCTATCTTGGATTTGCCTGGATGCTCCTAGGGATCGGGATGTACCTGATTTATCGAAGAAAGAAAAAACTTGCTCCGACAGGTCAAGTGCAGATCGAGACGATCAAAATTTCTCAATATAAACCGTTCGAACCGAAACAGATTCTCGTCCCAGCTAAACTTGGAAACCATGGTGAAACGGTTCAATTTGCCTGTGAAATTGCCAAGATGCACCACGCCAAGCTGACGGTGATCTACCTGATTCGGGTGCCCTATTCCCTGCCCCTTGAAGCTCCTCTTCCCTATCGGGTTGTCGTCGCAGAGTCTGTCCTCCAAAGGGCCGAAGCTATTGCGAATGAATTTGGGGTCGATATGGAGACGAAGATTCTCCGTTGCCGTCAGTATGATGTTTCGATCTTGCAATACCTCGACATCAAAAAGTTTGATCTGCTGGTCCTCAGCTCGCAAAAATCCAGAGAGCGCCCCGAAGCGGGCCTGGATGGGGTCACCGAGCGGATTTTGAAAAAGTCCCCCTGCCGAGTTTTCATAACATAGCTCGTTACAAATTAAGCCAAGATTGTTAGACTATTCAGCTTTACGAAGGAGAAACGTTTATGTCGATGAGAGCAATTGCAACAGGTGAATCTAGGTTAGGCAGTGATCCGGCAGAAGCAATTAAATTGTTGAGCCCAACAGATGGAGAGGTCAATGCAAAAGCAGTTGGCATCCTCGGAGCACAACCACTCAAAGATACCCTTTATGATTTTCTAATCGGGGGTGGCGCAGGGGGTGCATTTGTGGGACTTGCGGTTTTGTTAGCTGGCCCATCTGATTCTGGTCAAACATTTTTAGCAAGCAGCATTCCCGGATTTGTCGGAGGTGCAGTTGGAGCTGCGGCCGCAAGCGTTGCCTATAGAATCATTCACAATGGCAAAATAAGACCTACTTTTCAGATGATCACATCTATTTTGGGAGTCTCACTTGCAGTTTTAAGTATATGCAATGCCACTTCTTGGTATGTACCCGATCACCCCGTGCCTCTCTCTTGGCAATTTGGAATTGCAGGTGTAAGTAGCGGGGTTGCACTCTTATTTAACTTTATGGTTGGAGGGGGGGCAATTCCAGGCTTCTTTTCAGGTATGGGAGTGGGGTCTATATGTGGTCTTGGAACTGGGGCATGTTTGGGAATGCTACTACCTTTAGGGCCATCTTTTGGTGGAATGTGCGGTAGTTTTGTGGGGTTGGCTGGTGCTACAGGTGTTGTTAGACTTGCATTAACGGATGCTAGACGATAGACCACCTACTTTTCGTCCGGCAAGGGCACGAAAAGTAGGTTGTGCACTAGTATTACTCTTCTAATGCGGTGGAAATGTATTTAATATAGTCTCTGTACTGCTCAAATGTGCGCGGCATCCCTTTGCCACCCGCAGCAGTGATTTTTTTCAGTTGTTCTTCTGACATTGGTTTTTTATATTTTTCTTTAAATGCTTCCTCACACTCTTGTTTATTGAAGTCAAGATGAGCTTCATGAAGAATTTTTTTTCTTGCTTTCGTATCTTTGGTATCATCGAGCTTTTTCTTAAATGCTGGATCATTTTCTATCTTATCCAGGAATTTCAATGCATTTTGTTTGGACATAACCTCTCCTTAATTTAGGGGTTTTTTGTCATTCTTATGAACTTAAGAATTATTGGCAAGTTGTTCAATGCCACCGATAACGGAATAGACATGTGTCATGCCTTTGTTTCTTAAAGCTTGGACAAGACGCGCGCTTCTCATTCCTCTTTGACAGAAGATGGCATAAGGGGTTTCTGGATGGAGGTTATGAGAGACGAAGGTACTAAGGGGCATACGGAGGCATGGGCCGTGATAAGGCTGAGCGTCGGTCTCGGCTGGCTCACGTATATCAATAAGCTGAAAGCGGCCATCTTTTAATTCACTTGGGTGAAGCTCCCAAGGCTCTTTATCGTGTAGGTGTTTGATCGTTGGAATATCTCCGCATAACGGGCAGCGGCGATTACGCTCAATGGTAATGATTTGCTGGGTATAGCTGATGAGATCAGAGAAGAGGATCTGGCCTGATTTAAGAATCGGCATGCCGAGAAAAAACTTCAGAGCTTCGATTGCTTGCAAAACACCAAAAAATCCTGGCACGGGCCCTAACACTCCAACTTGGCTGCATGTGCCCACACATCCTTCTTGGGGAGTTTCAGCCCAGAGGCATCGCAAGCAGGCATCGCCTCGCTGCGGAAGATAGGTTTGAATCTGTCCTTCAAACTGATAGATGCTGGCCCGTACGATGGGTTTTCGTGTGAAATAGGCCGCGTCGTTGATTAAAAATTTGGTCTGAAAATTATCTGTGCAATCTAAAACGATGTCATAGTCACCCATCACATGAGCGGCGTTTTCAGCAGTCAGCCGAAAGGGGTATGTGTGCAATGTGATGTTGGGGTTGAGTTCTGCAAGACGGCTTTTGCTAAGTTCCGCTTTAGGCTTGGAAAGATCTTGAGAAGAATAGATCGGCTGCCGGTGGAGATTGCTCTCTTCGAGTCGATCTCCGTCGCAAATTCCCACTGTCCCAACTCCGGCTCCTGCGAGGTAGAGAAGAGCAGGGGATCCGAGTCCTCCGGCACCCACTACGAGAGCTTTTCCGCTCTCTAGTTTTTTCTGCCCTTCAGGGCCTATTTCAGGGAGAAGAATTTGCCGAGAATAGTACAAGTTAACCTCCTGCGACAGGCGGGATGAACAGCACGGTATCTCCAGACTCAAAAGGGGTGTCCCAGCTTGCCATTTTGGAATTGATCGCCACTTTTACGTGAGTCTCTGAAAGCTTGAAGCCGTGAAGGGTTTTGAGCTCATGAAAAAGCTCTCGTGCTGACGCGGCATGCGAATCAACAGTCTCTTCGGCCATCCCTCTTTCTTGCCGAAGCAGCGCATAATAAATGACATGAACTTTCTTCATCACGCCCATCTTGTCCTATCAAAAAAAAAGATGCAAGTATATATCTCGTAGGATGGAACCAATTAATTTTAGGGGAAAGAGCTTTCGAGCGAGGAAAGGGTTCTTTGAAGGGACCCACCGGATCTACAGTCCAGAGGCTACCTGGGATAAGATCGCTGGCTATGCGCCACAGATCGGCGTGACCCGCATGGCCCACATTGCAGGCCTCGATCGGATCGGCATTCCGGTGACGGCAGCCATTAGGCCCGGTTCTTCTACACTCGTTACGTCATCGGGAAAAGGGCTTTCTTGGGCCTCTGCCCGTGTTTCAGGGCTGATGGAGGCACTCGAAGTGTACTGTGCAGAAGAATGCCAAATCCCTTTTTGTACGCTTTCCTATCAGCAACTAAAAGAAGAAGTTGATGTCATTCCGCTATCCCTTCTTGCTTACAGAAAAGGCTCTCTTTTTCATCCTGAGCTCCCCGAGAAATGGTCAATGGGATGGGATTTGCTCCAGCAGCGCGAAGTGGCTACACCGCTGCACTGCGTCTCTTTGAATTTTCTTTCTAGCGCCCTGTCGTTCCAACACAATTCCAATGGCCTTGCCTCGGGAAATCACTTGCTTGAGGCTATCTCTTCCGCGATTTATGAGGTGATCGAAAGAGATGCCGCTTCATGCCACCATTTTGCATCTGCAACCTCTTCCTTTTCTTCCCCTCGCATTCGGAGTGAGACAATCGCTTTCCCCGCTGTGCAAAAACTTCTCAAGCAACTTGCCGATAAAGGGATTGGGGTCTCCTTATCCGACTGCTCCGTCGATACTGAAGTCCCTACCTTCATGGCGACGATTTGGGATAAGCATTTTCAACATGTAGGAATCACAAGAGGATATGGAGCCCACCTCGATGCTGAAGTGGCCATGATCCGGGCTTTGACAGAAGCGATCCAAGGTAGGGCTGTCGTGATTGCGGGAGCGCGCGATGATGTGTTCCAGTCTGATTTTCAGTACTTTAAAAAAATGGATTCAATGACTGCGAAACAAGAGCTGGAAGACGATCCTTCAATCCTAGATGCAACGACCTATCAAACAGTGACGACTCCAACACTAGAGGGTGATATCCACCTTTTACTTGGCAAATTGAAAAAGGTGGGGATCTCCCAGGTGATTGTCTTTGATTTAAGTAGGCCGGAGTTTGATGTATCGGTGGTGCGCGTTGTCATTCCAGGAATGGAAGGGTATTATTCTCACATGTATGTTCCGGGGCAGCGAGCGAAAAAATTTGCAGCTCTGGTCAAAAATGGAGAAGATCGCTCTCCGGTAAAAGGGGTTCATCTTCCTGCAGGATCCTTAGGATGAGAGAAGACGTTATCATATTTTTGGGACCCTCACTTTCCTTGAAAGAGGCGGAGGAGATCTTGCCTGCCCGCTATTTTCCTCCGGCAAAGCAAGGGGATCTCTTAAGTGCGGCGGTCCAATATAAGCCCAAGATCATTGGTCTAATTGATGGTTTGTTCTCACAGTCTCTTTCTGTCTGGCATAAAGAAATTCTCTATGCCCTAAGCCAAGGTATACTCGTTCTTGGGGCAAGCAGCATGGGAGCGCTGCGGGCTGCAGAGACGGCCGTCCATGGGATGATCGGGGTTGGGAAAATCTTCGAGCTCTACCGTAGCGGGGTCATCATCCACGATGACGAGGTTGCTCTTATCCATGGGCCCAAAGAAGAGGGATATATTCCACTTTCTTTGCCCATGGTCAATCTCCGATGTACGCTGGAGTGGGCTGAAGTCCATGGAAAAATGACACCCGACGCCTGCAAGAGGGCCCTTGATCTCATTCACGCAATTGACTATCCGGAGAGATCATTTGAGAGGCTGGCCGAAGAACTTCCAAAAGAGGTTATTTCCCTTCTACAAGAGCATTATATCGATCAGAAAAAAATCGATGCCCGGCTTTTACTTGAAAAAGTTAAATCGATGCAGGAAGAAGGACGCCCACAACCTTTTACTTCCACGGTCCATTTTGAGGCACTCTACAATTATGATAGAAAACCACTTAGACAAATTGCCCATCACGCAGCTCTGCATCATCCCCAATTTTCCGATATCCAATTCCACGCTCTGAATCAAGGGCTCGCAGAGTTTCTGGCGACGATGCTTAAAATCGAAGTCGATAAAGAGGAAATAAAGGAGGAGAAAGAGCGGTTTTTACTGCGCCATCGTCTCGATGATGAAAAAGAATGGATTTTACGCAATGATTTTACGGCTGAAGAGTTTAAGAATTTCATCGCAGAAAAAGCGAAGAGCCGCAAGTTGCACCGCTCCCTATTTGGAGGCAGATTAGTCCCCTGGAAGCATATAAAATATTTTCTTAACGAGTTGAAATGGAATAACCAATATGAAGAATGGGTTGAAAAAGCCCGCGCTCAAGAACAACTCCTCCAAGAGGCCTCACCCCATTTCACCGAAGAAGATTGTCCAGAATTTGTAGAGCAAGAGCTCATTGAAGATCATCTGCGAGCATCGGAGTGGAATCCCGACACGCACTATCCCCAATGGGCGTTGGATGCAGGTTTTGAGGGGACTTCGCAGCTGATCATCGAAATCCTTAAAGCTAGGATCGTTCGAGAATACAGCTTATTTCAACGCAAAGACGCAAAGGCGCCAAGACGCAAAGAAAACTAAAAAATATATTTTTTTTGCGTCTTTGCGCCTCTGCGTCTTTGCGTTTAAAATGCTTATAGGATGATGAGTTTGTCGGTGTATCTTTTGAGCAGATCCCCATTCTCTCCAATGTAAATTTGGGTAATGGGAAGTGTTTTGAGGTTGGCCGTGATCTTATCTAGGCTGATTTGGTCTAGACAATCGATGGCATGGTCGAGGATGAGGATCGAGGGGTTGGAGGCCAGTGCCCGCGTGAGGAGCAGCCGCTCTTTCTGCCCTCCCGATAGTGTGTCGCCGCCTGCAGGAAGAAGTGTATTCAGCCCCATAGGAAAGGTGTCCAAATCCTGCTGGAATCCTGAAAGTTCTAAAGCCTTCTCGATAGCGGGGAGAGGGCATCTTCTTCCCAAGTCTATATTCTCAAATACATTACCGGCAAAAAGACCGTCTGTCCGGAACACCACTCCCATTTGGCGGCGCACGAGTTGCAGATTCAGCTCAGAGAGCTTTTTTTGATCGAGGAGGATCTCTCCCGAAGGTGGAAATTCAAATCCAATCAGAAGGCGCGCAATCATGGCTCCGCTAAGACCAGATGGGGTTAAGAATCCAACCCTCTCACCTGGAGCGATTTTGAAGTTAAGATTTTTCGAAGGATGGTGAAAAACGACATTATTGAAGACGATTTCTCCTTGAAGCCTTCCTGGATCGGCAGTGCCGCGCTCGATAGGCGCCTCCAATATCTTTTCCGTTTTTTTGAGTCGTGTCAAAAGGGTGCTCATTTCAAATGTGATTTGGATCAGTTCATGAATAGCAAAGCACAAGTTCAAAAGAGCAAGATAAAATGCAAAGAAATTGCCGAGAAGGGGCATGTGCCACTGCAAGATGGCCGCACCTAAGATCAAAGCAAAGAGGGCCATAGGCAAATAGAGGTTGATTAGCTCTACCCGGGTCTTTATCCGTTCAATTTTCCCCTCCATTTCCACTTCTTGACCGATATATTTTTTCCAATGGTTGAAAATATGCTTCTCCAACCCCGCGGCACGCACATTTTTAATGCCAGATAGGCTCTGGCCTAAAAACGCTTTTCTCTTCGCCACAACTCCTGCGATGTGATTTTTCAACTTATTGTGATGCCGAATAAAATAGATAAATCCCCAAATATGGAGAGCGATGAAGGGGAGTACGAGAAGAGTGTAAGGGGTTGAAAATAGGAGCATCGCCCCGAGAAAGATAAAAGAAAAGAGAGCAGAGAGTAGGATCTGAGCGGTATAACCCCCGAGCAGCTCCCTGATGGCTTCGAAACTAGTCATTTTAGAAAAGAGGTCGCTTTTTGCAATCGTTCTAAAAATACCCATTTGAAAATGGATAAGACGATGCCAAAGCGCTGGATGAATCCGGTTTGCGAGAATACCATCCAGTCGCAGCAGAACCCGATTGCGAAGATAGAGAAAGAAGGCAGAGCCGAAAGCTGCTACACACAAACCCCAGGAGATCTGCCACATGGTGCTAATGTCCCCTTGGTCAAAAATATGATTGAAAATCCATTGGAGGGCGAAGAGCGGAAAAAGAGAAATGAGAATCGTCAGTAGTGTCAGGAGTGCAATCCTGACAAAGATTTTTTCTTTTCCGGCAAGAGCAAGACGAAGGATCTCTAGTCCTGAGCCAACTCTGTCGGGGAGCGGGGGATAAAAGCAATAAGCATAGTCGTGCAAATCTTTCGCTCTTGCCGCATTAACGCCTGGATATTTGCCGGAAACCGTAGGGATGAGCATAACGGGTTTATCCGTTCCTTTTTCAAATGCAAGAAGGGGTTCAGAGGCATTTTCCCACCACTTCCCGGTCAAGATGACTCTGCGCTTCTCCATCTTCATTTTGTTATTTTTCCTTTTTCCAAGACGAGAATCTCGTCACACTCTAGAAGGATGGAGCTTTGATACGTGATGAAAAGGCACGTGAAATTTAAGCGGCGGAGAGAATCCAAAATTTTCTTCTGCAAAGTGGGCTCGAGTGCGTTCATCCCCTCATCGATAATGAGAAGAGAGGGCTTCCTTAACAATGCGCGGGCGATCTCTATTTGCTGCCTTTCACTGTAACTGAGATTTTTCCCATCTTCGGCAATCCAGTCGTCATATTTTATTTCTAGACCCGCTCCTTCACAGGCTTTAAACAACTCGTCTTCTTGAATATCTGAATTCCAAAAAGTAATATTCTCACGAAAAGTTCCTGCAAAGATAAAGCTCTCTTGACCGACCCAGCCAACTGATTTGCGTAAATCGACGGGATCTATCTCATTCCACTTCAATCCATCGTACAGAATCTCTCCCTGCCGAGGATAAAGGAGTGCGCTTGCCAATTTTCCCAGCGTAGATTTGCCCGAGCTGATGAGACCCGTGATGCCGAGCCATTTTCCTTGTTTTAGCTCGAATGAAATATTCTCGAGATAGGGCGGGGCAAATGGATAATATCCAAACGTTACATTTTTAAACTCCAAGGCACCAGAGAGTCCATCTAAGTTCTTTTTCTGTATTGAACTATCCTGAAAGGAAAAATCGAGATCGGATTGATTCACATCGTCAATCCGGTCCATATTCCGCTCGATGTGGCTCAGGTCTTGGCAAGTTTGAATAAAGTTCTTAAAAGGGGCTAAAAAGAGCATAAGCAAAATTTGCAGGGCCACTAGCATCCCCAATGTCATATTTCCAGATATCACTTGCTGTCCTCCGGCACCCAGAAGAAGCGCAGAAGAAAGCAATTGAATGAAAAATGGAAAGACGCTGAGCCATGTCTCTTTCTTGCCTGTGCGCTGGGTTCCATTAAGAAAACGGGTATAAAGACCTGCCCATTTTCTGAAAAAATAGGATTCAGCTCCCGCCGCCTTGATCCATTCGATGGTACTCAGACCGGTTAAGCCGGCCATCTCACTCAGCTCCGCATCTTTATTGGCCACTGCATAGAGTGGGCGCTCAGCACGATAGACCGCAGCCATGATCCCTAAACAGATAATTGCGCCAAAAAGAGTAACCGAGGCTACGAGTCCACTATAGGTGAACATGAGCGCTGCGTAGGACAGTGAGAGAAAAAGTTGAATGGTTGCTGGAATCACCTCCTTCACGATTACATGGGTGAAGTGCCCGCTCAACTCAATTCGGTTGGCGATTTCTCGAGGATCTCGCTGCTGATAAAAGGAGAGAGGTAGATGTAGCAATTTCCAAAGAAGCTTGGAAGAGAGTGCGACGGAAATTTTAGAGGCGGTCTTTTTTAAGAGGGAGAGATGAAAAGCATTAAAGAAAAGGGCAAAGACCGTAGAAAAAAAGAGAATTCCAAGCCACTCGAACTTCCAGCCCTGCATATTCGAGTCGTGATGATCAATAAAGATGCGAAAAACGATCGGGACTGCAAGTGTAGGCAAGAGGATGAGAATTCCGCTGAGAAAGAAGAAGATGTAAGTGGATTTGTATCCTTTCCAACCTTCTTTCAGTTTCTGCCAAAGGCCAGGCCAGACCTCCGATTTTTTAAAGGAGGCTCCTTTTTTAAATACCAGTGCAACTCCGCTATAGTGATTTTTGAATTCCTCTCTTGAAATCGCAATCGGCCCATAAGCAGGATCATTGAGATAAACCTCTTTTTCGGAAACCCCCTCCAATACAAGAAAATGGGTAGAATCCCAAAATAAGATAGCAGGAGATCGCAGCTTTTCGAGTTCCTCAATATCCATTTGATAACCCTCGCCTTCCAAGCCGTAGAAAGCTGCTGCTTTGATGATATCGTAGCTGTTGCTTCCATCCCGAGAGATGCTGCACCGATACCCGAGCTCGGAGAGTGATAAATACTTGCCATAATAGCCAAGAATAATCCCAAGCGCGGCCGCCCCGCACTCAATTGCCTGCATTTGCATCTTCAGGGGGGTGTGAACGCGCCAATAGCGTGACTTCAATCTCATGGGATTAGATAGGAAATAGGTTTTTTCTCTTCAATGATCACCGTAAAAGTACAAGGCGTACCCAATTTTATAGGAAAAGGAGGCCCATTACCCGAAGTCCATTGAAGCCCGCTAGGCACATCGGGATTGGGAATCAAGTCAACGACGATCAGATGGGTGAACTGTTCAGGACCTGCGGGTAAGCTTAAGTGCTTCGTTGGGAAAAGATCCTTGCCACGTAAGCTCCAAAAGGGGATGAGGGCCGATACTTTCCCCATCAATCTGCCATATTCGACAGGATTAGCACTGCCAACGGAAATTTCAACGGGCATACCGATCTTCACCCTCTCGGAGGCTTCTTTCTTCGCGATCAAACCGCTCATTTGCATTCTTTCACCAGTCTTCGTTTGGAACCAGATTAACGGCTGACCTATGCCGACTTTAGATCCTCCGAGCACTTCGATTGCAAAAACAACACCTTCCTCTTCCACAGAAATGTCACGGTGTGGTTCTAGCTCGATGACCACATCTCCTTTTTTGACCTCCATTCCCAAGTGTACATCAATACGGCGAACAGTCGCTTCTTCAGGCGCAGTTACACTAAAAATCTCAGTGGGGTTAAAAAAAAGACCTTCCCCTCCGACTCGAATCGGGATTGAGCCCCAGGAAGCGGCAGCCAGCATAGCTAGGAGAATGGCGACAAAACACCATAGAGTTGCCCAATGGGCGGGTTTAATAAGAACAAGCGGTTGTTCCAACTCTTGGTCTTCAGGCTGTTGCATGATTTGTTCTTAAACAATCCATGGAAAATATTCAAGTGCCTGTTTTGGGTTACTCGCCAGCTCCAGATTCTTCAAATATATACTCCTTCCGGTTCAATCGTACCCATTTGGGCTGAATTGAAAGCTCCCGCGGTTGAATTATTTTGATTGGGTTTGTATTAAATTCAATACTAGCCCAATCAAAATAAATTCAACCCCGGGGCTTTGAATCAGCCGAAATGGGTACGCTTGAAACGGAAGGAGTATATGTCGGTGATCAACTTGCGAAGCCTGCGGTTGTCGAGTTCAGCGAGCTTTCACGCTAGAAATTATCTCAAGGATTTTTGTTAAGGACCACTGCCAATCTGAGCGCTGCAGAAGCCTTTCCTGGAAGAAGGGGATCGTAGATCTTGGTTTTAGCGAAGGCCTGGATCGCATCGATGACTTGGCGAACCTCGAAAAAGTCGCCCGTTTCTGAAGGGATCGCGTCGGCGAGTTCTTGCAGGGATGCCAAACTTTCTGCGCTCGCGCTTTGGCTGTGGTAGGAGACCATCATGAGCCAGCATGTGAGCTGAGTGTTTGTTCTAGTTGTGACCTCGGGGCGCTTGTCGTAGCCTTCTTTAGGATGGACAGGCGGCAGCTTAGAAATGTCGGCAGCAGAAATAGTTGTCCTCAAAAGACTCCCCTCGGTGATCGAAAAGTCAGTATTATGGAACTGTTTGGAAAATACTACAAGGAAAGTTTATAGTATTATTCGACTTCATTGAAGTTGAGCCTTTTAGCAACGCTTGGGTTTCCGGATAAACGGCTGGCTGCAGGAGCTACTCTTTTACTCGGCGAGAGGACTCTTACAGGCAAAGACAGTTTTTCAGTCAAACTGTCAATGGCATTGCCAGCTTTGTCCGATAAATAAGGATCGCAGATTGCTGTGTTAGCAAAAGACCGGATGGCTGCTACGACAGAGGCCAGATCGGGATCGCGGGTATCAGCATTGGTGGGAAGAGCATGGGCTAAGGCTAGCAGGGTACCCCTGCTTTCCGGACTTGCCATCCCTCCATGATATTGGACCTGCATCAGCCACGTAATAATTGCTCGGGTGTCGGCGTTAGCAGCTGGACTTTCTGGCGTTTCCATCAGGGTGCGTTCAGGCGATCGGTCGCCTACGGGAGAAAGATGATTCATACAGTTTCCTTGGTGATTGCGGTTAGGCGTTCATCCACAGCCTTCAGCAAAGTTGGATGCAGGATGGCTAATTGTCTTTTTAATTCCGCTGAGCGGTCGCTATTCCAGGCTGGGATCAGTTCTTTCCTCAGCATGGCAATACCGTCTTGAATTCCTGCCTCAAAAGCCGGTTGGACGATAGTTTGAAGGTCCTTAAATAGGGGCTCTAGTTGAGCGAGGGTTTCTTTGCCTGCATTTCCCTTCTCTTCAATCGCTTGACTTTTTAAAGCGTCTTTGAAACTACGCGTCATGCTTTTTGCCAATGCTTGCTCGGAATCCGGCATGCTAAATATCGTTTGGATAATTTCTAAATATCTTTTTTGGGTTTGCGTATTTGAACTTAAACCTGCTTCCAACCCATTGTCAATAGCATGCACGATAGGATTCCCATTCACTGTCTCTTGGGAGAGCATGACATTTCCAAGGTTGGCATGGAAAGTATTAAGGAAATCCACTCCGTCGATATCTAACTTGAGCAGACGATCATTATTTCCTATGAGGATGTCCAAGGGGACGAGTTTCCCTAATTTGTAGAAAAGCTCTCTCCTTTGGGAGCCATCCAGGGCGGCATATTTGGATTTAGCGAAATCATATAGGTTTTCTCCTTGGATCCGCTCGGTCACCAAGAGCTCTTTCCCGTATAGTTTGATCGCGGGATCTAAGGAGCTCGCGACCGACTGTAGTGAGGTTTTCAAGGCACTGGCAGTCTGAGGATCCATAGGAACTAATCTTCCATCTTCAGTTTTATGCATGTTGGGTTCGAAATTAAAACCGCTGTGTTTGGGGATCGAAATTTCACTAAAAGATTTTTGGCCGAAGTGAGTGAGAAAGGAGGTATAGAGCATGTTGCCGCAGACCTCTTCTAGATTTGTGCACTTGAGGACATAGGCGATCAAGGAAAACTCAGCTTTCAAGTTGCTCTTAGGATAACTGACGAGAAGTGTGGGACCGTTCAGTCCAGCCTCCGATTTTTTAACAGGGGAGACCATCGCAGAAGTGCAGTCTTTTAGAACTCTTCGCGCAAGCTTTTGCATTTCCTCAGGGGTGTTGACTGCACGAATTTTTGCGGTAAAAAATTGATTCGCAGAAGGACTCATGATCTTACGGTCAGGTTCGAGTTCCTGAACTAATCTCCTTTTAAGGTCGTCTAAAGGGACAGTGGGTGAATCTAATACCTGTTGCCATACTTGAGCCGCGCGCTCCAGAAGTTTCTGACGCTTATAGAGGTAGGCAGGGAGTTTACGGAGGATGCTGTCGAATTCCATCAGCGACCCCAGGCGCGAGGTTTCTTTAAGGACCTCGTGCGAGGGACCGAATATTCTTTCTGTCGCCGGGCTGGAGCTTTGTGTGGTCGTTGTAAGCATAATTAATTTAATTAATATTTTGTTTAATATAATTATTATACCACACAATTTATTACGGTAAAAGCATTAAATTTATGTAATTTAAAATTTTAGTTTACAATTAATGACATGTTCAAGAAGGGCGGTATTTCTTGACACCTGACGCACATCCCATTATTTTTATATTTTCTAACTTCCTAATAACCAATGGATTATAGTCTGTAAGTCCTGAAGGAAGCGATTCACACGAAATTGAGCCTTACCGCGTGGCATTCTTTCTGGGTCGTCTAGAATTTGTAAAAAATCTTATGCTAAGACGCCGACCTCGGTACCGCCATGCCAGAGATAGTCGCCAGTTAGGTTGATGTGTTCCTAAAACAGGGGCGACGGTTATGAAGTAACACGCCGTCTTATGGTCTTCCTCGATCACGCAAGGAATTAGCAGCTCCCAAGGCGTATTCATGCAGCGACACACTAGGGCTTTATCCTTAAACTCATGATGCTGATTACCGTCTTCACGATTTCCTTTCTTAATTTTTAGGAAGCAACTTGGGTTAAGATGAGATAGTCTAAATTATTCCTACCCAATCTTCTCGCTTGATTCATATCTTTCTAATGCTTATCTATAGCGCTTTACCAATCACGAAATGATTGCTCAAAATACACAAATGAGCTTATATTAATAAATGAGATATTAAAAAAATATAAACATTTTATTAAATTAAACCACCTCTATTTAAACTAATGTTATGAAGACCACTCAAATTCTTGAAGATCAACAAGCTCAAAATCAAGGCCGATTGTTAGATATTATTCACAAACAGGAATGCATAATTTCAGAATTAAGGGATGAAAATGATGGGCTTCTTTTCGAAAATGAGGAACTTAAAGAAAAAATTAAAACAAGCTCCTCTGTCAAAGAAGGCAAAAAAGAAAAAATTAATCCTGATTATTCTAAATTACTAACTAAATTGACAGATGAAGTAGGCGTAATTCAGTACGAAAGAGATGGGGCAATTTCTAAGACAGAGGAAAAACATTTAAGAGTTCAAGCCGTCGGCTTGGCTTTATGCATTTTGTCTGGAAACAAAATTGGCATTGAAGATATATGCCGTCATCCCGCTATGGTAAACCTTAATCCATGGTATTTCCAATCAGGGGCATTAAAAAAGTTAAATCTTCCTAAGCAACTTCTAAGAGAGATCGTTCCTTTAAAAGTTCGTACTAAAGGTAGGAAAAAAAAGGGATATTACTCATTTCATGAAATAAAAAGCTGGCGGGACACACACAAATGTAGAGATACTTATAATTATTACAAAGAAAATAAACCGCTCCCAAAAGTATTCCAAATTATGAACAATAAATTGCACATAGACATCCTTAGAGTCAAGTTAGTTATTGATGTGTGGTGGGAAATGGTTGTTGATGAGTACATTCCCAGTCCCTTTTTTCATAACAATTTATGCTTAATGTATTTTGGAGAATGTAAGTATGTTCTCGGCTACGTTTTCCCAAATAGCATGTTTGGTGAATGGCTCGATAAGCATCGAGAATAGGGATCTCTTCTTGGTTTAATCAAAAAGAAAATATACCCATTTTTTTCAATGCCCTTTTTTGAGATTGGGCTTTTTTATTTTATTATCACATGATTTCATTGATTCCGTCGTTTTAGATACTGTATTGGAGATTATTTATATGAAAAGTTTTTTTAAAGAAAACATGACATTTCATGAAGCTATCCAAGTCCTAATAGAAGGAAAGAGGATTCGGAGAAAATCTGAAAGAAAGGGGTGTGTGAAGATAGTTACTATTATAGCGAGGACTTGGAAAGAAAAGTTCGGGTCTTATTGGCTAAGTAATGCAAATGAAGTTTCTGATTATTGCTCATTTTCCATAGAAGATGTTCTAGCAACTGATTGGGTTATTGATGATTAAATTTATTAAGGAGATAAGGATGAAAGATCAAATATTGCAAAAACTTTTAGAATATCTACAAAATACAGAAGACTTTGTTTTGGAACAGGTTCCAGAGCTTGTCCAACAAGCATTAAAATACGAGAAAATATCCTCGTATCTTAACTCAGGCCTAATGATTTTGTTGCTGAACATAGCAATTTATCTCGGGTATTATTTCTGGAAGCACCCAGTCTTAGATAAATACGGCTCCAGGGAATTCGGGTCAATTTTATGTACTCTCATTCCATGTATTGCATCTCTGTTGTTTTTTATACAATTATGCTATTCCGTAGACACATTGATTAAGATATATATCGCACCAAAGTATTTTTTAATCTGCCTTATTCTTGATATGAAGAATTAATAATGAAAAATTGTAACGTAGGATGAATAAAAATCATGAACCAAAAAAATAATATAAACCAGGAAATGTTTAATATTAGCTGGCAGCGCAATGATATTGAAACCACTGAGAAAGAAGATGGGTTCTTTACTATGCGCGTTTGGCAGATGGAAGCTTTTGAAATGTTGAAAGATGCTTCTTATATGATAATGAATGCTCCTATGGGCAGCGGTAAATCCTGGATGATGTGCCTTCTATCAACTTTTAAGATGAGACAAGATAAAATTCTTCGATGCATTATTGCTGTTCCCCAGGAAATTATTGCTCCTGGTTTTGCTGAAGCAAGATTGACTCTGGCAGATGGCGAAGAAGTTCATTGGGATCCTAAACATTACCTCTGTAATAGGAAGGCGGGGAAAAGTACGACAGACTACATCATCAGCTGGCTACTGGCTTCTTATGAGGCTCTCCCTGACAAGACATTGATTTGCACTCACCGTGCACTTGTAATTGCATATAAAAAGTTAAAACAAGATGGTCGTCTTCATCTTATGAAAGATCTCCTGTTGTGGGTAGATGAAGCTCATCACATAAAGAATGCAGAGATAGAAGGAATTGAAGGACCTCCAATCAGCAATGCGATTGGGGAGATGGTCGGTAATTTATTACACCGAGCAGACGATAATATACAAATAGGCTTGACGACGGCTACGTTCTTCCGCGGTGATAGGTACAGCCTTCTTACAGAAAAAATGGAGAGCCAATTTAGCCGATACAATTTGCCTTACGATGTTTATCTTAAGTCGATGAACTTTCTGGAATCATTTAGTTTTGATTTCTTACTTTGCGGTTATGATTATACTAAAGCAATTGGAATACTTGCCAATGAGCGGAAAGGTAAGGATATTGTCTACATTCCGCACCGAAGATCGCGGATTTCCTTGGGGAATAAGTCTCGTGAAGTTGAGAGTATTGTTAGTGAGTACGAGAAGGTCCATGGCAATAGAATTTCTGATTCTGATAGCGTCTTCATTCATCTAGAAAACTCAGGTCAAGAATTTAAACTTCTGGATTTAGTGGATATTGATCGTCGCGATGAAAAGAAAGCTTTATTCAGAGGGAATGTCCTAAAAGAAAATCCCCAAGCTCTTGATACTATAATTGCTTTAGGGATGTTTAAAGAGGGAGCGGATTGGATTTGGGCTGATAGAAGCATCATAGTAGGTCCAAGGGCTTCCTTTGTTGACGTCATCCAGATGATCGGACGACTTTTTCGAGATGCAAAAGGCAAAAAACACGTAGAAGTAATACAGCTGCTTCCCTTTATTATTGATCAGCCTAGCTGTGAGTTCCAAGACCAACTGAATAACTACTTTAAAGCAATTTGCGCAACTTTACTTTTAGAGGACATACTTGAACCAGTTAAGATTTTAGTTCCCTCATCGGAAAAAAAAATGTAAAAGCTGACAGAGAAGGGGGAGTTTTTTCCAGACTAAATGATCTTGTGCCCGATGAATCAACTGCTCAATCTTTAATCGAGGAAGGCCATAGACTTGTAACCAAAATTAGCGCTGAAGCCAAAAAAGAGAATAGGGATATTGCTTCTGTTTATGAGGACTTTCAAAAAGAATTTATCCCAATTATTGAGAACCTGACAGGTTCTGATCGAGCGCAAGAAATCGCAGATAAAATTTATGGCATGATGGTTCGCCAAACTCTTCACATGCAGGGTATTAAAGTTGAATGTATCGATATCAGTATTATCCGGAATACCCATCCACTGGATGGATTTCTCAGATACACAAGCGACGCTTGTGGCATCGATACTTTACAACAACTGAGGGATGCGATTCGGTCTCATGGGGAAGAGTTATCCATCCGCTGGAATTTCCATTATGGATTAGCTGTGGAATATGCAAAATTGCATGGTAACTGCAGGATCCCTAAAAATTACCAACAGACGGTGGAAGGGAGAATAGTGAAGCTGGGGTCTTGGTTAAACGACCAAAAGAAGAACTACGACTCTCTATCACCAGAAAAAAGAGAACTTTTGCATAAACTCCCTGGTTTTAATCCCAAAAAGTTCGTAAGAAATAATAGCCAGTCCATTGATGAATGGATCGAGATGTTTGCCAAGGAATCCAAAGCACTCGGCACAAAACTTATTCCCAATACTTATGTTACAGAAGACGGATATAATCTCGGTTCATGGATACAGCACATTCGTAAGAAGGAAGAATGGGAGCTCCTTACCGAAAAGCAGAAAACGAGCCTTCTAGGTCATGGGTTTATCCTCTCCGCTGAAAAAGAATGGAATATTGCGGCTTTAAAGGCCATGACCCAATTCGCTGCGCGCGAAAAGACTACAGTGCCCAAATCGGAGCACAAGGAAACTGTTTTCCACCTCGGAGAAAAGTATATAATCCGATTGGATAATCTCCGAAATAAGATTAAAAATCATCCCGAGTCTGTTGATGGGGAGTTTTTAGCGCAGATTATGAGTATCCCTAACTTCCGAAAGGAGTTAAGAGATCTCAAGGCAGAAAATGCCAAATATCTTCAAGACGGCCTAGATTGCTACACTCAATTTGTGGAAAAGGGCGGAGTAAGGTTGATCCCTGAAATTTGTCGAATAGGGGATTTTGACCTAGCCGAGTGGTATAAGAAACTAAGAGGCGGTAAGAAAATTAATGATCTCTACAAAGCGCGACTGATTGCAATCGATCCTCTTTTCTTTGACCCCCATCAAGTCCGAGTATTCTTTAGGGAGATTAAGCCGCAAATTGAATCATATATCGAGAAGAATGGGGATGCTTTAGTTCCTCAAGATTATGTCACCCCCGATGGTTGTTTATTAGGCCAGAAAATTTCGGATTTACGAGGAAGTCGGGAAAGGTTAGAAAAACCTGTTTTAGAGTATCTAAATGGATTGGGTGATAAGTGGGCATGGCATGCTTTTGAAGCTGCTCATATTCAAAAAATAAAAGAACTGATTTCTTACTTTGAGAAAAATGGACCATTCATTCAAGATTTGCCTAAGAATATTCGTGAGTTGAAGAGAAGAGTTCTTGAGGGTTTTGAGAAGTACCCTTCTTCAATTGATTCTAAAGTTGTTATAGAAAATTTAGCCCCAGGGTTTTTTAAGGATCCCGAAGATCCTTATTATCCCGCTTTGCTGAAATACGTTGCTCGAACAAACAACGCCTGTCCGCCTATTAAACATATCGAAGATGGCGTTTCACTGGGGTTACATGTTTCAAGAATTCGTCAAAAAAAGAAGGCAGGGACCTTGTCGATAGAAGAGAAAGAAAAATACGAGTCCCTTCCTGGATGGATATGGGACGCTTGGGGAAGGAATGGCTCAGGCTATTGAAAGATCCTTTCTCGGCCGTCCCTAGATCCCTACATCTCTATTCAATGAGTTAAAACATTGGGGGAGTGTTCTCTGCCGACATCGTTCCAGATCATATCAAAAAAGGGTTGGTAGAGTTGTTTAAGGTTCTCCAGCAGAATTTTGCTATCTCTTGCGGATGGTAGTGAGTCTATGTACACGGCTGGTAAAAGGTATTTATCACGAGACAATCCGGTTCGAGTAACGGACTCTCCGATGATTGGAATGGGGTATCTAATCCTAAGCTTCCGGTTTTTTACTCCAACGATAGAGTAACAAAGCAAGAAGGGAGGGTATATCTCGTGTTTAAGGAGAAGAGGCAAAATATGAGCAAGAAAATCAAGCCCGGTCTTTTCCCAAGCAACTTGAGCAAGTACTGTTTCCTCTTGAAAGTCCCCGCAATGACCAGCTAATTCAATTGCGCCATCACGACCAATTAAAAGATGTTGAACATGTTCGTCAGAAAGTTCTCTTTTAAAAAGGAGTCCCTCAAAACATAATTTCTCTGGGGGATAAAAAAGCTTTCCCCCATTTTTTTTCTCACATTCTGTAACCGTTGAGGAGAATTCACCCCGCACATCGCTATTTCCGAATTGCAGGGTCTGATCTCGAGGCCCCAGGGGAATTAGATGGAAGAAAAAAGCGGGAGGAGAAAGAGCAAAAGGTCCGGCATCATCAGAAAAGGACAGATTAATTCTCTCGATTCTCAAAGCCTCTGCTTTTTCTTTCCAGGTCTCTATTTTTGAAAACGCTTCTCGAATTTCCTCGATACTCATGTCGATGACCCTGGCCTCTATTCGCTTGTAAAATACGTTAATCCCTGTGTTGACCCGAACTAAATGAGGAGCTCTTAAAGATGAAGCGATTTCTATTATTACTACACTTTTCCCAGAAGGCAAAAGGACATTGAATAAATATGGGTCATTTAGAGGCGGTGAAATGTTACTTCTTAGCTTTTGCAGTATTTCTTGACGGAGTCTTTCCCAATCGATTATTTCAATGCCTTCTATCCCTGTAGCTATTCCGTTTTCTTCATCTATGCCTACCGCAAGAATTCCCCCCTTTGTATTGGCAAAAGCCGCTGCTACTTTACAGATTCCAAGCCATTCTTCAGCCGGAGAGGTTTTAGTCGAAGTAGGATCTGGTTGAGGTTTTTTTGTGGGGAATGCCCGATTAAAATCGAGCCGAACCCCTTCATGAATACCTTCTTCGACTAGGCGTTCTAAATCTGTGGCAGATACAGTCTCCCAGGGCTTTCCCAATAACATAGAGATCCTTCCTTTTGAGAAAAGGAGTATGTTAGCGCTGTAAAGTATTAATTCAAAGTGATTGTAGTTATGGTTCCTGGATAAGCCTTCTCTCGTTCGACATATCCATTCAGCGTCTGATAATATATCTTTGTATAACTGCCTAATAACCAATGTATTATAGTTTGCAAGTCCTGAAGGAAGCGACTCACACGAAATTGAGCCTTACCGCGGGGCATTCTTTCTGGGTCGTCTAGAATTTGTAAAAAATCTTATGCTAAGACACCGACCTCGGTACCGCCATGCCAGAGATAGTCGCCAGTTAGGTTGATGTGTTCCGGGCTCAGAGGCGACTGGTATTGCAGTAACGCATTGCCCCATGACCCTCCTCGATAATACAAGGAATTGGTAGCGCATCTCAAATTGCCGGATTCCATGCAGGCAAGTTTAGGCTGCAACGATCATTGCCCGAGTCTTTGGGTACGATTTTTTTCCGTTTTCTGAGACGTTCCCAAGTAACCCAAATAACATGTGCCGACTTATGGGCTATTCGACGGCTGTTTCAGTTGTTGGTTGGATTTGGACCAGAGGTGATGGATCGATCCCTTTCAAGAGATGGCAGGCGGCGAGGTGGCCGGGGTTGATCTCTTTGAGTTCGGGACGGACGTAGTGGCAGGTGGGGGTGGCGTGCGGGCAGCGGGTGACGAAGGGACATCCCTTGGGGGGGGTAAGCGGGCTGGGCACTTCGCCGCGCAATATGATTCTCTTGCGTGATCTTTCAATTGCGGGGTCGGGAATCGGGATAGACGACAGGAGGGCTTGGGTATAGGGGTGGAGCGGATTCTTATATAAGGCTTCCGAGGAGGAGATCTCCATAATCTGCCCCAAATACATAACAGCAACGCGGGTGGAGAGATATTTCACAATGCGCAAATCGTGGGCGATGAAGAGGTAGGTGAGGCCGATCTCTTTCTGCAATTTTTTTAGCAGGTTGATGATTTGGGCCTGAACTGAGACGTCGAGAGCTGAGATCGGTTCATCGCAGATGATGAAGCGGGGGTGCATGGAGAGGGCGCGGGCGATGCCGATCCGCTGTTTTTGGCCGCCGCTAAACTCGTGGGGATAGCGCGAAACGCTTCCCAGAGGCAAGCCAACTAGGCCGAGGAGCTCTTCGATCCGTTTTTGTTTCGCTTCCCCTTTAATGAGTTTATGGATTTCGAGGGGCTCAGCGATGATATCGCCAGCGGTCATCCGTGGGTTGAGTGAAGCGTAGGGGTCTTGGAAGATCATTCCAGCCTGCCGACGGAATGCTTTGAGCTCTTTTCCTTTCAGGTCGGGGATCGATTTCCCCTCGAATTCGATTGTGCCGCTTGTGAGAGAGGAGAGTCCTAGGAGGCAGCGAGCGACTGTCGATTTTCCACAACCGCTCTCACCGACAAGTCCGAGGGTCTCTCCAGGAAAAATATCAAGCGAGATGCCGTCGATAGCTTTAACGATCTTGCTATCTTGGCTGTAGTACTTCTTGAGGTTGCGAATCTTAATTAACGGTTCCATCAATTCCTCTATTCCAGCAGGCGAGCAAGTGCCCTTGCTTTATCTCTCTCAAGCGGGGATCTTCTTTCTTGCAGGTATCCGTTGCATATTTACAGCGACTGCAGAAAGCACAGCCGGAGATCAATTCCATCGCACTGGGAGGGGATCCCTCGATCGGGATGAGCGGCTGATCGGGAGACATATCAAGTCGGGGAATCGATTGGAGCAGTCCTTGAGTGTAGGGATGGGTGGGGCTGGCAAAGAGCTGCTCAACCGTGGCTTTTTCGATCACTTTGCCCGAATACATCACCAGGACCCTATCGCAATAGCCCGCGACAACGCTCATGTCGTGGGTTATCAGGATGAAGCTGGTCCCCGTTTTCCTCTTTATCTCTTGCATCAGGTCGAGAATTTGGGCCTGGATGGTGACGTCAAGCGCAGTGGTCGGTTCGTCGGCGATGATGATTTTGGGCTTCGCAGCGAGCGCAAGGGCGATCATCACCCGTTGACGCATCCCGCCGCTTAAGGTATGGGGGTATTGGTCGATCCTGGTGAAAGCTTGGGGGATTCCGACCAGTTCAAGGAGTTGGATCGCATAGGCCTTGGCCTCTTTTTGAGTGGTGTTTTTGGTATGGTGCAGATAGCCTTCGATGATCTGATCCCCAATTTTCATCGTTGGATTGAGAGAGGTCATTGGATCTTGGAAGATCATGCCGAGCTCTTTTCCTCGGACTTTTTGCATCTTCCGATCGTCGTAGGAAAGGAGATTTTCCCCTTTGTAGATCACCTCACCAGAGATAATGCTCGAATGGGCTGGCAGAAGGCGGACGAGCGCTTTGGCAGTCGCGCTTTTCCCGCAGCCCGACTCACCGACGATGCCGAGAATCTCCTCTTCATAGAGGTTAAAAGTGACTCCCCGCACAGCCTGGAGCAGCTGTTTTTGCACTTTGAAAGTGACGTGGAGGTCTTTAACCGAAAGAAGGGGAGTCATATACGCAACCTCGGGTCAAAGGCGTCGCGCAATCCATCTCCGAGGAGATTGAAGCTGAGCATGGTGATGCTGATGAATCCGGCAGGAAAAAAGAGGCGCCACGGGTAGTAGCGGAGCGCCGGCAGGCCATCGTTAGCCATGGTGCCCCAGCTGGCAATCGGCGCTTGCACACCGAGTCCCAAGAAGCTGAGAAAGGCTTCGGCGAAAATCGCAGTCGGGATGGTGAGGGTCACTGTGATGATGATCGAGCCGATGGCATTCGGGATCAAGTGACGCCACAAAATGCGCAGGCGGGAGGCGCCAAGGCTGTGGGCCGCTTTGACGAAATCGAGCTCTTTAAGTTGAAGAATTTGCCCACGGACGATACGGGCCATGCTGATCCAACCGGTGATGGTCAAAGCGAGGATAATCGTGCCAATCCCCGAGCCGATCACGACCATGAGCAGAATCACAACAAGCAAATAGGGGATAGAATAGAGAATATCGGCCACCCGCATCATGAGCTCTTCGATCTTGCCACCAAAAGAGGCTGCTAGCGATCCATAAAAGACGCCGATGACTAGGTCGATCAGCGAAGCGGCGATCCCAACGAGCAGCGAGATCCGGGCTCCCCACCAAACGCGGGTAAACAAATCGCGCCCTAGCTCATCGGTACCAAACCAAAATTGGGTCGATGGTGAGGAATTTTTCAGATGGAGATGGGTCTCGTAGTAGGTATACGGGGTGAGGAAGGGGCCAACAATCGCCATGAAGATTAAGACGACGAGGGCATAAAAGCCGATCATCGCCATCTTGTTGGTTTTAAGGCGTCGCCAGCTATCTTGCCAATAGTTAAAGTGTTCTGCCGAGATATTCGGGTTGAAACGAATCGAGCCGTCAATGGATTCAAGAATCTGGGGAACTTTCTTAGTCATACTCGCACTTTTCTATCTATCAGTTTAATGCGGGGATCGATGAAGCAATAGAGAACATCCACTAGAAATACGCTCAACATCAAAATCGCACTATAAAATACCGTTGTCCCCATGATCACTGTGTAATCGCGGTTGGTGATGCTCATGACAAACCATTGGCCAAGGCCAGGAATTCCGAAAATTTTTTCCACTGCAAAGCTTCCGGTGAGGATCGCGGTCGTTAAAGGGCCTAAGTAGGTGACGATCGGCAAGAGGGCGTTGCGCAGGCAGTGGCGGAAGATGATTTGGAAGGAATTGAGTCCCTTTGATTGGGCTGTTTGGATATAGTCTTGCTGCATGATCTCGACCATATTCGAACGGGTTAGACGGGCGATAAAGGCGGTCGGCAGAGCAGCTAATGCAAGAGCAGGCAAAATGGAATGGTCGAAACTGCCCCAGCGGGCAACGGGCAACAGATCGAGCTTCATTGCAAAGAAATATTGGAGGAAGGTGGCCAAAATGAAACTTGGAACCGAGATGCCGAGCACTGCTATGACCATCGTGAAGTGGTCTTGCCATTTTGCGTGCTTGAGCGATGCGATGCATCCGAGGCCAATTCCAGCAAAGACCGACAGCAGCAGAGCCTCAAGTCCAAGGGTCATCGAGACGGGGAATCCCTCCCGAATGATCTCGCTGACGGTCCGTCCTTGGTATTTAAACGAGGGCCCCAGGTCGAAAGTGACGAGCCCCTTAATGTAACGCCAGTATTGGACATACCAAGGTTGATCGAGACCATAGTGCCGGTACATCGCTTTGAGAATCTCTTCTGGCACCGCTTTTTCTTGTGTGAAAGGATCGCCAGGAATCATCTGCATGAGGGCAAAGGTGAGGGTTGCCACCACGAAGAGTGAGACGATTAGGATAAAGATTTTCTTCAGTAAAAACTGGGTCATTGCGCCTCTAAAAAGGCAAATTTAAAATCGCCATGGCTAAATTCTGTTAATTCAATCCCTTTAACATAATTCTTTTTGATATAAGTTCCAGTATAATAGTAAATCGGTACGATCGGCATTTCAGAAATGAAAATTCTCTCAGCCTCTCGCATCAGCTTCTCCCGTTCCTCAGGGATTGCGGTCCGTTCAGCTTTCTCCAAAAGTGCAGTGAATTGAGGATTGCTCCATCCTGTATAATTTGTGCTATTAGGATATTTGTACTGGTCAAAAAAGGTTATTGGGTCATTAAAGCCAGCAATTCCTCCCATTCGTGCTACCTGAAATTGCTTGTGGGAAAGCTCATCGAGAAACACTTTCCATTCTTTGTTGGCCAATTTGACCCGGATTCCAAATGCCTGGAACCACTGCTCTTGAATCGCCTGGGCAATTTTGTGGTGGTTTTCACAGGAATTGTAAATTAAAGTGATTCTAGGGAGCGTCTCAGGAGTACATCCCATTTCCTTTAACGCGATTGCAAATAGGCGGCGGGCCTCTTCAACGTCATTATCTCTAAAATAGCTATCCACTTTCCAGATAGTCGGGGGGATTAGGCTTGTCGCTGGAGTCTGGTCTGACTGAGTAATGTTTTGAATAATTGCGGTCCTGTTGATTGCTAGAGCAAAGGCCTTACGTAAATTGAGGTTGTCAAATGGGGGAACCTTGGTATTAAAAACGTAGTAATAGGTGCCCGATAAAGGATAAGACTGAAGACGGCCATTACTCGACAATGCTTGGAGCGCGTCAGTGGGCAATTGAGAGAGAGGATATCCAGCCCAATCGAGTTCTCCTGCTTCAAACATATTAAGCTCAGTGGTCGAATCTTCGATAATGCTCATGTCGATCTCTGTCAGAGTGACCGTTTCTTGATCCCAATACTGATCATTTTTTTCGAGCCGGATAAAATTGTGATGTTTCCACTTTGCCAATTTATAGGGGCCGTTGCCGACAAAATGGGGACCGCTTCCATCAGCCCATTTAGGGTCGATCGACGTAATATGTTGCGGCACGGCTAAAAAAGAGTGCGAGGCAACTAGATCCATAAAATAGGGGATTGGATGCTCCAGCTCAACCTGAAGGGTCCTTGCATCGAGCGCTTTTACTCCTACTGCTTCGAGAGGAACATTCCCCATTCTCGCCTCATGTCCATTCTTCAAGACATACAGGTCATGGGCAAAGCCGGAAGGAAATTTCGGATCGAGAATTGTCTTCCAAGTCATCTCGAAATCTCGGGCGGTGACCGGCTTGCCATCCCACCATTTTGCTGGCCGGAGGATGAATGTATAAATTTTTTTATCATCAGAAATTTTGACTTCTTGTGCAATCGCAGGCTGGATTTCTCCCCCTCTGCCCCGCTTCAAAAGCCCCTCAAAGCACATGTGGATCACCCCGATCGAAGAGGTGTCGGTCGCTTTCCGGGCGTCAAGAGTGGGGGGCTCAGTATGGATATTGAGCCTCAAAATCTGCTTATTCTCATCGATTGGGCTCATTTTTTTCTTACAGCCACCGAGAGCTAAAAGTGCTAGGCATAAGGGTATTAGTAATCGCATCTTTTCCTCAAATGGGTAAAGAAGAGATGATAGGGGATTTCTGCCTTAAAAACCAATAGGAAATAATAGAACGAACTGCTATGATCATAGCCCTATGTCAAAGCCTATCGTACGTGGAAATAAAATTCATTTTACCAGTCTCGGATGTGCTCGAAATCTCGTCGACACAGAAGTGATGCTTGGAATGGTCCTCAAAGCTGGCTACGAGCTGACCGGCAACGAGACCGAAGCCGATTATTTGGTGGTCAACACCTGCGGATTCTTAGAGTCTGCCCGCCAGGAAGCGCTCGATACACTCGATGACCTTTTCAAAGAGAAGAAAGAGAGCGCCAAAATTGTGGTAACCGGCTGCATGGTTCAAAAACACAGCAGCGTCCTCAAAGGGGCCTTTCCCGAAATTCATTACATGCTCGGACCCGGCGATGTGGAAAAAATTCTCGATGCCCTCGACTCTGGAAGCGAAGGGGAGTCGATCACCTCGGCTCGGAGCTTTCTCGAGTGGGGCGAAGTGCCACGCCGCCTCTCAACCCCCTCCCATTTTGCCTACCTAAAAATCGCCGAAGGATGTGCCAAGCGGTGCAGCTTCTGCATCATCCCGACCATTAAAGGACCTCTGAAAAGCAAAAGCCAAGAGCAGGTGATCAAAGAATTTCGAGCTCTGCGCAATCAGGGGGTCTTTGAAATCATTTTAATCGCGCAAGATTTGGGCGACTTTGGCAAAGAGCGGAAAGAAAAGGGAGCTTTGGAGGCTCTGCTCAAAGAAATGCTGAAAGAGAAGGGGGATTTTTGGATCCGACTCCTCTATCTCTACCCTGACGAAATTAGCGATGAGCTGATCCAAATCATGAAAGGCGATGGACGCCTCTTGCCCTACTTGGATATGCCGATCCAACACATCAACTCCGAAATCCTCAAGTCCATGCGGCGCAAAACCAACCGGGAACATATCATCTCTACCTATGAAAAATTGCGCGCCCATATTCCTCATTCTATTATCCGAACCAGCCTGATGGTCGGATTCCCTGGGGAAACAGATGCCCAGTTTGAAGAGCTAGTCCAATTTGTCAAAGATTATCCGCTCGATAACATCGGCGTCTTCCAATTCTCCTTAGAAAAAGAGGCTCACGCTGCCAAATTGCCTGGACATCTTACTGATGAAATCAAACGAAAGCGGTATGACAAGCTAATGAAGACCCAGATGGGCGTCGTCCGCAAACTCAATCAAAAATACATTGGGAAGACACTCGAGGTGATGGTCGAGGGATACCACCCCGACTCAGAATTCTTGATGAGAGGCCGCTTTTATGGCCAATGTCCAGAAATCGATGGGCAGGTGATCATCAACGACTGCCGCCACGTCAAAGAATTTGGTCGTCTCCATCAGGTCAGCATTACCGATGTGATCGATTACGATTTAATAGGGGGATCAATCGGAGCAAAACCGAAAAAGAAAGTGTCCCCACTAGCAATGATTAATGAATAAAGTAATCTTAAAGAAAGGGCGCGAGAAAGCGCTTCTACGTGGTCATCCCTGGGTTTTTTCGGGAGCGTTAGCCTCGCTTCCCACAATTTCGCCTGGATCCATCCTCCCCATCTATTCTGCTGAAGGGCAGTTCTTAGCCCAAGGCTACTTTAATCCCGGCAACTCGCTGGTCGGTCGAATTCTCTCCTTTGAAGAGGGGGAGATCAAGGGATTGCTCGAAAAAAAACTCGATCAAGCGATTTTGATGAGGAAACAATTGTTCAATTCCTCGACAAATGCCTATCGCTTGATCAATGGCGAAGGGGATGGACTCCCTGGGCTCATCGTCGATTTTTACAACGGCTACCTGGCCATCCAAATCCACACCCGGGGCATCGACAATCTAAGGAATTTTTTTATTGAGCAGCTCATTGCGCGGCTTAAGCCTAAAGGGATCTATGAGAAATCGCTTTCACCTTCACGCCAAGAAGAGGGGCTGCAACCCTCGGAAGGGCTCCTCTACGGAGAGGTCCCCGACACAATCGAGATTTTGGAAAATGGGCTGAAGTTTGCAGTCTCGCTCCCATCAGGGCAAAAGACCGGTTTTTTCCTCGACCAGCGCTCAATGCGCGCTCAGGTGGGGCAGCTGGCAAAGGGGCGCAAAGTGCTCAACTGTTTTGCCTATAGCGGCGGGTTTAGCATCTACGCCTTAAACGGGGGCGCCCTATCTGTCACTAGCGTCGACAGCTGCGCCAAAGCGTGCCGTCTCGCGCAAGAAAATAGCCTCCTGAACAATCTAGAAAACCACTCTGTCGTTCAGTCTGATGTCTTCGAATTTTTAGACCGAGAGAGCCTTGATTATAACCTCGTGATTCTCGATCCACCCGCATTTGCGAAGAAAAAGGGGAACCTTGACCATGCGCTGAAAGGGTACCAAAAATTGAACGAAAAGGTTCTGCGCAAACTGCCACCAAATTCCCTTCTGCTCACCTGCTCTTGCTCCCATTTTGTCGATGAAACCCTCTTCCAATTGGCTATTTTCACTGCGAGTCGAAGAGCGGGCCGTTTTGTCCAGATTATCGGCGGCCACGCCCAAGCACCTGATCATCCTATAGCGATTACCCATCCAGAAGGAGGCTATCTAAAGAGCCTCTTGCTATTTGTACAATAAAACTTTAACATCGGCGAAAAGGGCCTTGCTCATAGATTCGGCCAGAATTTTGGCCGAACGAGAGGTTCCAGATGCAGCGATTTTTGACGCGTCCATAGCCGAAGGCACTATGGATGAGGAAAAAGGCACTGCAGATGGATGCCTCGCAGCCGGCGAAAACTGGCCCAATCTATGAGCTAGGATCGGATCGAAAGAGCATATTTAAAGCTCATAAAAAAGACTTGATTTTGCAAAAGGATATGGTAGAATTTCCCCATCTGGCAGCAGTAAAAATAAATCAAAATGGCAATAGATATTGAGAATAGTTAAGCGTGAAACTTTACAACCTAATGCGAAAAAACGGATTGATCTCCATGAACTATGCCATAGGTATATCCATGAAAAACAGTATTGGCTGCACCGATTCCAAGCGTGGGACTTCCAAGCTCTTTTAGGCAGATCTCGTACTATCCGTGACATGATGATCAAACAAGAATATAAATCTTCCTATAGATTACAAGCTCGGCATTGGAAACTTGCCCTTGAAGATGCGGCGGAAACTTGGAATAAGTACTGGCGAGCCACCTTTGTTAAAGTCCGCTCAAAGATAGCTCTCCGCAAAGATCTATCCGAGACAGAGCGTCATTATGCCTACTGGCTCCTAAAGAGCTACACACCATTTGCAGGGATGATGCAAGGAAACTGCCCTGATCCTTCCTTCCCAATTGAAAAATCTGATAAAAGGCGCATTGCAGGTTATGTGAGAAAACTCACCAGGGAGTGCAAAGGGAAACCCCCGAGTGTTAAAAAATGTAGAAGCGTTCGATTTGATGCCGAATGTTATGATGTGTTTGAAGAAAAGGGGCGCCAATACATCAAACTCATGTCCCTTATACCAGGCAAACGGATTTGTATACCCCTCTGTGGCAAAACATCCATCACCGGCACAATCACACTCGTCATGACGGAAGACAGCATTCAGCTTCACATACCATATGAACTAAAAAAGAAAAAGCTTCCTAAAACGCCCCCAGAGGCGGTTGATTTTGGATATACCGAAGTGATGACCGATACCCAAGGCACCCGCTATGGAACACAATTTGGTGCAACGCTCGCTAAAAGCTCAGACGACCTATCTATAAAAATGAAGAAGCGGCACAAGCTGCACTCCATTGAGAAAAAACTAAGAATTTCCAACCCCGAGCAAGCAAAAAGGCTCCGAAAATATAATCTTGGAAAGAAAAAACAGCATTCCAACTCCAAACGAGTTAAAGCAACATTAGAAAAACAAATCAACACCGCCATCAACCAACTTATCCAAACTAAAAATCCTTCCCTCTTGGTCACAGAAAACCTCCGACATGCCTTCAAATACGAAAAATCCAAGGAAGTGAACAGAAGATTATCCTCTTGGATGAGAGGTAAATTACAAGATCGAGTTGCATTTAAAGCGTTGGCGGAAGGTTTCCGTCATGAGCAGGTCAATCCAGCCTATGGCTCTCAAAGCTGTCCCTTCTGCGAATTTGTGGATCAACGAAATCGCAGTGGAGACCGTTTTCAATGTCTATATTGTGGACATGAGGACATAGCAGATCGGATTGCCGCATTGAACTATGCCAGAAGATTGGGCGATCGTGAGATCGGACTGTATACGCCTTACCGTCAAGTAAAAATCATTCTTCAAAGCAGGTTCCATCGCCGAGTGGAAATGGGGGAAACCTCTGACTGTTCCGGGCAGGACTCTAGAAACCGTAGTAGGGATGTGTCCACCACCCCTATCGAGACTGAAAATGTCATAGTTGGAAGAGCGGAATCTCGCCAAAACCAGACGGTCCATCAGAGAGCGAAACAAAATAAACACATTTTAACACATTTTTAGGAACAGAAATCATGACCTCTTATAGCGATATTCAAAAGACACTAGGTGCTCAAGCCGAGTACCTGCTCAATCACAAAGCAAAAGTATCTAAAGCGGCCCTCCATATCCCAGGCCCCGATTGGGTCGATCGGATCTTTGCTCAATCGGATCGCAATATCAATGTTCTGCGCAATCTGCAACAGATCATTGGCCACGGTCGCTTAGGCAAAACCGGTTACCTCTCGATTCTCCCTGTCGATCAAGGGATTGAACACACAGCTGGCGCCTCTTTTGCCAAGAATCCCGAATACTTCGATCCAGAAAATATCATTAAACTGGCGATCGAAGGGGGCTGCAACGCCGTGGCGACCACTCTAGGAGTCCTTAGCCTAACCGCCCGCAAATATGCCCACAAAATCCCCTATCTCTTGAAATTTAACCACAACGAGCTTCTCCGCTACCCCAATATCCACGACCAGGTGATGTTCGCCTCGATTAAGCAAGCCCATGAGATGGGTTGTGCCGCCGTTGGAGCCACCATCTACTTTGGCTCAGCAGAAAGTCGCCGCCAACTGGTCGAAGTGAGCAAAGCCTTCGAAATGGCCCATGAACTCGGGATGGTCACTGTCCTCTGGTGCTACCTGCGCAATGAAGCCTTTAAAACCAAAGAGAAAGACTACCACCTCGCAGCTGACCTCACCGGGCAAGGAAACCACCTCGGGTGTACAATTGGGGCCGATATCGTCAAACAAAAACTGCCTGAAAACAACGGTGGATTCAAAGCGCTCAAATTCGGAAAAGAGACCGAGAAAATGTACACCGACCTATGCTCTGATCACCCAATCGACTTGACCCGCTATCAAGTGATCAACGATTACATGGGTCGTGTTGGCTTGATCAATTCAGGGGGCGCATCAGGCGAGAACGATCTCGCCGAAGCGGTCGCGACTGCCACCATCAATAAACGGGCCGGCGGAATGGGACTCATCTCAGGAAGAAAAGCGTTCCAAAGACCGATGAAAGATGGGGTGCAGCTGCTCCACGCCATCCAGGATGTCTACTTGTGTAAGGAAATTACAGTAGCGTAGATTTTTTCAACGCCAAGTATTCCGTTGCTTCCTAAACCCCTAAAAAAATAAATCTGCAAAGATTTCCGACAATTTTATCTTTAGGATTGAAATAAAAACTCGAGATTAAATAAGCTATTTGCAAAAACCAACAGGAGTCAATAAGTATGGCAGGCGCAGTTTCACCAAGAACAACTTCGGATGTTCAGAGTCCACGAACAGATCCATTTAATCCATTTTTAATCGACGATACAGCTCAGAAAACAATAGATCAATTTTCAAAGCTGGATTTCGAAAATAAATTATACCATCAGAATGAAAAGTTACAAGAACTACAGCAAAGATGTGAGCGGCTTGAAAGCAACAATCAGCAATTGACAGCCAACTTTCAAAGGTCTAACCAAGAACTACAGCAAAGATGTGAGCGTCTTGAAAGCGCCAATCAGCAATTAACCGCCAACCTTCAAGGATCTAACCAAGAACTACAGCAAAGATGTGAGCGTCTTGAAAGCGCCAATCAGCAATTGACCGCCAACCTTCAAGGATCTAACCAAGAACTACAGCAAAGATGTGCGCAGCTTGAAGGCTCCAATCAACAATTGACCGCCAACTTTCAAAGAACTAACCAATCACTAAAGCATAGATGTTCGGATCTAGAGCGATTAATGGGAGCCGCCTGCAGCATGTTTAACTTCCACAGTGCTGACATAGAGCTGCTTAAATCGCGTCTGCCAAAATAAGAATAACCCAGATCCTGCAAATAATAGGAAAAAAGTGTGTACCTTAACTGAAAAGCTGAAGGCCTTTGTGGGAGTTTGGGAGCAATGAAACAGAAAACTCCGTAAAGAGGTCAAGCAGTAGAGACTGACGGGACTATTATGAAGAGCTTTACGTTGCTGTTCCGTTGCTCCCCAAACCCAAAAATTTCTTTGCGAGTTTGCGTTTAATTCTGTTCTAACCATCGTTGATAACGTAACAAACCCGCAATCGTCTTCATATCGACGATTTGTCCCGAGTCAACTAATCTCAATGCTTCCTCCAAGCTCATCTCGACGATATCGATCGCCTCATGGAGGTCGCCGGGAAGGGAGCTGGGAGTGAGATCTTGGGCGACAAAGAGGTGAATGTACTCTGTGCAAAAGCCTGGGGTCGAATAGAATCCCCCCAGAGGGGTGATCTTTTTGGACTTATACCCAATTTCCTCTTGCAGCTCCCGGTCGATTGCAGTGAGAGGGGGTTCCCCCTTTTCGAGTACGCCCGCAGGAATTTCATAGATGATTTGGCCAATCGTCCGGCGCCACTGCTGGATGAGGATCAATTGCCCATTTTTCTTCACAGGAATTGCGGCAACAGCGCCTGGATGGATCACGACATCCCAATCATAGGTATGGTCTTCAAACTCGAGCCTCTCCCGTCTAAGAGAAAATAGCCTCCCTTGATAGAGTTCGTCAAAAGAGTGTTTTGCCCGATTTTCTAGTTCTTTTTGATGTAGAGATTTTTCCATTAAAGTTTGTCCAGGTCGATTGTGTAGACCCGGATTTGCTCCTTACGTCCAGGAAGAGCCATCAGCCCGAGATCTCGGAAGGGGAATTTATCCTTAGCGCCGAGATAGGTCTTTTCGCTTACTAAGATTGGGACGTTGAGGATCTTTGTCGCCTGTTCAAGGCGGGCAGCAACGTTGACAGTATCGCCAATAGCGGTATATTCAATTCGCTTTTCAGAACCGATATTTCCCACCACCGCTTCGCCAGTATGGATTCCCACACCTATCTGGATCCGCGGTTTCTTTTGCTTTTCCCATTTATCGCATAACTTGATCAACTCTTTGTGCATTTGGATTGCAGTGTGAATCGCATGCTCCTCTTGGCTTGTATCATCGAGGGGGGCGCCAAATTCGGCCATAATCCCATCTCCAATGAACTTATCGAGAGTGCCCGAATTGGAGAAGATCACTTCAATCATCTGCTCGAAGTAATCGTTGAGCAACTGGACCACATCTTCGGGAGGGAGGGTTTCGGCAATGTGGGTGAACTGCCGGATATCAGAAAAGAGCAGTGTCACTTTTCGCCGCTCACCCTCTAACTTCAGCGGCGCTTCAGAGAGGAGAATCTTATCCAGAATGTGGGCAGAGACATATCGGGCAAAGCTCATTTTGAGCCGGTCCCTCTCTTGCAGTCCCTGACACATCGCATTAATTCCTTGAGAAAGTTCGCCAAATTCATCATCGGACGCCAAATTTGATCGAGCTTGGAGATTTCCTTTGCCAATCTGTTGCACCACATTGTGAAGGTGGTGGAGCGATTTTGTCACTTTTTTCGATAAGATTTGCGCGATGATAAGAGCGATAAGGAGAGCACAAATCAACCCCCAAATAGCAAATTTGACTAGTTCTTGAATCCGGTCGTGGATGTCGGCTGCATTGATATCTACGCTAAGCGTCGCAATATAATTTCCACCGGCATCCTTAATGGGAGCGAAACCGCTCAGCCACACCCCATATTGATCGGTGGTAAATGAAGGATCGGCGAAATCGGAATTGAGATTTTTTAAGATCAGGTCCTTATCGCTATAATTGTAGATCGTTCCCGGGGCGACTGGAGCTGGGGCAGAGTCTACACCGAAGAGGAGTTCATTGGGATTAGTCGGATCGGGATAAAGGGTATAGATCTCAGAGACATAAAGATCATCGCGCCGATTGGCGTTGAGAATGTTGCGCAATACATCGACCGCCTTCTGATAGACAGGATCATCTATTGAGCTCGCCTTATTTGCCTCAATAAACAACTGGGGATCTAATTGAGCCGCTGCAGTGGCCACAATTGTGATCGAGCGACTTTTGAGAATACTGAAGAGCAATTTCTCAGTTTTTGCAGAAAAAATGAGAATAGCTAGCAATATGCTAACCGACGCAATTGCAACAAGGGCAATATAAAGCTTAGTACGGTACTTCATCCTTCCGCCAAAATACGGGGCAGGCGAGTTTTATTCAACAGTAACCGATTTGGCCAGATTGCGGGGCTGGTCGATTTCTGTTTTAAGCTCTTTGGCAAATTCATACGCAAGAAGCTGGGAAGCGACTGTATAGGCGATCGGAGAAAGGGGATCGCTTAAACTAGGCAGGCGGATCACTTCATCGGCAATCTCCTCGATCTCAGGGGAATTCTGCGGGGCAAAGGCAATAATATGGCCACCGCGCGCCTTCACTTCGGTCAGATTGCTGAGCACTTTATCATAGGTGCTCTCATTCCCACAAAGTCCGATCACAACCGAATTGGAATCGATCAGAGCAATCGCCCCATGTTTCAGTTCTCCAGCGGGATAGGCAAAAGCGCTCAAGTAGCTAATCTCTTTCAGTTTTAGAGCCGCCTCGTAACAGGTAGGAGTCATGTATTGACGCCCAACAAAGAGAAATACCGATTTTGAGGCATATTTTTTCGCAAGTTTCTCAATAGCCGGTCGCTGCTCTAGAACCTCTTCAATTGCACTCGGGATTTTGATGATTTCCTTTAGGAATTTTTGCCCTTTGACTTTGTTCATCTGCCTAAGTCTGGCAAAATTAAGCACAAGCAAGGAGAGGACCGCGAGCTGACAGCTAACAGCCTTGGTCGAGCAGACGCTAATCTCTGGACCGGCACGCAGTAGAATGGTGTAGTTAGCCTCGCGCATTAAAGTCGAACTGGGGACATTGCAAATCGCCAAGACTTTCGCCCCATTTGCTTTCATTTTTCGAACAGCCGCAATCGTATCGAACGTCTCGCCTGATTGAGAAATCGCAATCACCAGAGTATCTGGGCGGACCGTCGTCTGACGATAGCGGTATTCCGAGGCGATTTCTGCCTGGGCAGGAAGATGGGCAAGCTCCTCGAATTGCTGGGCCGCAATGCATCCAGCGTGCCAAGATGAACCGCACCCTAAGATGAGGATCTGCTTAATAGTCTGAAATTCTTCTTTCGAGAATGCAAAATTTTCGAATTCGGCAACGCCGCTGTCCATGAGAAAACGGTTGTGGATTGCACTTCGAATCGCATGAGGCTGCTCATAAATCTCCTTCAGCATGTAGTGCTCGAAGTCTCCCTTGCTAATTTCGAAATTGGAGACCTCAATCTCTTCTGGAGCTTTTTCTATGGCGCATGCATTGCGATCGAAAATTTCGACCTTGTCCTTATAGACAATCGCAATCTCATGATTTTTCAGGAAAAATAGATCGATATCCTTGCGTCCAAAAGCTTGAGGATCAGAAGAGATAAACGACTCGCTCTTATCCTTGGAGAGGCCGATGACGATCGGATTCTCATTACAGGTGGCCAAAATTTGCCCGGGATGATTTTTATGAATGACCGCGAGGCCCCAAAAACCTTTCATCAGGCAAATCGCCTGCTGGACAGCCTTAATCAAATCTCCCTGGTAGAAATGGGCAATCAGCTGTACGATCACCTCCGTATCGGTCTCCGACTCAAAGTGGACCCCTTTTCCCTCAAGCATCGTCCGTAGAGAGCGGTAGTTCTCCAAGATCCCATTATGGACAACTGCCACTTCCTTTTTCTGGTCGAGATGGGGGTGCGCATTGATCTGGGAAGCTTTCCCATGCGTCGCCCAACGGGTATGGCCAATCGAGGACTGGAAAGAATGGAGCTTATTTTCGAGCCTCTTTTCTAGCTCAGAGATTTTCCCTTTTTCCTTAAAGCAAAATAGCGAGCCCTCGTCGATTCCGGCAATCCCAGCAGAATCATAGCCCCGGTATTCGAGAAATTTTAATCCCTTGAGACACTTCTCAATCGAGTTTGATGTTCCAATATGTCCGTAAATTCCACACATGTGCAGTACTATACCATAGTTGATTTTTATTTTTGGCAAACCAACGCTAAAAACAACGGAAATTCTGCCCGAGCCCGGTTTTCCATCCGGGCCTTCGTCCCAGTGCTCATTTTATCCGATACCCATTCCTCGATCTCAACGATCACAAAACCGGCCTCTTTAAGCCATTTGGTATAGCTCGAAAGGGGGTAGTGGAATGAGAGGGTTTGAACCTCCTCCTTTTTGCCGGGATGGGTCTGGATCGGGATCTGAAGCGGGGAGAGGTAGCAATCGACCCGTCGGTATTGTAATTTTTTGGCCTCGTCGACCCCCCAACTCGTTTGCCTAGGGATACGAAAACAGGGGTGGTTGAGGACGATGAAAAGCTTCCCCCCCGGGGCTAGATGCTTCTCAATATTTTTTAGCACTTGGAGTGGGTCAGCAATATTTTGAAGGGCCAAAATGATCATCGCATGGGTGAAGTCCCTCTCGGGCAGAGCCATTTGCTTGGTCGCATCCTGAACTTGGAAACGGTGATGCTTTTTGTCAGCCCTCTCTTTGGCCGATTGGATCAGGGTGGGGGAGATATCGATTCCTAAATAGGGGACCCCTTTTGGAATCTGGCGAGCCAAAATCCCTTGACCACAGGCGATATCGAGGACCTTGGGAGCCTCTGACTTCGCTAACTCCATGCTTTTAAGCAGGTTGGGCAATATGACATGCTCGTGGTAGTAGTGCCCCTTTTCCCCGACCGCCTCATCATACCATTTGGCCGAAGACTCCCATGAAGTTTTTTGTTGTTTTGACATGCTCTATAGAATATAAGAAAAATAAAAAAAGAGCAAACAAACCGCTAATGACCCTGACCAATCTCCAGCAAAAAGTAAGTGATTTTATATCGCCGGTAAAAACGACCATATCTGTCGATCATACCGTCGACGATGCCCTTTCCCATATTCGGAAACAGCACATCGACGACCAGATCTTTTATCTCTATGTGGTCGATAACGAGGCTCGCCTCAAGGGGGTGGTCTCTACCCGCAACCTCCTCCTCAGCCCAGCCGACTCTAAAATCCATACGATATTGGAGGATCGGATCATTTCGATCTCTTCCGACCATTCCCTGGAGCAGGCGAAAGAAATTTTGACACGGCATCGACTGCTTGCTGTCCCGGTTGTCGATAAAAACAACCGCTTCTTAGGGGTGATTGATATTCAGCTCTATCTCGGAGAAGCCGTCGATATCAACAAGGCCAAAGCAAACTCGGCCGACCTCTTTCAGGTGCTCGGCCTCCATCTCGAAGAATCGAAACCCCGTTCGAATTGGATCATTTATCGGACCCGCATGCCCTGGATTTTTTGCAATATGATCGGGGGAATTGCCTGCGCAATCATTTCGCGCATCTATGAAATGGTTCTTTTAGAGGTGATCCTTTTGGCGATGTTTATTCCTCTGGTCCTCACCTTAAGCGAATCGATCTCAATGCAATCGATGAGCTACAGCCTGCAGCTCATTCACCGCCCGAAAATCTCTTTTAAGCGAATTCTATATCAGATCTTCAATGAAACTAAGATGGTCTCATTCCTGGCTCTCACGTCGGGATTGATTGTAGGGGGACTTTCACTTCTTTGGGGCGAGGGATGGCGGCCGCCCATTTCAATTGCCGCCGGAATCATCATTTCGGTCACCATTTCGGGTGCGATTGGGGCAGCGACGCCACTCATCCTCCATGCCCGTAAACTCGACCCAAAAGTCGCAGCCGGCCCCGTCGTCCTCATGCTCGCCGACGTCATCACGACAGCGATCTACTTGGGCCTTTCCACCTGGTGGCTCCTCTAAAGAGGTACCTCTATATCTTATTTTTTTACCCAGCTGGGTTTTTTGAAAAAGAAAAGAATGAAGGGGAAGATGCAGCTAATGACCGTCGCGGCGACCAAAAAGCCCGAATAGAAGAAGCTGTTGCCCACTTTGAATTGAGCTGGGGGCAAGTAGCCAATTAACAGGGCAAGCACTGCCCCGATAATCCCAATCCCGCAAATCAGCCAAATCCCAAATTTCCCCCCTGGGACCCGATAGGGGCGCTCGATTTTGGGATGGGTATAGCGTAACCGTATGGCGGCGGCAAACACCAGCACATACATCAGCAGATAGAGCTGGGCAACCAAAACGGTTAGGATCCAGAATGCTGAGCTAACTGAAGGCATCAAGAGGAACATCAGAGTCAAGACGGTGGCGAGGATCCCTTGGAATACCAGTAGGGGAACCGGCACCTGGTGTTTATTGACTTTGTGGAAAACCGGAGGGAGGTGTCCCTCTTGCCCCGCAGCGTGCAATCCTTTGACCGGGCCGATGATCCAGGTGCCAACAGAGCCAAATAATCCGACAGCCATCAGAGCGGCGATCACCGGAATGAACCATTTAAGATTGTAGCGGCTCAAGAAAACCGTAAAGGCCTGCATGGTTCCGGCGGTTAGGCTAATCTGCTTCTGAGGGACCACGATCGCAATCGAAAGCACCCCTAAAATGGAGAGGCCGAGGATCAGGGCAGCTGATAGGAGGATCGCTTTGGGATAATCTCTTTTGGGGTTGTTGACATCGAGGGCATGAACAGAGGACATTTCCATTCCACAGAAAGCGAGCATGATCCCACAAAAAATGACCATGTTGTCTAGGCTAAAATTGGGAATGAGCGCCTCAGCTGTAAAGGAGATCTCAAGAGGGGAGCCTTCGACTACCCAGAAAATCCCTAAGGCAATGATGATCGCTCCAGGGATAAAAGAACCGCATAGCGCTCCGACATTGCTGATCCAGCCTGATGCTTTCATTCCATAGTAATTAGCGATCGTCGCCCCCCAAAATAGCACCAGAACGACACAAATTGTAAAAATCGTGCTATTGGCAAGGGCAGGATCGAAGATATAGGCAATCGTCGCCGCAGCAAAAGAGAGAACCGTCGGATACCAGGCGACATTTTCAATCCATTGCAGCCAGATTGCCAAAAATCCCCAATTGGGACCAAAGGCCTCCTTGACCCAAAGATAGACACCGCCTTTGTGGGGCCAACCTGTGGCAAGCTCAGCCGAAACGAGGGAGACCGGGAAAAAAAAGATTAGAGCGGCTAGAATAAGGAAGAACAGCGAAGCAAGCCCATATTCGGATATAAAAGGCCAATTTTTCACACTGCCGATCGCTGCCACGTTGATCATCGCAAGAGTGAAAACAGATAAAACCTTATGGATCTTAACAATTTTGTTCATAACGAAATAAGTTTAACCGGACCTGTATTAAATGATAAATGAAAAATCGCTCCTCGCAGTGAGCAGCTCAACCTTTTCAAAGCAGTTCTGCCGGCCCCTTTACTCTTCCTACTGCTTTTCAAAAATTCCTGCAACAATCAAAAAGCTCTTTTTTCCGGAATTAGGGGGGGGATTGCCAGAGGATACCACAATTGCTGGCCCCTATGACCATGTGATTCTTTTGTTTTTAGATGCTTTTGGATGGGCTTTTTTTGAAGAGTTCAAAAGTAGAATTCCAATCCTCCAGAAACTCGAAAACCAGGGGATTGCGTCGAAAATCACCAGCATGTTCCCCTCGACAACGGCTGCCCATGTCACCTGTATCAATACAGGATTAATCCCGAGTCAAACCGGAATCTACGAGTGGTTTATCTATGAGCCCAAGCTAAATGATATCATCGCGCCACTGCCGTTCTCTTACGCCGGAGATCGCAGTACAGCCACATTGCATCTCAATCCCAAAGAGCTCTTTCCAAGAGAAACAATCTATCATAGCCTCTCGGAGCGAGGAATTCAGTGTAGCGCATTTCAATCCACTGCGGTGGCATCCTCTCCCTATTCGCAATCGGTCCTCGATGGGGCAACTGTGTATGGCTATAAAAAAACGGGTCAAGCATTCGAAACGCTCCTCTCCACTCTACAAAAGGAAAAGACCTATAGCTTCTTTTATTATGGGGATATCGATGCCACCGGCCACAGAAAGGGGATCCATTCGGCAGAATTCGGCAAAATCATTGAAAAGATCTGGACTGAAATCGAGGCTTTTATCAGCCAACTGCCACCCAAAACAGCCCTTCTGATTACAGCTGACCATGGAATGGTCGAAGTGAGTCCTGAGCAGACCTATTATCTGAATAAAAAGATCCCCAATATCGCAAAATATCTCCAATTTGGCCGGCGCGATAAGCCTCTGGCTCCAGCCGGTTCCTGCCGAGACTTCTTTCTACACGCCCATCCAGAAACCCTTCCTGAATTAAAAGAGGTCTTAGGGCTGTTTTTGAAAGAAAAGGCCGAAATCTATGAAACAGAAGAATTGCTTGAGGCAGGCATCTTCGGCCCTAGCCCTCCAAGTGAGAATTTCCGAAGTCGGGTAGGCAATCTTGTCATCCTGCCTTACAGAGGGGAAGCAGTTTGGTGGTTTGAGCGAGACCGCTTTCAACAGAATTTCTATGGCGCCCATGGCGGGCTGACGAGAGGGGAGATGGAGATTCCTTTCCTCTTCTATGCTACATAAATAGGTGCCCGTGTCATACACAGGCACATATTTTATCTCTTTAGATGCTTTGACGACCAGAGTCGTTCAGGAAGAATCGTGATGATTTTTTCTGATCCGATCGCAATTGTTCCACTGGCACCTAGGATCAAGGTGACATAAATAAATGCCATGGCAGGTTTCATCAGAATGATGGTTGCCAACGAAAAGACCATCCCCAAAATAAGAGAAAGTCCCCTCAGAATCGAAACAGCATGTTCACTTGGTGCATTGACTGGCATTTCATATCCGCTAAAACTTTGCTTCAAATGCTGAAGATCTTCAGTTCTTTGTGAGTATCTGCCCTCTATCTGCAAATCTAGATTCATCTTAAACCTACCATTTTTGAGTAGATTGGAGGATTTGTTGTGCACGAATATAATGGTTCATATTGACGTTGACTAGCATGCTTTTGTAAGAAGAAAAGTACCAAAGCCAGCTATCATTTTCACCAATGATGATAGTATCATTCACTTTCCAGTCTTTCACCAGGTACATATCGGAATTAGAAACTTCCCAAACCGTCCTGTCACCTCGGCCGTTGATGATATAGACTTTACCAAGGTTTTGATCAATTCCAACGACCCATGCACTCTGGTGACCAAATGCTGCAGGTCCGAGGAATAAGTTGACCTTTACAGAGTCGCCTACTACGGTATTGGTCATGATATAAGTATAGTGTGAGCCAAGGAGCAGTTGTTGATTTGGGGTGATGATAATTTGTTGTCCAGCTTTCCAGTTACGAAGAATGTGAGCATCTGCTTTATCAGAAATCCACTCGGAACCGTCCTCAATTTTGATGACGTTCCCTTTGGAAAAAGTGGATATCATATGATAGTGGCAGGGGGATAAGGTAGATGCTGTGGTTTGGATTTGATTTGACGCTAAGGCGATTAAATTTTGAGATTTGATTGGGATGATGAGCACCCCGAGTTGGATGGCTTCTTCTTCAGTAAGCTCATTAGCTTGCTCTAATTCAGCGTGACGAGCTTGTTCCATTTGAAGATATGTTTGGGGTAGAAGAGGGCGAGAGTCGACGATGACATGCTCTTCTTCTACAAAAACAGCTTCTTCAAGTGCCTCTTCTTGCTCTTGAGCGGCTATTTCATCTTCAGCGAAATCTTCGCTATTTTCAGCTAATTCTTCACAAACTTCCGCATATTCTTCACAATCCTCATCAACAACGGCTGTCTCTTCTGAGGCTACAACGAGCTGCTCGGAATCTTGCCATTCTTGATACGTTTCATCAGCATGAGCTACTCCAAATAGTAAGACCACGCTTGCGATCAAGGTACTGGTTTTATTCATTTTCATCTCTTTTTCTCCTTGTTACAGGTTTGTAGTGAAAATCTTAGGAAAGCGTAACATGAAAGGTAAAATTTTGAAAACAAAAATTTTTTAGATCGAGTGTCGTACTAGACCGAAACAACTTGAAGAAGCGGAAATTTGACAAGGAGGCTCCTCAAAGTTTTTAACCGAGGGGGGGGTATACTAAGAAACTCAGAGAGACTCGAGTTTCTTCACGACTTTGTTGATGTCTTCAATCCCGGTGGCTTGTTCGATGATTTTGCCTTTGCCATCGAAAACCAAAACAGTTGGAACGCTAGAGATGTTATAGCTAATTGCCAAATCTGCAAAATCGGTGACGTTGATTTTATAGAATCGGATTTTTCCCTGATACTTCTGCGCAGATTCCTCTAAAAGGGGGAGCAACTGACGGCAGGGGACGCAATAGGGAGAATAGAAATCGATCACGACGGGAGTCTCTCCGTTGCTGATTGCATCGTAGAAGGACTCTTTAGTCGTGATCTCTTCGAGCCCCTCAGCAACAGGGTTATTCACTTTGAGGACCGATTCACTTTTTACCGGGCCAACATGAGAAGGGGAGTGGTTAGGCAAGCTCGATAGATAGGCTTCTACTTCCAAAGCAGCTTCGGCACCACGGCCTGCTGCCGAAATCGCCTGTTTATAGAATTTATCGACAACATCTCCGATTGCGTAGACTCCGGGGACCGATGTTCGCTGTCCAATTTTTGTCGCGATATAACCGGTCTGCTCTTCGAGCTCTAGTTGTCCTTGGAAGATCGATGAATTCGGGGTCGCTCCAATCGCGACAAAAATGCCATCGATCGGAAGTCTTTTCGATGTAGAGAGGTTCAGATGGGTCACTTTAGTGCCATCCCCTTGAATCTCATCGATTTTAGTATTGTAGAGGATCTCGACGTTCGGTTTTTTGGCTAGCTCTTCTTTCCGCCTTGTCTCGACGGTTCTAAATTTATCAGACCGAAGGACGACGTAGACTTTTTTGGCGATGTTGGAGAGGTAGTTGGCTTCTGTAATCGCCGAATCGCCGCCTCCGATAACGGCCACAACTTTGTCTTTGTAAAGGGCCCCATCGCAGACCGCACAGCTATAGACACCTCTTGTCCAATATCCATTTTCGCCTGATTCACCAGGGACTCCGAGGAGTTTGGGATTGGAACCGGTCGCAATGATGCAAGCCTTGGTTTTAAATGTGCGTACCTTTTCTTTGTCAAAGACATCTCGGGTCGTGATCGTTAGAGGGTGCTTGGTAAAATCGACGCTGATGACCTCTTCGTGAACAATTTTCGCTCCATTATGAAGAGCCTGCTTGCGGATTTTATCGACGAGAGTTTGTCCATCGATTGCGATCTCGCCAGGCCAGTTGTGGACGAGAGGGGATTGGGCGATGGCGCCACCCGGGTTTCTTCCCTCAATGATTAAGGTGTTGACTCCAGCTCTCTGTAGATAGATAGCTGAAGTAAGAGCCCCCACTCCACTGCCTAAAATCGCGACTGTCTGAACATCTTCTTCCTTAGGAGCAGTCGCATGCAGCGAACCTCCCAGGGAGAGAATCAATACTATATTTAAGAGCGCGCGTTTAAAATTCTTCACAAATAGGGCCTCTATCTAATTTCGGGTATCAATGTGAAGTATAGCGAAATAGGGAGTTTTTGACTGCCATTATTTCTACCATTGCCCAATCCAGGCGCAGGTCTGATAATTACATTATTGTAGTTTATAAATAACTAATAATTAAAGAAGGTCACTTTATTACAAATAAATTTGACAAACTATAGAGCAGTCAATACAATGAAATTAATAGGGAAAGTAAGTAAGAGATACTAAATCTTACCCTTGATGGAACCATCAATATTTTTTAATGGAGGAAATATAAAATGCCTGCACGTATAATTCAAAATTCACATGGTGATAAAAGCCATAATAAACCAGCACAGAAAGTGCAAGTAAAGGCTCCCGTTGTGAATTCTTTAAAACAAGAAGAAATTGCACACGAAATGGAAGCTCTTCTTGCAAATTCTAAAACAAATCATGTTGACGTTGCCCAATCAATTTCATCAATTGAAAGAGCTCAGTTTTATACTGGTCATGACAGACTTAATCTTCAAGGCAGCAGCGTTCAACGCGTTCGCGAACTTCAAGAAGAAAACGACCATTTACAACGAGAAATTATGACTAAAGAAGAAGAATTAGTGGATTGCACAGATCCTCTCGTTATTTTAGCTGATATCGAGCATAGAAAAGTCATTATCGCCCGTAATACTGGTGAAATCCTGAAAATTTACTTGAGAAACGAAGAGCGCCTAAAACGAATTAAAGAACTTCAAGGCAACAATACTCGTATCCAAAACGAAATGATGGAAATGCAAGGACGATTTATCTCTACAAAAGACATGGGCGAAAAAACTAAATTTGCTTCTGAATTCTTTGTATTGAAATCTGAGATCGAGCGCAATTTAACAGAAATCAACGAATTAAATAAGAAATAATTAAAATTTATATATTACTAATTTTTGAAGCGCATTTACTTCGCAAATGCGCTTTTAATTTTTTTAAATATTGCTAGTGATTTAATAATGCTGTAAAATACTACCATGTCTAAAACACATAACTTAGATTACTACTCAAGTCTTTATCAAAAATATCTTGATTTCAATACGGTCAGCGAAGAACGGGCGCATGTCAATCATTATTTCTATCCCCAATTTTTTATCGCAAGCCGCTGTAGTCAATTTTTAAATAGCTGTGTCTCTTCAAAGGCGCTCAAAGGGGCTTATGTTAGCGCCGGATCGGCCGCTATCGCGGTCAGCGGGGTTTTTAGCAGGTCTCTTTCGAAACGGGTGGAGACATGGCTGTTTGACCCTGTCGATACGAAAACGGTGCTCGCTGTTGGGCGGCCTCTGCAAGCGCTATTCAAGCCCTTGGCAGCACGCACTGCGACAACGATCCCTGTCCTTGGATGGGTCGATCGGAGTTTGATCTCATTGTGCCGCCATATCTATATTGTCACAAAAGACCTTAATACGATCTTAAGCGTTCCAGAAAGGCTCCACTCTTTATTGGATCAGATCATCGAGGAAGAAGCTCAAATCGCTGAAAATAAGCCAACCACGTTAGCCGGAAGGGTTTGGGTTTGGACAAAGGAAGCGATCGGCATTATAAAAGATTCTTTTATTAATTTGATTCAGCGGATTTTCCGTTATATCTCAACGTCTTTAAAAAAGGTTTCCCTTCTTGAGCCCTCGGTTGCTTGGATTGAAGAGGTTTGCGCCCAAGTAAAACCTTATTTGAGTGAGCTTTTTAACCGAAGCAAAGAAAAGCTGATTAAACATGCCCATCACGTGATCGAGAAAAACGAAACGGCTGTAAGACAAAAAGCGATGGGAATTGTAGCTGAAACGGTTGCCAGAAAGGCCTTTTCTTTCTTTGTCACCTTTACCATCACAACAGCAATATCTTATGCTCTCTATAGAGCTCCCGATCTTATTCCAGGGGTGACCTCTTTTGAGCATGCAGAAAAGCTCTTACAAATTCGGAAAGTCATCGGGATATCCCATTGGATATTATCGGTTGCTCCGATCTTTTATGGCCTTCATGAAGAATATAAAGAAAATTTTAACCCCGAAGCCTCGACCTTTAAAGAACTGCGTCATCTAATTAATTTCAACAATCTGCGCAAACTAATAAAATTTATTAAAGCGATTAATTCTAAGCCATCAAATAATTAATAACTGATTTATATTTTTAATTCGCATTGTAAATTATGCAACTAATTGCATATAATAGTTGTAAGGATAATTATTTATATAAATTATGCAAGCTATTACTAATAAAGCAGGACATTATTGGGAAAGCGCTGAGAATAGAATTGGGGCGTTGAATGACCGTCTCAATGTTCTTTGCGATCGCTTCAGCGAAGATCGGGCTATTCCCGCTATCAAAGCGCTCTACAGCACCATTGGGCAAATCGTCCCTGCCCGTTTGGCAAATAATTGGTACGACCCATTCTCGACTGGCTTTATTTTAAAAATTACCAGAATCGTCGAGCGGGTTGCCCTCTGGCAAGCAGTGACAAAGCCTGCTCCTGCAAACTGGCCACATCTTCCCCTCTATTCCCATTATTTAGATACTTGCCTCACTTCTGCAGCTCAGCACCTTCACAACTACATTAAAGAGGTCAATTTTCTCTTGAGCCTACCTGCGACTTTAAAATACCAGACAACAGCTCCCTCTTTTGATCATTTTATCAGCAAGTTGCCCAATTTCTTTGGAAAATCTTGGGTAGTGGTGAGCAAAGTGATCATCGCGTCAAAATATCTCCTCTTAAGCTTTGTCAATATGGTCCTAAAGGTTCTGGAAATCGCGTTCAATGTCTTCTCTCTAGATGGGCTCTTTTATCTCATCAAAACTCTACGAGAGGTTGTCAACGCTGCTTCAACGAAACTCTCCGACAAAGCGACCGAAGTGGCCCATGAGGTGATCGACCGGCGCGAGAGCGAAATTCGAAAAGAATTAACGGTCTCTATAACGAATACCGTCAGCTCTATCACCCTATCCATCCTGAATCGTGTTATAGCTAAAACTGTGATCGGAGGGGCGTTCTTTCTTGGGGTTAAGACGGCACTGCAGTCGACTTTTGGTCTTTCTGAGCAGCCGATCCACTATGTCGGTCTATTTGTTCTGGGGTCGATCATATGGAAAACTGTCTTAAAACCGACTTGGGATCCCTATTACCATTCTTATATTCAAAATTTTGATCCAAGCATCTCCCATCTAAGGGCATTTTGTAGGCGTTATGACATCAATTACTGGTATCCTTCCCTCAAAACCATTCAAATTTATTCGCGCGAAGCTCCTCTAAGTTCTTAGCATTATTCCCAGCTGAATAATACCACCCCCCGCCTACCTTCTCGAAATAGCTATTTTCGGTAAATGAGGCGTCGCGCTTGTTTTGTGAAAGATTTGCAGTGAAAGTGACCGAGGCTTCGTGACCTTTTTCTTTAAATTCGTGAATGATGAGTCCAGTAAAATTTGTCTCTTTGGAGAAGTAGGAGATCGACTCCTTCCAGACTTCGTAGTCGGGGGAGTACTGAGGATTTGATGAGTGGGTCGTTTTGATGATGTAATCGGGTAAGTTTAGGGCATAGGCGCTATAACGGGAGCGCATGAGCTCGAGCGCATTTCTAGCTAACGCCCCTTCATGAAAAGGCTTGCAGCATTCGCTATAAGGTTTTCCACTATGACAACGACATGCGTGATCAGCCATAATTGCCCAGGAGAAGACTCGAACTTCCATGCCTTGCGGCACCAGATCCTAAGTCTGGCGTGTCTACCAATTTCACCACCTGGGCGATGCGAAACATTATCTAGTATGCTGCGCAAAAACGCTTTTCGTCAATAACTATTCTATTCAGGGCAGTAGACGGGGCTGATTTGGTAGCCGGTCTCTCTGATTGCAAAAATGACTTTGGCAATCGACTCCCAATTGGCATCTTTGTCGATATGGAGCAGCACCTTGGTCTTCTCTTTATCCGCAGGAAGGAGGCCCAATGCTTCTTGTCTCAGCAGCTCGGCCTTCACGGCGGCAACACCATCTAATAAAAATTCATTGAATTCTGTGACCCATTTGTATTGCCCTTGGTCGCTGATGCTAAGAAGTATGGTGTAACCTGCCTGAGTTTCTAAAAAACTCGGCGGAGGGGTTTTGGAGTCCATTTTCACTAGGTTGACTTCACAGTCATAGAGCGCAGTCCGGGTGATCGCGAGCACAGCAAAGACTGCTAAGATGAGGAAGAGGAAATCGACCATCGGAGCTAGGTTCAGTGAACGGGTTGCTTTGAGCTCATCTTCTGGAATCATTCAGAGCCTCTCGTTAGAGCCGCAAGTATCGATGAGCGTGGCAAAGGTTTGGGCCTCTGTTTCGACGCTTGCCAAAATGCGGACAAGTCGATATTTGGCAATCGCGTAGAGGACCATAGCTAAAATGGCGACGACGAGCCCCGCTACAGTTGTCCCAACGGAAACTCCCAGGCCGTCAAAGAGGAGCGAGACGCTTTCCATTGAGCGGTTGAGATCGTAAAAGGCGTAAAACATGCCGAGAACGGTCCCGAGGAGGCCAAGCATCGGAGCGATAATTGCAATTTCGTTGAGGATGCCGATCCGTTGCCAAAAGGTGACGGTGGAGCGTTTCCCTTCAGCTTTCATCGTGTCGATCATCACGTTTAGGCCATGCTTACGGGCCAGGATGCCTGAGGCGAGCATTTTGCAGAAAAAGTGTTTTTGCTTTACGCACAAATCGAGGGCTTCATCAAATTGGTTGCTGATCAATTTAGTCCGGATATCTTTGACGAGTTTAGGAGGCAAAAATTCCACTGGGCGGATCGTCAGCATGCTATAGAGCCACACGCAGAGGGAGACTGAGGAGAGGAGGAAGAGGATCGTGTAGATGATGGGAGCCCCAGCAAAGACCTCTCTAAGGTTGATTTCAATGGTCTGGATCGACTTTGCGGTTTCTTCTTTGGCAACTTCGATCGGATTCGAGACGCTAATCACCATTTTTTCAGTCTCGGCAATCGACTTATCCACCTGAACAGCGATCGACTCTTTTTCTTTCTCTTTGATAGGTAGTGCCGCAGGCTTGTATTGCAACGGAAGGGGCTTGCTTTCTCTAATAGGCTCACAAGTTGTTGTCTTCAGGGCAATCTCATCGAGCTGATCGACAGAATCTTCATCGCTAAGGACATCATCCTCAAGGAGGGCCTCGATTTCCCGGTCAAGGGCGAGGAGTTCATCTTCCTCTGCGTACATCTCTGCCAGCGCCCCATCATTGGCAAAAGTCTGGATATTTCCAACAGCTAGGAGAAGGGATAGAAAGAACCATCTCATGGGTTACCTCATGGTTAAATATTTACCTTAGCAACAATCGTAGAAATTCTTCAACTAATTCTCTCCACGGAGTATAATACCCTCCTATGCGACCAAAAAATTTAAAATTTCCCTTTACCTGGGAATCTCGCCGCCCGATCCTTCATGAGGGGGTCTTTATCGTGCCCCATTATTATGCGCTGCATGATGAATGGAAAGATGAGCATGGCCTTTTTTCAAAAGAGCTCCATATTGAATTTTGCTCGGGGAACGGGGACTGGGTGCTCGAAAAAGCTCGGCAGAATCCGACGCAGCAGTGGGTTGCTGTGGAGATGCAATTCGAGCGGGTGCAAAAGATCTGGTCAAAGATGCACAATCAAAATGTCTCTAATCTTTTAATTGTCTCTGGAAAGGCCCAAGAGTTTGTCCGCTACTATTTGCCAGAGGGGTGCGCCGCAGAAATCTTTGTCAATTTCCCCGACCCTTGGCCAAAAGAGCGGCATGCAAAGCACCGTTTGATCCAAAGAGAATTTGTCGACGAGCTCGCCCGCATTGTGAAGCCTGCTGGCAAAGCTACCTATGCGACAGATGACCCCACCTATTGCGCCCAAATGGTGACAGAGATGCATTCCCATCCGAGTTGGAACAACTGCCATCCAGACCCATTCTATGTCAAGCAATGGGAAGACTACGGAGATTCCTGGTTCAAAAATCTGTGGGAAGGCAAGGGGCGAGAATTTTTCTATATTCAATTTGCGAGAAAACTATGTTAATCACTTTGGCAGCAGATCCTACAAGCAATCTAGACTGGGAGATCGACACCGATCAAAAGGGGATTTTCTATCTCGATTTTGGATGGAAAACCCTGAATCCTTTTGATACGGCCACGTTTAATTCCCACATGCTCGCAATCGAGGAGTTTGCCAGACGTTTTCCTCATGCAAAAAAAGTGGTGTTAGCTCGAACCGATGGAGAATTTTCCAAGGTCTTATCACCCACCGAAAAAATGGAGGAGCGGAGCGATGAGTCAGGGATCGAGCATGAATTATTCTGTGCAGGGCTCTTTTCCGAGTATCTCCATCGACTTGCCTCAGCTCTTCCTGAAGAGACCACTCCAATGATTATGGTCGATATTAATGGTAAAGAAAAAATCGCCGATTTAATGCTCCTTTTCTGCAAACGGCGTTTCGAACATTTTCAATTGATTTTCTCCAATATCCCTCTTCCAATCGAAGGGGAGGCGAATGTCATCATCTCTCTTCCTCAGGATCAGAAATATCGAGCCAGCGCATTTGCGCCGCTCCTCAGTGAGTTAAAAGACTATAAATGCATTCCCGAAGAGTTGCTCAATGAGCACTGGGATGAGGTGGATGCGATCGTCGTTGACCCCGAATCTTTAGGGCCAGCAGGTAAGCGGATGCTTTGCGGATTTGATGCGGCAGGCGGTCTGATTGTCTCGACGAGAGGCCCACTTGATTTCGCAAATGAAACCTCTCTCGATGAGTTTCGGAGTAGAGGGATTTGAACCCCCGACCCACTGCTCCCAAAGCAGTTGCGCTAGCCAAACTGCGCTATACTCCGTTCTGCCGATAAGTATATAACCTTTGGCTTTTAAAAAAAAGAGCTTTGTGCGATTGTGTGGAGTATGAAAAAATTTATAGAACTTTCTTCCTATCAGAAACTTAAATCTCTCGTAGCAAATCCGGTCGACCTGACTAAAAAAGGGGTGGTGACCCCCAAGCGGATCGACCAAATGAAGGCCGAAGGGTTAGGGCTTAAACTTTTTTATTCCTCCGAAAGGATCGATGAGGAGGTGCTCGATGCCCTCTTCGAATTGGCTGAAGAGACCCAAGCGGTCGAGAAAATGTTGTCGATGCAAGCGGGGGAGGTGGTCAATAAAATTGAGGGATTCCCAAGTGAAAACCGCCCGGCATTGCACACTGCGATGCGCGATTTTTTTGATCATCGAGAGACCGCTCTAAAAGCGCGCGAAGCGACCGATTTAGCTTATGAGGAGTGCGAAAAACTCAAAGCGTTTTTGAGCGAGATCGGCGATCGGTTTACCTATCTAGTGCAAATCGGCATCGGGGGGTCTGATCTCGGCCCCAGAGCGATTTACTTAGGGCTAAAGGGATATCAAAAATCGGAGCGGGTAATCCATTTTATTTCAAATGTCGATCCTGACGACGCTGCAGCTGTATTGGAGCAGGTCGAACTCTCCAAAACCCTTTTTGTCGTCGTTTCGAAATCGGGCTCGACCCTTGAAACAATGACCAATGAGGCCTATGTCGTTGAGAAATTGAAGAAAGCTGGCCTCAATCCGCAGCAGCACCTGGTCGCTGTCACAGGAAAGGGGAGTCCGATGGATGACCCCACCCGCTACTTGCAATCTTTTTACATCTGGGACTACGTGGGAGGACGCTACTCGGCTACCTCGATGGTCGGAGGTGTCACCCTTGCATTTGCCTTCGGAATGGACCGCTATCTCGATTTCTTGCGCGGCGCCTCTGCGATGGACAAGTTAGCCAAAACCAAAGATCCAAAAGCAAATCTCCCTCTTCTCAGTGCCCTTTTTGGTATTTGGAACCGAAACTTCCTTGATCATGCGACCGTCGCGATCATTCCTTATTCACAAGCCCTCTCCCGCTTTCCAGCCCATCTGCAGCAGCTCGATATGGAGTCGAATGGCAAACATATCGATAAAGAGGGGAGCCGCGTCCAATTTGAGACTGGGCCGATCATTTGGGGAGAACCTGGCACCAACGGGCAGCACTCATTCTATCAATTGATCCATCAAGGAACGACGATTGTTCCGCTTGAGTTTATCGGCTTTGTCAGCAGCCAATACAATGCCGATGTGAAGTTTCAAGGGACCACCTGCCAAGAGAAATTGCTTTCGAATCTGATCGCCCAATCAATCGGCCTTGCGGTCGGACAGAAAAATGACAATCCGAATAAAGATTTTGAGGGCAACCGGCCTAACTCGCTCTTGCTTGGAAACCGGCTCGATCCCTATACCCTTGGCGCGTTACTGGCCTATTATGAGCATAAAGTGGCCTTCCAGGGATTCATCTGGAACATCAATTCCTTCGACCAAGAAGGGGTTCAACTGGGCAAAGTGCTCGCCTTGAAAATGATCGAGCAATTCGCCACAGTGCGTGAAGGTAAGCCAGTCGATGAAAAGGCATTTCCTCTAGGTGCTGCCTATATGCGACACCTGACCTAAACTCACTTCTACGATTTGTTTATTTGGGAAAATCTCAGGCGATTCATTAGGGCTTGTCAAAAAAATTTGCCCCTTCAGTTGCTCTTGAAATTTGGCCTGGCGCCCTTGATCGAGGTGAGCGCCAAAATCGTCTATGCTCATCAGCGGAGGGGAGCCTGTCTGCTCATAGAGATGATCCCACTGGCAAAGGCGGAGCGCAGCGATAATCGAATGTTTTTGCCCTTCACTGGCGAACGATTTTGCCGATAGTCCCTGGATCTCAAAGTGGACATCATCCCGATGGGGTCCACTGAGCGTCGTGCCAATATGGAGCTCCCTTTTCCGATTTTTTTGCCATTCTGGCGTAGAACTCTTGTAACAGATCCCAATCGTATCGGCACCGTGCGACAGCGACTTGACACTCTCCTTTAGGGGATGTTGCAGCTCTTCAATCATCAGCGCCCGTTTTTCTATCAGATACTGGGCGCTCTGCATCATCATCTCTTCCCAGGGGTCGATCGCCACTTCGCTCCTGCTTTTGAGCAGCTCATTGCGTTGCCGCAGAGCCTTGTGATACCGAGCCAGATGATGCAAATAGAGGGGATCAAACTGCGCCAAATGGAGATCGAGAAATTTGCGCCGATACAGGGGGATTCCCGCGACCAAAGCGATGTCCTCTGGTGCATAGAGCACATGGGGCAATAGACCGATGAGGGGAGCGAAATGGGCATAAGTGCTCGCATTGTGCTGCACTTTCTTGTTCTCACCATCGAAAGAGAGCTTAAGAGTTTGGGTGACTCCCTCTTTTTCAATTTCCGCTTCGATGTAAAAAAACGGGGCCCCTTTCTGGATTAATTGTCCCAGCTGAGGCGTCCGAAAAGACCTTCCTGTGCTAAGCAAATAGAGCGCCTCGAGCAAATTGGTCTTTCCCTGCCCATTTTTCCCTGTAATCCAATTGACTCCTGGAGAAAAATGGACCTCCGCCTGCGTGTAGTTGCGAAAGTGGTGTAGATAGAGCTTCTTAACCCACATTAGTTGTCTAGACGCATCGGCATGATCACAAATTCAGCCTTTGAGGAATCGGTAACCAATCCAGGATTATAGGAATCGGACACCTCAAACTGAACCGTCTCATCTTTGACATGGCGCAAGATATCGAGGAAGTAGTGAGGATTAAAGGCGATTTCCAGTTTAGGTCCGCTGTAATTGACCGGCATGCTGACTTTGCCTTCTCCAACGCTGCCATTTGTGGCAGTTAAATGGAGCGCCCCTTCTGCAAAAGAGAAACGAACCGAATTGCTCTCTTCCGAGGTGAACAGCGAAACCTGCCGTAGCAGCGCAATCAACTCATCGCGGTGAAGGGTGATCATATTCTCCGATTTCTGAGGGATGACCCGCGTGACATCCGGATATTGCCCTGCAATCAGCTTCGTGATGAGAACGGCCGCATCGGTTTCGATCGCCAACTTCTCTGGCATGAGCACCAGTTTCACACTTTCCCCATCGGCGATTTTGATGATCTCTTCGACCGCCTTGATCGGGAGGATATAATTGCCCGCATCGGCAGAATCGGTCTCAATTTCCACACGATTGCGTGCAAGCCGCTTCCCATCGGTCCCGATAAACGTGGCCAAATGGTTCACCTTCTGCAACAATACCCCGTTGAGCACCTGTCTAGAATCGTCCCGCGCCGCAGCAAATGCGGTACGGAGCAACATCTCCTTCAATGCCTCTGACTTGAACATCAGCTGATAGCCTTCCGACAGATCGGGCAAAGAGGGGAATTCCGACTCGTGCATCCCCTGAATGCGGAAATTGGAGCTGCCCGCATGAATCACCGCCACTTCTGGGGAAGTTGTTTCGATGACAATTTCGGGCGTCGTCAGCTCCCGCACCAATTGGAAAAGTCTCTTAGCCGGCAGAGTAATAGCCCCAGCCTGCAGCACCTCCGCCTGGCCGAACACCCGCATACTGACTGTCAAATCAGTTGCGCTAATGATCAGCTGATCGTTTTCCGCTTCAATGAGCACGTTTGCCAAGATGGGAATCGATGCTTTGACGGGGACGATGCTTTGAATTTTGCCAATAAGCCTGACGAAGTCGGCGCGTAGTATTTTTACTTTCATATAACCTCACTGTCTAAAGCCACAACTTTATCGAAAATCGGCTGATTCGTCAACGTTGTTATTCGATCGAAGACGAAAAGCGATTCTTCCATCTTTTAGGTAGCTTTTATCTATAGATTTACATGCAAATTGATTTTTTAAATTTTGTGTTTTTAACTGCTTTAAAAAGAATAAATGTGTTATAATGATTGGTTCAAAAACCATAAAGAGGTCAAAAATGAGTGCCGTCACAAGGGCCACCAACAGGTCTGATTCAAGTCCTCCATCTGCAGCAGTTGAGCGAAAAAGTTCAACATCCAAAAATAAACCGGAAAATGGGAATCAAATTAGCGACACGGAACTACACAAAACAATTGATACATTTAAAACGCAAATCATGGTGGCTGCCAAAAAATATCCAGACACAGATCTTGCAGATCAACTTTCGTTTAACCGAGATAAATTTCTACAACAAGTCCGCGAAAAGGCAGTCGAGCAAAAAAACTGGGATCGAGTATCACTTATAAATAAAATCTTTTTGGATATTTCACCAAATCACTTTTTGCTAAGATCACCTTCCCAAAATGAGGCGAAAAATGGCGATCATGTTAGCGACGCAGAACTAAGCCAAACACTTATTAGATTTAACAGCCTAATAAGGGTGGCTGCCGAAAAATTTTCAGGGAGCAATCTTGCAAATCAACTTGCCGAAGACCGAGATGATTTTCTACACCTTGTCCGCGAAAAGGCAGTCAAGCAAAAAAACTGGAATCGAGAATTGTTTGTAAATAAAATATTTTTGGAAATTACAACAAATCACTTTATAAGATTAATTAAATTAAAATACATTGGGCAATTAAAATATCTGTTATACACAGATAATCTATGTATTTCACCAAAAGTTCTTGATGTTGCTAGTGAATCCCCTGCCATTCAAGAAATATTCATATCCAATTTGAAGGAGTCTACCCACTTAATAAGAGCAGCTGAAAGAGGTCTGAATGATTGTGTTAATTTAAGTCTTCAGCATGAGGCTGATCCAAACATGAAAAATGCCATTGGTATAACAGCCCTCCATTATGCTGCCACAAAGGGTCGCCCAGAGGTTATTAGAACTCTTTTGGATAATAAAGCTGATCCGAATATAGCCGATGCCAAAGGTATCACTCCACTAATTTGTGCACTTGAGTCAGGATGTAAAGAATCACAAAACCTTCTATTGCCATTTACCAACATGGATGACCTTTTTACTAATCCAAACCTCAAGGTAGAAGTGTTAGACCAAGAAGAATATAATAGACAACTTGATTTAAGAGACCCTCAATTGCCACCTACGACCTTAGATTTTCCTCTACCCTACAACTTCCTGCCACCCCAACGAAAAGAATGAGAGAGCACAACAGCTATACCCCGACTCGCCCAAAAGTGTGAATTTGGACCCACATAATAAGCCCATCGGCTCAGTATATTTAAGCTGATATTTATCTATAACTTTGAATATTTTTAACTTTTTTAATACGAATAAATGTGTTATAATGGTTTGCTCAATAGCTATAAAGAGGTCAAAAATGAGTACCGTCACAAGGGCCACCAACCTGCCTAATTCAAGTCCTCCATCTGCAGCAGTTGCGCCGAAAAATGGGAATCATATTAGCGACAAAGAACTGCGCAATACACTTGATAGATTCAACACGCTAATAAGGGTGGCTGCCACAAATTTCCCAAAAACAAATCTTGCAAATGAACTTTCCACAGAACGTGATGAATTTCTATACCTTGTCCGCAAAAGGGCAGTCGAGCAAAAAAACTGGAGTCGAGCATTATTTATAAATGAAATCTTTTTGGACATTACAGCAAATCATTTTATAAGATTCGTTATATTAGGAAAACTAGAACAATTAATTATTCTATTAAGCTCAGATATTCTATGTATTTCTCAAAAAGTTCTTGATGTTGCTAGTAAATCCCCTAACATTAAAAGAATGATCATATCTCATTTGAAGGAGTCTACCCATTTAATAAGAGCAGCTGAGAGAGGTCTGAATGATTCTGTTAATTTAAGTCTTCAGCATGGGGCTGATCCAAACATGAAAAATGCCGATGGTAAAACAGCCCTCCATTATGCTGCCTCAAAAGGTCGCCCAGAGGTTGTTAGAACTCTTCTGGATAATAAAGCTGATGCTAATATAGTCGATGCCGACGGTAACACTCCACTAGTTTGTGCAGTTAACTCAGGATGTATAGAATCACAAAAACTTCTATTCCCGCTAAGCGCCCCCAGCCTTTTTAATAATCCAAGCCTCAGTTTCGAACTGCTAACCCTAGAAGACTATGGTAAAGAACTTGAGGAGGGTTCTAAGCCTGGAACCCGTCGAATGCTAGTTCCCACCTTAGATGTTGATGATGATATTACTCCAATCATCGACCTCCTGCAACTATCCAAAAAAAAGGGATGAGGGAAAGGTTATTCTTTTAAAGCTCTGTCGATCGATCTTTTGTCTTCGCGCTCTTTGATGGCGGCTCGCTTGTCATAGGCTTTCTTGCCACGGGCAGTTCCGATTTTCACTTTGATGAAACCCTTGCTTAAGTAGATGGCGAGGGGAATGATCGTGATTCCTTTGTCCTGGCTCGCTTTGATCAACTTATCGATCTCACGCTTATGCAGGAGGAGCTTACGGTCGCGCCTTTCTTCGTGGCCAAACATCGCCGCTTGGGCATAGGGTGCGATGGAACTATTTTTGAGGATCACGTCTCGGCCGGAGATGATCACGTAGGCATCCTGAATGTTGCCGTTGTGGGCCTTGAGCGATTTGACCTCCGATCCCATCAAAATCATTCCCGCTTCATAGGTCTCTATGATTTCATAGTTGTGGAAAGCCTTGCGATTGGAGACTAGGTCGTTACTCATTGCCGAATATCGTGTGCCCAAAGGGGGTCAAGCAGAAACATTCGCGCCCATCTTTTGTCCCTAGAGCAGTGATTCCAGATTCGAAGAGCGATCGGCTAATCACAGCTTGGAAAAAGTCTTGTTCGGTATCGGTGTATTCGGGGAGTTGGTATTTCCAGTTGCGGCCCACTTTTTTCAGAGTGATGTAGTGGCTATCATTGAGGGGGATAAAGACCCCTTTCAGAAAGTCATCCATGAAGACCCAGCCGGCGCCGACGACACGCTCAACACTTTTCTCTGCATCTCGAACGAGCCGTTGCGAGTTTAGCTCTTGTGGTAAGGAGGGGTACACAAGGCAATTAAGCGGATGGCGATAGATGTAGACAGCTCGGTCATTGTTTTTCATCTTAAGCCAATCGAGAGTATCGCTAGTGCAGTTGACTTTGTCACCGCTGCGCTCGGCCAAATTCAATTGACAGAGTTTGTGGACGTGCCGCTCGAAATCGCTCGTCTCAAAGTCGGGAAGTTTTTTCTGGATGGTGGGGATTACCGAACGAGTGATTGGCCCTTTTTGGGCGAGCTCGAGGATCGCAGCCATCTCTTCGATGACGCCATAGTCTGATTTTTTGAGTCGCTTAATCGTCTCTTCATCGATAATCGGTGTAGGTTCTGTGTCCCGTACATGACAGAGATACTCTTGCCACTCGTAGAATGGGGTGATCATCTCGACAAAACGATCCCCTTTTCTCTTGTAGCGGATGCAGCAGACGAAACTGAACTCGAGATAGAGCATATGCTCCTCAAACTCTTCTTGAGTTAGATCGAATTTCTTGATCATGTCGCTCGCTTCAACTTCATAGTCGGGAGACTGGTAGACGGAGTTCATGATCCCTTTTTGCTTTGGATCGCTCAAGTGGAGCTCCATCAGATAGCGCTGAAAAGCCTGCGGGGAGTGGAGATATTTTTCGACTATCGATTCGAAGATATTATCGGAAGTACGAGAGATCGAGTACCAGTTGGGAAGAATGTGGATGGGCACTTTGCGCAAAAGCCCCTGCAAGTATTCCATGCCTGGCTTGAAATCCTCTTCGAATTTGAGAATCTGCATCTCATAGTATTTCCGCCGATCTTTATCGACGATGACAAAGCCTCCAGCAACCTGAAAAAGGTCTGTTTTGGAGAGCTTATCTAGAGACGCCTTTAGCTCGGCAGAGCTCAAATTGAGATTTTGCTCTAGGAGGGAAAGGGGGATCCGAAGGGAGCTATAGAGGATTTCCTCGAGTACTTCGACATCTAGGGCAGTGAATTGAGCCATCAAAATCCGATTCTGGATATCTTTTGAGTACTCATACTCCTTTAATTCAATCTTATTTTTTTTGAATGTTGCGACTTCTGCCATAATTTCTATCTCAAATAAAAGCTTGCTCACTACTATATTAGTTTAAGGATTTTTTGACAACCCCGGAACCTATCTCAATAAAATTTTTCGCCGATTTTCTGGATTATTTTGGCCAATTTTCGATTCAAATTCGGGGGGGGTAATATAAAGCTGACGCATATGCCCCCCCGAATTTGAATCGAAAATTGGCCAAAAGAACCGGAAAATCGGCTGAAACTTTTTGTTGAGATAGGTTCTATGGAAAATATCTGTCGATTTCGCTATACTTTAACGAATTAGGATTAAAGGGGTTTATGGAAAAGTACGATCATCAGCGAATAGAGCAAAAATGGCAAGAAATTTGGGAAAGTAGACAAATTTTTAAGGCAGAAGTCGACTACAATAAGCCGAAATACTATGTCCTCGATATGTTCCCCTATCCTTCTGGATCAGGGCTTCATGTCGGTCACGTGACAGGCTATACCTCGACCGATGTTTTAGCTCGCTATAAGCGGCAGAAGGGATTCAATGTCCTTCACCCAATGGGCTGGGATAGTTTTGGCCTTCCAGCAGAGCAATATGCCATCCGCACCGGCACCCATCCAGCCGTCACCACGCAAAAGAACATCGCCACCTATAGACGTCAGCTCAAATCCCTCGGTTTTAGCTACGATTGGAGCCGCGAAATCGCCACCAGCGAGCCCCAATACTACAAGTGGACCCAATGGATTTTCACGAAGCTCTATGAAAAGGGACTGGCCTATGAGGCAGAGCTGCTCGTCAACTATTGCCCAGCCCTCGGCACCGTACTCGCCAATGAAGAAGTCGAAAACGGCTTCTCCAAAGAGGGGGGATACCCGGTAGAACGGCGCCCCTTGCGCCAGTGGGTTCTCCGCATTACAGCCTATGCCGAGCGGCTTCTTACAGACCTCGACCTTCTTGATTGGCCCGACTACCTCAAGCGGCTCCAAACCAACTGGATCGGCCGCAGCGAAGGGGCCAAGGTCCATTTTAAAGAGCAGCGGACAGGCAACATTATCACCGTTTTCACCACCCGCCATGACACCCTCTTCGGAGCGACCTTTATCGTCATCGCCCCCGAGCACCCCCTCATTGAGGAGATTACGACCCAAGAGCAGCGGGCCGAAGTCGAAGATTATAAGAGACAAACAGCTCTCAAGAGCGATATGGCGCGGACAGAACTCGCGAAGGAAAAAACGGGGGTCTGGACCGGGGCCTATGCAATCAACCCTGCCACAGATGAATTGATCCCCATTTGGATCGCCGACTACGTGTTAATGCACTATGGAACCGGGGCTGTTATGGGAGTACCGAGCAATGATGAACGGGACTTCGAATTTACCCAAAAGTATAGATTGAAAATCCAACCTATCATTGACCCCGCTTCAGAAGAAGGGTGTCAAATACTCATTAATAGCCAAAATGAGAGCCTTAACCTCAATGGCCTCCCTTTCACTGAAGCTCAAGAGAAGATGGTCGAATGGCTCGAAAAAACAGGGCACGGCGAGCGGACGATCTCCTACAAGCTTCGCGATTGGCTCTTCTCGCGCCAACGGTACTGGGGCGAGCCCTTCCCGATCCTCCACTTCCAAGATGGAACAAAGAGGATTCTCGATATCAGCGAATTGCCTCTCTGCCCTCCCGAGTTAATCGATTTCAAACCGACAGAATCAGGAGAGAGCCCCCTCGTGCGGGTCCCCGAATGGGTCCATATCACCGACCCCAAAACAGGGAAAAAAGCAGAGCGGGAAACCAATACGATGCCCCAGTGGGCCGGCTCGTGCTGGTACTACCTCCGTTTCTGCGATCCTCACAATGACCTGGCCGCTTGGGATCCTGAAAAAGAGAAATATTGGCTCCCGGTCGACATGTACGTTGGGGGAGTAGAACACGCTGTGTTGCACCTCTTATATGCCCGTTTCTGGCACAAAGTGCTCTTCGACTCCGGTCTTGTCTCGACGTCAGAGCCATTCCAAACCTTGCGCAATCAGGGCCTCGTCACGGCGCGGGCCTACAAATTGCCGCGCGGGGGCTACGTAGCGCCTGAGGAGGTCGAAGAAGAGGACGGAGTCTATCGTCAGCTCGGCACTGGAACTGTCCTCGAATCGCAAATCGAAAAGATGTCCAAATCAAAACTCAATGGGGTGACGCCCGATGAAATGATCGAAGAGTACGGGGCAGATGCGCTCCGTCTCTATGAGATGTTCATGGCACCATTTGAAAAAGAGAAATTATGGAATAGCGATGCCGTCCATGGCTGCCGCCGCTTCTTGAACCGCTTTTACGACATGGTCTACTCAGAAAAAGTGACCGATGAGGAAAGCGAAGAGGCGCTTAAACTTGGCCACCGACTCATCGATGACGTAGAAAAAGACATTGAGAATCTCCAGTTCAACACCGCGATCGCCAAAATGATGGAATTCATCAATCACTTTACCCAATTGCCCCAATATCCAAAGAGCATTCTCAAAATGGCCATCCAAGCCCTTTATCCCTTCGCGCCGCATCTTGCAGAAGAGCTTTGGGAGCATTTAGGAGGGACAGGCAGCATGACCTACGTTCAATACCCAAAAGTCAATCCAGACTACTTGATCGACCAGACTGCGACCTATGTTTTCCAGATCAATGGGAAACTGCGCGGCAAGTGGGATCTTCCGATCGACAAGACCCAAGATGAGATCCTCAAATTGGCTCTGGCCGATGCGCGTTTGGCCAAGTATATGGAAGGGGAGATCCAAAAGGTGATCTTCGTCCCCAATAAACTCCTCAATGTGGTGGTCAAGAACTAATGCTCTATAACCTGATCTTGCTGCTCGGAAGCTTGCTTGCACTTCCCAAATGGTTAACCCAGAAAAAGTACCGAGGGACTATCCGAGAGCGATTTGGATTTAAGCTTCCACCGCCACATTCAAAACCGTCGGCTATTTGGATCCACATGGTTTCGATGGGGGAGACCAAAATCATGGTGCCCATCTACAAGCGGCTACGAGAGCAACACCCCGATGCAGCCATCTACCTGTCCAATACGACTTCGACTGGACAGACCGAGGCCAAGAAGAGCCTGCCGAACGCCGACGGCTACTTTCTCCTGCCGCTGGATTTTTCCTGGGCGATGAGGCGGCTAGTCAAAAGGATCAAACCGCAGTTGCTGATCCTCTCTGAAAGCGATTTTTGGATGAATCAGATCCGAGCGGTAAAAAGGGGAGGGGGCAAAGTGCTCCTTCTCAATGGGAAAATCTCGGAAAAATCAGCCGCCCGCTTTGCTAAATTCCCCGGTTTTTCCAAACGATTGTTTGGATCCTTCGACCATCTGTGCATCCAAAGCCCCGAATATGCGGCCCGCTTTGCCTCTCTCTGTCCCTCGGCGCCGCTCACCATTACCGGCAACCTCAAACTCGCCATCCCCACAAAGAAACTAACCGCCGACGAAAAGAGCGCCTGGCGAGAAAAACTTGGACTCAGTGCAACCGATCGAGTCATCACCCTCGGATCCACACATGAAAATGAAGAGGCGCTCCTCTTGGCGAACCTCCCTACCTCAGCAAAAATTTTAGTTGTCCCGCGCCATCCTGAGCGCTTTGCAAAAGTGAAGAAATTTGTTCAAGAGCTTGATAATCCCCAAATCATTGTTGTCGACCAGATGGGCGTCCTGACCGCTTGCTACCAGATCAGCGAGCTGGCGATCCTTGGGGGAAGCTTCATCCCTGGCGTCGGCGGGCACAACATTTTTGAGCCGATCCAAGCCAATATCCCGGTGATTTTTGGCCCCTACATGGAAAAACAAAAAGAGCTCGTCGAGCTCATTCTAGGGGCAAAAGCTGGCATCCAAACCCCCGCCGAAAAACTGCCCGAGGCGCTTGAACAAATCGCAGCTCTAGCTCCAAATGCTCACAAACTCTCAGGAGAAGGAACGCTGGTCTTAGACAAATCGTGGAAGATGCTTGAGCTAAATCTTTCAGTCTGATATTGTTTACATCAATATTGACGCGGGGTGGAGCAGTGGTTAGCTCGTTGGGCTCATAACCCAAAGGTCAGAGGTTCGAATCCTTTCCCCGCTATTTTTTTTTATCATCGTCCCCGCGGCGGCATAGCTCAGTTGGTTAGAGCAACGGAATCATAATCCGTGGGTCGTTGGTTCAAGTCCGACTGCCGCTAGTCCCTTTCTGCTTCTAAATTATTTTAAAAAACAGAGTGAGACAAACATGCATTTTCCACAAATTAATAATACAAACCATCCGATAGAATGGGATCATAGAACAACCTTAACTGCTACTAACTACAAGAAGAATGCGTGGATCCAAAATATCCAGACATGGCTGTCGATCACCTTGCTCACACAGGAGACTGTGCAGACATTCGGCGCCAAGCACACCCTGTAGGTTAAGGAAAGAGTATGAGGCACAAATTGGTGATTTTTGATTGCGATGGCGTGTTGGTTGATAGTGAAATAATATCCAATAGAATTGTTTCCGAAACCTTGACTTCTTTAGGATATTCGATAACGGCAGAAGATTGTATCATGAAATTTGCAGGATTGAATGCAAATTCTGTTCGTCAAATTATTCTGAACGATTCAGGTATTGAGATTCCATCAGATTACTTTGCCTTACAACAAACACTCGTTTTAAAAGCATTTGAAACAGAATTAATTTCTTTAGCTAAACCGGTATTAGAAACAATCGAAAAAATGAATATTCGCCGGTGTATAGCCTCAAGTAGTTCAATAAGTCGTATTACTAGAAGTCTTGAATTGACTAATCAGCTTTTATATTTTACAAATCAATCAATTTTCACATCTCAACAAGTTCCAAAAGGAAAACCAGCTCCTGATTTATTTCTATTTGCTGCAAATCAAATGGGATTTAATCCGGAAGATTGCATTGTAATTGAAGATAGTTCCACAGGAATTGAAGCGGCTGTCGCAGCACGTATGAATGTAGTTGGTTTTTTGGGTGGTAGTCACACACACTATAGTTGGTATCAAGAAAAAATTTATGCCTATGGTATACCTATTGCAAAAAATTGTGACGAGCTTTTACAACAATTAAAATTTATCAATTTTAAAAATACTACAAATGATGTGTTTAATTAATGAAAGATGTTTGCCTTCGTGCTTTTGAGAAAAGCGATCTTCCTTATCTTCATCAATGGCTGAATGATTTGGAGTCCATCGCAATGATTGGTCGCCTTTTTTACAGTCTTGAAGAAACGGAAATATTTGTAGAAAAAAAGAGAAAATCAGGTGATCATTTATTGGCGATAAAGAATAGCCAGTCTCAGCCTCTAGGATGGGTGCATCTTTCTAAAATTGAGCATGAACATGGGAGAGCTGAAATAGGGATTCTTATTGCACCTGAATATCGAGGGCAAGGAATTGGGCGTATAGGAATGGAATTGATGTTAGATGTAGCATTTGACCAGCTTAGATTGCACCGAGTTTATTTAACTACTCGCGCTATCAACCAACGTGGCATAACACTCTATCAAAAAATAGGATTTTCTATAGAAGGACATTTGAGAGAGCATATGTTGACTGCTGAGAATACCTTATGAAAAAATTGAAAGCCCTTCTTTATTCAATTACAATTATCACTGCAACCTTGCCTTGCTAACCCTCAAAATTATGAACCGCATGTCACGTTTCGAAAATGAATTATGCGTCTCTATCAAGTGATTTCTATGCAGATACTCACTAAATACTTCATGGTTTTTCCTTGGCACTATTAACAAGTTTTCTCTTGATTCCTGACACACACTCTGACATTTAGAAAAATACCTAGCTTAAATGCCTCTCATGCGCTACTAAAAACGGCCATTTCAACTTTACATACAGCGGATTACATATCCATGGGGTCGTTGGTTCAAGTCCGACTGCCGCTATTCCCTTTCTTCCTCCTATAAGCTAACCTCATTGAATTACTACACAAACCTGAGCACTTTCATTATAAATAATATTTTAATTGACATTAATTGATTAAATATAGTACAATTTTGTAAAAAGGAATGTTGTTTAATGTCATGTATAATTACTCCACTGAGATCTTTTGTGGAAAAAGGCTATTCCGTCGTATCTAAGCCTCTTTTTACCGAGAACCAAACAAAAAAAATCTCCCGTATTTTTTGGGCTGCTTTAGCCTGTTGGAGTATTTATAATTTAGTTGATGCGGGACTTGCGCGAACGCTCGTTTTAGAGACATTAACCCATGGAACAGGCCCTCTTGGCTATATCGGAATTAATCTTTTTGGCGCAGACCCAAATTATGGATCCGCTTCAACTGGGTCTTCTGCAGCCTATGGGGATCTAGACGATGTACAGAATTCAAAAGGAAATTTTTACGTTTTCAAAGATTCAGCTTATCCGACCTATCAGTATCCCTTCATAGATAACCCCTTCCTTAACAGCCTGTTTTATACTTTAAGATTATTGCCTAAAAAACATGCAATCCAATCCGGAATGGCGACTTGCGGTTATTCAGTAACTTATAATAAGGGGAGCTTCATCCAAGGAATTGTTGGGGCGACATTAGGCTATTTGACACCTGTCTTGAAGTTTAGATTTTTACCCAAAGATGTTTTCAATTGCGAAATGGAGTATTTGCTAAGCGGTCGCTTCCATCAAGCTTTTGAGTGTCTTATTCATGATGATCCTGGCTATGCGCGGCATGCTTATGAAACGGCAGAGCCGATCCCCATTACGCACCTTGGGATTTCTGGATCGTTAATTCAAGGGATAAATTCGGATTTATGGCAACGGATGTCGTCTGATCCATACAAAGTGGCAAGTGGACTAGCCTTGCTAGGCACAGCTGCTATTGTTGCAAAGATGACTTATAATTATCTGGTCTCTCCTCAAAAAAATGAAGCGGCAACCAAAACACACGGGCAGGGTTTAAAAAAGACTGCAACAACCCTGTTCTGGACGGCAGTTGCTGTTTCAGTCATTACACTAAATGTTATTTAGTCGGTCCTGATTTATGCCCCGGTTGTAAATATTGAACTAGCTAAGATTCTTTCCGAGTGAAGTTCGTCAATACTTGAGCTTGCGGATAGATCACGATCTCTTCCACATTGACGTGGAGGGGGCGTGTGGCACAGTAGATAACGGCATCGGCGATATCGTCGGCCACAAGCGGCTCATAGCCTTCGTAGACCTTTTTCGCTTTCTCTTTGTCATTGAAACGGACATTGCTAAACTCTGTTTCAACGGCGCCAGGAGCGATTTCACTGACCCGAATGGCCGTTCCTTGTAAATCGAGGCGTAAGGACTGGCTAAGAGCTTTTACAGCATGTTTGGTTGCACAATAGACATTTCCACCAGTATAGCAAAATCGGCCTGCTACGGAACCCATGTTGATGATATGGCCAAAGCTCTTCCGAATCATCGAGGGAAGCGCTGCCTTGGTCACATAGAGGAGCCCCTTGATATTGGTGTCGATCATCGTTTCCCAATTAGAGATTTGCCCATCTTGTAATTTGTCCATTGTCAAACCTAAGCCGGCGTTATTCACTAGGATGTCGACCTCGATTCCGTTGAATACTGATTCCACTTGAGCGTTGTTTTGAACATCGAGCTCTACCGGAGTGCATTTGATCCCATATTTCGAAGAAAGCTCCTCTGCAAGGGTCTCTAAGCGCTCGAGTCGTCTAGCAGTGAGTATCAAATTGGAGCCAAGCCTAGCAAATCGCTCAGCACAAGCCCTTCCAATCCCACTCGATGCTCCTGAAATAAAAACCGTTTTGCCTTTGACGATACTATCCATAAAGCAAATTTTAGCGGGGGGAGGGCAAAAGATGCAAGATCCTTTGTTGACATAAAATTATGCTGGCAATAGGTTAAAGCTAATGAAAAAAAATATTGGAACCCTTGATCGATTCCTACGCCTGGGTCTGGGCATTGTACTTCTAATCCTCGCTTATTGGAAAGGGGGAGGCTGGATGAGTTGGATTCTTGTCGTCGCAGGGATTTTTTGTGTCTTCGAAGCGGCAATTAGCTGGTGCCTATTGTATCAGATTTTTGGGAAAAACAGCTGCCCAACTAAAAAATAAATAGGTTATATTCCTCATCTTTTGCTATAATTTCTTAGCAAAATTTGGAGAGAATATGGCTGACATACAAACCCTTGGCGATTCCTCAATCGACAATCTCTTTTGGATGCTTAGACTGGGCAATCTCGACTCTGCTAAACGAAAATGTGTCGAGGGACAATTGCGCCAGAAGGGGCACATCGTCACTAGCCATGCATACGATGGGGCTACCACGCGCACGGTTTTAGGTGGGGGATGGATTGGGGGAGTGCTTCCTCATGACGATCCAGTCTTTGAGACTTACATGAAAGAAAAAGCTCCCAATGGACAAGCGGTTTATCCTTTAAAGGATCTGAAAAAGAAAATCTCAGAAAATCCAAATATTACACAACATGTCGTGATCAGCGTAATGGGAAATGATTTTCGGGTTAATCTGCTGAACCCTTGGCGTCTGATTAGCGACATTCCTCAAATCCAAGAGCGCTACTGCCAAATTGTCGAAAGTGTCAAGAGTTTAAGTGGGCGAGTACGGCCCATTTTGGTCTTCCAATATTTGACCGATGCCAAGAATGATCGTTATGGTATTTATGTGATCTTTGGCCTTATCGGGGTCCTGGCGGTCTTGGTCCATTTAACTTGCATCGCTCTTCTCACTGCCCCTATCTGGGCCCTCGGGGGATCGATCTCGGCATTGACGGCTGGAATTGCAACTGGCATCGGGGCTCTTGGGCTATATGGAAGCCATCGGATCATTCCATTATCGGTAACGAAGAAGGTGCTCATGGGCAATCGGTTTAGTCTGTCGCTCATTACTGAAATGATGCAAAGATTCTATCAGCCCATATTAGAACTAGCGAAAAAGGAGCATATCCCAATCCTCGATCTTCCTAATACCTTTAACCCCTATGCAAGCCTTTATGACTCGGGAATCGAACCCAATAAAAGGGGAGGGCAGCTGATCGCCGAGGGGATCGATCATATTGTGACCCAGCATGACTTCAGCGGGGAAAGTAAGCTCTATTCTAAACCGAGCGGTGCAGCAGGATACTCAGGTGTTGAAAACCAAAACCCTGCTGAGTGGGAAGTTCGTATGCCTTAAAAAATGTAGTGTTTGCCGGATTACCAGTCATCTCTGTCATTAGGGGATCCATATCCGATCTCGGTTTCCCATAGTTTTCTTGCTACCGCAGCATCAGAGCCTCCTCCCTCCATCATCAGAAAACCGTCACCCTCCGGTGTATCAACTTTTGGTACAACTGACATTAGGGAACCAGCAGATTCCTCGAAGGGAGCGGGAATTATTATTGGTGAAGCTGCGGGGGCTTTGATTTGTTCAATTTGCCTTTCGGTTAGAAGAGTCTTTGGATTAACTCTTTCCAAGCAAAATCCACAATGAAAATTCCCATCCAAATAATGCATAGCCTTTTCGTGACATTTTTGGTGAGCTGGACAACTATCACAATGGATGTAGATTGGGGAGCTAACTTCTTCGCAAGATAGATATGAGCATGGAACATTTGTTCCATACACTTGAACATAAGCCATAGGACCAATCATAGAAATCTCCGGTTTTAAATCAATTAATCATAAATACTTGGCAATTAAATTCAAGTTAGAATATTTTTTTTAAATTTATCCTGAATAAAACCATCTCCCGAATCGGTTTGACTACTCGGGAGATAGGGTCTTAGAAATCGAATTGGGCTCTGACTGTTAGACCTTGGGCATAAAAGTCGTCGATGACCAGTCCCATTTCGATGGGTGTAATCCGTTTGATCGTTTTCATCAGGTCATAGCCCACGGCAAGGTCGATGTGGTAATTATTGCAGCATAGATAGGTGCCCCATCCTAACCTTAAGCCACCCTGGAAGAAAATGTGGACCTCATGGGGATTTTTATGATTCGTCTCCACATTCTGTGCGCCAGGAAACAAGGCTGGCGGTACGGTGATCGGAAAATTGGTGTCTGTACTGTACTTAGAGGTTCTGCTATAAAGAGGCCAAATACCCACTTTACCTGTCATGTAGGCTCCACATATCAGGAGCATCTTCACGTCGATACGGGCGAAGGGACCGATCCCCCAGACGTTATTCTTGGTCACTTGGGTCCCTTGTGGTAGGCCTCCTAGGACGGCGAAGGTAAGATCTAGTTTTCTCTCGGCCCACCATCCTTGAAGTCCAACAGCGGGGTTTACAATGACACGCTTGCTTCCGTACAAGGGCCTTCCTAAAACCGCATATAAGAAATTCAGATCCCATCTCTGCTTAGATGTTAAGGAGGAAGAGGCGATCGGAAAAACCTGTGGCAGAATTTTAGAGACGATGATCTCACCATTGAAAAAATCGGCATTAAAATGGTTGGTTTTGGTGCTATGTAGCCAGGTGTATTCCATATCTAGCTCCCAATGGTCTAGAGAGGGAAAACCTAATCCGAGGGCCACTTTAAATCCAGGCTTCCAGTGTTGATTGTGGAAAAGCTCTTTCGTAAAGGTGTTGCCCTCAACATCTGTCCTGATCCTCGTCCCCACTTGGGCGACAGCGGCAAAATTGGTTTGCCAATAGATGAACTCACCACCGAGCGAGATATTTAGGCAAGGATTGCAAAGGGTGAGTAGCCCAGGATAAAAATATCCAGCTGGCAATTGGCAAGACTCTAGAGGTTCGGAAGGAACAAGACAGGTAGGTGGCTCACAGTAATCTTCTGAGTGACCCAAGATCGGAAGGGTCGCCGCTATCATGAGAAAGGCATTTTTTAACATATTTGCTCCTAATCTTTTTTAAAAATCGAATCGTCCACCAACAGTTAGTCCATGTACACCCCACGCTTCCAAATTGGAGAGATCGACTGCATGGCCATTGATCGGAGTTCCAAAAACCGTTGATCCACGGTAAAGGAACATATAGGTAAGGGATATATCAAGGTAATAGCGGTCGCACCATAGGTAGTTGCCCCAGCCGATTCCGAGCTCGCCACTTTCGTAGCCCTCAAGATGGGGGACATGTTTTTTTGAGTTGATGGTTGTGTTGTATTGAATTAACGGGGGTATAAAGGGGGTAAGGGGAATTAAAGCTGGATAGGAGGTTTGTGTGACCCCTTTGTAGAGGGAGGCATAATTCAGGGCAACATTGAATGCGCCCAAAGCTTTTAATCCCCAAGGGAGAAGAGCTTGCACATTAAACCCAAGATTAGGCCCGATTGCCCAAGCTTTATGATGCGTTCTGGTAAAACCATTAGCCGTCACGACAGTAGGAGGAAGGACTCCGGCGAAGGCTGTACTCGGGAGGTTCTTTTTACGATCGATCCACATCCCCATGAGGCCAAAACCGAGGTTCATGGTGATATTTTTACCAAGATAGATAGGCTGCTCTAGAGCAATAAGTCCATAATCCATATCGATGTCGACATGAAAATCGACTCCTGAAAACATCAGTGGCGGTCCAGTCAGTCGAGTTGTGGTGAGTTGAATCAGCTCATTAGGTGCAGTCGATACTGGAATATGGCTATGATGATGACAACGATAATAGGTAAAATCTAAAAGCCATGTGTTAATCTGAATACCAGCGCCCACTCTAAAAGCGGGACGATACTTCCCCTTTTCAAAGTAGTTTTTAATTGTTGCCCCATCAGTGGTCATCTTCTGTGCGAAAATTTGTTGCTCGTTTTCGATGACGCCCCAATAGCAAAAATCACCTTTGACATACATGTCGAGGCAGCTTCCACAGGGGGTGATGATCGCAGGCAGCGGATAACCAGCAGCGATGCATCGAGCATCGAGCGGCTCCCCACCGATCATTTCACAACAAGGGGTTACACAACACTCATCAGCTGCAATCAGGGGGAGTGTGTGGAGCAATAGTTGAGCTATTCCAACAACATAGACGGCGCGGGGTATAAATTTTTTCACCACTTTTTTCTCCTTGAGGTATATTTTAAAAATCGAATCGTCCAGAGATTGTCAATCCGTGCATCATCATCTCTGCTTTAGTGAACATCCCTGCGTTGAAGTCAAGCTCTGAGATTTCGCCAAAAAAATCGTAGGTTGCAGCTAAATCCAGGTGATAACGGTTGCAACAATAATATTTTCCCCAGCCTATTCCAAGGCCGCTGATCGTGAGAACGTCGAGATGCCTTATTGGGGTGTTGGTGTTGCTGATGATTCCTTCAGCGGACTTTGTAGTCTCCTTGTTTGTTCTGCGGTATGGTATAAACAAACCAAATTCAACTTTTCCAATAAGCCTGGCTCCCCAACATAGCAGCCAGTCTGTTGTAATTCCAGACCCGAGTCCAATCGAGGAAAAGGACAATTTGGTCTGTTGATGGTCGACTAAGCCGGTGACTGCTCTACTTAAGTTTTGCGATGTTTTAAGATTGCGTCTAAACCACTTGAAGGTCAAATAGGGGCTAAAAATCATCCGCTCCCCGAGATAATTGGGTCGCCCGATATTTATGCTGACCATATCGTAATGGAGTTTAAGTTTATCGCTGACCGAGCTATAGATCGGATTTGTAAAAGGGAGTTGCGCACCTGCTAGAGTAACCGGGAGGGGGCTGGAAAATTTCTTGGTAAAATCATGATGATACCAGAGATATTCGACCGATGCGACCCAATTATCATCTCCATCGGGCATCACCATCCCTATCCCCACTTTAAAAGCAGGTCGATATCCATATCGATGGGAGAGCTCATCTTGCACGCTTCCCGAAGGATTTCCCTCAAAGGTTGTCACTGCATAACTTTGTGAAGTGAGTGCTGACCAATATAAAAATTCTGCATAGCTAAAAACATTAAAACCGCAATCTAATTTGACTCCAGCAAAGGCAGGATACATCGTACAGACTTCATCCTCACAGAGAGGAGTTCCAGGTTGATAGGAAGGTAGACAGCAATCTTCAGCCTGCACCGGTAAAGGTAAAACTCCTAAAAGGAGTAATCCTAGTACGATTCGTGTTTTCTTTTGCATATGACTCTCACACTATTAGAAAAATTTTAATCCAATAGTGTGCAAGAAGATCATTTTTTTTGAAAGGGAATTGTTATTCCATGGTGAGTACAACCCGAAAGCGGGCTTTGCCACTCAACATCCGCTCATAGGCCTCAGCAACTCGCTCCAGAGGATAAATCTCATTCATTGAACGGACCCCTGCTTGCGCACAAAAATTGAGGGTGTCTTGGGAGTCGATCCCTGTTCCAGAATTCCATCCTTTGATTGATCGATTGCGGTCGAGCAAAAAGAGGGGTTGTATCAGAAAAGGATCGGTTACTCCAATTAAGATGAGAGTTCCTTGGACACCGAGCCCGAGTTGTGCTGCAGCTACGGTAGCACTATCTGTCACCGTTGAGAGGATCACTTTGGCCCCACCGAGTTTTTGAAGCTGCTGTGCTGGATCGGCTGTTTGACTATCGATGTAGTAATTGACGCCGAGCTTGCGGGCAAGGGCTTCCTTATCTTTGCCTCGTGCAATCCCAACGGTTCTAAAGCCCATTTTTGCCGCAAATTGAACGGCGAGATGGCCAAGTCCGCCGAGACCAAGCACTGCGACTAAATCGCCTGCTACGGCATCGGTATTGCGCAGAGCATTGAAGGTCGTAACCCCAGCGCACACGAGAGGAGCTGCTTCGCTGGGAGATAATTCTTTGGGAATCGCTGCACATACGACCTCGGGGGCAATCATGTACTCAGCATAGCCGCCGTCAAAGGAGATGCCGGTCACTTTCGGGGAAGTCAGACAGGCGAAGAAATTCCCCCTTCGGCACTGGTCGCAAACACTACAATGATCACCATGCCAACCTACTCCGACCCGATCGCCTACTTGCCATCGTGTGACGCCTGGACCAACTGCATCGACAATTCCAGCGACTTCATGGCCAGGGATACGGGGATACTCGATGTTGGGAAACGCGCCGTTTTTCACAAATGTATCGCTATGGCAGATTCCACAAGCTTGCACTTTGATCCGAACTTGACCGGGTTGAGGTTTAGGGATTTCCCGTTCGACAAGCTCTAATGGGCCCCCCGGACGAGAAACTTGTACTGCGCGCATTTTAGGCATGATAACCCCTTTTCTTTCAGGTAATAAGGCAAAGCATTTATTTTGAGAAGATTTTTATTTTGCAAAATACTATGTTCCAAATTATGCGTATACTCTTACTCCTATTGTGGTGTTGTACTCTGTGCGCTGCCCCAAAAGCGGTGGTCTTCGATTTTGGGAAAGTCGTGGCTACGCACGATCCGCAGCCCATTCTTCAATATATTCACGATACTTTGGGGACGAATGCGGCAGTCGATTTTGAGGGGGATAAGCTCTTTTCTGCTCTTATCCAAGGGGAAGATTTTTGGCAGAGTTATGCACAGGCGCACAAGAGAAGTTTGCCCGTTGGCTGGATGGCGGGACTAGAACGGCGGGTGAAGAACTTTGTGCAGCCTGTACCTGGAACGGATCAACTCATTTCCGAGCTAAAGGCCCAAGGATATATCGTGGCACTCATCTCAAATACGACTCAGGTACGTAGTGAATTCTATCGTCGCGAGGGGTTTTATCGCCCTTTCGATCCGATTATCCTCTCTTGGCAGGTCAATGTGCGCAAGCCCGACCCCAAGATCTATGAAATCTTATTGGAAACTCTCAAGCTTCCAGCTAAGGATGTCATTTTTATCGATGATCGGGAAGTGAATGTGGCCGCAGCAAGAAAGTTTGGGATCCATGCCATTCTCTTTCAATCGACACCCCAGGTGAGAAAAGAGCTTGAAAGCTTAATGCCACTAAAGCGCTAATTCATCGTAGATCTGCCCGATCCAGTCTGAATGTCCTTCATTATACTGGATGTCGAGATGATCCCCAAAATTATCGGCAATATTGAAGCGACAATTACAGGGGAAAAGCCCTTGATGAGCACCTATTTCAAGGAGCCGCCTCGTCTCACAGGCATTTTCATATTCAATGTATTCAAACTGCTCGATGAATCGCTCTCTATCGATAGAGCGATTGGCGGCGAGGGCGTGCATCTGCTCAATATCTGCATTGCGCAGGGCATTGTGCAGCTCCATGATGAGGGCAGTGATTTGGATGCATTCAGAAGGGGTTTTAGAGATGTAGATCGTACGCTCTGCTGAGCCCCAATAGCCGAAAAAGTCATCGGGATAATTTTTGTTGAGCTTGATTGTGATGGGCCCCTGCTCGAGCACTTGATCGATCACGTCTGCTGCTTCTGGCAGAGCTTTTACTTTCTCTAGTACCGGTTTTAGCTCTGGAGCGCAATAGTACTGGGCCGAAAAGCCAATCGCATGGAATAAAATAACTAGCAAGATTACGCGGAATTTCATAGGAGAATATTCTACTCGAAACCGCGCTCTAAAGCAGCATATTTTTTTTATTTAATTCGCTCGGCTAGCTTCAAATATTTATAGAAAGCGGTATGGCCATTGTAGATCGAGATGATAAAGCCCTCTTTCCCTCCTAAAAAGCCCCGTTTCAAAATATAGCTTTTCAAGAAGGCAGACCAGCTGTGGAGAAGCGCCTTAAGGAGTGAGCTCTTTTTCCCAGGATTTTGGTCGGCAAAGAGGGTGCTATAGTGTTGCATCTTGTCGAGGAAATCACCGATCTCCCGATAGGGGATATGGGTGAGGGTCCCTTTCAGGGGGACGATCTGAAAATTTTTTCTTTCCACTTTTTCATGGACGAGGTCGCCGCTGAATTGGGTCTCCCAGCGGTGATAGAGGCGCAAGACCACATCGGGATGCCAACCGCCGCACCACATGATCTGCCTCCCATTGAAGTAGTTGGCTCTTTGGATGCTGTAGATATTCTTGGGGTCGAGGGAAAGGGTGAGGATCTCATCTGCGAGGGCCTCGGTGACGATCTCGTCGCTGTCGATGGAGAGGATCCAATCGTGAGTGGCGAGGGAGGAGGCGAGGTTATGCATAGGGCCAAAGCCTAGAAAAGGGGAGGTGTGGATGGCGACGTTGGGGTAGGTTTTGGCAATGATCAAGGTCTCATCGGTCGAGCCGGAATCGAGGAGGATCACCTCGGGAAACCGCTTGAGGGAGTCAAGGGTTTGTTTAAGGGTTTTTTGGCTATTTTTTGTCAGAACTGTGGCACTAATCATAGGAGTATAATATCATTTGGTTTTTTAGGACCAAAGAGGAAAATTCGATGCGTAAAGCTTTCACTTTTGATGATGTGGCCTTGGTGCCGCAGTTTAATAACGTTCCCTCTCGCACTGAGCCCCTACTGGAGACCTGGTTGACGAAGAATCAAAAAATTGGGATTCCGATTCTCTGCTCAAATATGGATAGTGCGATTTCGGAGCAATTGGCCCATATCTTGCTAGAGGCGGGCAGCCTTCCGATTTTTCACCGTTTTACCGATCTCGAAACGCAAAAAAATTGGGTTAAAAAATTTGGCAATAAGACTTTTATCTCCTGCGGGATTACGCAGTTCGACTCGACGAGGGAGCTACTCGATCTCGGGGCGGCTGGGGTCTGTATCGACGTCGCGCATGGACATTCGGACCGGATGTTTGCGTTTATTGAAAAGATCAAAAAGGCGCATCCCGATAAAGAAGTGATCGCCGGCAACGTCTGCACTGGAATGGCTTATCACGATCTGGTCAATGCGGGAGCCGATGCGGTGAAGGTGGGAGTTGGTCCAGGAGCTGCCTGTACGACCAGAATCGTCACCGGTTTTGGTGTTCCTCAATTTAGCGCGATCCTTGAGTGTGCCGAAATCGCCGAAAGGCTGCGGGTACCGCTGATCGCCGATGGGGGGATCCGGACAAGCCGCGATGTGGTACTGGCTCTAGCAGCCGGTGCAAGCACGGTCATGATCGGAAAACTATTTGCCCTGACGGAAGAGAGCGCCGCTCCTAAAAAGGAATCGGCCGATTCTCCATCCGGACTCATCGCAAAGTACAGGGGACAGGCGAGCGAAGACTTTCAAAACGATTTCTATGGAGGACTCAAAGACAAGACGGTCGCCGAAGGGATCGCTTTCTGGGCTCCGGTTAGTGGCAGCGCCAAAGAGTTGCTTGGGCAGCTGCTCGGGGGGATTCGCAGTGGGCTGACTTATGGGGGAGCGCGCAATATTAAGGAACTGCAGAGAAAAGCTGAATTTGTCGAAGTGACATCGGCCTATGCCCAGGAGAGTTATCCACGACGATGAAAATTTACGATTCGGTCCACGGGTTTATCCATTTCAATGAGCTTGAGAGTGCCTTGATCGACACTGAGGTGTTCCAACGGCTCCATTACATCCATCAACTGGGGATCTCTTACATGATTTACCCAGGGGCCACACACACCCGCTTCGAACACTCTTTGGGGACGATGCAGATCGCGACCCAAATCTTCGATCATATTGGAGATGATCCCTATTGGCGACAGATTGTACGGCTCGCCGCACTTTGCCATGACCTTGGCCACTTGCCATTTTCCCATGTCGCCGAAGAGGTGTTGTTGGGACCCCATGGCCATGAAGAATGGACCCTCAAAATCATCGAGTCGGCCTATCTGGAGCCGGTTTGGGAAAAGTTGGGGGGAGCATCTGTAGTCGAACATATTTCAAAATTAGCCCTTGGTGAGGAAAAATTAAAAGAGCTCCGACCCGATACGAGCTTTTCTGTCTTGGAAAAAATATACGCCCAGATCATCACCGGCGACTTTTTTGGAGCAGATCGGATCGACTACTTACTGCGAGACGCCAAAGCCACCGGTTTGAGCTATGGACTATTCGATTACACCCACCTGATCGAGACCCTCGCCGTTCTCCCTGACGGAACGCTCGTGATCGAAGAGAATGGGCGGGAGTCGTGCGAAGCGCTTCTGCTTGCCCGTCATTTCATGCAACGTCGGGTCTACCAATACCCAGCTTCCAAGGCCTATTCCTTTCATTTAGCCCGTTTCATGAAAACGTTGTATGGCGATGCGAAGTATTTGAGCTCCATTGAAGATTACTTTTCGATGAGTGAGCCGGCCATTGTTTGCCAGCTCCAATTGGCCCAAAAAGATCCCGAGCACCCGGGCCACCTCGATGCCTGTGCCCTGTTTGATCGGAAAAAGCGGTTTAAGGCGATTAGTTTGCCTCCCCACATCGCTCTCGAGCGGCTCATCGAATATAAACTTAAGGCGAAGATCCCCGACCCCAATATTCACTGGGAGATCCATGCGAAACATTCTTTGAAAAATAGTCCTCCCATCCCGATCCTTGGGTCAAAAGAACTGATTACGATCCCTGCCGACCACAAAAACTGGCTGTACCTCGAAGGTAGTTGCAAAACTCAGGTTCAGTCGATTTTCGGGTTCTTTTGAGCCGATTTTCGATTCAAATTCGGGGGGTAATATCAAACTCCGTATATGACCCCCCGAATTTGAATCGAAAAGCGGCCAAAATAATCCCGAAAATCGACGAACCCTGAGTTTTGCAACTACCTCTCCCCCCAGAATTCAGTTTTTCGGTATAATATTTTTATGTTCGAAAAGATAAAGGAAAAATTTCAAGGACATGGGGCTTTTGCTCTCTGCGCCATGCTCTGCGGGTTTTTCATCTGCTGCCATTATGCGATCATCCGCCCCGTAAGCAATTCCCTTTTCATCCATTTTTTTTCGGCACAGCTGCTACCTTATGCTTGGCTCGCCACTGTCCCGCTTAATTTTCTGATCGTCTCGATCTACAATCGGCTGATCCCTAAATGGGGATCGAAGAAGCTGTTCTTTTGGCTGATTTTGATTGTGACGCTCACCAATTTTCTCTTTGGCCTCTTTGCCAAAGAGGCACCTCTGCTCACCTTTCTCTATTATGTCTGGAAAGAGATCTATGTGATGATGATGTTCCAGCTGCTCTGGTCGGTGATCAATGCCAATATCAAACTCGAAAAAGCCAAATTCCTCTATGGAATTTTCTTTGGCCTCGGTGGGCTCGGCTCGCTCCTTGGCTCGCTGCTTCCAGGTTTTTTTGCCGTCGCCTACGGTTCAGAGACGCTTATTCTTTGGGTCCTACCAGTTGATATCCTTCTACTTTTTGTTTACCTTCGTCTAAATCATTACTCCTCTGGAGATGTACCGAAAGCAGATCGGGAGCAAAAGGGGGGATTTTTCCATGGAATTCAGCTCATCCGGCGCTCTAGATTTTTAATTTTTGCTTTGCTAATTGTAGTCTTCATGCAAATGGTCACCGCAATTGCAGAATTTCAGTTTAATGACTTTTTGGGAAGGGTCTATCCAGAAAAGGATCTCCGCACTGAATTTTCGGCCCGGATCATGGGGATCATGCACTGCCTGACCATTTTCCTTCAGTTTTCCGGTTCCTTTTTCCTTCTCAGATGGCTCGGTTATAAAAAAACCCATTACCTCATTCCCACCACCGTTGCTACTCTCGCTTCTCTCGTCGTCATTGCCCCCATTTTCCCGATCATCAGCCTCGCTTTTGTGACTGCTAAGGCGCTCGATTTTTCCCTATTTGGAGTGGTACGAGAGATGCTTTACATCCCCTTAAAAGCCGATGAAAAATTCCGGGCAAAGGCTGTGATCGACGTCTTCGCCGCCCGCACCTCTAAAGCCGTTGCTTCCCTCCTGATTATCGGGATGACCACGTTCGTCTCTTCCTACCAACTCACTTGGCTCACACTTAGCTTAGGAGTTCTCTGGATTGGAAGTGTCGCCTATGGATTAAAGGACTATCGTGCTGAAGAAATCCCTAGCTAATTTTCGCAATCATCCAGAGCGAGAGCGCTCCTTTATTCTCTTTTCCCTTATTGTCAACTTTCTGATTTGCTCCCACTATGCCATTATCCGCCCCGTAAGCAATTCCCTTTTTCTTCATTGCTTCTCTGTGAACTGGATGCCCTACGCTTGGCTGGCGACAGTTCCGTTTAGTCTCTTACTCGTCTCCTTCTACAATCACTTCATTCCAAAATGGGGCTCGCGGAAACTGTTCTTCATTTTGATTCTCGTCGTTTCAGCGACCAATCTTCTCTTCGGACTTTTTGCTCAATCGATCCCTGTCTTTACCTTCCTGTTTTTTGTCTGGAGAGAGCTCTATATCATGTTGATGTTCCAGCTCGTCTGGTCGGTCGTCCATGCCAATATCCAGTTTGAGAAAGCCAAATACCTCTATGGGTTTTTCTTTGGGTTTGGGGGAGTTGGATCGCTGCTCGGAGCTCTTTTCCCCGGCTTTTGCGCTGTGTCATTTGGCTCTGAAAATCTCATTTTTTGGATTTTGCCCATCGACCTCATGATTCTGGTCTTTTATGTAAAAATGACCCATTATTCCAATGGAGAGTCCCCGAAAGTGAATCGGGAAAAAGCGGGTGGATTTATCCATGGGATGCAACTCATCCGCAGCTCGAGATTTTTGATTTTCGCCTTGGTTGTCGTCATCTTCATGCAGATGATCACGGCGATCGCCGATTTCCAATTCAATGACTTTTTGGGCAGGGCCTACATCGAGAAAGATGTCCGGACAGAAATTTCTGCCCGCATTTCCGTTGTCCTCCATATCGTCACCATGCTGCTGCAATTTGCCGGCACCTTCTTCATCATCAACTGGCTTGGCTTTCGGCGGACCCATTATATGATTCCGACCCTCTTAGGAGCCTCCTCCACACTCCTCGCCCTTTTCCCTTTTTCCCATTGCATCAGCACCGCGTTCATCACATGCAAAGCGCTCGATTTTTCAGTCTTCGGCGTCGTCCGGGAGATGCTCTATATCCCTCTAAAACCCGACGAAAAATATCGAGCACGGGCCGTGATCGACATCTTTGCCCACCGCAGTTCCAAAGCCTTTAGTTCGGTCCTCATCATCGGGATGACCGCATTTTTCTCTTCCCACCTCCTCACCTTTTTGAACATCGCCATTGCAATCCTTTGGATCTTTGCGATAGGCTACGGTTTAAAAGAGTTTGAAAAATTAGCCCCGCAGGAGATGGCTGCTAAAAATGAAGAGAGTGCAAACTAAAATCCCCGGACATGCCCTATTAGAGAACCCCCTCACCAACAAGGGGACCGCCTTTACCCTTGAAGAGCGGGCCGCACTCGGCTTGAACGGCCTTCTCCCTTATCATGTTTCGACGCTCGTTGAACAAGTGGCGCGGCGCTACGAAAATTTCACTGAGCTGCAAACCGATCTGGCGAAATACACCTTTCTTAATGCTCTCCAAAACCGAAACGAGGTCCTCTTCTATCGTTTCGTCCTCGAACATGTTGCCGAAATGACACCCTATATCTACACCCCGACCGTTGGAAGCGTCTCAACCCATTATAGTTCGCTCTACCGAGAGCAGAGGGGACTCTACCTCTCCTATCCAGACAAAGATACAATTCGTCAAATGATTGCCAATTACCCGATTAAAGATATCGACGTCATCGTCGTGACCGATGGGGAACGGATTTTAGGGCTAGGGGATTTAGGAGTGGGAGGGATGGCCATCCCAGTCGGAAAGCTGGCCCTCTATACCCTCTTTGGCGGGATCCACCCTGGCCGTGCCCTGCCCATTATCCTCGACGTCGGCACCAACAACAACCAAATGCTCGAAGACCCCCTTTACATCGGCTGGCGCAATCCACGTGTCCGCGGCAGCGAATATGACGACTTCATCGACCGCTTTATCCAGGCGATCAAAGCCGAGTATCCAAACGTCCTGTTACAGTGGGAAGATTTCGCCAGACCCAATGCCCAACCCCTGCTCGACCGATATCGAAAATCGCTTTGCTCCTTCAATGACGATATCCAAGGGACCGCAGCCGTCGCACTTGCCGCCGTTTACAGCGCGATTAAACTCTCCCATGGCCGCCTCAAAGATCAGCGCTTTGCCGTGCTCGGCGGGGGATCGGCTGGAGTGGGGATCTGCAACAAACTGATTCAAGCGATCATGAGAGAAGAAAAGATCTCTGAAGAGGAGGCGCGGCAGCTCTTCTACATCGTAGACATCAATGGCGTCTTACAAGAAGGGCAAGAGCTCTTTCCGACCCAACAGCCCTATGCCCGAAATAAAGGGTCCTTTAAATCATGGAAAGTGGCCAATCCGGAGCACATCACCTTACTCGAAGTGGTCCAAAATGCCCATCCAACGGTCCTGATCGGCGTTTCGACACAAGGTGGGGCCTTCAATGAACAGATCATCAAAGAGATGCACAAGCATGTGAAAAGACCTGTCATTTTCCCCCTTTCCAATCCCACTTCCCTCTCAGAAGCCAACCCGGCCGATCTGATCAAGTGGACAAAAGGGGAGGCGATCATCGCAACCGGCAGCCCCTTTAAACCGGTCGCTCACGAAGGGCACCTCTATCAAATCGCGCAATGCAATAACGTTTACGTCTTCCCGGGGGTGGGACTCGGCCTCATCGCCACAAAGGCCCGCTATGCAAGCGATGATGTCTTCATCAACGCCGCCAAAGTGCTGAGCGACTATTCGCCCCTTCTGAAAGATCCCCATGCGCCTCTCTTTCCGACATTAGACAACCTGCGGAAAGTGACGCGGGAGATCGCGATTGCCGTCGCCAAAACGGTGATCAAAGAAGGTCACTCCGAGCTTAAGACGATCGATTCGGTTGAAAAGCTGATCGATGAGACCATGTGGTACCCAGAATATCCAATTTTTTGTAGATGATACTGCTTCGGAAAGTCCACCTTGAATTTTACTCCAGTATTGTGATAGCCTAACTGCTAGTTTCCACATGGGAAGCTACTTGTTTTGGTATGATGATTGCATGTGGTAATGACCTAATAACATATCAGAAATGAGGTTTTTCTCTATGGAGGCTTATGATTCCGGTAAGCAATAGATCACCAAACGGTCGCGTAAGCGATTTCATTGAGGATATGACTGAAGGTTTAACAGATGGTGTAACCTTTGAGTTAATGACACAAGCTGTAGATCTTAGGTGTGGGCACTCTTACAATGAAAGTACCATAGTAAATTTAAGTAAAGACCCAGCTAAATATCTCTGTCCTGAATGCAGGGCTCCCATTACTGAATATAAGGCTAATTTCACTATAAGACGTCTTGCCGGAAGAGTCGTTCAAGCTCCAGCACTTGCTGAACCAGAAATCCATGTCCCTCAATTCGCTGAACCGGTAAATAATAGGCAGCTAGAAGAGGCGGAAGAGTATTTTAAAAGGGGTAGAGCACTATGCGATCAAGGAAAACAAGAAGAGGGTGTTACAGCTCTGTTTAAAGCTTTAGAGCTTAATCCAAATCATGAAAAGGCTCATTCCTATCTGGAATTCGTAACTGATACGAAGCATAAGAGAAGATCTTCTTTATCATTTACTCCTGAAGCTCCCAAACCTTCTGCTCCTCCATTAGAAATAGATGAGCCTCATCCGTTAATACCATCCCAATCGCAGTTATCCAATGACGGCGCGAAAGCGAATTTGAGAGGACAGGAGGAACCACCGTCTTCTTCCCCTTTAGCTGGCTATCGCATTTCATCTGCCCGAATAGATTGGGCCAAAAAAAATTATTTCAGCACAATAGATGGAATTGAGTTAACGGTGAGTGATGAAGAAAGGGAAGCTTACGGTAAGGTATTTGAACTTGTGCTCCAGCATGAAATTTACAGTGGAAAGCTCAATCCTGGTGATCCTGACAGCATTGATGATTTTAATATTCCATCTTCTTTATATGCAACGTACACAAACCCAGGCACTGGCAACGAACAAGGCATCGACTTACTAGCAATTGAAGATATGGAAGTACGAACGGTAGTGGACTCATATTTTAAAATAGCAGGAATGAGCCGCGTATGTCCATTAATTAGACCTCATTCAAAAGGCAATCACTCTGGGCCTCTTCCCTTAAATAAGAAGTTTGATCCGGTTCTTATGAAACTGCCCAATAATCTAGAACACACATTTCAAAAATTGTTGCCGCAAAAACTTTTGGAGCTTCCTTCCCCTGCACAGAGAAATGTATTCTCTAGACGACTGCTTTTTATTGAATATTTCTATTCCCAATTATGCGAAAAAATAGCTACAAAACTTATGAAGAGAGAACTGGCTTTAAAAGAACCTGGAAACGATAGGCAAAAAAAAGCACTGCTGAACGAAATTCAGAAATTGAAGGGTCTCCGAGAAAAACTAAATAATTTTGATTTCTACGCGATATCTAAAGCTCTTATCACCTTTCCCATCGAGTATATTTGTTCCGTTGATTTAGATGTACTTGCTGAAAAACTAAAGAATCAAGTAGAAACCGAAATCCTTGATAATCAATCATGGTGGGAGCATAAACGACTCAACCCAATTCAAATAGAATATGCGCAAGATGTTGCCGGTATGCTCTATATAGATCGGGGAAAATATTTTAAGTATTGTACAAAGGTTTATCGTAATAGTGAAAAGAAAAACGAAGGAGCTGTCGATATTTTCATGCGAGAAGCGATCCAATTTGCTAACGGTAAAGAATACAGTGCAGAAGGCTTTAAAAAGAGCTCTCTTCTCTATGATTTTGGAGAAGAACTCAAGATAGAGATGCAAAAAGAATTCGATGCTTTAGCAGTACTTGCTAACTATGCGATTGGACATGGACAGGGTAATGAATACGAGATTGCTGTATATCCACCAAATACACCTCCAGATGTAATAGATCAGCAAAGAAGAGATGTTTTAAAAAAACATATTGCCGCTCATAGGTTGCGTGTGAAACATGCTATTGCTCCTGAATCCTCTAAACCTTTAGCAGCTTCAAAACCAGCTGCTCCTCCATTAGAAGATAATAGTTTACTGACTCAGGCAAAAGCTTATAAAAAGCTGAACCAATATTCACAAGCTAAAAAATGTTATCAACAAGCTCTTGCCCTGAATCCGGATGATACTGAGGTGCAGTTTCAATTTGCAAAACTTTTATACAAGTTAGCAGACTATACCGAAGCAAGAAAGTATGTGGAGAAAGCACAAAGCGTTGCCGAAGGAAAAAATGAAGATATATTGTCCCGTAATTTGAATCTCTACGGACTAATTAGTAATGCTCTTGGAGATACCAAAAATGCTATCGAGCACTTTACAAAAGCGCTAATGATTAATAAAGAACGTTATGGTAATGAACATCCGAAGGTGGCATCTATCCTCACCAATTTTGGCTGGCTTTGGCAAACCTCAGGAGATGTGCAAAAAGCGATCAGATATCATGAAGAAGCGTTGAGGATTAACATGACAGTGTACGGAGCTGAGCATCCCGATGTGGCGACGTGTCTCCATGGGCTCGGATATGCCTGGAGCACCTTAGGGGATGCGAAAAAAGCGGTAGGATATTTTGAAGAAGCACTGAAGATTCATAGGATGTATGGCGATGAACATCCTAAGTTGGCTGATTGTCTCTACAATCTCGGGGCCGCTTGGCAATTCTTAGAGGATGCGAAAAAAGCGGTTGGATATTTTGAAGAAGCACTGAAGATTTACAAGAAAGTTCATGGCGATGATCATCCTAAAGTGGCGATGTGTCTCAAAAATCTCGGCTCGACTTGGAAAGCCTCAGGGTATACGAAGTAATACACATGCCTGGCGCTTGGATTCCCGCTGGGTCTGAATAACCTTGCTATTGGTACCGGCGTTATTGCCTAATTTAACTCTCTGAAAATCAAAAAATTATCAGAATTTTCCCTCTGTCTCTCTGTGGTAATGAATCTTTTATATTCAAGTACTTAAGTATAAATTTCATTTGCTTCCTATAATACTAAGTTTTTATTTACATATATAATTAATATTTTGTTATAATTAAGTTTATAATAAAAACCATATAAGAAATAAATTATGAGCATTAGTTTTAATCAATTTAATGATAAGCCCTTGAATAATAATCCAGAAAATAGAGAGTCGGGCCCTCGGCGGCTAGGTAGGAGCGATAAGACAGCTGAAAAAGTTCTACAACTAAATCTAGGAATTTTCAGAGAACCAGGTCACAATGGGCGAAATGTTAATCCTCTAGCTAGCGATTATAGTGGTCTTTAATATTCCACTTTCAGAGAGAGTACAGCTAGATTTTTAACGATTTCCCGAATAAATCGTTGCGATACCGCCAGTTTGGAGGTTGGCCTTGGCATCAGCGAAGCCAACATCGCGCATCATCGAGCAAAAGGCCTCCCCAGATGGGAAGGTCTCAATCGTCTCGTTGAGGTATCGGTAGGCATAGTCGTTTTTGGAAATCATCTGGCCGATGCGGGGGAGGAAATTTCTTAAGTAGAATAGGTGGATTGCCCGCAGCCACTTCATCTTGGGGACTGTCCCTTCGAGAATGAGCACCCGTCCGCCTGGCTTGAGCACCCGGTAGAACTCTGATAGGGCCTTCTTCACATCAGTCACATTGCGGATCCCAAACGAGATCGTCACGCAATCAAACGTATTCTCTTCAAAGGGCAGTTCTAGGGCGCTAGCGATTTGAAAGGAGAGGGCATCGGCGTAGGGCTTAGTCTTGACCTTCTTCTCGCCAATGGCCACCATTTCGGCTGCTAAATCAATTCCTATGGCCCGTTTGATCCGCTTGGTGTTTTCCATCATGCAGATCAGCTGATCGGCCGTCCCTGTAGCACAATCTAGAACAAACTGTCCCTCCCTCTCAGGCAACATTTTGACCATCTTCTTTCGCCAGATTTGGTCGAGATTAAAAGTCATGACCCGATTGGCTAAATCATAGGTGGGGGAGATTTGATCGAACATCTTATGGATATTCTCTCGAGAATGTTCCTTCAATTTTGTCATGCTTACTTTCCTAGTAGATGTTTAAGAGCCGTTTGGTAATCGGGCTCCGTTGTGATTTCTGGGACAAGCTGTGTATAGATCACTTTGTTATTTTTGTCGAGCACAACCACCGAGCGAGCGCAGATGCCAGCCAGCGGACCATCCTGAATCAATACGCCATAATCCCTAGCAAAATCCTTATTGCGCATCATCGATAGCGTGATGATATTTTCAGCGTTCTCTTGGGAGCAAAACCGACTTTGAGCAAAGGGTAAATCGGTTGAGATGACCAATACAGTGACTTCCGGATGCCCTTTGATCGCCTCATTAAACTTTTTGGCGCTTATTGAGCAGGTTGATGTATCGAGACTCGGGACGATGTTGAGGAGCTTGGGCTTTCCAGCGAAGTCTTTTAGAGAGCGGTTGCTTAAATCTTTATCGACAAGTACAAAGTCGGGCGCTGTCGCTCCCATTTTAGGCAGATCACCATTTGTTGAAATGGGGTTTCCTTTGAGTGTCACTTTGGCCATTGCGGTCCTCCTGTAAGATTCTCTAAATATTAAGAAAAATTTTGATTTTAAAGCAAGGGTATGTTAAAACTGACCCCCATGGAAAAAAGTAAACTTTCTTGCGATCAATTTAAAGAGATTCTCGACAGAGCGACGACGATAGAAAAAAAGGGGAAATCCCGTACATTTAAACACAAGAAGACCCCGCGCATCCCAGCCTGTGTCGGCAAGCTCCCCATCAAAGCCCCGAGCGCTTCGAAACGAAAATTTGCCAAAGCGAAGGTCATCTTACAAAAAGGGCCCAATTCGCATCACGAGCAGCTCCATTGCACCGCCAACCAAAATTATCCACTCTTTTTCATTGAAAAGGCCGAAGAGCTTTTGTTAAAGAAGGTCGAAAATTACAAAGTGAAAGAGCGACTCATTGCCCTCCAAAACATCCGTAAGCTCGCCAGAGAGATGCAGCAGTGCATCCATGCGCAGATCCATCAGGAGATCAAGAAAGAGCAGAAGGACCCAACGGAGTTCTACGATTTATTGGCCAAGCGCGAAGAGCGGCATTTTCGGATCGATCGGATCATCCGGTATTTGTCCGACACTTAATCAACCTTTTTTCAACGCAAAGACGCCAAGTCGCAAAGACGCAAAAAAAACAATAATTTTTATTTTTTTGCGTCTTTGCGCCTTGGCGTCTTTGCGTTAATTACCCTTTCTTAGCGAAGCCTGAATACCCAGTCTTGAGCGACTTGGTGAAGGCGAACTTAAAGTTCTCGTCGACTCTCTTGGTAAAGACCATTTTCCAGAACGATCTATTGAGCATCACCACCCGGACCCCTTTCATCTCTTGGACAGTCAGCTTCTGATTTTCGCAAAACTGCTTTAGCTCCTCGGGTTTGACGAAGAGGGGATAGACGTGCATATGGGGAGGGGCGTTGGAGAAGCACCAGTCGACCCCTTTGATCACCAGTAAATAGCTCCAGAGGTTGCGGTTGAAGGTATGGAAAAAGAATAATCCTCCCTTCTTGAGCACTCGAGAGGCCTCCTGAATCAAGAGAGCCGGATTTTCGACATGCTCGAGGATATCCATCGCACAGACGATATCAAAACTTTTATCGGCGAAGGGAAGCTGATAGGCGCTAGCCCTGCGGTAGTCGACCGATTTTGTCGTATCGAGGCTTCGGGCCACTTGGAGGCTCGGCTCAGAGAGATCGATCCCAGTGACAAGATGCCCTTTTTGAGCCAGAAAATTGGTCAGTAGGCCGCCGCCACACCCAATATCGAGGACGCTGCAAGGGTGGTGAAAATTCTTGACCAGGACGCTTTGGATCCAAGGATTGCGCAGATTATTTTCAGAGCGGAGTAGGGCAATGGGATGGTCTTCAATGGTATGCCACCGCTCATTTAGATCGTCATACCAAGCGTTGTTTATTGGGTTTTTACTTCCTTTTCTTTCCATATGAAATTCCAGTAGATGACTTGATAGCAAAAAAATAGGGCTGTAAAAGCAGCCTGGAGCACTAAAAAGGTGTGCATTGTCTCGGGCTGGGTGAGCCATCGGTGCATCCAAGAGGGGTTAGCCCAGAGGAGCCCAACAGCTGTCAGTATGATCGGGTGGTTGATGAAAAGCAGCGCGTGAAGCCAATGTTCAGAACCAGGGCAGTGGTGCTTATGGACCCATTCATCCTTGGTGACCATGAGGCAAGAGAAGACCGTAAGGGCGATGTACCATTTGAGGGCAAGAGGGGAGTAGGGGACAAGTAAGGCAAAGAGGAAACAGCAGAGGACGCTTAAGGTATCGATAGGATGGCCGATCCGCTCCCAGAGGGGAAGGCCTCGTTTAATGTGAAAGTAGTACTCATCAAAGCCGATCGCAAAAGTTTGAACTATGAAGGGGATCATCATGAAATAATGCATTCTTACCTCTTTTCAAAAACGGCGCCGCAAATGGTCAAACCTGGCCCAAAAGCCATGCTCACTATACGCTCTCCAGCTTTTATCGTATCGTCTTTTAAAATCCGCTCCCAGATATGGGGGAGTGTAGCTGACGACATATTGCCATAATTTTGCAGTACAGCGACAGTATGGCGAGTTTGATCTGGCTCAAGTCCCAGTTTTTCGGCAATATTTTCCACAATTTTGGGACCGCCGGGATGGATCGCATAGTGAGCGCATTTAAGCTCTTCCCGATCGATTCCACTTTTTTTAGCTAGCTGGTCGAGGTAGGCATCGATATTGCGCCGGATGTGGACCGGAATATCCTTTGAGAGCGACATCTGAAATCCCCACTCGTTGCAGTCCCAGGTCATTTTTGTGATAGAGTCGGCAATGATCTGTTCAGAGACGGCCAAAATTTTCAGCGCTGGACCATCCGACTTCTCTCCCAGAGAATAACGGATAAAGCCATCGGCAAATAGGCTCTGAACCACCAGCTGATCCATCGAGTGCTGCGCTGGGTTCATGTGCAGAGAGCATAGCTCGGTATGGACGATATCTGTTTGCTCATGCTCGACAGCAAAATGGCCCATCGCAATGCGCACCGCAGGGATCGAGCCGTAGCAGCCCATATGGTAGGCATGGGTCACCGTGGTATTCTTACCATTGTCACGCGAAGAGACCAGCTTTTGAGCAGGGCTGGGGGCGACATAGCCGGTGCAAGTCACGTGGACAAGGTGGGGAGGAAGCACATCATTTGGGCCATACATCTGCTCAAAGACCTCCGAGCAGGCTTGATTGAAAAACTCCATCCGCTTGTCGAGCAGATACCCTTCGGGCATCACAGCGATATTGTAGATTTCCATCTGATCCCAACTTTGGTGGCTGCAATCTTTGATCTGAAAGCCCCTTTTTTGGATCTTGTTTTGTCCAAGACCAATGCGCATCAGATTTTCCCGCAATTTAGCTGTAAACAATTGACACTCATTATCTTGCTCACTCCAGCCATTCGTACGCATGGTTGTCCCCACGTGGGCGCTCACAACCCATTCGAGCAGGTTCTCCTGACTTTCCTCGAAATTAGGCCTGATGACTTTAAAGTCTCGTAAATACATGCGTTTGTTTCCTCAATTTAGATCATCAAAATACCAATGATGATCAGTACAGCTGCAAAAATTCGGCGCAAAAGCAATCCATCGATTGCATGTGCCCACTTTGCTCCCAAGGGAGCCAAAAACATCGCGCCAAGTCCAATAAAAACAAAAGCGGGCAAATATATATATCCTAAACTTTCGGGCGTCTTCACCGTTTTCAATCCAAAGTACAAATAGGTGAGCGCAGTCACCGTCGTCACTACCAAACTGATCGCCGCAGAGGTCCCGATGGCCTTTTTCTCCGGATAGTTGAAGTGAATCAACAGGGGAACCGTAAACACCCCTCCTCCAATTCCGAGTACACCCGCTATGGTGCCGACACCCGTCCCGCACCAGAAAATCGAATGTTTATTGAACTCTCGAAGCTCCTTCTTTTTTCTTGGCGGCCAAAATAGATAAATACCAAGAAAGCAGATAAAAAAGCCAAAAAGATTTTCAAGAACGAAATCCGATATAAAGTTCGCGACAATACCGCCGAATAACGCCCCAATCGTAATCCAGGGCAGCAGTGAGAGAAACAGCTCCCAGAGGACCCCTTTACGCAGGTGATGCGACCAAGTGGAGACAATGCCATTGAAAACCATAGCCGCGAGTGAAGTGCCGATCGCCATGTGGGTCACTTGAGTCTCAGGGATGCCAATTAAGGGAAAAATAAAGACCAGTGCAGGAACCGTCACCACCCCTCCGCTCAAGCCCAGCAATCCGCCGATAAGGCCAGCTAAAATCCCAACTCCGAGGAATGCCAGAAGAGGAATCATTTCCATGTATCACCTTTCGGGCCTTGCTCATAGATTGGGCCAGTTTTCGGCCGGCTGCGAGGCGTCCATCTGCAGTGCCTTTTTCCTCATCCATAGTGCCTCCGGCTATGGACTCGTCAAAAGTCATTGTATCTGGAACCTCTCGCTCAGCCGAAATTCTGGCCGAATCTATGAGCAAGGCCCTTTTTTTGACATACTAAGAATTTTAGGATATTAGGGAAAGAAGAATGATTCTAAATGGTTTAACATCTCCTGAGGCAGAGCAGCGGCTGCAAAAATTTGGTCCTAATACGATGCCGGAAGAAAAGGAAAATCCTGTTCTTCTCTTTCTGCAAAAATTCTGGGCTCCCGTCCCATGGATGCTCGAGCTTATTATTTTAATAGAACTCTTCTTAAAAAAATTTACAGAAGCCTGGGTCATCGCGATCCTGCTTTTATTCAATGCACTGATCAGTTTTCTTGAAGAAGGGAAAGCTAGAAATGCGGTCCGCTTATTGCAGAGCAAACTCAAAGTTCAAGCGCGCGTTCTTAGAGACCAGCAGTGGCGTTTAATTCCCGCTCAGGAACTTGTTCCTGATGACGTCATCTGTCTTCGGATGGGCGACATTGTCCCGGCCGATGCAAAGCTGCTGTCTGGGAAAGTCTCCATTGACCAATCAGCCATAACAGGGGAGTCATTACCCGTTGAACCTTCCATAGTCTACGCCGGATCAATCGTCAGACAAGGGGAAGCCTATGCCAAAGTCACTGAGACAGGGAAAAACACCTTTTTTGGGAAAACGGCCGAGATCATGCGGACGGCCAAGACCCCTTCGCATCTTCAGAGCACGATCTTTGCGATCGTCAAATCCCTGGTCATCTTCGACATCATCTTAATTCTGATTTTGCTCATCTACTCATTTTATCAAGGGATCTCCCTTTTTGACACCGTTCCCTTCTCCTTGCTGCTGCTCATTGCGTCGGTACCGGTCGCCCTCCCAGCTACCTATGCCCTCTCGACTGCTTTGGGATCGATGGAGCTTGCCAAAAGGGGAGTCCTCGTCACCCGCCTTTCCGCAATTGAAGAAGCGGCGGCGATGAATATCTTATGCATCGATAAAACAGGGACGATTACCCAAAACAGCCTCCACATCGCTGCGCTCCGCTCTTACGCCCCCTTTACCGACCAGGATCTGCTCTGCCTTGCGACGATGGCCTGTGAAGAGGCGACACAAGACCCGTTTGATTTAACAATCTTAAGCGCTGCGAAAGAGGTGAAATCGCCCTATTCGACCGCAGAGCGCATTCGATTTCTCCCTTTTGACCCTAATCGGAAGCACTCTGGGACCATTGTCCGCTATCGCGACCAAGAGCTCTTTATCTTCAAAGGCTCTCCATTCATATTGGCCGAAATGGCAGGGGTTGATCTATTACATGACGTAAAGGAGCTCTCTTCTGGAGGATCGCGCCTATTAGGGATCATCATTGGCCAAAAAGGGCATTTTCAATTTGTCGGCCTGCTTGCATTTCAAGACCCGCCTCGCGCCACTTCAAAAGCAGCCATCGAGGAGCTCCACACCCTCGGCATTCGAGTGATGATGCTGACAGGAGATAATCGGATCACAGCAAAATCCATCGCGGGCCAAGTAGGCATCGGCACCAGGACCTTTTCAAGAGAGGATATCCATGAGCTTTCAAAAGAGGACATTGAGAAGACCGATATTTTTTCAGGGATCTTTCCTGAAGACAAATTCCATATCGTTCAATTGCTGCAAAACAGCGGCTATATTAGTGGCATGACAGGAGATGGAGTCAACGATGCGCCCGCTTTGAAAAAAGCAGAAGTGGGGATCGCCGTCAGCAATGCGACCGACGTGGCGAAAGCAGCCGCGAGCCTCGTGTTGACCAATCCGGGCCTGGGCGATATTGTCGAAGCGGTGAAAGAGAGCAGGCGCATCTACCAGAGGATGCTCACCTATATCCAAAACAAGATCATCAAAACCCTAGAAATCTCCGTTCTGCTTGGTCTCGGCTTGATGCTGACCGGCCAATTCATCATCTCGCAGCTACTGATCCTGCTCCTCTTTTTCATCAATGATTTCACCACCATGACGATCGCCACTGATTGGGTCTCATTTTCCCATACCCCAGACAAATGGAATATCAAACGGCTGATCACCACTGCAGGACTCTTCGCCATCATGATATTGGGCTTCTCGTTTTTAGTACTCTTTATGGCGATTCATTATCTTTCTATGCCCCAAGTGCAAACAATGGTTTTCCTGACCCTTGTCTTTACGGGACAAGCAACACTCTATCTCGTGCGGGAAAGCAAACACTTTTGGCACTCAAGGCCCAGCAATTGGATGCTCATCTTTACTGGGCTCGATATCATCTTTGTGACCATCCTGGCCTGCAAGGGGATCTTGATGGCCCAGATTCCTCTATCTTTAGTTTTCCTTTTACTCGGTAGCACAGCAGTCTACTTTTTCTTCTTGGATCTTCTCAAATTCAAGATCATCAAGCTCTTTAAAGATAGCCAAACAACTTGAAAAGTTGGTTTTTGGCTTTGAAGGGAGAAAAAAATCCTCATTGATGTCAATTAAATTTTAGATTAATCTATTCCCTCAAATGGAGATTTTCTATGGAAACAACGATAGAAAAAATACAAAAACCCTCCGCCGGGATGCCTTCCGCTTATCCCAAACTTCTTAGTGACCTCAAAGACAGAATCCGAGTTGCACAAATTAAAGTTAATCTGAATGTCAACAGAGAACTTGTGAGATTATATTGGGAAATAGGGGAAACAATCGTCGAGCGCCAAAAAAACGAGAACTGGGGAGCAAGAGTCATTGAAAAACTCGGAGAAGATTTGCAAAAAGCATTCCCAGGCATTGAAGGATTTTCTAGACGTAACATATTTAGAATGAGAGCATTTTACCAGTCTTATCAAACAGATAAATCAATCAAAATGCTAGAGCGCTTGTGGAATGAATGACTTTTGCTAATGTTTCACTTATTGGCGATGGCTTAACAAGTTTTAACTCCTTCAAAAGATAAATTAGACGCAAAATATCCATATTCATTAGATTTTCCCGTTCACCAAATGGATGAGGGATTCTTTCTTGGAACCCCTGTTCTTCTAAAACGAGGTTCATCTTTTGAACGGCTTTAAGAAAAGTGATTCCTACATAGGTAGAACACATTGTTGCAGAACCTTTTGAAGGATAAGTAACTTCTGCGAGCTTTTGAGCATAGAATGATTTATGTCCAAAGAGTAGCATTTTGAGATGTTGTTTAGTTTCTGCTAAAGGAAGTTCTGGGTGCTCTTCTTGAGCAAGTGTGTGAAATTCCTGGAAAAAAATTTCAATGAGCTCATTCTGTTTTCGCTCAGTTAAATGGGATGGAATGAGGGGCCTTATATCTAAAGTTAATGCGTAAGCAAAGGGTAAAGTTATTGGATTTTTTATAGGCAAGACAGCATGCGTTTTTGTCATCCGGTTGACATGTGACAAGTGAAGACCTTTTTCTTCAGGATTAACAAATATCCCAATATGGCAAATTCTACCCATGAATAGTTGTTGCATCGCTGTTACACAATCAAAGCTGGAGCCATTAAGTGCTTGAAAAGTACGACGATCTCCCAGAAAAATGGTTCCCGCAGGACGGCTTTGCAAACAGAGTTTTTTTAAATCCTCAAAAAAGGGGGTTTTCATCAACATTTCTAGTTGAACAAAGTTTGAACATATTTCTTCTGTCCCTTTGATTCGATTATTCTTCAAATTTTCTAATAAAGGTTTCAGTGAAGCTACATTGATTAAAACATTAATGTCATATACTGTTAGCTTTTCTTCCTCAGATAGCGGATCTAGTTCATGTATATTTTTTATTTGTGATAACTTTTGAATCTTACTTTTAAAATGATGAAAAAAATGGGGGTTGCAAATTCTAAAAATTTCTTTTAAAGCATTGTGTTGTTCTCTTATTTGACCATTTTGACTGGCAGCAATGAAGAAATCGAACTTATCTAGATAATTCTTATTCAGAACCGCTTGAGAAAATACTTCCTCTATCATTTGCTTCTCTTTCAATGATAGCTCATGACTTTCTGTAGAAGATTGTGTTATCAAAATAGCCAATACGTTCAAATAATCAGCTCCCAATCGTGAAGGGATATGTTCCCTAAACAAAGCTGAGAATTTCCAGAACCTGGAAGCCAAATTCATCCGCATTTTAGAAGTCACTTCTGAAAAAGTTTCTACAAATGAGTCTGGTCGAACAGACTGCTTTGGTAATAAATAACCCAAAGCCAGGGTTGAAACAGAACTGAGTACATTACCGCATGAAACTCCAATTTGAAAAACACTTTGGAGCCTAATATTTAGAATTTTTTTAAAACAATCGCCAACAAAACTCATAAATCTCTTAATAATTAGAACGTTTCTATTTCTCGACCTTTTTGGCTGCGAAAAAAATGGCTTCACCTACTTGAACTTATCCTAATAAAAAAGTTTCAGTCGATTTTCGGGTTCTTTGAGCCGATTTTCGCTTCAAATTCGGAGGGTCATATGCGAGAGGCTGGTGGTGTAACATTTTTTCTGTAATTTCCTGGCAAAGAAAAGGCCTAAGTATCAAACTTCTTTACCTCGGTTTCACAGGAAGAAGATGATTCATTATAATTATCAACAAATAATAAGCAAGAGAAAAAAGGCAACTGTCAATTGACTGAGATTCCCGCAATACTGGCTAAGATATGAAATTTGCTCCTTCTCTTTGTCTGGGGGGACTTTCACCCATACAGGTCATATGGTTCATGAATGTGATCTCTTCAAGATCACACACATTCAGAATACGTCCGATAATAGATGTTATGTTGTTTCTAGTTCTCGACCGGGATCATGCCTAGCCTTTGCGGCCCTTCTTCTTCAACCTGTGCCCCATCAGCAATCGGCGCCACTAGCGCTTCATCTTTGCCTTTATCGTTAGCATCATCTATAGACGCGACCGCTGCAGGCTTCACAATAGCTGGCTTCATTAGAAAGTCTCTCAGATCAACTGCTAAGTCCCCACCAAAGGTTCTTCCGGCAGCTTCATCAAAGTCCTGCTCGTACAAATCATCTAAACACTCCGCCAGTTTTTCTACCTCATTAAGGAATCCCTTCACTATTATCTCTTGGCCAGCCTCACCAAGTTTCTTAAATTTGTACTTCCAGCTTAATGGACCCTTATTTAGCTTTTCTGAAAGATCCATAAAATCAATGACTACATCTTTAGCTGGCTCACGAATTTGGACTCCATCTGAACTCGGTGCCTCAACTACTTCTACATCAAATTGTTGACTAATAGCGGTACTACATGTGGCCCGCAGCAAAAATGCCCATAGCTGATTAGCTTGAGATTCTGGATATAATCGGCCTAAAACGTCTAACGGATTTCTTATAAAACCATCTGCTATGACCTTTTTTGCAACTGGGTCCCCAAAAGCTTCTTTCAAAAACGCAGAGAGTTTTTCAGTCCCCTGGAGTAAACGAAGTTTTTCATCGCCTTGAACCCTACCTTGTAAGGGTTGAACCTGCCGTTCTTGGAGCGCAACTTGCCCTTGAAATTTAGTGAGCGCAAAGATCACCACTATGGATAGTGCGATGCCAGCGCGGACGCCGGTAATATCAATTCCTGCACACCAATCGCTGAGTCCTTGGGTGGGAAGATAGCTACATATTCCTGACATATTATTCTCCTATTCTTTAAGTCGTCATCTATTATTAAATTTTCTTTAACTGCGAAGATTATACCCAAAAGAATGTTAAATTTAAAGCTGATTATCAAAAAAAAACCATCGGCTAGAGTTTAGTCCTTTCCGATGGGTTTGAATTTTAAATTGAAAAATTATTTACCATTTTTTGCTATCTGAGCGAACATCGCACGTAAACCTACAGCCGAAACTTTTTTAGGCTGTTCGATATCAAATACTTTATCTGCTTCTTGCTGATGGATATTTTCCGAACGGGTATTTTCCACACTCTTTAACTGATTAATACCGTCAGATGATCCTGTTGCTTGAATTGACATTATTTTCTCCTTTTTAATTATTATTGTTAATAAACATAGCATAATTATAAAAGTTTTATTAATAATAGTCAAATAAAAACTTAATACTATTTAAATAATTGAATGTCAATAAGTTAAGGAATTAGCCCTCCAGGAAAGGAGGGCAGATGCAATTTTTAATGGGGTTTGTTTTCCCAGATGGCGATCATCGCCCCGGTGGGATCGGTGATAATGGCAAAACGACCAAAATCGCCTGCTTCTGTCGCAGGACGGACCACTTTTCCGCCGAGTTTGGTCACTTTTTCTAAAGATTTCTCGAGGTTTTCAACCAAAATATAGGACATCCAATGGGGTGGGATTTGGCTTTGCATCTCTTTAGGGATGGCCCAAATTCCGGCGCTTGCTTTCTTCCCATTGACTTTGACCATGATATAGTTCATATCCCCCATCGGATGCTCTTCGAATTCCCAGCCGAAGACTTTTCCATAAAATTCTTTTGCCTTTTTTGGATCGGTTGTCGAAAGCTCATTCCAACAAAATTGGCCTACTGACGGCATATCTGACATGTGCACTCCTTTGATCTCTTGTTTGGGTTTTTTAAAATGTTGATCGATGTTAGCCTATAGATAGGGATAGATTCAAGAGGATTAAAAAAATGCATTACACTGTGATTGAGAAGGGGCCGATGCAGGTCATGGGAATTGATTTGAGAACGACCAATGAGAATTGGCAGTCTGGTCAAGACATTCCCCCATTCTGGGGCCGGTTTTATCGAGAGGAAATTCAAACGAAAATTCCCAATCAGAAGACGGGAGAAGTGCTCGGTCTCTATTGCGAATATGAGAAGGACCACACTAAGCCCTATACGCTTGTCGCTGGTTGCGAGGTGACGGTTGCGGGAGGGATTCCAAAGGGGCTCGTGCTCAAGCAAGTGCCTGCAGCCAAGTATGCGGTGTTTGAGATCTCTGGGAAATTCCCCGATCAGATGATGGAGATATGGCAATGGGTTTGGCAAGGTAATCTGAGAAGGACTTTTGTCGCCGATTTCGAGGTCTATCCCCTTGGCTTTGATCCAGTGAGCAATACCGATGTATTGCTTTATGTAGGGATCCATTAATGAAGTGGCTGGCGATTTGCGGCGTTCTCATGGGCAACATGGCGATGGGGCTCAGCTTTTCGCTGATCAACACGAACCTTGAGTCGATTCAGCAAGCGCTCGGCGCAAATTTGGCAGAGCTGCAGTGGATCATCAATATCTATGGGATCTTTATCGCCTCTACGCTCGTGACGATGGGACGACTCGGCGATATTTTTGGACGCAAGCGGGTCTATTTGATTGGGACGACTCTTTTTGCCGTCGCGATGCTCGGGGGCGGACTGGCGGTCAATCCGGAGATGATCATCGGATTTCAGGCGATCTACGGGCTTGCAGGGGCTATCCTACTCCCCCTCTCCCAGGCGATGCTGATCGATCTCTATCCAGAGGAGAAGAAAAGCACGGCGATTGGGATGTGGGCCTCTTCAGGAGGGATCACCCTCGCGCTCGGTCCGATTATTGGAGGGATCATCCTCAATTACTTTAGCTGGCGCTCGATTTTTCTGATCAATCTTCCCTTCGCCCTCGTAGGCTTTCTCTTGACTTGGCTCTTTGCCAGGGAATCAAAAACAGAGGGAGAATCGACGAAGCTCGATTGGCCGGGGGTCATTCTGCTGACGCTGGCAATTGGGACCTTTATTCTGGCCACTGTCCAAAGCACTGTGTGGAGCACTTGGCTGATTTTGTGTTTATATGGCATGAGCATCCTTTCGCTTATTCTGCTGTTTGTGGCCGAAAAAAGAGCTGAGATGCCGATCATCCGCGAAGACCTCTTCAAAAATCGGATGTTTCTGCTCTGCTGTCTAGGTAACTTTTGTATGATCGCCTTCTTCTGGGCCGGGATCTTTTTGATTCCCCTCTACATCCAAAAACAGCTTGGCTTTAGTCCGATGCAAGCGGGCCTGATGATGCTCGCCTTTTCTGTGCCGATTGGGCTCATCTCTCCCCTCTCTGGCTATTTCTATGACAAGGTAGGCCCCCGCCGTCTGATCTTTATTGGGTTTATCATGATGATCTTCTCGTCCTTTCTGCAGTTTTACTATAGTCATGAGATCACTCCCTTTACGATGGCTTTGGCGGCAGGTGGCCTCGGCCTCGGGATCAGTCTCATCATCACTCCCACTACCACGGGAGCCCTCTTTGCGCTCTCGAAGAATTTTGCTGGGATTGCGTCGGGCACCTTTGTCACGATCCAGGAAATTGGCGGCAGCATGGGCCTAGCGGTCACGGTCACCATCGTCCGGATGCAATCGGAATTTGTGCAGGGATTTCACAATGGGATGTTGTTGCTGCTGATCGTCAGCGTCGTTGGCCTCTTGTCGGCGATTTTGATGCCCAAAACAGCCAAGCGTAAGGAGCTTGTGCAAACAGCTGATCTGCCTTAATGGTTTTTCCGACAAAGTGTCGCTCGGAAAATAGCTCCACTCCCCCTTCTATTTTTTTAGGAAGGAGAATCGACGTATCGGCAAGGGTATCCAGTGAGGCGAAAAAGCGGACCACTGCAACAAGGCAATTCTCGTCGCCATATGAGCGCAGATAGGCAATCACGTGGTCTTTATGAGCTCCTCGAACTTCAAGTGGGATGTACTCCCCTTCCAAAAACAGCTTTTTATGCTCTTTGCGAAATTGGAGCGCTTTGCGATGCAGTCGACTTTTTTCCGATTCTGGTGCGCTAAACTTAGGGGCAGCGCGGTTATCGGGATCGACAAGGAGATAGCGCCAGTTTTCACACCCTTGATAAATATCGACTATTCCAGGACACCCTAGCTGAAAAGCGCTCGAGGAGAGGCTATTTAACTTCCCATAGCGGGCAATCTCCTTTTGAAACTTTCTAAAGGAGAGCAAGAATGGGGTCCCTTTTTTTAGAATCGATTTTAAAAACTGTTCACACCCTTTTTCATATTCAAAATTAGGATTCATCCAAGAGGTGTATTCCCGCGCCTCTTTGATCGATTTATGGAAGCATTGCCACAGTCGTTTGAAGGAGGGGCGACTTGGCCAAACTCCCAAGAGGATTTGATAGAGCATGTATTCAGCATTTGGATCGGGGCAGAGCTTCCCATCGACGATCGATTTATATCTTTGATTACTCTTTTTCCAAGATTGAAGTGCCCGCTCCCATTTATCTGGAATTTCTGATAGGACGGCTAATTGCATCCGCACATCGTGGCTTCTTTTGGTATCATGGGTAGAGGTTGCTAAAAACCCATAGGGCCATTTTTCCCTTTTACAGAGGCAAAAGGCATGGAACTGCTCCTTTGTGACCCCCAGACGCTCCGGACTCCCCCCCACTTCATTCAGGGCGAGCAAACGGTTATAATTATAAAGGGCGATATCCTCAAATCCCTTTGCCATGACCGGAGCACTGAGTTGCTGAAAGCGGAGGATGAATTCACGGGCAGCTGGGCTATCCTCTTTAAGGGAAAACACTTTCTTTAAAAACAGGTCTCGATTTTTGGCAAGAGCCTCTTTCAGGTAAGGAACATCCCGCTCTGGCACCGGCCCTTGAGGGCGAATATAAGAGCGATAGACCGGAAATGAGGCGAGCAGTTCTAAAACAGCCTCCGGAGAGCATTCCGGTAGGATTTTACACAGCCGGTGCAAATCGCCGAGCATCTCTGCTTTAACATAGGATTTCTTATCTTGATAAACTAAATCCGCAAAGTCGATATGCTTGCCAATAAACCGCTCGTAACATTTAGTCAAGCGGGGCTCTATTTTGACGAAAATCCCAGTGAGCATATTGAGGAATTCATAGCCAACTGTCCCCTCAACCTGCCAATTGGGAAGTTCTTCTTGCCAACCGAGGATTTTTTCAACGACGATCAGCCCCTTATGGTGCCTTCTCAAGCTTTCGAAATAACCGGTTGGATCATAGAGGCCATCGGGATGGTCGATCCGAAGACCATCGATTTTTTTCTCTTTCAAAAGTTCAAAAAGCCTTTTGTGATAAGCCCTAAAAACCTTTGGATCTTCCATCCGCAACCCAACCATTTCATTAATATTGAAAAAGCGTCGGTAACTCACTTCTTTGGCTGAATTCTGCCAGGGGACCAACTTGTAAAATCCACTAATGGGAAGGCGCCAGTCAGTGATTTTGACTTCCCCTTTTTCTCCTAAAATGGGCAAATCGATCTTCCCCTTACTCCAATCGATATCAAAAAAACGGGCATAGGGTGACTTCTGACCCTTTTCCAAAACATCCTGCCACCAGAGGTTATCTCCCTTGATCCCCATGTGATTTGGGATCCAATCGGCAATATGATAGAGTCCCAGCTTCTTCATTTTTTTACAGAACACGTCATATTCTTTTGGATTTGCAATTCGATAGGGATCGATAACATCGTATCCATGAGGGCTAGCAGAAGCGAAATAGGGGGAGCAATAGACTCCTTCGATCCCGAGCTTTGCGAGGTAAGGGAGGATTTTTGTCGCCTCTCTTAATCCAAATTTTTCCCCAAATTGCAAATGATAGATCGATGAAGGGAACTCTTTCATCGTTTGGCCTCTTTGACCATCTCCCGAATCTCTTTGGCAAAGCTTTTAACCAAGAGAAACTCTTCTATATAGATATGAGAGCGCCAATGTACAAGATCCCGCTCGGGATGAGGGGCTTTGAGATCATCATTCATCGCAATCAGATCTTGCATCTGGAAAAGGGCAATTTTAGACTTGGAATCAAGATATCCTTGGATGATTTCTCGAGCTAGTTTCTCTGTCAAAACTGCGGGAGGAGCCAGCTCGTGTTTTAAAATCGTGTTGTAGTAGAGAGCAGTCTTCTCCACATCCTCTTCCCACCACGATCTTAAGGGTAGCATTTTGTAAAGAGAAGGGGTGCAGATCGACATTTCTGGAAAATTTCGCGGATCTTGAAAAATCCCCTCTCCCCCTTTCCTCTCACAGACAACTGGCAACTGCTGCAAGGTCTCAAAATATTGCTGGATCCATTTCAACTGAGCAGCTTCACTCACCTTTCGCCATGCCTCTACGCTATGGGGATGGGTAGTGAGTGGAAAATCGACGATAAGGGCAATCCCCTGCTCTTCGGCATAATCTACGACCTCTTTCAACTGCTGATGGAGGTGGAATTGAACAAAGAAGTGAAAGTTGACCTTCTCCGGGTGGTTGTCGCAAATCTCCTCGACGATCTCTTCAGTATACTGGCTATAGCGTCCCCATTTGTGAAAGTCAGCAGTCCCATATTTTTCTTTTAAGAATAAGAAAGCGGCGTAGCTCTTAAGATGGTCTTCATTTTTCTTGAAAAATTGTTGGAAGCCTTTTGACGAGAGGTCCTCTTCTTTGCGCAAAATGAAAAGCAGTCTGAGCAGCTCATTTTTAGCCAAGTAGGTGCGGCGGTATTCCAGATGGGGCTGGTTGAGAACCTTAGAGATCGGCTTGATCTCTTCCTCGAATTCTGGCGCGAGGGTCCGGATGTTCAAGTAGTTGGGATGGAGCGAGAAAGCTGACAAAACAGAGAATGGAGAGGCATCTCTTTCAGTATCTGTCAATGAGGTGTCGTGGACGGGAAAGAGTTTGATCAGTTTTAATCCAGCCTCTTTGCACCAGTCAATGAGAGGAATGAGATCGAGAAACTCACCAGTTCCGAGCCCCTTTTTAGATCGCAAAGAAAAAACAGGAATATGAATGCCCGCGCATCGCTTCAACATTCCCCCACCTTAGCACAATTCCCTAAATTAACTTCAATTGCTCGAATTTAGCCTTGCACTTCGATGTCAAAGGGGTAAAAGTTGCCGCTGCGTGGGTCTTGAAGGTAAAGAGTGAACGCCTCGGAATATTGATGCGCCGGGACGAAAATGACCCGATTGACTGTCGAATAAGGGACGATCAATTCAGGACAATCTTTAATCGATTTGGCATAGTATTCCCGCTTGATATGAAAGTAGGATTTCATCGTGAGAACAGTATCGATTGTTCCAGGGATAAGAAGCGGCCAAAAGAAAAAGCCAGCAACACGAAAGGCGATCGACCGGGGAATGGCTCCGCGAGTGAGCTTGCCGGCAACTTCTCGTGAGGTCAGATTTGGAAGATCGAGACCCCCATTTGATAAATAAAATGAGCGGGGGGTATTGTTCTGAATCGTCACTTGGAGAGGCTGTAGTCCCCGATGAAGAAGATCACGATTGAGATAGACCATGCTATCTTTTGGAGAATAGGCTTTTGCCCCGATGTGAATCCCCTCTTCAGAGAAGGGCTCAAGCATCGAACCAACAAATGGCAATGTTTGAGGTTTGTAAGTGTCAAACTCTCTAGTAAAGAAAATCGTTGAAATTATTACTAATGCGCAAAAAATAAAATTAAATAATGTTCTCATAATAGATGTAATTTATACCACAATTCTCAATTTTTCTGAATCACGAACCTATCTCAATAAAAAGTTTCTGTCGATTTTCCGGTTCTTTTGGCCAATTTTCGATTCAAATTCGGGGGGTCATATGCGTCAGCTTTATATTACCCCCCGAATTTGAATCGAAAATTGGCCAAAATAATCCAGAAAATCGACGAAAAATTTTATTGAGATAGGTTCAAATATTTCCTTGCCAACTTATTTAAGAATTCATAGAATCTGGAATTATGTTACGTTTTATCGTTCGTGTTGTTGTGTTGGGAGCTGTGATTTTGGGACTGGCCCATGTGCTGCCCGGATTGCATGTTCCAAATTTTAGAGATGCACTTCTTTTCGCCTTGATTGTGGCGATTTTTAATGCTTCAATCACCCCTTTTTTGATCATCATCTCCTTCCCTCTGACGGTGCTCACAATTGGGATCTTCGCCCTTCTGATCAATGCCTTGGTCTTTTGGGTCGCAAGCCTGGTGTCGTATGGGGTTGAGATCACCTCATTCTGGGGTGCATTCTGGGGCGGGCTCATCGTCGCTCTAGCCAGCTTTATTCTAAATGAACTTCTCCAAAAGCATGTTCATAAAAGACGGCGACCTCCTTATAAACATTAGATTTATACCTATTTGCAAGGAAATGGACAAAGCGGTATAACATTCCCGCAAAAAAGGGAGTCGTCTATGAGCGCCGCTGGGGTTAAAGTCTTTTCTCCACATCTTTTTAATCATCATGTGGGGTTAGAGAGGCAGTTTAACGACACCGAGGCGATTCATGCCATTGAGGCAGAAGCGAATGCAGAGCCGGCAACCTACACTCGCCACTTCTCCCGCTTGCAGATTGTTTGGATTACGCTGAAATACCCTTTTGAGTTGATTGCATCGGTATTTTTTAGGGCAATTGCATTTTGTCTCTCCCAAATTGCCCTCCAGAAGGGAGCGAGAATTTTCTCTGTTCTTTCTAAACAGATGAAGCGTGATTGGCAGCAGATCGGCAATCAATGGCAGTTCAATGGGGGCTCATCTCCCCTTCTCATGCCGGCATTCAATGTTCATCAAACATCAAGCTGGGATGTTTATATGCATGGTTCTATCCCACAAAGCTTCCTCATCGATAAAGATGTGATCTCGATGACTTCTTACGATGTCAACTTTAAGCATGGGGTGAAGGAGGCGATGAAGGTGTTTTATCAACAGATAGATAAAGTGAGAAGAAAAGAGGGTGGATGGTTTGGGGGCTCAGGGGTAGGGCGTACTAAAGAAGAAAGTGCTCGCATCAGGAATATTTTCGCTGAAAAGTATGTCAACTCACCTGCAGATGCGATCCGATTTTTAAAGCATCACTTTGCTGAAAAAGGGACTGAAAAGGCGCTCAATAAGCTCTATGATATGCTCAAACAGGTGGATGCTTATCTTGAGCAAAATTTCCGTGAGATTCGTCTGTATTCAGATGGACTCTGCCGAGGTGCGTCTCTATGGTTTATCCATTTATATCTGAAAACAGCTGGGAAATTTAAGGATCCGCTTCAACATCTTCTCGCCGTGAGCTCCCAATTTAAGGCAGGCATTCCTAAGCAAGGGGCTCTTCTGCAGAGTCTCGAAAAAGCCCATCGGCTACTCAAGATGGACAGGCAGAGATTAAAGCAGCACGACATCTCTCTTTACGAGCTCGATTGCAATCGTGAAATCGCAGAGCGAAAAATCGCATCGATCGATGAGGGAATCTATCGTCTTGGTGTTTTGAGTCACTCGCTTGTCTATATCAAAATCCAGGGCGCAGGATATCTCTGGGACCCTGTAATCGGTCTTTTACCAAAGAATGAGAAGCAGCTGCTCACGCATATTCTTGAGCGGTATTATCAACCTGGAAATCATCAATCAAAGCTTTACTTTGAGAAATATGATCTACTCGCCAACTCTCATTAATGACTTTAGACAGCTCAAGACTCTGTTTACTGCGGAAAATGAGCTTGCTGAAATGGACAAGATCCCTGAGGTGGAGCTGGTCAGGCCGTCCGATTATCTGTATTACAATCGGTGGCAGGTTGCGCTAATTCTTATTACAGCACCACTTGCGATCGTTACCTATCTTTTCCTCAAAACCGTAGCCCTTGTTCTTTGGTCTTATCAGATCAACCTCTTGGCCAGGCGCGCTCTGCGACCGATCGATTATCTCATCTCTCAATGGAGATTTGGCTGCGCCCTTTGGGTTCCTAGTGTGAATGAATACCGTTTGGATTTAACTGACGTGTTTAATCTCTCCTCGGTCAAACGGGGGGAGATTCCCGATCCTTTTATTAAAGCACGATTACACAGAAAATTAAATAGAGTGAACTTTGACCGGATCGGTAGAGGGGTTTGCTGGGGAAGTTGCCATTGGTTCAATTATCTGCTTCTAAAGAGATTAAAAACTCAACCTATAGAAAAAGCAATCGTTGCTGTCGCCAAGCAGTTTGAAGAGGGTCAACCGCGACAAGCTGCCCTGATTCAATCTTTCTATGGATTAGAATTGGACCTGCTCGATCTCTCCTCTACTCGAGTCTTCGACAGGAACCAAGATGGGGTCTATCTCCTCTCTTCGAACGATCACTGTGTTTCCTATATCCAATGGGAGGGAAAAGAGTTCGTTTGGGAACCTTGCGAGGGCCTAATTTATCTTAGGGCATCGGAGAATCTCCCCAAAATCTTTGAAGACAATGCGCTCGTTAGCGCTACTTTGCATTCCTTGAAAGGTAGACGTTGATCAAACCGCCGGCGAGCAACTCCTTTAGCTCTAACTCGGTCATATCGTGTTTCATCTCCATGACGTTCCCATTTTTCTTGATCTTTACCATGTGACCGCTTTTTAGCTGTTTGTGCACTTCGTCGATCTCCAAAACATCGCCTTGAGCAATCTGATCGTAATCGGTGCTCTTGGCAAAAAGAAGGGGCAAAATTCCAAAATTGATCAAATTTTTTCGGTGGATCCGGGCGTAGCTCTTGGCAATCACGGCTCGCACTCCTAGAAAACGGGGGGCGATCGCCGCATGTTCACGACTCGACCCTTGCCCATAGTTCTCCCCTCCGATGAGAAAGGAGCCGCTTTTCTGATGTGGGAGGCAGCGGCTATAGAAGGTCTCATCGATTTCCGAGAGGGTGAATTTGGAGATCTCATAGATATTGCTGCGGAATGGGAGGACGCGGGTCCCGGCGGGAAGAATCTCGTCGGTCGAAACATTGTCCTTCATTTTGAGTAGGACTGGCCCCTTCATCTGGTTTTCTATAGGGCCAAATTTCGGCAGCGGCTTAATGTTGGGCCCCATGTGGAGACCTTCGCCATTTTTAGGCGGAATCGCGACAGGGTTCTCAAGCAGAATATATTTTTCTGGCTCTTTGTATTTTGGATAGGGCATCTTGAGAGTGCGCGGATCGGTAATCACGCCGGTCAAGGAGGCAGCGGCGGCAGTTTCCGGACTGCAGAGATAGACCAGATCCCCCTTTGTTCCAGAACGGCCCGGGAAATTGCGAGGAACGGTGCGCAGCGAGATGGTTCCCGTTGCAGGAGATTGTCCCATGCCGATGCAGCCGTTGCACCCTGCTTGGTGAATGCGGGCGCCCGAGGCAATCAACATCTCGAGATGGCCTGAGTGGGCTAGGTTTTGCAAAATTTGGCGCGAAGAGGGAATCACATCGAAGGAGACGCGCGGGTTGACCGTTTGGCCTTCTAGAATCATCGCGGCAATCCCAAAATCTCGTAGACCTGGATTGGCAGAGGAGCCGACCATCGTTTGGTGCACCGGCTTGCCGGCCACTTGGGAGACGGGTACCACGTTACCTGGACTTGTTGGGCAGGCAATGAGCGGGACGAGCTTTGAGAGATCGATTTCATCGTGGAGGTCATACGAGGCCCCTTTGTCTGCTTTAAGCTCGATCCAATCTTTCTCTCTGTTTTGTTTCCTTAGGAAAGTTCTAGTCATCTCATCGGATGGGAAAACGGTCCCAGTTGCTCCTAGCTCCGCCCCCATATTGGCAATGACGTGCCTGTCCATTGCGCTCAAACAATCGAGGCCGGGGCCATAGTATTCGATCACCTTCCCCACTCCCCCATCGACATCGTAACGGCGGAGCATCTCTAAAATAATGTCTTTTGCGCTGACCCAATCGGGCAATTTGCCGATGAGCTTAACACCCATCACTTGCGGCATATTAAAATTAAATGGCTCCCCAATGGTGGCCAGAGCCACTTCCAGTCCGCCAGTCCCGATGGCGAGCATCCCCATTGCCCCTCCTGCACAGGTATGGGAATCTGATCCGAGCAGCGTCTTTCCGGGAATCTCGAAATTTTCCATATGGACCGGATGGCTGACCCCATTTCCGGGGCGAGAAAAATGGATTCCAAACTTAGCGCAGGCGCTCTGCAAGAAGAGGTGGTCATCGGCATTCTTAAAATCGGTCTGGAGAAGATTGTGGTCGACATATTGGCAAGAGATCTCGACTTTGGCCTTGCTCACCCCCATTGCCTCGAGCTCGAGCATCACCATCGTTCCGGTGGCGTCTTGCATCAGCGTCTGGTCGATTTTAATTCCGATCTCTTCCCCTGGGATCATTTTCCCTGTGAGAAGATGGCTTTCAATGATTTTTTGAGTCAGGTTTTTCATAATAGACCTCTTGCATAACTCAGGTTCTGTCGATTTTCGGGTTCTTTTGAGCCGATTTTCGACTTCAAATTGCGGGGGTAATATCAGCATCTCGTATATGACCCCTGCAATTTGAATCGAAAATCGGCCAAAATAATCCCGAAAATCGACGAACCCTGAGTTATGCAAGAGGTCTAATATTTTGGTATAGACTTGAGTGGAAAAATTTTCAAGTTGAAAATAAGCAGTGAGGAGGGTAGAATTGCAAGAATTTATGGGGGGAATTTTATGGCAAAATTAATCACGATCAACAAAGAAGAGCTTGCTTCTAGTAACTACCAAGACCGCTATTGTAAACAGCTCGAAGCTGGAAATATCCTTTACATCCCCTTCGTCCCCTTCCATTTCGCGGATGAAGATCTGCAGTTTCTCCTTGCTCAGAGACAGACAGGAGCAAAAAACCGAAAAAATATCGCTTATAAACCAAAAACCAATAGCATCTCCAATGCAGTTGAGCTCTCCGAAGACCATTCAAAACGGCTTTTGGAAGTGATGCAGCGCTATTCTCAAACTGTCTCCACCTTTCTTTCCGAGCTCCTCGCCCCCTACGCTTCACAATGGAAATTGGATTATGCCAGCTTTAGACCCTTCCAAGAGAAAGGGAGACAGCTTAGAACCCGCGCCCGCAACGATCTGCTCCATGTCGACTCCTTCCCCACCCGGCCGATGAACGGGAATCGGATCATGCGATTTTTCACCAACATCAATCCGACAGATAGTAGATTTTGGACAACTTCCGATCCGCTCGAAGTGCTCGCAGCCCGTTTTGGAGGAAAAGATGTCCGGTTTCCCAAGAATGATACCCTCCTAAGGTCGCTTGCCTCCCTTGGCCAAAAATTGGGCCTCCCGATCACTCTTCGCTCCCCTTACGATGTCTTCATGCTAAATCTGCATAATTTTTTAAAAGAAAACCAAGAATTTCAACAAACCTGCCCTAAAGATTATTGGGAATTCCCCTCCATGTCCTGCTGGATTGTCTTTACCGATCAGGTCTCCCATGCGGCGACCGCTGGCCAATATGCGCTCGAGCAGACCATCTTGGTCCCCCCTTCGGCGCTAGTCAATCCCGAGAGCGCTCCCATCTCGGTCATTGAAAAACTGGCACAGCGGAAGATGGCGCTTGAAACTTAAAGGTAGGGCTTATGCAAAAAAAATCTTCGATGTTGTGGCAAGTGCTTGCCGCAATCGCTCTAGCCATTTTAGTCGGAGCCTTTTCTACCCCCGATTCGACCCTATTCGGGATCCGCTACATCAAACTCTTTGCCTTTCTTGGACAACTCTTCCTCAATGCCCTCACCCTCTTGATGGTGCCCCTCGTCTCCTCAAGCGTGATCTTTGGGATCAGCCAAATCGGCCGGGACCATTCCTTTGGACGGCTAGGTGGCAAAACTTTCTTCTTCTACATCTTTACCACCCTGCTTGCGGTACTCACGGGGATGATTCTAGTAAACCTTATTCAGCCTGGGCTCCATTCCGCCGCTACACTGCCCACCGCTCCGCTTCCCGAAATTCTCAGTCAAGCTGCCCCCTCCCATAGCGACATCATTGGGAAGATCATTCTCAAAATCATTCCGGTCAACATCTTCGAAGCTGCCGTCCATGGCAACATGCTCGGGATCCTCTTTTTTAGTTTCCTCTTTGGTTTCGCCCTCGCCAAGATCGAGTCAAACTCGGCAACGGTCATATCCAGTGCGATTAAAGGGATTTTTGCGACTTTGATGAAGATGACCCAATTCATCATGAAGGCGATGCCCCTTGGAGTGTTCTTCCTAGTCGCCAAAGCCACCGCCGAACAAGGGCCCGAGAGCTTTAAACCGCTTCTCTCTTTCTTTGCCACCGTGACGATCGGCCTATCTGTCTTTATGTTCGTGATCCTCCCCCTCCTACTCCGAGTCATGGGGCTCAATCCGATTCGACACCTGCAAGCGATGGCGCCCGCCCTGATCACCGCCTTTTCGACCAGCTCTTCGACCGCGACCCTCCCCATCACGATGGACTGCGTTGAAAAACGGGCCGGCGTTTCGAACAAGATCTGCAGCTTTGTCATTCCGCTCGGCACCTCGGTCAATATGTCTGGCTCAGCCCTCTATGAATGTGTCGCCGTCTTCTTCATCGCTCAAGTCTATGGACTCGAGCTCACCTTCGTCCATCAGGCCTTGATTGTCTTCCTCTCCCTCATCACCTCGATGGGGATCGCCGGCATCCCTTCGGGCAGCTTAGTGTCGATTATGATCGTCCTCAATGCGATGGGACTCCCCGTCACCGGGCTCGAACTGATCCTGCCAGTCGACCGGATCCTCGACATGTGCCGCACCACAGTCAATGTCTTCAGCGACAGCTCCTGCGCTGTCTTAGTTGCCCACACCGAAAAGGAAAAGGTTCTAAAAGAACCTCTCTCTTGACCAAAAAGTACCAATCCTTTTTGATGCGAAAAGGATGCAACACCGAAAAAAGAAGAAACCCTGGGCAGTTCTCATTGCGATCGCACTTGCGATTGTGCTCGGCACTCTTTCTGGTAAAGAACATGGAATTTTCGGCGTCTCCTTCTATTCGATGTACGATCTGATCGGCAAATTGTTCATCAATTCGCTGACTCTGATCATCGTCCCCCTGGTCTCCTCTTCGATCATCACAGGGATTGCTCGCATCGGCAGTGAAGGAGAATTTGGTCGGATCGGAATTAAGACCTTTATCTTTTACTTTGTGACGAAAATCATCGCTATCATCATCGGGATCGTCATCATCAACCTTTTCCACCCTGGGACTGCCAATGTAGGGAATATCTCAGAGCTCGTCTCGCCGGAAAAACTGGCGGCGCTGGGTGAAAATCTCAACACAGATGGAAAAGGGGCCTTCGTGACGATGATCCTCGATCTGGTTCCGCCCAATGTGCTCGATGCGTTCGCCAAGGGCAATATGCTCGGCCTCATTTTCTTTAGCTTTCTTTTTGGTTACGCACTGACCCATATTAGCGCTAAAGCTGCAGAGAACCACATGAATTTTTGGAATGGGATCTTTGAAGCAATGATCAATATCACCCATTATATCATGAAGGTGCTCCCCATAGGTGTCTTCTGTTTGGTCGCCAAGGTCTTTGCAGAAACTGGTCTCAAGTCACTCACTTCGGTCGGTATGTTCTTTGTCACCGTCCTGCTCGCCTTAGCGGTTTTTGTCTTTGTCGCTCTGCCACTTCTGCTTAGATTTGTTTCAAAGGTCAATCCCTGGAATCAGTTCCGCGCGATGGCCCCTGCGCTGATCACCGCCTTTTCCACCAGCTCTTCTTCAGCGGCTCTGCCCATTACGATGGAATGCATGGAAAAACGGGCTGGGGTCTCTAATAGGATTTGTTCTCTGGTGATCCCTCTGGGAGTCTCGGTTAACTTGACCGGTTCGGCCCTCTATGAAGGGATGGCGGCGCTCTATGTGGCCCAAAGTTTTGGGATAGAGCTATCGATCGGCACTCAATTTCTGTTCATCTTCATGACGCTGCTGACCTCGATCGGCATCGCCAGCATCCCTAGCGGCAGCTTGGTGATTATTCTGGTGCTGCTCCGGGTTCTCGGCCTCCCCGCAGAAGGCGTTGGGCTATTTTTGGCTGTCGATCGGATTCTCGATATGTTCCGCTCTGCGACGAATATTTTTGCTGATGGCTGCTGCGCCGTCTTTGTCGCCCGCAGCGAAGGGGAAAAGGATATCCTCACCAAGAAGGAATTCGAACCAATCTAAACGACTCGTAAAATGCTTATGCGTTTTGGATTGATCGCGTGCATTAATTTTTCATACTGATCGATCGAAAAATTAATCCGTCCCTTTTCATATTGTGCATACGAATTAGGATTTTTAGATTCAAGACGCTTTGCCACATCTCGAATGCTTAAACCATTTTCCTCTCGCTGTCGTATTAATAGAAATGATAAGAGCAGTTTATTATCATTCGAAGTCAATCCAAAAGCATCCTTTTTATAATCATTTATCGATATTTTGAATTTTTTATCCAATCCACCGAAATAACTGTTCATAAGTTCAAAAACAGCATCTTGGATCATAAATAAAGCACTTTTTCTAGTTTTTCCCTGAGTAGAAACATTGAGACAGGGAATTTCAACTATCCAAAGACGCCCATCTTTCCAAACTTTTCCTTCTAATTCCATCTTTTACCTCTATTATTTTTCTTTTGGAGGGTTTTCCTTCGCGACTTTTAATATCTTTTTCGCTGTATACTCGTTTATTTCTCTGTGCCTGGAGATTGCTTCTTTTTTACTCCCATTTGTCCAGATATCATGATTTCCACTATGGTCATAAAATCTCCAACCCAACTTAGAAAGCTCATTTTCCAGATCTCTTTTTTTCATTAGATCATACCTTTATTGTACATAAGATAATGTACGACTTCAATATTTTTTGTCTATTATACATAGCAAAGAATTTAGAATCAATGACTTAGAATTTTTCGTGGGGCTCAAGGAAGCGCCACATGCCTTCGGGCAATTTCCCTAGCATCACCCGGCCGACACGGACCCGTTTGAGTTTGGTGACCCGCAGGCCGACCAGTTCACACATGCGGCGGATTTGTCTCTTCTTCCCCTCTCTGAGGATGAAACGCAAGAGGTTGGGCTCGATTTCCTCGACTACCGCACGCTTTAAGGGTTTATCGTCTAGGACAAGTCCAAAGCAGAGTTTTGCCAGCAGCTGCGGAGTGATTTTCCCTTCGACGCCGACGAGATATTCCTTTTCAAGATCAGCCTCGGGACCGATAATCTGCTTCGTGATGACCCCATCTTGGGTAAAGACTAAAAGGCCGCGAGAGTCAATATCGAGCCGGCCGGCGACACTCAGTTCTCTTAGGTGATTGGGATGGAGCTTCTCTTTTCCACCAAATTGATTATCCGGGCCGATCAACTCGATAGCTGGCGTATACCCTTTTTCAGGCTGAGTCGAGACATATCCAACCGGTTTATTGAGGAGGATGGTCACTTTGCTATTTTGAAATGCGCGGGCTCTTTGCTTGAGGGCAATCTGCACCGATTTGGGGACTTTTGTGCCGAGAACAGAGACTACTTCTCCATTGACGAGCACCTCTCCGGCTTCGATGTAAGCGTCCGCTTCCCGGCGCGAACAGAGTCCTCGCTCAGACATCAGTTTGGATAGTCGTACGAGCTCTTCTTCCATTATCGATCCTCAGCAGCCAAGGTGGAGAAACACATCTTCTTTTTCGTGCGAGGGTGGACAAAATGGAGCTCGACTGCCGAAAGCACTAATTGTTTTCCCTCATCCTCGGGAATGCCATATTTTTGATCGCCGACCACAGGAAATCCTGCCTCTGCTGCTTGGACTCGGATTTGGTGTTTGCGGCCCGACTGGAGTTTGAGTTTCAAAAGGGAGCGATTGCCCACTTTCCTGATCGTCTCGAAATGGGTGATCGCCTCTTTCCCATCAGAAGGCGAGCAAGTATGAACCCGCATCACCGGATCTTCCATTAAAAAACTTTTCCAAGTTCCATTGCCCGGATGACCATGAACGAGCGCCCGATATTCTCGATGCATCGTCCGCTCGGCCAGCTGCTCTTTGAGATCTGCGCGCGCCTCTTCCGTATAGGCAAAAACGAGAAGGCCTGAGGTCTCTCGGTCGAGACGATGGATCGGATAAACTTTGGGATTGTGAAAACGGTGCTTGAGCAAGCCGTGCGCCGTCAGCCCTTTTTCCATGTCAGTTGCCACGCTCAGTAGACCTGCGGGTTTATCGATCACCACCAGATCTTCGTCTTCGTAGACAATCTTTAGTCCATGCGGAAGAAACTTGGGCTTGGTTGTGACCGAAACCTCTTGTCCTTCTTCGACAGTTTGATTGGCTCGCTCAGCTCTTTTCTGATCGATTGATACACGCCCCTGCTCAATCCATGAACGTAGGGTGTTTTTCGAGCTCTCTGGGGCTAGCAGCTGTAGGGCCTCTAGTAAATTCATTTTTTTAGAAGATTTGATTTGCATGTAGACAGTATACTCGAATAGACTGTAAAAATCACTACCAGATAGGAGATATGATGGACACCAATAAAGAAAAAGTGAGTTATTGCATTGGCCTCGAAGCTGGCAAAAACATCAAAGGACAATTTAAAGACATCGACCACAGCCTGTTAATCAAGGGATTTGGCGATGCTCTGGCTGAAAAGGCTCCCGCCCTAGCCAAAGAAGAGATCGTAAAAATTTTACAAGCTCTTCAAAATCAAGTACAAGAGCAGCAAAAGGTCTTCTTGGAGCAGCTTGCCGAAAAAAATAAGAACGACGGAGAAGAGTTCCTTAAAAAGAATAAGCGCGATGAAGATGTGAATACCCTTCCAAGCGGCCTCCAATACAAAATTCTTCAATCTGGATCTGGCAAAAGCCCCTCAATGCACGACGAAGTGACTGTCCACTACCGCGGCACACTGATCAACGGCAACGTCTTCGACAGCACCTACGATCGCGAAGCACCCGCAACTTTCCCAGTCAGCCGTGTGATCCCAGGTTGGACCGAAGCGCTCAAAAAAATGCGCGTTGGCGATAAATGGCAAATCGTTATCCCCTCTTACCTCGCGTACGGAGAGAATGGCTATGGGCCCTACATCGAGCCTAACTCAACGCTGATCTTCGACATGGAATTGATCAAGATTAATTAATCAAAAAACTATTGCCCTCGGCCAAAATCTGGCCGAGGGTTAAAGTATTGAAAAAATCAAAATTTTCAATATAATTTCTCTCATGCCAATAACCGACGTTCCATCTGTTCCCAATCCCACTCAACCGTCAATAAAGAATGACTCCAGCGGATTTTTTGAAAAATCAGCCAAATTCATTATCCTTACCCCTGCTTATATCATTGCCTATCCTCCAAAGCTCCTTCTCGTCACCTGCCTTAACGTAATTAATTTTATTATCTCGAGGATAAACTTTTTCGTCTTCAATTCCCACCACCTTAGGTATGCAAATAAGAAATTAGATGGTTATATTCTCTCGATAAATAGATCAATAGAGCTCTTGAATCCATGGTCGACTCCTGAAGTCATCGCGGAAGACAAACCTACAGAATATGTAAACCCTATCAACGAAGAAGTTAATGCTGAGAGAACTTCCTATATAGATTATTGCTTAAAAACTGTGGTTCGAATCAACGAGAAAATCCATTTTATGAATCTAGTTGTAGCAGGGGTCATCATTACAGTTTTATATAAAACTAACGTTATAAATTCTGTACTTTCTTGGATCGGTTCTAAGACATCAACTTCCTCATGCATATTATACCATGGTACGCCTGAAACCTTCGATCAAGCAAAAGCTCTATTTCGATGTGCTAATTTCCCCTTCTGGGAGGTAGACAATACTAAAGGTTGGGAAGAAACAAAAACTACATTTCGTAATTTAGCCAGAGTTTTCCATCCAGATAAAGGCGGAAACCCAGAAGTGCTAATGGCCTTAAAAGCAGGCCAAGAGATTCTGAAAAAAGCATTTACAACAGAAGCCGGACAAGAAGCTCTGAGAGTCTATGGATGCATTTCGCAAGTACCAACACCTCAAGAATCTCATCATTTGGGGAATGCTAGAAGAATCTTTGAATGCGCTAATATTTCTACCAATAACTGTGCTAAAATGGAAAAAGCTGCAAACGCTCTCCTCCAAAAACTCGCATGGGTTGGTCCTTATGCACAAGAACAACTGAGCTATGCCTACAGTTGTATTTGTCGCTGGAACCCCCAACCATTAGACTTAAACATTAATGAGCACTTTTCGAAACAATATTATAGAGAGCAATTTGCAGAGCATGATCGTATTATTAACGATTGGAATGATATTAATAGAAAGCAATATGATGAGATGATGCGTGATATGAACGAAGCTTTAAAAAAAATTAATAGAAAGCAATATGATGAGGTGATGCGTGATATGCACGAAGCTTTCTTAAACGGCGGAACACCTAAATTTTCAAATTAGCTCTTTTTTTCCAAAAGCTGTCCCCATAGTGGTAACTGAGCTCAGTCCCCTTCGGAATTGGCCTTTGGGCAATAAAGACGATATGCATGACCCCATCTGCATACACTGAAAGAGGCTCGAGGTTGGGGGTATCGCTGTGGTTGATGAAGCGGGTGAAATTCCCCTGCCCTTTGGCGTCGATGATGAACGGATTATAGATCCAATCGCCGATCGTATATTCAAAGCAGTAGTCGTTGCGCCGATCGGCCAGCCATTTCCTCTTTCGGATGGTGCCGGTGTATTCGCCAATATAAGCGCCGGAGGCAATATCGCTCTCTGCAAAGACTCCGTAACCGATCTGATCGCTTATCCAGCGGACGGTGACTGGGGGGATGAAACTTTTAGAGATCTCTTTACGGAAGTAAGTCCCAATCCAATTTTCTCGGACCGATAGCTCTTTCTTCCTGAGGGCCACTTGGGACTTTCGGAGCGCTTTAGCGGCGAACTGATCGCTTTGAAACTCGAGGTGATCGAGCCAGCGGATCCCCATCGTCTTTTCGAAATCGGCCATAGAGAGTTCTTGGAAATCAGAAGTGTCTTTTAATAGAACTTTGATCATAATATGTATCATGCGCAAAGTGCTCTTTTTTCTCCTCCTTTCTTTCACCCTCCATGCCCTGTCATTAACAGAGAATGGGAGGCTCAAGCCGGCCGCTCAGGAGCTTTTGGCTCTTTTTAATGTGCCACCCGAAGAGTTGCTTCAGACCGGAAGGGAAGTCTGGGAAATGGATCGCCGCTTTGAAGAGAAGCGGGATCAGGCTCTGCCTCTGTTAATGGAATTGCAGTGCATTGGGTCGATTCGGGCCCAAAACGAGCATTATTCTTACGCTTTGGTCCTCGGAGCAACGGGATATGCGATGCAAAAACGGCTCGACTTTCTCTATGAGGAGTGGGAGCGTGGGGTCCGCTTTGATCAAATTGTCCTACTGACCGGCGCACGCGACTTGGATCCTAGGGTCGATATGATTCCAGAGGGATTGCAAACGGAAACCGAGCTCTTTGTCTATCTTTTCGATCGGCATCCCCTCAACGGACTTGTCCCACACGTGGTGATTGACTCTCCTAAACGGGGGACCCTCCGCCCGAATACAGAGAGCACGGTAGTCGAATGGCTAAACACATCTCCCAAGGCGGGCAGTTGTTTAGCGATATCGACACAGCCTTTTGTCGGGCGTCAGGAAGCTGTTCTTCGGTCTCTACTTCCAAAGTGCTTTGATGTGGAAGCGATCGGCCCCCAGATGGGGCAAAATTATCCTCTCTCGATTTATTTGGATAATTTTGTTAAATGGCTATTATATGAGCAAAAAGAACCTCCATCAGAATATTTGCCTGATCCGTCACGGTGAAACCGAGTGGACGCTGCAGAAAAAGCACACCGGCCTCACAGATATTCCCCTCACCGAAAATGGGCGTAGCCAAGTCCTGTGGATTAAAGAAAAACTAGCTGCCAATAAATTTAAAAAAGTGATCTGCAGTCCCCTCTTGCGTGCAACGGAGACTTGCAAACTGACCGGCTTCTTTGAGCATGCCGAAATCGATCCTGACCTAGTCGAATGGAATTATGGCGACTACGAGGGAAAAACAAATGCAGAGATCCGGGCAATCGATCCGAAATGGGTCATCTTCAACAATGGTGCCCCGAATGGGGAATCGCTCGGCGATGTGAGCGCTCGAGCCATGAGGGTGATTGCCAAAGCGCGATCTGTTCCGGGCGATGTGGCGATTTTCTCCAGCGGCCATTTTCTGCGCGCGCTGGCAGCCAAATGGCTGACCAAACCGGTATCGGAAGGGAAATACTTTCTCCTCTCGACCGCCTCCCTCTCAGTTTTGGGCTATGAACGGGAAACTCCGGTCTTGGTCAGTTGGAATGAGACACAGTCATAACCAATTTTCCAAGCGTTCGCCCCCCTTCGAGCAGACGATGGGCCTTTTGGACTGTTTCGGCTGAAAGAGAACCCACATTTTGCACTTTTGGCGCCGGCAGCTCTTTCTTTTCAAAGAGTTTGGCCAGATGGTTGAGTTGGCTCTTGTGGATGGCCGCGAATAAATAGATCATATGGAAGGAGAGGCTCTTCTGCCAGAAAATGCTATCTCGTCCCCACAAGCCATAGGGAAAAGCCTTATCCTCTGGGAGAATCGTCGCCACATGACCACCCGCATCGGCGATCTCTAAGCAAAGCTCTTTCGATTTGCCGCCGACACAATCGAAAGCAAAATAGAAGCGGTGATCGCCATTCATCTCGATCAATTTCTTTGCCATCTGCGGCACACTAAGGCCTTTATAATCGAGAATCTGCCGACTTGGGATCTGCAGCTCCTTAACCAAATAATCACGGCTCTCAGGGCGGCCGGCGGTCGTGAAAATCGACCCAGCGCGATAGGCTCTGGCCAGGTGGATGGCAGCTGTCCCTACTCCCCCGCTTCCCCCGGCGATAAAAAAGGGGCGATCCTGCTGCAGGACCCCTGTGCCGATCATCGCTCGAAATGCGGTCAAATAGACGACCGGGATCACAGCAGCTTCTTCGAAAGAGAGGTTCTGGGGAATTTTGGCGATATGGTTTGTCGTGACACAGAGGCTTTCTGCGTAGGCCCCACGCGTTAGTCCAAATACTCGGTCACCGACGGCAAACTCACCATGAGGATCACCGACCGCATCGACAACTCCGCTAAAATCGACCCCCAAAATCTTGGGAAGTTGATCATCGTAGGTGCCCCCGGCGCGCATTTTGACGTCGACTGGGTTAAAGCCGGCCGCTTTGATCTTGACCCGCACCTCATTGCGACTAGGTTTGGGCATGGGTAGGTCCCGCTCGACAAAAACTTCTGGGCCGCCAAATTGTTCAATGATGATTGCTTTCACTAGTGATTTTCTCCAACCGATTTAAAAGGGTAGCGTCATTTACATTTTCGCAAAGGACGACAACTTCATCATAACCCTTTTGATCGGCCAAACGCAAGTAGGCATAGAGCGTTTTGGCTTGGAGAGGAAAGTGAGCAGTAGCAAGAGATTGACTCGACAGGACAAGCCCATTTTTGCCCGGATGTTTTTCAAAGGACTCCCGATCAAAAAACAGCCTAACAGGGACTTTAGGAGCGTAGTGGCGGTACTTCATGCCGGGTGAACTTTTGGGGCCCTTGGTATACACAGCGATCTCTTGCTGCAGCACCGCTTCGATCGCCTCTTTTGAGAGGGCACCATACCGCAGAAGAGTCGGCTGCTCAAAACTGCAGAGGTCGATCACCGTCGATTCCATCCCGTGCAGACAAGGCCCCCCATCTAGAACTGCTCCAATCCGCCCCTCAAAATCGGCCATCACATGCTCGGCCGTTGTGCTACTGGGCCGCCCTGAAATATTCGCCGATGGGGCCACTAGAGGCTGACCGACCGCCTTAATCAGCGCGATTGCGATCGGATGTTTGGGCATCCGGATTGCGATCGTATTTAAACCTGCAGAGACAATCGATGGAACAGCCCCCTTTTTCCGAACGACTAGCGTCAGCGGCCCAGGGAAAAAGGCTTCTGCCAACCGAAAAAAACTCTCCGGCAACTCACCTGCGATCTGCGCACAATCCTCTAAAGAGGCAATATGGGCAATCAGCGGATTATCGAGCGCTCTTCCCTTGATCGCGAAGATCTTTTCGACCGTATCCGGCTGAAAAATCGGCGCGCCCAGTCCATAGACCGTCTCAGTTGGGAATGCAACCACCTCACCGGCCTTGAGGAGCCTAGCTGCCAGGTCGATCCCTTTTTCGTTCAAAATTTTTGTTTGCACACCAAATAGTATACCTTAATTTTGCTTTTTGGTAACCTTTTAAAAATATGAAAGCAGCTGCTTGGGTCACATTAATTTACGGTCTGATTGTCATAGCCGGAGGCATCATGGGCTACCTCAAAGCTCATAGTACCGCCTCTGTGGTGGTGGGATCGATCTCCGGATTTTTACTCCTCGTATCGGCGCTTGGGATGATGGGCCGGATGGTGGCACCCGCCTATTTAGCGCTGCTGATCACCCTCGCGTTGGATGCCTTTTTCACCTACCGATGGTTATTCTCATTCAAGTTTATGCCATCAGGTCTGATGAGTGTCATCAGCACACTTGTGCTGCTGGTTCTGGCGCTTTTGATTAAGTCTCGTCGATAGAAGAAACCTAATTATCCTTAGGGCATTTCAAGGCATTTATTACATGCCTCTATGCAATTCTTACATTTTGCGATACAGTTTTTACATGCCTGAATGCAATGGATGTTTCCAGGTTTGCATTGCTCGCCGCAATCTCCACATTCTTTTATGCAATTTTTGCAAGCCTCAATGCAATTAGGATCTTTGCATTTTTCAATATGATTTGTGCATGCTTCGATGCACTCTTTGAGTATTTTTCTACAAGTTGTCATTACAGGACCACAATGTTTCCCCGATTTGCAACTTTCTACACATTTTCTGCATTCATCAATGCAGAGCGTGCATTTCTGGATACAATTTTTACATGTCTCAATATGAATTCCCATTTGCTTCCCCTTTTCCTCCTATTTATTCTTTGTCGTATTTTTTGTCGATTTATACCCAAGTAACTTGAAGAATCGGAATTTGGGCGGGTTCAAAGTTCCCGGAGTTGAGCTATCGATAAGGGGGTTGTATTGAGTTAAGACTACCCCCTTTTTTGAATCAATTTCGTTATAGCTTCAGTTCCATGAGTTGCAGCTTTATGGTCGTTTGCCATAGAAGTTTCTTGGTAGGGGTTTCTTTTTTTCGAAATACTCCATAATATTTGAAAGTTCCGCTTGCAATATCCCATCCTTTTCATGTTCAGAATCAGCCAAATGCTGAATCTGCCATATCGCATACCAATATTCCCCCTCATTCTCTTCATCATAGGGAGGGATTTTATTTTCATTAGAAGAAAAATAATCTATTTTTTCCCAAGCGTAACGATTCAAATCTTCACAAGTAGATTTTTTTTCTAAATAGCTTTGGATAAGGTCTTTAAGTTTCTCTTTTTCTGTTTTCATATTCATTCTTTTAAATAGAAAGGGGTGTTTTTGTAATAGTCAGTAGGTAGCCCTCTTTTTCTTATATCTATATGAGGCTTTCCACCACGATGAGCTGGGTCCCAATGTAAATTGAAGGTCCTTTCTGTCTTTACATTATAGAATGATTTGTTATATGCGCCAACTCCTTTTGGACTTCCAAATTTTTTGATAAAAATTTGTTCCATCTCGGAATAAGTTTTACCAGAAAAATAGCTTTTGGGCGTAATAGATACCCGCGGATTGCTGATCAAAACCCTGCCGAAAAAATCAGCAGTTTTTGTTGTTTTAACCACTTGCATTGGTATTTTAGCTAATTTTGTAAACCCTATGGCTCCTTTGACTACCCCATAACCACCGACAACTAAAGAACCTATTTCCAAGCCCATTGTAGTATTAAATCGGAAGGACTGGTAAACAGCATCTGACTGATCAATGTCAAGTATGCCCATCATCCAGTCTTCTATAACAGCCTGATGGTGCTCTTGAGATAGCTCAATCGTCTCAATCATCTGCTCTCTTTCATGTTGGGTTAGTTCTAATTCCTCTGCTCCCATGTAAGCTGCTGTTGTTTGTAAATCATGTATAGAAATGACCACAAAATCCACGACCCCATGGCTAATTCCCCAGATAGCACTCCCAATATCGCTCCCTATTTTGCTTCGATAGCTTCCTGCTAAATAGCCGCTTCCATCCTTCCCACAAATACAGACACAGTCTGCAGGGGCATGATGCCACCCAGGATGGTTATGCTGGGTGCATCCACAATTTTCATCGATCGTGGAACTTAAGCCAAAATAATCGACATATTTTATGGGATTATTGTGAGCATAGGCGTAGAGATTAGGGCCATCAATGGCCCCTGCGGGATCAGGACTAATCCATCTTCCCATTTCTGGATCATAATAACGGTAGCCAAAATACATGAGACCAACCTCTTTATCGACCCGTCTTGCCTCGGTATCTCCAAGGGTTTCCGACAGAAGAATCAGAGACTGCCTTTCCTCTTTCATTGATGATCTCTTCTTCACCATAGGACAGAATAGCGATAGGTTTCTATGACTTTACGTCTTTGATGATCGAGAAGACATGACGATATTTCCCTGTAGGTCATAAAGAGGAATGTAAGTCTCTTTTCTGAGTTCAATGGCAACGCTTGGGGAGCTTCAGGATTGTTGGGGTTGCTTGGGACTTTTAGCTCGGTGACAACCCCTTTTTCATCCACGCAGCCAATTTCTGTATCTCCTAAGTAAAAGAAACGGAATATTCTTGCCTTTTTTCCCTTAGCCTCAATCCGTTTAGTCAACCGCTTTCCACTTGATCATAAGTGAATTTAACGATGTTTTGTTCAGGATCTTTAATAGAGACGATCTGATTCAGGTGATTACTATGGTAGATCCACGTTTTGTTACCAATGGTTTTGGTAGCGAGATTCCCATTCGGATGGAAAGTATATACGGCGCCTTCGGCCTCTATAAGTTGATTGACTCCGTTGACCTTATAAGCATAGCCGTCTTTTTGAAGGCGATTGCCGATTGAATCATATGCATACTTATGCTCAATTTCCCCTTTCACAAGAATAAGCTGGGCCATGGCATTGTAATCATAGTTGGTTGTGTACGCCTCATCATCTAAGATGGTTTCCCGTTTTTTGATATTCTCAAGAGGGTCGTATCCCCCCTCTAACACTCTATCTTGGAAGAAATCAGTCGATATTTCTATCCTACGTCCGGCTTCATCCCAAAGCTGTTTTCTGCTTCCTAGATGCCCTGGTAAAATTTCCTCAAGAATATTGCCCATCAGGTCTCTCGAGGCAATTTGATAGTTATAGAGTTCCTTTTTATCTTTGCTGAAACGTCTAGCCCCTTTGACAAATGGACCTTCATAGATGTACTCAAGGAAGGAACCATCTGGCAATTGCAGTGTTTGGATTTTACCTTCGCCATCATAAGTGCGCCCCACTTGATAAGACCCAAACTCATCCTTGATTGTTTCAGTCAATGCCATATCATGAGCATTGAAAGAATAGCCGATGGTGAACGAGGTATCTAAAGAGACTTCGGTGATATTCTTATGGCGATCGTAAGAAAGCTTATAGTCGATCTCCTTTTTTCCCTCTTTGTAAGAAATGGTGTCTAGGTTTCCTTCACTGTCATACCGATAAGTAATTGGTTCTTTAGAGCCTTGATTATATTTTGCCGCGATGTCTCCATAGGAATTGTATTCAAACCTCACCGTACGTTCTTCCGGAGTCCCCTTTCCTAAAGGTGAACGATTCGATTTGATCCGATTGGTTCAACGACCACTCTGTTTCATAGTTTCCAGTTGTCGCATTGGCGGAAAGGACAAGTTCCCGTTCAGTAATTTTATTTCCTAAACTGTCATAAGATGATTCCAAGTCAGCCAAAATCTGTCCAAATTTGTCTTTTTTGCTCATCTTGATCAATTGGTCATCTACATCAAAAATCTCTTCTGCCTGGTTACCCATAGGATCAATGAGAGTACGTTTGCGTGTTTTTTGACCCCATTCATTGATATAAGCATCGTCATAGATGATGACAGTCACATGGCCTGCCGCATTGGTTGCCTTGCGGAGACGCCCAAATCCATCATACTCGTACTTAAGTAGGATACTTTCTTTGTTCTGCGGGTAGCCGATAACCTGAGCAAGCTGCCCTGCAGCATTATAGACGTACCTATTCTTGAGCAATACTTTGCCACTTTGATCTTCAGTGCGCTCTTCAACGACCCTGTCTAAAAGATCGTATTCTTTGATCTCGAGAGTGAAGGTTTTTGCAGATTTCCATTTTTTTACCCCATGAGTTCTGCCAAGACTGTCATAGATAAATTCGACTTTTTGATTGTCTTTATTGAAAGTTGTTAGCCGTCCTGAAGGACCATAGGTGTAAGTCGTTTCCGTTCCTCTTTCGTCTGTCTCCGAGGTTTTGTGGAAAGCTCCATAACTATAAGTTTTTTCCTTGAATGGGTACTTAGAACTCTTGCTTCCACGCTTAAAGTACTCAAGCTTATTTAGGCGTCCCTTGTAATCATAAGCAAACACCTGCAGAAGACCATCCATTCCATAATAATGGTGAAGGTTCCCCCCGCTGTCATATCTGAATAATTCTTTTGTTCCGTTGAGATGGTTGATTTCTATCGGTTTCCCTTGGACATTATATAGTCTTGTTAGGGTTCTTCCTTTTGGGTCTGTTACTGAGATAGGATTGTCGAACAGATCATAAGTATAAGTGTATGTGGGCCTTGAAGAAGAACGAACACCATCAGGGTAAGTAATTTGAACGGGACGTCCAAGAGAATCGTTGACGTAGGCGGTCTCATTGCCAAATCGATCGATCTCAGAGAGTTTATTGCCGGAAGGATCGTAGGTCACCTGAGTCTCAAAGCGATTCCCCGTCTTGTCTTTTTCCAAGGTAGAAACAAGACTATTTCTCAAATCATAACCGTATTCAATGGAAATACCTGTATCTGAGTGAGCTTCTAGGATTAGATTCTGGTTTGCGTCGTAAGCGTAATGCGTTTCATTGCCAAGTGGATCCGTTTCTAATACGAGTAATCCGTGAGCGTATCCCTTGGTAATTGTAAAGCAATGGTTCTCATTGGCATCATAGACAGACTGAGAAACAATATTTCCCTGCCCATCGAACTGATTGACTGTTCTTTTTAAGAGGACTTCCGACTTTTCCTCTGTAGAGCTATACTTTTGCTCGATCACTTCAGGGGCTCCTACATTAGGAAGATCCTGTTTAGGAGAAATATGGGTGATGGTTCTTTCGGGAACCCTATAGTCATCTTTGAGGGTCCCTTGGTTTCCATCATCGACGAGGACTTGAATTAAGGCAGCATCGTCGTTATAAGTATAAAAATGCCTCTCTTTTATTCCAGATCTGTAATCTTCCTCTTCTGAATCTGGAGACCCTTTGGTTAGGATGAATTTTTTAAGGAGAAGATTGGTCCCCTTTTTATACCAGTATTTGACTCCAGTCCCTTTTGCATCTGTTTGAAAAAAACCATGGGTATTCTTACCAGAGAAGTAGGAATAATTCTTGATGTGGCCATCTTGATTTGTTACAAGGCCGTTCTCATCAACAATAAGAGGGGTAGCTCCGAGGCCGATGACATCTCCATATTCCCTTTCTTCAACTATATTTCCTTTGTCTTTGCTGTCATAAGTAAAGTGCTTGTAATAGTAGATATTACCGCTTGCATCCTCAACAGATGTAGAAATGAGGTTTCCTGCATCGCTCTTTGTCCCCCATGATTTTCTATGAATGCGATAAAGAGACCCTTCTAGATATTGCTCAATAGCAACGAGCTGATAATCGTCATCAAAGTGATATACTGTTTTTCTCTCTCCGGGGCCATTGACTTCTGTGTAATTATCTCCATAGGAAAATTCTACACTAGCTGTTCCTCGTATTCCGGCTGGAGTAGTAACCGATCTGGCTTTGTTTTTCTGTGCTTTATCAGTGTAATAGTCCACCTGTACAAAACGCCCTTCAGGCAGCGTTTTTTTCACTAAAAGAGCTTGATTATCTATGACTTGATACTGGTAAGCTAAATTCGGCTTATCAGATCTAATCACCTCGCTTAAGAGCATGACTCCTGATGAATCTTGTTGGAAGTGGTAGTCAGCTGTTTTTCCATCACTTGTCTTAATATGAATCCCGTTTCCATATTCGATTTTGATCCAAGCAAGTACCTTCTTTTCTAATGCATTGGTTTCTTTGATGAAAGATAGCTGTCCTTTTTCATCGAATTCATAAAATACCTTATTGCCGCTCGGGAGGATTTCTTGCGTGATAAAATAGACATCTAAGGCAGGATGCTTGCTATAGAAACGCTTCCCTTCCGAGCAAAGCATCAATTCAAAGCTATTAGTCTGAGGATTAAAATATAGCTCATTGTTTTTCAGGTTTGTCCAGCAGCCGATATTTCCCTTTGCTGTATTCGCTAGTCCGCTCACTTCTCCTTCTGGATCAATTTTGAATAAAATCCTCTTAGAAGGGTTTGTTGTATTCTGCCAGCCGACGTAAGTCAGGATGATTCCATCGGGATTACCGACGTAGACGTAGGTACGTTCAAATTTGCCTTCAGCGTTTGTATAAGATTTCCCCTTAGGATCTTTCTGAACATAGAGAAAACAATGCGGGTTAAACCGCCAGCCGCCGAAATTGGCTATCTGGGTGGTATCTCGGCTGCTATAGAACCTGGAGAGAATGAGAGAATCTGGGGCAGCGACCATAAGATCAACCTCTACCTCCGAGTAATCGCCATGAATAATACTCACATTTTCGACTAAGCTTGCAGGATCACTCTCTCTTGATCCTAGATATACACTGCTAAGAGGGCTTTCTTTTGCAATCGCATGCTGTATAAAGCAGCAACAGCCCAACACCAGACCTATTAAATATCGCTTCATTGGCAACCCGTTATAAGCTCAATTGACTTCCTTACAATCCAAAGGAAAAGGAGCAAATGATACTCAAAATGGTCTTTCTAAAAGAAGAAAAATTTGATCGTAGATTATTCCTCTTTACTCGATCTGTATCGTTTGATTTCAGATCGCTTGTGCTTTTGGGTCAGCACCTTCTCTTTTGCCCCTTTCGGCTTTTTAGTCGGGATCCGCTTTTTCTTCTTTTTGGCTAGGGCTTCGAGCTTTTTGCGCAGTTTCTCAAGGCAGATTTTCTTGTTGAGGAGCTGGCTCCGCTCTTGCTGGGAGGTGACCCGGATGCCGGTCGGCAGGTGGATCAGACGGACGGCGCTATCGGTTTTTTGGACATGCTGCCCACCTGCCCCGCTGGCTTTATAGGTTTGGACTTCACATTCGGCGAGGAGTTTTTCTTCTTCAGGATTCATGGTCGCCAGGGTAGTAGGGTTCGACATGGACGATCACATCGCGGACAGATGGCCACGCTGTTTGGATCGCGCGGCGCACTCTTTGGGTGATTTTATGCGACTCTTCAACCGATAGATCGGGGTCCATTTCGACATCGATGGCGACGAATGCGTCGGGGCCGTAGACTTGGAGCCTAATTTTCTCTGTAGCGAGTATTCCATGCACTTTAAGGGCGGCTGTACGCACTGTTTCGACCATTTCAGGCGGTGGGGCACGATCGATGAGCTGATTGATGTTTTTGTAAGCTGCGATCACCCCGCCGCCGATCATGAAGAGGGCAATGGAAATCGCACCAAGATGGTCGAAAATATGAGCTTCGGCTGGAAAAAGGGCGACCAGGCAGAGGACGATCAGAGCAAAAAAGCTAGTTAGGGCGTCGATCCGGTAGTGTGCCGCATCGGCAAGGAGCGCTGGGCTATGCTTCTGTTTGGCCGCCTTCTTGAGAATTTGATGGCAGATCTCAAGCAAAATAACCGCCATGAGAGGGATCACAATGGCGAGTTTGGGAATGGCTCTTGTCACCTCTCCGGTGAAGACCCCCTTGATCTGCTCTATCGTGCTCACTATACCGAGGAAGACCAGCAAAAAGCCGATGAGAAGTCCTGCGATGGGCTCAAAGCGACCATGGCCCAGGGGATGTTTTTCATCGGGTGGCTGATCGGCCTTATGGATGCACCAGATCAGGACGATGCTGGCAATTGCGTCGACTGAGTTGGAGAGGGCGTCGAGGAGCAGAGTTGAGCTGCCAAAGAATGCAAACCCGAAAAACTCCGCAAAAATGATGATGCCGCGCAGCATGACGCCCCGACGTGCGCTCAACAGGAGCTTTTTCCTGCGGGCCAGCCGGGATTTAATCACGCTGCGATCGAGAGGTAGGGCTTTAGGAAACTTCGACATTATGGTTGAAAGCGGCCCGTGACAACTTCCCAGCTAATATTCTTAAAAAAGGCATCGATGTACTTAGCCCGATCGAGCCCATATTGGGTGATGTAGGCATGTTCCCAAACATCCATCACGAGAATCGGCTCGCCGCTTGCCAGATGGCCCACATCATGCTCATTGATCCAGGCGTTGAAGAGACGCCCCGATACCGGATCGAAATAGAGGATCGACCAACCGACACCCCGCATCAAGCCGGTAGCTATAAAGTCTTTTTTCCAATTTTCAAAGGAGCCAAAGTCCCGCTCAATCGCTTTATAGAGTGCAGAGCCTTGCTCCACCCCTTTTTTGCCACCAAGGTTGCCAAAATAGAGCTCATGGAGCCTCATTCCGTCGAATTCCCAGCCAAAGCGTCGTTTAAGAGCCTGATATTGGTATGCTTGGGTATTGTCAGCATAGCCTTTGATGAGGCCGATGAGAGCATTGGTATTGGTCACATAGCCCTGATAGAGCTTAAAGTGGAGCTGAAGCAACTCATCGCTAAAACCTGGCATGCCGACCAGATGGGAAAAGTCCTTGGCCTTATAATCTTGGGCAAAGCCACTAATTGTTAAAAAAATCCCTACTAGGGACAACACGATCTTTTTCATAGTCCTCCTGGAATCTCATCATGATTAACCAAATCAAAAAAAGATTCAACAGCAAAGTATTTATTAGCAATTGTTTAGAATATGTTAATTGTAGTATAATAATTCATGAGGTTAATTATGTTTGCAAGCGGAATTGAAAATAACAGGGAATTACAGTACATTAATCCCTACCTGGGATCGGCCCCTTTGCGCCGTGAATCAGAGGCCGTTTCCGCCATTGCGCAAAAGACCTTTGTCGATCATGTAGTCAATTGGGGAAAAGCGATACTATTCCGTGACTATGAGAGACATCTCGAAATCGTCGAAAAAGGAACATGGCTGCTCGACAAGGGAGTACTTGTCGTGGTCGGCACCATGCAAGGGGCGATGATCGCTGATGGTCTTTTCCATCTCAATATCGTCAAAAATGGGCCTTTCTGGTTCATCCCGGCAGCGTTGAAAGTTGTCCTAATCCCCTCTTCGATTTTTTTCTTTGTCATCGGGATTATCGAGGGAATCTTCGAATTCATCAACATGCGTAGAGGCATTGAACTTCTTCAAGGGATCAGCAAAGAGAAATCGGCATTAAATCAACTTGATTGGATGAAAGATCGCTACTTCACACTCCAGCCAGAAGAATCGGATAAAATCTGCTCGCTAATAGAAGAGAAATTACCCGAATTAGATCGGACTTCAAAAGCAGAACGATTTGATCAAATTGCACAAAAAGCTCTAGAAGTGAAATTTGAGAATTTGAAAAGACGCATTACCCCAGGGCTTGCAGACGAGGTCAAAAAACAGCTTGATTCTACAATGAAGGATTTGACCAGTCCCGATGAGACGATACGCCTGGATGCTGCCCAGAGAGTTGAACTCTTGATGGAATCGGTCTCGACCCAAGCCAAAACCAAAATCTTAATCCACGTGCTCGGGCTGATTGCGATTTTCTTCACGTTGCTCAGTGCGCTCAGCATGTTTACTGGATTTGGGACGCTCCCCTTCTTCATCGCGATGGGGGTCGGTACTGCGGCAGCAGTAGTCCTCAAATTTATCGTCCAAAAAGGGGGCTATGAACAGCAGGTGGAGAAATTCTATGATAAGATCGCGGCAATTAGCCCTACAGAGGCTGCTGCAGCATCTTAGCCTTTTTCTCAAGCAGTTCCTTCACTGAATCGTACCCATGCCCAGAAAGAGTTGGATCGTCGTCATAAAAGAGCCATTTTCCCTCTTTGTAAACCAGCGTTTTCTCGGAGATTTTATCGTTTTTTTCGGTGTAGGTCAGCGTGATGCAGGTCACGGGTGAGAAGGAAGTCTCATTGATCGTATCCTCTAAATCTTGAGCAAACAGATCCTTGCGGAAGAGATAGGTTCCAAAGACTTTTCCGCTAAGGAGCTCTTCAGCTTCTAGCCTGTCGACGTTATACCAGGCATCGTGCACCAGATTGCGGACTCCCTCTTCTTGGTCGCTGAGGACGAAATCGATTTGAGCGAATTGGCGCAGGATCCACAAAGCATCCCGAACATGTTTAGGGTCATAGGTGAGCTCATTTAAAGTTTTGAGTGTCTTGACAAATAGTTCATAGGCAGCGCTTTTTAGCTCTGCAACATCAAATACCTCTTTTCCATCAGCAGAAACCACATCAAATGCCCCCTCTTTAGTCGGGTGTAGTTCAATGATCACCGCTTTCCACTCTTCTCTCGAGAAATTCCCCTCTTTTAGTTCAGGAAATTTGAGCTGCCCCGTTTTGAGGTTAATAAAGGCTTTATAACCTTTTTTGATGCTCTGCAAGAGCTGCTCCCGTTTTTGTCCTTGACGATGGACCAGCTGCCGAAACAGCTCGATATTGCGGCGAACATCCTTATTGAGAATGACTACTTTCATGATAGCTCCTTATTCCTATGATATGTCGCCAAGATCGTCTTCCTGATCCCTGACCGGACTCCGCTCTCTTCAAATGCAGCTTGCCCCGCAATCGTTGTCCCGCCTGGCGCAGAAATTTGCCAGCGGATCGCTCCGGGATGTCCTGGATTAGCTTTCAATAGAGCCACTGCACCCAAGATCGTCTGTAATACCAGAGCTTGTGACTCTGCTGCGGGAAGCCCCATTTCAATTCCACTTTCGATCATCGCCTCAATCATCGCTAAGACGAAGGCAGGCCCCGAGCCGGCGAGTGCTGATATCGGGTCAATTTTCTCTTCTTGCGTCCAAAAAATGAGTCCTGTCCCAGCGAGTAATTCATCGACTTGGGCCCGAACCTCCAATGAGACATCTCCCACCAAAGCTGTGACAGCTTCGCCACATGTGAGAGCCAAATTGGGCATCGCCCGGACGATGGTCGCTTTCGGAAACTTCTCTTTCAACTTCTCAAGGGTCACTGCCGCTAAAATGCTAATCACAATCTTCCCTTCGAGGCCCTCTTTGATTTTTCCAAGGTCTTTGGGTTTAATGGCGAGTAAGACAACCTCAGCCCCCTTAACCGCCTCATTTGGAGCAGTATGAAACTTCGCCTTGAGCTCTTTTGCAAGCTCCTCCCCTTTGGGAACAAAATGATCGCAAAGGACAAGTTCATGCCCTCTTTTGGCAAAGTGACGAGCAAATGCACTGCCCATCACGCCGCATCCGATGATTGCTATTTTCATACTCTACAATTACCTCTTCTTGCTTAAAATTCCAATTAGAGAATATCGTTATTTTAACATATAACTAAAGCTCAGGGCGTTGCTATGCATAATTGGGTTCTCCTATTCAACGCAACGACGCAAAGATAAAAAAAATTATTTTTTTTTGCGTCTTGGCGCCTTTGCGTTGAAAATAGGTCTTAGTATTGGATAAAAAAAAACGAGCAAGCCCTGAACTTGCTCGCCAATGATTGAATAAACTTAAGCGCTGCTAGCGCAGCGACTTAAGCACTCACCAGGGCTGAGTTAATTACTGACCACCCATTACTGGAGTCACAGCTTTTTTAGTTCTTCGTTTTGCAGTTTTTCTGCGAGCTGTTTTACGAGCTGTTTTACGAGCAGTTTTGCGTGCAGTTTTACGTGCAGTTTTTCTGCGTGTAGTTTTACGAGCTGTTTTTCTCGCAGTCTTTCTACGAGCTGTTTTACGTGCAGTCTTCTTAGCTGCTTTTTTTCTTTTTACGGCCATGGACAATTTCTCCTTGTTTGCATGTATAGGATTTTTATTTGGGGCCTTTATCGCTTATGGCCTCTCCACTCTTTTTCTCCTACACCCCTCAATATAATAAATTTTTATTTAAAAAGAAAAAAAAATTTTAAAAATATCAATTTTTAAAAAAAACGAGTTCCGAAATTTCCTTTTTAGAAGATAGTATGAGCGGTTTTTTTAGACCGAGAAATTAAATAAAAAAAATTTTAATTGACCCGATTTTTGACCAAAAAATTACTCAATTTTGATGTCGATTTTTTCGATTTTATCGCCAATTCGGATCTTTTTGACCACATCCATTCCGGCGATTGTTTGCCCGAAAACTGTATAATCCCCATCCAAGGAAGGCAAATCTTCCAATGCAATGTAGAACTGAGAACCGCTTGATTTTCTTTCTGGGTTCACCGTATCAGGCAGGCGAGCCCAAGCGAGCGCACCCTGTTTATGTAAGGGTCCGATCTCCGCCTTAACAGTATATCCAGGTCCGCCGCGGCCAGTCCCTTCCGGATCTCCCCCTTGAACAACGAAGCCAGGAACGACTCGGTGAAATGTGAGTCCATTGTAGAATCCCCCTTTGGCCAGGGTGATGAAGTTTGTGACGGAGAGGGGGGCCTCATTAGTCATGAGTTTGCAGGTGATATCCCCTTTATTCGTATGGATGACAGCCAAATAGGTTTTCCCTTTTTCGAACTGCATGGCCGTTTTTGGCTCAGAAAATTTCATATCTGCTACTCCTTGTACATTTAGGCAGCACAACAATGCCACCAGCATCACCAACGTTTTCATCTGCTTCCCTTCAACAATAAAGAAGTCAAATCTATCAGGCCATAAAAAATTAATCAAGGGGTGAGTTATACCCCGCCCGTATCCTCATCTAAAAGACACTGAAGAACATCACGAGCCATTATGTATTGATCAAAGTTGTGAACGCATTGCAGCCTTTCTTGGCGCAAAGACATGAGGGCCTCCTTGAGTGCTTCGTCGCCATCACATTTGGGATTTTCTTGAACTCGGCGATACGCGCCCATGACTGCGGCTAAAGTTCCCGATCGGCCGACTCCCGCACTGCAATGGATAACAGGGTTAGTATGATCACGATTCAATAGCGTTCTAACTAATTGTGCGATGGCGTAGACTGATGCGGCTTGATGGTCGGCCCAATTGATATAATGGTAGTGGATGAAAGTTCTGCTTTCTTGTCCATTTGTGATCGTGACTTTGGTGAGGATAGTGCCGACCCCCTCCTCAACCTTCTCAGCAGTAATGGTATATTCCCCAGCTATTTTTGGTCCGTTAGAGGGTAAATACATGCTGCATTTTTCGTCTCCACTTTCAACATAGTTGGTCAGCATGACAACCGCGTCAGAACCATTCTCCCAGATCATGTTGTAAAAATCGCGGTGATGCCATTCATAATCTTTTTCCCTGTCAGCCAAAGGGCCCTGAGTTAGGATGACTGTGCCTTTAAGGCAATGGTTTGCATTAATATAACACTCCGGATTCAGTTCCTCCCACTCCTCCTTCCACTCCTCTGTCGACGGCGGCGGCGTGAGGCGTACGCGTGTTATTTCAGCTGCATAGATGTTCGGATATCGGTTTAGATATGTCTGCTCAGAGCCGATACCATCACAAGAGGCTTCAGGTACAGAAAGTAAATCACGACGCAATTTTTCCTCCCTAGCCTCCCGATTCTCCCCTCGCTCGGTTGTAATTGGTGTTGAAACTGGTAACATTATAAACCTCTTTTTTTATTAACTATATCAATTATACTGCAAACGAACTTTTTTCACCCTCGTTTTTGTCTTTTTTGTCTTCGATCGTTGTCGGATAATTTAACTACCTGAAAATCAAAAAATTATAGCAAATTCTACTTGCGCCGACCTAATTAATTGCTAACAAATATCTCTTCTATTAAAAGGAGGTCTATATGGCTGAACCAAGAAAAAAACGACGCGTACTTAATGTATTCATACTGGCTATGCTCAATGTGGCCATCATGGCTAGCTTGCGCAACTTGCCCCTCGTCGCCTCTTATGGATTGAGCTCGCTCTTCTTTTTCGGAATCGTCGCCCTAGGCTTCTTGATCCCCAGCGCTCTGGTTTCGGCTGAGCTTGCCACTGGATGGTCGAAAGGGGGCGGGGTCTATGTTTGGGTTCGCGAGGCGCTGGGAGATCGGTGGGGCTTCTTCGCCATTTGGATGCAGTGGGTTCACAATGTCGCTTGGTATCCGGTGATCCTCTCTTTTGTTGCAACCACTTTAGCTTATGCCTTTAATCCGGCGCTGGCCCAACACAAGGTCTTTGTCCTATCGGTTATTTTGGTCAGCTTTTGGGGGATGACGATTTTCAATGCCCTGGGTGTCAAAACGTCGAGCTGGTTCAGCACGATCGGCGTCATTGTCGGGACGATTTTGCCAGGGGTTTTGGTTATTTCCTTGGGACTGGCTTGGGTATTTGGCGGGAATCCGATTAACACTCCTATTTCGTTTTCTGCGGTTCTGCCCGACTTTAATGATTTGGGGAATTTTGTCTTTTTGGCTGGGCTATTCCTCGCATTTACCGGTCTCGAGGTCTCTTCAGTTCACGCCGCCGAGGTGCAAAATCCACAGAAGAATTACCCCCGGGCGATCATTTTGGCCGCAGTGATCACTTTTTCGGTCTTTTTACTCGGCGCCCTGGCGATCGCTTTTGTCTTGCCTAAGGGTGACATCAGCCTGGCATCGGGCCTGATGGAGGCGTTTTCGCTATTCTTCGGGCATTATCATCTTAGTTGGATCCTACCTGTGGTCGCCTTTTTATTGGTGATCGGGGCGGTCGCTGAGGTCAACGCTTGGATTGTGGGGCCTGTTCGTGGACTCTATGCGACGACGACCCATGGCAACCTCCCCCCGATTTTTCACAAGCTCAATAAGCATGGGGTCCCGATGAATCTCCTTTGGCTACAAGGGATCATTGTGACGATCACTTCGCTCATTATTTTGCAATTGCCGACGATCAGCGCTTCGTTCTGGATCTTAAGTGTCATGAGCGCGCAGACTTATTTATTGATGTATATTCTGATGTTCATCGCGGCAATCCGACTAAGATATACGAAGCCCAATGTTCCAAGAGCCTACAAGGTGCCCTATAAGGCAAAAGGGATTTGGATTTTGTCAACTCTTGGGATCTTGTCCTGCGTCTTTGTCATTTTGCTTGGCTTCTATCCCCCCTCGCAACTCAATGTCGGCAATTTAGTACGCTATGAATTTTATCTGGTTCTCAGTATGATTGGGATGTCAATTATCCCCTTGATCATTCACAAATTCCGTAAACCCCATTGGACGCTAGAAAATGGCAAAAAAATATGATGAAGCCACCGTCAAAACGCTAGACGCCCTCTCCCACATCCGTCTGAGGTCTGGGATGTATATCGGCCGTCTTGGCGATGGGTCGCATTCCGACGATGGGATCTATGTGATGATGAAAGAGGTGGTCGATAACTCGGTCGATGAGTTCATCATGCACCACGGGACGGAAATCGAGGTGAAGCTCGATGAAAAGAACTCGAAGATTTCTGTAAGAGATTATGGGCGGGGCATTCCCCTTGGCAAGGTGATCGACTGCGTCAGCCAGATCAATACTGGGGCTAAATATAATGATGAGGTGTTCCAATTTTCGGTCGGCCTCAACGGGGTAGGAACGAAGGCGGTCAATGCCCTTTCCTCTCTTTTTGTGGTGAGAAGCTGTCGCGAGGGGCAGTTCGTCGAGGCCCATTTTTCTCGTGGAATTCTAAAAGAACAGAAGAAGGGCAAGACGAAAGAACCCGATGGGACCTATGTTGAATTTATCCCGGACACTGAGATTTTTAAGAAGTTCAAGTTCCAAAAGGATCTGATCGTCAAACGACTCTGGCACTACGCCTATCTCAATACGGGTCTCACCTTGATCTTCAATGGGGAGACGATCCGCTCTGAGAATGGGCTCCTCGATCTGCTCAATGACGAGGTGAAAAATGACCGCCTCTATGAGCCGCTCCATTATAGAGGGAAGACGCTCGAATTTGCTTTTCTCCATTCCTCTAGCTATGGTGAAACCTACTTCTCTTTCGTCAACGGGCAATATACCCAAGATGGGGGGACCCACCTTTCGGCTTACCGCGAAGGGATTTTGAAAGGGGTAAACGAATTTGCCAAAAAGAACTTCCAGGGTGTCGACGTCCGGGAAGGGATCGTCGGGGCCATCCTGGTGAAAGTGAAGGACCCCGTTTTTGAATCGCAGACGAAAAACAAGCTCTCTAACAATGAAATCCGCGGGCCGATCGTCCAAGAGGTGAAAGAGGCAGTCCAAAATCTGCTCTACAAATTCCCCGAGACGGGCAAGATGATCCTCGAGAGGATCCTCTTCAATGAAAAGCTACGAAAAGAGCTAGCTGCGGTCAAAAAAGAGGCGAAGGATAAGCAGAAGAAGATCTCGTTTAAAATTCCGAAATTGCGCGACTCCAAATACCACTTTGGCGATGGGACTAAAGAGGGCGAGCGATCGATGATTTTCCTTACCGAGGGAGAATCGGCATCGGCCTCCATTGTCATGACTCGCGATCCCCTCTCGCAGGCGGTCTTCTCATTGAGGGGTAAGCCGATCAACGTCCATGGGATGAAGCTCGACCAGCTCTATAAAAATGAGGAGATGTTCAACCTGATGTCGGCCCTCAATATCGAGGACGATCTGGCCAATTTGCGCTATAGCAAGGTAATCCTCGCCACCGATGCCGACGTCGACGGCATGCACATCCGCAACCTGCTGGTCACTTTCTTCCTCACCTACTTTGAGGGACTTGTCCTGAATGGCCACCTCTATATGCTCCAGTCGCCGCTGTTCAAAGTGCGCAACAAAGAGAAGACGATCTACTGCTACTCCATCGAGGAAAAAGACCAAGCGGTCAAAGCTTTAAAAAAGGGAATTGAGATCACCCGCTTTAAGGGTCTTGGCGAAATCTCCCCCGATGAATTCGGACAATTTATCGGCAAAGAGATGCGGCTGCTTCCGGTGACGATCGTAAATCTCTCCGACATCAAACCAACACTCGAGTTTTACATGGGGAAAAACACCCCCGAGCGGAAAGAGTTTATTATGACCAATTTGATAGGTGATGAATGGATGATCTAAGAGATCAGATGAAGGATCATTTCCTTCAATACGCCTCCTACGTCATCCTTGACAGGGCGATTCCCAACGTGGTTGATGGATTGAAACCGGTCCAAAGACGGATCCTCGAAACGCTATTCAAACAAAACGACGATAAACTCCACAAAGTGGCCAACATGGTCGGACAGACCATGATGCTCCACCCCCACGGCGATGCAGCGATCTACGAAGCCCTCGTCAACCTCGCGAGCAAAGGTTTTCTGCTTGATCGGCAAGGGAATTTCGGTAACCTTTTCACCGGCGACCCTTCTGCAGCAGCCCGCTATATTGAAACCCGCCTCTCGCAGCTAGCCCGCGAGACCATGTTCAACCCCGACATCACCGAGACAATCCCCTCTTACGATGGGCGGAACCTCGAACCGGTTAGCCTCCCGGCGAAAATCCCCCTCCTGCTCATGCAAGGAGCCGACGGGATCGCCGTAGGGATGGCAACTCATGTCCTCCCTCACAACTTCACCGAACTGCTCGAAGCGCAAATCGCCTACCTCGAAGGGCGCGACTTCAAAATCTATCCTGACTTCCCGACCGGCGGGATCATGGACAAAAGCGAATATGACAAAGGGCGTGGCAAAATCAAGCTGCGCGCCAAAATCGAGATCAAAGACCCCAAAACCCTCGTCATCCGCGACATCTGCTATGGCACCACCACCGAGAGCCTCATCCGTTCAATCGACGAAGCGGCAAAAAAAGGAAAAATCAAAATCGAGTCGATCGACGACTACACCTCCAAAGAGGTTGAAATCGAAATCAAACTCCCGCGCGGGCAATATGCCGAAGAAATGCTCGACGCCCTCTACGGCTTCACCTCGTGTGAAGTGACGGTCCATTCTCAAGTGATCGTCATCAAAGAAGGGCACCCTTGGGAGACCGATGTCGACGAAATCCTCCGTTTCAATACCGAAAAGCTGGTCGAATTTTTAAAGCGAGAGCTCCAAATCGAAAAAGAGCGAATCCTCGACAAGATCTTCTACCGCACCCTGGAGCGGATCTTCATCGAAGACAAGATCTACAAAAAGATAGAGACCGTCAAAACCCTTGAGGCGATCCACACCACCCTCGACACCTCCTTCAAGCCCTACCGCAAAGAGCTGCTCCGCAGCCCCACCCATGACGACCGAGAGAAGCTGCTCCAAATCCCCATCCGCCGCATTTCCCGCTTCGACATCGACAAGAACAAGGAAGAGATCGTGCAGCTCGAAGAGGCGTTAGCTGAGGTGGAAAAGCACCTGAAGAACGTCAAAAAATTCACGATCAACTACCTCAAGAAACTGATCGAAAAATATGGGAAAGAGTTCCCCCGCCGCACCCGGATCAAAGCGATCGAAGAGATCGACCGGCGGGCGATTGAAACTAAGCAAATCAAAGTGGGATACGATCCCCAGAGCGGCTTCGTCGGCACCAAAATCTCAGGCGAGACCCAATTTAGCTGCACCAATTTTGATAAACTCCTAGTCTTCTTTAAAGACGGCACCTATAAAGTGATCAACATCCCAGAAAAGCAGTATGTCGAAGGGGCCGTTTGGGTGGGAGTGGCCGATAAGACAACCGTCATCAACGTCATCTATAAAAACACCGAAACCAAGCAAGCCTTCGCTAAACGTTTCATCGTCGAGAAATTCATCCTCGACAAAGCCTACCGCTACATCGACGAAGAGGGCAACCTCGAATATATCTCCTCTGCCGTCGAGCCAGAGCTTGAGATCCAATTTGCTCCGAAAAAAGGTCAAAAGTTAAGTAAAATCGTCTATCCCCTCAAAGAAGTTCTTGTCAAAGGGGCCCAAGCGCGCGGAGTCCGGATTGCCACCCAGGAATTTAAATCTATTAAGGTGTTATAATGCCAATCTATGATCCCCTTAGCAGAAAAACTCCGACCCAAAACGATAGACGAGATGGTTGGGCAAGGCCATCTAATCTCCGAGCATGGTTGGATTACCCGTACAATTGCGAGCAAACGTCCCCTCTCGATCCTGCTTTGGGGCCCGCCCGGCTGCGGCAAAACCACCCTTGCCCGCCTCTATGCCAAAGCGTTCGAAGCCGACTTATGTCAATTTAGCGCCGTCCTACACGGTGTGGCCGAGCTGAAAAAAACCATCCTCGACTCCCAAAATAGCCCTCTTTTTCGACGACATCTCATCATTTTCATCGACGAGATCCACCGCTTCAACAAAGCCCAACAAGACGCCCTCTTGCCCTTCGTCGAAAATGGAACCATTACCCTAATCGGCGCCACCACTGAAAACCCCTCCTTCTCCCTCAACAACGCCCTCCTCTCCCGCATGCGCACCCTCGTCCTCAATCCGCTGACCGAAGAAGATCTAGAGGTCTTATTGAATCGCCACGGCTCACCTCACCTCACAGATAAAGCGAAAGAAGTTCTCGTCCAAATGGCCCAAGGCGATGGGCGCCACCTCTTCAACATGCTCGAAAACCTCGCCCAAGCACCCGAAGGAAAAACCATCGACGAAAGTGAACTCCTTCAGTGGGTCCAAAAGCGTCCCGCTCTCTACGACAAAGCCGACGAAGGGCACTATAACCTCATCTCAGCGCTGCACAAATCGATCCGCGGCTCCGATCCCGATGCTTCCCTCTACTGGCTCGCCCGGATGCTCGAAGGGGGGGAATCTGCCCAATTCATCGCCCGCCGCCTCATCCGCGCCGCCTCCGAAGACATCGGGCTCGCCGACCCCGATGCCCTGAGAATCACCCTAGACGCCTGGAAAACCTACGAACAACTCGGCTCTCCCGAAGGAGAACTCGCCTTGGCCCAAGCAGTCATCTACCTCGCCCTCGCCCCTAAAAGCAATGCCACCTACGTCGCATACGGCAAAGCGAGAGATCTTGCCGGCAAGACCACCCAGCATAATCCTCCGAAAATCATCCTCAACGCCCCGACCAAACTGATGAAAAACCTCGGCTATGGGAAAGGGTATCAGTACGATCACGACGAAGAACATGCCTTTTCAGGTCAAAACTACTTCCCTGACGAAGTAGAGCGGACCACCTTCTACGAACCTGTTGAGAGAGGGTTTGAACGGGAGATGAAGAAACGGATCGATTATTTTCAAAAGATTCGCGAGCAAAAAAAAACCTCCTCAAGGTCCTAGTCGGTACATCTACCGAAGATTAGGGATGAGAAGGCTAAGAGATGCCTCCGTTGCTCAAGCCAGATTTGACGATAGGCTGTGAATGACACACGACCTACTATCTTCTACCTCTATAAGAGGCAATGGTACCTTGAGTTATCTAAAGCGAGATAAACTCGAATTAGACGAAGCATTCTTATAACTTCATAATAACATATTAAATAAAAATAGAAACAATTAATATCACATCCGACTACATTGATGTGAAATTGAATGAGTTAATAATCAAATTCACTCCAATTGACATCGCAATAACGAAAATCGCGATTGAGCCCGTCGATCGCTGCCATTTCGCTATCATCTAGCTTAAAGTCAAATAGATCGATGTTTTCCCTAAGATGTTTTTCCGAGGATGCCTTAGGGATGACAGGAATACCCTGCTGGACTAGCCAGCGCAAAATCACCTGCGAGGCCGTCTTGCCATGCTTAGCGCCAATCTCCTGCAGTACAGGGTCCTTCAATAAAGCCCCCTTCCCAAATGGGCGATAGGCGACAACCCGCGTTCCATTTTTCTCGCAAAAATTTCGGAGCTTCTTTTGGGTCAAATAAGGATGCAGTTCAATCTGATTATAGGGAACTTTCAGCCCAGCATCGTAGAGATCCTTCAGGTGATGCTCAGTAAAGTTGGATACACCTGGAAAACGGACCTTCCCCTTCTCCACCTCTTTCCAAAGATCGGCAAAAATTTCTTCCATCGGGTAGCTCCGGTCTGGCCAGTGAATGAGCAGCAGATCGATATATTCAACCCTCAATTCCTTTAAAACCTGGTTACAGATCTCTTCCACCGAGCCCTCTTTATGGTCGATCCGGTCGAGAAAAAATTTGGATGTGATGAATAGCTCCTCGCGGTTGAACCCCTCGATGGCCTTTCCGATTTCGTGATGGTTCTCATAGGCAAGAGCAGTATCGATATGCCGATAGCCAATTTCCAGCGCCATCTCAACTACCTTTCGGCACTCCTTCCCGAGGAGTTGGTAAGTCCCCAACCCAATTAGCGGCATTTCCCCTTGCATCTTATGTCCCTTCTTTTGCACAATATCTTCCGTTATGAAGACGCTTGCGCTTTTTCTTATACTCTCTTCCGCCCTTTTTGCAGATACCGATTATGATAAAATACTTCATCAATTTACAGAAACTCTCGGCCGCCACGGAAGCTGGAAGCAGGGGGAGATCGAAATCGCCACCTCTCCTGAAGAGATCAAACTAATCGAAAAGCAATGCTGCCAGCGCTATATCCGGATGGGTTATTCCAGAGCCAATGCCGAAAAATATAGCCACGTAGGGATCGTCGCAGAAGATCATTATCTGATTTGGGTAAGGGATGCGGTCACCTTTCCAGGTGGAATTCCTGGAACCTACGATCGCATCATCTGGAAAGGGGGACTGAGTGGAGCTTGCGGAGTGGTAGTCCTCCCCGTACTTGAGAATAAACGGATCGTAGTCAATATCAATTTCCGGCATGCGACCCGCACCTGGGAGATGGAACTTCCTCGTGGAGGCTGCAAAGATAAAGAGACCCTTCAAGAATCTGCCGCGCGCGAATTAAAGGAAGAGACAGGATGTTTAGCAAAAGAGTATATCCTTCTTGGGAATTTTAACCCTGATACCGGCGTTTTATCAGCGACCATTCCGGTCTTTTTTGCCAAAGTGCATGAAAGAAAAGAGCGGCATCAAGATCAAAGCGAAGCGATCGCCCTCAATCTCGACTTATCGCTTGATGAAATCCGCGAAGCCTTCATTAAGGGATACATCGTGATCGACATCAAAGGAGTCAAAACCAAAGTCCTTTGCCGCGATGGGTATTTCTCCTATGCCCTGCTCCAAGCGATTTGGCAAAAACACATTTAAACAGTCAAGGGTACTTTTTCGGCGGGGTCTATATAAACGCAAAGACGCGGAGGCGCGGAGGCGCAAAGAAGAAAAATTTTTTGTTTTTTTTGCGTCTTTGCGCCCTCCGCGTCTTTGCGTTGAGACAGTCTTTCATAATCGTGAAGTGAAGGCGACGTCGCACTTGGCGGCCATCACAAAGTCGCTTTCGGAAAGGCCATGGATCTTGTGGGTCCAGAGGATCACCTTGACCTTGCCCCACGAAAGTTCGATGTCGGGATGATGCCCCTGCTCCTCAGCGATTTTACCCAAGTCATTGACAAAGGCCAGCGCCCCTTTAAAGTCTTTGAATTTATAGCTCTTTTCAAGCCGCACCTCGTCGACGAGGTTCCAGCCTTCTTCTAATTCCTTGAAAAAAGTCTGGAGCTCTTTCCCTTTGAGCGGCGGGGTGCCCACTGTGCAAGGAACGCACTTTTTTTTAGCTAATTCGCTCATTCCAATAAACCTCTGTTTTCCCCCACGGAAACTTCCCCGTAAAGGTCTTCTTAATCATATAATGCTCACTATAGTCGCTCAGGGGATAACTGACAGTAATAATTTTCACCCCTTTGGGGAAAATAGCACATAGCTTCTGAATTTCCTCATCGGTCAGCATCGTCCCATAAAGGTAGATCGCCGCGGCCTTAGAAAAGTCAGCTGAGAACATATCTTGCGCAAGGATTTTTAGATTGGGTGAAGGCAAGATTTTTTCGACGAAAGTAGGGATCTGCTCATAGGCGATCACGCGGCATCCTACATATTCGGCCAAAAAGAGAGAGGCTCTGCCCCTGCCCGCTCCCATTTCAATGATGAGATCATCAGAGGAAAGGCCGCACTCATCGACTATGCGGGCCATCGTTGTCAGCGGGGTCTCGCCATAGGAGTGGACTTTTAGAAACTCTTTGCTGATGCGGTATGGATTCTTGGTCCGATAGGCTGCGAGCAGAGCTCTATCCCGCTCTTTAAACCGCTGGTTATGATAGAAGAGCTTTTCGACTTTGCGCTGCTCTAGCCACTCGTAGATTTTGACTTTTAAATAGAGGAACATCCCCCTAATTATACTCTACCAATTGATTTTAATCCCGGGATCGGGAGCCAAAAAAGTGGCAGGGTCGATTTTTTCTGCTTTCAGCGAGTTCAGCAGGTCGAAGGGGGGCTGCTCTTGCGGCTCTTCGGAAAGGCGGAATGTCTTCCAATGCATCCCTAAACTGAATATTGACCCCACATCTTTGTGGATATTGACTGCATCGCGCGGCTCGATATGGACAGTGGCCATGAATTTGCGCGGCGAATAGGCCCCAATCGGGATCAAGCTCAGGTCGATCTTGGGGAAGCGGGCGCCAATGCTTTTAAAATCGTAAGGATTATAGCCTGTATCGCCGACAAAATAGAAGACCTTCTTAGCTTTCAGGTCCTCGAAAACATATCCGAGCCATAGGGTCCGATTGGCATGGGGGGCAGTGCGACCTGAAAAATGTTGTGTCGGAACAGCCGATACCTTGAAGGAGCCGTCGATATGAGCCTCTTCCCACCAATCGAGCTCCACAACCCGCTTGATCCCCTGCTTCTCAAACCACCTCTTCACCCCTTTTGGGACGATCCACAGAATATGGGGGAAACGGCGGTGCAATCGCTCCACTGTAGGCCGATCGAGGTGGTCATAGTGGTCATGGCTAATCAGCACGTAGTCGATCTTAGGAAGCTGGCTGATTTTAAGGGGCGGCGGGGTTTTTCGCTTAGGGCCTGCGAATGGGACAGGAGAACATCGGCTACTCCAAATCGGATCGGTCAGCAGATGCACCCCATTGATCGAAATCAAGTAGGTACTATGGCCGATCCACATGGCCCAAGGCTGATTTGGGTCGAACTCCCTATCCGGGAGCGGATAAGTAAACCCTTCAGGCACAAGCTCAAACGGATGATCGCGAAAGAATCCGACCGACCAGAGGAGGAAGTCTTTCGTTTTGCGCCGAATATTCCCGATATGGGGGTTAATATAACGCCCAGCTACTTTTTTCGATTTAGTTAATTCCATATATTATTATTAGCATTATTTATAAATTATCTTAAATAAAAATCACTCTAATTCTAATTGCATCGAGATTGGCACAGCATTGATTAGGGATGCATCTCCAAAGTACTGAATGGGGCCGGGATAGCGATAAGAATCCTCTATCGCCCACCCTGCCCGATTCTCAGTAAAGAACTGAAATGGCTTACCCTTCAGATCGACAAGAGCCTTCTGAATGACCGGCTTTTTCTTCCCTTTCCTCAGCTCCATATTCATCAGCATCGTCAGAGGCAAGCCTGAAATAGTCCAATCTTCTACCGGCTGGTGGAGGTTCTGAACGCAGGTGATATACCCGGTCATCTTCTCATCGACAAGCAGAGCTGCCGTATAACCCAAAGCATAACAGTAGCAGGTATCGAAATTCGACGGAAAGCCGGCCCTTCCCTCGTAGCCGAAGAAGTGGCCTAGTGGCGAGAACTTTGCCTTCGAGTTCCGTTTCGCCAACTCTTTTTTCACTGTGCTCATCAGCAGCTTTTCTGTGTCAATCTGCGAAACTTGGACATTTCCGTGGGGATCCCGATCGAGGAGCAATTGCTTTTGGATCTCCTCAGGCAGCGATAGAAAACAGCTTTTGCAAGGTTGGCTCAGCTTCTCAATCTCCAATTTCTCGCCTAAGCCATTGAGCTCTCCAATCAACATTTTCACCTCGGGGATAAATTCGATGAGCCCTTCCGGCACCAAAATGACCCCATAGTTCTTCCCCTTCTGCGCCCGTTTCTCGATCAGATCGGCCAGCTCGTTGGTCACCTGCGCCAGGGTCATTTTCTTCGCCTCAATCTCCTCGCCGATCAGAGCCACATTGGGATGGGTAGCCAAGGCACACTCGAGCGTAATATGAGAGGCAGATCTACCCATCAGCTTAATGAAATGATAATATTTCTTCGCCGAAAGCGCATCTCGCTGAATATTGCCGATCATCTCAGCATAAGTCTTGGCCGCTGTGTCGAAGCCAAAGGAAATCGGGATATATTCATTGCGCAAATCGCCATCGATTGTCTTCGGCACCCCGACAACCGCCGTTTTGCATCCATGCTTCAAGAAATACTCAGCCAAAATCGCTGCATTGGTGTTGGAGTCATCTCCCCCGATCACGACGAGCCCATCGAGCCCATGCGCCTCGGACGTCTTCAACGATGCTGCGAGCTGCTCGTCGCTCTCGATTTTCGTTCGGCCCGAGCCAATTAGGTCAAATCCCCCCTGGTTCCGATAAGGGGCAATCACCTCTTGCGTGATCTCGAGCGTCTTATTCTCGATAATCCCACTCGGCCCGCCTAAAAAGCCCACTAGCCGACTCTGCGGACAGAGCTCTTTAAGAGCGTCAAATAGCCCAGAAATGACATTGTGTCCACCCGCGGCCTGTCCACCCGAGAGGACCACGCCCACTTTCAATGGAGAGCGCTTCCTGACATCCCCCTCAATTCCGCTCTGAATAGGCCGTCCAAATGTTTGGGGGAATTCCCTCTGAATATCTTCCTTATGGGCAACTGCTGAAGTGGCTTTGCCCTTTTCAAATCGGATCCGATGCAAATTCTTCAAGATTTTAGGCAGCTCCGGCTTATACTCAGCGCGCAGCTTTTGTAGACGACTCATCTGACGATTCATAGGGAAAACCTCCGAAAAATCAAAGGATATCGGAGATTTAGGAGAATGTAAAGAGTTCACTTGCCAGGAGGGTTCTCAAGCGCCCGCTGACCACCGAGAGCATAACGATCCGCCCCCATTGGGTGACCATCGTACATTTGCGGCCCTTCTTGATCAAAAGCACCTAAGACGACTTGCCTTCCTTCACTCATTTCCTCACACTTGATGAAGATCGGAGGATCTTCATTGAGAATTCTTACAGGCTCTTTGGGATTAGAAATCATAAATCTCATGACTGCCAGAGTTAGTAATGTTAATGCTTTGGGCGTGCTACAGTTGTGTCTCATGTTGATCACAGGTCCCTGATCGCAAAAAGCAGGCCCCCTGGTTCCTTTAAAGGGGCCATTCGTTACCGCCACTGTGACCGTTTTTTCAATTTTCACATCTCCGATTTCTTCAATAAGCTCCTTTGATATACCTTGAATTTTCATCGCATTTCCTCGCTTAGGATCCCCTGCGACTTCAATGACTTTTCTTAAAGTGAGCCCTTTTGGAAGCGTTACAAAAGAGATTCCTTGTTCACTTTCATTGTCCATTTGGTTTAAAATGAACCAATCATGCTTTTTAGAAAGACATGGGACCTCTGGCTGCTCACACTCTAACCCATATTTCTTAAGATCAACATGAGCCTCCCAGCTGCGTTTACCTATAAAAGGAGTTTTAGGGAAAAGATGAGTAACTTTGAGAAATCCCGTGACGATCTCATTCCATACACGGCAAACCAATCTTGCATTGTATAAATCCCCAGGAGGAAGTCGCTCAAGAATCAAGGGATGACAAGCTGGCACTTCAGCTTCGTCAGCAAAGCTCGTTGCCGGCTCAAGTGGTAGTTGAGCAGTTGATTCAGTAATTGAATTAAACATTATTAACCTCCAATTTTTATTTGTTTATGTAATTAATTATTACATACTCACACATAAAATTCAATTTTTAATTTTAATTAAACTGATAACAGGCTAATTATCAATAAGTTGCTGATAATGTGACTAACACTCGGGGACATTGACTGGGACGTGGATGGCGAGCCCCCCTTCGGAGGTCTCTTTGTACTCGTACTTCATGTCGAGGCCGGTCTGGTACATGGCTTTAATCACTTGGTCGAGGGAAACGCGGTGCTCCCCATCGCCGTGCATCGCCAAACGGCATGCGTTGATCGCTTTGAGCGCGCCCATGGTATTTCTCTCGATGCAGGGCACTTGGACAAGGCCGGCGATTGGATCGCAGGTGAGCCCTAGGTTGTGCTCCATTCCAATTTCGGCCGCATTTTCGATCTGCGCATTGGTGGCTCCGAGGGCTGCGGCAAGGCCTGCGGCGGCCATCGAACAGGCAACTCCAACTTCCCCTTGGCATCCCATTTCGGCGGCGGAGAAGGAGGCATTTTCTTTGTAGAGGACGCCGATCGCTGCGGCGGTGAGGAAGAAGTCGACCACGCCATCGACGCTTGGGCTATCGCAGAATTTCATGTAGTAGTGGAGGACAGAGGGAATCACTCCGGCTGCCCCATTGGTCGGAGCGGTGACGATGCGCCCGCCAGCGGCATTTTCTTCATTGACGGCGAGGGCGAAGAGGCTGACCCAATCGAAAACAGAAGAGTGGTGACTAATGGCTTTTTCGAGCTTGCGCAGAAGGTCGTAGGCGCGCCGTTTGATGCCGAGGCCACCGGGGAGGATCCCTTGTGTTTCGCAGCCCCGATTCACAGCTGCTTGCATCACGCCCCAAATATGGAGAATTCCCCGGCGGATTTCAGTTTCGGTGCGCCAGGTCATTTCGTTTGCGAGCATGATCTCAGAGATGGTTTTTCCCTCGTGACGACAGTAGGCGAGAAGCTCTTCGCAGGTGGTGAAAGGGTAGGGAACTTGGAGCTCATCATCGCCATTTGCGGAGGCAAAAATCTGTTCGTGATCAAGGATGAACCCGCCGCCGACAGAATAGAAAATCTGTTTGCACAGCTCGGCTCCATGTTCGTCAAAGGCTTTGAAGCGCATCGCATTAGAGTGGTAGGGAAGGCGTCGCCCTTTGTGGAAAAGAAGATCAGTATCTTTGTGGAACGAGATCATCCGTTTATTGAGGAGATTGATGGTGCAGTTATTGATGATAAAATTGACTCGATGTTCGACAGCGGCCGGATCGCACTCGCTAGGTTTTTCCCCTTCAAGGCCGAGCAAAACGGCGATGTCGGTCTTGTGTCCTTCGCCAGTCATCGCCAGGGAGCCAAAAAGTTCGACGCGGATGTTGGCAACTTCATTGAGGCGACCATTTTTTTCGATGTCAGAAATAAATTGATAAGCGGCGCGCATTGGCCCTACAGTATGAGAGCTAGAGGGGCCGATGCCGACAGAAAAAATTTGAAAGAGAGAAACGGCCATAAAAAACCTCGCTTAAGACACCCTCATTATCAATTTCGGGCTATAATGGGCAAGGAATTTACAACGCAAAGACGCAAAGACGCAAAGGCGCAGGAAAAAAAATAATTTTTTATTGCGTCTTTGCGTTTTTGCGTCTTTGCGTTGATTTTTTCCCGCAGGTCAGCGTAAACTTGTGGAAGGAAATCATGCAACCAAAATATATCTTTATTACTGGAGGAGTCGTCTCCTCACTTGGCAAAGGTCTTACATCTGCTTCAATTGCGATGCTTCTCGAGGCACGCGGTTTGAAGACTGCTCTACTCAAACTCGACCCCTATTTAAATGTCGACCCCGGGACCATGAACCCTTTCCAGCATGGAGAAGTCTATGTGACCGACGACGGCGCTGAGACCGATCTCGATTTGGGCCACTATTATCGCTATTCCAATTCGCCCCTTTGCAAATTATCCAATGCCACCTCTGGCCAAATTTACGAGGCGGTGATCAAACGAGAGCGCAGAGGCGATTATTTGGGCAAGACAGTGCAGGTTGTCCCCCATATCACCGATGAGATCAAGCAGCGGATCATCAATGTGTCTAATCAGCAGATCGAAACCGATGTGGTTTTGGTCGAGATTGGCGGTACAGCTGGCGATATCGAATCGCTCCCCTTTCTCGAGGCGATCCGTCAATTTCGTCATGAGCGACCTCGCGATTGCATCAACATCCACTTAACTTATGTTCCCTATTTGAAGGCTGCTGGCGAAATCAAAACCAAGCCGACACAACACTCGGTGATGGTGCTGCGCCAAATCGGAATTATCCCCGACTTCCTGTTTTGCCGCTGCGAAAACAGCCTCTCCGAAGAGGTGAAAGACAAGATCAGTATCCACTGCAGCGTGCCCAAAGAGTCGGTCATCGATCAGGCCGATGTGGAGTTTAGCATCTACGAGGTGCCCCTTTCGCTCCACAGCCAAGAGCTCGATCAGAAAATTTGTGATGCATTAGGGCTGCCAAAAATAAAAGCGGATTTGACCAAATGGAGCACAATGCTCGAGCGGATGCGCAATCCGAAAAAAAGGGTCAAAATCGGGATCGTCGGCAAATACCTGGAACACAAAGATGCCTACAAGTCGGTCTTCGAAGCCTTGCAGCATGCCGCGACTGCCAACGAAGTTGAGCTCGAAATCGAGACCTATGAATCGGATAAAATCATCGAAGATGGCAAAGTCAACATCGGCCAGTGCCATGGCTATTTAGTCCCAGGAGGCTTTGGCGAGCGGGGCTGGATGGGCAAGATTTTGACCGCAAAGCACTGCAGGGAAAGCAAAATCCCCTATTTCGGGTTGTGCCTCGGCATGCAGGTACTCTGCGTCGAATTCGCCCGCCATGTGCTCAATCTCAAAGATGCCAATAGCACCGAAATGGATCAGAGGACACCCCATCCAGTCATTTCACTGCTCAGCGAGCAGCGCGATGTAAAAAATTTAGGTGGAACGATGCGCCTCGGAGCCTTCAATTGCGCTGTCCGCAAGGGAAGCAAAGCGCACACCGCCTATGGCAAAGAGATGATTTCTGAGCGGCATCGACACCGATACGAATTCAACAATGCCTATAAGAAACAGTGCGAAGACAACGGGCTCATCTTAACAGGTGTGATGGAAAACGATGTCCTCTGCGAGATCGCTGAAATCAAAGATCACCCCTGGATGCTCGGCGTCCAGTACCATCCTGAGTTCAAATCGAAGCCAACCGATCCCCATCCCCTCTTCCGCGACTTCATCGCCGCTGCAGCGAGCCGCGTGATACCCCTCGAGGTCAAAAATGGTTAAAGTGGACCGCGCCAAAGCCCCGCGGTTGACGTCGCAGAATGGGGTCAATATTAATTCCAATATAAACCCCATTCTGCGACGTCAACCCCGGGAGCTTTCGCGTGGGTCCAATTTTACCATTTTTGACCTCGCGGGGTATTAAATGAGAATTGGAGGGATCGACTACGGCACTGCACGCATCGGACTGGCCATGTCAGATCCGGGAAAATTCCTCGCATCTCCCTTAAAAGCCATCCCCACCAAAAAGAAGCTCCGCGATACTGCTGCAGCCATTTTATTGGAATTTGCACCTTTTGAACCCCTCGAAACGATCGTTCTCGGATTGCCGCTGATGATGAGCGGAAAAGAGAGCCCGGATCGAAGGTGGTGCGCGAGCTAGCCCTGATTCTAGAGGAGCTGTCGGGGAAGAAGGTCGTTTTGTGGGACGAACGGCTCACCACTGCACAAGTGGAACGAACGCTGAAAGAGGCCGAGATGAGTCGCAAAAAGCGGACTCAATACATCGATGCGATGGCAGCTGGAGTGATTTTGCAAAATTACCTCGATAGCCCTTGCAACAAATAAATTGTCGTGCTTTCATAGTTGCTTGAGCACAAAAAGGACTTTATGGCTTCCCATCCACTTGAAGAACCAGGAATTTCCACCCGCTTCATCGATCCGTGCATCCTAGTGATTTTTGGTGCAACTGGCGATCTAACAGCCCGCAAGCTTTTACCGGCTATCTACAACTTAGCCCGCGAAGGACAGCTTCCAAGCCAGTTTGCTGTGGTCGGATTCGCTCGCCGTGACAAGACGCACGAGCAATTCCGCCAGGAGATGAAAGATGCGATCAACAAATTCTCAAGAGTGAAGCCTGTCGACGAAGCAGTCTGGAAGCAATTTTCGAACAGCACATTTTCTATCACGAATCAGAATTTCACGACGACGAAGGCTACCTGGCACTTCAGAAATTTTTGGCCGAGACTCGGATGGCACGTATTGGAACCAAAGGCAACCGGGTCTTCTACCTTTCGACCCAACCGAGCTTCTTCACCACAATCGCCGAAAAGCTCCATAAGGCAGGGCTTATTTACGATGCCAGGACGTCAAAGACAAATGGTCGCGCGTGATCATCGAAAAGCCATTTGGACACGATTTGGATTCCGCACATGCTCTGCAAGATGAACTTCTCAATATTCATGGAAGACGCAGATCTACCGTATCGACCATTATCTAGGGAAAGAGACCGTGCAGAATACCTGTTGGTCTTCCGTTTTGCCAACTCGCTTTTCGAATCGCTCTGGAATAATCGCTATATCGACCATGTGCAGATCACTGTGGCCGAAGAGATCGGCATTGGCACCAGCGGGGCATTTTGGGAAGAGGCCGGCCTTCTCCGCGATATTGTCCAAAACCACATGATGCAGCTCCTGTCGCTTGTCGCGATGGAACCGCCGGTCAACCTCAGCGCCAATGCAATCCGCGATGAAAAAGTCAAAGTCCTTGAAGCACTTCGCCCCTTTACCGAAGCAGGACTTCAAAACTTCTGTCATCCGGGGACAATATGGGCATGGCTTTATCAATGGCGAGCCGGTGCACGGCTATCGGGAAGAGCCAATGTCAACCCCAACATCCAATGTCGAGACCTTTGTCGCCATGCGTCTGTTATATCGATAATTGGCGATGGGATGGAGTCCCCTTCTATTTTCGCAGCGGCAAACGCCTTCCCAAACGAGCCTACTGAGATCGCGATTATTTCAAAGATCCCCCTGGCAGTCCTCTTTCAACAAAACAGGAACAATAATGAACCCAATGTCCTTGCGATCCGGATCCAACCCGATGAAGGGACCTCGCTCAAAATCAACTGTAAAGTGCCCGGGCCTGCCAGTCCCGATTCAACCGGTGAAAATGGACTTCCGCTATGGCTCCTATTTTGGAACATCCCCTCCAGAGGCCTATGAACGGCTCATTCTCGACTGCATGGCAGGCGACAACACCTTGTTTGCCCGCGAAGATGAGGTATTCAGCTCATGGACCCTCTTCACTCCCCTCTTGAACTATTGGAGTAAAACGGCGCCAGAGAAATTCCCCAACTATGCTTCTGGCACCTGGGGTCCCGAGGAGTCGGAACAGATGATCGCCAGAGATGGCCGCAAATGGAGACTCCTCTAATGACTGCTACGATCGAAGCCCAGCTCGCCAGCATTTGGGATTCTCTCGAAGGAAGCAACAAAATCCGCGCTTCCCTATTTAATCTGATCTTTTTCACCAAAAAAACTGGTCGCGCGAACTATATCAAAACGATTTCGCAGAAAGTGATCGAGAAATTTCCCTCGCGCGTGATCATGATTATTTCCGATACAGACAAAGGGGCCGAGTATCTCAGGAGTCAGGTCTCGGTTCAACAGATCGGCGATGAAGGGGCCGTCTGCGACTTTATCGAAATCGAAGTAGCCGGGAAGCTCGAAGAGCGAGTTCCCTTCGTCATTTTGCCTCACATCCTTCCTGATCTGCCCATCTATGTCATCTGGGCCGAAGACCCCGCACTCCAAACTCCCCTCTTTGCCGAACTTAAGGCATTGGCCACCCGGATGATTTTCGACTCTGAAGGGGCCCTAAACCTTTCCCAATTTGCAAAAACACTCATCGCCCTAGAGAACCAATATAAATTCGACATCGGCGACCTCAACTGGGCCAGAACGGAAAACTGGCGCAAATTGCTCGCCTCAACCTTCTATACAGAGGAGCGGCTGACTCATCTCCAGCGCTGTAGCCAAATCGAAATCGTCTACAATGCCGAGCAGCCCCCTTTCCCAAGCCAAATCGATGTCCAAGCCCTCCTTCTTCAGGGCTGGCTAGCCACCCAATTGAATTGGAAACTGGAAAAAATCGACCGCGACAATGGGAAAATTTCCCTCACTTATCAGCGGCAAAATGGCAAAGTGGTGATCAACCTCTATCCCGAAAAGCATAAAACGTTAAAAGGGGGGGCCATCCTATCGGTCGACCTGCACACGGATGAACAGTGCCATTTCTCATTCGGCCGGTGACCTCGAAACACCTCACCGGGTCCACATGCGTTTTTCGACCCTTGAAAAATGTGACATTCCCCTGCTGTACCTCTTCCCCAAAGATGAAGCTGGCCAATCTTTAGTCAAAGAGATATGCCATAGAGGGACAAGCAGCCACTACATCCATCTGCTCCAGCAGATCCAAGGAGTCCAGCTAAAGTGAAGATTGAGAGCCTAAAAATCCATTCTTGGGACGAGAGGCGCGATCTCCTCATTCCAGGCGATGAAGCTGCCGCCATCGACGTCTGCGTCCGCCATTTCATCACTACCTGCCGGCGTGCCATCGAAGACCACGGCGCATTTTATGTCGCCCTTTCGGGAGGGAGTACCCCCAAAACCGTCTTCAAACTCCTCACCGCGCCCCCCTATGATGACAAAATCGACTGGAAAAAAGTGTGGCTTTTCTGGGGCGATGAACGGAGCGTCCCTCCGACCGATCCGGAGAGCAACTTCAAGATGGCGATGGACGCCGGCTTTGCCAAGATGCCTATCCCTAAAGAACAAATTTTTCGGATGAAAGCCGAAGAAAAAATTGAAATTAATGCCCTCTCCTATGAATCGACCCTCAAAGCCGCTTTGCATGATCGACCGCTCGATTTGGTTATTTTAGGGATGGGAGAAGATGGACACACCGCGTCGCTCTTTCCCCAAACTGCAGCATTAAAAGTGAAAAATCGACTTGTCGTCGCCAATTTCGTTCCTCAAAAAAACACTTGGCGCATGACCCTTACCTATGAAGCCATCAACCATGCCCAAAATATCGTGATCTACGTAATTGGAGCTGCAAAAAAACAAACCGTCAAAGAAGTCTTTCAGTCAGAAGAACAATTTGAACGATATCCCATCCAGCTGATCGGCACCAAAGAGAGCAAAGCTCTTTGGATCCTCGACGAGCAAGCTGCCTCTAACCTATCCATATTATAAAAATTTAACTAACACATAAATAACTTTTAATAATTGACGTATTAAATCTGAATTTGCTAATATCTCCGTATTGCTTTATAAAATAACCACGAGTTATTAAAAAAGCTTAATAATTCTTATACCAAGGAGATAAAATGCCAGTACAATTTACAGATCAAGACACACGTTTTAGCGTCGCCTCTGTCGTAAATAGCGCACAAACCGCTTTTACAGTTAATAGAGACGAAGATGGAAAAAGAACTGATGGATTCATGAAAGATGGATTGAAAGTTGTCACAAGAGTTCCAGTTAATCTGACTCTTGCTGCACTAGCTACACTTGAAACAGTTGTTAGAGCTATTCTCACAGCTGTTACATCTATTCTTTATCCTGTCACCGACAAACCTGTTAGCTACTTTGCAGCATCGACTAAATTAGCCGGTCGCGCAGTTGTAGAGTCTCTCAAAGGGACATTAGGTTATGCATCAGTTCAAGAGAAAAAAGACGCTCCAGCTCCAACACCGACTCCTGTAGTTCCAACACCTACAAGAGCACAAAGAGCTTGGGCAGCTTCTAAAGCTGCTGCTAACTACGTTTGGACTAACAAAGGTCCAGCGGCTCAATTCGCTTCTAATCACAAATTTAAAATCGGTCTCGGCCTAGCACTTGCTTACTTTGTTGGTATCCCAGCAGCTAAAGCTCTTTGGGAAGGTTCAAAAGCTGGCGTCGCTACATTTGGTTCAGACGCAGCAGACAAGACAGTAGACGCATACAATCGCAGTTACAATGCAGCTAGCGCCACCGTTACAGGTGTTAAAGATGCTACTCTTTTTGTAGGCGGCAAAATCATGAATGCAAATTCAGCTGTTCTAGATTACTTCCGTCCTACTAATTCAACAAACAGCACAATTGTTGAGCCATTCGTAAACGCAACAAATAGCACAAACAGCTCAACAGTATAAAAATCTTTAGATTAAAGATTAAATTAAGCATGAGAGGATTTTCCTCTCATGCTTTTTATTTTAATAAAAAATTAATTACATCTTACAAATTATATCGAAACTTGATACTATATTAATCATATAAAAATAACCAAGAGGTAATAATATGCCCACACTAATGGCTAGTCCTATCAACGCAGCTCAAAGTACGTTCACAATCAACCGAGAAACAGATCAAATCTGGAAATCCGCTGCAAAAGTTGTGGCCAGAATTCCGACCAACACTGCTCTTGGACTTTTAGCAACTGTTGAAACAATCGTCAAAGCAACATTGACAGCTCTTTCAGCGCTGCTTTATCCAATTACAGATATGCCCTTCAATAATTTAAAGGATTCAACAGCATTAGCCGGACGAGCGACTATTGAAGCCTTTAAAGGGGTCTTTGGCTATTCAGAACAAATCGAAGTTGAAAGCAAAAAAGAGATCGAAACACCTACAACCACACCAGCACCTGCTAAAGGTTGGGGGGAAATTGCACTAGAGAACAAATGGAAAATCGCCTTCTTCGTCCTCGGAGCGGCTGCACTCTGCACAGCAGTCTATTTCCGCAAAGATATCCTAAGCGCCTTCTCAAAAGTGCCCAATCCCAATGTTTGCTTCCCCCATGAAAAACCTCAATTTGACTCTGAATCTCCTCAAGTATGCGCTGTAAATTCCACTTTCTTCTCACCCGACGTATCTAAAGTGCCCAATCCCAAAACTCTTTCGCCTGAAACTCCTCAAATATACAAGGCAACTTTCACTGACCTCTCAACCGTCGGAAGCTTAAATCAAACAGTAAAGGAACAATTGGGCAAAGCAAATTCCACTAACTCCTCAACCGTCGGAAGCTTAAATCAAATAGTAAATGAACAATTGGGCAAAGCAAATTCCACTAACTCCTCAACCGTCGGAAGCTTAAATCAAATAGTAAATGAACAATTGGGCAAAGCAAATTCCACTAACTCCTCAACCGTCGGAAGCTTAAATCAAATAGTAAATGAACAATTGGGCAAAGCAAATTCCACTAACTCCTCAACCTTCGGAAGCTTAAATCAAACAGTAAATACACAATTGGGCAAAGCAAATTCCACTAACTCCTCAACCGTCGGAAGCTTAAATCAAATAGTAAATGAACAATTGGGCAAAGCAAATTCCACTAACTCCTCAACCTTCGGAAGCTTAAATCAAACAGTAAATACACAATTGGGCAAAGCAAATTCCACTAACTCCTCAACCTTCGGAAGCTTAAATCAAACAGTAAATACACAATTGGGCAAAGCAAATTCCACTAACTCCTCAACCGTCGGAAGCTTAAATCAAACAGTAAAGGAACAATTGGGCAAAGCAAATTCCACTAACTCCTCAACCGTCGGAAGCTTAAATCAAACAGTAAATACACAATTGGTCAAAGCAAATTCCACTAACTCCTCAACCGTCGGAAACTTAAATCAAACAGTAAATAAACAATTGGGCAAAGCAAATTCCACTAACTCCTCAACCGTCGGAAGCTTCAATCAAACAGTAAATAAACAATTGGGCAAAGCAAATTCCACTAACTCCTCAACCGTCGTCGTACCTACAGTGGACAAAAGCAAACCTCTTTCGTCAGGGCCTAAAAAACCTGAAGCATCCGATGAAACTTTTTGTACACCTTTTTATGGCTGCTACACAAAAAAAATCAACAGTAAATAAACAATTGGGCGCTGAAGAATTGGAGTTCGAAAATAACTATACAGCAGACACTTAATCTTCTTCTCAAAACCACACAAAAACTAAAACATGGGAGTTTTCTCCCATGTTTTTTTGCTATTTAATTAAAGATCAAATTATGCATTAGAGTAATTATTCCTCATGCTTTTTATTTTTTAATAAAAAATTAATTACATCTTACAAATTATCATTAAATTTGTTATCATATTAAGCACATAAACATAACCAAGGGATAATAATATGCCTGTACTACTAACACCTGAAGACAAATGGACAATGGCTCGTCCTGTCAACGCAGTTCAAAATACATTCACTGTCAACAAAGAAACAGACGGATTCTGGAAGTCGTCTGCAAAAGTTGTCGCTAGAATTCCGACCAACACTGCTCTTGGACTTTTAGCAACTGTTGAAACAATCGTCAAAGCGACATTGACAGCTCTTTCAGCACTGCTTTATCCAATTACAGATGCACCCTTCAATAATTTAAAGGATTCAACAGCCTTAGCCGGACGTGCGACTATTGAAGCCTTTAAAGGAGTCTTTGGCTATTCAACACAAACCGAGGCTGAAAGCAAAAAAGAGATCAAAGCACCTACAACCCGACCAACTACAACCCCACCAAAAGGTGCACCTGTTAAAGGTTGGAAGGAAATTGCGCTAGAGAACAAAGGGAGAATCGCCTTCTTCGTCCTCGGAGCAGCTGCACTCTGCACAGCAGCCTATTTCCGCAAAGATATCCTAAGCGCCTTTTCAAGAGTGGACAATAGCAAGCCTGAGGATGTTGTTAGAAAACTCACTCTAGAACAACAATATATCCGTGACGCTTCGAAAAAAATAATGGATGAAGTGGTGCAGCTCAGAAAAGGCTGTGCGGATACAGCTCAAGCTCTTAGAGATGGTGTCTGGCCAGACTTGATGCATTTTAATGCTACCCAATTTGAGCAAGAGTGCTTTGAAACCTTTGGATTAAAGCCTTAATCCTCGACTTAAGCTTCAAACTAAAACATGGGAGTTTTCTCCCATGTTTTTTTATTTTAATAAAAAAATATATTATATCTTACAAATTATCATTTAATTTGTTATCATATTAAGAACATAAACAAGAGGTAATAATATGCCTGTACTACTAACTCCTGAAGACAAATGGACAATGGCTCGTTCTGTCAACGCAGTTCAAAATACGTTCACTATCAACAAAGAAACAGACGGATTCTTGATGTCGGCTGGAAAAGTTGTGGTTAGAATTCCGACCAACACTGCTCTTGGACTTTTAGCAACTGTTGAAACAATCGTCAAAGCGACATTGACAGCTCTTTCAGTTCTGCTTTATCCAATTACAGATGCGCCCTTCAATAATTTAAAGGATTCAACAGCATTAGCCGGACATGCGACTATTGAAGCCTTTAAAGGGGTCTTTGGCTATTCAACACAAATCGAGGCTGAAAACAAACAAGAGATCAAAACACCTAGAACCCCACCAGAAGTTGTTGCACCTGCTAAAGGTTGGGGGGAAATTGCGCTAGAGAACAAAGGGAGAATCGCCTTCTTCGTCCTCGGAGCCGCTGCACTTTGCACAGCAGCCTATTTCCGCAAAGATATCCTAAGCGCCTTTTCAAAAGAGGATACTAGCTGGTCACTTTTTCTAAATAGAGAACCTGCATTTTACCTTAAAGAAACACCTGTTGAACTCAACCCCTATGAAAAAAGCTTAATACAAGAAGCAAACAAGAAAATAATGGATGAAGTGGTACAGCTCAGAAAAGGCTGTGCGGATCTAGCACAAGATCTTAGAGATGGTGTATGGCCAGACTTGATGCATTTTAATGCTACCAAAATTCAGCAAGGGTGCTTTGAAATCCTTGGATTAAATCCTTAATCCTCAACTCAACCTTCAAAACTAAAACATGGGAGTTTCCTCCCATGTTTTTTTTGCTATACTGGAAACCCATGCTGACTTTAGGAATAGAAACAACCTGTGATGAGACTGCTGTCGCGGTGGTCGAGGATGGGATCACGATCCTTTCGAACGTGATCGCCTCGCAAAGCCCTTTCCATCGGAAATTTGGCGGGGTTTTCCCTGAAATGGCGGCCCGGCAACATGTCGACATGGTCATTCCGACGATTCAAGAGGCCTTGGAGACTGCCAAGGTCGTCCCCCAGCAGATCGACCTGATCGCCGTCGCCAAGGGGCCGGGGCTGATCGGGCCGCTGCTGATCGGCCTCAATGCAGCCAAGGCCCTCTCTTTGGCCTGGGAAAAGCCCTTTATTGGGGTCAACCATGTGGAGGCCCACCTCTATGCTGCCATGATGTCAAATCAGGCCTTTGAGTTCCCCGCTTTGGGCCTTGTCGTCTCGGGCGGCCACACCTTTATCGCCAAGATTCTAGAAGTGGGCCAATATGAAATGATCGGCACCACTGTCGACGATGCTGTGGGCGAGGCCTTTGATAAAGTGGCGACCCTGCTCGGCCTATCCTATCCAGGCGGCCCGGAAGTCGAGGCCTTGGCCAAAATGGGCGATCCCCGTCGTTTCCCCTATAAAGCTGGAAAAGTAAAGGGGCAACCGTGGGACTTTTCTTTCAGCGGTCTCAAAACCAACGTCCTCTACACCGTAAAAGGGCAAAATGGGGTAAAACAGGGGGCAAATGCGATTAGCCAAGAGGAAAAATGTCACGTCGCCGCCAGCTTCCAAGAGACGGCGCTTGGCGATATTGCGGCAAAGGCGCTGCTGGCTGCCAAGACCTTTAACTGCCGGGCGATCTATGTCGGCGGCGGGGTGAGCAACAACCGGAGACTGCGAGAACTACTGAAGGCCGATATCCCCGTTTATTGGCCGAAAGGGGGCTTGAGTCTAGACAATGGGGCGATGATTGCCGGGCTTGGATTTGTCCGTTTTAATGGCGTGAGCGACCCCCTAGATCTGCAGCCGCAGACCCGTATCCCTTTTTAGGGCTGCAGGTTTTTAATATCGAAAGTGCAGCTCTGAGGCGAAGGAACATGCTCGGGGCTGGGGACAAAATCGCCGCTCAAGGGATCTTCAAAGCTGAAATTATCGTTTAGATCTTTGGCGAGGATTTCATCAGACCAAAAAGTCATACAGACATCTTTTTCATCGAGCTCAAAAATTGTAAGCTCTTGAGAGGCAAAATCTTCCGCAAATGGATCGAGCGCCAGATTCGTTAGAACATTCTCTTGCTCCACATCAATCAAAAATTCCCCCTGATTACAAATCGCCATCGCAGGAACCGCTAAAAGGATAAGCCACTTTTTCATCATCCACCTCTAATTGGCTCATACCTGATCTGTCTAATTTAGTTAAAATAATTTTTTACCTCCTTAAAAAATTTGTGAAGAATTAATCTTTTCTGTATGGTTCTTAACTGCTCATTACAAAACTGATAGAGCACCCCTATGGAAGATGTCAATCTGAATCACCGGCCGCTCACGCGGTTCCCCAAAGCGAGTTTTCGCGAGCTCCTCTTCCTTTGCGTTCCCCTCATCTTTAGCTTGTTCTCTGCCAGTTTCATGAATTTTTGCGATCGGCTCTTTCTCGCCCATTATTCCCTTGAAGCGCTGCAGGGAACAGTGAGCGCATTTTATCTCTGCATGCTATTTCAACACCCGATCATCCGGATTGCCTCGATGGCACAGGTTTTTGTCGGCCTCCAGTATGGATCGAATCAGACCGATCAAATTGGCGCCTCTGTCTGGCAAATGATTTGGCTCTCAATCCTCTCCATGCTCGTCACGCTACCCTCGAGCCAATTTGTCGCCCCCTTCTTCTTTGAGGGAACTACCGTCCGCGACCCCGCCAACACCTACTTCTCGACGATGATGGCGATCAATTTCCTCTTTCCTCTTGGGACAGCGATCTCCTCCTACTTCATCGGCCAAGGGAGAACGGGGGTCATCTTCCTAACCACCCTCATCGCCTATAGCGTCAATATCGTCCTCGATTATTTCTTCATATTCGGCATCGAGGGAGTGCTACCCCCAATGGGAGTATTTGGCGCCGCTTTAGCGACGGGGATCGCTCAAGGGGTCTTCTGCATTATTCTTTTCATCCTCTTCCTCCGCAGAAAAGAGCGAAAAACCTTTGGAACCAATCAATACAAATTCGACTGGGAGAATTTCTGGGGGCAGCTGCGCATCGGCCTTCCCCGCGCAATCGCCCGTATCATCATCTTGACCGCCTGGGTTTCAACCTCCCGCATCATGACCCTAAAGGGAGGCGACCACCTGATGGTCTTATCGATCGGTGGAACCCTCATCCTTTTCTTCACCTTTATCAATGATGGGATGCTGCAAGGGATGATCACCATCGCCTCCAATATTCTGGGTGCCAAAGATTACCCCTCCATGTGGAAACTGGTCCGCTCTGGACTGACCCTTCTACTCAGCACCACCGCCCTCCTCTCGATCCCCCTGCTATTTTTCCCCGAATTTACCCTCTCCTTTTTCTTCCAGACACCCCCAGCTCCCGCTTCCCTGGTCATCCTGAAACGGGCCTGCATCTGGATCTGGTTCTTTTTCTTCTGCTATGGCTTCAATGCGGTAGCCTTAAGCCTCGTGACCGCCGCCCGCGATGTCACCTTCTACATGTTCACGATCATGTTTGTTTGGCTCACCTCCTACCTGCCCGCCTATCTCGCCATGAACGTCTTCAATTGGGGCCCCGACAAATTGTGGCTGATCATGGCCTGCGATTCGCTGATTTTTGGAGCTGCCTTCCTCATCCGGGCGTCAAGAGAAAAATGGAAAGAGCTGGACCAGAATATAGAATTGGAAAATCTATCGAATTAAATTTTTATTAGTCAACAATCTTTGGGCTTGTTCAGGAATGTGAAAATCGTGTAAAATAATTGGAATCTTAATCAAAAAGGAGAAATTCCATGGCTCATTCAGATTTCATAGTTGATTCTTTAAAAGGTTCAGCTTACACAGCTGGCCTCTGCGCCCTCTTTGGCTGGGCTGATCCTAAAGCCGCTGCGCTTGGTGGACTTGCAGCCAAAGTCAGTGGAGCTGCTCTTAGGTCTGCTGCCAATTATTTGTGGATCCCCCCTACCCCATCAGACAAAGAGAATCAATATTCTGTAGCAGAGATGATTGTAAACATAGCCCTTATTATCACACCAATTGTTGCAACAGTTTACGCAGCTAACTATGTTGGACAGCAAATCGATATAGATTACAGTTATGCGCAAACCAGCTTCAAAGAATTCAGAGTCTACTGTGTTTTAGGTTTAGGATCCTTTGCACTTGGTTTATTGTTTGACGAAAGCCCTCAAAAATCCGTTGAACCAGTCATTTCAAAAGAAGAACTAAAAACTGCTGCTCCCGAATTAGATCGAGCATAAAAAGGAGAAAATCAGATGGGCATTGAAAGAGTTACTTCAGCCGCACCAACAATCCTAACACCGATTGTAGAGAATAAAGGTGCAGTTAAGTCGCTCGCCGCGTCTCTATTCACTCGTGAAAATGCGATTTTTGCTGCGAAAATAGCCTGCGGAGTTGTTGTCGCAGGAGGAACCATGGCACTTGCCGGCTATGCTCTGGAAAGTGGCGGAGTTGCCCTGATGAGCAAAGGATATCAGAGCTTAGGCAGCTATATGCAAATCGGCGGAAATGGACTCTTTATTGCTGGGAAATACACAGCCTATACCGTTCTCGTCCCTACCTATATGGTCTGTTATCAGCTTCCCCGTTGGATCATCACAACTGGAGCTCCTGAAACAGCACGACTCTTCCGCACCTATGTCCTTGAACCAAGTATCGAGAAGATTCAATGGCTTAGCCATAAAACAGTCGAAGTGATCACTTATGTCCACCAACATGTCGTGCAACCCATCGTCGATAAAGTCAGTTATGTTTACAGCCAATACATCGTCCCCGCTGTCACAACTGCCGCACTCTGGGTGCAAGATAAAATCGTGACTGTGGCACTTTGGGCGAAGGATAAGATCGTCATCGTATTAGAATTTACCCGTGACTATATCCTGACTCCGATAGCCAATCTCGCTCACAGCGCCCTGGAATTAGCAAAGCAGTATCTCTTTGAACCTCTTTTCCAAGCAATGCAATGGGTCGGCAATCGGATCATCGATGTGATCCATCTTGCAAACGAGTACATCCTCCAACCTCTTTTCAATCTGGCAAGCAGGATCACTGAGATCGTTCGAGACGGAATCATTTGGCTTGGGAACAACATCCAGGACTACATCTTCACTCCAATTGCGCATCTCGTCCAGTGGATTGGAAATAACGCCCGTGATTACATCATCACTCCACTAGCCAATCTGATGAGACAAGTCGCTGAACTTGCCACGACCTATTTCTTTGAGCCGATCAAAGCAGCCCTCAGTTGGACAGTCAACCGGGTCATCGACGTGCTCGTCTTTGCCCGAGACACTCTCCTCCCTCCCCTCGAGCAAGCAGCTAACGCCGTTTGGGATTTCGCAAAAGACTATTGCTTCTACCCAGTTGGCATAGCACTCCAATGGGCAGGGAACCGAGTGGTCGATCTGCTTGAGCTTGGCAATACCTATGTGGTGACCCCTATGGTCAACGTCGCCATTGCGATCGGCCGTTTAGCCGCGCAAGCAGGTGGTTGGGTCCTCAATACCGTCTCGTCGGTGGCAACTAACGCCTCTAACTTGGCCCAGACAGCTTACACGACCGCCCGAAATGATATTTATCGCTTTTTAGGGCACCAAACTGTTTAACTGGCTCTTGTAGTTAAACTGTTTTCAACGCAAAGACACCAAGGCGCAAAGACGCAAAAAAAAGAAAAAAATAATTTTTTGCATCTTTGCGCCTTGGCGTCTTTGCGTTTAAATCTCCTTATAACTATCGCTGCGTCTTTGCGTTTAAATTGTCTTTCTAAAATCAGTTGAGCTTTATCCCCCCTTCCGATATGATTTATTCTAAATCTCTAAGGAGTCTACGATGGCAAAGAAAGGTGCCCGCGAAAAAATTAAGTTGAAAAGCAGCGAAAGCAACGAAGTCTATTGGACAATGAAGAACAAGCGCAATACAACTGATCGTCTAGAATTAAAAAAATACGATAAAAGTTTGAAGCGCCATGTCGCCTTCAAAGAAGCAAAGTAATTTGTTTGAATTTTCATTTATCAAAAAATATCTTACCCCACAGAGGAAACAGCTTTCTGTTTCTCTGATCGCTCTTTTATCTGTGGCGGTGATCACTCTAGTCGTCTGGCTAGTGGTAGTCTTTTTGTCTGTGACCGAAGGGCTAGAGCGGACCTGGACCCATAAGTTGACCGCCCTCAACGCCCCTCTGCGGCTGCAGCCAACACCAGAGTACTTTTCCTCCTATTATTACAACGTCGACCGGTATAGCGCCGCCTCCCACTACATGTCCAAAACGATTGGGCAAAAGGCCGCCAGCCTCCTATCGAACCCCTACGACCCCGAATCTGACGAGGAGCTCCCAACCCTCCTGGCCAAGCCTGATCTAGACCAAACTGGCAATCTCAGGGATCCGATTAAGGGGGCTCTCGGGGTGCTAGAAGGGCTCACAACGAGCGTAAAGGGTCTCACATTCCAAGATGTCGAGCTTAGCGGGGCCTTGCTGCGGCTCGAGCTCGTCCGTCAAGATCAGGGGCTAATGGAGATGCAGAGTCAGCTGACCAATGTCTCCTATCTCGCCTCCTTCCCTGAAAAAAATCCTCACCTGTCCGAGCTGATCCTCCCTCCGAGAGCCGAAGACATCCACAACCTCAATTTCCTCAAGCACCGCTTTAATCTGGCCCTCTCCTTTGCCCAGAAAAATCAGCTTCCCCAGGCAGACTCCTATTCGGGGGTTTTGATCGCCAAAAATTTCCGCGATAATGGGGTGCGAATCGGCGACAAGGGGTATTTGGCCTATTCCAGCGCAGGGATCACCGGCATGAAGGAGATCCATATCCCCATCTATGTGGCCGGATTTTACGACCCAGGGATCATGGCCGTTGGCAACAAATGTATCCTCGTCCCCTCGAAAATCACCCGCGCGATCAACGCTTCGGAAAGTGCCTTCACGCTCGATCGTTCGGAAGCCAACAACATCTTCGTCTGGTTCCCCAATCTCAAAGATGCGCCGAAAATCAAAGCGGCCATTCTGCAAAAGCTCCAGGAAAAGGGGCTCGAGAAATACTGGAAAGTGCAGACCTTCCGCGAATATGAATTTGCCAAAGATCTGATGCTGCAATTTGAGAGCGATAAATACCTCTTCTCCCTCATCGGGATGATCATTCTGGTTGTCGCCTGCACCAACATTATCTCCCTTTTAGTTCTACTGGTCTCCGACAAAAAGAAGAGATCGGCATCCTGCGGGCCATGGGTGCCAAGCGGAGCAGTATCGCCGCCATCTTCGCCTTTAGCGGGGCATCTTTAGGCCTCTTCAGTTGCCTCCTTGGACTTTTCCTCGCCTTCATCACGTTAAGAAATATCGACCACCTGGTCGCCTTCCTCAGCATGCTGCAAGGGCATGAGGCTTTTAACGCCCAATTTTTCGGTCAGTCGCTGCCCCACGAGATCAGCCCTCGCGCGCTCCTCTTCGCCGCCATCGCCACTCCGATCCTGGCCCTCGTCGCCGGCCTTTTTCCTGCGATCAAAGCGGCTCGTCTTAACCCCTGTGAAACCTTGAGGTCTGAATGATCCTCGAAGCAGATGAGATCTACAAGTCATTTGATACCCTCGAGGTGCTCCGCGGCATCTCGCTGCAAGTCAAGCCGGGTGAGACCATCGCGATCATGGGAAAATCGGGAGGGGGCAAAAGCACGCTGCTCCACATTTTGGGAACACTCGACGCCCCAACTAAGGGCACGCTCAAAATCTGCGGACAAGTGCCAAAAAAACATGAGGCGATTCTGCGCAATCGGCATATCGGTTTTATTTTCCAAGCCTATCATCTGCTCGAAGATTTCACCGTCCTAGACAATGTGCTGATGCCGCTCAAAATTGCCCGCAATGAATCGAAAGAGACCATCCAACGTGCCAAAAAACTGCTGAAAGATGTGGGCCTCGAAGGAAAAGAAGAGCTCCTGGCCAAATATCTCTCCGGTGGGGAAAAGCAACGGGTCGCCATCGTCCGGGCCTTAGTAGGTGAGCCCGACCTGCTCCTTGCCGACGAGCCAACAGGCAATCTCGATCGGAGCTATTCGCTCGAGATCCAAAATCTGATCCTCAGCAAAGTCAAAGAGCTCGGCAAAGCCTTAATTCTCGTCACTCACGATGAAGAGTTTGCACGCAAATGCGATCGGATCCTTTTTTTAAATGAGGGTCAGCTCTATAATTTCAATACATGAGAAAGATAACTATCATCGGGACCGGCTATGTCGGTTTGGTGACTGGAGCCTGCCTTGCCGAAATGGGCTGCACCGTCACCTGCCTCGATATCGATCAAAACAAAATTGACTCTCTAAAAGCAGGCCGCGTCCCCTTTTTCGAGCCCGGTCTTGAAGATCTAGTCAAAAAAGGGATCGCAAGTCGCCGCCTCACCTTTACCGATCAATACCAAAAAGCGATCCAAGGCGCCAAGTATTGCTTCCTCGCCCTCCCCACACCTTCCAATGCAGACGAAAGCTGCAATATCTCCTACGTCCTCAAGGCAGCCAAACAGCTCGCTGAGGTGATGGAAGACTACCTCGTCGTCATCAACAAATCGACCGTTCCGATCGGTACCGCTGAAAAAGTGCGGTCTACCATCGCCGAAACCCTCTCGCAGCGTGGCGTCGATATCCCTTTTGATGTGGTCTCCAATCCCGAATTTTTATCTGAAGGGACCGCCGTCAAAAACTACATGCATCCCGACCGGATCCTCATCGGCGTCGACACCCCCCGCGCAGAACAGATGATGAAAGAGCTCTACGCTGCAGAGCTCGACCGGCTGCAAGTGATGGATATCCCCTCGGCTGAGCTCTCCAAATATGCAGCCAATGGGATGCTCGCCCTGCGCATCTCCTACATGAATGAGCTGGCCGGCCTCTGTGAAAAGCTCGGAGCCGATATCGAATCGGTTAAGCTCGCCATCGGAGCAGATCCCCGCATCGGCCACCGCTACCTCAACCCCGGAATCGGCTTTGGCGGCTCGTGCCTCCCCAAAGATGTCAAAGCGCTCCGCTCTATTCACCCAAGCTCCCTTTTCGACGCTATCCTCGAGATCAATGAGCGGCAACGACTAGACTTTCTCTCTAAAGTCGTTGAATACTTTGACGATCTGCGTGGCAAAACTATCGCCATCTGGGGCCTATCCTTCAAACCCGACACCGACGATCTGCGCGAAGCCCCCGCCCTCTACCTCATCCAAAGCCTCCTCGAAATGGGGGCCCATGTGAAAGCGTTTGACCCAGTGGCGATGACCAAAGCCAAAGCGCTCTTGCCTCCAACCGTCCAATTTTGCAAAACCGAATATGAAGCCGCCGAGCAAGCAGACGCGATCCTCCTCGTCACCGAATGGCAGCAGTTCCGCCACATCGACTTTGGCAAAATCCTCTGCCGCACCCTTTTTGATGGCCGCAACCAATACAATACAACCGAAATGGAAAAATGGGGCTTTGATTATTTCTCTATAGGAAAACAATTACCCATCTATGAAAGAACACATTGATCGCATCCTTCTCGAATTGATTCCTCAGACGGGAGAGATCCTCTTTGAAGCTGCTCACTATAGCCTCGAAGGGGGCAAACGGCTCCGCCCCATGCTCACTCTCGCGATCGTCGAAGCCTTCAACCACCCTATCGAACATGCCCTGCGCCCGGCCTGCGCCCTCGAAATGATCCATACCTATTCCCTCATCCACGATGACCTCCCCTGCATGGATGACGACGACTTCCGCCGCGGCAAGCCCTCCCTCCATCGCGCCTACCCTGAAAGCCATGCCGTCCTGACTGGCGATTTCCTCCTCACCTATGCCTTCGAAGTGCTCGCCAGCGCCCCACACCTCACCGACCATCAAAAAAATCGCCTCATCGCCAGCCTCGCCCACCAATCGGGCAGCCAAGGGATGATCGGCGGCCAAATCCTCGACATCGAAGGTACCACGACCGACTTTCTCCAAATGCACGCCAAAAAAACGGGTGCCCTGATCACCGCCGCCTGCGAGTTTGGGGGGATCATCGCCGGCCAGACCGATCTCACCCCTTTCCAAACCATCGGCCAGCACCTAGGACTTGCCTACCAAATCGTCGACGACATTTTAGACAATGACGGCCTGGTCGAGCGCATCGGGGTAAAGCATGCCGAAGAGATCGCAGAGGAACTCTTCGATAAAGCTATGCAGATCATCGAGACTCTGCCGTTTGGCGCTCCCAGATTGGCAGAGCTGGCCCAAGCCATGATCTTTCGCGCAGTGTAGGCATTCTCGTTTCTTGTCATCAATACCTTTCTCAGAGAGAATTGGAGTAAGATGAAGATTCTTCTTACAGGTGCTAATGGCTATATTGGAACAAGGCTTCTTCCTCTGCTGGCCGAAGAAGGTCATGAGATTTTTGCTTTGGTCAGAAGCCGTCTGAGGCTCGAACTTCCAGAAAAATACCGGTCTCGTATTCATATTATTGAAGCAGATCTTCTTGATCGCGATTCTTTGAAAAAAATCCCCAGTCAGATCGATGCGGCCTATTACCTTGTCCATTCGATGACCTATTCGAAAGATTTTGCTCGATTGGAAGAAATGTCTGCCAGTCATTTTATAGAGCGGATGGATCAAACCCAGGTCAAACAGGTTATCTATTTGAGCGGTCTTTCCAATGAGGGCAAACTCTCCCCCCATCTCAGTTCCCGAAAAAGGGTTGGCGAAATTCTGCAAAAAGGAAAGAGCCCTGTCACGATTTTGATGGCTGGAATCATCATTGGATCTGGCAGCGGATCTTTTGAGATTATCCGCGATCTCGTTGAGAAGCTCCCTGTCATGATCGCTCCCAAATGGCTAAATAATCTCACTCAACCGATCGCACTGATCGATGTCCTGAGCTATCTCCTCTTAGTTTTGAACCGCTCTGACTGTTTAAATCAATCATTCGAGATTGGAGGTCCCGATCTGCTCACTTACAAAGAACTTCTCTTAAGATTTGCCAAAATCAGAGGATTGAAGAGGTGGATTATCACCGTTCCGGTCTTGACCCCCCGCCTCTCCTCGCTGTGGCTATTTTTTGTCACCAGCACAAGCTTTAACCTCGCCCGGGCGCTGGTCGATAGCTTAACAAACAATGCCATTTGCAAAGAGACAAGGATTCGCTCCCTCTTTCCCAGAAAGCTCCTTTCTTTTGAAGAAGCCGTGCGCCAAGCGTTCACACGTATCGAGGAGGACTGGATCCCCTCAAGCTGGAGGGATAGTTTAAGCGGATCCCCCTTAAGTCCCGATCTGTCGATCTATATTCATGTTCCCCGTCATGGGACACTGAGCGACCAACAAATTGTCCCCTTTTCAGCCGATCCCCAAGAGGTCCGCCGCCGTATTTGGTCGCTTGGAGGCGAGCAGGGCTGGCTCACGCTGAATTGGGCTTGGAAGATCCGCGGCTTTCTCGATCAACTGGTCGGAGGGATCGGCCTTCGGCGCGGCAGAACCAATCCGACATATCTAAAAGCCGGTGATGCCCTCGATTTTTGGCGCGTTTTGCTTGCCGATGAGCAACGTGGAAGACTCCTTCTCTATGCGGAGATGAAATTGCCGGGTGAAGGGTGGCTTGAATTTGAGGTCAAACCCAATCCCCAAGGGGGCGGTACGCTTTATCAAACGGCTACATTTAGGCCCAGTGGAGTTTTGGGCAGAATCTACTGGTATGCTTTCTTGCCCTTTCACCTTTTGATTTTTAAAAGCCTGGCCAAAAAATTAGCTGAGGGAAATTGATGGAATTTCAAAAAGCGTTATTTATTTTTAGGCGCGATCTTCGATTAGAGGATAACACCGGCTTGATTTATGCTCTTAAACACTCTAAGACGGTCATCCCCTCCTTCATTTTTACTCCTGAGCAGATCCAGCAGAATCCCTATCGAAGCGACCACTGTGTAAAATTCATGGTCGAGTCGATAGAAGACCTACAAGATCAGCTCAAGCAGAAAAAGAGCAAACTCTTTCTGTTTCATGGAAAGAGCGATCAGATAGTCAAGAAGTGCATCGAAAAATTAAACATCGATGCCGTCATTGTCAATCGCGACTACACCCCTTACAGTATCTCTAGAGATGCCAAAATTGAAAATGTTTGCAATCGGGCCGGCATTTCCTTCCTTTCTTTCGATGATGCCCTTCTACATCCTCCCGAAACGACCCTTAAGAAGGATGGGACACCCTATACAATCTTCACCCCCTTTTTCCGCAATGCGCAAAAAATCGAAATCGCTGCCCCTGTTCACAACCGGGCGACCAACTACTTCCATGGCTCTATTCCATTTGCCGAGCACAAATTGCCGACTGTCAAAGTCAATAATGGACTGGTTGGAGGCCGAACCGAAGCTCTGAAAATCCTTAAAAAATTGGGTCAGCTCAATGCCTATAATGAGCGGCGCGATTTTCCTGCAGAAGATTATACTTCGCATCTCTCCCCCTATTTGAAATTCACTGTCGTCTCCCCTCGCGAGGTCTATGCGGCGATCTGGCTTAAGCTCGGGCCAAACGATCCGCTCATCCGCTCGCTTCACTGGCGCGATTTCTTCACTGCAATCGCCTTCTTCTTCCCCCATGTCTTTAAGAGCGCCTTTCACGCCAAATTTGACAAGGTAAAATGGTCCTACGACAAAAAGTTGTTTAAGAAATGGTGCGAGGGACAAACGGGTTTTCCGATTGTCGATGCAGGAATGCGTGAGATGAATGCGACCGGGCTGATGCACAACCGCGTGAGGATGATCGCCGCCTCCTTCCTGGTCAAAGATCTTCATATCGATTGGCGCTGGGGTGAGCAATATTTTGCCCAGAATCTGATCGATTATGATCCAGCTGTCAACAATGGCAACTGGCAATGGGTTGCCAGCACCGGGTGCGACGCCCAGCCCTATTTCCGGGTCTTTAATCCCTGGACCCAGCAAAAGAAATTCGATCGGGACTGCGTCTATATCAAAAAGTGGATCCCAGAACTCGCCGAGTTCTCACCCAAGATTATCCACAATTGGGCAAAGGAGCAGTTCGAGTCCGATTATCCCGCTCCGATTGTCGATCATGAGCTAGAGGCTAAAATCGCCATCAGACGACACGCCCTAGTGATTTGAATTTAAATGCTCTTTTCCCTAACGTGAGAAATCATGTCTGGGAAAAGAGTTTTCGATATCTTATTTAGCAGCTCCGTCCTCCTTTTCGGCTCCCCTATTTACCTCTTACTCCTACTCTTAATCCAAATGACCTCCAAAGGCCCTCCCCTCTACAAGAGTTTGCGGATGGGGCAAGGGGGAAAGCTGATCTATTGCTGGAAATTTCGGACGATGGTTCTCAATGCGGATAGCCATTTGGAGAGCGTCTTGAAAACGAACCCTAAGCTGCGCGAGGAATGGGATACCTTTCACAAACTCAAAAAAGATCCCCGCCTCACGATTGTAGGCCGATTCTTGCGCAAGACCTCACTCGATGAGCTCCCCCAATTTTGGAATGTGCTCAAGGGCGATTTAAGCGTCGTCGGTCCTCGCCCCATTGAGGTTCGATATCCAGAGCAAGCGGTGGATGAAATTCGGCAGCGGTATCGGGAGCGGACGGAGAAAATTCTCTCGGTGAAGCCGGGCATCACCTGCATTTGGCAAACGCAAGGGCGCAATCTCCTCTCCTTTGAAGAGCGGGCTGCATTAGAAGAGAAATATGTCGACTCTCGATCGTTTTGGCTCGATCTGCGGATCATTCTCAAGACGATCGTCATTGTGCTATTTCCCAAAGGGGCCTATTGATGAGCAGAATACTGGTAACAGGCGGCGCGGGCTATATTGGGAGTCATGTCTGCAAGGCATTGAAGACAGCGGGATATGAACCGATCACATTCGACAATTTAAGTCATGGGCACAAATGGGCAGTCCGTTATGGCCCGTTTTTCCAAGGGGATCTCCAAAATGTAGAGGATCTCGAGAAGGCCTTCTTTCGATATGAACCAGAAGCTGTCATCCACTTAGCGGGCCTTGTCGATTTGAGAGAATCTATCCTGAACCCCGAAAAATGCTACGAGAGCAATGTGCTGGGCAGCTTATCATTATTCCGGGCCATGGCCAAGTACAAGGTAAGCCGGCTCGTTTATTCTAGTAGCGCCGCGGTCTATGCTCCGTCAGATGGGCAACTTCTTTCGGAAAATTACCCCAAAAACCCCCTCAACCCTTACGGCAGGAGCAAATGGATCACCGAACAGCTGATTGAGGATTTTGAGCTAAATGCGGTCATTTTCCGTTATTTCAATGCTGCTGGGGCAGATCCAGATGGGGAAATTGGAGAGGCCCATACCCCCGAAACACATCTGATCCCGCGGACAATTTTTGCAGCACGCGATGGGCAACCTCTAGTCATCTACAATAATCAGCTCCCAACGAAAGATGGCACTGCCGTACGCGATTATGTCCATGTCTCCGATTTGGCTCAGGCACATGTGAAAGCTCTGCAATGCTCTGCATCGGGTCCGTATAATCTCGGAACCGGCCGAGGCTATTCTGTGCTCGAGGTGATGGCTGAAGTGGAAAAAATCACTGGGCTCTCCGTCCCCTATCTGATCGAGAATCAATCCATTAGCGAGTGCCCCAGTTTGATTGCTGATGCACGGAAAGCCCAAAGAGAGCTAAACTGGGTGCCGAATTACTCAGATTTAACCACGATTGTCCAGACTGCTTGGCAGTGGTATGAAATCTCTTGCATAACGACCTAACAAATTTAAAATCAGAATCTTCCGTCAATAAATTTATCTGCGTTAACATAGAAATTGCACGTTAACATTACATATGTTAATATGCATATATAAGGTTAATAAAATGGAAAAAATCGCATTTGCAATAGAGCATTATTTTCAGGAGGCTTTAGGTCAAAAAGTCAAAGTTCATCTTTGGAGAAAACAGAAGGAATTACCTTTTTTCTTGCTGGATTCTTATAATTTTTATGAGTTCAAATTATTAACAAATGCTTGCTTGTTGATGGTTGCAAAAAAGGGACTAGAAGTAACACCAGCATTGGTGCGAAAGCATTGGGAGCAATTATTGAAAAAATGGGATGGCCCGTGCATTTTCGTTCAAGAGACCATTTCAGCCTATAACCGTAAGCGTTTAATTGAGCATCGGGTCCCTTTTCTCGTTCCCGGTAATCAGCTCTATCTGCCCGAATTGGGAATTGATTTAAGAGAGCATTTCCGGAAATTGCGAAATCCAAAAAAATTTCTTAGCCCTGCTACTCAAGCGATTATTGTTTATGCACTGCTAAAAAAAGCAAAAGAAAAATTGAACCCTTCTTATCTCGTAAAGGAGCTCGGATACACTCACATGACAATGACTCGCGCTCTTGATGAATTGGAAGAAGCGAGCATTGGCACAGTCTATCGAGAAGGAAGAGAGCGTTTTTGGGTCTTTGAGGGCAGCAAGCGCGAATTATGGGAACAAACAAAGCCAATGTTGCGCAGTCCAGTGAAAACTCGCGTATGGTTAAAACATAAGAAACCAAAAATTGCGGCAGGACTGACAGCGCTTAGCTATTTTACAATGATAAATCCACCCACTGTCCCTGTTTATGCGATTAGCTGGGAGGAATGGAAGAGATGGAAGAAGTCCGAAGTCGAGGAATTACCCTCTTCTGAAGAGGCTGCTTTTGAATTAGAAATTTGGTATTATGATCCCCACTTATTTGCAAAGGATAGTGCTGTGGATCTGTTTTCTCTCTATTTGAGCCTTCAAACAAATGGAGATGAACGTATCGAAACAGCAATGGAAGAACTTGCCCCAGTATGTATCATAAATGATATGCAATCTTTCGGGCATTGGTCAAAAAAATGATGAGAATGATACAACGATATGAAGGATAGTAATTTTTTTATCATTCGCATCGTTGTATCGTTCATATCATTGTACCTTTTGTGCTCAATGACTTATCCTACATTGAAATAAAATTCGTTTTCGCATAACTTTAGAATGGATGAAACGGCCTCCGCTCCTCTTCTTTTTCCTCCTAGCCCTCTTGGCGCTGATCTTTGGGGCTAATGCTTTTCCCTCGACGAGGCTGATCTCCTTTGCCCCTTTCTTTGCCATTGTCTTTCTTCGGAAGCCTTTTCTGGCCAGTCTGTGGATTGCGGCCCTTTGTGGGCTGCTAGTCGATCTCTTTACAATCGACATCCGGTTTGGGGTCTTCTCCCTCTGTAGCGTCGCGACGGCAGCCCTCACCTTCCAGCTGAAAAGATATTTTTACGAGGAGAATCTCTTCTCTATCCCGTTTTATACGGCCGTCATTTCGGCGGTCTTCTCGGCGATTCAATTTGTCCTGATCCGCCATCTGGTCACCTTTAACCTGCAGATGCTCCTCTCTTCTTTGCTGATTATGCCCCTCGTCGATGCGCTGTATGGATTTGTTTGGTTTACTTGTCCAAGAATGATATACTGTTTTCTAAAAAGGACTTGAATGGATCTGATTAAAGTTGCAAAAGAGGCCGCTTTGGCCGCTGGTGCCCTATTGAAAGAGGGATTCGGGACTGCCTACCATGTCGACACCAAAGCTGGGCAACAAAATCTTGTCACCGAATACGATATCCTCTCTCAAAAACTGATCATCGACACCATCAAAGGCCATTTTCCCCATCACCATTTTCTCGCTGAAGAGGAGAATGTGCATGATGCTCCCTCGAAGGAGGTCATCTGGATCATCGACCCCCTAGATGGGACGGTCAATTTTGCCCACAATATCCCCTTTTTCGCAGTCAGCATCGCCGCTGCCAGGGGCAATGAGATTTTGGCTGGCGCAGTCTATCATCCCCTTCTTGGAGAGCTCTACTTGGCTGAAAAAGGGGGCGGGGCCACCTTGAATGGGCGGCGACTGGCGGTCACCGAGACGAAGACCTTCGAAAGCGCGATGTTCTCTACCGGCTTTCCCTATAATGTCGACCAGAACCCGCTCCACTGCATCGACCGTTTTTCTAAAATGGCGGTTCTCGGCGTTCCGATTCGGCGCATTGGGGTGGCTTCACTCGATTTGGCCTACATTGCGGCGGGGCGATTCGACGTCTTTTGGGAAGTGGGGCTCCATCCTTGGGACATGGCGGCCGGCAAGCTTTTGATCGAAGAGGCGGGCGGAAAAGTGACCCTCTATGATGGCTCGGAGCATCCGATCTACCGCTATCTTCCCCTTTTGGCGACAAATGGTCATCTGCATGAGCGGATGGTCTCTTATTTGAAGGAGGATTTGCGATGATCATCGACGGAAAGGCCTGTGCAAAAAATATTGAAAATTCCTTGAAAGAGGCGATTGGACACCTTAAAGGAAGGAAACCGGCGCTGGCGTTCGTTCTTGTGGGCGACGATCCAGCATCGATTTCCTTTATCCGAATGAAGAAGAAAAAATGTCACGAAGTGGGGATCCTGTCGGTCGATTTGGAGCTGCCCAGCACGATTTCGGAAGAGTATTTACTTGGGGAAATCGAACGGATGAATGCCAACCCGCAAATCGACGGCATCCTCGTGCAGCTGCCGCTTCCTGCCCATATCAAGGTCGATCGCATTTTAGAGTCGATCGATCCGAAAAAAGATGTCGACGGCTTCCACCCGCTCAACATGGGCCGGCTGCTTCTGGGCGAAAAGCGGGGCTTTTTCCCTTGCACTCCCTATGGAATTAGCATTCTACTTAACCGCTCTGGAATCGATGTGGCCGGCAAGCATGTGGTGATCCTCGGTCGGAGCAACATCGTCGGCAAACCGCTCGCAGCGCTGCTCATGCAGAAAGAAAAGGGTGCCAATGCCACGGTGACGATCGCCCATAGCGCCTCGGAGAATCTCGAGGAGCTTTGCTTATCTGCCGATGTGCTCATTGCAGCGATTGGCAGGCCCCATTTCGTCAAGGCCTCGATGGTCAAAAAGGGGGCTGTCGTGATCGATGTGGGGATCAATCGAGTCGAGGGGGAAATCGTCGGCGATGTCGACTTCGAAAATGTGGCGCCAAAATGTCAGGCGATTACCCCCGTGCCCGGCGGCGTGGGGCCGATGACGATTGCGATGCTCCTCTCCAATACCCTGCTAAGCTACCAACGAAACCAATGAATTTCATTCTCTCAACTATTATTTATCTACTTCCTATCCTGCAAGAATCGATCCCAGATGGGCCATTTCAGTATCCAGGGGCCCACCCGCGAGAAATCATCGTGGTCGATCCGGAGGCCAGTCCCCTCTTGGATGCAGCCTACGACAAGTTGCTCACCTATTTGAAAGAAGATTTTTCAGAGGAGCAGATTATTGAACTTGTATTTCTATATGTCCGGGAGGTATTATTTAATCTTAACCTGTGCAATGAACGGGAAGTCAGAGCTTTAATCTACACCCTCCATCCGGATGAAGCAGAGCCTGAAATTCCTTTGGAAACATTTCTGAAATATAAAACCGGCCTCTGCCGCCATATTGCCCTCACCTCAACATGTCTTCTCAATCGGCTGACCAAAGACGATTGGCTTCAAGGCGAAGCTTTCCTCATTCGGGAAAATTGCCCAAGTGGAAGGCATGCTTGGACGCTTTTTGTGTCCGAGGCAGGGGCCTGGCACCTCGATTCCCTATGGGGTGTGCTCGAAAATGGAAAAACAAGTGCAGGATTTTCGAGGTTATGCGACAACTATGGGAAAAGGACTATGTATGAGCAAAAGAAGAGGTGGGAACCGTCCCACTAAAAAAGCAAAACCAGATACTCTTATCGGCACACTGAGAATGCACCCCCGGGGCTTTGGCTTTGTCGTGCCCGAAGACCCTGAAAAAAAGGATGTCTTCATCCCCCGTCACCTCACCCACAATGCTGTTGACGGGGATACTGTCGAAGTGACCGTCAAGCCCAGCTCCAAATCGGAAAAAGGGCCTGAGGGAGAAGTGCTCGCCATCCTCAAGAGAGAGCGGACCCATTTGGCTGGAATCATCGCCTCTATCGAAGGGGATACCATCATTGCTCGTGTACCTGTCCTCGGAGAACAAGGCTCTGTTTTAGTCAAAAATAAAAAGAAATCCCCTCTTAAAGTGGGCGATAGACTTATCTTTAAAGTGCTCGAATGGGGCGATGACCAAAAGTGCATCGTGTGCGAGCCTTCAGAATTGATCGGCCACATCAGCGACCCCTCCTGCGATATCAGAGCCGCTGTTGCCGAGTATAATCTGCCCAGCACCTTCTCCAAAAATGTGATCGAAGAGGCCAAAACCTTTGGAACCAAAGTGACCGCCACAGAGATGAAGGGAAGAATCGATCTAACGACACTCACAAGCATCACGATCGACCCCGAGACCGCCCGCGATTTTGACGATGCCCTCTCCATAGAGAAAAATAAGCAAGGCAATTTCTTTCTAGCTGTCCACATTGCCGATGTGGCTCACTACGTGAAGTCAGGCTCCCTTCTCGACCAAGAGGCGATCAAGCGAAGCAATTCGACCTATTTCCCCGGCGCTTGCGTCCCCATGCTGCCTGAAGAGCTCTCTAACAATCTCTGCAGCTTGCGCCAAGGGGTGATCCGCCTCACCGTCTCGGTCCTAATGGAATTTGACCCCGATGGCAATCTCATTGCCCAAGAAGTCAAACGGACCTTCATCAAGAGCAAAAAGCGGTTTACATACGGCGAAGCGAAAGCGATCCTCGACGGGGAAAAAAGCCCTCTCTCTCCTATGCTCCACCAAATGGTCGAACTATGCCACCTGCTCAAAAAGAAGCGTAGCGCGCGGGGAAGCATCGATTTCTCCCTTCCCGAGCTGATCCTCTTACTTGATGAAAATGGACAACCAACCGGAACCAAAATCGAAGAGTATCACATCACTCACCAGCTGGTTGAAGAATTCATGTTGAAGGCCAACGAAGTGGTCGCCAAACATCTGCATGACCAGGGAAAATCGCTCATTTTCCGCATCCACGAAGAGCCTGAAAGCGATAACCTCGATTCCTTCTTCGCCACCGCCCGCGCCCTCGGATTCAACATCCCCGCGAAGCCGACCCATGCCGATCTGCAACACCTCTTTGAACAGGCCAAAAACACCCCCTTTAGCCAGCAACTTGCCGTCGGCTTCATCAGAAACCTCAAACTGGCCATCTACTCCCCTCAGAATGTCGGACACTTTGGCTTGGCGCTCGAGCACTACTGCCACTTCACCAGCCCCATCCGCCGCTACAGCGATCTGATCATCCAGCGGCTCCTTTTCGGCGAAGAGGGAGAGAAACTCAACCTCGAGAAGATCGGCAAAGATTGCTCTGAAAAAGAGAGAATTTCCTCTCGTGCCGAGACGGGAGTCAAATTGCTCAAAAAACAACGGCTGCTACTCAGCTGGCTCAATGAAGACCCAAATCGCCACTTTGTCGTCTATATAACCAAAATGAATCCCCGAGGAATCTATTTTGAGATTAAAGAACTTTTTTTAGAGGGATTCCTCCATATCTCTGAGCTAGAAGATGATTATTTTATTTTTGACGAGCGCACCAACACCATGCAGGGGAAGCGGACCGGCATCAAGCATGCCATTGGCGAAGAGATCACCGTCCGGCCGACCCGGGTCGACCTGATCCTCCAGGAGACCAGCTGGGAACTCTGTTAATTTAGCCTTCTTAACGCAAAGACGCAGAGGACGCAAAGACGCAAAAAAACAATAAAATTTTTCTTCTTTGCGTTCTTTGCGCCTCCGCGTCTTTGCGTTTATATAGACCCTGCCGAAATACTGTCGTGTACAGAGTAATTTAGCTTGAATCTCTATTAAGAATTCTCTATACTTGTCTTTTTGCTAAGGAGAACTCCAATGACACGTTTAAGTAAACAAACTGAAAGACGAATGGTAAGCCCACGACGACCAAGGGCCCCACAGCCAAAAACTGGGCCAAAAAAAGAAAATTTGCCTGGCGGCTTCAAGAAACATGCAAATGCCGTCGCAGGTGAAATGGCGAAAGCAGCATTTATTCCTAAAATTAAATAAAGGTTAATCGACTATGTCAAGACATCCCAGCTATGGAAAAACAGGTAAAGGTGGAAAGAAGCGAAACGTCCTCAAACGTTTTGAGCGGATTGACGTCCTGAGAAAATTGGGCAGATGGAAAGATGGCGAAAACACAAAAGTTACCGGCCTCCCCAAAACCCCAGCTAGATAATATCTACATACGCAATTCACAACGGACGATTGCCATTTCTTTATCTTCTGCTAAACGGGTCATCGCATTTTTACTCGAGCAATCAGGAGAAAAAGGGATGGCATTGTCCTTTGTTGGAAAGGCTAAGATCTCCTCTCTGCACGCCCAATTTTTCGACGACCCCTCCCCGACCGATTGCATCACCTTTCCCATTCGCGAACCCGAATTTTTAGGCGAAGTGTTTGTGTGCCCCCAAGTTGCGTCTGAGTATGTCAAGAGCCATGGGGGAAATCTCTATGAGGAGCTGACCCTCTACGTGGTTCACGGCTTTTTGCATTTGCTCGGCTTCGATGATATCGAGCCTGCCGATAGGAAAAAAATGCGGGCCGAGGAAAAAAAGTGGCTAAAGTTACTTGAAAAAAACAACCTAGCAATATCAAAATAACCTTTAATGATTGATTCACCGATTCTTGCACTTATTTTTTTGATAGGCTCGAGCCTCATAACTGGTATCGGGACCGCGCTGCAGCGGATTGGAAAAGCACAAGCGGAACTGATTGCGAAAAATCAGGTCGGTTTTGGCAAATATCTCTTCAAGAAAAGCAGCCGCGATCTCTTGACCTACACTCTCACCCTGGCCAAAAGTACGCTGCTCATCTGCTTTACCATCACGGCCTTCGATTTCATTCTCAAAGATCATATGACGGTGGAGACGTTTCTTATCGCTCTTCTGATCGTCTTGTTCTCCTTTTTGCTCTGTGATTATCTCTTCCGTATCCTTAGCGCGATACGCCCCCGCACGTTTTTCAAAGTGATGTGCCAGCCGGCCTCCCTCATTCTCATCATTTTCTTGCCGATTGCGATTCCCCTCTATAAAATACTCCACCTCCTTCTCCCGACCTCGACAGAGAATGTTTCCTACTCCATCAAAGATAAAATCTTAGAAATCCTCCATGACACTGAGTTCGCCCCCTTCCTCGACCCGAACGACCGAAAGCTTATCCTGTCGGTCATCTCCTTCAAGGAGAGGATCGCCCGCGAGGTGATGGTGCCCCGAATTGACATGTACACGCTGAGCAGCTCCACCTCGATCAAAATTGCTGCCAGGCAGTTCCTCGAGGAAGGGTATAGCCGTATTCCAGTGTGGAAAGAAAACGTCGACAATATCGTCGGCACCCTCTACTACAAAGACCTATTCCGCGCCTACTTCAACGCCTCGGAATCGCCGAAAGAATTGGAGGGTTCGATCGAGCACCTACTCAAGCCGATCGTCTATGCTCCCGAGACTAAAAAAATTTCTCAGCTCCTACAAGAGTTCCGCACCAAGCAGATCCATTTGGCCATTGTCGTCGATGAATATGGGGGAACTGAAGGAATCGTCACAATCGAAGATATTCTCGAGCAGCTGGTTGGCGAGATTGGCGACGAATACGATTGGGGCGAAGAGGCCCTTTTCACCGTCCTTCCTTCGGGCGGATGGATCGTCGATGCTAAAATGACCATCATCGATATCGAAAGCGAGCTCGGCATCACCATCCCCCAGAGCCCCGAATACGACACCATTGGAGGCTATATTTTCCACAAGGCAGGGGCGATCCCCTCCAAAGGATGGCGCTTGCATCAGGATGATTTTGAGCTAGAAGTTCTTAGCTCATCGGAGCGGACGATCGAAAAGATCAAAATCGCTCCACATTAAATTCGAGTATCAAGCATAATCATAGGATAGTAACAACGGAAAGAATAAGATGCGTCGTTCAATTTGCCTCACTGAGCCAAATATTGCCCTGGCAGGCCAGGTAAAAACTTGGAAATTTTCCTATACAGCTGCAGCCAACTTGCCTAAAGGGACCAAAATCAAGTTTGATTTTTTGATGCAAAATCGTCCCACCGATTGGGAAGTGCCCCAGATCGATTCGCAGATGAAAGAAAATTCGATTTGGCTCAAGCTCCCCTCGGGGAAAACCCTCCTCCCAGAAGAGATCTACGCGCCAAACCAATACGCCCCCTCTTTTGAATTCACGCTCCCCTTGGAAATTAAAGCAGGGGAAGCGCTCGACATTATCCTCAATTCCTCTCGAGCCCAAATGACCACCCAGAGACGGCGCCCTTTCCATCTCTACATCGACCCAAAGGGAAAGGGAGATTACAAAGATCCAGAGATCTTCACCATTGATATCCGGGGCAACGTCCTAAAAAATATTCAGATCATGACCCCCTCTTGGGTCGCCAAAAACCGCCGCTTTGATATCATCGTCCGCTTCGAAGATGCATTTGGCAACTTGACCAGCAATGCTCCCGAAGGGACCCTGATCGAGCTCAGCTATGAGTTTTTGCGCGAAAATCTCAACTGGAAATTATTCGTTCCCGAAACTGGGTTTATCATCCTACCCAACCTCTACTTCAATGAAACTGGAGTCTATCGCATTCAGCTCAAAAGTTCATCGAGCGACGATATCTTCTACTCATCCCCTATCAAGTGTTTTGCTGAGACAGACTACAGCCTCTTTTGGGGTACCCTACATGGAGAATCTGAAAAAGTCGATGCCAGTGAAAACATCGAAGGGTTTCTGCGGCTGATTCGGGATGAAACCGGCTCTCAATTTGTGGGGACTTCCCCTTTTGAAAGCATCGAAGAGACTCCCAACGATATCTGGAAAGGGATTGTCTCTCATGTCCACGAATACAATGAAGAGAGCCGTTTTTCCACTTTTCTTGGGCTTCAATGGTTAGGCGATGAGAATGAAGGGCTGCGCCAATTGATCTATTGGAAAGACAATAAGCCCATGATGCGGAAAAAAGATCCAAAATACACTAACCTGAAAAAGATCTACAAAATCCACAATCCAAAAGAGGTACTCTCTATCCCAAGCTTCACAATGGCCAAAGGACTTGAGACCGACTTCTCTGATTACAATCCAGATTTCGAACGGGTCGTCGAGATTTACAATGCCTGGGGCTCCTCCGAATGCACCGAAGCAGAAGGCAATCTACGACCGATTAAAAGCCCAAGCGGCCAAGGGATCAATGCAACCGAAAAAGGTTCCTTACGGAGCGCCTTAAATCAAAATCACCGCTTTGGATTTGTCGCTGGCGGGCTCGATGACCGAGGGGTCTATGCCGATCTCTACGCAGGCGATCAAGTGCAATATACTCCCGGCCTAACCGCCATTATCGCCATTGAGCAAACACGTGAAACCCTCCTCCAAGCCCTCTACAATCGATGCTGTTATGCCACTACCGGCGCTCGCATCGTCCTCAGCTTCAATATTGCCGGCAGCCAAATGGGCTCTGAGCTCAGTACAAAGAACAAGCCTGGCCTCAGCTTTAACCGGTACATCACAGGCTTTATCTGTGGGACAGCGCCTATCAAAGAGGTGGCCATCATCCGCAATGGTCAGGAGTTGCACAAGTTTCATCCCAATAAGCCCACGTTCGAGTTTGAGCAGGACGATTTCCAGGAGCTCTCCAAAATCGCCCTCAACTCCCCCGATGAGCGCTCCCCCTTCGCCTACTACTATCTGCGTGTTCTCCAAGCAGACGGTCACATGGCCTGGTCGTCCCCTATCTGGATCGACCTGAGTGAGTCGCTCTCAACACCTCCTAAGAAAAGCAAAAAGAAATAACTCTCTGGAAAGACAGTTTCAACGCAAAGACGCAAAGGCGCAAAAAAAAATAAAAAAGTTACTTTTTTCTTTGCGTCTTTGCGCCTCTGCGTCTTTGCGTTGAAATAGCCTTGCTCTTTGTGGTGAAAAAAAAGGCCCCTTCCTTACGGAAGGGGCCTTTGTAAAGGGATCTTTGCTAAATGTTATTCAGCTAAATCCTTAATTTCTTTGCCGATTTGGCTTGCAATGTGTTGCAAATAACTAGGAAGATACTTGTCATCATATGCATGATAAGTGTCCTGTGGCATTCCGTTATCATCTGCAAATTGAGCTGGATTCAAATCTCTAATAAAGCCAAGTCTAATGGCTTTATATTTCACATCATTGAAGCTGTCTTCAATAATTTTAGCAAGGTCAGCTTCTGCATGCTTTGCTTTTTTGATGTCTTTAATATCTTCTTTGACGAGTGCATCTTGAAGATCTTTTGGAAGAGAATCAAAAGCAGCTCTCCAGAAATCTTTTAGTGGCTTTTTGTCTTTAGAAGTATCAGCGGTTCTTTCTTTGAGTAAATTCTCACGAGTTTTCTCAACGAGAGCTTTTTTCTCTGTCAGCGCAGTCAACTGCTCAGCCTTCACTTCATCAGAGACACCGCAACATAATGAGCGGATGTAGCTGAATAAAGAGACGACTTTCTCTTTTACCCAAGTAAATGCTCCTACAACTTTATCGGAGATCATTTCAACGAAGCCCTGTTCTTGAGCTGGGTTAGCCGATGTTAGGGTACTGCCATCAGCGGCTGGGACTGTTCCTGCAATTTTTTCAGCTGCAGGGGCTGCATTTTGTGCTTGTACTGTGTTTGAGTTGTTTACTGCTGGTGTTTGCATGGTTACCTCCATAAGGTTTAACTTTTTTGGTTGAACAATATCTGTTATCACAACAGCAAGAAATTGTAGCAGAAGTGTCAAAAGAAAAAAAGGATTTTTGTAGATTTCTTAAAAATTTCTTAAGAGTACCGGACCCGCGCGCTGGGAAAAAGAAAAGAGCCACGATGGTTGTCGTGGCTCTTCGTTTGAAAAATGACGAAGTGATTAGTTGTTATCGTTCTGGTCACGGAGAAATTTAATATAGTTCTGAATGAATGCAGCATCAAATCTGATGTCAAGTCTCTCGATCATGTCTTTCTTAACCGCTGCAAAGTGCCTTTCATTCCACTGATCAATTTCTTGCTGACGTTTTTTTTGTTCTTCAGGAGTCGTAGCTTCTCTTTTATGATTCAGATAGCTTCGTCTTTCACCATTCACTCCAAAAATGGCGATCTTCTCTTTCAATTCTGGATGTTTATTGAAAACTTCCTCGCCAACAGCTTTTCTCTCTTGCATCGAAGGGGCCGAAAGCCAAATTTGTTGGAGTTTTGCCAGGTCAGCGATGATCACTTCTCTCAGCTCTTTCTCTGTAAGGTCTTTTGTGTTGCAGAAGCAACCCAATGTCACAAGGCAGATCACTTTTTTAACAAAAGAGAGGATGCATCTTGGGATGCAACAAATCATTCTCTTAAAAAATCCTTCGCCCTGCTCTGTTGCTGGTTCCTGAGCTGCAGATTGGATGGTGTCAGTTTTTGTTTCGCCTAATTCTCTTGCTAGCGTCGTTGGCTCAAAAGTTGGCGCTGAACTAAATTTGATATCAGAAATTCTCGTCATGATGTGTGTTCTCCTATGTTATTTTTTGCAATGCCTCGTCGGGCATTGGATTTTTTAGAAAAGATTATCATATGAAGTCATTGTGAACAATCTTAATGCTTATCAAGCTCATGTCCGAAGCTTTCAACAGCTTCTCTAATTTCATCCCTAGAGATATCATCCATAGTGTCTTTAAGCCCTTTGCTGATCTCGGTCCAATAGTCACCCACATATTGCTCCTGTTCAGCTCTTGTAATCGCGCGGTTTTGCCTTGCAATCGCATAGCCAATATGGCGCTGGAATAGCTCTTGAGCAGGTTTTGAAAGTTCTTCATAATGGGTCTTAAACCGGGCTTTACAGATCTTGGGATCATTTCCAGAAAAAACGGCCTGCCGAATCCCAGTGAAGATCTGCTTTGTCTCTGCCCAATCAATTTCATTCTCATTTCTGAAGCAGCCCAACTTTGAGAGGAAACTTTTAATCGTAGACCAAATCTTGCCCAAAAGATTAGAAATCCAGGCAAGCACTCCTTTATTCTTCGATGACGCAGAACATAGGGAAGAAACGAGTTGTTCATTGACTGGGGAAACTTGAAGTTGCCCGCCTATGGCTGAGAATTCTACTTGTGTTAATTCAGCCCTTACTGGGGAAATGTGCGACATGAATGGCTCCTATTTTATAATTTGTTTTTGGTAGATAATATTGCCCGCGCCATCGGTTCAAGGCGCGGATCACGGATTATGTTACCTTCCATTTTTTCTTTGTTTGCTTCTACGTCAAAACTCTTAAAAGGGTCGTTCATGACCTCGTTTACCCGAGTAGAAATTTCATCAGGGCTTAGGTCTGTCCGATCGGCTTTAAGGATAGTGCAGAGTTCTTCTTTAATAAGTTTTTGGAGCCCCTTACTTAGACCATAGAAATTTTTCTTTACAGTTCTGCGCCCAGCTTCTGTTTTAGCATCCATCATATCAAGATAAAGATCCTGGAACTCAGCGATTTCCGTCCGATATTCCTCATTGAATTCTTCTTCTTCATCATTAAATAGAAAGAATAGATCATATTTGATCCAATGGTAGACTTTAGCCAGAAAGTTCCGAATTCCCCTTAGCGAAGGAGTTTTCTGAATCCAGTTCCATGCCTTTGTTAAGGACGTTTCAATCCATTTCAGCACAGGGCTTCGTTGTTTTGCCGCGACTAATTCATCTGCAAATCTGACAGGCAGTGTCCCCTGAGCGAAATCGATCTGGGGATGCCCTTCTATGCGAGATGTCTGGTCAATGGGTTTCAGCATGGCTGAGCATCATAAAACTTTCTATGAAATTTAGAGAAGTTAAATTTGTATTCAATCAAGGCAGATGGTATATCATTGCCCATGCAGCTATTGAAATTTTTCATCCCCTCTGCCCTTTTATTTTCCTGTACCCTTTGTGCAAATCCCAGGGCGTGTCGTCAAATTCCGAGTCTGCTGAATTCGAGTTCTTTTCCCCTAGGATCGGGGGCGATATTAGCAGATATAACTCCCGATCTGCTATCGCATCCTAGGGAGAAAATAATCTCGAATTCAGCCACTCGGAATTCGACGACACGCCCTAGTCAGATCGCCTATCTGATGCAGGTCCAGCAACCCGAAAAATCGATTGCTCTCTATAACCGTTACAAAAATGAACTGGGCAAACACGATTTTGAGGTGCTGCAGCAAATGGCCCTTATCCTTCTTGAACAAGGAGCTAGAGCCTCTGATCAAGAGACTCAGCTGCTGTCGATTTTTGGTTCGGGGATTGCGAGTCGAGCCGCTTCTCTCGATGTCCTTGAGGCCGGGCTTAAAAGCTCACATGCTGAAACGCAACTCGCCTCGATCCAGTTTTTAGCGAGGATGCAGGACGATCGGAGCGATGATCTGCTTGTCAAAGCGATGTCCTCTGAGTTTTTTCAGGCCCGATTAGAAGCGGCAATGCACTTAGCCGCTCGCAAGCACAAAACTTCGGTAGGCCAAATTGAATCGTTAATGTACCGGGTCCCTCCGCAAGCCCGCTTCTTTTTTCCCCAATTTTTCGCCCTGATCGGAACTTCTGATGCGATTGCCATTTTGCGCCACTTAATGGAAGATCAGACAGCCGCAGTCCGCGTAGAGGCTCTTCTGTGCGCCGCCAGGTTCGGTCGAGACGATCTTCTCCCGATCATTCGGATGAATATCACCCATTCTAATGTTGCCGAACAGGAAGCAGCCGCTTTCGCTGTCGGGCTGTTGAAAGATTCGAGCTCTATCCCTAAGCTCAAACGGCTCTACCATTCCTCTAACTCGAGTGTCCAAATCGCGGCCGCACGTTCACTTCTGCTTTTAGGCGACGCCGAGGCGAAGGACTTTCTCATTCAGCAGGCCAAAGCGTGCAATTTGTTTGCGATTGTCTCTCTTGCCGAAATTCCGGAAGGGAAGGAAGTTCTTGCTAAGCTCTGCGACCACCCCGATTTAGCGATCCGGATCAATGCTGCCGTCACTCTCCTTAAGCATCGCGACCCCCGCTGTCGAAAGACTCTCATTGAGATTTTGGTGCGCGATGTGCGGGATATGGGCTTTACCCCCCAAATTTCTCTCGGCAGGACGATGATGGCCCTCAAACCTGTCTTCTCCACAACCCAGCAACCGACAACATTCTTCGATATCCAAGGGGCGACCTTATCGATTCGTCAGCAACTTTTAGTCGAGCTGATGCATCTTCCCGAGGATGATTTTCTGACGATCACTAAAATCTTATTCGACAGCGAGCAGACCGACCTCATCCCCACGCTCGTGACTCTGCTGGAGAGCCTCCAAACCGAAGGGGCGATCGATCTTCTCAAACTAAAGGCCCGTCAAGCGGGGATGCCTCTCATCAGAGCCTATTGCAATCTCGCTCTCTTTCGCTTAGGAAAAGAGGGGCCCTATGAGGCCTACCTAAAAGAATGGCTGAATCGGAATAAAGAGGGCGAAATGATCCGTTTCCGGCCTGTGGTGACGATCGACAAGCGGATGATCAACTCCCCTCATGAACTGACTCCGGAGGATAGTTCGCGGCTGCTCATCGAGGTTTATCAAACCCTTGCCGAAAAGCAGCAAGAAAGCAGCATCGACATCCTGCTCGACGCCCTTTCGCATGGCAACATCAAAAACCGCTACGTTTTAGCCGGGCTGTTGCTTAGAACTCTGCAATGATCATGTAATTTTTATTTGCAAAAAACCACAATAATGAAGCACCATCACTTTAATTTTAAATTTTAAAGGATGAAATATGCTACGAGCAGGAATTGAAGGTCTCGGCGGGTGTTGTACTTCTTTAATTGGAACCCATATAGCTCACAAAGCAGTGAATTATCAAGGAATTATGAGGTCCGTGGGAATCTCTGTGGGCATGTCCCTCTTTGGGATGGGGTCTATAACAGTTTATAAAGTTCTCAAGACGTTTTCTCCTTTGAGCAGATCTGATCTTTTAGTAATTGCAGCAGTCGGAGCAGCTTTGCCATTGTTAACTAACATATATTTAAACGGAAGGGTGGCTTCGAATAATGGTCTGGCTAATGGTAAGTACAAGGTAATTCTTGTGGGTGCAACCATTTTGCTAGGTTTCTACATTTTACACAAAATATATGCCCCAGGCGCCCCAGATGTTTTGGATCACGCCCCAGCCATCCTAGAGTCCCAAACGGAATTGAAACCATTAGAATCAGAAACAAAAGAAATGTGTGAAGAAGTTCTTAAGAATGGCTATGGGGGCATTCCTGGATTGGATTTAAAAAAACATGTTTCGCGTATCAACTGCAACTCTGATAAACTGTGCCTTGTTATGTTAACGAAAGAAGCTGATAAGTTAGCTAATATAGATCGAATATATAGATGGGATCATTTTTTTAGCAATCAGTCCCTCTCAATAAGCATTATGGGTTATAATAAGAGCTATAAGAACCTATATTGGTGTAGTCCTGTGCAAGCGACTGCGGAACAAATAAAAGAAGGCTGCGAAGATATTCTTAAACAGGGTTTTGGATTCCTGCCTGGGATGGATTTGAAAAAACTTGTCTCGAAGATCACTGCAAGGTACGATAATCCCCCAACATGCAATGTTCAATTATCTACAGAAGGAAAGGACTTATTTAATCGAAATGGAAATTTCTGGAATCATTTTTTTACTTTTGTCGTTTCTAATAGTTGCATAGCAGATGGAAAAATCGATGGCAGTAAGCAATAAAAGCCGCTCCCCTCATCGAGGTTTATCAAACTCTTGCCGAAAAGCAGCATCGACATCCTGCTCGACGCCCTCTCGCATGGCAACATCAAAAACCGCTACGTTTTAGCCGGGCTGTTGCTTAGAACTCTGCAATGATTTGTTCGTTTATTGTGAAGACCCATTGTTAAGGGAATCTAAATTATACTCGATGGTAGGACTGCTCCTAAGCCCTCCCTGCATACTCGGTGCCCGTTGGCGCTCAATTCGTCGTAGGGGGACTTGAACTTCCGGTTGCGCTAAGATTGGTTTTAAATGCTCAGTCTCAATCAGAGAGTTTGCCACATCACCGATATAAACTAGTGTGGTGTCCGGATCTTTGTCCAATCCTTTAATCGATCTTTCTAATTCGCAACACAGATGCTCTATTTGAGTCAGATTTTTGGGATATTTTATCAATTTAATGGTTGCAGATTCCCCAATTTCTGACTCTTTGATAGAAAAAAGCCCAAGTTTAGGAAATGAGGCTCGGCTTTTAATGATCTCTTGCTCCTTGGATTCTTTTTCTTTTTTCTCCCATACTTTTTTTCGTTGGATTAAAACCACTTTTGCAATTTTGAGAAGACCGACTATCTCGCCTTTCGTTCTTGAGTGTTTATCTATATCTTCAATTTGTTCAATGACCCTTTTACACTCCTCTCTTTGCTCTGGAGAAAAGTACATTCGAGCGGTATCTTTACTGATGGTTTCTAAATGGGAAATAAGTCTTGCTAAGGAGTCGTGGGTTTGGATTGGAAGATTTTTTATCTCTTGTGCTGTTAGAGCCATTGTAAGAATTTGTCTAACTTCCGATTGAGTTAGAGAATTTGAAGGATTCAATGAGGGGCCAAAACTTAATCGCCCCAGCTGAATTCTTGTGACAAAAAGACCTCCAAAGAGTATCGCGACTGAAGCAGCCGCACCGAATTTCAAAAGTGTATTCAACTGATCAGGAGAAAGGTGGATAAGGTCGAGCTCTTTTAGTATTCTAGAACAGATCGGTGCTCCGAAAAATAGTGCTCCAATCGCACAAATCCTCGATTCGATATTATAAACAGCTGACCGACTGGCTTCTACATCTTTTTCATAGTAATCATTAACCGGGTTATGTGGAAATAGATGTTCACCGATAATTCTTGAAGACATTATTTTTTTAATCCATTTTTTTTAATTAATTAACAAGATTGTAACACAATTATTTATTTTACGTCAACATTATAATAAATATTTGAATTGAATTAAAAATCTGAAATGTCTTTGATCGGGAGGATATAAATCATCTTTAAAAATATATCTCAATAATCTACTTTCCAAAAAGCAGGTGATTAACAAGGAGAGATTATGGCCAGCAAAAAAAAGGAATGGGTCGTCTATTTTTATGAGGTCCCTGAGGTGCGTAAATATTGGGGTTGGTTTCTCGCTATTGGGCTTCTGCTTATTGCTTTGGGAGCTCTTGCAATAGGATATGCAAATTGGGCAACAGAATTTACAGTCGTTCTTTTAGGATTTTTTATGACAGCTGCAGGCATATTGCAAGTTATCAGCGGCTCTTACGCAATAAAATGGACAGGTTTCTCTTCCTCTTTGCTTTTAGGATTATTCTATATCGTTGCAGGGTGCCTTTGCATTTTCAAGCCCTTGGAGAGCTCTTTAGCCATTAGTTTATTGATTGCAGCTCTTCTTTTGATTGGTGGAGCATTTCGTTTATTCTCTGCGCTGAGCTATCGCTTCGATAATTGGGGTTGGGTTGTGTTTAATGGATTGGTTGCTATTCTCCTTGGCATTTTGATCCTCGCAGAATGGCCGGCCTCGGCATTGTGGGTGATTGGGCTTTTTGTTGGCATTGATTTACTTTTAATGGGCTGCTACTGGGTGTGGTTGTCATTAGTTGCCAGAAAGTAAAAAAATGCAAAGCTCAGAGAATCTTGTGATAGGGTCATTCGCAGATTTCTTTATTTGAAGAATCGGTTTTCGACGGCGTCGGCTTGTCTAATTCCCGATTCTTCAACTCGTTTCAGTATACACATTCAATGGAAATTATAGAAATAATACTGACAAACTTCTATAATGCCTCCTCCATGAAGTTGCTGCCTATTGCTATCGCTCTCTCTGTTGTCACCTGCCCTCTCCTGGCTGAGAAGGAATTTGTCATTAATTTGAAGAATCCAGAGTACTCTGATGGAGTGCTAAAGACCGATGAGGGCGGCGTCATCACCGCTCCATGCTTGAGGATTCAGGCGTGCCACATCAGCTACACCGATCAGCCCGGCGCACAGACAGTATGCGCCTCTGGCAACCTGATGATAGAATACAACGATCAGATCTTTATCGGTGAATACCTCCAGTATGACCTGCTGACACGGACTGGTTATATTCTTAATGGTAGATCTGAAGTTGCCGGCTGGTATGCGGGTGGCGATCGGATCGATCTCGATTGCGACGGGACCTTTACGATTTATGGCGCCTATATCACAAAGTATCCAGGCCAAGACAATCTCTGGGAAATACGGGCCAATCGCGCTATAATCACCGATGGGGAAATCCTGACGGCGAAAAATGTGAAGTTTCAAGTAGCCGACGTGCCGCTGTTGTGGCTGCCAACTTATAAACTCAATTTGACGAAGTTTGTCGACCCGCCAATCCGCTACCGTTTTCTGTGGGATAAAGGGCTGGGACCACGCTTTTCGATGCGTTATCGCTTCTATTCAACCGAAACATTTAGCGCTTATGCCCGCTTGGATTGCAGGGTTACGAAATCGAAGCAGAGCAAGGGGAAATTTCATTTTGGCCCAGGGGGATCCTTGGAGGCCGAATATGAGTCTAAAGATGGGCTGGCTGAATTTCAGTCGCGCAACTATGCGGCCTATGACAAGAGCTTCCCCAATGAGACTGGCTGGCACCGCTTCCGTTTCCAGGGGATCTATAAAATTAAAAGTGCCGATGAATATTCTAGATTCCACATGCAGTGGGATCGATTAAGCGACGATCGGATGGTCGGAGATTTTGCCGATCCCGATTTCGAGATCAATACGCAGAAGACAACTTATTTAGAACTTTCGCAGTATAGGCAATCCATTTATGGAGGGCTGTCGGTCCGCCCGCGGATCAACCCGTTTGACACTTTGAATCAGGAGCTCCCTTACGGAGTGATCGAGCTCCGCCCCTTCGAGATCGGAAGAACCGGGTTGATCATGGAAAACTATTTCAATGGTTCCTTCTTCGATTATACCTATGTCAATCAACTCGACAAGCAACTTAAGGATAGGAAGTCGGGTAGGCTCGAGACGATGAATAGTCTCTATCGTCCTTTCTCTGTAGGAGGAGTCAATTTTACCCCCAGCGCAGGACTCGTCGGTATTTATTATAGCCGCAGCCCCGAGCATCATGCGGCGAGGCAATTTCTTTACACCTATGGGGCCGATCTGAATTGCCGTTTTTCTAGACAGTATTCCTGTGTGAAGCATACCACCGAACCCTATGCCCGATTCCTAGGGGTTACGAAGCCGCGCGTCCATGTCAATCGCTATTTTGTCTTCGACATTCACGATGGGTATGACAAGATCAATCAGCTCCGCTTTGGATTGCGACAACTTTTTTTCAGTAAGGGAAATTCGATTTTCCTACCTGCGCTCACGGTCGATCTATTCAGCTATGCTTTCTGGGGGGCAAAATCGTTTGATCAGACTATTCCGAAGGCATTTTTGGATCTAAAAATTGAGCAGCCTTCTTATGCCTTGCGCGGCGGGGTCGGCTGGAATTTCCAAGAGAGTGTCCTCGATTATGGGAATGCGCAGCTCTTGTGGACGGTCAATGCTTCGCTCGCTTTTGGTGTAGAATACCTTCATCGGAGCAAATTCTGGTGGAGAAAAGCCGATCATGATAACTTTGTGTTAGACTTTGCTAGACCCCTTGATCTGCTGCTGGACTCCCCTCTTTCCGATCGGCGCAATACTTTGCTCGTCAAGGCCCATTTCCGTCTATCTCCGCGCTGGAGTGTGCAAGCGCAAGCTCATCATGGCTGGGGACGGTCGACTGAACCGCCCTATACAGGTGCAAAGGTTGATTTTTATACCATGATTACAGGAAGCTGGCAGATGAAGCTAAGTTATGAATATATACCTAACGATCCGTTTCGTTTTTCATACAGCTTTAAACTTATCAAATAAGGAAGGGAATGACCAAAAAAACTCTCGGTTTGTTTCAACTGGTGATGATCAATGTGATCGCAGTCGACAGTATTCGCACACTCCCCTTTGCCGCAGAGTATGGTTTTTCCCTCGTCTTTTTCTATTTGCTCGCCGGAGCCCTATTCTTCATTCCAAGCGCCCTGGTTTCAGCAGAATTGGGGACCGGTTGGCCCAACACTGGTGGGATCTATGTGTGGGTCAGAGAGGCGTTTGGCAAGCGCTTTGGGTTTTTGATCATCTGGCTCAATTGGATTTACAATCTCTTTTGGTACCCGACGATCATGGCCCTTGTGGTGGGAGCCTTTGCCTACCTCATTGATCCTGCCCTTGCCAGCAATAAACTCTATATGGCCCTTGCGATTTTGATTTCCTTTTGGGGACTCACCCTACTCAATTGTCTTGGAATGCGCTTCTCCAGTTTGTTCAGCAGTGTCGGTTCTCTCGTCGGGACCCTCTTGCCGATGTCTTTGATCATCCTGCTGGGGGTGATTTGGCTCTTGAAAGGCCACCCAATGCAGATCTCCTTCTCTGCTAGAGCCTTCTTCCCCAGCGCAGAGAGCGGCAATAATATCGCTTTCCTTAGCAATATTCTCTTTGGGCTGCTTGGCCTGGAGATGGCTGCCACCCACGCTGCTGAGATGCGCGATCCTCTTCGGGACTATCCCAAGTCGCTATTTACCTCAGTTTTCATCATTTTAGGGTCGATGACGCTGGCGTCGCTGGCGATTTCGATTGTCGTCCCCCATCGCGAGCTCAGCTTGGTCACCGGGATCATGCAAGCCTTTGCCGTCTTCGTCGATACCTATCACCTCCCTTGGCTCCTCCCCTGCGCCGCCTTTTTCATCATTCTCGGGGGTTTGAGCAGCGTGGCCGCCTGGATCATCGGCCCGACGAAAGGGATCATGGTAGCCAGCCGAGATGGAAGCTTGCCCCTTTGGCTCGGCAAGACGAATGCCAGAGGAGTGCCGATCCCTGTGCTGCTCATGCAAGGGGTGATCGTCTCGGTCTTGTGCCTAGTCTTCGTCTTTATGCCGACGGTGAACAGCTCATTTTGGCTCCTCTCAGCGATGACTGCCCAACTCGCCCTGATCGTCTACATCGCTCTTTTTGCTGCAGGGATCAAATTGCACTATAGACGTCCCGACGTGAAGCGCTCCTATAAAATACCCGGAGGTAACAAGGGGATCTGGATCGTTTGCTCTATGGGAATATTTGCCTGTTTGGCGGTGATTGTGCTCGGCTTCATCCCTCCTAAGCAGATGAACATTCAGAGCGTGCTGGCCTACGAATTGACCCTCATTGGGGGAATCGCTATCCTCTGCGCCATTCCCCTTCTGATCAAACGGCGCCCAACTTAATAGCTTTAAATAAGTTGCATTCGTTTCAAATTAATACTTATTATAATTGACTTAAATTAATAATTTTACTATAATTAATTTGATTAATATAGGAAATATATGAGTATTATCAGTTCAGCTTTACCACCAGTCTCAGCGCCAAACCCTATAGAGCGACCTTCCGAGCCCGCTTCCCATGAAGGCAAAGTCCAAGAAGTTGCCCAAGACCATTTTAATCAGCCTGAGGCCGCCACGCCCCAAGGCTCTGCTTTCGAAGAATGGCCCGATGAGCTCCTGGTTCACTTGCTCACATTCCTTGACCTCCATGAGCTGGTCGAGTTTGGCTGTACATCCAAAAGCTCAAAAGAACTAATATCCGATCCTCGAATCTGGGACTCCATTGCAAAGCGAATCCATTGCCCCATCGACAAAGCTACAGATCCCCGCACGCAGGTCCTAAAGTTTATTGCTCGCATTCTACAAAGAGCCAGCGCAATTGAAAATTTATCTGATGAAATCACACAAATCTTAAAAAAACCGACTATTGATCAGATCAACACTATCCAAGATTGGCTCCAAGCACGAGAAGATCTCCCAAAGTGGAAAGCATTAACTGAAAGAATTAATCAAGAGTTTCCCAATCTAAATTTAGAAGGACCTGGTGAAATTGCCAATCTCTCTGTTCAACAGTTAATTGCCAAAGGAAAAGATTATCGACAATGGCATACACAATATCTTGAGCTACTCAAAGCTAGGGATACTCTTGTTGTATGGAGGATCTTGGCTGAAGTTACAGGCTTGCCAGGGGGCCCAAATCTTCAAGAATTGGCAACAGAACAGGCCATCAGAAATAAGTCTATCGAATTTACTGCCTGGTTTAATGCGAATCAAGAAGCGCTTGCTGGATTGACTGACCTTAATCTCTCCGATAACCATCTCACCTCAATTCCCACGGAGATCGGACAGCTTACCAATCTTCAAACTCTCCGTCTTGGCTTCAACCAATTCACCTCGATTCCCACGGATATCGGGCGGCTTACTAATCTTCAAACTCTCATTCTTAGCTGCAACCAACTTACCTCGATTCCCACGGATATCGGGCGGCTAACTCACCTTCAAGCTCTCGATCTCGACTATAACCAACTGAGCTCGATTCCTAATGAGATCGGACAGCTCCCTAATCTTCAAGAGCTCTATCTCGACCATAACCAACTCACCTCGATTACGGGTGAGATCGGGCGATTAATTAATCTTCGAATTCTCGGTCTCAAATATAACCGACTCACCTTGATTCCCAACGACATCGGACGGCTAACTAATCTTCAAGGGCTCGGGCTCGGCGGCAATAAACTTATCTCGATTCCGGGTGAGATCGGGCAACTAATTAATCTTCAAGAGCTCTATCTCGACCATAACCAACTCACCTCGATTACGGGTGAGATCGGGCGATTAATTAATCTTCGAATTCTCGGTCTCAAATATAACCGACTCACCTTGATTCCCAACGACATCGGACGGCTAACTAATCTTCAAGGGCTCGGGCTCGGCGGCAATAAACTTATCTCGATTCCTAATGAGATCGGACAGCTCCCTAATCTTCAAGAGCTCTATCTCGACCATAACCAACTGAGCTCGATTCCTAATGAGATCGGACAGCTCCCTAATCTTAAAACTCTCGATCTCAGCGATAATAAACTCACCACAATCCCAGAAGCGCTTTTGCAGATGGGAATTCGCTTATTTGTTAGAGGAAATCCGCTCCCGCTCAGTCTTAAGGCCCGTTTTTTTGTCCGCGATAATCAGAAGAGCCTAACTATTACTGCAGCGGCCCTAGCAACAATCTATGGGCTTTATTACAACCGAGAATGGACTCTAGGCGCTCTATCTTTTGTTAATGACCACCTAAAATTCTAAATCCCTTGGCAAAAGAAAGTTATGGCAATTTACAAATCGATAACGAATACTTATTAAGACAGGAAATATATGAGCTCTATTAATTCAGCATTACCGCCAGGCTCTGTACCAAACCCTACCAATCGACCTTCCGAGCCCACTTCCCATGATGGCAAAGTCCAAGAAGTTGCCCACGACCATTTTAATCAGCCTGAGGCCGCCACGACCCAAGGCTCTGCTTTAGAAGAATTGCCAGATGAGCTCCTGATTCACTTGCTCACATTCCTTGACCTCCATGAGCTGGTCGAGTTTGGCTGTACATCCAAAAGCTCAAAAGAACTAATATCCGATCCTCTAATCTGGGGCTCCATTGCAAAGCGAATCCATTGCCCCATCGACAAAGCTGCAGATCCCCGCACGCAGGTCCTAAAGTTTATTGCTCGCATCCTACAAAGCGCCAGCGCAATTGAAAATCGACCCGATGAAATCACCCAAATCTTAAAAAAGCCGACTATTGATCAGCTCAACACTATCCAAGATTGGCTCCAAGCAAGAGAAGATCTCCCAAACTGGAAGGCATTAACTGATAGAATTAATCTAGATTTTCCCAATCTAAATTTAGAAGGACCTGATGAAATTGACAATCTCTCTGTTCAACAGTTAATTGCCAAAGGAAAAGATTATCGACAATGGCATATCCAACATCTTGAACTACTCAAAGCTAGGGATATTCTTGCTGTATGGCTGTGTTTGGCAGAAGATGCAGATTTACAAGCCCCAAACTTTGAAAGATCGCCAACCGAACAGGATATCATCGATAAGTCTACGGAATTTGCTGTATGGTTTGATGCGAATCAAGAGGCACTCGCTGGATTGACTGCTCTTAGTCTTAGCGGAATTCAACTCACCTCGATTCCCACGGAGATTGGACGGCTAACTAATCTTCAATTGCTCGTTCTTAGCTACAACCAACTCACCTCGATTCCGGGTGAGCTCGGACAGCTCACTCAGCTTGAAAAGCTCTATCTCCATAATAACAAATTCACCTCGATTCCGGATGAGATCTGGCAGCTAACTAATCTTCAATTGCTCGGGCTCAACAGCAATAAACTTATCTCGATTCCGGGTGCGATCGGGCAGCTCATTCAGCTTCAAGGACTCTATCTCGGCAATAACCAACTCACCTTGATTCCGGGTGAGATCGGGCGATTAATTAATCTTCGAAATCTCGGTCTCCAAAATAACCGCCTCACCTTGATTCCCAACGACATCGGACGGCTAACTAATCTTCAAGGGCTCGGGCTCGGCGGCAATAAACTTATCTCGATTCCGGGTGAGATCGAACAGCTCCCTAATCTTGAACTGCTCGATCTCTGCAACAATAAACTCACCACAATACCAGAAACGCTTTTGCAGAAGGGAATTCGCTTATACGTTGGAGGCAATCCGGTCCCGCTCAGTCTTAAGGCCCGTTTTTTTGTCCGCGATAATCAGAAGAGCCTAACCATTACTGCAGTGGCCCTAGCAACAATCTATGGGCTTTATTACAACCGAGAATGGGCTCTGGGCGCTCTATCTTTTATTAATGACCACCTAAAATTCTAAATCCCTTGGCAAAAGAAAGTCACGACCTCTCTAAAATGTGGTCGCCTTCCTTCTCGTCGATGAGGACAAATTGGTTCAGCTCTTGCTCGTAGCAATAGACGTCGGCGTGGGCGATGTCGAACCACCAGCCGTGAACTCGGAGCTCTTTTTTGGCGATCCGTTCTTGGATGAAGGGGTAGCTTTTGATGTGCTCCATTTGCTGCAGCACGTTCACTTGGGAGAGCTGGTTCTGCTCGGATAATCCTGGATTGATCTTGACCCCTTTGCGCACTTTGTTCAGCGCCTCTTTGCCGTATTTGAGCCACGATTCGAGGTGACAGCAGTTTTTGGAATCGACTCCATGTAGGAGTGCATGCATCGCGCCGCATTCGGAATGGCCGCAGATGACGATGTCGGAGACTTCGAGTGAAAAGATCGAAAACTCGACGACGGCCGTAGCGCTGTCATCGTTGGATGCGACAGGAGGAATTAGATTGCCGACATTGCGGAGGACGAAGAGGTCGCCGGGGTTGGTCGAAGCGAAGAGGTTGGGGACCACGCGGCTGTCAGAGCAGGCGATGAAGAGGGTGTCGGGTTTTTGTCCGAGGGCCAGCTTGGCAAAGAGGTCTCTCGACTCCTCTGTCAGCCCTTTTCTAAAATCGACGATCCCTTGGATTAGCTTCTTCATTTATTGTACTTTTTCTTTATGGCTTGGAGCTGTGGCTCGATTTTTTTGCGGACGTTGGGAGGCAGACGATCTATTTGGAGTACTCCGTTGAGGTGGTCGTTCTCGTGGAATCTGACCCGCGCGTTGAGTCCTTCCATCTCTTCTTCAAAGAGGTTGCCGTCGAGGTCGGTCGCTTCAATTTTGATCGCTTTGGGCCGCTCGATGGGGCCGACGTTGAGATTGGGCACCGACATGCACCCTTCGGTATCGATCTCGATCTCTTCGCTTTTCCAGATGATTTTGGGGTTGATGAAGACTTTCGGAGGCGAGACGGTCCATCGCCCATCGGGCTGAACGATGTAATTGCGCAGGACAAAGAGGCGGATCGGGACTCCGAGTTGGACGGCAGAGAGTCCGATTCCATTATGATTGTCGGCATAGTAGATCATATACCGAGCGAGCTCTTTGATCTCTTCGGTGATCTCCTCGATCGGGACACTTTTCTGGCGCAAAACTGGATCGCCGTAATAACGGAATCGCCATTTTGCCATTTACTCAGAAGTCTCCTCAATCTGAATAGCAGGCCCTCTGTGCGATTTTCCCATCGAACCTGACCAGATCGAAAGGAGCACGCAGGTTGCCATGAAAATCACAGCGAGGTAAGCGGTGAATTTTTTCAGCACCGCGGCAGTCGAGGTACCAAACACCGACTCGCCAGGATCTCCGCCAAATGAGGCGCCAAGGCCCATGCTTTTGCTCTCCTGGACAAGGATCACCAGGGAGAGCACAATTGCCAAGAGAAGAAAAAGAGAAATTGCCGTATAAAATAAAAATGTCATCTTACTACCATCTTTGCAAACGCCTCGACTTCCAAAGAGGCTCCTCCAATGAGCGCTCCATCGATGTCGGGCTGGATTAATAAACTTTCAATATTGGCAGGCTTCACCGATCCACCATAAAGAATCGGCAATCTCTGCCCGAGATGCTGCCGGATCACCCCGTGCATCTCTTGCGCCATTTCGGGTGTCGCTGTTTTCCCAGTCCCAATCGCCCAAACTGGCTCATAGGCGATCATCAGATTCCCGCTAGAAAAGCCTCTCAGGCAGCCGTCGAGCTGGTTTTTTAGCACCGCCGCCGACTTCCCCTTTTCTCGCTGCTCTTGGGTCTCCCCTATACACAGAATGGGGGTGAGTCCATCGGAAAGGGCCCGGAGCACTTTCCGGTTGATCAGCTCATCGGTCTCGCCAAAAATCGTTCGCCGCTCTGAGTGGCCTAAAATGACAAAGCTAGCCCCTGCCTCTTTCAACATCCGGCCTGAGATCTCCCCGGTGAAGGCTCCCTCTTCTGCGTCACCCATGTTTTGACCGCCGATGAGAATCTTGGTTCCTTTTACGGTTTTGCAGCACTCGGCTATCGCTGTAAAAGGTGGGGCGATCATGACTTGCGCGCGGGCTTTGGAGATGTGCGGGATCAACGCATTGAGGAAGAGGGTGGCCTCCTCAATCGTCTTATGCATTTTCCAATTGCCGGCGATAATTTTATTCATAAATTTTGTGTTTTAACAAAGGTTTAATCATAATGATTCCAGCAGCGAAAATCAAGGTGTATTTTGAATATCCTTTCAGTCTCTCAATTGACAGCGGCTATCAAGCAAAAATTAGAGGTTGCCTTTGCCTCGATTTCGGTCCGGGGCGAGGTGAGCAATCTCAAAATACAAAGCTCCGGGCACATCTATTTTACTCTAAAAGATGCTGGATCGCAAGTCTCCGCCGTCCTGTTTAAGGGAAACTCCTACCGCCTTTCCCAGCCCCTTAAAGAGGGCGATCAGATTGTCATCACCGGAGAGCTGAGCGTCTATGTCCCACGCGGAGGCTACCAAATCATCGTCCGAGAGGTCGAGTTCTCCGGTGTCGGTGAGTTATTAAAAAAATTGCATGCGCTCAAACTCAAATTAGAGGGGCTGGGATGGTTCGATCCCGCCAAGAAAAAGCCTCTGCCCAAATTGCCCCGCACCATCGGCGTTGTGACCAGCCCAACAGGTTCAGTGATCCAAGACATTCTCCATATCCTTTCCCGCCGCTTTTCCGGCTTCCATCTAATCCTAAACCCCGTCCGGGTCCAAGGGGAGCTGGCCGCGGCTGAGATCGCCAAAGCCATTCAAGATTTTAATACCTACAAGCTGGCTGACGTGCTCATCGTCGGACGCGGTGGTGGCAGTTTCGAGGATCTGTGGCCCTTTAATGAGGAGATCGTCGCCGCTGCCATCCATGCGTCGAAGATTCCGATCATCTCGGCAGTCGGCCATGAGACCGATTTTACGATTGCCGATTTTGTTGCCGACCTGCGGGCTCCGACCCCCTCGGCTGCAGCAGAACTGGTCACACTCGAGAAAAATCAGCTGATTTTGCAACTGCGCAAAGCCAAAGCGGGGATCCTGCAGGCGATGCAGACCCAACTCCGTTCCCATAGAAGGATGCTCGAGACCGTCTCTAAGCAGTCCCCCCTAAGGTCGCCCTATATGATCCTTAGCTCCTTCATCCAGAAAGTTGACGATGTCCGCGCCGATCTCAAGACGGCCATCCTGCAGACTTTAAATCAAAATAGACGGAATTTAGCCCAATTGATTAGGCAGAAAGAGGCTTTGAGACCCGGAGCCCAAATTGGGGTCCAAAGAAAAAATTTCGATAAAATCGGCTTTAGTATCGAACTGGCAGCCAAAAAACAAATTGAACAGAAAAAAAGGCGCCTCGAGCAACTGGTCGATCATCTTAGGGCGATCGATCCCCGCAATCTTTTAAAGAAGGGGTACAGCATTGTCTTTCATGAAAAAAAAGATTCGGTTATCCTCTCTATAAATGACGTTGAGCCTAATGAGGGTCTTAGGATCCAGGTTTCCAATGGAACGATCCGGGTAAAGGTACAAGATGAGTGATGAACTGAATTTCGAGCAGGCTTACGAAAAGCTGGAAAAAATCTTAGAGAAGATGCATTCGAGCCAAGTCTCTTTGGATGCTGCCCTTGGACTCTATGAAGAGGCCGATAAGCTGATTGGAAACTGTCAGAAAAAGCTAAGCGAAGCGGAATCCAGAGTTGAAATCTTGCTCAAAAACCGTGAAGGCAACTTAAGTGTCGATGAAAATAACATTCCGCAGAGTGAGCCCTTCATAAAATAATGGACATTCTCAATTCGATTCAAAGCCCTGCCGATATTAAGAAACTCACTATTTCAGAGCTCGAACATCTGTGTTCAGAAATCCGTCATCGGATCATCGACGTGATGGCCATTAATGGAGGCCATTTAGGCTCAAATTTAGGAGTCGTCGAACTCACTCTTGCCCTCCACAAAACCTTCGACTCCCCTCTCGATCAGTTCATCTTCGACGTAAGCCACCAGATCTATACTCATAAAATTCTCACCGGTCGCTTGGCCAAATTCCCGACGATTAGGCAATACAAAGGGCTTTCCGGTTTTGCCCATCCGAAGGAATCGGAACATGACCGCTTCTACGCCGGCCATGCAGGAACTGCCGTTTCGCTTGGCCTAGGTGTGGCCAAAGCGCGCGATATGAATGGAGAAAACTTCCATGTCCTTCCGATTATCGGCGATGCCACTTTCACCTGCGGACTGGCTTTGGAAGCGCTGAACAACCTCCCGACCGATCTGAAACGCTTTACCATCATTCTCAATGACAATAATATGTCGATCTCTAACAACGTTGGAGCGATCACCCAAATTCTCGACGATACCCCTGCCCCCTTCTTCGAGCAATATGGCCTCCGCTACATCGGTCCCATCGACGGCCATAATTTAGAAGAGCTTCTTCAGGTGCTGAATTCTCTAAAAGATAGCACACAACCGACCATCCTGCATGTGATCACCGTCAAAGGAAAAGGGCTCGAGATAGCCGAAGCGAATCCGATCTCCTGGCACGGCTGCTCTCCTTTCGATAAAGTGACCGGAAAAAAATCGGGCAAACCCCCTTCCAAATCGACCTTTCCGCAAATTTTTGGCAAACACCTGCTCAAGATGGTCGATGTTGACCCTACCATCATCACCATCACCCCCGCGACGCCGCTCGGTGCTTGCATTACACCCCTAATGGAAAAATATCCGGAACGCTGCATCGACGTCGGCATCGCCGAAGGGCATGCGGTCACCTATTGCGGGGCCATTGCCAAGCAACCCAACACCAAAGTGGTCTGCAGCATCTACGCCACCTTCCTGCAGCGGGCCTTCGACAACCTCTTCCAAGATGTGTGCCTTCAAGAATCCCCCGTCGTCTTCGCCATCGACCGAGGAGGCATCGCAAACAGCGATGGCACAACCCACCACGGCATCTATGACATCTCTTTCCTCAATGCGATGCCCAATATGATTATCTGCCAACCCCGCAACGGCCTTCTCCTCAAAGAGCTTCTCGAGAGCGCTTTTGACTGGAAACAGCCGACCGCCATCCGCTATCCCAATATCCCCACCGACGAGCCGAACTATCCCCTCTCCAAACGGCCCCTCGGTAAAGGAGAAATCCTCGAGCGAGGCACCGATGTCGCCCTCATCGCGCTGGGCCACATGACCGAAATCGCCCTCGAAGTGGGGCAGCTGCTGGCCAAAGAGGGAATTGCTGCGAGCATCATCGATCCAATTTTCCTCAAACCCCTCGACACCGAACTGCTCACCAATATTTTCATGAGCCATCCCTACATCGCCACCATCGAAGAACATGCACTGAGCGGCGGAATGGGAATGATCCTGAGCTCCTTTGCCTTCCGCAACGGCTTTTCCAACATCCAGATGCGCAATTTCGGCATCCCGGACATCTATCTTCAGCAAGGAACCCATAAAGAGATGCTCGCCTCTGTCGGCCTCGATGCGGAATCGATTGCCCAGCAAATCCTAAAAGATTATGCTGAGCTTAATAGAGAACTTCCAGTATGATCATTGCCATATTCCCCCATAGCCAAAAGCGAGAATCGAAAAATTTGGCCATTGGGATACAAGAATACCTGAGCGCCCGTGGAGCCACCGTTGTCGCTCCCGACGATGTCGCAGCTGCCCTCGGCGTTGCCCCCATGTCGTCGATTCCCCATGAACAAATCGAATTTTTCATCTCGATGGGAGGCGACGGAACTATCCTCGGACTCGTGCACAAATTCGCCCATATCGACCCGGCGATCATCGGCATCAATCTCGGCCACCTCGGCTTCATGGCCGATATCCCCGTTTCAGAAATCTACCCCAGCCTGCACGACATCATCCTCGGCCACTTCTCCATCGCCCAGAGAATCACGATCAATGGCCACTTTCCAAGCGGGCAGGAGCAATTTGCCGTCAACGACTTCGTCGTCCACCGCGGAAAAAATGCCAGCCTGGTCGAGATCGCCATCCATGTCGGCGGCACCTACCTCAACACCTTCGTCGCTGACGGAGTGATCATCTCCACCCCTAATGGCTCAACGGCCTATTCGCTCGCTGCTGGCGGCCCGATCATGACCCCCGACCTAAACGCCATCGTCATCACCCCCATCAGCCCCCACACCATCTCCAACCGGCCAATCGTGCTCCACGCCGACTCTGAGATCCAAGTCCAATACCTTAGCCACGATTATCCCCTCGAGGTAACCGCCGACGGGATCCCCTGCGAAGAGCTCCAAGCTGGCGATGTCCTACGAATCACCCGAGGCGAAAAGATCTTCCGCCTCGTCAATCTGACAAGGCATGACTATTTCACCACCCTAAGGTCTAAATTAGGCTGGGCTGGGAAGCTGCGGTAGAGTTAATTTCCACTAAAATAATTATTAAAGGTATACAGACAGGCGGTACTAACAGCCCAAAGAGATAATATACTTGCACCCCATGCTTTGCTTTTGTTGTAATTCAATGAATTTTCGACAGCTCCCGACGTTACACTGAATGAGAACAATGCAGCGATATGGAAAATCGCTTTGTAACCATAACTAGGATAATACATTGCCCCAAAAACAATTGCCCAAAAGGCCGCATTTCTTATCTCTGTTCTAGAAGAATTATAATCATTTTGGAAAGCAGTCACCATTCTGCTAGCCAATGAGAGCGGATTATGTTGCAATAACAGCTTTTTGAGATTGGGAAGATTTTTAATTTGAGAGGGTATCGAAGAGAGTTGGTTATTTCTAAGATTGATGGTCTCTAATTTATCATTGAAGACATCTGGTAAAAAAATCAGTTGATTGTCTTCAAGATTGAGTTCTCTTAGTTCTTTTAATTGACCGATCTCTTCAGGCAATGAAGTGAGTCGCAACCCATCGAGGTTTAACTTAACGATTTGACGAAGCGTCGCCTTGTTGGCAGAAAACCATCCACTGAATTCTTCTGCTTTATTAATGATCTGTTCAACGGTATTTAAGTTCGAAACGTTAGGTCCGACTAAATTTGCTACGAGAAAACTGTTCGCCTCCTTGACAAGTGCATCCCAAACTAAAATGATATCTCTAGCCTTGAGCCCTCTACGCAGATTATTCAAATCGGCAATCGTTGGCCTTTCTACTCTGACCATAGTAAAAAGATCGAGATCCTTACCTGCTGTTGCGCGAGCAGAATTTTGCAATGCTCGTGTAAATTGGAGAACCTGCTGACAATAAGGAACACCGATATCCAGAACCGGTAAGCCTATTGAGCCAGCAACAAATCTCCAGACTGAATCGCTTGAACTTAACACATTCCATTTCTTGCAGACAAGACTTGCCTCAGCTAAAAGGGGAAGATCGAGAAAGCTTAAACAAAGGGCCTGAATATCTCTCGGAATATTATATTTCTCAAACAGATCTTTGTCTTGAGCTGCATTAGGAAGAGCGGGGCTTTCAACGATGGGATCGAAGTCCTTGGCGGCTGCTGTAGTAGTAGTACTAGTGACACTCATTTTATTCCTCGTTAATTATTTGCTTAATAAAATTATACTATTAAAATCAATTTAAGTCAATTTCTGCTTGTTATTAGTTATTTAAAAGATGACCGCTTCTGTCTATCTCCTTTATTTTGAGAACATTGCCCAGATCAGTGCAGAACTCGTGAAAAATCCCCAATGGTCACAGCAAAGCACAAGGATCTGAACGATGAAACTGAATCTCGATCATTCATAGATCTATCAAACTAAATATGAGTATCTTAGTCAATTTCATAATACGAGATCTTGACATTAGAGTCTGGATTCACGTATTATGAAATTATGAAATACGATCCTGTCCAATGCGTTGAATTTTTTCACCTCTGCTTCTTAGACCAATTGGGACGAAAGTTGGACAAACGGTTATATGCCTTGAAAGGCGGCTGCAACCTGCGGTTTTTTTTAGGGAGCATTCGATATTCACAGGATATCGACCTGGATGTAAAAACCATTCTGATGACGACTTTGCAAAAAACCGTAAACCAGATTCTGAAGTCTCCGGCATTGGAAATGATGCTAAGAACTCATTCGCTTGATATCTCCCAAGTATCAGAACCGAAACAAATTGAGACCACACAGCGGTGGAAGGTTCAATTGAGAACGGAAAACGATACAATTTTCCCCACAAAAATTGAGTGCTCAAGGAGAGGACTTGAAGAAGCTGTAGAATTTGAATCTATCAATATAGCTGTTTTAAGCACCTATCGATTGCATCCTATTTTTGTGCCCCATTATAGCCCTACAATCGCTTTTAAACAGAAAATAAGGGCTTTAGCATCCAGAACCGAAACTCAGGCTCGTGATATTTGGGATCTTTTTCATTTGATCAATGCCTATGGGATAAAAGAAGGGGATGGTGAATATTTAACAAAGGCCTGTGAAAATACATGCAATATTAGTTTTGGTGAGTTTAAAGATCAGGTATTGGCCTTTTTCCCCACAGATCTTCAAGAGCAATATAATCATGATACTTGGAATATGATTCAATTAAGTGTGATCGATTATTTGGAGGGCCTGAGGTGAATTTATTATCCGCCTTAAGAACCCTTCAAAATATTGGCGTCCCCGTGATGGAAATCAGAGATATCGCCATTACATTGGGCATTAGCAACGAATATGCAAGTCAAGTATTGAGACGATTGGCATTGGCAAAGCATGTCATCTGTCTATCAAAGGGTCTGTGGGTGATTGACCTGCGAGTCAACCCCTTAGTGCTTCCTGATTACTTAGTCGCTCCATTTCCCGGCTATATTTCATTGCAGACTGCTCTTTATCATCATGGGATGATCGATCAAATTCCGCGCAATATTACGGTCGTCTCTCTTGCCCGCACTCGCCTATTTAAAACACCTTTGGCAACTATTTCTGTCCATCATATCGCCCCTGAATTTTTTTTCGATTATGAGCTTGATTTGAAAACACAAGTGAAAATGGCGACTCCAGAAAAAGCTCTTTTGGATGTCTTGTACTTAAAACCTGCAAAGTCGCTTTGGTTTCAAGCCCTACCAGAAGTTGAAATCGATCCCTCTTTCAATGTGAAAAAGGCTTTCGAAATGATCAAAAAAATTCCATCAAAAGCGCGCCGCACGATTGTAGAAGAAGGACTTCGCGCAATTCTCTCACTGTAAATCTGGAACCAGCAATTTCGCTGTTTTTAAGGCGAGATGATATTGCGCAACCGTTTGGATCATCCCAACTCGACCGGTGTGAGGATTGCGAAGATCGGAGACGATTTCAACAATATCTGATGTCTCTTGCCGAAAAGCTTCATAGGCGGCGAGGAATGCACCGCTTCGGCCAAGTCCTGCGCTGCAGTGGGCGAGGAATTTGCCATCATGTTGGGTAACTAGCTCCACCAATTTTGCTAAGGTCTCTGGAGCAACCACGCCGAAATCGGGCCAATTTTGCAGGTGATATTGGACGATCGTTCTTGTCTCAAGCCCTTGCGTCAATTCGATTTCCCGTTTAACGATGATCTCAGTCCCTTTTTCAAAGACTTTTTCTTCTTTACATGGGAGAAGTTTCCAGTAATGGCTGCATTTATCTTTCCGGTTCTCAACCCGGTTCGTCAGCATCACAACCGTCCGGACATCGGCATGCCAAACCATCTTCCAAAAATGATCGATTTCATCTGACTTGGGCCCCTGACAGGCGATCGCCCGGCCACCTAATACCCAATTGGCATTGAAATAAAAATTTTCCTCATTCTCAATCGTAAAACGGGTCGGCTCATTAGGCAATACATTAGGATACCGATTGCGAGCCATACATTCTCGAGCTTTGAGAAATAGTTGGGGATCGAGGTTCTCACTCTGTTTCAGAATCTTTGGGTATTGATCCTCTGATAACTCAGTTAATGGAGACTTTCTTATTTCCATGCCAAGCATTATACATCAATTATGCCAAAATCGGCAATAGGGAGCGATTTTTCCATGGCATCCTAATTCGAAATTAGTTATTTGAATAAATCACAAAGGAGTTACCTGTATGGCAGAAGCAACACCCACCGATGATAAAGGACCAATGTGGAAAAGAGTTCTGGCTTTTCTTCTGGACCTCTTTGGAAGTTTTATTCTTTTTGGATGGATCATCGCCAAATTTACTGGCGAGACAACCAAAGAGGGTTTTAATCTGACTGGCGGATCAGCATTCCTCTTATTCGCCCTTGTGATCGCCTATTTCGTCGTCTTCAATAGGTTCCTAGGTGGCACAATTGGGAAAAGGATCTTCGGAATCGCAAGCAAGAAATATACCCCGCCCCGCCCAAAAGTGTGAATTTGAACCGCGAGAGCTTTCGCGGGGATCCAAATTCACACTATTGGGCAGACCTTGAACTGCCACTGACCCGCCAGGCCGTAGTCCTTGTCGCCGCGGTCAATGAAGACGCCGGGGCCCCCATGGGCGAAGCCCCTAAAAACCAGTTTGGCCCCATCGATCTCTTCCTCAAGGCACGTATAAGTCGGTGGACCACCACTAAATAATCGGGTGGGGTTTGCCGGATCAGATGTTCTGAATCTCATGAGTGCAACTGCTATTGTCGCCAATAGCGATGGCTTATCACATTTTAGCTTCCCTCTTTTTTTGCTGTTTTTAAATACATTGTTCGTCACGGCCACTACAATCGTCTCTTTCACCTCCATGTTCCCGAACCTCTTAATAATGGACTGCTGGATAAAAGAAACCGCAGTTGAATTACCCGCTTTGCCAGATTCAGCGAAGTCGATGGGGTCTTTTAATTTGTGCTTTTTATAGAGGGTCACAATAGTCAACCCTAAGTCCCCTTCTACCTGAGATTCCATCCCCTTTAGCTCAATATAGTCCCATTTAGTGACACAGGGGCGCCCTTTCTCTTCCATTTCCCACCCATACTTTTTTACATCGACATAGGTTTCCCAGATATTTCTATCGATAAATGTGGCCTGAGGGAATGCTTCTCTCAAAGTGTATGACATCCATAGGGAATCGCAGGAGGAGAGCTGATACCATAATTTGCAAACCAATCCGATGTTTAATAGCGCATCGGGAGGTGATCGCCTAAAAATCATTGTGATGATCTGCTTCGGCACCCAATAGTTTCCAGTCTGCACAAGTGGCATTTCCGGCATGGTTTTGGCTAAGGGCAATTTAGCCTTAGGCTTTTCATACTTAAAGCCATTATTGAGCGCCGGCAACAGCCTGGAAACTTCCCAGCTGAATGCTGTAGTGAACATTTATTACTACCTATTTTAGTTAAATAATTGATGACATTGCAAAACTAACAGAATGAAGGAATTTCTTCAATTTTTTTAAAGAGAGGCAGTTGCAAAACTACAAGAAGAAATAGCTTCCATTCGCAGAAGTAAATTCAAAAAGACTGTTCGGGCCTTTAGATTGTGCTGGAGCGCTTTCTCAGCCTCTTCAACATAGCCTGAAACTTTCAGAAAGTAGGTCGCGTTCTTCTGCTGCGCGGCCCACTGCAAACATTACTCATTTAAAGATCGAAGACGTTGTGCTGTTTTTAAGGCGAGATGATATTGCGGAAGCGTTTGGATCATCCCCACTCGACCTTTGTAAGGATTTCGAAGATCGGCAGCGATGGAAAAGATTTCACCTGTTTTTTGTAGATGGGCTTCTAAGACTGCCAAAAAGGTTCCCGTACGTCCTATCCCCGCGCTACAATGGGCGAGAAGTTTCTCCTTTCGATTTGAAGCTAACTTCACGAGCTCTGCTAAAGTTTCTGGGCTGACGGTGTGATGATCTGGCCAATTTTGCAAATGATATTGGACAATGGTCTTACCATTTACCTTGATGTTTCTTTCGACAATCACTTCATTGCCATTCTCAAAGATTTTTCTTTCGGTAAACGGCCTAGATTTCCAATATTCACTGCATTTGTCATGGTGACCTTCGATAGGGTTGGTGAGCATCACAATAGTCTCTACACCTGAATCGGAGACCATTTTCCAAAACTCTTCAATTTCGCTCTTTAGAGGCCCCTGACAAGCAATAGCTCGTCTATCTAGCACCCAATTAGCATTAAAATAAAAGGATGGGTCATTCTCCATTTTAACACGGGTCGGCTCATTGGGAAGGATATCCGAATACCGATTTCTCCCCCTTTGCTTTTGGCCTTCGCAAAAGAGATTTGGATCCAAATTTTGATGCATTCGGATCAATTTTGCATATTGAATGTCTGGAGAATCTCCCTCGCTAATCCAAATTACAAGTCGATGGAGAAGCCTGCCAATTTCGGTAAAGATTGTTGCGATGAGCCTCAAGGGCCATGTCACCACTCGGGCAATTTTGACCAGGATGGAGTCAGGCTCAATAAAATCCTGAACCCAATTTCTTGAAATTTCTAAATTAACTCCTTGAACTTTCACATAGCCTCTTAATCTGGTCTTTATATTTTATCATAAACCAATTGTTAATTGCAAATTATGGTATGTCAAATAAATTGCACATAATTATTGCTCCATCAAAAATAGAATCCCTGAAAGTGCATTTTGTAGAGATCCTCTATCACTGATGAGCTTTCAGAAGGAGTTGTTATGACTTTTTTTTCTGACAAGGAATTGCAAAGGCTGCACTTCCAAGATGAACAATAAGTATGGAAAATATGCTGACAGCTGAGAAGTTTGATAATATCGGTGTTGACAAATTTCACTTTGCACCTATCACATGTGCCGAGCCTATCCCTCCACTCATCTGAAATTTCTGAGAATTTAATCCCATTTGCCATGAAAACTTTCCATTTGTAAAAGTAAATTCAAAAAGACTGTTCGAGGCTTGAGGTTGTGCTGGAGCGCTTTCTCGGCTTCTTCAACATAGCCTGACACTTTGAGGAAATAGGCAGGGTTCTTCTGCTGCGCGGCCCACTGCAAACACGACTTCATGAAGTCTTCGGGGCACTCTTCGGGCACCTCATCTAACAATTTATCCCACTCTCCTTGGCTTGCGAGTGCAATATAGGGGCTGAAATCTGTCGATGGCAATGCGGTGGAATTGAATTGGAGCGGGAAAAGTCTCGAGAGGATGGTGGGGAGGAGTCGGTCAGGATGGTGGGTCATCAAGAGGAAATAGGTGTCCTCATTGGGCTCTTCCAGGGTTTTAAGGAGGGCGTTGCTTCCAGACGGGAGCATTTTTTCAGCATCCTCGATCACAAAGACTTTGTTTTTGGCCTCGAAGGGGGGCAGGGCCATTTCGCTGATTATTTGGTGGATGCTCGCAATAGGATGGAGGTCGCTTTTGCCTTCGGGAGCATAAACGTGGAGGTCGGGGTGGTTGCCAGTGGCGATTTTGGGAGAAGGGCCGAGGATCTGCCGGGCAAGGTCGAGGGCATTTTCCGTCGAGGCTCCACTCAAGAGGATGGAATTGGGAATTTGTTTAAGTGTGGGAAGCGAAGCAGTGGGCATCGATTAACCTTAGGGCCTGTTCAAAGACCGCTTCTTTCGGTGCTGTTGCATCGATAACCTTAAAGCGCTCGGGATGTTTTTTGCCGATCTGACGGAAGGTCTCACGGATTTTGCGGTGGAATGAGAGATCTTCAGCTTCGATTTGGTCTTTGGACTCCTGCGCTTTTTTTATCCGCTCCATGCCGATTGCTGGATCGAGATCTAGATAGATGGTCAAATTGGGGACTAAATGACCTGTTGCAAAATCACAGAGGGCTTCGACTTTGTCTAGGCCAAAACCGCGGGCTCCCCCTTGGTAGGCGACGGTCGAGTCGTTGTAGCGATCGCAGAGGACTACTTTTCCTTGGGCCAGCGCAGGGCGGATCACTTTAGCGACATGTTGGGCCCGGTCGGCTAGATAGAGGAAGAGCTCGGCCTCAGGGACAACGGGCTCATGCGGATGGAGGAGGAGATTGCGGATCACTTTGCCAGGCTCGGTGCCGCCGGGAGCGCGGGTCTGCATGACGTCATAACCCCGATCGATTAGGGCGGCATGGAGGCTGATGATGAGGGAGGACTTTCCAGCGCCATCTCCCCCTTCAAACGTGATGAAATATCCTTTTACTCGACTTTGTACAATTTTTGGTGACATCTCCGAGGAACTCGCTGGCAAATTTTTACTTTCTTCGCTCATTAATAGAGACCTCCGGCTATGAATTTCGCGAAGAAAATTAAAATTTGCAGAGCGCTTCCTCTAGATCTGTGCACCGAAAATTGTACAAAGTCGAGTTTCATTCTGACTCATCGTTTTCGATTTTCTGGATGCCGACAAGCTCATCTTTTTCTTTGAGCTGGACGAGGCGTACCCCTTGTGTCGAGCGGCCCATCACCCGCACATCTTTCATGCGATGCGGACGGTTTGGCCGGCGTTGGACATCATGACGACGCCGTCGTTATCGGTGACAGGGATCGCGCCGACGACCAGTCCGTTGCGCTCGCTGGTGATGATGGAGCGGACGCCGACTCCGCCGCGACGTGTTTGGCGGAAATCTTCGACACGGGAGCGTTTGCCATAGCCATTTTCACAGACGATGAGGAGGTTCGTTCTTCAGTGACCACTTCGCAGGAGACCACTTGTCTTCTTCCCCTTGAGGGAGGCGCCGCGAACGCCACGAGCAACGCGGCCGATGGTGCGCACCTGAGCTGATCGAAGCGGACAGCCATCCCGGCCTCGGTGAAGAGCATGATCTGCTCCGCCTTCTGCACGAGTCGAGCGGCAATCACTTCATCCCCTTCGTCGATATTGATCGCGTAGACTCCTTTTCGGCGGGGAGAACTCGAAGGCAGACAGATCGGTCTTCTTGACGACCCCTTGTCTGGTCGCAAGGAGGATGCAGGCCTTGTCGTGAAATTTTTGACGCAGAGGATCGCTGCAACCCGTTCGCCGCTGCTGAGGTCTTCGAGTAGGTTGATCAGCGGCTTGCCTTTAGATCGGCGGGCCGCTTCGGGGATCTGCCACGCTTTGAGCCAGTAGCAACGTCCAAGGTTGGTGAAGATGATGAGATAATCGTGCGTCGAGGCGACGTAGATATCTTTGATGATATCTGTCTCTTTTTTCATCTCCATTCCGACGACCCTTGTCCTCCTCGTCGCTGCTCGCGGAAGGTGTCGATCGGCATCCGCTTGATGTAGTCATCTTCAGAGATGGTGATGATCACTTGCTCGTCGGCGATCAGGTCTTCGATATTGAACTCCCCTTCGGCGGCGATGATTTTGGTTTTCGCTCTTCTGTGTGCTTTTTGGCAATTTCGGAGCTCTTCGCTTGATGATGCCGCGGACCATGCTCTTCGGATGCTAAGACAGCGCGCAAGTGGGCGATCTTCTCGAGCAGCTCTTTGTATTCAGCTCTCGATTTTTCTCGCTCCAGCCTGTCAATTGGTAGAGGCGCAGATCGAGGACGGCATTGGCTTGGCGGTCGGTAAACGCATAGGTGAGCCATCAATTGCAATCTTGCCGCATCGCGACTGCCGCTCGCGCGGATGATCTTGACCACTTCGTCGAGATGGTCGAGCGCTTTGAGATAGCCTTCTAAAATATGGGCGCGTGCTTCGGCTTTGGCCAGTTCAAAACGGGTGCGGCGGCGGATCACTTCGATGCGGTGATCGATCCAAGCTTGAATGAACTGCTTGATGTTCATCGTGCGGGGCAAGCCTTTGTCGAGGGCGAGCATGTTGCAGCCGAAAGTCACTTGCATTTCGGTGTATTTGTAGAGCTGATTGATGGTCACATCGGGAATTTCACCCCGCTTGAGCTCGATCGACGATGCGCATCCCGTCTTTATCCGATTCATCGCGCATATCGGAAATGCCCGGCATGGTCTTTTCATTGACGAGCTCGGCGATCTTGCTGAATGAGAGCCGATTTGTTGACGTTGTAAGGGATCTCATCGACGACAAGACGCTGCCGGTCGCCATTTGGATCGACATCTTCGACGCGGATCACGGCCGCGTAAGATCACTTTCCCTCGGCCTGTATGGTAGGCTTCTTTAATACCGCGGTAGCCGCAGATCACGCCGCCTGTTGGAAAATCGGGCGCCTGGCATCACTTGCATGATCTCTTCAATTGTAGACTAGTGGGTCGTCGATGACGAGCAATGTTGCGCGTGATCAGTTCGCCCAAATTGTGAGGAGGAATATTTGTCGCCATCCCGACAGCAATCCCTGAAGAGCCGTTGCAGAGGAGGTTGGGGAATTTTGCTGGGAAAACGGTCGGCTCTGTCTTTCGTCTCGTCATAGTTGGGGACATGTTCGACGGTATCTTTTTCGAGATCTTCCATCAGCGCCATCGACGCATGGGTCAGACGCGCTTCAGTATAACGCATCGCAGCTGGAGGGTCGCCGTCGATCGAACCGAAGTTTCCTTGGCCATCGATCAAGCGGATAGCGCATCGCCCAATCTTGAGCCATACGGACAAGCGTCGGATAGATCACCGTTTCGCCGTGAGGGTGGTAATCCCCTGATGTATCCCCGGAGATCTTGGCGCATTTTCGGTGTTTGCCGCCGGGACTTAAATTCAATTGGCGCATCGCATAGAAAATGCGCCGCTGCGAGGGCTTTAAGCCATCGCGCACATCGGGCAAGAGCGCGGGAAATGATGACCGACATCGAATAGCGGAGGTAGCTCTCCTTGATCTCTTCTTCGACATTGCGCGGAACGATGATTTCATCTTGTGTGTATGACATAGGTTTATTTTCTCTTTAAATATCTAAATTTTTCACTGATAGGGCATGTTGTTCAATAAAGGCGCGGCGTGGAGGCACATCTTCACCCATCAAGCATCGTAAACATATGATCGGCAGCAATCGCATCGGGAATGTCACTCTGACCAGCGTCCGTTTTGGAGGGATCCATCGTTGTTTCCCAAAGCTGATCGGCGTTCATCTCACCAAGACCCTTGTATCGCTGGATCTCGATCCCTTTTCGACCGTTGGCTCGGAGGAAGTCAATCCCCTCTTTCAAGGTGTAAATCGGCGTCTCGCCCCCACTTCATCGATAATATCGAAGAGCTTTCCATCGGCTACCATATAGCTATCAAGTGGGAAGGCAAAGTCGGCCAGCTTTTCTCTCAATTTATGGAAGGCATCCGCTTCATAAAGCTCGACGAACTCAAACTCTTTAGGGTAAATTTAAGCATCTCTTCAGTCCGCTCTTCCTCAGGAATGGCGGCAAGGGTCTCGTTCATGCTCTTGCTTTTGAATCTCTTCGTATTCTTTCTTGACCTCGGCAATCTCCTCATGCGAATAGATGAATTTATTATCATCTCTGAGTTTCACTTGGAACTGGGGCAAATGGCCATTTTGATCTTTCGCCGCAACAAATTCTCTAAAGGGAACCCCTTTTCGCTCGAGCGAAGAGATAAAGATCTCTACTTCGCTGACAAGCTTCAGCAGCTGCAGTTGACCTCTTCAGGATTTAGGGGCTCATGATGCCCGGCAAGGCGGATTTTCACATCGCTCGTCCCTAAGCTGAGCAGGTATTCATCCATCTCCTTTTCACTGTGGATATATTGCTTCACCTTTTTGCGGGTTACCCGGTAGAGAGGAGGACGGGCGATATAGATGTAATTGTTTTCAATCAGGGCTGGCATATGGCGGTAGAAGAATGTGAGCAGCAGCGTACGAATGTGCGATCCGTCGACATCGGCATCCGTCATGATGATGATTTTATGATAGCGAAGCTTCGTCACATCGAAATTATCGCTGCCGATACCGCAACCAAAAGCAGAGATCATCGCCCCCACTTCGGTGTTTTGCAAAATTTTCTGCAAGCGGGCTTTTTCGACGTTTAAGATCTTACCCCGGATCGGCAAGATAGCCTGGAATCTACGATCGCGACCTGTTTTCGCCGATCCTCCCGCAGAGTCTCCCTCAACGATATAGATCTCACATTGAGCATGGATCTCTCTCTTGGCAGTCGGTCAACTTTCCAGGAAGCCTAGCGCTATCGAGAGCTGTTTTGCGCAACGTTAGCTCGCGTGCTTTGCGAGCCGCCTCACGAGCTTGAGCGGCGAGCAATGCCTTTTCAACAATCGTCTTCGCAATGGCAGGATGTTCCCCTAAATAAGTGGTAAACTCTTCGCCGGTGATCTGCTGTACGATGGAGCCGGCATCTTTGTTGCCCAGTCTCTGCTTCGTCTGCCCTTCGAATTGGGGATTGGGGACCTTAAGAGAAATGACAGCGGTTAGACCCTCGCGCATATCCTCGCCGCAAACAGCGATTTTCTCAGCTTTTGCGACCTGTGCTGTTTTGATGTATTGATTGAGCACCCTTGTCAGCGCTGTCGAGAAGCCGCTGACGTGCGTTCCTCCCTGACGAGTCGCAATGTTATTGACATAGGAGTAGATATTTTCTGTATAGGTGTCATTCCATTGCATCGCGAGTTCAAATTCAATCGGACCGTCATCCCCTTGTTTCGTCCCCGAAACGACAATCGGCGGTTGGAATAGAGGGAGCTTGTTCTCGTTTAAATACTCGACGAAAGAGCCGATTCCCCCCTGATAGCAGAAGTCCACTTCAGGATTGTCAGCCGACCGGTCATCGATAAAGCGGATGCGGATTCCCTTGTTCAAAAACGCCAGCTCGCGCAGACGTTTTAAAAGGATCTCATGCTCATATTCAACTGAGGAGAAAATCGTATCATCAGCCCAGAAAGTCACTTTCGTCCCGCGCAGATCGCTTTCGCCGGTCACTTTAAGCTGTTCTTTCACCTTGCCTTTGGCAAACTGAATCTCGTGGACCTTACCATTTTGATATACTTCAGCAATCAGGAGCTTCGAAAGGGCGTTAACGCAAGAAACACCGACCCCGTGCAGACCGCCGGAAACCTTGTACATATTTTTGTCGAATTTACCGCCGGCGTGCAGAATCGTCATCACCACTTCGATCGCCGAGACATCGCGTCCCTGCTTTTTCGATTCACCCTCATGCTTGCCAACTGGAATTCCCCGTCCATTGTCGAGGACAGAGACGGCTCCATTTTTGTGCAGTGTGACGACGATCTCGGTGCAATATCCGGCCATTGCCTCGTCGATACTGTTGTCGACAACTTCGTAGACGAGCTGATGCAATCCGTTCGTATGGGTATCGCCGATATACATGCCAGGACGTTCACGGACCGCTTGCAATCCCTCAAGAACAGTGATGGAACTTGCATCATATTCATTTTCTTTCGTCATTGTCGTCATACCTTAAAAACCTTTGATTCTACCCGATACAAAATCGGATATTCCGAATGTTTGCATTTGGAAATTTTTTTCGCAATTCTTTTATTAATCGGGAACTTTCGTGCTGCGCCAATAAACTCAAAAGAGAAGAGTTTTTCACTTTCACAGTCAAGACCCCCTCTTCAAGTGATACCGCTTGTGTCATTGGGGCTAGCCGCTCGCCAATCAGCGCCGGCCAAGCAGCTAAAATGAGGTCTGGACGCAGCTGATGAGAGCGTCCAATATCACGCAAAATCGAGGGTAAAAGCTGCTTTAGATTTTTGCTCGTTATCGCTGTTGGATTTTTAGCCGCCATAGCATCAAATTATACACTTTTGGAGGGCTAAAGAGCAACAGTTTTCGGCGGAGGCGGAATGTGAATTTTTTCGTAAAAATGGGCAGTGATAGAGCAGATCATCAGCCCCACTCCGGCACCTAAAATAAGCCATGGCGAAATGAGCGTAGCATTGAAAACTGCCAAGATTGCAAACACTGCGATTGCTGCCAATAAAACCCTTCCAGCCAAATTGATCAGTGCCAAGTTGAATGGGGGTGTCCAGGGCTCATGTTTGATCAATTTTTTTACTTGTTTTTTTATTTGGTGCATGGAAAGCAAAGCTAAGGCGATGTTCCCAAGAAAACTGATTTGAGCAATCACCAAGGAAGCAGAAGCTGACAGTGAAATGATCTCCCTCACGCACAAATTTTTGACCGCATCGGCGATGAGGCCAATGACCAGTAAAGTTTGAATATAGAACTTGCTGATTTTACTGGCGACTTTGACAACCGAGCCATTTTGGAACGAATTAACTAGTTTCTTTACAGATCGATCAAAACTTCTTAGACGGTCTGGATAAGCCACCCAATACAAAAGGTGATCCCCCAGTCTAAGGAGTTCCCTAGGACCGTTGACAGTTGAGGCCAGAGCACTCACTGCCAATTGCGTTAGCTTCAACCCATGAACAGCCGGTCGGATAACCATATTTTGGATACCGGTCGGAGTCTGGATATAGTCTTTGGCAACCGCAAAAGCGGATGGACTTTGTTCTGAGTTAATTCTATCAACCATAATAACACCACTATTATTATAGTTTATTAGCAATTAACTTAGAATAATTAAAATAATTTAAACGCAAAGACGCGAAGGCGCAAAGACGCAATAAAAGATAATTTTTTGCGTCTTTGCGCCTTCGCGTCTTTGCGTTGAAAAACTATGTTATAGTCTGAGCCTGATCCTTCACTTTATCGGGGACGCGGGTCTTCTCATAAAAGTGGGCGACCAGGGTCAAAATCAATAAAATACTTGAAAAGATCAAGATGATATAGGTGAAGTAGACGATCGTAACGAAGAAGGCCGCCATAGAGAAAATGGCGACAACTGCGAGACAGACCTTTGCGCTCAATCGGATCAATGCCAGGTTAAATGGGGGTGTCCAAGGCTCACTCTCCATGAGTTTAATGGTTTGTTTTTTAATTCCCCGTATCGCATTGATGAGAAGCGCGATATTTCCCAGAAATCCCAAAGTTTGCACCGCTGTCAAAGCTGCCGTAGAAAGGGTGATGAGATGTTCATGATAGAGAACCTCAACAGCATCGGCGACAAGCCCAGTCAAGAAAGTCGTATTGACATAGATTTTTGCAGCCTTATCGGCAGCTTGCACAAAGGCTTTATTCGCAAGGCTCTCGCCGAACTTGACGACTGTTCGCCCCAATTTCAGAAGCTGGGTAGGAAGTTCCGCCCACAGGAGGAAGTGGCCGGCGCTTTCAAATAACTTTTGGGGCCCTTTGACAAGCTCACCAAGTTCGGTGACTGCAATTTCCGCCCAGCGCAAAGAATAGACGATCGGCTCGACTACGAGCTCGCGTAGCCCCTCAGGCTGCTGAATATAATCGACTGCCACATGAGCTGCATTGGGCAAGTTTGCCACTTTATCTGCAGTTTGAGCCAGCCCAGGATTATCCTCAGAGAGACTCCGGGGCTGCGCAAAATAAACAGCGTCTTTAATTTCCGTAACCATAATTAACCTTTTCTTAATATAAGGTTAATTATAGCAAATTATAAATAAAATAACATTATAGAATATAATTAAACTGAGATTCGATAATAATATCTAGTCAAAGATAAAACAAGACTAAAACTAGAAAGGCCTAATAAAAGATAAGGCGCAGCAAGTTCCCCGCCAAAAAGAAAAAAGCCCATGCCAATGAGACCAATGGTCAAACGGCAAATTTTATTTGCTAGATATAAAAGATTTGAATTGAATTCGGTACACCAGAGCTCTTGCTGAGTGATTACATTAAAAGTTTTATTGAGATCGGCAAGGCTCTTTAATACAAGAACCGAGCTGCAGATGAACCCAAAGATATTTAAAATTAAAAGTTGATGTGGCGAAAGGGTGAAGAGCCCATGCTCATGCATCACCTCGACAGCCACAGCCCCCACCCCGGCAATCGACGTCGAGTTTTTCAATGCCCCAATCGAGCCGACCGCCTTTTCTCCGACCGTCTCCCCTGCATAAGCCAACGTAAAAGACCTCAGGAGCTTATTGCCTCTGCTCGGCAAGTCAAAGACCGACAAGCCATCTGAAATCCGGCTGAGCAGCTTGCGCGAATCCTTTGCTAGCTGTGGGAGTGCTCCCTGGATCAGCTCAGCCCAGTCGAGCGCCCTCATCATCGGCTTGAATAAAGGCTTCCGGAGTTTGGAAGGATTCCAACTTCGCGTCTGAATCATTTGTATATTCATAAGATTAACGTGCTCATCCCCATGGCAATTAAAAAATAAATAGACATCGATAAAAAGTCGTTAAAAGCTGTAATAATCGGCCCCGAGGCCACCGCCGGATCTACTCCGACCCTCATGAAGAAAAAGGGAGAAAAGACTCCCAATACGGTTCCTGCTAAGCAAGCTCCCACCAGCCCCATGCTCACAATCACCCCAATTGCAATAGGACTTGCGGCCACACCGGTCACACCGGTAAAGTTCATGAAATAGATCATCAGCCCGCACAACGCTCCGAAGACCGCGCCTCCCATCAACCCCATCAAGAGCTCCCGTTTAATCGCATGGCGGCGGTTACCCGGAGTCATCTGACCTAAAGCCATACTGCGCACCAAAACGGTCGAACATTGGACGCCGATATTGCCCGACATCCCTGTGATGAGGGGAACAAAAAAGATAGCAAATGTCAGCATCCCCTTTTCAAATCTCTCAAATGAGGACATGACCCCCACATTGATCAAACCGGCACATAGCGTCACGATCAGCCAAGGGCTACGGGATAAAAACCTTTTAAAAAGCGACTCATATTCCCACACCTTCTCGCTCGTACCGGCAACGCTTCCGATCGTCTCATCGAGAATGTCTTCCATCGCATCGAGGACATCCTCATAGGTAATCACTCCAACAAGCCGATCTTGCTTATCGACCACTGGCAGCGCGCTAATTTTATACCTCTCAACCATATCGACCACCTCTTCGCGAGGCACTTCTACTGTCACCTTGTGCAAAACGGGACGCATCACATGCTTGAGCGGCAGATCGGAAGGATTGATAATTAAATTTCTAGCAGGCACATACCCCTGCAACTCCCCTTCTTGATTTAAGACGAAAATGCGGCGGGTCAGATCGATCCCTGGATTGTTGCGGATGGTGACCCCCACCTGCCCGATCGTCGCCTCCATCGAAAAAGCGAAGAATTCGTTGGTCATGAGCCTTCCGGCCGTATTGCGGGCGTTTTTCTGAATTTCTTTAATCCGCATCGCCTTGGTCGGTTCGAGACTCTCGATGACCTTTCGATACCGCCTCTCCGAAAGATCTTCTAGAACCTCGACAGCCTCGTCGGGCGGCATCAGCTCGATGACACTGATGATCTCTTCATCGGTGATTTCCCTAAAGACCGCGATCCGGGTGCTGCTGTCGGTGTTAATTAAAAATTTGATTTGCTCTTCGACCGCGCTGCAGTTTTGAAACAAAACCGCACGGGCGTAGGGAGGCAAACGGGATGCGGCGATCGCCAGGTCGACCCCAGAATGTTCAGCAGCGATCTTGGCCACATCATGGACCACGACTGCCTGCGTTGGCTTGTGGAGCGCTTTTTCGAGCTTTTCAATGAGGATATCATCGACATCAGTTAAAAGATTAGATTGATGATTAAAATAATCCATATGCACCTCCTCAGCTTGTCATAATATATCAAAAATGGGGCTTCTTTTCAATCCTTACATTTACTATACTGACTGGGATCGCAAGGAAATAATATGTACCAGCCAGAAAAAATTCGCAATATCGCCATTATCGCCCACATTGACCATGGGAAAACCACCCTGCTCGATAGCCTTCTTAAACAATCCAATATCTTCCGAGACAATGAAAAGTCCCCGAACGGGTCATGGACAGCTATGACCAGGAAAAAGAGCGCGGCATCACGATTTTTGCCAAACATACCAGCATTTTCTACGAAGATTATAAAATTAATATTATCGACACCCCTGGCCACGCTGATTTCTCCGGTGAAGTGGAGCGGGTCCTCGGACTGGTCAACTGCGTTCTGCTCCTAGTCGATGCCCAAGAAGGCCGATGCCGCAGACCCGTTTCGTCCTCTCCCAAGCCCTTAAAATCGGCCTTAGACCGATCGTCGTCCTCAATAAAATCGACCGCCCACACGCCGATCCTGACCGCGCGCTCAACCTCACCTTTGATCTCTTTGTCGAGCTCGGCGCAACCGATGAACAGCTCGACTTTCCCATTGGCTATGCCTCCGGCCTCTCCGGCTTTGCTACCCGTCAATCTCAATGATCCAGCGAAAGACATGCGCCCCCTCTTTCGAGCTGATCATAGAAGCAGTGCCCTGCGCCGCCAGGAAACATGGACCTCCCCTTCCTTATGCAAGCCACCACCCTCACCTATGACGATTTCGTCGGACGACAAGCCTGCGGACGAATTCTCGAAGGAAAATGCAAAAAGGGCAAACCATCACCCGTATCAATCCGAAGGGCATCCACCACAGCACAAAGTGAGCCGGATCGAAGGCTACTTTGGCCTGAAAAAAGTGGAGATGGAAGAAGCCGGCGTCGGCGACATCGTCAACATCGCCGGAATTCCCGAAATAATCATTGGCGACACCCTCTGCTCACCTGAGCACATCGTCCAACTCCCTCCCATTACCCTTGCCGAGCCGACACTTTCTATCGAAATGACGGTCAACAACGGCCCCTTTGTAGGTAAAGACGGCAAGCACGTCACGATGAATAAACTCCGCGACCGCCTCAACCAAGAAAGACGCGCCAATATCTCATTGAAAATTGAAGAGCTGAAACGGGCGCGAAGATGCGATGCGCGTCTGCGGCCGCGGCGAACTCCACCTGGCCGTGCTCATCGAAGCGATGCGCCGCGAAAATTACGAATTCACCATCTCCAAACCTCAGGTCATCACCAAAGAAGAAAATGGGCAAACACTGAACCCATACGAATCAGCCCATATCGAAGTCCCTGAAGAATTTTCAGGCACGGTTATCGAAGAGCTCTCTCGCCGCAAAGGAGAAATGCGAGCGCTGAGCACCAACGAGCACAACATTACCACCTTCGAGTTCTTGATCCCCACCCGCGGCTTCATGGGTTACCGCAACGAGTTCATGACCGCAAACCCGCGGCCTCGGAATCCTCACCTCGATTTTCGACCACTTCGGCCCGTGGAAAGGGGAAATCCCCGGAAGGCACCAAGGCGTCACTCGTCTCGATGTGCGGCGGAAGAACTACCGCCTATGCCTGCTTTAACTTGCAAGAACGAGGCACTCTCTTTGTCAGACCTGGCGATGAAGTCTATGAAGGGATGATCGTCGGTGAAAATAGCCGCGATAACGACCTGATCGTCAACGTCACGAAAGAAAAGCAGCTGACGAACGTCCGCGCCTCCGGCAGCGATGAAAACATCATCCTCGTTCCACCGCGTCCATTTACGCTCGAGCAGGCGATCGACTTTATCGAAAATGACGAATTGATCGAAGTGACACCCAATTTCATTCGCCTCCGCAAACGGCACTTAAAAGAGATCGATCGGAAACGAGGGAAATAGGGCTCTGGCCTAGCCAATGACCAAGTGTTCAATAGCGATCGCCCTCTAACGTCCGCTGACCGCCCACGCCGCTGTTCTCATAATCGAAATCGTCGTAGTACGCGCCCGTGCCAGCCGGGGCGAAGCCCCCAAAGACCGCAGACTCTTCAAAACAACGGGTATAGGTCAATGGATCATCCCCAAAAAGTCGCAGAGGGCTATCGGGATCGGAACTGATGTATCTCATGATCGCTAGGGCCATGACTGCCACTATTTCATGCATGTCGCATTTTAATCCCTCCACTAGCTCCTTTTGTTTAGCAATGTTTAGGTTTCTAGACTTGTTGAATACCCCGTTCGTAATCGCCATTGTGACTGTCTTTTCGATTTCCTTATCCCCATATTTTTCGACAATTCGGTCCCACCAAATTTTAACTTTGGTCGAATTGCCCATCTTGGGAGCTCCTGCAATGGCGATGACTTTATTTAATGTGAGCCCTTTCGGCAGAGTCAAAAAGGAAATCCCCTGGTTATTTTCAACTTCAGCTGCCATACGGCTTAATTCCTCATAATCGCTCTTATAATAAAGGCGGGGTTGGGCTATATCCTCAAAGACTAGGCAATGCTTATCTAAATCAACATGAGGATCCCACATCTTTCCATCGACGATAGGAGCCTCTCGAAATAATCGAGGCAAGGTAAGCATATTGGATGCGATGACATACCAGGTTCGGCAGACTCTTCGGGCTTTATACAAATCTTCTGGCCGCAAATGACTGAAAATTAGAGCGATGATATCTCTGGGAACCTTAGAGCCTCCAAAGTCATCGTACTGCGATAGCCCCTCCATTGTTTTGGCCAAGGGAAGTGTTCGCTCTGTTTTATCTTCTGGTTCGCCATCAATTCCAGCATATTCATATTGAAACTGCATAGCAAAGCGCAGAAACGTCGAAATTACATTAATCTTATTTTCCTCACATTAAAATTAATAGTAATTTTAACATTTTATGTAATTTAATTAAACTATACTAAAAAAATTTTAATTTACATATAACCATATCTACTTAATGATGAATAAGTTAACAATACAAAAATATGGTATCCTTGACCAAAGGATCTTAGACCTTGCTATAAATTTTGAAATAGACTAGACTAAGCTTAGTCGGATATAAAGGTTTTACATTGGAGGGAGCCCTATGCGAATTTTTAATATGCATGAAGCTAAAACACATTTCTCAAAACTCGTTGATGGAGTTATTCATGGAAACGAGATTGTGATTGCAATGGCGGGAAAACCTGTCGCCAGACTTGTCCCGATTGGCAAAAAACCCAAACGATCATTGGGCGTACTCAAAGGCAAAATTAAAATATCTAAAGGTTTTTATGAACCCTTGCCAGAAGACATCATTGCATCCTTTGAGGGGCACTCATGAGATTTCTACTTGATACACATGTCTATTTATGGTGGATTATAAACGACAAAAACCTTTCAAAGATTGCAAAATCTAAGATTATAGAGGCAACAGAAGTCTATGTGAGCAGCGCTTCGATTTGGGAATTAGCCATTAAAATTAAACTTAAAAAGCTGCATGCCGATATCAATCAGATTGTCGATGCTATAGTGACTAGCGATTTTATAGAACTCCCCATTTCGGCTCGACATGCATCAGCAGTCACATCCCTTCCTGATATTCATAGAGATCCTTTTGACCGAATTTTGGTTGCGCAGGCTATTTGTGAACCCCTGATCTTACTGACTGATGATGAATGTTTGAAAAGTTATTCAGAACTCGTCGAGATTATAAGATAATATACTCCGCCTCGCCCAAAAGTGTGAATTTGGATCTATGCGAAAGCTCTCGCGGTCCAAATTCACACTTTTGGATGAGTCGGAGTATAGCAAACCAAAACCTCAATAGCCAATGCCCTCGAACTTCCACTGTCCCCCAACGCCGTAACATTCGTAGTCGAAGCCGCTCACGCTGGTACGGGGACCCACAGGGGTGAATCCAAAGGCCAAGCGGGTTCCTCCGATGTCTTCCGCGCAAAGGGTAAGAATGTCAAAAAGTCGCAGTGGACTCTTGGGATCAGAACTAATGTATCTCAGGATCACTAAGGCTAGGACCGCCACTAATTCAGGTATGTCGCATTTTACTCCCTTTAATAGCTCTTCTTGTTCAGCACCACTTATGCCATTACTGCGTTTAAATACCCCGTTCGTAATCGCGACAATGACGGTCTTTTCGATTTCCTTATCCCCATATTTTTTGACAATGCTGTCCCAAATAAGTCTAAACTTGATCGAATTGCCGGTCTTGGGAGCTCCTGCAATGGCGATAATCTTATGCAAGTTAAGCCCTTTCGGAAGAATCAAAAAGGAAATCCCCCCACCTCCTTCTACTTCAGCCGCCATGCGCCTTAATTGCATACAATCGCCCTTATAAATACAGACGGGGCTGCAGGATCTCCTCAAAGACGAGTCCATGCTTCTTTAAATCAACATGGGCATCCCAAACTCTTTGATCGACGAAAGGAGCCTCTGGGAATAATCGAGGTAAGGAAAGCTGATTTGAAGCGATGACGTACCATAATCGGCAGACTCCTCGGGCACTGTACAAAGCTTCAGCAGCTAGTAGGCAAAAAATTAGGCTGAGCAGGTCCTTTGGAATTTGAGAGCCCCTAATCATGGTGTTTGAAGGTACATTCGCGATTGTTTTGGCAAGAGGCAGGGCTCTCTTTTCATCTTGTTGAAATGTAAAAATTGAATTGAACATCATTTTACCACTAAATTAGTGGCAATATTAACATTATACCCAAATTCTATGAATAAAAATTAACTGTCCCGGATGGACTCACGCGCATCGTCGCTGACCATTTGGACGGCATGAATGAAGGCTTTTGGGCGGGGCCGGGGTATAAATTACTTCCCTGCACAGACAGCCATTGTTCAATAGCGATCGCCCTCAAGCTTCCGCTGCCCCCCAGCGCCGTGGGCCGGAGACTCGAGAGGGTAGAAGGAGACGTACGGTCCTGGCAAGCCGAAGCTCCCAAAAATACAGTTGAACCCGCGGATCTCTTCAGCACAACGGGTAAAGGTAAATGGATCATTCCCAAAAAGTCGCAGAGGGCTAGCGGGATCGGAACTGATATATCTCATGATCGTTAGGGCCATGACCGCCACTAGTTTAAGCATGTCGCATTTTAATCCCTTCACTAGATCCATTTGTTGATCAACGCTTAGGCTGCAAGAATTGTTGAATATCCCGTTCGTAATCGCTACTATAACAGTCTTTTCGATTTTCTTATCCCCATATTTTGCGATAATATCGCCACAAATATATCCAAATTGGGTCGAATTGCCCATCTTGGGAGCTCCTACAATGGCGATGATTTTATTCACTGTGAGCCCCTTCGGCAGAGTCAAAAAGGAAATCCCCTCCCTTTCTTTGATTTTAGATTTTTCGACCTCAGATGCTATCCGGCTTAATTCCATATAATCGCTCTTATAATATAGGCGAGGTTGCTCTAGAGGTTCAAAGACCAGTCCATGCTTCTTTAAATCAACATGGGCATCCCACCTTCCTTGATTGACGACAGGAGCCCCTGGGAATAATCGGGGTAAGGTAAGCTGATTGGATGCGATGACGTACCATGTTCGGCAGGCTCCTCTGGCGTCATACAAATCCCCTGAAGGCAAATAACTGAAAATTCGAGCGATGACTTCAGTGGGAACCTTATAATCTCCGAAGTCATCGTAGTACGATAGCCCCTCCATTGTTTTGGCCAAGGGGAGTGTAGTCGCGGGCGAACTTGCATTAATCATTACTTACACCATATTAAATTAATAATAATTTAAACATTTTTAAAAATTAACTTCATTATATAATAAATTTTAATTTTCTCTATAACGCAATTTACTAACAATAAACATGTTATACCGAGTTTTTGAGGTTTTCTGTTTATAACCCCTTGTCACTCATAGCGATAACTCACCATAATTTTTAATTGAAAATATATATTAAAATATGTATAATTGTAACTATGACACTATCAAAAATGACAGGTGCTTATTTAAAATACCAAACATCTTTAATAGAAAGAATAATCTCTCCTATTGATCGTCTTTTTTCCAATACCGCTCAACGAAAAATCATCATCTCTGCGATAGCACTCTCAATTTTGGCCTCTAGTCAAGATTATTTACCCGGAGAACTAATTGTGGCTGCTAAAATGCTCCCTATACAGATGGGCGGAAGTATGCTATTAGCGGGTGCGCTTCTTTATTTTGGTTTTAAACCAGCCGATCAAGAATATGCTGATGCTCTCGCCAGTGTCTCTCCATTTTTTGTATCCGTCGCAGGTCCCCTTGTGGAAGAACTTCAATTTCGTATCATTCTCCAAAATACCAGTGAGTGGCTGATTACAAAGATGATGCCTGCATTTTCTTATACGGCTTTAGCATCTATTTTCATCGCGAGCTCCTTATTCGGATCTATGCATTATTTTAATAGTTCTAAAGGTCATTTGACCCAAGCCATAGTGGCATGCTTTCCTGGCATGGTACTTGGAAATCTCTATTATCAATATGGATTTGCAGCCTCTTTTTTTGCTCACTGCATGAACAACTTTATCGCTGAGGCATTAGTATCACTTAAGAAACCTTCTAACGCCCCTACACAGACTCCCGCGGCTGCTCTCTGATCATGTTCGCAGCATGAATGAAGGCTTCGGCGCGGCGGATCTCCCGGTTTTTCCCCAGGTTGATTCCGATTTTTGCGACGATGTTTTTGACTTTCCCAGCAAGACTCTTCTTCTCATATTGAGACTTGACGATGATGCAATCGTTGAGATTGCGGATAATTGCCTGACGGGTCTCAGAGTCGTTGATTTCATTTAGCAACTTCTGGGCATACTGGGTAATGAGGTCGAGGGACGATTCAACGGCAAAGTACTCGTCAATGAGATCGATTCCCGATTCGCATTCGAAATGGGCATTCAGTAGCAACTCTTCGATCTGATGTTCCCGGAATAATTTGAGCTTGTCTCTATTGAGCATTTTCCCCTCCCAGATCCTACTTTAGAAATTTTTTTAATTATAAAAAATAAGTTTTTTCATTATTATGATTAAACGTTATAAATCAAGGGTTTACTCATGGCCGAATCTTTCACTTTATGTCTGAATGGAGAAAGATACTTTCATCGACTCGCCAAACGAGAGCTCTCTTCTTCCCTCGATCTACTCGCTTGGCTCGATGGACAAGAGCTAGGACCGAAGTTCTACTGGAAGGGACGGGATGGCTTTGAGGTCGCTGCCGTGGGGAGCTTACTCAGTTTATCCGAAGTTCCTCAGTTCGATCCTGGGAACGACTCTCCAGCGCGGCTCTGGGGTGGCCATGCATTTTCCCCACAGACAAGTGCCAAGGATGCCCTATGGGAGTCGTTTCCAAGATGCGGCTTTTTTCTTCCCAAATATGAGATTGTGCGGCAGGACGATCGAGTTCTGCTGATTTGCCATGCTTTGAACGGCGCGGTCGAAGAAATTCAGGTTGCCCCGGCCTATTTCTCGACTAGTCAGGTCGATATCGAGAAAAGTGAGCATTTCCCGTCGCAGGAGAACTGGACGATGCTGATCGAAGAGGCGCTAAGTGAAATTGAGGGACAGGCGTTTGATAAAGTGGTGATGGCCAGGCGCTCTACCCATACCTGCTCTTCTTCAATCAATCCTCTCCAATTCCTATCAAAAATGCAAGCGAAGGGTGGAATTCGTTTTGCCATTCAGTTTACAGAAAACAGCACTTTCATCGGCGTCACCCCTGAGCGGCTCTATCGTCGAGAGAGGCGCAAGCTTTGGACTGAGGCGATTGCGGGCACACGCAAGCGGGGGCAGACCGAAGAGGAAGATGCGCGACTAGAGAAAGAGCTGCTCGAGAACCAAAAGGAGCGCAATGAGTTTAATTTCGTCAAAACGTCGATTCTCGAGGGGCTGAAGCCTTTTTGTAGTGCGATCGGATGCCAAGAGACAGACGGAGTGATCAAAACACCCAACGTGCAACACCTCCATAATCCTTTCGAGGCCGAGCTATTGGCTGACGCCACAGATGCCCAAATATTAATCGCTTTGCACCCCACCGCCGCGATGGGAGGGTTGCCTCGCCGCAGCGCCCTCGAACACCTCCTCCGTTTTGAGCCATTTGAACGGGGTTGGTATGCTTCTCCATTGGGGTTTGTTTCCCAGCAAACCGCAGAGTTCGCAGTCGGGATTCGCTCGGCTCTCATCAAAGAAAATGCTCTCCATCTTTTTGCCGGAACTGGTATTGTGGCAGGTTCGGTCCCAAGCAAGGAGTGGGACGAGCTTGAGCATAAAACATCTCTATGGAGGAATGTATGCAAAATGGTCAGCTGACAACCACATGGGGCAAAACGATTGTCGATCAACTCGTCCAGCAGGGTGTCACCTATTTTTGCCTCTCCCCCGGATCCCGCTCGACCCCGCTGGCGATGGCGGTAGCAGAGCATCCCGAGGTGACCGCTTTTGTTCACCTTGACGAGCGGGGGACCGCTTTTCACGCCTTAGGATATGCCAAAGCATCTGGAAAACCTGCAGCTGTCATCGTCACTTCAGGCACAGCGGTGGGAAATCTGCTGCCGGCGATCATGGAGGCCAAATATGCCCATGTGCCTCTGATCGTGCTCACCTCCGATCGTCCCGCCGAGCTACGCGATGTGATGGCCAATCAAACTTGCGATCAGATCAAGATTTTCGCCGATTCGGTCAATTACTTTTTCGATCTCCCCTCGCCTTCCCCTGCACTGCCGCAGAATTTTCTCTCCACCACGATTGCCCAACTAGTCAACCGGTCGATATTTCCAATTAAAGGGCCTGTTCAACTCAATTGCCCATTTGCTGAGCCCTTTTTTGATGAGAACCCATGTAAAGCGCAGTCGCTCACTCCTACTGCTTATACGTTGCCAGAGCTCACCCTAACTAACGCCCAAATTGAAGAGTGGGCGGATATATTGGGAGAAGTCGAAAAGGGTGTCATCATCATCGGTGGGAGTGGAAGCTGCGAAGCCGTCGATCTCCTCTCCGAAAAACTCGGATGGCCCATCTTTGCCGACATCAATTCCTCCCACCGCCATTTGGCCAGCCCGCAAGTCGTCCCCTACCATCATCACATTGTGAAGTCGCGCCCCGATTTCAAGGTCGATGCAGTGCTCCATTTTGGCGATGCTTTCGTCTCTAAATTTGTTCTGCAATGGGTCGGACTGCAGAAGCGGGTGATCCAAGTTGCGGCGCACTGCAAACGGTGCGATCCGCTCCATCGGGTCACCGATCGGATTGTCTGCGATCCCCAATTCTTTTGCGCCGAGGTAGCTAAGCTGCTTGAAAAACGGCAACGATGGTTCGACTATTCTGTCACACCCATCATCGAAAACGATCTGCTCACCGAGCCAGGAGTATTCAAAGAATTAGAGAATCATAGGGCAGCTCTTTTTATCGCCAGCAGCATGCCGATTCGCGATGCCGATATGTTTTTCTTCCCCAAAGAGGCTCGGGGACCGATTTTTGCCAACCGTGGGCTGTCGGGAATTGATGGCAATATCGCCACTTGCGCAGGGATCGCCCATCACATGCCGCTGATTGCAGTCGTCGGCGATCAGACCTTTCTGCATGATCTCAATTCACTCGCACAATTGAAGAAGACGAAGCATCCGGTCAAGTTAATTGTGATCAACAATGGAGGCGGAGGCATTTTCTCCTTCATTGCCATCGGTGAGAGGAAAGATCTATTGGACACCTATTTTGCAGCAGTGCATGACATTGAATTTACAAAAGCAGCCGAGTTGTTTGGATTGCCCTACTTTAATCCAAAAACCAGAGATGAATTGTCAGACGCACTACATGTAGCGGGCACGTGCCTCATCGAAATCAAGACAAATCGAGAAGAGAATCTCGCCCTTCACAAACAAATCGACAACCAAGTGAAAAATCAACTATGCTCCTCTTTCTGCACGGCTTCTTAGGGCAGAAGGAGGACTGGAATCCCCTCTTGACTCATCTTCCTGATGTGGAATCAACCTGTATCGATTTGCCTTATGGAGCGGACGATATCGCTCTGGCTATTAAAGAAATGGTCCCGAAGGCAAAATTTGTAATCGGTTATTCGGCTGGAGGGAGAATTGCCTTAGAGTTGAAGACTCGATTCCCTGAAGATTATGGGCGGATCATCGCCCTCTCAGCTCATCCTGGCCTAAAAACTGAAGAAGAAAAAAAAGCCCGCTCTCTGATTGACCAAAAATGGGTTCATCTACTCAAGACTGCCCCGTTCGAGGACTTCCTTGAACAATGGTACAGCCAGGAGCTCTTCACCAGTTTGAAAAACCATCCGCAGTTCCAAACCATCCTCGCCAGGCGCAAAACCCAAAACCCGCTCCATCTCGCCCAATTTTTGGAGCATTATAGCCTCGCCAAAAAAAGCAACTCAGAGATATTTCCCAGCACAATTTTCGCTCACGGCAAAGAAGACTTGAAATATGCAATGCTATATCGTAAACTTGTCACGACGACGAGAATTTTCCCTATCGAAAATGCAGGCCATGCGGTCCATTTGGAAAACCCAAAGGCTTGCTCAAAGATCATAAAAGGAGCACTTGATGAACACTATTGAATGCACTACTCCCAAATTTTCATGGATTGAAGTGAAGAAATTTCAGGATATCAAGTACCACAAAATGGATGGGATCGCCAAGATCACGATCAACCGCCCCGAAGTGCGCAATGCGTTTCGCCCCATTACAGTTGATGAGATGTCTGCGGCCCTTTTAGATGCCAGAATGGATGAGAAGATCGGCGTGATCATTCTCTGCGGAGAAGGAAAAGAGGCTTTTTGCTCCGGCGGAGATCAGCGGATCCGCGGAGATGCAGGATATACGGATGGTTTAGGAATGGATCGGCTCAATGTGCTCGATCTGCAAAAGCAAATCCGCTCTTGTCCCAAACCGGTGATCGCCATGGTGGCCGGCTATGCGATCGGCGGCGGTCATGTGCTCCATGTAGTCTGCGATTTGACTATCTGCGCCGACAATGCAATCTTTGGACAAACTGGACCGAAAGTGGGCTCCTTCGACGGCGGGTATGGCGCTGGTCTGCTCGCTCGCATCGTCGGACAGAAAAAGGCGCGCGAAATTTGGTTCATGTGCGGCAGATATTCAGCCCAAGAGGCACTCGATATGGGCCTTGTCAACGTGGTTGTCCCTTATGAGGCACTCGAGAAGACGACAGTTGAATGGTGTGAGCAGATGCTTGAACACTCTCCGCTGGCGCTTCGCTGTCTAAAATCGGCATTCAACGCCGACATCGATGGACTATCCGGCGTGCAAGAGCTCGCTGGCAACGCAACCCTGCTCTACTACATGTCAGAAGAGGCAAAAGAGGGACACCGTTCCTACCTAAAAAAACAGAAACCAGACTTTTCTAAATTCCCGAAACGGCCGTGAAAAAATTCATTATTGCTTCTAGACCTAAAACCTTGATCGCTGGCTTAAGTCCGATCTGCATCGGCACTGTAATGGCCTATGCGAGTGGCCATTTCCATCTCTGGGTATTGCTATTTACTCTGCTCACTGGGCTGGGAATCCAAATCTCCGCCAACATGGCCAACGACCTCTTTGATTACTTAAAAGGGGCTGACAAGCCTTCTCGAAAAGGGCCCACCCGTGTGACGGCGAGCGGTCTGCTTAACGTCGTGCAGATGAAGCAGATGATCTTTGCGGTGATGGCTTTTACAGCAATCTGTGGATGCATCCTGATTATGCAGGGCGGTTGGATCATCTCCGCTCTAGTTGCACTGGCTTTAGTTTTTGCACTGGCCTATACTGCAGGCCCACTGCCGCTGGCCTATCTTGGAATCGCCGAATTCTTCGTTTTGGTCTTTTTTGGCCCTGTTGCAACCATGAGCACCTACTATCTACAGACTCTCGAGTGGAATCCCCATGTTGGCATCGCTGGACTCGCACCAGGCCTACTCTCTTGCGCCATTCTAATCATCAACAACCTGCGCGATGTCGAAGAGGATCGAAAAGCGGGCCGAAAAAACCTCATTTGCCGTTTTGGAACTACGTTTGGAAAATGGGAATTTGCAACGGTCATTTTTGGTGCGCTCCTTATCCCCATTTGGTTCCATGAAAAACATCTGCTGATTCTTTTGTGCTGCCTCTGCTTCATCCCGGCTGCGCTGCTTGTGCAAGCGGTCGTAAAAAATCAAGACCCTTACGCCTACACCCCCCTTTTTGGAAAGACGGGCAAGCTGTTATTATTCTATACAACCATTTTTTCCATCGGTTATCTACTGTCAACTACCCCTCCCTAAAGGGAGAGGCTTGGAGAGAGACTAACAAGCCTAAGTTGAACAGGGAAAGCGGTAACCAACCCGCTACGTTGTAATTAAGGTTAAAGACCCACTCCGGAGTGCTTCCTCAGCTCCGGACTCTGGAAGTAGCAGTTGCAGACAACCGATAGGGTAAGGACGAAACGGATTGCTACGTGATGCCTGTGTTACAACATTCCCGAGGGGAGACCCCAGAAGCGTAAGTAGATGGGGCGTTACAAGGCCAGTAATGGCAATTTTTTAGTGTTTTTAAGGAGAGACAGTCATTGGCTGTTTTAGTATTAGATAAAAATCATACACCGTTAATGCCTTGCTCTGAAAGAAGAGCAAAGCGCCTGCTAACTAAAAAAAGGGCACGGATACATTCTATGTATCCCTTCGTCATTCGTTTAGTCGACCGTACAGTGCAAACTTCAGTTTTGCAACCAGTGCGTATTAAAATTGACCCAGGAAGTATAAATACAGGAGTTGCCATCGTTTTAGAAAATGGAGAGAAGCAAACAGTTCTCTCACTCATGGAAATTCGTCATCGTGGACGCACAATTAGTGAAAGGCTAATAGCACGCTCAGGGATGCGAAAACAACGGAGATCTAAATTACGGTATCGAGCTCCTCGCTTTGCTAACAGGTGTCGAAAAGCGGGATGGATTGCACCCTCATTGCAACATCGAGTCGATGCGGTCCTGAACTGGACTAAGCGTTTAATGCGCTACATTCCCCTTACCGCTATCACCTGTGAAACTGTCCGTTTTGATGTACAGAAACTCATGAATCCTGAAATAGGCGGAGTTGAATACCAACAAGGAACCCTTTTTGGTTATGAGATTCGGGAATACCTTCTTGAAAAATGGGGTCGAAAATGTGTCTATTGCAACGCGAAAGAAGTTCCCCTGCAAATCGACCATATTGAACCTCGCAGCCGCGGAGGATCCAATAAGATCGATAACCTGACTCTTGCATGTGGCAGCTGTAATTTAAAAAAAGGGAACTCATCACTTGAGCAATTTGCTCCTGAACAAGCTCTAACAATTTCTAAAGGAGCCAGATTTCGTGATGCTGCCGCAGTGAACAGTACGCGCAATGCACTGATGCGTTGTTTGAAAGAGTTGCCTATAGCATTTGAGGCAGGAACCGGAGGTCAAACCAAATATAACCGGATTCGTTTACATATTCCAAAAACACATGCACTGGACGCAGCGTGCACCGGAACATTTTCAGAGCTGCACAACTGGCAAAAGCCAATCCAACAGATTCATTGCACAGGAAGAGGGGCTTATCAAAGAACTCGTTTAGATCGTTTTGGATCCCGTCGAGGGATTTTGACAAGACAGAAACGAGTGCGTGGATTCCAAACAGGTGATCGGGTAATAGCGAAAGTCTTAAAGGGTAAAAAAGTAGGTCAATACACAGGACGGGTAGCTGTTCGTGCCTCTGGCAGCTTTAATATACAGACTGAAGAGGGAGTTATCCAAGGTATCAACTGGAAAGATTGCCGCCTTATTCAACGCTCTGATGGATATCACTATCCGTCTATTTCAAAAAAATTTACAACAGGAGGAGCGCTTCCTCCCAGTCCTAAAGGATTGGGTTTCCGCGCTGTCAAATAAGATGATTATTAAAAGCTGTAAATTCACCCCCTTCCTGATCGATAGCTGCTGTCTACGCAAAGGAATTTTATTGCAACTCACAGGCCAAGATGGAAGGGTGGCAACCGCCGAAATTTCGCCCCTGCCCGGTTACAGCACCGAGACTCTCGATGATGCCTACCAACAATTGCAAAAGATCACCAAGAAGCTCCTGACCACTTGGTGGACCAAACAAGCCCTCCACAATTTAGATAGCCTCGGGCTCTGTTCTTCGGTTTACTTTGGGGTCGAGTCAGCCTTAATTGATCTGCTCGAGCCGCCAGTCGAAACTCTCGCCTGCTGCAAGTATGCCCTTCTCTTCGGCTCTCCAGAAGAGATTTTACATCTGGCCGATGAAGTCTATGCAGAAGGGCATCGTCGTGCGAAAATTAAACTTGGTCACTTTACTCCAGAATCTGCTCTAGATTTGATCGAAAAACTGGGTGATCGCTTCCTCTTGCGCCTCGATCTAAATCGGAAATGGAAAACAGAGGATACGCTCTCTTTCTGCCAGAACTTTCCTCAGGATCATTTTGAATATATCGAAGAGCCCACCTCCACCCCCAAAGATCTCATTCACTTCCCCTATCCTTTCGCCTTGGATGAAACACTCCGCGATCATAAGGATCTTAAGCCCTTTTTGCGCTCGAAAAATCTCAAAGCCTTTATCATTAAACCGACAATGGCCTACCCCTTCACCCATCTGCTCAATTTAGGCCCAAAAGTGGTGCTGACCAGTAGCTTTGAGAGCCCGATCGGCATTGCCCAAATCGAAAAACTGATCCACCGTTTAGGTTTGACCGATACCTATCACGGACTCGACACACTCCGTTACTTTGAAGATAAAAATGATACCTTGTCCTGTTGCGAATTGGAAACAGGAGCGTCCTGAAGCGCTCGCCTTACCCGGAATCACCTACCGGGAACTTGATGGGATGATCGGCCGCCTATGCGGCGCTATCCGCTCGATTCCTGAAAATATCTTGGCCTTCGTGCCGGAGGGCTCCTATATAGATGTTGCCTTTTTTTTCGCTGCTTGGCGGATGGGAAAAGCGGTTTATCCGATCAGCTTCAGACACCCCCAACCGGCCATTGAAGAGCGACTCCAAAAAACCGGCGCAGCGCTCGTTTCGCCGGAGTTTGGCCCCCCCCTAGAAATCGATACCATCGACGAAAATGCTCTTGCCACCCTTATTGAAACCTCTTCTTCTGCAAAGATTGTTTGCCACATATTTAAAAGCCATCTCATTTCTGCTCGTTCTTGCGCTAATGCCCTCAATCTACAAATGGGTGACACCTATTGTTTGAACCTCCCCCTCTTCCACATTTCAGGCATTGCGACGATGCTCCGCACTTTTGTCGCAGGCGCTACTCTCGTTTTTCCAGGAGATGCCGCGACACATATCTCAATGGTACCGACTCAACTCTTCCGCCTAATTGAAAAAAATGAGCCGCTCCCCAAACTTAAATGTCTGCTCGTCGGTGGCGCGCCTCTCTCCCCTTCTCTCTATAATGAGGCGATTTCAAGACAATTGCCTATTTATTGCTCTTATGGAATGACCGAATCTGCATCGATGGCCTTAATAAAACCTCCCGGCTGCCCTATCTCAGTCCTCCCCCACTTCCAACTGAAACTTTCCGACGAAGGAGAGATCCTTCTTAAAGGGCCCTCACTGCTCGAGCGTTATTTTGGAAAAGAGGCAATCCCCGAATGGTTTGCTACAGGCGACATCGCGAATCCAATGCTCGAAATTGTGGGGAGAAAAGATCGGCAGTTTATTTCGGGCGGAGAGAACATCATTCCTGAGGAAATTGAAGCAGCTCTGTTGCAACTTGCCGATGTGATTGAAGCACGCGTCGTGTCAGAAGCTGATCCAGAATTTGGAATGCGTCCAGTCGCAACACTCTATTGCAAAAAAGAGCTCGCGGTTGATCACATTCAGAGAGCTCTTCAGCACTCTCTACCCCGCTATAAAATTCCAAAAAAAATTATCATATCCCTTCACCCCCTTCCCTCTAAACAATCTTCTTTAACAAAAATTTTTATTTGACTTCTCATTTGTTCTAACTGTTTTAAGTTCAACCAAATAAACCCACATCAAATCAGTAAAGAAACGGGTATAGATTGTAGAAAAAATCCCCCTTTTTTATACTCCCACATTTACCACAAAGGTGAGATGGATGGATTTCAAGGCTTATTCACAAGTATGCTCTCTGGACGCCCTACCCCTAAATGATCCGGCACAGTCGCTGGTCTCTTTAGGTGAAGAGCGGCTGCTCCAAGGCCATTTGGCTGAAGGGCTCGATGCTTTCCGCAAAGCAGAGACGATGCTGGGTGATTCCGATCCTTCCCTTTATTACCGAGAAGGGCTCTCCCTCTTTGAGTACGGCAGTGAAGAAGGTCGTGAGCAGGCGCTCCTTCTAGCATGTAAGAAATTTAAATTAGCCCACCGCCTCGATCCTGCCAACATCGATGCGCTCCATGCCTGGGGCAATACACTGGCCCTACTTGGTGAAAGGCAGAATGAGCACCACTACTTTGTCGATGCTAAAAACAAGTATGAACAAGCGATGGAGATAGACACCCCATCGGCCGACCTTCTATGGGATCATGGGATCATTTGGGGCTATATTGGCGACCATTCAGGTGAAGCGGTCGATTATCAAAAAGCGATCCACTCCTTTGAGAGCGCTATCGAAGCAGCTCAGCGACTGCCCGCTGACTTTTGGATTGACTTCGGCCTGGCAGCCCTCTCCTTGGCCCCCCTCGTGATGGATGTGCGCCAAGTCATCAAAGCGGTGGGCTGCTATAAACATGCGATCTCCCAAGATGATAGCTGCTTTGATAGCTGGAGCGGCCTAGCTGACGCCCTCAGCGCCCTCTACGAATATACCCACGATGAAGATCATTTCTTGCAAGCCAATGAGTGCTATGCCAATTGTTCCAAGATTGCCCCCCAAGAGGCTGATCATTGGCTCGAGTGGGCAGGGTTTCTCCTCAATAGCGCTCGGCGCAGTAGCGACCTCAAAAGACTCCGCCTCTGCTTAGAAAAGTGCCACCGTGCCTATGCCTGCGACAATGAAAATCCGCTCACCCTAGCCACTTGGGCTGAAGCGCTCGCCCTCCTCGGCCAACTGACCGAGCGGCTCGACCTCATTTACGAAGCCGAAAACAAAATCGCCGAAGCCTTTGAAATCGACGAAGACGATCCTGCCCTTTGGTACAGCCTCGGCATGTGCTTCTGCTGCTTTGGCGCCTACTTCAACGACTACGACTACTACTATCAAGCGATCGAAAAATTTCAGATCGGCCTTTCGATTGACCGCTCCGATGATGAACTCTGGCATGCGATCGCCAATACCTATACGAAAGTTGGAACCCTCGAAGGCGACAGCGATCTGCTCATCCAGTCACTCAAATTCTACGAAAAAACCCTTAGCCTCGTCGAATCGAGCACACGCCATATCGACTATGCCAAATCCCTCTCCAAACTCGGCGAGATGACCCACGAGAAAAAATGGCTCGAGCAGTCGATCTACCACTTTGAAGTGGCTCTCAGCATGCAGAAAAACGCCGTCTACCTCCACCCTGAATGGCTCTTCAGCTACGCCTCTACCCTCGACATGCTCGGCGATTACCACGACGACGAAAAATTTTATGTCCGCGCCATCGAAATCTTCTCTCACGTCCTGATGGTCGACCCCGACTTCCACCACATTCACCATCGCCTTGCGCAAGCCTTTTGCCATCTCGGCGAATTGATGAATGAGATTGACTATTTTTACCGTGCGATCCACCACCTCCGCCTCGCCTTGCGCCACGACGAAGACAACGACCAGATGATCCTCGATTGGGGCATCGCCCTTGTCAACATCGCACAGCACACCCCGATCCTCACCGACGTACAGCAGCTGATGAATGAGGCCGAGCAAAAAATGACCCTCGCAGCCAAACTGGGCAATGCCCAAGCCTACTATCACCTCAGCTGCATCTTCTCCCTGCTGCAGCAAAACGATCGGGCAATGCTCTTCTTGCAAAAAGCGAGCCATTTTGCCGCTCTCCCCCCAATGGATGAGCTCCTCGGCGACGAGTGGCTCGAAGGGCTCCGCTCCACCTCCGAGTTCCAAGAGTTCCTGGCGCAGCACCCCCATCTACACGAAGAGCGTTAGCCCGTCAACTACCCCTCCCTAAAGGGAGAGGCTTGGAGGGAAACTAACAAGCCTAAGTTGAACAGGGAAAGCGGTAACCAACCCGCTACGTTGTAACAAGGTTAAAGACCCACTCCGGAGTGCTTCCTCAGCTCCGGACACTGGAAGTAGCAGTTGCAGACAACCGATAGGGTAAGGACGAAACGGATTGCTACATGATGCTGTGTTACAACATTCCCGAGGGGAGACCCCAGAAACGTAAGTAGATGGGGCGTTACAAGGCCAGTAATGGCAATTTTTTAGTGTTTTAAGGAGAGACAGTCATTGGCTGTAGTAGTATTAGATAAAAATCATACACCGTTAATGCCTTGCTCTGAAAAAAGAGCAAAGCGCCTGCTAACTAAAAAAAGGGCACGGATACATTCTATGTATCCCTTCGTTATTCGCTTAGTCGACCGTACAGTACAAACTTCAGTTTTGCAACCAGTGCGTATTAAAATTGACCCAGGAAGTATAAATACAGGAGTTGCCATCGTTTTAGAAAATGGAGAGAAGCAAACAGTTCTCTCACTCATGGAAATTCGTCATCGTGGACGCACAATTAGTGAAAGGCTAATAGCACGCTCAGGGATGCGAAAACAACGGAGATCTAAATTACGGTATCGAGCTCCTCGCTTTGCTAACAGGTGTCGAAAAGCGGGATGGATTGCACCCTCATTGCAGCATCGAGTCGATGCGGTCCTGAACTGGACAAAGCGTTTAATGCGCTACCTTCCCCTCACCGCTATCACCTGTGAAACTGTCCGTTTTGATGTACAGAAACTCATGAATCCTGAAATAGGCGGAGTTGAATACCAACAAGGAACCCTTTTTGGTTATGAGATTCGGGAATACCTCCTTGAAAAATGGGGACGAAAATGTGTCTATTGCAATGCGAAAGAAGTTCCCCTGCAAATCGACCATATTGAACCTCGCAGCCTGGGAGGATCCAATAAGATCGATAACCTGACTCTTGCATGTGGCAGCTGTAATTTAAAAAAAGGAAATTCATCACTTGAGCAATTTGCTCCTAAGCAAGCTCTAACAATTTCTAAAGCAGTCAGATTTCATGATGCTGCCGCAGTGAACAGTACGCGCAATGCACTGACGCGCTGTTTGAAAGAATTGCCTATAGCATTTGAGGCAGGAACCGGAGGGCAAACCAAATATAACCGGATTCGTTTACATATTCCAAAAACACATGCACTGGACGCAGCGTGCACCGGAACATTTTCGGAGCTGCACAACTGGCAAAAGCCAATTCAACAGATTCATTGCACTGGAAGAGGGGCTTATCAAAGAACTCGTTTAGATCGTTTTGGATCCCGTCGAGGAATTTTGACAAGACAGAAACGGGTGCATGGATTCCAAACAGGCGATCGGGTAATAGCTAAAGTCTTAAAAGGTAAAAAAATAGGTCAATACACAGGACGAGTAGCTGTTCGTGCATCTGGCAGCTTTAATATACAGACTGAACAGGGAGTTGTCCAAGGTATCAACTGGAAAGATTGCCGCCTTATTCAACGCTCTGATGGATATCACTATCCGTTTATTTCAAAAAAATTTATAACAGGGAGGAGCGCTTCCTCCCAGTCCTAAAGGACTGGGTTTCCGCGCTATCAAATAGGATGAGCTTTCCTAACTACCGCGACAAGCATCAGTTCGATGCACTCATCTCTCCGCGCGCCTCCTTCGATTATCAGAAACAGATCGGCCGCGTCCCCGAAGGGCCCTGTCCCAAGCGGGTCATCCTCTGTTATCAAAATTCATTTATGGATCGGGTCACTGAAACCTTCAAAGGCCGCTTCTCGACCGGCGCCTTCCGCAGACTCTATTGGCTTAACGACGAGATCGCCATCGGCCAATATGGGATCGGAGCCCCCCGCGCTGTGGTCTCGCTCGAAATGCTAATTGCCTGGGGAGTCAAAGATTTCATATCCATCGGCACAGCCGGCGCCATTGCACCCGACCTAAAAATCGGCGACCTCGTCGGCTGTGACCGGGCGATCCGCGACGAAGGGACCTCCCACCACTACCTCCCCGCCGGCCGCTACAGCGCCCCCACCGACCATGGCCGTTTCGCCAAAAAATTCTCCCGCATCGGCACCACCTGGACCATCGACGCCTTCTTCCGCCACACCCGCGAAGAGATCGCCGCCTACCAAAAAGAGGGAGTCCTCACCGTCGAGATGGAGGCCAGCGCCCTCTTTGCCGTCGCCCAAATGCGCGGCGTCGAGCTCGGCGCCGGCTTCGTCATCAGCGACCTCCTCTACGGCGAGCAGTGGGACCCCCACTTCCGCAAAGAGCCCGTCGAGGAAGGACTAGACCAATTACTTGAACTGGCGATGGAATAATACGGCCATTTTTTGGCCGTATTTCCAATAATTCGGCCATTTTTGGCCGTATTCGGTCATTTTTTGGCCGTATTCCCAATAATTCGGCCATTTTTGGCCGTATTCGGCCATTTTTGGCCGAATTCCATAGAATTCGGCCAACAGACCCCCGTTAAGACGATTTTTTGACAAATGATGGAGTAAAATTCATAAGGTTGATACCATTCTGTACTTATGGATAAACGTACACTTATTTTTCTAGTTGGGATGACCATCGTCTTTTTCATCATGCACCAGGTCTTCGATTTTGGTGTGGGATCGAAAACGCCAACATTTACTCAACCGATAACCAAAGTGGTCGTATCGGGAGAAGGAATTCCAAGTGGCCCCTTGAGCGCCGCTGAGGAAAAAGAGCTCGGTATTGTCTCTTTGTACAGTGACTTTGAGATGACCAAGTTTGTCACCAAAGGAATTCTCCAACAAGATGCCTTCATTTCGATCGCCCCGACTGTTAAACTTCCTGATGTGGCCTACGTCAAAGTGACTAATGGAACGCCGATCTCTGAGCGCTTTCAATTGAGAGTAAAACCTGAGAAAGTGGGAGATCCAATCCTCTATTCAACTTTCTCACTCGCCAAGTTGAATACACCTTGGATTCCTGATCAGGGGACGTATGATGTCACTGGGGTCTACTTTGAAGGGCAGCATGTCTATGCGATAAAGGGGAAAACAGAAGGCGTTACTCAAATCTCATTTGGGCAAGCTCCCCCCAAAAATATGCTTCTGCTTTTCGATTTTCAGGGAGAGCATAACCCCTATGCTTTCTATGTTGCTAGTAGTAGCACAGTCAATTATCTCCAAGAATATAAGCCATTCCAAAATTTCGATATGTTCACCTACCCAGAGGTTTCTGGCGCTGGTTTCCATTATCGGCATCAGGAAGGCTATGTGCTCGAAAATGACTACCTCCAGCTGGTCTTCTCACGCATCAATGGATCAGTTTCAGAAATCAACCTCCCATTCAATTCGGAGCAAAATCCCCATAGCGTCGTCCGCGAAATCGGCATCGATCGAACCATCAAGGCAAATTATCCGGACTACGATCGGTTCCCTCAGAATCCTTATGTTATTTCTGATGGCAAAGGGGGCACAATCGCCATGCAGCCCAAAACAGGTGGTTATTATCCCCTGCTGCGCCGTGGAATTGTGGTCACAGATACGACCACGTTGACAACGATTAAGCCTTATTATTATGCCTTTAACATCACAGAAAAAGATCAGCCGCCTGAACCGAAAGAATATACCGTTAAACGGTTTGAAAAAAATCTGATCGAGTTAGAATTTGTCGACCAAACCCGCAAAATTACCAAGACATTTAAACTCCCCGATAATCCAGAGGAATTCCCCTATACCTTGGATTTAACTGTCAAAATCGAAGGAGATGCCCGCAATCTGGTCCTCGGCCTCGGCGTTCCTGAAGCAGAGCTGATTTCAGGCAGCTTCAGCCCAACTCTCAAATATCGAACCTTCCGCAATGGCAAGCCGATCGTTGAAGATATTAAAGTGCCAAAAGATGTCATCAACTTCTCTCACATCAGCGCCGATTGGTATTGTAACGGAAATGGATTCTTCGGAATCATCCTCAACCCAACACAAAAAAGCCCAGCCGGCCTCGAAGTGGTGGCCAACTCTGGAGAGCTGGTCCCTTCGCGCATTTCAGTCATCGATGCACAATATCAGCGGTATCCTTCCGATAAATTTCCCGGTTATGTGATCAATGCCCCTCTCCTTTCGAAGCCATCGACCTCCCATTATAGAATCTATGTAGGACCATTTGATGAGAAGACGCTGAGGCAGGTCGATTTGGCCTTCACCGATCCGATCACTGGTCAAGATCCCGATTTCCTAGCCTCCAAAAGCCCACATGGCTGGTTCGCTTTTATTTCGCAGCCTTTCGCCAAGTTTCTCTACATCATTATGAATTTCTTCCACTCCATCACCTTCTCGTGGGGAATTTCGATCATCTTATTGACCGTTGTGCTCCGGGTCATGCTCTATCCGCTCAACAACTGGTCGATGAAATCGACAGCGAAGCTGCAAAAGCTCGCCCCAAAGTTAAAGGCGATCCAAGATAAATACAAAAAGGATCCAAAACGGGCTCAAATGGAGATCATGAATCTCTATCGCCAGGAGGGAGCCAATCCTTTCGGGGGCTGCCTGCCGATGTTAATTCAGTTGCCGTTCCTCTTCGGGATGTTCGACTTGCTGAAAACCTCCTTTGAACTGCGCGGGGCATCCTTCATTCCTGGATGGATCGACAACCTAACTTCTCCTGATGTGATCTTCAGCTGGAATTATCCGCTTCCGCTAATTGGAACGACATTCCACCTGCTCCCGATCTTGCTCGGCGTAATCATGTTCTTCCAACAGAGAATGATGTCCCCTCCAACGACTGCAGGCGCACCAACCGATCAGCAAAGGCAGCAGCGGTTCATGGGCAATATCATGACGATCGTCTTCACCGTCATGTTCTACAACTTCCCCTCAGGCTTAAACCTCTACTGGATCTCCTCCATGCTCCTCGGAATTCTGCAACAGTGGTGGGTCAATAAACGGTTGCTAGCCAAAGGAAAATAGCAGATGCAAGCCTGGGACGCTTTTCTGCGCGATCTCGAAGAGCTTATCGGAAAAGGGACTGTCGACCGGTGGCTGCGGCCACTGAGCGTGGTTGACTTCGATGCCTGCAATCTCTATCTCGAAGCCCAAAATTCTTTCCAGATCACCTGGTTTGAAGAGCACGTCCGCAAACGGGCAGAAAGCTCGCTGCTCAACAATAACGGCCATCCCATTAAGATCCATTTCCGGACACCGCCAAAGGTCAAAAAAGAGAAGGCCGCAGAACCGGTGCTCACACTCCAGATTGAGCCCGATCCGCTCGATCCCTCTTACGAGTTTGCCAACTTCATTTACGAGGAGCAAAGTGAGCTCACCTTCAAATTCTTCCATCAGCTCATCCCAGGCGCATACAACCCCATCTTCTTGTATGGCCCGGAAGGGATCGGCAAAACGCACCTGCTCATGGCCTGCGCCCATCAATTGAAGAGGCAGCAGCTCTCGGTTTTTTATGTCCACGCCGAGTCGTTCACCCAGCACGTCGTCCAAGCGATCCGCAGTTCGCAGATGCGCCTATTTCGGGAAATTTATCGCAACCACGATGTCCTGATTATTGACGATGTCCATTGCCTTGCCCGCAAAGGGGCCACCCAAGAGGAGCTATTCCACACGTTCAACGCCCTCCACACCGCCGGCAAGCAGCTCATCTTCAGCAGCCATCTTCCTCCCAGCAAAATTGAAGAAATCGAGCAGCGCCTCATTAGCCGCTTCGAATGGGGGATCGTCCTCCAGCTCAATCCCCTCTCTCAAGCCAAAATGGCAGAGGTGCTATCCAACCGGGCGAAGGTCTACAATTTCCCCCTCTCTGAATCGCTGCTTAACTTCCTTATCGAAAAGTTTCACAGCTCCTCGAAGTCGATGCTCCGCGCCCTCGAAGCGCTCGTCCTTCGCCACCAAAAGTCCACCGAACTTATCCCCGAAGCCGCTGAGCATCTGCTTGCTGACCTCTTGAATGTGGAAAAGAAAAATGAATTGACCCCTGAGAGGATCATCACAGCCACCTCAGCCTATTTTGGTATCCGTACGGATGATATCTTGGGCAAGTCGCAGTCTCAGGAGTGCACCCTCCCCCGCAAGCTGGCCATGTACCTGTGCCGCAAAAAGCTAGCGCTCCCCTATCTGAACATCGGTCGGATCTTTGGCCGCGACCACTCGACCGTCATGGCGAGCATCAAGGCAATTGAGGATAAAAGCGACTCCGAAGAAATCGGAAGAGCCCTCGAGAAGATTCAGGGCTCTATAGACAACAAAAATAGTTAGGCCTATTTCAACGCAAAGACGCAAAGGCGCCAAGACGCAAAGAAAAAAATACTTTTCTTTGCGTCTTGGCGCCTTCGCGTCTTTGCGTTGAAAAAACGTTAAATCTTAATGAAGCGCTCGGTGCCGCCTGATGGGCCGGGACCTGGGCCATGGCCACCTGGGCCGCCGCGCATTGGACCTGAAGGCAGCTCTCTTGGGACTTCGATTCCTTGACAGATTTTACCAGCTTTATCGCGCCATTTTTCGACCGCATCGACGAAGACCGGGGCAAAGCGGCAGAGGGCTTTAGCGTCGGTTCCAGGGCCCATTTCAATGATGGCGTGCATCAGGATCAATTCTTCTGGGACGGCAACTCCGATTCCACCACCGGCCATTTGTCCACCGAGCATCGCCCCTTCGAGAAGTGCTTCGTAGAGTTTGAGAAGAGTTTTGTGATCTTTTGGAAGCCCATCGAGAATGGGGGAATAAAGATATAAACGATCTGAATTGGGCTCGTAGGTCAAGTGGAGGGAAAAGGTGTTGTCAATTCCCAAAATACAGGTGTGGTTTTCATCAAAAACCAGCCCTTCAAGGTTGAGCTCCTTCCCAAATTCTTTCAAATTCTGCTTTGCATTTTCTAATGACATTCAATGTCCTCCTTTAAGAAATATTTTATCCACTATGAAGAGTTTCCCAAGGAATGAGAAAAAGTGCAACAAAAAATTCCCTTTAAAATAATTTTTTGTTATACGCGGTCATATGGAAGAGCTCATCATCAATCCCGGTTCCCCCACCCCTTTAGGCATTAGCACTCAAGGAGATGGGATCAATTTTGCCATCTATTCTAGCTCGGCTTCCGAGGTAATTCTCTCATTTTTTTCCGAAAAAAATTTATCTCCGGTTAAAGAGATCCCCTTAAACAAGACCGACAATATTTGGCATATTCACATCAAAAATCTCCCCCAAGATGCCCTATACGCCTATCTAATCGACAGTCAGTGGGCGATCGACCCTTATGCCAAAGAGCTTAACACTTCGAAGATCTGGGGAAAAAAGAACTACGGATCGATTCTAGCTAAGGTCTTTCCCGATCTATCCTTCGATTGGGGAAAAGATGCGCCTCTGCAAATTCCTTTCCCAGATCTTTGCATCTATGAGATGCATGTGCGCGGCTTTACCCAAGACAAGAGCAGCGGAGTCAAAAATCCTGGGACCTTCCTCGGTCTGATCGAGAAAATCCCCTACCTAAAGCAATTGGGGATCAATGCTGTTGAGCTGCTGCCGATCTTTGAATTCGATGAGACAGCCAATACCCATAAAAATCCAAAGACCAAAAAGAAGCTGTTTAATTATTGGGGCTATTCGACGATCAATTTCTTCACCCCAACCGCCCGCTATGGCACTCCACGCGAGTTCAAAACGATGGTCAAAGCGCTGCATGAAGCAGGCATCGAAGTGATCCTCGATGTCGTCTACAACCACACCGGAAATAGTACACTCGAGATGATCGATAAATGCGACCTATTTTATCCTCGATGATAAAGGAAATTTTGCCGACTACACTGGTTGCAACAACACCGTTAACACCAATCACCCCGTCGTTATAGAATTCATCCTCTCCTCCTTGCGCTACTGGGTCTCCGAGATGCATGTCGATGGGTTCCGCTTTGATCTGGCCTCCATCTTTTGCCGCGACCAAAAAGGCAATGTGATCGATCATCCTCCTATCCTCGAAACGATCAACAAAGATCCGATTCTATCCAAAACGAAACTGATCGCCGAAGCGTGGGATGCGCCGGACTCTACCAGGTGGGCTCTTTTCCTGGAGGGACTCGCTGGGCTGAATGGAATGGGCAATACCGCGATGTGGTCCGCCGTTTCATCAAAGGGACCGAGGGACAAGTGTCTGAATTTGCAATGGTGATGATGGGATCGCAAAACCTCTACATATTAGCAAAGCCCCCTATCAACAGCATCAATTTTATCACAGCCCATGATGGATTTACCCTGCGCGACATGGTTACCTACAAAGACAAGCACAATGAAGAAAATGGCGAACACAATCGGGATGGAATGAACTATGATTCAACCTGGAATTGCGGACATGAAGGCCCGACCGAAGACCCCAAAATTCATCGCGCTGCGGAAGCGGCAGATCCGCAATTTTCATACCGACGCTGCTCCTCAGTGTCGGCACCCCGATGGTGCTCATGGCAGACGAATATGGACACACGAGCAATGGCAATAACAATCCCTACGGCCAAGACAATGAGCTCAATTATTTCCTCTGGGACATGTGCGAAAAAAATGAGACTCTCCACCAATTTTTCCAATTTGTGCTCTCGCTGCGCAAGACGACAAAATTCTTTTAGCGGACCGCCTTCTTGACCGATGACGATGTGACCTGGCATGGAAACGAGCCAGAAAAGCCCGATTTTGGGCATAACAGCCGCTTCATTGCCTACTATTTCCATCGAGAAAATGAGGGCTATACATTGCCTTCAACGCCAATTTCAACCTAGCCGAGGTCAAGCTTCCGCCCCCACCTGAAGGGCAAACCTGGAAGCGTATTGTTGATACCGCGTACCCTAAGGAACCCCAAAAAGAAATCAAAGACACCTATTCGATGACACCCTGTAGCGCGGTCGTCCTCTGGACCAAGCTTTTCCCTGTGTGATCATTTTCAACGCAAAGACGCAAAGGCGCCAAGACGCAGGAAAAATTTATTTTTTTTCTTTGCGTCTTTGCGTTGAAAATGCAGATGATTCCCAAGAACTATGGCATCTGTTATTCTCGGGAAAGCGTGCAAATACTGCGTCCGCTTAGGTTATGCGAATTTTGGGACCCTCAGAGCGCGCCCGGATACGAAGTATCGTGACGAAGAAGATATTCTGGTAATATCTTCGAGGAGAGATACTTTGTAGACGGGTCGCTATGATGGGTTCAAAAATTCGCAAAACCTAAACGGGCGCAGTATAAAAAAGACCGCGGATTAAATGATGGCAATTCTTGTAATACTTTGGGCCTTCGCAGCCAATTGGCTAGCCTATACTAAAGGATTTTATCAGCTCCCAAAACAGCAGGGAAATGAGGTCCCTCTTGTCACAAACTTCCAACTCATTTCCGTGTTCGCCCTCTATCTTTTGCTCACCTATTTCGTTAGCCAAGTTCTCCTGCTCGGTTTTCAAGCACTATGGCGCCCCGCCAACCCGCCTGTTAGCGCGATCACCGGATTGCAATTTGGCGTCATGCTCATTCTCTTCCTCATTTTGCAGTGGTTTATGTTTGGGAGAGATCCAATTAGCTTTCGTAAAATCTGGAAAGATAAAGCCCATACTCCCCCCTCTTCGATTTTGCTCGACTTGTGGGTAGGTGGCATCACCTGGTTCATGAGCTTCCCGCTTGTGTCGATTTTAGGCGACTTGCTCGACACCACAATGAAACAACTCTTCCATTTAAAAGACTTTGAACAGAATGCGGTCAAGTTTGTCAAAGTGGCGATGAACACTCCCCTGTCGCTGATCTTTGCTCTGCTCTCGGTGCTCATCATGGCCCCTCTACTCGAAGAATTTCTCTTTCGCGGCGTTCTCCAAACCTATCTGAAGAAGCGGATCGGCCCGAAAGCGGCTATTCTATTATCGGCTCTGGTCTTTGCCATTTTCCATTATTCCGCAGGGCACGGTTTGGGGAATGTCTCTTTGATTTTCTCACTGCTCATCTTAGGGACATTTTTGGGCTTCCTATATGAGCGGCAAGGCTCTCTTTGGGCCCCGATTGGACTCCATATCGCCTTCAACAGCGTCAGCGCATTTCGCATCCTCTTCACCACGGACCTATCATGAAAAAATTGCTTCTCTGCCTCTTGCTTACCTTCCATTGTTTCGCCCAATCGATCGGCGAAGACAATAATCAGTTTGCCCTCTCGCTCTATTCAAAACTTCAAGGCCATCAGGGCAACCTCGCCTTTTCCCCTTATGGGATTTTCTCCAATCTCTCTCTCCTCTATTTCGGCGCCGGTGGAGAGACAGCCGCGCAAATGAAAACAGTGCTCCACCTCTCGGGCAAAGACGACAACTTTCTCAAGGCCCTTAACAAACAGCTCAAAGGTCTTACCGTCCCCGTTCAAAAAGGGTATCAACTCAATATTGCCAACGCCCTTTTTCCGCACGAAGGGGTCACCTTTCTCCCCTCATTTCAACAGATCGGCATGAGAGACTTCCAAGCTGAATTGCAGACAATCAATTATGGCAAACCGAGCCAAGCGACCGAGATCATCAACAATTGGATTTCCGACAAGACGAAAGAAAAAATTCCGAATATGCTGCAAGAGGGTGACCTCGACTCCTCTACACGCCTAATCGTCGTCAATGCGGTCTATTTCAATGGGGATTGGGTCTACCCATTTGATTCCAAAGCGACAAAACCGGGCCTCTTCCATGTCCCCAATAAGCCGGCAATAGAAGTGCAGAGGCTGCAGCAAACCCATTCCTTCTCCTATTTCGAAAATGAAGAGCTCCAAGTGCTATCGCTCCCCTTCGTTAGACAGAGCACAGAACAGCCCCTTCTCGAGTGTGTCATTCTTTTGCCCAGGGGCGATATCGCCGATCTGGAAAATTCTTTAAACATCGAAAATCTAAGCAAATGGCTAAGCTCGGGCCAATCGACTACACTCAATCTCCAAATCCCTAAATTTTGCTTCAAAAAACGGGTCAGCCTCAACGAACCTCTCATCGAGCTCGGCATGGGCAATGCCTTTAGCTACGGAGCCGATTTTTCCAAAATCAATGGAGCAAAAGATCTTTTCCTCTCAAGCGTTCTCCATGAGACCTATTTTTCTTTCAAGGAAAATGGAGTGACCGCCGCTTCGGCCACCACGAGTACCCTATCGCTCAAGTCGGTCTACGTTCCGCCCGAAAAAATTACCCCATTTATCGCCGATCACCCCTTCCTCTTCCTCATCGTCGACACCCATTCGAAGGCGATCCTCTTCATGGGACGCGTCACAAATCCAACAGCGGAAAAATGCAATGAAAATTGAGTCCTTCGGCGCGACAGATATTGGACTAGTGCGGCTCAACAACGAAGATGTATGGGCCCAGATGCCGCGCGAGCATCTCTACATCCTCGCCGATGGAATGGGGGGACATAATGCTGGCGAAGTAGCTGCCAGTGAGACTGTGTTGCTCATCTGCAAAGAGATCAAAGCCGCAGCTCAAACGCGACATGAACTCAAAGAGTGGCGCGAAATCCTCGCTGCAGCGATCCAAAAGGCGAATCTCCATGTACTCACCCTTGGATTACATGATCGCAATTTGTCAGGGATGGGAACTACCGTCTGTATTGTTCTCATTGTCGGAAACACGATGCTCTATGCCCATGTGGGAGATAGCCGCATCTACCGGATCCGGAAAGGGCGACTCATGCAATTGACCCACGACCACTCCCTAAAGGAAGAGCTGATCGCCTCCGGTGAACTCGACGAATCGCTCGCCCGCAACTTCCCCTACAAAAACGTCCTCACCCGCGCCGTCGGGACTCAACGGCACGTCACCCCCGATTTCGGCACCGACCAGCTAGAAGTAGGCGACATCTACTTCCTCTGCTCCGATGGGCTGACCGACGCCCTCCCCGACGCCCAAATCCACGACATCATCGATAGCTCTGATACTTTAGAGTCTGCAACGGCCATGTTGATCTTAGAAGCAAAGAAAAACGGCGGCAATGATAACATAACCATCCTCATGCTGAAGGTCGGTGCTTAATTCGGGCAGCAGCTGTTGCACAATTTATTTCTTGGCAAGTCGCCAAGTAAATTGATTTTCTTAATCGGCGCTTTCTTTTTCATCCGCGCTATTTTCTTCTATAGCGATCATTTTCTTAAAGCACTTTTTTGAATATCCTGGTCTTTTCATCTTCAATAATCAAGTCACATAGACATAATTGTGAACTATGAATATAATAACCTCATTTCATAAAGCCTAAAATGTCGGAGGATATAATGATTGGTGATAAAATTGTAGATGTTGCAAGTTCATTTGGTAGTACAATAGCTCACTACTTGGGCGTTGCTGAAAATCTCGTAGATCAGAATCTTGGCGGAGTCTTTTCAAATCCCTCAGAATTATATAGAGATTTGAGCACGGGGACTCTCGATGCTTTAACAAATAAAACTGCATCATTTGTTCTGACATCTGGGATCATTCTAGCCTCCACCGTAATTGGTACATTTAGTTTGGCAATTGCATGTTATGAGGCAAAAGAATGGTATTATAGTGAAAGTTCCACCTCCTATCATAGGGACGTCGTTCAAAGAGCATCAATAACTGCTCTACCTACTCTAGTATTAGGCGCATTTCTACTTTATTTAACGACCACAGAATTAAGACAGTCTGGCGCACTGATCGCAAGCAAAATCAACTTATAAATTTTATCTTTAAAGCAATTGTTTTGACATACCCGAAACAATTGCTTTTCTCTTTCAAATCTGTTATTCTTATAGGATGCAAAAAATATTTTTAGATAATAATGGGACGACCCTGGTTGATCCGCGGGTTGTCGCTGCGATGCTCACTGAGTTGGAGGCTGGCCCTTCAAATCCTTCAAGTATCCATAGCTTTGGCCGGGCAGCTCATCAACGTCTTTCTCGGGCGCGCGAACATATCGCCTCCTATTTGGAGGTGAAGCCGGGTGAGCTTGTCTTTACGTCGAGTGGCACAGAAGCGCTTAATTTGGCCATTTTGGGGTTGAAACTGCAAGGGCAGGTGATCACCAGTCCGATCGAGCATTCGGCGGTTTTTGAGACGGTTAAACGGCTCGGGAGCCCCATTGTCTATCTGCCGGTCGGACGCGAGGGGCATGTGCAGATTGCAGATGTCGAAAAAATGGTCACCTCCAATTCGGTAATTGTCTTGAGCGCGGTCAATAGCGAGACAGGTGTTAAGAATCCGATCGAAGAGATTGCACAGATCGCAGAAAGGTTGCAAATTCCATTCATTGTCGATGGAGTAGCATGGCTTGGCAAGGATAAAATCACGATTCCAAAGGGAGTCAGTGCGATTGCATTTTCAGGACATAAGATCCATGGGCCGAAGGGCATTGGGCTGTTGTTTGTCCGCAAGGGGTGCAAGCTTGAGCCACTGCTAACTGGCGGGGGCCAAGAGGGTCTCCGTCGGGCGGGCACAGAAAACCTTCCGGGGATTATCGGCTTGGCCAAGGCGATCGAATTGCTCGAATTGGAGTTGCCAGGGGCGATCGTCCGGATGCAGCAGCTCCGCAGTCTATTGGAGGCGGGACATCGGGTCAATGGGTCGGGACTGCGGGTCTGCAATACATCGAGCATCACTTTTCCCGGAGTCGATGGGGAAGCGATGCTGATCCAGCTCGATTTACAGGGAATTGCGGCCAGTATGGGCTCGGCATGCTCGTCGGGGTCCTTGGAGCCGTCCCGGGTACTGCTCACGATGGGGTTGACGAAGGCTGAAGCGCTGTCGACTATAAGGTTCTCTCTATCAAGGTTCACAACCGAAGCAGAAATCGCCGAAACGATTAAATTATTAAACACAAAATAATAACTGGATTTGACATGTCAATACAAAGAGTTTTAGGAAATTATTTCACACCTAGCAAGACCCCTGCTACTTGGGCGCAAGAAGCTTTTAAAGGGATCTTACTGGGAGCCGTAGCTTATGGTAGCTTAAGGATGATCGTTCGGGCGGGCGGAAGCGATACTCTGATAGGTGGCTGTGTATTTCTGCCGATAGCTGAGGAGATTGTGTATCGTGGAGCTCTGCCAAAGATTATTGATATCTCCTTAAATATCATCCAAGGCAGACCAAAAACAACAGCGCAAAGCGAAGCGAGAAAGACCGCTCGCGCAGTTATCTCAGCAGCATATTTCGGATATCACCATGATGATCTTCCTCTTTTAAAATTTTGGCTTTTAGGACGTGCTTTAGGGTATTTAAAAGAGGAAACTGGCGGCTACCTATTACCGATTGCATTACATATAATTAACAACACAGCGGCTGAACTCGAGCAGTGGCAAATTGACCATGATGGAAGAATTCTTCCTATTATTTTACCAATAAACATCTTAGCTTTATATCTGTTGCGCAAAAACATCAATCCATGGACAGGACTGAAGGAAACCTATCATTATTTCACCTCGAAGGAACCAAAGGTTATCGCCCCTAAGAACCTATCTCACAACCGATAACGAAATCACCATTAAACATATATATAAACTAATTTAATTTACAGTTAATTATATAAATGCTATAATTAGTTCATGTCTATTGGCAAACTACAGAATCATAAAACTATCTCTGACTTTATTGAACCACGCTTGAATAAGGTGAAGGCCAATATTCGGCTGATCGACCCAAGCCTATTGGGAGAGAAGCGCTATGATGGGGATGCCTATGGCCAAGTGACAAAAAAAATTTTCGATTTGCTGTGCTTTTTAAAATGGCTCATCTGCTATCCCCTAGTCAAAAAATGGAATGAAACTAGAGCAGGTCTCGAAAATAGGCTCGCCGATCTCGAAGCTGTCAAAACGATCATCCGACGGATCGATCCTCAGCTCCTTGGAGAGGCTACGTCAAGCTGGAGGGTGGTCAGGCCCGTACTCAATGTGTTCTATTTTATGAAACGGCAAGCTTTCCGCTGCTCGCTGATCTCACTCGGGCATGAATTGCAGAAGCAATTAGGCCCGATTCAAAGTGTAGCAACGACCTATGCCGAGTTGCCGATGTCCACTGATGAAAAAGGGCAAGTGAAGAAACTCATCCAGATGGTCGCAAATGATTCGATTCCCTCTTTGATCAAGCGATTAGGCCAACTCCTGGAGGCAAAAAAGAAGTTATATGGGATTCACCCTTTGAAGTCGTTTGAGTTTATGTTGAACGATCCTGAAGTACTCAAGAATCTGAAAAAATTGAGTGAAACCTCTGAACGTTGGGATGGAGTGCCGCTCATTGCAAAAGGATTTAAGCCGCAATCAGCTGAAAAATTTAGAAAGTATCATGCTCAGGGCTCAGTTCTCCCCTATCTCCCTGACTTTATCAAGAGTTTAGGCCTCCCTAGATCTCAAGCCAAAACCATCTCGGCACTTGCTCAAGCAGGGAAATGGGAAGAGATGATTCAGGCTTTGGTGGATAGCCGTTCTTAAACGCAAAAACACACCCTTCATTTTCTTTTCTTTGCGTCTTTGCGTTGAGAACAGATTTAAACGCAAAGGCGCAAAGACGCAAAAAAAAACAATTTTCGTGCGCTTTTGCGTTCTAAAACACCGTCCTAACGGCAATCTTCTTAGGCCCGATCAGCGGGGCATCTTCGACGCTCAGTTCGAATTGGTCGATGTGGACGCTTTCCCCCTTTTCGGGAGGATGGCCGAGCTTTAATTCCATTAGCTCTTCGAGGGTTTCAGCTGTCTCAGGTTCGAGATGGACATGGAACTTTTTGTTGAATTCGATGATTTCTAGGTCGCCTGGGAAGGTGCGGTCGACGATGACATGGTGCATTCGGGGTGCAATATCTTCAAAGGAGGGCCAATCATCCATTTTCCCGAAGATTGAGTCGACGATCTCATCGAGGGTGAGAATGCCAACGCCGTAGCCAGCTTCATCTAGGACGACGGCGACGCTCTGGTTATTGCGCCGAAATTGCTTTAGGATCTGCAGAATTGAACTATTTTGGGTGATGAACCAGGGTGGACGCGCGTAGTCGCGCACTTTTTTCTCTTCAGTGAGGCGGAGCAGGTCGCGGGGGTAAGCGATAGCGAGGACGTGGCGGGGATCCCGCTCGTAGATCGGGAGGAAAGGGGTGTAGCTGTAGTTGAGGAGGGTCCGCATTTCCCCGATGTTGCAGATCGCGGGGATCATTTGGGTCCCTTCGAGCGGCTTCATCAGATCTTTTGCCACTTTGCCTTTGAGGGTAAAGATGTTGGCGACGACGGTGTTGATCTCTTTGGAGGGGCGCTGTTCTTCTTTGTGCTGCTCGAAAATGTGCTGTAGCTCTTCGCGGGAAAAGAAGATCCCCTCTCGCATGGGGCTGCGCAGGAGGCGGTTGATCAGATGGCAGATGATGTCGAAGAACCAGATGAAGGGGCGCAGGATGATGGATGTGACGTAGAGGATCGGAACGCCAAGCATGGCCACATGTTCGGCATAGCGTCTACCGGCAAAAATGGGGGCGAGTTCAGAAAAGATGATGACGAGGATGATTTGGCTTAAGGGGGACCAATCGGGGTTCACGCCGAGGGCCTCATAGAATCTACGGGAGCATTCTGAGCCCATTTGCAGCGAGGCGTTCACTCCAATGAGGGTTGCGCCGAAGAGGTAAGTGGGGCGGCTGAGGAGCGCGCTGAGCCATTTGGCCCGCAGTTTTTTCTGGCCGACCCAGTATTGCAGGCGCACCTTGTTGAAGGAGACGCAGGCCATTTCGAGCATCGCGAACATCCCTTGGGTGAAGACAAAGAGCAGGGTGAGGAAGAGGTAGAACTTCCACTCGTTCATTTGGTCACTCGCCTGATATAGATCCGGCGCACTCTCTTGGCATCGGAGGAGAGGACGTGAAAGAGGAGGTTTTTGTAGACATATTTAGAGCCGCTCTTAGGGATATCCCCCATCTGTTCAGTGAGCCAGCCGCCGAGGGTGACCATGTTGTTTTCGCTCTTGATGGAGACATCAAAAATCGACTCCAATTCCATCAATTCCAGTTTGCCGCTGGCGATCAGCACATCTTCTCCAGAGCGGGTGTACCGATTTTTCTCGTCGCGCCGATCGACGATTTCGCCGACGACTGTTTCGACAAGGTCCTCGAGGGTGAGGAGTCCGGAAAAGGCCCCATATTCATCGACGACGATCGCCAAGGACTGCCGTTTTTCATACATCTGATCGAGCAGCGCCTGTGCTTGCATGTTCTCGGGCACAAAGAAGGGTTTACTCAGCAGGGGGAGAATATCTTTGCTCGTCTTGATCGATTCCCGATGGAGAAAGAACCGGCCGCTAGAGATGATGCCGATGATATTGTCGACACTCCCCTCGCAGACAGGAATACGGGTACATTCTTGATCGACGAAGAGATGGATCAATTTGGAGACTGGCTCGTCGACTTCAAAAAAGAGCACCTCTTCACGAGGGCGGAGGAACCCTTTGGCAGTAGAATTTTGCAGATTGAGATAGCCCCGCATCAATTCGGCCTCTTCCTCTGCGAGCACCCCGCGAGCGCGAGAAGTGCGTAGGGCATGTTGAAGCTCATCGGTCGAGATCTCCTCTTCTTCTCTTAAGAAGAAAAAGAGGATGCGGGAGATCAAGGTGGTGGCCCGGACGAGCCCTTTGCGGACGGGCAGCAGGATCCCCTCGATTGTCCATATGGGGCCCGAGACATAGGGAGCTAATCTGCTGTTATTGGCAATCCCGATCGATTTTGGGATAAATTCACCAAAAGTGAGGGTAAGGGCGAGCGGCACGCCGACAGTGAGCCACCAGCCCGACAAAGTCCCGAAAATGCTCGAAACGACGTTCTGAACGCAAATATTGACCATCACGTTCAGCATGATCAAGGTGATCAATAGATCCCGTGGCGAATCGAGCAATTTTGCGACGAGGACTTTTCGGGGATCTTTGGTCTTGCGAAAGATCTGCAATTGCATCGGCGAAAGGGAAAAGAGGGCTGTCTCGGAGGACGAAAAAAACGCCGATCCCAGAATCAAGAAAACGAGGAGAATAATGAGCAATGCTGTCATCGTTCTTTGAAATATACCTTGGTCTGACCAGAAGGTACCATACCGAGATGTTTTTTGAGGAGGATTTCTGTCCAGGCTGGATCAGATTGGCTGTTGATTTGAAGCAGCAGATCCTCCCTTTTTTCTAGGGCCGCGCAGAGCTGATTCTCAAGCACTTCGACTTTTGCCTTCAGAGTCAAGTGCATCTGCTTTTTCTTATGCATTCCATGTAAATAAAGAGCGTACGAAAGGAGGATGATCAGGATTGTCCACCAGCAGCGAAGAAAAAAAATGTAGAGGGTACTCCTCTTTGTGGTCATCGGTACGCGGTCCTTTTTCTGAAAACAGCTATCTTACTTTTTTGGTATAAATAATTGCACCCAATTTTTCAATACTTTCACGCCCGTATTCGAAAAAAAATCGGGCGCGGGCATATTTTTAGGCGATGGGTAGGGTGATCTCGACTTGCCCCATATACTTGCCTTTGCGGTCGGCATAGGAGACTTCGCACACTTCTGAAGCTTGATAGAAGATCACCTGGGCCAGTCCCTCATTCGCATAGATCTTAGCTGGAAGAGGGGTGGTGTTGGAAATTTCCAAGGTGACGTATCCTTCCCATTCTGGTTCGAAGGGAGTGACGTTGACGATGATCCCACAACGGGCATAGGTCGACTTGCCTATGCAGAGAGTGATCACACTGCGTGGAATGCGGAAATACTCGACGCTTCGGGCCAGGGCAAATGAATTGGGCGGGATGATGCATTGATCTGCGACCACATCGACGAAGGCATCTTCGCTAAAGGCCTTGGGATCGACGACCGTATTGTAGAGGTTGGTGAAGACTTTAAATTCTCTGGCGACACGCAGGTCATAGCCGTAGCTCGACAGGCCGTAGCTGACGATTTTTTTTCCATTGACTTCTCGAACGAGGTGATCGGAGAATGGCTCGATCATTCCTTCTTCTTGTGCCATTTTGCGGATCCAATGATCAGGTTGTGGACTCATAGATATATCCTTCTGTTTTAAGTTTAAAAGCATTATATATCCTTATCAGAGTTTTCAAGCTAGAGTAAATTAATGTCTGAGTCGTTCATCCAGTCCTCGTGGACCAAAAAAGATCCCCCGTTCGATACCCCTTTGCGCCCAAAAAGCCTAGAACATTTTTTAGGTCAGGATGGACTTAAGGAAAGGCTGTCTGTCTTTTTAGGAGCCGCCAAACAGCGAAAGGAGGCGCTCGGCCACTGTCTATTCCATGGCCCACCAGGGCTCGGAAAGACGACGCTGGCCAATATTCTCGCGCAAGAGATGGGCACCCATCTGGTCACCACCTCTGGCCCGGCGATCGAAAAAGCGGCCGATTTAGCTGGGATTTTGACCAATCTCCAGGAGGGCGATATCCTCTTTATCGACGAGATCCACCGCCTCAATCGCGCCATAGAAGAATATCTTTATCCGGCGATGGAAGATTTTTCTCTCGACCTGCTCATCGACAGCGGTCCAAGCAGCCGCAGCGTCCGAGTCAACCTCAAGCCCTTCACATTAGTGGGGGCAACAACCCGCAGCGGTCTACTGAGCAGTCCCATGCGCTCCCGCTTTGCTTTTTCCTGTCGTCTCGATTTTTACGAGCATGCGGTCCTTTCTAAAATCGTCAAACGTTCGGCCGATATCTTGAAAGTGGCTATGCACGATGATGCTTCGCTCGAAATTGCTGCGCGCGCTCGTGGAACCCCGCGGATCGCCAATCACCTCTTGCGTTGGGTGAGAGACTTTGCGCAGATGGCCAAAAAGGAGCCAATCGACCTAATGACTACTCGCCAGGCGCTCAATATGCTCTCAATCGACCATCAGGGGCTCGATGAAATGGACAAGAAATTGCTTTCGGTTATCATCGATCATCACGACGGCGGTCCAGTAGGGTTGACTACCTTGGCCGTCGCCCTATCAGAAGATCCCTCGACATTGGCGGAGGTCTATGAGCCCTATCTGATTTTAAAGGGATTTCTTCGTCACACCCCTCGAGGGCGCGAAGCGACAAAATTAGCCTATGAACACTTAAGCAAAGAATAAGAGGTCTTATGTTTGAATGCGCCCACGTGGCAGTCCCTGCTGCCACAGAGCAAGCACTCCGTTTTTATAAAAGTGGCAATATTCTGTGGATCATCCAGAATAGCTGGAGCCTGATCATTCCTCTGCTCATTCTTTTCACCGGCCTAAGCGGAAAAATGGAAAGGGTTTCTGCCCGATTGGGGAGAAACTGGTATTGTACCATTGTCATCTACCTCGTCCTGTTCATTTTCCTCTACAATTTGCTTAATTTCCCGATCGATTTCTACTCAGACTTCATTAGGCAGCACGATTATGGGCTCTCCGCTCAGACCTTTAGTCGATGGCTGAGCATCTATGCTAAGCAGCTTCTCATTGTCATTGTCCTATCGGCACTGCTCGTTTGGATCTTTTATCTGCTCCTCAAAAAAAGCCCCCGTCGCTGGTGGCTCTATTCGGCCCTTGTCAGCATCGGCATCGGCTTTATCCTGGTCTTCGTCAAACCGATTTGGTTCGATCCCCTCTTCAATCACTTTGGGCCGATGAAAAATAAACAGCTCGAACAGCAAATCCTCTCTCTTGCGAAAAGAGCAGGAATCGAGCATGGGCGAGTCTTTGAAGTCGACATGAGCCAAGATACCAAGACCCTTAATGCCTATGTGACCGGCTTTGGATCGACCGCCCGCATTGTCCTCTGGGATACAACGCTTGCCAAAATGAAACCCGATGAGATCCTCTTTGTCATGGGACACGAAATGGGCCACTACGTCTTGCACCATATCTGGTGGGATATGCTCTATACATCGATCCTCGATCTGGTGATTTTCTACCTCGTCTACAAGTCTGCCCATTTCATCCTGAAAAGGTACCAAAAACAGTTGGGATTTAAAGAGCTCCACGAGATTGCCTCTCTACCCCTTCTCCTATTTTTAGGGTGCTTCTTTATCCTTCTGACGACTCCCCTTTCCAATTATGTCTCTCGCACCTTCGAACGGCAGGCCGACCGCTTTGGCCTTGAAATCACCCAAAACAATCAAGCCGCCGCCGAGGCCTTCATCGTCCTTCAGAAGCAAAACCTGGCCAATCCCCGCCCCGGGCCCGTCTACAAAGTCTGGCGCTGCACCCACCCTCCCCTAGGAGAGCGGATCGACTTCTGCAATAGCTACTGCCCATGGAAACAGGATTTGCCCCTACGCTATGGAAAAGACTTTCGACAATAAACTGGAATCGTTCTATTATTATTTACTTTAACTCATAGTTTTGACAGAATTATACGTTAAATTTAATGTAGGTAAAACCATGAGCATAATATCAGATCGGACTTACGCTTTCGCGCCTTTTAAACGTCAACCAGCGGTTGAGCAAAAGGCTTCTCCCTCATCTGCCCTTAGTGAAAAAGTGCAAAGCGTCTCTGAAAAAAACCTTGGAAACGCAGAGAATCCTCCCTCTCCAAGCTCAGGTTTTGTTTTCGATGCATTGCCAGACCAGAACCTTAAAATTCATTTGCTCACATTCTTTGATCTCCCTGAATTGGCCGAATTCAATCTCACATCCACAACTGCAAATGCACTAGTATCTGATTCCCAAATCTGGAGCTCTATCGCCAAAAGAATCAATTGCCCCATCGACAATACTTCTGATCGTCCGCTCTTTAAGCAGGTACTGGATTTTATTGGCCGCATACAAGAAGAAGCTAGGGCAATTGAAGAACGGCCGGATGATATTACTCAAAGCTTAATAGGACCCACCATTGATCAGATAAACACCATTCAAGAATGGCTCCAGGCACGAAAGATCCTCATTAACTGGAGCAAGTTAGTTGAGCGCATTAATAAAGAATTTCCTCGCCTAAATTTAGAAGGTCCGGGTGCAATTGACAATCTAACCACTCAAGAGACCATCGCAAAGGCGAGACTCTATCCCGAATGGCATGCCCTAAATGTTCCCCTGCTGAAAGCTAGAGATACTCTTATTGTATGGGGAGAATTAACTGCTTCTGTAAATTTGCCAGGCCCAAAAATGGTTGAGTTAAATTCTGAAGAGGACATCATCGCTAGGTCCAGAGAATTTAATGCATGGTTTAATGCAAATCAAAATGAGCTTATTCAATTAAAATATCTCGATCTTAGACACAAACAACTCACCTCGATACCCGAGCAGATCGGTCAGCTCTCTCAACTAAACTATCTCTATCTCCGCTACAACCAACTCACCTCCTTACCTGAGCAGATCGGTCAGCTCTCTCAGCTAACAGAGCTCAATCTCAGCAACAACCAACTCACTTCGATTCCTGAGCAGATCGGCCAACTGTCTCAGCTAACAGAGCTCAATCTCAGCGGCAACCAACTCACTTCGATTCCTGAGCAGATCGGCCAACTGTCTCAGCTAACAGAGCTCAATCTCAGCGACAACCAACTCACTTCGATTCCTGAGCAGATCGGCCTACTGCCTCAGCTAACAGTGCTCAATCTCAGCGACAACCAACTCATTTCGATTCCTGAGCAGATCGGCCAACTGTCTCAGCTAACAGTGCTCAATCTCAGCGACAACCAACTCACTTCGATTCCTGAGCAGATCGGCCTACTGTCTCAGCTAACAGAGCTCGATCTCAGCAACAACCAACTCACTTCGATTCCTGAGCAGATCGGCCAACTGCATCAGCTAACAAAGCTCAATCTCAACGCCAACAAACTTACCTCGATACCTGAGCAGCTCGGCCAACTACCTCAGCTAACAGCGCTCTTTCTCAGCTACAACCAACTCACCTCCTTACCTGCGCAGCTCGGCCAATTCTCTTGGCTAAAAGAGCTCGATCTCAGCAACAATCGACTCACCTTAAAACCTGAGCAGATCGATGCTCTCTCCATGATCAACAATCTCAATCTTAGAAACAACCCCACTTGACTCGACGCCTCAATCTCTACCATAACCTACTTACCTCGTTACTTGATCAGCATAAGTTTGCTTATTCCGCATTAGCCGTAGTTACCATTTCTAAGGAGATATTTCCCTCTTGCGACAAAGGGACTCGTCCCGATCCCACCCCTGCTTTGTCGAGTGGATCGACTTTTGCAATAGTTACTGCCATGGAAACAGGATCTGCCCCTACACTATGGAAAAGAGTTTCATAATATACTTCGTCCGCTTCAAAGTCGATCATCTCATACACATCGTTCCTATAGAAACTTAATTGATATTAATAAAAATGATACGATATACTCCTTAAGTCAAAATCTAACGAGATATTGTGGAATCGATACCAGTTTCGACAACTCCGTCTAAATCTGCCACCCCAGGGAGTGCCATTAGCCAACCTGCTAAGTTCAAAGTCCTTCCCAAAGCAGACACTCCTTCTACACCTAGTGCCGTTAGAAGTTTACAATCTGGGCAAGAGCGAAAACGCTCGCGGTCCAAAGATTTTTCCGAGGGGAGTATTGAAATACAGCCCTCGGAAAAATCGTTGAACGTCGGGGCTGTGGCTCTGTCGAAATTCCAAATTTCTAACGGCGCGGAGCATATATCCACTGTGATTTCGCAAAAAGAATGAGGCGCTGCGCAAACTATTAAATTACCTCCTTATCCCCAGGCGCTCAAAGATTTTCTCGCTGGGGATTGTGAAATTTGGCCTGGGAAAAAAAGATCAGCGACCCATATTGTTGTGCCTTTATTTCCTCAAGTATACATCGACGGCTCGCCTGTTTCTTCCACTTTAGATTCTCTTGATCAGCTTGATAAAAGTTCTGGGGGACCCGGGTTTATCTATGTTTGGGATAAAACTCCTAACAACATCCCTGCTGAAAACGAATTTCATTATGCGGTCATGACAATCGATGTCATTCCTGGAAGCAGATATAGATCCTACGATGATCAAATACAATTATTACCTGCTGGATACGAAGTGCCTGGGGTCTTTGATGCTGCAAGAGCTATTCTGTGGACAAATCGACGTGCAGGAAGACGGTGTTTGAGTGACAATCCTCCTACTTTTACGCGCTGCAAAGAAATGATTGAAGGCTATCAATTGGTTGTTGGGGGCTTCGGCCCTTCCGGCTTGGCTGTCTATGGCCACTACTACGACTCCGAGTACATCGGCATCGTGGGCTGGCGGCAGTTCTAATGACCTGAGTTTCGGGTTTATTTGCCCTGAGAGTCAAGTAGATTCCGAGCATTTTTTTGACTTTCGCGCGGTCAAAATTCACAATTTTAAACACAGGATCTGCCCCTACGCTATGGAAAGAACTTTCGACAATAAACTGGAATCATCCTATTATTATTGGCTTAACCATAGTTTTGATAGCGATTCACAATAAATTTTTAAATCGAGCCAATATGAGTGCAACTTCAGTCAATAAACGATACCCCTTCGCGCCTTTTATACGTCAACCAGCGGTTGACCAAAAAGCTTCTACCTCATCTGCCCTTAGTGAAAAAGTTCAAAGCGTCTCTGAAAAAAACCTTGGAAAATCAGAGGCTCCTTCTTCCCAAAACCAAGATTTTGTTTTCGATGAATTGCAGGACCAGTATAAAATTCATTTGCTCACATTCTTTGATCTCCCTGAGCTGGCCGAATTCAGTCTCACATCTACAACTGCAAATGCACTAGCATCCGATTTCCAAATCTGGAATTCAATCGCCAAACGAATCAATTGCCCCATCGACAAGGCTTCTGATCGTCCGATCTTTAAGCAGGTACTGGATTTTATTGGCCGCATACAAAAAGAAGCTAGGGCAATTGAAGAACGGCCGGATGATATTACTCAAAGCTTAAAAGGACCCACCATTGATCAGATAAACACCATCCAAGAATGGCTCCAGGCACGAAAGATCCTCATTAACTGGAGCGACTTAGTTGAGCGCATTAATAAAGAATTTCCGCGCCTAAATTTAATGGGTCCTGGTGCGATTGATAATCTAACCAGTCAAGCAGCAATCGCAAAGGCGAGACTCTTTCCTGAATGGCATGCCCTAAATGTTACCCTGCTGAAAGCTAGAGATACTCTTATTGTATGGCGAAAATTAGCTGCTTCTGCAAATTTGCCAGGCCCAAACCTGCTTGAGTTAAATACTGAAGAGGACATCATCACTAGGTCCAGAGAATTTGATGCATGGTTTACCGTAAATCGAGATCCGCTCTCTCCACTAACGTCGCTCAATCTCAGCCAAAACCAACTCACCTCAATACCTCAGCAAATCAGTCAACTCTCTCAGCTACGATATCTCTATCTCAGCAACAATCAACTCACTTCGATATCTGAACAGATCGGTCAACTCTCCCAGCTAGAATGTCTCAATCTCAGCAAAAACCAACTCACCACATTACCTAAGCAGATCGGTCAGCTCTCTCAGCTAAAAATACTCGATCTCAGCAACAACCAACTCATCTCATTACCTGAGCAGATCGGGCAGCTCTCTCAGCTAGAAAGGCTCTATTTCAGCAACAACCAACTCACCTCGATACCTGAGCAGATCAGGCAGCTCTTTCAGCTACAATGTCTCGATCTCTTCAATAACCAACTCACCTCGATACCTGAGCAGATCGGTCAGCTCTCTCAGCTACGATATCTCGATCTCAGCAACAACCAACTCACCTCGATACCTGAGCAGATCTGTCAGCTCTCTCAGCTACAACATCTCTATCTCAGCAACAACCAACTCACCTCGATACCTGAACAGATCGGGCAGCTCTCTCAGCTAGAATGGCTCTATTTCAGCAACAACCAACTCACCTCGATACCTGAGCAGATCAGGCAGCTCTCTCAATTGAGGAAGCTCGAGCTCAGCTACAACCAACTCACCTCGATACCTGAGCAGATCTGTCAGCTCTCTCAGCTACAATATCTCTATCTCAGCAACAACCAACTCACCTCGATACCTGAACAGATCGGTCAGCTCTCTCAGCTACAATATCTCCATCTCAGCAACAACCAACTCACCTCCTTACCTGTGCAGATCGGTCAGCTCTCTCAATTGAGGAAGCTCGAGCTCAGCTACAACCAATTCACCTCAATACCTGAGCAGATCTGTCAGCTCTCTCAGCTAACAGAGCTCAATCTCAGCAACAACCAACTCACCTCGATACCTGAGCAACTCGGTCAGCTCTCTCAGCTAAAAGTGCTCGATCTCAGCCACAACCAACTCACCTCGATACCTGAGCAACTCAGTCAGCTCTTTCCGCCGTGCTCGCTTCACCTCGACACAAACCAACTCACCTCGATACCTGAATGGATCCGTAAGCGGCCGAAGAGCTCCTTTGATGGCAACCCTCTATCCTTAAAATATAGGGCAAGCATTTTTGCTAAGGAGCATCAGAGTGCTATTTCGGCACTGGCCATAGCTACGGCCTGCTATGGGCTTTACCGCAATCAACAATTTGCGCTACATGCTTTATCCTCTGCTGTTAATCACCTTAGTTCTTTCGTCTCACGGATACAACCGATGCTCTTTTGACAAAACATTTTTTTACCATTTCTAAGGAGATATTTCTCTTTGCTACACATTGGAAGGGGCATAGGCATCGGTCAGAAATGTAGCGTTGCGTGAATCGACTCAGCTATTGTCCATGGAAGCAGGATCTGCTCTTACAACATTAGTCTATAAGTAACAATGCTCTTGACTTTAATTAATTATTTTGATAAAATTATATTATAAATTTTAATCAAGATAAAACTATGAGCATAATATCAGATAAGCCATACCCTTTCGCGCCTTTTATACGTCAACTAGCGGTTGACCAAAAGGCTTCTACCTCATCTGCCCTTAGTGAAAAAGTTCAAAGCGTCTCTGAAAAAAACCTTGGAAAATCAGAGGCTCCTTCTTCCCAAAACCAAGATTTTGTTTTCGATGAATTGCAGGACCAGTATAAAATTCATTTGCTCACATTCTTTGATCTCCCTGAGCTGGCCGAATTCAGTCTCACATCTACAACTGCAAATGCACTAGCATCCGATTTCCAAATCTGGAATTCAATCGCCAAACGAATCAATTGCCCCATCGACAAGGCTTCTGATCGTCCGATCTTTAAGCAGGTACTGGATTTTATTGATCGCATCCGAGAAGAAGCCGTGGCAATTGAAAATCGACCAGGTGATATTACTCTAAGCTTAAAAGGACCCACCATTGATCAGATAAATACCATCCAAAAATGGCTCCAGGCACGAAAAGTCCTTATTAACTGGCATCGCTTAGCTAAGAGGCTTAATCACATATTTCCTCGCCTAAATTTTGAGGGACCTGGTGCAATTAAAGATCTAACCACTCAAGAGACAATCGCAAAAGCGAGACTCTATCCTGGATGGTATGGACAAAATCATACCCTATTGAAAGCTAGAGATATTTTTATTGTATGGCGACGATTGGCTGCTTCTGCAAATTTACCAGGCCCAAACCTCTCTGAGTTAAATACTGAAGAGGATATCATCACCAAGTCTAGAGAATTTGATGCATGGTTTAATGCAAATCAAAATGAGCTTATTCAATCGACAATTCTCGATCTCAGCGATGATAAACTCACCTCTTTACCTGAGCAGATCGGGCAGCTCTCTCAGCTAGAAAAACTCGATCTCTGCAACAATAGACTCACCTCAGTACCTGAATGGATCGGACGGCTCTCTAAGCTAGAAAACCTCGATCTCAGTTTCAACCAACTCACTGCGATACCTCAGCAGATTGGTCAGCTCTCTAAGCTAAAAGAGCTCAATCTCATGTACAACCAACTCACCTCATTACCTCAGCAGATCGGTCAGCTCTCTCAGCTAGAAAAACTCGATCTCAACAACAATAAATTCACCGCATTACCTGAGCAGATCGGTCAGCTTTCTCAGCTAGAATGGCTCTATCTCAACTCCAACCAATTCACCTCGATACCTGAGCAGATTGTTCAGCTCTCTCAGCTAGTATTTCTCGGTCTCAAAAATAACCAACTCACCTCGATACCTCCACAACTCGGTCGGCTTTCTAAGCTAAGGGAGCTCAATCTCAGCTACAACCAACTCAACTCGATACCTCTTGAGCTCAGTCAGCTCTCTCAGCTAAGATGGCTCCATCTCAGCTATAACCAACTCAACTCGTTACCTGAGCAGCTCGGTCAGCTCTCTCAGCTAAAAAAAATCGATCTCAGCTACAACCAACTCAACTCGTTACCTGAATGGATCCTTCAGTTCTCTTGGCGGATTAAATGCCTTGTTGACGGCAACCCTCTATCCTTATAGGGCAATCATGGAAGCTGGATCTGCACCCACAACATTAGTCTAAATTAATAATATTGTTGACTTTAACCTACTTGTTTTGATAGAGTTATACAATTAATTTTAAATCGAGACAATATGAGCGCAATTTCAGTCAATAACCGGTACCCCTTCGAACCTTTTATACGTCAACCAGCTGTTAAGCAAAAGGCTTATACCTCATCTGCCCCTAGTGAAAAAGTTCAAAGCGTCTCTGAAAAAACCCTTGGAAAATCAGAGGCTCTTCCTTCTCCAGCCCAAGGTTTTATTTTCGATGAATTGCAGGACCAGTATAAAATTCATTTCCTCACATTCTTTGATCTCCCTGAGCTGGCCGAATTCAGCCTCACATCCACAACTGCAAATGCACTAGCATCCGATTTCCAAATCTGGAATTCAATCGCCAAACGAATCAATTGCCCCATCGACAAGGCTTCTGATCGTCCGATCTTTAAGCAGGTACTGGATTTTATTGGTCGCATACAAAAAAAAGCTATGGCGATTGAAAATCGACCAAATGATATTACTCAAAGCTTAAAAGGACCAACCATTGATCAGATAAACACTATCCAAAAATGGCTCCAGACAAGCAAGGCCCTCTTTTACTGGCTCAAGTTAACTGACAGAATTAATGGAGAATTTCCTGGCCTAAATTTAGAAGGTCCGGGTGCGATTGACAATCTAACCACTCAAGAGACAATCGCAAAAGCAATTGTCTATCGTGAATGGCATACCCAAAATGCTACCCTGCTGAATGCTAGGGATAATCTTATTGTATGGCGACAATTGGCTGCTTCTGCAAATTTGCCAGGCCCAAACCTCGCTGAGTTAAATACTAAAGAGGACATCATCACCAAGTCTAGTGAATTTGATGCATGGTTTAATGCAAATCATAATGAGCTTATTCAATTGATAGTTCTCAACCTCGCCAACAAAAAACTCACCTCGATACCTGAGCAGATCGGTCAGCTCTCTCAGCTAGAAAAGCTCGATCTCGGCGGCAATAAACTTACCTCGATACCTGAGCAGATCGGTCAGCTCTCTAAGCTAGAAAAGCTCGATCTCGTCTGCAATAATCTCACCTCGATACCTGAGCAGATCGGTCAGCTCTCTCAACTAGAAAAGCTCAATCTCGGCTTCAACCAACTCACCTCGATACCTCGGCAGCTCAGTCAGCTCTCTCAGCTAGAAAACCTCCATCTCGGCTGGAACCAACTCACCTCGATACCTCAGCAGCTCAGTCAGCTCTCTCAGCTAAAAAAGCTCTGTCTCCGCAACAACGAACTCACCTCGATACCTGAGCAGATCGGTCAGCTCTCCCAGCTAAGTGATCTCGATCTCGGCTACAACCAACTCACCTCGTTACCTGAGCAGATCGGTCAGCTCCCTAAGCTAGAAAGGCTCGATCTCAGCAATAATCGACTCACTTTAAAACCTGAGCAGATCGATGTGCTCTCTAAGATTAGAAATCTCAATCTTAGCAATAATTCACCAGACCTGACGATTCCTAAGGAAGTTGGCCAGCCCTCTCCGCCAGAAGAGATCCAAAATCATGCTTATTTGAATGGATTCAACATTGCGGGCAACCTATTCTCCTTAAAACATAGGGCAACCATTTTTGCTAAGGAGCATAAAGTTGCTATTTCCGCATTAGCCGTAGCTATGGCCAGCTATGGGATTTACCGCTATCAAGAAGTTGCTCTACATGCTTTGTCCTCTGCTGCTAATCACCTTAGTTCTTTCGTCTCACGGATACAACCGATGCTCTTTTGATAAAGTATTTTTTATCATTTCTAAGGAGATATTTCTATTTGCTACACATTGGAAGGGGCATAGGCATCGGTTGGAAATGTAAGGTTGCATGAATCGACTTTTTGCAACAGCTATTGTCCATGGAAACAGGATCTACCCCTACGCTATGAAAAGGATTTCAAATAATTAAACATATCAACCTTCATTGGCATGCTTATATTGACAATTTCCAATCATTCTTGATAGAGTCATTCCATAATTTTTAATAGAGATAATATGAGCGCAACTCCAGTCACTAATCGGTACCCCTTCGAACCTTTTGTCCGTCAATCTGCGGTTGAGCAAAAAGCTTCTACACCTTCTACCCTGAGTGAAAAAGTGCAAAGCGTCTCTGAAAAAAACCTTGGAAAATCAGAGGCTCCTCCTTCTCCAAGCTCAGGTTTTGTTTTCGATGAGTTGCCAGACCTGAACCTTAAAATACTTTTGCTCACATTCTTTGATCTCCCTGAATTGGCCGAATTCAGTCTTACATCCACAACTGCAAATGCACAAGTATCCAATTCCCAAATCTGGAGCTCCATCGCTAAACGAATCAATTGCCCCATCGACAGGACTAGTGATCATCCCATCTTTAAGCAAGTACTGGATTTTATTCGTCGCATACAAAAAAAAGCTATGGCGATTAAAAATCGACCAAATGATATTACTCAAAGCTTAAAAGGACCTACCATTGATCAGATAAACACCATCCAAGAATGGCTCCAGGCACGAAAAGACCTCCGTAGATGGAGCAAGTTAACTAACAGAATTAATGATGATTTTCCTCGTCTAAATTTAAAGGGGCCTGGTGAGATTTATAATCTAACCACTCAAGAGACAATCGCAAAGGCGAGATGCTATCCTGAATGGCATGTCCGAAATGTTACCCTGCTGAAAGCTAGAGATACTCTTATTGTATGGCAAGGATTGGCTGCTTCTGCAAATTTACCAGGCCCAAACCTCCCTGAGTTAAATACTGAAGAGGACATCATCACCAAGTCTAGAGAATTTGATGCATGGTTTAATGCAAATCAACATGAACTTATTCAATTGACAGCTCTCGTTCTCGTATCCGATCATCTCACCTCTTTGCCTGAGCAGATTGGTCAGCTCTCTAACCTAGAAAAGGTCAATCTCAGCTCCAACAAACTCACCTCACTACCTGAGCAGATCGGTCAGCTCTCTCAGCTAGAAAAACTCGATCTCTGTAACAATAAACTCACCGCGATACCTGAGCAGATCGGTCAGCTCTCTCAGCTACAATATCTCGATCTCTGTAACAATAAACTCACCTCGGTACCTGAGCAGATCGGTCAGCTCTCTCAACTAGAAAAACTCGATCTCTGTAACAATAAACTCACCGCGATACCTAAGCACATCGGTCAGCTCTCGCAGCTAGAATCGCTCTATCTCAGCAACAACCAACTCACCGCAATACCTGAGCAGATCGGTCAGCTCTCTCAGCTAAAAAAACTCGATCTCGGCGACAATAAACTCACCGCGATACCTGAGCACATCGGTCAGCTCTCGCAGCTAGAATCGCTCTATCTCAAAAACAACCAACTCACCTCGATACCTCCGCAACTCGGTCGGCTTTCTAAGCTAAGAGAGCTCAATCTCAACCACAACCAACTCACCTCGATACCTCTAGAGCTCAGTCAGCTCTCTCAGCTAAGATGGCTCCATCTCAGCTACAACCAACTCAACTCGTTACCTGAATGGATCCTTCAGTTCTCTCAGCAGAATAAATGCCTTGTTGAGGGCAACCCTCTAACCTTATAGGGCAACCATGGAAGCGGGATCTAAAAAAATTATAGAAGGATTTTGAAATAATCTTACTCGCTGAATTAGAATGGGTTAAAGTAATAAGCACGTTGAGCTGGGCAGATTTTAGATAACCGGATCATTTGACAAAATGTAACCAAGTAGGTTACAATGAGAGCAAATGAGAGTTTCGTGACGATTAAGACATTTAAGAATAAGGGACTGAAGAAGTTTTTTGAATCGGGGATCAAGGCAGGAATTCAACCAGCCCACACTAATAAAATTGAGCTTATTTTAGACCTGCTTGATAATGCTTTGGAAGTTAAAGATATGAACTTCCCTGGGTCGAATTTGCACCCCTTAAGGGGCGATTTGAGACTATTTCATTCGGTTAGCGTGAGCGGTAATTGGAGAATCATTTTTCGCTTTGAAAATGGCGAAGCTCATGATATAGATTTAATAGATTACCACTAGAGGAAAGTTAATTATGGCAACAAAAAGAAAACCCAATCATCCAGGAAAAATACTTGATGAACTTTATATTAAGCCTCTTGGGCTAAATTTGCAGATGCTTGCTGATAGACTACGTATTGCTCGAAACACTTTATTTAAGATTAGGTCTGGTAGGGCAAGCATTACTCCTGCCATCGCAATAGCTTTAGCGGAAGCATTCGATACGACTCCACAGCTTTGGTTAAACTTACAGCAAAATTACGATTTATGGGTTGAAGAAAATGAATATAAGCATGAACAAATACAGCCCATCATCAAGAATGGCAAATTCCTTCCAATCAAACAAAATATTGGGATTGTAAGACAAGCGATCGCGTAAGCTGTTTCTACAGAACTATTTCTCATTGCGACATAGAGAGGTCTCATATAGTCGCAGAAAAAAATAGGGGATGTGCTATAATGTAATTTTTTTGCTGGGGATCTCTTGGATTCGAGGCATCCGAACCAGGTCAGGACCGGAAGGTAGCAGCCTTAAGGAAAGGTCTCGTTGCTGAGAATCATCTCCAGCTTTTTTCTTTAGTATCTCTTAGTATCTCAAACTCACGCCCAAATAAAAGCCATTAACCACAATCTGCCCATTTGCCCGTAGGCCAATGGAGCGGCTGGTGCTTAGTGCTCTCTGTTCAGGAGCCAGGGCAAGTCCAAACAGAAGAAAACCATCATAGCCGACATGGAAGCTCAAGAAAGAAGAGGGGTGAAAGGCAAGCGACAAATATCCCTCAACAAGACCTGTTGGGACCAGCTTATGTTTTGACTTGTTCGGAGGGGCATTGGCATCGGTCGGATCGGTAATCAGGACATGATCGTTGGCTTTGTTGGCAAAAGCTGCCGTCTTGACCATGAAGGTCCAGGTCCAGTAATCGGTCGGATTGACCTCAAGCACAGCGCCTAGCTGAACGCCATAGAGATTGTTGTTTGTTTTCACTGCATAATGGGCCTCTGCAGTGGGATGAATAAAGCGGAGGCTAAAATGCTCTTGCAAAGAGATGTAGCGAAGTCCCATATCCCATGAGAACGAAAAATAATCGACATATTGAGGGGTGACATGAATCCAGTAATTGAACTCGGCATTCTGCAGCCAGGAGCTGTATTTGGCAACGGCTGTGTCAGCATCGAAAAAGCCATTGAGGACAGTGGCAAAATCCTTGAAGGCATAACTGAGTACCCCTGGATTATCGAAGGTTTTCTTCGAATGCCAGGGGCGGACATAGGTGTAGAAGAGCTCGATGGAATCAAAGGCATTATGATCCCAGAGTATTCCGACCTTAATCGCCGACTCATTGCCCATCGCATCCACCATATCTTCGGTATCTAAAATGGTCTTGGGGTTGGTGGCGGTGCTTGTATTCCTCACTAAGGGAAAATCGCGGATCGAAGACCGAGTCAAATAGGCATAGTCTGCAAAAAGGACGATATCATTGCTCGGACAATAATAGTCGTGTCCATAGAGAGAAGCCGCAGCACATGCGAAAGCAATAAAAGGAATTTTCCTCATAATGCTCACATTAACTTAAGGCTGACTTGACTGCAAGAGCCTCGTGTGTGCCCTGGTATTATACCTCCAATTCCCTAAAGGCGTTTTCTTGGGCACTTAAGAATTCTCTAAAGGCGCTTTCCAGATCGATCTCTTCTTCATTGGCGGTCTGGACGATCGCATAGATCGCTTGAGCCAGTTGCTGACCCCGATCCTTAAACTCGTTCCCATTTTGTGGGCTGCTTTTCATTTTCTTCAGAATTTTTTGGGCCCGCTGAAGACTGGGTAGCGTTTTGGGAATTCCATCCAAGGCGCTCTTGCGATCTTTCTTCTCCTCCCCTTTGACTCGATTCCAAGTCTTGATCACATCGTCCACCGACTGCGCTTTTTCTTCGCCGAAAACGTGGGGATGACGCCGAATCAGTTTTGCCTTGAGCGCCTCAATGATGTCGCTCATGGTAAACTTTTTCTCCCTCTCGGCCACTTTGGCATAGAAGATGACGGTGTAAAATAGATCGCCCAGCTCTTCGATCATCTCGCCAATGTCCTCTTTGTCGACAGCTTCGAGGACCTCATGGGCCTCCTCCAGGACATAGGGCCGTAGCGATGCAAAGGTTTGCTTCTGATCCCAGGGGCAGCCTTCCGGGCTATTGAGGATGTCTGAAATTTCGATCAGCTCTTTAAAACTTTCCATTTTATTTTCTCCTGCAAATATTTTATCATATGGCATATGGAAAGACAATTCGTTTCAACTTGTTTCATCACCGATCAAAATAAATTTTTACTCCTTTTCCACCCTAAATTGAAAAAATGGCTCCCCCCAGGCGGCCATCTGGAAAAGGATGAGACTCCTCCCGAAGCGGCTATCCGGGAAGTGCGTGAAGAGACCGGGCTGGAGGTTGAGTTTTTAACCCAAGAAAACCTCTGGACGGCCGAATGGAATTCCAAAAGCATCCCCCGCCCTTTTTGTTGTCTTGTTGAGTCGATCCCCTCCTTCGGCAATCAACCGGCCCACGAGCATATCGATTTTATCTTTATAGCCAGACCTGTTGGGGGCGCGCTGCAAGATGGAAGGTGGTTCTCACAGGAAGAAATAGAGGCATTGAAAACCCACGAAGAGATCTTCTTCGACACTCAGGAGATCGTCCGCAAAGTGACGATGTTGCTCCAAAACGATTCGAAATGGGCCATGAGCTCTTGAGCTGTCACCTCTTTCAAGCAGGCGCCCGTTTTGCAGGTGCGCAATTTCGAGCACCGGTTGTCAAATCGTTCTCCATAGGGGCAACTTCCTTGGAAGGCATAGTGACTCTCCCCTAATGGCTTAAAGGCGGCCGCATAGGAAGGGCCGAAGAGGCTGAAGGTGGGGGTCGGGGTCGTTGCGCAGAGATGGAGCGAAGCAGAGTCCATGGTGATCATCGCGTCGACCTCCCACATCAGTCTCTGCCATAGGGGTAGGCTCATTCCCCCAACTGCATGTCCATGGCCTGAAAATTCCCTTTCTAGCTCTTCTGCAACACTTTTTTCCGCTCCGTTTCCATAGATAAAGAGAAATATAGGCGCATCGGGGATAAGGCTCAGAAAACGCTTGAGAGTTTCGATAGAGAGCTTTTTATTTTCCCAGTTTGACCCAAAACAGACCATTATCCGGGGGCGGTCAGAGGTTATGTTGGCAAGGTGGTGAAGCCGTCCCTCCTCTTCCTCTGTGAGGTTCATTTTAAGATATTGAGTCTCAGGATTTTCTTGCGGGCCGAAGAAATTCTCGATCAGCGCCGCATATTTGCTCCGGACATTGACCTCCCTAATGGGTAGATGGACATTCGTCGCGAAGTAATTGGGCTTTTCTTTGACCGCTTGCCACCCATACCCTACCTTCTTTCTCGCTTTAGCGAGCATTGTGATGACAGCCGACTTGGAGTTGGATTGCAGATCAAAGAGGGCATCGTAATTTTTTTGACGCAGCTCCTTTACAAATGCGCCTATGGAAGCCAACGATTTTAGGGGGGTTTTGCGCCAGAGTTTGGTGTCGATTTCCAGTACCCGATCGATGAGCGGGTGGGCCCGAAGCAGCGGCGCAATCCCCTTCTCCACTACCCAATCGACCTTGCAATGGGGGAAGCGACTTTTTAAGAGCTGGGCAACATGAAAGCTTTGAATGACATCGCCGATAGCCGAGGTCTTGACAATGAGAAAATGCTCCATAGAGGGTTATTCTATCAAAACCTTTAAATTTAAGGATAGAAAAGGTAAGAGAAAAATATGCTTAAAAAATTATTTCGCTTTCTCTCCCTCCGAAAAGAGAAGATTGTTCGGCTTACCTTTGGCCTATTCCTCGTCTTTCTAACCTCAGGACTCTTTTTTATCAAAGTGGAGCCGATCGGCACCTGGGTCGCTTCGCTTGAGAACCTCGGTTACGATATCCAATTGCGACAAATGCATAAGCCTCTTGGAAAAACTAACCTGGTTTCGATTATCGCCATCGATGATAAAAGCCTAAAAGCAGAAGGGCGATGGCCTTGGCCACGCGATAAATTTGCCAAGCTCTTGACTAATCTCTATAAAAATGGGGCTACAGTCGTCGCCTTCGATGTGACTTTTCCTGATGTTGAAGAAAACATAGCTGAAAAGGTCTTAAAACAACTTCCCCAAATCACTCCTCAATTAGACAAAGTCAAAGAGCACTTCGATTATGATGCCCTGCTAGCCAGAAGCCTCCAATTAGGTGATTCGATATTGGGCATCGTATTTAAGCAAGAGGGAGAAAACACTGGAACTTTACCCACCCCGATTCTTCAGCTGACACCCGAGCAGATGAAGTTAGCGATCCCTGAGGGAAAGACCTATTTAGCGAATATTGAGCTACTTGCTAAATCGGCTAAAACTGAAGGATTTATCAATGCAACCCCCGATCCAGATGGAGTTCTGAGATTCACCCCTTTGGTGTATAGATATGGCTCGGCCCTCTATGGTTCATTAGGGCTGCAAGCTGTTTCCCTTTATCTTCTGGTAGGAAAAACTGAATTGGTGACCGCCAAATATAAAGAAATCTCCGTATTAGAGGGGATAAAGTTAGATCAAGAGTTTATCCCCACAGATGCAACAGGAAGGATGCTCATTCCCTTTCGGGGGCCCGCTTACACTTTTCCCTATATCTCAGCTGTCGATGTTTTGAATGATCAAGTCCCCAAAGAGCAGCTTGAAGGCAAATTACTCTTCATAGGTTCGGATGCCACCGCACTTGGAGATATTAGACCTGCGGCGATAGCTGCAGTTTTTCCAGGAATTGAGGTGCATGCCAACGTCGCCGCGGGGATAATCGATCACTATTTGCCATACAAACCCTCTTGGGGGCGAGGGGTCACCCTATTAGTCATAATTGTCGTTGGAACCCTCTATGCCCTTATCCTTCCCTTTTTAGGCGTTTTTGCCATTTGTCTTCTCAGTCTCCTTGTTCTAGCAGCCCTCATTTTCGGAAACTCTTGGCTATGGAGTACGCAGGGAATCGTCATTTCGATTTTCTTTCCCATCGCCCTGGTTCTTCTCCTATTTGTCCTCAACCTCGTTTGGGGATACCTTTTTGAATCGAAGCGATCCAAAAATTTGAAATCGATGTTCGGCCAGTATGTCCCCCCTGCCTATCTCGACAATATGATCAAACAGGGAGGCGAATTTAGCTTAGATGGCGAAAGTAAAGAGCTATCGGTCCTTTTCTCCGATATCCGCAGTTTTACCTCTGTCTCAGAAAAGATGACCGCTACAGAGCTCAAGCAATTTCTCAATATGTACCTCACCCCGATCACCGAGGTCATCTTCAATCATAAAGGGACGATCGACAAGTATGTGGGAGACATGGTGATGGCGTTCTGGGGAGCTCCGCTTGATGATCCCCGCCAAGTCTACAATGCGGTCACAGCCGGCCTAGCCCTGCAGACCACCCTCGCCAAGCTCAATGACGTTTTCGAAAGCCAGAAGAAACCTCGCATTAAAATCGGGGTAGGGATCAACACCGGGATCATGAACGTCGGCGATATGGGCTCGAAATTCCGTCGCGCCTATACGGTCCTCGGCGATACAGTCAATTTAGCTTCGCGCTTAGAAGGGCAAACCAAGTTCTATCATGTTGGGATTATTGTCGGTGAAAATACCTACAACCATACAAAAAATGATTTTGCCTATCGGAAGCTCGACAAGCTGAAAGTGAAAGGGAAACGGATGGGTGGGGAGATCTACACACCGATTTGCCTCATCCAAGAACTCACACCCGAGTTGAAACAGGAGTTAGATGCCCACCATGAGGCGTTAGAGCTCTATTTTCATCAACAATGGGATGAAGCCGAAGCGCGGTTCAAAAAACTTAGCCAGGAACATCCTGCGAGCAAAGAGTTATACGAAGTGTATCTTGAGCGTATTGCATTTATGCGTACGAATCCCCCTGGCCCCGACTGGGACGGCGCCTTCGTCAGTCATGAGAAATAAAGGACAAGAATTGATATAGCTTTTGGTAGTCAAAAGCCAAGTTTGGAGCATCTCGATTAAAGATAGCGCCTTTCTTAATAAGCAATCTGGCCAGTTCAAAATGACCATGGTTGACGGCTGTTTGCAAAGGGGTGAGCCCGCTGCGATCTCTGAAATTTGGGTCAGCACCATGTTCGATCAAAAGTTTCGCTATTTCATTGTATCCTTTGGCTAAAGCCATTTGCAAAGGACGATGTCCATTACGAGTATCGTCATTGACCGATACACCAGAACCTAGTGCTTGTACTACTTGTTCGAAGAGATGCTTACCTTTTAGTTCAGCAATTAAATTTGCTATCGAAACGGGTTTAGGCTGTAAATATTCTACTAATGCTTCAAGATGTCCTAGAAAAAATTGTGGATTCCAAAGATCTACGGTTTCTTGCTCTTCGGGAGTGATGAATGGCTTTATATCAGCTTTTAAGTCAGCCCATTTTCTTGATTGTATAAGCTCTGTTAATTCGCTCTGCAGCCGGTTTACAGTAACCTCTTCCTTGCGAGCCTGACTCAAGAGTTGAAAATTTACTGGCCATTTTTGAGAGATATACCAAATAAAATCGAACCAATGACGCCCTTTTTCTTTTTCTAGATCGAAAAGAGCAAGAATCTTGCTTGCAAATAGACTTGGCTGATCAAGAGTGGTAAAGGAAAAAGGATAGGGGAATTCGAGATGTTTAGACTCATATTCTGAACCTAATGGAGGAACTGTATCGATCTCAAATTTGATTCGAAGGGTCTCATCATCTGCGAATTTACGGGCATGAGTTAAAGTCAGAACTTTCTTAATCGAAGTCTGTTTTAAAAGAGCTCTTTTTCTCGAGCTAACAGATTCTTGATCTTCAACACTCATATGAAAGGCATAGGCTCTAAATTCCTCTTCTACAACATGCAGATACTGCTTCCATTCAAAGTTTGGAGAGTGTTTGAGTGTCCAAAAATCAAGATCCTCAGAAAAGCGTTTCAGACCATGTGCGATTCGCAAACATGATCCTCCAATAAAAGCGACATGTTTAAAAAAATCTGTTCTGGCGAGTCCGCTTAGAGCTATTTCGTGCGCAATCTCACGCAGCGCATGTTTCTCTTGCTGTTTTGTTCGCAGATCGAATTTTTTTAAACGGTCTTGAATGATTGATATATTCATCCTATCTCCTTCAACATCTGTTTTGCAAATCGACGTACCCTGGGACTGTCGTAATATTGAGCAATTTCTTCAAGAACTGTTTTGTTTGAACTTTCAATGCTGGATTTTTCAATACGTAAATCTTCCATCATTTCTTGCATGTTCTTCCATTTTTTACGATAGACATACACATAATCAGCCAAAGCCTTCCAAGGATGAGCTATGAGAAATTCATCGATTCTCTTTACGCACATGAAAAACTGCTCTGCTGGGGTATGTTTATAGCTAAAGATACCGATAGCAGTTGTGATGGTGGGGCTTTTCTTTGTGCTGACGCTCGTTGTGGTATAAACCGCCTCTGGTATCCATCCATGATAAGATAAAGCTGACTCAAGACTGATATATGATGGCCCGTAGAGATGCTGAGCAATCTCAAACGCATCTATTGGCAAATGATCTTTTAAATACACGCCTCTTTTGAGGCGAACCAATTCTTCCTTTTGGAACGCTCTTTTAACCCAGGAATGAACCCGATCTTCGCTTCCGCCCAAAAGAATCGCTAATTCTGTATCCAGAATATAAGGTTTATGGTGATCTCTTAAATTCAAATTCCCATCCAGAAACTGTCATTTTATGACAGTTTCTAGCTTAAACTTAGCATACCATTGAATTTAAGGCAAGATACTGGCGAAAAGTGACAGTATCTAGCGACAAATTTAATTTTTGACATTGAGTTGGAGGAGGGGGCCTTTCGCAACAGTTCGCAGAATGAGGACATGTCGGCAGACTTTTTTTATATGGTTCTGCGAGGCGACGCGAAAGGGATCCCGCCGAAAAAGGACGGAGTCCCGGCGGGAATGAGCGCGTGAGCAGCCCTGACTGTTACCCACAACTTTTACTATGGAGAGCACTAGAAACGCGAAGCGGCTCTGTGTCCTCTGTGGTGATAATTTTTTCTAATTTTACCACCCTTTCGCTCCGCTCACTAGAGAGCACAGAGGACACAGAGCCGCTTCGCGTAGGCCTAATTTTCTCTCTATAAAAGATATGGGTAACAGTCAGGGACACCGGACACGTAGTGCTGTGTAACCCGACATGTCTATTGAAACCCAATTTACCTTTCACTAAATAAAATCCAATTATTTAGCGGATCGGAGCTTGTCGGTTTCTTCGAAGTTGTGCTTGAGCTCTTTGAAGTTCGCGACGAGAGTTCCAAAATCCTTCTTCGTCAATGCCAGGACGTTGGTGGCTTTTGTGCACTTAATCGTCGCATTGCGCTTGGCCTCGCGCAAAAGGGCCATCTCTCCAAAGTATTGCCCGGGGCCGAGGTATGCCAGATGCCCCCCCTTCTTGTTGTAGACCTCGACCTCTCCTTGGGTGATGATGTAGAGAAAATCGCCGCTGTCTCCTTCGTTGAAGATAATCTCCCCGGGCTCGAAATGGAGTTGAGCGATCCCTTGCGAGGGAGAGAGCTTCAGCTGAACAGTTTCGGTCGGAATAAATAAGTCGAGAAACCAGTAGACCGCAACTTTAATTTTTCGATCGATCCCGGGTAATTTTAGCCAGTAGATAAAGCGCCACAATACCCAGGCCAAAAACCCAGAGAATTTAAAGACCCCAAATAACTCGGCAACTGCCGAACGGTGGCCCAGAGCGCCGAGCATCCCTAAGGCATTAAAATGGAACGATTTTTTCTCTTCACCTTCCATCTGAGCCTTGATATTTTTGGCCAGCTGCTTGGCCTCGCGGATGGCAAACTGTGCTGTCGGAGGACAGAAATCCTTCTCTTTAACAAGAGGAATCATTGCACAATCCCCCAGCGCCCAGATATTTTCCTTTCCCTCAACTTGCATGAAGGAATTGGTGTTGACCCGCCCATGCGTCTTGGAGAGGGCGAGCTCTTCGATCAGGGGATTGGGAGACGAGGGGACAGACGAAATCACTGTCTTAGCTAGAATACGGGTCTGATCGTCTAGGACGGCACCCTCTGGTGTAGCGGCGATCAGTGTCCGGCCAAAACGGATATCAACCCCTCGTTTAGCGAGGAGTTTACCAGCATAATTGCCAAGACTTTCAGGTAATTCGTGATCGAAAAGCCGATGTTTTTTATGGACCAAAATAACCCGAACATCCTCGGGCGCTATCGTCGAATACTCCTCGCAGATTTTTTTGGCAAAGTCGTTCACCTCTGCGCACACTTCGGTCCCTGAGAACCCCCCTCCCCCGATGACAAAAGTAAGGAGCTGTTGCCGCAGAGCAGCATCGGGCTCGTTGGCGGCGGTGCTTACGGCATCGATGATCCGGTTGCGGATGGTGATGGCGTCGGCGAGATTTTTGAAAGGTAGAGCATGTTCATGCATGCCGGCGTTATCTTTAAAATCGGTGATGTTCCCAAGGGCCAGCACCAGGTGATCATAGCTAATTGGGGTAGTGGCATGAGAAAATTGAGGGACGAGCGTCACCTGTTTGTTTTCTAAATCGATCTTTTCAATTTCTCTGATATAGAGCTTTGTTTTCGGAAGGAGCCTTTGGATAGGGCTGACTGTATCGAAGATTCCCACCGAACCGCTGACTACTTCCGGCAGCATCGGTTGATAGACAAAGTAGTTATCTTTATTGACAAGACAGAGTTCAATTTCTCCGGTCTTGATCGCTTTCTTTAAATATTTCTGCAAATAAATGGCGGTATAAACTCCGCCAAATCCGCCGCCTAGGATTAAAATTCTCTTCATTGAAGACCTCTAAATTAGTAGATAATGTTTTTTTTATTTTTTGGCTTGTCTTTTCCATTGCAATCAACTATTTGTGAGTTATGAAGCGATTTCTGAAGTTTTGGGGCACTCGAGGATCTTGTCCTGTCAGCGGACCTGAATATCTCCATTTTGGGGGGAATACCTCATGTCTTGAACTGCTCTATGATGATGTCCATATTGTTTTCGATGCCGGGACAGGAATTCGCCCCTTAGGTAAGGTCTTGATGACTGAAAAGGTTAAGAAGATCGATCTATTCTTAAGCCATACCCATTGGGATCACTTGATCGGTTTTCCCTTTTTTGATCTGATTTATCAGAAAGATGTAAGCATTACAATCTGGTCGCCCCCAACCGAAGGACGCTCATGCGAAGAGCTGTTTAAACAACTGCTCGCCCCTGAGTTTTTCCCTTTGCGCCTCACAGAGCTGCATGCCAACCTGCAGTTTAAGGTCTATTCAGGGCAGACGCCGATTCGGATGGGGCCAATCACCATTAGCTTTCACCAGGTCAACCATCCGGGGGTCACCTATTGCTTTAAGATCCAAACTCCTCATCAAATCATTGGATATACGACAGATAACGAGCTGAACGAACCGTTTGGAAAAGAAGAAAAATCGCTAATTGAATTTTATCGAGGAGCCAATTTACTCATCCATGAGGCTCAATACTTTTCAGAAGAATACGTCAAAAAGAAAGGGTGGGGACATTCGTGTTTATTCGGCGCCATGAACTTTGTCGAAAAAACAGAAAGTGAGAAATGGCTTGTCACCCATCATGACCCAGCTCATACAGACGAAGATTTAGTGCATCTTTCTAAGCTAGCGCTTCAGAAGAGCTCAGTTCCTTCCGAGTGGCTGAGAGATGGCCAAACCATTGAATTGAAGTAGGTAAGAGATGGCACACGATAGTACTTACGATTTTTTTAAGAAAAACTCCCTATTCAGCAGCTTGAGCGAAGAGTCTTTAAGGGCTTTGGTTGCAATCACCAAAGAAATCATCCTTAAAAAAGGTGATTATTTGATGCGTGAGGGAGATGATGCTACTGAAATTTTCTTTGTCAGTGAAGGCGAATTGGCGATCATTAAATATGATCCTGAGCTGAAAATGGACTTTTTGATTACCACTCTCGGCAGTGGCGACACTCTTGGTGAACAGGCGCTAATTGATAAGGGGAAAAGGTCGGCTTCTATCAAAGCGGCTACAGATGCAAAGCTCTATCGGATCTCCTTCTCTGGATTGGAAGAGCTTCACCAGTATCACGATTTCGATACTGTCTTCGACGAGATTTCTCGGAGAATGAGCAAAAAACTCAGAGAGACCACAGATGTAGCGGCAATCGCTTTAAAAAAAGAACTCCAGGAGTATAAAAACCGTGTGAGCATGGGGTCATTTTTGGTCTATGTGATCTCGGTCATTTCTCTTTTTGTCTATACTGTTGGACCGCTTAAATATGCCATCACCCATGTCAAAGATACGACGTGGATTTCTGTCCCCCTCATCCTCGTCCTAACCCTTTTTGCAGTTTTGGTCATCCGCGCCCTCCCCTTCCCCCTAGAGGTCTTTGGCTTCACCAGACAAAATTCGAAAAAATCAACTTTTGAAGGGTTCTTTTTTACCATCCCAGTTCTCATTGTGCTTGTGGTCATCAAATGGTTGGGGACTCTTTTCCTTCCAGCTTATCAGGGGCATAAAGTATTTGAGCCCTACGCTTTGATGCCAGACGCCACTTTCTCTTATTGGGTGATCAATTCTTTAGTGTACTGCCTCTTAGTCCCGATTCAAGAGATCATGGCACGAGGAGCGCTCCAGGGACCACTAGAGAAATTTCTCGCAGGTAAGTCCAGAGTTTGGACCTCCATTATCATTTCCAACCTGATCTTTAGCTCTGCCCACGTCTTCTTATCTGTGCAGGTGGCCTTCCTAGTATTTTTAGCTGGGATCTTTTTTGGTTGGCTATATTCTCGGACTCACAACCTCATCGGCGTCATCATCGCCCATTGCATGGTGGGCGTCTGGGGCTTAAATGTAGTCGGCCCTAGCTTTTCTTAGAAGCCTTAACAAGGTAGATTGCCTTCTCTTTCAGTTATCGTGCACGTTGATTAGATGCCAAGCATTTTTTCAGCCTCGAGAAAGTCGCTGAAGTGAGGTGCTTGAATGAGAATTTTTTCCTGTGTCACAGGATGGGTAAATGCGATTTTCCATGCGTGGAGCATCTGTCGCTGCGGCTGATAGGGACATTGAAAGTGATGGCCATATTGCCAATCGCCCAAAATAGGATGCCCATTTTCATTGAGGTGGACACGGATCTGATGCGTTCTTCCGGTCTGTATTTGCACTTGCAAAAGAGAGGCTGTCGAACAACATTTCAATTTTTCGAAGAGTGAAATCGCCCTCTTTCCCCCTTTTTTCGTCGACCCATAGAGGCTTCCCCCTTCATACTGGGCTTTTTTTTCGAGGAAGTTGTCGACTTTCCATGTCTGCTTTGAGACTCTGCCATCACAGATCGCCAAGTAGTGTTTCTCCATCTGCCGATTGGCAAATGAGTCGATGAGTAAATCGCGCACACTTTCCGTTTTAGCCAGAAGAATCACACCCGAGGTCTCTTTGTCTAGTCGATGGACCAAAAAGTACTCTGTAAACGATTCTGAAGTTTTTCCTGGGGGTTTGTTATAGGCGATGAGGCTCTCATCTTCATAGAGTACTTCTAGAGGGAGCTCTGGATTGGAAACTGCTAACTTGATCTCAATCTCGTCATGAGCTTGCAAAGGATGGGTTGAGAAGGTCTCGACACGCCGGTTGATTTTGCACTGCTTTGCATCAATGGCTCTCTTGATCGCCTTGACGGAAGGGTACTCTTTGAGGTTGCTGCGAAGGAAACTCAAGAGGGTCTGTCCATCGGCACTGGGCGGCACAACAATCTTCATACGCAGCGCTCTAAAAAGGTCGTGAGGAGCCTTACGCCGACGCCCGATGCTTGCACTGGCTGGTACGACTTGAGATCGTCAGGTGAGGCGGTTCCGGCGATATCGATATGGGCCCAACTCGCCTTCTCAATGAATTTCTTCAAGAACATGCCACACTGAATTGTGCTAGCTTTCCTAATTCCGACGTTTTTGATGTCGGCCACTTTGGATTTTAGGAGCCGATTATACTCTTCATAAAGAGGCAACCGCCAGAGACGCTCAAAGGTGATCTCTCCAGCTGCCATTAGCTCGTCTACAAGTTTATCGTCATTCGACATGACGGCAGAGACCTCTTCCCCCAGAGCAATGATGCAACCACCGGTCAAGGTGCCGAGATCGACGATTTTGTGAGGGGAAAATTTCTTCTGGACATAGGAGAGGGCGTCGGCCAAAACGAGTCTGCCTTCGGCATCGGTATTCGTCACCTCAACGGTGATCCCACTATAGCTTTTGTAGACGTCGCCCGGTTTATAGCTATCTGGGCCAATCGCATTTTCAGCGGCGGCGAGCACCCCGATGACATTGATCGGAAGTTTGAGAAGAGCCATATTGCGGATCGTTCCGAGGACTGCCCCAGCCCCAGACATATCATCGCGCATGGTCTCCATATTGCTAGTTTTGATGTTGAGTCCCCCGGTATCAAAACTGATCCCTTTGCCTACGATCGCGACGCACTCTTTCGATTTGGGCGCCCCACGATATTCCATGATCACAAGAGCAGGCTCCCGATCTGAGCCACGCGAAACTGCATCGAGGAGGCCAAGTTTTTGCTTCCGAATCTGCTCTCGATTGAGCACCGTGGTCTTAATCGAGGTGTGCTCCACAGCCAGTTCTTTGCCTTTCTCCGCCAAAAAAGCGGGCGTCACAGTGTCAGCGTTAGCGTAGATCATGTCGCGGGTATAATAGACGCTACTGCAGATCGTCTCTGCTCGCTTCATCGCCTTGACATCGCCACCGATAAAGGAGATCTCTTCAATCGCCTTATCTTTTTCTGTCTTGTTGACATTATAGACATAATTGGCGAGGAGTACCCCCTCGACCACAGCGTCAGAGATTGCCTTGAGTTCGAGTGCTGATGTCTCGGGCAGCAAAACGTTAACCGAATTCACCTTGGCTTTAATGCATCCGATGGCGCTGGCATAGGCTCTTCGCAGCGTCTCTTTCGTTAGACCAGCTTCCTTCCCAAGGCCAACGAGAACCACCCTTTTCTCCACTCCCTCCATTGGGTAATGGCAAAGGACGGTCTCCTTTTCTCCACGAAAGTCGCCGCTCTTCAGCGGTGCTTCGTAGAGGTTCGTAATGCCTTTATGATTGGTAAAAGCGGGAGCCTTCCCTTCAAAAAAAGGGAGGATCAGCGCATCGCCGGCCTTTCTTTTAGCAAGAGATTCTACGATTTTGATCGGCATTAGAATGGAATTTCCTCATCTGCAAAGTTCTCAACCGGCCGCTCATTTGCTTGGCCAAATTGTTTTTTCGGTTGCTGTTGCTGCTGCTGCTGCTGGCCACCAAATCCTTGATGCCCCTCTTCTTGCTCATCATTTTGACTATCGGGTCTGCCAAATGGGCTGAAGAGGATATTATGAGCGGTGATGTTCATCGAAACTTGTGGGCGTCCATCGCGATCGGTGAAAATTTCAGGCTTACTCAATTCGCCGAAGACGATGATCGGGCTACCCTTTTTAAAGAAGGGAATCATTTTATCAAATTGATCTCCCCACACGGTAACTTTCCACCAAATCGTGTCATCCCCTTTTGAGCCGCGGCGCACCCGTGCAGCAACGCGTAATGTTGTCACTTTTTGACCTGATGATGTAAATCGCACTTCGGGATCAGCACCTAAGTGTCCAGCTATAGTAATTTGATTCATTGGAAAACCCTCCGTTCCAACCTAAAGTATCTTAGGAACCAAAATAAATCTCAACAAATAAAAAAAATTTTGATGACAAAAAATTCTTTAAACATGTACACCGGGAATTTCATATTAAAAAACGTATAGAACCCTATGGCCAGAAGACATTCAAAAAAATTCTTAAACGATGAGATCGAAGATCGTGTGATGCAAAAAAAAGAGTTGCATCATCCTGGTCTGCTCGATGCAATTGATGAGAGTCCCGAATTTCACGATCCTTATTCTGAACTGAATATTTTTCTGTCGCAAAAAATTAAACGAGAAATGCGCCATTGCAGCAACTCGAAGAAATGGTCTGTCCAACTACAAGATGAGCTCTTGCAAAAGATTGCCCCTGAATTTCAACAACGCTTTCCCCGTTATCGTTTGGGAATCACTGCGCTGAAAAAAACTTGGGAAAAAGTGCAATATTTCTCGACGCAAATTCAAGGGCAAAAAGAGGCTTTAACGCAAGACGGGAAACTGAACATCCCCTTCTTCATCAAGGAAAATCTCAAGACGACGCCAAAGTTGCAAAACACTTGCAATTTGCACCCTTGCCACTACGCCCATCAATTGGCAATTAAAATGAGTGAGTGCGTCGCTGTTGTCGACGGGATTCGTCCTAAGCTCGATCAGCTAACTCGAACGATTTGGTCTCTCCAACGGCACCTTTTTACCCAGCTTTCACCCGAACATTCAAAAAGCCCCTATGATGAAAATGAAAAAGTGGACAAGCTGATTGTGAAGTCGGTCTTGGAGATCACCGCAAAGCACCCCGAAATCTCTCAAGCGGAACTTGCCTTTCATGTGCAAAAGAGACTGGTCCAACTCCAGTCCATCACACTTACATATTCCCCTGCACAAATTCGAAAAATGTTAACTGCGTTAATCGCTGAGCAAGGCCACACCACTTCGCAGAGAATGGAAAAAGTGCTCGAGAGGATCCCCTATCCGACTGCAAAATGTCTGAAAAGCGAGCTCGCGCATACCCTGATCGACGCACCGCATCTGTCTGCGGAAGCCGTGATCGAAGAGGTCTTCATATTCTTTCAAAAGGCAACAAACGCTCTAAAAGATATTGAGGAAGAAGAAATCGAAAGAAAAATCCAGAACTGGACGATCCAAGGGGATATGCTTCAACGTTGGATACGCCTCAACCACGATTCTGCTCTCTTCAAAGAAGTGGAAAAGAGCTGGAAGGGGAAGAACCTCCAAGGAATCTGCGCAGAAGTGCACCAGCGCTTTCTCGAAAGGCACCCCCATCTGATCGCTTTTGCCAAAGAGGTGGAAACCCGCGCTTGGATCTATCTAAAATATCTCTGGTATACCCAAGGTTTTGGAGAAGAGACAGCAACTTTTGATCGGTTCATCCGCTGGCATAAGGCGATATTGCAGCCACTCAATCTTTCGCCAAATCTGCTCATCGAAAAGATCGAAAGCCTTTGTAAAAAAATGTTGCCCCTAATGCCCTTTAACCGGGCGAGAACGCAGACTATCTTGGTCACGGAAAAAGAGAACGGCGCCGATTAAGATCATCGGAATACTCAGCCATTGTCCCATGTCAAGAACCGCTCCCGGATGCAATAGAGCGCTTTGGGGCGATTTCACAAACTCGATCAAAAACCGAAAGGCAAAGGTCCCCATAAAAAAGAGCCCTGAGGTTTTCCCCAAAAGAAAGACTCTCGGATTTTTTGTCCTTAGCTTCCAAAGGACAATAAAAAAGACGAAATAGAAAATAGACTCATAAAGCTGAGAGGGATGGCGAGGGACAATCTGACTCCCATCTACAGGGTTTCCAAAGACAATCGCCCAGGGAAGTGTGGTGGGCAGACCTAAGATCTCTTGATTGAAGAAATTCCCCACTCGAATAAACGAACCGGCCAAGAGTGCTGGAATGCTGAGCAGATCGAGCATCGCGATCCAAGTTAGAACAGGATATTTTTTCCTAAGTCGAATGGAAAAAATCGCTAAGCTGACCAAAATGCCGATCACCCCCCCGTGGCTCGACAATCCCCCTCCCCAAAATTTGATGATATCAAGAGGATGATGGACAACCTGGCCCAAATTTTGATAAAATAAGACATCGCCCAGGCGTGCGCCGACGATTGTCCCGATGATGACGTAAAAGCTGGCCTTTTCGGCTATTTTTAGAATTTCTTTGAGAGAAATCTGATAAGGTTGCAAAAATTCTTTGAGAAGCGATTGAAATACTCGAAAGCTAAGCAAAAAGCCCAAGGCGAAGAAAAAACCATACCAAAGAATAGGGCGATCTAAAAACGGAATGTTCCAAGGAAGAATCTCACGAGCAGGATTCCAGTAAATGTATAAAGTTAAAATTTTTTCCATCGGCAAAACAAAAGAGGCCTGGTTGAAAGAGGCCCTTGACGAATATAGTAGACGGCTGAGTCCAATCCTGTCAATTGAATGGATGCTAGTTAAAGATGACCTTCAGCTAGAGGCCCATTTGCATAAAGAGCACTCTTTTATCGCTCTAGAACCAGGCGGCAAAATGTTTACGAGTGAAGATTTTTCTACCTGGCTCATCCAATCCCTCGAGGCCAAAGGCTCGCGCCTGAATTTTGTCATCGGCGGCGCTGAAGGAATTCCCCCTGAAATATCAGAGAGGGCCCTGGCCAAAATCAGCCTCTCCAAAATGACCTTCACCCATCAACTGACTCGACTGATCCTCATCGAACAAATTTACCGCGCCTTCGAGATCTACAAGGGAACGGGCTACCACAAATAGGTCCTAGCAATAAATTTCTTCGACAAAAAACATTTAGAACAGATATGCTCTAACCCCATATCCATTTCATTTGGAGGACATATATGAAAATCTCTTTGGTATCCTTAAGAGCATTTTTTGTTATCCTAAGCCTATTCTTTATGACTGCGTTTATGGTTTCTCTTCCTATTGGGCCTGTATGGCAAAAAGTACTCCTTGGTCTTAGTGTTGGTCTCGCATTCAGCGGGATCCTTTACGGTATTGAAATGGTCTTTAGACGTTTCAATTTAAAAGCATTTAACACCATTATTTTAGGTTTAGGCATAGGCAGTTTTTTAGGCCTAGCCCTCATCGCCATCTTCAACACTGTTGTCGACTTAAGCCACATGAAAACAAATCTGGACTCGCAAATATTGAGTCTAATGAAGGTTTGCTGCTACCTTTTTGGCACCTACCTCGGTACCCTCTTAACTGTTTACTTTGCCGATGAAATCCCCATCAGCATTCCGCTCGTCAAAATCTCCTCCTCCCCAACCCGCAAAAAAGACCTGATCATCGACTCTACTGCCCTCTCCGATGCCCGCATTCTCGACTTAAGCACCACCGGCCTGGTTGACAACTCCCTCATCATGCCCCGCTTCCTTGTTAAAGAGCTCTATTCTACCTCAGAAATGGGCGATGAGGTGAACAAATCGAAAGCGCGGCGCAGCCTCGATACGCTGAAACGGCTCGAAGGCATCCCCCATTTGGGACTCCGCTTTGAAGAGACCGAATTCACCGATATCAGCGAGCCGTTTAACCTTCTGCTCCGCTTAGCTCGATTAAATGATGCCAATATTCTCACTGCCGATATCTCCCAAGCTCAGATTCCTTCGATAGAAGGAATTAAAATCATCAATCTCCATTCTCTCTCCAATGCTCTAAAGCCGTTAATGCAAGCCGGCGAATCGATGAAAATCAAGATCCAGCGCCTTGGGAAAGAACCCAATCAAGGGGTCGGTTATCTTGAAGATGGAACGATGGTCGTTGTGAATGGCGGTGGCGATTACATCGGAGAATGCATCGACGTACAAGTCCTTTCAGTAAAACACACCTCATCTGGTAGAATGATATTTTGCAACACCATGGAGGAATTTGCCTCCACGAAAGGAATTCGTATCGAAGGATGAAAGGCTTAGGCAATGATATAATCGAGATCGAGCGGGTCCAGCATGGATTCGATGCGCATGGGCAACCGTTCTTAGACCGTCTTTTCACGGCCAAAGAGCAACAGTATTGCCAAATGCACAGCGATCCCTTCCCCCGCTATGCCGGCCGTTTTGCCGCCAAGGAAGCGATCGTCAAGGCCCTCGGCTGCGGCTTCGGCGCTGAAGCCGGCTGGCACGATATCGAGATCATTGCCGACGATAAGGGCAAACCTGTAGTCCACCTGTCCAAAGAGCTGAGCAAACGATTCAACGCACCCCAGATATTAGTCACCATCAGCCACTGCAAGGATTATGCCGCTGCAGTGGCCGTTTGGGTAGAATAAAAATAGAACGCAAAGACGCAATTTATATTTTTTTCTATTGAAGCTGAGAGCCTAGACATAATACTTGGCCGGGTGAAAATGCTCTTTTATCTAAGTAAATTAAATATTTTGGACAAAACATCAGCATTTCAACTACCTCTCAAAATCTGGATCTAATAATTCGGTTTCTTTGAATTTTCCCATGAGTTTATCGATTAGTTCATGGTTGCTAGAAAAAATTTGCCAAAATGCGCAATCAATCAATTCGATTACAATATCACACGATTGATACATTTCTTGATCATTGTCATATCGATGTAGAAATTCATGAGTCTTACAACCTAAAATAGTTATTTCGAAGATTTGATGAAACCTTCTATCTATTGAACTAATTTCAGGCCAATTTAGTTCTAGTCCATTTTTAGACTTGTTGATTTTATTCTTATGATAATTAACAAAACTTTCTTCTCCGGCATTAGGAGTTCCATCCAGAAATAGACAACACCAACTTAAATTACTACCGTCGGAGACCTCTTCCAAAATGTCAGATAGTCTTACAGTTAGCACATTATCTTTACTATCAGATATTCGAATACCACGTGTTTCCATCAATAACTCCGTTCTGGCACAGGTTCAGGTTTTCCTCTCTCCGGAGCCCCCCCCTGTTGGATTTGGGCTCGGTCTATGTTGGTGAGGATTTGGATGTTTTTTTGGATAGCCTGATCATTGAAATCGATATCATGAACAGGTATTCCATTCTCGTCAAATTCTCGAGCCTTTAGAGCACCTCCTAGAACAATTTAACCTTTATGCTTCCAGATTTCGTAAATAATCATTTCCATATAATCTTCGACATTTTTCCCTTGTGCCGACATTTCATTATGCAAGTTAACACATCTTTTAGCTGTAGCCTTATCTGGAAAAAGCAGGTTTTCATTTAATAAATCTTTATATGCAACAAGTTCATCATAACCTCCAAATAGCACCTCATTAAATATAGAAGAATAGATGGTTTTTTCTTCATCACAGGCTCCAATATCATAGCCAACAAAAACTGCCTGTGCTCTTAAAGAAGAGGGCATTACATCCGAACAAGAAATGACATGTAATAACAAACAGTTACTCAGACTTTTTAACTTCATGGATTGGTTTATAAATCTTTCGAGTTCTTTCCCATTTTCTTCAACTTTAAAAATACAAATCAGCTCTCCTTCAAAACCTTGATATTTATTTATTATTTCTTCTACAGACAGATCTAATATTTTTTTGTCTCTGATTAAATTTGGCCAACAGTCACCGGATGGAGAAATTTTTTCTATTAAAACTAAGTCATGCATAGACAGCCTTTAATCTTTCATCTTGCATTAGCCAATATAAAAATTGTATAAATGGATGGACTTTTCCATTTTTTTAATTATTTACAAATGAAGCCAAAGATCTCTATATCTTGGATTATGCATCATCCTTTTGCATTTAGGGCATCTGACCATACCATTCTTTTCATCGGATGATTCCCAGGCATTGATACAATCAGGGCATATAAGTAATTCTGAATTGCCAATTTGTGCGATTTTAGAAATGGACGGATCTGGAAATTCAAGATCCATTAACTCTTTGTAAGATTTGAAAATTGTCGTTTCTTCTTCATTTTTATCGCTGAGCATATCATAGAAATCTGGATGATTATTAGCCCATTCAGGAAAAGCTAATATTGGATGGGCTTGGGTATAATTTTCAAATTTCTTATAAGTATAAATCCAATATCTTGAAAGTCGCGTATCAATTACTTCAAAAAAAAATGGCGGCTTCCATCTTGGGAAATATGTAAACATATTATCAGATATATAATACCAAATATAGCCATTGTTTACTGTCATTGCGTAAACAGTGTATTCAGCACCCACATCTATATAAAAATCTGACTCTCTATTCGGAATAGTACTAATAGGATAAATTTCCTTAGGAATATCAATCCATTTATTATAAATACACTTAATCCTCATAAAACCTCAATTCAATCATTTTTAAATTTAAAACCATGTTTTTCTCCAGAAACCCGATTTTCCCAATAATGAATATCAATTATCGATCCATCTGGATTCTTATGGATATGCTCAGCTTTTTTCCATTCCTTTTTGGGATATCTGGGATCATTAATCTTGCCAGGCATAATTTCATGATCGGGATTTTGTGGTTTTGCTTTTGCCTCTTCTAATGCCAATTGTTCGCTTAGATCTTTAGGTTCTGTTCTCGGCGGCTTTTTTTGGTCTGTCTCTGATTTATAAATCCGTTGCACGTCATCGTAAATTCTAGGAGCATCCCATGGAGTTCTTGGACAAGTATTCAGCCCCTCAATAAGCTTATACCCTCCATATGCAACCGCTCCGGTAACGACTCCATATACAACAGGGACGACTATGCTAGATAATGTTGGAAAAACAAATGTTACGCCCCATGCTAATAGTTGTATAACGAATTCTCCTTCAGCATCTACGTACATATATGGATTATTGAGTAGATATTGATAGAGATTCGTCCCATCAACAAATCCGGCAGGATCTGTCGTGAGCCATCTTCCTAAACGAGGGTCGTAATACCTTTTACCATAGTAGATAAGACCCAGCTCGGGATCCAATCGTTTGGAAGCAAAACGCCAGGGATTGAATAGATTATTTTTTGAGCTATTCCGCAGTTCTTCCCCAAATGCAGTAAAGTCATACCTCTCTTCAATAGCTCTTGTGTCGGGATTGATCAAACGACGAATATTGCCTTGAACATCAAGTAAAGGGGCAAAAATTTGGCCTTCTAATTCGACCCCTATCGTTGCCGGATTGCCGTTGTGTGCTGCTAAGCCTAAGACTCTTAAATTCTTTGGCATGATTAGCTGCAGTAAAAGCGCCGATTTCGTTGGAGCCGTCATATAGATAATATTCCTGGCTGGTCTCTTCCCAGCCATGAGCAGATGCGGTATAGACTGTTTTGCTCAGGCGCCTACCCAATGGATCATAGATAAATTCGATTTTTTTCTTTTCGGAGGTAACTTCAATCAATCGATTCAGAGGATCATAGGTTAGTCGTGCAGTTTCTCCTGCATTTTGCCTTAGAATTTGATTCCCATTCAAATCATATAAGTCTTGTATCCATCTAAGGATACAATCTCATTGAGGTCATTAACTTCAGTGACTCTCCATTTTTTTGAATTCTGTTGTAGAGAGAATCATGAGCATAAATATTAGTCTGCCCCGAGCTGTTTTCTGAAGAAAGTTGAGAAATGCCATCATAAGAATATCGATGCTCTGCTTATCAACGATATTGGTCAGTAGATTGCCAACTGAATCATATCGGCAGCTTTGGGCAAAATAGGGGCTAGAAATATACGCTTTTTGTCCTCTAGATTCGGTTAAATGAGCAATATGAGCCTAATCCTCCAATGATACTTTCGGAAGCGAGATTCCCATCCAAATCGTAGGCTTCATAGGCATGAGAATAAAGAGTTTCTCCTCCCTCAGCGATTCGTGTGACTTGTCTTAAGAATAGGGGATCGTAGGTGTAAGATATTTCTCCTTGATTCCTATCTTGATGAGAAGTCGGGCGATTAAAATCGTCATATTCTTTTGCAACTTCTAAGTCGTTTGGGAAAACTTCTTGGAGCACATTGCCAAATGGGTCAACTTCTCTTTTGATTGCTATGTTATGATTCTCATCTAAGGCATATCTGAGATATCCTAATCGGTCGTATTCAAACGCATGATGGATTTCTCCATCGGAAGAGTCTATGCGGCTCATAAAAGCCCAAGGGATGGTAGCTATAGGTTAAATGTGATGCCATCTGGTAAGGGTTTTTGTTGCCATTTTTCCAGATGGAAGATAGGTGTAAACGGTTGTTCTTGCATCTTTAGTCCCAAACGCCCCTAGTTACACTCTCGATTTGATGATCAGATGTATAGGTATATTTGACGGTTTGGGTATTTCGAAAACGGTCATTTTCATAGATATGATCTCTACGATAAAAAAGATTGCCTTAAGGATCATGGATCAGCTCATAGGAGAGCAATCCGAGCCCCATGGGAATTTAGCACTTCTTTCTTAACTGGTCGGGTCAAGGCATCTTGTGTTTCAATGGTGACAATCTGACGAGGATCTGTGGTTCTCTTTTGCAATACTCTTTGACCGAGAGGATTTGCAAAATTTTCATTGTAAATTGTCTGTCGTAATAAACCTTCAGCATCTTGATAGTAGATGGGTCTGGAGAAGGAATCATAGGCAAATCTCTCAACAGCTTCTTTTCCATTGATATATCGAGTAATGGTCTCTTGGTTTCCGTCTCATCATATGAATATCTGATTTTATAGAGAGTATGCCCAGAAGTGTCGGTCTTTAGTTTCTTCGAAAAGGCGGCCTTCTAAATCTCTCTCGTAGTGGATAAGAAGTGTATTGTCTCCATTATGCTTGACAGGTCGAGCTAAGCCATCCTAAAGCATCATAACTAAATTCAGTAATGCTGCCCGCAAAACTCCTCTCGAATTTTCCTTCCAGCTCCATCGTATGAATATTGCTTCAGATTGCCTTCTTTATCAGTCTCTGTCCGAGAGATTAAAACCATTATATGTGAAGGTTTCTTCTGCTAGAGTTGACCCATCGGCTGAGATATAGGTCTTCGAAAGAACTCTGACCAAAAACATCATTTTTATAATGGATTGTCAATCCATCCAGATCTGTATGACTCGCAAGCTGACCATCTTTTGTATATCTAAAGTACTCTTTTCCTCCATTTGGATAGAGAATTTCAATGGGTGATCCATAGGCGTTATATCGATAGGCGGTCACATTCCCATTAGGATCTGTTTTAGTGAGCTCTCGCCCAAAAGGATCGTAACTTGAAGATGTTGTAACAGAAGTGGCACGGCCATCTACAGATAGCAATAGAAGGCAAGTCGGTCTTGGCAATTTTGCTAACAAGAAGATCATATGTATAGTGTGTGCTATTAGAGAAAGGGTCTGTTTTTTGAATTATGCGATCGTGAAAATCATAGTCTGAAGAGGCAATATGAACGACTTCATCATCTCCCTTTTCTGTTATCTCTCGAAGGCGCCCTTTTGTATCATGCCGGAAAGTTTTTTGGATTCTATTGGAAAAGTTCGTGGCTGTTTCAGGGCGGCCTCTTGCATCATAGGTATAAACAGCCTGTTGTCCTAGGCGGTTTGTTTCAGTGAGAATATCTCCGCGCTCGTTATAAGTTTTGCAGATGGTATAGGAGTGGTTTCCTTTTGCATCATAGACTTCCTCTTGAGCAACATTGCCATGTTGGTCATAAATCAAATGGCTCTTTTTTAAAAGCTTTTCAATTCCAGCTTCTAGGTAAGTTTCTTCAATCCACTCTGGCATATGGAGAAAAGGAGCCGCTTGGCGCAGTGTATAAGTTGTGATTAGTCTTTGAGTGACCTGTGATAAGTCATCTTTATCCTCACCTGATCCATCGTCAGAAATTGTCTGAATGAGATTATGGCAATCGTCATAAATGGAAAATTCACGCAAGATGATCTTATCACCATCTTTTGTCAGCTTTGAAGTGACAAGATCTGTATTGGGAATATAGGAAAAACAGATGACTTTTCCATCTTCGCTCTCTTCTCTTAAAAGAAGATTTCTGCCATCGAGTGTGAAAGTTCTTTTAATGTGTAGAAGTCTCTTGATCCCCTTCTCCAGTTAAATTACCCGTGAATCTCTCTAAGATTGGATTGCCAAAATGATCATATTCATACGACTTTCGATAGAGGAGATTCTTTTGAGCATCTCGTATTTCTAAGAATTTCAGCCAATTTTTGTCATCCCAAGAAAAGACCTTTTCTTTCTTAAGAGCTCCCATTTTGGTCAAAATATTGAATTAAAGTTGTCAGGAGGTTTTTGGAAAAATGATAGACAATGGATGTTCCATCACTGTTTTTGACTGTTGTTGTTCCTTCTCTTCGCCCTGGAATAGGGGGATGATAGGAGAGCTCATAAACAGGCTGGAGGCTATCATTTTGACCTACCGGCAAATGAAGTTTATGAACTCTAAAATGCTGGCTCCCTTCTCCAAAACCAGCGTTAACCATAGTGAAAATATCGTCTTTCCCAGAGCAAACGCATAAGAGAAATTTATCACAATAATCTAGAGTTTCGTGCCGATAAAAGGGGCTACTGACGGACGTTAGGATAGGAGGACAAAGACAGCTACCTATCAGTTCATGCTTCCTGTCACCATGCCAATGCTTTTCTTTCTCTTTAATTTTGACGTGAAGAGTTCTCTTTTGATAACCATAGTCGACTGTTATCCCGGAAGAAGATGTAAAATGGCAATTTCCTTTCCAAGGTGACCCGTTGATGCGGATAGAGGCATAAACAAATCTCTCCTTTGGATCTAAGCTTTCTACATAATTGGGCTGGTGCCCTATGTAATGAAATTTAATCACTTTTCCATTAGGAAGGATCTCTTTTTCAAGGAGATAGAGCAGGGTCGTTTGAGTTGTCCATACTTCTTTATAATAGAATCGAACCGCTCCATCGGTTGCATACACGATGATTTTATTGCCATTATCCTCATAGGAGATGCGTGTATTTCTAGGATCATATTTTCCGCTTGGTGTATCCCCGGCTGCATTGCTTAATCCATATGGGGAAGAAGCTAGTGTTGCAACAGAATACTTGGGACCTGATAAGCGAAAGTTAAGCGACATTCCATTAGGGTCGGTGAGGAGAATGTCTCCGGAATAAGGAGTAAATTGGAGTTTCAAATGAGGATAAAATTGCCACCCTTTATAGTTGTGGGCCACATGTTGATAAAGGTTGTATTTATCCCATTCTTCTTGGCTTTGTTTATATTTAGCGAAAGAGCAGGGCATGTAAGGAGGGATATAAACACGACTGAGCACAATATTTTGCGCTCCTTTAGCAACCAGGTCCGTTTGTCTTAATGCCAGCTGTCCGCTCAACGGGCTGATCAAGCCACCCACGAGGTTGCTCGGCTCACTGCTAAGAGTTGCAACTTGCTCAGGAGTAGAAAGGAAAAATTCTTCTTTTGCTTCTTCATCATTTGAAAAAACAGGCGTTATTAAAAGACAGCAAGCCAGAGTGATTAAAAAGCGCATATGTCATCTCTTTAAAAAATGAGAGAGTAAATAATAAAAAAGATTTTGTAAAGAATAAAGTTGTTGAAAATTCAAAAAAATATCACCACAGCGGCCGCCATTTTTCAGCCTCTGTGTTGGTAAATCTTTTTATATCCAATTTATTAAGCAAGAAATTCTTAACAAAATTAATTATGACAATTGAAAATAATCTGAGTTTTTACTATAATTCCACGCAATAATTTAATTAAAATAGAAAAAAATATGAATATTGAAGCAAATCTTAAAATTTCAGAACCAGAGTATTTTCATAGGGAATATCAGCATGACATTCCACTGAAAGAATCTGGGAACTACTATTTCGACCAATGCAAGCGGATTACAACATTAGCTTTGCCTTTCTTGAGTTTATATAAGCCATTTAGTTTTCCTCTTTCCCTAACACTTGGCGGGCTTCGTTCATTTGCGTCCCTTTCGCAACTTTTAGGTGGAAATGGAGATCTGAAGGAAAGTTCTTATGCAGTTCTACAGACTGTGCTTTCAATTCTTGCTTTGTCTGCAACTATTTTAGCACATCCATTAGGGATGCTCGTAACAACAGTGCATGACTGTGCATTGAATAGTTTCTCTATAGGACAAAATCTTTTTGCAGGTGATTTCCAAGGTGCAGCAGGAAGTACTGCAAACTTAATGAATAACACCCTATATCTTGCACTCATTTTGCATGGTGGGCTTGAAATAGCGATCGCTTCATTGGCAATGCAGGTCTTAATCGGCCTCTCCCATTCCGCTGCTGAATATCGGAAAGGGAATTATCTAGAAGCTGGCGGCCATTTGCTAATGGGGATGATTCGTGGAAATCAGATGATAGGGCAAATGCAGGTGCTCCAAACGAAATGGCAAATAGACTCTGCTTTTAAAAAGAGAACGGAAGAATTAAATGTTCGAACTAACCAAATTTCACAAAAATCAGAAGCAAGTTTAGTTGAAAACAATCCACAAAAATTAAACACAACGACCGTCCATGCATTAAATGTTTTTGACGGCGAATTTAGTTATGTTGGATATTACAATGACAATATGCAGATAATTATGGATGGATTTGCAGAACAAAGAGTTTGTCAAAATGGAATTGTAATTTTCACTGCAAATTATTTTTCAATTGATCGAATCAATGGTGTAGAATATTTTATACATTTCTATGATAATTTTACAGTATATAGTGCAGAATCGTTTCAGTATATTGAGTATTTTTAACTGCCATCAATTTAACTAAAAACAAGAGAAGGGCAGTTCGTAGGTGAAGAGGAAGAAGTTCACCCGCTCGGGATAGCTCCTGGCATACACTCGATACAGATAGTCAAACCGCAAATTCCCATAGATCCCAAAAAAGCGGCGATAGCTGATCCCCAGATCGATGCTTTGGTGTCCAATATGAGACCAGCCGTGAAAATCATCTAAAGGCACCTCCGTCCTACTACCCAGACCAAAATAGCTTCTTCCATAAAGATAGAACTGGTGACAATCCTCGATGTTCCACCAGAGACAGAGATCGGCTCTTAGCCATGGGCTCCCTTTTGTCCCTTGTCCAATTGCTGCTACAGCATAGGTGCGAAAAAACCAATAGTAGCAGCGGCTCCACTCTTTTCCGATGGCGGTGTGAAATTCAAAATTGGCCCGTGCATGGTAGGGGGTGCTGAGCGCTTTTCGAAGATGGGTTGAGGCGTCGCGATAAACAAAACCGGTCGATAAGCTGATCGGATCGCAGGCGACATCGTCGAGCCACAGCTTGCGCACCTGCAGGGCAAAGCTTCGATATCCTGTTGAAACATTGGTCGTATTGGCAAATTCGATTTCAGCTTCCCAATTCCATGTATCGGGGGCGGTGAGATCTAATGCAGCTCCAAAGACGTTGGTGTTATAGGTCGAATGGCGCTGTGGATGGCCATGGCTTACCTTTTTGAAGAAATTATATTCGTAGTTAGCCAGGAAGTTGAATTCGAAGACCTCGCCATACCACGGCGCCTCTTCCAGAGCGAAGCAAATTTGAGGCAAAGAAAGTGCGAGGAGCGCAATGATCTTCATTAATCAATGAGCCCTTTTGCACTTAGCCACCGCTCGGCGTCGAGCGCAGCCATGCAACCGCTTCCTGCAGCTGAAACGGCCTGTCGATAGATGTGGTCGCAGACGTCCCCTGCTGCAAATACCCCTTCGACGCTGGTCGTTGTCGAACCGGGGGTTACTTTGAGGTAACGATTTTCTTCTAATTCAAGTTGCCCCTTCAGAAAATCGGTGTTGGGGTTAAAGCCAATTGCAAAGAAGACGCCGCCCGCGACCCGTTTTTCCTCTTTTCCTGTTTTGACATGCTTGAGGGTGACAGCTCGAACAATATTGTCTCCTTCCACTTTGACGATGACATTGTCCCAAAGCACTTCAATTTTGGGGTGCTTGATGGCCCGCTCGGCCATGATTTTTGAGGCACGCAGCTCGTCGCGTCGATGGACGATAAAGACTTTTTTCCCAAACTTGGTAAGGAAAATAGCCTCCTCGCAGGCGCTATCTCCTCCGCCGATCACAAAGAGATCTTGATTGCGGAAAATCGGAGCGGCGCCATCGCAGACGGCGCAGGCGGTCACCCCTTTTTGCCAAAACTCTCCCTCACGGGTCCCTTCGATGTCGAGCCGCTTAGCGGTGGCCCCTGTGGCGATGATGAGCGCTTCGGCCTCGACTTGGGTCTTACTCCCGATGACTTTGAAGGGGCGGGCAGAAAGATCGACCGTTTTGACATCTTCGGTCAAGATTTCTGTCCCGAACCGTTCGGCCTGTTTGCGGCAACGGGACATAAATTCTGGTCCTTCGATCCCTTCAGGAAAGCCAGGATAATTTTCTACTTCGGTCGTCGTCATGAGTTGCCCCCCAGCTGGCCCGGCAAAAAAACCTTCGAAGAGGAGCGGCTCTAAATTTGCCCGGGAAGCATAGATCGCAGCTGTATAGCCTGCAGGTCCAGAGCCGATGATGACTAATTTTCTCTTTTGCATGTTCATACCTTCCGATCAAAAGTAATAGTTTTACCGAAAAATGAGGTATAAGTTCCAGGAAAATGTCAAAAAACCGTATAATTCGAGGTCGAGGACCCCGCGTGGCCAAAATTTTGAATTTGGACCGCGCCAAAGCCTCGCGGTTGAAGCTGCGAAAGAGGGTTAATATTGATTTAATATTGACCCTCTTTCCCAGCTTCAACCCCGAGAGCTTTCGCGTGGGTCCAAATTCAAAATTTTGGCCACGTGGGGTCTATGAGTCATCTTAAGATCGTCGGTTTATCCAAGTCAATTCAGGGGCAGCTGGTCCTCCCAAAAATGGATCTGGTCATTCCAAGCGGCAAGTTTTTTGCCCTCCTTGGACCAAGCGGCTGCGGCAAGACAACTCTGCTGAGGTTGATCGCCGGTCTAGAGACGGCTGATGAGGGGAAAATCTTTTTGGGAGATGACGACATCACCCGTAAGCCGATCAATGAGCGTCCGATTAACATCGTCTTCCAAAACTATGCTCTCTTCCCTCATCTCAACGTCTTTGAAAATATTGCCTATAGCTTGCGACTGAAAAAGATCCCAAAAGAGATGATCATCCAGAAGGTCTTTAAGATCCTCGATGCCTTCAATATCGAATCCCATATGTATAAGCTTCCGAGCCAGCTCTCTGGAGGACAGCAGCAACGGGTGGCGCTGGCAAGGGCGATCGTCAATGAGCCTGATCTGCTTCTGCTCGACGAACCGCTCGCTGCTCTCGATTTCAAATTGCGCGAAAAAATGCTCATCGAACTCATCGAATGGCAAGATGAGCTCAAAACCACCTTCATCTACGTCACCCACGACCAATTTGAGGCGCTCACGGTTGCCGATAAGATGGCGATTATGAATCACCATGGAGAGATCGAGCAATTAGGAACTCCAAAAGAGATCTACGAATTCCCCCACACCTCCTTTGTCGCTCGCTTCGTCGGAACAACGAATATTTTCCACGGGAAATTGCGCGAGCTCGATGGGGAACCTGAGATCGAAATCCCCGATCTTGGCCATTTTAAGATTTATGCCCCGAAAATGAGAGGATGGATGAAAGAGGGTTACGATGCAATCATGAGTATCCGCCCAGAGAAAATTTTCATCTCTAAGAAAGAGGCGAAAAACTTCTCGAATCAAATTAAAGGAATTGTCCACTCGATCGTCTACCACGGCAGATCGACCCAATACAATGTGATGCTCGAAAATGAGATGAAGGTGCAGGTCTTTGAACAAAACGAAGAGCACTTCCCGCACGAGGATATCGACTATGACGATTCTGTTTATCTCTACTGGCAAAAGGAAAATGCAGTTCTACTGGAGAAATGAGGCTTAACTTAAATTCCAAATCCCGACGCACCGAACTCCCCTTCGCGGCTGGCGCTCCAGCTCTGCTTTGGCAAATCCTCTTTTTTTACGTCCCCCTCCTTTTTATTGTCGTCTCCAGCTTCATGGAAGTCACTGAACTCGGCGAATTTAAAGGGTTCACCTTTTCTCATATTCAACTCTTCCTGACTATGACCTATTTCAAGGTCATTTTGGCCTCTTTAACTCTGGCACTCACCAATGCCATTCTCTGTTTCTTGATCGCCTTCCCTTTGGCCTACTTTCTAGCTTTTATCAGTAAACGATTCAAAAATATCTTTCTGTTCTTCCTTATAGTCCCCTTTTGGACTAACTTTCTCCTTCACGTTTACGCCTGGTTTTATGTTCTCGAGCGACACGGGTTCCTCAACAATATGCTCCTCAAATTGGGGATCATCAATGAGCCCCTCCATCTACTCAACTCTATCCCTGCGATCATGATCATGATGGTTTACTACTACCTCCCCTTTATGGTTCTCCCCATCTACACCTCATTGGAGCGTTTTAACTACCGCTTGATCGAAGCCTCCTATGTCCTCGGGGGAAGCTTTTTCTCGACCATCCGGCGCATTTTATTCCCACTGAGCAGCACAGGAATCCGGGCCGGCTTTTTCCTGGTCTTTATCCCCTCCTTCGGAGAGTTCGTGATCCCAGAGCTGATGGGAGGCGATAAAAAAATGTTCGTCGGGACGGTCGTCTCTCAATACATTCTCGGTGAAGGGACTGGATCTCTAGGGGCTGCTTTTACCCTTCTCAGCGGTCTCGTCCTGATTTGCAGCGCTGTTGTTCTCTATTTCGCTATCAATAAACTTTTCCAACCAAGGATGTACCGTGGATAGACGCAAATCCGCGGGTAGAGCGACCACCTTGGCGATCGTCGCAGCGATCTATCTCTTTCTGTACGTCCCTATTTTTGTCCTGCTGGTTTTCTCTTTTAACACCGAGCATTTCCCTGCACCTTGGAGCGGATTCACCTTCAAGTGGTACCATGAACTCTTTAGCTCGATCTATCTATGGAAGGCCTTTGGCAACTCCCTCATTGTCGCTACCTTCTCAACCTTGATCAGCCTCGTCGCTGGAGTTGGAATTGTCTTTTACGCCGCACAAGGGGGCCGCATTGGCAAAATGCTCGGGATGTTTTACGGCAACCTAATCATCCCCGAAACGGTGCTTGCCGTCAGCCTCCTCTCCTTCTTCATCCTAATCGACATCCCCCTTGGCCTCACCACCCTAATCCTTGCCCATACGGTCCTGGGCCTCGGCTTCACCGTCCCGATCATCTATGCCCGCTTCTGCGATCTCGATTACACCCTAACCGAAGCCTCGCTCGACCTTGGAGCCACCCCGCTGCAGACCTTCTTTAAAGTGACCCTTCCCATGCTCAGACCAACCCTGATCACCACGGCGCTGCTCATCTTCATCCTCTCGTTCGACGATTTTGTCCTCTCCTATTTCTGCGCCGGAAGCACGGCTCAAACCCTCTCCCTCTACATTTTGTCGATGATTAGAACAGGCGTCTCCCCTGTCGTCAACGCCCTCTCGGCGATCCTCCTCGTTTTGAGTTCATTTCTCGTTTTGATGTTCTTTTCACTTAAAACCAAGGTGCGGTTCCTATGATGGGAAAAGTCTTTACACGCACCCTCATCTTCGCCTTCTGGATATTGCTGATCTCCTTCGCCCTTTATTTCCCTGGCTGGAAAATCCTCCCGTACGAAGAGAAGAGCATTAACGTCTTTACCTGGGGCGACACCCTCCATCCGATCGTCTTGAAAGGGTTTGAACGGGAGACCGGCATCAAAGTCAACCTCAGCTATTATGCCTCCAACGAAGAGTTGCTGGTGAAAATGAAAGCGACCCGCGGCAAAGGGTACGATCTGGTGATGCCCTCTGGATACAATGTCGAATTGATGATTCAAGACCAGTTGCTTAAAACCCTCGACCACCGCAAACTGCATTTTTGGAAGAATCTCAATCCAATTCTACTGAATACCGAATTTGATCCTGGGAGCCGTTATTCGATTCCTTTTGGTTGGGAAGTCTATGGGCTTGGCGTCGATGAGCGCTTTTTTAAAGGGAGTTTTCGACCAAGCTGGCGTGCCATCTACGATCCCAGCGTAATTGACTACAAAATTGCTGTGAGCAACCATCCCGGCGAAGCGGTCTCCCATGCCTCTTTATACCTCTTTGGAACAGCCCAAAAAGACCTCACCGAAGAGCAATTTCAGCAAGTGCGGGATCTCCTCTTCCTCCAGCGCGAATGGGTCGAGGCCTATTCCGACTTTCGGGCCGATTACTTCATCGCCACCGGCAATTGTCCAGTCGGCCTCTCCACTAGCACCTACATCAAGAGAATCAGACCTCTTTTCCCATCCATTAACTTTGTCGTCCCAGAAGAGGGAACTTTTATCACGATCGAGAACCTCTGCATCCCCGCCGCCAGTACCAAAGAGGAATTTGTCTATAAATTCCTCAACTATGTCTATTCGAAACAGGCCCTCATGATCGCCTATGAGAACTACTACATTTTCCCTGCCACTCTGGAGTCAATCCAAGCCCTTGACCTCGAGGACTATGAAAAAAAAATGCTCCAAGATATCACTAGAGACCCCAAAAAGATCCAATTCTTCAAGAATATTATGCCTGTCCAGCGGATGACCGATCTGTGGGTCGAAGTCAAGTCTTTTTAAACGACAGAGGCACAAGAACCAGGCACAATGATTTGAACGATACAATGATAAGAATGATGAAAAAAAATTCCTATCATTCATATCATTGTATCGTTCAAATCGTTTTTTTGCTTTATGCCTCGAAATACTTTGCAAGTGCCCTGGCAGTTGACCGATCTGTGGGTCGAAGTCAAATCTTTTTAAACGACAAAGGCACAAGAACCAGGCACAATGATGTGAACGATACAATGATAAGAATGATGAAAAAAAATTCCTATCATTCATATCGTTATATCGTTCAAATCGTTTTTTTGCTTTATGCCTCGAAATACTTTGCAAGTGCCCCGGCAGTTGACCAATCTATGGGTCGAAGTCAAATCCTTTTGATTTAATTAATTGAACCTTATATAATATTCACTGAACAAAGGAGTTTTATGTACGACTTAATTAATCAAGCTGGAAATTTCACTGCAAGAGCAGCCTTCGATTCATTTAAAAATTTTAGTTATGACCTCATTGTCAATCAATCGGCGCTCACGAGTGTAGCTCTTTTTTCGACAACGCTTGCTCTCACTCCTGTCATTGAACGGACTTCAGAGTCAAATTCATTAATCGGAGGAACTATTTTTTATACTAGTTTTATAGCTGCAGGAGTCAGTTGTTACGCCTGTGGAATGGCTAATATAGTGAGACTTACTAGAGCACTTTCCGAACCATCCGCCAATCTCTCTGATACTTTCTCAACATTTTTAAGCAGAAATTTCTCCCCTGTGGTAAGTGAGAATGTGTCTGAATATGCATTGGGGACATTTTTCGCTCTCGGGATGACCGTAATCGCCTATGACTTGATGAATAAGAAAAAATGGACGATCTATCCGTCCAGCATATTCGCCACGTTTATGACCGTATACATCTGCAACCAATTGCTGCAAAAATAAACGCAAAGGGGCAAAGCCACAAAGAAAATGATTTTTTCCTTGCGGCTTCGCCCCTTTGCGTCTTTATGTTGAACTAGCCTTTTTTGCGCTGAATGTACTCGATCACATCGTTGATCGTCTTCAGCTTCTCAGCATCTTCTTCTGAGATTTCGAAGCCAAAACGCTCTTCGAAGGTCATGATTAACTCTGTAAGATCGAGTGAATCAGCATTGAGATCTTCGACGAATGACTTCTCTGGAGTCACATCTGCTGCGTCAACTCCAAGTTGCTCCACCACGATATCAATTACTTCTTTTTCAACCGACATTAGATTGTCCTTTGTATCCATTATACCCTCTTAGGTTTGTTTAAAAATTTACATTACCATTCCGCCATCAACTGTGAGCACTTGACCCGTCATATAAGTCGACATGTCGCTTGCTAAAAAAAGTGCAACACGGGCTATCTCTTCAGGATTCCCAATTCTTCCCATCGGAATCTTTTTAAGAATACCCTCTTTTTGCGCTTCAGTCAAGACGTCGGTCATCTGAGTCCCAATAAACCCGGGGGCAATGCAATTGACCGTAATCCCACGGGATGCAAGTTCCTGTGCAAGTGACTTCGTAAAGCCGATGACTCCAGACTTTGAAGCAGCATAATTCACTTGCCCAGCATTTCCTGTCAAGCCAACGACAGAGGAAATATTGATGATTTTACCAGTTTTTGCCTTCAGCATCGGCCGCACGAGTGCTTGGCAGGTGTTAAAGACCGATTTGAGATTGACGGCCATCACTTCGTCCCAGTTTTCTTCAGACATTTTCATCAGTAGGCCATCACGGGTAATTCCGGCGTTATTGATGAGCACGTCGATTTGGCCCCATTTATCAAGAATATCTTTGATTGCAGCTTCGACGGTCTCTTTTTTCGAGACATTGACGATCTCGGCTAAAAAGCGCTGCTCTTCGTAAACTTTTTTTGCGTTGAGTTCATTGAGAACACTCTGGGCACGCTCGGGATTGGTCCCAAAAATTGCGACACTCGCCCCCTGCTCTGCAAAGGTGAGGGCAATCTGTTTTCCAATACCGGCTGTTCCGCCAGTGATCAGGACAGTTTTATTTTTAAGCAACTGGTGCATGTTGTAAATCCTCTACTTTTTCTACACTTTGCGTCTCGACCGAAATCCCGATCCGCTTGTTCATCCCCGCAAGCGTCTTGCCTGGGCCGATTTCGATAAAGAGATCGATCCCACGTTTCACCTGCGCTTCGATCCCCTTTTGCCAATGAACGGGGCTAGTCACCTGCTCGACCATATTTTTTCGGATCTCATCCTGCGAAGAGACATAATCACCTGGAACATTCATCACGATTTCCACATCGGTCTGAGCGAGGTTTAACTGATCGATATAAGGCTTCAAGCCCTCTTGAGCTGAGCGCATTAAACCGCTGTGGAATGCCCCCGATACTTCGAGAGGAAGCACCCGGCGGGCCCCTTTCTCTTTTAATAATTCGCTTGCGTTTTCAATCGACTCTTTGGTCCCGGCGATGACCACTTGTCCTGGACAATTCAAATTGGCGATCCATACATTGCCGATAGGAGCGATGACCTCTTGAATAAGGGCTGGCTCTAAACCGAGGACTACGACCATCGTCCCAGGGGATCTCTCGCAAGCCTCTTGCATCAACCGCCCTCTAGCCTCAACGAGCAGCAGCGCTTCTTTAAAGGAGAGCTTTCCAGCGGCGACGAGGGCCGAGTACTCACCTAAGCTCAAACCAGAACAGACCGCAGGTTTTAGATCGAGGACGCGGAAGATGGCGACGCTGGTAATGAAAATGGCAAGCTGGCTATTTTTGGTCTGGGTTAACTCTTCGGCAGGACCATCGAAAATCAATTTTGAAAAGGGTCTGCCCAAAATCGCATCTGCCTCATCGAAGAGAGCTCTAGCCGCTTCAAACTGCTCATAAAAATCGCGCCCCATTCCAGGGTATTGGGCCCCTTGACCGGGAAAAATAAAGGCTATTCTCTTATTCATATGTGAGCACCGTTGCACCCCATGCTACACCTGCTCCAAAGGCAGTTAAGAGGAGATGCTCTCCTGGCTTTAGAATGTCTTGCTGTAGTAATTCATCGAGGGCGATCCCAATCGATGAAGATGAGGTGTTTCCATATTTATTGATGGTGATGAAAACCCGATCTTGAGGAACCTGGAATCGCTTGGCGATCGCCTCAATGATCCGGATGTTGGCCTGGTGAGGGACCAGCCAGCTAATATCGCTTTCCTTCAGTCCCGCTCTTTCGATACACTCTTTAGCTGAGGCTTCCATTCGACGCACCGCATGTTTAAAGACCTCTTTGCCTTCCATCTTAATAAAATGCATGCGCGCCTCGACCGATTCTTTGCTAGCAGGTAGGCGCGATCCGCCACCGGGTTGAATCAAAAGATTGGCTTGACAGCCATCGGAGCCAAGAACGACATCCCGAATGCGGAGCCCTTTACCCTGGCCGGACACGATACAGGCAGCAGCTCCATCTCCAAAAAGGATACAGGTGCTCCGATCTTGATAATCGACGATCGACGAGAGTTTTTCTGAGGCGACAACTAATACATTCTGATAAAGGCCAGATTCCACATAGGCTTTTGCAGTAGAGAGGACATAGATAAATCCAGAACAAGCAGCTTGCAGGTCCATCGCAGCAGCTTCTAAATTCAATTTCGACTGGATGATACTGGCAGTGCTGGGAAATGCATAATCAGGGCTCAAGGTCGCGACGAGCACCAAATCGATTTTTTTAGGATCGATTTTAGCCTTTTCGATCGCTTTTTGCGCTGCCTTAACTCCCATATCGGAAGTGGCCTCATCGCTTGCTGCGATCCGTCGTTCCCTGATACCTGTCCGGGTAAAGATCCACTCATCGGTAGTCTCGACTAATTTTTCGAGATCTCCGTTTGAGAGCACCCTTTCGGGGACGTAGGAACCTGTAGCTATGATTTTCGCTTGTTTCATCTGTTTCGCACTAAAAAAATATTATATAACATCCATTATATCCTAATCTTTCTTATATTTGAAGCGCAAAAATGGCCGATCGGACATACTTATCACTATGAGCCGTTATCCAAGTGAACTTTTAACTTTAATTTCCCACCTAAAGAAACTGCCTGGCGTAGGGCGAAAGACCGCTGAGCGATTCGCCTTCTACCTACTTGACTGGCCAGACGAAGAGATTAAAAAATTTGCTAAGCAACTCGAGACGGTCAAAGAAAAAGTTTATCCTTGCGCGACCTGCGGGTGTTTAATGGATAGTGCGAAATGCTCTTTTTGCGACGTGCAGCAGCGCGATGGATCGATTCTCTGCCTCGTCTCCTCCCCGCGCGATGTCTATGCGATCGAAGAGACCAAGGTCTTTAAAGGGGTTTACCATGTGATCGGCGCACTCCTCTCACCTCTCGAAGGGCGCTCTGTCGAAAGGCTGGATTTGGGAAAACTGGAGAAGCGGCTAAAGGAGCATCCTATCCAAGAGGTGATCATTGCGTTTGATTCGACATTGGAAGGAGATGCCACCGCCCTTTTCCTCAAACAGAAGCTCGACAAACTGGGAATAAAGGCAACTCGCCTCGCCTTCGGCCTGCCGATGGGTAGCTCGCTCGACTTTGTCGATTACGGCACTTTGGAAAAGGCTTTCACTGGGAGACAACATTTTTAACTTTGAGGATATTTTGCCAATCCCTATAATCTGGATTTCTAAATATGAACACGAAACTTTTTTTAGCTCTTTCCCTAGTACTCTCGGGTGCGACAATTGGTGGCGCCGATGAGTCAGAACGTTCTTCGATTCAAGCCTATGACAATCGTGTTGTAGGAAAAATCGAAGTAAAGGTCGAAAACTTGCCAGAAGATTCCTCTTTTGATAAGCAGACCGTTCTAGCCAAACTCTCGACACGTGAGGGCGATCGCTTTTCTCAATATATCTTCGATCAGGATCTGAAACAGCTCGCTGGTGAATATGACCGTGTTGAGCCGCAAATGACGATCAAAGATGGAAAAATTGACATCACACTCAAAGTCTGGCTCCGTCCGTTGATCTCTCAAATCAAGTGGGTAGGGAATCAGTACATCAAAACCAAAACCCTTAACAAAGAACTCGACGTCAAACCTGGGACCATCTTTAACCGGACCGACTTCAATAAATCGTTCAATAAGGTCAAAGAATATTACATCAAGAAAGGTTACTTTGAATCGCAACTCTCCTATCAGCTGATTCCCAATGTGAAAACAAGGGAAGTAGAGGTTGTCATCACCGTTTCGGAAGGCCGTTCAGGAAAAGTTGAAGATATCGTCTTCCACGGCTTTACCAGCAAAGAAGAGAGCGATATTATCGATAAGCTGTACACCAAAAAATACAGCCTATTGACCAGCTGGATCACTGGGAAAGGGAAGTTCATGGAAGAGGCTCTTGAACAAGACCGCCTCACTATCTTCAACTATTTACAAGATGAAGGCTATGCAGATGCCCAAGTCCAAATTCAGATTCTCGAATCTCCTTCAGAAGGAAAAGTGGTCATCGACATCTCTGCCGATAAAGGGATCCTCTACCATTTTGGTGAAGTGAGCTTTAACGGCAATATCCTCCTCAACGACGAAGATGTCGAAAAAGTATTCTATGCTCGGCCTGAAGGGCTCTATTCACCCGATAAATTGCGCAAAACCGCTGAAGCGATCAAAGAGCTCTATGGACGCAAAGGCTACATCGATACCAACGTCACCTATGAGACCCAGCTTGTCCAAGATGAGCCCACATTCAACGTCCACTTTATTGTCGATGAAGGGCGCGAATATCGGATCGGCATGATTCGAGTGATCGGCAACTGCCGCACCGAAGCGCGCGTCATCCTGCGCGAATCTCTCTTAGTTCCGGGCGAAACATTCGATTCGCTGAAGCTAAAAGTGACCCAAATGCGATTGGAAAACATCGGCTACTTCAAGTCGGTGAACGTCTATGCAGTCCGCACCCAAGATGACCTTTCTCTCGGGGATAACTACCGGGACATCTACATCGAAGTGGAAGAGACCCAAACCGGTAACGTCGCCCTCTTTGGAGGATTCAGCTCCGCCGATAGCATTTATGGCGGTCTCGATCTGACCGAACGCAATTTTAACTATCGAGGGATTGGCAGACTCGTCAGCGACGGCCCAGGCGCTTTGCGAGGCGGCGGGGAGTATCTCCATCTCCGCTCGAGCTGGGGAGCAAAAGAGCAGAGCTATATGGCCTCTTGGATGAACCCCTATTTTAATGATACTCTCTGGCGTCTTGGATTCGAGTTTGTCGCCACTGTGCACAATAAACTGGTCTCTGAAGACTACACTTTTAATACATACAACCTAGGGGCCTTTGTCTCTTATCCCCTCTCCCCTTATTTGGCTTACGGTTTTAGGTACCGAATCCGCAATTATAGCGATAGAGTGGCTGGAAGGATTGCCAATGATCCAGCGAACAAAAAAAATCTCGATGAGGCCCATCAAAAGGGTATCCTTTCTGGAGTCGGGGCTAACTTAACCTTCGACTCAACCAACAGCGCGATGAAACCCCATCGTGGTTATCGCTCAACCTTACAAGGAGAAATCGTAGGGGCAGGCGGCAATGTTAATTTTCTAAGCGCTGCCTATACCAATGCCTATTTCATGCCGCTGTGGAAACGGGGCTATATGCGCTACCGCGCCGATTTCCGCTTTATATTCCCCTTCGGCCAAACCAGCCATTTTGATGATATCCCAATGTCTGAACGTTTCTTCTTGGGTGGTGTCTCTTCGGTCCGCGGTTATAGAGACTTCATTTTAGGCCCACGCTTTGTAAAGGAGCAGCTCATTGAAAAACCTAACCATGAAGTCAAAGAAGAACAGGAAAAAGCCTATTATGATCCTACTGGGGGTATCAGTTCATCTTTCCTATCAATTGACTATATTCAAGAGATTCTGCCTATCTTAGATGCTTTTGTTTTCATGGATGCAGGTAGTGTTTCAAATCAAAGACTCGATCTAGGCACCTACCGGATGAGCTATGGATTTGGAGTCAACATCGAACTGATGGGGAAAATGCCGATCACTCTAGGATATGGTATCCCGATTAATGCCCAGCTGAAGACCAAACGGCATTTCTTCTTCTCAATGGGCGGACAATTTTAAATTACTCAATTAAGGAGACTACATGATTCGTAAATCAATTTTTGCAGCCTTAGCCGTCGTCGGACTTTGTGCTGGAGGATACGCCAACGACCTTAAAACTGTCGCTGTCGTTAATTTTGCCAATTGCATGACCGAATCTAAACTCGGTAAGCAAGAGCAGGCATCATTTGAATCGCTAAAGATTCAGATGACTTCCCTCTTAGAAGATACTGAGAAACAACTCAGCGAAATCGCATCCAAATTCAACGATTCTGAATACATGGATGGTCTTTCTCCAGAAGCTGAAGAAGAGATGAAAATCAAATATCAGCAGCTCAGCGAAGAGATGAATCGTTACCAAAATCAATATTACCAAGTGCTGCAGCAAGCCAATATGAAAATCGTCCAGGCACTGGGCGCCGATATTCAAGAGGCTTCCGAAAAAGTGGCAAAAAACAAAAAACTCACCATGGTCATCAACAAAGAAGCATGTTTCTTTTTCACCCCAACACTCGATGTGACCGATTCGGTGATTGCTGAAATGGACAAAGCTTATGAGGCAAAAAAAGTTGCCAATAACCAACCGCAGCAGCAGCAAAATGCACCTGTTAAAAAATGAGCTGGCCTCTCTGGAAACTTGCTGAAATCACTGGATCTAAACTCCAGGGAGATCCTGAAACCCTCATCACCTCAGTGGCCGACTTAGAATCGGCTACTGAGAGTGATGCCTCCTTCCTCTCCAATCCCCTCTATACCCCTCTCCTGAAAAAAAGTAGTGCTGGAGTCATCTGCATCGATGTCGCTGCCGAGCTGCTTCCAGGAAAAAATTACCTCATTTCCACTAACCCCTCCCTCGCTTTTCAGAAAATCGCAGAACTTCTCTATGGAGAGCGAAAACCAACCGGCTTTACTGGGATCCACCCTACTGCGGTAATCCATCCCGATGCCAAAATAGGCGCAAATGTGTCGATCGGCCCCTATGCCGTGATCGATGCGGGCGCCGAGATCAAGGCGGGTACCCTCATCGGCCCCTTTGTCTACGTTGGAGGGCTTGTTCACGTTGGCGAAGAGTGTCTGCTCCATGCCCATAGCGTGATCCGCGAATACTGCTGGCTGGGTAAACGGGTTATTCTGCAGCCTGGAGCTGTCATCGGCTCGTGCGGTTTTGGCTATAGCACCAACGAAAAGGGGGAGCACATGAAGCTCAACCAGATCGGCAACGTGATCATAGAAGATGATGTCGAAATCGGGGCCAACACGACCATAGATAGGGCCCGCTTCAAGACGACCCGGATCGCGAAAGGGACTAAAATCGATAACCTCGTCCAAATCGCCCATAATGTTGAACTTGGGGAACATAACATCCTCGCCGCCCAAACCGGCATCGCAGGCTCTACCAAGACAGGGCGAAATGTGATGATGGGTGGCCAGGTAGGCATCCTCGGACATGTTGAAATCGCCCCTTTCACGATGATCGCCACCCGCAGTGGTGTCGGTAAGTCGCTCACTAAGAGCGGTAAGTATGCCGGAAGCCCAGTCATCCCTCTCCCAGATCACAATAAGGTTCAAGTCCACTTAAGAAAGATCGATGAGTACGCCAAAAGGATCGACGCATTAGAAGCAAAGCTCTCCCTATTAGAATCCTTGAATTTAAAATAATTTTTTGCCATATCTCCAGTAAGGGGGGGATGGTACATGCTTAAGATTTTTTACAAGAAGTCGAAAGAGACCGATGTCGAAGAATTGGCCGAAGTTTGCCCCGGCTGCTTAGTCCATGTCGATGAAGCGACAACCTCTGATCTTGAAGAGATCTCCCGCCTGACTAAGATTCCCTATGCCGATCTTCTCGACTGCCTCGACAAGTATGAGATCCCTCGTGTCGAGCAGATCGAGAACAATCTCCTGATCTTTACCCGATATCCAACCGATCAAGAGGTGGGGCTCTATACCGCCACCTTAACGCTCATTCTGACCGAGGAATATTTAATCTCCGTCTGCCCCCACCGTTCTCTACTGATCAAGGATTTTATCGCCCAAAAGAATAAATATTCGACAATCTCGAGCACCAAGCTCCTCATCTATATCCTGCAAAAAATTAGCCAGGAGTTCACAGGACAAATCCGCAAAGTCCGTTACAATGTTCTCTCTGCCGAGAAGGAGATGATCAGCGTCGAGAGCGACGATATCACTGCCATGACCAAGAACGAAGAGATCCTCAATCAATATCTTTCGACCTTAGCGACAACCCGGACAGCGCTGCGTGGGGTGAAAAGCGGCCTCTACGCCAGCCTGCAGGAAAAAGAGCATGCATTGCTTGAAGACTGCATCATTTCGATCCAGCAATCAGAAGAGCTCTGCGGCAACGTGATCAAATCGATCCGCTCCTTGCGTGACTCCTACCAAATCATTTTCACTAATAATCTGCACAAGACGATCAAATTGCTCACCTCGCTGACGATTATCCTCAGTATCCCGACGATGATCGCCAGTATCTACGGGATGAACGTCAATCTCCCCTTTGGCGCTCACCACTATGCCTTCGGAATCGTCATCGGGGGGACCATCACCCTAACCGTCTTTGGCTTTTGGGTCTTCCGGCGCAAAGGCTGGCTTTAATTTTTCGATAATTCCGCGATGATCAGTCTGCTTGGGAAAAAGAGTGGAACCTCCTCCTCTATCAGCTCTGAGCCAAATACATCGCAGACAAATTCCGCCATTTCCTCTCTACTTTCAAAGGAAACCAGGTGCCTTTGTGAATTGCAGTAAGGAACGCTATAGCCATAGCTCTCTGCGAGTTCAAAAAATTCTTCTAGATCGATGAATTGTTCTTCATCGCAGACGAGCCGATCGAAACCACACCCTTTTGGAAAAAAGAAAATTAACGCTCGCTCGGGGGCATCTTCAAAAAATGTCTTGATGTCCTGACTGAGAAATCCCTGCTCTGTCGCAATCTCTTTTTCTATCGAAACTTTGTCCCAGAGCTCTTTCAGCATGCACTGATAGGGCGCCTGCGCACTCATCACACCACAATAAAAAATTGTTAGTATAGCAATTATTCTTTTCATAATTATATTAATTCCAAATTTGTTAAAATAGTAACATGCTTGATAAAATTGATTACTTTAAACATAAAATCTACGATCCTCCATATTATCATCGTCAATACGAAAAGGATCTTCCTCAAACTGAGGAGAGCTCTACCTATGCCGATGTAGCGAAGAGAGCCGCTCACATCGCCCTTCCTTTTTTAAGCCTTTATCAACCTTTTGGCTTGGCTATTTCTCTTACGATGGGCTCAGTCCGTGTGGTGAGCAATGGCTCGGAAGTCATCAATGGCGATCTAGTGAAGATTACACAGGTTGCTCTCGCAATCCTGGCCCTTCTCGGCACCCTCTATCACTTCACCCTCGGTCTCTACATCACAACAGGAGCCGATATCATATCAAATCTGGCTCAAATCATAGAAGCTCTTTCTCAGGGGGAGCACCAACGGGCGGCCGAAGAGATTTGCCAAGCTCTGTCGAGCGGGCTCTATTTGGCGATCATGATGACCGGATCGCTCGAGGTGGTCCTCGCGTCGCTGCTAATCCAAGCCTTCGTCACTTTCTATCAAGCTCGGGAAGAGTATCTCAAAGGGCGGATCCCTGAGGCAATTGCCAAAACAATTTTGGGCATGGTACGTCTTGGCCAAGCAGGGTCGCAGATTCAGCTCATTAAACGAAGAAATTACCTTGTTAGACGCTATGATGAACTCGCCAGAGCGATTCTCAATGGGAAGAAGATAGACCATCTTTGGGACCATCCGCTCATCGGCAAAGAAGGGGTGATCCTAGAAGATGGAAATGGGAAGGCCTATGATTTTGGGACAAATCTCCATGGCCATGGAAAGCAGCTGGTCAAAGGGATGAATGTGACCTTGCGCGACCAAGGTGATCGGGCCTCTCTCGACTTCAAGATTAACCACGTCTTCCGCGACCGTCTTGAAAAAACGCTTGTCGCCATGTCGAGCTACTCCCAAGAGGAAATCAAAGATCTTTTAAAGCTCTCCGGCTCGCATGCAACCAATTTTAAAATCACCAAAGCCAATATCGAATTTAATGATTGGCTACCCGATTCTAACTCATATGAAATCCATCTGGAAGGCCTTGGAAAAATCACCATCGGCGCCGACCCCAACTGTATCACTCTCTATGACAAGATCTCGATTCAGATGGAAAAAGGGAAAAACCTTTACGATTTCCACGAAGCGCTGGCTTTCCTCAATCTTGAAGATGCATTAAGGCAGTCGGCAAATGAAGATGTCGAGCGAATGAAGCTGGGCCACCTCTTTAGAATCTTTAAGCCCCGCGATGCCACTCCGTTCGAGAGGACCGAGTCCTTCTTTTCTCTTTCTCTAGAAGACTTTAAAAAAGAGATCCTGACCCTTTCCCCCGAAATGGAGTCGATTTTTGCAAAGTACTTACCCAAGATGGAGCTTAGAGAGATTGTCCCAGGCCGGATGCGGTTTGCGATCGATGGCCTTTCCGATGAGCTTACGGCAAAGGGCGCGCTTGGCCTGACAGCAGGACTGATGGGGGCTGGCAGTGCCCAAGAGACTTATGAACGGGTCGCTTCAATTTTAAAGATGGGGATGATGTCATCAGAAACGCGGCGCGATAATCATGTGGGCAGGCCGGGTCTTTCTTGGGGAGCAGATTATTTTACCGGTGGGGCCGACAGCGTCTTTACCCAAATCGTCACAGATAAAAATAAGAGCTACAATGACTTTTGGTACCATTCTGATGTCCGCTTTTTGATTTCTCCCAAAGCTTTAGAAAATGGAACCTATCAATATCACGATGATGCTTTTGGAACTCGGAAAACTTGGGCTTGGTGGTTGGAAGCCATGTATTTAGAGAGGGACAATATCTTTGAATTTCTCGATACAGAAAGAGCCTCATTCCGCGGAGATAACGAGGTGATGCTCAAAGAGCGTCTAGCGCCCGAATTGATCACCGGGATTGTCGTCAATGATTTCAAGATGAAAAATGGTATTCTCAATTATCTGCGCGACAAGAACATCGTCCAACTCGACAGCAGTGGGAATGAGACAATTTTCTCCAAGCCAGTCGATGAGTTCATCTCAGTTGGCAATAAAATTCGTCAAGATCAGTTTAGCTAACTCTCTAAAAACCAAAAAATTATCACCACAGAGAGCACAGAGGACACAGAGAAAAAAATGGCCTGCCTTCTATAGGGAACTTGAAAATTTTTTCCTCCGTGTCCTCTGTGCTCTCTGTGGTGATAAATATTTTTTTTGCTAAACCACTAGCAGTGAAGGGTTCTCAATGAATTTCTGCAGTGTCTGCAAGAACTTCGCTGAATCGACCCCATCCATCACTCGGTGGTCAGCCCCTAAAGTGACCGAAATGGTCTTCCCTGGCACTACTTGTCCCTTCCTAACGACAGGTTTCTCCTGGATGCCTCCGACCGACAGGATCGCCGCTTGAGGAGGATTAATGATGGCAGTAAAGTCTCTCACTCCATACATCCCTAAATTTGAGATCGAGAAGGATCCACCCATATATTCCTCACGGGCTAATTTCCCCTCTTTGGCTCGCTTGACAAGGCTTCTGATCTCAGAAGAGATCTCAGCGAGGTTCTTGTAGTCGGCGTGCCGGATGATGGGAGTGATCAGCCCATCGGGCAAGCTCACGGCGACTGAAATGTCGATCGTCTTGAAACGGATAATCGCTGGGGTCACCGAATTGTATCCGCTGTTGGCTTCTGGATGCTGTCTTAAGGCTAGAGCTACTGCTCGGATGATGAAATCGTTGATCGTGACTTTGATGCCGCCCACTTTAAATTGTTCGCGCAAGTGGACCATCGGCTCGGCATCGATCTCCTGCGTCACATAGAAGTGGGGAATGAAGGTTTTCGATTCCTGCAGACGGCGCCCAATGGCTTTGCGCATCTGGTTCAGAGGCTGCTCCTCGAAGGTCCCTGGAGCCAGCGTGGGTATTTCATCATGATAAAAACTGACAAGCGCTTCCGGCTGCCCCGTTTCGAGGTCACGGCTCATGATCCTTCCTTGTGGGCCAGATCCTTTGATCGACGAAAGATCAATACCTTTTTCACGGGCAAGTTTTCGAGCGAGGGGGGAAGCGGGAATTCTTCCCTGAATTGGAGCAGTAGGTCCGGCAATCGTGTAGCTTTCCAAGGGTGGCTCTGGAACAAAGGCTGGTTGTTGCATTGCTGCTGTTTTTACTGCCGGCGCGGTTGCGACTTCCTTTTTCTCCTCAACCTTCGCTTCTGCGGCTTCTGGAGCAGGGGCCTCCCCTTCCGGCTTATATCCCACAATGCTCTCATCTGCCTTTTCAGTGAAAATCGCAATGGGCTGATTGACGATGGCAGACTCGCCTTCGTGGATGATAATCTTGCGCAAGTAGCCTTCATCGATGGCGGCTTGTTCGACGGTCGCTTTATCGGTAGCGACCTCGACGATCACATCTCCGGCCTTGACGTGGGTACCCTCTTTGATTCTCCATTTGGCAATTGTCCCCTCTTCCATTGTGGGGGAGAGTTTTGGCATGGTCACTGTAAAGGGCATCTTGTCTCTCCGTTAGCGCAAAAGTTTATTGAGTGCGGCGATGATCCGCTCTTTTGTTGGCATGGTCTCTTTTTCGAGCACTTTTGAATAGGGCATCGGGGTTTCTCTCTGGCATACGCGCTCGATAGGAGCATCGAGGATAATCGAAGCAGTGCTCTTGAATTAAAAAGCCCACTTCAGCACAGATGCCGGCAAAAACATGTCCCTCTTCAACAAGGGCGCAGAGATGGGTTTTTCGAACAGAATCGGCAATCGTCGCAATATCGAGAGGCTTGATCGTCCGCAGATCGATGACCTCGACCTCAATCCCCTTTTTAGCCAGCTCGCTGGCTGCCTCTTTGCAGAGTTCGACCATCCGACTATGAGAAATGAGGGTAATGTGTTTGCCTTCGCGGACAACCTTGGCTTTTCCAATGGGGACCAAGATACTCCTCAGTGGGGATTTCCATCTTTGCCGCCATAGGAGAGCTCGTTCTCTAAAAAGAGGACCGGGTTGTTGTTGCGAATGGCGGACTTGAGCAGCCCTTTGGCATCATAGGCGTTGCTTGGAGCCACGATGATAAGGCCTGGCAGATTGCCGTAAATCGCCTCGACGCAGTGGGAGTGTTGGGAAGAGACCTGCGCTGCAGCGCCATTCGGCCCGCGGAAGACAATCGGGACCTGAAAACGTCTTCCCGACATGTAATACATCTTAATCGCATTAGAGATAATCTGGTCGCCCCCGACAAAAGAGAAGTTAAAGCTCATGAATTCGACAATCGGACGGAGGCCGCCATCGCCGCCCCGATCGCCAGGCCAGCAAAGCCAAGTTCGGCAATCGGTGTATCGATCACCCGATCTTTGTCCCCATTTGTCGAGCATTCCTTTGGTCACCTTGTAGGCGCCATTGTATTCGGCCACCTCTTCACCGATGATGAAGACCGCTCATCGCGTGTCATCTCTTCGTCGATGGCTTGTCGAATCGCTTCTCGAATTTCAACTACTTGTGTTCCCATAGTTCCTTAAGGGGCAAAAACATCTTCTTCTAAAGTGATCGGGTCTGGCCAGGGAGAATCTTCCGCATATTTCATCGCTGCCATCACAATCTCTTTTTGCTCTTTGTCAATCTCTTTATATTCCTCTTCCTTGAGCATCTTGAAGGACATGAGGGTCTTGACCAGGATATTGAGAGGATCCCGCTCCATGCATTTGGAGAGCTCCTCTTTCGAACGATAGAGCGCAGGATCAGAAATTGAGTGGCCCTTGAATCGCTCAGTGAGCACCTCAATCAACACAGGTCTCGAGCTCTTTTTCACCTCTTCAAAGACATGTGCAAAGCCAGCGTAGCAGTTAAAAAAGTCCATCCCGTCAAAGGTGTATCCTTTCATCCCATAGCCAGGCGCTTTGGTCTCAGCAATCCCCCGGACAGAAATAGCCCGATCGACATGCGTCCCCATTCCCCACTCATTATTCTCGATCACATAAATGCAGGGGAGATTCCAGAGCGAGGCGATGTTGAGCGACTCGTGAAAGGCGCCTTGAGCAACCGCCCCATCTCCCATAAAGCAGATCGCCACATCTTTTGAAGCAACATTGATTTTTGGAAATTTCTTCTTATAATCGATAGCAAAGGCAGCGCCGGTCGCAATCGGAATTTGACCGCCGACGATACCAAAACCGCCCAATAGATCCTCAGTGAAAAAGTGCATCGAACCACCACGTCCAAGCGCATTTCCACTTGCCCTTCCATAGAGTTCAGCCATGAGTTCATTCGGCGTCGCACCGAGCAGAAGAGCGAGTGCATGGCAGCGATAGGTAGTGACCCACCATTGCTTAATACCCATCACCTGCACAGCAGAGGTCTGAATCGCCTCTTGGCCAATATAGGAGTGGAAAAATCCTCCCACCTTCCCTTGCAAATAAGCCGATTCCGCCCGAATTTCAAAATTGCGGATCAAGAGCATCTTCTTTAAGCACTCGATCAGCTTTTCTTTTCCAAGCTGTTTGACAATCTTTTCAATGTCGTGAGCAAAGAAATGGATCTCATCTTTTTTGTTTTTCACCATTAAAACCCAGGCCCCTGAGCTGTTTGACTTCTTGGGATAATATTTGGATTATTGGTCACTGGAACTGCGCTCAAATTATCATCGTACATTCCAGGAGAACACCCTACCAGTACACCGCTGAGCAAAATCACTACAATTGCTATTTTCATCTTCACTTCCTCCCTTATCAGCATATCGACTATTTGATTTTTTTTGTCCCTTTTTTCTTCGGGTATAAAGCTAAAAATTCATGATAGGGGCGGCTCTCATAGAGCTTCATCTGTGCAAACTGCATAAGATATTTTTGAGCTACTTCCCGACTATCGAGGGCGACCGCATTTTCCTGATGTTTCAAATGGGCATCCTGCGTGAAATTAAACGAGCCGGTCCAGACGATGTGATCGCCAAAAATACAAAATTTGTCATGCATCAGCCCTCGCCGCTTCCCCTCTGCCATCCGGATCCCTAAGTCCCAGACAAACAGCGGCACCTGCGCCGCAATCAGCCGCTGGATCGACGACCGATTCTTCACGCAGGAGGGGTCGACAATCACCTCGATCGCCACGCCACGCTCCCTTGCCTCGGCGAGTGCTTTAGCTATCCCTAAATGGGTCATCGAATAAATTGCCACCTTAATGCTCTTGTCCTCCCTCTGAATCAACTCAATCAGCCGATCGGCCAATTGATCTCTCGGGGAAAAAAACACCTTGCACTCGGCCTGCTCACCAAAGATCACAATTGGGATCAACAGAAATAGGAGGAAAAATTTTTTCATCACCTGAAAATGATAGAAATTTAACCTAAATTATTGCAAATTTATTTTCATGAAGAGACCCATTTATTACGATACCGAGACAACCGGCATACGATTTGACAAAGATCGAGTCATCGAGCTTGCCGCCTACGACCCCATCGAAAATCGCTCTTTCTGCGAGTTCATCAACCCCGGCATCCCAATCCCCGCAGAAGCGACCGCTATCCACAATATTTCCAACGAAATGGTCTCCTCAGCTCTCTCGTTCAAAGAAGTCGGGCAAGCGTTTGCCGAATTTTGCCCTCCCAACACCGTCCTAATCGCCCACAACAATGAGAGCTTTGACAAACTGTTCATCGAAGCTGAATTCAAGCGCAGCGACCTCGCCATCCCCAATTGGATCTATCTCGATAGTTTGAAATGGTCCCGCCGCTACCGCCCAGACCTCCCCCGCCACTCTCTTCAACACTTACGCGAAGTGTACGGGATCGAAGCCAACAACGCCCACCGGGCCCTTGACGACGTGATGGTCCTCTACCAAATCTTCTCCCGCATGATCGACGACTTGCCCATCGAGACCGTTCTGCATCTCATCTCTGTGCAGAAATCGCTCGACCGGATGCCCTTTGGCAAACACCAAGGAAAACCGCTCAAAGATATCCCCAAAACATATGTGGCCTGGCTCGCCGAGAGCGGCGCCTTCGATAAGCCACAAAATAAAGAGCTCAAAGAGAGTTTTGAAAAGCTAGGGGTTCTGTGAACAAAAAGCAACACGTCACCGACCACCTAGCAAACGAAAGGACCTACCTCGCCTGGATCAGGACCAATCTAGGCATTATGGCCTTTGGGTTCGTCGTCGAGAAGTTTTCGTTTTTTGTACAGCAAGTGGCGATATTTCTTGGCAAAGCGGCAGAAAAGCCCTCAGCAGCAATCCAAAGCTATTCTTCCCTCTTCGGGATCTCGCTGGTTGCCTTGGGAGCAATCCTTTGCCTCTTTTCCTTCTTCAAGTTCAAACGAACTGAGAGGCAAATCAAAGAAGAGAACTATCAATCTTCTCTTCTTCTTGACACCTTGCTGATGATCTTCGTCTTCTTGATCGGGGTATTTTTATTGGTCTATTTGATTAAATCCCATCGGGCTTTAACATAAAAACAGGGGTTTTCCTCGTCTTCGAGGCCTTTGCCTAATTTTCGGTTTATAATATTTTTCACGTATTTCATCTGGTAAAAATGCATAAGCCTTCTCTAAAAATTCCTTCAATTCTTTTAAAAATGGATATCTTGGGTTGAATTGATACACCCGAGTTTTCCCCTCTAAAATACTGACTCTAGCATTATTCACCTCTATTATAGGTCATATCACCGATTATATAGGTCAATCAATATAATATTCACATCTAACTAATTAATAATCAATGGGTGGCGGCTTCTTGCGACTCTTTCATGCGGAACATGGCTTCCCACATGAGGCGGAAAGGGGGGCAGTTTTCGAGCAGCTCATGGCGGGTTCCTTCAGCGAGTTTGACCCCATGCTCAAGGTAGATGATCCGGTCGGCATGCTCGATGGTCGCCAGCCGGTGGGCGATGATGATTTGGGTCACTTCGCCATGGAGCTCCGAGATCGCTTTCTTGATCCGGTTTTCGCTAAGGGCATCGAGGGCAGAGGTAGCCTCGTCGAGGATGAGAATTGGGGCGTTTTTGACCAGCGCGCGGGCAATTGCGAGACGCTGCTGTTGGCCCCCGGAGAGATTTTGCCCCGCTTCGGCGAGGACTGTATCGTATTTCTCGGGCAGATTTTGGATGAATTCGTCAGCATGGGCCCGTTTAGCGGCGTTGATGATCTCAGATGAGGGAAAATCGCGGCCAAAGGCAATATTCCCTGCGACAGTATCACAGAAGAGGAAAGGTTTCTGAGAGACGAAGGCGATCGTATTGCGCAGCGATGCTTGCGTGTATTCCGTGACCGGTATGCCATCGATGCGGATCTGACCTTTCTCCACTTCATAGAGGCGGGGCAGGAGCTGGACGATGGTCGATTTGCCGGCACCGGTTGGACCGACGATGGCGACTGTTTCACCTTTGCGGACGGTAAAGCTGAGATCTTTCAGCACCCAATCCCCTTCATAGCGGAACCAAACGTGAGAAAATTCGATTGTATCATTAAAGCTCGTGAGGGCGAGAGCCCCATCTTTGTCCTCAATTAGAGGTTTGATGTTGAGCACCTCAAACATCCGCTCAGCAGCAACGATTCCCCGCTGGATATTGGCGTTTTCTTCTGCGAATTTTTTCACTGGCTCATAAGAGAGGTGGAGGAGGGCACAAAAGACAATCAGCTCGGAGACAGGCATGCCGAGGGTATGGAGGCCAAAGAGGACAACAATTGCCAGGCAAAGCGTGGTGATCGCATGGAGAATCGGACGGGTCAAGAGGCCATATTTGGCGGTTTTGCTCTCGAGGACAGCCATCCGGTCATTTTGCTCTTTGTATTTTTTCAGGGAGAAGAGCTCCATGGAGAAAATCTTGACAGTCTGGATACCGGCTAAAAAGTCGATCAGAACCGAGGCAAAGCGCTCTTGGTTGCGCTGAAGTTGTCGAGAGACCCGTTTGACGCGGCGCGCCAAGAAGATGATCGGCATGATGATCAATGGGACTCCGAAAAAAATCACCATCGAGAGCTTCCAGGAGAGGAAAAAACAGGTAAGGAGGCAAGTGGAGATCGTAAATGGCGACTGAAGATAGTTGGTCAAACAAGAGTTGATTGACTGCGAAATCTGGGCAGCATCGCCAACCACGCGGGAGGACAGGGTTCCGATATTGTATTGATGATAGAAGCTCATCGGAAGGGACTGGATATGTTCAAAATAATATTGGCGCAAATCGCGGCTGATCCGAATAGCGAGCAGCTGGGTCATGTAGCGGCTTGCAAATAGCCAGACGGCTTTAAAGATCGCAACGGAAATCAACAGGATCACAAGTAAAGAGAAGTTGCCAGAGACATCGAAGTGCCTTTTGACCTTGTTGAGCACCCAGTTGAGCGGATTGGTCTCTTTCTTGCTTGCGAAATAAGAGGCAACATCTTGTTTGGTGATCTCGCCCTGGTTTTTTTGGTCGATTGCGCCCCATTTGTTCTGGACATCTTCCAAAGTGATCGAGTTTTGGGAGGTCAACTTTTCCTGATCTTTGGAAAACAGGGTGAAGAAATCGGCTCCAGAATTAGACATGATGCCGAGTGCAAACATCTCCATCTGGGAAGCGATGGTGAGGGCAATCAGAGTTAAAAAGGTCGCAATCAAAAGAGATAGGTGCTTTCTGCTGCGAACCGCGAGTTTAAGTAAGAGCTTCATGTTGAATTGTATTTATAACTGAAAGTCGCCTTCTATTCTACTTTAAACTTACCAATTTGTCGAAATTTTTGGTAACGCTGCTCTAGCAGAGTTTCAATAGGGATCATTTTGAGTTCGGAGACAGTCGAAAGAATATATTTTTTGACGCTTTGATAGATTTCAGCAGGATCATGGTGGGCTCCGCCCCGTGGCTCATCAATGATTTCATCGATCACGCCGAGCGGCATCAAATCTTCCGCATGAATTTTTAATACTTCTGCTGCGGTCTCTTTTTTCTGGCTATCTTTCCAAAGAATAGAGGCACATCCTTCTGGGGAGATCACCGAGTAGTAGGCATGCTCGAGCATCGCCACTCGATCACCGACTGCGATTCCGAGCGCTCCGCCTGAGCACCCCTCTCCAATGAGGACAACGATGATGGGAGTTGGAAGCTGGGCCATTTCCATGAGATTCTTGGCAATCGCCCATCCTTGTCCCCTCTCCTCAGCCGCCAGTCCGGCAAAAGCCCCTGGAGTATCGACGAGCGAAAGGACTGGAATATTGAACTTAGCAGCTAATTGCATACAGCGAAGAGCCTTACGATACCCTTCGGGATGGGGCATCCCAAAATTGCGTTTAATTCTTGATTCGGTATCGCATCCCTTTTCTTGCCCAATCACCATGAATTTCTCTGTGCCAATTCTGCACAGGCCGCAAATGATCGATGTGTCATCGCGGAAAGTTCTATCGCCATGCAATTCGAAAAAATCATCGCAAAACGCCTTGATATAATCGACAGTGCGGGGCCGATCGGGATGGCGGCTAATTTCAACCCGTTGCCAGGGAGTAAGTTGAGAATAGACTTTATCTTTGAGCTGTTCGAGTTTCCCCTCGAGCTTTTCAATTTCGTCGTCTGACCAAAGCTGATTGCCCTGATTCTGCTGCTTAACTTCAGCTAGCGTCTTCTCATACTCTTTAATTTGCTTTTCGTGTTTTAGCATCTAGTACTAGCCCTTCCTGTATGAAAGGTCTATTATAGCCGATTTGGCTTTTCTGCATAAGCTTATAGAAAAAAATTTAGTAGACGCACCCTTCTGCCAAGGGTGCGCCAAGGAAAAAAATTAGAATCTGGTTGGAGAACGCTCTTCGCGGCCTTCAGGAGAGCGGCCAGATTTGCCACCTTTTATCTCTTTTTCGATCATTTTGCGCATTTTCTTGCCCGAAGTAAATTTGACGGCAGCCCGGGCGGGGATCACGATGGGGACTGAGGCATTCTTAGGATTGCGCCCAATTTTTTGTTTACGAGTCACAATCTCAAAGACCCCAAAATCTCTAAATTCTAGTCGGTCTCCATTGGCAAGATAATCGGTCATCCTGTCTAAAAAAGATTGGATTACGTTGCGGACATCATTGGGATGAAGTCCTAATTCTTGGGATATCACTTGGATTAACTTTTTCTTTGTGACGGTCGCCATACCCTAACTCCTTAAGTTTCTTGTTCAATGCCCATTGTTCTAAGAGACTTAATTTCAAGCAAGTTTTTTTTTAAACTTTGATAAGGACTTTCTTTTTTTTGCCCGCTCCCACGACTAAAAACTGCCCATCGATCAGGTCTTCTTTCTGAATAGCGAGGTTAGGATCGGTGATTTGCTCATTGTTGATATAGGCCCCCCCATTTTTGAGGAGTCGATTCGCTTCCCCTTTGCTCGGGAGCAGGCCAGCGGCGACAGCGAGGTCTGCATAGCGCATATTGAGTACATCGGAAAGTGATAGAGAAACGCTCGGCATATCGGAAGCGATCTCTTGCAGCACGGAAGCATCGAGCACAGCCTCTTTTCCAGGCGCTGCCGCTTCGGTCGCTTTTAATGCCTTTTCTACTCCCTCTTCCCCATGGATAATTCGGGTCACCTCTTCGGCAAGCCGCTTTTGAGCTGTATTAGGAATGTAGCCGGGAGCCTTCATTTGCTTCTCGATCTGGCCGATTTCTTTGAGGTCGAGGAAGGTGAGCATTTTGAGCATGTGGACCACATCGGCATCGGGCATCCGGACCACATACTGGTAAAACTGATAGGGAGAGCAGAGCTTTGGAGAGAGCCAAATCGCCCCTTGCTCCGATTTTCCAAATTTCTTCCCATCGCTGCGGGTCAGCAAGGGCCAAGTGAGTCCATAAACCGATTTTCCGGTCAATTTGCGGGTCAGATCGATCCCTGAGACAATATTGCCCCACTGATCTGATCCGCCGATTTGGAGGACCACCTCATGCTCAGAATAGAGGTGGTAAAAATCGTATCCTTGGATGAGCTGATAGCTAAATTCGGTGAAGCTCATCCCCTCTTCAGATTCGAGCCGAGTACGGACGGTATCTCGGGCGAGCATCGACCCAAGACGGAAGTGTTTTCCGATGTCGCGCAAAAAGTCGATGACCCCAATTTTGCAGAACCAATCGTCGTTATTGACTATCTCGGGGCATGGGAGTGAGCCGTCGAATTTGAGCACCTGTTCAAAATGGGTGCGGATCGAGTTGATATTGCTTCGGATAACCTCGATATCGAGCAGGGGCCTTTCTTGGCTTTTGCCCGAAGGATCGCCGATTCGGCCTGTTGCTCCACCCAAAACGATGACGGGCGTGTGGCCAAAGCGCTGAAAATGAGCCAGCACCATGATGCCGATCAGGTTCCCCAAATGAAGACTTTCAGCCGTGGGGTCAAAGCCGCAATAGAGTTTAATCGGCCCTTCGCACGCTTTCTGTAGTTCTTCGCTCGTGACGGCGTCGACAAATCCACGTTCTTGTAAGTAGGCGATAATATTTTTGGTCATATTCCAGGAAATATTAACCGAAAAGTCGATTATTCGAGAAGCTTTTCAGCGACTTTAAGAATTTTTTGTGAGATTTGGGCTGCGTTTTGGTTCTCGTCGAAAAGGGAGATCGTTTTATCCCGAAGCGTTATCCGCTGATCGGCATGGCGGGAGATCCACCGGTGGATTTCGATCGATTTATGATCGAGAGCTTCTTTGGTGATTTTATCATCTAGCTCTCTAAGCCGTTTGATCAATTTCTCACGGGCTTTTTTGGTTTTGAGACTCTCTTCTGCAATCTGCTTCTTCGTGGTCATTTTTCTCTACTCCTATATTCTTCCTCAGCCTACAATCGAAAATATTATTTTGCAAGAGAGCGTCAAAAATTGTATACAGGGAAATATGCTACAAGATAAAGCAAAGGAAATCGCCGGCCTAAAAGCACTTGAATTTGTGAAAGAGGGAATGGTCCTAGGCCTGGGGACTGGCTCGACAGCTGCCTACTTCATCAAACATTTGATCAAGCGGTGCCAAAATGGGCTGAAAATTAAAGCTGTCACCACTTCGCTCGCCTCCGAAAGGATGGCTCGCGAGGGTGGAATCGATATAATCGACATCAATACGATCTCCACTTTGGATTTAGTGGTGGACGGTGCCGATCAGATCGATCCGAGCAAACGATTGATCAAGGGAGCGGGCGGCGCGCTGCTGCGTGAGAAGATTGTTGCGACAATGAGTAAAGGGATGATTGTGATTGCTGACGAAAGCAAACTAGTAGAAAAGCTTGGCCTATGTTCTTTGCCGATCGAAGTGCTCCCGTTTGGAGTAGAAGCGATTAGGAAACAACTCGCTGATCTTAGCTATCGCGGGAGTTGGCGCAAAAAATCGGATGGATCATATTACATGAGCGATAACCACAATCGGATTTTCGACATTTCCCTACCTTCTCAGCTCGATGATCCCGAGAGTGCATGAAGAAATTCGGGCGATTCCCGGAGTATTAGAAACAGGTTTTTTCTTTAATCTAGCCACCTACATTGTCATCGGGAAAAATGATGGCACTGCGGCGGTCATAACATAAGAGCGTGTCCATGGAGCTTGTGCCGATTTCATTTAAAAAGATTATGCAATCCAGAGCGTATACGGTGATCATTCTCGGTAACGATACGAAGCAATTTGCCATCTATACCGAGCCATCCGTTGGGAAGAACCTACAACTGCTGCTGACGCAAGAGCAGCACCCCCGGCCCATTACGCATGATTTGATGAATGCGATTTTCACGGGCTTTGACATTCGGCTCATTCAGGTGGTGATCAACAACATCGAAGATACTGTCTATTTCTCACGCCTTTTTCTTGAGCAAACAATTGGAGACCAAAAGCAGATCCTCGAGATCGACGCCCGTCCAAGCGATTGCCTTACCTTCGCCCTCAAGCACAACGCTCCCCTCTTCTGCAACAAAGATGTCTTCGAGAAGACCGTTCCCATTCGGGATTGAAGAATAGATTTATTCACCACCCGCTCGCTCCGCTCCCTAGAGAGCACAGAGATCACAGAGAAAAAATTTTCTCTTCCTCTGTGTCCTCTGTGCTCTCTAGGGAGCGAAGCGAGCGAATGGTAAAATAATTTTCTAAAACCATATTCAGAAATTGGGGATAAATTAGGCTTGAATCACGCGCCGTTTTGGATCCATAAGGACCTGGGTCATCTGCTCAAATCCAAGACCGCTGGTTCCTGCTGCTGCGTAATTCTCCTCAGTTGTGGAGGGGTGGCAGAGGTTATTGACATACTCGCCAACGTGATTTCCCAAAGTGACATCAGGATCTGAGGCATTAAATAGCGCAACAGGGACATCTGGGCTGTGCTTTTTTATATTGCGTGCTAGCAAGAAAAGATCGGTTTTATCAGTATAGAGATCGATCAACTTTCTCAAATTGGAATTCTGAGGATGTTTCTCTAAATATTCATTGAGAATGAGAGCGAACTCCTCTCCGCCATAACCTTTGTATTTTCCAGAGCGAGTCGTTTGATGTCCTGGATTGACGAAAATGTGTTTTAGATCTTCGCCCCCCTCAATGACAGCATCGAAAAAAGCCCGCCAATAGATATCGGGATCGCCCCCCCAAATGCCCATGCCGACGGCGGGGAAGATCGCGATTCCCCCTTTCCCAATCGATTGGAGAGCCGTTTTGAAAGTGGCGGTCATGATCTTACGATCGATTTCGTGATTTTCATTGCCAGCGATCTGATTTGTTTTGAAAAAACCGCGGATTCCCGATGCGCTGATCAGTGTAATCGCATTCTTGTCGCCCACTTTTCTTGGAGCTAGTCGATAACCCTCTTCGACAAGGGGATAATAATCTTCCGATTTGACGATCATAGCGCCCACCTGATAGAGGGTCAATTGTTTGAGCTCTTCGAAAGAAAGCATTCGCCCATCGTCTTTAAATCCATAGGAAGCAGGACTTGCTTGAACCTTTTGAAGATGGACTTTGGCAAAATAGAGACTCCGATTGTTGTCATTGGAGTGAAAACCACTGACCCATCGCTGCCACATTGTTGGCTCAGGATAATCATTGTGGAGAATTTCATCCAACGTGGGGACTCTCCTTTCATCTGCCGGCAGTGTGACGACCCCATCGCTGAAAAGGGCAGCTTTTAATCCAAGATAAAATTCTTTTGGAATGAGCGATGAGACATAGACTTTTTGGCTATTGAGAAGGTTCTTCAGTTCTTCTGCAGAGATTTCGAAGGTATTATTTCCCAAATAGGTTGTTAGATCCCTTTGCCCCATCGAAATTAATCTATGATCCGATCCTCGACGATAGAGCTGGGTAGTTTTGTTTTTCGCACTGATACTGAGGACTGTATCGTTAGAAAGTCCCATGATATGCTGACGAGCTTTTGTTGCCGAAGGGAAAGCGAAAAGTTGAGTCCCAGGCTGCGTAGTCGGATCTTTTCCAAAAATCGCATCAAAAAGGAGGTTGGCAGGCCGTTTGTCAATATCGCTGAGATGGACAGTTGAGTTGCCTTTAAACGTATAGCTCTCAAATTTAGGGGTAGCTTTAACCGCTTCTTTGACTGTGCAATTGGGAGGAAGGCTCACGTAGCCATTCAAGAACCGATCAATAAAGGCGACGACCAGGCCAATGACTGGGGTGCATTCGATTGCTCCATAAAGAAAATGCTTCAATCTTCCAAAGAGCGAAATGGAGTCAGATTGCGCATACCGGATTACCCCTTTGTCCCATAGATCTTGAATTCTTTCTGGGGATCCAGAGTCAAAAGCCACCTGGAAATGGCGGTTAGCTAGGGAAAATTGGAAGAACAGTGATGCGGAGGATACATAATTAATTTCCATAAAATTATTATATCATAGGAGTACTGTACTTATCAATTTATTCAGTAATTAATATTGAATTTGTTTTGGGCCAATTTGAGGATAGCGTTGATTGCATCTTGAGCATCAGCACCATCAGCTTCGATTTGGATTTTGGCACCTTTGGCCGCGGCCAACATCAGGATCCCAAGAAGCGATTTGGCATTGACGGTGAGATCTTGGTAGGTCAAATTGATATCTGCCTTAAAATTGGCTGCACACCGGACAAGCTCGGTTGAAGGACGGGTATGCAACCCTTTTTCATTGATCACGACGAAAAATTTTTTAACTTTTAATGACATAATCCTAAATGAGTTTAGAGAGTTCTTGGAGCAACCGATCAAACTGTTTGAGCGTCGCTTCTATCGGCTGTTCATGTCGCATGTTTACCCCAGCGCTCTGCAATAAGTCAAGAGGATATTTTGAGCTGCCAGAAGAAAGAAAGTTGAGATAGGGTCCACGAGCGCTTTCCCCCTCTGTGATCACCTTTTCAAAGAGGGCGTGGGCAGCGCTGATTCCAGTCGCATACTGATAGACATAGAAATTGCTATAGAAATGGGGAATTCGGCCCCACTCGATCTCGATCTCCTTGTCGAGCACCACCTCGGGCCCGAAGAAATCGGCATTCAATTTTCGATAAGTCTCTTTCAGAAGACCGGGTGTGAGTGGAACCTTTTCCTCCGCCAGTTTGTGGAGTGCAGTTCGAATTCAGCAAACATCGTTTGACGGAAAATTGTCCCTCGAATCCGCTCAATCTTATCATTGATGAGATAAGCAAGCTCTTGTTTAGTTTTTCGCTCTTTGTTTCATCATATGAAACAAAAGCTGTTCATTAAAAGTAGACGCTACTTCCGCTACAAAAATCGGGTAATTGAGAATAGATGTAGGGCTGATGTTTACGACTTATATAACTATGCATGCTGTGCCCTGCTTCATGCGCAAGCGTTGTCACATCTCCAAAAGCCCCACTGATAATTCATCAAAATATAGGGCATACTGTCATAGCAGCCGCTTGAATACGCTCCGCTTGCGTTTGCGCACGATTTTCAAACACATCCACCCAACGATCCGTCGTCAATCCTTGCGCCAACACTTTTTGATATTCAACCCCCAGTGGCGCTACAGAATCAGTCACAACCTGACTCAGGCTTCTGGTAGCTCATTTCGAATCTTGACTTCGTCTACAAGAGGAACATACAGATCATAGAATATGGATGTGCCCAAGCTTCATTTTCTTCTTGCGAAATGCAATATATTCATGCATGAGTGGGCAAATTCCTTCTCACTGTAGCAATTAAATTCGTGTAAACAGACGGTTCCACTGCTGGGAAATAAAGCCGCCTCTAGACAACTATTGAACTTGCGCGCTTTTGCAATAAATAAATGGCTCTGTACTTGCCCTTGGATCAACTCACAAAGAGTATTCGCAAAGCCTTCATGACCCTTTGTGGAGGTTGATGAAAGGCCATTTTTCTTAAATTTCGATCCGGGCTTCTCAAATACGTAAGGTAAGAACCATTAGAAGAGGATGCTCTTTTCCTTGGGAATCAATCGCTGGCTTAAAAGTAAGATCGGCATTATTTAATGCACCAAAGGCCTTGGATCGCTGTATCGAGCGCTTTTCCGCTCAAAGCGACAATTATCTTCAAGCTTTCCGGGGCCAAAGTATGAGCTTTGCGCCGCGACCTATTTTTTCCAAATAAAATTGGAATTTCTTCAGCTGGGGATGCTGTTTTAATATGGAGACTTAATTCTCTATCCGACAAGCCTAAAATCTCCGGTTCAATCCAAGCACTTTCCAATTGAAATGCGTGAAGAAGGAGGAAATCTTCTCATAGTGGCTTTTTTGTACGCTTCATTTCCTACGTCTTCATCCATTCGAAGATGGGCATACGTATGTAACTTAGACAATTTGCGATCGAGCTCAAAATAACGATCAAAAAAGGAGGCCGCAACTTGAGGATCCTTCTCCCAAGCGTCCTCGATACGATTTAAGTGTCTCCCAATGAGGGGCTTTTTCACTTTCGAGAGCCGCTGTTAAATCTTTTAGCCAGAGGTTCGCATCAGGATACAGGGCACCGACGTTCCAACGATCTCTCTCAGGAATTTGTTCGCGTTTGCTTTAGCCATTGCTTCTTCCTTATTATAAGTGGTTATTTATAAGTAGGTTATCTAGAGTCAGCGAAGAGGGAAATCCCGAAGATTTAGCAATCCGGCCGTCCGGTTGCTAAATTTGTTTGCAAATAATAAAGCCATCCGATATAGTCCCATGTTAGCTCTAAAAAACACTCACACAAATGGAGATGATAGCTTATGACTCAACAAGCTGCAAAGAAAATCACACTTAAACCACTTGGTAACCGAGTTCTCGCTCAACGCTTAGAAGAGCAAAAAAATGAAAGGGGGAATCATACTCCCTGACACGCGAAGAAAAAACAAGAAAGCTGCGCACGTTGTCGCCGTTGGAACTGGAAAAAAACTCGATGACGGTAAACATCCTACCAGTCCCTGTTAAAGTCGGCGATATCATCTTGATGGATAAATACGCAGGACAAGAAGTCACCGTCGATGATGAAGAATATATTATCCTCAAGGCCGATGACATCATTGCAATCATTGAAAGATTAAGGAGAATAAATCATGGCAGCAAAAAATATCAAATTTAAAGAAGAAGCACGTCAGAAAATCTTAAAAGGCGTTCGCACATCTAGCTCTGCCGTTAAAGTTACTCTGGGACCTAAAGGCCGCAACGTCGTCATCGATTCAAATCTACGGCGCTCCTCACATCACAAAAGACGGCGTCACTGTCGCAAAAGAAATCGAACTCGAAGATAAACACGAGAACATGGGCGCTCAAATGGTGAAAGAAGTGGCCAGCAAAACTGCCGATAAAGCAGGAGATGGAACTACGACTGCAACCGTTCTCGCGGAAGCCATCTATAGCGAAGGTCTTCGCAACGTCACTGCCGGCGCAAACCCTATGGAAGTCAAAAGAGGGATCGAAATAGCTGTCAAAGTGATCACTCGAAGATCTGCAAAACTTAGCAAGCCCATCAAAGACAAAAAAGAGATCGCTCAAGTAGCTACAATCTCCGCAAACGGCGATGCTGAAATTGGAGACATCATCGCAAAAGCGATGGAACAAGTAGGCAAAGACGGCACAATTACTGTCGAAGAAGGCAAAGGATTCGAAACAACTCTCGACGTCGTTGAAGGGATGAATTTTGATCGCGGCTATCTCTCTGCTTATTTTGTCACCAATGCAGAAACTCAAGATTGCGATACTCGAAGATGCCTACGTCCTCATCTACGAGAAAAAAATCTCTTCAATGAAAGAATTCCTCCCGATCCTTCAAGCCGCTGCTGAAAGCGGCAAGCCTCTCCTCATCATCGCAGAAGATATCGAAGGCGAAGCCCTCGCTACGCTTGTTGTCAACCGCCTCCGCGCTGGACTCAAAGTCTGCGCTGTAAAAGCCCCAGGCTTTGGCGATAGACGCAAAGCGATGCTCGAAGATATCGCCATCTTAACTGGCGGACAATTCATCAGCGAAGAACTCGGCTTAAACTCGAGAACGTCACCATCGATATGCTCGGAAAAGTCAAAAAAGCGATCGTCAAAAAAGAAGACACAACGCTTGTTGATGGCGCTGGCAAAAAAAAAGCAATTAAAGAAAGTATCGCTCTCCTCAAACGTCAAATCGAAGAGAGCACCTCTGATTACGACAAAGAAAAACTCCAAGAACGTCTTGCCAAACTCGCTGGTGGAGTTGGTATCATCCGCGTTGGCGCTGCGACAGAAATCGAAATGAAAGAGAAAAAAGACCGCGTAGATGATGCCCAGCATGCGACAAAAGCGGCCGTGGAAGAAGGAATTCTCCCTGGCGGCGGCGTTGCCTTCATCCGCTGCATCCCAGTATTAAAGACTCTTTGCGCGTCACTCTCTGGAGATGAGAAAGTCGGCGTCGAGATCATCATCAAGGCGACTCAGCTACCCTTTACGCCAAATCGCAGAAAACGCAGGCAAAGAAGGCTCGATCATCGTCCAAAAAGTGGCTCAGATGAAGAACTTACGAAGGATGGGATGCTCAAAACGACGTATTCGGCGACATGATTAAGGCCGGTATCGTCGACCCGACCAAAGTGACCCGTCTGGCGATCCAGCTTTCAGCGTCGATTGCGGCACTTCTGCTCACCACAGAAGCCCTCATCACCGATGAAAAATCAGAGCCTGTGGCAGCTGCTCCTCAGGGAATGGGCGGCGGCATGGGTTACTAACCTAAGTAACCTGGCCCGTGCCAGTGTGTGTGCCCGTGCCCGAAATTTCGGGCACGGGCATTTTTTTATAGTTGATTGTTGCTTAATAGTTATTCTTTAAGTATGGTCATAAAAAAGGAAGGAATTGATGCGGCCTCTTGGTAGTTTAATTGTTCTTATTGTGATCCTTGTAGCTCTTTATTTTTTTGCTCTCTCGAGAGCTCCTGACATAGTGGCGAATTATCTCTCGAATGAAATGGGGGTCACCGCCTCAATTGACGGGATCAAACCGAGAACAAAGACCATCACCGTCGACCAATTCGAAATCGCCAACGAACCAGGATATTCATTACCAAAAGCCTTCTCGGCGAAGACAATTACATTGCAAGCTCCCGTTCAGAACTATTTTAAAGATCATGTTGTAGTGGAGCAAATCGACGTTGATACGATCTATTTGGGGATCGAATTTGATACGACCAATTCGGTCGAGGGCAATTGGTCAAAGCTCTTAAGCCATTATCAAAAAGAGGCTAAATTAGATGTAAAAGAGGGAAAGCGCATCCTAATAAAAAAAATGACCTTCACCAATATCCAAGCTGATCTCATTTTCCATAGCGCTGATGGAAAGATTCAAAAGCTACCCCCGATTGCTCGGATTGAATTGACCAATATCAGCACTGGAGCGGGATTCCCAATCGACCAATTGACCAGTAGCATCTTGGGACAACTGATCAAGCAGGCCTTTATGCAATACCACATGGAAAATTTGCTGCAAATCGTCCCTGATAAGGCAGTCGATCTTTTCACGAAGCCATTCGGGGGGATCTTCTCTACGAAAGAGGATTAAAGATGCCGATTCTCACCTCTCAGTATAAAGCGCCTCTTTGGATTGGTGGAAAACATGCACAAACCATTCTCCCCAGTCTCTTGCGAAAAGTCACCGGAGTCCAATATGTCCGTGAGAGAATTGAGACAGATGACGCCGATTTCCTCGATTTAGACTGGTCATGCATCGAAAGCAATAAATTGGTGATCGTCGCCCACGGGTTAGAAGGGAATGCCAATAAATCCTATGTTCTGGGGATGGTCAAGCAGTTCAACGCTCGAGGCTGGGATGCTTTGGCATGGAATCTACGAGGCTGCAGCGGGGAGATCAATCGAACATTTCGCATTTACAATGCTGGCTTAACGGTTGACCTCAAACAGGTCGTCCAACATGTGTTAAAAAAGAAAAAATACAAACAGATCTGCTTGATCGGCTTTAGCATGACCGGCAATCTTATCCTGAAATATCTAGGCGATCATAAAGATGAGCACCCCTCCCAATTGAAGCGAGCAGCTGTATTTTCTGCCCCCTGCGATCTCTATGCCTGCGCAAGCAACCTCACTACGGGGTTTAATCGGTTCTATCTCAATCTTTTTCTCTCAACATTGAAACAGAAAATCGGGACCAAAACCAAACAATACCCAGGGCTATTTTCCCATGTAGATCTCGATAAGATTAAGGACATAATCGAGTTTGATAGTGCCATTACCGTTCCGGCTTATGGCTACCGAGATGTAATGCACTACTATACCGAATGTAGCAGCAAGCACAGCATCCCTAAAATTGAAGTCCCTACCTTGATCGTCAATGCCAAAAACGACCCCTTTCTTCACCCCTCCTGCTTCCCCCAAGAGGCGTGCCAACAAAGCGCCTATGTGCACTTGGAGTTGCCAATGGATGGGGGCCATCTAGGCTTTATCAAGGACAAGATCAATGGGATTTATTGGTCAGAAGAACGGGCAATTCGGTTTTTGGAAGAGGGGCGATAAAAAATTTTTTGCAATTGAATCTCAATGAGTTAAGCAATAAATTAGCAATCAAGATGCTAGACTGCTAGATTTTAATCCTCCGATTAAGTACAATCATGGATAGAACGCAAAACCACAGAAAAGGAGGGAATATGCGTCAAACTTATCCAAGTCTTGTTGATCACCTAAATAAATTCTATACAGTATTTAACGGTTGCTGCCATGAAAACTGTGAAACTGAGTCCTGCGAAGGTCTTTCAATTTCTGAGGACGAAGAGCGGCTCTACATCGACGCCTCGCTCCCCGGAGTCAAATCCGATGGGATCAAGGTCACCCTAGATCCTAGAACTCGCCATCTTCTCATCAGCGGAGAAGGAAGGCATGAACGGGATAAAGCGAAGTATCTCTTAAAAGGGTGTCTCAATTACAACTATGAGATCCCCCTCTCCAATGAGGTCAATCTCGATCACCCGATCGACGCCGTCTCAAAAGATGGGATTCTTAAGCTAACCTTGTCAAAGAACCGAGGCCATAAACCGTTAAAAATCGAAGTGAAATCGCTGTAATTCTTGGGGGCGCTCACTGAGTGCCCCTTGTCTTTTATTCATTAATTTTGTAACTAGGGGGTTAATATGATGAAAAAAACTCTCTTAGCCCTAATAGCTCTTTCTAGCCTTTCCTCATTATCAGCACGTGAACTGTGGTGCGAACAGTGCGAGGCACCGCCTGAAGATTACTGTGAGCCGCATCATTTCGTCGAGCGGTCACAGATTTTTGCCCATCTTAACTTCCTCTATTGGACCGCTAATGAAGGATCGCTTGATTATGCGGTCAAGACAAAGGGAATTTCGACTCTGCCCAATACTTTTGCCATCGGCGACTATAAAAAAGCTCATTTCAGATGGAGTCCCGGTTTCAGAATCGCGGCATCCTACTATCGATGCTTTAAATATTGGGAAGTGACCGGCGAATACACTTGGTTTTATAGTAAAGGCTCAAACCATGTTAATGCCCCTTTAAATCCAACCCGCCAGACGAGTATTGCTGCACCGTTTTTAACGGCTCATAGCATGATCGATCTGCACTACAATGTAGCCGATATGTATGCGGCTCGGGTATTTGACCCAAATGAACATCTCAGAATGCGGGTCTATGCTGGTTTGACGATGGCGATCATTCACCAATCTTGGAGAAATATTTATACCAATACCGTCTTTGATTTTGACAAAGTCAAAGAGAAATGGCGCTACTTTGGGGGTGGAATCCGGATTGGAGGAACGGTCGACTGGTGGTGGTGTTCACACCTCTATTTCACTGGAAAATTCTCTTCGGCAATTCTCACGGGAACTTATAAAAATAAGGAAACCCAAACCAGTGGTGTCAATAACCTTATTTTAAGCGACGCAAAATACAAATCGCAGAGATTCGCCTACCATCTGCAATTCATATTGGGCCCCTCTTGGCAACAGCCATTTGACTGCTGGAGCTATGAGATCCACGCAGGATATGAGTTCAACCTTTGGTTCAATCTGCACGAGAGAATCCGAACTGAGTTTACCCCTCCTAATGGGACGAAAGGGACATTTTACTCAGATAGCCCTCTCGGCTTGCAGGGGCTTACTCTCCGCGCGACTATCGGCTTTTAACTTAATCGGCCAACCTTGCTCCATTTCATTCTTAATTTGATAAAATTCTTTCCCAAATTCAGGGTCTAATTCGGTAAGCCGAACGATTTTATCTCCCTGCTTGATCCAGGGATCGAATCCCCTAAATTTCATCTTGGGCTGGAGATCGGCCTCCTCTTTTTTTACCAAAGAATACTGCTCATGAGCGTTGAATATTTTTGCAAAAAGGTTTTGGACAACTCCATCCGAAATTTGATTGAGCTTTTCCCAAACGGCCTTGTCTTCACCAAAGTGGATATCGTCGTGTGAAATTCTCCCTAAATGAACTGCCCGATGGATCACCTCAGCTAACCATTTTGACCTCAAGAAATTATCGGGGGCGCCCCAACAATGTTTGGTCATATGGAGGGAAAAGCGGACCATTTTTTTCATCAATTCAGGCTTCGACGAGACCCATTTCCCATCGACAAATTGAAGATCGTCTAATATTTCTTTTATCTCAGCCTTAGTCAAGAAGCCCTGAAAGAAAGAGCCCTGCAAGTTGTAGTCAATCCGATCGGCGCACAAATTGGGAAGTTCTTGTTCCAAAGCTAAAAATTTGCCCGACTTTGGGTTGATTTGCTCAATTGTGATGCTATATTTTTTTAAGATATCGCCAATCCCATACTTTTGCAAAAACCAGCTGTGGACATCATCCTGATACGATTCTGTAGGGCAAGTAGGATTAAAAGTATAATCGCCAACGTGGGAAAAGATGGTGTGCGAAACATCATGCAGAAGTCCGGCTAGCTGCTCATGCACAGAAGCTCCCTTCATGCGCAAAATAGCAAATACTCCCACACTATGGTCGAAGCGGGTGTACTCTTCTCTATGTGTTGTGTAGTAAGAAATGCCGTATTGATGAACCCCTTTTAGCCGTTGCATCGGTTTGCTCTCGATCACTTCAATGAGCACCGGCTCGGTCACCTCAATCGGCCCATAAAATGTCTCGATCGGCTTGGCAAAAAGGGCAATTTGGATTGCAACAAAAATAAACAGAAAGTTCTTTACCATTCGGATACCCCCTAAGATGTATTGGATCTATTCTCATCCTAAGAGGGTTTTCGTGCAATAGTTTTGAGACCGTTGTCGAATTAATGCTTCGTCGATTTTCGGGATTATTTTGGCCAAGTACCTCTTATCAATAGTTTTTGGGCATTTCGGCTGACGTGAAAGCTCCCGCGGTTGAGATACCACCAAGGGGGGTAGTATTATGTTCGCAATACAACCCCCCTTGGTGGTATCTCAACCCCGGGGCTTTGACGCAGCCCAAATGCCAAAAACTATTGATAAGAGGTACTCATTTCGATTCAAATTCGGGGGGGGGTCATATACAGGAGGATGATATTACCCCCCGAATTTGAATCAAAAATCGACTGAAGATTAATTCGACAACGGTCTCTTAGAAAAACTGAGCCAAAAGCCCATCAGTAGGGAGAAGATCGGGCTCAACTTGGGGAAAAGAGTCAATCCAGCTAGGCAGAGGGCACAGCCGATAAGGACAATCGAAAAATCGACCCACTTATTCTCAATGGCTTTTTGAGGGAGGAACAACCCTAGGCCGACGCCTAAGCTGCTCCAGAAAAAGATCATGGTCGGGTGACTGATCATTGGCAATAGCAGGAAGGGAAATAATAGAACGCCCCATTTCCAATAGGATTCCAGCAGAGGGGAGAGCTTCCAATAGAGGAGGACAAGCAAGGCGCCCACTACAAGCCCTCCAAGGATATCGGTAAAAAAATGGAGGCCCAGATAGATCCTGGAGAAGCAAAGGAGGAGGCCAAAGAGCACCCCCCATAGACAGTTGATCCGTTTCTTAGTCTCAATGAGTAGAACTCCAATATAAATCATCGCCGACTGCGCCGCACCACTGGGAAAGCCAAAATTGGGATAACAGACCCAGACGGTCATCGATGGATCGAGGTGGCAAGGGCGGGGGAGTCCAAAAATGGTTTTTAAAAACTTATTTAATACGCCGCTGAGGATGAGGATATATAACATTTTAATGCCGATTTTCCTATCGACCAGCGTCCATACAGCAATAATGACAATCATGGAAAAAGCAAAGGTGTCTAGATAGTTCCATCCAATAAAGAACCAATCGAGCAGGGGTGTTCGCAGCGCATGTTGCAGCTGATGGATCCACTCCATTTCTAAATTGAATATCTTCATAATTCTGAGTATAATAATACAAGTGGAAAAAAAGATAGATTACCTGATTATCGGCGGCGGGGCGGCGGGTATTTTCGCTGCGATTGAGGCCAAGCGGACCCATCCGAAAGCCTCTGTCCTTCTTCTTGAAAAAAGTGCAGTTCTCCTTTCTAAAGTGAGGATATCGGGCGGCGGGCGGTGCAATGTGACGCACGCCTGTTTTGATCCCTTGCTCCTTTCAAAAAATTACCCGCGCGGCGGCAAGGAGCTGATCGGTCCCTTTCACCGCTTTGGCCCGCGCGATACGGTAGAGTGGTTTGAGTCGCGAGGAGTCAAGCTCAAAACCGAATCGGATGGACGGATGTTCCCCACCACCGATAGCTCTGAAACCATTATCCATTGTCTGCTCGACGAGGCCAAGAAGCTGGGAGTCGAGATTGCACTGCGCCAAAAAGTGGAGCAGATCGTAAAAAGAGACAAGGGTTTTTTGGTTAATGAAATCGTCACAGGAACCCTTCTCCTTGCCACTGGAAGTAGTCCTCAAGGCTATGAGTGGGCAAGGCAATTGGGGCATACGATCCAGGAGCCGATCCCCTCTCTTTTTACCTTTAATGTCCCCAGTTCCCCTCTGCTCGATCTTGGCGGCGTCTCGCTTATTGCGGAGCTCAAAATCGGCGGCACTCAACTCATCCAAACGGGGCCGCTGCTCCTTACCCATTTTGGCTTTAGCGGTCCTGCAGCGATCAAGCTCTCGGCATGGGCAGCGCGGGAACTACATGCCAAGAATTACCAGGTCGATCTAATCGTCAATTGGCTACCCAAGCACAATATCGAAGAACTTTACCAGGCCCTGGTGGAGTTAAAAGTGAGTTCTCCACAGCGGAATCTTACCACTGAAAATCTGTTCAACCTGCCTAAGAATTTATGGAAGCGATTTACCGACGATCGAAAAATTAAGGATATTTCAAATAAAGATCTGCGGAAATTAGCCGAAAAGCTGCACGCTGATGTCTATAAAGTCGAAGGAAAGACGACCAACAAGGAGGAGTTTGTCACTTGCGGCGGCGTCACTTTGAGCGAGGTCAATTTTCAGACGATGGAGAGCAAGATTTGTCCCGGGTTATTCTTTGCTGGAGAAATTTTAAATATCGATGGGGTGACAGGGGGCTTCAACTTCCAAAATGCCTGGACAACGGGTTTTATCGCTGGTCAGAATTGATTTAACTCATCATAAAGCGGCTTGGCGCTAGCTGGCGGCGGCACCTGCCCATATAACAATTGATAGGGGGTGGCTTGAAATCCGTAAAAAGCTGCATTGTCTGATGCCCGCTCCACAAAGACTGCCCCTTTAAGAGAAACACCGCCAAATACCCCGCGGCTGATGCTGTAGGTATAGATCGCAGCAGGTGGAAGAACGACATCGGCCTCTGCTGTTCTGCCAAGGGGGCCTGCCGCAATACTCAAATTCCCACCCAATGTGATGCTCCCTCCGTGAGAAAAAGCCTCAACAGCTGCCTTGTTATTCAAAACTAGGACTAGATCGGTCACTTCGCCCCCAATTTGAAATCCCCAACCCACCGAACCGGTCCCAATCGCAGAAGGGGCCGACCACCCTTGATTTAATCTGGCGACGATAAGCCCAGAACCGATCCCACCGCTAAAAATGAATCCCCCTTTCACTTCATTGAGGATCACAAGCCCTTGGGCGTTTTTCAGCACTTGATTGGGGATGCTGGACTCGGGCATCCTCTTGAAGTCCCGAATCGTTACGACCGCCCGATCGATATCGCTCTGAAGGCTGACGCCATAAATAAGCTGGCTACAAAGAAGGACGATTAAAAATGAGAGGTTTTTTAGCATATCTTTCTTCTAATCGAATTAGCTATTTCTGTATAGTCCAAATAATGACCTCCTCCAAGCTGAAAAAAGCTTCTCTTAGACTGATCATCCTCCTTGGGTTGGTGAGCCTATTTGCTGACGTAACCTATGAAGGAGCGCGCAGCATCATTGGCCCCTTTTTTTCTTTCCTAGGAGCTAGTGGCACTGCTGTAGGCTCTGTCGTTGGTGTCGCCACCTTTATTGGCTATAGTTTCCGCGCGGTTGCGGGATATTTTAGCGACAAAACAGGCAATTACTGGCTGCTCACTATTCTGGGGTATGTGATCAATTTAGTCGCAGTTCCACTCCTGGCGTTTGCCGGCAGTTGGCAGATGGCTTCTCTGCTCATCATCTTAGAACGTTTTGGCAAAGCTATACGGGTACCTCCGCGAGATGCGATCCTTTCCTACGCGACGAAGCAGACAGGACGGGGATGGGGCTTTGGACTGCATGAAGCGCTCGATCAAATTGGCGCCATCATCGGCCCGATTTTCATTGCGATTCTCCTCTATTATAAGATGGGCTATCAAAGGAGTTTCCTCTTCCTGTTCATCCCTGCTCTACTCTCTCTTCTGATCCTTGCTCTAGCTAGAATTTCCTTTCCATCGCCTGAAAAATTGGAAAGGCAAACCCCCACTCTAAAAACTAAAGGGCTCACAAAGACCTTCTGGATTTATGCTTTGGCAGTGGGGCTTGTGATTGCAGGGTATACAGATTTTACTCTGATCGCCTACCATTTTCAAAAATCATCAGGCTTCTCTCCCCTCTGGATCCCCCTGTTGTATTCGATTGCGATGGGGGTCGATGGCCTTACCGCTCTGATCGTTGGGCGACTCTTTGATATCAAAGGAATCTGGGTTCTGATTGTCTCAACAGCGATTTCCCTATTCTTTGCCCCCCTCGTCTTTTTAGGGGGATTTAAGTGGGCTCTTCTGGGGATGGTCCTCTGGGGCATTGGGATGGGGGCTCAAGAATCGATTGTTCGCTCGATCGTGGCCGTGCTTGTCCAACCAAAGCAGCGAGGTTCGGCCTATGGATTACTCAATTTAGTCATCGGGATTTTTTGGGCAATTGGGAGCGCGATAATGGGAATTTTCTATGATATTTCGATTGTTGCGCTCGTCATCTTTTCTATCGTGACTCAAGTCGCCGCCATTCCGCTATTTTTATGGACTAGACGTACCATTTAGCAAGAATTTCCAGATTGATTTCTCCTGCTTGCGCTAATAAATATCCTAATTCTGTCCATGCACTATTTTTGCTGAAGGTCTTAGTTTATTGATATCATACCAGGCGAGCGGCTCTCGTTTCAGCTGATCGATCCAGAGCGGAATCGTCTCTTTTAAATGATGCCTCGGCTCCCAGTTTAGATATCTTTTTGCCTTGGAAATATCGAGCTCATAGTGATCATCGGCCAGATCGATCATCCAGGGTTGGATAAATCCTTTTCTGAAAAATGGGAGAAGCTCCATGGCATACGCCCCGAGTTTCGCTATTGGTTTTGGGATGCCCCAGGTCTTCCACTCTTTCCCATAGATCAATTTCGACACTTGCCTTTGAATTTCATCATAGCTCAGAGTGGTCGGTTCACCCAAAAGCAATACTAGCTCTTTTGGAAGCTCTTTCCTCTTCTCAACCGCCCGATAGATCGCATCGACAAGATCCTCCATATGGATGAAGGAAGCTCCATGCGAGGTATCGCCAGCAAAGACATGTCCTTCCAATTGATTTTCATAAATCCGCTGAATCTGATTCGAAAGAGGGATCGAATGGCACTGATCATCATAGACACCCGCTATGCGAAAAATCACATAAGGGATTTTCCCATGCAGCTTTTCATGAATGATATTCTCAGTGATCACTTTCGATTTGGGATAATTCCAAGTCGGGCTAACCGGCGATTCTTCTGTGATTTTCTCTCCCTTTTTGCAAGGAGCATGGACCAGCATCGTACTAGAGAAGATGAACTGCCCCACCTCAAAATCCGTGAGCAGGCCCTCTAAGAGATTCTTTGTTCCATTGATCGTGATCCTCTCGTATTCTCCCCAGTGCCCTTTTGTGAAACTGTAGTAGGCAGCTAAATGGATGACCGATGCGATCCGATTGCCAAATTGGGATTTAATGATTGCCAATCCCTCTTGGAGATTTTTGGGAGAGCCAAGATCAATCCCGATTAGCTCAATCCCCGGCAAATGGCCCACCAAGAACACGTCGGCTCCTAGGACTTTGTATTTATCTGCAAATTTCTCCGCGCATCTAAATCCTATTCTCCCGCTACAACCTGTGATCAGAATAATCTCTTTGTCTTGCATCCTTATTCCCCTTTAAACTTCTTTTGTGTGATACTGGAAAAAAATGCAAGAAGCAAATATATCCCGAAACAACCTGAAGAATCGGTTTTTCGACGTCGTCGGCTTAGGCCAAAATTTTGAGTCTTCACTCGCGCCGCAGTTTAGAACAATGTCGCTCGTTCCAGACTGCAAAATTTGTGCCGCCTCCTTGTCGAATTCCCGATTCTTCAGGTTGTTTCGGTATAAGCAACTAAAATTAAGCAAGCTGAATAATTTTATTGATCAAAAAGATTTTTTTGTTATATATGTTAATTAAGGAAGTAAATACATAAAGGAGTTGTATTATGCTACTACACCCACTGTTAAGCCCAATTTTAACATTACTAGCCGGGATTTTAATTCTTATATTCCCAGCAATTTTAAACTACATCGTCGCTTTCTATTTGATTATCGTCGGCCTCATTGGTATCTTTGGCGGACGTTTCTAATTTGGCGCGGGCAATCGCGTTTCAAATAAGATGAAACATCGAAATTGGTCAAACGTACAAGTTTGGACTTCAAGGGAAGTGGTCTATCCAACTTCCCTTGAAGATTTGAAAAAAATCGTTCTCTCTGCCAAGGAGAGGGGATTAAAAATCCGAGCGATCGGTTCCTTGCATTCCTATAATGATTTATGTGTGACCCCTGATATCCAGGTACATACGGATAAGCTCAATCAAGTACTTTTGATTGATCGGACCAAAATGACCGTTCGTGTGGAAAGTGGAATTAAGCTGAAAGCCCTAGTCAAGAGCTTAGCAAAAGAGGGGCTCTCTTTACCGAATCAAGGCTACATTCTTAGACAGAGTATCGCTGGCGCAACTGCCACAGCCACTCATGGATCTGGACACACAGGATCCTTGAGTAGCTTCATAGAGGAAATCGAGCTGGTTGATGCTCATGGACAGCTCCAGATTCTCAATGCCAAGAACAATGAACATCTCTTTTCTGCCGCTGTAGTCAACCTGGGTTGCTTAGGCCTCATTTACGCCATGACCCTCCGTTGCATCCCCCTTCAGAGGTTAAAGTTAACCAAAGCAAAGAGCGATTTAAAAGATTGCCTAAAAGAGCTTACGCAGTCGCTGAAGACCTATGACCATTTCATGTTCGAGGTATGCCCCTATACAGATAGAGTTTTAGCCCTGGGATATCAAAAGACCGAAGCGAAGATACGAAATCGATGGGGTTATATTTTCCACATAGTGCTTCTTAAATTCCTTGCCGTCCTCTCTATGGACTATTTACCTTCCCCAAGGTGGGTTTTCCCCAATCTCTTTCGAATTTACCGGGCCGTTTCTTCCAATTTTTCTTGTGTAGATGAAAGTTATCGAATCCTCTCCCCTGAAGATGAAGGGCATTATGTAGAAGAAGAGATAGCAGTTCCTGTTGAACAGCTCGAAAATGCAATTCGCGATGCCAAGAAGGTCATCCTTGAATATTCAAAAAATCATCCTTTAATGGTTACCTTCATTGCTGTGCGCTTTGTCGGACCTGATCCCTATGGCTACTTAAGCCCTAATCTTAATCAATCGGTGGCACATCTCACCTATATTACGATCATAAAAAAAGGATTCAGAGAACTATTCCATGAATTTGAAAATGCGATGATGAAGTATCGAGGCAGACCTCACTGGGGCAAGATCCATACTTTGACAAAAGAGCAAGTTAAGCAGCTTTATCCTCAGACTTACGACCGGTTCGTGGATGCAAAGCAAGCATTAGATCCCGATGGGCTGTTTTCCAATGATTACATCCATCGATTATTTGAGAGCGTCTAGGAACTAGTCGATTTCTTTAACGAATCGATATCTTTTTGGATCTTGTCTCGATTTGGGTCTGTGGGATTAGCCAAATAATTTTGGTAATCCTTTTCGAGTTTCTCTTTCATCTTGAGCAGGTGTTTATTCATCAGCGCATTGGCGGTATCTTGAATCACCTGTAGACTTTCGCCCATGCTTTTTTCGTATTCCGATTTTTGAGCGTCGAGCTTTGATTTCTGCAGCCCCTTGAAACCATCCTCAAAGAGCTTAACCCCTTTTTGAAGTTCCTGTTTGTACAACACCCTGTCTGGCTTGTCGCCTGATATTTCCATATAGACCAACCTCTTTATTTTGTGTTTATCAGAATTCTAAAAAAAGGTATACCTATCATCATGAGAAAATTTCTTCCCATCCTTATGATCTCTCTAGCTGCTCTACAGGCTGAAGAAATCAAGACCACTGAAGAGACCCAAGAGCAAGGGCCTGCCGGACCAATCAAGACGCCTGAGCAGATCCAGGTTGAGCTCGACCAAGCGGAGAAGGATTTCCAAACTGCCAAAAAGATGTTCATCCCTTGGTATACAGGACCGCTGATCACAGGCTCTGCCAATAACGTCCCCCCATGGAAAGTGAACATCCAAGGGTATCTCTATAACACAATCCAATATGCGCAGTTCAATGATCACCGCAAATCGATAAATGTTCCCAATGTCTACACGGTCAATCCTCTAATCCTTGTGCAACGGGGCCTCTCCGATTGGCTCGACTTCACCATCATCGGCCAGTGGTTTGCCAGATGGAGAAAAGATCAATATGCACGCCACTTTGGGGACACCTCGATCAATTTTGGCTTCCAACTCGTCACTCAATCTGCCTACCGCCCCTCAGTTCGCTTTGTTGTTGGGGAAGTGTTTCCAACTGGAAAATTTCGTCACTTGAACCCGAATAAGTTTGGGATCGATGCCACTGGTGGCGGGGCTTATCAAACCTCGGTTGGCCTCAATCTCAATAAAATCTTCTGGAAGATCAAACTCCACCCGATCAGCGTTCGATTGGCCTCATCCTATGTCTTTCCGGACGCTAAAGTGAAGGTGCGCGACTTCAACGCTTATGGAGGCTCCCTCGGCACTCGGGGACGAATCTCTGTAGGCCCAAGTTTAAATATCGACCTCGGAATCGAGGTCAGCATCACCCAAAAATGGGTATTTGCAAACGATATCGCCTACACCTATTCATGGAAGAGCACCTTCTCAGGCTTTCCTGGGACACCGCCCGTTGTCAATGGGGCCCCCTCCTCTGATCAGCTCTCCCTCGCGCCAGCGATTGAATACAATCTGAGTGGGAATGGGGGCTTCATCGGCGGGGTCTGGTTCACAGTCACGGGCCGAAATAGCTCTAATTTCGTTTCCATCATCCTTTCTTATACGCAGTTGTTCTAAATCCCCTTTATTGGTATAGGAAATTTAAGACCTAAACTCAAAGGGGGAAAGATGAATATTTATTTAGCAATACTAACTGCCGCTACTTGCTTGTGTGGCTCTTTAGTTTCTCAAGTTTCAATCCAAACACCAGTTGTCGATGTCGGTGTCGGCGATGGGGATGGCTATTACTACGAAGACGGTTATGATGACGGTTATTATGGCGATTATGATGACGGTTATTACCAAGATTGGACTGGCCCAGGATGGTACTATGGGATTTGGTATGGCGACGAAGGGGATTATAATAATTATCGTAACCGTCGCCGTGGGGATCACGGTCATGGACGCGGATGGGGCAATGAGGGCAGAAATCAAGGTCAAGCCGGTGTTAGACAAGGTGGCGGCGGCGGACATGCCAATGTTAGACAAGGTGGCGGCGGCGGTGGCGGACGTAGTGGCGGCGGTGGCGGACGTAGTGGCGGCGGTGGCGGTGGCCATGGTGGACACAGATAATCGCGATTGAAAAATATCTCAATGTCACTTTTGTGCCCGTGCCCGAATCAATAAATTTCGGGCACGAGCACGCATCCTATTATTTCCATCGTCCTTTCTTATACGCAATTGTTCTAAATCCCCTTTATTGGTATAGGAAGTTTAAGTCCTAAAATAAGAGGGGAAGATGAATTCTTATTTAGCAATATTAACCGCTGCTACGTGCTTATGCGGCTCTTTAGTTTCTCAAATTACAGTCCAAACACCCGTTGTCGATGTCGGCGTTGGCAATGTAGATGGCAATTACTACTATGACGATAATGATGACCAGTCTTACCAAGATTGGGCTGGTCCCGGCTGGTATTATGGCTATTGGTTTGGTGATGAAGATGATTATGATGCTTGGTTAGATAACGACTTTTACAATGTCTATTGGGGTGGCCCAGGATGGTATTATGGAGTTTGGTTTGGCGATGAACGGGATTTTAATGATTTTCGTAGCCGTCACCATCAAGATTATGACCATGGCCACGGAATAGGCGATGCCGCCAGACATCAGCAGGAACATCTGGGCCAATGGGGTGGAAGCCGGGGCGCTGGTCAAACTGGTACAAGACAGCCTAGCGGTCAACCTCGTGTAACACAGCCTAGCGGTCAAGCTCGTGCAACACAGCCTAGCGGCCAAGCTCGTCCAACACAGCCTAGCGGTCAACCTCGTGTAACACAGCCTAGGGGTCAACCTCGTGCAACACAGCCTAGCGGTCAACCTCGTGCAACACAACCTAGAGCTCAAGCGCGTGTAACACAGCCTAGCGGTCAACCTCGTGCAACACAGCCTAGAGCTCAAGCGCGTGCAACACAACCTAGAGCTCAAGCTGGTGTAAAACAAGGCGGTGGCGGACATGGCAGCGAACACAAATAATCTCAATTGAAAAATATCTCAATGCCACTCATGATCATGAGTGGCATTTTTATGGAACAATACGATCTCAAATTTTTAGCAAAACAGGCCATGCGCCTGCGCGGACTAGAGCCCGATTTCTCTCAAGAGGCTTTAAATCAGCTCGACGCGATCGGCGCTGCAGCCTCCCCTACGTCTGAAAGCAGGGATCTCCGCAAGTATTTATGGTGCTCAATTGACAATGAAGACTCGAGAGATCTCGATCAGTTAACTTACGCTGAAAAGGGAAATCTTTGGGTTGCGATTGCTGATGTGGACGCTTTGGTTGCTAAAGATTCCCCTCTCGATCAACATGCCCGCAAGAATACGACATCGGTCTACACCCCGGCAAAAATTTTCCCCATGCTCCCAGATAAGTTGTCGACCGATTTGACTTCTCTAAATGAAAATGAAGATCGGATGGCGGTCGTCATTGAGGTCAATGTCAATGAAGAGGGAGATGTGGAAGGGGGCAAGATCTTCCGAGCCCTAGTCCGCAACCACGCCAAATTGAGCTACGGCGGTGTCGGCGACTGGCTGGAAGGCAAGATCCCCATCCCTGAGAAGATCAAAACAGTCGGTGGTCTAGAAACTTCCCTAAAATATCAACATCGGATCGCACAACTTTTGCAAAAATATCGGCATCGGATGGGTGCCTTGACGTTAGAGCCAAATGAACTGGAGGCCAAATTGACAAACAATCTCCATGTCATCCTGCAGCCACCTTTGCGCAACTATGCTCAGCAGCTCATCGAAAATTTCATGATTGCCGCCAACCATGTGATGGCCGATGAATTCCGCAGGCTCAAGATCGCCAGTTTGCGCCGTGTCGTCCGCATTCCCAATCGATGGGACCGGATTGTGGAGATCGCCGCTAACTTTCAAGAAAAGCTCCCCGATATCCCCGATCCAAAGGCGCTGGAGAACTTCCTCACTCGGCGCAAGGCCAAAGATCCAGCCACTTTTCCCGATTTGTCTTTAACAGTGATCAAACTGCTCGGCCGAGGAGAATATATTGTCGAACAGCCTGGAGAAGAGCCAGTTGGCCATTTCGGGCTTGCTTTATCCGAATATGTCCACTCGACAGCTCCCAACAGACGCTTCCCCGACCTCATTTCGCAGCGGCAGTTTAAGGCCCATCTAAGAGGAGAGAAATCGCCCTATTCTTTGGAAGAATTAGAGAATCTTGCCCTCCATTGCACAGCTCAGGAAGATGCGGCGACTAAAGTCGAGCGGCATATGAATAAGGTCGCCGCTGCCCTCTTCCTCTCGGATTCAATCGGCTCCCAATATGAGGGCTTGATTACCGGCGCCGGAGAGAACGGAACCTGGGTCCGGGTCATCTCCCCTTCGGTAGAGGGAAAAGTTGTGGGCGATTTTGGTAAATTAGATGTGGGAGATCGAGTTGTTGTCGAATTAGTCAGCGTCGATATCCCCAAAGGCTATATTAATTTCATGGTGCGGTCATAATGTTCTGGACACAATTCATACCTAAAACTTGGCTCGCGTTAAAAGATCATTACACCTTTGCCAAATTCAAAAAGGATCTGATCGCTGGGATTACGGTGGGAGTCGTCGCCCTTCCGCTGGCCATGGCCTTTGGAATCGCTTCAGGAGTGACCCCAATCAGTGGCCTCTATACCGCAATCATCGCCGGATTTGTGATTTCGCTGCTCGGCGGCAGTTTTTTCCAAATCGGCGGGCCAACTGGAGCCTTTGTCATCGTCATTTATGCTGTCGTCGCGCAGCTTGGGCTTAATGGACTGATGATCAGCACCATTCTAGCTGGCTTGATCTTACTGATTGCCGCCTTCTTTCGACTCGGTAACCTGATCAAATATATCCCCTATCCCTTGATTATCGGATTTACAACTGGAATCGCCTTTGTCATTTTTTTCTCCCAGATCAAAGATTTCTTCGGGCTGCAGATCGACAAACTTCCCGTCGATTTTTTCGCTAAGTGCATCGCCCTCTTTTCCGCATTTCCTACATGGCATCCCCCCACCTTTGCGGTCGCATTGGGGACTCTGGTGCTGATCATTCTCATACGGAAGTTTTTCCCTGTTCTCCCCTGGGGAATTTCCTCAATTGTGGTGGCGACAGCTATCGCTTGGGGCTTTCACTTGCCTGTCGAAACGATTCAAGACCGCTTTGGTGAAATCCCAAGCACCCTCCCCTCCTTTACCCTTCCCGACTTCATGACTGGATTTGCCGCATGGGATAAAATTGTTCCGGCCGCCTTTACGATTGCCTTTTTAGCGGGGATCGAGTCGCTCCTCTCCGCGGTCGTCGCCGATGGGATGACAGGCAGGAGGCATAAATCGAATTGCGAATTGATGGCTCAAGGAATAGCCAATATCGGCTCGGCCTTATTCGGAGGCATTCCCGCCACTGGGGCGATCGCCCGGACAGCGACCAACATCAAGAGCGGCGCCCAAAGCCCTGTTGCTGGAATGATCCATGCGCTCACCTTGTTATTGATTGTCCTGGTTTGCGCCCCTATTGTCAGCCAGATCCCGATCGCCGCCCTTTCTGCTGTCTTGGTGATGGTCGCATGGAATATGAGCGAGCTTGGCCATTTCCGCCATCTTTTTAAAGCCCCTCTTGGCGATGTTGCAGTCTTGCTGACGACTTTCTTGCTCACCATCGTAGTCGATTTGATCGTTGCCATCGAAATCGGAATGATCTTGGCAGCCTTTTTATTTATGAAGCGGATCAGCGATCTTTCTGGCGTTGTCTCATTAAAAAGTCTAAATGAAGAAAATGGCGAGAAACCCGATCCCGATGCGATCGAAACTAAGCGGGTCCCCTCGGGAGTTGAGGTGTATGAAATCGACGGCCTGTTTTTCTTTAGTCTGGCCGACACCCTGAAGGGAGTCCTCTCCAATATGGAAGCTCCTCCCAAAGTCTTTATTTTACGCTTGCGCAAAGTCCCGATGATCGACGCTAGCGGGATGCATGCCCTTGGGGAATTCTACCATAAATGCGCGAAGGAAAAGACAACCTTGATTCTCTCGGGGGTCAACCCTCCTGTCCTCAAATCTTTAAAAAAATTTGGTCTCGTCGAGCTGATCGGACAGCCGCAAATCTTCCCTCACATCGACCCTGCCTTAGAAAGGGCTAGAGAATTGACCGAGAATACGGTATAATAAATTCCTATGAGTGACCTCGAGGAGATCAGAAAAGCCGTTTCCAATCGGCGCACGTTTGCGATCATCAGCCACCCCGATGCCGGAAAAACGACCCTGACCGAAAAACTTCTTCTCTATTCGGGGATGATCCACACTGCCGGCATGGTCAAGGGGCGCAAAGGGCGCAAAGCGGCCGCTTCCGACTGGATGGCCATGGAGCAGGAACGGGGAATTTCGATCACCTCCTCCGCCATGCAATTTACCTATAAAGATACCATCATCAACGTTCTGGACACTCCCGGCCACGAAGACTTTCTCTGAAGACACCTACCGCACCCTGACCGCCGCCGATTGCGCCATCATGGTGATCGATGCCTCCAAAGGGGTCGAAAAGCAGACCCGCAAACTCTTTGAAGTTTGCCGCCTGCGCAAAATCCCCGTGCTGACCTTCATCAACAAAATGGATATGCCGTGCCGCGACCCGCTCGATCTGATGAATGAAGTGGAAGATGTGCTTCAAATCCATTCCTACTGCGATGAATTGGCCGATCGGCTCCGGCAAAGAGTTTCATGGCGTCGTCGATCGTGCAACCGAAGAATGCCTCTTTTTCACCAAAACCTCTGCCGGAGGCGCTCAAAAAGCCGACATCGACCGCTTTCCCCTTCAAAGCCCCGAAGCCAAGGAAAAGATCGAGCACGGACCGTATGCAGCAGCTCTTCAGAAGAATTAGAGCTTTTGGAGATGGCAGGCAACCGCTTTTCAACAAGACGGTTTTCTCGCAGGCGAAGTCACCCCAGTCTTTTTTGCCTCCGCTCTGACCAATTTTGGCGTCGAGCCCTTCTTTGATGCCTTTATCCATCTAGCCCCCTGTCCCCATTCGCCGTTTGGCCGATCGCACTCGACGGGACAGGAGATCGAAATCGATCCGGTGAATACGCCCTTCAGCGGCTATGTTTTCAAACTGCAGGCCAATATGGACCGCCGCCATCGCGACAGCATGGCCTTTTTCCGGATCTGTTCGGGCCGCTTTGAGCGGGATCTTAGTCGTCAAACACCACCGCCTCGGCCGTGAAATCCGCCTCTCCCGCCCCCATGGCATGGTCGCCGGAGAAAGAACCACTCTTGACATCGCCTATCCCGGAGACATCATCGGCGTGATCAACCCCGGCGCTCTTTGCCATCGGCGATACCATCTCCCTCACAGGCGGATTTAATTTTAAACCTCTCCCCCAATTCCAGCCCGAAATTTTCGCCCGCGCTCCATCCCAAAGATGTCGGCAAACGAAAATCCTTCGATAAAGGGGTGCTGCAGCTCACCGATGAAGGCGCCATCCAACTGTTGCAGCCCCAATGAACGGAGCGGCGATCTGATCTTTGCAGCTGTAGGACAGCTCCAATTCGAAGTGATGCAATACCGCCTGAAAGATGAATATGGCGTTGAGACCCTCCTCACTCCCCTCCCCTATACATGCAGCGCCTGGATCATTGGGCGATATTAAGACATTTAAGAAGACAACAACAGCCCTGATTGTTCAAGGACCGTTTAGAACGGCCGATTGTTCTATTCAGCGAGCCTTGGGAAAAGCAGTATGCGATCAAGCAGAATCCCGACCATCAGCTCGTCGATGTTTTGGTCTAAATATATTCACTGTCTCTTGGCAAAATGCATCGCGACGAGCGCACCACCGGCAATGATGACCAGTGCCCCGAAGATCGCCGGCAACCGAACACAGGTGGCCCCTCTATCGATTGTCGCTTGGACAGGGCCGATTTCGATCACTTTTTCCTTATTGGTATATGATATTTGATCGTAGACGAGCGAATAAATCCCTAAGCCGATCAAAAAAACTCCAATCACAATCACACCAGTTCTAACATATCTCATACTCACACCTCTTATTTTCATTTAATTGTAACCAATTTTACTGACAACAAAAATTGTTTCTTTTATAGATGAGCTTAACGGAGAACCCTTATGAAAATACCAATGTTACTTTGTACAGCTCTCATCAGCCTCGCCGCTTCACTCGACGCTGCCAGCGTCCGCGCCCCAGGTGTACAAGTGGATGTGGGTGGTCCCTATGGCTATTATTACTACTATGACAATGCCTATTACCAAGCTTGGGCTGGCCCCGGATGGTATTATGGCATCTGGTTCGACTACCCCGATGATTACTACTATTGGCTAAACAACGGCTTTTATGATGTCCGCTGGGGTGGGCCAGGATACTATTATGGGGTTTACTTCAACGATGAGCCCTATTTTAACGACTATCGCCGCTACCACCGCTACTATGGTCGCACCGACGGCGGGGCAATCCCTCCTACCACAAGAAGAAAAATCGAGGTAAATGGGATAGCAAAGATCAGCGTAGATCTAAGAAGTCGAAGTGATCGTCCAACAACGGTGGATCTTTTGCTGATGGAAATCTAAGGGGATCGTCTTTGCGGTGATCTCTACGATTTTACAGCCGTCAAAAAGGGAATCATCAAAGGCAAATTTTCTCGAATTGGTGCTGAAAAAGATGGTTCCCTTAGGGGTAAGCAACTTGAGGGCCTGAGTGATTAGCTCAATGTAATCAACCTGGATATCGAACATCTCCTCCATTTTTTTTGATCGGGAGATCGTCGGAGGATCGATCACAATGAGATCATAAGTTTCCTTCTCCTCTTCGAGAAATTTGAGACAATCTGCCCGAATAATCGCATGATGTTGGAGCGGGATCCCATTGAGAAGAAAGTTGTCCCTTCCCCATTCCGTATAGGTGTTGGACATGTCGACACTTTTAGTGAAACTTGCTCCGGCTAAAGCAGCGTGGACACTGAAAGAACAAGTATAAGCAAAGAGGTTGAGCAGCCGTTTGCCCGAAGCCACCCGGGCAACCATTTGGCGCGTCTCACGATGATCCAGAAAGAGCCCCGTATCCAAATAGTCAACAAGATTCACTTTGAACTTCGCGCCGTATTCATGGACAATGAAAAACTCTTTTTCATCGGCTAGCTTTTCATACTGCTCCAATTTTTTTCGTCGAATGCGCGAGCGCCAGTAAATATTCTCTAAATCTACTCCAAAAATCGAGCTGAGGACCTGCTCCACCTCCTCTTTGGGTTCAATATCCCCATCAAAGGAAATGAACTGAACCAAGAATTTCCCGGCATAGAAATCGATCGCCAGCGGATACTCTTTAATATCGCGGTCGTAGATGCGGAAGCAATCGGTTGTGGTCCGCTTGGCCCACTTGCGGACATGGCGGTAGTTTTTTCTGATCCGGTTCTTGAATGGCGAGGCTTTGTCCTCCCCGTCTGCAATACTGGGGAGTTCTATCACTGTTCGTAGAGTCGGTTTTCTTTGGTTGCCTCTTTCTTGCCCCGCTCTACACCATCGGAGAAGCCTTTGGATTGCCCATCCTTGTAGCCTTTCTTATAGCCTTCTGAGAACCCAGTGGAATAACCCTTCTCATGTTGGTTATCTCCATGTTTTTGCAGACCATCTAAAAGGTCTTTAAATGACATCTCGTTAGCATAGGCCATTTTGTGACGGGTTTTATTTTCGAGCAGATAGATCTCTTGGAGAGCCTTTGAAACCCGGTATTTCTGGTTTAATTCCGAATCATCAAAATGGGCATGATAGATTTCAATCTTGTCTGATGCTTTCCACTCGGACAACTTTGAAACGAAGGCAGTGTCGGGTTGATCAATTTCAACGCCATTCCACCATTCTGACAAACTCGCGCTATTCTTGCCGATCAAATTGAGCTTCCAAATCGATTTGTCCTCAAGCGTCACCACATCATCTAAAAACGTATAGGCTGCCAAAACACTCGAAGAAACGGGCTCGCCGCTCTCCATGATTCTGCGGGCATATTCCATTTTGGGAATGAAATCTGCTCCATACGGGACAAATTTCGCAAAGACCTTTTGATTTGTATATTCATTGACCAGAATGTAGTCATAGCCGGAGGCAACCGAATCTTTCGCCAGATAGACTTGCACGGTATATCTTCCTCTCCAATCGCGTGGATCAAAGAAGAATTCATCTGAGAGTTTCCACTCTTTTGGCTCGGTTTGTCCCCACCACTCTGCCCAAGTCTGTTTTCTTTTCTCTTTTAGAGGCATCAGCTTCCACGAAGAGCCGTCACTGAGTCCCATGATCCAATCATTCTGCAGATAGCTGTAGACAACATCCAAGTCTTCATCAATTTTATCCCCGAGAATGGGGTCAGCAAAGAGAGCAGAAGAGCAAAACATCAAGCAACATACAAGTTTTTCAAATTTCTTTTTCATCCATTTTTCAAGGCGGAAACCCTGGCATTTATGCCTGGGAGGAAGCCTTGCTCCTTATTTAAGTTTAAAAAGTGGGAGCCTTACGACTCCCAAAATCCCATTACTGGGCTAGTAACGCCATCTTGCGATGATCTCCCCTCGACAATGTTGTATACCGGCACGTGCTCTAATCCGTTTCGTGCTTTACCCTGTCGCTTGTCTGCAACCAGAGCTTCTAGAGCTTAGGACTGAGGAAGCATCCCAAGGTAGGTCTTTAGCCTATATATACAACGTAGTCCTTTACTATGGACTGAATCTGTTCAACTTAGGCTTGTTAGTTTCCCTCCAAGCCTCTCCCTTTAGGGAGGGGTAGTTGACGATTAGTCCTTTTTTGAATTGATGAGCATTCTACTGATCGTCGCTATTTTTTTCCAGCAATTCGAATTAATTCTTGGATTTCCTTCTCCAGCTCTTTCATTTTCGCCGCATCTTTTAAATGCCCCTCTTCATTAAATGCCATATGGGCATCAGGAATGGCTACCTTCGTTGGCACCACTTTTCCATCGACATGCTCAATGATGTAGGTGAGATTATCTAAAGCCGATTGCCCGCCCCTCTTTCCCACCGATGCGCTCATCAACGCAAAGGGCTTGTCAGTAAATGCCTCTAGAGAGAATCCCCCCTTTTCTGCCCTTGAAAGCCAGTCGATCACATTTTTGAGTACACCTGAAATAGCTCCATTGTACTCAGGAGTCGAGAGAATGACCCCATCGCTTTCGATCATTTTCGCTCGAATGATTCTGGCGTTCTCTGGCATCCCACCCTCAGCTTCCAGATCTCCATCGTAGAGGGGAATAGGGTAGTCCTTTAGATTGATCACCGTCACAGTGGCCCCTTTTTGCCGCGCAATTTCGGCTGCTTGGGCCAATAGTTTTTGGTTATAGGAACCCTTCCGTGTACTGCCAGCAATGGCGAGAATCTTCACCTCTGCTGATAGAGAAGAGAGGATGACAAGGAAAGTGATGAGGTATTTCATAGTGCTCCTTTGCGCTAGATCAGAACCATTTTGCAAAATGTTTACTTAAAAATCACTGTTTCGACTAAAATTTCTGGCGCAATGCAGAAAAAAAGATGCGCTTGGGTCACTCCTGGCAATGAACTTTATGAACATTACCACGACACTGAGTGGGGCGTCCCTATCCATGATGATCGCAAGCACTTTGAGTTTCTCATTCTCGAGGGGGCGCAAGCGGGTTTAAGCTGGCTGACCATTTTGAAAAAGCGGGAAGGATATAGGCGCGCCTTTTCCAATTTTGAACCGGTGAAAGTAGCCCGCTACGATCAAGCGAAAATCGACGCTTTGCTCCAAGATGAGGGGATTGTACGGAATCGGCTGAAGATCACCTCCTGCGTCAGCAATGCCAAGCACTTTCTTGAAATTCAAAAAGAATTTGGCAGTTTTGACAACTATATCTGGCGATTTGTTAATGACAAACCGATCCAAAACCACCGGAAATCGATTCAAGAAATCCCACAAGAGTCCAAGGAATCGCGAGCTCTCAGCACCGATCTAATGAAACGTGGGTTTAAGTTTGTCGGCCCCAAGGTGATGTATTCCCATATGCAGGCAACAGGGCTGGTCAACGACCATACAATAGATTGTTTTTGTTATAATAAATAATGTGTTTATTTATTAATAACTTTAGTTTTGGCAGAATAATTACATGAAAATTGCAATTGTAGGCGGCGGACCCTCCAACCTTTACAAAGACCCGTCTTGGCATAATATTCCCATTATTTTACGGTGAGGGGATGAAGAAGACTCGCTACTGGTCCAAACAAGTGACAGAGAGAAGCAATGCCCTTGATCTTGAGGAAGGGGTATTTAAGATGAGCCCACGCCAAATGGCCCTTTCTCTGAAACGATCTGCTGAGAAAAGCACCCGCCGCAAATCGACCCCTTTCCGTTCTGCGATGTCGATGCTGGTCTTTTATCAAAATCGGGCTGGGAAAAATCTGTCTAAAGAGCGTTGGCAAGCCATTGAGCAGGCAAAAGACGAACTGCGGAAACTCTACGGCAAAACTTCTTGACGAAGTAGTTCGATCATCTCTTGGAGCAAGAACTCAGAGCCGGCTATCTCCCCTACCTTTAGGTCCCGAGAAGTGGCGTTGCCCAAGACAAGCAGATGATCGATCCCCTTTCAGCTATACGAGCATGGGAGCAGACGAAGCGGTTCTTGCTAGAAGTGCTAGCTTCTCCATAAACTCTTTTGGAATGGCAATTGGCTTAAACGACCCATCGATAATGCAATGGGAAACCACGGCCGTAGCCACTAAAGCCTCCGCTTTTAACACTCGATAATTCAGACTAAATTTGACCTTCGAAAGCTCCCCGACCGAAACTTCGACGACGATATCTTCTAAAGAGTTGAGAGGTTTTAGATATTTCACAAAGAGATCTACAACAGGGCAGAGCATCCCCTTTTTCTCGAGTTCATTGATGTCCAATCCCAGCTGTTTAAAAAATTCCACGCGTGCCACTTCCAAATAGACCACATAGGCAGAATGGTGGATGATTCCATCTTGTCCAGTTTCAGAATAACGGGTACGAATTGGATACTGAAAAGTCATTCCAATATCTTACCAAGAAAAAGCAATTCAGGCTACAATTCGAGCAACCTGGAGGCTTCAATGGAGTATGTCAAACTGCAAGATGCGATCAAACATGATAATTCTTCTAAATGTACTGTGCTTGAATATGTGATGCAGAATACAGAGATCAACATCGGAGTAGCAGAGATCACCGGTCGCTATCCAGATGTAGGCTATGCGGTCAATCTCAAATGCACTGAAATGGGTTATGTCGTGAAAGGGAGCGGAAGGCTCGTCACTGAAAGCAATAGCGTGGAGCTTGGCGAGGGGGATGTTGTCCTAATTCCTGCCGGCGAACGGTACTATTGGGAAGGGACGATGACCGTCGTTCTACCCGTCGCTCCCGCATGGTACCCTGAGCAACATATCACCAACCTAACTCCTGAGGATGAGTCGGTTCATCCGCTGCTGTAGAGCCTCGTTTGAGCTGATCATTTCCTGCATCGGCCGGTCGCGGTGCAGCTGCTTTTCTTTATAGTACTGCATGGCGGCGCCGATGTCATCGATCCCTTTGATTGAAATCGAGGGGTCGGAAATCACTTCTCGGATCCATTTTGCCCCTTCCTCGAGATTTTCGACGATTTTATCACTCAGCCCCTCGACAAAAGGGTGGATGAAATTATCAACAGGCGAGCCCAAGATGGTGGCCTTGTCTTTTCGGTAGTGGCTATTTCTAGGTGCCCAGGAGATGATGGGAATGTGATGCAGTTTGGCCCACATCATTTCGGCCCCTACCCCTAAACCACGCCTATCGCGCACGTCAGCAAAAACGAAATTGGAGGAAAAGACTTGCACCATATCGCGGCCAAACACCGATCTCTGATCTGACAAATCGTCTGTTCGGAAAGCGGGATTGAGGAAGGAGAGCTCAAAGTCGTGCAGACTCTCCCTTAAAAGGGCCATGTCCTCATCGGTCCAATAGGTGTCGTCCGATTTTTCATGCCCCTTTTTGATGCTTCCTGCCAGGTAGATTGCAATTTTTGTTTTCATATGCCAATTATATGTATCGAGTTTTTATTTCACCAGATAGCGGTTATAAGATTCATCATTCCACCTCTGAGCCGTGCAGGGCGCGCCGGGGACTCCCCCATAACGGGCATCTTTGCTCAATTCAGAATAAGAATAGACCACAGTATCTATCGGCGGAACGAAAAAGAGGGCCATCGTATACCGCTCCACTGAGCCAGAGGCTTTATGCACGCGGTGCTCGGTCGCTCGGATGGCATCGCTAGTGGCTAATTGAGCAAATTCCCCCACCTGAAATAGGAGCACGTCGGGATCATCCGCAACAATCTTTTCAAATACCCCCTCTCTGGTTGTCTTAATGAAAAGCCCCGCTTCCTCTGGTTCTACAACTGGCACCCCCTCATCAAAATAAAAGGCAGGCAGTAACGCAGTGAACAACCCATGATCAAAGTGAGAACCACACCAGTGGGGATTGCCATTTTGACTCTCCGTACTCTTGCGGTAATAGAGCATTCTACCGAGTCGGGGAATCCCCTCTAAATTGATCACAGACTCGGGCCCGAGTAACCCGATTGTCTCCATGATCGCTGTCCCCATCTCAGACATGATCATGCCCAGCCCTTGAAAAGGGGTTTTTAAATCGACCTCTGTCGGCCACTTGTTTTGGATCGTATCGGGGACAAGCCCATAGTAGGATACCTTCAGATCATCGATTACCCAATCGCCATTTGGAAGCCGAAATCGCTCTTTCCCCTTCTCATAACCAAGGGGATCCTTGCCATACAACCGACTGGGCTCATAGCGCTGCTTAACCTCTTCTGGAAGGGCAGAAAACTCTCTGGCAGCTTCGATGAACTTGAATACTTTTTCTCTATAGCCAGGAATCCCCTTAATCCCGACGATCCCTTTTTCATGAAACGCCTTTTTTAATTCCGCGACCATTTCAGGACCGCCTTGCATGAAAGTCTCATAGGAAATAATATCTAACATGACACCCTCCCATCAAAGCCAAATTCAGAATAGAACTCCCCTCTCTCGATGCAGCTTAGAGCACAACTGATGAACCCATCGATTGATTTGGGCAGATCGTTCAATGGGAAAAATTTTAGCTCCTCGCAGACATGGGGCTCATTATTTTGAATAGTCCCATCAAAGCGACGCACCTTAAAAAAGACATCAATCTGCTCGAAAGAAAGCCCCTCTGGCATCGGCTGAAAACGGTGCATCATATGGCAAACCGATACATCTTCGTCCCTGAGATCGATATTGATCTCCTCTTTGGCCTCACGGATCAGCGTGCGGGTGATCGGCTCTTGCCCATCGTGCCCACCCATGGGAAGCACATATTTCCCATCGGCGATACCTGTCTGAAATCGTTTGAGCAATAGCACCTGTTCATCCTGCATCAATACAACAAAGACCCCCACCTTCAATTTAAAACGTCGCGCCTCTTTGGCAGCGAATATAGAAAGAAAACTATCTGTTATCATCTTTCAGCTCCTTTTCCCCAGATGATAAAACAGTGGATTAAAATAAGGAAAATTCATATTATTGAAAGGAGGTATAAGAACTGCTTATGACAAAACTTCATTTAAATCTGGTCTATTTAAAATATTTTTGTGACTCGGTACGCAGCGGGAGCATCTCTGCGGCAGCCAAACTGAATTTTGTCAGCCAATCCGCTGTGAGCCAAGGGATTAATAAACTCGAAGGCAGCCTCGGGAAAGCGCTCATTTCCCACCAGCCGAATCGGTTCAAAGTGACAGAAGAGGGCAAACAGCTCTTCGCTCATGCCAAAGAGATCTTCAAAGCCATTCAGACCACCGAGGACTTCCTAGCAAAAAAAGAAGGGACAATCACCTTTGGATGCACCCACAGCTTTGCCCTTTCCTGCCTTCCGCAGTATCTCAAGCTAGCCAAGGAGCATCTGCCCAACTTAAGGATCAACTTTCGACTCGGTAATTACTATGCCATCAAAGACATGATCAAAAACGGCACCATCGATTTTGGCATCTCGCTCAATAACGAAGATCTCTCTCAATTCGAGAAGCACCCTCTACATGACGGATCCTATCGGCTCTATGTCTCCAAAAAGATACAAGACCCTACCGCCCTCTCTTTCTTACTCGATTCAGAAGAGCGGATGGAGACAAATCTGCTCAAAACCCGCTATCGCAATTTGCATGGAACTGAGTTGCCAACATTGATGGAAGTATCGAGCTGGGGTGTGATTGCGAAACTCGTGCAAGAAGGGCTCGGCGTGGGACTTTTTCCCGATTATATCGCCTATGCCAACCCAGACCTAAAGCCCGTTTTCGAAGAGCTAAATCCGATGGACTACACTCTTTTTGCGCTCTTTGAGAAAAATATGACCCCTAGCGCACATGCCAAGGGGTTTCTAGACCTATTCGCTAAATTCCCATTGAATAACTCTTCATGTCTTACTCAAGGGTGAAATTATTTTGCATCCTCTTCCAAATTTGCCAATAACTTTGAGGGCTCATTCAATCCAGATTTGTATTCAACCCATCTCATTTGTTCTTCCAGGGAAAAAGACTCTCCATTTTCTATGCGTTGTAGAACCGACCTAATGTCACGAAGCTTTCCTGCATGCTTTTCTAGGCGTTGCTGAGCAAGAGAGGGGTTATTCCCCAATTCCGTGAGAAGGCGTCTGCAGGCTTCTTTAGATGGCGGATCATAATAGTAAGCTTGTTCGAGCCAGCCCATTTCACCAGGAGGAATGATCCGAGCAAAGGCCATAAGCTTTTCACGCACCGCATTAGGGTTATCTGCTGAAACAAGCTGAGCCAAAGTTTGGAACAAGGTATAGTTTCGTTTAAAAGTCTGGACCTCTACAGAGCTTTCGATAGAGCTCGCTTTCTCCCGCATCCTTTTCTGGACGGCCATGTAGTTCTGAGCATTAACCTGGGTCTGCCCGACTTTGAAAAATTTCTTAGCTCTTTCGTTAAACTGATTACCGTCCAGAAACCGGATCAATGAATTAAACGTGGCATCAGTGTATTCAGAGTATTGCCGATGATTGAAAGAAAAACAGAGATGAGGGCACTTCTCCAGGATGCGGAATAGGCCTGGGAAGGCTGTCAAACTTGGTGCGATAATTCCTTTCTTTTCATTGACGTGTGTTTTGGCCCCCGGAAGCCCTTCTCCTTCATAGTCTCCTGCAAAAAGGGCGCTGTAAAGAAACTCTGTGATGTTCGGAGTTGCTCCTTCTTCCATCTGCTTGGCATAAGACTCTACTGTGGCTGCATCTACTTCGAAAATACATCGGGATTGAAAAGGCACTTGGCTCTCATCATAGACTGCATGGAGGTTGAGACGGTACACATCGCCCAGCCTCGATTTCTCGAAGTCATACCTGAGGTCAACGCTAGAGCCCGTCAAGGCCATTTTTTCCAAATCCGGACAAAGAGCATGTTGCATATAGGCCATCAAAGTTTTGGGTAAAGGGAGCGGAGTGGCGCCCTTTTGAAGGGGCAAACACACCTCATAACGATCAGAATATTTTCTCAAAGGATGCTCCTCTGGAAGGTTTCCCCCCTCCAAGAGGTCCAAAACACCAGCCATTAAATTTTTGCGCTGCGCTCCGCAGCTTTCGTCAACACGGGGAATTTTTTGAAGGTCTTCCATTTGCAAGCGAGAATCTTGATCAAATTCAGTTTTTAGGTTGCCATCCCAAGCTTCTTTTACTTGAAGCAAAACTGTACAATCAAGCAGTGGATTTTTTGGAGGAACAGGGGGATTATCGATCACACTTAACTCGTCCATATGACCCCATGTATAAGCAAATGGGATACGAGACATAGCTGATACGGACACAGCAGATTGGAATCCATTTTTGTCCCACCAAATCCGCCGTTTCAACGATGCATTGGCTTTATGACAATATTCTTGCGCCTTTAGAGCTTCACCCGTAAATATTTTATCAGTTAATTTGCAGGCCATAGGTAGCTCGCAGACCTTTCTGTCCATAACAGATGTTGTCTTACTCCAACTGTCCCCTTGCTTCCATCTAAAAAATAATATGGGTGGAAATGTCAGACTATTTAAATATTGTCTTCCATTTAGAGTAGATTGAATTTCATCACTATAAGGAGTTAAGTTCATGGGCATAAAGGCGAATTTGCTTAAGCCGAACATTTCTTGGCCTATAGTGGCCTCAATAATAGCTGCACGGCTGTCCATAACCCATTGACGAGTCTTATCCTGTGCGCCTGCTTTTGCCACTTTAGAAGCCCGTATGTTATTCTCTAATCGCATCATGAAGGCTTCATGACTTTCTAATAACAAATTGAGTGTCAGCCCCAACCCATTGAAAATGCGGCTCTGATTCTCAATCCCCTCCAAGAGCCTTTCAGCAAGAAGCAATAAACCTGTAGACTCTTTAGACTTCATCATTTGTTGGTTCTGCAATAGGGCGCGGACCAGGCAGATGTAGGTATGGCAAGCAGCGTCTAAGAGGGAAAGTTCTGGCGGGAACAGTTGATTTCCAAAAAGGGCATGATGGATGCCCCCAGTACTAAACATAGAGACACCACTCTGGGCGGCACACTCCATCGAAGGCGATTTAGATCCAATGAATCCATGGGCATCGTTCGTTTTGCTATGGGCAAGGGCGGCCTCAGTCGATTCTAAGTACCGTTGTAACCAACCATCGGGAGGAACACGAGTTCCTTTTATAAACGCTACTGCATCGGCAAGCTTGTCCTCCCGATAGGCTCGTGCGTTCCTTCGAACGGCTGTCACAAAATCCTCAAACTTTTTAGTCTCGAAATGTTGATTTGTCTCCCCCTTCAATCTCGCGAGAAGTTCAATAAGCTCCTTTTGACACAAGTTCATGGCCTGTAGCAAAGCTGTGGTCTGTTCATCCGTTTGGTCTGCCAATCTGCTCTGTCCATTGGAAAGGGAGAGATGAACATCTTGAATTAGCGGAAAAAGACTTTGATTGATGACCTGAAAGAACGTCTGCTGAGTAAGAGGAGGAAGCATTTCATTTCCGGAAGATCCGACTATCGCGCAAATGGATGCGCCGAGAGCCATACACGCTAATAGAGGCTCTAAAGTACTAATGGATGCACCGATCGACCACGCCGCAGTGAGAAACCCATCCTTCTTACGCATCTCATTGAATTGATCAAGGCGGAATTGGAGTACTCTAAGCTTTTCAACAAGTTGATTTCCTAAACGTGCCTGCCGTAGGACGATATGGGCCGTGTCTTTATTCCAGAGCCCGGCCAATACCTCAAGATGCGCTAAGGATTGATCCCAGGGGGCATGTTGCTCTAGAAACCTGCTGCGAGCCTTCATACCATTCAACTTTTGTTGCACGTCCTGGTGTTTCTGGATGGATTCTCTTATCTTAAAGACTTGGGGTAAATCCCTTTTAAGCAAACTGATACCAGTAATGGGATGGACATAGATTACTTCGTCCCCCCCACTACCACTAGGAATCCAGGAATAATCTAAAGGCCCACGATAGAATATTTTGGGGGGTTCTTTCAAGTTTGTAAAAACACCTGGCAATAACTTATCAAGGCCTTCAAGATCTCCACTTTCAATGATGGAGTCTAATCGCCCACGAATAGGGAGTACATTGCCTTTGTAGCCTTCGTACCAATTTACTCCTTGAGGGTTTTTGTTATCCAATTCATTTGCGAGTTCCCTCCCCTTTGCTTTAGTATCTTGGATTTCTTTTTCAAGTTGAGATATCCGATCCTGCGCGGCAAACTGAGCCCCAGAGGATAAAAATGTTTGCAACGCTATTCCTCCATAGGAAGCGAGCTGTGAATGCAAAGGTGAATTGAACGGAGAATCCGTTGACCTAGTCGTTCTCGTCTGCCTAACTTCATGGTCAGACTCTACTTTTTGGTGAACAACGGATCTGCCATCAAGCGTTTTGGACTCCGGAGCTGCTTGGAGTAAAAATTTTTCCCTTAAACCATCGTACTTTGGATGAGATAGGAGCTGATCAATGGGGCCATGGAGCTCGATCAACCTCCGCAGCTCAGAGCAGAGCTCTTCTTCTTGCGCTCCATCGCCCTCAATGCAAATACCACGTAGATTGTTGGTGCTACTCTGGAAAAAATACAGTGTGCAAGACCCGCATTTTATCATCGCTTTGACTTCACTTCCAGGTGGTATTTTCAGATCCACGGGCACAAACTGTCTTGCTTGCATTGCAGGATTAACGGGTAACATCATGCACCTATATTTGTTAAAATTGTCCTAAACTAAACAATACAAAATTTATTAAGTTGATTGTTAAGCTGGAAATTCTATCAAAGGGATCCCTTCAAATGCTAGTTAAAAAAAAGAATAGAGGCTCAAATTGAACCAAATCGGCTCAGAATGGGTTGTTTAAATGCCAATCCGACTCGATCACTTTCTCATAAAGAACGGGGTCATTCGTTAAGACGATCCCCTCGACTAAAAGAGCCTCAGGCTGCCGTGGGTCAATTCCAATTTTCGAAATTGAACCATATGACCCACGTCTTAAAAAGTGGGTCAATTTAAATGCCTGGTTTATAAGGAATTAAGTCAGAATTGAACCAAATCGACTCAGAACGGGTTGTTTAAATGCCAGTCCGATTCGATCACTTTGTCATAAAGAACGGGGTCATTGGTCAAGACGATCCCTTCGACTAAAAGGGCCTCAGGCTGCCGTAGGTCAATTGGATTTCCGCCGAGAGTTGTGAGGATGAGGCCAGCCTCGCGAGCGATGAGCGCATTAGCTCCATAGTTCCAAACGCCCCCTTTTTTCTCTTTCCCCATGGGTGACGCCCCCAAAGAGATGTAGAGAGATGCTTCGCCGCGGATCATCGCCAGAATTCGTCCTGTGGTGCTGAGCTCGGCACCTGTCACTTGGCTGGGGGTCCAATCCCATTGCTGAAAATAAGGTTGGATTTGGGCATAACTGCTCGATTTCAGGAGGATCTTTTCAGGACATCGGACTGCGCTTAAGCGGGTCGTCTTTCCATCGTTTTCAATCCAAGCTCCTTGTCCCTGCACTGCCCAAACATAAGTATCAGTCACAGGATAATAGCTCACCCCCATGATCGTCTGCTCTCCTCTGAGAAGGCCGATTTGCACATGGAAATCGTCATGCCCCTTTTCAAATTCTTTCGTCCCGTCGATCGCGTTGATTAGCCAAATGGACTCTTTCAAGTACCAGGTGAGGTCTTCGTCCATCAGATCTTGGGTGATGATGCCGTAGGTTGGATAGAGCTTTGTCAGCTGGTCGATGATGTATTGACTCCCATCGATATCGGCATTAGTTTGGCGGACGAGTTTCCCATTAGGGAGAAGCTCATCTTTAGAGATCAATCCACCCGACTCGCGGATTTCAAGGATTTTTTTACCAGCATCCCGGGCGATCTTTTTGACATCTTCAAGCTCTCTATTCACATAGATAACATTTTCAGTTTTAAAAGATTGCTCGGAAATTAAACCCTCTGATGAGAGCAGCAAAAGGGAGGCGAGACAAAGATAAACTAATTTTTTCATAAAACTCCTGATGATTAAGAATATTATACCACTCTTCGGCCCCTGCTGCAATCGATTTTCCTTTACAAAACTCTCCCTTTTTTTAAAGATGACTTTGAAAAAAGGAGCCCTATGAAAGCTGTTGTTTACCGTGGTCCGGGAACAGTAACTCTCGAAGAAAAGCCAAAGCCCAAACTTGAAAAAGCAACCGACTGTCTGGTGAAGATCCTCAAAACCACTATCTGCGGCACCGATCTTCATATTCGCAAGGGCGATGTTCCGACTGTGGATGTCGGGCGCACTCTAGGGCATGAAGGGATTGGAGTTGTGGAAGAAGCTGGCAGCGCGGTTTCGAATTTTAAACCAGGCGATAAGGTCCTGATTTCCTGCATCACTTCTTGTGGAAGGTGCTCATACTGTAAAGATAAGATGTATTCCCATTGTGAATCGGGAGGATGGATTCTTGGCAACCGCATCGATGGGACTCAAGCTGAATATGTCCGCATCCCTTTTGCTGACACTAGCCTTCACCGTTTGCCTCAGGGTGTAGATGAAGATTCGCTTGTTATGCTGAGTGATATCTTTCCCACAGGCTATGAAGCCGGCGTGTTAAAAGGGCAGATTAAGCTCGGCGATATCGTCGCCATCATTGGGGCGGGTCCTATTGGTCTTGCCAGCTTTGCTCACCGCTCAGTTCTACTCCCCTTCTCAGATTATTGTTGTCGATGTCGATGACTATCGCTTGGAGGTAGCTAAAAAACTGGGAGCGACGATGACGATTAACGACCGCGATAACCAGGCTGTCGAAAAAATCATGCAGCATACCAATCAAAAAGGTGTTGATGTTTCGATAGAAGCGGTTGGAACGCCCGAAGCTTTTGATACCTGTCAACTCATCCTTGGCGCCGGTGGCTTTCTTGCCAATATCGGCGTTCATGGAAAGAGCGTCTCTCTTCATCTTGAAAATCTGTGGCATGAAAACATTACATTAACAACAGCTCTCGTTGACACCTTTACAATCCCAACTCTTCTAAAAATCGTCGAGTCAGGCAAACTGCACCCAGAACAGCTCATCACTCACCACTTTTCCTTAAATGACGCGATGAAAGCCTATGAGGTCTTTGGGAACGCTTCCAAAGAGCATGCGCTCAAGGTTATTCTTCAGCCTTAATCTTCACAAATGTATCTGTTGGACTGTCCATTCTATAGCATCCTCTTCAGATAGCCTAAATGAGTAATATCGCTTTGCAGCCTCTGAGGACACTCCCTTCTGAAGCAATAGAGAAGCAAGCTCCTTTACAAACCAGAGTTCTAGTTGCTCCGATTCAGAAAGATACTGATAGCGAGCTTGAGCATCTTTTCTTAATTGTTCTTGATTGGCACTTGTTCTAGCATTTTTTGCAGCAATTTGTTGGATGACCTCTGCGACGCTAACGCATTTTGGATCACTGGCAGCATCCTGATTGCCAGGGAAAAGAGCAGCGGGGGTATAGTTTGGATCAACTTTCATATAAAACTCCTCCTTTGGGAGAAATATTGTATCATGATGCCAATGAGAGCGTCAAGGAACGAGAAGGCAGGCGATTAACCGCTTTACATTTTTTTTCTAATATGCGAATAGAAAGATATGAACCTAAAAAAAATTATTGCCATTGTGGTATTAATCGGCGGTATAAGCCTGATTCTGATCTCTAACTATATTAAGAATCGAGTTGCCACTGGAAGGCAGGAAATCTCTGGTGCTCAACAGCAAGTCAACCAAAGAAATCAACTCTTTACCGTCGCCCCTCCCGCTGCCCAAGTAATCGGCAGGGGGTTTAACAATTCAGCCCAAAGCAGAATAAATCAGGGAACCCAAGAGGCCGACATGTATGCGCAGAGGGCTCACTGGCTTCAGATTGGGGGAATCGTTCTAATCATTTTAGGGATTGGAATTTTCATCTTCCCCATCAGGAAATAACCCTCTTTTAGAGAGTTGCGAGCCCCTACCAGGAAAAGGCAGATCAGTTTATAATCAGTCTGTGCGTAGATTAATTTTAATTTTATTCTTATTACCGACCGCCCTTTTTGCAACTGAATCGGTTTTTTGTTTGCATGGCTTTATGCGCAGTCCCGCCTCCATGCAGCCAATGGCTACCGCCTTCCTCCGGGAGGGCTACGAGGCCCATAGCTGGGGCTATCCAAGCAAAGAACGGACCATCGAAGAGCATGCCGAATACTTGGCCCACGACCTCCGAGCAGCTGCCGAACGCAATCCTGGCGAGCCAATCCATTTTGTCACCCATAGCCTAGGCGGCATCATCGTCCGTGCGGCGCTCAATCACCCCGATTGTCCTGAAGAGGCCAAAATAGGCAAAGCGGTTCTACTGGTTCCTCCCAATCAGGGCTCTCAATTTGGTAAGACCCTGAATCATGTCAAACCTATAAAGAAGCTCTTCGGAGAGAACGCGGGAAGCGAGCTCTTGACCCAAGAGACTTTCGACTATCTGGGACAATTTCCAAATAGCAAGAAAGTGCTGATTATTTCAGGCACCTTTGGATGGAATCCTTTTATTGGAGAATTAAATGATGGCAAAGTGGGGGTCTCCGAATCGTGTCTCGGCACCCCGCACGAACATATCACCGTTTTTGCTGGTCACTCTTGGATCATGTATTCAGATTCAGTAATTGACCTTACAGTCGATTTCGTTAGAGATCGCCCTCTTCTTCACGATCTTCAACCTCTTCAGGGCTAATCGCCTCTTCTTCTTCGTAATACTGACTATCTTCGGAATCCCCGCGGGCATCCCTCGGAGATATTCTCAGCTGCTCGCCAAATTCATCATCCTCATCAAAATTGAGAGGCTCTGGATCCCCTTCATCGCTATCTTTTCGTTTTCTATTGGCCATAGGTTAAACCCCCGCTTTTTTTTCACCTTAGCGGACAAAAAGTTCGATATCAAGACATTTGACAAATCCTAATCCCAGATAAAGGTTGGTTGCCACGGGAGTACTGACCAAGATGAGTCTTTCTAACCCAAGAGCTCCTGCCCGATTCATCAAAAACTGCATCATGGCCTTCCCGTACCCTCGCTTTTGATATTGCGGCAGAATCGTGATGTTGAAAATCCCGCCGGCTTTTTTGCCTGAGATGAATGTTCCTACCCCAACCGGATTGTCATCGACATAGAGAATGTAATTTTCGATCAGGGGATTATCGATCAACTTGGAATATCCCTCTTTCACGACCTGGTCTAACTGCAGGGTGGCGGCCAAAATACTTAGAAAAGTCTTCATATCCCCCTTTTCAATTCGATAGGGAGGCAAATCGACCTTTTCGACCTGCCAAGTCATCAAGGGGACGGTCAGAACCGGCTGAAATCCCCTCTTTACAAGCTCCTCTTTGAGTCTGGGACGATTTTCACTATGATCCCAAAAAGAGAGGGGCATACCATCTGGGAGCTTAGAGAGCAGTTCATCGATTTTATCCGCTACCTTTTCCGACCGCACGTGTATTACACAGTTAAAAATCGGATAAGGGATGCCGCTGAAACAAGCATAGGCCTCTTCGCTCTTTTCTACCGGGGCTTTCAGCGCGTCATAAAAATTTTCAAATTCTTGAAGAGTCACAAAATGGGACATAATTTTCTCCTTTTAGGAAAATGATGACCCAACGCGCGCTTTTTCGATTACTGTATTGACTACAGTAGTTGCATCTGATTTAAAGTGCGGGCAATTTGGTGAAGCTCGACCTTGCTGCTGCAAGAGAGTTTGTTTTTGATATTCTCAAAATAAAATTCCACTGAACGGGTCTGTAGCCCAAGTAGCGCAGCAGTTTCCTTAGCCGATTTATCCTCAGCGAGAAGTTTCATACATTGTTTTTCTCTAGGAGATAATTTTTCAAACTGCCCACTCAGTCCTAGGTCCCGGTAGTACTCCAGGATCTTCTCAGAAGGGAGTTCAAGATGGATCGGTTCGTCGCAAGAAAATTGATCGCCTTTTAGATTGATCAGGTTGCAATTTTCATCTTGCATTTTCGCTAAAACAGTTCCCATCTCTTTTCTAAAATGGGCAGAAAACGTTTTTAAAATATGAGGGTGATTTAGATAGAGCTTATCTAAACAACTATCTATTTTGTTGCCTGAAAAGGCAAAAAACTCGACAAACCCCTTCCCCTTTTGGATTAAAATAATCCCGACATCCACTGCGAGGGTCTCTTTTCCTACTTTCAATATCTGCTCTTTTGTACTCTTCAGAACCATTACTTTCGATAAGACATAAGCCTGACTGATAGACAGATGGGTGTCTTAGATAGGGATCGTTGAGATAGAGTTGCTCCCTCACATAGCACTCTGCCCAATCAGGCCGATCGACAAGGACCGTGTATTTCCCCGAGTCCTCAATCCGGTGGTAGGAGAAATACTTTAAGCCAAAATGGTCCCGCATCGGAGCGGTTGTTTTCCTGATCCGATCAGAGTGCTTAATAATGTAATCTTGAATAATTTCTTTCCAACTAAGCATAGGCGCGCTCTATTATACGGGACTCTCAAAAATCCGACAATTCTCTTTGGAAAAAAAAGAGGAAAACCCTTTAGACTCCCTCCCCTTTCCCATAGGAGAATTATGGAAAGGGTAGATTCAACGCGAAAGGGGCATTCTATAGGGGTACATCCAAGGAATTGCCTTAAAATGAAACATTTGCTATATATCAGCGTCTGACAATAGGCCTAGGATTCATATGCATTGGAAAAAAACGTTAGCCTCACTCATTTGCCTGACCTCTTCTTCGCTTGTGTATTCTATAAATCCTGTTGGCGACAGCACCGCTTTGCAAAATGCGATTATCACAGCAAATGGTGGCGGCGATAATACGATTAATTTCACAGGGCCTATCGATTTAACGGTTCCTTTCCCAGTGCCTGGACCATTCGCACCAAATTTGAGACCAATCAATACAGATAATACTTTCTCTCCAACTGCTTTCCCCATCACTATTATTGGCAATGGCAACCAACTCATAGGGGGTGGTGCATTTCGTGGTTTCTTAATCCGCGGAGGCACTGTCACGCTAAACGGGATCGTTTTTAACCAACTGGCAAGTTTTGGGGGGAATGGAGGAAATTCTGGCGGTGGGGGCGGAGCTGGAATTGGTGGATCTTTAATTGTCGACACTGGAGCAAATGTTACTGCAATCAACTGCATTTTCCAGAATTCAACAGCACAAGGTGGAGCGGGAGGTCTGGGAAGTTTTTCTCCAGGTGCTGGCGGTGGCGGTGGCTTAGGGGGTAATGGTGGTTCAGGAGCTAATCCCAATTATGGAGGCGGTGGCGGCGGCGGTTTAGATTTTGATGGGGGCAGCGCATTTACTGGTGATAATTTTCAGGGTGGAGGTGGAGCTGGCGTCGGACAAGCGGGGGGCGATGCCGGTGACACCGCAGGGGCGGGAGGTAACAATTGGGCAAATGCGGGTGGAGGCTTGCCTCCCTCAGGATCTGCCACAGCTGGAGGCGCTGGAGGTGCTGGGGGTGACCGCGGTGGAATTGCTGGAGGTGCCAGTACCAATGGCGGCGGTGGGGGTGGCTCTGGTGGCTTTACCGCTAGCTCTCCAGGCGGAGCAGGACTCGACTACGGAGGCGGAGGCGGTGCGGGCAATGAGGGTGGCATCGGTGGACTTGGTGGTTTTTGCGGAGGTGGCGGTGGAGGTGGCATCGTGATTGCCACAGTCGATCTCCCATTTCATAGTGGACCCGGAGGAGAGAGTGTTTTTGGGGGCGTCGTGACAGGCACAGTCGCTATCCCATTACAAGGTGGAGACGGAGGCGGGAGTGTTTTTGGGGGCGGCGGCGGTGGTGGAGGCGGTACTGCTGCCTATCCCGACGTCCCGACACCGGGTCAAGGTGGTCAAAGTATATTTGGTGGAGGGGCTGGGGGGATTGGCGAGGTTTATCTTTCCCCGCTCGAACCTGATAGCCCTGCAGAAAATGGCGGTGGTGGCGGCGGTGCAGGATTTGGGGGTGCGATCTTCATTCGAAGTGGGGGTACGCTTACAATCAAAGACTGTGCCACGTTCATGGGCAATACCGTTTTTGGTGGTGCTGGAGGGACTATTCCGGATACTAGTTGTCCTGATGTCATTACCCCTGCGACTCCTGGAGCTGATGGATCCGCAGCCGGTGCTGATATTTTTATGATGACCGGAGCAAAATTGATATTTGATATTATATGCAATGTCGATGTGCCAAATCCGATTGAAGGAGGAGATTTAGGAGTGCCTGTGACCCCAGCTCTTACTAAACAAGGCTGTGCGATGCTCTCTTTACATGGCGCCAATACTTTTGTAGGCGGGACTTCAGTGGAGGCGGGAGAGCTGAGAGTTGACGGTTCTATTCTAGGTGATATTGCAGTGGCCGATGGGGCTATCTTAAGCGGTAACTTCACAATGACAGGCAATTTGGATAATTCCGGTATTCTCTCTCCTGGTGATAGTGGAGTGGGACAAATCAACATCAACGGCGACTTCACTAATGAATCTTCGGGGATTGTCGTGGTTGATATCACCCCAAATGGATCTGTTCATGACACGGTATTGGTAACGGGTGGAACAACCACACTCAATGGAGGAACCCTCAATATCATTGTCAATGCGGGAAACTACATCGCGGGGACTCAGTATGTCGTGATTAGTGGGCCAGTAACCGGAACATTTGCTAACAAGATTGAGACTGGTGTCAATGCTAATTTATTTGATATTGGCATCTCTTATAACAGTGTGACTTTGACCATATTGCAAAACTTTATCTTCCAAAACCAAGTGATCAACCCCGGCATCCCTAGCGCAGTTGCCAACTGCATCATGAATGCAAATATCACACCTGGATCTGACTTCGGGGTAATTGTGGAACAGATGGGTCTGCTTAACCATAGAGATGTCAATCGGGCCCTCTACAATCTCTCTCCTGTAAACTATGGAGCTTTAGATTGGATCAATGCCCGTAACAATAATTACATCGCCGATATTTTATCAGAGCACCTCTTTGAGCTCTGCTGCAGTCCAAGAGATTGCTGCAGCTGCAATTGCAATACCTCTGTCTGGATCGATGTCTTTGGTAATCTAATGAGCAATCCAAAGCACTATGGCCACATGAGCCGCTTCGATGCCAATGCAGTTGGGGTCGTCACAGGGATCGATTATTGCTTTAATGAGTGTTATACAATCGGTGGAGCTTTCGCCTATACCCATACCTGGCTCGAGTGGAGAGGGCATCATGGCAATGGGGATATCAATAGCTACTACGGCGCTTTATATGGCAGTTATCACTGCTGTTGTCTTGACCTCGATATTTCACTTATCGGAGGCGGCAGCGATCATGATCTAAGGCGTAAAATCGACATTTCTGGGCCGGGTGTCATTACGACGGTGCAAACCAATTTGTGCGCTGGGACCGATGGCCTTGTACAAACGCCAGTCCAGATCGATATCGACAGATCGGCCAAAAGCCATCCGTGGGGCTATTTCTTCACCGGGCATCTAGGCATAAGAACCTGCTGGGATTGGTGCTGCACTACTTTTGAGCCTTTTGGACTGATCGATTACAACTACTTCCATCGGGAAGGTTTTAAAGAGCATGGAGCAGATAGCCTCAACCTAAAAGTGAAAGAACACATTCAAAATATGCTCCGGGGCGAAGTAGGCCTAAGAGCCTACCGCACCTGGGTCTGCGAGTGCTCTTGTTTCGCTCCTTATATTGGCCTCAGCTGGGTCGGAGAGTTCCCTTTAAGTCATTCTAAGCAAAGAGCGAGCTTCGTCGATCACACCTGTGTATTCAGTGTAAACAGCTATCACTCTTCGGTGCAACTCGCTTCTCCCCAAGCGGGAATTAAATGGACTCAAAATAGTGGAGTTTCATTCTTAGTCGGTTATAAAGGGCTTTATAATCAAAGCACTACCATTAATGAAGTGGAGGGTCGTTTGGAGTGGATTTTCTAAATTTATATTTTCCCCCTTGTTTACAATATTCCTTGGACTTATAATAGTAATTATCCCTCTATTGGGAAAAATGGAGAATTTTATGTACCAAGCATTGCCACCTTTGATTTTACAACTTTTCACCGCAACCCCTTCCTTCGTTTCTTTCAATAATTGCAATTCCTAGAACCTATCCCGATAAAATTTTTCGTCGATTTTCGGGATTATTTTGGCCTATTTTCGATTCAAATTCGGGGGTTAATATCAGCCTACCGCATATGAACCCCCGAATTTGAATCGAAAATAGGCTCAAAAGAACCCGAAAATCGACTGAAACTTTTTATCGGGATAGGTTCTTATTGCAATTCCTAATTTTTTACCCAAACTACAGTTTTTATTTGCAATTATTAAAATAAATGAGGATTTTTATGTTTATTCAAGGCTTTATCAAATCAGCCGCAGATTATGTGCTGTTTGGCTGCTGCATTTTCCTTTTGCTAGGGTGCATTTACCTAAGTTTCAAAACCCGCTTTGTCCAACTGCGCCTCTTTCCTGAGCTATTTAGGCTGCTGAAGAGCGGCTTTAAAAAGGCAGAAGAAGGCGAGCATACCATTTCCCCCCACAAAGCGCTCTTGACGGCGATGTCGACTACTCTGGGGATTTCGACCATTGTCGCGCCAGTAATCGCGATCAACTTGGGAGGTCCGGGGGCATTGATTGGCTTTTTGCTCACTGCTTTTTTCGGCAGCGCCGCTACCTATGTGGAAGTGAGTCTTTCCATTGCACACCGGAAAACGCTCGATTCGGGCGCTGTGATGGGCGGGCCGATGCAATACATCAGGCATCTTCTTTCCCCTTTTGCAGCCAAATGGTATGCGATCTGCTGTCTTCTTCTCATGACTGCCTGGTCAGGAGCTCAGGCCAACCAGCTCGCCGCCATCCTCGACTCCCCTCTACTCGAAGGTTATCGGATCCCTACGATCATATCGGGAGTTGTGATCTCGATTTTTGTCCTCTTTCTTCTGATGGGAGGCATTAAACGGGTCGGCTCTCTTTCTTCAAAATTGGTCCCTATGATGTTTATCCTTTATGTTGGCTCCAACCTATGGATCATTCTAACCAACTTTGGTCAGCTCGGGGACGTCTTCCATCAAATGTTTGCATCGGCCCTCTCTCCTCGTGCATTGGCGAGCGGAACGATCGTCGGGGGTATTGTCAGCACGCTCCGCTGGGGAATTTTTAAAGGAATTCAAGCTAGCGAAGCGGGAATTGGGACGCAGGCTATTCCCCACTCGATGGCCGCCACCAAAGATCCGATTGCGCAAGGGACGCTCGCCATGGTCTCTACCTACACGGCCGGAATTGTCGCCTTTTTGTCGGGCTTAGTTACCCTGATCACTAAAACCTGGCAAAACCCCGAGCTGCCCCTTGGGATCAGCATGGTAGCAGCCTCTTTCCAATCCTATTTCTCCTACTTTGGACTTGCCATTGTCGCGATCAGCACCCTGCTGTTTGGATTTGGGACGATTTTGGGAAACAGCTACAATGGCAGCCAGTGCTTTGGCTATTTGACCGACAACAAGAAAATGCACTTGTATCTTGTGCTAACAGGATTGATGACTTTCTTTGGAGCCATTTGTGAAGTGAAGACATTCTGGTCGCTGATCGACATCGTCCTAGCCTGCATGGCGCTGCCGCACATGCTTGCCCTCATTCGGTCAGTCTCGAAAAGAAAAGAGCTAGTCCTCGGCTGACCTCTTTTGGTTTTTCGAGCCAAGGGAAATGGCTGGCACCCGGGATCGACTGCACCACAATATTGGGACGCTCAAGATAGGGCGTCCCTTCAAAAGAGGAAAGTCGTGTGATCTGATCTTCTTCCCCACTGAGGATAAGTGTCGGCAGTTTTTGGGGCACCCAGATGGGAGAGAAATGGGGATGAAAATGGTCCCTGCCCCAAATGAAAGCCTCCTCCTTGAAGGGCAAATTTTCAAACAGCTGCCAAGCCCGCTCGATCGTTTCGGGAAGAACATAGAGATTCAACCTGGTCAAAAAATAGTCCTTGAGATTCACAGGGCCAGGATGATGATGGGTCAGTTTTTTGGCCGAAGCGCTCATCAAGACAAGCCGCTCCAGATGGGGCTCTAGCTCTGGACAGGTCATAACGAACATCGCTGCAAAAGAATGGGCCACCAGATGCACCCGAGGAAACGCTTGGACCAGCTTAATGAGGTTCTCCTTCCATTTTTCAGGCACCAGCGGAGTGGGATTGCTCCCATCGCCGGGAAAATCGACCAAATAGAGGCTGCCAAAAAGATCGAGCACTTCGATCAAGCTCTCGAAATACTCGGAGCCAAGTCCGGGCCCTCCCGGTAAGAAAAACGAGTTAGGGCCAGGTCGATCCTGCACTTGCCGCACTCGAAAGTCATGCACTGTCAGCTCTCGTAGAATTTTCATAGTCCTCAAATTTTGGTTTACACCTATAGAACAAATAGTGAAAATAAAAATATGAAACTGGCTAGAATTGGCGCCGTCATCATTGGCATTTTCTTGATTGGCATGGGGATCTATGCCCTTTTGCATCGGCAAATTTCATTCACCGAGCAAGAGCAACTTGTCGATTTGAATGCCATTCAGCCTACCACTGGGGAATTTCCAGCGATCTTTTCCGCGCTGCTCATCGTCGCGGGTACAACTCTGATCATCTTGCAGCTCGTTATTCAGAAGAAGGACTAAGAATCACTTTACCCTCTGACTGCTTATGGGCATAAGAGAGAAGGAGTTCTTTCCAACCTTCAAATCCTGAAGTGGCCCGAATCTGGCTACAGCCTTGTCCTTGTTTAATCAGCCCCTCTATATAACGGAGGCTTTTATAAGTTTTAAAGAAGCCATTTTGCTCTCCCCAGGGAACAAGCCAAAAGCCTTCGACCTTTTTTTGCCCAAATATCAGATCCTTAGGACTGATCTCCCTACAAGACTGACCTGCCAACGCACCGTAGACAACAATGACCGATTTTGGAGGCATTGCGCTCAAGATTTTACCTGTTTGCTCTCCCGCGACGGCGTCAAAGGCAATCGTGGCGTGCAAAGATCTGGCCATTTCGCTTAAGTGATGCAAAAACTGCTCATCACTGGAAGAAACGACCCATTTCTCACCCTCTTTCTTCAGTTGATCAACCTGCTCCTGATTTCTGACAATGTTGATGAATGGGATCTTTTGCAAGGAGCTTAAGTCCCGCAACTTATTGCCCACTTGGCTACGGGCAGCATTGAAGATGATCGCTTTATGCCCTTCCTTTTTAACCTGATCGATCATGGCCACTGCGGTGAGCGAATTGATGAGCAACGTAGCGCCCTGCTGATCGGAAGTCGTGTGCTTAAGAGGAAAACACTCTTTAGTCTTTGCAATAATATACTCTGCCCAAGTCCCACTCCGGCCTGAGAGAGCAACGGCAACTCTTTTTCCCTTTAGCCACCACCCTAAAGCCCCGCCCCCACTTGCCACTACGGTACCCATCCCCTCAAAGCCAGGAACTGTAGGCAAAGCGAGCTTTACGCCATAAACGCCGAGCAAAAACACCAGATCCGATGGATTACAAGTGGTTGCTCCAGTCTTAATGAGCACTTCTCCAGGTCCCGGCTTTGGAATGGGGACCTCCACTATTTTCAAATTTTGGATCGCCCGCTCGAGATCCGGTGCAACCACATCAATTTGTATCGCTTTCATTACCAACCGTAATCAATCCCCACGATCACATTAAAGGTGTTTGCATGGCGCCACCATTCACCGCCTACCTCTAGGTTGCCTTTCAAGCCATCGCAAAGGCACTTCGAAAGGGTGAGAGCATAGTCGAGGCTGGCTCGGTCTAGGGTATTGCCACAGATTCGGAAAGAATTGCCAAATTGTTTAAACCGTCCTTCGGTCGAGTTATGATCGCTTGTCCAGAGCTGATTCCAAGCGAGGTCGACAGATGCGTCGATCCAATCACAAATATCGCATGTAGTCAGGTGCAAGCCAAGACGGGTGCTTGCGGCGGTCCAATCATGTTTTTTGATTTTCAGACCCCAGCCGTTTGCGTTATTTTCATCGATTTTATTGCGCCAATTGCGGTCCACCTGAACCCCGAGAAAGGGTTGGATGAGCATACAGCAAGCATTCCAGTCGAAGCCCAGTTCTCCATAGAAAGCGAAGAGATTGAGATTTGGGTTATCATGGGCATGATAGCGCAAACTGCCGGCGCGGATTTTGCGATTAACATGATCGGAGGTATGTCCATAGACAAAGTCGACTAGCCCATAGAACGCGCATGGTCTATAGAGCCCATAGAGGCTCACATATTCTGAATTGCGATGCCCTTTTCCATATTTGTATCTGACATGATCGTATTCATATGAACCGGCCAGACCGACCGTGAAATCGCAGCAGAAAGTTTTTTGGATGCCCCCCGTCACTTGATAGCTGTCCATATGCAGTTTGTGCGCGGTCCTTTTATGTAGGTTTGTAAACCCATAGCCCGCTTCTAACCACGCAGTCCAGTCTCTGCAGCAGCAATCGCAAGGGCTGACAAGCGATCTCAACGGATCGTATAGGCGTCTTAGGAATCTGCGGGTCGTGATCTCGGTTGCCCAGACACCATTCGTGTATTGGTAACCTGAAAGGCTCTCTAGAGCATTGCGCGCCTCACCCAATGGCAAATTGGCAATTGCACCGATTAAAAGCGCTTGTGCGGCAGTTGGACCCACGATGTTATCGAGATTTCTTGCGACGCCAAATTGGTTGCATCTTGCGGCCGCATTCAGAAGAGCCGACTGAATCGTTAGGAATACATGATTTGGGTCATAGGTGAGCGTTGGCTTGATAAAGGCCAGAGAGGTCGCCCCCGCGAAAGTCCCCACTACACCCCCTTGAGCCGTCAAAATGGTATAAGGTTGTTGGAATCGAAACGTCCCATCGACAGAACTGACAAGAACTGTGCCGCCAAATAAGGAAGCTGTCCCTAAAACATTGATGAGATCGCTTTGTCCAGCTCCATTGACTTCAACGTCGTAGGTTCCCCCAATATTGACATAAGTGCCCATTGTCAATGTGCCTATGCTCTCTCCTGGAGAAATCGTCCCCATGTTTCGAACGGTTCCAGCGACAGATCCTGTCCCCTTTAAGGTTCCAAGCGGATTGATCAAGACATCCCCAGCGAGCGATCCATTCACGACTAGGCTTCCCCCTTGCACCGTTGTCAGACCGGTATAGGTATTGGCACCTGAGAGTTTTTGGGTTCCAGGTCCCGATTTCGTGAGTGTTGAACCGGTTGCAGGAAAGTCTTGGATAACGCCTGAAAATTCTGTCTTTGTCAAGGCATCAGTATTGATGATGAGCGTAGGTTGGGACTGAGCTGTGCTCGTACTGTCACCGGTGAGTCCGCCGATCGTAAAAGTGGGGAGAGTCGTTCCGATATTCAAGGAACTATTGTCGAGGATAATGATAGCATCGCCTCCTGCATTACTCCCTTGAATATCGATTCCAAAAGAACCAACCGTCCCCTCATTGAGCGCCTGGATCGTGACTTTACCTGAAGCGATATTAAACCCTTGGCCAAATGAAATCTGAGAGCCTCCTACAGTACCAAAGTTGAATGCGCTGATGCTCGATCCATCATTGAGTGTGCAGCTCTGCGCAAAGGCGATTTGGGAACCGCTGACATTGCCCACAACATTACTATTGTTTCCAGCATTTGTCCTTCTATTGGTTGCGCTAATGTTTAAAGTTGTTCCGGCGGTAAAGGCCCCATTCACCTGCATTTGGGCGCCGTTGATCGATCCAATCGTGTTTGAGGTCCCCGTCGCGTCATTATTTTCTCCGCTATTGGTAAGGAGAAATGTCGCATTCTTGCCAATAGTGCAAGTCCCCCCGAACGTAATCTGATCGGCGCCAGTGGTCCCTATGCTATTGCTACTCTGCCCCGATCCGTTGTTTGTGCCCGAATTAGATGCACTTAAGCCGAAGTTATCTCCTGCCTGAAAGGCTGCAGCCGATTTAAATTGCTGCCCTGCTAAAACACCTGTCGAATTTGCCCCGGTATTGCTTCCTTGAAAGGTTCCGGTGTTAGATAGCGTAAACGATGCCCTATTGCCCACAGTGCCCCCTGCATCGAGATGAACCTGCGCCCCACTTTGATCAACAGTATCATTGTTGATAAAACCGCAGAAATTTCCACCTGCCCCTGTACTATCATCAAAACCAGAGTTTGTGATCGAAATCAGAAGATTGTCTCCAGCCTGAAACTGCTGCTTCACGAAGAGCTGCTTGCCATAGCCCATGAGGCTGCCGACCTGGTTATTACTTGTTGTGTTCGAGGAATTGGAACCGGTATTGGAAAGAGTGATATTCGCATTACTGCCAACTACAAGACCTTGATTAAAAGAAGCTTGCTCGCCGCCGATCAGATCTCCGACAAAGTTGTCGCCAGCCCCAGTACCCGAATTAGTTCCAGAGTTGGTCACAGTAAGGGTAAAATTGTCCCCAGCTTGGAAAGTGCTGATATAATGCAGTTGACTACCCCCAGCGGAACCGACGTTCACAAATGAAGTGGAGCTGTGTCCGCTGTAGTTACCGCTATTGCTTAAGGTAAATGCGGCATTATTACCTACAGAGCTGGGAGCGTAAAACGTCACTTGATCTGTTGAAACATCTCCCACGGCATCGTCTCCGATCCCTATAGCGCTATCGATTCCAGTATTGGAAACATTAAAGGTGAAGTCATCCCCTGCATTAAAGGAAAACGAACCCGGAGCCGTGCTATCCCCTATTGCAATCTGTTCGAGATTCATACCGCCAACATTGGAACCGCCGCTGGTATTGGACCCACTATAGGTTCCACTGTTTGTGACGCTAACAACTGCTCGGTTACCGAGTGTGCAACCTTGTTGAAACAGCACTTGATTGCCTGTCGTGCCCGAATTAGAATTGATCACAGCGACTTGTGAGCCACCATGCGAAACGCTGGTATCGATACCAGTATTGCTGACCGTCAGATCGAAATCAGTACCCGCTTGGAATGTGCTTCCCACAAAAAACTGTTGATCATTGAGATACCCAATAAAATCAGGAAAATTGGTTGTCTGCGAAGAGTTGTTGCCTGAATTGGAAACAGTAATAGAGCAGTTGTTGCCTACAACTCCTGTAGACTGCAGTATCATCTGTGCAGCATTGGTTTGACCCACATTGCTGAGTCCAGTGCCCGGGCTACTATCGTCGCCCGAGTTTTGCACCAGGCAATTAAAATTATCTCCGGCGGCAAATGCCCCCGAGGCTATAAATTGACTGCCGTTTATGATAGCAACAGCGTTCCCTCGAACGGAATTAGTGCCGCTTAAGGTCCCGCTATTTGAAACCGAAACAGCAACATTGTTTCCCGCAGTGAAGGATTGATCAAACCTCAATTGAGAGGATGCTGTATTGGCCTCTCCATTGTTGCCAGTTCCTGTGGTGCTATCATTACCTGTATTGCTTGCAGTGATTTGTCCCCCATTCGCAATGGTAAAGGGGCCAGCTGAATAGAAATTTGAGTTGATGCTACCAATATTCGCATTAGATTGGGCGCCTGTTAATGTGCCGCTATTGGAACTAGTGATGTTAGCGCTGCCAGAAGTGCCCGTTGCACCGATAAACTCGATCAGATTGCCAGGGAAAGCGGAGTTATCAATGTTTGTGATCTGGATGACGGGATTCGTATTGCCCCCCGTAATGCCAGCTCCATTAAAAGTCAGAGTATTCTGGTTATTGAAATTAAAGCTAAAGACCGACGCTGCATTAGGAAAATTGAACGTTAACACAGAAAAAGGCGCAGTGTTTTCCGCTGGGTTGGTCGAAACGCCAGCAATAGCGCTGTTGAAGATGGCATCATCGGCGGCCCCTGGAATAGTAGTTGGATTCCAGTTGGCCGTGTTGTTCATGTCATTATTTGGACTTTGGGCCACCCAGGTGATCGGCGCCGCCTGTACAACAGCAGAAGTCGCAATAAAAAAAATCCCTTTGATAAACAAATAACGCTGGACCATGTCCCTTCATCCTTTTAGCTCATTTTTTTCACTCTATTTTGAATTAAAATTTATTTCAATGAAGCATAACTGCGATATAGATGCCTAAGCAGATCAAGACAACTCCCATTGCCTTGGTGATGATCAGCTGAAATCTTGCAAAATGCCTTTGTAGCAGCCGATGAGTGATAAGGTAGGAAAGGAGAACAAACCAAGCGAAAACGACAAGTGGAAATAGACTGCCGAGCATGACTTTCTCGTATAGGCTCATTCCAGGCTCGATGAATTGCGTAAACAAGCTTAGGACAAAGAGGGTCGCTTTGGGATTGAGCAAATTGCATAAAAATCCAGAAATGAAGGGCCCCCTTCCTTTTTTGCTCGGACCATTCCCCTCTTTAGGGCCGCCGCTCTTCTCTCTGAGTAGCATAATTCCTAAATAGATAAGATAAGCAGCCCCAATGAACTTGATGATATGAAATAGCAGCGGACTCTCTGCAATTAGAATGGCGATTCCCAGTAAACTATAACTCACATGGACAAGTAGAGCGGTTGCGACCCCAAGAGAGGTCAAAAACCCTGCTTTGAATTTCCCTGATAAACAATTGCGGACGACAATGGCAAAATCGGGCCCTGGACTCATCGCAGCAAGCAGACTGATCAGCATGATAGAGGAAATATTGGCTAGATTCATAAACGGTATTTTATCGTGACTGTCTTTTCTTTACTATTAATCGAAATATCTCCAATTTCAACCGGGCCAATCTCTCTCACATGGTCTACATGTGTCCCTCCGCAAGGCATCACCTGTCTGATTTGAATCGCTCTCGTTCCATTGGCAAGTTTCGTAATGCAAACGGGGATATCCTCTTGCAGCTTCAAAGTGAGAGCCCCTTGCAATTTCATCTTAATATGCTCCTTATCATGCGCCGCATCAGAGAGCATTTTAAACCTGACATAGCCATTTTGCGGATCATGATTGCCATGGAATGCTTCTAGATCTGGAAAGAGCTCCTTCGTCGTCTCTGCAATGAGATGCCCTGCAGTGTGAATGCGAGAAAAGAAATTTCGTTTCACCCCATCGACAACCAATTCGACCTGATCTCCCTCTTTAAACTGCCCCTCTTCAAAACAGTGCAAGATTTCAAAAAGGTCTATCCGGTCTTTATCGAGTGATTCCTTGTGCACATGGACAACGTTTATTCCATTGATCGTCCCCTCATCGCTCGGCTGCCCTCCCCCTTTCGGATGGAAAATCGTCTCGTCAAGTATAACCCATTTGGTTCGTTTTTTATTGATTTCGCCCTCTCCGATTTTGACGATATTTGCGCTATGCCTATAGAGATGGCTATGCTCCATATAAAGAGCCTTCTTAGTTTGAGTTTCCATGAACTTCCCCCTTATGCTTGATGAGTTCTAGATAGTTATAGATGGATTGACGAGTGAGCTGCAACGCATTTGCAATGCACGAGATCGCCCCCTTTTTTCTTAAAACAGCCTCGATGGAAAAGATGTTCAACAATCGCTTGCTTATCCTTATACGTGAGTTGAGTCGAAAATAAGCCTTGTTGCAGAAGCCATCTCTTGATTTCTTCTTCGATTTCCTCACTAAAAGGCTGACTTTGACCAAAATCATTAATGCCCACAAATGGATCGGGAGTCGTATGGAGAAAAAAATCTAAAAATTTATGAAACTGCTCGAATTGAGAGAGATCGAAATGCAAGCAGAAGGCCCCGATCACCTTCCCTTTTTCATCGCGAATTGCAAGAGAGCTCGACTTCAAAGTCTGCCCACGGTAATTGCGGCTAGTATAGTTAAGCAGAGCATCTGGGAAATCCTCTTCCTCGATAAGTCGTCGCATATTCAGTTCACTTACCGGCCCCCCTACAACTCTGCCGGAAATATGACCATTGACGATATGGACCAGCGATCGGTCTAAATCTTTAAAGTCATGAACGGCAATTTCCAAGATGTTGGGAAACATTTGCCCAAGAACATCAGCGATTTGCACGTATCTCTTAAATATCTCTTGATTATCCATGACTCATAGGATACCAGAGACTTTTACATTTTGTCAACGCTTTGACAAAAATCGCGATTCAACTATCTATTTCCAAAATTAGACAGTGCCTCTATCCTATAATGGAAGCTCATCGAGAAGATGACGGGTATAGTTTTCAATATTTAAATTTTAGTGATTGAAGCAATTACCTTTAATATTTAATTTAAACCTAAAAATGTCATATAATTGCATACGGTTTAATTTAAAAAAGGAAAGAAAGTGTCCACCACATCTCTGTCAGGTAGTCCTAGCAAACGCCCTTATGCTTCAAACGAAGAAACGGGGCAATCGGACGTCCACCTTTCATCCAAAACAAGCAAAGTAGAAAGACCTCCTATTTTTGAGGAAGATGATCTGCCATTACATTTTAATGGAGTTGCTCAGGTAAATTTGACTCATGGAGGGGTTTATATTGGCGAAATCAATCGTGGAATATTTAACGGTAATGGTAGTTTAATCTCCCGAACTGGCGCAATCTTTACGGGGATGTTTAAAAAAGGCAAGTTTAATGGCGAGGGAACGTTGGTGACTGCTTCAGCCTCGGTCATGAAAGGGACGTTTACAGACAACAAACTTAACGGTCGAGTCATGACAATTTCCCCTATAGGTGATCTGGCTGTTAATGCGAATTTTAAAGATGATGAGCCCGATTATAATGATGAATTTTCCAAAATCGATTCCGCCGGCTCGGTCTATCGCGGAGGCATAAGCGAAACAACCGGCCAATATTCTGGTAAGGGAATATTAATTTCCGGGAATAACATTATTCAAGGGCATTGGAAAGAGGGCCAACTAACTGACGATGTAGTATCAATGATTAATCCTGATGGGGCTATCTATAGGGGAGCAATTAATCCTGATACTGGTACGGCTGATGGTCAAGGAACAAAAGTTAATGCTGAAGGAAGCATTTTGAGCGGGAAATGGAAACGAGACAAATTCCAAAATAAATAGAAGTAAGAGATGGTTCAGATAATCTGAAATCTAAGATGTTTTTTTTGATAGGTACTTTTATAATTCAAATGGCAAGTGTGAGTGCACAAGAACCTATGGAGAGAAGTATGCTGACAGCTTATGTAAGGCACTATTTAACAAATGATGGAATTCAATATTTCCAAAAAGAATGGTTTCCAAACTTAGATGCTTTTGTTAGCCAACAACCCGGTTTTATTTCCATGTCATACACGATCAATGAAGACGAGGGCGATCGCATAGATATCGTGCTCAAGTTTCAAGACGAAGCTACCTTAAATGCCTGGGCTGAGCTCCCCATCCACGATGAATTTGTAACCGCTCTTGATGCCTATCGCAGTAGAGATTACTGGGAGGCCGTTTTAACAGAAGAGGCGTCATTGGATTCCACTCAATTGGAGTGGGTGCGCATAAAGATATAGTACACACCAACTCCAATTTTTCTCGATTTATGAGGCTGTGACATTTAATAAAACAGGCTCATTCGTTTCCTGATCGATCAAAGTGATAGTAAAATCGTTTACGTAACTAGAGCATGGGACGAAAATAAGAGTGTTTATATGGGAATAAGGATTTACAACTTGATCCTTAGCTGCTTTAGAATAGAAGTCATTGTCGAGCCTTTCATTCGCTTGTGAGGACATCACCCCATCAACAATAGCAGGAATGACCAGTGGCCATAGGATCAAAGCTCCTGCCCCATAACCTGCTACTCTTCCTGCAGTTGAAGTATGAACCTTCTCAGCCACTTCTTCGGGCGCTGCATGCGGCAAACTGATTCTATTTAAGGAAAAGCTATAGCTTTTTGCAGTATTATTTTGAAGATATACCTGCACTGGCTGATAACCTTCGTTAATTACATCTCGATCTAAATATCTCTTACAATCTGCTTGTGTGAATGTTCTTGCAACTACTCCAACACCTTTTGATTTGGAAGTTGTCATTAGATCAGAAGACAAACTATTTAATGACCTCGCATTATATCTTGCACATCCACTCAAATATCCTACGGACAGAACGATCAGAAGAATCTTTGTGACCCCGACAAATTTTCTGTAAAAAATATTATCCATAACAAACCCAATTAACTACGTTTCAAAGCCATAAACTATACAGGAGCTGATAATTTTTAAGAATCTCTAATAATTAATTTACGCGGCATGAAATGTTTGCAAAAAAAGCACTTAGGATTTTAGTCCTAAGTACTTCAGTTACATAGATGCCAGTTACTGGGTACACTTCGAACTTTTGACTGGCTCAGCCTCTCTCAAGAATTTTCAACACCCTCAAAATTAATAGCTTAAATTTTCACTTGAAAATAATGTATCCCAAAAGATACAATAAGGTTATATGGAAGAAATCGAAGTAGAACTCTACGAAACCGCCAACGGCAAGCGACCCTTTGAGATCTGGATTAAGGAAATCAAAGAGATCCATACCCGGGCCAAAATCCTGACAAGGCTTGATCGCTTGAAACTTGGAAACTTTGGCGATTGCAAAACTCTACAAGAGGGAGTTTGCGAGCTCAGGATTCATTATGGTCCTGGGATTAGAATTTACTACGGGAAGATTGGGAATAAAGTCATCTTGCTTCTTTGCGGTGGCGACAAGGGCTCCCAAGATAGGGACATCGCTAAAGCAAAGGAGTATTTGAAAGATTATCAATCAAGGGAGGTAGGTCATGGCAAGAAGTAAAAAATATCAAGAATTTCTACTCGAACATTTAGCGGATCACGATGAAGCCGTCGCGTACTTAAACGCGGCTTTAGAAGAAAGCCTTAAAGGCGATGAAGAATCACAACACCTTTTCTTGATTGCTCTTCGAAATGTTGCAGAAGCACAAGGCGGTGTTGGAGCTTTGGCCAAAAAGGCTCACGTTGGCCGTGAAAGTCTTTATAAAACACTTTCAGGCACTGGCAATCCTAAATGGCATACTCTTGTTTCGTTATGTGTAGCGATGGGATTGAATCTACGCCTTAGCTAGATGTGAAATAAACTTTAAACTTTGGAGCGCTTATGAATCTATTTTTTGACCAAATCCCAGGTTTTGTATCAGGTATGTTAGTTACAATAATTGGAGGTATTATTTTGTCGATCCTGATAAAATGCAAGGATAGGAAACATGACGACCAAAAAAATAATAATGTATTTCTCAATATAAAGAAGCAGGTAATAGAAGAATGCGATTTTAATATAACTCCTGGTGTGGGAGATGCAAAATGCAATTTTCAATTTAAAGCACATAAAGAGCTATTAAATCATAATCTGTCCTCGACATTAGGAGAAAAAATTCCTTCTTTATTAAAGGACATTATCCACAGCGCTGCTTTGTGTAATTCTTATGGAGGTCTTCGCCAGCTTGAAAAGCCTCCTGGAACAGTTAAGAATATGAGCAAGGACTTAAAAAATCTTCTGGTGAATGTTGATTGCAAATGAATTCTATCTAGAGGTACCTCTATTATTCATTAACGAAGCCAGCATACTTAAGCGCAGCTACTTCTTCTTGATGCAAAAGATAGTGTGAGCAAAATGTATAAAAAGTGTCGTATAAAGAATATGCGCCTCTAAATACCACTGCTACAGCAGGACCCACCCATCTTATTTCTTCAGCTTGAACTCCAGCCAAATCAAAATTAGCAATGGTTTCCGAAGGGATTTCACCAATTCCTTTCCATACCGCACTGCCGCTTGTACCGCTCCATGACTTAGGTAAAATTGGTCCATCTACTCCGTCGCGATTGATTTCACAATAATATTCATCTGCTCGTTTCAGAAAATCACCCTTTGAACTTCTTGCTGTTGCCTCAAAAAAATCAGGTTTATCAGGTCTCAGAAAGTGAAATCCAGCCTGCTCAAAGCAAAGGATATTTCCTTGTTTTGAAATCTCTTCACTTGGAGTTGCTTCAAATCCCCAAAGCCAATTATTAACAGCACCTTTCTTCTTTAAATTTATTTTATTTAAAAAGTGATTTTCCGTTGACTTATCAAGGTCCCAGATTTGATACCCTAGATCCAATACAGCAGCTTCTGAATCTAATTCAATAAATGAAATATCAAGACCTCTGATTTCCCAGTCAGCTGGATAATGAGGCAATGAAATAATAGATTTTAATTTAAGCCCCCTTATCTTTTCCGATCTGTAGCCCGGAACATAAACCCAGCTTCGATTTTTTACTCCAAATATCATTGCAACATGATGATTGGTAAGAATTCCTGGGCGACCTCCAATCTGCACAAAAGTCCCACTTCCAATGAAATCGGGAATCCCTTTGTGCTCTTCCCCAAGATCAAAAAGTCTTGTGCAATATGGCTTTGCAAGGGCTTCAAATTTATCCAGTATTTTAGGATGATTTTCTTTTAAAGCCCTCAATGTCATTGGAGTCCATTCTTTTTTCATAATATCAGAAAACTTTACTTCCTTTTGGTTTTAGCCATTGATACAGAGCTTCCGTTGCGCGGACGTCATCCTCATTGTAATTGATGATGTCTTCGAGGATAGCTTTATCGCCGGTTGCAAGCCATTAATCATACCAGAAGACGCTTTGGCCGCCACCTGCTTTTTGATGTCGCCACTTGAAGTCGATGAAGCGGGACTTAGCGAGATCTTTGATGGAGTAGGAATAGAGAGGGAATATGACGGATTGCTCTACAATTTTTTGGAGATCGTTTAAGTTGCTTTGGAATGTCTCCAGAGCCTCAGAGCCACCATATTAATCGCTTAGCTTCCGGAGGTGTGCCTTTTCATAATTCGCGTAGTGGTAAATAGAATATTCGTCAGGAAGGGCGGCCACCCATTCCAAAAATGCTCTCAACATCGCTTTCTCTTCGTTGGGATGTTCGGCAAGGAAGTAAACGAAATAGCCCTCTTCACCTTCGCAAAATCGGGCATTATTTTTAGGGGCATATAGCTGATTTGGATCGCCACTGACCCAGATCCCAAAGAGATAGTCTATGTCTAAGAGAGGGTTCCCTTCAATGTCGAAGTAAAGCTTAAGCTGGTGATCGGGAAGTTCTGGGGCACTTTCCAGCGGAATGATCGTATCTTGTGTAAGCGCTTTAGCTTGAAGTTGGGCTCTTTCAAGTCTATTCTTATCAAAATATGGTTTCAATAAAAAATTGTTTTATTAAACGGCTCCATATTTAATTAATAAATCTTTAATTTTTTTATCTTTAGCTTTTGCTAATGGCGTTTGCCCATTACTGTCCTTGGAATTAACATTAACCCCGCTTTCTATAAGAATTTTAATAGACTCAAGATATGATACCGAAATCCAACCCCAGGCAGATACCGCATCATGTAATACAGTATGCCCTTCTTTTATATCAGCGCCTTTTTGTATTACAAGTCTAAGAACATCCGGTTTGTTGAAAGAAAGTTGCAATAAGGATTTTTGGTTGATATTTATATAGCCATGATCCAATAAATATTCAACAAACTCTGGATATGAGTTCGGAATATTAAAATCATCTTCTTTGTTTAGAATTAAGATTTTTTCTGCAACAAGCCATTTGAAGCATTCAAATTTCTCTTTCCTCTTCTCAGGAAGATCTCCAGAAACAGCCCATAAAGCTGGATTTGGAAGACACCATAGAGTTTTAGGGACATCTCCTCCGTGGTCGAGGATGAGTTTTAAAAGATCTAAACTGCCAAATTGGATAGAATTGAAAGCGGGAGCATTAAAGTCATCATAGTAAACAGAATTCAACTTAAGGCCATGAGAAATAAGAACCTCAAATGATTTAACATCGTTTTGTTTTATCACTTCACACCAAATTCCGCTGCTAAAACAAATCCCTGTATTTGGGTCAATACCCTTATTTAGAAAAAATTTGACCATCTCTGTGTTTTTAGAAAACATCGCATAAGGAAGAGCAGTGTTACCACTTGAATCTTTTGTGAAGAGATTTGCATCATATTGAAGCAGCAGTTTAACAGCTTTGAAATCCCCTAGCTTAGCTGCATATAAAAGAGATGGGAGGCCATCAGGATTATTGCTATATTTTACCAAAATGTGGATCAATTCACTATTTTCTGACGTTGCAGCCTTTATGACCATCTCTTTGTCCACTTGTTGGGGACAAATTTCTGCTGAAGATTTCAACTGGAAGGAAGCAGTTGAACGAGCTTGTGGTTTATTCAAAACTTTTTCAATTTCCCATTTCATCTGAAGCATTCGGACTTGCCCGCCCAATTGATTGCCTCGGATCATGCCCATTAGCATATGGCCACTTGCTTCAAGGTAATTGCCTTTTTGATATTCGGAAGCTGATTGCGAAAGACCAATTAAGATCTGCATAGCCAATGAAGCTATCGCTATTTCTAGACCCCCGTGTAAAAAGAGTGCAAGATACAGGGTGTTGTTCATTAAATTTGCTGAGTTTCCTATAGCACCTTGAAAATTGCCTAAATAAAGATTATTCCCAACAGCAAAACAATCTAATGCACAATCATGAACTGTAGTAATAAGCATCCCAAATGGATGAGCTAAAATAGTTCCGGTTAAGGCAATAACTGAAAGTAGAGTCTGGAGAAGCGCGTAAGAGCATTCATTCAACCCCCCATTTTGAATTTCAGTCAAGAGTTGTGAAAGTGAAGTAAATGAGCGCAAACCTCCAAGAGTCAGCGAAAGAGTAAATCCAAACGGTTTATACAAACTCAGAAATGGCAATGCTACTGATGTGATCCGTTTGCATTGATCGACATAATAGTTCCCTGACTCCTCTTGTGGAAGGTCATTCTTATATTCTCTGTGAAAATAGTCCGGTTCAGAAATTTTAAAATTATTTGCTTCTAAGCTCATACTTTCCTGTGTTTTTAAATTACCTTGGAAGAAGTATATCGAATTAGATAATATATATGAATGCTAAATATTAAATTAAATTGTTTTATAAAATTGATTTTTATTATATAAATATACTAGAACAGCAATTGTAGGAATAGCTATAAGAGACATAACTGAGACCAGCGGGTGAAGCCCACAGCGCCACAGCATTACGAAGTCATGAGCAAGGTCTTTTGGATCAGCTGCGAAAGCCGATAAGGCATAACTGACATGCCCAACAATTGAAAAATTTGAAGAGAAAAAAATACTTTTGCTTAGATCAGGATATTTTTCACCTAATTGAAGAGCTACGATAATCCCAATAGCAGCAAAGCAGATTGCAACTAAAGGTCCCGCTGCAGCAATCAGCAATCTGGAATTTAATGGTCCCAAAAGCTTTCCAAATGCCGTATATTTACCAGTTATCCATGTTGTTGATCCCATAAATAAATCGTCGATTGCAATTTGAGGTTTAGCATTGAGTGTGTATCAAAGAAACTGCTGCATAATGCCCGCTTTCATGAATCAATATATTCCCTGTTGTTCCATAGAGCAAAGCGTGGGTGAAGGGGGGAATCATTCTGCACGTTTCTCCAAGAGAACTAAATCCGTCTTTTCTTTCGATTTTACTTGGCTAGCGGAGTCTCCTCCAAAAAAGACTGCTGCCATTCTTGAAAAGCGTTGATTGCTAAAATCGCTACAGTCAATACAATAAGTGAGACAGCCACTTGTGGAGTCGCTGCAAATAGACATGCAGCTCCTGTAGCTAGCGAGCTAAACAGAACTTCAGCAAAGCAACTCTTAACAGCCTGAATAGATTGAGACTGTAAGGAGCTTGCTCCTGGATAAGCAGAAATATTTTGAGGCGCTGCAATATTCATAATAGTTGGCATTTTAAAAATCAATTTTTTAATTAAATGCAATTATACTGAAAATTGATATTAAATTAAATTGGCTAATTTATTTTAATTATTTCATAGAAAGATCATGATAGCTACGAAACAGAAAGAGTAGAATGAGCGCTAGAGAAGGTGCTAGCCCTGATAGAAAGCATCCTATCACAACCTCTCGAAAAGGCCGCAGATCACAAGGAGCTCGATTTAAAGAAGAGGTCACTCAGAAAGATTTGGCCGAAGCTATCGGAGTTAGTCAGCGTCATATCAGCGAAATGGAAAATGGAAGAAGGTCGATTGGCATCGCCGAGAGTTATGTCACCGCTGGGACCTGTATCGAGTTGAGCGGGATCCCGACAGTCTGCGCATTTTCGTCGGACAACTTGCCGGATGTGGCGAAGATCATCCGTGGTGAGCTGCGCCCAAAAAGCCCGATCATTCTATTTGCCGACAACGATCGACACCTTAAAGAACGGGATTGCCCAACAAAGGACTTAAAATGGCCTTAGAATCAATTCGGCTCGCGGGTGACGGGGGGTTTACATGGTTGAGCCAGAATTCGTCGGTTTTAAGCCATCTAAAGACACTAGCGATTGGAATGATCTGGTGAGGCTCAAAGGCGTTGAGTTCACCAGGTCGTTAATCCGAAAGAAACTTCGGGAGCGAGCGCAGCCCCTCAATTAACTCCGGTCGTTATAAATGCGATATGCGGTTAAAAATACAGCCCCGAGAACGCCGCCAATAAATAAACCTATGATTATGGGTGGTTCCAAGAAAAATCGGAGGACGCATGCAGCAAGCACAGCAGCCGTACAAATTAATTGGCAGCCAGTAGCAATATAGTCCCGTTTTTCCCAATTGCTCAGGTTTTTCCATTTTCTCTCGCTGATCGCGGTTGTTGGCTTACTTTCTGCATAAGACGGCGCAATTCTTCTTTGGCCAGAATCCTGAGGTCTGTTCTTGTGCGAATTGAATAGAAGGTAATTGCAAAACGTTGGCATATTGCAACCAGAACCATGAACAAGGCAGTAAGACATATTGTGTCCTTGAGATAAGAATTAAAGAAAATTTATCAACCTATTTAATTAAATTCAAGGGCGTAACATTGAAGAATCGCGTAGATCAGTTGGTGGTTGCATGTGGGTGATCAACAAAGCCTTTCAAAGGCTCTTGAATCGATTCAAGTTGTTGGCGAGTGGTTTACGTGGTTGAGCCTGAATTTGTCGATTGCACGACCTCTAAAGACCCGAGCGATTGGAATGACTTTGTGAGACTCAAAGGTTTCGAGTTTGCCCGATCGTTAATCCATAAGAAAATTCAAGGGGCAATGTAATGAGGCATTACAACGCTCACGCCGATCGATTCCTTCTATTCTGAGGACTTCCTATTTTGTGAAAATTTTGTCGCTCCTAAGTTTTGCCGTCGATGTGATTTTGACAAAAATGTTCCGGAGTATATCCAGCAGTGGGAACGAATAATTTGCTGTTATTTTTTTGATGAATTCAATAAAATTTATTAAATTTACAAAACCCCAGGAGGCTTAAATGAGTTTTATATCTTTCCCTACAGCAAGCCATCAAATTACACTCCGGCTTTGTGACAGCGATGCCATACAAGGAACGGCGTACATTTCTGGCTCATACATTAGCTCAATGATATTGGCTGACGGGCAAGTTGGATCAACTCCTTCAAAATTGCTCAATTCTGTACAGATCGACGGGATTGATGCTAATACACCAGATAATAGAGTAAAGATGACTGAATTGTATGAGAGGGTTCAAACAGGAATAAACGAACATACTGGCAAGGCATCTCTAGAGGCGGGAAGATTGGTTATTGTAACCGGCAGGGTCTAGATGTAACACCGCATTACATTTGTTCGACCTATCCCACTGCTTTTGACTCTAATCTGCGACAAATGTCCAACGGTTGGACATTTCGTTTGGCGAGGGTTGACTTGGAGGCGTGAAAGGTGTTGTGTTTGCTAGGTCGTTGATCCGAAAGAAGCTTCAGGAGCTAGCGCCGCAAATAAGTGTGATATGCGCGTACAAGTGCAAGCCCGAGAAAGCCACCAATGACCAAGCCTGTGCATATTGTCGGATCTAAGAAAAGTTGGAGGACAACCCCAGCAATCACAGCAGCCACACACACTACGATGCAGACAACAGTAATACGGTCAATACAGTCCAGTTTTTTCCATTTTCTCTCGCCGAGTTCGGTTGATGGTTTGTTTTCTGTATGAGATGGTGCAATTCTTATTTTTTTACACAGTTCCAAATACGCAGCTGGGGACGTGCGATGGCAATCACTATTAAAGCAACCCGGGCCATGATACATGCAGACATTGCAGACATTCATAATATACCTATGAGGTAAGAATTAAAGAAAATCTATCAACCCCCTTAATTGATTTCAAGGCTGTAATGTAACGTTGAGGGCGTGCGCAGGACGGAGCGTTTGGCATGGGCCGACTCGAGAAGGAAGATTTAGCAATGTAACACGGTGTTACATTGAAGAATCGCGTAGATCACTTAGTGGTTGCAGCGGAAGTGCGGCATTTTACGGATGTAAAAACAAAAAGCACTTAGGATTTTAGTCCTAAGTGCTTCTAGGCAAATCTCCGGATGCTAGATTCGAACTAGCGACCAACGGATTAACAGTCCGCTGCTCTACCGCTGAGCTAATCCGGAATATGTTGATATTTTAGGCAAATGGTGGTTTAAAAGTAAAGGGAGGAGTCATTATGAAAATTTATTTAGTCAGGCATGGAGATTCTCTTCCAGCGGAAATTAACCCAGAGCACCCTTTGAGCCCGCAGGGATTCGAGAATGTCGAAAAAATCGCCAGGCTGCTTGCTAAACGGAGCTTTCCCCTCTCCAGAATCCTGTATAGCCAAAAGCTAAGAGCCAAGCAGACGGCCGAGATCTTTGGTGACTACCTCGCCCCAGATGCCAAGCTGGAAGAGCATCGCAACCTCAATCCAAATGACCGGATCGATGCGATCGCCACGTTGGTGGAGGCCGAAGATGAAGATATCATGATCGTCGGCCATCTCCCCTTCATGAATAAGCTGATAGGCACTTTGGTCATCGGCGATGAGGATCAACTTTTGGTCAACTTCCAGGGCGGTACGGTCGTTTGTCTTGAAGCGATCGATGGCAATTGGATCATCCGCTGGGTTATCGGTCCGGATCAAATTTAATCCCGATTGTGGTAACATTTTCCCATGATTACCACTTTTTCAAATTTCCATGATCTAGTTTGGGCCGATATCGAAGACCGGCTCACTCCTTCACCTGAGGGTTGGAATGTCGTTCATATTCTGCCCCTTTTGGTCGAAATCCCGGTGGGACTCGCCCTCAGCTGTCTCCAGTTGGTCAATAAAATTTTGGCCTATCTTGCGAGTTTTGCATCGACATTGCCCGATCCGAGAGAGGACTTTACCTCTATATTGAAGGATGCAAGGCTATGGGAGAAATTGGGCGATCTAGATCTCACCCTTGGGCAAGGTGATATGACTTTTCAGGATGGGGCGGCTACTTGCACGTATCAAGACTCAGGCTCAGTCCATTGCCCCGATTCGCAATGGGCCAATTGGGAAGAGAAAGTGGTGCCGGAAGAAAATCGCTCAGGAAGTAGCGCCAACTTTTTTGAGCTATATAAGACCAAAGCAGGACGCGATCTGCTGATCGATCGGCTCCAAGAGCTCGGGGTCAATTCGTACCGCTTTTCGATCGAATGGAGCCACATTGAGCCTCAAGAGGGGCAATGGAATGAGGTCAATCTCCAAATCTATGTCAATTTGTGCAAGAACTTACGGGACCGCGGCATCACCCCGATGGTCACTCTGCACCATTTTTCTGAACCAGTTTGGTTCCATGAAAAAGGGAGCTTTGAAAATGAGGCGAACATCGAAGCGTTTATCCGCTTTGCCGAGAAAGCGATGCCGGCTCTTACGCAAAAGTATCGGGGTAAGCCTCTCGTAGAGCATTTCTGTACGATCAACGAACCAGCTGTGGAAGCCTTCTCTCGCTTTATTCGAGGAGCGTTCTCTCCGGGTGTTTTCATGAATTTCACTCGGGCGGCCAATTTCTTAAAAGGGGCCTTCAAAGCACATTCTTTGGCCTACGAAAGGTTGAAAAAGATAGCGCCACAGAGCGTCCAAATCGGGATCGTCCACCAGTATGTGAAATTTATTCATACCAATCCGCTTATCTATCCTGTTACCCGCTATTTGAATCGGTTGATGAATGAGGTAGCTTTCAATTACTTCTCCACAGGCAAATTTGAATTCAAAATGCCTTTTGTCAATGTGACCGATGAGAATATGCCCGCTCCGAAAACTGACTTTGTCGGTGTGCAGTATTACTCCAGGCCAAGGTTGGGATTGTTGGGACCCACATCTGAGCATGCGCCGATGACACAGATGCCCTTCTGCGAGGATCCTGAAGGTTTGTATGAGGCGATCCTGGAGACCTATAAAGCCTATAAAGCGCCTGTCATTGTCACTGAGAATGGAATTTCGACGCACGATCCTGTTCAAAGGGCCCGTTACCTGTCTCGCGCTCGCTATGCAGCGCAGAAGGCCCAAGAGATCATCGGCAAAGAGAATCTTCGCGGCTATTACAAATGGTCGATGAGCGATAACTTTGAATGGGACATGGGGATGAGACCCCAAGCTTTCGGCGCCTATACTGTCGATGGTAAGCTGAAAGAGGGCTCTGCTAAAATCGCTCAAGTCTCAAGGGGCTTAAAGCCCTTATTATGCGGATAACGGTACAATTTTACGATAAATCCATGGTAAAAAGCTACATGACATCAGCTGACTTAGAGTAGACTCGGGAAGCTTAGGAATATCAGGAGCAGGTCGCTCTTGTTTAACAAGGTCGGTGACTGTATCCATAACCATTTGTTCTGTGAGTCTATTGTCCTTAGTAGCTGCACGCTTACTTGACATGGTATTGAGCATTTTAAAAATTGCGCGTCCACTGAATCCTTCTGTCTGCTGTGCAATGCTGCTGATCACTCTATCAGTAAACAATTCACTGCGTTCTGCTGGAGTCATAAATGTTGGCAAATGAAGTTCGATAATTTTTTTACGCTCCGGCTCTTCAGGTAAATCTATGTGGAGTTTATGGTCCATTCTATCGAGGACAGCAGGATCAAGATCATCTTTTCTATTAGTCGCTAAAATGATCATCACTTGCTTGCTTGGTTCACCTGTATGGTTGAGAAAAGCATTGATTAACTCTGTCAATTCTGTCCTATCATTCTTACTACGATCGCCGCACAAGGATTCGCATTCATCGATGAATACAATCGTTGGATAATAAGAACTTTTTGCATCTGCAAAAAGTCTATTCACTTCTGTGACGTGCTCGCCTCGTTTAATAAATTGAGCGAGATCACCGCCTGACATCATCACGTAATTCAGGCTTGAGTTTCTGGCAATATACTTAGAAATCATTGTTTTGCCTATACCTCCAGGACCTTCCAATAATAAATTTTGCATATAGCCACCGTTTTGCTTGATGTTGTAGGTGGCTTTGGTCAAATCATCAATTCTTTTTTGTAATTCAGCACTAAAGACCGGTTGTGGATCTACCTTCATCGATTTTTTAACAAAACCATATAAATCTTTGGCCAGATTAATGGTCGCGGGAAATACCCCTGAGGCAATCGTCGCTGCAATCAGTGGAAGAGCAGGAGCAGGGTTACACCAGTAATTTCTATCGATAGCACAGGCAATACCTTCTATTACACGAGCACCATATCCAGGATCCCCGCTCATAATTTGAGAAGTGATCGCTCCCGCCAAGGAAAGGACGAGTCCTGAGGTTCCTACTAACGCGCTCCATTTCATCCCTGTTTTAGTAGAATTCCAGATACTTGAGGCAGTACGGGTAACTCCATCGGTAGTCCGATCCCACACTCCTACCTTACGAACCTCTTGTGCAAGTAGTGGACGTCCGATATTATGAACCGCCTTTTTATATACATACATTGTGAGAAGTGGCGTTCCCACCAAAATCGCTCCCCCTAAAGCGATCCAAGGGAGTGTCTTTAGAGTGATATCACGAGCCACATTACTAAAAATCGATTGGAAATCGGCTCTAAGTAAATCAATTTGCTTAAATAAATTTTCACGGAAAACACCCATACCAGCATCAAACTCGGAGGCGACGTGTTTCATGTTGCCCGCCGTATCCATTTTTGTAATGGATTCCTTAAAGGCATCGCTTATCTCTTTGATAAAATCACCAGTAATACTCTTCATGTTAGTATCTTGAACAAGACGACGAAGAAAATCATTGATTCCTGTTCCAACCCCAGACCCCATTTCAGCACTATTCCAGCCAGTTCCTAGAATAGTCCTCTTGGCGAATTCTGCGAATTTTGAACCAACCTGCTCTCCCAACTCATTGGCATTAATATTATTAAATAGCCCACCAGCTATTTGAGCAATCCTTGTGACAATTTGATCGCCCATGTTTCCATCGTTAAATGACTTAGTTACAGCACTGGCAAAACCTTGACCAAATGCAGCTCCAACTCTCTCATAATCTTGTGGTATAGACATATATTTTCCCTTAAATTTAATGTTAGTTTGAGCAAGCATAATAACATATTATTGTTAATATAGTGTTAAGAAAATGCTTGTGCTAGACAATTTTTTTCATATCGCATAACCTCCTGTATCTTAGTCCGTTCCACGTAGAAAGAGATTTGTTTGCAAAATCGGCTCAAGGAGTGATAAGCTTCTTAAAATGGAAGAGATCTTTGGATATGTCGACTCAATTTTATTCTCTGAAGAGGAGAATGGCTTTGTCGTGGCCAAAATCAAGGAGCCCAAGAAGCAGGATGTGACCCCGATTGTGGGGATCATGCCGGGGGTCCACGTCGGTGAGACTATCCGCTGCAAAGGAACCTGGAAGCTCCACTCAAAATTCGGACAGCAATTTGAAGTCCAATCTTTCGAAGCCCAGGCGCCGACCGACGCAGCTGGCATTCAGCGCTATTTAGAATCGGGAATGATCAAAGGGATCGGTCCTGCTTATGCAGGGCGGATCGTCGATAAATTTGGAGCCGAGACCCTCAATATAATCGAAACAAAACCCGAAAAGCTCCTCTCTGTCCCTGGGATTGGGGAAAAGCGGGTTGAGCTAATCATTCGGTGTTGGAAAGAACAGCGGATGGTCCGCTCGGTCATGATCTTTTTGCGCGGCCATGGGGTCAGCCCTTCTTTCGCTCAGAAAATTTTCAAAGCCTATGGAGAAGAGAGCATTGAGAAGATGCTCGAGAACCCTTACCGCATCGCTCAGGAGATTCGGGGAATCGGGTTTAAGAGTGCCGACAAGATCGCCCAAGATTTGGGAGTGTCGAAGCACGCTCCACAACGAATTGCGAGCGGGATTCAGTACGTTTTGTGGGAGCTTTCGGGCGATGGGCACGTCTGCTATCCCAAAGTGGAGCTGATCGGGGTCTGCGAAAAGATGCTCGAGGTGGAGCCGGACAAGGTGCAAGAGCAAATTGCCGCTTTGATCGAACAGAAAATTTTGGCCGAAGAAGAGGGTGTAATCTGGATTAAACCGCTCTATCTTTGCGAGCTCGGCATTGCAAGGGAACTCGCGCGGATCCAAGATGCCCCTTGTGCATTGAGACAAGTCGATACCGAGAAGGCGCTCGCCTGGGTGCAGGAGCAGCTGAGGATCCATTTAGCCGAGCAGCAAGTCGAAGGGGTCAGCCGGGCGGTTAATGAAAAGATTTTGATTTTGACGGGCGGCCCTGGTACGGGTAAGAGCACGATCACCAATGCCATTTTGCGCATCAGCGAAAAGCTATCGAAAAAGATTCTGTTGGCAGCTCCTACGGGGCGTGCGGCCAAACGGATGAGCGAAATCTGCCACCGCAAAGCATTTACGATCCACGCACTTTTGGAGATGGACTTTACCGCGGGCGGCTTTAAAAAAGGAAAGGATAATCCCCTCAATTGCGACTTGATCATCGTCGATGAGACGAGTATGGTCGATACGCAGCTGATGTACAGCCTTCTGAAGGCAATCCCCACGACATGCAGGCTGATTCTAGTTGGCGATATCGATCAGCTCCCCAGCGTTGGCCCAGGAAACGTGCTCCGCGATATCATCGACTCGGGTGCAGTGCCGGTGGTGCGGCTCACCGAGATTTTCCGCCAAGCAAAAGGGTCTCACATCATTACAAATGCCCACCGAATCAACCGAGGCGAATTCCCCTGGCTCGAAGGGGAAAAGGACTTCCGCTTTTTTGAAGAGGAATCTCCAGAAGAGATCCAAAATATTCTGGTGCGGCTGGTGACCAAGGAGCTGAAGCAATTTGACAAGCTCGAAGGGATCCAGATCCTCTGCCCGATGAAACGAGGGGTGATCGGCACCGAAAATCTCAATGCAGTGATGCAAGAGGCGCTCAATCCAAGCAATGAGCCGCTGATCAGGATGGGCAATCGGTTCCACAAGGGCGACAAGGTGATGCAGATCCGCAATGACTACCAGAAAGAGGTGTTTAATGGCGATGTGGGGCTCATCAAGGACATCGATTTGGTCGAGCAAAAGCTAACGGTCGAATTTGATGGACGGGTCGTGGAGTACGATTTCAGTGAATTGGATGAGTTGGTACTCGCTTATGCCGTCTCGATCCACAAGTATCAGGGAAGCGAATGTCCCTGCGTCATCATCCCGGTCCACACCACCCACTTTAAATTGCTGCATCGGAATTTGCTTTATACGGGGATTACGCGGGGTAAAAAAATGGTGATCTTAGTCGGGACGAAGAAAGCCATTGCGATTGCTGTGCGCACCGAAGAAGTCCAAAAGCGGCATACTGGCCTGAAGGAAAAGATTCAGGCCCAACTACAGATCAAAATACCCACTCTACACTTGCATCAACTTCATTGATGCTGGTCTTGCTATTGTAGAGCCCTTTGTAACCCACCAAGAATGAAAATCCACTATTTTGAGTCCACTTCACACCTGCTTGAGGAGATGCGAGTTGAATGGAAGAGTGGTAGCTAGTCACATCGATCACACAGCTCTGACCGGTGAAGCTCGCCTTTTGCTTAGAATGCCCTAAGGGGAACTCTCCGACCCAGCTGAGGCCGATATAGGGAGCGAAACAGGAGCACTCGCAAACCCAAGTGCGATAGGCTCTGAGACCCGCTTCGCCGCGGAGCATGTTTTGAGTATGTTGTTTCACCTTTAAATTGAGACTTTCTGCTCCATGCTCTTTAAAACTCTGGCGCTGGAAGTAGTTGTAATCGATCAGTCCAAATGGTTCAATAGTAGTGCAGCACCAATCCCAATCAGTTCTAAGACCCAGATGTCCAGTGAAGAAGTAGCCCCATGGATGGCTCTTAGCCGATCTGTCGATGACTACCGGTGCTCCGGTTAATACATCTGCTCCTCGAATATCGATTTTGCGTTTCAAATGGTGATCGCTACCGCCCCCAATGAACGAAATATCGGCATTTAACCAGCACCCTTCGTAGTTACCATAGAGAGCGCCGTAGTAGCTATTGATGTCGCTATTGCCATGACGATGCTTCCAGTTGAGCCAGGTGTGCGTGTAGGCAAATGCTGCGCCCAATGTAAAAGAATTAAAGCAATAGTCAAGTCCAGTAGCCACCCCTACTGCATTCGCATCAAAAGGGCTTAAGTTGTCATAGTGCTTAGAATTATTCATCAGATTGACAAAGACATCGATCCAAACCGAACGGTTGCAATCGCAGCTACAGCAATCTCGTGGGCTGCAACAGAGTTCAAAGAGCCGCTCAGATAAGATATCGGCGAGATAATTATTGTTCCGTTCATTGATCCAGTCCAATGCTCCATAATTGACAGGCGAAAGATCAATTAGAGCTCGATTAATCTGGCTATTGCTAAGTCTTCCTATGTTCTGGACCACTGCAGCAAAATCGGGGTCGGTAAAGGGAAGGGCGCTGGTGATACAATTGGCCACTGCCCGAGCCACACTCGATGTGATGACTGCGGGGTTAAAAATGGGATTGTTGCGGATGGTCAAGACCACACTGCTATAGGCGACATCGATGACGAGCCGATTGGCCATGGGGCCAGTTTGGACAAGCTGTGCAAATGTCCCTATTGTGGGGGAATTAATGACTGTATATTGTGTCCCATCGGTATAAGCGCCCGAGTTGACGAATACCTCTAGAATCCCTCCATTTAATAAGGAAGTTCCGGTAGGGAGAAACAAGCTGCCATTAGTCCCACTAGGGGTAATGCCAATTGCAAGTGTTCCATTGGAGTTATTGATGAAATTACCGCTGATGGTGATCACTCCTAACTGATTGACTCCTGGAGAAACTGTACCAGAATTGGTTAGATTCCCATTATTTGTTCCAGCTGTATTTGGAAAAATTGAGAAAGTGCCGGTTAAAGTTGCTCCTGATTGCACTTCAACATCAGTGACAACCGAGGTGCCGATTTGGAGCGTACCCGCTTGGACATTGGTAATCCCGGTATAAGTATTGGCACCAGACAACTGAAGCAGAGCAGGGCCGCTCTTGGTAAGGCCGCCGGCTGACGTACTCCCTCCTCCAGCACCTTGATCTCCTTCGATGGGATTTTGCAAAGCGACGTTATTAGAAATATCAAAAGAGAGATTAGAACCAGACATCATAAAAATATCAGAGCCAGCGCCAGATCCATTCATTCCTGCAGATGCTCCACCAGATGCAGCACCTCCGGCACCACCTGCCACTGAATTTCCGGTGAAACTTACATTGTTTTGAAGAGCCAGTGCGCCCCCAGTTTGAATAAAGATCGCTCCCCCAAATCCAGCTCCACCACCACCAGCACCATTAGGATAATAACCACTCACATCAGGCCCACTAACGGCCCCTGGAGAGCCATCCCCACCTCCAAAACCGTGTATACCACCTAAGCCACCAGGAAAAGGTCCGCCAGTATTGGCACCACCGCCACCGCCGCCACCTCCTCCAAAAACACTACCGCCACCAGCTCCAGCAGGGTTATTGAGGCTACCCGTGAAACTAACTCCTCCACAGCCACCGCCTCCGCAAAAACCACCCTTACCTCCAGGAGCACCATTATTCCCCGCTCCTCCTCCTCCAAAGTCTCCGCCCTTTCCACCGCTACTGGTATTGGCATCTCCCGCACCTCCGGCGCCGCCTCCACCCCCAATGTTGCCATCGCCACCTTTCCCAGCAGCAATTGGTCCACAAAAACACCCAAATGTCGAGCTACAACATTGATATCCGCCGCCTCCACCGCCACCAGGAGGCCCCATGATTCCATCTCTAGGGGGTGATGTCACTGCAAAAATGCCCCCGGCGCCACCAACTGCTCCGCTATAATCACCGCCACCGAATCCTGCATTCGGATCTGAAGAAGAAGATTCATCACCTCCATTATTTCCTACACCACCGCCACCGCCGCCGTTATAAAGATCAGCCCCGGGGGTCGTTGCACTGCCACCACTATGATCTAAACCCCCACCTCCTGCGGCACTATAATCAGAACCAATTCCACCTGCACCGACTAAACCGCCGCCCCCGCCACCACCTTGACCATTGATCGCGGCATTTCCAGCAGGACCACCAGTTCCACCTTGTGCAATCGAGTTCTGGAAAACACAATTCACTGCAGTCACATTAGATCCACTTCCGACAATCAAAGCTCCACCGATTCCAGCTCCACCACCGCCGCCTGAACTTCCCCCATTCCCCCCTACACTTGCCAATTGATTAAAGACGATGTTATTTAGCGTAACGTTCCCTCCACGGACAAAAAAACCTCGATGCGGGGTACCCAAGCCACCACTGCTGAGCATGTTACCATTGCCATTAATCGTGATGGGAAAAGCAGTCGGAGTAAAGTTGTTCATCACATTGAGCGGACGTAGATTTGGTGCTCCGAAAGCAACTGTTAAATCAATGGGGGAAGCTGTGAAATTAATGGTTGTATCTGCCCCTGTATTGGCATAAGTAACAATCGCATTCTGCAACTGAGTACTAGTCGTGACATTTTGATCAGAATAAAGCATCGAAGACGAGGTCAAACAGACGAGTGAAGCTAACGTTTTTTTCCAATACATATGAATCCTAGGTTTATCAGTAGGTATTCGATATATAATAAACGAAAATTTTTAAGGCAATCTTCTGTGGCTTAGAATGCAACGCCTAGTCCAAGATCAGTCTTAACGCACTGGCATCGAGATGCTGATGGGGGAAAAGTATCCGCAATGTAGAGGAAAAAAGATGGGAGGAGATTTCAAGAAGATTTTTTTGATCTTCGACGAGGGAATTTCATGAATATTTTCGAGGAGATGAGCAAAAAAAGCGCTCGAAAGATTCCCCAGATTTTTCCCTCTACATTGCGGATAGGGTCATAAATCAGACCGGCAAGTTCTTTAGTCTCTATACTCTTCCAATCAATTTCCTGTTTCTTAACGGTTTACCCTTTTTTCTCGGGAGCTTTCTAATGTTCAGAAGCAAAACACTTTTCATTGACGATCATATAAAATAGGATTTTCTCAAGCACCTTACTGCCAAAGAGTTGCTCAAACATATCTCTGCTAATACCGGTATATAGTACTTCCGTTTCAAGCGTACCCATTTCGGCTGATTCAAAGCCCCGGGGTTGAATTTATTTTGATTGGGCTAGTATTGAATTTAATACAAACCCAATCAAAATAATTCAACCGCGGGAGCTTTCAATTCAGCCCAAATGGGTACGATTGAACCGGAAGGAGTATATTTCAAGAGCTATAGCAAAATATGGCCAAAACCTAAGCCGCCGCAGTATAACAGTTGGGTTAGCAGGATACCCTTCATGGCAAAAAAAGACTTCTATATCAAATGCCATATATGTAACTTTAGACTTTCTGGAGAACCAGGGCTTTTGGCTTATGAAGAGATACGTCCCTAATAAAATGAGAATTTTTATTGCTGGCGCAACCGGAGCTATCGGCCAGCCTCTTGTTGCCCGCTTACTTGCTGATGGCCATGAAGTGTTTGGAATGTCTCGTTCTAAAGAACGTGCCCAACAAATTTTGGATTTGGGTGCGACACCTATTATCGCGGATGCACTTAACGCGACGTCCATCTTAGAGGCAGTAAAATTTGTGCAACCTGAAGTCATCATTGAGATGCTAACATCTCTGCCTAAAGTCTATACCCCTCAAGCGATGCGAGAGGCGAAAGATCTAAACAAAAAATTGCGTATTGAAGGGGGCGCAAACCTACAGAAGGCTGCCCAAATAGTAGGGACAAAGCGTTATATGGTTCAATCAAGCGCTTTTTTGTATGGTCCCGGTCCTGGACTTGCTAATGAAGAGGCTCCTTTTGCATTTAATGCTTCTCCTGGGATCGCCGAAGGAGTAAAAGTATATGCAGAAATTGAAAAACGTGTACTTCAAGCAGAAAATATCGAGGGTGTCGCTTTACGTTTCGGTTTTTTCTATGGTCCGGGAACCTGGTATGCTCCTGATGGGAACATGGCCGATCAGGTGCGAAGCAAAAGTTATCACATAGTTGGAGAGGGACATGGAATTTGGAATTTCGTGCATGTAGGGGATGCCGCAAATGGCGTTGCCCTGGCCTTACATGGTAAGCCTGGCGCATACAATATCACTAATGATACTCCTCTAAAACTGTCGGTATGGCTTCCGGCCTATGCGCGATGGCTTGGGGCCCCCTCTCCTCCTAAGAGAACGGTCGAAGAAGAGCTGCGCATCAACGGCCCAGATTCTGTCTATTATGCAATGCAGCTGCGCGGCGCCTCAAATGCAAAGGCTAAGGAAGAGCTCGGTTTTCTACCAAGACCACTCGAATGGATGAGCGTAGAAAAATGAGGGTAATCTAATGCATTTGATGCACTTTTTGGTAGACCGCCTGTCCTAGAACAAGGCAAGATGACCTGTCTAAGTGAATTCCATCTATTTTGCTTGAAGTGATCAGAAGGGCAGCATCTAAGAACTCGCATCCTTCTTCCTGACTTATGCGTCGATAGACCTCTGCCAATGCTTTGGACTTCTCAATAGCTTCGCCTTTGAACTGAGGGTGCAAATCGGGTATGTCGATGATGGGTTGTGGCGAGATGACTAATACTTTAGGAGGCTTCATAGCCGGACCTTTATTGCAACTGTGAACGATCCTAACCAATTGTCTCATTCCCTCCCCAATTTGTTGCGTTGAACGATTGTATGCAAGCTGCATATCATTAGTTCCGAGTAGAAAAATAACAAGATCGATCGGATAATGTGTTTCCAGGCAAAAAGGAAGGTCCTTAAGACCATTACGATAGGGTCTTCCTCGCACGATGTCATCGAGCGTTGTGGTTCTTCCGCCTATCCCCTCTTCGACGACGTTGTAATCATCGCCCAGCTTTTTTTGGAGAATACCCGTCCATCGTTCATCTTTGGAGAATCTGGGTTTTATTAGTCCCGCATCATCGAGGGAAGGGCCTGGGATTGTCCCCCGTACATTGGAATCTCCATAGCACAAAATCGTTTCCATTCCCCCTCTCCTTCCACGATTAGAAAAACAAAATCCCAAGATACTGTCAAGCTCAACCAGAAAAATGCATAATTATTTTTGATTTGACTGCTTGTATCGGTTTTTATAGGGTGTAGTATGTTGAGGATTCAAGAGGAGGTAAATTATGAGTGTTTCTAAGTTAGGCAGCTCTATGAAAGCAATCGTTATGGAGGATTGGGGCGGTCCGGAAGTTCTCCAATACAAAGAAATGCCTATTCCTTCGATACAAGCTGACGAAATATTAGTGCGTGTCCAAAGCGCTGGAGTCAGTCCCTTTGATCTTCATGTCCGCGACGGCTGGTATAAAGAATCTTACCCTCTTCCGATTATTTTGGGGTGGGACTTATCTGGCATTGTGGTAGCCATCGGCGCAAATATCTCTAAGTTTAAAGAAGGCAGCCCAATTTTTGCCCACTCTAGTGTCTATCGTAACGGCGGTTGTTACGCTCTGTATACTGCGCTCAAAGAAAATGAAGCTGCACTTAAACCGGCTTCGATCAGCTATAACCAAGCTGCTGCTGCAAGCATGAATGGCTTGACGGCGTGGCAAGCGCTTTTTGATGTGGCACATCTCGCTGCCGGACAAAAAATACTCATACACGCCGCTGCGGGTGGTATAGGACATCTGGCAGTGCAGCTGGCGAAGTGGAAAGGCGCGCATGTAATCGGCACTGCTTCTGCTAAAAATAAGGAGTTTTTACGCAGTTTAGGTGTCGATGAAGTGATTGATTACACAAGTACACCTTTTGAAAAAGTGGTAAAAGATGTGGACGTAGTCCTTGACACACTAGGCGGCGATATACTGCTGAAATCTTTTGAAGTTACTAAAAAGGGCGGCATTGTGGTCTCAGTCGTAGACTTTGAACGCATTAAACAAGCTACTGACTATGGAGTGCGAGGTGAAGGTCTTGTGGTAGCCCCAAATTCACATCAGCTTTCTGAAATTGGCAAACTGCTAAGTGAGGGTAAAATAAAAGTGCATATCGGAGCAACTTTCCCTCTAAAAGATGCGGCAAATGCCCACCGCTTAGTTCAATCTGGCCATGTCCGAGGGAAAGTGATTCTCGAAGTGCACGCATAGGAGATATATCGAAACAACCTGAAGAATCGGTGTAATTTATCAGCATCTGATTATTCTACTTGAAAGTAAATTAAAGTAATTTTTATATGAAAGTTATGAGAGTATCCAGCATCGCTTTTCGTATTTTACAAATCGCTTTTATTTTTGTACCCATTCTGATGGGCTTAGATAAATTTTTTCACATTCTCGAGATGAATTGGGTTCACTACCTCTCTCCCACTGCCAAAGAAATTCTTAAGAATTATAGCGAGCCATTCATGCAAGCTGTCGGCATTTTTGAAATTCTTTTAGGCATAGGCATCCTCTTTTACTCAAGAGTTTTTGCCTTCATTCTCTCCTTCTGGCTTCTTCTCATTGTCATCAATCTTCTCATGGCAGGCATTTACGACGATGCAGTGCGCGATGGGGGACTCTGCCTATCTTGCTTTGCTCTTGGAATTCTTAGCTTAAAAAGCAAAGTAAAAAAATGATTTCTTTGCACCTTGGTGTTTCAATATACATCGACGTTGAGTGCGGCGCCGAAACGTGCCAACCCGATACCATAGCAGATGAAAGCAGTGAGTTCGGCGATCTCTTTTTCGGTGAAATAGCCTTTCAATATTGCGATGTCTTGCTGAGTAATTTGCTGCTCAGTTCGAGCGACTTTTTTGGCGAAGTCGACGGCAGTTTTGGTTTTCGGATCGGTAATCACTGGTGCGGGGCAGCCGTGCGACATGCAGTAGGCGCAGCCAATTTGGTAGGCAATTGCCCGGCGCACTTCTTCCTGTAGGGCTGGGTCGAAGCTGCAGCTTTCATAAAAACTGTTAAGCAAGGTCATCCAGTTCTTGAGCAAGATGGGATTGTGGCCCAAAAGCTGTGTTAACGGATTATTCCCATTTTCTGAATAGGAGATATGGGCCATGCACCCTCATTGGTTTAACGGATTTCGTCCCCTGGCTTTACCGATTTTAGCTCTAGAATTTCGAGCTGGTCGCCTGAGAGGGCCGAGAGGATCATCCCCTGGCTTTCGATGCCCATCAGCTTGGCGGGTTTGAGGTTAGCGACGACGACCACTTTTTTCCCTAGCAGAACTTGGGGATCAGGGTAATGTTGGGCAATGCCGGAGAGGATGGTCCGTTTTTCAAAGCCGAGGTCGACGAGGAACTTGAGCAATTTCTTACTCTTGGGGACTGGCTCAACTGCGAGGACTTCTCCAACGCGCAGATCGATATTGCTAAACTGATCGATGACGATTTCAGGTTTCAGGGGCAAGTAGGTGGCTTGAGGCTTGGGAAGGTTGGCCTGAAGGAGGGCCTCTTCTTTGGCGATCACCTCATCTTCTACTTTCTTGAAGAGAGGCTCTGGGGTGGGAAGCACGGTCCCGGGGTGGATCGATTCGTTCATGATTTGGGTCCAGTTTAAGGTTGCTAATTCTGTTGTAAGCCCTAGCATTTGCCACAATTTTTGGGCGGTGGCGGGGATGATCGGCGAAGCGACGAGGGCGAGCGCTTTGAGGCATTGCAGGCAGGCGCCGACGGTCGTTTCAGGTGTGGGGCTTTTCCAAGGTTTTTTTCCATCGAAATAGACGTTGCCCAGGGTGGCGAGCTCCATGATCAGTTGGGTCGCTTTACGTAGGTGGAAGGTACTATAGGCCTCTTTGATCTCTTCGACGAGGGCTTTGATTCGGTCTAAAAATTCTCGGTCTTCGGGCTCGAGGTCCATTTTGGGGGCTTTGCCATTGCAATTTTTCTGGGCAAAGACGAGGGTCCGGTTGGCTAGGTTTCCAAATTTGCCGAGCAGTTCAGCATTGCACCGCTGCTGAAACTCTTTCCAGGTGAATTCTGAATCTTGGGTCTCGGGCGCATTGGCGGCAAGGAAATACCGGATCTGGTCTGCGGTGAATTCGGTGAAAAACCGCTCGAGGTCGATGGTCCAATTATCCGATTTGCTAAATTGTCTCCCTTCGAGATTGAGGAATTCATTGGCGGGAAGCTCGTCGACTAGTTTGTAGGGGGCATTTTGGCCCATGGTCATCGCAGGGAAGAAGACGGCATGGAACGGAATGTTGTCTTTGCCGACGAACTGGATGAGTTTGGTCTTGGGGTCGCACCAATAGTTTTTCCAAGCTTGTTTGTCGCCGGTTTTTTCGGCCCAATCGCGAGTGGCGGAGATGTAGCCAATTGGCGCATCGAACCAAACGTAAAAGACTTTGCCTTCGGTGCCGGGAAGAGGGATCGGGACACCCCAGGTCGAATCGCGGGTAATTGCACGGGGGTGTAGCTCATTGATGTACGATTTGGCGAAGTTGACGACGTTGGGTTTCCAATTCTTTTGCTCGATCCAGTCGTTCAGCTTGTCCTTAAAGTGGTCAAAGCGCAAAAACCAGTGCTTGGTCGGCTTGAGGATCAGCGGGGCTCCTGAGATCTTGGAACGGGGGTTTTTGAGGTCGGTCGCCTCATAGCTGGCCCCGCACCGCTGGCATTCGTCGCCGCGCGCCTCGGTGAAGCCGCATTTGGGGCAGGTGCCGACTACATACCGATCGGCGAGGAAGCGACCATCTTTTTCTGAATAGAGCTGATCGGTCACTTTCTCTTCGATATGGCCATTTGCGAGTAGGTCCTTAAAGTACTGTTGGACTGTTTCGACGTGGCCAGGCCATGAGGTGCGGGAGTAGTGATCGAAGGAAATCTCAAGTTTTTCGAAAAAAGCTTTGATGATGGCGTGATAAATGTCGACATGTTCATGTGGAGTGCGACCAGCAGCTTCAGCATTGATGGTGATGGGCATGCCATACTCGTCAGAGCCGCAAAGAAAGAGCACATCGTTACCCTGCAAGCGCTGAAAGCGGGCATAGCAGTCCCCTGGGAGATAAGCTCCGGCGATATGGCCGAAGTGAAGGGGGCCATTTGCATAGGGGAGTGCCGATGTGATCAGAATCTTTTCACTCATAAGGTGTTACTTCTTTCGGTTTTGTCCTCTTTTCAATTGTATCGATTGTCCTGAGCTCGTCGAGATACTTCTCCGGATCGGGATGTTTCTTGATCTGCAGCAAGATATCCTTCAGTTGCGCTTCTCTGCCCGATTCGATGAAATAGCGAGCGAGCTGAATTGCATAGTGAGCAAGTTCAAAACTGCTTTTGCAGATGTTGCTTAAGCCCTCATTTGTCAGAGTGTCTGTCATGGTACCTCGTTGTTTTATGTTCTTCAGAAATTAAAATACTGCGCAAAATTTCATATGCGCGATGCAAATTATCATTGGTGACGATGTAATCGTAATGCTTGGCCATCTCGAGCTCATGCACGGCCCAGGCGAGCCGCTCTTCAATATGCTGTTCTTGCTCGGTTTTCCGATTGAAGAGGCGGGACCGCAGCTCGGCCAGCGATGGGGGGCGGATGAAGATATAGATGGCCTGGTAACCCAATTTTTTAAGCTGGAGCGCCCCTTGAGTGTCGATCACGAGGATCACATGTTGGCCTTGATGAAGTTTCTTTTCAACATGTTCTTTCAGTGTCCCGTAATGGTGTCCAAAGACGGTCGCATGCTCGAGAAACTCCCCCCGTTTTTCCCTCTCTTCAAAGTCCGCCACGGACATGAAGTGGTAATCTTTATCGGGGATTTCACCTGGGCGGATTGGGCGCGTGGTGCAGGAGACACTTTCAGAGACGCTAGGGAATTCATCGATCAGCATCCGGGCAAGGGTCGTTTTGCCGGTCCCAGCCGGTGCGCTCATCACGATGACAAATCCTTTAGTAAGCGATCCTAATAATTTTTCCATTATTCTATATTTTGCACTTGTTCTCTTATCTTTTCCAGCTCAGCCTTTGAGCTCACCGCCAATTGGGTCAGGGCAAGGTCGGGTGATTTGGAAGAGACGGTATTAATTTCCCGCAAAATCTCCTGGATTAAAAAGTCTAGGGTTCTTCCGACGCTCTCCCCTTTCGATTTCAGTAGATCGGCAAACTGAACCAGGTGCGATTTGAGGCGGGTGATCTCTTCGGTGATATCGGCTTTTTCTGCAAAGAGGGCCACTTCGCGCAAAACTCTCTCATCTTCGAGCGGCTCTTTGAGGAGGACTTCTAATCGGGCAAGGAGTTTCTCCCGGTAGTGTTCGGGGGCCTTCGAGCTCATTTTCTCCATCGCACTGACATTGCTTTGTAACGTTTTCACCCGTTTTAACATGTCTGCAGCGAGCGCTTTCCCTTCGGTCTCTTTCATCTTAACGAGGCCGGTGAGGGCAACAGATACCGTTTTTTTAAGTTCAGTCTGAATTTTTGTGCCAAACAAATCAGACGAAACCTTTTCCATCTGGGCGAGTAAAAAAGTCAGCGTAATCTCTTCCTTGCCCAGGCCGAGCTCTTTTGCCGTTTTCTCCCAACCCGATTTTAGTTTCTTGAGCAGGGGCACCGCCGCGCCCGCTTCTTTCCCCTTCTCCAGGTTCACTCTAACGGTCACCTGGCCCCGTTGCAATGACTGGGCAATCAATTTTCGCAATTCGACATCAAAAAATAGAAGTTCTCTGGGCAAATAGATATTAATGTCGAGCGCCTTTCGATTGATCGTATGGATTTCGACACTCCAAGTGATGCCTTCGACTTCACTCGACGTCGCTCGGCTGTAGGCTGTCATGCTTCTGGTCATTTGTCTCTCCTGAGGATAATCTTCCAAAGCTCATTCGGTGAATGGGTGTTGGTCCAAGCTCCGAAAGGGCCCTCAAATGTTTGCTTGTCCCGTAACCTTTGTGGTCTTTAAATCCGTAACCGGGATAGAGGTCGTGGTAGCCGATCATGATATTGTCCCTAGTCACTTTGGCAATGATCGAGGCCGCTGCAATCACTTGAACTTTGGCATCGCCATCGACGATCCCAGCAGCCGGAATATCAATGGGCGGGGTATGGGGTCCGTCGACTAGCAAAAAGTGAGGCGTATTGCGGAGTCGTTTCACCGCACGAACCATCGCCTCCTGGGAAGCCCTGTGGATATTGAGTTCATCGATCTCGGCAGCTTCGACAACACCAATCGCATAGTCGATGCCCGGCTGGCTAATCAGTTCCTGATAGAGCAAAAAGCGCTGTTCTTCGGTCAACTTTTTGCTGTCGTTGATCCCACGTAGAATATATCCTTCGGGCAAGATGCAAGCTGCAGCGACGACGGGTCCGGCTAGTGGACCACGTCCCACTTCGTCTACGCCAGCAATCATTTCAAAGCCCTTTTCCCGGACCTCGATTTCTATACTACATAGGCGCTTTAGCCGTATCGTTTCAATACGCTTTTTTGCGCCAGCAGATTTGGCCACAGTTTATTCTGCACTCTCTGTCGCTACCGGCTCTTTAATCACAAGCCCAATTCGTTTGACGATCCGCTCTTGGATCTTCGCTTTCTTACCAGAGAGACCGCGGAGGAAGTAGAGCTTACCTCTGCGCACTTTTCCGTGCTTCTCCACTGCGATTTTCGCCACTTTTGGGCTATGAAGTGGGAATACCCGCTCCATGGCTGAACCGTAAGCGACTCGGTACATGGAGAATGTCTCTGAAATCCCATGTCCTTTGCGGGCGATGACGACACCGGTAAATACCTGTGTACGTTCTTTTTCCCCTTCAATAATGCGGTATGACACGCTGATAGTATCGCCCACTTTGAAATCGGGGATGTCTGTCTTCAAACTTGCCGCTTCAATCTCATCTATGACTTGCGCCTGTTGCATGATCTGCTCCTGTTAATTCTGGTCGGACTAGCCGAGTTTTTCTAAAACCTTGTTCACTACGCCACTCTTCGATTTCACGGTGGTTTCCCCCCATTAATACCTCTGGAACGGCCATTTCTTCAAACTTCTCAGGGCGGGTATATTGAGGTGCCTCGAAAACCCCCTCCTGAAAAGAATCTTTTGTTGCTGCCTCTTCATGCCCGAGGACGCCTGGGATAAACCGGGCCATCGCATCGACGAGCACGATTGCGGGTAAGCAACCATTTGTGAGGACATAGTCCCCTATGCTAATCTCTTCATCGACCTCGCTCTCGATAATCCGCTGATCGATCCCCTCGTAATGCCCACAGAGGATGATCAGATGGCTGATGGTTGCGAGCTCGGCACACTTCTTGGCATTCAAGGGCTTGCCTTGAGGCGACATGTAGACGACAGCTGAGTTTTCTCTCTTCCGATCCCGAATCGCCCTGATACAAGGGCCTGGCATCATCACCATTCCTGGTCCCCCACCATAGGGGCGATCGTCTACTTTTCTGTGCCGGCCTTCTGCAAAGTCTCGAATATCGATGAAGTTCACATGGATCAACCCTTTCTCTCTTGCCCTTTTCAAGATGCTCACATCAAAAGGTCCCTGAAAATAATCAGGAAAAAGGGAAAGGATGTCGATCTCCATTACTTTGCTACTGCCGTCTTCTTTTTGCGGCTTTCGCGTCGTTTTGCAGCTTCTTTTACCTTTCTTGCTTCACGCTTCTCATTCCACTCTTTAATCACGTGAGGAGCAAAACGGGCGATCAGCAATTTTGCCTCAGGGCTCATTTCAGCACCCTGGCTAAGCCAATAGGCTGCTCTTTCCGCATTTACAACTGCATTGCTTTCTTTCATGAAGGGGTCGTACCACCCTAAATTTTCCAGATATTTCCCATCACGCTTCACATGTGTATCACATGCGACTAAGCGATAGGTCTGTCGATTGGTGCGTCCTTGCTGGCGCAACCGGATCTTTACTGCCATGGCATTATCTCCTTTATATTTGGCATCGATTTCATTTTTGGCATCGACTTGCACAATTTTTTCAAATTTTTAAATCCTTTAACTAGACGATTGACATCATCGATCGTGGTCCCACTTCCAAGAGCGATACGGCGGCGGCGAGAGGGAAGTAGCTCGACCCGCTCCTCACGTTCCGTCGGTGTCATCGATTGGATGATCGCCTCTGTCTTTTGAAACTCTTTTTCTGGAAGCTCCAAGTCACCAAGAGCCGACATTCCAGGAACCATCTTCAGCAAGCTCTTAAACGAGCCCATCTTCTTCATCATCCCCATCTGCTTGAGGTAGTCATCATAGGTGAAGGAGGCTTTGCGCAGTTTCTTCTCGAGTTCTGCACTCTGCTTTTCATCGATATGCTCTTCGGCTTTCTTCACCAAATTGATCACATCGCCCATCCCGAGCACCCTGTCGGCCATCGATTGCGGGTTGAACACTTGCAGATCTTCGATCCGCTCGCCGATCCCCTCGAATTTTAGCGGTTTCTGGGTCACTTCGGTAATCGAGATGGCCGCTCCTGCGCGGGCACTTCCATCGAGCATCGTCAGAACAGAACCGGTGATGCCTAATTTTTGATCAAACTCTTGTGCTGTTTTTACTGCATCTTGCCCCGTCGTTGCGTTTGCGACAAAGAGGATTTCATGGGGGCTGAGAGCTTTTTTTACAGCTTGGAGCTCTTTCATCAGCTCTTCATCGATATGGAGCCTTCCAGCTGTATCGACAATCAGTACATCGAACCCTTCGCGGCGGGCCTTGTCGAGTGCCCCATTTGCTACCTTTAAGGGTTTATTTTCCCCTTCAACAGCAAAGACCGGCACATCGATCTGCTGGCAGAGCAATTTGAGCTGCTGCACTGCTGCGGGCCGTTGCAAATCGCAGGCCGCGACGAGCACTTTTTTATTCTTTTTCTTCAGATGGGCCGCCAGTTTTGCCGACGTAGTCGTCTTTCCAGAACCTTGTAGACCGCACATCAGGATCACAGTCGGGTGGCCAATTAAATAGAGCTCTGCTTCTGATTTACCCATTAAGGCGATCAGTTCTTCATGCACCACTTTGATGAACTGCTCACCAGGCTTTACCGATTTGATCGTCTCGGTGCCAACCACTTTTTCTTTCACCCGTTTGACAAATTGGGAAGCGACAGAATAGTTGACATCGGCGTCGAGAAGCGCCAGACGAACCTCACGCACTGCGTCAGAGATATTCTCCTCGGTCAAATTTTTTTTGCCGCTTAAGCCGGAAAAAAGGGTGGTAAATTTCTCAGCAAGTAAATCAAACATAATTAGATCACTCTAATATAGGCGAAATTTGTTTGGATTTCAAGAGAGAAAAGAACCGGTCATGCCCTGCCCAGTCTGGTTTGACTGTTTGCCCTGTCCAAGGTCCCTGGGAAAATATCTTTAAAACTTGGGCGCCCTGCCCGGTGCCGATCTCAAAAAAAACCTTAGCCCCCTCATTTAAAAAGGGAGGAAGCTCTTTTGCTAGGCGCTCAAAAAATTCATAGCCAGTTGGTCCGGAGACAAGCGCCATTTTAGGTTCAAAGTCGCGCACACTGCGGTCGAGAGTCGTATAGTCATCGGCCGTAATATAAGGAGGATTGCAGAGGACGAGGTCAAATTTTCCGTGTAGGGGTTTAGTTAAATCTCCAAGTAGCCATTCAATTTCGACCCCATTGTACTCTCCATTGCCCCGAGCCACCTCTAATGCCTCTTTCGAGAGATCGACAGCGACAACCTCAAGATCGGGCCGCATTTTTTTCAGTCCAATGGCCAAATAGCCCGATCCGGTACAGAGATCTAAAGCCCTTTTTTCCGATCCATCCAATTGCTTTAAGACCATATCGAGTAAAATCTCGGTTTCTTGGCGGGGGATGATGACCGCAGGCGTGATTTTCAATTTGGCCCCATAAAACTCCACTTCCCCCATAATATACTCGATCGGCTCCCCTCGGATCGCCCGTTTTAACGCTTCACGGAAAGGGACAAGCTCCTCTTCGGTCAAGGGACGGTCGAAATGCATGTAGAGCTCGATCCGCTTCAATTTCAAAAAATGGGCCAGGAGCGTTTCCGCTGTGAGCCGCGGCCGCCCTACCCCTTGCTTGCTTAAAAATTCTGTTGCTAATTTCAGAACAGCTTGCAGAGTCTTCATGATGGCATCGCGGCGAGCTTTTGTTGATGGAAATAGGCGACGAGCGGCTGTGTGATCCCATTGAGATCACCCTGCATGACCATATCGAGCTTATAAAGGGTCAAGTTAATCCTGTGGTCGGTCACCCGGTTTTGCGGGAAGTTATAGGTGCGGATTCGTTCAGAGCGGTCCCCTGAGCCAACTTGCGTCTGCCGCAGTTCAGAGCGCTCTTTGTGGGCTTTTTCCCTCTGGTGCTCGGCAATTTTGGCTTGCAAAAGACGCATCGCCTTATCACGGTTTTTGTGCTGGGAGCGCTCTTGTTGACAATAGACTACAGTCCCTGTCGGAAGGTGGGTAATGCGAACAGCCGAGTCGGTCGTATTGACGTGCTGACCCCCAGCTCCAGAAGAACGATAGGTGTCGATTTTCAAATCCTTTTCGTCGAGAGTGATCGCCTCTTCATCATCGGGCTCCATCAGAACAGCAACCGTCACCGCCGAGGTGTGAACCCTCCCCTGCGTCTCGGTATCGGGCACCCGCTGCACCCGATGCGTTCCGGCCTCATGTTGCAACATCCGGTGGACATTCTGGCCTGAGATGACCATGATATACTCTTTATAGCCTCCGATTTCGGAAGGAGAGCAGGAGAGCAGCTCCCATTTCCAACCAGAATCGCCAGAGTACAAATGGTACATCCTAATCATATCGCCGACGAAGAGAGCCGCCTCATCGCCTCCAGTTCCAGCGCGCACCTCGATGATGGTATTGCGGCTATCATTGGGGTCGGGAGGGACCAGCAGCGTTTCTAATTTGGTATTGATAAGAGGGATTTGATTTTTGAGCGATTCGATCTCATCGCGCAGCATCTCCAAAAGCTCTTGATTGGTCTCTTCTTTGTAGAGCTCTTGGTCGTCATTTAGTTGCTTTTGGAGTTTTTGACATTGGTCCCACGTCTCTTTGATTTCACTCAAGTAGGCGTGTTCTTGCGTTAGCTTTTTATAACGTTTTTGATCAGAGTGAACTTGCGGATCCCCCAAGAGATTTTCCACCTCTGCGAAGCGATTGATAAGTTGGAGGATTCGCTTTTCCACAATTATTTTTTAGTTGCTTTTTTCGCCGGCTTTTTAGAAGGAGCAGGCTTGTCTTCTTCTTTTGGCTGCTGCTCTTCTTTCTTAGCATAACGCTTGCGGAATTTATCAACCCGACCTTCGGCGTCGACAAGCTGCTTGCTTCCTGTAAAGAAAGGGTGAGATGCTGAAGAAATAGCGACTCGATATACAGGGTATTCTTTACCCTCATACTTCTCTTTCTCTTTCGGTTTTAGTGTGGATCCACAGACGAACTTCGTCCCTGTCGAAGAGTCGACAAATAAAATGTCCTGGTAATCTGGGTGGCCTTCTTTTTTCATTGGAGCTCCAAAAGTTATTCAAGTATCCGATTCTAGATGGTGCGACCTTTTTTTTCAATAGCGAAATAAGCCATTTGGGCAGTTCGCAGCCCTTCGAGTATCCCCTCTTCGTATCGGAACAATGGGTGGTTCTCCAAGACGGGGAAGTCATTGGGCTGCAGGACATCCTCCCTCGTAATATGGGGGATAATTTTTTGAGCAAACTTAAAGACCTTCTCCTCTTGTTGCTGCACCAGCTCTTCAAACAATGCTTCCATTCCTTCTCCTTATAGAAAAAAACTCTTTCATCAGCGCTTTTGCTTCTTCAGCACAGCACTCCCCTTCGACCTCCACTTGGTGGATCGGATGGGCGGCATTGAGGACATTGAAAACACTTCCATTTGCCCCATGACGTAAATCGGGCGCGCCATACACCAATCGCTTAACCCGAAATAGGGCCATCGCACCGGCACACATTGGGCAGGGCTCGAGCGTACAATAAAGTGTGCAATCCAAAAGCCGCCAATTGCCCAGTTTCTTTGCCCCTTCTTGCAGACAGATTAGCTCCGCATGTAGGGCAGCGTTGCTTTGCTGCTCGACTAAATTGTGTCCTCGTCCGATAATCTCACCTTGGTAGACGAGAACAGCCCCGACAGGTACCTCTGCCTGTGCAAAAGCTTTTTTTGCTTCGAGAAGCGCCTCTCGCATAAAATTTTCATCGTCTATGGTTATCATTTTAGGACTTGGATTTAATTGTTTCGCTATGCTATCATGAAGCTTCGCAATTGACAAGTCATAGAACGCGTTTCAGTTTTTGATTGATTTGAAATTTTGATTTGATTACAATAATGTTTAATTGCATAGGCTATATTTTGTTCTAAAGGAGATCTTTAAATGTCACTCGATAAAGGCACAAAAGAGGAAATCACAAAGAAGTTTCAGTTACACGAGAAGGATACCGGTTCTGCCGACGTTCAAATCGCGATTTTAACTGAGCGGATTGCCGAGCTCACTGAGCACCTCAAGCTTGCTCCCAAGGACCACAGCTCTCGCTTGGCCCTTCTTAAGCTTGTTGGGCAACGACGCAAACTTTTAGATTATCTCAATTCAACTGATACTAAGCGCTACCAAAATCTTATCGTAAGATTAAACTTGCGCAAATAATCCACACACAATCCTTACACTATCTTAACAGAAGGCGAGCGCTGCTCGCCTTTTGTTCACTTGTTCTAAACTATTCCACATGATATCCTTTTTAAAGGACGGATAGAATGCCCTACTGTGCAGATCAAAATTTTGGTCTCCACAGCCGGTCAGTTTATCCCTCCATCCAAAAACTAAATTTAGGAGTTACATGGACAAACATACAATTTCAGCCTCAGTAGGCGGAAGAGAAATCACATTTGAGACAGGCAAAATCGCCAGGCATGCCAACGGTTCGGTCATCGTCAAGTCTGGGGACACGGTCCTCTTAGCGACGGCCTGCGCCTCCCCTCAACCTCTCCCCGGCGTCGATTTCTTACCCTTAAAAGTCGATTACCAAGAAAAATTTTCCTCCACAGGGAAAACCCTAGGGGGCTACCTGAAAAGAGAAGGGCGGCCAACGGAAAAGGAAATTTTAACTTGCCGTCTCATCGATAGACCGATTCGTCCGATGTTCCCCGATGGCTACCATCACGACCTTCAAATTCTAACTTACGTTCTCTCCTATGATGGAACCCACATGCCCGATCCACTCGCAATCTGCGCCGCCTCGGCTGCGCTGGTGATCTCCGATATCCCGCTCGTGAAGCCGGTTGCCGGGGTGCAAGTGGCGCTGGTCGGCGAGAGATTCATCATCAATCCCACAAAGCAAGAGATGGAGAAATCGCGTCTCGACTTGATGCTCGCCGGGACCGAAGAGGCAATCTTGATGATCGAAGGGTTTTGCGACTTCCTCACCGAAGAGCAGATCCTTGAGGCAGTTGAAGAGGGACATAAGGCGATCCAAGAGATTTGCCGAAAGCTAGGCGACTGGCAAAATCTGATTGGAAAAACCAAAAAGCTCGACACATTGATGTTCTCTTCAGAAGTGATCGCCCGCGAAGTGAGCGCATTTGCCAAAGATGACATTGAAAAAGCGCTCCGGATCGCCAGCAAAAAAGATCGGGAAATGTCACTCGACAGGATCAAAGCTGCCCTATTTGCAAAGCTCTGCCCTAAAGAGGGAGATCCAAGCCATCCCGAAATGGAAGTGGCAGCCGCCTATAAGAAGCTTCAAGCTAATATTATGCGCGAGATGATCCTCACTGAGAAGGTCCGCTCCGACGGCCGCAGAACTGACGAAGTTCGTCCGATCTCGATCGACATGAGCTACCTCCCTCGCACCCACGGCAGCGTCGTCTTCACCCGCGGCGAGACGCAGGCACTCTGCGTAACGACCCTCGGTGGCGAGACAATGGCCCAACGGTACGAATCGCTCGATGGAGAAGGGGGCAAACGCTTCTACCTCCAATATTTTTTCCCTCCCTCCTCTGTGGGTGAAGTGGGAAGATTTGGAGCGCCAGGACGAAGAGAAATCGGCCACGGGAAGCTAGCGGAAAGAGCACTGACCGCCACCCTTCCTGCACGCGAATCATTCCCCTACGTTGTCCGCATTGAATCCAATATTACCGAGTCGAATGGATCCTCGTCGATGGCCTCTGTTTGCGGCGGCTGTCTGGCTATGATGGATGCCGGTATTCCGATTAAACATCCGATCGCCGGAATCGCCATGGGACTCATTCTTGAAGGGGAGCGCTTTGCAATCCTTTCGGACATCCTCGGCGCAGAAGATGCCCTGGGTGATATGGACTTCAAAGTCGCCGGTAACGAGACAGGGATCACCGCCTTCCAGCTCGACATCAAGATCGAAGGGATCACTCACAATATCATGCGTCTGGCACTCGCTCAGGCAAAAGAGGGGCGGATCCACATCTTGCAGAAAATGCTTGAGGCCTGTCCAAAACCCAACCAACACCTCTCCCAATACGCTCCACGAATCGATTCGATTCAAGTCAAGCCGAGCAAGATCGGAGTCGTCATCGGTCCAGGCGGAAAACAGATCCGCGCTATCGTCGAAGAGACAGGAGCCGAGATCAACATCGACGACACCGGCCTCGTCAGCATCACTGCGACGACCCACGAAGCGATGGAGAAAGCCAAAAAGATCATCCACGACCTCACCGCCGAGGTGGAAGAGGGCAAAGTCTACAAAGGGAAAATCGTATCGATCGTCGCCTTCGGAGTCTTTGTCGCTATCTTCGGTCAGGAAGGGCTATGCCATGTCTCTGAGCTCTCTCATGAGAGAATCGAAGATATCCGCAAAGCTGGGTTTAAGGAAGGGCAAGAGCTTGAGGTCAAAGTGCTCGAAGTGAGCAAAGAAGGCAAGGTCCGGCTCAGCCACAAGGCTCTGCTCCCTGCACCTGCGAAAAAATAGTTATGGCAAGACTGCACCTCGTTCGGCATGGCGAAACCGATTGGAACGTCCAAAAACGTTACCAGGGATCCCAAGACATCCCTCTCAATGAGAGGGGGCGTCTACAAGCTGCAGAGACAGCCAAGGCGCTCAAGGATTTGCAATTTGCAGGGATCTATTCTTCCCATTTAAAACGCGCTGTCGAGACTGCCGAAATCATCCGCGGCAGCAGAGATCAGCACATTGAACTATTCACTCAGCTGAAAGAGACCTGCTACGGAGGTTTGGAAGGAAAAACCTTTGCCGAAATCGAAGCGCAATATGGACATCGATTTGATCTGGCAACGCATCACGGACTTTCCAATTTAGAAAAGCTGCACTATAAATTCGTCCCCGATGTCGAGTCGGGCTATGAAGTGATCCAAAGAGTACTCCCCGCGCTGGAACTCATTGCACAAAAACATCTCGACGATGATGTCTTGATCGTTACACATGGCGGCGTCATTCGGGCCCTTCTCGTCCATCTCGCCAATCACGACTGGTCTTCAACCAAAATACAGAATGGACAAGTTGTGACATTTCTCTACGAAGAAAGTTGCATAAAAATATTATCGTAATCTAATCTCACCTCCACGACTTTGCAATATTGGGGAAAATAAATTCTTGATAATGTAGGGGCAAGGCAGTATTATCATTCGTATCTTTTTGGATAAAATATGAATAATGCTCAATTTCACAATCTGGTGCGACAGCTCGTTGTTCTCCCTAGTGAAAATGAATGGTTAGAGTTGAAATATAACAATGCTGACCCTCATGAAATTGGAGAAAATATTTCCGCTCTTGCCAACTCAGCGACATTAATTGGGAAACAACGGGCTTACATACTCTGGGGTGTAGAAGATCTGCATCGTCAAATTCTTGGCACTTCGTTTCGACCTCGGGAGACAAAAATTGGCAATCAAGAACTCGAGAGCTGGCTTTTTATGCAGATGGATCCACAAGTGGATTATCGCATTTATGAAAATGTAATCGATGGGAAATGTGTTGTTCTTTTTGAGATTATGCCTGCCAGTAATAGGCCTGTTAGCTTTAAAGGGACAGAATATATTCGGATAGGAAGCTACAAGAAAAAATTAAAGGATTGCCCAGAAAAAGAACGAGAACTTTGGCGTAGATTTGACAGAGTTCTATTTGAAAAAGGGATGGCGAAAGATGGAGTATTGGAATCAGAGATTCTTTCTTTGATAGATATTTCTGCATATTTTGAATTAACTCGACAGCCGCTTCCCGCATCGCATTCAGGGATTTTCCAAAGATTGGAAGCGGAAGGAATCATTATTCGCAGAGAGAGTAGTTATTATGATATTACAAACTTAGGCGCCATTCTCTTTGCTAAGAATTTTGAAGATTTTGATCATCTTGTTAGAAAATCCCCACGAGTTATTATTTATCGAGGCAATAGTCGCATTGAGGGTATCAAAGAGCATGAGTTTCATAAAGGATATGCAATTAGTTTTAATGAAATTGTAGATTATACCAATGATCAGTTGCCTCAAAATGAGAAGATAGATCACACATTTCGTAGATCGATTCGCATGTATCCTGTCATTGCAATTCGTGAGTTGATTGCAAATGCATTGATTCATCAAGATTTTTCAAAACGAGGGATGGGGCCAATGGTGGAGATTTTTGAAAATAGAGTAGAAATATCAAGTCCTGGGCTTCCTCTTATTGAAACACTTCGCTTTCTTGACGAGCCGCCAACATCTAGAAATGAAGCTCTGGCAAAATTCATGAGAAGATTGAATCTTTGTGAAGAGAGAGGCAGCGGCATAGATAAAGTGATCGCTGAAATCGAATTATCCCAACTTCCTGCTCCCGATTTTCGTACAACATCCCAAAGTACAATTGCGCTTATCTACGGGCCTCGTCAATTTGGGCAAATGGATTTTGAAGAGCGCATTCGAGCGTGTTACCAGCATGCAAGTCTCCGGTATATTTTAGGAGGAAGAATGTCGAATGCCTCTTTTCGCCAGCGGCTGGGTATCTCGCAACCCAACTATTCAATGGTTTCCCGCATTATTAGAGACTGTATTGAAGCGGGTCTTGTCAAGCCCTATGGAGAAGCAACTTCTGGTAAGGGAGCTTCCTATCTCCCCTTTTGGGCCTGAGAATTGTGATTCCTTGCTCATTTTTATCGGCTAAATAATCTTAAGTCCTTGGCATTTAAGATATAAGAATTGTGACTGGATTGTGACTATCTCTATTTGTTTGCTGTCTGGGGGATGTGGGATAACCAACTACATGCAGATGCATACAGCCTCAGTTACCAGGGATTATCCGTTAGAGCATAATTCGACTTTTAGTCTCTCGAACCAATCATCCCGAATCCCGATGATTTTGTAGATCGCTTGCCGCTGCTCCTCACTCATCAAGGTAGGCTCCATCTTGGCAATCTGCTCGGCAAAATCTTCCCCATTTGTCACCGAAGGGCACATCCCGCTTCTGACCATCACATCTTCATAGGTTTTATGCCCCACTTGCAGCATCGGGATGCCGGCGAGGGCAAACTGAGGTCCCATGCTGGTTTGATAATAGAGGGCCCCATCGGCAATCACTTGAATATCCTCTGAAGTCCAATCGGAAATGATCAAGGGCGCATCTTGGACCATTTGTCGATCAATGTTTTTCTCTTTGGCTGCCGGATGCTGCTGCAATACGAAAATGTAATCGGTCAAATCCTCCGATAAAAAACTGAGAAAGGCAGGAAAAGCCTCACCAAAATACTCTTCGTTATTTCCGCCAAAGTAGACCATGATTTTCTTATCTTCATATCCAAATTGCTGCCGCATCCGTTTCCCCTCTTCGGCCCGCCGTTTGGCCACCTTTTCAGCCGCGGCAGTAGGGTAATAGCCCAGGCCGACCCTTTTTTCGAATGGGACGTCTAGTAAGGGACTGGTCTCGAGATTGGCATTGGCAAAGAGCACCTTGCTTGCCAATTTCATCACCTCGCCTGCTACTTTGGAATACCCTCCAGGGACTAAGGGCTCGGGATTATCGTAATAGGCTATGGCCCCGTTTAAGGCTTGCTGCAGGGTAATGTCAAAGGGATGGCCTACATCGGTCAGGACGACCGAATCGGCACAACTTTCGGCGATTTCAGACGCTTTGCACTCGTCAACTTTAAATGACATGGTAATGGGGATTTTACGATCTTGGAATTTTTTGACTGCATGCTCTGAGGCATAGATCCGAACCTGGTAGCCTTCGTCTAATAATTTTTGGGCAAAGACCGCGAAATGGTCGGCGGAGGCTCCGTGGCAGGCGATCAGACAAATGACCGCCATTGCTTGAAACATCTTTTAGGTTCCCTGAGGTGTCGGATTGGGAGGAAGGTCGAGTTTTGGGCCAGCAGTTATATCGGTGATGGGGCTTGGAGGTGGCGGTGGCGCCTTGCTCTTGGCCCGATCAGCATCATCCTTTTGGCGTTTGCGTTTCTTCTCGATGTCCCACTTGTTCTCCATGATGTCGAGGACGTCTTGTCGATCAAGGGTCTCAAATTCCATCAGCATGTCGGTCATGAGCAGGAGCTTGTCTTTATTTGTCTGGATGATTTCGATCGCTTTTTTATTGGCTTCATCGAGAATACGGCGCACTTCTTCATCGATATGCTTGGCGGTTTCTTCAGAATAGTTCTTCTCATGCTGCTGCATTCCTAAATACTGACCGACGTCGCTCCGCTCATCATAGGCGACGGTTCCGAGAGCATCGGTCATCCCCCACTCACAGACCATGCTGCGAGCAAGGCGTGTGGCTTGAGTGATGTCCATCTGCGCGCCACTGGAGATATCGCCGACGAATTGATCTTCGGCAATACGGCCACCCATGAGGACGGCAAGCTGATCGAGGAGCTCTTTTTTCCAGTAGCTGACACGGTTTTTCTTTGGCATGAAGTGGGTCGCACCGAGTGAGAGTCCACGAGGAATAATGGTCACTTTGTCGACAGGATCGCTATTTTTCACGAGGAGGGCGACGATGGCATGACCCGATTCGTGGATAGCAGTTGTCCGTTTCTCCTGATTGTCGATCTCGAGCGCTGCGGCGCTCTTTTCCATAGCGGACCTTATCACAGGCTTCATTCGCCTCTTGCTGGGTCACGGCTGTACGTCCATTACGCGCTGCAAGTAGGGCAGCCTCGTTGAGAATATTGGCGAGGTCGGCACCCGATGCGCCTGGGGTATTGCGGGCGATGATCATCAAGTCGACTGTAGAATCGAGTTTAATCTTGCGGGCATGCACTTTGAGGATCTCGTAGCGACCTTTAATATCGGGAAGATCGACGACGATCCGTCTGTCAAAACGGCCTGGACGCAGAAGCGCTTTATCGAGGACGTCAGGGCGGTTGGTTGCGGCGATCAGAATGACCCCTTCGTTCGTATCAAAGCCATCCATTTCGACCAGAAGCTGGTTCAGGGTCTGCTCACGCTCATCGTGGCCGCCGCCAATTCCGGCACCGCGATGTCGTCCGACAGCGTCGATCTCATCGATAAAGATGATGCAAGGGGCCTGTTTGTTCGCTTGGTCAAAGAGATCGCGGATACGGCTAGCACCGACACCCACAAACATCTCGACGAAATCGGAACCCGAAATCGAGAAGAAGGGGCGATCGGCCTCGCCGGCAACAGCTTTGGCAATCAACGTTTTACCTGTTCCTGGAGCGCCGATGCAGAGGACCCCTTTCGGGATGCGAGCGCCGAGGACGGTGAATTTCGCTGGGTCTTTGAGGAAGTCGACGATCTCTTGAAGTTCTTCTTTGGCCTCATCGCAACCGGCGACATCTTTAAAGGTGACTTTATTCCTCTCTTTTGTCAGAAGGCGAGCAGGCGATTTTCCGAAGTTCATGGCGCCAGATCCCATCCCTTTCATCTGTTTGGAGAAGACGAAGTAGAGGAGGAAGACCACGAGTAATACGGGGAGCAGGGTCAAGAGGTAGCTAAAATAATTGGGAGAAGGCTCTTCGCTCTTGAAGGTTTTTTCTAAGACGGCATTGCGCGGTTGGTCGGGGGCTTTAAAATCGGCTCCACGGTTGGTGGCGAAAGTCTGCCATTCTTGGTTAGCACCAGAATACCATTGGCTGAAAACCTCTGGATCTTGTTTTTCAAGCTGCCGGGTGGAGAGTTCTTTGTTGTTAAAATACCAGACGACGCTCGCCACTTGTTGGCGCGCTTTATCCAGTTGAGCATTGACGGTCAGAAGGTCTTCAGAGATTTGGTTGTTGCGGATCAGGTCTTGTTTATAGGTGCGGACGGGACGGAGCTGGTTTAGCCTGATTCCATCTTCAGATGCATCTAATTCGTTAGCGATCGCCTGGAGCTGGTTAATAGCAGTAGCATAAACTTCGGTCCGATCGCTCACATTGAAGGAACGGGCATTCATCACAGCCACTTCCATATCTTTCAGCTGCTGCTTAATCGCCTCATCCCCCATCGCTAAATTGGGAGAACGGAAGGCTTGGATTAGAGTGCGTAGGTCGCTCGCAAAAGTGTCGAGCGTCGCGGCTGAGCTAGAAGCTGCTCGGAAATTGCTCTTGAGTTCTTTGAGATTGACGATATGCCGATCGTTTGTCGATTTGAGGACGATCGCATTGTCGGAATTGGGAAGATCGAAACCTGAATCGACGACGACATAGCCTCTGCTTGGGATGTCGATCCCGGTGAGGTTAAGGAACCAATCGGCTGCAGCAATCACAGATGTACGGAGATCTCGGAGCTCTTTTTGAACGACGCTTTGGTCCTGAATCAGTTGATTATTTTGATTGACAAGCTGCAAGAACCGATAGCGCGCTTTCGCCTCATCTGAAACTTGATCCTTGAACTTTCCGCTGAAAGTGACCAGGTTATCGTTCAGAGCCGTTTTTTTGTTGCTCTCTTTATCAAGAAGGTCCAAGTTGACGAGGTGTTCAACCTGATGGCTGAACCCAACTTTCCCGGTCTTGTCTTTATTCATGCTCTGAATGGAGAAGAACGTGAGTATCCCCGCCAGAACAAAAATTAAAAAGCCTCCAGGAAATCCCTTCTTCGGCGTAGGTTTGTTTTTATTGTCATCGCCCATAATTTCTTTTTATATCACAAGTTCAAACTTTTTAAAAGGATAAAAAGGTTTACCTATTTTAATTTTCGTTCAAGAAAATAGGCAGAATTTTTTTGGTGGTAGAGCCTTAAGTTATTATGATATCATAGGTTAACATTAATTTCAAATGCGACCGATTGCCCGACCTGAGGATAGCAACTTTTTCCGCTTAAAAATTCTCCTACCGGATTTCCATCCTGCACCAGCACAGGGAGAGTATCGCGGAGGAAGGCGGGAACGCGGTGGTTGTGTTGGAATTTTCGCAATTTTGGGTTGAGAGGGCCGAAGGTGGCAGGGCCGGCTGGGATGTTAACTGAAATCTTTCCTTGCCACCAGTTGCGCCAATTTTGGGGCTCCCCTTCCACAATTGGGCCAAAGGTCATAGAAGTATTCTTCTGAGATGGTTTTAAAAAAAAGAGCGTTCCCCGGTCGACGATAAACATCTGATTGATTTTATAGTTGGCCCTATTGGCAGTCAGCGCCTCTATCGTCTGGTCTATGACTTGTTGGCTGACTCCAAGATTTCTCAGGACAAAGCGCATTTCAACCGGATGGGAGGCCGAAAAGTCCCAAAAGCTCCCAAATGGCCCTTCAACCGGTTGAATCTTTTCTGTTTGCAGCTCAAGGTAATGTTCCAATTCTGCAGAATAGCGGCCCAGTCGGAGGAGGGAGCTCGAAATCTCCTTGCCAAATTGCTCCTGCAACATCGGGATTAGCCCAGTTCGCATCCTGGCGCGCAAATATTTGGGGTCCCGATTTGTATAATCATCGATCGGCTGCAGCTGATGTGTCCTTATATAAGCTCGGATCGCCTCCTTGGGAACTCCAAGTAAAGGGCGCCAAATGGGAAGAGTTCCTCGCCAATGGATCTCTTTTATTCCCCTCAATTTGGACAGATGGGCCCCTTCTAAAATCCGCTTTAAAATCGTCTCGACCTGGTCATCGCGGTGGTGGGCGAGGACGAGCGCCTGGAAAAGCTCCTCTTTGAAAATTGATTCAAAAAAAGAATACCTCTGTTCGCGTGCCTCATCCTCTTTCCCAGCTGAGCCGCTGCTTCTCATCGTATAAAATGGAATTTGACGTTCGGCTGCCCAATTCCTGAGCTCTTCCGCCTCGCGTCCGCTAGTCTGCCGCCAGCCGTGATCATAATGGGCGACATGGAACGGAATTTTCAGCCGGATCAGGCAATGGGCTAAAGCGAGCGAGTCCTCCCCTCCCGATAAACCTAGCAGGAGCGGTTTGTCAGAGCGGGGTACTTGCCCGAAATAAAGTTGAATAGTTTTTTCTAAATCCATTTTCGTATAATCGTCCGTTAGCATACAATTAATAGATAAAATAAGAAAGAGACAAGCGATGCCCCTTTTGTGGAGCTACTTACTACGCAACTACCTCAAGGTACTCTGCCTGTGCGTCACAGGATTTATCTCGGTCCTTTTAGTCACCCGTTTCCAAACGGTGGCCCGCTTTGCTGCGACCGGTGCCTCAAAATTTGTCGTTTTCAAGTTTGTCCTCTTTCAAATTCCCTTCATTTTGCCCCTTGCGATCCCTATTTCCTGTTTGATCGCCGCATTCTTGCTCTTCCAAAAGATGAGTCGATCGCGAGAATTGACTGCCATCCGGATGTCGGGGCTTGGAATCGCCTCCATCACTTTCCCTCTCCTCCTCTGCGGGATGATTTTTGCGCTGCTCAATTTTACGGTTGTGTCAGAAGTGACTCCAAAATGCCGCTCTCTTTCTAAAATGCTCGCCTATGAGATGACGGCCGCCAATCCCCTCTGTCTGCTACAAAAAGATACGCTGATCAAATTGAAGAACACCTACGTCGATATGAAAGTGCTCAAATCGGGCAAATATGCTGAAGATGTCTTTTTCATCTCGCGGACGATGTCAAATCAGCGGATTGGGCTGATGCTGGCGAAGAAACTCTCGTTAAAAGATCAAAAATTGCTCGGATCCAATGTCACCTTTATCTCGAGTGTCGATTCAAAAGAGCCTGATAGGTTTGACCATCTTGTTATCGAAAATCAGGCAGAGATGCAGACGCAGGCCGATGATCTCTCCCAATATTTGCATAGCAGCGGCTGGAGTCTTAGCTTTGAAAACCTCAATTTACGGATGCTTCTGGCCAAAAATGCGGTCGAAAATCAAGTAAGTTCTCAGCTTGATATTCACATTCTTGAAGAGATTGCCAGACGGCTCTCTTTAGGGATCGCCGCCTTCACTTTCACCCTCTTAGGGATCGCCTGTGGGATGGAGATTTCAAGACAGCTTAAATTGAGAGGAATCCTTTGGGCCAGCGCATTTCTAATAATCTATCTGGTCTGCTTTGTCATGGCAAAATCGGTGCGACATAATCACCTTCAAAGCACCCTCTTGTATCTAGGGCCCCATCCAGTGATTATTCTTTTCTGTCTCTACTCTTTTAAACGGATTGCGAGGGGGGCAGAATGAAGATTTGGGAAAAGTATGTCTTGCGGGAGTTTCTAAAGGTCTTTGCCCTCTTTCTTTTTGGCTTCTACTTCCTCTATGCCATTATCGATTACTCCACCCATATCCAGGACTTTGTCCATGGCAAGAATTTAGGCGTTTTCAAAATTTTTCAGTATTACCTCTTCCAATTTGTCAAGCGGGCCGATATTTTGATTCCCCTCGCCCTGCTCCTCGGCACGATCAAAGTGCTCTGCCAACTCAATATCTATCGGGAATTGGTCGCCTTCCAATCGGCAGGTCTCGCCCAGAAAAAATTGCTCCGCCCCCTCTTTTTTATGGGGATGATCTGCACCCTCAGCTGCCTGGCGATTAACGAATTTGCCATCCCCTCATCGCTTAATTTCATCGACAAATTCTATGATTCCCATTTGAGCCACTCGCTTAAGAATAATCGGAGAGAACCTTTCCGCGTTCTGCACCTTGAAGATCACTCCCGGCTCGTCTATCAATATTTTGATCAAGAGAAAGAATCTTTTTTCGATGTGATTTGGATCCGCAGCGCCGATGATATCTGGAGGATGAAATATCTCAAGGCCGATCCGGATGATCTGCGAGGACAATGGGTAGATCACCTCGTCCGCAATGGAGATGCCTTTGAGAAAGAGGCCTCCTATCCGACCTATCTATTCACCGAATTGCATTGGGCAAAAGAGATCCCGCGCAAAGGGTATATCCCCTATGAAAACCGATCGATCTATCAGCTCTTTACCCTCTTAAGCCGCTCCTTTGCTTCTAACCATGAAAAACAGGTGATTTTGACCCAGCTTCTCTTTAAACTGGCGATGCCAAGCTGCTGCTTTTTAGTCCTGCTCGCCGTCATTCCCTTCTGTATCGGATACAAGCGAGACCTCTCACCCTTTTTCATCTACGTTTTTGGCCTCTTTGGATTTATCGCCTTCGTCGCCTTCATGGATGCGGCCGTGATTTTGAGCGAAAATGAAACCGCCTCTGCCTACATTGCGATCTTAGCTCCTTTTCTACTTCTGTATTCGATTTTTGGATGGAGGTTTGTACGCGAATAAAACCCCTTCTCTTTTGGAATTTGCTAGCCTTAATTCTTTTTGGCAGCTTCATTTTCTCGTCGCAAATATGGGAACAAATCGATCTAGCCTTCTTTCGCTTGGTCAATGAACCGCTCAAAGACAATAGCCTCCTGCGTACCCTCTGGGCTCTTGCCAACCACAGCCTGGCAGACTGGTTTGAAGACCTGTGCTTCTTAGGATTTTATTTGGCTGCGATTTTCAGAACCCAAAAGCCAGAGCGGCTACGAAGATGTGCCGAATTCATTTTCTGCGTGATCCTCACTGCGGCGACCATTGTCCTCATCAATCGCCTTTTTTGCCGTGATCTCATGCATTTGCGCCGGACGAGTCCAAGCCTTGTCCTCGATCATGTGGTCGATATTTCCCACACCATTTCCTGGATAGAATTCAAAGTCCATTCGAGCAAGAGCCTCCCCGGCGACCACGCGACGACCGCTCTCATGCTCGCTGTGAGCTATGCCTATATCGTCCGTGGAAGACTCGCTCTCCTCGCGCTGCTTTACGGCGCCTTTCTCTGCCTTCCCCGCCTCGCAGTTGGCGCCCACTGGCTCTCCGATATCGTCGTCGGCAGCGGCTGTATTGTCATCTTGTCGATCAGTTGGTCTTTCTTTACCCCATTTGCCGGCAAAATGATCGGGGCGATAGAGAAAGGCTTAAAAAAAATTTGGCCACCAGTTAGACTAAAAACATGAATAAAGCCTATCAAAAAATTACAGAACTCTCGACTAAAGCTACCCTGTTTAGCGGCATCTCAATGCTGCTCGAATGGGACCAAGAGACCTACATGCCGAAAGGGGCCATTGAGATCCGCTCAAAACAAGTGGAGCTGATCGCAAGTCTCGGGCACCAAGAGAGGACCAGCAAAGACTTCGCAAATGCCCTCTCAGCCCTGATCGACATCGAAACAGGCACCTTGAAGAGCGATGAATTGACCGATCCACAAATCGCCGCGCTGCGAGAATGGCGACGCGATTACATCAAAGCGGTCAAACTCCCCCTCTCCTTCGTCGAAGAGTTTGCCATTGTCACTTCAGCTGCAACGCATGCGTGGGCCGATGCCAAAGAGAAAAACCGGTTCAAAGACTTTCAGCCCCACCTGGAAAAAATCGTCGCCCTATGCCGCAAAAAAGCCGATATCCTAGGCTATGAAGATCACCCTTACGATGCGCTCGTCGACAATTTCGAGCCGACCATGACCACCGCCGTTTTAACTGTCCTCCTCGAGCGGCTCAAGATCCCGCTGACCAATCTACTCAAAAAAATCTGCACGAAACCAATTCCCGACAGCTCCTTTCTCCAGCACGACTTCGACCACAATAAGCAGCTGGCATTTGGGAAAAAACTCCTCTCTGCTATGGGATTTGACAAACGGTTTTCTAGGCTTGATGAATCGGCCCATCCGATGTGCATCCCCATGCAAACCTATGACACCCGGATGACCACGCGCATCAACCTCAATCACCCCTTGATGAACATCCTCTCCTGCGTTCACGAAGGAGGGCACGGCCTTTATCACGCCAACCTTCCTCACGAAAATTATGGAACCCCCCTCGGCGAAGCAGCCTCGCTCGGCATCGACGAGAGCCAATCGCGCAGCTGGGAGACCATCATCGGCCGCTCGCTCCCCTTCTGGCAACATTTCTTTCCCCATTTGAAAGAAACCTTCCCAGAGCATTTGGCCTCTGTTCGTCTCGAGGATTTCTACAAAGCGATCAACACCGTCAAACCGACCATGATCCGCACCGAAAGCGATGAAGTGACCTATAACCTCCACATCATGCTCCGCTTTGAAATGGAAAAAGGGCTAATCGAAGGGACAATCCCTGTCGAAAGAGTACCTGAAGAGTGGAATAAGAGAATGCGCGAGTATTTGGGCATCACCCCACACTCAGATATCGAAGGGTGTCTGCAGGATATCCACTGGTCTTTAGGGGCCATTGGCTATTTCCCCACCTATACCCTCGGCAACCTCTATGCTGCCCAATTTTTCGAAACATTTGCTGCCAAACACCCCAATTGGAAAGAGCAGATTGCCAAAGGAGAACTCAGCGTCTTGAGCAATTGGCAAAAAGAACATATCCATCGATACGGACGGCAATATTTGCCCGAAGATCTGTGTGAAAAGATCACCGGCAAGCCCCTCTCAGAGAAACCGTTTATCACCTATCTCGAGAAAAAATACACCCCCCTCTATCATCTCGCATGAAATGGGTTGTCCTCTTTTGCTTAAGCCTACTGCTGCTGCTAAAGTCCCACACCGTATTTGATCAGAAATTGCCGCCGCCGAGTCTGATCTCATCCTCCCCCTAACTACGGCTTTATCGGCGATACCCCTATCCAACTCGACGTAGTTAGATACATTGCCCATTTCAACGCAAAGACGCAGAGGCGCAAAGACGCAAGAAAAAAACCAATTTCTTTTTTTGCGTCTTTGCGCCTTGGCGTCTTTGCGTTGAAACGGGCCTACCTAGTTAAGCGCTTCGTCCTTCGCATTTCAGCCTCTTCATAGCGCCGCTTTTCATCTTCCGTTTCAGGAATCACAGGCGGCACCTTAGTCGGGCGAAACGTCTCATCAAGGGCGACAAAAGTAAAATAGGCCGAAAAGATATGCCTTCTCTCCAGGGTCCGAATATCTTCCGCGAAGACCTTGAGCCCCACCTCCATCGAAGTGTGCCAAGCCCGATTGAGAGCCGCTTTGAGGATCAGCACGTCGCCACTTGTCGCCGGGGCCAAAAATCTGACCGAATCGAGCCCAAGCGTCACGCATACCCGCTGCGAATGCCGTTTGGCGACGATCGCACAGAGCCAATCGCCCTGCTCCAGCACCTTTCCTCCAAATAGAGTCCCATTGGCATTAAGATCATTTGGAAAAACGATTGAAATTTGATTATCAATGGCTGAAAAACTAACAGGCTTTGGATCCATACTTTCTCTATATAACCCTGATATAAATAAAACAAGACCCTTAAACAATCGTTCAATGGTCTTGTCATCAACAAGGAGGATATAGGTTGAATATTAACGTTTGGAGAACTGGAATCGTTTACGTGCGCCAGCCAAACCGTATTTCTTTCTCTCGCGTTTGCGAGGATCGCGAGTGAGATACCCCAGCTCTTTCAGATCTGGTCTTCTCGTCTCGTCTTGAATAACGAGAGCGCGTGAGATCCCAAGGCGAGTTGCGATGGCTTGCCCTTGGATACCTCCCCCTTTCAAGCGAATAATAATATCGAATTTTTGCTCGAGATTAAATTTTTTTAGTGGGGAGAGGATCTCATCTCTTTGGATTTCGAGTGGGAAATACTCCTCGATCTTACGTCCATTGACTTCGATTTTTCCAGACCCATTTGGGCGAAGACGCACTGATGATACAGATGTTTTTCGTCTTCCAGTTCCGATAAATTCTTGCATATTACTCTTATACGGTTAAGGAGATTGGTTGTTGAGCTTCTAAGTCGTGCGCGTCTCCAGCGTAGATGCGCAATTTTCTCATTTGTTGGCGGCCTAAACGGCTAAGAGGCATCATCCCCTTGACAGCTTCGCGAATGATAAAGTCGGGCTTTCTGTCCAACATGACATTGAAAGGGATTTCGCGCAGACCATTTGCTTTATGGGTGTGGTAATAATAAATCTTTTGAGCTGCTTTGGCGCCAGTGACCTTAATTTGGTCGGCATTGATGATGATCACGCCATCGCCGCAGTCAACATTTGGGGTGAACTGGGGTTTATGTTTACCTCGAAGCACTTTCGCCACTTCTGAGGCAAAGCGTCCCAAAGTTTTCCCTTTGGCATCTAGCAGGAACCATCTACGATCCGCAATGGCCTGTTCTTTAGTTAAGAGAGTCGAATCTTGTTGCTTACTTTTATTCATCTTTCAAGCTTTTGTAAATTGCACCCTAAGCATATTCGAACCGCCCCATTTTTGCCAACTCCTTTTTATGATGAAAAAATTTTTTGTAAGCCAGAACCTATCTGAGGATACCTATAAATGGGTCCATTTTCCCCGAAATAGCTCTTAGAAATTCTAACTATCAGAATTTCAAATGGTTACAGCCCATTATATGGCTTACATCGAGGACATTATATCCCCCCCTCCCATTGAATTTTGCCAATGCTCGCCGGTACATAAGACCCGCCACTCCATCGCCTTCCTCGTCACCAGCATATGATGAAATTATTGCAAAAGATCAGTCGATCCTCTAAAATCCCCTTTTTAAAAAACTTAAGGTAACTAATGCAGAAACGGCAACTAAAGACTTTTTTTGTGCGAACTTATGGATGTCAGATGAATGAGCTCGACTCGGAGCTCATGATCGGCGCACTTGAAAAACGGGGCCTTAGCCGTGTCCAGGACGAAGAGGATGCCGATCTGCTTTTATTTAATACATGCTCCATTCGCGATCTGGCCGAACGAAAGGTGATGGGGAAAATCGGTCAGCTCGGCCGCAGTCCCAATAAACGATCAGTGATTGGTGTAACCGGATGCATGGCGATGGCCAAAAAAGAGCGCATTTTTCGTAAATTGCCCCATGTGGATTTCGTTGTAGGGACAAACAATATTTCTGATCTAAATGCGGTTCTCGATGAGGTGCTTGAGACAGGGAAGCAGACCATTCGAACGGATAGCACATTTGAAGAGAATCTCAACTATTTTGACGCGGTGCGCGATGACCCGGTCAAAGCATTTGTTTCGATTATTCGGGGATGTGACAAATATTGCACCTATTGTGTGGTTCCCTATACGAGAGGGAAAGAGGTCTCTAGGCCAGCGCAGGATATTATCGCTGAGTGCAAGCAGCTCGCGGCTAAGGGATACAAAGAGATCACGCTGCTCGGGCAGAATGTCAATAGCTATGGAAATGATGCGCCAGAGTGGAATGTGCTCTTCCATGACCTGCTCTATGAGCTCGACAAAATTGAAGGTGTCGAGCGGATCCGCTTCATGACCTCGCACCCTTGCGATATCACCGTCGAACTGATGCAGGCCATTCGAGATCTGCCCTCTGTCTGCGAATTTGTCCACTTCCCCATTCAGGCAGGATCTAGCAGAATTTTGCGCAAAATGAATCGACGCTACACTCTCGAGCAATATCTTGAAAAGGTGCAGATGCTCCGGGAGCTTGTCCCCAATGTGGCCCTTGGAACGGATATTATCGTCGGATTCCCAACTGAAACCGAAGAAGAGTTTCAGATGACGTATGATATCTTCAAGCAGATCCGCTACTCGGTCGCTTTCTTATTTGCCTATAGCGCGCGCAAAGGGACTCCGGCCTACCGCTGGAAAGACGATGTGCCAGAAGAGGTGAAGCAAGAGCGTCTGCAAAGATTGATGCAGCTCCATCAGGAGATCTGCAACGAAGAAATGCAATCTTTGATCGGCTCCGAGGTGGAAATTCTCGTCGAGCAGCGAAGCAAGTCAGAGCTCTTGAAAGGGAGAACTCGCTGCTGGAAAAAGGTCATTTTCGATGGGGATGATTCGTTGATTGGATCGCTCCAAAAGGTGAGAATTACTGGATGTCATCACCAGACTTTAGTGGGCGAGCTTGTGAACAAACCCGCCCTGGCTATGGTTAGTTCTTAACGAGTTTGGCGATCACAAGACCACCGAGGAACCAGCCGACGACAATATCGAAGACTTCGAGACCTATCCACGCTGTCGGGAATTGCCACCAGTTCCAATCTGGTAAAATGCCTAGAATCGCCACAACAAAACCGATGACGGTTACAAACCAAACGCGACTCCAATATTTCATCGCTTTTGTCTGCAGAAGCAGATAGGTGATTAAAAAGGCTGCAACCATCTGCATCAGGATGCCTTGAATCATCGGACGTACCATCGAGCTGCAATCGATTCCTCGACGAATATTGAGGAATATAAAGGGCTCTTCCCCTTTGGTTTCGCAGGGCGCGACTACGTAGATGCCATCACGAGGGGCATATTTGGCAATGGTTGTCGTCACTTCAGTTTGTTCTGTGAAGCGGTTGATTATCATCTTATGCGTTGGCAGGACTGCCCATTCTAGGGTTAGCCATAGAAAGACGATGATGCCCCCAATCACGGAACATCTAATTAATGATTTCCACATAAATACTCCTTTTTTTGAGGAAAGAATACCTATATAGGAAATTTTAGCTTTCAAAGCAAGTCTTTAAATTCTTGCTCGGAGAGGATCGTAAGCCCGAGTTCTTGGGCTTTTGCATACTTCGATCCTGGCTCACTGCCGGAAAGCAGATAATCGGTTTTCTTGCCGACCGAATTGCTCACCTTTCCGCCGCGCTCTTTGATCAGCGCTTCAGCCTCTGATCGGGAATAGCTTTCAAGTGTGCCGGTCAAGACAAATACCTTGCCAAAGAAGGGATGCCCTTTTTCGATGACGATTTTCTCCGGTTTTACCCCAAGATGAAATAGCCGGTGGATTTCTTTGAGATTTTCAGGATTGTGGAAATAGTCAACGACCGATTGAGCCACTTTCTCCCCAATCCCTTCGATGGCGATGAGTTCTTCAACGGTCATCTGGGAGAGGGTTTCGATATCGCCAGCTTGTGTCGCCAGCATCTCGGCAATCCCCTCGCCCACATGTTTAATCCCTAAGCTCAGGATCAAACGTGGCAAGGTGGTTTTGCGCGACTTGTCGATGCTTTCGAGCAGGTTGTGGATCGCTTTTTCTTTAAAACCGTCAAGAAGGGCGAGCTCTTCAGCTGTCAAGGCGTAGATGTCGGCGACACTTTTCACCAGGCCTTTGACAACGAGCTGCTCGACAACTTTGGGACCCATATGGCCAATATCCATCGCATCTTTGCTGGCGAAAAAGGCGATTCGTCTGAGGACTTGATCGCCGCAGTCGGGATTGGGGCAACGGACCGCGACCTCCCCTTCATGATGGACGACCGGTGTGCCGCAAATGGGGCAATGGGTGGGCATTTTCCAAGGGGCAGAATGAGCCGGACGCTTGGAGAGATCGACTTTGACGACTTTGGGGATCACATCTCCCCCTTTCTCGATGACGACAGAGTCGCCTACTCGTATATCTTTCCGTTCGATCTCTTCTTGGTTGTGCAGAGTCGCTCTGGAAATGGTGCTGCCTGCTAAAAATACTGGTTCAAGCTCTGCGACAGGAGTCAAGACTCCCGTGCGCCCTACTTGGATCGAGATTTCCCGAATGCGGGTTGTCGCCTGCTCTGGAGCAAATTTATAGGCGACGGCCCAACGGGGGCTCTTCCCTGTGGTCCCGAGCTCTTCGCGTAAGGCAAAATTGTCCACTTTGATCACGATTCCGTCGATGTCGAAGCCTAGGGAATGCCGCTCGGCTTCGACCCGGCTGGCAAAGGCGAGCAGCTCTTCGATCGAACCTGTTTTCAGCCGGTGCTGTTTGGCAAAGGTGGGGAGGCCGCAATTTTCTAGGAACTGGTGGCAGGCAAACTGGCTGTCGATCCGATTGGAGGTTTCTCGCGCGATGCCGTAAAAGACAATTGCCAGATTGCGGGCTTTCACCTCTTTTGGGTCGAGCAATTTTAGCGACCCGGCGGTCGCATTGCGCGGATTGGCCCACGGCTCTTCTCCGGCCTCCTCTTTCTTTTGGTTGGAGAGGCGAAACGATTTATGGGGCATATAGACCTCGCCGCGCACTTCGAGCACTTCGGGAGGATCCTGCAGATCGAGCTGCAGCGGGAGAGCTAAAATGGTCTTGAGATTGGCGGTGACCTCATCTCCTTTTTTTCCATCACCGCGGGTCACCGCTTGAGTGTAAATTCCGTTTTCATAGACCACTGAAACGGCCACTCCATCCATTTTCAATTCGACGCAAAATTCGATATCGGTTCGGCCGGTCCATTTGTGGATCCGTTTGACAAAATCTTCCAATTCTTCTTTCGAATAGGTGTTGGCCAGCGAAAGCATCGGAACGGCATGCTCAATTTGTTTAAAACCAGTTGCCACTTCTCCTACGCGTTGGGTCGGCGATGCAGGAGTGACCCAATCGGGATGGTCATTCTCGATCCCTTTCAGCCGAATCATCAGCTGGTCGTAGTCGTAGTCGGAAATAATCGGCTCTGCCTTAACAAAATAGGCATGATCATGTTTTCTGACCTCTTCGATCAGTTCAAGGTATTCATTTTTAGATGTAACCATGGCCAAATTATAGCAGATTCTTCTATAATTAATCCAAGAGGCAGTTGCCAAACTCAGGGTTCGTCGATTTTCGGGATTATTTTGGCCGATTTTCGATTCAAATTCGGGGGGTCATATGCGGGAGGCTGATATTACCCCCCGAATTTGAATCGAAAATCGGCTCAAAAGAACCCGAAAATCGACTGAACCTGAGTTTGGCAACTGCCTCCAAACTGGAGAAAACTTGTGAAACCCAAACGTGTCCTCTCAATCTTTATGTTGACCATGATCAACGTGGCGACCATCGGCAGCGTCAAAAATTGGCCCGTAACGGCTGAATATGGCCTCTATTCTGTATTTTTCTTTTTACTGGCCACCCTCATCTTTTTCATTCCGACTGCCCTCATCTCTGCAGAGCTGGCGACCGGATGGCCCAAAATCGGGGGTGTTTTCGCCTGGGTGAAGGAGGCTTTCGGTCATCGAACTGGCTTTTTAGCCTCTTGGTTACAGTGGATGCAGACGATCGTCTGGTACCCCACTGCTCTGGCCTTCATTGCCGCAACGATCGCCTATATTTTCAAGCCGTCCCTCTCCTCGAATCCTATCTATACCTTCTGCACCATTCTGGTGATCTTCTGGGGAACGACGCTGATCAATTTTCGAGGGATGCGCACTTCGGGATGGATCTCGAGCTTAGGGATGATTCTGGGGACTTTTCTGCCTGGACTTTTCATCATTGCACTCGGATGCATTTGGACTCTTCAAGGGCACCCCTCTCAAATCTCCTTTACCCTAGATAACCTGATCCCCGATATGACCAGCATCTCCCAATTGATTCTTTTCACAGGGGTCATGATCAGTTTAGCTGGAATCGAAATGTCGGCCGTCCACGCGCTCGATGTGGAAAATCCCCGAAAAAATTACCCGAAAGCCATCCTCTATTCCGCCTTGATCATTTTGGGCCTCTCTATCCCCGGCGTCTTGTCGATTGCCATCGTGATCCCTAAAGGAGAGATTAGTCTGCTCGCAGGCCCTATCCAAGCGATCGCTTTCTTTTTTGAGCAATACAATCTTAAAATCCTCTTGCCCCTTATCGCTTTCCTCATCGCTCTGGGAACGATGGCCTCTGTCAGCACCTGGACAGTCGGCCCGGTTAAAGGGATCTTGGCTGCAGCGCAATCGGGCGACTTCCCTCCCCTATTCCGAAGAATCAATAAAAATGCGATGCCCAAACCGCTGCTCATTTTACAAGCCGTCGTAGTCAGCTTCTTAGCCCTTCCCTTTTTTTTATTCCAATCATTAAACGAAGCCTACTGGATGCTCCTCGCCATGGTGAGCGAGCTCTATCTTTTGATGTATGTCTTGATGTTTGCTGCAGCGTTGAAATTGCGCTACTCTCAGCCAAATGCCGAGAGACTCTATAAAGTCCCCGGTGGGAAAGTGGGGATGTGGATTGTCGCGGGAGTCGGAACACTAGGCGCCATCTTCACTATGATCGTCGGGGTCTTGCCCCCTAAGCACATTGCGATGATGAATCGGACGACCTATGTGGTGGTTATGATACTTGGCGTCATTCTATTCTCTTTAGGCCCCTCGATCATTCTACTTTTCCAAAAGCCAAGTTGGAAAAAGAAACTAGAACATGAAACGATCTAGGAAAAGCGTTTTTCCAGCCTGCAATTCGAGCGGTTGATCTCGACTGTAGATTGTCTTTTGCAGACGAAAGCGGCGGATATGACTTTGTAAACGAAGATGCACCTGACGGTTGCTTCTGGCTCGAATCACCACTTTTTTCAGCTCTTTTTTCGACCACTCCATATCGATTTCGTCGCCCGCTGCGGTGGTTAAGTAAATAAAGCGGCCAGCATGGAGCTCTTTGGGGAGTTTTGGTAGGAAATGGAGTACTCCATCTTCTTCATAAAAAAACAATCGCTCTATTTGCCGCGCCCCTTCATGGATGATGCCTAGAGGAGAAACTCCAGACGGGATTTTGACATCAGGAATGAGTCCTAGATAATTCTCATCGCGCAACCTTGGGCAGAGAATTCCCTGGAACGCGGCTTTGAAAGTCAGATCTAATTTCCCTTCGGCCAAAAGTTGCGCTGTGCCAATCGAGGGAAGTGTCATTTCGGGAATGAGCTGAGCCATCCGGACCCAGAAAGGAAAAATCTCCCCCATCTCTGAGCGCCTTTGGACCATTTCCCAATCCTGTTTTTTGTGGCATCCGAGAGACAGTCTCTTCTGCGAAACAGGCAGCTCCACTTTCTTCAAAAAAGCGTAGCTTTCGGCAGTGATGAATGTCCGAACCCCTCCCAATATCTCAATTCTTCCCCTTTCCAAATCATCGACAACGGTAAATCGCTTAATCGGACCTTTACGGGAGATCGAAATCTCTTCCCTCTTTTCTGAGGCAAGATCGCTAAAAATTAGCTTCGTCGGGAAAATTTGCACTTCCCATGTGGTATAAGGGATCAAGCAGCAGATGCCTGGTTGATGGGAAAAGGGACGCAGTTTCGTCGCTATTTTGATACGCATCCGATTAACCCCCTTGGTGAATTTTCTTTACACTCGACCATCACAATTTGATTCGACGAGAGTCCATTTGCTGGAACGAGCACCTCGAGAAAATTTTCGGTATGTCCAGAGAACATCTCCCCCTCTTGGGCCTCGAGCAAGACCGGCATTGTGCGCCCGATATATTGAGAGCGTAACTCAAACGCGATCTGTTCTGCAAGCCTTAGCACCTCTTGTTTCCGCTTATTCATCAGCTCTGGGCCAATTTGATTGGGATAGGTCGCTGCGCGGGTCCGCTGTCTTGGACTAAAGGGAAACATGTGCACTTTCGAGAATTTCACCTGACGCATCAGATCGAGCGTATCTTCAAAGTCTTGATCTGTTTCCCCAGGGAAGCCGACGATGACATCCGTGGTGAAGGTGAAATCGGGCGATGCGGCCTTCAATCTGTCGATCGTCTCTATAAAGATCTGCCGAGTGTATTTCCTGTTCATCCGCTTCAAAATCGCATTCGAGCCTGACTGCAAGACGATATGCATGCTATGACAGGTCTTCTTCCCGCTTATGACCGTCTCGAGCAGTTCATCGTCCACCTCATCGGGGTCGATCGAAGAGATTCTGATCCGCTCGAGTCCCTCAATCTGGTCGACGAGGCGCACCAGTTCAGCTAGGGAGAGCCCCCCTCCATCGAAATCGCCCACGTTGATTCCGGTGATGACCACCTCTTTATATCCATTGGCGACGAGCCCCTCTACCTCGCGCACGATCGAATCGACGTCGCGAGAACGAGAGCGGCCTCGCACATAAGGGATGATACAGTAGGTGCAAAAAGAGTTGCATCCATCTTGAACTTTGACAAAAGCCCGAGTATGTCCCCCAAATTGATCGATTGCAAATTCGGGAAGCGTCTCCTCGGGGAAGACCTGAGAGAGCAATTGATCTTTGTCTTTGTTGAGAACGACTAGATCGACCTCTTCCATTAGCCCAATTTCTTGGGGAAGGCGATCGGCCAAACAACCAGTCACGACTAGCTTCGCGCCTGGATGCTGCCGAGAGAGTTGCCGAATTTGATGCCGCGACGAGCGATCAGCACCTTCTGTGACCGTGCAAGTATTGATGATGCAAATGTCAGCAATTTCGCCATCGGAAACTTCGGTGTATCCCATCTCTCTCAGTTGCTTGGCATAGGCTGCCGATTCATACTGATTCGTACGACAACCGAGTGTGGCGACAGCATATTTTTTTCTAGTTTTCATTGGGAACATTATAGCAGATCCTTACCGGAGATTCAAGGGACCTTTAGAATGAGACAACAAAATCTTAAAAAAAGCTATTGGCAAAAAATCTTATGCTTACATATAATCTGAACCATTCACAAACCCTTTGGAGGTAAAACATGACAAACCCAGTAAGTAATGCAGCACCAGCCGCAACACCAGCTCAGCCTGTTGTAACAGAGTTCAACGGCCACAAAGTTGTAGATGGAAAAGTTCAACCAAACTATGTAGCTTTGAATTTTATTCGTGGCGAATCCAAATCTACACTTTCATCTCTACAAACAGAGTATGATGCTAAAGTAAAAGCTGATGCGGATGCACAGAAAATTGCAGACGATAAAAAAGCTAGAGAAAAAGAAAACGAAAAGACTCCTACATGGAAACTCGTTCTCGGCTTCATCCCTTACTACCTTCCCAAATTTATTCTCGGCACAATTGCTAGACTATTCAGCAACTGCTGCGCACTGTTTGGTTATGGTAAAGCAGAAGTAAAAACAGAAGTAAAAGTTGATCCAAAAGGAACAACAACTTCAACAGCTACAGTTACTGCAAAATAACTTAGTGAATGACTCTGTACATTCTTTTAACGCCCCTTTTTTAAGGGGCGTTTCTTATTTATACCCCCCGCGGTGCAAAATGGTGAATTTGGAGCCGCGCGAAAGCTCCCGGGGTTGAAGTCGCAGAAAGGGGGCCATATTAGAATTAATATTGCCCCCTTTCTGCGACTTCAACCGCGGGGCTTTGGCGCGTTCCAAATTCACCATTTTGCACCGCGGGGGGTATTTTTCGAAAAGAATAATAACTATCCTTGCAGACGATCAGATGATCGATCAACCCCACACCCATAAGCTTTGCACACTCGAGTAGCTGCTTCGTCAGCACGATATCGGCTTGCGATGGCTGTGGATCGCCGCTCGGGTGATTATGGCAGACGATGAGGCTATGGGCCCCATGTTTGATCGCGAGCTGGAAGACCTCGCGCGGATGGACAAGCACTTCCGATAGCGTTCCTAAGCTGACCACCTCTCTGTGGATCAGACGGCATTTCACATCGCGCAAAATCACGAGAAGCGCCTCTTTTCTCAGATGGCCGATGAGGGGCTGCGCGATTGCGAGGGCATCCTGCACGGTGATGATCTTTTTTTGCGGAGGCTCTTTTTCTTGGGCTGCCCGCTGCGCAATTCCCAAAGCGGCTTTCAGAGTGATCGCTTTGGCCTTCCCCATCCCCTTGATTTGGATCAGCTCTTCAACTGAGGCTTCGCGGAGCCCTTCGATTCCACCAAAATGGAGCAGTAGCTCTTGGGCCAAGATGAGGACCGATTTGCCTTGGGTTCCTGTACCGAGAAGAATGGCGATGAGCTCTTGCATTGAGAGGGCCTGGACTCCATCGCGCATCAGCCGCTCGCGAGGCAGCTCGGAGAGGGGCATCTTGTCGCACAAGCTCATCGGACGAATTGCCCCACTTTTTGCTCTAAGCGGGCGGGAATCTCCACTTCCATGAGGACGTCATTTTCCTCGTATTCGATCGAGATGACCCGTCCATCGCGCATCAGTTCGCTGACGAGGGCATAGTGGCTTTGGGGGATGCACAGATGCATTTTTTTTCGGAGCGATTCGATCGCCTTGATCATCTGCGCCATCAGCTGGGGAAATCCTCTCTGCTCGAGGGCAGAGATCTGGACGGTGTTGGGGAACTTGAGGCGCAGTTTTTGCAGCATGTTCTGGTCAGTGCATTGATCGATTTTGTTGAGCACAGTAATGATCGGTTGATCGGAGACTCCCAATTCTTCCAGGACCTTGATCGTGGCCTCGGCCTGACTCATCGCTTGCGCACTGCTAGCGTCGACGAGGTGCAGAAGGACATCAGTGTGGATCGCCTCTTCTAGTGTGCTTTTGAACGCTGCAATGACGGTGTGAGGAATTTTGCGGATGAAACCTACCGTATCGACCAAGAGAATTTGCTGATTGTTTGGCAGGATATATTTGCGAGTCGTGGTATCGAGTGTCGCAAAGAGTTTATCCTCGACAAGCACATCGGCCTGGGTCAGCGCTTTTAAGAGGGTCGATTTACCCGCGTTGGTGTAGCCGACGATTGCAAAAGTGGGAATGCCGGTCCTAAGACGCGCTGAGCGTTGAATCTGTCGATGGGCTCGCACCTCTTCGATCTCTTTTTGGAGCCGCTCCACTCGATTGCGAAGCATCCGCCTATCGAGCTCGATCTGCTTTTCACCAGCCCCTTTGGTGAATCCCCCTCCTCCCGCTGTCTGGCGTGATAAGTGGGTCCACATCCGCTTCAGGCGGGGCATCTCGTAGCGGATTTTGGCCAGCTCGATTTGCAATCTGGCCTCTCGAGTCTGGGCTCTTTGCGCAAACACCTCTAAAATGAGCTCTGTCCGGTCAATCACGGGCCGCTTAAAAATCTTTTCCAGATTGCGCTGCTGATGGGGGCTGATCTCCTCATCGAAGATCACAATGTCGATTTGGTATTCTTCGCAAAGGCCAAAGAGCTCTTTTATCTTCCCTTCGCCAAGCAGCGTCGCGGCGGTGATTTTTTTCAGTGAGCAAGCGACTTTGTCAATCGTCTCCAGGCCAAAAGTGTCGGCTAATCTCTCCAGCTCTTCTAGAGATTCCTCGCAGCTGCTTAGATCTGCAGTTTTGAGATAGAAGCCAATTAGTAATGCTTTATTCATAGGTGAAATGGATCTCCAATCCGTCGTGGGCTAGCCGGAAATTTTCGGGCAATTGGTTATTGGTCTCTTCATGGTCCAATTCGTGGGAAATATGGGTGAAAAATGTCCTTCTCGCTCCCACTTTTTGGCTAAATTCGATCGCCTCATCGATATTGAAATGGACGTCAGAACGGGTATAGCGAAGAGCGCTGATGATCAGCGTGTCGACCCCTTGCAGCGACTCAATCACCTTCTCATCATATTCCCGAATATCGGAGATGTAGGCCAAATCGCCAAATTGGTAGCCGGTCACCTTCATATTGGCTTGGGCATAGCTCACATAGTGCACTTTGATCCCTTGAAAGTGGGTCGTGCCAAAATCATCTTCCAAAATTTGGAAATCGAACTGCGACTGGAGCGTCCCGTCGGCCTGTTTGGTCATGAAAAGATAGTGGAAACGGTGACGCAGCTCATTGTAGGTTTCAATCGAAGCGAGCATCGGCATCCGGATATGTTGCATAAAGTAGAAAACGCGCAGTTCATCGAGGCCCCCCACATGGTCGTAGTGGGTGTGAGTCAAGATGACCCCATTCAGCTTGTCGATTCCATAGTGGAGCGCCTGCGAGCGAAAATCGGGCCCCGAGTCGATCAGAAAGAACTTTTTTCCGATTTTCAATAAGGCAGATGGGCGCGCCCGTTTATTGAAGATAGAAGTGGATTGGCAGACCCGGCATTTGCAGCCGATGATGGGAACCCCGGCGGATCCCCCGGTACCTAAAAAGAGTAGTGTCCCTTGCATGGATCAAAGTTTAAGCTAAAAGGATCTTATTGGAAAGAGCCATTCCATAGAGTCCGTGGTAGAGCAGCCCTCTTGACCCGAGGCCGGTGAAGACGTGGGCATTGGGGGCTATTTTTTCGATGAGCGGCACATAATGGCCCACAGATGCGACCCGCACCCCCGCCTTGCATTGGATGATTTTGGCCCCTTGGCAATAGGCCAATTTTTCCTTGAGCAGTTCCTTAGCCCGCTCGATCTGTGGAAGGTCATCATCAAATTCCTTCTCATAGGTGGAGCCCAATTCGAAATGGGTAGCGCTGCCGATATGGGCGATATACCCTTGCGAGATCAGACTCTTTTCCAGAGGAGGCTTCCCCTCCAGCCGCAGACTCTGCCCTTTTAAAAATTTGATCTTGAGATGCTGACACTCGGGGAAGCTGCGGACACCATACCCTGCCGCGACAACAATGTGGTCGAAGCCTTCGAGCTGCCCCAGAGTCTCGATTTTTTGAATGACGATTTCCGCCCCCATTTTGATTAGAGCTGCCGATAATCCCTCTAGATAATTCTCCGAGAGCACGGTGATCCCAGAATGGATCAAAAAGAGATCTTGCTCGAGCTGTTCCACATCGCCCCACTGACTGCAGTGTTGCAGGAGCCTCTCCCTTTGATCGAGATTCATGCTTTTGCGCAAAATCCCCTGCTGACGTGCGACCACTTTGGGTGTATGCTCCTCTGCGATACGGATCAGCTGTTTTGTAAGGCTAAGAGCCTCTTCGGCCTTAAAACTACGCCGCGCGCTGAGGCCGGGATAAGGATGTAATAGGCCGCTGCAGACCCCTGAAGCTCCTGCACCGATCCGATCGGCTTCAAATATCGTGACAGCAACCTCACCCGATTTTAACAAAAAATAGGCTGAGCTGAGTCCCGCGAATCCAGCTCCGATGATGGCGATCTTTTTCATTGTTGTATGCGCTTGCGCAAAAAGACATGACTTTCTGCAGCGAAGTTGAAGAAGAAGATGACAGCCGGCGTCAGAATAGCACTGAAAGGGATCATGATGAAGAACCATTTGAGGGCCAATGTAAGGCTATCGCTAGCTTCGACATACAAAATGTGCGTTACCACCGCTGCCAGAGACAAAATCCCGATGACGAGCAAGAGGGGAAGTAGAGCAAATAGAGGCATGATGAAACTGAGGAAAGGATTCGCTTTTATCTCAGTCAGCACCTCTTCAGCCAGGCGCGGGCTCAAATCCGATCTCAGCGCTGCGGCAGGTGTAATATAAAATAAAATCAAAAGAGACAAACAGCCGAGAAAAAGGGATCCAAGAACGAGTAGAAAAGGGCCGAAGGAGAAGATCGCCGAGACCACCTCGCCCGCGTGGGGGATCAGCCTCATGAGATAGAAGAGCCCGAGGACCATCCACAAGACTAGATAAGAGAAGATCAATGGGACGGTCAAATAGGGAATGCCATAGATGAGATCTCTACAATCTCTGATGATGTTCAAAACCTTGATCTCGCCCCCTTTCAGCTCCTGATGGTAAATCCGCACCAGGATGAGGCCCAGCGCAAGTAAAAAGCCTGCGCACAAAAACATCGGCAGAAATGCCATGCTCATCTGCATCCATTGTCCAGAACCGAAGGAAATGGTGCGGCAAATGACAGCGAGCAGCCCGCACAAAACGAGCACCGGGAAGACGAGGAGCAACTTCTTTTTCGAGAAGGAATAGCTGAAGGAACGGTTAAAAATTTTTTCGAAATCTGCTGAGCTCATATTTGACTAGTATAAAATGAGCCTGAAATAAACGCAAAGACGCAGGAAAAATATCGATTTTTCAAAACAAAGCAGGCCTATTTTGGCGGGAACAGGTATCTTTTGGCTTGCAAAAAACTACTCATTGAAGGGCCAACATCTCCCCCACAGTCTTTGGGAAGTATTTTGATTACCTGCATAGGTTCATTCGAGAATGCCCCGGGTTCAGCATAATATTTGTTTTCCCAGCTTTCTAATGTTTGCGCTAAGCTTTTGTGAAGACCTTCTGATATAGTCAGGATTTTCTGTTCATTCTTATATTGAATTATGTATGGCAGATGCGGCGACAATCTTCTAACTAGATAAGCAGGAAGAAGATAATTTTGTTTTCCCCAAGCTTTGCTATTGTTGAGCTCTACATGAATGAGATAATCGCCTTCTAAAAGTGGAATCTCCTGGCCATCACCACACCTTAAATCACCTAATAGATAGGGAGCAAGATTTAGTAAATCTGGAGGATTTTTTGTTGGACCAAGGATTATAGGGTATCGCGTCTCATATAATTTAGTAATCTCTAGCTTAGGTGCAGATAATGTTGGGAATTGGTTAACAGTTAATGCTGGGAATTGGTTAACAGTCGATGTTTTCCATCTCCACTGAATTGCCGCAGTTATAGCTATCCCAGCAGCTCCAATCATGAGTGCGCCGATCACCGGCGGGTTGGATAGCTTTGAACATACTGACTGTCCTACATAATTACAGAATTTTTCTGCTACAACCGATCTTAATTCAGATACCATCTTGAATAACTCCTTATTTGTTCTATAGAATTATAGAGCTGACAATGAATTATATTCTAGAGTTAAAATTTTAGCAATAAATAATTTTAATAAAATGACAGCCAGTTAATTATGGAAGTATATCACACTTAAACTCTTGATTAAAAGGTGTGATTTGGTCCTCTGTATAGGTACCAGAATAAGAATTTGGCGCAAGGAAAAGCAATCCTAATGGGGGGAAAAGAAAAAGTGCGAATAATCCTGAAATTGCAGTTCCTAAATCATTTTCAATTCTTTTCGGGTCTTGCAGTTTTGTAAGCACGATTTTCAGATCTTTTTTTAATGTTAAATGCTTGTTTATGTCTCCATATCCTAACCAATAGTTTACCCTATTCCCATATGATGAAAAATATTGGGAGCTGATATAGGCATCGATATAACTTAACCTATTTTCAATTTTTTTTAGAGTCATATCATCTAAGAAAATATCATCATTTTTGATCAGATCGCCTAACCCGGCAGCTTTTAAAATATACTTTTCATTAGGCCAGAGACTATGAGTCTTATCAGTCGCTTCATCTGAACGAAGTTCCCATTCACTAACTGCAATAATAGAGCGCTCGGCTAATTCAATACGATTTTGCAATGAATGATATGTGATATCATTTATGAAAGGAAATGCAATCATTAACAAAACAACTAATGCAACTATTTCAACAACACCTGCGACAGCTAGAGCAACTTTTGTTAATGTACTGCTAATAATTTTAGTAGCCTGTAAAAGAACTCCATCTGTTTTATCGATTGCAAAGAATTCTTCCGCCTTGTCTAGGGCATATGCTGTAGGTGAAAATTGAGTGGCTTGTATCGACATAAAACATCCTCGAAATTTAGGAAATATTATAGCAAAATGCAACAACGCCTGCCAGAAAATTTTTACACGCTGCGCTTGTGTGGAGTACGAACTTTATAGAGGTATTTGGGACGGACGATCGGGGTTCCTTTCCCATCGCGGGCCTCGAGCCGTTCATAGACGATCTGGATCGCGATCCCCACGCAACGGGCCAGGCCGAACAGGAGGGTAAAATAGTCGGGGTATGGGAAGCCGGCAGCGGCGCATCTACAACCGGAGGCTATTTGGGGAATGTGGATAACCAAATTGTTATTGATGAGCTTTTTACTTGAGATTCAGATGCTATTAAAGATGGCTTTCCAAAACACGCTGAACAGACTCCTGAGGAGGATTTTTTGTTTTAACTAGAACGTGATATGGGAAACGACTTGTAAGAGGTATTTTGTCGTGACCGGTTAACCTGTATTCTTCTATCAACTTAATTTTTAAGGAGCCTAAAGCTTCTTCTTCTTTTTTGTCTTTTGCTTGCATCTTACTGAACGCTCTTTCTACTTTTTCTAAAGATATGTGACCAATAACAGGTTCACCAGATTCAGCACGTTTATAGTGCTCGAGAAATTGAATTGTTATTTGTTCGTAGGAACGAACCTCTGCATCGTCCCCCGTTATTTTTGCTGTTTCATTACGCTTGGTGACACGATCCGCTAAATGATGTAGTGGAACATAGGCAAGCCCTGTTTTAACAGGAAAGCCATCTGTTTGCTTTAAAAAGGCTTCAATCATATCAGGCCCCATTCCATCTACAAAAACAGGACGACCCTGTTTACTGTTAGAACAGATAAAATCAATCATTTTCTGATTCACTTTCTCCGCAGTCTCTTTCGCGTACATTGACTGATCAAGTGGAGCAAAAGCAGGATTTTTTGCTACCTCATGTATATGATTTAAAATTTCTGCTTTTGAATAACTTCCACCTTTCCAATGGAGAAAACCTAAATCGCTATCTTTTCCCTCTTTCGCCTTAAAAAAAACATCAACAATTGCATGAGCAATTTCTGTGTGGCTCAACCCCTGCGACATCTTTTCATATTCTAGTGGGAAGGTCTCTTTAATCATGTCAGCCATGTGAAGAAATCCAGCTAGGTCTGGGCCCATCTCTACCCAAGAAGGATCAGCGCCCCTCAAGGCATTTATCACAGAACTTTTCCCAGAAGACGAAGTCCCAAAAAGAACGAAAATTTTCCCATCACTTACTATAGACATGCCTTTGCCTCATTTTTATATAATTACACATCAATCCTTATAATAATTATATACAATAAAATGCATTTTTATCAATAAAAATATATAGAAATATTTTAATATAAATAATGACTTTAACTCACTAATAGCGTGGTCGTTACAAAATAGCGACTTAACGAGTAGATCTAGCTTTGTAGAGATATTTGGGACGGACGATCGGGGTCCCTTTGCCATCGCGGGCCTCGAGCCGTTCATAGACGATCTGGATCGCGATCCCCACGCAGCGGGCCAAGCCGAAGAGCAGGGTAAAATAGTCGGGGTACGGGAAGCCGGCAGCGGCGAGCATCGTGCCAGAAATGGCATCGACGTTGGGGTAGGGATCGGCGATTTTGGGGTCTGCTTTTAGAATTTTTGGCCCCACTTTTCGCAGGAGGAGGGCAATTTTGACCAGGGGATGATCGGGACTATGTTCCTTGACAAATTGATAGAGGATGGTCGCTCGAGGGTCTTCGACACGCAAAACGGCATGACCAAAGCCAAAGACGAGCTCGTGTTGATCTAGCTTCTTTCGAATAAGATCTTCCACCTGCTCTTCTGTCGCCCCATCGCCGAGCTCTTCGTAGAGGCTTTTCACAAACTCGAGAATCACTTGATTGGCGCTGCCATGCCTAGGGCCAGCAAGGGCGCACATCGCAGCCGCCAGAGAGCCGTAGAGATCATCGAGCCCAGAGGCGACCGCTTTTCCGACGAATGCAGAGAGATTGCCGCCGCCATGATCGTAGTGGAGTACATTGAAAAATTTGAAAGCTTCTTTAAGCGCGGGGCTCTTCTTGGGGATGCGGACCATTTCGGTGAAGGCTTCCATATAACCAAGGTCGAAATTGGGCTTGAGAGTTTCTCCCCAACCAGCGTGGTGATTGATGATGCAGGCGACAAGATGGGGCAATTTGGCGATCACATTGAGACAATCGGCCCGGTAGTCGCCGATTTTGTCATGCATTTCGAGCAAGAGCAAAGCGGCTGCAAAGAGCTTAATCGGCGATCCTTCGCGCGGCAAATGATAGATCTGTTTGACGACTGAATCGGGTAGGCAGCTTCTCGATTTCAGATGGTCGAAGAATTCTGCCACCTCTTTTTGACTCCCCTCTTTGCCGTGGTAGAGCAAGTAGATCACCTCTTGGGGCTCGCGGAAAGCGAGCTCGCTCACCGGTTTGCCGCAATAGTGGAGCCCTTTTTCTGGGTCGACATGAGAAGTGACGCAATAGCCTACTGGAAAGCCGCGGAGCCCTGTTTCGAGTTTGTCTTCTGTGATTTCAAATAGAACTTTAGCCAATCAGATGCCTCTCTTCAATGAGTTCTTTTTCTGATCGGGAGATCAAACTTTTTAAGTCTGGATCGAGCTCTAAGCCCTTGACGATTTCAACTTTTCCATTGCCTTTGGAGCGGCAGGGAAATGAGAACATCAGATCATTTTGAATATGGTAGGGATTTCCATTGGAGTAGACTCCCATTGAGAACCAATCCCCTTCTGCAGTCGGCTCCATGATCGAGCGCACTGCATCGAGCGCCGCATTGGCCGCCGAAGCCGCAGACGATTTCCCTCGCGCTGCGATGACGACAGCTCCCCTCTTTTGGACCGTTTCGATAAACTCATGATCGAGCCACTGCTGGTCTTTGATGAGCTCGGCGACTGGCTTTGCTCCGATGCGAGCGTGGACAAAATCGGGCACTTGCGTTGTCGAGTGGTTGCCCCAAATCGTCACCCTGGTCACCTCATCGATCGGGACACCAGCTTTTTTGGCCAGAAGGGTCTTGGCCCGATTTTGATCGAGTCGCGTCATGCAGAAGAACTGTTTGGGATCAATTTTGGGTGCGTGATGTAAAGCGATTAGTGCATTGGTATTGCATGGATTGCCGACAACAAGGACCAGAACGCCTGGCGAGGCTTTGTCGCTGAGTGCTTTCCCCTGCTCAATAAAAATTTGGGCATTCTTAGCCAGCAGATCTTTTCGCTCCATCCCCGGGCCACGAGGCCACGCGCCGACGAGGAGGGCAAGATCGACATCTTCAAATAGTTCGAAAGGGTCGGATGAGGTATAAATTCCTTGAAGAAGAGGATAGGCGCAGTCTTCCAGCTCCATCACCACCCCTTCGAGAGGTTTCATCATCTCTGGAATCTCAAGTATTCTGAGCTCAATGGGTTGATCTTGGCCGAGCATCTCCCCCGAGGCAATCCGAAATAAAAGATTATAGGCGATCTGGCCAGCGCCCCCAGTGACAACCACTTTTTTGACTCTTTTTCTCATGGATTTACTATCATCAATTTTTTCTGTCATTGTCAATTCAAATTGGTTTTTGGTATAATGGTTGTATGCCTTGGTTAGTCCTATTATACGCCACTTGGTCGAGCTTTTTTGTCACTGGCAAGATGATGCTCGCCTTCTCCACACCCCTATTTCTCACTGCGACGCGCATGCTCTTAGCTGGCGTGCTGATGCTCGGCTTTTTAGCCATCCGCCGCCGCTCTGAATTTAAACTCAATCGGAGTCAGTGGATTTCGATCGGATTTCTCGCGCTCTTTACCATCTTCCTCACCAATATATTAGAGTTTTGGGGATTGCAATATCTCTCGGCGGCCAAGACCTGCTTCATCTATAGCCTCTCCCCTTTCCTCGCTGCCCTTTTCTCCTACATCCACTTCCGCGAAAAAATGACGAAGGCCAAATGGATCGGCCTGACCATCGGCTTTCTCGGCATGACGCCTGTCTTCATGGCTCAAACTGGATCTGAGGAGCTCCTCAACGCCTTCGCCTTCTTCTCTTGGCCGACGCTTGCGATCATCGGAGCAGCTCTCTTTTCAGTGTATGGATGGGTGATTTTGCGCCTTGTGGTGAAAGATAATGCGGTCTCCCCCATCATGGCCAATGGGAGCAGCATGTTCATCGGCGGGTCGATGGCTCTTGCCGCCTCAATGCTTGTCGATAGCTGGAGCCCAGTGCCCGTTGCAGCAGGGTCAATGTCCCCCTTCCTCACCGGTACGATTGGGATGACCCTCCTCTACAACATCATCTGCTACAATGTCTACGGAATGATGCTCCGCCGCTTCACTGCGACATTCCTCTCATTCATGGGGATTCTCAGCCCCATTTTCGCCTCGATCACCGCCTGGATCTTCATAGGCGAAAGCCCCTCATGGCAGATTTTCCTCTCGACAGGGATTGTCTCCGTCGGCCTTTGGATTTTCTACCATGCCGAACTGAAACAGGGTTACTTCAAGAAAACGTCTTCCGCGGAAAAAGTTCCTGATTAATTAAGGCATTAGACGAAGAAACGATTGGAACGATACAACGATAAGAACGATAGGGGTTTTTTCATTTTTTTTATCATTCTTATCATTGTATCATTCTCATCGTTGTGCCCTGTAGAGTTGTTGCTCAATTAGGAATTCAATTTAGTTCAAGATGCTTCAAAATAAGATGGGCCCGCTCTTCAATTGAGGCAGATGGGATCCGAACCACTTCGAAATTGTATCTTCGATAATGGTCTTCAATATGGCTTTCGATGCGGAGGGTCTCTTCTAGAGTTTCAGGCCGCACATCATTTTGCTCACAGTTGCCTAAATTCTCGATCAGAAACACCTTCTTGTGATAGAGCTGACTGGCGACGAGATTGTCGACTAGGGCTGTGATTTGATCGTGGGCTCTGTCTTTTTGGAGAAAGGAATAGGTGAGCACATCGACGGGAGAACGATCCATAAAGACCACATTCGCCTCTCGCACCTCAACATTTGATTGTCTATGGATCAGCAACTCCAGTACGCTCATATTGAAACCATCTTGGTTCCAGGGTTGCTCGATCTTCTCTGCCAATCTTTCTCTGATCAGATCGGTCGCTGCCTCATTGATCACAGGATAGCCATGCCTGGCAAAATGGTTGACGAGCGATGTTTTGCCAACCCCTGGCCCGCCGGTTAAAATGATCCATTGCCTCTCTGCGCCATGGAGACAGACTCCCAAACAGAGGAGAATAATGAGGAATAGCCTCTTCACTGCCCTGCTTCCACAAACCTGATATTGCTCATCATATTTTCAGAAAACTCGTCGAGATCATCTGAATTTTTGGAATCGAGTCCCCCGGTCAAAATGACGCAGGAGTAGCCATTCCTAAAAAAGAGATTTAGATCCATCAGGATCGGCTCTTCAATCTCTTCTTCAAAGATATGAAGACGAAAATGGTGCGAAAAATCGGAAGAAATTGGGGAAAGTTCTTCTAAATAGTATTGATTTTCGATTGTGATGTCGCTACAAAATTCATCTAGCAACACTTGAAGAACATCGATCGCCTCCTCTTCAGGGATGACTGTGAGGGGGATTTTTGCAATTAAAAGCACATTAGTCTCTTCATCATCCGTATTAAAGACAGTAAGGGACAAACCCGTTTGGGTATTGAAGATGTTCCATGTCCGCTTGAGCGAGTCTGGGACTTGCATCTCTAAATCGATCGCTTCATCGCGATAAAGTTCACCTGCAAATGCTCCAAAACTCAATATCAATGCTAAAAAAAATGCCTTCATGATTACCCTTCAGTTTTTTAAAATCTCTGAAGTTTGAGGAATTGGGAATTTTTTGCCAAGGAGGAATTGCAATTCCCTCCAAAATTTATTTTTTGAAATTGATGGACTCTAAGAGTGAGAGCATCATCGTTTCGCTCTCTTCTTCCTTCTTCATCAAACTGATCGTGAAGCCGAAATTCTGATCGACAAAGAGATAATCACAGACATAGAGAGGCTCAATGTACTCGTCGAAGATCGCCAAAATACGCAGTTTGCATTTGGTAAATTCTCTTCCTGCACACTCGATATTTTTAAATTCCAGCCCCTCAAAGACAACCCCTTCCAGCTCAGTCTCATCTTCTGTTAAGGCCAGGTGGAAGTGTTCCGGAAGCGATTTGAGATGATCGTACTGATCGATTTCAAGAGTGAGAATACCTTCCTCACCATTATGGAAAACATACCACCAACTCCCCTCTGTCTCATCGACGCCGCTCTCCTCTTCGTTCAACTCAAATCCTGGAGGAATCTCAAATGTAAGACCAGTAGCCTGGTCATCAAACTGTGCAGCGTAACAGAGGAGGGGGAGGAAGAGAAAAGCTAGTAATTTTTTCATGGATGCGGTTACCAAGACTTGAACTTGGGACCTCAACATTATCAGTGTTGCGCTCTAACCAACTGAGCTATAACCGCGAAAATTGGAGACTAGGAGAGTCGAACTCCTGACCTTCTGAATGCAAATCAGACGCTCTACCAGCTAAGCTAAGTCCCCAATGAAGAGAACAAGATACTAAATCTGTCTCTTTTTTCGCAATAAAATTGACATCTCCCTAAAATTTTCTTTATGATTTGGGGCATGAAAGAGGACGAAAAAAGGCTTTTTTTTGGATTTTCCATAGAGGAGCCCTGGCCCTATAACAATCCCAAAGGGCGATTGATCGAGGAAAATTCTCGCCATCTCACCTTGGCCTTTTTGGGAAATGTTCCTTTCTCGAGCCTTGAAAAAGCTCTCGATCAATTCCCCGAGCCCCCTTTTCTTCTCGGCCCCTCCGGCATCTGCGATCAGCTCCTTTTTCTCACCCGGGTCGTCGCCCAGCACGTCTCCTGGCTTGAGGGCGGCCAGCAACTTGCCACTTTCCAAACAACTGTTCTCGATTGGCTAGAATCTTTAGGTTACTCTGTTGACAGGCGCCCCTTCCTTCCCCACATCACTCTAGCCAGAGCCCCATTTGACCAAAAAGAGTGGGAAAAGTGGTTTGAACCCTTGCCCTGCATGGTGACTGGGATCCACCTCTATGAGAGCGTCGGGAATTTGACTTACAAATCGATTTGGGAAATTCCTTTCACACGGCCGTTTGTTGAGATTGAGCATACCGCCGATATCGCCTTTCATGTCCGCGGGAAAAACCCTGCAGAGCTCTATCTGAATGCGGCACTTGCGCTCAGTTTTAAGTTTCCTCCATTTCTCTCTTTTTATCGAAAAAGGGCCTGTAGGCGATCTCAATCAAGTGGTGAAAGAGCTCAATCGGATGATCGCCCAGTGCGACCTCTCCTCTGGATGCCCTTTCAAAGCGGTCAGCTACCACACCAAATTAACCCCTGAACTGGACTGGGAGATGATCGTCGATGTCTAATTTAAAAAAATTGGTCCTGCGACCTATCTGCTCCCTCAAAAAGAGGCCGGCATGATAGTCCCCGGGCTCATCATTGCAACGGAAGAGCTGATGAAGACGGCGATATTGAGCAAGCCGCTCGAGCAGGTGCGAAACGTCGCCTATTTGCCTGGGATCGTCGGCTATAGCATTGCGATGCCCGACATCCATTGGGGATATGGTTTTCCAATTGGCGGCGTGGCGGCGATGGATGCCGGACGACAGGGGTCATTAGCCCCGGCGGCGTCGGCTATGACATCAACTGCGGCGTCCGTCTTGCTATTGTTTCCATGAAACGTGAACATGTCTCGAAGGAGGCAGAGCAGAGCCGACTGATCAAGCGGATCTTCGATCTGGTCCCTTCAGGCGTTGGACGAGGGCAGAAAAAGCGAGGCCTCTCGAGAGAGATTTTAAAGAAATTGGCGAAAAAGGAGTCCGCTTGGTCCGTGGAGCAGGGATTTGGACTGCCACAAGATTTGGATCACATTGAGAGCAACGGGATGATCGAAGAGGCAGAGCTCACGTCGTCTCAACCATATGCGAAAGAGCGGGGCAAAGCGCAACTGGGGACCATCGGCTCTGGGAATCACTTCGTCGAAATCGGCGAGATCGAGCAGATCTTACCTTCCTGATATCGCCCAAAGCCTGGGGGGTGGAAAAGGGACAGCTTACATCCTGATCCACTCCGGCTCGCGCGGTTTTGGTCATCAAGTTTGCCAAGATACTCTCGACCACTTCATTGGCAAAGGCTATGCCGAAGGACTCCCCGATCCGCAGCTCGTCGCCGCACCGATCAACTCTGCCGATGGGACCACACTACTTTCAAGCGATGGCGATGGCAGCCAACTTCGCCTTCAATAATCGGCAGCAATGATCCTTCACGAGGTGCGTCAAGCGTTTCATGACGTATTGGGAATACAGCCCCACCTCATTCGGCTCATCTACGATGTGTGCCACAACATCGCCAAATTCGAAACCCATGATGTCGACGGAAAAAAACGGCGCCTCTGCGTTCACCGAAAAGGGGCGACACGGGCATTTGGTCCAGGTGCGGAAGAGCTCAATCCCCTTTTTAGAAAAACAGGACAGCCGGTCCTCGTTCCGGGCGATATGGGGCGGGCCAGCCATCTGATGGTCGGGCTGGGCAATCCCCTCACATGGTGCAGCTCCTGCCATGGGGCCGGGCGGGCCCGCAGCCGCATCAAATCATCAAAATCGTGGAGAGGGCGAGACATTTTCGATTACATGCACAGTCAAGGGGTAGACAGTGATGGCAAGTTCTGGAAGAACCGTTGCAGAAGAGATGCCCGATGCCTACAAAGATGTCGACAAAGTGGTCGACGCGGTTGAAGAGGCCAAATTAGCTGGGAAAGTGGCCCGTCTAAAACCCCGTCTGGTGATTAAGGGTTAATCACCTTTTTGCTCCAATAAAGAGTCGAAATCTGCTCGATCGCACTGATCAGCTCAGGACTTACAGGAGGGAGCTGATCGACAACCTGCTTGGCCCAAATGAAATATTCATCCGCTCTCTCTTGGGTCCATCCTACAGGGAGACCTGTCGCAATATCGGTTAAATTATAGAGCTTGTCAGACAGCTTAATGTAAGCCGCCCCTTTTGACTTGTGGGAGGCATTGATGATTTGGAGATCTTTTCTTGTTTTTTGCGGCAGCTGTGTCTCATCGGTGAGTTCTTGGACATAGCTTTCCACCTCAGGGCCAAATCGCTCCCGAATTTCGGCATAAGTTGTATCGGTATCTTCCACTGTATCGTGGAGCACAGCTGCGGTCAGCACCTTGGGATCGGATAATTTAGCGATCGTTAAAATATTATAGGCGACGCCGATCGGATGGATGATATAAGGGACGTGCTCAGCATTTTTTCTGACCTGAAATCGATGTTTTTCTGCGGCAAATACCACCGCATCGAGAATCGTAGTGATTTCGCTTTCCTTTAAATTGCTATTCCTGAGCGCATTTTCAAAGCGGGCATAAGCTTTTAAAACACATGGGTTATTGTGGGCAAAATGAGCGAACTGCTGTTTGTGAGATAAATCTTTTACAGGCTCGACCACCTTAAATTTTTCTTCAAAATCCTTAACTGATTCATTAGAAGATAGCATAGTAAAAGCAAATAAAACCAATATATTGTTTAACATTATCAATACCTCAAGATTACATCTATGATAATACAAACTCAGCATTATTACAAATATAAAAAATATTTGAATTTCATTTTATTATAAAAAAATATAAAATACTCCCTATGGAAATCACACCTATTCAATCCGCTATCATCGCCACTACGGTTGGGGTCGCGACAACCCTGCTGACCGGTAGTCTTCTCATCGGAGCAGTTGCCGCTGCAGCTCTAGTGCTAATCAGCCGGCTCTTTGCCCCCACAAACCCCTCTTGCTTCGAGTTTTTTGCAAAACGGGATGGTTTTGTCTGGTTCTACAAAAAAGAGGAGAATCCGACTACTGCACTCTTGGGCAATTTTCACATCGCTCCGCTCACCTATAGAGATCGAACTTACCAGTGTGCTGAGGCTGCATTCCAAGCACAAAAATTCGATCGTAATCCTGAGAGAATGAGAGAATTTGAAAACCTCGATGGGCATCAAGCCTGGCAGCTGGCGCAGAGCAATCAACCAACCGATGACGAATCAAAGAATAAATGGTTTAAACGAAGCCTAACTGTGATGTCAGAAGTCTTGCAAGCAAAATTCAAAGATCCCATCCTACGCTCCTCCCTCTTATCAACCGGTTCGGCCTATCTCGTCGAGCATCTCCCTAAGAAAGGACGCGATAACTTCTGGGGTGATGATCACGATGGAACTGGGCAAAATCAATTGGGTAACATTTTGATGGATGTTCGCGCCAAGCTAGGTGGAACAGGGCGTGTAGACCCTCCCGCCAAGTACTGGAAAACCGTCACCAACCTTAGGTAGGCTTCTGTTCCGATTTACTATTCTTAGCTGAGGTCATCCCAGCGGTGACGATGAAGCGCATCCCCTGTTCGACAGACATGTTGATAGGCTGGACCTTAGAGCGAAGAACAGTTGTGGTGAACCCGCCGATCTGATAGCTGAATGGGATAAAAATCGTGATCCGATCATCCCCGCCAAATCCTTCGGGTAGATCCTTAAAATCTTCTCTGGTCACAATCGCTAAAAAGCGCATCGATTCGATCTCAACGACAACCATCCGTCCCCCTTTTGCAGGGTCCTTATGGAAATAGCTCATCAAATCGCCGATTGAAGTATAGATCGTTTTGAAGAGAGGGATTTTGACAAAAAGCTTGTCCATCAACTGCGTCCCCTTCTGAATGAGGTAGTTGTTGACGACAATTCCAAAGCAGAAAATGAAGACAAAAGCAACTGCAATTCCCATGCCTGGAAAGTAGTAGTCACCCACAAGCCACTTTAATGGAACTCGAAAAATATCTTCGAGAACACGTAATAGCCAAATGATGATCGCGATACTGATTGCAACGGGGGCCAGCGCAATGAAGCCCCTCTTAAAAATCTTACCCATATAATAGAAAATATGGGTATACAGAGAATAAATTGCAAGAGGTCTTATGAAGGCGATGCTCCTTACAAAAATCGGCAGCCCACTTGTCTTAAGTGACATCCCGATCCCAACCCTTCAGCCTGGACAAGTGCGGATCAAAGTGCAAGCGTGCGCGGTCTGTCGAACCGATCTGCACATCCTCGATGGCGAATTGCCTCCTCCCCCACTGCCTCTCATCATGGGCCACCAGATTGTCGGCATCATCGATTCCCCCTCCAAACGGTTTCAGAAAGGCGATTTAGTCGGCGTCCCCTGGCTTGGAAAAAGCTGCGGCGCCTGCCCCTACTGCCAAAACCACGAAGAGAATCTATGTGATAATCCCCAATTCACCGGCTACACCATGAATGGTGGGTTCGCTGAATATACCTGCGCCTATGAAGAGTTCATTTTCCCTTTGCAGGGGGATCCAGTGCAAGTTGCCCCGCTCCTTTGCGCCGGGATGCTCGGCTACCGCTCCTTAAAAATGGCTGGTAACGCAAAAAAAATCGGCTTTTATGGCTTTGGCGCCGCCGCCCATTTGCTCATCCAAGTGGCCAACTTTCGTAAGCAGCAGATCTATGCCTTCACCCGCAAGGGAGATTTAGAGGGCCAAAACGAAGCGAAAAAACTCGGCGCCGTATGGGCAGGAGATTCCGAAGCTGCCCCACCCGATGAGCTCGATGCGGCGATTATCTTTGCCCCTGTCGGCCCGCTCGTTCCCCTCGCCCTCAAAGCAGTGCGCAAAGGGGGCGTCGTGATCTGCGCAGGCATCCATATGAGTACGATTCCAGCTTTTCCCTATGAGATTTTGTGGGGAGAGCGGGTCCTGCGCTCTGTTGCCAATTTGACACGCCAAGATGGGGAAGAATTTTTAAGCTTGGCCGCCAAAATCCCCGTGAAGACGCAAGTGACCACCTACCCATTGGAAAAAGTGAACGATGCAATCGGCGATCTAAAAGCCGGACGAATTTCTGGTTCTGCTGTTGTGTTGTTGTAGTCAGTAATCGTTGGACTTAAAAAAAGACAACCGATATAAAATTTCCAAAAGGATCGCTAATGTTAGTATTCTTTTTTAGAAATCGAAATGGAGATTTAAAATGAAAAGCAAAATATTAGGCCTCGTGATGCTTACAGCGCTTTACGGCACCCTCGAAGCAACAGAACCTGACTCGTTCAATGAAGGTGGCAACAGACAGGAATCAGAGTTTTTTTCAGAGAACCTGCCACTCGACCGATTTATTAATTGTGCAAGAATTTATTCTGAAAAACAGGACTTTTATGCAGAGAAAGAGATCCCCCTAAATGAAGTAAAACATAGTTTCTTTCAAGCTTATGCTGCATTTAGAGCCCAACACTCTGACTCTCCTGAAGAAATGCAAGCTCTTGTAGAAGAGATTAGAGAACTAGCACCGAAGGCATATGACAAGATTCTCGACTGGGAAAGCAAATGGGACACGGAAAAAAAATTTGATGTGATCGCTAAACGTTTCACAGAAGAAGCGGCCCAGTATTTTACTGCAGAGGATATAATTAGAAGTGCTGAACTTTTTCAAAATATTCGCGACGAGCTATGCGCCGATGAAGGGTACCTTGCCTATCGCGCAGATAGGAAAAACCTAAAACTCGTTATTGTAGAACTTGCTAAAGAAGGGATGACCGTAGACGACCTAAAGGAAGTTCTAAATGAGCATGGCTTATCCAGTGTGATTGCCCGAACAGAGCAGCTCTATAAATATGTAAATAGAGCTTAGGTCATTTTCAACGCAAAGACGCAAAGGCGCAAAGACGCAAAAAAAACAAAATGATTTTTTTTCTTGCGTCTTTGCGCCTTGGCGTCTTTGCGTTTAATCTGCTGATAACATTTTAAGACTTAGCAAATTGCCCGATCTTCGGGTCGACGACCTTAATCAGATCTTTTGCCTTCATCACGATCGACTCATGACGTAGCCCACAGTTGAAAACCACCTGTTCTCGCTCCTTAATCCCCTCATCGAAGAAGGTCTCAAGGTTGAGCAAGTTTCCAAATGGAGGAACTGACCCAATTTTCAATCCATATCGTTCTTCGATCACAGCTGGATCTTCAAACTCACATTTCTCGCCAACCGCCTCGGCAACCGCCTTCATGTCGATTTTGAGATTGGCAGGGATATTGAATTGGTAATTTTTCTTGGTTTTCTTGCCGCACAAGATGAGCGCCTTCACCCCATCTTCAAGACGGGTCCCGCGCATTGCTGCTGCAGCCTCAGAGGAGGCCTCAACCTCTTCGTGAACCAGATGCTCAAATTCGAACTCTTTTTGGTTAAGCAGACGGACGATTTCATTGCGAAGGTTCTCCCCGCCGAAGACGATTTTAGCCTTGATCCGGTTACCAGCGATCCGTTTGGGATCTGAGGGGAAGAGAGAGGCTTCGCGGATGTTTTTCAGCCCGAGTAGCGTCATGGTCAGCCGCTCCAGTCCCATTCCAAATCCTCCGTGGGGAGGCATGCCATAGCGGAAAATCGTCAAATAGTCTTGGAAACTGTCGGGATTCATCCCCTTCATTTTGATCCCCTCGACCATCGACTCATAGGTATAGCGGCGCTGGCCGCCAGAGGTGATCTCGGTGCCGGCGCAGAGCAAATCGAAAGTGTTCGTCAGCTCAGGATGTTTCTCATTTGGGAAGGAGTAGAAGGGGCGCTTTTCGGTCTTCCAATCGATCACAAAAATCAGATCTGTCCCAAATTTTTCTCGAGCATATTTACACAGCTCTCTTTCAGATGCAGGGCTCAAATCAGGTTCATTTCTCTCATCAACGCCAGAGCGCTCGAAATAGATCTCTTGAGCTTCTTTGAAGGTGATCCGTGGAATCGGCACATGTTCAGGACAGAGGGCAAGTTCGACTTCTAAAGCCTGCAATTCACGCTGGCAGTGGCTATTGAGATGCTTGATGATCGCCTTGATGACTCCCTCTTGCACATCTAAAACTTCGTGCCACGACTCGAAAAAGCCCATCTCAAATTCGAGCTGTTTGCCTTCAGATAAGTGGCGTGGAGTATGGGAAGGTTCAGCGCGGAAAAAAGGCATGAGGGCAAAGACCCGCTCATTGACACCCACCATGATCTGCTTATAGAGCTGCGAACTTTGCGCAAGAGTCGCTGTATAGCCAAAGTAGTCGACATTGAAGAATTCTGCACCGCCTTCAGATGAGGTGCCGATGATGTTGGGGGCAAAATACTCGACCGCTCCCACCACATCGTGCATGTAGAGGCGATAAGCGTGACAAAGCTCCGCTTGGATCGTGAAGACCGCCTGAATTTTCCGATTGCGCAGCGCAATGGAGCGGTTATCGAGGATGAAGTCCAAATCAGAAGGGATATCGGGCTTGTAATATTCAACCGGCGGCGGCTCTGTGATGGCCACTTCGACACTAATTGTAGGGTCGACCACCTCCACTCCAAGGCCCGCTTGATCTGACTTGACCGCTTTTCCATGAATCCGCAGAATCGAACCGGGCTGCAACTCATGGATTTGCTTGGACTGATCCTTGTCGACGATGACAATTTGGGCAAATCCACTTCGGTCGCGCAGGATCAAAAAGCCCAGCTTCCCGAAGGTGCGAAAGTTATTTAACCACCCACGCAGCATAATGGGCTGATCGAGATGGGAGAGCAATTGTGATGCTAAAATCCTCTTCATAGACGTTCTATCAAACAATAGTTTCCATTTTTTTTCAACATCGATTACTTTAAAATTATGATTTATCCTCCCAACCCCCAAACGGCCGAGACGATTTCAACTCACTACGAGACCCTCGATCCCTACTATCGTAAGCTCTGGGGCGAATATATCAACCATGGCTACTGGAAAATGGGCGATGAACCTCTCCCATTAGCCTTGGAGCAACTCGTCGAGTTGATTGCCGAAAAGGGGAAAATCGATAGCAATGCGAGAGTATGCGACGTCGGCTGCGGCTATGGCGCCTCTGCCCGCTACCTCGTCCGGGAAAAAGGAGCTCAGGTGACCGCTCTGACCCTTTCCAAGGCCCAGTGGCAATATTCGCGGACCCACGACCCTGAATCGACCAATCCCCGCTATATTTTGGCCGATTTTCTCAAGAATTCCCTCCCCTCAAATTCCTTTGATGTCGTCATTGCAATCGAGAGCTTAGAAGAGATGATCGACAAGAAGCAATTTTTTACTGAAGCGGCCCGCCTCGTCCGTCCTGGCGGCCATTTTGTCACCACCGCCTGGATCGTCAGGCAAACCCCCTCCAAATGGGAAACGGCCCATCTGCTTCAACCAATCTGCGAAGAGCGGCATATTCCCAGCATCGGCACAGAGCGGGAGTATCGGGAGATGATGGAAAAAGCAGGGTTTTCCGAGATTGAATTCCAAGATATTACCGACTCGGTCAAAAAGACCTGGTCGATCTGCGTCTACCGCTTGACTAAGGCCATCTTCACCGACAAAAAAGTGCGCGATCTACTCCGCAACAAAAATATCCCAGACCGGATCTTTGCCCTCACCATCTACCGCATCTGGCTCGCCTATAAGTTCAAATCGCTCCGCTATGGATTGTTCACTGCGATAAAATGAAAATCCAATTTTTAGGAACCAGGGGTGAAATTGAGCCCCAAACCATTCGTCACAAGATGCACACCTCGACCCTCTTTTCGCATCGCGGGAATCGGGTAATGGTTGATTGCGGCACCACCTGGCTCCATCAGATCAAGAAAGCTCGGCCCACCCAAATCGTCCTCACCCACGCCCATCCCGATCACGCATTCGGCCTCAAAGAGGGCGCCCCCTGTCCTGTCTGGGCCACCGCCGAGACCTGGAAACTGATCGACCGGTTCCCCATCCCTAAAACTCAAAGGCGCCTGATCGTTCCTCGAAAAAAGCATCGAATCGGCGGCATCCAGTTTGAGCCATTTCCCCTGCTCCACTCCCTCCGCTGCCCCGCCGTCGGCTACCGGATCACCAGCGGAAAAACCAAACTCTTTTATGCTCCCGACGTCGCGTGGATCGAAGAGATGGAAGAGGCGCTGCATGGGATCCAATTCTACATTGGCGACGGCGCGACCATCGTCCGACCCATGGTGCGGAAAAAAAATGGCACCATCTTTGGCCATGCAACCATCCGGCAGCAGCTGACCTGGTGCAAAAAAATGAACGTGCCCAAAATGATCATCACCCACTGCGGCAGCGGCATCGTCTCGCGCGAAGAGAAAGCACAAAAACAGATTGAGACCCTCGCCAGCGAGCGGGGCATTGAATGGCTCATCGCCTATGACGGACTTAAATATGAATGTCGCTAAATGGTTTTTCTTTATTGGAATCAGCTTTATCGTCGTCGCTCTTGTGATCTACCTCTTTCCAAAACTCCCAGGCAATATCGACATCAAAGGGGAAAAATATAGAGTCTATTTCCCCATCGTCACTTCCCTGGTCTTGAGCATTATTTTGACGATTCTACTAAATCTGTTTTTTTATCTATTCCGCAAGTGAGCAGATAGCTTTTAATCCCCTCGAAGTAGGCCTCAGCAACCTGCTTGATCCTCGAAGAGCACCAGACTCCACCTATCACAAAATCGCGTCTGTTCAATCTGACGCACTCGTCGATGTTGTTTTGAATAAGCGTCTCCCCATAGCAAATGGGACCATGAATCAGCCGCGTTAGCGCCAGATTGCGCGCATAAATCCCCTCGCCGATTTTGATCCCCACCCGATTGAGATAATTGGCCCCATCCGATTTTGAAACAGGCGGCACCTGCAAGTGCTCCCCAAATTTTTCCAAAATCGCCTGACTTAAAGTTAGGGAGCCGTGAAGATCCTCGCTCACCAGCAGACGCATGAATTCATAGCGGCTATCGCGATCGGCCAGCTCATTATGGCAAAAAGCGCCCGGAACAAAAACCATGTTGTAATTCACAGGAGAAATCGTATGATTCGACGGCCCATTATTCTCCCCATCTTGAGAATTATAGTGGATCACCACGCTCAAATCGGGAGCAAATTGATTGATCTTTTTGGCGCGCGCGCGCAAATCGAGCGGATTATAGTACTTGCCAAAAAGCTTCTTCAGCGATCCCCCTTCTCCCATCCACAAATGGACATTCTTCTTAAGCCAATCAAAAAAATCGTCCCCATAGACCCCCGTGCCAATTTGATCGCGCGTCATCATCACAATCGCCCCCTCCTTCTCCAGAAGAAGCTTCAGATACATCCCGGTCAAAAAGCAGAGCGTCCCCTCATCGAATTTAATTGAATCAACTCGCTCCAGCGAAGGAGGAATGTCAATAAAGCGGTCCTCGAGATTGGCAAAAACCCCACCCAAATGGCCCGGATCGATCGCGATTTTCACACCGACCAGATCCTTGCGCAATGGGGCTGGTGTTAAGGCACTCCCCTGTGCGGCGAGCTTCAATTCATACTCGACCCCTCGCTCAGGATTGGTCTCAGCATCATTGTAGAAAGTTAAAGAGCTATCGGTCAGTGAAAAATAACTGCCGACGCCGCCGTCTTTCTGCAAAAAGAGCCCCAATTTCTTCTCGAGCTCGGCCCGGGTGCACCGTCCCTGGTACCGATCGAAATCGGAGAAATCGACCTCTGCGAATAGACTAGAAGAGATAAGGAGAGCAAACAGGAATAAGTTTTTCATACCCCAAACATTATCATACCCATTAAACCCAAACAACTTGAAAAGTTGGTTTTCGGCTTCGTCGGCTTTGCTGCAGATTTTTTGCCGAATTCCCAACTTTTCAAGTTCTTTGGGTATAAAAAAATCCCCGAAAATGGTATCATAGCTTTGTATGTTTAAGAAAATTTTAATCCTGTTGATTCTATTTATGGCCAGTCTACAAGCAACTCAAACTCAAGTCGTTATCCTCTTAGGCCCTCCAGGTGCTGGCAAAGGCTCTCAGGCAAGCCTGATCAAAGAGAAAATGGAAATCGCCCATATTTCGACCGGCGAGCTGTTACGCGAAAATATTAAACAAGGGACCGACCTGGGCCATAAAGCGAAAACCTACATGGATGCCGGGAAGCTCGTCCCCGACGACCTGGTCTTCGACATGCTCTTTGCAAGGGTCGCGCAGCCCGATTGCCAGAAAGGGTATATCCTCGACGGTTTCCCCCGCAATATCCCCCAAGCAGAGGCCCTCCAAAAACGACTGACCGACTCCCAAGTCACAGCGATTAGCCTAAACATTCCCGATGCTGAAATCGTCGACAGGATCGTTAAAAGACAAATTTGCAAATCGTGCCAAACCCCCTATCACCTCATCAATTCCCGTCCACAAAAAGAGGGAATCTGTGATAAATGCGGCGGCACCCTCTATCAGCGCAGCGATGACACTAAAGAAGTGGTCGAAGAGCGGCTAAAAGTCTACCATGAGCAGACAGCCCCCCTGATCGATTTCTACAGCAAACAAAACGCGCTGCACACAGTCGATTCAACCGCCCCTAAAGAGGCGGTCTTGCAACAAATCTTAAATGTATTAGGCAGACGATAAGCAGAAAGTATTGCCTTCTGCATCTTCGAAGATAGCATAAGTGCCCCAAGACTCTTCAGTGAGATCCTTGGTGAATTTGACCCCTTTTGCCTTCAAATCCTTAAACGTTTTCTTAATATCATCCGTCATAAAGACAATATTGGAAAAAGTTCCGACCCGATCCTCATGCCCCTCTGGGGTAAAGAGAACCACTTGAGTCTCGCCTCCGGGGATCTTGAGTTCGATCCACCGCTGTGGGCCGAATTCAGCATCGACGAGCACCTCAAACCCGAGAATCTCGGTATAAAATTTGAGCGCCTTATCCTGGTTTTTTACCGGGATACTGACATGTTTAACACCTGAAATCATCTATGACTCCTTTTCTTTCACAGCAGGAGTATAAGATCCCTTAAGATTGTTTGGAAGGTTTTAAAAAATAGACGATCCAAATTAAAAGGGGGATAAAAGCATCTGCCCAATAAAAGAGGTCCATCCTCTCCCCACTTTTCATTAAATGACCGATCACATCGCCCCACAGCCAAATCGAGTTGCCAATGATCGTCGCCAGCAAAAAACCATTCCGAAATCTAACACTTAAAAGCCCCAAAACGCCTAAACTCAAATTGGCGATCCCGGTTTCAAATTGAAAAGGGTTACCCCCCTGCCAGCCCATCAACTGAGCAGAGTAAGTCGGATAAATCACATCCACTGTAAAATCGGCAATGCCATAGAGCCCATAGCAGAAAAACACCAGATAGAGCAGCAGCAGATTGGCCCCATCTTTTCTCCGAATGGCCCAGTGGACAAGAAAACAGACAACCGCCAGCAGAAGAAAAATCACAGCTCTTCAAACCCCTCATCTTCCCAATAGCTGTCGCCATAGCTATACAATAGTTGCGCTCCCTTCCGAATCCCCTTTCTTCCCGCAGTGAACAAAATGCGAGGCCCCCACTTCGAATAGTGTTCCCATGCGATCACATTCGTCCCCGTCTCGCTATGGTTCATAAATCGACACCAATTGCCCACCTTGGCAGCATCGATTGAAAAATCGGGGAAGTTGGAGAACATAAACGTACTGTCGTTATCTTCAGCAATCGCCTCGTCGTGCCTTAAAATTCCGCCATAAAGGTTGAGCAGAGTGTAAGGACGAATATACTGCTTGGCAAACACCCCATACCCCACATCCTTATTTATGTACCGAATTTCAACCAGGTGTGTGAATGGCAAATCATCCCCTAACTGCTCGACCCTCTTCAGCAGCTTGTCAAACCGCTGATGCCGCCTCACCGAACCACACAGCTCAAATTCATTGCGAAACTTTTTCCAAGCCTTAGTGTATTTTTCCTTCCATTTCGGATCGACGATCACATCGTGAGAATAAATAATCGGAGTGGAAATGCCAAAACGCTCTTTAAATGTAGGATCTACTTTCATCATTCCATCTATAGCTTCTTTGCAGTTTTTTGCTCTAGTCGAAAATTCCCCGCTTCCTTATAGTAACGCACTATGAAGAAAATTTTATTCCTACTACTGACCACCCTCCTCACCGCCGCAATCCCCATCGAGAGAAAACTCCAATCGGTCGATTACCGGGCCCAAAGCGGAAGCACCATCGTCCTGATCACCCTAAACGACGGCTCGATTTGGAAGTGGACCCCCGACCATTTTAGTGAAAACCTGCTCCGCAAGTGGACCGAGGGAGACCCCATCCTCATTCAAGCAGTCAACCAGCCTGGCTTTCTCCTCCAGAACCTTGCCAAGCCCCTCTATACCCCCAATGTCGCCTTGAGCTTCAATTCCTATCCCCTCTATCCCTCAATAAAAGAGTATAACAGCGACATTGACCTCATCACCCTAAGTGATGGCACCCAATGGGTCCTAGTCTTTGATTTTAACAAACGAACGCTCCACCACTGGGCGCAGGAAGACCGGATAGTCCCGGTGAAAGGGGCCAACAACAATTATGAGCTGATCAACCTCGACGTACCGTTTGACAACCGGTGCCAAATCGAGCGATTTGTAGAAGTTCTCCCCTATGCACTTGAAGAGGATTCTGAAAATTCTTGAGTGCAAACATCCCATTTGTTATTATTTCCCATCTATGCTGGCATAGCTCAATTGGTAGAGCACCCGACTTGTAATCGGACGGTTGAGGGTTCAATTCCTTTCGCCAGCAATTTCATTTAACCTGAGTAATACTGGGGGTGTCGCATAGCGGCAATTGCAAGGGACTGTAAATCCCTCGACTTCGGTCTCCGTTGGTTCGAGTCCAACCGCCCCCAAAAATCCCGCACGAAGTAGCGGGTATTTTATTTTTGGGGGCGGAAGAAGCCAAAAGTTTGGCTTCTGTTTGGACTCGAAGTCGAAGGCGTTGTCGAGCTTGCGAGACCGCCGTAGACCGGCCCTTGGAGACGGGAGACGCAGTCCCCGCGAGAGGGCGAGCCTACCGCCCCCAAAAAAATGCCTCGCGAATGCGAGGTTTTGATTTTTTTGGGGGCGGAGAAAGCCAATAGTTTGGCTTTCGTTTGGACTCGAAGTCGGAGGCGTTGTCGAGCTTGCGAGACCGCCGTAGACCGGCCCTTGGAGACGGGAGACGCAGTCCCCGCGAGAGGGCGAGCCTACCGCCCCCAATTCTCTATGTAAATCAATCTATAATAACCTCGTCAAATTCCCCCACCAAAACTACCCGTGGGCGGCTGATGGGGGGGATCGATCACAACACACCACAACATTTTAACTTAAATTTCCCAATTCGTTCTCCTTTACTTTCAACGAGATTTTGCTATCAACATTCCCCTTTAAACACCCACAAACCACCCATTGGCCAATTTCTCAGCAATATCATCATTTATTATCAATTACTTATGTACAACAACTCATGGGATTGTGAATCCCATGTTGTGCTCGAGGCGAAGGCTCATACTTGCGAGCTAATGCAGCGGAAATAAATTCTCTGGGGGTGATCCAAATATCATCATCAGTTCCATAAAATCTCAAGAGCTTCCTTGTTGCCAATAGAGTAAATTCATCGAACATTTTTTTAGCAGTCAATATCTTTCCCTTTTGTGAAGGGCCTTTTTTTAGAGAAGAATTTTTTTTTAACAGATCTTCCAAGTTATCTGTCTGGGATAAATCATTCCAATATAAACATGCGGAACTTAAAGAAACAAAATCTCTCCAAAAACTCTCTGCCATAAATCTACCGAACTACTCAGATTCAAATAAAAGTTTGTAATCAATTTTCAGAGCTTTGGCCAACTTCTTCGCCACTTTTTCTCCGATAGGTCTCTGCCCATTTTCCATTTTAGAGATATTTTCCTGACTAATACCACATCGTTTAGCCAATTCCTTTTGAGATAAACCTTCCCTAAAGCGAGCTCCTCTCAAAGCCAATCCAGCCTTTCCATATTTCTTAATGCGGCTGGCAGCAAGCTCTTCCCAAAGAATAGACTCCTCGGGCTGGCCATATTTCTCTAGAAAGGCTTCAAGCTTTTCCAAGTGCTTGGCAGGGACAAAAGAATGCAACTTTTTCTTCCCAGGCAATTCGATGACCACTTTGTAGGTCATTTCCTTTTTAGTATGGAGCTTGTTCATGTGTTCCGACATAGTATACCTCTATTTCCTTAGCTTGCTTATTTATTACTCTCCAACAGGCGACATATGTTGGCTTCCCCTTGCGGAGATGGCAATGATATTGATCTTTACCTAAAGGGCCATAATTTGGCCAGCTCGGTAAGTTTGGCCCATTTTGCTGTAGGTCGAGCGCTAGAGCGTCAATCGCATCATTTACCGATGGCTTTGATCCACTTCTTTCCAGTTGCTTATATTGCTTTTTTGCTGCCAGTTTAAAAGTTACCGTCCAGTTCGCCATGCCCTAGTGTCCTTTTTAATAATCTTAATTGTACTTGAATTTTTGACATATGTCAAACAGAAAGTTCTAACCAGAGTATTTATGGGAAGCTCCATGAGAATTCATTTACTTAGGAGGAGGAGAATCGATGATGAATGTCATGGGACCGTCATTGATCAATGATACGGCCATCAAATCCCCAAATACGCCTGTTTCTACGGTTTTTACACGAGCTCTCATTGCAGACACAAACTTCTCATAGAGCTCTTTGGCTAGAGGGGGAGGGGCCGCGTTAGTAAAGGAGGGTCTTCTCCCTTGTGAGCAATCCGCATATAGCGTGAATTGAGATACAATCAATACTGCTCCCCCTGTATCTTTGATGGAAAGATTCATTTTGTCGTCCGAATCGGGCAAAATGCGCAGATTAGAGATCTTTTCTGCCATCCATTCGGAGGTAGGCAGCGTATCCTGAATATGGGTCCCAAAAAAGATCAACAGCCCGCGATTAATAGAGTCTGCGGTCTTGTCATTATTTGTCACCGTAGCTTCTTTTACCACCTGAACTAACAGCCGCATATATTATATCCCCTTGATAGTTAGCGGATAATTCTATCAAAAAAATCGACAAACTCGCAAGTGAGATCAAATGTCTTGATATAATAGTCATTTTTTGCTAAAATATAATCCTATGCCCATAATGGGCATGCTTAACAAAAGGAACAAATATGCATAGGCAAGAACAGACGCCTTTGTTAGAACACCAAGGTAGTCTCATTACAACAGTTCAATCTCTTTCTTTCTTTTCTTCTTTCAAGGCTTTGAAACGAAAGCCATCTCTTGTTACTAAGCGAAAGCAAAAGTAACCCCCCCCCCTTTTTTTTACATATTTATGACTTTATACAGCTTCTAAGATCTGGTTTTTTAGCCTTTTCTTCTTAGCACATTATGTTTTCGATTTGTTCTGAATAATAATTTTCGGAATTAAACTATTTTACTATGGGATTTTTATGTTTAATCATGTTTTTGATTTTTTATCACGTTTAGATGCGTTTTTTTGGAGCTATATTGGTTTTGCAATCATCGCTGTATTGGGTAGTTACTTTACTATCAAAACACGATTTTTTCAGATTCGATCGTTCCCTACGATTATACGCACTTTTTCGGAGTTTATCCGCTATCGCGCCGGCTCTTCTCGGGGAACCCATCCACTAAAAGTGTTTTTCACTTCAGTAGGAGGGATGGTGGGTGTTGGCAATATTGTGGGGATTATCACTGCTCTTCAATTGGGTGGTCCAGGAGCTATTTTCTGGGTTTGGATCGCGGCTTTCTTAGGGTCGATAATCAAATACTCAGAAGTGTTTTTAGGGTTAAAATACCGCGTCCCTAATGAAAAAGGGGGCTATGACGGTGGAAGCATCCATTTCTTGCGAAAAGCTTTTAATGTTCGCTGGATTGGGACCTTGGTCTGCATTTTATTGTGTATTTATGGAGCTGAAATCTATCAATTTTCCGTTCTTACGCATAGCATTTCAACCAATTGGCAGCTTGATCATGTTGTGGTCTCACTAGGGATACTTTCTTTGATTTTATATGCCGTAATTGGAGGGATTCAGCGGGTTGGGAAAATCTGTTCTCTGCTCATGCCGGCGTTCACTTTAGTATACATAGCGATGTGCTTCTGGGTGATTGGCCATCATATCCCAGAGCTCCCGGGCTTATTCGTTACGATTTTCAAGTCTGCTTTTACGGGTCATGCGGCACTTGGCGGCTTTGTAGGCAGCTCCATTCTGCTTGCCCTGCAAAATGGTATCGCACGATCAGTCTACTCGGCGGACATCGGTATAGGATATGACTCGATTATTCATAGTGAAACGAGTGCTGAAAAACTAGTTTCACAAGCACGCCTCACGATCTTTGGGGTTTTTATCGACAATCTTGTGTGCACGTGCTCTCTTTTGGTGGCGCTCTGCACAGGTCTTTGGTATGCAGCTCCCCAGGTGGACTCAACGCTGGTCGTTCAAAAAGCGTTGTCATTCCATTTCCCAGGGCAAGAGATTTTCATGCCTCTTTTCTTATTCGTTCTTGTTTATACAACGTTGATTTCATATTTGCTTGTGGGACTGAAATGCGCTCGTCAGTTGCATTCCAACTACGGAGAAAAAGTGTACCTTTTTCTCGCAGCCGCATTCCTCTTTTGTTTCTCATTTTTTGATCAATCGAAGGCGCTGCTTGTCATGTCACTTTCCGGATGTATGTTACTCATCATAAATTTACTAGGGATTTTCAGGCTGAGAAAAGAAATCGATTTTACGTTGCCGGAAACATCTCAAAATTCAGAGAGGGCCATATGAATGTATTCAGTATCAATAGAGTTGATAGTGGGTTTGCACTTTCCTACTTCCTACAACTTGACGATCGTAAAACTGTAGAAATTGCTCTCAAGGCGATCCCTATCCAGTCTTTAGATGGCGCTAGGACTGACTTTAGGTGCTATGCACAACAAATTGAACAGCAACTCGGTTGTTTGTGTTGTGATGTGCAACCGATCAATGGAAATCAAAACTCAAGATTTTTAAAGAACTTGATAAAAGAATGCACCGTCACCGACCTACAAAGCCAGATGGACTATTCAAATAGCCATCTCTCACCTAGTCGAGTGCAACTTTTTGTGTTGGATATCAAAGATGCAGAGCGTTGTTACACAAACGAGGATGAGATTGTAAATGCAGAGGATGAAGTAGCTTCATTTTTGCAAAAAGGAGAGCCAAAGGAGAAAAGCTGGAGAAAAACATTTCACCATATTGTTCGGAAAAATGGGATTGCATTTTTTCTTAGAGAGGGAAAATTAAAGCAAAACATTGTCTCTCAATTACCTGCGGAATCAGCCGAGTTCTTACAAAACTCGGCTCGAGGTAAACATGAGCTCTGCCAGCTATGCGAAATCATTATGAATTTCTTCAAAATGGGTTTTGTAGTCGAGGGACTGCCTAAAGTTTTACATCCCGAAAACTACTTTGTTTCAACCACAGTGAGAAACGAGCAGTTCACCGAACCACTTGTGCTGAAAAGGATTCATACAATTTCGCTCGCGACCCTTTATCCACTCTACTACAGAGGGATGTACTCCGAACAAGGAGAATATTATTTAGCTATTAATAGAATTTTTAAAACAAGGCATGATTATGATGAAACCACAAAAACAACAGCAATTACTATTACTCAATAACCATCAGATAGAGGGCACATATGCAGATGCATGTGGCAATACGTTCCTTATCTTTGATTGTTTGGGCAATGAGTTCACAAATCAAGAATGGGAAGCTGTAAAAGAGAAAATATGGACTATTCTGAGTGTGGCACATGTTGATGATGCTCTTGTTCTTAGAAAAGTAGAGGAAGACGACCACACCATAAAACTAAAAATGCACGTACTAGAGCCCGATAGAACAGAAGCTGATTTTTGTGGCAATGGAGCACGTGCAGTTGGTCTATATCTTCATCGAAAATATGGAGTTGTGCATCGTCAGTTTGTCCTGGTATCACGTCTGGGTGAGCACGAGTTCAAATATGGCAATGAGGGCAGCTTAGTTAAAATGGGAACACCCCTTCTCACTACTGAGGAGTTAATATTCGATTTTCACCGGGCGCACTACACATTCCGGTTTGTCGATTGTGTCGAGCCGCATCTAGTCACAGATGATTTTTTCGACGCCGAACTCTTATCTCAGATTGGGCTGCAACTCAATAGCAGATGGAAGATAAGATTTCCTCATGGGATCAACGTCAATTGCTTCCGATGCATAGATCAACATCGATTAGAGGTACTGACCTATGAACGAGGGGTTTATGCCATAACAAAGGCTTGTGGAACAGGTAGTTTAGCTTGCACAAAAGTGGCTATCGAACAAAAGTTCATCCTTCCCGATGCGACTGTGACAATTCAAGTACTGGGTGGTGAACTCAAAATGGATCAATCCAATGATGTTTTTTGGCTAGGAGGTCCTGTGATTTTGGAATAATTTCACTTTCGCGGCAGAACTATCCTCCCTCTGTAAATATCAAGATCCTCTCGAACTCGATGGGCGGTTTATGGGGGGATTACTGGCAATAAATCACAAGAATCTGCAATACTTGGCAATCAAGTAAACGGCGTAAGAAGCTGAAGGTTTTATTGTTAGGTATTGGGGTTGATTGTGGTGACTAGTTTTTATATGACTGTAAATCCCTCGACTTCGGTCTCCGTTGGTTCGAGTCCAACCGCCCCCAAAAATCCCGCACGAAGTAGCGGGTATTTTATTTTTGGGGGCGGAAGAAGCCAAAAGTTTGGCTTCTGTTTGGACTCGAAGTCGAAGGCGTTGTCGAGCTTGCGAGACCGCCGTAGACCGGCCCTTGGAGACGGGAGACGCAGTCCCCGCGAGAGGGCGAGCCTACCGCCCCCAAAAAAATGCCTCGCGAATGCGAGGTTTTGATTTTTTTGGGGGCGGAGAAAGCCAATAGTTTGGCTTTCGTTTGGACTCGAAGTCGGAGGCGTTGTCGAGCTTGCGAGACCGCCGTAGACCGGCCCTTGGAGACGGGAGACGCAGTCCCCGCGAGAGGGCGAGCCTACCGCCCCCAAAAATCCCGCACGAAGTAGCGGGTATTTTATTTTTGGGGGCGGAAGAAGCCAAAAGTTTGGCTTTCGTTTGGACTCGAAGTCGAAGGCGTTGTCGAGCTTGCGAGACCGCCGGAGACCGGCCCTTGGAGACGGGAGACGCAGTCCCCGCGAGAGGGCGAGCCTACCGCCCCCAAAAAAAATGTCTCGCGAATGCGAGGTTTTGATTTTTTTGGGGGCGGAGAAAGCCAAAAGTTTGGCTTTCGTTTGGACTCGAAGTCGAATCTAAAACCAGGTGCAACAGTGCTGGATTTAGGCTGTGGAACTGGCGAACCAATTGGACAATTTAACATGATGCACTTCTGAGAAAAGCCCAAGAACAATTAGAAATAATTATCCAAGCAATAATCGCCTGTTGTGGGCGCAGGTCGTTCATTATCTGTCAGGCGATAATAGTAAATCTCTAGATTGCATTTGTTGAAAACCCATGCATGGGGCACGCTATCATCAAAAAATACAAAATTCTGATCAGGTATTACAACATCCTCATTTCCAATTCCATATCGTAATCTCGCAGTTCCACTATGTTTTACCAGAGCTACAAGAGGTCTATCGCCATTGCTGAAATATCGAGTATGGATCGGAAACTCTCCAGAGAATTCAATTCTATTTTCAGTTGCAATCAACTGAATCTTCTGAAAACGGTTGAGAATATTTATTAAATTCTCGCTTTTGAATTCAATTACAATCGGACGTTCAATCATGATGAAAGTTTCTTGATGCTGAGTGGGTTTCATAAGTATTTCAACTGTTTTAGCTTTATCGAATTGAGCATTCACGATTTGCATTTTGCTCTCTGGAATACTGTCAAGTCAAGACATTTACGCAAATTACTCAAATTTTACGCACTCGGCCAAATCAAAGCAGCACAAAACTCCCCTTTTCTCAACCACCTAAAGGAGGGGACGACCCCATGTATACTCGAGAATGCGGAGCCAGAACAAAGACAGATGACCATAGTCGATGCAAAAACTTTGCAATGGCAAACGGGCGATGCAAATGGCATGGCGGAAAAAGTTGTGGTCCGAGGACTGCGGAAGGCTTGCAGCGTATGAAAGAAGCGAAAACTAAGCATGGTTTTTACTCAGCCGAGGCGATTTTAGAGCGACGGCAAATGAATCTTCTTCTCAGTACTTCCCGATTTTGAACAGCAAAAGCTCTTAATAATAGTTCCTTCAGTCCCTACTGTTTGGCCTCTTAATGGAGTTATCTGTTCCATTGCTCCCTAAACCCCAATATACACAAATCAGCATACTTATGGTTTATCATAACCTATTGGAGAAGATTCTGCGTTTGTGGTAATCTGGCTCTCAATAATGGTTTGGTCCAGTCTCATAGGTTTTAATGCCGGTGCTACCTAAAATACTATCAAGGGGTGCAAGAGCTCTTTGTTCAATTGGTTAAATGATGATGTGTGTTTTGCTACTTGTTGCTTTATTAATTGCTTCTTTAATTATACTGTCCATTAGAGCAGTTAATCCCTATCATGTTCATTCGCTTGTTATCCGTAGGGACTATGAGCTTGTGTGGCAATCTTTTTCTGACCCTCTTCAATATAAAAAACTGTATCCATTTTGGATAAAAAATATATCTTCACAAGGGGTCAACGTATATCAAGTAGATGATCAATTCGGTCATTCTTATCCGATGACATTTGTTGAAAACAAGAATCACGGTGTCATAGACCTAAAAATTGGTAACGAGATTTCGTCATTGCGTTTATTTCAGATAGGGCAACATTCTACTCTGGCAATCCATGTTGCTAAACGTTGGCAAGGCATTAGTTTAATTGGTTGGGTTTTCCATAAAAATACTGTCAGAAAAGATTTTAGCAACGCCAAAACGGTTATTGAAAATAAGGTAGACAGCACTAGCCATCCTGCATAACCCCTCTTCCTGATTCCATTCTGGGGGTGAGGCGCAAAGGAACAATAAGGCGGCGTCTCAGAAAACGGAGAAATCAGAATGTCTGAAAATCATATAACTCATGGAGAAGTCAGATGAAAAAAAAGGATTCGACTGATATCGAACAATATTTTGGAGATATTTTAATAAAACAATCAGGAATTGGTCAATTTGAAGATGGCCTAGGCGCTTATGCTAATAGAAACTTTAAGAAAGGGGAGGTATTGATAAAATGGAGTTTGAAGATTTTAACAGATGATGAATATCTCAATCTTCCTAAATATGAAAAAAGCAACTTCTGCCACAAACGCAACGGTGTTCTATATTTTTATCCAGATCCAGAAAGACATATAAATCGGTCTACAGACCCAAACATATGTAATGTAATACCTGATTTTGAGAAGCAAATGGACATTGCTCAGAGAAACATAAAAAAGGGGGAAGAGCTTGTCATGCTTGATTCCATACGAGAAGATTTTTAATTACCATTTTGCTACTTGGGGTCGTCTCAGAAACCGGGATTTAAAACACGTTAAGGATTTTTTAGCTGTGGCACTGGAACACATCTTTCAATGCTAGAGCAATGCGGTTATTCTTGTGAAGGCATAGATTTCAATGATGCCATGGTAGAAATTGCCCAAAAAAGCTTTTTGCGGATACGATTTTTTGCATGGGAACTTCCAGCACATCCAACTTCTCTTACAAGATGGAGAAAATGTCTTGGGCCTGAGGGGCTTGAAAAGCTGCTCAAAATCTCCATTAATGTGGCATTAAAAATCAAAACCTTTCTCCATCGGAGCTAGAAAAGGCCTTCATACTCTGGATTTTTATCGATTAGGGCTTTGTAATATTTTTTCTTTGTCTTGGTGGTTATCATCCCTTTGCCTCTTGATTACAACCCAGTATAGCGAATGGATTAAAAGCTGCCGCCGAAATTCGGGCGTTGATTTTTGAAGTTTGACAACCAGCTCAATGCGAGACTTGGATGCGTCATTGCAGTGGGGTATCGAGTTAACTCAATGAAAGCTACTCATTTTAGGATATGGGCTACTAACACGCTTCGCGAATTCATTGTCAAAGGATTTGCGCTCAATGATCTGAGGCTGAAAAAGGGCCGTTCTTTTTGTCGAGCCACTCAAAACGCAAGACCCGAAATTTTTCAGGTCTTTTTTCATAGTACTTTTGATAATTTAATTAAAGAAGGAGGACAAGCTAACCAAAGCTTAAACAATTCTCTTATTTTTAAAGAAAAAGGCTGTTCGGCGTATCGAGTATACGCATCCTGAGAATCAAAAATCTCATATAAATAAAACGAGTGATCTCCTTCCATATTTGATTCATGCAAAGAAAAACATTTGCATCCTTTATCTTCTAAAGCTTGAGGAATGATTTTCAACATCGCTTCCTTTGTATCCTTAAAAAACTCGGGCTTTGGTGTGATTTTTACCCAAAGAACGATTGACTTATCCATAATCAATTACCCCCAATTCCTTAGGAAGGATTTTACCAACTCAAGGCTTTCTAAACTAACAAAAGTTCTGAATGCGTCCAGCCACCCCCAAAAATCCCGCACGAAGTAGCGGGTATTTTTATTTTTGGGGGCGGAGAAAGCCAAAAGTTTGGCTTTCGTTTGGACTCGAATCTGACAAATGCTTAAATCAGGGCTGACTCCAACAGTTGTGGTGCTTCACTGCCTCATTCCAATTTCTACAAGTTTATCGTGAATAGATTCATAAGCATCTGTAGAAAGATGAAAGTGTTGTTGACGAATAAGAGGGGCTATGATGATACCATTGGTCATTTTCCGACTGGTTTCTAATTTTTTAAATTCTGCAGTAGAGGAATATTTCTCAAGTTTTGAGTAAAGGATGCCACCAGAAGCTGCATAAAATGGAAATTCTTCTTGTAAAGGACAATCTATTAAAATAAAATCAGATGATAGTTTATTAAATTTCTCTATCTCGGATGACAATTGTTTTATAAATTCAGGATCCTTTTGAAATAAAGAGACAAAGCTTGCTGCATATTGACTCAATAGTTCCCAATTGATTGATGGTTTCGCTCTCCTGCAATAACCAGCTTGCTCGATCACTTTTATTGGGAGTAATTTCGCAAATCTAGATGTTAAAGCTCCCTCAAAATCATGAAGAAGACCTGTTAAACTCTTTGCCTGATTTTGATCCATTTCAACGACTCTGTTGAGTTGAACTGGCAGTGAATCTATTTTTTCATGAAATAAAATAAATGCTAAAAAACTATTAATAAGTTTTTCATCTCCTATCTTACTTGTTCGGATAATTTCCTTCATTTTTTTCAAAGCAGTAAGAGCTAGCCCTTGCCAGTTTTTTATTAAGTGACTTATTGGTGATTCAGAGCCTTCTGGATAAAAATTTATTTCAAAGGATAATAAGGATAGATATGTGAGGAGATGAAATTGATCATGCATATAAAATCGAGAAGGGCTGAAGAGAATGTCATCAGCAATTTCCGGTTTTTTGACGAAACCGAGAAGCCATAGATTTTCATCCTCAGAAGCATTTTCACCCAGCTCTGGGAATGAAAGGACAATGGTTGAGCAGTCTAAATCAAAGGGAAAAGGCATCATGACAACATTGGGGAAAAGCCGTTTGCAAAGAGCAGCAGGTGAGTAGCGGTCAATTGTATGCTTCTCTCCAACTTCATTACAGGCACGCAGATAAGAGTCATGAGTTAGCCAACAGAAGATTCCCTTTTCTTTTTTTCTTTCTAAATTCATACGGTAAAAGTCAAAAACGATCAGGTCGTCTGTAGTTGCAACTCCTCTTAATTTTGGATCTGACATTAAAATCGTCAATCGGTCGCAAAATAGAGAAAACCATTCATAAGTGGTTGTGTTACTTTTCGCTCTTTCCTGCAATTCATTGATAAAATAGTTTACTTCCTCTAATTGAGTAGGTGTCGTTAGGGTCCCTTTTGCAATCTCTAAATACTTCTCAGCCAATTTTCCCCATATGGGAAGAGATTCATTATACCTCACTCCTGAGCGTTTGATCGATCCGGTAAAATTCTTAAAAGTTTGGAGCTTTTCTTCTACATTTCCAGGAGCATCTAGAGCTCTTAGGACCTCCAATCCACAGCGATTATATTCTTTGTCAACATCCAGATTGAAAGTATCCGCTTTGGCTGTTGGTTGTGTATGCCAATGCCAATAAATTTTGCAGCCAACGGCCAGTCCAATCGCACCTATTGTAGTTAGGGCCAGGGGGATTGCTCCTGAGCCTATAATTTGGCAGATCGGCACAATTTCTATAGTTTTACAGAAATTATTAATGGCTAAATTACTCATCTTTTTTCTCCTAAAGCAATAATTATAACAATTTTTATTGTTTAAAAATAGTCAAAAAATTACTTATATATTACTATTTACATCATTCTCATCCACAAAAGCTTATCGCAGAACCGGACAAAAAAAGTCTGCCGACTGGGTGTTTTCCTTAAGACGGCATATCTATAGCCAGATTAATCTCGATGGCTCGCAGAGTTATAGCTAAGATGTTCATGGGCGGATTATGGGGGGATCAATGGCTAAAAATCACAGGAATGTGCAATACTTGGCAATCAAGTAATCGGCGTAAGAAACTGAAGGTTTTATTGTTAGGTATTGGGGTTGGATGGGATAACTAGTTTTCGTATGACTGTAAATCCCTCGACTTCGGTCTCCGTTGATTCGATTCCAACCGCCCCCATTCTCCTATGTAGATAATCCATATACTGACCCATTGAAATAGTAATTAAAACATTAATTTTTACTTTTTGCATTTCCCAGCTTTTTTATTGAATAATACAATTTATTTATGATACAATAACTTTTATGATAACAAAAATCGCCAATACTATTCATTATTTTGAACCCTATGTTCCAACAATAAAGCAGACCATCTTTGCATCTCTCACTGTCATAGCTGCATATGGAGTCTACAAATTAACTACCCAATACTGTACTGCTCCAAAACTAAATCCTTCTCGTATAGAAATCGTTCAAAACCGAGATCAACCCACGCTTACATCTGACACAGGAAAATTAAATAATGAGTTCTTTGAAAGATTGCCGGAACAATTAAAAGATCGTATCAAGGAAAAAATCGAACAAAATCAACACTTACAATTGGAAGAATTCAAGCCAGGTTTTCAGAGAATTGGAACAGGGACATTTAAGGATTATTATTATTCTTATCTTAATTTTGACCAAGATTCTTGCTCAGATTGTCAAAATCAGAATCATGGAGATGCTTTAGAGAAACTTTTTTCAGAAAATGGCTTTCACAAAAAAACAGTCAAAGCAGCTCTTACAGGAGGACACTGCTCTGGTATTAGTTATTTATTTGGTCGATATCTCTTAGCCAATCCACCATCCAATGAGATGACCTGCAAAGAAATCATTGAGAAATTTACCGAAAACCCGGATTTCAAAAAATATGTCCATGAATATTCGGTCAATCAACCTCTTTATTATTCTATCGATCCCTCCACCGATGCTCGAGTGGTGTTCTTTCCAGAACATGCGAAAACTTTTCTAGGGTTACTACTTGATCGAGTTCCTGATCACTATTATGTTGTACGAAGTCAAATGGACGATCCGATTTTATCAATTTACCTCACCCTTGAAAAATTTCAGAATAGCCTCGTATTTGTGAGTTTTCATAGAGAAAATGAGAATGGTCATCTTATAACTTTTTATCAGACTGGGGAAAGGTTATTTGCCTTTGACCCTAACAAAGGGCTCTTCGAATTCCGAAATTTGGAAACTCTCAGCACAATGTTTGGAAAAATCCTTGAAGGAGCCTCTATCAATTCGCTCGCCTCTTTCCCTATCTAAAGATTGAAAAAACGAAATTCCTCTTAAAGCATTATCAGCTTCTTTTTTCTCAAGAAATCCAAATCTCTTTGAAATCCAATTTCTTCGCAATTCATATCCGCAATTACAATAAAGGCGTTGTCGAGCTTACGAGACCGCCGGAGACCGGCCATTGGAGGCGGCTCTTTTTATTCTCTGTCAGATAGCCATAGCATTGGCTTCCACTATACCCGAGATCCCTCAGTTGCCGCAAATCGGAGTCCAAATTGGAGTTTTGGAGTTCCCTCAATAAGCAGTTTTTTCGAATAGAGTTTGAGGCTTTACGCGCAACAAAAAGGCCTCATATGGTTCGTCTTTTTCGAAACAGGCGTAATCAAAGCCATATTTAAAGTATACATCGCTGGCAATCTTGTTGTCTTTGTAAACCAAAACGCGTACCTCATCGACCTTTTGGTCTACTGCTTTTTGTGCGACAGAATGGAGTAATTTTTTTGCAATGCCACATTGTCTGAAGTTTGGTAGAATTCCTAGCTTATCGATGACAACAATATTGAGACCAGGTTCCTTATTAAAAAGACGCTCTTGACTGGGGCTTGCCAATATGAAGCCTTTTAAATTCGACTCTTCATCTAACATAACCTGACTATATGAAGAGTTGCGATCTTCATTCATAATTGTATCAAACTCTTCTGATGTCAACGGATTAATCGTGTGGTTTATTCGACTCATGTTATCAATGGAATCGATGATTGCGCTCTTATGCAACATGGTTTTTGCAATCGATGGTTCAGAAGGAGTTTCAGACTTTACAGAAGATATACCCAAACAAATAGCAGCACTAACCAGAGTTAGAGCGGTTCTGTATAAAGGATTACATTTAAGGGCCTTGCTCATATATGGCATGATCTGGAAAGTGGACCAACTCCCCCTAATCAAAAAGCATCGAAGACTCAATGGGAACCACATGCATATCACGAATAGATCTGCCTCTTTCTACCCTCTCAACAACTAAAGGATCGATGATTTTATTCCCCTGTTTATCCAGAATCGAGGCGCCATCTTCACCTTTCCGATGCTCTGCCCAATGAGAAGGTTTTATCACTAAGATGGGCGCAGCAATGATAGCAGCAAGCCTGGATAAGCTAGAGTCGGGATGAATTAAACAATCAAATTGGGCCATGGAAAACATGTCTTCTAGAACATTTTGAGTATGAGTATTCCCTGATCTACGGCAATCCATAATCACCTCGTTTTCAATTCCCCAAATTTTTAATGCTTTAAGAAATTTATCTTCGATCACAGTAGGCTCTGGATGATCTGTAAAAATATAGATATATAATGGCTCTTCCTTGAAATATATTGCTGCTTGCTTAAGACCGGCTAAGTAAAAAGAATCTGGAGGAAATTTCGTAGGCATATTACGAATATTAACCTCTAAATCATATCCTACACCTGTCCTCACATGAATAGCTATTGTCTTACGATCTATTGGCAGCGGCAAAAGAGCTAAGTCCCCTTTAGGCTTTACTAGCTTTTGAAGAAGGCTTCTAAACTCTTCATTATCGAGCTTTTCACAAAAATGCTCCTCGATGAAAGGTGTTAACAAACCAATGTTCCACAGCAACTGCTTGTTTTTGTCATTTTGATGGTTGGTTTCTTTGTTAAGATAAGCAAATACTTTTGCTGTTTTCTCTAGTTCCAAAAAAGAAAAGTATCCGAATTTTGCTGAAAAAGATTTTATAACCCCTTCATTTAAAGTAGTCTTATGAAAATCCGATAACACTAACTGATCGCTGTAGTCAAAGGGGCGATAAATCAAGGGAAGGTTATATTTCCAGGAAATCCACAAGGCCTTAACATAATTGGTTATTTGGTCTCCAAATCTCCCTCCATCTAACGCGTACGTCACCGAAATAGAATAGCCTTCGAGTTCATCCACATCGATAGACGGCAGCCATTCTGTACCAGGAAGCTCAGGAGTACTCCAGCAATTTACCCAGTCCTTTTCTTCGACAGCCTTTAAACTCGTACAAATTAAACAAGAAAGAATAGAGAGAGTAATTAAATAATTTCTGTTTCTCATGACAACCTCGGTCCGTTAAAGGAGCAGATTTTAGAAGGAATTTGAAATCGTTTCCAGTCAAAAATTTTAAAACGAGCGGAGACCGGCCCTCGGAAACGGGAGACTTAAGTCCCCGCGCGAGGGCCAGCCTATCGGCCAAAAAAATGCTCGGAAAAAATTCTGGTTGTGTATAACTTGGATGCTGGCATAAAATTCTGCTCTTCTTATGAGGGGTATTTATGGCATCTTCAGTATTTCGTTTTGCTGGAATAATTAGAGATCAGGTTTATTATTCAGTTTATGGACATGAACTTAACGCTACTTCAGACAATCTGAAGTGGGCCCTTCAGCAAGCGCCTGGGGATGTACTTAAATATCGGTTTAAGGATGGTTTTAAAACCTATACTATTCTCGAATTTGCTGTAAAATGCGACGACATCCCAGCTACTCAGGCTTTATTTGAGCTCGGGGCCGATCCTGAAGACTCCCCAGCAAGCACCTTAGGGTCCATCGTCCATTTTTACATGGATTGTCTAAGAGAGGATGCTGATCCTAATCTGGAGATGTTGAATCTTCTGCTCGAGAAAATTTCTGATGTCAATGTATCCGAAGCAGCTCTCGGCTATACCCCGCTTGAGCGAGCTTTAAAAGTGATGGGTTCTTTCAATAAAATCCATTGGGATGTCATCGAGACCCTGCTTCAAAAAGGAGGCAGGATTACAGAAGAATTCTGGGGTATTACACCATTTAAGGTATTAGTTGATTCGAGTGATCATAAAATCACGCGAGGTTTGGATTTGAGTGAGCATAGAATCATCCGAGGGGATATGTCGCGGAGTTTTGATGAAGAAAAATTGTTTTTCCGTCATCTTGTTGACTACATAACCTTAGAAAGAAAATATCACCCCACCACCGACTCACACTTGTCTCTGGACCAGTTCAAGTTTTTTGCTGGCAATTTTAGGAGATTATTTTCGCGAAGTGCTATTTCGATGAGCTGCTCTTCCTCTCTTTTTGGAAGCACAGGATCGTTATTAACAGTTATAAAGACCTCTGAAGGAGAACATTCAAGAGGGGGGAACTACGAATATATCCAGAATATAATTAGTAAGGGTCAAGCGGTTGCCACTCACGAGCAATCAGCGATGCTTAATGCACTTTACAGTAATTTTTCTGAGTATAGACGGTACTTTGAATTACTGGTTGGAAAAGGATGTCTTTTGGACTGTTTTGAGCCATGGGTGTTAAGCTCTATTGAACATGCCTTGGAAAAAACAGACCCCTATTCTGCGGAGGAGTTTCGGCGGGTGATGTCAATAATACGGAGTCAAACTAATCTCACTGAAATCAATTGATAGACAGGATAATTTTACCAGTTTTAATTACGCAGGCAATAATATAATTCACAAGCGGAGAAAGCCAAAAGTTTGGCTTCTGTTTGGACTCGAAGTCGGAGGCATTGTCGAGCTTGAGAGGGCGAAGCGGGGTATACTACCTTAAGAAGCCAAATTTATATACGAGCCCAACTCCGAGGGAGTGGTTATAGAAATGACAGCCTCCCTGATGGAATTTGTATTCCAAAGTAATCTCTGTATTGCAGAAGATCGGATAGGCTAACCCAGCCATCACTTGCCAAGAAAAATGGTTCCACTTTTGGTTAAAAACAATACGAGAATTTGAGGAATGCATTTGTTGGAAATCATAGCCTATGCCAGCTCCAATAAAAGGTTGGATATTCCAAAATGCGCATCCCCACGAAGATAAAGGCAAATCCCATAATAGGTTGGCCATATACGAGGAAGTTTGGAAATGTCCATGCTTGGAAAAACCTTCTCCAAAGAAATGGATTTTTCTTATAGCATTTCTTCTAAAAGCATATTCAGCTTCCAAACGCAAGCCATAAGGCCAACAATAACCCAACGAACCGGCAATAATATACCCTGTCTGATATGTGGATTTGTTTCCTTCGATTGTAGTGTTTTGCAAGAAATTAGCACCGCTCAAAATCTTAGCATAGAAATTCGTCTCATCAACACAGCAGCTGTCTTCATAACAGCAGTTTCGCACATTCTTGAGCTTGTGCATCAGCTGCCATGAAAAATAAGAGTGACATTAAAAGTAACAGAATATTTTTTTTCATGTTGATGATCTCATTGTGATTTTTCATTGCTGCAAGACACGTTTCAGAATTTCGCTACTCCGTAATCCGATCATCATAGCTGGTGCTGCAGTATTAATATCAGGAATCACCGGACAGATGGAGTTGTCCGCTACAAAAACGTTCTTTGTGCCATAAACACGTGTGTCGCCATCTACCACACCTCCGGCGTTCAGAGGAGCCATTTTACAGTGCGATACAAAGTGGTGTATATCCAGTGAAAGATTGCTGTTATTTTTCACATACTGCTCAACCACTGCGTCGTCATAGCTTAGAAAAGATGACTAAGTTGATCGGGTCACTTAAAATGGGTTTAAAGTAAGGCGAGGGAAATGGGTACAAGATACTAGTTGATTTAGCAGAGCGCGAATATAGACCTGGACGGCACTCTTCATATTCTCCAGGTCTATAGGATTTTGGTAAAAGCCGTCGTCCGCTGCGGCTATCTGAAATGAGTTGTCACTTTGGATTGCGACACTTCCCTCACTCACTGGGTTCAAAAGATCAAATCCAATGACTACTAACGGAGGTGTCTGTGCGGTAGCCGGTATGTATTCGAACAAAATCTGTAGCATTCGTGGGTCGCTGGCACTACCGCCCACTACTGGCAAGTAGACATTATTGATAGTAAATGCATACGGAGCTCCAGGTGGTATACCACTAAGTGCGGGATCTGCTAGCATCGAAATAAAAATGAGCGGATGGTTTTGGAGATGTTTTCCTACGTTCTCATTGATGAAAACGGGCTTGATCCCTGCATTCTTTAGCGCTTGCCGACGGTCCTATGCCCGAAAGCTGTAGCAACTTGCTACTGTTGATGCCACCCGCCAAAACAACGGCTTTCCGAGCTCTTGCTTCGAAGAGTTTACCGTCCTTTATATATTTTACTTTTTTGGCACGCCCATGTTTGTCGAATATTATTTTCACAGCTACCGAATCGAAGAGCATAAACAGTTTGTGTCCATTAACTCCTTGACCTTCTGGCGTCATCACCGTGCTATTTAAATATGCTGTCGCGCTACTCACTCGTTTGGTGCCTGTAGGGTCAATAAACCACTGAGCACGAGGGTCTATGCAATTCTCCACACTCGGATCATTATAGTCCTCTACAGTTGGAATTCCAGGAAACGCTGCCTGTGCACGCGGGCAATAGTACTTGCGATGTTATCTGCGACACCGTAGGTGTCTGTAGCACATTGACAGGACCGTTGTCTCCTCGTGCCCCTGGTGTGATTGTCAATCCTTGGTAGTTCTCAAGAGCATTGAAGGTTGCCAGAATATTGTCCAGACTCCAATTGCTGCTGCCAGAAACTTCTTCCCAACGCGAGTACACGGCGTTCGAGCCACGACCATAGTATAATCCGTTAATCGATGAGCCACCACCCAAGACCATTCCTGTTGTCCAATCACTTGTTCGTCCATTGAGCCCTGCCATTGGTAAGGTTTGATTCCATCCTGGCCAAAAATACTGGGCCTTTCCTGTCCCAGCCAATAGGAATGCTGGGAGACCCACAGCCTCTATTGCTGGATCATTTGTTAAATTTAGCCCCCCCTCTATTCCTAATACTGAAAAGAGACCATTCTCTGATAGCTGGTTCATCAATATGCAACCTGCCGCTCCACCACCGATTACTATGATATCTGCCTCTAGTTCGTTTCCCGACATTTTGCATCGATAAGGAGAAGATTGATCGCCAAAAAGGTTGACTGTAGCAGTTACTAAAGCGAGGGTAATAAATTTGATTTTCATAGTTGATTCCTCCGCAGAACACTATCCACAACGAAATTTTCGTTGTCAAGTTTTTGAAGAGTTATACCCCGACTCGCCCAAAAGTGTGAATTTGGAACCGCGAGAGCTTTCGCGTGGGTCCAAATTCACACTTTTGGGCGAGTCGGGGTATACGCAGAATCTACCCGTTCGTTTCAAAGGCACCCAAGATCTTGAAAATTAAATCTTTATGATTTTAAAGTTTATGAGCAATGATGCCAACCAGATCCTTGCCAGGTCTCCATTCAGGATTGTCGCTATTAATAACAGCTAATTCAAATTCTTCTTCGATCTGAAACCCGTGTTGTAGAAAAAGAAGTTTTAAAGTGTCGAGTTCCATAAATAACAAACTGGTAGGGCGTGCTTCTGAGGAATATTTCTGGGCGGGATTGGATTGGTTGTACATTGAGCAATATCCAGGAAACCTAAACCCTTCTTCCTTTTTCTTTTGATAGTCCTTTAGCAATTCCTCATGTCCTTTATAAAAGGGGCTAATAGTCAAAACAAATACCTTTCCTCCAGGTTTCATCGCATCATTCAGCCATTGAACAAATGTATCGACTGTTTCAGGAGTAAAAAAATGAAGCACTTTATTGACAAGTATTGCATCAAAGCTACTTTCTGTTATCACAATATCTTCAGGACATTTGCCACTAATCAAATGAAGCCCTTGGAATAGATGCATTTTTCCATTTTCTTTTAACTTTCTGGCAAAAGATTTTAAATGACGCTCTTCACAATCGTTTAGGTAATAATTTTCAATCCCTTTTTCTAGAGCTATTTCCGCGACATTTCCATATGCCCCTCCTACTTCAAAGAAAGCTTGGTTTGGGTTCTCTTCAATCCGTTGAAGAAAACGTTCTACAATAGGATCAAATTTTGTAAACATATAGCCATAATGATTTAGTGTAGGAATCCTATATTCATGTTCTTCAGGGATGGTTAAATTTTGGAGTTCCGCATCAGAAATTGCTTGAGAGATATCTAATTCTACACCATTCACAACAAAATTTGCCGCGCATAGGATTGTGACTAGGTACTTAATCATGATCTTGAAAGGTTCCTGTTTATAGGTAAAGGTCCTGTTAAATTATATAGATTGTAAGATTCTAAGGCAGTCAAAAGTTTTGAATGCATCCAGCCGCCCCAATACAAACCTCACTCCGTGAGGCTAATTTTGAGAGGCTGAGGCAGCCAAAAATTTGGATTGCGTTTGGACCCGAAGTCGGCTGTCCCCATTCCCTGACGAAATTACTAGTATACAGATTTCTCAGATCTCAGAAGAAGAAGGATAAATCATCTTTCCTTTCTTTACTCTTAAAAATGAAGTGCGTTTATGCAGCTTAGCGGATTTCTTACTTAATATATGAAAGACTTTCCATTTTTTCAAAATCAGGGCATCTGCAACCAAGCTGCGATGGCAGCGCCAGTATAGAGCTTCTGCGCACATTAGGGCGCACCGTTTATTTTGAGAGATCTTCTCTAATTTCTCCAGTCCCTTCTCAAAATCAGGAGTTTGCATGTAATCGGCATAGCCGCGAAAAGAGGCGTTGATCCAACCGGTATTCGTCGAGTTTTTTAAGGCGTGGCGCAGTCCACCTAGTTCTTTCAGGTGCCGATACCCGATTTTAGCATTTTTCAGAGACTGCTTTAGCTCTTCTTTATTAAACTGCGGGCAGTGTCTAGATCGAGGGATTGTTCTGATATCGATCACCGTTTCAATATCATAAGCTTTTAAAAGATCAATAAACTCTTCAATAGAGCGCGTGGAGTGTCCGATGGAGTAGATCGCCTTGCTAGGAGAAAGCTTAGATTTGACCGCTTTGGCCATAATATTCCTGGTCCTCTCTATAGCCTCCGTAGCCCAATCCTATTTTTTTGTAGTCTTCGACAAATTCGATCGCTATAATTATGAAAAATATTAATACAGAAAACGAGCTCTTGTTTTTCATTTCAGCCCCTCTTATGGTTATACATACAACATGCTTTCCAGTCAGTTATACCCCGCCTCGCCCAAAAGTGTGAATTTGGACCGCGCCAAAGCTCTCGCGGTTCAGCTGTTTTTCCGAGGGTAGTATCGAATACATACAACCCTCGGAAAAACAGTTGAACCTCGAGGCTTTGGCGCGGTCCAAATTCACACTTTTGGGCGAGGCGGGGTATACCAGATTAGCATTATTCTTCATCTTATTTAGGAGGTCGATCTTTCTTGATCTCCTTCTTGGCGTCAGGCTTAGGTTTTTTGGCTGGATCAAAAATCCGATATGCGAGCCATTTCACTTGGTCATTGACGAGAAACCAGGCAAGCGCATAACCCCAAACAAAACCAGCCCATTTCCAGCCGAGGGGTGTCATGAGGAGTCCGTAAACTGCAATCAAAGTCGCTATCATTTGCGTGCCCAGTACCGCTCCCCACAAAATATTTGCAGGGCGTATGGACCAGAATGGACCGCGCGTTCGGGTCAGGAAAATCGTCAAGTGCCCGGCCACGGACAACTTCAAATACATCAGTGTCTGGATATGTGGACGATCGAGATGGAAGACGCGTTCACCGAGATAAAATAAGCCGAAGGCTGCCACAACACCAATGAGTCCGAGGGCTGTTGCAACCCCAAGCACCATCCGCATATTCCAGCCTTCAGGCTGATTCTTATAATGGACGTTGTCATAGGCAATAGATAGAATGGCGCCGTCGTTAAGCAATGCCAGCATCACGATCATCACTGCCGTCAATGGATAAAAATTAAAGACAAGAATGGATAGTGTCATGAAAAACAGAACGCGTAATGTCTCGGCGATGCGATAAATTGCGTAGCTATTCATCCGTTGGAAGATGCGGCGGCTCTCCTTGATCGCATCAATGATGACGGAAAGACCTGGCATTAGGAGCACGATAGCCGCTGCCGCGCGAGCTGCATCCGTCGCGCTTGAAACGGCGATGCCACAGTCGGCTTTTTTTAGTGCAGGCGCGTCATTCACCCCGTCGCCGGTCATGCCGACGATATGGCCTCGTTTTTGCAGGACATCCACAATGTGGAATTTGTGTTCGGGGAATACCTGAGCGAAGCCGTCGGCCTTCTCGATCGACTCGGCCATCTGAGCTGTCTCTTGCTTCTTTACATCGCCAAGGCCCGTAGCATCGAGAATGTCTGTGCCCATCCCTAATTTTTTGGCAGTCTCCTTGGCTATGGCGAGTTGATCTCCAGTCACCATCTTGATCTTCACGCCCATTTGTTCTGCGGTTGCAATAGTTGCCTTGGCGTCTTCTCTCGGTGGATCGAACAGGGGCAATACGCCGAGAAACTGCCACCCGCCATCTCCATCAGCCAGCGCCACTCCGAGTGATCGAAAGCCATGCGCTGCGAATTCATTGACGGCTTTTGCAACTGCGGCCTTCACTTGGGCAGCATTGGCTGACAAGGCCATAATTACTTGCGGCGCCCCTTTTGTCACCTTGAATTCCTTGCCGTCTTTATCCTTGATGGTGGCTTCAGTCCGTTTATGCACCGCATCAAACGGCTGGAAATGGACCATTTGATAACCTTGGAGCGCATCTTTACTTTTCAAACCACCCAAAACGGCGAGATCAATGGCGTCGTTATCATCTTCGCGCGATGCAAGAGCGGCATAAAGGATCACTTGCTCGGTGGAGATATTGTTTACGCTGAATGGATCCCCGAGTGTTAGCTTGTTCTGGGTCAATGTGCCGGTCTTGTCCGCACACAGAATATCTACGCCTGCCAACTCCTCGATAGCCACCAAGCGGCTCACAATCGCTTTTTTCTTGGCGAGCAAGCGTGCCCCGACCGCCATCGTTACCGATAATACCGTTGGCATTGCCACGGGAATCGAGGCTACGGTCAGGACTAAGGCGAACTGCAATGTAGTGAGTATCGGATCGCCTCGGAAGATCGCGACGGTAATAATTCCCGCAACCAAAACGCCTGCTAAAATGATCAGGTAATCGCCGATCTTCATAACCGCCTTTTGAAAATGACTAACAGTGTGAGCCTCTTGCACCAGTTGCGCTGTCTTACCAAAGTAGGTATTCATACCAGTCCCGTAGACAAGTGCTCCGATTTCACCTTGGCGGACAATCGATCCTGAAAACACAGCCTCGCCTGATTTCTTCTCTACGGGCAACGATTCTCCCGTTAATGCAGATTGATCTACCTCTACTGGATCGCCATCCATTAGCCTTGCATCCGCGGGGACAATGTCGCCCGAGCGCAATCGAATGACATCTCCTGGGACCAACTCACGTGAAGCCGGAGTGCTCCACTTCCCATCGCGTTTTACTCGAGCCTTAACCGCAAGCTCGGCTTTCAGGGCAGCAATGGCGCCTGCTGCCTTGTATTCTTCCCAGAATCCGACCACGGCATTGGAAAGCAGTAAAAGGAGAATAATGAAAAAATCGGGCCAGTGGCGCACCACGCCGGACAGAATCACCGCTATTTCAATCATCCATGGAATAGGTCCCCAAAAATAGGTGAGGAATTTTAGAAACGGGTTCGTTTTCTTTTCTTCGATCTCATTAGGCCCATATTGAGTCAGCCGTTTTGCCGCCTCGGATGCACTAAGACCATCCGGAGAGAATCCCAATTTTTTCTTTACCTCTTCCAGAGGGAGAGATTTTAAGTCCTCAGGTTTGTCAGCATCAGATCCCATTATGTTCTCAAGTCTTTTCCAATACGGCGGAATATTCACCCCGGCGCGCAGCCTGGTTGCATTTGGCTCGGGCATAGAGAGCTTGCTGTGCCGCGTGGACGTTAGCTTCCTTGCCTTGCCAGATCTCCAAAGCTGGCTGTTGGATAGCGCGAGCAAATGAAAATGCCAAGGCCCAAGGAAGTCGCGATTTGAATCTAATATTCATGGCATTTAGACGGGCTGAGGCCAATTCGCCGCTTTGACCGCCCGACAAGAATGCAATACCGGCCACAGCAGCGGGGACGCTCCGCAGGAGGCAATTCACTGTGGCGTCGGCTACCTTTTCTACCGACTCTTGCTTGGGGCAGGTCAATCCTGGGAGTACCATGTTGGGCTTGAGTATCATACCCTCCAGTATGACTCGTTGTGTATAAAGTTGATTGAAGACTGTACGCAAAACTTCTTCCGTTACCGCAAAACATCGATCCAACGTATGTTCGCCATCCATGAGTACTTCCGGCTCGACGATCGGGACCAGTCCAGCCTCTTGGCACAAGGCGGCATATCGAGCTAGAGTCAGCGCGTTGGCCTCGATGCACCCCCAGCTGGGAATGCTATCGCCAATGGTAATCACCGCGCGCCACTTGGCAAAACGGGCGCCCATTTGTGAATATTCAGCCAGCCGCTCGCGCAATCCGTCCAGACCTTCTGTTATTTTCTCTCCAGGATGAGCCGCCATCTCCTTGGCCCCAGTGTCCACCTTGATGCCGGGAATGATTCCAGCATCGATAATGACTTTAATAAAGGGAGTGCCATCTTTTTTCTTTTGGCGGATCGTCTCGTCGAAGAGAATCGCGCCGCTTATGCACTCACCGAGATTAGGCGTGGTCACAATCAACTCTCGATAGGCGCGCCGGGCCTCTTCAGTCTGGGGAATTGCCAACTTGGCAAATCGTTTGTTGCATGTTGGAGTACTTTCATCCATTGCCAGCAGCCCCTTGTCTCCGGCGACCAGTGCTCTCGCGGTATCTATAAGATCTTGTGCACTCATTTGAGGCTCCCCCATTTCCAATTCCGGATTTCGGCCATATCTTGGCCATGCTTATTGACGTAGAGTTTGTGCTCGATGAGCTTATCCTGCATCTTCTGCTTGAGGTAGGCTCCCTTGCCACCGAGCTCTGGCAGCCGATCAACCACATCCTGCACCAGATGGAAGCGATCGATATCGTTTTGCACCCTTAAGTCGAAGGGCGTTGTGATCGTCCCCTCTTCCTTATAGCCTCGGACATGGAGGTTCCGGTTATTTCGGCGATAAGCCAGCCGATGGATTAGCCAGGGGTATCCATGGAAGCCGAAGATGATGTGCTTATCTTTAGTGAAAAGAGAATCGTAATCTTTGTCTGAGAGGCCGTGGGGGTGCTCGCTCATAGGCTGAAGCTTCATCAGATCGACGACATTGATCACCCGGATTTTCAGATCGGGCAGATGCTCACGAAGAATCGAAACGGCAGCCAAGACCTCGAGCGTGGGCGTATCGCCAGAGCAGGCCATCACTACGTCTGGCTCTGAGTTTTGGTCATTGCTAGCCCATTGCCAGATCCCAATTCCCTCAGTACAGTGGATAACTGCGGCATCCATGTTCAGCCATTGCGGGAGCGGGTGTTTGCCGGCAACCACCACATTGACGTAATTTCGGCTCCGAAGACAATGATCAAAGACCGACAACAGACAATTGGCATCGGGCGGCAGGTAAACGCGAACGACGTCGGCCTTTTTGTTAATCACGTGATCGAGAAAACCGGGGTCTTGGTGGGTAAAGCCGTTATGATCCTGCTGCCAGACATGGGAGGCGAGCAGATAGTTAAGCGATGAGATTTTTCGGCGCCAAGGCAGTTCCAAGCAAACTTTTAGCCACTTGGCATGCTGGCTGAACATCGAATCGACGATTCGAATGAATGCCTCATAGCTGTTGAACAGCCCATGACGCCCGGTGAGCAAATACCCTTCCAACCACCCCTCGCACTGGTGTTCGCTGAGCATCGAGTCGAGCACTTGACCGGCGGGGGCAAGGAATTCATCATTTTTTACTTCCCGGGCGTCCCACTGCCGATTGGTCGTTTCAAATACCGCTCCCAAGAGATTCGAGAGGGTCTCATCTGGACCGAAAATCCGGAAATTGTGTTGATCCTGATTCAGCTTGGCCACATCGCGTAAGAATTTGCCTAAAACGAGCGTATCTTGTGCAAGGACTGCGCCGGGCATTGGCACACTCACCGCGTGAACGTGGAAATCTGGCATGCGGAGATCGCGCAGCAGCATACCGCCGTTAGCATGAGGATTGGCTCCCATCCGCCGGTCACCCTTTGGCGCTAGCTCAGCCAATTCTGGGTTCAGCCTCCCCTTCTCATCAAATAGCTCTTCAGCCTTATAGCTTTTCATCCAGTTCTCAAGCAGCTGGACATGATCGGGGTGCTCAGCATCTACCAGCACCGGTACCTGATGGGCTCGGAATGTCCCCTCAATTTGCAAGCCATCGACGACTTTTGGACCTGTCCAGCCCTTCGGCGATCTCAAGACAATCATTGGCCAGCGCCGCCGGGTAGTGTCATTCTTACCGCGCGCATTGCTTTGGATCTCTCGAATTTCTTCAATGACCTCATCTAAAACACTAGCCATGAGTTGATGCATCTTTTCTGGCTCACTCCCTTCTACAAAATAAGGATTCCAGCCGCAACCTCGTAGAAATTGCTCTAGTTCCTCTGGCTCGATGCGGGCCAAGACGGTTGGGTTACTGATCTTATAGCCATTGAGGTGGAGAATCGGCAGCACTGCGCCGTCAGTAATTGGATCGAGAAACTTATTCGATTGCCATGCCGTTGCCAATGGACCTGTTTCCGCTTCACCATCACCGATGATACAAGCGACGATCAGATCTGGGTTGTCGAATGCAGCTCCGAAGGCATGGCTGAGTGAATAGCCCAGCTCGCCCCCTTCGTGAATTGAACCTGGAGTCGTCGGTGCAACATGGCTCGAAATCCCGCCTGGGAACGAAAATTGAGTAAATAGTTTTTTCATCCCCGCTTCATCTTGGCTGACATCGGGATAAATCTCACTATAGGTCCCTTCTAGGTAAGTATTGCCCACCAAAGCAGGACCGCCATGGCCTGGACCTGCAATGTAGAACATATTCAGATCATATTTCTTAATGACTCTGTTTAAATGGACATAAATGAAGTTCTGACCTGGGGTAGTGCCCCAATGTCCGACGACAATCGGCTTCACGTCAGATAATTGTAGAGGCCGTTTAAGTAGAGGATTATCATAGAGATAAATCTGACCGACGGACAGATAGTTGGCCGCCCGCCAGTAGGCATCCATCTTCTGGAGAAGTTCTGGGGAATGTGTTTCTGTTTTCATGAGCAACTCACTTTATTTTGAGACTTAAGATATACCACGACTCGCCCAAAAGTGTGAATTTGGACCGCGAGAGCTTTCGCGTGGGTCCAAATTCACACTTTTGGGCGAGTCGTGGTATAGGTAAACCCTCTCAATATATCTGTGTACTGCAATTTAGCTATGTTTTCAATGTCTTAAAATAACGGAGTTAGAATTTCAAATAATGCCAATAAAGCCAACCCCTAAACTAAACATAGAAATTGTCAGTCCAAGGCTGCGAGAAAGCAACAGAAATCCCATCTGCACGTCTGAATCAAAACAGATACTACCAGCCCATTGATCCCATCGGATATCATCATGCCCAGCATGAAGAAAATACCTAATATCACCTGAGAACAGCCAACCTGATAGCAAGGTAGCCGAGATTGAGAACAAAGCAATTTGGCTAAAAGTATCGAAAAGAACAGGCAAATAGGGCGCCTATGGACATAATCAGCATGGGATTGTATTTTTTGATGCTTAGCTTTTTTAACTAGAATGCTTTTTATGTCTCAGCAGGCATTATCTGATTTGATTGTTTTGGAAAACATTGTAAAGGTTTAATGATTCCAAAAATTAATAAGAACACAATGGATATCCATTGTCCAAAACCATCAAGCCATTCTGGAATATGGGACTCCATCAGGCCGCTGCCTATAATCAAGCTAATTAAAATAACGACAATGCCGTGTCCAAGAGAAAATAAAAAACCAACAATTTTAGATAGAAATCGATTGTCTCGAACTGTTCTTGTAATGGCATCAATGGCGGCTAGATGATCTAAATCAAAACCATGACTGATTCCCAATGTCAATGCCATAGAAACTAAAATGATCCATGAAGTATTTGTATCCATAGCTTTTAGCAAATCCTCGGAAGTTGATCCCCTACAAGCCTATAAAGATATCGCTGGGTCCCAAAAGAGTTTTTTAATATCGCGCCAGGCGATACAGATCGACCGATCACCTCACCTATGATACCGGCCTCTTTTCCTTCAGGAAATGCTCTTAAGATTTTAAGTGCATCTTTTTCCTGATGTTTTGGGATAAAAGCAACAAAACGCCCTTCATTGGCTACATATAAAGGATCGAACCCTAAAATCTCACAGGCACTATTGACAGCCTCGCTCACACCAATCGCATCTTCTTTGATCCTAAACTCCATTTTGGATGTCTCAGCAAGCTCAACAAGAGCTGTCGCAAGGCCGCCTCTTGTCAAGTCGCGCAGGCAGTGAACTTCTATCCCTTCGCGAAGCAATGCCTCTATCATAGGAACTAAGGAGCACAGTCGCTCATTAATGGCGATGAAAACTCCAGACCTTCTCTCTTAGCCATGATTGCCATCCCATGCCGTCCGATATCTCCGCTGAGGATCATACAATCCCCTTTCTGAATTCGATGGGGGTGGACAGGATCTTTCACCATGCTGATGCCAATGCCGCTAGTGTTGATGAAAATATTCGTTCCTGTCTGCCTTTCTATGACCTTGGTATCTCCTGTGACAATCTGAACAGAATTGGCCTCCGCTTCTGTTTTCATTGACTCTACGATTCGCTTCAGATCGCTTTGCAAAAACCCTTCTTCAATGATAAAGCCGCAGCTCAGGTAATAGGGCCTGGCCCCGCACATGGCAAGATCGTTGAGAGTTCCTGTCACGGCAAGCTTGCCGATATCGCCTCCTGGGAAAAAAACAGGCTGCACAACATAAGAATCGGTTGTGAACACAATCTGATTGGCGGGGATGTCTAGCACGGCGCCGTCATGGAGCATATCTAATTTGTCATTGCTAAATGCAGGAAGAAAGATTTTTTCAATGAGTTGGCTTGTCTGTTTGCCGCCGCTGCCATGGGCTAGTGTGATCACTTGCTTGTCATCTATCATGTCGGGACATGAGATGTTGTTCATAAAATAATTTCCCTTATGGTAAATTGGAATAATGATAATAGGCCGCGCAAGCCCCTTCATTGGAGACCATCGGCGCACCAAAGGGTGTTTCGGGAGTGCATTTATTACCAAATAAAGGGCATTCGCAAGGTTTTTTCTTGCCCTGCAAGATCAAACCGCTGATGCAGCCATTATCTTGCGACTGCCATTGTTTCTTTCATAGGATATCGAAGCGCAGCATCAAAATCGGCATACTGATCTTGCAAACCAAGCCCGCTACTTGGTATGATCGCCGATCCCTCTCCAGGGGCGCTCAACAACTTTAAAGACATCTTTCTAAAATGGCCTGCGCAGAGATGTTGCCTTGCTCACTGCACGCAGCGCTGGTATTGATTGACCACTGCATATTCCCCCTTTTCCAGCATCTCGACACAGAAATAAAGGCCCTGCAGGATATCCAAAGGCTCAAATCCGGTTACCACAATAGGCACTTGATGTTCATGAGCGAGGCTGTGATATTGGCTATAGCCTGTGACCGTACATACATGGCCCGCGGCTAAAAAGCCTTGCACTTCATTATCTTGTGACTGCAAAAGAAATTCGCAGAGCCGGAGGCACCAGCACATGGGAGGCTAAAAGGGAAAAATTTTTTAAGCCGCTGCCTTTTGGCTTGATAAGCTGCCATGGCATTGGGGGGCGCCGTGGTCTCAAAACCCACCGCAAAAAATACCACCTCTTTGCTTGGATTTTCTTCAGCGATCTTTACAGCATCCAGAGGAGAATGGACGATGCGTACATCTGCGCCTTTTGCCTTCAGGGTAAGCAGATTAGTCATGCGTGCCGGGTACGCGCAACATATCGCCAAAAGAGCAAAATATCACCCCAGGTATGGAGGCAATATGCAAAGCATGATCGATCAGCTCAATCGGCGTGACACACACAGGGCATCCGGGTCCGTGAATCAGACGTATATTTTTTGGCAGAAGAGCCTGAAGGCCGAACTTGACGATCGCATGAGTTTGCCCTCCACACACTTCCATAATCGTCCATGGCCGTGTGGTGATCTCATGCAGGGCATCAGCCCATTTCTTCACAAGGGAAGACTGTCTGAATTCATCGATGTATTTCATTTCATATTCATCATAAGTCTAAGGTGGCTTGTGCTTGAGTTTCATTCAAAAGGCTAATGGCAAAGCCCACATGGACGATCACATAATCGCCCACTTTAGCCTCAGGGGTATAGGCAAGGCATACCGATTTTTTTACCCCGGAGAAATCGACTTCTCCCATCGGTCAAGTCGAGCTCTTCTCTGATAGAGAGAATTTTACCCGGTAATGCTAGACACATATTTTTGTTCCATTGCTTGGTTTTATATATCTTCCTATCAGCTGCCCTACAGCAATCCCTCCATCATTAGGGGGGATATCGCGATGGATATAAGGTTTAAAACCTGCTGCTTTTAGATAAGCGATCGCCTTTTCTACAAGCAATTTATTTTGCATCACACCGCCGGTTAGCAAGACTGTTTCTCTCCCTGCTATTTTTGCAAGCTCTACGATTGCTCGCGCTAAAGTCTCATGAAAGGCCATCGCTATATTCAGCAAGCGGAACACCTTGTATTTTATCTTTAAAAATCTGTTTTATCATTGGACGCCAATCTAACAAAAACAAGTTTTTTTCTTTTACTAATGGCATCTCATAGGCAATCCTATTGTTTGCTGCTTGATAGGCCGCAGTTTCAAGCAATAAGCGCTGCCTGTCCTTCAAAATCGCTTACCTGACAAAAGCCAAGATTGCGCTGACAGCATCGAAAAGCCTACCCATGCTGCTGCAGATGGGGCATTTAATTTCTTCTTTAAGAGCAAGCCGATAATACGGCTAGTTCTTCTTTGGTAAATGACTGCACTGCATTATATGGGAGGAATCTCATCGCCAAATAACGCATAGAAAAGTCCGAGCATCGAGCGCCTGGGCTCGCGAACAGCCTTTTCTCCACCGGGCAACAGAAAGGGATAGAGGCTTGCGATTCTATTTCATCCCTCCTCTGTAACAAGAAATGCTTCCCCGCCCCATACTGTCGCATCATCGCCCCATCCTGTGCCATCCCACGAAATACTAAAAAAGGGGGCGAGTAGTTTGTTATCCACCATCGCTGCCCATACATGGGCTTGATGATGCTGTATCGTTTCTGAGGATATGTTCCTTTTTTCCAGGTACTGCGCTGCTATAATAGTCCGGGTGTTTGTCACCCAACCCCTTTCACATTTTGAATTCCAAGAAGGATTTCCCAGTTATCGACTTCCTCTATCATAAGCCCTGCAGTTATCGACAGAATCAAGATCCCCGATGTACTGGCTCATATAGATTTGCCCTTGTTTCAAAAAAGCGAAACTGTTTTTCATTTGGCTGCCCGCGGCAAATAAGGTTCTGGCGATGAGTCTGGCACCGTAATAGCAGAAGGGGTATATCCTCTTGCTTTTCTCATCACAACAGGCTGGCCTGCCATCACATGCACAATCGAATCATCGAGCCGATGGTTGATCTTGCGATTATGGATCAAAAACAGATCGGCGACAGATGACAAGCGTCTCAAAAGCTTCTTCCTCGGTGATGCAAAGGGGCCTGCCGGATATATTTCCACTTGTTGCGACAAGAGGTCTTGCAAAATGATGAAGCAGTAGATGCTGCAGGGCATTATGGGGAAGCATGACACCGTAATAGGGACTTTCATGGGATACAGAATTGGCAATGGCTTGTCCCATTTTTCTTTCTTAATAAGACGATAGGAGCTGCAGGCGATGTCAAAACATCTTTTTCCACAAGGCTAAATCGGCGATCGCCTCCACCTCTGCAAGGTTTGGCATCAAAAGGGCAAAAGGTTTACTTGGGCGCTGTTTCCTCAATCGAAGCCGCTGCACCGCCTCCTCATTTGTCGGCATCGGCAAGGAGCAAGTAGCCTCCAGTGTTTTTCATGGCCACGATTTTTCCCTGCTCTAAAATACTGCAGCCGTACTAAGGATCTCCTTCGATCCCATTTCCCATGCATCTACAAGCTGAAGCTTCGGGCCGCATTTGGGGCAACAGTTTGTCTGGGAATAAAAGCGGCGGTTTTCCGGATTTGCATATTCATCCTGGCACTCCTCGCACATGTAAAATTCCGTCATCGTCGTATGGCCGCGGTCAAAGGGCATGCTGCAAAAACAAACTAAACCGCGGGCCGCAAGAGATGCAATGCAAAAAAGGATATTGGTACCGCCGGTTTTTTGGATCGAAGAGCTCTTGAAGCATTCTTAGCACATCGCAGTGTCGGGCAAGCAGAGCCAGAGCTTTATCCGAATCGGATTCACTTGCTGTGATTTGAAAAGAAGTAAAATCACAAAGAGGAGCTTGACATACTGCAAACTCTGCTATCGTTGCCCGCTCAGGCTTTTGCTGGACGATATCGCTCTGAAACTTTGAAATGGCACTCCTGTAGCCCCTTGCACATCGATCTTGACGCCCGATGCAGGTATTGCTGATAGTGTCCTACAAGTTTGTGCTCATGCGCCAATCGATAGATAAAAGGGCGAAATCCAACCCCTTGACACAGCCGCAGATGGTGATGAGCACTCTCGATCCTGATAGTCAGTTTGCAACATCGATGCTCTTGAGCAAAATCGTCTGCGCATTCGGGTCATTGATATCGCTGGCCTCTTCGGCATCGATTATGGCATTTTCTGCAATTGTCCCTTTGGCAGATATGTCAAAATGCTCTTTAAAATGCTCAGGAGACATATGGGAGAGAGCCCCAAGCTTCACCGACACCTTAGTCACTTTGGTCGCACGCTCTTTTTCCGCTAAAGACAAAATTTTATTCATCAGGTTATTCATTAGGCTGTGTTCATGCATGAATGAATGTCCTCTTCGTTTAAAATCGCCTTTATTACACTATCAATACTCTCTGGCAACAGATGGAGAGAGCGCATCGCTGATGCTATAGTTGTCCCCATTGATCGCATAGAGGATCAGCTTATTTGGGAGTTGGTCTAAATTTTTTGCCAAGGAAATGGCCTGGCTAACGCTAAAGCCATGTGTCGAGGTCTGAGGATTTTCTTCCGGGATCGGCTGCTTGATGCACATCGATGCGCTGCCAGGTCCCAGCAAGGCTCGCTGCAGCGGCAAGCATCGACTAAATAGACGCTTTTATAATGGGCGAAGATATCGATCAATTCAGCGATATCCCCTCGTTGCTTCACCAGCTTGATGGCAGAACCCATTGTTTCCTTCAGTCCATCGATGACCGCCCATCCTGCCGCATCATCGCCTCTATAGGGTTGCCAATGCCTACAATGATCATGTCAGCCATGGATCCGCTCCAGTTTCAAGAAATGCGCAGAACAAGAGATGCAGGGATCATAGTTGCGAATAGCCTGCTCGCATTTCCATACAAGTTCTTGATCCGGCATTGACATATTCCGGCTCACAAAATCACATAAGTCCTCTTCAATGCTCTTCTGATTTTGAGAGGTGGGAGGAACGATCTTGGCATTTTCGATCACCCCTTTTTCATTGAGAGCATAGCGATGATATAACAAACCTCTCGGAGCTTCAGTCGCTCCATATCCCACTGCCGCCCTCTTTTCTACATTTACGGCAGCAGGCATTTTCTCCCAATCATAGGCTTCGATAATTCTCAGCGCTTCATCACATGCATAGAGAACTTCTAAGGCCCTGACCACAATGCTTTTAAATGGATTGCGGCATACCTTTTCAAATCCAATCTCTTTGATTGTTTCTTGGACGATTTTGGAGAGGTTTTTACTGATTGAGATTGTAGCGGGCCATAGGGCCGACTAAATAAGATCCTCTGACTTTTTATTGTGGACTGCAATGCAGTTGCTATAGGGAACTTGCTGCTCTTCAAAATGTTGATCATATTCCTCAACATCAATGTTAAGGCCAGAAGTTGACACGATACGGCCCGAAGTCATCGGATATTCTTTCGGATGGGATAGGGCCACACATTCATAAGGTCTTTCGAGATGCGGGAAAGTCAAATTGGCTGACCCATTTGACTGTCTCCTTGTGCATCATCGCGCGCCTGTTTTAATTGATCTGCAAGCTCCTTAAATCTGCGCCTTCGTCGGCAGCTTATAGAAACCCTCCGATTTTGACATTGATAGGATGCATCTCCCTTCCTCCAAGGAGGCGAATGATTTCGTTGCCCGCTTTTTTTAATCTAAGCCCTCTCTTAAGGGCGTCTTGATAATCCTTGGACATCTCTATCGCATCGGGATAACCTAAAAAATCAGGGGCGTGAAGCATTAGACATGCAGAGTGTGGCTCTCTATCCATTCACCGCAATACATCAGTCTGCGCAGCTGATGGATATAGTCGGGAATACTCACACCCAGGGCATTTTCCATGGCACCCACCGCGCTCATCTGATAAGCCACAGGGCAGATGCCGCAGATGCGCGCTGTGATGTCAGGCGCCTCCCACATCTCGCGCCCTCTTAAAAGCGCTTCGAAAAAACGGGGAGGCTCAAATATCTTTAACTTGACATCTTCGACTTTCTGATCTTTTGTCTTTATGTAGAGCGCCCCCTCACCTTCAACGCGGGCCAGATAATCGACATGTATCGTCCGAGACTTTATCCCTGTCTTGACATTCAGCTTTTTTATATCTCATCACTGCTCATAATGCTCACTTGCCTTTTGAAATGCTTCTGCTGCGCAATTGAAGTTGCGTAAAAGATGCTTGATCGATTGAGCCTCGGTATTCAATTCTTTCTCCCACCAACGGGTGAGGGCAAGGGGATTTGCCGTCTCTTTAGGCCCATAACAGCCATAACACCCACGCCGATAGGTAGGGCATAAAGCTCCGCATCCGGCATGAGTCACAGGCCCAAGGCAAGGAATTCCATAGGCTACCGTCACACAAATATTTCCTTTCCTCTTACATTCGTTGCAAACGCTGCTGCTCGAGACTGCAGGTCTTTTTCCCCTTATGAAACTCGTGATCACTTCAAGCAGCTGGTATTTGTTGATCGGGCAGCCTTGCAGCTCATAATCAACATGGCACATGATGGGAGATTGCCGTTGATGTAGCCAGGCTGCTGATATATTCAGGACGCGCATAAACAACCTGCATATAGTCATCGATGTTGGCAAAATTGCGCAATGCTTGAATACCCCCGGCTGTCGCGCAAGCTCCTATGGTGATAAGCACTTTAGACTGCTTGCGCACCTCTTGAATACGCTCTTTATCCTTCTCTGTAGAGATCGACCCCTCGACAAGAGAAATATCATAAGGGCCCTCGATTTTTACCTTAGAGGCTTCAGGAAAGTTGCTGATTTGCAGTATCTCAGTGATAGAGAGAAGTCTCATCCTCACAATCCAGCAGAGATAATTGGCATCCATCGCAAGAAGCAAACTTCCATACAGCCAGTTTGGGAAGCTCCGGCTTCACTATAGCGAGTTTGTTCATCACAACTCCTTGATCATGAGCCAATGTCGCAGTTGTTCATAAGAAAATACAGGACCATCTTTACAAAGGAAATAAGGGCCATATTGGCAGCGCCCGCAAAAACCGACAGCACATTGCATATGCCTTTCAAGGGAGATGAAAATATGTTTTTCCTCTACCTTAGCTCCAAATAACTCCTGCACGGCAAATTTGATCATAATCTCAGGGCCGCAGATGAACACAAGGGTATTTTTTGGATTTTTAATATTTTTTTTGATCAGATAAGTCACGACGCCCACTTGGCCTTGCCAGCTCACATCAGCATGATCCACTGTAATCTCTATTTTGATCCCCTGTTTCTGCCAGTTCTCCAAATCTGTTTTATAGATGATATCATTTGGATTTCTCGCTCCATATAAAAGGGTGATATTCTGGTATTGGTCTTTATGTGCGGCAAGATCCAGCAAAGCAGGGCGAAGAGGAGCAAGACCAATGCCCCCGGCAATCACAAGAACATCGCACTGTTTTTTCAAAAGAGGCCACCGCGATCCAAAAGGGCCCCGCACGCCGATTTCATCGCCTGCTTTTAGCTTCTGCATCGGTTTGTCACGGAACCCACTGCCCGTATGGTATGGATGAGATGATCTTGATTTGATGGATCCCCGGAGATCGAAATCGCCACTTCACCAATACCCAAAATGATAAAGCATATTGAACTGGCCCGGTAAAAAGGCATTCGCTCACCTCTTCTTTTGCGGTCAGAGTGAGAGTAAAAACATCCGCTGTCTCATGGGTGATGGTTCTTGACTTGATATATCGCAGGGATCAGCATGTGCTCTACCTGTTTTTTGTACCATAAATATCCAGCAGATGGAGTCTGGCAGCCTCTTCACGGGCTGACAAGCACTTGCACGAGATGTTTCATTAATTTAAATCCAAGAGCAGGATCTTTTTCACACTTTTCTCTAAGGCAAGCCCCATCGATCGCAATCGCCCTTACAGTTTGTATAGCCTGTACCGTAATTGTCCATCGATAGGGAGGGATCAACCAGGACAAGCCGAGGATTTCATTTTCACTGAGCGTTTGAAAAATAAAAGGCTTATACGGCGGAGTTTCTAAAATCAATGCCACCCGTCCATGACGATTAAATAAAATTCATCTGCAGCATCTCCAGGTTTGGCAATCACCTGCTTTTTCCTCAAAGACCACATTCTTTCCGCATCCTGCAATAAACTCTAAATCGCTCTTGAGATAATTCCTGAAAAAAGAATGCTCTCTTAAAATATCAACGATTTTTTTCATTATGCTCTATCTGCAATTGTTTTAATTCTTCCGTCACATCGATGCCCACAGGACACCAGGTGATGCACCTGCCGCAGCCCACACAGCCCGAAACCCCAAATTGATCCCACCATGTCCCGAACTTATGGGTAAGCCATTGACGATAGCGCGATTGGGCAGAACTTCTGATGCTTCCTCCATGAATGTAGGAATGGGACAAGTTAAAACAGGACTCCCAACTTTGCCACCGATCTACATGAGTCGCATCAATACTCACAACATCTTCTGTATCTGAACAAAAACAGGTGGGACAGGCCATTGTGCAGTTGGCGCAATTGATGCAGCGCTCTGCCACCTTGTCCCATTGTTTGCTATCCCAACTGTTCTCGTAACACTTCATGCACATGTGCGTTGTCGACCTTGCGGATCATCTTTTCTATTGTCCTCTCCACATGCGCGCATGAGCGAGATCGCTCTCAGCCTCTGTTGCAGCGCGGAATTGTAGACCCTCGCATATCGCCTTTCCTCTCTCAGAGCCAATCTGAGTAAGAAATAGTGCTGACTCTCATCGATCACCTCTGTAAGAGAGAGATCATACCCCTCTTTCACATGCAGGGCCCGACTGCATCGATGCACAAAAGCAGGTATTGGCAGCAGTCGTGCAATTGACCGCCATAATAAACGTATTTTCTCTTCGCCTCTGATATTGCTGATAGACGGCTAGCTTTGTGTTGAACACTTTGTCCAGGACGACAATTGCCTGTATTTCACAAGCGCGAACCCCGATGAATGCCATCTTTTCATCCGGTGGGCCATACTTCTTGAAGGATCACTAGTTTATTGTTCTCTTGCTTCTTTGCCGACCACAGCTTTTCCTTTGGGGGGAAAGAGATATTTTTTCCAGCTGTGGGGTCCTAAATTGTAACCAAAATAGGCGCTGTCATTGCGGCGTTTCAGACGGTATCGCCCAGGATCCTGCTCATCCATCCATCCGATCGGCAAATCTTTAGCCGAATGCAGCTCATCATAAATGATGACCTCATCGCGAAGGGTGGGGCCAAGCAACTTGTAACCAGCATTTTTAACCAAATCAAGCAGCTGTTCAAATTGAGCGTGGATAGTGCAGTATAAGGGATTTCCATGAATTTAGACACATTCGCCTCACAGAAGGGTGTCATAAATTCAAGAAATGGTTGAATAAGGCAGTTTTGTCTAAATCACTCTGCAAATATTTTCTCATTTGTAGATCCTTGGCTTTCATGAACAATTCCTTAAATGTCTTTCCTATGCATAAGACCTCTCCTGTTGATTTCATTTGAGGCCCAATTTCTCATTTTTAATATGCAGTCTTGAAAAAGGGAAAACGGGCAGCTTTAATCCCAAAAATTTTGGCTCGGCTTTAGGCCTATTCCTTGCTCTTTAAGCGATTGGCCTAGAATGGCATTTCGTTGCGATTTGCACAAGAGGCAGCCCTGTGGTTTTGGAAAGCAAAGGAATCGTTCTGGAAGCTCTTGGGTTCACTTCCAAGATAATATTTCGTTGTTTGTGAATCGCGAATTGGACATTAAATAATCCTACAATATTGAGAGATTGGCCGATCGTTCTTGTTTGCTCCATGAGAGCGCTCCTGGAACTCTTTATTCAATTGGTAAGGAGATAAGAAACTCATAGAATCCCCTGAGTGAATGCCCGCAGGTTCAACATGCTCAATGATTCCGCAAATAAACACCTCTTTTCCATCACGAGATGGCATCCACTTCCACTTCCATGGCCCCTTCTAAAAACTCTTCCATTAACACAGGTGCCACATCTCCAGATGACATTTTTCAAGTAGCCTTAAGCTCACTTTCATTCTCGTATAATCTGGATAGCATTTCCTCCGATCACGTAAGAGGGGCGGAGAATCATCGGGAAATCCAATTTTCTTTGCCATCTGCAAAGCCTCTTGCCAAGATGAGAAAAATCTCATTTTGGGGTTGCTTAATCCCAATCTTCTCGGCAAATAATCGAAATTTTTTCCTATCTTCTGCCAGATCTATTGAAGCAAAAGGTAGTTCCCAAGTAGAGCAAAGCCTTCCTTATGTAAATGCTTTACCGATGTTTAAAGGAGTTTGTCCGCCAAATTGGATGATTGTTCCCAGCGGTTTTTCGATATCGGATCACTTCACGAACATGCTCAAGAGTTAATGGCTCAAAATAAAGCCGATCTGTAGTGTCATAATCCGTAGAGACAGTTTCTGGATTACAGTTGATAATAATCGATTCATATCCTAAATCTCTAATTGCCTTCACAGCATGGACGCAGCAATAATCAAATTCTATTCCTTGTCCAATTCTATTGGGACCGCTTCCTAAAACAAGGATTTTTTTCTTTGAGGTGGGATTGCTTTCACACTCCTCTTCATAGGTCGAATACATGTAGGCGATTTCATTTGGAAATTCGCCGCTGCAGGTATCGACTCTTTTATAGACCGGACGGAGTTTTAAGTTTTTTCTCTTTTCAACGATCTGTCTCTCTGTACAGTTTAAAAGAGCAGCAGCTTTCATCAGAAAACCCCATCTGTTTCCAGCGGTACATCTGACTATACATCGACATTTTGGAGAGACCTCTATTCTTGCCAAGTCGTCATTTGGCTAAAACCAGGATCTATTTTGTTAACCAAACCTCTTCATAGACATCCCAATTATGGTTCAAGAATCCACGGGTGATATTATTTTTCAGCAGAAAAGCTTTTTCAGTGTCTAAGCTGGAAATGGCTTTATTAAATGATTCTTTGAAAGTTCTACCAATGGCCATCACCTCGCCTACTGATTTCATATGGGTAGTTAACTGCTGATTTGCCTGAGGGAACTTCTCAAAATTGAAGCGGGGGATTTTGGTCACCACATAATCTATTACCGGTTCAAAGGAAAACGGCGAAGTTCATCTAAATGGTATCCGAAAGCAATTTTAGCTGCTATTTTCGCAATAGGATATCCTGTTGCTTTTGAGGCGAGGGCCGAAGATCTAGAAACTCTCGGGTTCACTTCAATGCAAAGCATTCTCCCTGTTTTGGGGTCTACTGCAAATTGGACATTGCATCCCCCGGAAACCATTCCGATGGCTTCCATGATTTGAAAAGCCCTTTTTCTCATCAGCTGATACTCTTTATCTGTAGTGTCTGTATCGGAGTTACAGTGATTGAATCCCCTGTATGCACTCCCATCGGATCCATATTTTCTATTCCACAAACGACAATGCAATTTCCTATCCGATCTCTCATGACCTCGAGTTCATATTCTTTCCATCCTATCATCGATTCTTCGATCAGAAATTGGGAAGCCTTCTTACAGATTTGCTCTAATTCTTCCATGCAATGAGCAATGCCTCCTCCTTGCCCTCCTAAAGTGAAAGAACAGCGGACAATAACGGGAAAAGGAAGCTCTCCTTCATCTATTGGAGAAAGACATTGGAACTTCTAATCCCTATTTTCAACATCTCTTCTTTAAATAGCTCTCTGTTTTCAGCCTTCTCAATGGTATCTAAGCTCAGTCCGATAAAATTGACGCCATATTTTTTCAACATCCCTTGGCTCGCCATTTCTAGAGCACAATTTAAAGCCGTCTGCCCTCCCATCGTAGGCAAAAGAGAATCTGGCCGTTCTCGACGATATGATTTTTTCCACAATTTCGGGACGTTATAGGCTCAATGTAAACCACATCGGCAACATGGCTATCTGTCATGATAGTGGCAGGATTCGAATTGAGAAGGATCACTTTACAACCCTCCTCTCTTAAGGCTTTGCATCCTTGAGTTCCCGAATAGTCAAACTCACAGGCTTGCCCGATCACAATTGGCCCTGCACCAATAACTAATACCTTCTTAATTGAACGATCTAATGGCATCTTTCTAAAAACTCTTCAAATAATTCCTCAATATCTTGCGGGCCCGGGAGCTCCTTCAGGATGACCTTGAAAGCCCATTACCGGATAGTTTTTTGATCTTATTCCTTGCACAGAACCATCCAAAAGAGAGACATGTGTAACCTCAAACTCAGAAGGAAGAGTTGTTTCGTCAACCACAAAATTGTGATTTTGACTTGTAATGTAAACCTTTTTCTTTTCGATATCGTAAACGGGGTGATTTGCACCATGATGCCCAAATTTCATCTTCTTTGTACTTCCTCCCGCAGCAATAGCGATTAACTGACATCCCAAACAAATTCCCAGCACAGGCACTCCGCTGAAAACTAACTCTCGTATTTCTTTAATCCTTTCTCCTATCGAAGAAGGGTTTCCAGGCCCATTTGATATGACGATTCCATCGGGCATATAAGCTAGCAGTTCGGCCGCTGACATATGACTTGGGATCACGATAACCTCACAACCCAGGCGTGATAGCATTCTTAATATAGTTGACTTCACCCCAAAATCATAGATAATAATCCTCGGGGCATCGTTTTTATAAATGGAAGAGGGAATTGCAAAATCTGCGGCAGAGTGTGGGATATACCCCCTAGCAAGCTCAATGGCTAAATCGATGTCGTACTTCACCTACCATAATGCAGCCATTTTTTGTCCCATTTTTTCTTATATGCCTCGTCAATTTTCGAGTATCAAGCCCCTCTATCCAAGTCACTTGATTCTCATTCAAGAAGCTCGTAAAACTTTGCTCACATCTCCAATTGCTGCTTGTTTTTGACATTTCACGAGTAATGATCCCTTTTACCCATGGTTGGCTGGATTCATAATCTTCACTATTCACCCCCACATTTCCAACATGGCTAGTGGTAAAGAGAACAATTTGGTTTGCATAAGAAGGGTCAGTACAAATTTCCTGATATCCTGTCATGGAGGTGTTAAAAATGACCTCACCACAAACAGTCCGCTTACTGCCGTTTGTTCGTCCATAAAATAGAGTGCCATCTTCTAAAGCAAGAACCGCTTTGTTTTCTTCATTACCAATGCTAGCCATGGAATTGTACCGCTACCTATTTTGCGAATGCAAATTCTTGACGGATAGTAACAAAAAAGATCGTTATACCGCAATTGATCAAATTCACACTTTTGGGCAAGGCGTGGTATAAATCGCGAGCACCTTTTTTCATAGAGCTTTTATGAAAAAAAATAATTTCGCGAAATAATAACATTGTAAATAATCACTAAATTAAATAGGGTGGATCGCATAACAGCAAATTTTCGCTCAAAATAAAAGCGTCTTTTACGAAAAAACGAATGAAATCTTTTTGATATTCATACGACAATGTCTGATCGACAATGTACATAGATTAAAAAAAGGAGAAATTCTATGAAATTCAACACAAAAACGATACTATCAATAACTCTTTTACTTTTATGCGGAATCTGTGCAGATGGATATGCAAAAAGCCATAAAACTACCAAAGAAAACCATAAAAAAGAGAAAGCAGCTGCTAAGAAAGCAAAACATGTCGCAGAAGAAAATCAGCATGCTGCTCAAAAAAAGGCTAATGAATTTGCAGTAGCCACTAAAGAAACAGCCTATCAAGTAAAAGAAAAGGCCAAAGAGGTTGTTGAGAAAGCAGAAGATGCAGCTATAGAAACTAAAGATAAAGCCAAAGAAGTTGCTGTAAAAGTTAAAGACAAAGCAATTGAAGCAAAAAATAAAACCAAAGAAGTTGCCGAAAAAGCAAAAGATAAAGTTCACGAAGCTACTAAGTAGTCTTATACCCCAAGTGACTTCAAGAAGTTACTTGGGCATTATATCGCCTGGGTTTGCTAAAATTACAGGCGCTATTTATGTTCAAAAAACAGGGCGATTGCAAGAAAAATTTTGTCCTAATCCCAATTCTTGCTTTTTGCCAATTTCTCCAATAGGTTGAACTTTAGTAGGTTTCGAGATAAATTATTTCTTTTGTAGTCTTAAGTTAGGTGCAACTACACCTTCTTGACCTTTATATTGCTTTTGTGTGGCTTGTTCAATATCTGTAGAAAGTTGGGTAAAAGATAGCATAGCTAATGCAGTTCTATGTCGCAACACTATATCAAAAGGTCCTTGATTTTTCATTTCCAATACAATTGTTCTTGCCTCTTCAAAATTGCCATCAATAATACCTGATGTGCAATGGATGGCTAATCCAATTCTAGCTACAGTGCTTCGTCCATCTACATGACATACTATGTTTCTTGGAACTTGGAATTTTTCAAAAGTACTGCCTAAAATGAATTGACCGGGCTTTAAAGTAAAACAGTTTGTCAAAATACTAATTCGCTCAAATTTTATATCTTCATTTGATTCTAAATCCACTGTTTGACCCTCAATAGGAATCAAAAGTTCACTTCCAAGGTGAAGGCGAATACCTGCAGGGCGAACATCGGCTAGGCTGAATTCTGGAAATATTTTTATCCTTCCTACTTTAATGTAATCTTTAATTGTTGAGTCTGAAAGAATCATCTTTTCCCTGCATTTTTTTAAGCTCTCAAATTTAGCGTAGATGTGCAAATTTTTCCAGTCAAAAGTTTGGCTTTCTTTTGACCTCGAAGTCTGCGCAGTTGTTTACTTATTACCTTTAGGGTGCCTTTGAAACGGACCGGGTATAGATTACGCTTTGGCTACCGCCGATGCCTGCTTAGCCTTTTCCTTTCTCGAGCGATAGAGGATATACAAATTGCTTCCTACAATCACTGCAGCTCCGATAAACATATAACGATCTGGCATTTTGTTCCACCAAACCAAATCGAGGGCTACTACCCAAAAATAGGTGGAGTAGTCGATTGGGGCTAGGACCGACCCTTGTGCGAACCGTAGCGCTTGAGCAATGCAATATTGCCCAGCAGCCGTGATGACGCCGACAATGGCAAAAAGTCCCCAATGCTCCAGAGGCATCGCTTTCCAGGTAGTAATGAGAAATGGAGTTGTGGCGAGTATCATCATCACATTGGGATAAATGGCAATGGCAAGACTATGCTCGGTCTCAGCCAATCGCCGCATTAAAATCTTATTGAGTGCACCTAAGAAAGTTCCAGCGAGTACAACAAGTGCTGCAATTTCAAAAACATTTGTCCCAGGGCGCATGGCGATGATCACTCCCACCATTCCGATTCCCACAGCTACCCAACGATCCCATGTGACCGACTCTTTCAGCATGATGGCGCTCAAGATGATCATAAAGAGCGATGAGGTGTAGCTCAAAGTATAGATTGTTGTCAGAGAGGCAACAGAAAAGGCATACATGAATGAGAGGGTATAGATCAAGTTAACGCCAAGGCGAACGATATGTTTGCTAGGATATTTTGTTCCTAAGACTTTCCTAAATCCCCCTTGGAAATAGGCGGTGAAAAGCAAAGGGATCAGTCTGGTAAAAGCTCTTAAAAACGAAGCTTGGGGTACAGAATAGGTCCCCATCAAATGTTTAATAAATGCATCGGATAAAGGATAGAGGGCAAGACCTAAAATCATCAGGGAAATTCCCAAAACAGCCCGATTTTGCAGCTGTCTTGTACCATCTACTTTTGTTGACATAACACCTCCAATAATAACAGGCTGGAGCTATCTCTATAAAATCGGACCACTAGTGCTCAGAAAACTTAATTTTTGCACTTTGGAATGAATCGAAAATTTGCTCAAAACGCCCAAAAAAATTGACATGAAACCAATTCCGTTAACAGTCTTCTAAGAGAATATCAAAATAAAATTTTTCAGTCGAGATGGTTATTCCTTCAGTTCTGAATGCATCCAGCCTTTATGCAAGAGGTCTATGATAGGGGCATTGCGGGTTGCGCGAGTAACGAATGAACGGTCGCACCAACATCAGCCAAAGGGCAATGAAGCCGAAAGACATCAGGATGATGATAAAATGCATTGGTCTGAGGTCCAAGCTCAAAAACTAAGGAGTCCTCAGTATGAAGGAAGACTCTTTTTCCCCTTGCGATTGAAAACCCGAGTTCCAGATGAGTCCCATTCCCTCCTGGAAGGAGAACAACGACAAAATCGGCCTCCGAAACAGCATCCAATTCAAGTGACGCCACTTCTTGTAGACGCTCTTTGCTAACCGATTTGACACTACCATGTAACGTCCAGTCATATGTCAGCTCATGACCACAATTTTTCAGGGCATCCCTTACCATATGATGGGCAGTCATTCTCGAAAGTGATGTTGCAATATAGAACTTCATCAAACAGTCTCCTACGATATGGAAATCAATCTATCAAAAATCTTTAAGGTTGGCCAGCCAAAAATCTTTATCCCGCTCGGTCCAAATCCACAATTTTTGACGGCGCGGAGTATTGACCTACTAATAAATTGAAAAATCTTCTAAACTCTCTACAACTTTTAGTGGGTTAGGTATGTATGAAAAAAGAAATCATTGTCAGGTTATCTAATAGCTTTGAAGAAACCGTACATGTTGAACAAGAAGTTGAATACTGGATGGCAAGGGATCTTCAGGTGCTTTTTGAGTATAGTAGTTGGGAGAATTTTCTGAATGTTATTGAGAAAGCGAGAATCGCATGCTTAAACTCTAAGTCACTTATAGCTAGCCATTTTCGTGAGGTCATGAAAATGGTCAATCTCGGTTCGGGTACCAAGCGAGAAATTCCAGATATCATGCTATCCCGTTATGCTTGTTATTTGATTGCCCAAAACGGAGATTCTCGCAAAGAGCCTATTGCTTTTGCTCAAAGCTACTTTGCCCTGCAGACTAGAAAACAAGAACTGCTCGAACAACACATCGCAATGCTAGAACGGCTCGAAGCGAGGCATAAACTCACGCAAACGGAAAAAGAGCTCTCTTCCGTTCTCTATCAACATGGAGTAGATGACCAGGGTTTTGCCAGGATTCGTAGCAAGGGGGATCAAGCTCTTTTCGGAGGGAAAACCACTATTGAAATGAAGCGTAAATTAGGCGTAGCTGAATCTCGAGCCTTAGCTGATTTTTTACCGACTATTACAATTAAAGCTAAGGATTTCGTAGGAGAAATCACGCATTTTAATGTCAAAAAGGAAGACTTGCAGGGAGAAAACCGGATCACAGAAGAGCATATTAAAAATAACCTAGGAGTGCGCAGAGTTCTGATAGAAAGTAACATTTATCCTGAAGAATTGCCAGCAGAAGAAGATATTAAAAAAATAGAAAAGAAGATCAAAAAAGAGGGAGAAAGGCTAATTGAATATCCTGCTGTCCTTCCCTCTATAGAATCGCCACAAGAAGAAATTTAGTATAACATGAATAAATTGTTTGGTTTTACAATAGGGCTGCTCATGGAATTATCTGCTTCAATTACCGGAGTGGAGATTGATACTGAGAGCGGGAAATGCTGGATAAATCAGGTAGAGTACCCAATAGTCGGTTATGGAACTTATCCTTTAACCGGGCAAGACTGTACCGAGGCAGTTGAGCAAGCTATCCAAATTGGATACCGCATGTTTGATACGGCGACTTATTATCAGAATTTCGGTGGGATTGCTGAGGCCATAAAAGAGAAGGATCGCGCTCAGCTCTATCTGATTTCGAAGGTATGGGTTGATGAGCAGTCTCCTGAAGATTTGCGTAAAAATTTGGATGCCACTTTAGCGGAGCTAAATATCGAGTATCTTGACGCTTATTTCCTCCACTTTCCAAATAGCCAAATGTCCATAGAAAAGACATTGGGCGCTATGAATGAATTTAGAATGGCAAGTAAGATCCGCCATATTGGCCTCAGTAATATCTCGGCTAATCACCTGAAAAGAGCGTTAGAAGTAGGCGTTCCAATCACATGGGTCCAGATTGAAATGCATCCCCATTTTTGCGATTTTGAGCTAATCGATCTCTGCCGCACGCATTCAGTCACGGTGCAAGCCTGGGCACCCTTGGGGCGGGGGCGTATCAGCCATGATCCCCTTCTGGCTAGAATTGGGCAGAAATATGGAAAGACTCCATCTCAAGTGGCCATTAAGTGGATTATCCAGCACGGTTGCATCCCTTTGCCAGGCAGTAAAAATGAGACGCATATGCGTGAGAACTTCAATATCAGTGATTTCGCCCTCACTGAAGATGAGATGTCTGAAATTGACAATAGAGCAAAAGGGGGAGTGCGGGAACGCTTTACAAAGGAGACGTTAGGCCTAGATGATGAGTTTGATTTCTCTTATGAGCAGTGTTGGCCAAAATAATAGGGCAGCCAAACGCCCCCAAAAATCCCGCACGGTCAAAAAAAAGGGGGAGTGAAATCACTCCCCCTTTTGACAAGTAGACTAGCGCTTGCTACATTTTGATATAGCCATCTGCAAGTCCTGGTGCAGTACCCCACCAAGGCTCCCCAGAGAAAAAGGCCACATCGCCCTGTTGAAAAACTCTGAAACTTTGCCAATCCTGGCTTTCTAAGACCATTTGATAGCCTTTTGTAAAGAAGAAGAAGTCGATATCTGCATTACTGCTTGCAATCGCTTGTGCTTGTTCAAGAGTAATCCCACGTTCAATTTTTACAAGATTGCTCCAATCTGCCCACTTATATTGAGCCACATCAGGGATCTTTGTAAATTCGGGCCGAGTACTTATTCTAACTTCACCCAGGCGCGAGCTTGAAAATGCTCGTTTGATCCCGCCGATGAGAAGACCAGAGAAAACACCCGTTAGAAAGGCTTCAGGCAATCGCTTTGCATATTCTCTCATTTTGGCTGAAAGCGCATCGAGTTCCTGCCCTTCTTGAGCTTCAAAAAATGCAGGTAATGTTTCTGCGCAAATGCCCCCGGCAATCAACGCTCCGCCAATCCCAAGACCGATGAGCGATACTGGACCACCTAAAATCAATCCTTGCGCAGTCAACATGCCAATAGATCCTGAGCCGATTTTTGCCCAATTCTCAGATTTTGTCAGCTCATTGATGAGCAGAATAGCACTTTTTGCAAGGTCATTGAGTCCCTTTACAGGGTGAACTGCCAAATAGAGCGCTTGGCTAATCAGGTTATAAAGGCCATTGATCACATTTAACGCCGCCTTAGGGGGGAGTTTAACGAGATAAGTTGCAAGCTGCGTATACCACTCGGTTGCATTGTTCTCTTGAAGCCAAGCATCAAAGCCATTGCATGAAGATAATTTATCTTTAATTTGGACTGCAAGGGCATCAATTTTTCTTTGAAGGACATTTTCTGGAAACCCTTCATCAATTTTTGGATCGAGATCATTTAAAAATTGAATTGGATAATTTACCCAACTTGTAGCAATTGGGAGAGCATTTGATACTTGTGACATATTTTTTACCTCTTTTTTAATATTATTAACAAAAACAACGCGTACAATATATCAGAATTAAGACATTTTAACAATTAATAAAGACGCTTTTAATTCCAGACGGAATCTATTGACATGACTAAACAAATAGATAACCAATCAGGGCAATCGTGGGAATGGCGATCAGGCAGATGACCGAGATGAGCGGATGTATGCCGTAACCCCAAAGGAATAAGAAATCGTTACCCGCACCCCCTAATGGATTAGATGTTAGCGCTGAAAGGGCTACAACGACATGCTGAACAACTGAAAAGGCTCCTGCAACAAGCATATATTTGCTTATCTCGGGATGTTTTTCACGTAATTTAAGACCTGTAATAATCGCAATCGTTGCAAGGACCATTGCAGCAAGAGCGCCCCCGGCCCAAATGAGGATCATCGAATTTGCTGGCCCCAAGAACTTCCCAAATGAGGTGAATGCCCTACCTAAGTTTAAAAAGGTCTTCCCTCCAGTTAAACCATCGATGACGATTTCAGGATGAGAATTTGCGAATGTTGAAATAGCAGCAGCATAATGTCCACCCTCGTGAACCAGAGTATTGGCTGTTATCTCATAAAGGAGGCCAAACGTTAAGGGAGGGATCAGCTTGGCTGCTGTCGCAGGGGCATTGAAGGGACCCTTTTCTTGAAAAACCATTGCGGAAATTCTGGCTAAAATATTTATTGCTAAGATCGCCACTGTAACGACAATAAAGGAGATTGCCACTTGCGGGGTCGCCACGAATAGAATGGTAACGCCTACAGCTGCGGTGCTCACAACAATTTCATTAAAAATAGTTTTAATTAGTTCGCTGACCTGAGGCCGTAAGGGGCTATCGGGCTGCGGCACTATTATTGATTTTTGAAATGAATCTGTATTATTAATAACATTCACGTAATTATTATATTATTAATTAATATAGACTTCAACAATAGATTTATTTTTAAATTGAATCTTTATAAGAGATCAGAGCGTCGAATAGCTTAGAGCGGGTATTCACACAGAGCTTACCTTTGGCATGTTCAAGATGTGTTTCGATTGTCCTAGGTGAGCGAAACAGTTTTTTTGCGATCTCTTTTGTTGTGCCTCCATGCAGATAATGGCGCAAACAGACTCTTTCCGATTCGGTTAAAGTCAGAAGCCCTTTCTTTTTATCTGGATTGATTTCTAATGCGGCAAGAAATTGAAACTCCTCATCGGGAGCCAGTATCGTTTTCGGAAGATCTGGCTTGTCATGATATTTTTTGCCAATCAATTCGGCAATGTTGATTCTACGCTCATCAGCCTCTCTGATGTCATCTATAAAATTCTGATCAAAAGCGTCGATAAACCGCATGATCAATTGATGGGAATTTAGATAGATCGATTCAAAGCCAGGGCGATAGATACTTGAGGCAAAACCATACTCGGTCACCCCATGAGGGTGCTTAACCAAATAGATCATGACATGGTAGCAATCTCCCCCATCTTTTAATCTCCCCTGCGTTTCATCGTAATCTCTTTGATTTAGAAGCTCAGGAAGCAAATAACCGGAAGAAAAAAAGCGGGGATTGCGGAAAAATGGGTGGCCCATATAGAGATTTTGGCCAAAAAACACCTCCGCCAATGGAGGATAATTTCCCAAAACTGAATAGGAGCCATCCATTCGATGAAAATTACGCCAAAATCGATCTATCCCAAGCGATAATTTGAGTTGCTGAGTGAAATTGGAAATCCTTTGATAATTCCTTTTCGCTACAACTCCAATTTCATCGTAAATATTCTTATTCATAGATTCCACATTCTTGGGTCCATGGCGGAGTGACCACAGCGATAAATCTGAGCACGCTATCTCCAATGTTTGTTATTTGATGACGAACCCCTACTGGGATGGCTACCGCTTCTCCCGCCTTCGGAAACAAGGTTTTTTCACCGACTACCAGTTTAGCAGATCCATCAATGATCACATAGCTCTCCTCTACTACAGGATGAACATGTGGAGATGAGCCCCCTCCTTGGTCAATCTCAACTAGGGCAACGCTATGACTTTTCGCCGGCCCATTTCCATAAATGCCAAAAAGCTCGCAAATCCGCTCTCTATTACCTGTCTTAATTTCATAACACCCTTCTTTACGTCTAATATAGATCTCCTCACTAGGATTATCTGAGGGGGTACTGGCATAGCAAAGCTTGATTGCCTCCTTAGACCTGTTGAAAATTTTATGCGTTTTATTAGCGACTAATTTTAGAAGACAAGTTGGAGAAACTTCATGAGATTCATCTCCAATTTCAAGCGCTCCCGTTCCCTGGATCACGGTCACGGTTTCTTCTCGCCCCTGTTCTTGGCTTGCCTCAAAGCACTTTCCAGGTGCAATCTCAATCTCGGATATGAACTGATCCTTTGTATCTAAGATGACTCGAGATTCGACATTCTCAAAAGAACGCATAAAGGGATTATTTGATGGTAATACTGCTAACATTTTGACCTCCATGTTGCATATAATGGAGGACATTATACCTGATCAAATCAGCACAGCCAACCGTAGTTTTTACTTATTTTTCTGGATTATAAATTTTTTTAATCAGAGACACATTGAGCATAAATTTGTGTTGCACAAGCCGCATTATGCATCATATGGCATCCAATACTTCCAATTAGCCCTAAGCGCGATTCTTTTACAGCCCCTAAAATAGCTCCTAGGAATAAAGCGTTAAAAGCTTGAAGTGCGATGGCTAAAGGGATTTCTTTAGTCGGTGTCACAAGATGAAGTGCACCAAATAGGACGGATGCAATGACGATCCGCGAGATTTTCGCTGTCTTGCCATTTGTCCAAGCAGCATTGCCAGGAGAAACCTTTTCTATCACCTTACCGAGCAGTTTTTTAAGCAGCAAATCCTGAATAACACCACGAAAGACCAATTCTTCCCCGATGCCCCCAATGATCACAGCATTAATGGAAAATACTTTCCAAGCTAAATGCTGAGGGATAGAGCCTTTCGGGAAAGTCTTATAAAATGCATCCCAATAAAGGCAGGGATCATCAGGGATTAGCTTAAGATAGTTTGCGGCATAACTTAACCCCAAATTCCCAACAAGGGTGAGAGAGGAAACGGCTGTACCTTCAACAAAATGCTTGAGTCTTGTGATATTCGCATCCCAAGAGAAACAACATTGCCGGCTGACAGGTAAAGAACTCATAGATCTCCATTATTATTTATAATAATTATACTAAAAAATATAATTAAAATCAATAAAACATGGAAATAAAATAATTAATTTACTATAGAAGAGATTTAATTAAAAATCTGCGCAGCCACTGTTCGTATTCATCGGGGGTCCATTCTTTCTCTAAAACAAGCATTCGGTACATGTCGCGGCCAGTCAGTGCCCAGAGGATATCGCGTGCTTTTTTAAGAGTTAATCCTCTAGCCAGAGACTTTTGTTCATCAACTTTTTAACATATTCTCCCTGCCTTTCATAGCGCCGTTTTTCCCTTTCCATTTCGAGTTCTTTGAATTCAGGTGCAACGACGGATGCGCCGCGTAAAATGTCCATCAGATCTCTTTCAGCATCATAGATTTGCCGTGCAATCTTGGCGGTAATGCCGAGGCGTGTCTTGGGAGACTTTTCCTGCATCGAGTTGTCAACAAGCCAGCATTTGTTCGGGAGGGAGGGCATCATCGATCAAAGATTGAAGTACCCCTCTTTTAGATTTAAATAGGGCATAAATCGTTGGCATGGAAACTTCCGCAGCTGCGCTAATATATTGATCGTGACACGATCGAACCCTCGGGTTGAAAGAGTTTCTTGGCAGCTTCCAAGATAGCGGACCGCGTCTGTGCAGCCTGGGTATCCCGGTTTCAGAGATGTAAGATCTTTTTTTGTTTTTCTCCATTTGGATATACCTTGCTATAATCAATATAGTCTGCTATACTGAATTCATATTGGATATATGGTACTATATTCAATGGCAGATGTCAAAATAAAGGAATTTGTTATGGAAAAAAATCATACAGCACGAGCTGCAAAGTATTACACTCTAGTAGGAGAAAAAAATATCAGAAGAGGATTCAAAAAGTATCCTCCATCCGCATGTGGAATTTTTCGGCCCTCTGGCAATTTGAAGGGAAAAGAAGCCGTCATCGAGGCGACTTATCACTTTATGAATTCCTTTAAGTCGCTTACGATACGCGCTAAATTTGGTGAAGGAGATCAAGCAATAGTCGTTTACGATGTCGATATCCCGTGGATGCAAAAGATTTCCCGGAGCTTCCATGCTAAATTTTCGCGATGGTCTCATTGTCAGGATTCAGCTATTTTACGATAGCGCGCGCATCATGGCAAAGAAGGATGAAATTTTCCGAAATAATTGATAAAAAAAACTCCGCATTTTGCGGAGTTTTTTGTTCTTAGGCTTTGATTGTTCACTCGATGTCCTATGTTTAAAGACCCGTCAAAATACTTCAGATCTCTCCACGCTCAGAGTTCAACAATCGCCCTAGTCGCAAATGGAATTGTTGCTCCTAGTATAGGATTATTTCTTACTTGAGCGGGAAGGTCTTGATTATTGCTATGAGTTAATGAAAATGTCATATAAAACCTCCATGAAAAGCAATTAGTTATATTTGGGTGTGTTAATTTTTTCAAGGCATTTGACTAAAAGAGTTCATCGCCTTATGTATAAGGAAAAACCATAGGGCGATTTAATGGCAAAACGTGAAAAATTCGCAGACGCGATAAAGAAGGCATACCAGACAAAAGGAGATGCTATCACTTTAGGTGCAGGGCTGCTCGATGGGCAGTGCTTTAAGGAAGCGAGGGTAAGTGTCCCACTAAAGACTCTCAATCGGCACGGACTCATCTGCGGGGCTACGGGGACAGGGAAAACGATGACCCTGCAACTGCTTGCCGGAGAATTATCCTCTCAGGGGATTCCTGTCTTGTTAATGGATATCAAGGGCGATCTCAGTGGGATTGCCAAAGCTGGGAAAAAACAGCCCAAAATCGAAGAGAGGCAAAGTCATATTGGAGTTCCCTTCAAAGCGAAAGGGTACCCTGTGGAGTTCCTTACACTCTCTAAAGAAAAAGGGACGAGACTAAGAGCCACTGTTTCTGAATTTGGGCCCATTCTTCTTTCCAAAATTCTTGGGCTTAACGACACTCAGGCCGGTGTGATTGCCATCATCTTCAAATACTGCGACGACAACAAGCTTCCCCTTCTCGATTTGAAGGATCTCAAGAAAACCATGCAATACATCACTGATGAAGGGAAAGAGGAGATCGAAGCGCAGTATGGGAAAATTTCCAGTAGCACGACAGGGATCATCTTACGAAAAGTGATTGAATTGGAGCAACAAGGAGCAGACGAGTTCTTTGGAGAAAAATCATTCGAAGTGGATGATCTTTTAAGAACGAAAAATGGTCTTGGCACCATCTCGATCTTGCGATTGGTCGACATTCAAGATAAACCTAAGCTCTTTTCCACATTCATGCTCGCCTTGCTGGGGCAGATTTATTCCACCTTTCCAGAGGAGGGAGATCTAGATAAGCCGAAACTGGTCATTTTTATTGACGAGGCGCATCTGATCTTCGAAGAGGCTTCTAAGGCACTTTTAGATCAAATTGAATCGATTATTAAGCTGATCCGCTCTAAAGGAGTCGGCATCATTTTCTGCACACAAAACCCGATCGATATTCCGGCGTCGATATTGAGTCAGCTCGGCCTAAAAATCCAACACTCTCTACGGGCCTTTACTGCAAAAGATCGCAAATCGATTAAGCTCGCAGCGGAGAATTTCCCCATCTCCGACTACTATGATACAGCAGAACTGCTCACCTCTTTAGGGATTGGAGAGGCGCTGGTCACTGTACTGAGCGAAAGCGGAAAGCCCACTCCATTAGTGGCGACCCTTCTTTGCTCCCCTTCCTCGTGGATTGGGGTTCTTTCTAACGCAGAAATCGAAGAGATGACGAGTGATTCACCGCTGGTCAAGAAATACAATCAGGTGATCGACTCAGAGAGCGCCTACGAGATATTGACCGCTAAGATCAAGGAATTCCATGCTAAAAAAATGGAGCAGGAAGGAAAAGAAGAGCCAAAAGCGGGTAAGGGTAAGCCAAAAAAATCGACCCTTGAAGAAGTTGTGGAAAGCAAATTTGCCAGACAAGTCGGAAGAACCTTTGTCCGCGAGGCGACCAGAGGTCTCTTGGGTGTTTTAGGATTGAACGGCCGCAAACGACGTTAGATAGCAAAAAACTCTCCAATCTGCGATGCTAGGAGAAAAATCGAGGCAGGCAATGTCGTTACCAGAAAAAATCAATGAAGGGATCAAAGAAGCAATGAAGAGCCGCGATATGGTTAGGCTCAACGTATTGCGGATGCTCAAGTCCAAAATTTTAGCTGTCGATGCTCGCTCGAATCTTCCTGACACTGAAGTGATCAAGCTCTTCAAAACCTACTATGGCAACTTGCAAGAGGCGCTCGAGCAGGCCCAAGCTGCCAATCGAAGCGAAGCGGCCGAGGAGCTGAAAGCTGAGCTGAGCATCATTCAAGAGTTCTTGCCCAAGGCCCTCTCCCCTGAGGAGACCAAAAAGCTGGTGCAGCAGGCGATTGCTGAGTCTGGCGCCAAATCAAAGAAGGATATCGGCATGGTGATGAAGAGCCTGAAGATGCTCAATAATAGCATTGACGGGAAGCTGGCCAAGGAATTGGCTGATCAATTGCTCGGCGACTAGCAAAGTAAGCGCGCTGCATTTTTTAACTAACTTTAAACCAAGAACTTAAATCCGACCAAAAAGCGATGTGTCGTAATTTGGTGCGACTAAAATACGATGTGTCGAAATGGTCGTATGAAGAAAAGGGCTCCATCATTGATTTAGAGATCTACCACCAGCTGGGGCGTTGTTTTACCATCGCCTCTAGAATCTCTGTATCGTTATTTGGAAGGGCTCTCCATGAACTGATCTTATCTAATGCTCTATCCCAGACCCTGTTTAATTTTCCTGTCTGATTCAGTTGATTTTGGCTTGTCTCAAAAAGGCGATTCAACTCGACGCTGGTCTCGCTTTGCCACTTCATTGCATCGCGAACTTGTTGTTCCTCATTTTTCGTTACCTGGGGAGGAGGAGTGAGTGCATGAACGACAGCATTGAGTAGCGAGACTACTAATGAAAGCTTTGGTCTCTTTGTCTTATCATACGACTCTTGTCTGTCGCGCATGAATTGCACAGATTCCAAATAGAGCTGCTCGATACAGCTAGAAACTTGGTTGAATGTCGCGACTCCAAGCCCTTCTATATTGAGATGTCTTCCATTCCAATGGCCAACAGTAACCTCTGCCTTCTTTAGCCCTTTCAATAGCGCGCCTCGATCGGTGGTTTGTAATGATTTAGAGCCTGCAGTCATGATCTTATGTAGACCGTAGATGCCTAATGCTGTGATCCCTACCCCAAGGCCAACTGCCGCGATTGTGGGAGCATTTGCATGCAGATATTTGCTCATCTCTTCAGCTGATTGATGATAGATTATAGACATCATTTGATCTGGACCTGGGAACTTCTTACCACTAGCCAGATTCTCAAAACTTGTTTTTACGGTTTGGCAGACAGTATCTTTCAATTTTTTACATGCATCCAGACTCTCTACAACCTCGCATGTATGAAAATCTGGGCAATTAAAATTGTTAACGACTAATTTATACATTTCATTAGAAACTGGCACTATTATTCTCCTTATCATTAATTCTGCATTTTATTTTATATAATTTATGCTTATAAGTCAATTATAATAATTAATATAATTTAATTATAGTATCTCAATATCTTATTATATCATCATGTTTAATGCGTTAATTCTAATATCGACAACTTTTTTATTTAATTACTTCAACGAATGTCTACAAAAGGAGATCTTTGCTGCGCAGGAAAAAGATCAGCTGGCTCGCTACAAAATAATCGAGGCTTTAAATGGGTCGCTTGAGAATCAGATCCCTGCTGAAATCGAAGCCTCGATTGGGGAAATTGATCGAGGTCATAATAGGCTGATTAGGGAAACAATTCAGCAATATGGTTGGCCGGGCATTTCGCTCGTAGGTAAAGAGGGATCAAATGCCTTCTGGCTTCTCGTTCAGCATCAAGATCGGGATTTAGAGCTGCAAATGGAATGTTTACGGCTTCTAGATGAGGCGGTGCAAAAAGGGGAAGCCTCTCGTGAGGATTTGGCCTTTTTAATCGATCGGGTGAGAAAAAATCAGGGCGGGCTGCAGCTCTATGGGACTCAATGGAAAACCGAAAATGGCAAACTGGTTCTCCATCCGGTGGAGGATCCTGAGGCGTTAGATCAGAGAAGAATGTCGATGGGGTTATCTTCTATGGAGGAATATAAAAGTTCTCTCATGGAAGGGTTGAAGCTCTCTAATCATTAATTGTAGACAAAACATCCTGTTTTTTGTAAAAGGGTGGGATGAAGAAATCGTTCAAGGTTGCATTAATCGTACTCATTTGTCTCGGTGCAATCGCAGCTAGTACCTACTTTATCCTGACAAGCGATATCGTCGTATTGGACCCGAAGGGGTGGATCGGCATGAAAGAGGCCGATCTCATCAACACTGCTTCGCTGTTGATGTTGATTGTGGTGGTTCCGGTCTATATTTTGACTTGGTTCTTTGCATGGAAATATCGGGCAGGTCGCGATGCCAGGCATGATCCAGAATGGGAACACAACTACATTGTCGAGTATTGTTGGTGGGGCGTTCCACTGGTCATTGTCGCTGTGCTGGCGGTCATTTGCTGGAAATCAAGTCACGAACTCAACCCATTCAAACCTCTTGAGTCAGATAAAAAGGCAATTCAAATTCAGGTTGTCGCTCTGCAGTGGAAATGGCTCTTCATCTATCCTGAGCAGGGAATCGCGACGGTCAATTTTGTCCAATTTCCTGAAAAGACGCCGGTCAACTTTGAGATTACGGCTGACGCCCCGATGAATTCGTTTTGGATTCCGCAGCTGGGAGGACAAATTTATGCGATGCCCGCTATGCGGACCAAATTGCATCTGATTGCCGATGAGGCGGGCTCTTATAGAGGGCTCTCATCGAATATCAGCGGCACAGGGTTTGCCGGGATGACATTCACTGCTAAGGCGAGTTCGGATGCCGATTTTCAGCAGTGGGTAAATGAGGCAAAGCGCTCAGGGAAAACTCTGAAATTTGCTGATTATCTGAAGCTAGTTGCCCCTACTGAGAATGTTCCTGTGTCTACCTATTCTTTGGGAGATAAGGATTTATTCGAGCAGATCATGCAGCAATATGAACCTCCCAAAAAGAAGGGTAAATGATGTTTGGAAGACTGACGCTTGACGCTTTTAAACACGATTTCGTTGAGTATTCCGCTGATGCGATGATGGTCTTTGGAGCTATTGCCTTGGCTATCATGCTGACTCGCTACAAAAAATGGGGATGGCTTTGGAAGGAGTGGATCACTTCGGTCGATCATAAAAAAATCGGGATCATGTACCTGGTGGTCTCTTTTGTGATGCTGCTGAAGGGGCTATTCGATGCCCTGATGATGCGTGCCCAACAAGCTGCAGCCTTTGGCGACTCGATGGGATACCTTGGGGCCGACCACTTTCAACAGCTTGCCACGGCTCATGGGGTGACGATGATTTTTTTTGTCGGGATGGGGGTGATGTTTGGGATCATCAATCTGGTGATGCCGATGCAGATCGGCGCGCGTGATGTCGCTTTCCCTTTCCTCAATAATCTCAGCTTTTGGTTCTTTACTTTCGGCGCGATGTTTATCATGGTTTCCCTGATCATCGGCAATTATGCTGGGACAGGATGGACTGCCTATCCTCCTTTAGCTGGTAGCAAGTACAATCCGGGTGTCGGTGTAGATTATTGGATTTGGAGTATTCAGGTCTCGGGCGCAGGCTCGCTGCTGTCGGGAATCAATTTCATTGTGACGATATTGAAGATGCGTTGCCGAGGGATGTCTCTAATGAAGATGCCGATTTTCGTTTGGGCAACTTTAGCAGCTATGGCACTTGTGGTTTTTGCTTTCCCTATCTTGACTGGAACATTATCGCTGCTCACAACCGACCGTCTGCTCGATACCCGCATCTTTACACCCGAATTCGGCGGCAATCCGATGATGTATATCAATCTATTTTGGGCATGGGGCCACCCCGAGGTCTATATTCTTGATTTTACCCGCTTTTGGGATCTTCTCCGAAGTGGTTCCGGTCTTTTCCCACAAGCGTCTGTTTGGCTATAAGCTCGATGGTTTGGGCCTTAATGGCCATCACTTTCCTCTCGTTTATTGTGTGGCTGCACCACTTCTTCACGATGGGGGCCGGGGCCAATGTCAATGCCTTTTTTGGGATCATGACGATGATTATCGCAATCCCCACCGGGGTCAAGATTTTCAACTGGCTCTTCACGATGTTTAGAGGGAAGGTGCAGTTCACAACCCCGATGTATTGGTTTTTAGGATTCATCGTCACCTTCACGCTCGGAGGGATGACAGGGGTCCTCATGTCAATTCCAGCCGCTGATTTCCAAATTCACAATAGCCTCTTTTTAGTCGCCCACTTCCACAATGTGATCATCGGCGGAGTGGTCTTTGGCTTTTTCTCGGGCTTTACCTACTGGTTCCCCAAATTCTTCGGGTTTAAGCTCAATGAGCGCTTAGGCAAATATGCTTTTTGGTGTTGGCTGATCGGCTTTTTTGTCGCCTTTATGCCGCTCTACCTGCTCGGCTTTATGGGTGCCACCCGCCGTCTCAATCATTTCGATGTCATGGAGTGGCAGCCTCTTTTCAAGGTGGCAGGAATCGGGGCGATGCTCATTTTAACTGGCGTTGGTTTTCAGATGCTCCAACTGTTTGTGAGCATCAAAAATCGAAAAGCGAATCTCGACACGACCGGCGATCCTTGGAACGGAAGAACGCTCGAATGGTCCACTAAATCGCCTCCCCCCTTCTACAATTTTGCCATTGAACCTGAGGTCCATTCAAAAGATGCTTTCTGGGTAGCAAAAGCAAGGGGGGAGCTCCCTCTTGAGCATAAATATCACGATTTCCATATGCCCAAAAATACCCCGATCGGCTTCTACATTGGGGTCTTGAGCTTCCTCATGGCCTTTGGGATGATCTGGTATATGTTCTGGCTCTCGGCTTTGAGTCTTTTGGGAATCATCGCCTGTGTCATCGCGCATCTCTACGTAAAAGAGCCTGAGTACACGCTCACCGCAGCAGAAGTGGAAAAAATGGAAAGGGGGATAGCTCATGACACACCCTAAAGAGCATACCCACGAACACTTCCCAGATACCCACCACGACCCCTATTCCAGGACAATCTTTGGGTTTTGGCTCTATCTTCTGACCGATTTTATTTTATTTGGCACGCTGTTCGCCGTTTACGCGGTCCTAATGAATAGTACATTCGGAGGGCCCTCTGCACAAGACCTGTTCAGTCGTAAGTATGCCTTTTTTGAGAGCTTTCTCATGCTCCTTGCCAGCTTTACGATTGGGATTGCTGGCGCTTATTGCCACCGAGAAAATAAAAAGATGACCACCCTCTTTTTATTGATCACCTTCCTCGTCGGCGCTGCCTTTTTCTGGATGGAGCTCGCTGAATTCCACCAGCTCCTTTCTCAAGGTCATAGCTGGAAAAATAGCGCTTTTTTATCGGCCTATTTCTCCCTCGTCGGCACGCATGCGGTTCATATTCTCTTTGGCCTGCTCTGGATTCCGGTTTTGCTGCTACCTATTTGGAAAAGAGGCTTTAATCTGGTGAATTTGAGACGGATCATCTGCCTAAAGATGTTCTGGCAGTTTTTGAACATCATCTGGATCTTTATTTTCACAATCGTCTATTTAATCGGAGTCAATAAATGATCGATCGTCATCATGGATGGAATAGGAGTTTAAATCCTCTTTTTCTAGGATTCGTCCTCTCTTTGCTTCTCCTTGTGTCTGCCTTTCGCGTAGATGTCTATCATCACCTTTCCAACACGCTTTTGAATATCACGATCGTTTCAATAGCCTTTGTACAAGTGGTGCTCCAACTGATCTTCTTTTTCCATCTCGGTCTTGAAGACAAGCCGCGCTGGAATCTCATCACTTTCCTTTTTGTAGTTCTTGTGATCATCATCATCATCGGCGGATCACTTTGGATTATGCACAATCTCAACTATAATGTGATGCCGATGGAAATGCCAATGGAGCAAACATGATGGAAAAAACATCCACCCCCACCTTTTCTTTTACTGCACGCCATTACTCGCTCCTCACTAAGCCGGGAATCATTTTCGGCAATGTGGTCACCACTGCCGGAGGATTTGCCCTCGCCTCGAAGGGTTCATTCAACCTCTGGTTATTCCTGGCGACCCTCGTTGGCATTACTCTGGTGATTGCCTCAGCCTGCGTCTTCAATAATTACATCGATCGGCACGCAGACAAAAAAATGAGCCGGACGAAAAATCGCCCCCTGGTGCTCGGTCTCATTTCCACCAAAGCGGCTCTCTTCTTTGGGGTGCTTTTGGGGCTGATGGGGACCGCCTGCCTCTTTCTGTTTGTCAATGTCTTGGCGACAGCGCTGGCCCTAGCGGGTTTCCTCGTCTATGTGCTCTTCTACAGCTTTTCGAAGTATTACTCGATCCATGGGACCCTCATCGGGAGCATATCGGGCGCCCTACCCCCACTCGTCGGCTACTGCGCCGCCTCTTCCCAGTTTGATCTGGCAGCGATCATCCTCTTTGTCACAGTGGCCCTTTGGCAGATGCCCCATTTCTTTGCGATTGGGATCTTCCGCCTGGACGATTATAAAGCGGCCGGCATCCCCATTTTGCCAATCAAAAGAGGCATGCGGGCGACCAAGATCCAGATGATCTTATACATCATTGGATTTGCCCTCTCCGCTTCACTGCTCACTTTCTTTGGCTATACCGGGTATGGATTTTTGATCGTCACTGCTCTTCTAAGTCTCTGCTGGCTAATCTTAGCCTTTCAGGGCCTCAAAGCGGCCAATGATGAAATTTGGGCGCGCAGAATGTTCAAATTTTCGCTGATTGTGATCCTGGGAGTCTGCTTTGCAATCCCCTTCTCGACGACATAATAGACCTCTTGCATTTTCGATTCAAAAGAACCCGAAAATCGACTGAACCTAAGTGATGCAAGAGGTCTCTAATTAGGTTTGTTGCCAGATGAGATTTAGAGCACTTAGCCATTGCTGGACTTTAGGTTCTAAACCTTTTGGAAGCTGATAGATGAATAAGCTTGAAAGTACGATTTTCTTCTGAAAGACCATTCCGACTAATTGAACAAATTCTTCTTGAGCTTTTTCATTGTTTTGATTTGTAATTTGAGCGTTGATCGACTTAATTCTATCCTGAAGAGTGCCGATACCCATATCTCCTTCATAGAAATACCCATCGATCACAAAGGTGGCCCCTTCTAAGAGATATTTGGTAGCTTGAATAAAAATTTCGCAGATTTTCGACCCATTCTGTGACGGCAATTGAATCGCCCGATTCAAAAGATCTTTTAGCTGATCTAAATCGGCTGGCCCCTTTGCTTGTTTCAATTTAGAGGCTATTTCACTCGCAAGAGAACTCTTGAGATCTGTAATACTGTCAATCTCGACTTCATTGGATAGGCATCCTTGCCATCTCTCTAGAAAATCGGAATTCCAACCATTAGCTACTGCAGAACTCATACTTCCTCCAAATTAAGTTATATTTTACTACTAAATGGATTTATTTTACCACTGCTATTTTCAAAAATTTTCATTTTACCCTTAATGTCATCAATAATTGGAATGATATCCATAATTTTAATTACTTCACTCTTATCGATAACTCCCTCTATCCCCGCTTCTTTAAGCTCAACTGTATCAATTTCTTTTTTATAATGGAGATGGGCTTTAGCTCTAATCTTAAAAGCAAGTTGATAAATATTCTTCATAGCGGCACCAATTTCAGGATCAATTATTTTTTTTAAAGTCAGCTCGTCAATTGCCTTTAGTGTATTTTGCTCTTCAATACCATAAAATAAACTTAACAAACCGACCATTTCTTGAATGGGCCGTACGATTTTCCTTTTAAGGTCAAAATTAGTTCCGGTTGCCCCTAATTTTAGAACCTCTTTGTTCGCCATGAACTTCAGCGCTTTTTGTTGTCTAACAGCCGTCAAATGTCCCTGGCTTTCTGTTTTATGATCCTCAGGAATCGCCCCATCTAAAATCTTCCTTTGCTCCATCTTACATTCTTGAACTAGCGATTCATCGCCGCAGAGGAGGGAGATCTGCAAGGTCGCAACAGTAAGAGCAAGAAAGGAAGCTTGATTCGCTCTTCGATCAAAATCCTCCGGAAGATCAGGACCGCTCCAAAGGGCAAGTTTTTTTGGGGTATCGAGAAGAGCAACGCTTCCCAGTTTCTGCCCCTTTGCAATATAGGGTGGGTTCAGTCCCCCGACGCAATAGGCAATTCCACGCGTCGCGATTTGGCTCTCTTTCAATCCAAGGACCAGCTGACTCATTTCGGTATTCAGCTTTTGAAAATACGCCCGAGTTTGCTCCGAATCGTCCCTTATTAAGATCGCAAAATCGAGATCTGAATAGGGGCTTGCTTCATTGCGGCTCAGAGAGCCAAGCCCCACTATGGCGTAAGGGGTCGGCGGCGGACCAAGTTTGGCTTCCGCTTTTTTCGCAAGTTCTCCCATTAAAAGTCCAAAGCTATTCGAAATCTCTGTTTGTACTTGAACGATATCACAATCGGGCTCAAGTAGCGCTGCAGAAGAAGCTTGTCGCATATCTTTAACAACTTGTTCATAGGACCGCTCAAGCGGCTCGCTGCTCTTTGCAGGCTGAACGGAGGTGATCGGCAATTCCTTGGTGCTTGGAGGAGGTTCGATCTCTGCAGCAGCTCCCCCTTCTACCTTTGAGAATTCCAATTCCCCCTTCTCTTGAGGAGCATGAATGGGCTTAGGCGAACCGGGCTCAACTGGCTTCATATTTTTTGTCCGGGTGTTTCCAGCGATCTTTTCTTTGCAGGTAGATGAAATTCGAGCATACTGATCCTTTTCTTTAGATCGATCAGGGTCGTGAGGAATTGTTTCAATTTTTTATCAAAAAGGATAAAATCCCCTTCCTCTTCATCGAATTTTTCCATTAGAATCACCGTATCTGTACTCGTGTCGAGGCTTAAGAACCCATTCCCGGTTTTATTGCCGTACAAATTATAAGCGAGCAAATTTCTGTAAAACTCTCTCGAAGTATTGGGAGTTAATTGATAGATTGGCGCAGATAGAAAAAAGGCACTTTCATAGGGTGAGCGAGCCATACAAATCTCATATTGATTGTTGATCTTAAAGCAGATTTTGCCACCCGAGTGCCAATCTCCCAATTCAAGAGCATATTTCCCCTTAATCCCTTCTATTATCCGATCGTATTCCATAATACTTCATATAAATTAACCAAATTAATTCGACAACAACTTATACTCATCCAGAAATGGAAAAGAGACCATATTTTAATTTGCTTGAGGAGTCCTTCCCTGGGATGAAGCGCAACATCGCCCGTTGCGAGGCCCTTGGATTCCCCTGGGCGAGCCGCACTTTTCTCAAGGAAGAGCGTGGAGAAATCCTCGCTCATGTAGGGTATTTGGAATATCCGATGCTCATTGATGGCCGCGAGCATCAAGTGGGTGCTCTCCACGCCATTTGCACGAAGGCAAGTCACCGAGGCCAAGGCTTAGGCTTAGAACTGATTCGGCAGGTGCTCACTTGGGCCAAAGATCGGGCAGAATTTGTCGTTCTATTCACCGAAATTCCCCAATTTTATGAGAGACTCTCCTTTCAAGTCATTCAGGAGTACCGATTCCATCTACCCACCCCTCATCCCAAGGGTTCCAAAGCATTAAGACCGCTCTCAGTTCCTCATGACAATGCTCTATTCATTCGCTCTTTTGAGCAGCGAGAGCCCGCATCCAATGTCCAGTGGGTGAAAGATGATGGAACAATTGCCTCTTACAATACCCTGTTTGCTACCTATCCAACTTTTTGGTCGCTCCACTATAGCCCCTCGAGCGATGCGATTCTCTCTTTCGAAATCAAAGATAAGACCCTTCACCTCTACGATATAATTGCCCGCAAACTTCCCTCTCTAGAGTCTATTCTCGACCATTTGCCCGAAGCCATCGACCAAATCTATTTTTATTTTTCTCCCGATCGCTTTACCAATGCCGCCGAGGCCAAACCCTATCTCTTCGACAATGGCCATTTCATGGTTCATGGAAATTGGCCATCCCTAGAGCCTTTCATGATTTCACCTCTCAGCCGTTGCTGAGATGGATTGAACCTCTCCCGACTAAAGTCGAGAGATTCCTGCTTCGAGGATCATGTTGTAGGCATCATTCCAAAAGTAGCCATTCGAAGGGGGTAGGAGGAGGTCCGCCAATAATGGATGACACCTTCCCCTCCGCCTCTTTAATGAGTCCTAAGCTCGTTTCAGCTCTGTGGAAAGGGATCAAATAAAAACCGATGGAAGCGTGTTTCTTGATCCCTTCAATATTTTTCCCTAAGCGCTTCCAAAGTTTCCTTGTGCTGGAGCTGGGGCCGGTGCTGGGGCTGGTTTTGGCGCTGGAGCAGGAGCAGGAGCTGGGGCCGGTGCTGGTGCTGGTTTTGGCGCAGGAGCAGGAGCTGGGGCCGGTGCTGGTGCTGGGGCTGGTTTTGGAATCGCTGTGGCATTCCCTGCAGACGGCGCTGGAGCCGTTGTGGCATTCTTTGAAGACGGCGCTGGTGCTGGTGCTGGGGCCGGTGCTGGTTTTGGAATCGCTGTGGCATTCCCTGCAGACGGCGCTGGTGCTGGTGCTGGGGCTGGGGCTGGAGCCCGTGTGGCATTCTTTGTAGACGGCGCTGGTGCTGGGGCCGGTGCTGGTGCCCTTGTGGCATTCCCTGTAGACGGCGCCGGTGCTGGGGCTGGGGTTGGAGCTCCTCCTATACGTCCGCCTTCTCCAAATCCTCGTCCGCCTTCACCTTCAAATCCACGTCCGCCTTCATATCCTCGTCCGCCTTCACCTTCAAATCCACGTCCGCCTTCATATCCTCGTCCGCCTTCACCTTCAAATCCACGTCCGCCTTCAAATCCACGTCCGCCTTCATATCCTCGTCCGCCTTCTCCAAATCCTCGTCCGCCTTCTAATCCGCCTCCACCTTCAAATCCTCGTCCTCCAGCTCCACCTTCAAATTCTGCTTTGGCGAACTCGGGCTTCTTTTGACATCCTGAGGCAGTGAAAACAACTGCCACTAGCGATGAAACCATCAAATATTCAAATTTTTTTTTCATAACTTATTCCTATTTTAAGAGCTTAACTTATTCCACTCACTGTGTATGTAAGCTTTTATTTTACCATCTATCACATGCACGTCAATTACTGCAATTTTTTTCTATACCGAAATAATTTGAGGAACCGGAAGTAAACAAGGACAAGAGCGACATTGCTTACGAACAAGGCGCGAGTCGGGGTATATAGTACTTCCACTTGAAAGGCTTTTCATTGATATTTTTAATCTACGATTTGGAGAGTTGATCGGCCGCGATAAAGATTTGTTCTTCTTATATAATCAATCACCTCTTTATGTAATGGCAAATCATCCCAATTCACATGCTCTTTGTTTAATTTTTCTCTCACTTCAGTGGAGCTAATTTTTTTTTGAGGATAAATATATGAAGTCGGTTTTCCAAAAACTTGAACATCATGCATACCATGTCCATCATCTCTCATTGCTATAATCCATTCCTCAATATCATCGTACATTTTAGCACATACTTGATCATTCCAGGCTGCAGAATTATCAGATCCTTTGATCCCAACAATTTTAATTGAAGAATTTAGCTTTCTGAGATACTTTATAATTTCATCACGGCCCCAATAGACTGAAATAATATGTGTCGAATCTGAGTTTTTATACACAGAATAAACCATCGCTCTTCGTAGCTCTAAATCTGTTTTAAAAATTTTCGATTTATTATTATCATTTGGAATTATGATGATATAATCTACTTTTTTTTCGTTTAAGATTTGCCGCATTACGAAATCATGACCTAAATGCAACGGATCAAAAGTTCCGGAGAATATGCCAATTCTTTTACATGTCGTAAAATCAATCTTGTATAAATTATCCATTGTATATTGATCAACTATCATATTGTATAAATCGCAAATATTCTGTTTCACAATAGCGTTATCTATCATGCGATAATATTCTAGATAGTCCGGATGAAAGCTTGGCATGACAAATGGTTGATATCCATTGAGCGTTAAAATAAGATTCATAAGAAGCATTGCAGTTCTTTTGTTTCCATCTACAAATGGATGTATCTTTAAAAACTTAATGTGTGCTTCCGCTGCAAATTTTATAGGATTTATTTCTTGATGGGCCGATAACCAACCGATCAATTCTTTCATGTTATTTGTCACCTCTTCAGGGGCTGAATTGATACTCACATATCCTTCAACATGACACGGCCCGCTTCTAAAAATTCCGCCATCGTTTAAAATGTTTTTTAAAAAAATAGCATTCATCTTCCGAATATGGGAAAGAGTGATATCTTGAATCGTTTTTATGTTCAAAGAAGCGAGATAATTAATCGCTTGTAGCTGGTTTATTATCTCGATCGGTTTTCTTAGTTCTCTATACAAAAAACTCAATCTGGAAAATAAATCTTCCATTTTTTGCACCACTGCCTGCCCATCCGGAGACAGTTTTTTTAATCCAAGAAGCATTTCCTTTATTTCAAAACGTTGTGGGTATCTATTAATTTCAGCTCCCCTGGACAAATAATAAAAGAGTCTATCAGATAGCTGTCTGATTTCATCTTTCGCCGACCTCGAATAGGTATAAGCATCAGACATGATTTCATCTTTAAGGGTGGCAAATTGACGCGCAGCTTCCTTTGTAAGCTGTTTTTCAAATTTTCGATACAAGGTAACACGAAAGGAAATGTCATGAAACACAGAGCATGGAACAGGCAAATTGTTATTTAAGGAATCGGCAATCCATGCATGGCTGTCCACCAATGAGCATTGATCATTTACTTGATAATATGACAATTGATGTTCCAAGTAAGTTTTTAGCTCAAAGAAACTCGACGCACAAATACTGTTACATAAAAGAAGCAAAAATAATATTTTTTTTCTCATACCCACTTCCACATTCTCTTTTTTTGGTTCTTATCATTAAAATCAATAGAAGCTTCAGAAAAATATACCCCGACTCGCCCAAAAGTGTGAATTTGGACCGCGCCAAAGCCTCGGGGTTCAACTGTTTTTCCGAGGGTTGTATATATTCGATACTACCCTCGGAAAAACAGCTGAACCGCGAGAGCTTTCGCGTGGGTCCAAATTCACACTTTTGAGCGAGTCGGGGTATAATTCAATCCCCGGGGCTATGAACTGGAAGAGGTATAGAATCCCTAAAGAGGATCATGTTGTAGGCATCGTTCCAAAAGTGCCACTCAAAGAGGGTAGAGTTTTCAAATGCTCTCTTCATCCTCTCCAAGGTTTCGGCTGAGCTCCCTTCAGCAAATTCATCCAAGAGGGAAATCGCACGATCTGTCACCTCGGAAAATTCCGGGCTAGAATAGGTCTCAATCCAGCGCATATAGGGGTTTGATGGAACTGCGTGTTTGACGATCTCGCATCCTACCTCGCGATAGATCCAAAAGCAGGGCAAGACCGCGGCAATCGCTTCCTCTAGAGAGCCACTCGCCGCAATGGCGATGAGGTAGTGGCAATAGGCCATACAGGCGGGAGAGGGGGAAATATGATCGCAATTGGATCTTAAAAAACTGTCGTGCAATTGACGTTCCGCGACTAAAACTCCTAAAGAGCAATTTAAAAACTGCTCGATGATCTTCGTTGAGGTTGCTCGGGCTGCGATGAATGCCAAGCTCTTAGAAAACTGGATTAAATAATGGGCATCCTGCTCCAAGTAAAAATGAAAGCGATTTTCATCGAGTGTCCCCTCCATTAATTCGACATTAAAGGGATGCTTGACGATGCTGTGATAGGTTTGCTCATTTGCTTGCCACAGAGACTTTGAGAATGTCATTTTGACTCCATAGTTGATAGAAATGGTGAACTGGACCGTGCCCACGGCCGATTTTAAGCTCGGCTCCAGCTTGCAGCGCCCCGGTGAGATACTCTTTCGCGTCGTGCACAGCATCTACGAGGCTAAATCCCTGGGCGAGGAGGGCTGCAATCGCGGCCGAAAAGGTGCATCCAGTTCCATGGGTATTGGGCGTCGAAATCCTGGGCGCTGAAAACCAATGGATGGTGGAGGAGGTGCAGAGACAGTCGGCAGAGTCGCCCTCTAAATGGCCCCCTTTGACAACGACTGCTTGCGGTCCCATTTTAATCAAATCGCGAGCAGCTTTTTCCATTTGAGATTTATCTTGAATTTCGCGACCAAGTAGCTCGGAGGCCTCTAATAGATTGGGGGTGATGATCATCGCGAGGGGAATTAGTCGGGCTTTAAGAGCCGAAATTGCCTTTGGCAACAATAGCTTATCCCCGCTTTTGGCCACCATCACCGGATCGAGAACAATTGGCCCTTGATAATCGGCGAGGAGATTGGCAACCGCTTCTATAATATCTTCTCGATGCAACATGCCGATTTTGATCGCATCGATCGACATATCCTCTAAGATGGCCCTAATCTGTTCTTCAACACAGGCCGTTTCAATAGAGTAAATCGACCTGACGCCCATCGTATTTTGCACAGGGAGTGCGGTTAAAACTGTGGTCGCATAGCAACCAAGAGCAGAAAAGGTCTTGAGGTCAGCTTGAATCCCCGCTCCCCCACTTCCATCAAATCCTGCAATTGTCAGCACTTTTTTCATTTTATACTCCCCAGGATTCCTTGGGCTGCCGTTTTGGGACAGGGAGCATTGAAGATGGCTGACACCACGGCGAGTCCCGCGGCGCCAGATTCGACCATTTGTTTGGCAGTCTTTTCGTTCACGCCGCCGATCGCAACGATTGGATGTCGAGAAACAGCGCAGAGCTGCTTCAAGCCATCGAGTCCCCAGGGAGGCGCGCAGTCGGTTTTAGTTCGATTTTGCAAAACGGGACTCGCAGCCAAGTAATCGACCTCTTCTTCTGCAGCCTCTGCGGCCTGCTCGAGGGTTTCGACCGAAAGGCCGATGATCGCCCCCTTGCCGAGAATGGCTCTTGCCTCTGATACCCGGAGATCGGACTGTCCTAAGTGTACCCCATCAGCCCCCAAAACATGGGCCACATCCACCCGGTCATTGATGATCAGGGGAATCCCTAGAGGCCTTAAGATAGAAAGGAGCTCTGTTCCGATTGAGATCATCTCGCGAGCCGAACTCTCTTTTTCACGCAGTTGAACGATTTTGACACCGCCCGCAACCGCCTGTCTAACGCGACTGAAGAACTCTTCGAACGTCAATCCTGCCCGATGAGTGACTAAATAGAGGGAAAAGTCAGTGAGACATTTCACGGATTCGCTCCTCTATTGCGCTCAAAGAAAGAGAATAGAGAGCATCGAGAAATTCCACTTTAAACGATCCTGGCCCTCGACACTTTTCAGCGGCAATTTCCCCCGCAATCCCCATGACAAAGGCAGCATGAGCCGTGCCGAGCAGTGTATCAGGATTTATCGCTAAAAAAGCCCCTGTCAGCGCCGATGCTGCGCACCCCATTCCGGTGACTCTAGTCATCAGCGGATGTCCGTTTTCGACGAAAATGACCGTGTGGCCATCAGTCACGACATCGGTCGCGCCACTCATCCAAACCACAGCCCCGCTTTTATCGGCCAATATTCTTGCCTGCGGCTCACAATCTACCGGGCATAGGAGGCTGTCGACCCCCTTTGTTCCCCCATGAGTGCCACAGAGGGAGGAGATTTCGGATGCATTGCCGCGGATCACCGACACACCATGGTGATTCAATAGTGCATGAGACGTTTCTGTGCGATAGGACGTAGCTCCTGCGCCAACAGGATCGAGCACAATGGGGATCCCCTTCTCTTTTGCTGCCTTGATGGCGTGAAGCATAGCTTTGATCCACATAGGGCTCAACGTGCCGATGTTGATGACAAGGCTATTTGCGATCCCGACCATCTCCTCGACCTCATCGAGCGCATGGGCCATGACAGGAGAGGCGCCGATAGCCAAAAGGGCATTGGCAGTACTTTCCATCACCACATAGTTGGTGATATTGTGGACAAGTGGAGAAGAATTTTTGATTGCCTGGAGATCTTCCCAGACACCTAGTGGATCTATCTGCATTTCACTCTCACTAGCACCCCTGGTGATGGAAATGATGTTACTATAGGCCTACTTTATCTGCAATGCTGCCTGGCTCTGGAGATATTCATGATGATCCTTCCTTGAAAGAGTTCTCATATAAGATGGACTCTCGCCTTTGTTTATTGTCATTAGAGGAGTCTCCCCCTGGCCATTTTTCGCATTGGGGTTGATCGGATAACTTATTAGAAGCCACATCATTTCTTGATGTCTAACATTCACCCACCAATAGTGCGCCATTTGATCTGTGACTTTAATTTTTTTGTTCTCCAGAAAAAATTCAATCACTTTTGAACATCCACCCTCTAAGGCCTTATTGAGGTCCCACACGACAAGATCGGGTCGGTCGGCAGGGGTCGATTGAGAATACAATTGGTAAAGATCCTCATTAATGAAATTAAGACTGCAAATCTTCCCCCACAATTTAAATGCAATTGCCTGATCGGGTTTTAGATAGTTTGAGAGTGCCAGTAACGTCTTTTTATCTATTTGCTCAATTACATTTTCGGGGCAGCTAGCAATAAAAAACTCTTCGAATTGGAAGCCACGATCTCGAAGGATCTCTAGGATGATTGTATGTCCATTTTTTATGAGCTGAAGAATAATGGAGAGCCTCTTTGCTAAGTCCATTGTCAATAGTTCCTCAAGCAATTCTTTAAAAAGCGGGGAATCCGTTACATTCTCTTTTTCCTCGTAAATGACTCTCCATAATTCGGGCACCATCGCCCCTTTTTTATGGTTGTCAAAATCTTTTAAAGAGAGATAGGAAAAAAGCCATTTTGATACTGTTGTTTTACTTTGCCCCCTTAAATCGTTCTCCATGACATCTATGAATTTCACAAATTTTTTTTCCAATAAAAATTCGGCTGTGTCCAAGCGCTTTTCTTTAAGAGCCTGAATGAAGTAATCTTTTAATTTGGCCGCCACCTCAGGTTGCCCCTTTGATCTAGAAACTTCCTCCCAAACCCCAGGATGAAACTCAATATAATCTTTAACATCTTCAGGAACAGGCCCTGGAGCAACAAACAATTGAGCCGCCCGCTTTATCAGCGCAGTCTCTGCCCTCTTGGTCTCAAAATGATTCCATCCTAGAACGCTCGCTAAGGCGACAGCAGGGAGTGAATAGATGAAGCGATCAGCCGAAGTTAGCCGGATCATTGCCCCTGCAAATAGAGCCGCGACCACCCCGGCAGCTAAATCTCTTGTAAGGATTGTGGGCACGTGGATTTTGAGGCGATTTTGCACATCATTTAGGTCAGGCGTGATGGCAGGTTGGCGGATATCTGGCTGAATTCTTGACATGGGAGGGTCCTTTGATTTTTTTCGCGGGCAAGAGTGTAGGAAAAAAGCATTAAGCTGTAAAGCCACCATCGATGGCAATGTTTGTCCCTGTGATATAACCAGCTTCTGGACTGGCCAAGTAGACAACGAGACCGGCAACTTCATCGACTGTCCCATAACGAGGAAGGGCCAAAAAGGCTTTTACTGTCTCTGCATGTTCGCCTGTAGCGGGATTCATATCTGTGTCGATAGGGCCAGGATCAATATTATTGATTGTGATTTCCCTTTCACCAAGATCATGTGACAGCCCTTTGACCAACCCAATGAGAGCAGACTTTGTCATACTATAGACAGCCGAATTTTGAGTAGGGACACGCACCGCATTGCTGCTACCGATATTGATAATGCGCCCCCCTTTTTTCATCTCTCTGGCCGCCTCTTGGATCGCTACAAACACTGCCCTGACATTGACTGCAAACATTTCATCAAAATCGGCAAGTGTAAATGTGTCAATCGGACTCCATTTACCGATGCCAGCGTTATTGACCAGAATATCAATGGGGCCAAGCTCCTTGACAACTCGCTGGATCGCCTTCACAATATCGCTTGGATTGGCGCTATCGGCGTGTAGGGCAAGCACTTTCCCCCCTGCCTTCTTGACCACCTCTTCAGCCTTTTCTTTCGAACTGGAATAGGTAAAGGCAACACGAGCCCCTTCACCTGCTAAATGGCGCACAATTGCCGCTCCGATCCCCCGGCTTCCTCCGGTCACAAAGGCCACTTTTCCTTCAAGTTTTTTCACTTTCTCTTCCCCTGGATAAATGCTAAAAGATCCTGATTCACTTTATCTTTGAGGGTCGAGCACATCCCGTGCGGCGCTCCCTTATAGACTATTAGCTGGGCATTTTTGAGGAGCTTCGCCGATAGAAGAGCAGAGTTTTCAATTGGCACAATTTGGTCATCATCCCCATGCAGAATGAGAGTGGGGACGGTAATTTTCTTCAGATCTTTTGTAAAGTCGGTCTCTGAGAAGGCTTTGATACAGTCGTAGACCGCTTTAAATCCTGCTTGCATCCCCTGCAGCCAGAAGGAATCGCGCAACCCTTGCGAAACCTTCGCACCCGCTCGGTTCGCTCCATAGAAAGGACCGCTGAGATCTTTAAAAAATTGCGATCGATCGGCCAGAACATTGGCCCGTATTTGGTCAAACACCTCGATTTTCAGCCCTTTGGGATAGGCTTTAGTTTGCAGCATCAAAGGAGGAACGGCGCCAATCAATACCGCTTTGGCGACCCGTTTTTCTCCATGGCGACTCAAATAACGAACCACCTCGCCACCTCCCGTAGAGTGGCCAACGTGGATCGCCTCTTTTAAGTTGAGTGCTTCGACCAATTTGGCAAGGTCATCGGCATAGGTATCCATCTCATTTCCATCCCACGTCTGACTCGACTTCCCATGTCCACGCCGGTCATGCGCAATGCACCGAAACCCCTTTGAAGCCAAAAAGAGCATCTGGTCTTCCCAAGCATCTGCATCCAAGGGCCATCCATGACTAAAGACAATCGGTTGCCCCGTCCCCCAATCTTTGTAATAAAGTTGGATCTCATGTTTATTCTCTTTCCCGACAGTAATAAATGGCATTCTGGCTCCTTGCTATATTATTTTAGCATAAGTTTGAAAGGATTTTTTTGGAACAAAAAGGTCCCACTTCAATATACTGGAGTACATGTTTGCTAAACTATTATTATGCTTGAGCTGTTGGAATGCCGAAATGACCACAATTGAATGTTACAAAAATGATAATGTGAAAGAGGTGCGCGCTCTGCTCGACGACTGGGCGATCCGCGCTTACCGAGAATATCCCTATTTCTACGTCTACGATGAGGAAACCGACTATAACACCATGTTTGAGGTAGACCCCACTGCATTTGTCCTCATTGCTGAGCAAAATGGCAAAAAGATCGCCCACCTCTCTGCAAATGCACTCGACTCTCCCCTGCTGGCAGCAAATACCTACGCTCCAGTTGATGCGCTAGATCAAATTCAGCAGAAAGGATTCGACCTTGGAAAAGTTCTCTACGTCAGCTGTTTTTTGATGGACGATCGACAGAATCGGGCGGTTGCCAATCAGCTCTTTGCACATGCGGTCGAGAAGGCCAAAGAGATGGGTAAGACCCACATCTGTTACATGGCGCATGTCGAACAAAACACTCTTGAACCCTGGTATTTACTCGATGCCCCATTTGAGAAGATTGGAATCGAGGTTAACATCTCCTGGCCTACACTCCTCCCGAATGGGATGATCGAGGATAAGATTCACACGCTAGAGCTTTTCATTGCTGAAATCTGATTTCTTATTTAAATAAGTTGATAATGGGGGTTGTTAAAAACTGATCGAGGGGAATACCAGAATTTCCGATCAGGAGAATTTTTTTCGGATTGTAGTGATCAACAAAACTATCAATTCCTGAATCTTTAAATGAATCATTGTTACTCTTTACTTCAATGGCAATAAGTTCATTTTCATAGCGCAGCACAAAATCGACCTCCTTATTCCTTTCACGCCAGTAAAAAATTTCAATATGAGTCCCTCTAACGGCATTTAATAAATAGGCACCTACAGTTGACTCAACCAACCGTCCCCAAAATACATGATCTGCTTTTGCCTGCATAAAAGATTTCATCGATTGGGCCGCCATCAAAGCAGTATTGAAAACACAAAATTTTGGACTTGAACCTTTTTGACGAACTGGTTGCGGCGCAAATTTCTGAAGGCCTGTAAGTAGGCTGGCGCCGGAAAGCAAGTCAAGATAGTGTGCTAGGGTAGTGGTATTCCCAGCATCTTGTAATTCACCAAGAATTTTGGAAAATGAGAGAATTTGTCCCGAATAAAGACTGCCGAGCTGAAATAACCGACGTAGTAGTACGGGTTTATTAACTTGAGTCATTAGCAAAATATCACGCGAAAGAGTCATTTCAATCAACGAATCGTTAATATAGTTCTTCCAGCGCAAAGGATCTTCCTTATCTGCGAGAATCGCTGCACCAGGATAACCACCGAAGTAAATATATTCATCTAATGACCATCCAAAGGACTGTTTCATTTCCGCATAGGACCAATGTGTAATGGGGATCATTTCAAAACGGCCAGCTAAACTTTCGGACATCCCCTTCTGCATTAACCAAGGAGAAGACCCCAAAATCATCACCGAGAGATTGACTTTGTCGCGTGTATCTTGATCCCAAAGCGCTTTAATGAGATCTGACCAATGAGGAATTTTTTGCACCTCATCGATAATCAAAAGAGCTCCCTTTTGAGGATCGACTTTTTGCCTTGCTACTTCCCATTGCTCTTTAATCCAAGCTAGGTCTTGAAGTGTAGCTAAGTCTGCTGAAATATAATGACTGGGTTTTCCAATCTCTTCTGCAACTTGGATGGCTAAAGTTGTCTTTCCAACTTGGCGTGGACCGAGCAAGACTTGAATGAACTTTCGCGGCTCTTGAAGTCGATTGATCAGCTCTTTAAAAATGGGGCGGGTTTTCATAAGAATCCATTTTACTCACTCTATTGAGTAATTTTACTCAATGCGTTGAGTAAAATCAATAGTCAGCTGCAACCATTTGACAATCAAAGGCTAACGACTTGTCCCATGTTGTTGATAAGTGTTCTCTAGGCTAGTCGCTCGAAAAGTTTCCATCACTTTTTTCTCTGACTCTTCACCATAAGCATGGAGGGAAAGGCAGGTCTTGGCGACCTGGTTGCTCAATTGATGGATGAAGGGTGACGCTGAATCGGCAGAATAGGACAGTTGCCAATCAGCTCTTTCAGAAAGCAGTCCAGATGGCCAAAGAGATGGGCAAGACCCACATCTGTTACATGGCGCATGTCGAAGAAAACTCTCTTGAACCCTGGCATTTGCTCGACACCCCATTTGAGAGGATAGGGGTCGAGGTTAACATCTCCTGGCCGACATTGCTCCCCAATGGGACGGTCGAGGATAAGACTCACACGCTAGAGCTTTTCATTGCTGCTGCTTTACCACCGATCCAGTAGGTCCTTTTTTATTTGAGAATGCCATTCTTTAATATCATACTCGCAATCGTTTCTTCTGCCCAAGGCTGCAGCAAGGTTATTTGAGGCATGAGAAATTGTTGACGCCAACAGCCCATATTTTTCAAAGAGGAAACCGTCAATCAAACCGCCAAGAAATTGTTGTAATAGGAAATCATTTTTATGGGCAAATGCGAAAATTGATGATGCGATGATGATTCGAGAGACCGGATGGGAAAGAAATTTTCCAATCCTTTCAGGAAGAAATTTGGCTAAAGATAGAAGTGCTATTTTTTGAATGCCGAATCGGAAAATTAACTCCTCTGCAAATGCACTCGCAATCAAATTAGAACTTTGCTTATATTGATTGCAACATGCGATATTAAATGAGTTTTGCTTATTTATTATATTGTTTAATTTAGAGAACGGAATATTAAGCCTTAATATATCATCTGGTAATTCGCAATTTTCCGCATAGAGTCTAACAACGTCTGGAATAATAGGTTTTACAATCTTTGCAATCGAATCTTTTAAATCGAAAATAGGATTTATAAACAATTTTAAATTTTTAATTTCAAAAAACTTTGCGGATCGTAGGCAAATATATTGACTCAATTCACTTGTGCTTGACTCACATGTTGGAATAATAATATGGATCGCAGAAAAAAAGTGTATGCATCCAGCAGCTGCTCCAATCGCTACTTGTTTGATTAGTGTGGCTGGATAGGTATTCCATAAACTAGTTGTTGGTTGAACATTTTGCATTACTGACATTATTATTCCATTTGTTTATTAACACACTCAAAGTATATCAATTATAAATATTAATGTCAATATTAAAATTTTTATTTACCAATAGGGGTGTGATAAGTGTGCTCTGGGCCGGTCTCTCGAAAGGTCTCCATCACTTTTTTCGCTGACCCTTCCCCATAAGCATGGAGGGTAAGGCAGGTCTTGGCGCCCTGGTTGCTCAATTGATGGATAAAGAGAGACTCTGAATCGTCGATCTCCCCTGTCCCCACTGCAAATGTTTGCTGATCGATCAATCGGACGACTTTTGAGTGCGCGGCGACCGGCTCATAATTGCTTTGAGTGATGGCCCCTTGCAGAACAGTAAAGGCACAAGGGATCGGGTGGCTATGGATATTCGATGCGTAAACTGCGGGGAGGTGTTTTAGCGCATATTCTTCTGAGGGCCAAATATAGACGAAAAAGGTGAGAGGAATAGAACGGCTTTTCCCTTCCCATAAGGTAAAGCAATTAAAAGCGACGACTGAATGTTGATCCAATTTGGGCACGGCATAGGCATCGGCATGAAATCCGCTCTGGAGCAAGCGGGTGCCGATTTGATTAATTCTCTCACTGAGCTTCTTAGAAGTTGCGAGCTCCTCATCGATGATCTTCTCAAGGAGTTGTTGATTCTGCTTATGTTTGGCTTCATCTTGGATGTAGCACTCATTCGCAAAGATCGACACTTGTAGTAAGATGAGCAACAATAATTTTCTCATTTTTTATTAATCTCCAATATTAAACCTTTGTGATCGGAAAGGGCCTCATTGGGCCTCTCGATGCAGTAGGTATCGATGAGGCGTGTTTCTAGGTCAACTGCGTTAGGGTCTCCACGCAAGAGGGCGTAATCGACCATGGCAAATGTATGTGAGGAAACCTCTTTGCCTCTCCTGTGATAGAGCAGGGCATCTGTTTGGGATTCTTCTACAGAATCGCGGCGGGGATCATAGACCCTATCTCCGATCGTCTTGCAATATTCCTCTTCCGCATGAATCCGGTCGATATTGAGATCGCCTAAAATGAAGGTATTCCGATTTTTCTCCCGATTGAGTTCATCGATCCTCTGAGTGATGAGATCAAACTGTTTCTTCCGCTCATCAGCAGCATCGCCTGCTTCTAAATGGGTATTGACAAAGGTGTAGGATGGGGTGTCGATGAAAAAGGCTCCTCGCAGGATCCCATTTTGATCTGGAAAGGGAAGAAATTGTGGATTGGTGAGGGGCACTTTGGAGAAGACTGTCAGCCCGCTCTCCATTCTCATCAGATTTGGGCCGATTCGGGTAAAGCAGTGGGCATATTGGTCTTTGAGTTTGTCGAAGAGTTCAGAGGAGACTGGGAAGGAGGCCTCCTGAAGAAAGAGGATGTCGGGATTCTCTTGCTCAATAAGACTCGCCAGAGCGTCGATCCGCTCCCCTGCTGGCCTGAGTCCGCCAAAGGGAATCGGGAGCCCACCCCAAAACATGCAGGCATTTAGGGTCATGCATTTGAGATTTTGGTCATCGAGTTTCTCAAGGCCACTGCCTCTCCAATAGGTGTAGGGAGTGCCGCTGACCGCATTGCCGCAGGCATGGAAGCCCTCGCCAAGAGCATAGAGTGAAACGGTGACAGGTGCAAAGAGAGCGGTCAAGCAGGCGGTGGCGACCCGATTTGCCTTTTCCAGGCCTTCACTAGGCGTCATGACTGCCCGCAGAAGATGCTCAGAGCTCACTTGCAGCGGTTTTTGCAGATAGTAGGCGATTGTGTGCATCATATTTCCATTCAGTTGTACTTGGCCCCATAGCTGCTTGCCTCGGATCAGACCCATCAAGAAATGGCCGCCTGCCTCGAGGACATTTCCCCTCCTGTACTCGTAGAGCGACGAAGAGAGGCCGATTAGCACTTGGACCGCCAGAGATGCTACGCTAAGCTGCACCCCTCCATGCAAAAGGAGGGCCAGATAGAGCCCATTGTTCATGAGAAATGTATACTTTGTCAAAGCACTCCACAATTCTCCCAGATACAGGCACTGCATCATCTGGAAGCAGTCTAGAGCGCAGTCGTGGACTGTGGTGACGAGCATCCCGAGCGGATGGGCGAAGAGTGTGCCTCCCAAAGCGATCAGGGCGATGCTTGTTTGCAAAAAAGTGCCTAGCTCGGGGCTCTGGAGACTTTGGGCAAAGGTGGTGACTGAGCGCAATCCCCCCAAAACAAGCGAGAGGGAAAAACTAAAAGGCTTGTAAAGACTTAGGAACGGTAATGCAACGAGAGCAATTCGCTTAATTCCATTAAAATAATCGTTTTCTTCAATTTTAATATCGTTTGAATATTCACGATGATAATAAATAGGAAGATTTACACTAGACATGTGGCAATTATACATTATTAGGATTTTTTGATCGACTTCTATTAGCATGAGGTGAATAATTTGTAGGATGATAATTCGAAAATTCCAAGAATCAGACCTTGAAGCAGTTTTGAAGCTTTTCGAAGATGTAGTCCATTCGGTTGCGGCCAGGTATCACGACCCCGACCAGCTGCAAGCTTGGGCGCCTCGAGGAGCACAAGACAAAGGCAAATGGCTCCAATCCCTCCTGACTAATATCACCTATGTCGCTGAGGCTCAGGGCAAAATCGTTGCGTTCGGCGATATGACCAAGGAGGGTTATATCGATCGCCTCTATGCCGATCAACATTATCAAGGAAGCGGCGCCGCTCGGAAGATCTTTGAAAAATTGGAGGAGGAAGCCCGCGAACTTGGACTATCCGAACTTACCTGTGATGCAAGTATAATGGGCAAGGCGTTGGCTGAGCGTCAAGGGTTTAAGGTCGTAAAAGAATATCGCAAGACCCACCGCGGAGCGGAATTTCATAACTTTATCATGCGAAAAACTATTAACAGTTAACATCAAAATTTGTCATTTTTAATTTAGCTCTAATATATAACCATGTATGTGAGCATTAACGATTTTTATCTTAACATAAACTTAAAATTTCAGCTTTTAAATGACGCTATTGCCGATAACGATTTTGATAACGCTGAACAGCTTTATGCCCAAATCGAAAACGAAATTCATGTGGCCAATGCGGTCTTTGCCAAAGAAAAGGACAAAATTGCTGCGCTCGCGCAATTAGAAACAGAACTTTGGAGACAACGGACTAGTTACTTGACGGCAATGCTCAGCACTCATCTCCAGGGGCGAGTCAGTTTGGAGGGATGCATTGCAGAATTAGATAAGTGTGTCGTTGCACTAGCATCGCGGGTACGGTTTGGCGTAGGAAGTTTAAAGGAAAATGCGGAAATACTCGGCGAGCAGCGTCGACTATATGAGGCGATCTATCTACGTCTGAAAGAGCGGCCTTCGCCTGGTTTAAAGCCGCAAATAGATAAAATGACCGGCCACCTCGAGCAACTTTCGGACTACATGGAACTGCGTCAGGAGTGTGCGCAAGTGTGGGAAGGGATTGAAAAAAGCTGGGGCGCTTTAGAGGAGCAATGCGAGCAGCTCGAAACTTCTCGTACCTTACCGCAGGTGGAGCACTTTGCTGACATATTAGTCGGACTTGGCAAGCTGCCAGCTGTCATGAACCGGTACGCTAATTTTCTAAAGCAGCAGCCCTATTTTGCTGAGGATATTGATAAGATTCTGCGTGCCGACATCAAGATGCTGGAAAATAGCGCAAGCGACTTTTACGAGCAGCTTTGTCAGCAGCTTGGAGCTGAGCTTAACGAGGCCCGCATGCGCTTCGATGCAGCACTGCTGGAAAACGATATCGAAGGGATGCGGCTAGCCTATGCCTACTGGAAACAGGTGGAAGACTGTCTAGTGAAGGCCGCTGTTGAGCTGGGGCGCGGGGCTTTTGCACTGCGAGACGCCCCCGGAAAAATTGAGAGTGTAGATCGCCTTTTAGATTTGATCGCTTTTGTCGATGAGCAATATAGGAACGTTCAAAAGGCTCTCAAACATCCTGGGCGCAGCCTCGATGAAGCTGAATCAGTCGTCGGTCATGAAACGGGCGAAAATAGGTCACCAGAAGAGATCCGAGAACAATTTCGTGCTCTCCCTCCTCTGTCCGCCCAGCTCAAGGCCCGTTTGGCTCTCCATCAGCGCCGCATCGCTCCTATACCCGAAACGAGTGAGTCGCGTAAGTGGTGGATCAACATTGGGCTACTGGGTCTTGAAGCGCTAAGCGGAGTCCGAGGAGCCACTCAGCTCTGGAGAGAAGGGCAGCAGATAGAAAATCTGGGACAACGGTTGCATCAGAAGATGATCGACGCCATCCCTGTGGAGGAAAAAGATAGAATCCAACGTGATATGGAAATCATTGGGAGTGTGCTTTCTGATCGTGGAGGCGAGAGGCTCGTCGCGCTGGATGAGAGGGTTTACCAGAGCCTAATCAAAAAGTTGAGTCCTGCTGGTCGTGAAGCACTTGTACCCTATCGTGAAGGTAAGGCTTTTGGCGAGCCTAAAGATGTCATGACGGAGTACGTCGATTCCCAAGTTCGTCTATATATGCACCCTGGGTTACCGGTTCAGCCCCCGGAAAGTAGCCTAGTGAATAGTGTTTCGAGGGTCTTTTCCAAGGTCCTCTATGCCATTGGCTATGAGACCACCTCCCATTTAGAGGCCCGATTGGCTCAGCAGGTCACGGAACTGAACCAAAAAGTAGGTGAGATAAGTAGCGAGGCAATCAAACTGATTGAGGCCGCGGACAAATTAGGCATGAAGGTCGACATAGAGGTGCCGAATGTTGATTCTGCCATTAAGGAAGCCATCGCGGTTAAGGATGTCGGAAGGCTTGAGCAAATTGCCGCTGACTTAGTACGGGCAGAAAGGGAGGTGGGGGCTCTGCGGGAGCGCTTCGTCACCTCGCAGCAGCTGAACCAGCAATTGGTGCAGCTGAAAGGCTTTTTGGCACGTGAGCCTCGTCTGCCGATGGACGACAGCCTATTTCAGCATCTTGTCCTCCCATTTTCAGGCAAAGGAACAGGCTTTGAGGGATACACCCCGGCGGAAATGTTAGACTATAACCTGATGCTCGCTGAGCAGTGGGTCGATGCGATGGAGGCTAATCCCCTCTGTTCGCCCCAAGACAAGAGCGAGCTATGCCATGCGATCTTTTCCGATCGGGCGCCTATCGATGACCCTGAACTCAAGGTATTTAGGGGCCTGCGCGACTCTTTGCGCACCGCTGTCCGCATGACGAGGCTGATGCGCGGCGATCTAGACACTTTTCACCGGGAAGTTAAGGCGCAATTAGATGGAATGCGCGAAGGTGACAGTTTTTTTCTGCACACAGGCTGGCAAACTCCTGCAGGTGGTCATAGCGTCGCTGTGGAGTTTATCAATGAAGGGAAGACCTATGCCGTCAGGGTATACAACCAAGGTGAAGGGCTTGAAAGGCATGCCAAGGCCGAAAAGGGCCCTGCTGCTTATCTTACATTTCTCGAATGGAAAAATGTCGATCCGGAAATGATTGCGTGTCCTGCATTTCTCGGCTCTTTGGCAGCTCTTGAACGAGGAGAGTATGGCGATAAGGTCGGGCCGCAAGAGATGTATGAGAAGATCATGCCGATGTTGGAGGGGTGGCATAGCACCAGCGCTTACTCGGATGATCAAACTCAAAGGCTGCTGTCAGTTGGTCACTGTACCCGGACAAGTTTGGAGGCGATCTATCACCAGCATCTGCATCACACTGGCCGTTACGATCGATTTACGATGCTGACTAGGGTAAAAGCGCTCCAGCACATGTATGGGACGTTCCGCGATAAGCTTGTCGAGCAGAAGGAGAGCAGAGAGCTTCTCAGAATGGGACTCCAGCAGATTTCCCATGACATCACCGGCGCATCGGCCATGGTGTTCTCCGACGCAGAACGGCTCTATATTCAAGATCTTCTCGATCAGGTCCAACGCTCGATCAACGCTGCCGATAGAGCAGACATGGAATCACAGCGAGCCATAAGACCACAAGTGAATATGAGTGTGCCGGCCAAGGTGATGGGAAGAGACTTAGATTTCTATACTGCCCCCAAGTTGCCCGCTCCGATGAAATTTGGACAGCGGTCCAAAGTAGCGGAATCGGATGTCGATCAGCTCATTTTGACGATCCGAGGCTATATTCCCTCCCCCGCATCTATCGCCCAGCATATCAGCTCTGTCGTTGCCGACATCGGCGGCCGCATTGTCGGGACCGAAGATGACAAACGGATGCGGCTCGGAGAGTCCAAAATCTTCTTATCTGAGTTAATCGACAGGTTGCCGCTCGACCTTCCAGCTGATCCCTCAGAACCGATTCCTTTTTGGTCAGAGATCAGTCCTGAGGATGCTGATCGCTTACTCGATGTCTTGGTTAATGAAAACTGGCTTTTCACTCAGGGGGTTCTGGCGCCTGGATCTGGGGCGATGAGAAGCGTCGACACGATGGCGCTACTCAAGGTATTGACTCTGGCTGATATTCTTGTGCAGCAGCTTCCACCCGAAGAACGGGTAACACTCGACCACCTACTGCTGCCGGCACATCGGCTCTTTCTGCAAAACAGCATGCCAAACTCTGAATTGACCAGCACTTCATGGCAAAGGCAGTTTGTTCAACTACAAAATTATTGGCTACAGCGGCGCAAAGATGAAGATCCCGCAGGCCCTTCCTTTTTCTTTACCGAAAACTTCGTTCCTGGAATGGATTGGCAAGGGATTGAATATGGAGCCGAACCGAGCTACGACGAAGGAAGCTGGACCCCCAATATGGGTCACGATCGGGGAGATAGGCTAAATTCTCCTTGGCGAGCATTTCAATGGGTCGGCGAATGGATTGAGCAAAACCCTAATCGGCCAAGGGAAGCATTTGCTGGGAGAAGTACGAGATATCAGACATGCCATCTTCTTGCTAACCCAAACCTCTATCTCCCTAAAGGATTTTCCATTCTTCATGAGCTTAGCAAAGATTTGGGAATGCTGAATGCAGGTTATAAAGATGATAACCTTCTCAGATCTCCTCCCGACCATTTTTTCGATGGAGCTCGCCCTAAGCTCGTCGTGTCCGATCTACCAGCCAATGAAAAGGAAAGGACTCCGCCTCGATTGGAGTTCAAATATAAAAGTCGCTGGCACTTCCCTTTAATCAAGGACGTCTCGATTCAATCCATGCCAAGCGATCTGAGCGGTGTTCAAAGGGGAACTTTGCCACAAGTTGAAGAGGATCGGCAAGCGCTCTACATTGAGAGAGGTGGATCCAAGCTGATGGGCCAGTTACGTAAGCGCATTCCCCCTACCGAGAGGGTGCTCTATCGCGAAGAGGTAGCCAAGCTCAAGATTCCAGCGCAGTTAGCCAGGCGGCTGGAAGGATGCAGCTCGGTGAAGAGCCTGCAAATTGCCGAAACGCTGGCCCTTTTCAACGAAAACCGTGAGCTGCTCGATCGCCCTGACACCCGCCAACTACTGGGCAAACTTTTGCTCGAGCCAGGATTGCTCGAGAATCATCTCCGTAGCAACCCTGCAGCCGCCGAGGCAACCCTCAGGACTCTGTCGACGATGTTCGATGAGCACTACCGGCTTAAAGATGCACTAGGAGAATTCGCAAATGCAGCCGAGGTGCTGAAGCTCTACGACACGATTTCCCGAGTTGCAGCCGAGATTATTGGTTCAGATACAGGTTTTCTCGATGCACGTGCTCGGTGGCGGCAGCTAATAGCCCAAGACATCTCGACAGAACAGCGCTCTCGATTTGCAGCCGATTTGGCAATGTCCTATGCCGAAGAGAAAAGTTTGGAGCCGGAAGAAATCGACGATATCATCATGGGGCTTTTGCTTTTTGATATGCATCCCTTAACCACGCGGAATCCCTTATGGAGTGTCGAGCAACAGGAGCGATTCAGCAATCTTCCTAAAAGCTTGGCAGGCCTATTGCATCAAGCTCTTCCAGACAAGGATGATCACGTGCTTTCTCGGGCGATTGGCCGCGTTATACCTGGCTTCACGGAGCGACCCTTCCACAGAAGCAAAGACAGCGCCCATCTGTTTGTCGATGAGGCGGGCGAGGTCGAGGTCAATCTGCTGAGTGGACACGTTTGGTTTCGAAATGGTCTTCCGCGCGCTCTACCCTATACATATTGCGGCAGGAACCGATCGAATCGTTGACGTCGGTCCATGGCCTGCTCTGGTCAGAAGGTGTTCCCGGCCAGTTTCGGTGCAGCGCCCCACAAGGAGAACTGTTTATTCTCTGCGACGACAACTTCTGGATCAAAGAGGTGCACTGGCAACGAGGGGAAACTTTTCTTCAGTACCGACCTTGGGGATATGGGACCTCTGCCGGCAATGCTACCGGCATAAATCTTGTCAAGGAATCGGGGACATTGTGGCTCGACACCGATGTGACGCACGCAGCTTTAGTAACCGACAAGCAGAACCTTGCTCCTCTCTATCGTTTAGATATCCCTGCTGAAAAAGTTCAGGAGGTCCATGAGCTGGATGAATCAGGAGCTGACACGGGGCTCGTTCTAGGTCAGGCCCCACAGTCCTTTGCGCTTTTAGATAACCCAACTTACATTGCCACATGGGTCCATAGCGACTCGGGGCAGATTGAAAAGATCACCATGCCGCGGCTTGGATTAGAGTTTAACGTCTACACGGTAAACGGAGAGCGCCGTGCCTATTGTCCCCGATTTCCTGGATGGTATGTACCCGTCGATACCGCAGGGAGTCGTCAGCAATTCATCCCTGCACTTGGAAAGATCAAAAATAGCATGCTCCTCTACAAGGATCTGCCTGATGGAACTGTGGAAAAGCAGGTCATTATCCCCGGTTGGCAGCTAACGCATGGAAAACCTCTCGCACCGACCTTAGAAACAGATACAGTAGGAGACCTTGGGACCCATACGGCTGTCTATCGTTACAGAGTCGACGAAGAGAGCGGCGAGCCGATCCCCCTCAACGCCGCAGGTGCTCTTCACCTTGCATCCTATTACCTGCATCAACGCGATTATAACCAAGCAATCGGGCTTATGCATGCACCAGGTATTGAAATTGGCAAACTCGATAAAGAACAAGTGCAGCTCATCATCACTCTCACTAAGATGCCTGAAAAAACAAAGGATTTCTCCCCCCTTCGCTCGCAGCAGCGATGGAGGCCCACTATCTCTTGATCCGCGATGCATGGCATTTTGGCACTCGCAGGCAGGTCGGCGACATCGACATTCCCAACCCATGGGAGAGACAGTGGAGCCAAGTCCAGTTCGCCAAGGATTTTCTAGCTTATCTACAAGTTGCCGATCAGATGGGGATCTATACTCTCACACCAGAAAAAATGAGCCTGCTCACTGCCTATGCCGAGCAGCTGCGCGAGTCTGTCCAAACGCGAGACATGCGCGGCGATGAATTAATGTACTATCACAACCTCAGCTATGAAACATCCCATCTCGAGAAAAGACTTTCGCAACGTCCAGAAGGAGCCGCCTACTCTGGCGGCGGCTGGTATCGCACAGTTATGGTTAAATGGGGGGACGAATATTCATCACTTCAAGGAGGCATTGGAGAAGTGAAAGAGTATTCTAGGGATTACCTAAAGGTTCGAGAAGATCACTTCCCAGAGTACAAACGTCGTGGGGATCTAAAGGACGTCGTTATTGAAGGGGAAACGGTACGGGATTTGCCGCTACAGCAAAAGGGGGATAAATTCCTCGATTGGGTCGATGTGACACTCGATTTTTTCAACCTCTACCTGCAGGTCCGCTATCCGACGCCAGAGAGACTGCGCGATTTAGTTATCTATCTCACAGGAGTCGAGCCCTTGCAAGATGCCAGAGCCGAGGCGATCGCCGCTTTGCGCACCCATCGTGTACGGACAAACGAGTTCCACCCCCGAGTTCTCTGGACATTGCTCCTTTCTGTTCTCCTAGAGCCGGCAGCGTGGCCTAGTTCTGGCCGCAAGTATATTGGCACCAAGATCAATCCTTGGCATGACCTTCCTTACCGATCTCCGGATGAAAGCAAGGAGGTGCGAAAGATTGGACGGGCGTCGATCCCGCAGCCCCTTCTTGCCGAAGAGAGCCAACCGACCAGCTTTGGTGATGCGGGCTTTGAGCTCTGCACACGGCTAAAGCCTGAAGTGGTCGAGCTGCGTCAGCCGTTGCTCCCCAATTTTGCCGATGTCATCGAGACGCGTCCAATGCTGGCTGCCGATAAAGAAAACCGCGATCAGGAGCTCCAGCGTCTCGAGAAAGTCTTCGAAGTCACGACTCAAGATCCCTACCGCAAGGGTGCATTTGCGTCGGTCAGGCAAGAGGTGCGGACATTTCGGGAGCGCCTCGAGGATGAAACCCTATTCGCCGTCAAAAAGAGAGAAGGGCTAGAGTCATGGAGTAAAGAACTAAAAGATACTGCTCAACTTCTACAGTTTGACCTAGAACAGGCGCAAGTTCGGGTCGTCGAACTTGCCAACAAAGAGCCAGAAGATCCGCTCTTGCGGGCCCGCCTTCGTCAAGAGCTAGGAGGCAAGACACTCGAACCGATCGACTTCGATGAGGCGACTTCACTTCTTCTGACTCGTGATTTAGAAGAGATCCATCGACGCCTTCCGCAACTGTCTGCCGATGAAATCCACCGTCTCCTTGACATGACAGTCGAGGCGCTCAAAATCGGCCGGCTGCAGAGGATGGCGGCATTTCAAAAGCAACTGGTCGATACGCTCAATGCGGCCGCCTTGCGAGGCGATCCTCCGATGGAAATCAGCCGTATCGGCAAGTTGCTCGAAGCAGCCCATCGCTACCATCCCTCCTACGCCAGCGAATTAAAACCTGAATACCTGGTCTATGATTATTTCATGAGCAAAGCAGATCCTGCCTTCAGGCTGCGCGAAGACCAGGTGGCCGTGCTAGTAGCTCTGCCAGAAACGGAGTTTCGTGCCCATACCGACCACCTGACTGGCGTGCTGCTTGAGGCGATCATGGGATTTGGTAAAACTGCGGTGGTCAGCGTCCTGCAGGCCATCCAAGCGGCAGATGGAGAGAAGCTGGTCGCTGTATCGATGCCAGAAGTGCTACTCCCTTCAATGTCAGCAACACTGGAGCGACTGCTTGGAACAGGTTTCCGCCGCGCTGTCGAAGTGGTCAAATTCGGACGAGATAGCGACGTCTCCGCCCCGGCACTACGCCACATGCTCGAAAGATTAGAGGCCATCATCACCGAGCGCAGAGTGATGATCATCAGCAGCGGCAGCATCTTAAGCCTCGCGCTGCGCTTTGCCGAAATGTGCCTGCAGGGAAACACCATCACCGACGAGCAGCTGGAACTGATGGGCAAAATCGTCGATATCTTACGCACTTCAGGTGCTGCCAACCTAGACGAGGTCGACCTCCTGCTCGATGTCCTGCGGGCCCACCTCTTCACACTGGGCGATCGCGAGCGGATGCACAAGGACCTCGAGAGGGCCTCACTATCGCTCTTCCACGTGATCGCCACCAACCCATCGCTCCGCGACCTGATCCGCTGGCCTTTTACCGACAGCAAAAGCCCCATCCCCTTTTCAGAGGACAACTACCAGCAGCATGCCAAACAGGCGCTCATCGATGCTGTCGTCGCCGGCAAAGTGTGCACCGACGATCGGGCGCTACAAAACTTTTTGGCCGGTCTGGACGAGACCGGTCGCTCTCTGGTGAGTGCCTATCTTAATGCGAAACCCCCACGTCCAGAAGCCTTGATCACACTCTTCAGTAGACTTAAGTCCGGCGAGCGAAAAACCCTTGCCGCCTACGTCGTCGATGGACAACCAGCCGACGCCTTGCTAGCGAGTCTGTCACAGAAAGAAAGAGCTGCCGTTGAAGATTATCGCCAAGGGCGCATCGACCCCTCATACGCCTTCGTCGCAGAAATCCACAATCCTAGAATCCGAAACCTCCTCGCCAGCTTCAAAGAACAACTCTCTTCCCTATTTCCCTTAGTGATGAACAAAATTCTGGGAGAGAACTTCGGCCCGTTGCCCACTGAGTGGCGCTCTGATCAGCCCGACATGGACTTCATCGCGATTCCCTATCATGGCAGCGACAATCCGGCTAAGCGGGCTCTACACGGCACCGTGACAGAGATTCTCGATTACACCCTCATCATGCATCTAGCCCAGCCGATCAGCCACGAGATTATCGATAGAGAGACAGCAGCTCTCAAAGACATTCTAGATAAAGAAAAGGAAGGGTTTGTCGGCTCCATCGAAGATCTAGAGTCATACAAGACCTTCTATCGACTTAATGGAAACGACCATTCTTATAAGCTCAAGGAAACTCTAGCCCCGGCGAGCGGGAAAAGATGGCAAAACATATTAACGAGCACCCCGAGCTTAAGCTTGAGCTAATCGAGCGGCATGTTCTGCCACAGGTAAAGCGCTATGCGAAACAGCTCGGCCTATCGGCCCAGATGGTTGCCTATTTGTTTAAGACCGTCAAAGCCTATAGCGGAACAGTATGGAACAGGGAGACATTCCCGCAGCTATTCCACAAGTTCATCCCCTCCGACACCCAGCCCCGGACCCTTGCCCTGCTCTGGGAAAATAGTCCCCAGATCATTCGGACCCTTGCAACACCCCCAAAAGGGGCCCCCCTCAATGAGCGGATCGCCAGCCTCTATGAAGAACCGGGATCATTCGCAGATCTCGCCGGAGTCTTCCGCTACGACGCCAACATCGATGTTGCCAAAGCGATCATCTCGCTGCCACAGTTTGAGGCGACCCGCTACAAAGGGATCATGTTCCACGATGAAGAGGGGCGGGAAATGGTCCTGCGCCGCGGAGCCGAGACCCCTGTCCCCCTCGCTACTGCGGGAATGGGTCGCGATGATGTAGCTGGATACTGGGCGCAAAAGTACTGCACAGGGGTAGACTGGAAGCTTCACCCCCTTGAAGAGGCAATCGTCTCGATAGGAAGACAAACCCTGATGCGCGATGGACTGCAAGCGGTCTGGCGGTTGCGCGGTCTGGCTTCAGGTCAAAAAGTGCGCTTTGTGGTGAGCGAAGAAGATAAACAGGTAATCGGAGCCACGCTTAAGAGAGATTTTGACATCGACATCGGGGATGAGCTCCAACTCGAACACTTCTTTGTTTATGCTGTTTCTCTCGAGAAAGAACGATTGCGTACTGACATCCCCCGCGCCCTTAGCGAATCGCTGCGAGCCCACCTCATCGACAAAGTCTTTGGTGCAATATCTGGGGCCAAAGGCAAGGACCTCCGTACCCTTTTCCAAGCTACAGCGAAACTCTTCGTCGTCGAAGAGCCGGACAACCCATGGGATCTTCTTGGCAAAACACCAACAGAGGCACCTGCAGAAATCGTTGTCCGAGAGAATATTAAGCAGCTGATTGATAGCGAGCCCTTTCAGGCCTTTTCAATCCATCCACTGCTGACAGCCAAGTACTCCGTAGAAACACTGAAGCAAGAGCTATACGCTATCGCTGACACCTTTTACGAAAAAATGCCCCCTACCCTACAAACCCCCATCGGGGATCGAAACAACCGCGAAGTGCAGATCGAAACCCAAACACAAAAAATGCTGGAAGCAAACCGCCAACAAGAGCAGCAAAAACAGCAGCAAAAAGAGATGCAGACCGAAGTTCAATCTCCCCTCTTCGATGAGTCGCTTCCTGTCCTTAAATTGCCCGAGAACGAACTGCTCCAAGCGAAGACCTGGCAGCCTGTAGCTTTAAATACAATAACTGAGAAAGCTATGCCTCCTAACCAAATGCTCAAAATCGCCGACATCGTCGAAAACAGCCCTTTTGACGATGGCCTCCTGATCGACCTCAACTTGGCCCCACTCTATAAACGGACGAGCGAAAAGCAGCCCCCCTACACCCCCTGGAATGCCTACCAGGATTACGCCAGCAATATCGCCGTGATCGATGACGGTCGCACAGTCAGACTCGCTCTCGTCGGCCAGGATACGGCAACACAGCTCCAAAATGAGCTGCCCAAACAACCAGCCGGCGACCTCAAGATCGCCCTCGTCAACCTCGGTTCTGGAGTAGTGACTCAAAGTCCCGAGCCAGTTGATTTGACCGCGCTAGAGCAAAACGATCAGTTCATCAGACTGAGAGTCCAGGCGAAGTTCTTCGACGGCAGAATCCACTACACACCCGAAGAACTCCCCCGCCTGGAGCGGTGGATCCGTGAGTACGGATATGAACCCATGCAGCAACTTTTTGAGCGAAGAATCCTCACAAATAAAGGCTACAGCCAGCAACACTACCCAGTCAGCTCATTGTACAAACTTTTCGTTCGGCTCGAAGCTGAAGAACACAGAAAAGAAGTCTAAACACCCTTTCGTTGAACTTGAATTTTATTCCAGAAACACTTAAAATACTAATTATATGAAACTTATTTTAGGCTCACAGTCTCCCAGGCGGAAAGAAATATTAGAGTTTTTTTCCATTCCCTTTACCCAGGCGCCCCCCTCTTTCGATGAGGAAGCGGTCCCCTTTAATGGCGATCCGGAGGAGTATGTGCGCACGCTATCCCAAGGCAAAGCCCAGGCGCTGCTGGCCAAATTCCCCGACTCGGTGATTCTGACTGCCGATACGGTCGTCTTTCGCAATGGGAAGGTCTATAATAAGCCTAAGGATAAAGAAGAAGCTTTTCAAAATCTCGTTGAGCTCGCTGGTCAGTGGCACTCGGTCTACACCGGCGTCACCATCCTCAATCAGGATAAAGTGGTCTCACAAGTGGAAGAGACCCGTGTCCTTTTCAATGAGCTAACCCCACAGCAGATTGACCACTATTTAGCTCAGATCCCCTGGGCAGATAAAGCGGGTGGCTATGCGATTCAGATGAGCGGCGGGCTGATCGTCAAAAAAATCGACGGCTGCTACTACAATGTCAAAGGACTTCCGATCAACACAGTCGACCAATTGCTCCGTCATTTTGGATTTGCCCTATGGGAGCATCTGTGAAGCGCGAGAACGATGAAGAGGCTTGGTGGGGATTTTTGACACTCTGCTCTAAAATCAAATCGCCCGAAGAGTTTAAACGGTTTTTCGATCTATTCTTGACGATTGAAGAGAAAGAAACGCTCGGCAGACGTTTTCTAATCGTCAAAGCCTTGCAAGAAGGGAAATTGACTCAGCGTGAAATCGCCGAGCAATTTGGCGTCAGCATCTCTCAAATCACCCGAGGCTCAAATGCCCTTAAGATCATCGATCCTGCCCTGAAAAAGAGTCTTGAGAAATTAATTTAGCCAGCGGAGGGACCACGTCTCGCCAATGCTCCCCTTTCTTCGAGGCCAGAATGGCTTTGAAGCAGGGAATAAAGGGCAGATGCTCGATCGGCTTGCTCACCTTCTCCAATTCAGTGAGGTCGCCTGTCTTATAGAGTTCGCAAATCAGCTCCGGCCACAGATTGGCCATCCCGCAGATTGACCCGGAAGCTCCATAGCGGACCGCCTCGGGGATCTGCTTTTCGGACCCGACGAAGACTTGGGCATCAGGGACACTTTCTAAAATCGCCTTGGTGAATGGGAGATTTCCCTCGCTCTCCTTCAGGCCAATAATATTCGGAAATTCTCTGCAGAGGGTTTTCACCTGGTTAATAGATAAAGGAACTCCGCTGAACTGAGGGATGTGGTAGAGGAGAATCGGCAACTCGGGGACCCGTTTTAGCACTTTTCTGTAAAAGGCGAGGACTCCCTCTTCCGTCACATTCTTAAAGAAGCTGGGAGGCGCGATGAGATAGGCCAAACAGCCATGCTTTAAAGCCGTTAGAGCGAGCTCGATCGTATCGGGAAGACAGGAGGAGCCATTGGCGACGATGATCTTTTTTGGATCAACCCCTTTTGCAATCACCTGCTCGATGACTCTCTTTTTTTCCTCGAGTGAGAAGGAGCACCCCTCCCCAGTTGTCCCGAATAAAACGACCCCTTTGCATCCTCTGCTAATCAGATCCAGACAATGCTCGGCCAGCGCTTCCACATCACACTGAAAATCAGACTGCAAAGGTGTCAGGGCCGCCGCATAAATCCCTTTTTCTATCTTCATGTCTCAAGGATATCCTATTTCCTATTGACATTGAATCATTCAAATTATTATTTTCAAAATCATGAAGAATTTGATCTTTGCTCTCCTCTTTTTCTCTACAGCGCTTACGGCTTCACCTGCTGATAGTTTTAAGCGGCTCATGCAAGGCAACCAGCGTTACGTCAAAGGTGAGCTCCTGCATCCAGATCGTGATCAAGAGCGAAGAGCTCAGACTGTAGCCGGCCAAAATCCGTTTGCCACGATCTTGGGATGTTCAGATTCGCGCGTCCCTCCTGAGATTCTCTTTGACCAAGGGGTTGGCGATCTTTTCATCGTCCGCGTAGCAGGCAATATTGTCGGCCCAATTGAATTGGACAGTATCGAATATTCGGTCATCTATCTTGGTTCTACGTTCCTCTTCGTGCTTGGGCATGAGAATTGTGGAGCGGTCGATGCGGTTCAACATGGGAAGACTAAAGATATTGAATCGGTCGCAGAGTTAATTGCTCCTGGGATCAAGCCCAATATGACTTTAGAAAATGCTGTCAAAGCCAATGTGAAAAATGTGGTCGCTCAGCTTGAGAAAAGTCCTGTGCTGGCCGATTACATTAAGAAGAAGAAGTTTGCTGTTGTCGGAGGTTATTATGATCTAACCTCGGGCAAGGTGACGGTTTTGACTCCTTCTCCCACTGATCGTTGATCCCTTCTGCGAGAATTGCCGCACTTTCGGTCCCGACAAAGAGCGGGAAATTTCCCCAGAGAATATTCATGAAGTCAAAGTTGCTGCGATTTTGCATAAACATATACATCGAAGAATCGAATGTGATCGCAGAGCCGATCCATTTCATCGTCCGGAATGGGAGAGCCATTAAAATCAGCCCAAGGAAGGAGTGGTGAATGCGCATCTCATGGTTCCAATAGTAGAGAGGAAAAATAATCGACATCGCCGATGCAAAAAGATGGAAGAGGCAAGTTTGCTTGTCCCCTTTGATGTAATGGTGAATCGCCAACCCCAAATGGATGAGGCCGACAAAGGCATACTCTAAAAAGACCACCGGTTTGGTTTGAAATGGGAGGGAAATGGTCCATCTGAATCCTTCGGTGATGATTGGATAGACCACGTAGCCTGCGAGTCCGAGACCTGCAAGCCCTAAGAGTCCAATGACCGACACTTTGATCACCAATTTCGCGATCCGTTTGCGAGCCTCAAAAACGTCCTCTCCTGGCTGAATAGAAAATTGTTTAAAAAATTCGGGTGCCGCAGCAATCGCTTTTCCAACATAGAAGATCGTAGTCAGAGCCAACGGAATGGCGGCGGCCATTGGGAGAAAATAGATCGCCCCATAGAGAGTGGCTGCTGACATGGCTAAAAACGCGATCAACAGAAAGACATTTTTTGAGATCTTCAGGATCGTTTGCTCGAGTGTCTCATCTTTTTGAGGAGTAAAAGCTTGGATGAGTCGATTTTTAAATTCGGCAATCTTCTCAAGTGGAAACCTAGGATTATTCAATATATTTTTTACCATTAAGCCCGCTTCGATAGCGAGCGGCGCCCCCACCGCGACGGCCGCAATAGTTCCCTGATTTTGTTGCATCCAAGGCTTAATAGAATTAATACTCATAGCTTGATTACTATATCAAAATTATAAATACAAATCAATTACATATAAAAATTTAAGATGCAAAATATTCAACAGTCTTATACAATATTCTTTATGATGAAGACACTGTTAATTCTTATTTTAGGTTTTGGTACGATGAACGCTCAATCATTATGGGAAAGGGACCCCAGCGAGGTCCGAGAAAAAATCAACCAGCGCATCATGGCCATTGAAGCAGAAGCCGCACCGGTCATGTCTGCCCTCGATTTGGAAATCAACAAATCGACTCCGATTCGGGTCTACCGGCCAAGTGAAAACAAACAGCTCCCAGCCATCTTGCTGATTCATGGAGGGGCCTGGATCGCCGGCAATCTTGACACGCACGACAATCTGGCCCGTTACCTCTGCTCTAAAACCGGATCGGTGGTCGTCTCTGTCGGCTATCTCAATGCCCCCGAAGGGAAATTTCCCTTGCCTCTAGAGCAATCCTATGAAGCGCTGCTGTGGACGGTGCAGAACGTTAATCCCCCCTCTCTTACAGTCGTCGGCGACAGCGCTGGAGGCAACTTGGCAGCGGCCTTATGCATGATGGCGCGCGATCGTGGCGGCCCCAAAATCGATGCGCAAGTTTTGATCAATCCTGCGACCAATTTGACCTATGGCACAGAAAGGCAAGATGACCCCTTCGACTCCTTACGCTGGTACACAAAACAGTATCTGTCTGATCCGAGCGATGCGACAAAAGCTTACGCCTCTCCCCTGATGGCAGAGGATTTACGCGATCTTCCCCCAGCTCTGATTGTCCTAGCAGAATATGATCTTCAGAGAGAGATGGGACAGAAATATGCCGACCGGCTCTCTGCGGCAGGGGTGCCGACCACTGTGTATTGCCAGCAACGGAGCGACCATTTGGCAGGCCATGGGGCGCGTGCCTCGGCTCAAGCAAGAGAATCTTTAGATGTCGTAATTAATTGGATCAATAAATGAAAGCGATCATTTTTGACTGTGATGGGACACTTGTCGACAGCGAATATGCCCACTACCTATCTTGGCAATACGCTCTGCAGAATCAAGGGAGCGACCTGTCTGAAGAGGATTATGCGTTTTATGTTGGTAAAGGACTTGAAGCCAATGCCAAGTTGATGGCAGAAAAAATTGGATCATCAGCCGCACAGATCATCCTGGAAGATAAGATGCACCGCTATCTTCAGATTCGGCAAAGCGGCCTACCCCCCATTGCTCCGACAATCGATTTTATCCACCGCCTCGCTATGGAAAAAGAGCAGCGGGGTTTAAAATTCGGGATCGCCTCTGCAGCAAAAAAAGAGGAGATTTTGACTCATTTGCTCCATTTGGGAATTGAAAAGCTCTTCGACATCGTCCTTTCTGGGATCGATGATTTGTCTGCCTACACTGACCCTGAAGGGGTGAACAAGCCCAAACCCTATATCTATCTGCATTCGGCAAAACAGCTCGGAGTGGCACCGGAGCAGTGTGTCGTCATCGAAGATAGCTCAACGGGTGTGACAGCGGGAGTAGGGGCTGGATGTTTCACAATCGCAGTGCCCAATCGATCTACCCGCTTCCAAGATCTTTCCCATGCCCATCTGAGAATAGAATCATTTGCTCCTATCAGTGTGAATGAGTTTTTTCGGATAATTAAAAACTGAACTCAGTCCCAAAGACAATACTGTTGTACCATTTGAGTCGCCAGAAGTTGCGCACCATGAAGAAGAGATCGAGATCGACTCTGCAGAAAGAGAAGGAAAATTCCAAAGGGATGAACCGGTTTTCAGTCACTTTCTTCAGTTCGTAGTTGTAGAAGACCTCGTCGTAGAAATTGATCGAAACCAAAGGACAAAGGCAGACCGGCACCCGGATCATGAGCCTCTCTCTCAAGATATATAGAAGCTCGGTGATGTGTTGTCTCTTGATAATTTGCAGCCGATTCCGCCACTGGATGTTTATCTTACCAAAGTCGAAGAGTGGGATCGCCTCTAACTCGAGCCTGCTCACAGTATGAAAAGAAGGTGCGCCACGCGGTTTTGTATAGATAAAGCTGTAGTGAGCCTCTAAATCCAACCAACGAAAAAGACGATAGGCCACATTTTCGGTAATTCGGTAATAATAAAATCTGGTGATATCTTTGTCTAAACGGACGACGCCAGATGTGTAGACTTTAAGAGAGCCGCATTGGAAGTTCGTTTTTCTGAAATATTGCCAATATTCAACATCCCAGTCTGATGCGTAGGCGTTACAGGCAATCAATAGCATCAGGAAGATTTTCTTCATGGCTTAGGCTACCCTGCGAACAAATTCTTGTAAAGATTTAGCCCATTAATTAAGATCGTCATCCAGATCGACCCCAAAAAATTTAAAAGGAGACCATAATATGTACTTCAACTCGAAAACCATCCTATCAGCTCTGATGATCCTGCTCTGCGGTATCTGCGCAGAAGGAGAAGCCAAAAGCAAAAAGAAGAGCAGTAAACACAGCTCATCTCATTCAAAAGCGAAGAAAAATAAAAAGAAAGGTAAATCCAAGAAATACTACACTTATCCGCTCACTGAAACAACACCTGTAACGGCTGAAGTTAAACCGAAACAGCAGCCTGTCCCTCCCTCTTCTAAACAAGAAGAGAAGATTGTGCAAGTACAGCAGCCTGTCTCTCCCTCTCCTAAACAAGAAGAGAAGATTGTGCAAGTGAAGACCAAAGAGGTCAAAACTGAAGTGACTCCTGAAGTTGTGAAGGATACATTCACAGAACCAGAAATACTGAAGAAAAAAGTTGCAACGGAGCCTAAAGCATATATCCCAGAACATGCTGATGCCCCTCTTGAGCATCTTGCCGAGCAACAAGAAACTAGCTTCCAAACTGAAGTCAACTCATAGATCTATATTAATGCCCCAACACCTTTTAGTTGGGGCCTTGGAACCTATACCCCGACTCGCCCAAAAATGTGAATTTGGACCCACGCGAAAGCTCTCGCGGTTCAGCTGTTTTTCCGAGGGTAGTATCGAATATATACAACCCTCGGAAAAGCAGCTGAACCCCGAGGCTTTGGCGCGGTCCAAATTCACATTTTTGGGCGAGTCGGGGTATATCCCGATAAAAAGTTTCAGTCGATTTTCGAGATAGGTTCTTTATTCTTATATATGGTATAATGGAGGAGCGGAAACCCTAAAAAGTAAAAAAATTAAATGATAAGAACGGCGACAACAAAGCTCTACAATTGGGCAACGGAGAAGGCTACCTCCTCCAAGGCTCCCCTGTGGATCGGTCTGCTCTTCTTGCTTGAGATCTTCCTGCTGATCCCCTTGGATGCGGTAATGATCTTCTTCTGCTTACAGAACCCTAGAAAAACATTTCTTTACATTATCATCGCCGCTGTGGCATCGACCCTTTCGGGGATTATAGGCTATTTATTGGGCCATTTTCTCTGGGATCTCATCGGCCCCTATGTGGTTCCCCATCTGATTTCAGCCTCGTTTTTTGGCCGTTTAACAGGCCATCTGCAAGCCTATACGGTCTGGGCTGTCTTTATCAGCGCCTTGCTCCCGCTCCCCCTCAAGGCTATTAGCCTCGCTGCTGGAGCCTTCCACCTGAACCCAGCAGGCTTTATCATAGGGCTAATCGCCGCTAGGCTGGTCCGATTCACCTTTATTGGGACAATCGTTTTGCTGTGGGGCGAGAAAGTAAAATTATTTATTGATAAGCACTTCCACAATATCTCGGTCGTCATCGCCATCAAAATCATCGCCGCCGCCTTCTTTTTCTGGCTTTTTGCTACCGAATAGCGAAGTTATTAACCCGAGCCCCAAATAGGCGACAATCTGCTTGCTGCGGCTTTGCCAAATCGATTTCCCAATCGCAGTTCGTGGTACAAGAACACTGTCCTGCGATTGGGGAATCGATTTTGCTTTGCCTCGCTGGCGCATATTGTCGCCTATTTGGGGCTCGGGTTAAAAAGCCCTCTGCACTCTCACCCAAACCCTCTCAAATACCCGACAGAGCGCCCCATTGGCCATCACATTGGATGAGGTGACAATCGGGTCGAGGATCACATTAAAAGCTAAAATAATCGCGATCATCTCAGGACTGAAGGAGAGATAGGTCTCATAGATTGGGAGCATGATGAAAATCGCCCCGCCGATGACAGCAGCAGTGGCAAAACGGGCGAGCACAAACATGACGCTGAAGCTGACGAGTGTCTGCACATCGGGGGAATGCCCGTAGAAGTGGTTATAGATCAAAAAGCAAAGAAAGGTGTTGATGATGCAGTCTCCAATCTGCTGAATATTGGTCGTCGCCGGGATAATGGCTTTGGCAAAATCGGGGTTTTGGAGATTTTTAGCGGCACCCTCGATGGTCCAAGGCATCGTCGAGAGGCTACACCCCGAGGTAAAGGCGATGGCTCCAGCGGGGCTGAGGTTTTTTAAGCTTTGCAGCGCTCCTCGCCATGATCCGCTGCCGATTAGAAACAAGAGGAAAATATAGGCACTTAAGAAGAAGAGCATCCAGATCAAGAGCACCGAATAATGGGCAAAAATGTGGCGCAAGATCTCGGTTTGATGCATCCGAGCGACAAATCCGAGGATGAAGAGAGGGATCAATCGAGAAAAAATCCGGGTCAAGATCCACTGCGCAGCTCCTTTGCCTTTTCCGATCCACTCTTTAAGCAGAGTCTTTTTCCCTATAATGGCGAGGCAGCCGAGCGCAACACCAAAAAAGGTCCCCTTATCAGCCGACCACCATACCGGCTTGGTGAAAGGGAGGCGCCAGAGCGGGCTGAAGTCGACATTGATGATCGGCATCTGAATTGGCGGGAGGAAATCGGCCGCAATGTGTCCCCCTCCAATCGCAAACCAGACACTTGAGAAGTTTGAGAGCCCCTCAAAGATCACCATCGCCAAAATGAAGAGCGGCGCCCGCTGCTCAAACGAGCAAATCGTCTGAGCGATAAAGAGCCCGACAGTCACCGGCAGCAGCCACACGAGCAGATCTTTGATGAAGACACTGATGGTATAGAGCCCTTGGTGGATGACCAACGGCAAAAAATTGGCGATGAAGAGATAGATTCCGACGACAAGGAGTACCTGAACGCCCCGATTTTTCAGCCAACCGACCATAAATACCCCCTGTTCTCTTCCCATCCTATGGCTTTTTTCAATAGATGAAAACGTAAAAATTTTGTATGATGTCCACTCATGGATGATGAGCTTCTTCGAAAAATTGTCGATGCAGCAGTTGAAGTGCACCAGCTTTTGGGTGGCCCAGGCCTGCTAGAAAACATCTACGAATCGGCCCTTTGCCACGAGCTGTCGCTGCTCGGCATTCCGACGCAAAGACAATTGCCCATTCCGATCGTCTATAAAGGCTCCCCCATCCGCGATCCCCTCTTTCTCGATATCCTCGTCGATAAACGGGTCATCGTCGAAGTGAAAGCGAATGAGAAACATTTTCCCTACTACGAAGCTCAGCTCTTGACTCATCTGCGTCTGACAGGTATAAAGTTAGGGCTTCTGATCAATTTTGGGAAAAAAGCATTAACCGACGGTGTGATTCCGATCATAAACAACTATGCAAATCAAAGATTGGGGTGAAGAAGAGATCGTCGCTTATTTGGGAGAGCATTTTCGGGCTCGGCCCCCAATAGTCGGCATTGGAGATGATTGCGCCATCCTTCCAAATGGGATGCTGGTCAAAACCGATGGTCTGCTCGAATGGATCCACTTCATCAAAGATCAAATCCCCCCACAAGAGCTCGGCTACAAACTCATCGCCATCAACGTCAGCGACATCGCTGCCAAAGGAGGCGTACCCCAATATGCTTTTCTGACGATGGCCCTTCCCCCATCCACCGATGCCGCTTGGCTAAAAAAAGTGATCGAAGGGATCAGCCTCGCCTGCGGAAAATGGGATATCCAGCTACTGGGTGGAGATACCGATGGCTCGAAACGGGATCTCTACTTCAACCTCATGCTGATCGGCTCGAGCACCCATGTGAAATTCCGACATGAGGCCCAAGTGGGCGATCTGATCTGCGTCACTGGCTATCTAGGCGATTCCGGAGCTGGCTTGCGCGCCCTGCAGGAGAAATTAGAGGGGTGTGAAGATGTGATCCGGGCCCACTTTCACCCTGAGCCATCCCCTGCTGAAGGGATCTGGCTCTCCAAGCAAAAAGGGGTGCATGCGATGATGGATATCTCCGATGGCTTGGATATCGACTTAAATCGAATGATCAAAGCCTCCAAATGCGGCGCCCTCGTCGAACTCTCCCAGCTCCCCCTCTCCTCTCCCCTGCTACAGGTCTGCGAAAAAGAGAAGTGGGACCCGGTGAAATTTGCATTGACTGGCGGCGAAGATTACTGCATTCTACTCACCGTTGATCGGCAATCCTATGAGCCAATCAGCAAACAATTCCACACCCAGTTTGGACATCCCCTCTTTGCCATTGGGGAGATAACAAATACTGGGGCTCCTGTTCTTTATCAGAGGCAAGGGAAAGCCGTAAAGTTGCAACTCAAACAGTATGACCATTTCAATTAAAGAAGCAAAAGAGATGCAAAACGAGATGGCTGCGAAAGTCATCCTCGAAGACGATCTTGCCACCCCTCGGTATATCGGCGGGATGGATGTCAGCTGCAATCTGTACGACCCGGCCAAGATGATCTATGCTGCCGTTGTGGTGCTCGATCTAAAAGAGCTGAAGGTCATCGAAACGGCGACAATAGCAGAAAAACAGCTCTTCCCCTACGTCCCCGGCCTGCTGGGCTTCCGCGAGGCGCCAGCACTTGTGAATGCGTTTAACAAGCTCAAAATTAAGCCCGATCTCATCCTGGTCGATGGGCATGGCATCAGCCACCCGCGTGGACTTGGAATTGCGAGCCACATCGGCGTCCTTTTAGATATTCCCACCATCGGGGTGGCCAAATCGATTTTGGTTGGAGAAGTTCAAAAGGACCGCTTAATTTGGAATGGGAAGACGATCGGGAGGGCCTATCAAAGCAAGGCCCGGGCAAACCCCCTGTATATCTCTACCGGGCATCGAGTCTCATTGCCTTCCGCAGTAAAATGGGTGAAGCACTGCATAAGCAAATATCGACTCCCTGAGCCTACCAGGCAGGCACACCTTGCTGCGAATGCTTGTCGAAGAGAAAATGCGAAGGAACTAAAGTCATGAAAAAGGGAAAAGTTTTTTTTCATCCAATTGATGGATCAGGAGCGCGGAGCTTTCCGTTCCTTGAACCCTAAACCAGCATCATCCCTTGCACACTTGAATTCACCACGCACCGCGTGGTGAATCTTCTTTTCTAACCGTCCAGGAAATAAAATTCACTTTCCTTGACATTCCATGCGTCAACTTATTACAATCAGTTCCCAATAAATTTATTTTTTCATCTATTTATATTTAGGAGATAAAATATGCTATGTAAGTTAATTCCGGGCTCTAGCCACCTTAATAATTTATGTGAACGATTCGTTAAAGAAGCAACAGATGCTGACAATAAAATCGTTCCTTTTATTGTCATTTCATCTGCATTGGCTTTAAGTCTATGTGCTGTTGTTAGGTGGAGATGGAAAGCAGTAATTCCGACTGCAGCAACTGCTGGTCAAAGCACAACCACCCCCGCAACTACAACCAACATTGATCCCGCTACAACTGTACCACCTCCCGCCGCAACCCGACCCGAATCACCAATATCTGCATTACCTCCCGCCGCAGTTGAAGAGACCATAGACCAGGCTGCGAAAGAGGCGCAGAAAGTGGTTAAGGAAGTCTTGTCCGCACCTATACCTCCTACATCAACACCACCGCCCGCCCCCTCTGCCCCACCCAAGTCATCCGAATCTCAAGCAATAAAACTCCCTGCTGTTGAAAAATCCAGTAGACTAGAGCCAACTGATGAACGGATCATAGAGCAGGCTGGTACAGATACGGAGAATGCGGTTGCGGATTTCCTCGCGTTCCTCGATAGAGGTATAGAAGCCCCAGCCGCCCTACCGAAAGCAACCGCACCAACGCCAGCTCCCATCACCATCGCTCAACCCGAATCAACCAAACTCCCTGCTGTAGAAACGCGTAGACATGCGCCAACTGTTGAAGAGATCATGAAGCAGGCTGGAGCTTCATCGGAAGATCAGGCTAGAGAACTTTATAAACGTGCAGCGGATTTGCGCGATTCTAATGCGATGTATCAATATGCCATAATGTGTCGGGAGGGCAAGGGAGGCAAGGTAGACGTAGTTGAAGAACGTAAATATTTAGAGCAAGCTTATTTTAGCTTGCGAGATGATCCTATACGATCTCAAGTTGCAATTCGTTTAGGTGAAATGTGGGATAAGGGAATTGGCGGCGAAAAGGATTCTCGAAGGGCAAGAGATTATTATCAAGCCGCAGCAAGTGAAATTGTTGAAGCTCGCTTTTGGATTGCTCAAGATCTATTACTCATACCCGCATCTTCAACTGAATGGTATTATAAATCTAGAAATATGCTGGCAATTGCCGAAGTCCGCGAAATGGCAGCGCAGGGATATATTCCAGCGCGACTCAAATATCTTGAATTAAATTTGAATGAAAGGTGCGACGATCTTTTCCAAGCATTGCAGTTTTTCGACGAAGCCTTTAATGAATTTATTTCGCCTTGTTATTCTCTTAGTGAGCATGCTGAGCAAATCATGGCCCTGCTTAAGCAAATGAAATCACTCTCGATGAATATGCTTATTTTGATTCTCGCACGAAGTTATTTTAAAAAATTAGCTGACAGATCTACTGTGGTAGGTAAAGAATTAGCCCAGAAAGCTAATTACGAATATATTCAAATGATTGAGCTTGGGCTCGGAGGAGAGGCTGAGGAAGCTAATGGAATTCCTCATGCCATGTGTGAACTAGCTCGTATATCTTATGGTGGGCTCGGTTGTAGAGAGAACCGTCCCGAAGCGAGAAAGTGGTTTAAACAAGCTGCGGACAGTACTCAAGGATGGGAGAATAGGACTCTTCGCGGTGAGGCTGCATATCAATATGCTCTTATGTGCCACAATGGAGAGGGTGGTTTGAAAGATAAGGAGGAAGCAGAGAAATATATTCAACTTGCTGAGCGGTATGGAAAACGAGATGCTGCACTTCCAACTCGTGGTTTGGCGGGTTTATTGAAGAAGAAATAAAAAAACAGGATCCGCTTCGCGAGCAGGATCCTGTGATAGGTTCATTATAGACAGTTATCGAGGAATTGCTGTAATCCCTCGTAAGCTTTAGCTGAAGAACTGCCAAATGTATCTTCAATTAAAGCAGAGATCTCACCAATCACCTCAGTTTTTAGGTCTTCATCTGTAATATTTTTGACAAGCGCACCGGCTTCAGCACAACGCCCAGCTTTGACCGCTGCTATTGCGTTGTCAATCAATTTCGCGTCCGGCTGATCTTTGAATTCCTCTTTTAATTCATACATTTGAACTTCATAGTTCGGTGTCCTTCCATCAATTCTACCACTCATTTTTACCTCATTTTTATTGTTTTAGCTCGGCCCGTCGTCTACGGCTGACTTCCCGAGGATCAAGGTCGAGCTCATCTTCTCGTTTTGCTGCTAATTGCCCACAGCCGCCGCTGATATCCTGCCCTCGGCTATACCGGACGGGGGCAGGGATGGAGCGGTCAGTTAGATAGGTTTGAAATTCTCTGATCCGCTCGGCATCGGAGGCTTTCATCTCGACTCCGGGGAAATGGTTGATCGGGATCAGGTTGACTTTTGCCTTGAGGCCATGCAGGAAGCGGACCAATTTCTTCGCATCTTGCAGGCTATCGTTGGCCCCTTCGATCATCACATACTCGAAGGTGATCCCATACCGCTTGGGGGCGGGGTACTCTAAGAGGGCCTCTTTGAGCACTTCGAGGCTATAAGTGCGGTTGATCGGCATCATGGCGCTTCGCTTGGCATCGTCGGCGGTATGGAGGGAAATGGCCAGGCGGACGGGCAAATCGCGGGCCAGTTTCCGGATTTCGGGGACGAGACCCGCGGTCGAGATGGTCACGCGAGCGGTCGAGAGGGCAAAGGCTTTCGGATCGATCATGATGGTGCAGGCTTTGACCACTTCGTCATAATTGTCGAGCGGCTCACCCATCCCCATGAAAACGATGTTGGAGACTTTTTCACCTCTTTGATTGGCCAGAATGAGCTGCGAGAGGATCTCCCCCGAGCTTAAGTTACGCTTAAAGCCCATCTTCCCTGTCTGGCAGAAGGTGCACCCCATTTTACATCCCACTTGGCTGCTGATGCACAAGGTGGAGCGATTCTCATAGGGCATGAGCACCATCTCAAAGAGGAGGCCATCGGCGGTTTTCAGGAGGAATTTTTCACTCGTGTCTTTTGAAATGAGGTGGGCGTCGACTTCAGGGAGGCTCCAATTGAAGGTGGAGCTAAGCTGAGCCCGAATCGATTGGGAGAGGTTGGTGAAGGAGTTTGGATCGACGACCCCTTTTTGGAAAATCCACTGGTAGATTTGCGCGGCGGTGAATTTAGGGAGACTTTGCTCCAAGCACCACTTTTCCCAGTCTTTGAGGGAGAAATCGAGGGCATAGGGTTTTTTCGCAAGGATGCTCAGTTTGTCCATAAATTATTGAAATATAATAGCAGGAAGAAAATTAATCCTGAAGCAAACTGTAGCTAAGCTCTAAAATCCTTCTCTCCACTAGTTCGATTTCCACATTCCTTACTGCGGTAAGAGCCAAGCCTTTCCATGCATCTAACTTCACTTGAGTAATCCCAAGGGGCAGGGGGTCGACAGGTTCATCTTTTAATAATCTAATAATGGCCGCTCTGATTCTATCTCTTTTTTCAATGCGCGTCTTTTCTTTTCCTAATAGTCCATTATATTTATTGACCTGGGCCATGATTTCCGGATTACGGTTCACACGAGCTTCATCAGGTGCAGCTTCAACTTTCTCGAGCAGCTTAGCTAAACTTACATTGAGCAGATTTAAGGTCTCACACCAGGGATCATTCGCTACAGTAATCTCTGGGCAGGGGGCATTAGGATCAAGACGACGTAAGCATTGCGCGAGCTCTTCAGATGTTTCTTTCTTAGACTTAGCAAGTTTTGGTTTTTTGAAATGTATTAAGGAATAACGATGCTCTTTGATCCAATCGCGAACAGCTTTCAAGAGAGTTGAAATTGACTCTTTGGTCATCGCAGTATCAGCGAGGTTTCTTTCAAATACCTCAAAAGATTCCAGCATCTCTTTGATTCGGACTCTTTCTTGTGGACCTAGGTAATGGCGATCTCCTTTGAGATCTAGGTAGGTCTTTAACCCCTCTTTCCATTCGCTGAGTTTTTTGATCGATTCCACATCAAGCAGTTTCACCTTCTGGGCTTCATCTATTCTTGATGAAAAATGGGTGGCATCAGCCTTTGTTAAAGAATTTGATGTATCGAGCGGGGGTCCAGCGCTCAATTGGAGTAACTTCCCTCTTGTATAGAAAAATCCTAATCCTAAAATCGCAGCCGAAGCGATAAGCCCAGGGATAAAATAACGATCGGCGGTATTGATCCACACCGACCTCACTCCTGCCCCTTTCAGAGCTTTAGCTACCCCTAAGACTGCCGGGATGGTAAAACTAATACGAGAAATCCAGGTTTCATAGGAGTAGTATTTTTTCCGGTTTGCGGGCGCTTCTTCAAAGAAACGGTTAGCTGGATTCGGTGGGAATAAATTTGCTGCTGATACTCCTGCTGCCATTTTTACTACTCCTTATAGGTTATTATTATTTTGCACATTTTGAATTGCTGCTGGCTCAACTTGTTTCTTTTCCTCTTCAACAATGTCGTCGACAATTGAGACAAGCTCTACTTCAAGTTTATATTTATTTAAGTACTCCCCTTCCTCTTTCTCAAGAGTGGCGAACCTTAGCACTGCAATCTGCTTCCATTTCTCTAACTTATCAGTCGGAATTTTGAGATCTTGACTGATTTTATCAATGGAATCACCACCTCGGAATAATCTGATGATAGCCTCTCTTATTTGACCTCTTTGGTCCATTTTTGGCTTTTCACTTGCTTTTTGCACTTCATACTTCTTGATCAGCGCTGCCGTTTCTGGAGTAATATAGATTCGGTCTTCAACAACACTCGTGTTAGAATCATCAACGACTTGAACTTTTATTAGAGATGCCTTTAGTTGAGTTTCAAGCTGGTTTACCAATCTTTCCAAAGTCTTAATCCAAGGTGTATCTTTAATCAAAAAACCTTGTATTTCATTAGCTTTGCGCACTGCATCTAATAGATCATATACCTCATCGTGCTGTGCCTGAGCCCTTTTCAGTTGAAATTCCTGCTTGTCTTCCCTATGCCCCTTAGCTACTTGCACATCTTCTGCATCTTTCAGATGGGCTCGAACTTCTCTCAGAAGTGTTTCGACTTCCTCTTTTGATTTACTCATCGTTATCTGCGGCTGAGGTTTCACTTTTATCGCAACAATCACACTGGAGAGAACAGTGATAGTGGCAACGGAGGCAAAAGCAACTGGATGAAGCAAACGGGTGATATAATCGGTTGGGATTACCTCAATCCCTGCTTTCTTTAGCAAGATAGCTCCCAGAGTTGCAAATCCATATGCTATCCCTGCTGTAGTAATTAAGGAGATAAGGGAGGCGAATTTTTTTTGCGCCGGAGAAGCTTTCACATGCATGCTCATATTTCTTGTGGCCCACAGCCCAAGGCCGACAAATAGTCCAGTGGCCGAAAGAGCTGGGCGGGTCAGGCGAGACAGATAATCGGGTTGGAGGACCTCTACCCCTGCCTCTTTTAGCAATGTGGCTCCAATCAGAGCTACTGGAACAGACGCCCCAATACTACAAATCCATGATTCTGCACTGTGAATCTTCGCTAGTTTGGACTGTCGCTCTTCAAGATAGCCCTCAGAAAATTGAACATATTGAGGGGCTTGTATTGCTGCTGCTCCTGCCATTTTGATTACTCCTTAACGGTTTTAGACATATTTAATCCTTTTTAATTTAACAAAATTGATTATATATTAACAACTTATTTTCAGTCAATCGTTAAATATAATTCTATATACATGGATCGGCGGCCTTGAGCTCTGTACAAATCTGCTCAATTTTGGCAATGGTTTGAGAGTTGCGAAAGCAGGCCATGACTGTTTGAACGATCCTTGAGACAGGCCCTTGATCACACTCGAGAAATTTAAAGGTCTTAATTTCAGCACATCGCTTTTCTTTCTCGGTTTGGACAGCACTGGCTATCGCTGGGCCATTGGCAATTGAGAGGGCTAAATCGGCCAGAATCTCTCCCTTTTTCATTGCACCAAGATTGGCGATCGATCGGTTGATGAAATTGGTCGGGATGATGGCAGCAGCTTTGGGAGGGAGCTTGGAGATCGAATTAGAGATGAGTCGATAGATGGGCAGGCCACCGAGCGCGAAGTTGAAAAGGCTATCTAAAAATGCTCCTTTTAGGGAACTTCCCTCTTGCCAGGCAAGGAGCGCTCCCATTCCTACTGACGCAGCTACGCGGGTGGTGAAGTGGTAGCCATGGGTTGGCAAAAAGAGGTAATCCTTAAGGGAATTGGCTGAAAGGAGGATGATGTGCCAAGTTTCCAAACCGAGAAAAACCGTCGGGATCATCGCGAAAACTAAGGCATGTACGTGGGTCAAGCGATCATGATAGGTTTGATTTTTATTGCCTTTAGGAGCCGGCTGATTCAGGTAGGAATAGGTGGTGGCGACGGCGGTCAATGCTAACATAGCTGCGCCAGAATAGTCATAGGCTGTTTGGATAGCCCTCTTAAAGGGGATATCATCGGGGGTGACCGACTGCAATAGATTGATCCCAAAAGTGGCTGCAGTGATGACGTTTTGCATTACATTCCCTCATATTAATAATAGATTATTATACAAAATTATGATTTTAAATAAAATTATTAAAATTAATAGTTTGCAAAATATTATACTAAAATCTTTTTTATAATGAGCCGAAACTCAAGGATAGACAGAAAGAAAGATTTCCTCTTTTATCCATTCTCCTATTATAATATTTTTCTTTGATGAATGGGGTTTTATGTCTGAAGAAGAAGGGATTATCCTGAAAAGCACTATGCTGTTTTATCAAACTGAAGATGGCAAGCAAAAGATTGAAGTACGTCTTGAAGAAGAAACTGTATGGCTGACGCAAAGACTGATGTCTGAGCTATTTCAGACAACTCCAGAAAATATTACCATGCACTTAAAGAATATATTTTCTGAAGGAGAACTGGATCCAAGTTCAGTTACTAAGGAATCCTTAGTAACTGCCCGGGACGGTAAAAATTACCGCACCAAACTCTACCGCCTGGAGTCCATTATTGCTGTCGGTTATAGGATTCAATCCGCTCGAGGAACGCAATTTCGGCAGTGGGCTACTCAACGGTTGCAAGAATACATTGTGAAGGGGTTCACAATGGACGATGAGCGCCTTTCTAATCCCGGTGGATTAGATTATTTTGATGAGCTTCTTGAACGAATTCGGGTCATTCGCGCATCTGAAAAGAGATTTTATCAAAAAATCAGAGATATTTATATGTTGAGTGCTGATTATGATCCAAAGCATCCAATGACCCAAGAATTTTTTGCCACTGTGCAGAATAAGCTGATTTTTGCAGTGACAGGAATGACAGCTGCTGAAGTCATCCACAGTCGTGCCGATGCTCTTAGACCGAATATGGGGCTTACGACTTGGAAAGGCGCTGGCAGAGGCAAAGTTTTAGGGAAGCAGGATGTCGAAATCGCCAAAAATTACATGAAGAAAGAGGAGATTGAGACCCTAGACCTCTTGGTCAATCAGTACATTGACTTTGCGGAATTGCAAACTCGTTCGCGAAAAGTTATGTATATGAACAATTGGAAGACCAAACTTGATGCATTCTTACAGCTTAACGAACGGGACATTCTTAATTCTGCTGGCAAGATTTCCGCTGAGTTAGCCAAAGAATTGGCTTATGCCCAATATGATAAATATGCAAATCATCGGAAAAGCCTTGAGGCAAAACTGGCAGAAGAAGAATTGACCAATTTAATCCAGAAATTTGAAACAAAATTATTAGGAGGTTCGGAAGAATCTTAAAAAGCAATCCTATTCTATCCGTTCTGCTTGCTTCAAATTCCTTTGATGCTTTACAATATTTCACATGGTGATGATCATATCACTAGAGGATTATGAAATTTAAAAAATTGTTTTATATTTTTCCTTCCCATCACCACCACGGGCATCCCGCCCATTAATTCCTTATTCCATATCAATTACTTTCAAATTAACTTTTAACACGGGATGTAACCGATGAACTTAATTATCTTTATCACACTTCTTTTTGGGCTTCAAGCGATCTACTGGGTAGTAGGAAAGCGGGCCTCAAAAAATTTAAACAATGACCAGGACTATTTCCTCGCTGGGAAAAATATCCGCTTTTTCCCTTTGATGATGACGTTTTTGGCCACGCAGGTGGGCGGCGGCCTGGTCCTCGGAGCAGCCGATGAGGCTTATCGCTTCGGCTGGCCGGTTTTGCTCTATCCTTTGGGAGCGGCGGTGGGGCTGATTATGCTCGGGATGGGGCTGGGGAAAAAGCTTGCTCAATTTCAGGTCTCAACAGTGGCGCAGATCATGGAGGTGGTCTACCGGTCGCCTGGCTTACGCAAGGTGGCGTCGCTGCTGTCGGTGATTTCGCTCTTCATGATTTTGGTGGCGCAGATCATCGCCTCGAACAAGTTTTTGGTCAGTTTAGGATTTAGCAATACTGCCCTGTTTGTCCTCTTCTGGGCGATTGTGATTCTTTATACGGTCCGCGGAGGGCTAAAAGCGGTGATCGCGACAGACATCGTGCAAGCGGCCTTCTTCACGGTGGTGTTCTTTCTCTGTTTTGGCTTTGTCTTTTATTCTGATCCAGGTTCGTTTTTCCAAGCGCCGCTGGTGGAAAAATTCGCCGGAGCCTCTTCGAAGTTATGTGGCTGGCTGCTGATGCCGTTGATGTTTATGATCATCGAGCAGGATATGGCGCAGCGATGCTTCGCAGGGGGATCGCCGCAGATTGTCTCGCGCGCTTCGTTTTGGGCGGGGGTTTTCACGCTGCTGATCTGTCTGATTCCGATTTTCTTCGGGGTTTTGGCTAAGTCGATGGACCTCGTGATCCCAGCTGGGGCGAGTGTCTTGATGACGGTGATCGAGAAGACGACCAATCCATGGATCACCGCGTTTGTTGGCTGTGCGGTTTTGGCGGCGATCATTTCGACGGCAAGTTCGTTGATCAATGCGATTTGTTCCAATTTGGCCAGCGACTTCTTTAAACGGGAAAAGACGATCCCCATTGTGCAAGGGATCACGGCGGTCACGTCGATCGGCGCCCTCTTTTTCGCCTTCTATTTCAACAATGTGGTCGATCTGCTGATTCAAAGCTATGAGCTATCGGTCAGCTGCCTCTTCGTGCCGATTTTGGCGGCGCTGTTCAAGCGGCAGGGCAATTTCAGGTCGGCTCTCTTGTCGATTGTGTTTGGCGCATTAGGATTTTGCTTCTTCAGGTTTATCCCGCTCGAGTTTTTCCCAAGGGAGATCGCCAGTGTGGCCCTTTCGTTTGTGGGCTATATTGTTGCTGAACGGATGGTGGCTAGGCGCGCGGCATGATCATTGAAGATTTGACATCCAATGGGGAAGGGGTCGGCTCTGTCGATGGGAAAAAGGTCTTTGTCGATGGGGCCCTTCCCGGTGAAGAGGTCGAAATCGAGCTGACCGAAAACCGGAAGCGGTTTGCCAAGGCGAAGCTAAAGCGGATCGTCCGCCCTTCGCCCCACCGTGTCGATCCGATCTGTCCCCTCTTTGGAACATGCGGGGGATGTCAACTGATGCACTTAAGCTACCCTGAGCAACTCAATTGGAAACGGAAACGGGTGCACGATGCATTAACTCGCATTGGGGGGTTGAAGGTAGAAGTTGCCGAGTGTACGGCCTCACCCGATCAGCTCGGTTATCGGAACAAAATTCACCTGCATCAGGGTGGATTCCACAAGCGCCACTCGCATGAAATTGTTCCGGTTGACCGGTGTTACATCCACAATGAGCTCGGCGAAAAGAGCCTGCCGCTTACGAAAAATTCAACCGAGGCGATCATTCGTACGGCTAATGGAGAAGTGCTGGTGGAAATTGATGGGGTATGTAACCGCCCTTTTATCATTGAGCAGCTAGGGAGTTTGCGATTCAAAATCGGTCCGCGCGATTTTTTTCAGGTTAATCCCAAACAAGCTTATCAGCTCTACAGACACGCAATCGGTTCTGCAACATTAGGAAAGGTGCTTGACGCCTATTGTGGGGTCGGCACGTTATCGCTCTTTGCTGCAAAACATTCGAAGGAAGTACTAGGCATCGAAGTCGTCGAAAGCGCGGTGGAAAGCGCCAAGGAGAATGCCCGGCTCAATGGGATTGAGAATGTGGTTTTCAAATGCGGCAAGGTGGAAAAATTGCTGCCGAAACTGGGGAGCTTCGATACGATTTTCCTCAATCCGCCCCGCGGAGGCGTTGAACCTCAGGTGGTTGAGGCGCTGCTTAAAACACCTCCAAAGCGGCTGATCTACATCTCGTGCGACCCGGCGACGCTCGCCCGCGATCTAAAATTGCTAGGCCAAAAATTTGTAATTGAGGAGGTCATTCCTTTTGATATGTTTCCTCAAACTATTCATGTAGAAACTTTAGTTAATTTATGTTATAATAATTCCTTATGAGCACACTTCTAACTGCACATTCTCTCTCAAAGGCCTATGGGGCACAGATCCTTTTTCAAAATATTTCTTTTACAATTTCGGCCGGAGACCGGATCGGCATCATCGGCCCCAATGGCGCCGGGAAATCGTCCCTGATCAAGATTTTAGCAGGGGCCGACGATCCCGATAGTGGCCATCTCTCGAAAAAGCAGATGTTAACGGTGGGCTACGCCAGCCAATCGCCCGAGTTCCCCTCGATGTCGATTGAGCAGTTTCTCCTCGCCCAAGTTCCAGAGCTCGATGAGCGCTCCGCCTTGACCCGCGCCGGGATCTTGCTTGGCAAAGCTGAATTTTCCGACTTCTCGGTCGATTCGAGCCTGCTCTCGGGCGGCTGGAAGAAGCGCTTGGACATTGTGGCGGCACTGATGAAAGAGCCCGATTTGCTCTTGCTCGACGAGCCCACCAACCACCTTGACCTAGAGGGAATTCTCTGGCTAGAAATGTTCCTCAAGCGGCTCTCAATCCCCTATGTCGTCATCAGCCATGATCGCTATTTTTTAGAAACCGTCACCAATCGGATCATCGAACTCAACCGTTGCTATCCCGATGGGCTCTTGCAAGCAAACGGCACGATCTCCCAATTCCTCGAGCACAAAGAGGCCTTTCTAGTTGCCCAAGAAGAGAAAATTCGCTCCCTCTCCCACAAGGTACGCGATGAAATCGATTGGCTCCGCACTTCGCCGAAGGCCCGCACGACCAAGTCGGAGGCGCGCATCCGCGAGGCCAATCGGCTGATCAACGAACTGGCCGAAGTGAAACAGCGGACGAAAGTGCAAGAGGTAGGGATAGACTTTTCTGCTTCTGAGCGAGAGACCCGCAAGCTGCTTGTCGCCAAGAATATCTCCAAGGAGCTTGGAGGCAAGCAGCTGTTTCAGCATGTCGACTTTACCTTAAGCCCCGGGACCCGTTTGGGGATTCTGGGACAAAACGGAACCGGAAAATCGACGCTGCTAAAAATTCTCGCAGGGATGCTCCCCCAAGACATGGGCAAGCTCACCTATGCCGACGATCTCCACCTCGTCTACTTCGATCAGCACCGTGAGCAGCTCGACCCCTCTCTGACGCTCAAAGAAGCGCTCTGCCCCAATGGCGATACAGTCAATTACCGCGGCCAGCAAATCCACGTCAATGGGTGGGCCAAACGGTTTCTTTTTCCTCCCGATCGGCTCAATATTCCCATCCGTTGCCTCTCCGGCGGCGAGCGGGCCCGCATCTTGGTTGCCAAGCTGATGCTCGAGCCAGCCGATGTGCTCTTCCTCGACGAACCGACCAACGATCTCGATATCCCTACACTCGAGTTGATCGAAGAGAGCCTCAGCACATTCGCCGGGGCTGTGGTGTTGATTTCCCACGACCGTTGCCTAATGGACCGCATCTGCAATCGGGTGGTGGTGCTTGGCGAAGGAGAGCATCACTTCTTTGCCAGCTATTCGCAGTGGGAAAATAGCAAGAAGCCGGTCGAAGAAGGAAAAACCTGTTAAGAAAGAGGCCCCCAAAGTTACGGCTGCAGCAAAATTGAGCTACAAAGAGAAGCGGGAGCTCGACATGATGGAGCAGACGATTCAAGAGGCCGAGGCCGAGATCGAAAAGCTCGAGCTTGGGGCCCAAGATGGCGCGCTGGAGACCTACCAGAAGCTCGGCAAAGCGCATGAGCATTTAGAAGGGCTTTACGCGCGTTGGCAATTGCTATTGGATAAATCTAAATAGATCTAATATAAAATAATTTTTATTAATTTTAGTTATGATGAATATATTTACAAATAATGATTAGCCGTATTATAATTAGGCCTATTTAAATTAAAAAAACAAAGGAAATAAAAAAATGAGAAATTGGCGAAGCAATCATTTCAGGAACTCAATTAACATTGGGTACAATTTATAATACAACGACTAATACACTAGCTGGACTTACTCAAGTCTTATAACAAATCTTTTGGTTAGCAACCTCTTTTATTGCTGGCACAGCTCTAGGCGGTATAGCCTTAGTTAAAAGAGCTTACAATCTTACAGCATAATCACCTTCCCTTTTGAATGAAGGAAGTCGAGATCCAATTATCAATTAAAATTTTTGGCGAAAAGAGCTGGCCTTGCTACTGCGGGTATCTTTTTACTTGCCCTTTCAGCATATGAACTCAAGTTCGACATTATCTCATTTACATGATGCTGGATCCCGTCATTGGGAAGCCGTAAGCAACTGTCGTTCTATCAAAGAAAATTATGATTCGAAATATAATGCTATAGAATACTTCATTGGTAACATTAATATATATGGGTGTTATCACAAATTTAGAAAAGAACAAATAAGCCCTGTAGTTGAGGCAGTTAATCAATATATTTCTGCTGGTTGCGTGGATAAACTGGGACACTTGTACGCGCATTCATCTCTTGTAAACCCCTGTTATTTTTAAACAAGCTTTTGCCTATAACATCCCAATGGACTAATAGACATTAGGTTGTGCAATAGCCGCAACGCCAAATGCTACCCAGGCAAATCCTCTAACAATGTCGCTGGCTCCAGATTCCATAATTTATGCCGCCTCCCTGTCGAATTCCCGATTCTTCAGATTGTTACGGCATATTGACAAATAATGCTGAGCGTTTTTATAATAACTCAACTTTTTAAATTTGAAAAACAAAAGGACAATAAAGTGATAATAGAAAGAATAATTTCGGATGGAATTTATAACGCAACGACTAATTCACTAAAAGGGATAACTCAATGCTCTCTTATTAACTCTTACCTTCAGTTCTCTGTTTATTTCTGGCACAGCTCTGGGCGCTATAGCCTTAGCAAAAAGAGCTTACAATCTTACAGAAAAAGCGCCTTCTCTTTTTGGAGATGAAGATCGACAGGCTTATAGTCCACAACGACTTTTAATATCCAAAATTTGTCTTTATACTGCTGGTTTCTTTTTACTTTCACTTTCAGTTTATGAACTCGGTTCGTTGCTATCCCATTTACATGATGCTGGCGTCCGTTATTGGGAAGCCGAGAGCCTCTGTAGTTATTTATATGGAAAATATATGTGGGAATTTCATGATGTAAGTTTAAAACATCATCTTGGAACGGAGAGATGGCTGATAAATGGTAAGGAGACTTCTGTTTATTGCAATAATGGAAAAAAGGAGCTGAGTTCTGTTATAGTGACAGCAATGGAATATGTATCCGCTGGTTGTAAGACTATATATTATCCATTGCAGGATGAATGGATAGATAAGCGGTGTCATTAAGAGTCACACTGCACTACTAAGATTTTGGGACCGAAAGCAATGGGCAAATCAAAATAGTATTGTTTTTTTCAATCGCAATGGTTAGAATACATGGCCAAAAAGGAGCACCCACATGGCCATCAGCAACAGCAATTCTTATCAAGATCTCGAAAAATTCGTCCAAAATTCTGAAGTTTATCTCTCGATTTTTGGCACACGAATGGTTTCAATTCAAAAAAATGAAGACAGCATTCCACTTGATGCCTTAGCCGAAAAGGTGTGTAAGCTAAGTAACCGTGATACTAAATATTCCTACGAAGAATGCCTTGCCGCGGTTGCCATTAGATCCAAACTGATCACTCATTATAACTCTTCTGATGAACTACTTGATAACTCTTGGAATATTATCGTTATCTTCTATAGAGCAATCCATGCAATTTTTAAATCTTGTCTTCCTGATTATACGGGATTGCTTGTTTTTGGGCCCTCTTGGAGATCAAGAATTTCCGACGACAAATATATGCCAGCTGTCTTTAGTCAAGCTTTCGACTATAATATCCCAATGGACTAATAGACATTAGGTAGTGCAATAGCCGCAACGCCAAATACTGCCCAGGCAAGTCCTCGCACTTTATTTGCTGTCCCTTCGGCACGGAAATTCTGCGCTGCTTTTATCAGAGCCAGTCCACCAATCACAGCTCCTGCAATTTTAGCAATTGGAAGCTCCGATGGACGTTCAGGTTGGGCGATTCTGGGTGTATAGACACAGGCTTGTTTTAATAGAGGCAATTCGTTGACCCCTTCTGAGCATTTGAAGACGTGATCTTTTGCCGCGGTCGAGGTCAGTCTTTCACACATTTTTCCATTTTCAATCCATGCATCATGGATCAGCTTGTTTTCATGGCCATGCTCATTGATAATATGGAAAACGTGATCTTGGGTTCTAGTTAATGTGATTGGCTCTCTAGTGGTCCCTAAGAGGCCAAAAACCTTTCTTTTAATCTCTTCGCCAGAATATTTGAGCCGTTCTGCAATTCTAAAACTTTCAATATCAAAACCCGGATCGTAACCTTTGAGACCAATCCAACCCTTCCATATTCTAGATGAAGCTTCTCTTGTCCATTCGAAACTCGTATCTTTTTGGAACTCACTCGCAGCAGAAGGCATTGAGAGCATATTGTCTTGGAAGATTTCAGGAGGGCATGAGGGAAGAGCGGCCTGAATCTTATCAAGAGCCACATTTGCACCTTTACTCAATTGGCTCAAATAGCCTTTTCTTTCGTCAAATGCAGTCTCGAAGTGTCGGTCAAGTAAATCAAACACAGTATAAATATCGCCCGATGCCTGGTTAACGATTGCTTTAGATGACATTTTTTCTCCTATAATTTTTATTAATTAAGGTTTATATTTTATCAGTTCTTTCCAAATAACATCAACCCCAATCTCTAGAGTATTTAGAGAGGCTTTACCCGCATTGACAATTTCTATTGGATCAAGGGCTGTTGTCAATTGTCAAAATGCAAGGTTTCTGATGAAAAAGTACGCAAAATGATATTTGCGGTGTCATTTTGTCGGAGATCATAGTATTTTTTTTATGTCGATTTTGCTATAGCAATGAAGCATGAAGATCTTGGTTCTCAATAGAGGCTCGAGCAGCATCAAATGCAGTCTGTATGCTCTCGACGCTTTGCCCGACTCCACTCTCCCACCGCAATGGGAATCAACTGTGGAAAAATCATCTGCAGCGGCCCTTGAACATATGCTTCAAGGCCTCAACTTTCTTTCAGAAATCGATGTGGTGGGACATCGGATTGTCCATGGCGGGAACTATTTTAGTGAAAGTGTATTGATCGATGCCGATGTGAAGAAGAAGATCAAGTCTCTCTCTGAGCTTGCGCCGCTGCACAATTTGGCCGATTTAGAAGGGATTGAACTCTTTGAGAAGCTATTGCCGAAGACTCCGCAGATCGCCGTTTTTGATACCGTTTTTCACAAGTCGATGCCGATGGCTGCACAGGTTTATCCGGGACCCTACAAGTGGTTTGAGGATGGGATCAAGAAGTATGGGTTTCATGGGACCAGTTTTCAGTATTGTACGCGGCAAGTGACGCAGATGCTGAAAAAGGTGCCGAGAAGGATGGTGATTTGCCATTTGGGTGCGGGGGCGTCGCTGTGCGCTGTGCTTGAGGGAAAAAGTGTCGACACGACGATGGGATTCACTCCGCTGGATGGGCTGATGATGAATACCCGGTGCGGCTCGATCGATCCGGGTATTTTGCTCTATTTGGAAAAGAAAAAGGTTGCAGATCTGGAAAAGACGCTCTATAAGGAATCCGGGCTGCTCGGCGTTTCTGGAATTTCAAGTGACATGCGCGATATCATCGAAGATCAGGGAAATCCTCGCGCACAGCTCGCTCTGGAGGTCTATCTGCATCGGCTGGTGAGTGCGATTGGCTCGATGGTGGCAGTTCTAGGGGGACTCGATGTGCTTGTGTTCACGGCGGGGATTGGTGAAAACTCTTCTCTCATCCGCAATCGGGTCTGCGAGGCATTGTCGTTTTTAGGAGAGGTGAAGGTGCTCGTCATTCATACCGAAGAGAGTTTTGAAATAGCCCGGGAGTGTTATGTCCATCAATCCTAATGCGGGTAAATTGGCCGATCCGTCGATTCTGGTCGATGTTCCAAAGTTGATCACGGCTTACTATGAGGAAATTCCCGATCCTTCGATCAAGGAGCAGCGGGTGGTGTTTGGCACGTCGGGCCATCGGGGCACTCCGTTTAAGAATAGTTTCAACGAACATCACATTTTGGCGATCACTCAGGCGATCTGTCTCTATCGGGAAAAGATGGGGATCGATGGGCCTCTTTTTATCGGGATCGATACGCATGCGCTCTCGCAACCGGCTTTAGCTAGTGCGATGGAGGTGCTGGGGGCCAATGGAGTGACGGTAATGCTGTCGGAGAATGATGGTTATACGCCGACGCCGGTGATCTCCCATTCGATTTTGAAGTACAATCGAGGGCGTAAAGGGCATTTGGCTGATGGGATCGTGATCACCCCTTCGCACAATCCGCCGCACGAGGGGGGCTTCAAGTACAATGATGTCAAGGGTGGTCCCGCTGATCCGACGATCACCGATTGGGTGCAGGCCAAGGCCAATGAGCTGCTCGAAAAGGGGCTCGACGGTGTGAAGCGGATTGCGGTGGAAAAGGCGATCGCTGCAGCAGAGCGTTACAATTATATCGAGTCTTATGTCGGTGATCTCGATCAGGTGATCGATATGAATGCGATCAAGGGAATTAAACTTGGGGTCGATCCGCTCGGTGGGGCGGGGATCTTTTATTGGGAGCCAATTGCTGAGCGGTATGGGCTCGATCTGACGGTGGTCAGTCTCGAGGTCGATCCGACGTTTAGTTTCATGACGATCGATTGGGATGGGCAGATCCGGATGGACCCGTCGTCGCCCTATGCGATGCAGCGGCTAATTGCACTAAAAGATCGCTTTGCCATTGCGTTTGGATGCGATACCGACCACGATCGGCATGGGATTGTGACGAAAAGCAGCGGATTGTTGCCTCCTAATCACTATCTGTCGGCGGCGGTTTATTATCTATTTCAACATCGGCCAGGATGGAAGCCTGAAGCGGCGATCGGCAAGACGCTGGTCAGCAGTCAGATGTTCGACAAGGTGGCGGCGAAATTGGGACGGAGGCTCTACGAGGTGCCGGTTGGCTTCAAATGGTTTGTCGATGGGCTATACGATGGGTCGCTGGGGTTTGGGGGCGAGGAGAGCGCTGGAGCGTCGTTTTTGCGGATGGATGGGACGCCGTGGAGCACTGACAAGGATGGGATCATCGCAGCCCTTTTATCAGCCGAAATCACGGCGAAAATGGGACGCGACCCGGGTGAGATTTATCAGGAGCTCACCAAGGAATTTGGCGAGTCATTTTATCGTGTGGTGAGCGCTCCGGCTACTGCTGAGCAAAAGGCAAGCATAAAAAAGCTAAAACCCGATCTGAAGGAACTAGCGGGGGAAAAGGTCGAGGCAATTTTGACAAATGCTCCTGGAAATGGGGCGCCGATCGGCGGTTTTAAGGTGGTGGCACAAAGTGGGTGGATTGCGCTGAGACCCTCTGGCACCGAAGATATTTATAAGATTTATGGAGAGAGTTTCAAAAGCAAGGAGCATCTTGAGCAGCTGCTCAAAGAGGGGGAGCGAATATGCATGACCATGAAGTCTTAAAGGAGCTGGCCCTCGATTTGGCTTGGTCTTGGCGTCATGGCGGCGATAAGATTTGGCAGCAGCTCGACCCGCTGCTTTGGGAAAAAACGCATAACGCTTGGGTGATTTTGCAAACTGTCTCTCGGGAAAAGCTCGATCAGGTTTTAAAAGACCCCTCGTTTCTGGAAATGGTCGATCGTTTTAATCGGACCAGAAAAGAGGAAGCCGCCACTCGCTCTTGGTTTCAAGAAAAATTCCCTCAATCTCCTTTGAACTGTGTCGCCTATTTTAGCATGGAATTCATGTTGAGCGAGGCCCTTCCCATCTATTCGGGAGGTCTCGGCAATGTCGCCGGCGATCAGCTCAAATCGGCAAACGACCTCGGGGTGCCGGTTGTCGGGGTTTCGCTCCTCTACCAACAGGGTTATTTTCGGCAGACCATCAATGCTAAAGGTGAGCAGGTGGCCCTCTATCCTTATAACGATCCGGGTCAGCTGCCTATCTCTCCTCTTCGTAAAAAGGATGGGGAATGGCTACGTATGGAAATTCCTCTCTCTGGGCAAAAGATCCATGTGCGCACTTGGGAGGTGAGGGTCGGGCGGACGAAACTCTACCTGCTCGACACGAACGATGCGGCTAACACGCCTGTGCAGCGGGGGATTACGAGTGAATTGTATGGGGGCGATCGGGAGCTGCGGCTCGTGCAAGAACTGGTGCTGGGCATTGGCGGGTGGCATCTGCTCGAAGCGCTAGGAATCAAGCCTCAAGTGTGCCATCTCAATGAGGGGCATGCTGCCTTTGCGATTTTGGAGCGGGCAAAATCTTTCATGCTAGAAAATCACGTCTCCTTCGAGGTCGCTCTCAATGCGACGCGTGCGGGGAACCATTTTACTACTCACACAGCAGTGGCGGCCGGTTTCGATTATTTCTCCCCTGCCCTTATTGAGCAATATCTGGGCAAGTATGCTGAGGAAAAGCTGCAGATCTCGCTAGAGAATTTACTTGCTCTTGGTCGGCGCAATCCACAAGACTCGGAAGAGTATTTCAACATGGCGAATCTGGCCATTCGGGGCAGTGGGACGATCAATGGGGTGAGTCAATTACATGGAAAAGTGAGCCGCGATCTTTTTCAGCCCCTTTTCCCTAACTACCCAGCCGAGGAGGTCCCGGTTGAAGCGCTGACCAATGGGGTCCATATGCGCAGTTGGGACTCGCCGATGTCCGACCAGCTTTGGACTGAAGTCTGTGGGAAGAGGCGCTGGCATGGGGAGACTCAAGCGATGGAGGATAAGATCCGCGCTCTCCCGGATCAAAGGATTTGGCAGATGCGCACCTCAGCCCGAGCTGCTCTCATTGACTACGCCAACCGGCGTCTACAAAATCAACTGATTGCGAGGGGAGCTCCTCCAGAAGAGTCACTGCTGGATCCTAACATCCTCACGCTGGGATTTGCCCGCCGATTTGCCACCTACAAACGGCCCAATCTTCTCCTCTCCGATCCAAACCGGTTCCTCTCAATTCTCACCAATCCTTCCCGTCCAATGCAACTCATCCTCGCAGGAAAAGCCCATCCTGCCGACCTACCTGGGCAGACGCTGATCAAAGAGTGGATGCAATTCATCTTCGATAATCCCGAGGCAAGAAAGCATGTGATCTTCCTCAGCGATTACGACATGTTGCTTACTGAGCAGCTGGTCCAGGGTGTCGATGTGTGGGTCAATACTCCCCGTCGACCTTGGGAAGCGAGCGGCACTAGCGGAATGAAAGTGCTCGTCAATGGGGGGATCAACTTATCAGAATTGGATGGGTGGTGGGCCGAGGCTTATACTCCCGAAGTGGGCTTTGCGATTGGAGATGGTCAAGAACATGGGGATGACCCTGCATGGGATGCAAAAGATGCGAGCGCCCTTTACGATGTGCTCGAACACCAGATCGGTCCTCAGTTCTACGAGCGCGATGCTAGTGGAATGCCAACTACATGGATCAAACGGATCCGCGAGAGTATGGCTGTTCTCACTCCACGATTCTCAGCCAACCGAGCCGTAACTGAATATACCAAACGATTTTACATCCCCGCTGCGATCAAATATCAGGAGCGGGCAAAAAATCAGGGAGCACTCGCCCTTGAGATCACGAAGTGGAAAGAGTCGCTCAATGAGCGCTGGAGCGCTATCCGATTTGGAGAAGTAAAAGTGGAGACGCAAGGTGATCAGCATCATTTCGAAGTGCAGGTCGATTTAGCAGGTCTATCTCCTAAATCTGTGAGAGTAGAACTATATGCAAATGAGCAGGAGAAAGTCGAGATGCAGGCATCCAGTCCAGGAATCTATTCGGCATCTGTCCCAGTCCGCTTGCCAGCAAGTGCTTATACACCTCGCATCCTCCCCTACTTCCCAGGGGTCTCCATACCACTGGAAGCCGATCACGTACATTGGCAAAAATAGGGTGTCACTTAAGAGATTAAATTATAAAATATTTATCACCACAGAGAGCACAGAGGACACAGAGGAAAAAATGGCCTCCTTTTAGGGAATTTGAAATTTTTTCCTCTGTGTCTTCTGTGCTCTCTGTGGTGATATAATTTTTTTGATTTTCAGAGAGTTAAATTATTCAACATGCTCGAATGCATGAATGTCATCATTTTGATAACATTCAAAGAAAAAATGGACTTCAGATGAAAAAGCAAATCGATACACCAGATGCCCCGAAAGCAATTGGCCCCTATTCACAAGCTGTCGCAACGGAGCAATTTCTCTTTGTCTCTGGGCAAATCCCGGTCAATCCGAAAACGGGGAAGATCGATGAAATGACGATCGAGTGGCAGACTAGCCAAGTTTTCCGCAATATCGAGGCGATTTTAATGGCTGCGGGGTTGTCTTTTGCCGATGTGGTGAAAGTGGAAGTGTTTGTAAAAGACATGAATGATTTCCAGAAAGTGAATGCAATCTATGGGGAGAAATTCTCGGGTCCGATCAAGCCAGCTCGGCAAACAGTGCAAGTGGCCCGCCTGCCGATGGATGCTCTTATCGAAATTTCCTGCATTGCTATTTTGTGAATCCATGCGTAATGACAGGGATCTCGATGTTGTGCGCCCGCAAGGCATCGTCGATCAGGTTGAAGTAGTAGGCGTTTGTCGACATGTTGGGCAGCGGGCTGAGCGCTTCGTTGACCCAGATCGCCAGTTCGCAATTGAGGAAGTTTTCACCGTAGCTTGTCACCCAGAGCTCGGGCTGAGGATGGGGCAAAGTGATCGGTGCCGCCTTGACCGCTTCAGTGAGAATCTTTTTGATGAAGGGTTTATCGGCATTCAGAGGCACCCGGAAGGGGACGGTGATTCTGCGGCTATTTTTGACAAGGGTGCGGTTGGTGAATTTCTTGGTGACCAGATCGGAGTTGGGGATGACGACTTCCACTCCATCGGAGGTGGTCAGAATGGTGTTCCTGAGGTTTATCTCGGTGATCTCCCCTACTTCCCCGGTATCTAGGACGATGATATCGCCAATATTGAGCGATTTGCTCAGCAGTATGATGATGCCTGAAATGAAGTTGTGGAAGATCGACTGGAGGCTAAACCCGATCCAGACGGTGATGGCACCGGCGATGTAGGCAAACGCAGTCAGATCGAGCCCGATACTGGCTCCGGCGATGATGAGGCCGATCACTAGGATCACATAGTAAACCATCCGGCTTAGGATATAGAGGGCAGGGCTGGTCATGAGCTCATGCTTCCTCCCAAATTTATGGATGCTCCGCCTTAAAAATTTTCCCACCAGGTAGGCGATCATGATGATCAAGATCATTTTGATGAGGCCAAGCGGCGTCACCGGGATGCTTCCCAATTTAAAGAGGCTTTGCTTAAACCAGGTCCCATGTGCTTGGAAAAAATCGGCGATGCTGTGGCCGATTCCGACGAATACACCCCCAACTGTCGCCGGCATCTCCTTTTTGAGAGCGTGGATTTCCCCGATCAAGAATTTGGAGAAGAAGATTTCGTTTTGTAATTGCTGCACAGTCAAAATGATCGACTCAGCATTTGCGAGCATTTGATGGGAGACTAGGGCCGAGGTTTTGAGCGCTTGGTCGAGCATGAGCTCAGTTTTATTTTTCCAATCGCGCGTCTCTTTCTCGATCTGATCGATCTTTTCCCGATAATCAGGCGGCGTGGTGATCTGCCTGCTTCCCAGCTGAAGGATCGTTTTCTGCAGCTCTAAATTGATCAAGATCATCCGGTCAAGCAGCTGATCGATGCTCTCTTGGCCTAGCTCCTCATTGAGTCGGCTCTGCATCTTTGCAATCTTTTGGTCGAGCTCATCGATATTTCCAGTCGCAAAATCGATATGGTTATGTGAATAAGCAACCTCTTTTTCAATTTGCTTGATCTTCTCTTTTTGCGCTTCGATCTGGGCTTTAAGTAGGTTCGCTTGGATCTGCTCGATGGCCAGATTGAGCTTCATGTTCATGATGTCGAAGCTTTTGACCAGGCGAATGGATAGCTCTTCATTTTTGCTCACCAAATATGCTGCAAAAAGAGTGTCGAGCTGATGATTACCCGAGCGCAGAGCGATCTGCATGAGGGTCAATTTCAGCTGTATCTGCTCAAGATCGCGCTGATTGTCGAGCCATTTTTTGCCGAGCCCTAGCCACTGCTGAAAGGTATATTTTTCTGGATAGGTGGCAATGTAACTTAGCTCAGGTTGGCTTTGCCCTTTCAGATCGATGAGCGTCTGCAACCCTGCGACAAATTTATCTGCCAATGCTTGGACCTTGACCTTCTCCTCTGCTGGCAGATTTTGGATCAGGCTAGCAAAGAGTTTTTCGGTCTCATCCTTCCTCTTCTCCAGCTTGTCTTTGTCGACGTCGTAGTATTGCCACCAACTGGAGCTTAAATGGAGTGGGCTAGGAATCGTCTCATGCTGCGATTCCTGCCCAAGAGGATTTAATAAGCTTTCCCCATGTGAGACCACCGGCAATAGCAATAGTAGGGCCAGGAATAATCTCAACATAGGGAAACTCGGTTAACGGTGATGGCCTCCACCATGGTGCCCACCGCCGTGGTGTCCGCCCCCATGATGTCCTCCTCCATGGTGCCCGCCGTGCCAACCGCCGTGATGACCTCCGTGATGCCAACCATGCCCGTGCCCTCGCCAGTAGTAGTTTCTGCGCCAACCCCAAAAGGCAGGTTCATTCGCAAACCAGTAACCGTAGTACCAGCCTGGACCGGCCCAAACAACGCCATCATTCCAATAGCCGTAGTCATAACAATCATCACAGTACTCATCATCGTATCCTGGTCCGACCTGAACTTGGACGGCAGCAGCATCCATTGCGCTGAACCCCAAGCTCCCAAAAATTGCAAACAACCATAATGCTTTTTTCATTTTTTCCCTCTTTTAATTTACCTTCTTCCACCGCCGCGACCTGCACGGTATCCCCCTCCGCCCCCGCGGTAAGCTCTCCCTCCACCTCTCCAGTAGTAATTACGTCTCCAACCATTGAAGTCATTTTCAGAGTTAAACCAGGTCCCATAATAGTATCCTGGTCCGACCCAAACGACCCCATCATTGTAGTAGCCATCATCGTAATAGCCTTGGTCATCATTATCGTCGTCGTCGTCAACTGTGATCACTTGAGATTGAGAGGCTGAAAATGCGGCTATTGGACCAAATAAGAAAACTAATAAAAATAGACATTTATTCATAAAGCCGCCCTTACATTATTATTAACATAAATAAATATTATACTGTGAAATAAAAATAGAAAGAAACATCTAATTATTGAAAATAAACGAGATAGGTCTTTTTATTTTATACTCCAATCAAAAAATCATACTCAAAAAATCGGACATGTTGCAAAATGACGGCATGAAAACGTTCCTACTTTTACTCACATGTACATCACTCCTTTTTTCCGCAGACAACTCTGCTGAAAGACAAAAAGTCCTCTCTCTTGTAGCTGGAGAGTGGGTCGCGCACGGAGTCTACACAGCTGCCAAATTTGATATTGCGACCCATCTTGCCGATGGACCGAAGAGCATCTCAGAATTGGCAAAGCTCACCGGTTGCAACGAGGAAAACCTCTACCGCTTGATGCGCTTTCTCGCTAGCGAAGGCTTTTTCAATGAAGGGGCCAATCGGCAATTTTCGAACACCGATACAAGCGCTCTCTTGGCGCAAAACCATCCTGAATCCCTTCGCTCTCTCGTCCTCTTCTACAGCGGGGAGATGAGCCGCAGCTTCGATCAACTCGCCAGCTGCGTGAAAGAGGGTAAGCCTGCCTTCGACCTCACCTATCAACAACCTGTATTTGCCTACTTTAAAGACCATCCAGCCTCCGCGAAGAAATTCAACGAAGCGATGAAGGAAAAGTCGCAAATCGTCATTACCTCTTGCATGAATGCCTATGATTTTGGCAAATTCACCAAAGTTTATGATATCGGTGGAGGCGTTGGACATTTCTTATCCGCTCTCCTAAAGAAGAACCCGACGATGAGAGGGCTATTATTTGATACTGCTGCCGTTGTAAAAGAGGCACAACCCAATCTCAAAACTTTTGGCGAAAGATGCGGTGTGATCGCAGGTGACTTTTTCAAAAGCGTCCCCTCTGATGGAGAGGCCTACCTCTTGAAATCGGTCGTCCACGATTGGAATGATGCCGATGCTCTGAAAATCTTAAAGCAATGCCACAACGCGATGCCCTCTAAAGGAACGCTCGTTTTGGTAGAGCCGATCATTTCTTCTGACAATCCCTACTCTAAGAGCATGGATGTCTATATGATGGCAATCACCGGCGGCAAAGAGAGAACAAGAAAGGATTTTGAAGAGCTGCTAAAGCAAGCGGGCTTCAAGATCGAATCGGTCACCCAAACAGATACTGAATTTGCGGTCATCGAAGCAAAGAAAGTTTAAGAATTTTTCAAATAGACCAAATTCAACGCAAAGGCGCAAAGTCGCCAAGACGCAAAGAAAAAGTAAATTTATTTTTTTTGCGTCTTGGCGACTTTGCGTCTTTGCGTTGAAACAGACCTAATTGTACAGAGAGTTTACATAGGCTTGTCGGCTTCTGGAGGATGATGGGGTTTATTAGCCTCGATTTTGCGTGGCTCGCCCTGCATAGGTTGGGGCTTGCTAAAGAAATTTGTAGAGATTTTCGCCGCTCTCCCCTCGAGAGTCTTCCCTAGTGCCGTGCCGCCGGAGATCACGGAAGCCTGGAATTTCTTCTTGGTCCCTTGCTGTCCGCAACAACTTTTATATTTTTTTCCTGAGCCGCACGGGCATGGGTCATTCCGACCAACTTTTTTCGTCATTTATTTCCTTTTTAAGGCTATAATAGCAGGGCGGAGGATTGGATGCAACTTCTCACCCCTATAGCTAGACCCCCTTGGACAGGGCTCGGCCGGAAGCTCGAGAGCATGTGCCGCAAGGCGCTCTATGAGTTCCAGCTCCTCGAAGGAGTCGACAAATTGGCGATCGCCTTAAGTGGCGGTAAGGATAGTCTCACCCTTTTATTTTTGCTTAAAGCGATTTTAGGCAACGGCTTTCCAGAGATCCCGGTGACTGCAATCCACGTTGGCGGCCCATTTTCGTGTGGCGCTGGGGTGCATACCGACTTTTTAAAGGGGATCTGCCATCAGCTCGGTGTCGAGTTTGTCGAAGAGACGTCCAAGCAAAAACTCGAAACGCTCGCCTGCTACCCCTGCTCGCGCGAGCGGCGCAAGCTGATCTTCGATGCAGCTAAAGCGCGCGGCATTACGACGATCGCCTTTGGCCATCACCGTGATGACAGTATCCAAACTCTGCTTCTTAATCTGCTTCATAAAGCAGAATTCGCCGCCAATTTGCCTAAAGTGCCGATGGTCGATTATGGTGTCACCATCATCCGCCCCTTGCTTTTCATCTGTGAAAATAGTATCAGAGAATTTGCAGGTCAACATGGATTTGCCAGGATCTTGTGTCAGTGTCCAGTGGGGCAAAATTCCATGCGCAGGAAGACAGAGCTTCTCCTTCAGGAGATCGAAGAGCTCTTTCCAAACGCGCGGGAAAATTTGGCACAAGCCAGCTTGATCTATGGGTCAAACAAGGCTTTGAATAAATGAATTTATCTTCGCTTTTATGGGAATTTTTCGCCGTATTTCTCTATTTCGGCGCTTTAATTTTTGTCGCCGTCGCCTCCTACAAAAAGCAACACTCCGACACCGACTTCATCATCGGTGACCGCTCGCTAAATTTCTGGATGACAGCCCTGGCGGCCCATGCCAGCGATATGAGCAGCTGGCTCTTCATGGGCTACCCCGCGATGATCTACCTGCTTGGCATGCAACAAGCTTGGACCGGGATCGGTCTGGTTATCTTTATGTTCCTCAACTGGCAGCTGATCGCCCCGCGGGTCCGTACTGCAACGGAGGCCTACAACAGCTTGACCTTCTCTTCCTTTTTTGAAAGCCGTCTCGGTGATACTTCCGGAATCATCCGCATCTTCACGGCTGTCATGCTCTTTATTTTCTATACGATTTACATTTCGGCGGCTCTCGTTGGGATGGGGCTGGTGCTCAATACTCTTTTCGGAATCGAATACCATCTCGGCGTCATCATTGGAATCTTGATCGTGGTCCCCTATGTCTTTGTCGGTGGATATACGACGCTTGCCTGGATCGACCTCTGCCAAGGGTTGTTCTTGCTCTGTGTGATCATTTTTGTTCCTCTCTTTCTGCTTCCTAAGGTTGGAGGATTTCAGGGAATCTACTCTGCGATTAATACCAAACAGCTCACAGCGAGTCTCATTCCCAATTTCCAGGCTAATACCCTATTCGATGTATTCTTTTTAACGATCGGCTGGGGGCTCGGTTACTTTGGCCAACCCCACATCATCACCAAGTTCATGGGAATTAAAAAGGTTAAGGATATCGGCAAGTCAAAATTAGTCGGGATGAGTTGGATGGTTCTTGCGCTCGGAGCGGCAACGCTGGTCGGACTGGTTGGAATCCCCTTCTTCAAATCTCCGCTGCCTGTTGAAGCCGAAGTGTTCATCCAGATGGTGAAGCAATCGTTCCATCCCTTCTTTGTCGGGCTGATTCTCTGTGCGGTCTTCGCTGCGACGATCAATGCGATGAGTTCAATGGTTCTCGTCCTCTCTTCAAGCTTGACCGAAGACATTTACAAAAAAGTGTTCCACCCCAAAGCCTCACCAAAAGAGCTTCTTCTAGTCTCTAGGGTGGGGGTGATTTTCGTCTCTCTCATCGCCTTTATCATCGCTATTGGCCAAATCGACACGATCTATGGCCTCGTCCTCTATGCCTGGTCTGGCCTTGGAGCCTCCTTCGGGCCGCTACTGCTCCTCTGCCTCTACATGCGCAAGATCAATAAATATGGGGCTTGGACCGGCATCGTCACCGGCGGGCTTGTCGCTGCCCTCTGGCCGCTCGTTCAAAACAAATTTCCATTTGACATCCCCCCGCTGCCTCCAGCCTTCTTGATTAGCTTCTTGTCGATCTGGATTGTCTCCCATTTGACAACCAAAAAGAACGTTCTAACCGAAGAAATCCGATAATTGGTATACTTTGAGCCATGATTGAGAAAAGACCGAAAATTTTAATTACTAATGACGATGGGATTCACGCCGAGGGGATTTGGCACCTTTGGCATGCCCTAGTCGATATAGCCGATGTCTCGATCATCGCACCTGCTGCTGAAAAATCTGGCGTTGGTCTTGGTCTCACCCTCCACCAGCCCATTACGATCAGTCCGGTCAAATGGGAACGGGGCACGCCCGCTTGGAAAATAAACGGCACCCCTGCTGATTGTGTCCGTTTCGGCACGCGGATCATTCTCAGTGAAAAACCTGACCTGATCGTTTCAGGGATCAACCGCGGCTCAAACTCAGGGCGCAACGTTCTCTACAGCGGCACAATCGGCGGCGTCATCGAAGGGGCTCTACGCAAGACACCTGGAATCGCCTTTTCGAGCACTGAATTTGACACTCCCCGCTATGAGATAATCGAATCGTACATCGCTCCGATGGTGAAACATATCCTCGAACATCCCCTTTCTGCTGGAACGATCCTCAACGTCAATTTCCCAACTAAATTCTCCTCCTTCAAAGGGGTCAAGCTCGCACGTCAAGGAAAGGGCCTTTGGGTTGAAGATCCGTCACACCGGATCCATCCCGACGGCGTCCCCTACTATTGGCACGGGGGCCAGTGGGCACACCATGATGAGCATGAAGAAAGCGACGTGGCCCTTCTCCAGCAAGGTTATGTCACTGCTGTACCCATCCATATCGATGAGCTCACCGATCATGCATTCTTGGCTAAGCGGAAAGATCATTTTGAATCTTGCTTTCAGTAACATAGTGAATGAGATTGTGTAGAGTTGACTTTTTTCGCAGCTCCGTTCAGAATTCTGCGGAATGAAACCGTTTGTTTTTTTTCCTTGTTTTATACCCCGACTCGCCCAAAAGTGTGAATTTGGACCCACGCGAAAGCTCTCGCGGTTCAACTGTTTTTCCGAGGGTAGTATCGACTTAATACAACCCTCGGAAAAACAGTTGAACCCCGAGGCTTTGGCGCGGTCCAAATTCACACTTTTGGGCGAGTCGGGGTATAGTCTCTCAATTGCTTTTGAGCGCTCAACAACCAGTGCTCCATTTATGGAGACGGCCAAGCATGCAGACGGATCACCGAAATCATCAAAGGGACGCTAAAAAAATGAAAAAGAGCTTTTTCTTCCTTTTCCTCTTTCTCTCAATCTCAGTCTTTGCCACTCCTAAGCCCACCATCTTGGTAGGTTCCCCTATTCGGCAAAAGCCAGCCATTCTGAAGGAGTTTCTCGAATCATTGGATCGAATTGATCAGTCCGCCTGCACCCTTCATTTTCTTTTCGTCGATGACAACGACCTAGAACAATCAAAAGCGATTCTTCATGCATTTGCGCAAAAAAAGGGGAAGAAATGCTCGATCTTGAGTCCAGAGGCCCCCTCATCTTCCCCCTATCAGTGCAACGAGGTCACGCACCACTGGAGTGATGACAACATTTGGAAAGTGGCCGCCTTTAAAGATCGGATCATCCAATTTGCCAATCAAAAAAATTATGACTACCTTTTTCTGATCGACTCAGACATTGTGCTCCATCCTAAAACGATAGAGCACTTGATCGGAGATAATAAAGAAATCGTCTCCGAAATTTTTTGGACCAGATGGACACCAGAATCCATCCCTTTGCCTCAAGTATGGCTCTATGATCAATACACCCTAAATGAGCAAGCAGCTGGGGAAAAGCTCACACAGGAAGAATCTGTCAAAAGGACGGTTAATTTCATTAACAAATTAAAAAAACCGGGAGTCTATCCTGTAGGAGGACTTGGCGCCTGCACCCTCATCAGCAAATCAGCATTGCAAAAAGGGGTGAGTTTTAAAAAAATCCCTAACATCACGTTTTGGGGTGAAGACCGCCACTTCTGCATTCGGGCTGCTGCTCTTGGAATCGGCCTTTATGTTGATACCCACTACCCAGCCTACCATATTTATCGTGAGTCCAATCTGGAAGGGGTGGCAGCTTTTAAACGGCAATGCGCCCAAAATATGCCCCGGCTTACTCTGGCGATGTGCGTGAAAAATGAATCCGATCGGTATTTAAGACAAGCGCTTGAGAAAGCGCGTGAATATATCACCGATGCCGTCATCGTCGACGATGCGAGCACAGACAATACAATCCAGGTATGCCAAGAAATCCTTAAAGACATTCCTCTGCGCATCATTCGAAATAGCGAGTCCAAATTCTCAAATGAGGTCAACCTACGCAAGCAGCTATGGGAAGAGGTGACGAAAACCGATCCCGACTGGATTCTGATTCTCGATGCCGATGAGATCTTTGAAGAGCGGTTCGACCAAGAGATAGTAGAGATGCTCAAAAACCCCGACGTCGATGGTTTTGCCTTTAGACTCTATGATTTTTGGAATGAGACCCATTTCCGCGATGATTCTCTATGGAGTGCCCATAACTACCATATCCCTTTTTTAGTGCGCTATCGCCCAGAAGTTGCCTATCGATGGAAAGAGGCACCTCAACATTGTGGTCGATTTCCGACAACAATCTATGGCTTCCGAATCCAATCGTCCAATTTACGGCTCAAGCATTTGGGATGGGCCAAAGAAAATGACCGAATCCAAAAATATAAGAGATATCAACAGCTCGACCCTGATGCAATTTGGGGGATTAAGGCGCAATACGATTCGATTTTAGATCCCTCTCCTCACCTAACCAAATGGGAGGAATAGGATTGACTTTCTAAATTTTTTAACTGCTTTTGTGCCCACCAGATATTCTTCTCGACACATTCCCTCACATTGGCCGGCAAATTGCCCACTTTTAGCAGCTGCTGTGATAGATCCAAGCACTCTTGGTATTTCCCAATCCAGTAGGCGCAGACCGATTTTTCCAATAGAAGACCAAAATCGTAAACCCATCTCTCAACAAACAAAGTATCGGAAGGATAAGGTAGAGTCAGTCCGTAAGTGGCGACCAGATAGCCGAGCAAATAATTGCCTTGCAGCCGGTAGAATGTGGCGAGATGGCAAAGCGGTTCAGCCCTCGAAGGACGAGAGGAGAAGCAATCTAGATAACTTTTCGCAATCTTCTCTGGTTCAATCTTCAGCTCTTCTTGCAAGAGGCAGATTTGATATTTTGAGAAAAAAACCTCCTGATCCCATCCCCCCATCGCCACTCGCCGTTCATAATTTTTAAGGGCCGCAGCTGGCTCGCTGGCATCTCGGTAGCTTTGAGCCAGATAAAAAACATAGCGGGCATTGTCGGGCTCTGTCTTTAATGCCTCCTCCAGAACCATCGCATCCTTCTTGAACTTCAATGGATCTTGCGATCTAACCCCCTCATAGCTTGGATAGTTTATCACCCCTGCCAAAACTTCGTTTGTTCTGGCTTCTGGGCTACTAAGATATTCATGGAGAACACCGATCCATTGCCAATTGAGATGATTGTTGATCAGCTGTAACCTGATATAATCGGTTCCATATAAGTGGGTTGTAATATGATAGGCGTCTTTGTCTAAATTGGGCTTCACGAAATTGTCGGCAAAAACGAGCACCTCATCGGCATCGATGAACAAGAGATAATCTCCTTTATTTTTAGCCAATTGCAGCGCTTCATTGCGATTATGGCCAAAATTCACCCAAGGGCGTTCATGCAATTCTCCTGGGATCCCCTTCATGAAATTTTTGATGATTGTCTGTGTCCCATCAGTAGAGCCCGTGTCGACAATGACCCAATAATCGATAAAAGGTTTGACCGAGGCTAAGCACCTTTCGATGACCTTGCTCTCGTTTTTAACGATCATGTTCAGGCAGACCTTCTTTTTTTCCTGGGTGGCATACAGACCACAGACGAGAAATAAGCACAGCAAGATCTTTTTCATATCTAAAAGTACTCCATAAAATTCTATTAATCACCATAGTTGCGCATCAGATTGAGCACGTTCGATCACTTCACGGCCCCCTTTGATGGCGTAGATTCTCTTGAGCTCATCTAATAAGGCAGCACTGCTTGCGATAGGCTTGACTGGATGATTGCTCGGATGTTTTTCATGAAATTTGCGCGACTGGACCATGAGGGTGGCGATTTCGTTAAATTTTTTCTTAAGCTCATTTTCGACCTTCAAAAGATCATCGAGAGATTCGCTCTTTTCAAGGATGGCGACCAGTTCCGAGCATTTCTCCTCGCTCTGGCTCAAGAACTCCTCAGAGCTCTTCGGGCTACAGGCGCAGAGTAAAAGAAAAATTAGAGCTCTTTTCAACATGGCCAAATGATACCAAATTCGAAAATTACTTGAGAAAAATTCTTCGGAGAGGGTACAGTTAAAGGCCTGTTGGGGCGTATAGCTCAGCGGTAGAGCTCCTGTCTTACACACAGGCGGTCATAGGTTCGAATCCTTTTGCGCCCAACAGCTCTTTGCGGGAGTAGTTCAATTGGTTAGAGCACTGCCCTGTCAAGGCAGAAGTTGCGGGTTCAAGCCCCGTCTCCCGCGTCGCAAAACCCCTCACAACATGAGGGGTTATTTTTTTTCTGTACTTTTCCCTTTCTTCTTAGTATCTTAATTCCATGCAAAAACCCACAAAGCAAGCGAGCTTCTGGCACTTTCTCAATGATTTAGTTTGGATCTCACTTGGAGCTTTTTTGGCTGCTGTGGCGATCCGCATTTTTTTACTTCCCAATGACCTGATCGACGGCGGGATCACCGGTATCGCCTTGATCCTCGCTCGTGTCTTTGACCCAAGTTACCTCTCCTACTATTTGATTGGCTTGACCCTCCCCTTCATCTATTTGGCCTTCCGCTTTATCCGGCGCACCTTTGTCATCCATATGTTTTCAGCGATTTTGTTATTCGCACTCTTCTTGTGGATTTTAGATGCCGCTCCCCCCTTCCATGGGGATACACTCGAGATCATTTTCTTCGGCGGCGCGATTTTGGGCGTTGGCGGCGGCCTGGTGATCCGCAATGGCGGCTGCTTGGATGGGACCGAGATATTGGCCATCATCGTCAACCGAAAACTTGGATTTACCATCGGACAAGTGGTCCTGGCAGCCAACTTTTTCATCTTCGGCATCTATGGGTGGATCTTCTCTGACTGGCATATCGCCCTCAAGTCGCTGCTCACCTATGTGGTTGCCTTTAAGATGATGGATTTGGTCATCCTGGGATTGGATGAACTCAAATCGGTGCTGATTATCTCTTCTATGCCCAAAGAACTGGCGAAAACGATCATGCACGAGCTGGGGCTAGGTCTGACCATTATTCACGGGAAAGGGGGCTTTTCTGGGGCCCCACGCGATTTGCTCTTCATCGTCGTCGAGAGACTCGATTTGGCCGACCTCAAGGAAATCGTCCTCCGAGAAGATCCAGAGGCCTTCATGGCGATCGAAAACTTGCATGAAGCTGTTTCTGGAAGAAAGTCGAATTTCGTCCCTCACCGCAGCAAACGGACCCGCCGCCGCAAATTTATTTAATTAATTTTCGTCGAACGAACAAAAATGGAAGAGGCTGCTCCCATCGAGGGGAGAACCGCCCATGATCGATCGCCAACTTTCGATTCGGTGTGGAGCAGGTTTAAAACTTGGGTTTTGAGATATTGTCCATATTCAGATGGTGAAAGTTCATCGGCTAGCTGCACCAGCTGCTCTAATGTGATATAGCCCATCTTATAAGCGATCTCTTCGACGCACCCAATTTTGATCCCTTGCCGCTCTTGAATCGTCTGAACATAGCTGGCGGCCTGTTGCATCGCTGTGGGGGTTCCGGTGTCGAGCCAGGCAAAGCCCCGCTCAAAAAGGTGGCACTGCAGCGCCCCTCTTTTTAAATAGGCGACGTTCACATCGGTGATTTCGTATTCTCCCCTTCTTGACGGCTTTAAGCTCTTTGCGATCTCGATCACCTGATTGTCATAGAAGTAAAGACCTGTCACAGCATAACGAGAAGGGGGATTTTTGGGCTTTTCGATGATATCGACAATCTGACCCTCTTCATTGAAGGCAAGCACCCCATAACGCTGAGGATCGTGCACTTCATATCCAAAGACCATGGCCCCCTCGTGGAGCTCTTTGGCCTCTTGGAGAAGGTTAGAGAAATTGTGGCCATAGAAAATATTGTCGCCGAGAATAAGAGCGACAGAACCATCTCCAATGAATTTTTCGGCGATGATAAAACTATCTGCAATCCCCTGTGGAATCTTTTGGATATCATAAGAGATTGAGATCCCCCACTGACTTCCATCGCCGAGCAGCTGCTGAAATCGGGAGGTGTCTTCAGGTGTCGTGATGATCAAAATCTCCCGAATTTGGGCCATCATGAGCACCGCAAGGGGATAATAGATCATCGGTTTATCGAAGATTGGCAGAAGCTGTTTGCAAGTCGCTTTGGTGATGGGGTAAAGGCGCGATCCCCTTCCACCCGCTAAAATGATTCCTTTCATAAAAAAAGATTATCAATAAAACGACTAAGGATGTCAACTTTCTGGGATGAAAGAATATCCTTCTGCCATGAGCTGATCGATGTAGGTGATGGTGTAGGTATTATTCAGGAAGTTATCATCCTCAAACATGTACTGATGGAATGGGAATCGTGGTCTTGACGCCGCCGATATGGAACTCTTTTAAAGCTCTTTTTGCAATGCGATGGCTTCTTTTCGATCTTTCCCTTTGACGATCAATTTGGCGATCATCGAATCGTAATTGGGGGGAATGCGATAGCCCGAATAGCAAGCGCTGTCGACGCGGACATGGGGGCCGCCCGGCGGCAAATAATACTCTAGCACTCCCGGGGAAGGGGCAAAATTTTTGGCAGGGTCTTCGGCATTAATCCGGCACTGGATCACGTGTCCCGTGAAGGTCGATGTCTTTTTGCTTAAAGCTGAGCTTTTCTCCCAGCGCAATCCGAATCTGCTCGCTGCACCAGGTCGATGCCGGTCAGCTCTTCGGTCATCGTGTGCTCGACTTGGATGCGGGTATTGACTTCCATGAAATAGAAGTTGTTCTTCTCATCGAGTAAAAATTCGACGGTTCCAGCAGAGTAATATTTAGCTGCTTTGACGATATCGACCGCAGCTTCGCCAGATTTTTTTGCGCAGGGCATGGCGCCAAGATCGGGCTCGGCGCTTCTTCGATGAGTTTTTGTCGGCGGCGCTGAATGGTGCAATCCCTCTCACCAAGGTAGGCATAATTGCCATGCTTGTCGCCGATGACCTGCATCTCGATGTGGCGCGGATTGACGATCATTTTTTCGAGATAGACCTCAGGATTGCCAAAGCTAGCTTCTGCTTCAGTACGCGCTGCGGCAAACTGTCTGACAAATTCATCAGGCGTCATTGGCAATGCGGATCCCTTTGCCGCCGCCGCCGGCTGTCGGCTTTGATGAAGATAGGAAAGCCGAGCTTTTTGGCTTCTTTTAACGCCTGCTTGGACATCTTCCACCACGCCGTCAGAACCAGGAATCACAGGGCACTTGACGCTCTTTGCAGTCGCTTTGGCTGCGCTTTATCTCCCAAAAGCGCAGATCGCTTGATGCGAGGGGCCGATGAAATTGATCCCACAGCTTTCACAAATCGAAGCAAAGTTGGCATTTTCGCTCAAAAACCCATAGTCCGGGATGAATCGCGTCGGCGCCAGTGATCTCACAGGCTGAGAGGATATTGGCGATTTTCAAATAGGATTTTTGCGATGGGGCTTCTCCAATGCAGATTGCTTCATCCGCATGAAAACATGGAGCGCTTCGGTGTCGGCTTGCGAATAGACGGCAACAGTTTGCATCCCCATATCGTGACAGGCTCTGATGATTCGACGGCGATTTCGCCTCGATTGGCGATGAGGATCTTTTTCATACGTAGTACCGGAAGAGGTTTGTTCCAAATTCGACCGGGTGGCAGTTGCGACAAGCATTTCTGCTATTGTGCCCTTCTTACCCGCTTTGACTTCATTCATCACCTTCATCGCCTCGATGATGCAGACGACGGTGTTTTCATCGACTTTATCTCCAACTTTGACAAAAGCTGATCATCGGGAGACGCAGCTGTGTAGAAGGTGCCGACCATAGGAGAGGCGATATAACTCCCCTCTTTTTTCTCTACCTTTTTCTCCTCTTCTCCTGCCGGGCGGTGGGGAGGATGGGGATGAGGATGGTGATAATGGACCGGTTCGGGACGATGGATGGGTTGGGGCTGAGGAGGATGCTCAGCTTCTCTTTCGAGTTCGATCTCGAACCCTTTTTCCTCTTTGATCCGCACCTTCTTCAGGCCCGATTTCTCCATCGAGGCCATCAGCTCTTTGATTGACTTCATGTCCATATTACAACCTTTGGATAAATTCGTTTGTTGTGGTGTCCACCTTCACAATATCACCTGTCTCGATGAAAAGGGGCACCTTAATTTTGGCTCCTGTTTCCAAATAGCAGAATTTGTTTGCATCGGTCACTTGAGGAGAGGCATCGCTAGGTTCTGTCTTCACAACCATCAGTTCGAGGAATTGAGGAAGCTCGATGGAGAAAATGGTATCCCCATAGAACATCGCTTTCACTTCGATCGCCTCTTTGATGTAGTTGACCTTATCGCCAATGATATTTTTGGGAACAAAAACTTTTTCTAAATTGCCAGTATCGAGAAAGAGATAGTCCTTTCCTTCGATATAGAGAAATTCGAGATTGTGCTCATCGAGTGTCACCTCTTGAACCTCTTGCCCCTCTTTGAAGTTCTTCTCGATCGTCTCATCGGTCATGATGTCTTTGAGCTTCGTCTTGATGAAGGGGGGCCCTTTTGGGACCGTGACCTTGACAGCCGATTCGACACGATAGATATTTTTATCGATTGATATCATGATCCCAGGAGTGATCTGATTGCTAGTCATTGGAGCTTTAGGTTTCATGTTTTGGCAAATACCTCTTGCAGTTCTTTAAGTGTTTGTATCGTCAAATCTACACTCTCTTTAGGGGTAGAGTGGAATAATCCTCGCCCATTTCGAAAATGGACAGTGTACAGGCCGAGCTCTTTTGCCGGGGTCAAATCGATCTCTACCCGGTCGCCACAGACCACAGCCTCGCTAGGATCAAATTGCAATTCTGCGAGTACTCTTTGGTAATCTGATTTTTTACTCGGTCCCGACCCAACAATAAGTTTACTAAATTGGGATGGTTGAATACCAGCTTTTTCCATCTTCTGGAGCTGCAATTCAGGGTAGCCGGCCGTCACAAGAGCCAGAGTGTGATGCACTTGGAGAGTGTCAAGCACTTCATTTGCCCCTGGGACCGGCTCTATTTTCGCTTCGCTAGGTATTGGGGTCTTCAGCGCCTCTAAGCCTGCCTGCAAAATCTCTTCCCGATCCGAACGGCTGCTCCAAAATTCTCTGAGTGCGATCCGCGAGCTGAGCGATTTTTCATTGATGGCGACCAGCTCTTGCCAAGTCCCAGACAGTCCCATCGCATCGAAAGCAAGGCGCAAATAGAGCGGGGTTAAACATTTGGAAGTTTCGATGAGAGTGTCATCCAAATCAAATATGATTAACAATCTTCATCAACTCCTCAGCCAATTTGTCTGGGTCGTGCCTGATCAAATTGCGCTTCAGCAAATCGGTTTTTGCCCCTTCATGGACAGTTCCGAGAAGAGGCGCGGTGATAACCCGCTTGTCGGTCAGATCATTTTCCACTAAAGTCCCCTCTTCGGCATAGACATCGAGCAGCTCTTCTGGAGGACTCTGCCCATTGACGAGAATATGATCGAAAATATCATCTCCCAGAAACCGCGAAATCTCTTCGATGTAGTGGCTTGTCTTATATCCCGTGGTCTGTCCTTTGCGGTTCATCAAATTGCCAACGTAGATCTTTTTCGCTTTTGACTTGAGAAGAGCCTGGCTGACCCCCTCCACCAATAGATTAGGGATGAGTGAAGTGTGCAAGCCGCCTGGGCCCAAAATGATATAATCGGCCCGTGCAATCTCCTCGATCGCATGCGGATTAGCCTCTGGAAATGGCTCCAAGTAAATTTTCTTATAGCCCTGGTCGATCTCTTGAGAGAGATAAATTTCTTTCTCCCCCTCTAAAATTTTCCGGTTATTCAGGATCATTTTCAGCCGCACCTGGTGAGTCGTCACTGGAATCACCTTGCCCTTAATGAAGAGAATGCGGCCCATCTCCTCAACAGCTTTTTCAAAACTCCCGGTCACTTTTTCGAGAGCAGAAAGCAAAAGATTCCCAAAGCTATGTCCCCCAAGTCCCCCATTTTCGAACCGGTAGTTGACCAAACTGCGCATCAGACTCGAAGAGTTGGAAAGGGCAACTAAACATTGACGCACATCGCCTGGCGGCAACACCCCGAGCTCATCTCGGAGAATCCCGGTACTGCCCCCATCGTCGGCCATCGAGACGATCGCGCTAAGGTCGACTTGATAATTTTTTAACCCGCGTAAGACGGCGAAATTTCCTGTACCGCCCCCGATCACGACGACTCTTGTCATAGGTTCCTCAATAACTTGATTCTTGGGGCCATTTCTGGAGCGCCGAAAAGATATGTCCCGGAAACAAACACATTCGCCCCTGCGTCTGCACACAATTTCGCAGTCTTGTCGTCGATTCCCCCATCGACTTGGATGTCGAATGGCGGAAGCGTCTTGGGATCGCCTGTCACTCCCCCTTTTCGAATTTTGAGCTTATCACACGCTTCCCGCGTCAGTTCGATCTTCTCAATCATATCGGACATGAAGGCTTGGCCCCCAAATCCAGGATTGACCGTCATGATCAAAATCATATCGCACTTGTCGAGGAACCGGGGAATGAACGAAAAGCTCGTCTCCGGCCGAAAAGCAAGACCCGCCTCGATATTGCACTTGCGGATGTATGCGAGCACCTCATCGACGTCTTCTGTCGCCTCGAAGTGGAACGTAATCCGGTCGGCACCCGCTTCGACCAATCTCTCGATATAGTCAAATGGATTATAGATCATGATGTGGACATCTAGAAACAGATCGGACGCCCGATTGATCGCCGAGACTGCGCGCGGGCCTAAAGTCAAGTTGGGGACGAAATGGCCATCCATGATATCGATATGGATCGCGTCGGCACCTGCCTGCTCGACCCGTTTCGCCTCTGCAGCTAAAACACCGAAGTCCCCAGAGAGGATCGATGGCTCAATGATATTAGGCCACTTTTTTTTTGAGGCTGTTAACGGGTTTGGTTTCATGTCGATTTTTTGGGCGTTTTGAGCCAATTTTCAAATCACTTGTTGGGGGTTATATCACACTTTGTATATTACCCCCAACAAGTGAGTTGAAAATTGGCCAAAAGTCCTCAAAAAAGCGACGAAACCAAAACCCGTTAACAGCCTCTTTCACGCCCCACCAATGGCTGAATTTCTTCAAAGGTCAAGTGATTCGATTGCTCGGTATTGAGATAGATGAAGCCCAGATATTGGGAGTCCAAAATCTTCATTTGAACAGTGAGAAGCTCATGGGAGGGAAGTTGGCTAATAATTTTTTCCTTTATAGACAAATCTTGAAATTTGCACATCCCAAACAAATAGTCGCTGGCCTTTTTTGTCGTTAAAAATTGCCCCTCTTTTGATTGCGCTTCGAGAAGCATCGAAAAGAGAATCTTGAGCAATTGAGGGTCGAGCGTCGTGCTAAAGTGAACGGGAAAAATCGAGTGGAAGTAGTTTTGCAGCAATAGCGCATGTTGTTTCGCCAGTTTCCCAAGTAATTTCTTTAGTCGGGCAAAGTTCTCGCTCTGCTTGGCGATCATCCCCCCATTGTAGTCGCGGACCTCGCCTAAAATCTGCTCCATCTCTTTCACCAGATACTGACGCGCCTTAAAGAGATCAACCGAGTAGTCTTCCCTAAGAAATTTCTCGCTAGGAAGTCGCACCCGAATCACTGAAGCCTCTTTGGGGACTTTGCGACGGAGCTTCCCAACCACTTTCACCCGATCAATTTGATACATTTGGAAAAGCTCAGCAATGGGGCGGCTCTCAGGATGGACCAGCCGGGCTAAGATGACCGTAAATGAAAGCTCTGTATCGGCCTGCTCATCGAAGGAGATGATCATCTGTGGAATATCGCGCAAATACCGCAGCTGATTACTCAAAATGAGGATGTTACGCATCACCTCTTCCTCATTACGGGGCATAAAGATTGGCGGAACCAGCTGCTCAATGCGTTTTTGAATTTCAGTTGTCAGCTCGGGTATTAGCAATTCCTGACTGGGTTTTTCGACTTCAAGGTAGAGAATTTGATCGTTTTGGTAATAAGATCCGGGGATCGCTTTGATAGTTGGAATAAAATGAGCGAGCGCCGACAAAAGGTGCCTCTCTTCAAAAAGCTCATGCTCATTTAAAAAATTGAGGCCAACGAACACCGATAGGACCTCTTTTATTCCCAAAGGGGTATGAAGAGTTGTATTTTTGAGTTTCAAACAGAGATGCCGCCTCCCCATTTCCCTTTGTTCAATCTCCTTGCGGAAACGATATAGGGTAAAAATGATCCGGCTGATATCGGAGGGTTGATGCTCCGACTTGAAGACCCCTTTCGTAGAGACAAGAAAGTGTTGCATTTCACTGAAAATGTCGTAGTCGAACACCTTAGGGAACCGGCGAACCAAGGCGGCAATCTTTTCCTGCACCAGCGCCGTTTTGTCATCGATGGTTAACCCCTTCATTTCGAGGATCTTGCGTGCATGGTAAATCGACCGGGCCCCGATTAAGATCTCCTTCTCTAAAAAAGGGAGGTTCCGTTTGGCACATTCGAGATCCTGGGGACTATCCAACTGGACGACGAGCTGTGAGATAGTATGCTCCTTAAACTGAGTAGAAAAAATTTGAGAAATGTCTAGGTTCTTGCCTGGGATGAGCCATCGGCTGATCATCGTATAAAAAAATAGGCTCACATTTTTTCGAGAATGGCAAACCAAAGAAATGGACAAAGCACTCCCCGACTCGGGTGACCAGTGCAAAGATGGGCGGTCACCGGGATGGTGGGCCAAAATATGATTGATGAGTTCGCTATAGATAAGACTCCCTCCCCTCTTTTAAAAATCGGCTTATAGTCTTTCTCCCTTATTTGGTCTAGACTTGATTTATTTTAACCCCCTTTGCTACAATTCACGACATTACATTTGGCACATGGAAGAATTCATTGGCCAAGGAGTGGGATATATGCCTGCTTCGGCAATGAATTTTTTTTTGGAATTATTTTTTAGGAGAACCTTTAAACATGAAAGACACTTTGACACACGATTGGGATCAAAGCAAAGTCATAGACGATATTGATTTTGATGAAAAAGACGCCAAGGAGTTTCGCAAACTACTCGGAACAAAAGATGAAGCCCCTGAAGAGGGCACACTCGCGACGATGACAGTCGGCCAAATTCTGAAGGGCCACATCGTTGAAATCACGAAAGATTTCGTTGTTGTCGATGTCGGCTTGAAATCTGAAGGTCTTGTGCCTATCGACGAATTTGCAGATCCATCGAACTTATCTCTCGGTAACGAAGTCGAAGTCTTCCTCGATCAAGCTGAAGGCGAAGATGGCCAGATCGTCCTTTCGCGCGAAAAAGCGCGCCGTCAACGTCAGTGGGAATACATTGTCAATCATTGCAAAGAAGGCTCGATCGTCAAAGGTAAAGTCATCCGCAAAGTCAAAGGCGGCCTGATGGTCGATATCGGCATGGAAGCATTCCTCCCCGGCTCGCAAATCGACAACAAGCGCATCAAAAATCTCGATGAGTATCTCGGCCAAACCTACGACTTCAAAATTCTTAAAATCAATACTGAACGCAAAAACATCGTCGTTTCCCGCCGCGAGCTTCTCGAAGAAGAGCGCATTTCACGAAAGCGGAACTGCTTGAAAACATCCATGAAGGCGATGTCCGCACAGGCTGTCGTCAAAAATATCACCGACTTCGGCGTCTTCCTCGACCTCGATGGCATCGATGGACTTCTGCACATCACCGACATGACATGGAAACGGATCAAACACCCTTCTGAAATGGTCCATCTCGGCCAAGAACTCGAAGTGATGATCCTCCATGTCGATAAAGAGAAAGGGCGCGTCGCTCTCGGCATGAAGCAAAAAGAATCCAATCCTTGGGAAGAAATCGAAAAGCGCTATCCTCCAGGAACACACGTTAAGGGCAAAATCGTCAACCTCGTTCCTTATGGAGCCTTTATTGAAATCGAACCAGGCATCGAAGGCCTGATCCACGTCTCTGAAATGTCTTGGATCAAAAATGTCACCGATCCTAGCGAAATCGTCAAGAAAGGCGATGAAGTCGAAGCGATCGTCCTCTCCGTGCAAAAAGAAGAAGGAAAAATTTCTCTTGGCACTCAAGCAAACTGGAGAAAAATCCATGGGAAGATGTCGAAAAGAAATATCCCAGTCGGCAGCAGCGTTACAGCGGAAATCCGCAACCTGACCAACTATGGCGCCTTTGTCGAGCTCGAGCCAGGCATTGATGGACTGATCCACATTTCCGATCTTAGCTGGATCAAAAAAGTCTCCCATCCTTCTGAAGTGCTGAAAAAAGGAGATAAGGTCGAAGCTGTGTCCTCTCTGTCGACAAAGAAAGCAAAAAAATCACTCTCGGCGTGAAACAACTGAGCTCCAATCCATGGGAGACAATCGAAAAAACAATGCCGGTCGGCTCTTTGTCAAAGGGATTGTCACCAAAATCACCGCCTTCGGCGCGTTTGTCGAGCTCGACAATGGCATTGAAGCCCTGATCCACGTCACAGAACTCTCTGATCAACCTTTTGGAAAAGTAGAAGATGTGGTTAAGAAAGGAGACGAAATCACAGCGAAAGTGATCAAACTCGACCCGGAGCACAAGAAAATCGCTCTTTCGATCAAAGAATACTTGGTTGCGACCAATACGTCAATCGCGATGATATCGTCGTTGGAGCAAAGCCAAGAAGCAAGAAGAAAAAAGAAGAAGACGCTGAGGCGGGAGAAGAAAAAGACGATGAATAAAGATCTAGTTGCCATCTTCGAATACCTCGAACGAGAAAAAGGCATCAAGCGCGATATCATTATCGCCGCTATTGAAGAGTCGCTCCGCGCCGCCGCGCGCAAAAGCATTAAAGGACTCATCAACGTTTCGCGTCCACATCAATTCTAAAACGGGCAACATCGATGTCATTCGCTCAAAAAGAAGTCGTTGATAAAGTGACGATCCCTGAAGAAGAGATCTCTTCTCGAAGAGGCACGTGAGCTCAATCCGAATTGCGAACTCGGCCATTGGATCGATATCGCCGTCACCCCTCAAGATTTTGGCCGCATTGCCGCGCAAACCGCACGGCAAGTCATCGCGCAAAAACTGCGCGGTGCAGAACGCGATGTGATCTATGAAGAATATCGCCACCGCATCAACGAGACTGATTTCAGGCACCGTCAAACGGATCGTCCGTGGAGCCACCCTCATCGTCGATCTCGGCAAAGTAGAAGCGATCCTGCCAGACCGCTTTTATCCAAAAACGAAAAATACAACGTCGGCGAACGTGTCCAAGCACTCCTCTATGAAGTGCGCGACACAGAAAACGGCGGAGCTGAAGTGATTCTTTCCCGCAGCCATCCCGAGTTTGTCGCGCAGCTTTTCTATGCAAGAAGTTCCTGAACTCGACGATGGCACGGTTACCATCGAAAAAATCGTGCGCGATGCTGGCTACCGCACGAAACTCGCTGTCCGTCTCAAGATCCTAAAGTCGATCCTGTTGGCGCCTGCGTCGGCGTCCGCGGAACACGTGTCAAAAATATCATTCGCGAACTCAACAACGAAAAAATCGACATCATCCCCTTCACCGAAGATCCGAGTTCAGCTGCTTGCAAAATGCCTTAGCGCCGATTGAGATCAAGAAAATCAGCGTCAGCGAAGACGAGTCGACAATTGGCATTGTCGTAGAAGATGAGAGCTATCCAATTGTGCTCGGCAAACGGGGCATGAACACCCGCCTTTGTGGGCAACTTGTTGGCATCCAGCTCAACGTACAGCGGATGAGCGAATACCAAGCCAACATGAATTTCCAACGAGCTCAGCTTGCTCTGGTGGATGACCCCGCATTGGATGAGCCGCTCAAAATCCCGGAGATGAGCTCCCTGATCGTGGAATGCTTAATAGCTGCTGGCTACGACACCCCGAAAAAGGTGCTCAATGCTAGCTCAACAGAATTGTCTAAAATCCCCGGGATTAGCCCACAGATGGCCGATCGAATTTTAGAGGAAGTTAGACTTAAGAGGTTATAGGCTTTGGCCAAAAACATAAAATTCAACATAAAAAATACCCAGCTTGCAGAAGCAATGCAGCTGGGTAAACTCAAGCAAAAAAAGGAAGATGCCGCGGCTGAAAAGAAAGCTGCTGTCCCTAAAAAACCGGTAGAAATGAAAGCTCCAGAGCCGGCGCCAGCTCCTATCCTCGAGCCGGTCCCTCCTCTCCCTCCAGCTCACCCTGAAAAACCGGTCGTTGAAATTGTAAAAGAGATCCCTCCTCCTGCTCCTGCACCAGTAAAAGAAGAAGAAGAAGAAGAAGTCCCGCCTCCCCCACCTAGAAGAACAGTCATCGTCGATGATTTCCGCAAACCGAAAATCATCCGCAAAACAGCACCGCCGCCGCCAGTAAAAAAACTCCCCGTCAGCCGTCAAGACGCTAAACCCGAAGAGAAAAAAGGGAGCTCCTCTAAAGCCCGCCGCAAAAGGGGAAGCTAAAATAGAAGGAGCCCCAAAAGCCGAAGAAGAAAAAAAGGGCGCAAACCCGGCTCATTCAAAGATTACCGCGATGTACGCTCGCAGCGCAAACCATCACAAAAGAGCGCCTTCGACGCCCGCGATCGAATGGGTCTGCGCGACTCCGACGATGACCGTTGGCGCAAGAAGAAACTGAAGAAAATGGGCGCAGATAGCCGCGAAGAGCTGACCATCCGTCCAAAGTCCTCGCCGTCCGGCTCCCCATTTCGGTTAAAGATCTCGCTGTCGAGATGAAAGTGAAAGCCTCGCCAATTGATCTCCAAACTCTTTTTGCAAGGGATCGCTGTCACCATTAACGATTTCCTCGACGACGAAACCACTATCCAACTACTCGGGCATGAATTTGGCTGCGAAATCAGCATCGATACAACCGAAGAAAAACGGATTAAAATCACTGACAAAACGATTAAAGAAGAGATCTCTGCGAGCGACTCTTCTGACCTCCAGCTCCGGCCCCCTGTAATCACCTTTATGGGCCACGTGGACCATGGAAAAACGAGCTTAATCGACGCCATCCGCAAAAGCGATCTCGCCGCCGGCGAAGCGGGAGCCATCACCCAGCATATCGGCGCCTTCAAGTGCCACTCTGCTGTGGGCGACATCACCATTTTAGATACCCCTGGTCACGAAGCCTTCTCCTCAATGCGCGAGCGGGGCGCTATCGTCACCGACCTCGTCGTCCTAGTCATCGCCGGAGACGAAGGGATGCGCGACCAGACCATCGAAGCGATGAATAAAGCCAAAGAGGCTGGCGTCCCCATCTTGGTCGCCATCAACAAAAGCGATAAACCCAACTTCGATGCCAGCAACGTCTATCGACAGCTCTCCGAACACGAGCTACTCCCAGAAGCTTGGGGCGGTACAACCATCACCGTCAATTGCTCTGCCACAACAGGCGCAGGGATTAAAGAGCTGCTCGAAATGCTCTCCCTCCAATCTGAAGTGCTCGAACTCAAAGCGAGTACCAACGCCCGTGCCCGCGGTTCTGTCATCGAATCGGAAATGCATAAAGGCCTTGGCGCCGTCGCTACCCTCCTCGTCCAAAACGGGACCTTGAGAGTGGGCGATCCGCTCGTCTTCGACCTGAGCTATGCCAAAGTGAAAACCATGCACGACGAGCATGGCAAAGAGCTCACTGAGGCTGGCCCCTCTACCCCGGTCAAAATCACCGGCCTTTCTGAACTTCCTGAAGCCGGCAGCGAGTTTATCGCCGTCGAAAGTGAGCGGGAAGCCCGATCGATTGCAAACGCCCGCCTAGAAGAGCACAAAGGCAAACTAGCACAAAAAGGCAAACGAGGCCTCGAAGGATTCCTCGAATCGAAAGCGGCCGCTCAAGAGAAGAAAGTCCTCAACGTCATGATCCGAGCCGACGTCCAAGGATCGGTCGAAGCGCTGAAACAATCCCTGCAAAAAATCAAATCGGACAAAGCAGAGCTCAATATCGTCTCATTCGAAGTAGGCCAAATTTCCGAGTCAGACGTTAACCTTGCTGCTGCCTCCAACGCTGTGATCCTCGGCTTCCACACCAAAGTCGAGAGCCACGCCGACGGACTGATCAAAGCCAAAAAAGTGATCGTCAAACTGCACAACATCATCTACCACGCCGTCGACGAAGTGAAAGAACTGATGCGGCAAAAACTCGATAAGATCGCCCAAGAAAACGATATGGGCATGGCCGAAGTGCGCGCCGTCTTCAAGTCCTCACATCTCGGCCGAATCGCCGGTTGCATGGTCATAGATGGCATCATCAAGCGCAATCACCATATGCGCGTCATCCGCGCCAAAACGCCGATTTGGAAAGGGACCGTTGCCTCACTCAAAAAAGTCAAAGAAGATGTGCGTGAAGTGACCAAAGGAATGGAATGCGGTATCCTGCTGAATGGCTTTAACGACTTCCAAGAGGGAGACCTCCTGCAGTCCTATGAAATCACCTACCTCGAGCAAGAACTCTAATGGTCGTAGAACGTAAACGGATTAAACGCCTTAATTCCCTCCTCAAAGAGGTGCTGGCCGAAGTGATCATCTCCGAGGTGAAAGACCCTCGCATGGCGCCGCTTGTCACCGTTACAAGCGTCGACATCACTAACGACCTCCATCACGCCAAAGTCTATGTCAGCATCATCGGCACAGAGAAACAGCGGCGCGAGACCCTCGAAGCCCTCGAATCCGCCGCCGGCTTCATCAGCGTCAGCGCATCGAAAAAAGTCGTCATGCGCTATTTCCCCAGCCTCACCTTCAAGCTCGACACCACCGCCGATGACCAAATGAAAATCGACGCCCTGCTCGAAAAAATCCATCGCGAAGAAAACCAGCGAAATGTTTAAGGAAGGGGTTCTTCTAGTCAATAAACCCGTTGGCAAAACATCCTTTAGCCTAATCGGAGCTCTGCGCAAAAAAACTGGGATCAAAAAAATTGGCCACGCCGGCACCCTCGACCCCTTCGCCTCAGGGGTCATGATCCTCCTCATCGGCCGCACCTTCACCGCCCAATCCGATTCCTTCATCGGACAAGACAAAGAATATGAAGCGCTGGTCCATTTAGGCATCCAGACCACCACCTTCGACCCCGAAGGAGAGATCACCGGCCAAAGCGACCTTGTGCCCACCCTCGCCGAAGTGGAAGAGGCGCTAAATGCCTTCCAAGGGACCATCCAACAGATTCCCCCCATGTTCTCAGCGAAAAAAATCAACGGAAAAAAGCTCTACGAACTCGCCCGAAAAGGGATCGAAGTGGAGCGCAAGCCAGTCACCCTGACCGTGCAAACCGAATTGATCTCCTATTGCTACCCCGAGCTTGCCCTCAAAATCAGCTGCAGCAAAGGGACCTATATCCGCTCGATTGCCTCCGATCTTGGCCAAGCCCTCGGCTGCGGCGCCCACTTAAAAAAATTGACCCGCACACGGTGCGGGCCCTATCTTTTGAAAGATTGTATCGATGGGAAAGAATTGTTTGCATGAGGCAGTTGCAAAACTCAGGTTCTGTCGATTTTCGGGTTCTTTTGAGCCGATTTTCGATTCAAATCACGGGGGTCATATCGGAATTTGATATTACCCCCGTGATTTGAATCGAAAAGCGGCCAAAATAATCCCGAAAATCGACGAACCCTGAGTTTTGCAACTGCCTCTAACCGCCCTTTGCTGCTTCAGGAGTTGAGTCCTTCGCTTGGGCTTTCAGTGCTTTGAAAAAGTCGATGGCCAACTTCAATCGATTACGTTCAGTATTGTTCTCATTTAAAATTTCCTCAATTTGTTCCACGCTTGTCAGATCAGTCGGCAATCTGGTCAAGGATCTATATTGCATAACCAAACGCCAGGCATCTCTGATTTCAGCGGGCAATTCAGCAAGCATTTTTACAAACTCTTTATTTGAACCTTCCACCGCGAGGGTCTTAATCACCGCTCCTATTGCCTTTTGATCAACTTCTTTCACTCTGTGCAAAGCTTTCCCACAGGCATTGGAAATTTGGAGGGCCAATATTGTTGACTTGTTCGCCATGATTTTCTCGTGAATTGGCCGTCGAATATCTGCATCTGTTACTTTCTCTCTGGCTTCGGTCAATTCGGTCACATTTCGATCTATTTGCTCTATTTTTTTATTAAATTTAGCATTTTCTAAAGTATTCGAAAATCGGCTGAATCAATGCAGCAATCCGCTTACAGAGCATAGTGATTAAATCCACTATTTCCTGAAAGGGGCAATGTGGAGCACTAACTGATATTGACTCAGTTCTAATTGGCATTATTTTTCCTCTAGTTTGGCTACAAAATATTTACGCACTTGGCTCAATCTTTCAGTAGGAGTTCCTTCAAATGTTCTTACCGCAACTAAGTATGCTTCTTCAATCTCAGTAGGTAACTTTTTCCGTATTTCGGCTATTTTAACAGTCTTATCATGAGGTCCAGCCGAACTATCGAGAACTGCAATCATTTGCTTCACACGAATTGGGCAGAGAATTTTCTTAACCAACTCAGCGATGGCTTCAATGATTTGATTCAAAATGCTTGCATCCTTTAACAGCAAACTCGTTGCTGGTGGTTGACCTGTTGCAGAAACTCTTGAAACACCCATAATTACACCTTTATATTTTATAGCATAATTATACTAATAAATTAATTGTAAGTCAATAAAAACTTAATACACCATTAATAATAAAAAAAATTATAGTGTGCTAATCCTTAGGACTATGCTATCTTTAGGTGATGATCGTCTACGAAAATTTAGATCAATCTAGCTTACCTTCAAAGCCTTGCGTCCTCACTATTGGAAACTTCGACGGGGTTCACTTGGGGCATCAGCGCATTTTAAATCGGATGCGCACTTTAGCCGGGCCAAAGGGAACGGTTTGCGTCCTCACCTTTTCCAACCACCCCTCTTCCGTTTTGCCTGGGAAAACCCCCGTACCGCTAATCCAGTCCAACTCCCTAAAGTTACAGTACTTAGAAAAGTTTGGCGCCGATGTGGTTTATAGCCTGGAATTTACGTCTCAGCTCTCTCATCTTCATTATGACACCTTCTTGAGCAAGATTAAAAAGAGTTGCCCATTTGATTACCTCATTTTGGGAGAAGGGGATGCTTTCGGCTACAAAAGAGAAGGGACACCGGAAAAGGTTGCCCTCTTGGGAAAGCAGCTCCATTTTGAAGTCGAATATCTTCCCAAGGTGAAAAGCGAAGATGAAACCATTTCGTCTGGAAGAATTCGGACATGTATTCAACAAGGTCACTTGTCTGAAGCAATCGAATTTTTGGGTCATCCGTACATTGTGGAAGCGATTGATTCGAAACCGATTTCACCTCATTTGGTTCTTCCACCAGATGGCGATTACCCTGTCAATATTGAATCAAAGTCGGTGCAAAAACAAAGCACAGTACACATCGAAGAAAAAAAATTCAGACTCGATTTCTCTATGAATGGTGAAAAAATTTTCATCATATTCACTTAAACCTCTTTACATTTTCATCATTTTTTGCCTAAAATCCCTTAACTTTTTTGCCAAAGGGCAAAATTTAAAAAATAATTTTATTTTTGGAGGAATATCATGCGCGTAGACAATACACCTAGCCAACCCAGTAAATTTAATCATGTTGCTGGAGGGATAGCAACTGCAATTGGAGCAGCAACGTTTATAAAAATCACTGGTCTTGGGGACATAATTACTTATCTTAATCCCATAACTTTATTTACAAGAGCGCCTCTCACTGCAGAAGAACAAACTGTTTTAGAGAAGGATAAAGAGACAACTGCTACTGATGCCGCAACAGCAAAGAGAGATTTAGATAACGTGTCAGCAGAAGCCGCTACTGCTGCCACTGCTAAAGCTAATGCTGAAGAAGCTCTTGCAAGTGCAAAGAAAACTGCTGAAGCTGCCAATGCTGCACTTTCTCAACATAACGCTGTTATTACTGATCAAAATAATGTATATAATGCCATCACTGAGCGTTGTGCTAAAGTAGGAACTGATGCTAATGTTGCTCTGAAATCACATGATTCAACGAGAGAAATTCTACGTAAAGCTGCTGAAGATGCCGAGGGAAAGCTTAAAGAAGCTACTGACAGTCTCGAAGCTGCAAAACAAGCTGTAGAATCTGCTAAGCAAAGCGCTGCTTCAGCTGCGACTGACGCTACTAATAAGTTGAATGCCCTTGCTTCAACAAGAACAACTTTCAGTCAAGGTGTTCAGAAAGCCAATAGCGATCTCACTGCAGAGACAAACAAGCTAGCGAGTGCAAGACAAGCTCTTGAGTCAGCTCAGAAAAATGTTGTTTCAGCTGCTACTCCAGAGGCAAAAAAGGCTGCAGAAGCACTCTTAGCTAATGAACAAACAGCAGTTTCAGCTGTGGAGGCTGCACAAAGAAAAGCACAAGAGGCTGTAAACCAAGCTGTAAAGGACCTGGGTGGCTTTGAGGATGGATTTCCTCAACAATCAGCCGCTATAGAAGAAGCAAAAAAGAACGCACAAGAGTTGATATCGGTGAAAGAAGCGGCTCTTCCAGGTGCTGAAACTATAGAACAAGCAAAAGATGCGGCCAAAACAGCTGCGGAGAAACTGAAAGGCTTTGAAGATCAAGTTGCTCAAGAATCTTCAGTTTTCGGTGCGGCCAAAACAGCATGCGATAAAGAGATCGATTCTGCTGCTGCAAAGCTCGGTGAGCTCACTCCGCAGAAAGATGCCCTTGCGCTGGCTAATACTACAGCATATGACAGCCTAGACAAAGTTCAAGCAGAGCTTAATGGAAAAGTGGAAATTGCTAATGCTGCAGAAGGTGCAAGAGCAAAAGCGGAAGAAATTGCTACAGAAAAAGCAAGGATAGCTGCCGAAACCGCTAGCAAGGATACTTTGTATGGCCGCTTTAAAGAGACAGTCTCTGATGGATGGAATGGGTTAAAGACTCGTGCCTCCAACGTGGTTACATCAACCCAAGAGTTGGCTCTTGAAAACAAAGAATTCATAGGAGCAACGGTTGGATTTGCCTGCACTTATTACGCAGTCGATGTCCTTGCAGCGGATAGAATTAAAAATCGTTATGTTCGAGGAGCCTTCTCATTTGCCACAGCATTTGTTGCTGTATGGACTGCATCCAATTTTGGATTTAAAAATGAGATGCACGCCACAACAACATTGATGTATGGTGCAACAACAGTTGGTGCCACGCTTGTAGCTAAGCACCTTGCACCTCATGCTGGAAAATTGTTCAGCGGACTTTATCATGGATCTAATTGGTTGGGGAATAGAAACCTCACTCTTGTTAGAGAATAACCGATCCTGATTTGAGCTTGGTGGTCCTAGACCACCAAGCTCAAACTAATTACTAAAAAAGACATTGAGGAATATATGAAAGTAAATAATGACAATTCAGGGATTTGGTCCGGAATAAAAAGATTAGGTAGTAATACTGTTTATCCTGCAGCGTTTGTAGTTGTAGGGAATTACGTAAGAGGATGTTATCAGGATACAGCTGCGAAATTGCCAACAGCAAAAGCTGTTTTGGATGAATGGGCTCAATCGGCCTATGCTAGTCTCACAGTTGAAAATGCAAAATCTCTTGCAGGTAGCGCGGTTGATTTAACGAAGTCTGTTACGACGAGCCTCTCTAATCTATCTTCCGAATCGGTTAAAACAATTGCCACAACCTTATCTAATTACGATGTAGAAATACAGACAGCTGCCGCAATTGGAGCTTCTGCTACTTTAATCGATGCAGTTCTGAAGAGAGTCCCTAAAATCAATCATTATGGTGCTGTTCGCGTCGCGACATCGATTAGCTTAGCTACCGCTGCAGTCTACGCTGGGGCCAATTTTGGGCTAAACCGCAAAGTCGATCCCAAACTGCTTCTCGACATTGCACTTAAAGTCGGAATCGTCGGCGCCGCATGGAAAGTATCTACTAAAGTCGCATCTTTCGGATTCAGAGCATTTGGTGAAACGTCATATTATGGTTGCAGAGCGATCGCATACTGTTTAGCCAAAGCCAGCTATGGCGAACTTCCACAAGGCGCTAAATCAGCTCCTGCCGAATCAGATCAGGATGTACATAGAGGTCTCTCTTATGTATCATCCCTATATAAAGATCGTGACGGCCAATCGATTATGGGTGAAGGCCCAAGGACTAACGAGTCTTCCCCTGGACAACCCCGCAAAGATAATGTAGCCGGTGGCGAGGGTGGCGAAACTAGAGCCGCATCAAAACCAGGAACTCCAATAAGACAGGCTGGAGTTCAAGCTCAACCACCTCAAGCCGATGTGTTAGAGGTATATGACGACGACCCCAACCTGGTAGAAGGAACAGATGGAAAGTTTTATTATATATGTAGCGACCAAAAAAAGCCTCCTAAAGGTGCGGTGAAAATAGATGATAAATTTTATAAGGAAGTGGAAGACGTAAGTTTTGAGGGCGGCGGCAGTGCCCATGGAACTCCCGTTAGGCCTAGCCCAAAACAAATAAAAGAAGTCCATTATGGGGTTAGACAAAGACAAATCGCACAACAAGAGCGAGAGGAAAACAAATAGTCCCCTACCTTTTTTCAACAAAAAGCTTACACATTTTTGTGTAAGCTTTTTTTATTTCTAGCTTCCGCTCTTAAAAAATGTTACACTTCCTCTAGTTATGCCAAACTTATCTTGTGGAATTGTCGGTCTCCCCAATGTGGGCAAATCGACCCTTTTTAATGCCTTAATCAAAAAAGCTGCCGCCGCTGCCGCCAACTATCCGTTTTGCACGATCGAGCCGAATGTGGGGATGGTCGAGCTTGAGGATCCCAGGCTGCAGGCCCTTTCGGTGATGTCGAAGAGTCAGAAGATCATCCCGGCGATGGTGACGTTTGTCGACATCGCGGGACTCGTCGCGGGCGCATCTAAGGGAGAAGGCCTCGGCAATCAGTTTTTGGCCAACATTCGGGAGACCGATGCGATTGTCCATGTGGTCCGCTGCTTTGAAAATGATGATGTGATCCATGTGGCTGGCAAAGTCGATCCGCTCCAAGACGTCGAGGTGATCAATCTCGAGCTGATCCTCGCCGATCTGCAGATGGCCGAAAATACTGCAGCTAAGCTGGAAAAGCAGGCCAAGAGCAATAAGGATGCTGCCGCCGCGCTCGCCTGTCTGAAGAAGGTGGTGGCCCATCTAAATCAAAATTTACCGGTCCGGACGGTGTCTCTTTCTGAGGCCGAGCGATTGATTTTGGAAAATTACAATTTTTTAACCAATAAAAAGGTGATCTACCTGGCCAATGTCGGCGAGGGAGATCTGCCCGAAATGGACAATGTCCACGTGCAAACTCTGCGCAAATTCGCCGAAAAAGAAGGGAGTATGGTCATCCCGATCTGCGCCAAACTGGAAGAAGAATTGGCGCAATTGGATCCGGCTGAGGCAAAGGAATATTTGGAATCGCTCGGTTTGAAAGAGACGGGGCTAAACCGGCTTACCAAAGCCGCCTTTAAGGCGCTGGGGCTGATCACCTACATCACGACGGGCGAAATCGAGACGCGGGCCTGGACAATTAAGGAAGGGACTGGCGCCCAAGAAGCTGCTGGAGAGATCCACTCCGACATCCAAAAGGGATTCATCCGCGCAGAAGTGGTCGCATATGACGACATGATGACCTACAAGGGACGAGTGGGCGCCCGTGAGGTTGGAAGAGCCCGTTCTGAAGGGAAAGACTATATTGTCAAAGATGGCGATGTGATTTTGTTCTTCCACAACTAATCGAAAGATTGATACTGTTTAGGTACCATGGCCGAAAAAACCGAAAAGGCAACACCTAAGAAACTGCGTGACGCCCGCAAAAAGGGACAGGTCGCCAAAGCGCAAGATTTCCCCTCTGCCTTCACTTTTATCGTCTCGATCTCCACGACGCTGATCTTATCAGGCTACATTTTCACCCAGCTTGGCAGCTACATCATCAATATGTTCCGCCGCTCTTCGATGGGCAATATCGATATGCAGGCGATGGGGGGACTGCTCTTTACCGAGGCGCTTACGGTGATCATGAATTGCACGATCCCGATTTTGATCGTCACAGTTTGTGTGGGGGTGCTCAGCAGCTTTCTAATCGTCGGCCCCCTCTTTTCTCCTGAGGCGATGAAGCCCGACCTCAAACGGCTCAACCCGGTGACGAACATCAAAAATTTATTTAAGTTCAAGACGCTGTTTGAATTGGTGAAATCGGTGTTAAAGATCACGGTGGCCTTCCTCCTCATTTGGAGCGTCGTCTACGATAGCGTCCCGGAAATTGTCGCCTGCGCGGGGCTGCCGATTATGGCCAGCGCCCAGGTGGTCTCCTCGTTTCTGATTAAGGTGGTCATCCGTGTCGGGATCTTCTTTTTAGCAGTGGCAGTTGCCGACCTAGTCTACCAAAAGAAAAATTTCGCCAAAGAGATGCGGATGGAAAAATTTGAGGTGAAGCAGGAGTATAAAGATACCGAAGGTGACCCTGAAATCAAGAGCCAAAGGCGGCGCACGGCTCAAGAAATCGCCTATCAAGAGGGGCCGACTGGGGTCAAGCGGGCCCGCGCCGTGATCACCAACCCGATCCACATTGCCGTCGCCATCGAATATAATGAAGAGGCAGAACCAGCTCCGCGTATCGTCACAATGGGAAAAGGGGTGGTGGCTGACCGGATTGTTCATGCTGGCCAATGACTACAATGTTCCGATCATGAGAAACGTCGATCTTGCACAAACTCTGTTCGAAAAAGGGAAAATCGGCGATTATATACCTGAGGAGACTTATGAAGCGGTCTCCGAGATTCTCCGCTGGTTGGAGTCGATCGAAAAAGAAGAAACAGCGCACTTGGACTTGTTTAAATAAATGAATAAATTTTTTGAAAATCTCGGACGTATTTTAGGCGGCGAAAGGACCCTCAGAGCCATTGGCCGTTCGACCGATCTCTTTCTCGCAGCTTTTATCATCCTCTTGATCATGATCATTATCGTCCCGATCTCCCCGGGGGTCCTCGATAATTTCATCGCGATCAACCTGACCATTTCGATCTCCCTCTTGATGGTCGCCCTCTACATCCCCAAAGCGGTCAATCTGTCGATCTTCCCCTCGCTGCTGCTCATCACAACCCTCTTCCGTTTCGGTATCGAAATTTCAGCGACGAAACAGATCCTCCTCTACGCCAACGCGGGGCACATCATCTACGCCTTCGGACAGTTCGTCGTCGGCGGTAACTTCGTCGTCGGCGGTATCGTCTTCTTGATCATCACCATCGTCCAGTTCATCGTGGTGACCAAGGGTGCCGAGCGTGTCGCCGAGGTGGCCGCCCGCTTCACCTTGGACGCGATGCCCGGTAAGCAAATGTCTATCGACGCCGATATGCGCAGCGGTGTGATCGACGCCAACCAAGCCCGCGAACTCCGCCTCGCCCTACCAAAAAGAGAGCCAGCTGTATGGAGCGATGGACGGCGCGATGAAATTCGTCAAAGGGGACGTGATCGCCGGTATCGTCATTGCGGTGATCAACATCATCGGCGGTCTGATCATCGGGATGTCCATGCATGGCATGACCGCGATGCAGGCGGCCCAAACCTATACCCTCCTCTCGATCGGCGCCGGCCTCGTCTCCCAAATCCCCTCACTCCTCATCGCCCTGACTGCCGGTATCGTCACGACCCGCGTCTCGAGCGACAAGAAAGATGCGAACCTCGGCTAACGAAATCTCCTCCCAGCTCCTCGGCCAGCCAAAAGCGGTCATCATCGCCGGCGTCGTCATCTTGGCGATGGCCTTCTTCAAAGGCTTCCCCACCCTCATCTTCCTCTTCTTAGGTGTCGGCATCATCTCCGTCGGCTTTTACACCTAGTACAAGACTAAAAAAGGGCGAAAGCCGCGAGGCCCGCATCTCATCAGGCGGAGCCGTCGAGACCGACGTCGCCGGCCACCGAGTCGTCCGCGGCGGCGCCGACGACTATGCCCTCACACTCCCCGTCATCCTAGAAGTGGGCAGCTACCTCTCCGGAGAGATCCGGCGTGAAAAAGGGGGAATGACCTTCATCGAAGAGATGATCCCCAAAATGCGCCATGCCCTCTACCAAGACCTCGGCGTCCGCTTCCCGGGAGTACACGTCCGCACCGATTCGCCCATCCTCGGCGCCGATGAATATCTCATCTTCCTCAACGAAGTGCCGATCGTCCGCGGCAAAATCGAAGAAGGCGCCTTATTAACGAACGAAGATCCCGAAACGCTGAACCGCTATAACATCCCCTACACCACCTCGAAAAACTCGCTCGGCCAACCCTCCTATCTGGGTCGACCAACAAGTACCAAGATGTGATGAAGAAAGCAGGCATTAAATTCTGGAGCCCCCTCGACGTGATGATCCTCCACCTTTCATATTTTTATCGACAGCATGCCGCCGATTTCATCGGCATCCAAGAAGTGCGCGGCATCCTTGAGTTCCTCGAAAAATCGTACCCCGACCTCGTCAAAGAAGTGACCCGCCTTGTCCCTTTGCAAAAACTGACGGAAATTTTTAAACGCCTAGTGCAAGAGCAAATCTCGATTAAAGATTTAAGAACCATTTTGGAATCCCTGAGCGAATGGGCCCAAACTGAAAAAGATACCGTCCTTTTGACCGAATATGTCCGCTCTTCACTGAAACGCTACATCAGCTACAAATACTCCCAAGGACAATCGATCCTCTCCGTCTATCTGCTCGATCCCGAAATCGAAGATATGGTCCGCGGCGCCATCAAACAGACCTCGGCCGGCTCCTATCTCGCGCTCGATCCCGACTCCGTGCAGCTGATCCTGCACGCGATGCGCCAAGTGATCACCCCCACCCCTGTCGGCGGGCAACCTCCTGTCCTGCTGACAGCCATCGACGTGCGCCGCTTTGTCCGCAAGCTCATCGAAGGCGAATTCCCCGACATGGCGGTTGTCTCCTACCAGGAAATCGTCCCCGAAATCCGGATCCAACCCTTGGGCCGCATTCAGCTGACTTAAAATCAATTGGATATACAATGTACCGACACTAAATATATACCACTTAAGGAGGTAATATTTTGATCAAATCGCTTATTCATCATGGAAATAGTCGCGCTTTAATTATCGACAAGGCTCTTTTGCAAGCAGCCGGTCTAGATGAAGATACGGCTTTATTCCAAATCACCATCGATCCAAATGGAGGAATACTGATTCAGTCTGTAAAGTCTGTAAATGAAAACCTACACAAGGAAGCTTTTAGACAGATCATAAAAGAAAATGGTGCATTGTTGAAAAGGTTGTCAAAACGATGAATTTTATCACAATTCAAGAAATGGTTTCGAGAGAAGAACAGTAAGTTGTCCTCTACTCATCAGTATACCGTTATCCATGAGTCGGTTCAGCAACAACACGGCTAGTCTTTTTCGCAAGTTGAATCATTCCGTCCATTACACAATTGTTAAGGCTATGTGCGAAGAATGCGGCGGCAAATCCCCAATTAGAGTAAAGCGTACCAAATACGATACCTTGCCAGCCACTTGCTATAGCGTGAGGTAGGTTACCTTTAGAGCTACTGTAATAATGGATAGATCCAAATACACTACTTGCAACGAAGATCGAAGCGATAGGAGGAAATAATCTATTTAAACATCCTTGAAGAATTACCCGAAATTCAAATTCCTCACATAAGGGGGCCGCAACAGAAAGGATAAAGGGGGAAGTGCTCTCAACAATATCATTAAAATCCTTCCTATTTGTGTCATAATTAACTAGGTGAGAAATTACCTTAGTGACTACGCCGAGCGCTAACCCTTGAACCGGCATAATAGCTGATATCAGATAGAATTCAATTGGTAAATATTCATACATCGCAGCAAGCAGGGTCAATGCGATTGCGCTGTGGATGAGGGCCCGTTGTGCGTCATGGGAAAAAACGCGATCGATTGGATTGGCAATTTTCTGCACAATAAACGAATGGGAGATAGAATAAGCATTATATATTTTAGATAAAGTCATAGATAAATATTAGCAGATTACACTCAAAAAATCAAGGAAAAAATTTATTTTTGAATACACCGTGCACTATCAATGCATACTTTAGTCCAAAACCGTGCGCTGCCATTGCACGGTTTACTTAACCCTCTTATTTTCAGTTATTTCTTTTGCGTCTTTGCGTCTTTATGCTTTTGCGTTCTATACAGGTTGACCTAAACCTCCCTCTGCAGTAAAACAGGGGGAATATGTCAGACTCTTTCAGCACATCCCCCATTGAGCCTACCGACAGCGCTCGGATTCAGAAGCAGGAGCAGGCTGATGCGCGCAAGATGGCCATTTCCCAGGAGACCAGCTCGATTTCGATGACCGAATTTGCCGACTCGACGTGATGATCCTTCATTTGTCCTATTTTTATAGACAGCATGCTGCCGATTTCATCGGGATCCAAGAGGTGCGCGGCATCCTTGAGTTCCTCGAGAAATCGTTCCCCGACCTCGTCAAAGAAGTGACCCGCCTCGTCCCCTTGCAGAAGTTAACGGAAATATTTAGACGCCTAGTGCAAGAGCAAATCTCGATTAAGGATTTAAGAACAATTTTGGAATCTCTGAGCGAATGGGCCCAAAGTGAGAAGGATACAGTCCTTTTGACTGAATACGTCCGCTCTTCATTGAAACGTTACATCAGCTACAAATACTCCCAAGGACAGTCAATCCTCTCCGTCTATCTCTGCGATCCCGAAATCGAAGATATGGTCCGCGGCGCCATTAAACAGACCTCGGCCGGCTCCTATTTGGCGCTTGACCCTGACAGTGTGCAGCTGATTTTGAACGCCATGCGGCAAGTGATCACCCCCACCCCAACCGGCGGGCAGCCTCCCGTCCTCCTGACAGCCATCGACGTGCGCCGATTCATGCGGAAGCTCATCGAAGGCGAATTCCCTGACATGGCGGTGGTCTCCTACCAGGAAGTGGTCCCCGAGATCAAGATCCAACCTTTGGGTCGCATTCAATTGACTTAATTTCCTTACCGAATTCGAGAAAATAGGCGACTTCTTCTTTGGTTGCCTTTTTGCTCTGAGCTACTTTAACTACAAAGTCGTCTATAGTTTCATCTTCAAAGCGAGACTCAAATGCGATAGGAACTTTATTGATCCGTAAAAATAAATAGGCAGAGCCAAGCCCTGTTCTTTTATTGCTATCATTAAAAGGATGGTTGCGGACTATATTAAAAAAGTATGCCGCAGCCTTGTCATACACAGTTGGGCATAAATCTTCGCCAAAGAGACATTGTTTTGGACTTTCTATACATGACAATAATAGATTTTGGTCTCTAATTCCTGTTAGACCACCAAATTTATCAACAGCTGCATCATGAAGACGTAGAATTTGCTCTAAGGTTAAAAAACAGATCATTTCTTAGAGAGCCTTTTGAGCGTAGGAGCTTTTTCCACAAGAAATTCTTTAAGCAGTTCATTAAATTCATCATCGCTTGCATTCTTGTGCTTTTTCTTTCCCTTATCCAAACTTGGCAGATGTTCAATCACAAATTCTCTAAGGGTCACTCCTTCTTTGGCTGCCAACATTTTGATATAAGTATGTTGCTCAACAGGGAAATCGATTGTTAACCTGACGGTTTCTTGTTTTTTCTGATGTTTTCTTGGCATAGCTTTAAGTTCTAAATTTGTGACGGATGAGGACCTGTCTGCCTTCGAAGGCAAACCCGAGATACAAAATACGCTGCACACCTCGATCTAGTAATTCCTGAGCATACTGCTTTTCTTCAATCTGTTCAAGAGCTGAATTGACGGTTGTTTCTAAATCGGTCTTTTTAAATGGGCTGATTTTTTTGAATTCCATAATGATGCCTAGATCACTTGAATTTTTGGGGATCAGTGTGACATCGTATCGTCCTAATCCGCTTTCGCGATTAGATTTAACTTCGTATCTTTCTTTAAGGCCGACCAACATTCCTAAAACAAAGGCGTGATAGATTTTCTCTGATTCATCTGCTGGAACATCAAAGACGCTGACAGAAGAGATTAAAAATTCTTGGAAAATTTGGGAAAATGTATCGATATCACCAGTTATTAAGCTATTTAGGAGCAGATGATATTTTGCCTCATGGATGCTTTTTTCAAACCATTCCAAAACGAGTGATTTATAGAGCTCCCCCACTTCAATATTGGGGATGCGCAATTTGCAAGGAACTCCGTAAGCGGGAGTCGCGGCCAGTGTTAAATAACCGCTAAAAAGGAGTAAGGACCATAGAGTATTTGCATTTTTGCCCAAGTCAGTAAAGACAATCCCCTCTTCGATTTTTTTCTCAATAATGCCCCCTTTGAGAAGTTCCTCGATATCTGCTTTTAGATCATCTGTCCCTTTCGTAATCAGTTGTTTCATCAGGGCGTTGTCGCTTGTATTGACCCAATAAGGGGCCAGGGACCCTTTTTTAGAGATGCAATTTAAAACGGACCACGGGTTGTAAATTTTAGTGCATGATCCAATACGGTAACCATCATACCACTGACCTAATGCAGATAGCTTATCAGAGAGCGCATAACTTTCTAAAAGATCTTTTACTTCAGATTCCAACAGTCCAAATTTATCCTGAAATTCTTCATCCAAAATCGTAAACGTACTGATATTGTTAGCTCCTGAAAAAATGCTCTCCTTAGCAATCCTTAGAATTCCAGTCAGGACCCCACGCTCTAAAAAAACATTGTCCTTTAGTCCTGCCGATAGCCAATTCCGCAAAAAGGTGATCAGGGTGTCATAGTATTTTCCAACATAGGCGGCATGAGCGGGTGTGTCATACTCATCGATTAAGACGACAACCAACTTTTTGTGGTAACGATGCATCCATTCCGTTAGTCGCAGAAGGCTTGTCGCGATCAAAGCTTGGCTACTTTCTTTTCGGACAATCCGGAGATAGTCTTCTTTCTCTTCAGGAACAAGCGTGTCTCCCTCCATGAGATATCTGTGACGCTGGAATTCTTTTGCGATAATCTCTTGCATTGCCTCAAAAGTTTCTTGCCAGGAAAAGTATTTGACATCTTTAAGGGAGATAAAAATGACCGGAAACTGCCCTTGCATTGCTCTATATTTCTCGTTTTGCCAAATTTTCAGCCCAGTGAATAGAGAGCGAGTGTCTTCCTCCCCCTTTTCAAAGAAATAGCGCAACATAGAAAGATTTAAAGTTTTGCCAAAACGGCGCAAGCGAGGGATGAGTGCAACCTTAGTTCCTTTTTCTAGGATTTCTTCAATCAAAAGAGTTTTATCTACGTAGGCATAACCACCGCTGATCAATTCTTTAAAGTCGCTAATTCCAATCGGTAGGGGTTTCTTTGCCATAAGTACAAAGTATAACTGAATCTTCTCAAAAGGAGAATAGAGAATTTTTTGATGGAAAAAGCGGAGCCATGCGTTGTCAATGCATGGTTTTGCAACAAACCGTGCGCTGCCATTGCACGGTTTCTGCAAACCGCTTATTTTAAAGGATATAAGAAATTGTTGACATTAATATATGAATAATATAAAATTTTAATATAAACATTGATTTTTTAATAAAATAACTAAAATGAGGATATTATGAGCGGATTAATGCTAGAAAATTTCACCAATCAACAAGGCATCTATAATCTGATGTTTGACAACCTAGACGATAAAAGTTTAAAAGCATTTGCATGTGCGAATAAAAAATGTAATCAACTTGTCAAAGGATATAATCTACCAGGTGCGATCGCTAGAATATCTGAAGTTGCTAGGGATTTGCTCAAGAGGATGGCTATGATACAAGCCCCCCAGCCGGAGAATCGTACTGTCTATCAGGCTTTGGATAAAAATGTCGAGGCTTCACTTGCAAAAGCGCTTGCCACCTCACCAGAAGAGCTCCTTAACACATTACTCGCATTGCCCGAAACTCCAGCAAGAGAGGCTTTTCTTGGCAAGCCCTGGCATAAGATTTTGGACAGCAAACACAGAAATTACTATATTAAATTCAACAAGATATTTGCATCGATTCTTGCAACTGTGGCGAAATCAATGGGTGACAATAGACACGACCCTAATTTCAATCCTGTCGGTGCTCTTGCAGAATTGGTTACAGAGTTATCAAAAAAACAAGACAAAAAACAAATTTCAAGCCCAGTTATTGAAAATGCAGTATTGTCTCTCCTAGGTCGCCGAGGAGAAATACCACTTCAACTAGAAGAGAATCTCAGAAGCTTAATAAGATTTGAATTAGCCAAACTTGAACCTGAAGCTGGCTTAGATTTTGATCAAACCCTCCGAGAATTTGAACAAATTATTTCTGCAACTTTTGAAGATGTAAGACCTCTCTATGTTACCTATTTAAATATTTTCGATAAACTACGCGAGGAAGGTACTGTAGACACTATTAATCATGTACTAAATGCACCACTCAGGATAATTAATATTACATTTAATATTACATTTTATTTGTTAGCGTGCTCGTTGGTTGCATGTGGTATTGCACTCTATACAGGTTGACCTAAACCTCCCTCTTCAGTAAAACAGGGGGAATATGTCAGACTCTTTCAGCACATCCCCCATTGAGCCTACCGACAGCGCTCGGATTCAGAAGCAAGAGCAGTCGGACGCGCGCAAGATCGCGATTGCGCAGGAGGCCAGCTCGATTTCGATGACCGAATTTGCCGATGAAGCCGCTTTCAATCCCGTGACGATGACCCGTCGCTTTGAGTCGCTCGAGAATAAGATGCGGAAGAAAGCGGTCGAAAAGTCAGAAGAAGAGCAGATGGTCCCCGAAGTGGAAGAGGTTCAGGCTATCTCGGAAGAGTATGAAGAGCGGAACCCGGAGCTGCAAGCTAGGTCGCTTCAACTGCTTCTTGGGCAAATTAAGGGCAAAGATACGGCGGAAGAGATCTTGCGCAAGACGATGCAGCTCTTCCCGGACCACTCGCTGGCCGATGAGGCGTTCGAGTATTTGGAGAGGGTCTACAAGGGCGAGGCGCTGGCCAAGATTCGGGAAGCGAAAACCAATCTCAACGAGACTTATGGGAGAGAGGTTCGGGCGGGGCGCAACATTGGGGCGCAGGCGCGGGAATTCTCGAGAGAGGGACTTGGCTCGCCGACGGGCCTTCGCGATCTGTATCGGGATATCACCGGCAATCCTAGAAGCGCGTCGACTCTGTTCCAAGAGATGAATGAGAAATTCACTTTCGACAAAATGCAGAAAGCGATCGATTTTTTTCTCCACTCTCTGGGGGCCGATCTCAAGTCGAAGGGGCCGTCGATTGCCCCAGGCGAGCTCCACAATTTGATGACAGAAGCGCGCAATTTGCTGGCGATTCTCGGGGTCTACCGCTTTTTCAAAGGAAGAATGGGTCTGGTCGAGGCCTCTTTCCAACGGGCGGGTATGCTGCTGCCTCCGAGGCTCTCATTTGAGCTTTTGGCACGGATGTTTGTCCAATTTCTGCTCGAGCGGTATCCTTCGATGGATAAGACTTTTCAGCTGATGCAAAAAATGGGCCTTTCGTCAGAGGTGATGGCGCAGATCATCATTTTGACTCAAATGCGCGATGCAGTGCGGGGGGTCGCTCCTAAGCTGTTTCGTACCGATCAGCATCGGCACGATGTGTTGATGTCCTATATCGAAGCGATGGAAGAGCTCGAAGATCAATTGGAAGAGAAAGAAGAAGAAGAGGAAGAGGAAAAATAGTGGATCTGTTTGCACAAGTTCTCTTTGATTTAGGTCGAGAAATCGGGGTCGATCTCTATCCTGATGCCAATCGGATTTGTCAAATCAACTACCAAGATGAACTCCATATTCAGCTCCAATATGATGAGCCAAAAGAGCAGATCTTGATCGCCTCATTTTTATGCGATGTCCCTCCGGGCAAGTACCGGGAGCAATTGCTCCGGACCGCTTTGATCAGCAATAACGAATATCCGCGGATGGGAACTTTGGCCTTTTCGGAGCGGAACAACAAATTGACCCTTTTTGAATATGTTTCGGCTAAAAATCTGACTGTCCAAACGCTGGAAAAATTCATCGAAAAGGGGCATTTATGGAAAGATGCAGTCGAAAATGGAAAACCGCTCCCAACTGTTGCTGAAAAAGAAAGCGGAGGTGGAATGTTTGGACTTAAGCGATAAACTCTCCCGCTCAATTGTTGGCCCTCAGTGGTCCCATATTGGGATTCGGCACCATCATGGCATCGATCTTCCCCTCTCAGCGCTCCATACGAAACAGAGCTGCGGCATCGGCGAGTTTTACGATCTGATTCCCCTGATCGATTGGGTTGCTAAGATCGGCTTCGATGTGATTCAGCTGCTCCCTTTGAATGATACGGGCGATGAGACGAGTCCGTTCTTCGCTCAGTCGGCAATGGCCCTCAATCCCCTCTTTTTGTCGCTCCACAAACTCGAAGGTGTCGAGGAAGCGGAGCTGGCGGAGCTGCGAAAATTCAATGAACTGCCACGGGTTCCCTATCACGATGTCCAGAGCCACAAATTCCTCTTCTTACGCACCTATTTCGACAAAATGGGCGAGAAAATTCTGAGTGAAAAGGAGTTTGAGCTCTATCGGAAAGACAACAAGTGGGTCGACTCGTATGCCCTTTTCAAGGTGCTGAAAAGGTTGATGTCGAAAAACCATTGGCAAACCTGGCCGCTCGAGTTGCAATATCTCAAACACGATGCCTTTGAAGAGCTCTGCCAAAAATATGCTGCAGAGATGAACTACTACATCTTTTTGCAATATCTCTGCTTTAAGCAATTGACAGAGGTCAAGGCCTACGCCAAAGAAAAAAAGGTTTTTCTCAAAGGGGATATCCCCATTTTGATCAGCCCCGACAGCGCCGATGTTTGGAGATATTCTGACGCCTTTGATCTCACCCTTTCAGCCGGCGCGCCTCCCGACGCCTACAGTGAGGAGGGGCAAGCTTGGGGGCTGCCGATCTTCAACTGGGATGTGGTCAAAGGGCAAAATTATGGCTGGTGGCGGACCCGCCTTAGCTATGCGGCCCATTTTTACAACATCTATCGGATCGACCATGTCCTCGGCTTCTTTAGGATCTGGGCGATCCCCAATGGAGAGCCGAGCAAGAATGGAAAATTCATCCCTGAAAAGGAGGAAAATTGGCTCTCCCACGGCACCGAGATCTTGACGATCCTGGTCGATCACAGCCCGATGCTCCCGATAGCCGAAGATCTGGGAACTGTTCCCACTTCTGTCCGGACGGAGCTCTCGCGCATGGGCATCTGCGGGACTAAAGTGATGCGCTGGGAGAAAATAGGGGAGCAATTTATCGACCCCCTCCATTATAATCCGATTAGCATGACGACCGTATCGACACACGATTCTGAGACCCTCACCCTCTGGTGGCAGGGTAGCACTGAAGAGGCCCGCAGCTTCGCCCATTACAAAGGATGGCAATATACGCCCCATCTGACGAAAGCGCAGCGGCGCGAAATCCTATGGGACAGCCACCACAGCGCTAGCCTCTTCCACATCAACCTGATCGGCGAATACCTGGCTCTCTTCCCCGAACTCGTCGCTGAAGATCCCCAAGATGAGCGGATCAATGTCCCAGGCATCGTCTCTCCCACCAACTGGACCTATCGGATCCGCCCAAGTGTCGAAGAGATCCTATCCCACGAACCGCTTGCAGAGGAGATGCGCAATTTATTAGTATGATTCCCCTCCTAATCGCCGCCACCCTCCTCGCCTCCGACCCATCGATTAAAAGTCTGTATAGCAGCCTAGATCCCAAGTCGCTGTCGCAGTACATGGCCTTCTACGAGCTCTATCCCGAGACTACAGAGGGGAAAAAAGCGCTGACACACATCTGGCACCTGCTCCGGCAGAACCCTAACAACAACAAACTACCCCAATTTCTCCTTCCCAAGTTTGACATCCAAGCGGTCGTTTCGCTCGTCACCCGGCAACCCTTCGATCCTCCGGTGAAGCTCTCTGCCGAGCAGCTCAGCGCCATCCATGCGCTCTGCAGCCACTTCGCCAACCGCAAATTGAAGGGATCTGAGGTGTGGACCAAAGAAGAGGTGATCGCTCTGCCCTTCGAAGAGGTCGATTTGACCCGCGGCCTCCTCATCGAACAGTTTGATGGCTCGGCCACCTTCCGCGATGACATCCTGCAATACGAAGCGAGCCTCGATCTCATGGCTCTCCAAATTGCCGCTCGCCTCTCTAAAGAGCCAACCGATCTAGAAAAAATCAAAGAGATCAACCGGTATATCTTCCAAGAGATGCAATTCCGGTTCCCGCCCCATTCCCTCTATGCCAAAGACATCGACCTCTACACCTTCCTCCCTTCGGTCCTCGATAGCCGTCACGGGGTCTGCTTGGGTGTTTCGATCCTCTACCTCTGCCTGGCGCAGCGGCTCGATCTGCCCCTTGAAGTGATCACCCCTCCTGGCCACATCTACGTCCGCTACCGCGATGGGGACAACATCATCAACATCGAGACCACCGCCCGCGGAATCAACACCCCCAGCGAAGTCTACCTCGGCCTCAACACCCGCAAATTGCAAGAGCGGACCATCAAAGAGGTGATCGCGCTGGCCTTTGCCAACCAAGCAGCCGTCTACTGGCAGAAGGGTGAGGCTGAGACTTGCATCAAGCTCTATGAAAAAGCTCTCCCCTACCTCGACAATGACCCCCTGATCAGCATGTTCCTCGGCCTCAACTACCTCTTCGTCGGCAGGAAAGCCGAAGGGGAAAAATTGCTCAAACCTCTTGTCGATTACACATTCGATTACGCTGTCGCTCCCGAGACCCTCATCTCCGATTATTTTGCCAAAAAGACCAGCGCCGCAGGGATCCAAGCGATCTTCATGCCCGTCGACGAGACGCGCGAATCGATCCTCAAGAAGCAAGAGGAGCTGAGAGGCTTCCTCAAAGATTATCCAAAATTCCGCGGCGGGCTCATGCAGCTTGCGACCACCTATTTGCAATTAGGAAGAACCGGAGAAGCGGGCGAGATCCTGCAGAAATATCATGAGATCGACCAAACCGACCCCACCGCTGAATACTACCTCTCGATCGTCTCTGCCGAGCGGCACGACTACAACAAGTCTTGGGAATATCTGAAACAAGCTGAAATCTTGACCGAGCAGAGAGATCACAAGCCGACGGCACTTCGTTCGCTCCGCAATAAGCTCAGGACGCTCTGTCCCGAGTCTTAAGAGAATAGCTTGTGCTTCGGCCACCCTCTTCATTTTTTTGGAGAATTCCCTTATGGATAAGATCTAGAATATCGCGATGGGCAGTATCTTGAGAACATTTTACCATTTTGGCCCACTTAGAAGTCGTAAGCTTGCCCTGAAAGTCATCCAGCATTCGGGTAATTATTTTTCGTTGGCGCTCATTTAATGAAATTTCTGAAATAGATTCCCAAAATTGCTTCTTAATTAGAACCTTATCAAGAGTTGCCAATGCCTGTTCTATTGCTCTTCTGAGACAATTCATAAACCAATCTATCCAAGGTGTAATATCTAGAAGATCTTTTTGAGTTTGCTCTAAAATTGCATAATAGGACTTTCGCTCATTCTGAATTTGAGCTGAGAGGCTATAAAATCGACGCGAGCTATTTTCTGAACGAGCGAGCATTAAATCGCCGATCGCTCTTGCAATCCGTCCGTTGCCATCTTCAAAAGGATGAATTGTGACAAACCAAAGATGTGCAATCGCCGCTTTTAAAACAGGATCAATAGGTATAGTATTGTTTATCCACTCTAAAAAAAGACCTATCTCATGATCGACTCTTTCTGCTGGAGGAGCTTCAAAATGAACCGTTGCCTTACCCATGAAACCAGAGATCACATCGACTGGTCCAGCTCGCCAGGCGCCTACTAGGATCTTTGAAAAACCACTTCTTCCATTGGGAAACAGAGATTGGTGCCACTTAAATAATCGATTTTTAGTGAGAGGGAGATCATATTTTTGAGTGGCATCGAGGATCATTTCAACAACGCCTTCAACATTTCGATCGGTTTTGGGGAGGGCTCCAATATCCATTCCAAGGTGGCGAGCTACAGAGGATCTAACTGAAGATGGGTCCAAAATTTCACCTTCGATTTCACTCGATTTAATAACATCTTGCGTGAGCGCCTCTAATACAGCTTCATCTCGAGTATGGAACCCAATCGACTCCATCCCGCCAATTAACTTACCTTGCAGATGACGTAATTGAATGAGCAAGGGGGAGACTTTCTCATGATCCCAGTAAAAATTGGGCCAATCCTGCTGTTCATAAATATACATATTTTGCCTCTACCTCTCTAATCTAGCATCTAATCTCCGCAAAAGCAAGGCTAATCTCCGCAAAAATGCGGAGATTAGAAAAATTATTCTCCGCAGATATTCATAAGCTTCTGTTTTTTAGAATGTTAAAATCGCTTCACCCGTACATGGCAATAGGGCTGGCCACCGGTCTTATCGTAATAATCTTGGTGGTAGTCTTCGGCAGCATAAAAGGGCCCGGCTGGCGTCACTTCGGTCGCCACCTTTAGGCCCCGCTTCTTGAGAATGTCGATCAACTTTTCTGCGACTTCCCGTTGCTCCTCAGAGAGATAGAAAACGGCCGAGCGGTATTGCGTTCCGCGGTCAGGGCCTTGGCGATCTCTTTGTGTCGGATCGTGTAACTCGAAAAAGACCTTGGCGAGCTCTTCATAGGAGATCTGCTCGGGATCGAACAGGATCTCGACCGCCTCGGCATGGCCGGTTCTCCCGGTGCAAACTTCTTCGTAGGTCGGATTTTCGACAGTGCCGCCGCTATAGCCGACGGTCGTCGATATCACGCCTGGCAGATCTTTTAACAGATGCTCGACACCCCAAAAGCAGCCGGCAGCAAAAATGGCTTTTTCCTTCTTCATATATTTAAAGTAATTACTTTTTGAAAAAAAAGACAGTCTCATCTAGAAAGAGAGAAAGGGAACTAGCCGTGAAGACTTTTTTAATTCTATTTGCTTTATGTTTGTTGACAACCACTGGGCTCATGTCCCTAGAGGATCAAATCGCTGGGGCCTGGTGCGATGATCAGGTACTGCCCTATAGGCGGCCGGGTTATGTCCCCAACAATCAATACCCGCTGCACCTGTCGCTCAATTACAATAAGGGGACCTATTTAGTCTTCTCCGATGATCGCACCTATGAAATCGCCCCCGATGATCGGCTCTATGCAGCCTATTGGGTCACCCCATTTCCACCTGAGTTTAGCGATAGCGGCGATCCCGACTACCCGATCCTCATTAACAATCCCTACTCTGACCGAGCCGTCCGAGCAAAAGAGGTCAACACTAGAGAAATCTTGCGCGAAGAAATGGAACCCACCGTTCCCAGCGTCCGAATTCCAGCTCCTTCAACTCCCTCAACTCCTTCAACTCCTCAACCTCAGGAACCGATAAAATGAAGAAATTCGATCTCTTTCTCCCGTGGCTTGTCGTCTGTGTTGCAATGGTCTTTTCCCTCTTTTTTAGCCAGGTGAAGCAGGAAGAGCCCTGCACGCTATGCTGGTATCAGCGGATGAGTATTTTCCCCCTGGTGATCATCCTGGGGATCGCCGCCTTCCGCAACGCCTATCGGATCATCCTCTATGTCCTCCCGATCACCCTCATTGGCCTCTTGATCGCTACCTTCCATTTGACGGTGGTCGCCTTCTTTTCCAAGAGTAGCTTCTGTCCCACCTGCACACTGCAGGCAATCTCCACTGGAGTTTCTAAATCGATCCCGATCACCTTCCCCGCCCTTTCCCTCTGCACCTTTCTCATCCTCAATGTTCTATTGATTGGAATCTATTTCCGACACGATAAGGCTAAAAAATTGTGAGTTTGCTATACTTATCTCGGATGAGGTAAGCCATGACTCCACAATTTACAGAACCAGTCGAGCAAGCCATCGAAAAGGCGTTTGAGACTGCCAGAGAAAAAAAGCATACTCAGCTAACCGATAGCCACTTAATCCTCTCCTTTTTCAAGGATCCCCATGGCTATTTTCAAACCTTTGCAAAAAAGCACCATCTCAATTCCCAGGAGCTGATCGCCGCCCTGGAGAAGAAACTCGAGACGCTCCCCACTTTTGTCGGTAGCGCAGACCAACCCTCTGTATCGCCCGAACTGCAAAGCCAAATCAGCCAGGCCAGTGAGCTGGCAAAAAAATGGGACGACACCTATATCGGCACCGATCACCTCCTCTACGCCTTTTGGCAAGGAGCAACCGATCCATTCAAATCATGGAAACCCTCTTCAATCTCCCTCAAGAACCTCGAAGAAGAAATCAAAAAGAGCCGCGGAGGCACAAAAATGGATAACCCCTCATCAGAATCTGCTGTCAATGCCCTAGAGAAATATTGCAAAAACCTAACCCAGCTGGCCAAGAATGGGAAACTCGATCCCGTGATCGGCAGGGATGACGAGATCCGCCGCACAATGCAGGTCCTCTCGCGCCGCACCAAAAATAACCCCCTGCTCATCGGCGATCCAGGGGTGGGAAAAACAGCCATTGCCGAAGGGCTCTCCATCCGGATCATCCAAGGCGACGTCCCCGAATCGCTGATCGGCAAACAGCTCTTTGCCCTCGACATGGGGAGCCTGATCGCCGGAACCAAATATCGTGGCGAATTCGAAGAGCGGTTAAAAGGGATCCTCAAAGAGGTCGAGGCCGCTGAAGGCAATATCATCCTCTTCATCGACGAAGTGCATACCCTAGTGGGTGCGGGAGCCTCAGAAGGGGCGATGGATGCGGCTAACCTGCTCAAACCGGCCCTCGCTCGCGGATCACTCCACTGCATCGGCGCCACTACCCTCAACGAATATAAAAAATACATCGAAAAAGATCCGGCACTCGAGCGCAGGTTCCAACAGGTCCTCATCCAAGAGCCCAAAATCGAAGATGCGATCGCCATCTTGCGCGGCCTCCGTGAGCGATACGAAAACTTCCATGGCGTCCGGATCACCGAAGAGGCAATACAGCCGCTGTCCTCCTCTCCCACCGCTACATCGCCGACCGTTTCCTCCCCGATAAAGCGATCGACCTGATCGACGAAGCTGCCAGCATGATCCGGATGCAGCTCGGCTGCCGTCCCCTGCCGATCGACATCAAAGAGCGGGAACTGAGCTATATGATCGTCAAACACGAAGCGCTCAAAAGAGAAGACCCGGCACAAAAGAAAGAATCGAAAAACTAGAAGCAAGAGATCGCCTCAATCAAAGATGAGCTCAAGACCCTCAAAGAACGATGGAACCAGGAAAAAAAGCGCTGCAAGGGCTCAAAGAGATAAAAAAAAGCTCGAGAATCTCCGCTTCCAAGAAGAAGAGGCCGAGCGAGCTGCCAACTACAACCGCGTCGCTGAACTGCGCTATAGCCAAATCCCTCAATTGCAAAAAGAGATCGAAGAGGCACAGAAAACGGCTCGGCGACACCAATGGGCGGCTACTCAAAGAAGAGGTCGATGAAGCGCTCATCGCCCAAATCGTCGCGAAGTGGACCGGCATCCCCGTCCAAAAAATGCTCGAAGGCGAAGCTGAAAAGCTGCTCCACCTGGAAGAATCCCTCGAAAAACGGGTCGTCGGACAACATTTTGCCATCGCCGCCGTCAGCGAAGCCATCCGCCGCTCCCGCAGTGGCCTCAACGACCCCACACGGCCCATCGGCGTCTTCCTCTTCGTCGGTCCCACCGGCGTCGGAAAAACTGAACTTACCAAAGCCCTGGCCGACCAACTCTTCAACAACGAAGAGGCCATCATCCGGCTCGACATGTCTGAATACATGGAAAAGCACGCGTCTCCAAACTGATCGGCTCGCCTCCCGGCTACGTCGGCTATGAAGAGGGTGGCCAACTGACAGAAGCACTCCGCCGCCGCCCCTATGCGGTCGTCCTGCTCGATGAAGTGGAAAAAGCGCATCCCGACGTCTTCAATATCCTGCTCCAAATCTTCGACGACGGCCGCATTACCGATACGAAAGGACGCACCGTCAATTGCAAGAACTCCCTCTTCATCATGACCTCCAACCTCGGCTCCGAGCAGCTCCTCGAAGAGCTAAAAACAGGAGCAGACTGGACCAAAGAGGATGTGCTTGAGATTGTCGAGCCTTCTATACGACGCCATTTCCGTCCCGAATTCATCAACCGGCTCGACGAGATCCTCCCCTTCCTCCCCCTCCAGGAGAAAGACATGGAAAAAATCGTCCACATCCAACTCGACCATGTGAAGAAGCGGCTCGCCGAAAAAGAGATCTCCCTCGAAGTAGCCCCTGCCGTGATCGCTCATTTGGCAAAAGAAGGGTACGATCCGATTTTTGGAGCCCGTCCGCTCAAGCGGCTGATCCAGCACAAAGTGGTCAACCTCCTCTCAAGCGCCCTCCTCAAAGGAGAACTCCAGCCAACACAAACCGTGAAGCTGAACCTCGAGAAAGGGTTGATCACTTATAAAGTTTAAGTGAAAAAGCGGTATGCGACATAGCTCGAAGCGAGTGCAGTCGGGACTGTGAGCATATTCTTCAGGCCATCAATACAAATGGCTCCGCTAATATCAAGAAGAAATGAAGGACTGGTTAAGCCAACCGATCTTTCGCCCTTTCGAATTTCAGCTGCCCGTGCAATGCCTCCGATCACTAAGCCGGGTACTCCCAAGGTGAGTTTACAAAGCCCATAAACTTCAGTAGCAAGGGGGATATAACCTTGATCTAATCGACTCTGAAGAGCACGTACGGGGACAGAACTTTGCCCTAATTTTGTCTGAAGAGAGTCTACACAGCTACTTAATCCCTGTCCAAGGTAGCTCAAGGCTAAAACAGCTGCATTCGGCCGAACAATGGCTAATGAAGAGTAATGTGCATCTAGTGACATAGTGGATCCTCCCAAGGTTAAAGGAGGCAGAGCATACTAAATTCTCAGTTTTTTAGACAAACCGTAACTGATAATGAGGTCACTCTTAGAGGATGCTCAAGAATTTTGAGGGACTAGTTTGCCATATTTTTCTTCAGCCCCTCTTCGCAAAACATTCATTTGAGTCCCATCCATCAATGGAGTTTGGCATTGAGTACATACATAAGCGGGAACAATGACTTCCACTTTTCTCCCTTTAATTTCAGGAATAAAGCAAGCATCTCTCACTTCAAATTTGTTATTATCGCATTCTAAACATCTCATGAGATTCTGTCCTTGATTAGGAGAAGTAGACGACCTAGCTCACCAATTAAATTCCAGTGGCATAACGATGTGAACGATACAACGATAATAATGATGAAAAAAAGAAAAAATTCTCATCGTTCATATCGCTACATCATTCCAACCGTTTTTTTGTCCAATGCAATGCTTCGAAAGACTTTGCAGGCGATTTACGAGTAAAAATTAGCCAAGCTCTTTTTCAGATAATGGAATGAGGTCCCATGGGCATACCCAGTTCGTGTAAATTCAAGCTCAAAGCCCAATTTTTGGTAGAATTCAAGTGCCTGAAAGCTCATCGTCTCCACGAATGCAAAAGGGCATCCATTTTCTTTACCATACGACAATCCCTTCTGAAGCAGCTGAGTTGCTAAGCCTTGGCCGCGAAAGGGCTCTTCGACGTATACCCCGCCCCGACCAAAAGTGTGAATTTGGACCGCGCCAAAGCCTCGGGGTTCAACTGTTTTTCCGAGGGTTGTATTTATTCGATACTACCCTCGGAAAAACAGTTAAACCGCGAGAGCTTTCGCGTGGGTCCAAATTCACACTTTTGGTCGGGGCGGGGTATAAACATATTTGACGTGGAGGGCGCCCCAAAAGATTTCGACAACCACAGAACCTGCGAATGTATCGCCAGCCATCGCCACAAAGGCAACGGGGTCATGTTTTTCATCGTGGCCTGTAGTTGCAATCGAATGGCGGCTGAAGCCCTCGTAGAGTCTCTTTTTGAGCTCACTCGTCAGAGGATGTTGCTGAATCTTGAGCATAATGAAGCACGAGCGTTGAGGCGATTTTGTCGTGGAGAGCCTGCTTCTTCTTGGTCCAGAAGATCATCAGGTAGCCGATCATCATAATGCAGCGGGAGAGAAACTTAGCAAAAAAACGGCCGGTAGCTCGAAGAAAAGAAATGCGATTGCCGTCGAGATCGACCACTTTGAGGCTGAGAGCCCTCTTGCCAACCGTCGCTTGCCATTTGGAACTTTCAAATAGCGAATAATAGAGCCAGGCGAAACAGAGCATTCCGCTGAAATACCAAATGCCAAACATCGGAAGGCCAAGAAGCGGATTAACAAGGAATGCATACCCGAAAATGAATCCGATCAACATATAACTGCCAACCATCACGACACAGTCGATCAGGTAGGCGAAAAAACGTCGAAAAGCTCCGGAATACATATTAGACCTCTTGCATAACTTAGGTTCTGTCGATTTTAGGGTTCTTTTGAGCCGATTTTCGACTCAAATTCGGGGGGTAATATCAGCCTCTCGCATATGACCCCCCGAATTTGAATCGAAAATCGGCCAAAATAATCCCGAAAATCGACGAACCCTAAGTTATGCAAGAGGTCTATTATTTTTCTGCTTTGAATATATCTTTAAACTGCGCCTGCAATGGTGCGGGGACCACTTCATCCATTCCCGCTTTATCGTACATCAGAAAGTAGGTGCAGGCCACCATGATACCAAAAGGAGGGCTGAAAAGTCCAATGAAAAGCGCGAGTCCACAAGTTACTGAACGGCGGAAATGAAGCCCAGATTTAGCGACCATTCTTTTGAAAAATAAATTTTTACCCCCCGTGAGCACCACTCCGCAAAGAGCGATCAGGAGGACGAGGATATTATAAGCCACCCATAGGAAATCGGCGGCGAGCAGGAGGAGGAAGCAGAAGCGGGTGACCAAGGTAGAAAAGATGTGGCTTTTGCCCTCTTTTTTTTGCTGAATTGGTTCGCTACTTTCAAATGTCTCGGTAAAGGATTCTTTTTTCACTTCGTCGAAAATCTGATAAATGGCCATTCGTCCTCTCTTAAGTGGGATACTTTGGGTTTATGTCACTGTGTTTCGATACCATAATCGACTGCAATATTTTATGTCACCTCATCTTCCAAAACCAGAATTTTTGGGCTCTAGCATGTCCGTAGTGAGTAAAAATATTTGATCAAAATAAATACTTTACACATCCGTTCATTCTCTCTTGTCCAATAAAAATCCTTCTGCTACACTGTCAATTTTTAAGGAGTTCTTATGTCAAAAGTATGTCAAGTTACAGGAAAAAAGCCCCGTCCAGGTAAGACCTACGCTATTCGCGGAATCGCCAAAAAGAAAAAAGGGATTGGTCTGAAAACAACTGGTATCACTAGACGCCGTTTCCAACCCAATTTGATCAAGAAGCGCATTTGGCTATCTGATGAAAAACGATTCATCACCTTGCGCCTCTGTACTTCAGCGCTGCGCACACTCGATAAACTCGGTGTGGATGCTGTCGTCCGTCAGATGCGTGCCGCAGGGCAAAAAATCTGAAGAGACTGCTCTTCTGTGGGATCCTGGGAGGGTATCTCTGGCTTGTACTAATTGCCCTCCATCCCAAACTCCCCTGTCCAGAGCACCCTGTTCGCTTTTATTCCAATCAAATCCACCACGACCTCAAACTGACCGTCATCAAAGCTTTGCAAAATGCAAACACCTCCATTTCCCTGCAAATTTATGAACTTTCCGATCCCGCGATCCTCTCATTGCTCAAGAAAAAGCATCGAGAGGGAGTAGATGTGAAGATCTTTCATGACAAAAAGAGAACCCTACCCAAAGAGCTCCCCGCCTACCCTGTCAAAACACGGGGGTTGATGCATAGGAAAATCTTGGTCATCGATGAGGCTTTAGTTCTTCTGGGGACCGCCAATTTCACGACCCAATCGCTCAAAATGCACGATAATTTGATATTAGGACTATGGCACCCCGAATTGGCGACCAAGTTGGAAGGGAACTTTGCTGTGGGATCGATGAGGATCGGCTGCTATTTGCTGCCCAATGTGGAAGCGATCAAGGCTCTAGAGAAATGTCTTGAGGACGCGAGGCAATCGATCCAGGTGGCGATGTTCACCCTCACCCACCCTAGCCTGGTCGGCAAATTGGCAGAGGCTCAAAAACGGGGCGTGACGGTCTCAGTTGCAATCGACCGGTATACGGCAATGGGAGCGAGTCGAAAAGCAGTGGAGCAATTGCAAGCGGCTGGAGCTGAGATCCTTCTAAATCGAGGAAGCCAGTTGCTTCACCACAAATGGGCGCTGATCGACAGCAAGACCCTGGTGCTCGGCTCAGCCAATTGGACCGCGGCCGCCTTTGCCAAGAACCAAGATTGCCTGCTGATTTTAGAGAACCTCCCCTCCTCCGAGCGAAAAGTAATAAAAAAAATTTGGAATGCAGTTGCAATTGCTTCAGAAAAATTGTAGAATGAGGCTATGAACCTATTTGGAATCTCACTGACCCTTTTTCTGCTCATGGATTCCATCGGCAATGTTCCGATCTTCCTGTCGATCTTAAAGCGGATTAAACCCGAGAGGCAGCGGGCGATCATTTTCCGTGAGCTGATCCTCGCCTTGATCATCATCATCGCCTTTTTCTACATCGGCAATTATATCCTAGCATTCCTGTCGATCAGCCAAGAGGCAGTCAACATCTCAGGGGGCGTGATCCTATTCATCATCGGTTTAAAACTGGTCTTCCCCAAACAAAACGATGCGATTGCCGCAGAAGGAACGAAGGAGCCCTTTTTAGTTCCTCTGGCTGTCCCCCTTCTCGCTGGACCCGCGACTCTGGCCTATGTGATGCTCCTCTCCCACCAACAGGTCTCCTCTTGGCTTGTCTTAGGTGCAGTTTTCATCTCTTGGGCCGCTACCACTATCATCTTGCTCGCCGCCCCTTCTCTCAAAAAAGTGCTTGGGGAACGAGGCATCGCCGCTTGTGAGCGGTTTACAGGGCTAATTTTGATCATGCTCTCTATTCAAATGTTCCTCAATGGTCTCAAGCCATTTTTCGCCTCTATCATATGAAAAATATCGTCTGTATATTAGCCTACTCTGGGACCCGCTATTTTGGTTTTCAAAAGACAAAAATGGGGCCGAGCATCGAGCAAGAGCTTGAAAGAGCGCTCGAAAAGATCCTCCGTCATCCGGTCAAGATCCAAGCTGCAAGCCGCACCGATCGCGGGGTCCATGCCGAGGGGCAGGTGGTCAATTTTTTTGCCGATGAGAGCTGGGATATGGGCCAATTGCGGGAGAAGCTGCGGGGCCTCTTACCTAAAGACATCTCCCCGCTCGAGCTCAAGCCGGTGGACGATCACTTTCACCCGACATTAAACAACATCTGCAAAGAGTATCACTACCATATCTGCAACCAATCGGTCCAACTCCCCTTCCATCGGGAGTTCTCCTGGCATTTCCATCCCCCCCTCGATCTCGAGCTGATGCGCCAAGGGGCCAAACAGATCGAAGGAAGGCACGATTTTTCGGCCTTCACCACCCTCCGCTACGAGGATGCGGTGCGGCACGTAGAGCAGATTGAAATCATCGCGCTGCCTGGAAATCGGCTGCAGATCCGGGTCAAAGGAGACAAATTCCTCTACAAAATGGTCAGGACGATCGTCGGGACCCTCGCCTTCATCGGCTCTGGCAAAATTGAGGTTGCTCAGCTTAAAACCATTTTGGAAGAGCGAAAAAGGGCCCAAGCTGGAATGACGGCTCCGGCTCATGGCCTCTCCCTGAAAAAAGTGTTTTATTAATTAGAATAATGAGTGAAAATAGAGGTATGATTTCACGCAATGATCCCTGCTGGTGTCAAAGTGGCCAGAAGTGGAAAAAATGTCACTATCCGATTCAACCTCCCCACTCGAGCTCTGACTTGGCCGCAGAGTACATGAAGAAGTATGGGATCATCTTGAAAACCCCCGAGCAGATCAAAGGGATTCGGCGTGCTTGCCAAGTAACTGCTGAGATCCTCGAGAAGACCTGCCGCATGGCCAAAGCTGGGGTCACCACCGATGAGCTCAATACCTATGCCCATCAGCTCTATTTGGAGGCGGGGTCGATTCCTGCGACGCTTGGCTATGGTACTCCCCCATATCCCAAAAGCATTTGCACATCGCTCAATGATGAGATCTGCCATGGGATTCCCGGCCCTGTCGTGCTGAAAGAGGGAGACATCCTCAATATCGATGTCAGCTGCATCCTCGATGGTTACTATGGCGACTGCAGCAAGATGGTGATCATTGGAAAGACCGATCCCGAGCGAATGAATGTGACAGAGGCCAGCTACCAATGCCTCATGCGGGCCATTAGCATCTTGAAGCCCGGGGCGATGCTCTATGAGATTGGCGATGCGATTTCCGATTGCGCCGAGGAGTATGGCTGCTCGGTGGTCGACTTTTTCGTCGGACATGGAGTCGGGATCGAGTTCCATGAACCGCCGCAAGTGCCGCACCATCGAAACCGGATGCAGATTCCACTCGTCGCTGGGATGACCTTTACGATCGAGCCGATGATTAACGCCGGTGAGAAGGGTGGATACATCGATGAAGAGAACCAGTGGACCGCCTATACCAACGATGGCAAGCCGAGCGCCCAATGGGAGCATACGCTGCTGATCACCGAAACCGGCGTCGAAATCCTCACTCCGTGGGAACGGTAGTCTCAAACTGAAATTCGAGCATTTCTTGGAGCTTCTTCTGTGTTTTCTTTTGTGGAGCTAACTTGAGGGAGACGAGACTTTCGAGCGCTTTAATCTCTGCATCTAGAGCCTCATTTTCTTGAATCAGTTCATTGAGGATGCAGACTAACGCTTCCATCTCCTCATTTTGACTAAGCAGCTCGAGCCCCCGCTCTTTTTTCAGAGCGATCAAAAACCCTTCAGCTTCAAATAGACGGCGGCGGGTTTGGTCGAGAACGATCGATTTCTCCTCAAATTGCTCACGCAGCTGCTGGTGCTGCCTGACCAGATTTTTAGGCGCCTCTTGCTGCTGCTGCATATAATGCAATTGAGAGAGCGTGCGTAGCTCATTCAAAGCCTCTTCAAGGGAGGTTTCGAACGAGTGGGCGAGACTCTTATAGTGATTGACTGCCTCTGTGAGCTGGGCTACGGCTCCCTCTTTTTCAAGCAACTTGTCGGCTTGATCCCTTTCATAGTCACCTAGCGCCGTTTCCAATTTCGAGACCTTATCCCGATAGAGCAGATGGGTTTCATCGAGGATTGCCCGCAGATCTTCGGCCTCTTTCCCCTTTTTGGCTAAGAGCACCTGATGCTCTTTTTTTTTGTGAGATCATTTCTAGGAAGACTAAATAAGAAACCCAACCGGCAAGAAGCGTAGCGACAGCGATGCCAAACAACCAAAACCCAGAAGTGCTTGAGATCCGAAACAGCAGCAAGACCACAATGCCCAAAAAGAGCATCGGTCCAAACAGAACCAATATGGGTCTTTTTTCACTGTTCATTGAGTTTGTCAAAAATCCTTCCCATCGTCAAAAACCCTTGCTCAAAACGGTCTAAGCCAAAATGCTCATTTGGGGCATGGATTTGGTCGGTATTGAGCCCATAACCCATCATGACCGTGTCGGCGCGGCTTGCTTCTGCCAATTCAACTGTAATGGGGATAGAGCCCCCTAGCAAGCAGTATTGGCATGGTTTCCCTAAAACATCTTCATACGCTTTTGCTACGAGTTTGGCAATGAAAGAATCGTGTTTACTGCGAAAAGCTGGACTCCCCTGACCCACCGTGATCTCCACCTCAAGCCCTTTTGGCATATTTTTAAGCAAATGGGCTTTGAGATTGGCCGCAATCTTGGCCGGATCTTGGTCTGGAACCAAACGGCATGAGATTTTAGCTTTCGCCACCGCTGGCAAAACCGTCTTAAACCCTTCGCCCGCATAGCCTCCAGCCATCCCATTGATCTCCACCGTGGGCCTGATCGTCGCCGATTGACCGATAGAGAAGCCTGGCTCTGGACAAAGGGCCCTCAGTCCATGCTCCTTTTTGATCTCCTCTTCATCCATCTCGATCTGGAACTTCTCCAGCTCCTTGGGCGAGAGAGTCTCTACATCGTCATAAAAATGGGGTACAGCCACTTTCCCTGTCTCATCCCAAAGTGATGCAAGAGCAACAGCGAGAGCCCGATTCGGATTGTAGGCAATCCCGCCGAAAGCACCTGAGTGAAGATCGCTGCTTGCCCCGCGGCAGACCACCTCTAACGTAATGATCCCCCGCAACCCTAAAGTGATCGCCGGTTGTCCAGGCGCAGGGATCCCAGCGTCGACAATGAGCAGATAATCGCTCTCTAATTCTTTGCCCCTCAAAGCAAAGACCTCCCGCGTCCCTTCACTTCCCGATTCCTCTTCCCCTTCGATGAAGAGCTTGAGGTTGAAGTTCAACTCGTCGCACAGCTCTAGCAGCGCCTTAATTGCGGTGATCGTGTAGAAACATTGCCCTTTGTTATCCAGAGCCCCTCGCGCAAACACCTTTCCATCGTGGACTGTTGCTTTGAATGGATCGCTTTTCCACAGCTCGAGCGGATCAACGGGTTGCACGTCATAATGTTGATAAAGAAGGAGGGTCGGCCGATCTTTCCCCGCTTTGCAATGCTTGGCGAAGATGACAGGCTGTCCTGATGTAGGCCAGACTTGGACCTCAAGACCGATTTTCGTCAGATACTCGACAAGCCAATCGGCACATTTTTTCGTCTCTGAATCGAAGGCCGAGTCGGCGCTGACACTTTTAAATGCTAAAAACTCGAAAAAGTCCTCAAGAACAGCTTCTCGATGCTTTTCATACCATTTTTTTAAATTGGGAAGGTCTAAACTCATAACTGAGAGTATATCTCAGCTGATTAATTTCCGATAGAGGAGACCTTAGACACCGTGCTGTTGTTGTCTAAAATCGACTGAGCATTCTCGAGCAAAAATGCGGCGAGGAGGTGATCCCCCTCACATGTCATCTCGACATGCATTTTTCCATCTTCGTTGGGTTCATTACAGGAAATGAAAATTGTACAGGCACTTTTCTTTGAGCGGCGCATCTTAGACATCGTTGGTTATTATTCCTCTTTTCCTTGATAAATCTCACAAGCAACATTTATATGCAAATAAAAACAAATCTGCTATGTTTTTCTTCATTAGGACGGAGGTTCCCATGGGGATTGCAAAGCGAATTATTCTTTTCTTAGTCGTTAACTTTCTTGTCATTACGACGATATCAATTGTCTTGAGTCTTTTTAATGTTCAGCCCTATCTCGAGCGCTCGGGGATCAATTACAAAGATCTGCTGATCATGTGTCTAGTTTGGGGCATGGGCGGCGCATTTATTTCACTTGCCCTCTCCCGCATCACAGCAAAATGGATGATGGGCGTCAAACTGATCGATCCGCAAACCCGCGATCCGTTTGAAAAAGAGGTCCTGGAGACAGTCTACGGCCTTGCGCAAAAGGCAGGCCTGCCCGAAATGCCAGAAGTGGGCATCTACCAATCCCCTGAGATCAACGCCTTTGCCACCGGCCCCACCAAACGGCGCGCCCTCGTCGCCATCTCGTCGGGCCTCCTCCAGAAAATGGATAAGAGCCAAGTCGAAGGGGTGCTCGCACACGAAGTGACCCACATCTCCAACGGCGACATGGTGACCATGGCCCTTCTGCAAGGCATCATCAACGCCTTTGTGATGTTCCTCGCTAGGATTCTCGCCTTCATCTTATCAGGATTTGGTAGAGACAATCAAAAGCAGGGCTCCTATGCATCCTTCATGATTTTCACCATCATTTTTCAGATTGTCTTCATGGTTCTCGGCTCTATCGTTGTCGCTTGGTATTCCCGACGTAGAGAATATCGGGCCGATGCTGGCGGCGCACACCTCGCCGGCACATCCAAAATGATCTACGCATTAGAAGGGCTAAAGGCCACAGTGAACCTACATGATCCTGCGCATGAAAAAGAGTCACTCCAAGCTTTTAAAATCTCCAATCCAGGCAAACGCGGCTTCGCGATGCTCTTCGCTTCCCATCCCCCATTGGATGATCGAATTGCAGCGCTAAAGAGCCAGTTGTAAAACTAAAGGGCATGGAAAAACCGATGATTTTGAGTCAGTTTGCCAGCCACGAAGTGGCCAAAGCCCTTCCCCGAGCGCATAAAAGGGTTTTATGGCATTCGCAAAATTTGAATTTGAAAAAAAATAACGAAAGGATATCCTATTCCACCCGATCCTGCATGGGATGATCTTTTGGATTGAGGAGGTAAAAGTGTCTAGATTAAAAACAATACTGCTTTCGAGTCTATGTCTATTGTTTGTATCTTTGGGAGCGGAGAATAAATCTGAGGAAATCAGAGAAATCACAAGCGTCGAGCTTTTGGGATGTAACCCATTAAGAGGTTTCAATTCATTTGCCATTCATCCTCAATATTCAATAACTTCACTTTCCTTGCGCTCAAAAGTGAATGAGATCGTGGAACATGAGTTTAAAAAAATTGGAAATGTCTTCACTTTGAAAGTCCCTGATACCACCGGTTATGGGAAGTCCCAAGCAAATATTACAATGTTATTTGAGGAAGCCCCAAGTTATAAAGGTTCCAAAATTTCAATTTCTGATCTTGCTTTATTAATTTCTTCTTCGACAATTATCGAGAAGACTGATGCAAAATGTTCTACATATATTTGGACATCTCACACATTTATTGATGGAAGTATTGATGACAAGAATGAGAAAAATATTTTAGATTCGGTCAATCGTGTTATTGGAAAATTCATTAACGAGTATCAAGAAGTTAATAAAGATCAAACCTCTAAACCCACCTTCTATTTATACAAACCGTGAGCTGGCCTTCATTAATGATACAATTCCTGTTCAAAATTGAGACCTGCACCGGCGCAATTTATTACACCTTGAATAATGAAAACAACCAGCGCCTATTTGTATAGCATTACCGTTCGGAATAAGTTGTCCAACAAATAATGTCAATCCGGTTGCTTTATTGCCTCTTCCTTTGTATATTTATCGACTATGTTAAACCATTCTCCTTGGCTCGATTTCGATAGACCCACTTGGCCTAGCCTAAAGGGTGATCTAAGCTGTGAAGTGGCGATTGTAGGCGCGGGCATTTCAGGAGTGGCAACACTCTATTATCTACTGACTGCTACTCAAAAAAACGTTATTTTGCTTGAAAGAAATAGAGTGGCTAGCGGCGCCACGGGTCACAATGCAGGTCTTGCTGTTGCACATATAGAGAAGCCTGCAACTGAGCTCGAGCATATGCTTGGACTCGAATCTACCCGAACGATTTTTAATCAATTGAATGATGCTTGGGAGGCCCTCCACACCATCCACGATGAAATCGGTCTCAAAGACAACCTCCTCCCCTTTTCTCATGCCGTCAATGGCTTTAATACCCTCGACCATTTTATTTCATTTCTGAAAGATATTCAGCTTCGAATTGACCTAAACCAAACTGATTGGCGCTATTTGGTCTCTGAAAGTCATAGAGAAGATTTCCCCATTGAATTTTTAAAACTTGTAGAGTTTGTCCCGCATCACACCATTTTAACAACATTAAAAACCATTGATCAGAGCTACGTTGCTGCCGCACTGCGTACGACTTCCCTTAAAGGGAAGAGGATGAATAGCGCAAAGTTCTGCTACAAAGTACTGGACTATCTCAAGGAGCGATTTCCGCACCGATTTTCCGTGTATGAACAGACTGACATCACGCAAATTGAGCTCTTTGAGAACCATTCTGTTCTAGAACATGCTCAAGGGAAAGTGACAGCTCAAGAAGTAATTCTTTGCACAAATGCCTACATGCATTTTTCCATTTGGGACCGAATAAATGAAAAACGGTATACCAAATTACAAGATTCGATCACACCACGGATAGGATACCTCGCCGCATTTCCTAATGGATCCTCAGAGAGATATGCATTAGGTTTTTTAAACGATCAGGGAGCATTTAAACATGTCCCGTTTTGGTATTTTTCTCACGCGCCACATCCAGCAGACAATCCCAATCATGCTTGTGTCATTGGTGGGCCCGAATTTGAATTAGACGGTCCCTTTTCTTCAGAATGGGTAGAGGAAAAAGGAAAAGAGAGCTTAGATCTGATTGACCATTTCCTCAAAACCACATTTAAGGACGCACCTAATACATTCGCTTTCTTTTGGCATGGCTGGATGGGCTATAGCGCAGATGGTCTTAGGATCGTTGGCCCTGATGCAGACTACCCTCACCTTTGGTTCAACCTTGCTTGCAATGGCATAGGCATCGTCCCTGCGATCGATGGCGCGAAGAAAATTGCTGAACTAATGGTTTAGTTCTTGTTTCGAAAAAACTTCCCTATTTAGGATATTTTCCATCTCGATCAGCACCTGTTCGCCTATTTCCTCACCGAGGCCTAGTTTCGTATCTTCAAGCATGCTGGCAGTCAGGTAGAAAACGTCGTTGAAAGTAGTCACGCCCACGGTAATTCCAATACCTTCCCCTTGCAGGCCGAAATAGGGACTGTTTCCGCCTACCCCATTAATTTCTCGCATGATTAAAACAGGTTCAGCCTCAGCTTCGGGATATACTCCTTTGGACTCCAATTCTTGCCTATTGGTCAGGTTGACTAAATTGGGGGCGATTCGCACTTGCGAGATCAGCTCCTCAGCTGTTGGCTTTTGAGAGAGTTTTTCCTCTGTCGCTTTCAGATTTGCAACATGTTTTCCAGCATCAAGTTGAGCATGCAGATTGGTATGAACGTATTTTGCAATCTGAAGAAAACTGTCGTTCGGATTTACATTGTCCACCTCGAGCCAGGAAAATAGAGGGCGGAATTGATACTTGGGTATGCCCATCGCATCGCGAAAACTGACAATAGTGAGTGATTGGAATCTATCAAAAACTGGATTGACGACCTTTTTTACAGCCAGGATAAGTGCAGCGACAAGAGTGCTGTGCATCTTGATATCATGCTGCTTACAATACTCTCTTAGTTTCTGCACGAGTCCCGGAGATTTCGTGAATGCATGTTTGGCAAATCCTGTATTGCAGGGATAAAAAGGTAAAGGCGGTAGAGTTTGTTGAGGAGGAATTGTCACGTGTGGATATTTTTGATAAAGAGTCTCTAAAGGAGGTGATGTTTCAACAAGTTGGAGAGAATGTTTTTTTCCCAAGATGAGATTCGCCATGACCTCATTGAATTGGACCGCTAATTGTCCCCCGCAAACGCCATCTCCAAGTGCATGTAGAATCGTGATCGCGATTAAAGTCGTATCCTCTTTGCCTTTAACTACAGCAACACGCCAGCTGGGTTGATCCGGATCATCAAAGGGCCTGCGCAGTTCAGATTTCACCACAGATCGCCAGTAGTTGGGAGTCCCATCATCTTGATAGACGGTTATGGGCACTAAAACAGGATCCAATTTAAACCAATTCACGACGGCGCCTTGGACCTGGAATGAGGTCTGGAGGTTAGGATGGAGCTCGGTTAATATCTTAATGGTCTTTTGGCAGAGCTCCAAAGAGAACCCCCCTTTTAGAAACTTTAGGGGCCAAAAGACGGTTATGCTGGTAGGGCCTCTCGTTGAGGCTCCGCACAACGCTTCCCGGACCATTATCGTATCTGGAACTAATGGGATTCGAGTGACTGCTGTTGTTTCCATGAGAATAGTGCTCCATTAAATGGGGCCTAAGTATAGAGAAATTGTCTTATTTTTTAAACAGTACTCAGATTAACGGGTGACATTTCGAGATCGATCAGCTTACCCTCTTCGATGGCGTAGACATCCGCAGGTTGGATCAGATCGCACAGGTTTTTTAGGCTGGCGCACTCGATGACGATGAAATCGACGTCAGAGAGTGAGGAGAGGAGGGAGATGAACTCTTTATCGGGCTGCCGATCGCGCAGGTAGACGACCAGCTTGTTCTCAGGCTCTTTGGCGGCAAGCTTTCGCAAGCTCTTGAAAATGGCGGTCGACATCCCTTGGTTGCCTTCGAGGCTGAGGACTGAACATTTTTTCCCTTTGAGCGACTGCTGCAGGGCAAAAAAGTGCTCCCCATCGAAGATTTTGTTCTCTTCGTCGAATTCCATGAGCCGCTCGGCCATATCGGAGAGGGAGACTTGCGCGCAGCCGATCCGCTCGATCACCATGCCGGCAGCGATATTGGCGAGTTGCGCAGCGTATTTGATGTCGAGGCCATTGGCGAGCGCCACGCTGAGCATCGAGAGGACAGTGTCCCCGGCTCCAGTCACATCTTTGACCTCTTTGGAGCGGACAGGGAAGTCGAGTCGCTCTCCTGACCGTTTGAAGAGGGAAATTCCCGCTTGGGAACGGGTGATCATCAGCTGCTCGACGCCGCAGGTTTTGAGGACGGTGGCGGCGACTTCGTCGAGGGAAATGTCTTGGGGAAGGCGGGCGGCAGCGTAGGCTTCGGCGAGGTTAGGTTTGAGGATGGTTGCACCACGGTATTTGGTGAAATCGATCCCTTTTGGATCGACGATGACCGGCACATGGTGGGCTTTGGCCATCTCGATCACCACTCCGAGGAGGGTGTTGGAGAGGAACGACTTGCCGTAGTCGGAGATGGCGACAATTTGGCACTCTTCCATCAGGTCGGGCAATTTTTGAATGAGTTCTTGTTCGAGTTCTTCTGGCAGGGGGGTGATGGTCTCAAAATCGACCCGTAGAAGCTGCTGGGAGTCGGCGATGAATCGGTTCTTGACCGGTGTTTTGTAACGCTTTTGGTAGAGGAGTCCACGGATATCGACCCCTTCGTGCTCTAGTGCTGAGCGGATCTCTTCCCCAGCGTAGTCGCGTCCGACACGCCCGGCGACAATGACTTTCGCTCCAAGGGCGCAAAGGTTGAGGACTACGTTTCCTGCCCCACCGGGACGACTTTCTTCGCTGTGAGCATTGAGGACGGAAACGGGGGCTTCTGGTGAAATCCGTTGGATCTTGCCAGTCGTGTAGGCATCCAACATGAAGTCTCCGATGACGAGGACTTTGACTGGGCCCAAACGGCTGAGCATTCCGATTAACTTTACCATGTTTTATCCTTGAGAAGGTAGCCCTGGACATAATCGATCACCGCCTCTCCGATGCTAGTCATTGGCTCATGCTGGTGGTTTTTTTTCAAGTATCGGCTCATGTCGGCGCAAGTATAGTTCTGGTACTGTTTGTTCAAGGCTTCAGGCATTTCAATATACTGAATGTTCTTTTCTTTGCCGTCGCTTGGAAAAGGGCACTGGCCAATTGATTCCAAGTTGTAGGCTCACCTCTTCCGATATTAAAAATTCCACTAATATTATTGAATAAAAATCCACAGGTCATCTTGGCCACATCTTTCACGTAGATGAAATCGCGGCATTGATCGCCATCACCAAATCGATCGGGCTCGGTAGACTTGAAAAGATGAACTACCCCTTCATTGGCCACTTTGGGAAGCATTTTGTAGACCATCGAGGCCATGTGCCCTTTATGGTTTTCATTTGGACCAAAGACATTGAAATACTTCAGGCCGACGATCTGATCGAGGATCCCCTGTTCTTTGGCCCACAGGTCGAACAGGTGCTTTGAGAATCCATAGAGATTTAAAGGGCGGAGCTCCTCGAGATGATCGATGTCATCGGAAAAGCCTAGGCTCCCATCGCCATAGGTGGCGGCAGAGCTAGCATAGATGAACCGAATCTGATGCTTTACGGCGATTTGGGCACAGCTTTTGGGTGTAGCGGAAGTTGTTCTCCATCAGATAGTCGCCATCCGTCTCTAACGTGTCGGAGCAGGCTCCAAGGTGGATCATTGCGGCTACTTCAGCAGCCCTTTTCTCGAGCCATGGAAAAAGAGCATGCTATGGAGATGAAATCATCAAACCGTTTTCCTAGGAGATTTTTCCACTTTATCGGTTTTTGCAATATCGTCGACTAGAAGGATTCGGTTGTAGCCAAGGTCATTGAGATGCCTGACGACTGCTGAACCAATAAACCCCGCAGCTCCTGTGACAATGATAATCTGATCGTGCAAGTGCTAACTCCACTAGAAGATGAAGGATCACTATAGACTAGTCGGGAAATTTATACCAGTCCTGCTCGCTGCGATAGAGAAAGTGTGCGGGGTAAAATGTCATGTGGGAATGATGAGGGGCTTCTTTCCCAAAGCAGAAAAATGCTGTGCCGCTGCCGGTCATGTGCACTTCTTTAAGCCCAAGGAGAGTTAATTCTTGTTTGATCTGCATTAATTCCGGAGCTAATTGGAAGGCTGCCTCTTCCAGATCGTTGAAGAAAAGAGGGGCGCCAGTGCGGTGACTGTGGAGCGCATCGATGGGATTGCGGCCCTGCAATGCACTTAAATTGAGATTTTTGTAAACCGCCGGTGTAGAGAGACCTATCTTGGGTTTTACGATCCAGAGCTGATCACTAGATGTTGGGGTCTCTGCAGTGAGCCTCTCCCCCCTCCCTTCGCAGTAGGCTCTTCCGCTACTTAAGAAAAAAGGGACATCGGATCCTAACTCGGCTGCCCAGGTTTTCAATTCGTCGATTTCCACTGCTGTTCCCATCACTTCATTGAGCCCCCACAATGTGGTCGCCGCATTGCTGCTCCCACCGCCAAGCCCGGCTTCAATGGGGATCCGCTTATCCAAGATGAACGTGAAGTAGCGCTCCAGCTCCGTTTTCTGTCGAAAAAGGTTGGCAGCGCGGAGGATGAGATTAGATTGGTCTGTGGGAATTGTAGGATCGTTGCAGATGAGCCGATCGGCCCCGTCATTAGGAATGATGGTGAGAAAGTCCCCTAAAGAGATCGCCTGATAGAGGGAAGCAATCTCATGAAACCCATCCGGGCGCTTACTTAGCACCCGGAAAAATAGGTTGATTTTCGCCGGCGAAAAAAGAGTGAAAATTATTAACCTTCGTTCTTCACTTCAGGGACGATTTCGAGGATGATCTTGGCAGGAACTCCCTCTTTCAAGCGGAGCTCGATCTCGTGCGTCCCCTTTTCTTTAATCCCTTTCAGGATCAAGACGTTCCGTTTCTCAATCTCGAGTCCTAGCTGATCTTTGAACAGGATGACCACATCATGGGCTGTCACTGATCCGTACATATGCCCTTCGGCATCGAACTTCATCGAGGCTTTCAGAGTCTGACCTTCCAGTTTTTTGGCAAGTTCGAGCGCTTCGGCTTTATCGACGACCGCTCTCTTAGACCGCTCTTCTCTCAGACGATCTTGGAGCCTCACGAGGTGTTTCTTCGCGACGACTGCTTTTTGCTGAGGGATTAGACAGTTGCGAGCAAAACCGGGTCGCACAGTGACGATATCACCGCTTCGTCCTACACCATCTACATCTTCTAATAATAATAGTTGATTCTTCATGTTTTACTCCTAATCTTGTGCGACGAATGGCAGAAGGGCCATATAGCGGGCCCGTTTGATCGCATTGGTGAGCATTCTTTGATGCCGAAGAGAAATCCCGCTGATGCGACGAGGAATGATCTTCCCATGTTCTGTGATGAACTGGTTTAATGTATCGATATCTTTGTAATCGATATAGTTGATACCTGCTTCAGTGAAAGGGCAAGATCTTGACCGTTTACCAAAGAGAGGCTCTCTTGGGATATTCTTTTTTGGGAACTGTGTTGTTGTCATAATTACTCCATTTTTTCCAGTACTTTAAATTCAATTTTCTCAGGTACTGATTCAGCACGTAGGGTCATGTAGCGGATCAGATCTTCATTGAGCTGATACTCTCTCCATAGTTCTGGCATGCTGGATGAACCGGCTGTAAAATAAAGGACATAGTAGAATCCTTCTTTGCGGCCATTGATCTCATAGGCCAATTTTTTACGACCCTGTTCGAATACTTTGTGCACCTGGCCAGCATGATGCTCGATCGAGGAGGTGATCTTCTCCATCGCTTTTTTGCGCGCATCTTCACTCAACGTGGCACTTAAAATATACATCCCTTCATAGAGATGTTGACTAGATTTTGACATTTATATCTCCTATTTATTCGCTTCGTGCATCGCAGGCGGCGCCCCTTCTGCAATCCAAAGCTCTAGAGCCATCACAGCTCTATCTACAATCTCTGGCAGAGCACTTTGCTCTTCTTTTGTAAACTTTTCGAGGACGTGATCGGCGAGATCACCCTTTTCTCGTCCTCCAACTCCCACTTTTAAGCGGGTGTATTCTTGGGTCCCTAAATGGGCCTCAATGCTCTTTAATCCTTTATGGCCGCCACTACTTCCCTTCTCCCTTAGCCGCAGACTCCCAAACGGTAGGTCTACGTCATCGGCCACTACGATCAGATGATCGAGGGGGATCTCGAAGTAGTCGACCCCTTTCCTCACTGATGCCCCACTTTCATTCATGAAGGTCAGTGGCAGCAAGAGGTGCGCTTTCTTCTCTTTAATCGTCCCTTCTCCCACACTTCCTTTCATCCGAATTAACGAGGGACGAAAGGTAATCTGGTGCTTTTCGGCAAGAGCTTTGACGATCTTAAACCCAATATTGTGTCTCGTATCGTCATAGGTCTTGCCTGGGTTACCGAGGCCGACAATGAGATAGCGCTCTTCCATTGCTTTCTAACCTCAGTAATTCGCGAGCTTGATTTCATTTTTTCTCAATAATAGTGCCTTCGGCTATGATTTTCGAAAAAAAGAAATCAATCTCATCGAAAATCTCTCCTGCTCCTGAGGAGAACAAGCCAATAACTAAGGTTACTATGGCTTCTTCCCAATCACAACGACCACTTCATCCTTCACCAAAGTCTCTACACCTTTAGGCATCGGAATCGCAGAGATGCGAAGCGCTTGTTTCATTTTCAAATTGCGGATATCGACCTTAAATTCTACTGGGATATCTTGAGGTAGGCATCGAACGCGAACAGATCGGATAATCTGGCGCGAAAAGCCTCCCAATTTAATCCCAACACAGTCTTCTTGCCCCACACACTCGATAGGCACATTGATTCGGACGGGCACATCTTTTTTCAATTCTTCGAAATCGAGGTGGATCACTTGATAAGTTGTCCGATTGTACTGGATATCCTTGACAATCGCCTGTATTTTTTTCCCATCTATATCGAGTGTAAACTTTGTCGTCGCAAGACGCCCAGGCTTAATGTCTCGCATGGCAGCTTCAAATTGCGGCCCATTCACTTCGATCGGGTGCCCGGAATCTCCAGGGGAGTAAAAAACTGCAGGGATGCCACCAGCTCGGCGAATTTGATTAACCGTTTTGTCCCCGGTTCTTTTTTTTGCACTCAGATTCATTCAATATCTCCAATTTGCATTTCTAAAAATTCTATCTTCACTGGAGCAGAAAGGAATTAGCCAAGCGATAACCCGATGGCTCGACTAAAAAGAGATGCAACCGATACAACATGAATCTGCGGGCTCTTCTCCAAATTCTTTGAAAGAGGAACCGTATTGGTTACAATCAACTTTTCAATCGCACTTCCTGTAAACACTTCTTCAACCATTAGCCCGTGGGTGGCAACGGCGAAGACCTCACGCGCACCTGCACTTTTGCAAACACGTGCTGCCTTCTTTAGTGTTTCACCAGTTGAGACCATATCATCAATGAGAAGCACCTGCTTCCCTTTGACATTGCCGATTAAGGCTCCTGCCTCAACATGTTCTGCGTCCACGCGCCGCTTATCCACGATCGCTATCTCGCTCTCCGCATCTTTTGCGAAAGCTCGAGCTAGTTTGATACTGCCAAGATCCGGGGCGACCACAACATAGTCGGTCAATCCCAAATCCTCTACTGCTTTCTGGAGGAGGGGACGAGCATAGAGATTGTCGACTGGTATATCGAAAAATCCCTGGATTTGCTCTGCATGCAGATCCATCGTCAGCACCCCAGTCCGCACCTGCCTTTTCAAGCAAATCTGCGACAAGTTTGGCAGTGATCGGCACTCGCCTCTCTCTATCCCTCCGATCTTGCCGCGCATACCCAAAATAGGGGATGACAACATGGATCGAGCGGGCAGAGGCGCGTTTCAAAGCATCGACTATAATCAACAGTTCCATGAGATAGTGGTTGGGACGTCGTGCGATAGTTTGCAGAACGAAAACGTCCCGACCGCGGACATTCTCTAAAATTTGAACGCCTATCTCGCAATCTGGAAATGTTGATATCGAGACTCTTCCCAGCTTAACATGGAGGGAACCGCTACCTGTTTTGCGAGCTCGGGGTGCGAAGCTCCCAGAAAACAAAGTAAACGCATTGCTATCCATACTAGGAAAAACCTCGTTAGAGGGAGTTGCAAACCCAAAGCTTGCAACTCCCTCGTACTTGGGGTGGAAGGATTCGAACCTCCGCATGGCGGTACCAAAAACCGCTGCCTTACCGCTTGGCGACACCCCAGCAAGAGCCATTTAGCTCTTCAAAAACGTCAATGATAGCCATCTAAAGAATAATCTGCAATAGGAACCTGACAACAAACCTGGAAATTTATACTGCCCCGTATGGGTTTTGTGAATTTTGGGAGACCTAGAGTTGCCTGCCTACAAAGTTTCGCGATTAGGGGGGTATTCTCATAATACCTTCGAGGAACGAAACTTTACAGGCAGGCCAATATGATGGTTTCAAAAATTCACAAAACCGGACCAGGCGCCGCATTAAATATTTTTTGATTTTCGCCCCCTATTGATGATCTTTGATGCTGCTTGTTACCTTCTTTGGCGAGTTTTTCTGTTGACTTCAGCCATTTCTCATACGTCAAGCACCCACCATTTATGATTAAAAAATCTAGTGCTACAGCGGGAAAATTAATAATAATTTCTAACCGCTTTAGAATTTCCGGCCCTAATGAACGCCCTCTTTCAAATGCATTTAATCCCGACTGAGAAAATTCAAAGACATCTGCAAATTCCCTGGTCGTAAATCCAAGTGATTCCCGAAATTCAACCACATCCCTCGCCGTAATTTTTCGTTCATAAATGGGATAAAAAATAAACGATGAAGGCCCTTTTCTTCCTATTGTAGACAATAAAATAATAGGATCTGGCTCTTTAGGATCTACCCCCATTGCTAAACAATATTCGGAATAAGCAGGATTCCGAGTCGAGGGTATACGATCTACTAAAGAAGGGAAAAGGCGCTCTGAGCTGAATTCATCTTGTGTTAATGGAAACTCGGGACCTAACGGAATCACATTTTTAGCTTTAAAATAGTGTTTATCATAGGTAAAAACAAACTTTTCCCTGACCCTTTGGAGGATTCCGACGTGCATTCTCGTTTTTCTCTTTTCCAAAAATATATTAACTCCAATGATTTTTAAATGCCGCATAGTTCCTCACTTCTACCTTTGATCAACTTGAGAAACGCTTTTTGCCTCCTTTCACTTAAATGGCTTTTCTCGATTAAGTTTGTTATCTTTTTGAGAGAAAGGTTCGCTCGAAAACGTTCAATAACAAAATCATAACCTAAGCGCTTCCACTCAACGACATAATCAAGCATCATAGGTTTATCGCTCTCTTTTGTAAAAATAGATCCTCTCGGCTGCAGATCTGCACCTAGCATGAAATGATCTTCAAGAGCTAAAGCTGAAGGATTGTCATAAAACGGGGCTAACTGCATTCCTTTTATTGACTGGATAAAACCCAAGTTTCGCCCATGTCGATCATGATTACCAATCAAACTATCTGCCAAGGTTAAATAAACAAATCTTTCTTGCTCAGCCCTTCTTCCTGTTTGCTCTCCGATGATCCTTATAATATTTTCACAATCATAGGCTATCCCACTGTGCACAAAATGATAAATATGGACAAGATCCGACGAAGTCAATCCTGACATGAAATTTTTAGTGACAAAACAAAATTGATCTTCGGGAAATCTCAACAAATAATAAGCGGGTACATTAATTTTTAAGCTTGCAAAAATCTGATTGCATAAAAACTCGGTCTCGGGAAGTTCAGGATATTCTTTTTGTTGCACTTTAAGGATGTATCCAACTCCACCTAATTGAGCTGAATACTTTCGAAAAGCCCCGTGGAAAAAACTAATATTTCTCCCAGGAGCCTCTTGGGGAATTTGGGATTGTGATCTTGCAACTAAATCCCGAAATTCTACCAGTTTTGCCAATCCAAAGACCTTAATGAAACACTTTTTATGTAGCCCATACCATCGATCTTCGTTCTCAGAAATTCCCTTATGACATTGACAGCAAATCACTTCCATCTTATTCCCCTTTAATACTTATCATAATTGACGACGCAAGTTTACGTCAATAAAATAGTGACGCAAGTATGCGTCATTATTAAGTTGATGCAAACTTGCGTCAAGAACGAATGGTTACAGAAAAAATTTGAATCTGTATGGTGAGGATCATGGATATAGTGCACATCGCCAGCGAACTTGCCCCCATCGCCAAAGTCGGCGGCCTCGGAGATGTGATCTATGGCCTCTCGAAAGCTCAGGCCAAGCTGGGGCATCGAGTCCGCATTTTTCTCCCCAAGTACGATTGCCTCGATTATGGCGCCCTCGAAAATCTCTCCCCGATGGGGCAATTATCGGTGCAGGAAAGTGGGAATATGATCCCCAATACGCTCTGGTCCGCCCGCTTTCATGGCCTGGAGCTGGTCTTGATCGAGCCGCACCATCCGCAGGACTACTTCCTTCGGACCAGGATTTATGGAGAGAAGGATGACAACGACCGGTTTCTCTATTTCTGCAAAGTGGCCAGCATCGCACTCGAAAATCAGCCCCCCGATGTGATTCATCTGCATGATTGGCCTACTGCCGGCTTTGCCCTGATGCGGATGGATGGACCCAAAATTGTCTTCACGATCCACAATATGCAGCACCAAGGGATCTGCGCCCCTTTCAATCTGCAGCGCCTCGGCATTTCTTTCAATGAAGAGGATCTGCGCGATCCCAAATATCCCCAAGCGATCAATCTAATGAAAGGGGCATTCCATTTTAGCGACTGGATCACGGCCGTTTCCCCCACTTATGCACAAGAGATCCTCACTGCTGATGGGGGCTTTGGACTTGAAGGCTATTTGAATCGTTATCAGAAAAAGCTGGTTGGAATCCTGAATGGGATCGACACCGATTACTGGAATCCCGAGACTGATCCGATGCTGGCTGCCAATTATTCTAAGAAAACCCGCATAGAAGGGAAAAAGAGCAATAAACGGCATGTGCAAGAAGTTCTCAATCTGACCCGTAGTGAGCATAAGCCACTTGTTGTCGCTGTGACCCGTTTGGTGGCGCAGAAAGGGCCCGACTTAATCGAATATGGAATCAAAAAAACTCTCGAGCTGGGAGGCCAATTTGCCCTCTTGGGCACTACCCGCGATCCTGCCACGCAAAAGAAATTTGAGCAGATTGAGCCCCACCCTGATCTTGCTATTCGGCTCGATTACAATGAGGCACTCTCTCATCTACTTTATGCTGCCAGCGATCTCTTTTTGATGCCTTCGATTTTTGAGCCTTGCGGCCTCTCCCAAATGATTGCGCTACGCTATGGATCTATCCCGCTTGTGCGCGCTACCGGAGGGCTCAAGGATACGATTTTTGATGGGAAAAATGGGTTCACTTTTACTCCCCCGGAGAATCAGGGGGTCGCCATGGTTCTGGAGAGGGCATTTGCCAGTATGAAAACCAAGCAGTGGCCCGCTCTCATCGATCAGGGGATGGGCACCGACTTAAGCTGGGACTGCTCGGCTGAAAAGTACATTAAACTTTACGCCCAGTCTTTCGATTGAAGGCGTATTGATAGGATTTTCCAATATTGTCACTACGGATTGTAGTCCCGTTATAAGCGGCAATCGCCTCAGTATATTTTCCAGCTTTATTGGCAATCATCATAAAATTGTTGATGATGAACTCGTTCATTTCGATTTTGCCCGCTGCCGCTTTTACTTTTGCCTCTTCAAAGATCTCTTTAGCTTTTTCAAAATCCCCCATCTGGCCAATTATATAAAGAATATAGGCATAAGTCTTGGCATTGGCTGAGTCGTCTCGGATATACTTAAATGTTGAAAGAGCCACATCAGCCTGTCCTTTTTTTCCATTTTGAAAGATCCAGATATTATCGGTTGAAATATCGGCAAGCTCTGAATTGAGCGCCAAGAAATAGCCTCTTCGACACTGATCAAAATCCCGATCTCCCATCAGGAGCATATAGCAATTAAAGGTCTCGAGATCATAACGATTGCAGTCCCAGGCAATATCAAATGCTCTTTTGACTTCCCCATAATCTCCTGCTGCAGCCGCTGCTTTCATGTAGTTGATGATGGCAAACGCGCTAATCTGCCCAAACTTGCGCGCTTCATTAAAAGCCCCTTTACACATAGGGAAAAATTCCTTCCCCTTTGCTCCTTGCAGCATCACTGCGTCATAAAAGAAAGAATTTCTGAGCAGCTGACCACGTGAATTTTGAACTGGAACAGTTGTACAAAATTTATTTAGTTGACTAGCTGATCCTTGAAAGCCTCTGATTCTTTCATGCAGCACTGTTGGCTCAATATCAGTCGTTCTCTGACTCTGCACAGTCACCTTTCGATTTGCTAAGGGACTTGCTGGTTCTACAGGTTCATCCTGATCCAATATGCCGGCAGGGACATACATAAAAGCATCTTGACTGAGCTTTAACCCCTCACCGCTACTACTGAAACCTTCACGACTCACATTCAACATTAATTACTCCTTTTTAATAATAATTATATATTAAATTATTATAAATTTCAAGTAATTATTTAATTAAAGCTTTTTTTATGTAGTTTTGGTTTGCAAAGAGATATTCAGCACCGGAAAATAGGCTATAAGCCACTGCCCCGGCGACAATATAGAAAGAAATATTTTGAAAAAGCTCCAGCGAGAGCATCCCAAAGGCATAAGGGATCATCAAGACGATGATCGCCAAGGTCGCAACCCCTTGAAGCACAGCCTTTACCTTCCCTGACAGGCGGGCGGCAAGGGTAAAGCCACGAAGAGCGCAGAGCGTCCGGAGCATGCTGATGATCGAATCGCGATAGAAGAAGAGGAGGACGAGCCAGACCGGTAGGCCTACAATCCCCTGGGTAAAGGCGAGGAAGACAGAAAGGCGGAAAATGCTGTCTGCCATCGGGTCAAGGATCTTGCCCAGTTCGGTCACCTGATTTTTACGGCGAGCGGCCATCCCGTCGAAGAGGTCGGTCAATTCGGCTATGATGACAAGGCCTAGGAGGATAAAGGGGAGCACAAGGAGGCCGATCCCCAATTTCGTATAAAAGAGGTAAACTAATATGAATACAGGGCTTAAGAATATGCGCCCTAAGGTTAGGGCAAGTGCGATATTCAAGACATTCCTCCGACAGACTTTTAGTGTATCAGGATTGCTGGATTTTATCTATCTTTCTATTTAATAAACTTTTTTGTTCAGTACGTCTATGAAATCGTCTGGTATGGCTTAGTTTAGATTCCTTTTCGTGATCTTCCCGAGTGAAGCGCGAGTTGTCCAAAGAGGTTTTGGCAACTTTCTTATTCCCTTCATCGATGATCTTTAGCACGTGAGCCTGAGTGACTTGTGGAATTACGGCTCCCGGCCAGGAGAAAGCAGATGGCATCGGCATCTCTATTTGCGCATGAGCTTCGGCCCAGCGCTTGCGCCGTTTTGCTGCAGGGAGCTCTTCAACTGGAAAAATTTCGTCTATCATGGCTCCATATTACCAAACCCTTGTTAAAAAATCAATTGTCTCAGTAAACTGTATTCCTATGCTTACCTTTCAGCAGATCATTCATAAGCTTTCAGAATTTTGGGAAAAACGGGGCTGCATCATCCACCAAGGGCACGATCTCGAGGTGGGGGCCGGAACATTCAACCCCGCTACATTCCTAAGATGCTTGGGACCAGAGCCTTACAAGACTGCCTACGTCGAGCCCTCCCGCCGCCCCGCCGATGGCCGCTATGGCGAAAACCCCAACCGTCTGCAACTTTTCCACCAATTCCAGGTGATCATTAAGCCCTCCCCGCTCGATATTTTGGAGACCTATAAAGAATCGCTCGAAGCCATTGGAATCAATCTCAAAGAGCACGATTTGCGCTTTGTCCACGACGACTGGGAATCTCCGACCATCGGCGCCTCAGGCATGGGCTGGGAAGTGTGGATCGATGGGATGGAGGTGACCCAATTCACCTATTTCCAAGCGGTCGCCAATCTCCCCTTAAAACCGATCAGCGCCGAGATCACCTACGGGCTCGAGCGGCTCTGCATGTATGTTCAGAACAAAGATAGTTTCTACGACATGCAGTGGAATGAGAATTACACCTATGGCGATATTTGCAAGCGCAATGAAGTCGAATGGAGCGCCTACAATTTCACCTATGCCTCCACCGAGATGTGGCTGCGCCATTTTGACGACTATGAACGGGAAGCAAAAGATCTGATCGCCCACCAGCTCCCGATTCCCGCATACGACTTTGTCTTGAAAGCCTCGCACGCCTTCAATCTGCTCCAAGCACGCGGCGTCATCTCGGTGACAGAGCGGACCGGCTATATCGGCAGGATCCGCGATCTGGCCAGACTTGTTGCAACTGAATATCTGACAGCGCGCGAAAAACTCGGCTTCCCTCTGATGGACAAGCTTCCACGTGAAGAGAGCCGGATCCCCAAATTGGAAGCGGCGCCAAAATCTTTCGATCCCCAGCGGCGAGAAACCTTCCTACTCGAGATCGGCTCTGAAGAGCTGCCAGCCACATTCGTCCCAATCGGGATGCAGAATCTCGAAAACGATTTGCGCGCCCTCTTGAAACAGCGGGACATCTCCTTCGAATCTCTCCATGTGTTTGGAACGCCCCGTCGTCTCGGTGTCCAGATAAAGGGACTCGTCGAAGGGACAGCCGAAAAGATCACCCAGCGGAAAGGACCCGCGATCACCGTCGCGTTCGGAGAAGATGGCACTCCAACAAAGCAGGGGCTTGGTTTCTTAAAGTCGATCGGTCAAGAATCGGTCACTCTTAAACAAATCGGCAAAATCGAAGGGCTCGAAATCAGCGGCGAACATCTCCTCGCTACGGTGAAGACTCCCGGCGTCTCGATTTACGAGCTGCTCGCCGAAGAGCTTCCCAAGCTGATCCTCAATCTCGATTTCCCCAAAAAAATGCGCTGGGGAACACTCGACATCGCCTATCCTCGACCTCTCCAGTGGATCGTCGCCCTCTATGCTCATCAGGTGATCCCCTTTGTTGTCGGCAATATCGGCTCGGGCCACCATACCTTCGGCCATGCGCAGCTCGATCCACAGAAGATCATCCTCAAAGAGGCTGCAGACTATTTTGCCATCCTCAAGAAGCACAAGGTGCTCGCCGATGTCGATGAGCGAAGGCAGTCGATTCTGGAGCAACTCGGTACAATCGAGAAAAAACTCCAGGCCTTAGCTCTAGAGAAGAAAAAGGTGATGGCCCAAGTGCTCTACCTTTCCGAATGGCCGATGCTCACAACAGCCGATTTCAACTCGGACTTCTTAAGAGCTCCCCCCGAGGTGCTCACTTCTGAAATGGTCGAGCACCAGAAGTATTTTCCACTGGCCGACATGTCTGGCAAGCTGATGAACAAATTCATCATCACCGCAGACAACACTCCCAACGATCTGATTCGACACGGCAACCAAAAAGTGCTTTCCGCTCGCCTTGCCGACGGGATTTTCCTCTACGAACAAGATCTCGAGCAGCCACTTGAGGAATTCAACGAAAAGCTCGAGAAGATGACCTTCCAGAAAGAGCTCGGTTCTGTCTTCGACAAAGTGAAGCGGATCGTCACCCTCGCCCAAAAGCTAAACGACACGCTGCAGCTGGCTGATGAGAAAAAAGTGGCCCGCGCCGCCCTCTTATGCAAAGCCGATCTCGCCTCTGACATGGTCGGCGAATTCCCCGAGCTACAAGGGACCATCGGCAAATATTACGCCCTCGCCCAAAATGAAGATCCTGAAGTGGCCACGGCAATTGAAGAGCATTGGCAGCCCCGCATTGAGGGAGGAGCTCTTCCAAAAACCAAGACGGGCATCATCTTGAGCCTTGCAGACAAACTCGACAACCTGATCAGCTACTTTAAAGTGGGACTCATTCCAACCTCCTCCTCCGACCCCTATGCACTACGTCGTCAGACGATCGGCATCATCAAAATCTTAGTCGAGAACAAACTCTCCTTGAACCTTGACGACTTCCTAGGCGAAGAAGTGCTCACCTACGTCACTAGTCGCTCCAAAGGGGTATTTGAAGAGTTTGGATTTGCCAAAGACGAAGTGGAAGCCTCGCTCATGGGCCTGCTCCGCGACCCGTACGACCAATACTGCAAAATCGAAACCCTTCACCACTTCCGCAAAGAACCCACTTTCGGCAAACTGTTTGAAGTCTACAAACGGGCCAAAGGGCAGCTTGAGAAAGGGACACCAGGGACATTCGATCCTGCGCTGGCGACCGAACCTGCAGAAAAAAATCTGGTTCACGCTCTGACACATCTAGAGAAGCAGTGGCATAATCTGATCAAACAAAAAAACTACGCTCAAGCCTTCCACGAGATGGCGAAATTGCAACAGCCCCTCGCAGACCTATTCGACAATGTGAAAATCCTATGCGATGATCTGAAAATACGTAATAACCGCTTGAGTCTGCTGCACAAAGTCTTCGCCCATTTTGAAGAGCTGCTCGACTTTAGCAAAATCCAGGCAAAATGATGGATGTTGTAGAACTGAGACTAGATAAACGCAAAGGCGCAAAGACGCAAAGACGCAAAAAAAATTATTTTCTTTTTATTGCGTCTTTGCGGCTTGGCGTCTTTGCGTTGAAAATGACTGGTGGCTAATAGAAAATATGGACGTCGTCGATCTTCATTGTGACTTGCTCCTTTATCTCGCCCGCGATCCCAAGCGGGACCCTTTCAATCCCGCTATCCGCTGCAGCGCCCCGCAACTCAAAGCGGGTAACGTCAAATTGCAAGTGCTCGCCATCTACACCGAAACAAATGCAGAGTGTGCGGCAAATGGGGCAAAACAGCTCGAAGTGTTTCTCTCCCTTCCCGAAAAATACCCCGACTACTTCAACAAACAAAACATCCTCCCCGCCTTTGAAAATGCCTCTGGCTTCGCACAGGAAACCGAGCCCCTCGATACAGTTTTCCATCGACTGGAGACCATCCTCACCCAAATCACCCCGCTCTACATCAGCCTCACATGGAATGGGGAGAATCGGTTTGGCGGCGGCTGTGGCAGCAATTCGGGTCTCAAAAAAGATGGTGAAGAACTTCTCAGATTCTTAAGCGGAAGAGGCATTGCAATCGATTTTAGTCACACCTCCGATCGGCTCGCCCGCGAGACCCTCAACTTCATTGACAAACATCATCTGGATCTGCGGGTGATGGCCAGCCACAGCAATTTCCGGGCGCTCCAAGATCAGTTGCGCAACCTCCCCGACGATGTCGCTAAAGAAATTATTTCGCGCAACGGTGTAATTGGGCTGGTCTTCATCAAAGGATTTCTTAAAGAGCCGCGACAACTCTACGATATGATCGCCTATGGGCACCAGCTTGGCGGCACTAAAAATCTTGGCTTTGGGGCAGATTTCTTCTACCAGAGCGACATCCCCCCCAGCCCCTACGGCTTCTTCGACGAAATGTCTGACTCGTCAAAATATCCTTTGATTTTAGAGGGGATCCGCAATGAGATGAAGCTCTCTGAGACTGAGCTGAAAGGTATTTCTTCAGAGAATGCCCTAAAGTTTATTGCACAAAATCACCCCCTCCATTATAATGGATCCGTTTAAACATAAATTTGAGGTAATATGAGCGAAATACAAGCAATTCAAGGTTTTAGTACACAACCAACTTGTCCAGACACTACAAGCGCATTTCTCTATGAAACTTTAAGCTCCTTCGGCAGCAAAGTTCATGAGCAAAGTTCTAAAGCGTTTGAGAACACTGTAGCTTTTGGCAATCACTACTATCAGCAGCTCCCAAGTTTAACTCAGGTTCAGGGGCAGATGGGTGAGTACAAAGATGCATTCCTCAACACAACTAGCACAAGATTCGAGCAAGCAAACGTCTATGCCCGTCAAAAATTAGCTGATGCATCGGAGAAGATGGGTGAGTTTGGCGAAACGATTCAAGGTTACGTCCCAACAGCTCGTGAAAAGCTTCAGCAAGCTGGCGAATATGTCCGTCAAAATTTTCCTGATATGAATGATCCTCAGACTATAGAAATGGTTGCAATAGGAGCCGTCACGACTGGGATCGCATTAGGCGCTATCTACCTTTCTTACCAATTCTATAAAATCAATAAGGAAATTGAGAATGACCTTCAGAGACTGGAACAGCAATACCGTGAGCTCCCACTATGCCGCCGAGAAGCTGATGATGAGATTCTGGAAATCAATCCTTTACCAAAGCAGGATGGCACGTTAAGCAATCCTAATCAGAATTGGACATGGGAAGTGCGTGAACTTTCAGCTGAGCAAGCTAAAGAATTTAACGAAATCTTTTGGCAGATGCAGAAAGAATGTGACCAAATGTTTACAAATTTTGGAAACTCCATAGTTTCCTTCGCTTCCTACGAAGGCTAATCCCTTCCATTAAATTAACCCGGTCTGCAAATGACCGGGGTTTTTTTTTCTAATGCCAAGGAAAATTTTTCTTATCTTTTAATCCTCAATTTTTTATCCTATTTTTCCATTTTCTAGGAAAAGTCCACGGAAAAGGGTTGCAAAAACCGTTCAATATATTGTACTATTAAGATGATAGAGCGTATATACCGTATCCATAGAGCACCCGAGTTTCGGGAGTGGTTTGATGAACAAACTGAAAAAATTAAAGTTCAAATAGATGATCGTTTATCAAAAATCCAAGATGAAGGCCATTTTGGAGACCACAAATCTGTTTCAGACGATGGTGAGGTGTGGGAGCTGAAATGGAAGAATGGCAGACGTATTTATTATGCATATATTCCAGAAAAGAAAATTTTAGTTTTGTTAGGGGGTAATAAAAATGGTCAAGAAAAGGACATCCGAAAGGCAAAGAGTCTCTATAAAAAGTACACGAGCTAAAAAACCTCCGCGTAAAATCAAAGCTGGGATGGGAGTTGACACGTATGATCCAACTCAAGCACTACTCGATGAGGACCGTATAGGCCGCGCAATTTGGGAATGCTTAAAAAATGGCGACTCTGAAGGGGTGATTGAAATCATTCAAATTCATTTGGAAGCTTTCAATAAAACGCAATTGGCTAAAGAAGCTCACCTACCAAAAACCACCCTTTATCATAGCCTTCGGAGCAAAAATCCTACAATAAAAACGCTTGCCAAATTAGTTCATGCTTGCGTCTAATCAAATAGATGTCGATTGTGGGCGACTAGGCGATAAAAGAGATCGAGGCCGGGCACATAGCAGAGAACTCCGAGCCATTTATACTTTCCATCGAGCAGCTTAAAAATCCTAAAGATCGCTTTGGAGCGTAGCCAAATGCGCTTCTGATCTTCGAGTAGGACCATCGTGTCGCCGGTGAGGTATTTCTCCGGGACCATCTCTTTGGCCTTGGCGCTAGTGAGTGGATAAAACTCAAAGATCTTCTCTTTATCGAGCTCTTGGATTTTTCGGATCGATTTTTGGCACATATTGCAAGTGCTATCAAAAAAGATCATATGTTTCATGGTAAAACCACTGTGGGCTGGTTCTTTCTAATCTCGTCGAAGACTTTCGCCAATTTGAGCGCCTCTTCGTCGGTGCAGGCTCCACTTTGGATCCGCTGCTTGATCCCCTCCCGCTCTTCCATCCACTTCCGGATGAGCAGGCGATGGATCACTTCGACCAGCCCTTCTTCTGCTTTATCAGGATTCACCTTTTTGCGCACGATCTCCGCTAGCAGTGTCTGCTCCTCCTCTTTCTCGAGGATGCTTCCCAGCGAGATCAGATCGCGCGGCCCGTCGCTGGCGATAAATTTCTCAAAAATCCGCTTGCAGATTGCATGACGGAAGAGGTCGGGAGCGATGTTGAGTTTGGCGATGTCGAGCAGGCGGGGGTCGGGACGCAAGATGAGCCAGCGGAGCAGGTCCGTTTCTAGCACTTGGTCTGGGTCGACGTTCTCTCTGCCCGCATTGCCAAATCGCTTGATGAAATAGGCCTGGGGGGTGCTGGCGCCGACACCGACAACCGATTCGGGGACATGGGTCAGCTGGGCAATCTTGCGGAGGCTCTCGTGCACCATCACCGGCTCTTCCCAGCCTCTGATTTGCTCGGTCAGCTTGCGGAGGAGCTCATTTTTTTGCGCCGGATTGGAGAGATCGACGCCGACAGAGGAGCTCTTCACCAAAAAGGTAAGGTAGTCGATCGGATTTTTGAGCAGATTTGAAAAGGCCTCGATTCCTTCAGCCTTCACAAAGCTATCGGGATCGCTCTCTGGCGGCAGATCGAGCACCGCTACGCCGATCCCCTCTTTTTGAAACAGGTTCCCTACTTTGATCGCCGCCCCTTTTCCAGCATTGTCCCCATCCATCGCCAAAAAGACCTGATTGACGCCGAGATCGGTCAGCAGTTTCACATGCCCTTCACCAAAGGCGGTCCCTTGCGAGGCGACGGTGAAATTGAGGCCCGAGTGGATGAGCCGCAAGCAGTCGATCTGTCCTTCGACGATGATCGCCCGCCGCTCTTTGGCAATCCGCTGCCGCGAGTAGTTGAGTCCGAAAAGCAGATGCGATTTTTTGAACAGCGGCGTCTCAGGGGTGTTGATATACTTGCCCCCAAAAGTTTCCTCTTTGATTTTGCGCGCCGAGAAGCCGACGACAGCTCCAAAGGGATCGCGGATGGGGAAGGTGATCCGTTCGGAGAAAAAGTCTCTCCTTTTCTCGGTCATTAGGCCGGCTGTGATCAGGATTTCCTCCTGAACTCCCTCTTTTTGGGCGAAGGTGGTGAAGAGGCTTCGATCGGAGGGTGCGTAGCCGATTTGAAAAAATTTGATGAAGTCGAGGTCGATGTCCCGCTGGTAGAGATAGTGGAGCGCGGCATGTCCCTCTTCAGTGTGAAGAAGCAGGGTATGGTAGAAGCGGGAGGCTAAATCAAGTGCTTCCTTCAAAGCAATTCGATCAGGGCCCTTTTTTTGCTCGTCCCCTTCGGCCTTCTCGAGGGTCACACTGAACCGCTCGGCCAAACTTTCGACTGCATCGACAAAACTCATTTTGACATGGTTCATCAAAAAAGCGATCGCATCGCCATGGGCCCCGCAACCGAAACAGTGGTAGTGGGTATCGCCCGCCTGCACCATGAACGAAGGGGATTTCTCTTCGTGAAAGGGGCAGAGTCCCTTGTGGGTGGCCCCTGAACGTTTCAATTGCAGATGGGAAGAGAGGACCTCCACAAGGTCCACCTTGCTCCGTAATGTGTCTAAGCTCTCGGTTGTATATAAGGCCATATGGTTGATTTTATACCATTAGAGGTGTATTTTTGCAGTACACTTATGAGTATTGCCAACCAAACCCCCATGATGGCCCAATGGTTCGCCTGTAAAGAGGCGGCCCCCGATGCGATCTTATTCTTTCGCCTCGGCGATTTTTATGAAGCGTTCTACGAAGATGCCGAGCTCATTTCTAAAGAGCTCGATTTGACGCTGACCAAACGGCAAGAGATTCCGATGGCGGGCATCCCCCATCATATCTGCGAAACCTACATCGATCGGCTCGTTGCGAAAGGGTACCGGGTCGCCATTGCCGAGCAAATGGAAAACCCCAAAGAGACTAAAGGGATCGTCAAACGGGAAATCGTCCGAATTGTCACGCCAGGAACAGTGATCAACTCGACCCTGCTGCAAGACAAAGAAGCGAGCTATCTGGCCAGCATCGTGCAGCTCAATCAAAGCTGGGGCCTCGCCTACCTCGACATCACCACCGCCGACTTTGTGGTGATCGAATTTGAAAAGAAAGAGGCTCTCCTCGATGAGTTGGCTCGTGTTTGCCCAAAAGAATTGATCCTATCGAAGAAGTGGAAGGAAGAGAAAGAATTTCTACGCGAGATCAAAGCGTCCATCCATTACCTTGAAGGGTGGCATTTTGATCATGAAAGTAGCCTCGAATTTTTGAAAAAACACTTCAAAGTACACTCGCTCGATGGATTTGGTTTGAAGGGTTTTGTCTCGGGCATCACAGCTGCTGGTGCGCTGCTGACTTATGTCAATGAAGAGCTGAGCTTGCCAATCGAGCACATTCTCACCCTGCGAACCCATTCCAATAGCGCCTATATGTTGATCGACAAAAACAGCCAGCGCAATCTCGAGCTCTCTCAACTGCTCGATTTGTTGGACGCAACGAAAACACCGATGGGAGGAAGATTATTTCGAAATTGGCTCCTCCACCCCCTTCTCTCTGTCGAAAAAATTAAAGAAAGGCAAAACAGAATCAGAACTTTTACATCTGATCTCTCAAAATTGCTCGAGCTGCGCCGCCATCTCTCTGAGGTGCGCGATCTAGAGCGGCTGATGATGCGGATCGAAACAGGATTCGCCAGTCCACGCGATTTGGCGGGGCTTCGCTTCTCCCTGCAGCAGATTCCCCTGATCACTCCTCTGGTCTCTGACACTATTCCACAGACAAGCTTCATCGCAGACAAACTAAGCTGCGCCATCGTCGACAATCCGCCACTGCGCTTAAGTGATGGAGGGCTGTTCAAGAAAGGGTACGACCCTGAGCTCGACGATCTGCAGAGCATCAAAAATGAGAGCGAAATGTGGATGGCGGCCTACCAAACCCGCCTCAGAGAAAGCTCTGGCATCAAAACCCTCAAAGTGGGCTACACCCGCGCTTTTGGCTATTACATCGAAGTGAGCCGCGGCCAAAACGACAAAGTCCCTCCCTCTTTTCATCGGCGGCAAACTCTCGTCAACGCCGATCGGTTCACCACCGAAGAGCTGAAAGAATTTGAATACAAAATCCTCTCGGCCGATGAAAAGATCTCCGCCATCGAAGCCCGCCTTTTCAACGAGCTGAGGGGTGAAATCGCCACCCACGCCTCCCTCGTCCGAGAAACAGCTAAAGTGATCGCCCACATCGACTGTTTAGCGGCGCTTGCCAAAGTGGCCCTCGAGCGCGATTACATCTGCCCCGACATCACCGATAGCCCCCTCTTTGACATCGAGCAAGGGCGCCATCCCGTCATTGAAGCTTCGCTGAAAATGGAAACTTCATCCCCAACGACATCTTCTTCGATGGTACGACCAACACCTGGCCCTCATCACCGGACCCAATATGGCCGGCAAATCGACCTATATCCGCCAAGTCGCCCTCATCGCCATCCTGGCGCAGATGGGCTCCTTCGTCCCCGCCAAAAGCGGCGCACATCGGCATCAGTCGACAAAGTCTTCACCCGCATCGGCGCCAGCGACGATCTCGCCCGCGGACAATCGACCTTCATGGTCGAGATGACCGAAACCGCCAACATCCTCAACAACGCCACCGACCGCTCCCTCGTCATCCTCGATGAGATCGGCCGCGGCACCAGCACCTATGACGGCATCTCCATCGCCTGGGCCGTCGCCGAATATCTCCTCTCCACCCCGGCAAAACAAGCGAAAACCCTCTTTGCCACCCACTATTGGGAACTGACTGAGCTCGACGAAAAATACCCGGCCGCCATCAACCTCAACGTCGCCGTCGAAGAAACTGCCGACGGGCATCGTCTTCTTCCGCAAAATCGTCCCGGAGCGGCCGACAAGAGCTACGGCATCCACGTCGCCAAACTCGCCGGCCTCCCCGCTTCTGCCCTACGCCTAGCCGAGAAAAAATCTGCACGAGCTAGAAAAAGAGGAGCGGCACTCAAAAAACCGACCAAGCAGCTCGACCTCTTCGCCGAGGCCCACCAATCATCCCCTGCAAGAAAAACTGGCTGCAGTCGACCCAAATCAGCTCACCCCCTTCGAAGCCCTACAACTTCTGATTGCAATGGAAAAGTACGACCCCAAACAGCTAGAGCGCTTCCCCCTGGAGCCGGGCGTCTATCTCATGAAAAATGAGGCGGGCGAAGTCATCTATGTCGGCAAAGCCAAGCACCTCAAAAAGCGGGTCAAGCAGTACTTCGCCTCCTCGGGCGATATCCCGGCCGATGATCCCCTACCTGCTGCAAGAGATCGCCCACATCGACACTATCGTCGTTGAAAATGAAAAAGAGGCGCTGCTCGCTCGAAAACACCCTGATCAAAAAGCATCAGCCCAAATACAACGCCTTTCTAAAAGACGACAAAACCTTCATCAGCCTCATGATCAACCACCAGCACAACTGGCCCAGCATCCAGCTCGTCCGCTACAAAGGCAAACCCAAAGAAGAAGGACTCTACTTTGGCCCTTACACCAGCGCCTTTGCTGCGCGGCAAACCTACGAACTGCTGACTAACCTCTTTCCCTTGCGCCAATGCTCCGACGAAGAACTCAAGAGACGGACGCGCCCCTGCCTGCTCTATGGGATCAAACGGTGCATCGCCCCTTGTGTCGATTATCTGCACCAAAGAAGAATACGACACCTACGTCGACGGCGCGATCGACTTTCTCAAAGGTAAAGATCAAAGAAATTTTCACCAAACTCTACGAAGAGATGGAAAAAGCCTCTGAAAATCTCGAATTTGAAAAAGCGGCCGCCCTTCTGCAAACCATCCGGCAAATCGAACATGTCGACCAGCATCCGCCAAGTCGTCAAAGCAGCGGGGACCAAAGACAGCGACGCATCGGCCTCTTCCGGCAAAGCGACGAAGTGATCCTCGATCGCAGCTCTTCTTCCGCGAAGGCAAACTCATCGGCTCCGAACACTACTCCTTCACCCATGTCCTTGAAGAAGACGAAGAACTGATCACCTCCTTCATCCTCCAATACTACAGCAAAAGACAGCCTTCCCGAAGAGATTCTACTTCCCCTACGTCCTAAGAATAATAACGAGTCCTCGAAGAGATCCTCTACGAGACGCACAGCAAAAAAATCCAGCTGCTCACACCCCGAAAAGGGGAATAAAAAAGCCCTCGTCCGACCTCGCCGCAAGAAACGCCAAAGCGACTCTTCGAACAAGAAAAAGACGAATCAGGAGCTGCAGCGAAAAAATGCTCCTCGACCTCCAAGAAACCCTCAAACTCAACCGCTATCCCCGCCGCATCGAGTGCTTCGACACCTCCAACATCTCCGGCAGCGACCTCGTCGCCTCCATGGTCGCCTTCACCGACGGCCTCTACGACAAAAAGCGGACCCGCCTCTTCAAAATCAAAAACATCGACAAAGGAGACGACTATGCTGCCCTGCACCAAGTGCTCTCGCGCCGCCTCCTCCGCGCCAAAGATGAAGATGACCTCCCCGACCTCGTCATCATCGACGGCGGCAAAGGACAGCTCAACATCGGCATCAAAGTCTTTAAAGAGCTCGACATCGCCAACGTCGACCTGGCCGCCATCACCAAAGAAGAGGCCAAGCATACAAAGGGCTCACCGCCGAGCGGATCTTCCTCCCGGACCATCCCGAGCCCATCTCCCTTAATACCCGCTCCCCCCTCCTCTTTCTCCTTCAGCAAATCCGCGACGCCGCCCACGAACGAGCGATCGGTTTCCATCGCAAACGGCGCAGCAAACGGATCCTCACCAGCGCCCTTGAAGCCATACCCGGCATCGGCCCAATCAAGAAAAAACGGCTCCTTAAGCATTTTGGGAGCTTCAAACGGATCCAGCTCGCCACCGACGACGAGCTCCTTACAGTTAAAGGGATTACGGCAAAAGACATCGCCGGACTCCGCAAATTCATAGCAGAATAAAGTATTATTTAATATATAAATTAATTATATAATTTGCTATAATTAATTATCTATGAGTATTTGTGTGAAAGCTGTTCAAAATTTCTTATCACTCCCCCTGATTAAGCAGACTGCATTGGGTGTAACTGTGGGGCTAATTGACGCATACATGTCAATGGAGCTCGTCAGCCCTCTTTGTTCGAAAACAAACAGCACATTAAGTGACTATTACTGCTTACGAGCCGCGAAATTTTTCGAACCCAGCCGCTTGGCCTTTTTCTTAAATCCACTGATAAATTTAAAACTTTCCATGTCTAAATTTGTAGAGCATTATGTTCCAGATTTTATTCCTATGGACCTCACCTATGATTGCGAAGTTCTCACTCTCCCGCTGGCTCATTTGAAAAGATTTGAAAGATTTATCCCTTCAGGAGGACAGCCGCCTAAAGAGTATTTAGCTTCCATAGAATACTATCAGGATATTTATTTAGGTTGTTGCACAAATAGAACGAACAGCTCATATGAGATCGCAGGTGCATTTGTTGAAGAGCTGATCTTCAGAGTGATAATTCAAAAAATTGCCCTTGTTGCAATTTCCAAGTTATTTTCAGGCAGAACAAGAGCTTTTCTTTCTCATTCCGCTACTCGAATTATGATTGCATCGACAATTTTTGCATTGGCTCATGATCGCCCAAATTATTTATGGCAATTTATTGGGGGATTAACATATGGCTTCATGTTTGAAAATTGCAGATATGGGCTTTTACTTTCTACAGTTTCACATGCAATGAGTAATATTTTTAGATACAACCTTTATAGAAATGGTCTCTGCAACAAAGCTATGAGAGAGGCGGCAACTTTGAGCATTGAACTCTTTGAAAAAACTCAGCACTTCTTTTCTTCGGAAAAAGCCTCATAATTCCGCGTCCTCATCAGCCCCATCTGAACTGACCGCCATCTCCTGCCCCATATTTGAATGGCAGCCTTCAACTTAGCTATCCGATCTGGAAGGTAGACCCTATCCGCAATGTAGAGGAAAAAATCTGGGGGATCTTCCTCCCTGACCACCCCGACCCCATCTCCCTCAATACCCGCTCCCCCCTCCTCTTTCTCCTTCAGCAAATCCGCGACGCCGCCCACGAACGAGCGATCGGTTTCCATCGCAAACGGCGCAGCAAACGGATCCAGCTCGCCACCGACGACGAGCTCCTTGCAGTTAAAGGGATTACGGCAAAAGACATCGCCGCACTCCGCAAATTCATAGCAGAATAAAATATTATCTAATATATAAATTAATTATCTAATTTGCTATAATTAACTATCTATGAGCATTTGTGTGAAAGCTGTTCAAAATTTCTTATCGCTGCCCGTGATCAAGCAGACTGCAATGGGTATAACATCAGGTTTGATTGAGGCATACACATGGGATCACGTCATCAGTCCGCATTGTCGGGGGACCAGTAGCACATTAAGTGACTATTACTGCTTACGAACTGCGAAATTTTTTGACCCCAGTCGCTTGGCCTCTTTTTTTCGCTCCATTGGTAAATTTAAGTGAATCCATGACTAGCTTTATAGAGAATTATATTCCAGATCTTATTCCCATGAACCACGCTTCAGAAGGTCAATGCGAAGGGCTCATTTACTCTCTGATCTATTTGGGAAGAATTAAAAAATTTATTTCTTCAGAGACCTATTTATCTGCCACAGAAGAACATAAAAATCTGTATATAGATTGTTGCTTTGATAGACCCAACAGCTCAAATGTGATTGCAAGTGCATTTGTTGAAGAGCTGATTTGCAGATTGATGATTCAAAAAATTGCCCTAGTTGCAATTTCTAAGTTGTTTTCAGGGAGCACAAGAGCTTTTCTTTCTCATACAGCTACTCGAATTATAATTGCCTCGACAATTTTTGCATTAGCTCATGATAGACCACAGATTTTATCGCAATTTATTGGTGGATTAACTTATGGCTTCCTATTTGAAAACTTCAGATATGGGCTTTTAATTTCTACAGTTTCACATACAATGGGAAATATTTATAGAGAATCTTTAATAAATGATTCATGCATCAAAGGGCTGCACACGGTGATAACTTTAGCCTTTGATCTCTTTGAAAAAACTAAGCATCTCGTTTTTTCAGAAAAAGCCTCATAACTCCGCTTCCTCATCAGCCCCATCTGGCATGACAGGTATAGCCTGCTCCATATTTTGAATGGCAGCCGTCAGCGTAGCTATCCGATCTGGAAGGTAAGTAAAAAATGTTCCCCCTCCCAAATAACCTTTTGTTAATTTGGCACTGCATTCTATCAAGTAGTCGATCACCCTTTTTGCATTGGCATAGTTCGTCACAATTTCGCATGAAGAGAGCAACTCTTTGTCCCCCTCATGATTATATTGGGATAACTTCGCCTGAAGTCCCATGAGAACTTGATCTGCCTTCTCCTTTGATTGCTTGAGCTTCTCAAATTGTTCGATTAACTCGTTTGCTGCCTGAAAATTGTTTTTGAGAAAATAGACATTCAATTCCATTCTCTTCAGAAAGAGTTTAACCCTCCCTTTTAAAGCATGCGCGATCCCTTCTCCCCTGGCTAAAAAATCAAAGACCGACATCGATTCGCGCAGCCCCAGTTCATTGAACGGGCGCTCTCGATTATTGAATGGAGTGCTGTCGAGCTGAACCTCCTCTATTTTTCGCAAGAGATTCAGATTAAAATAATCGTAACCAACTAGCTGCATCATTTCCATATGAGCAACAATTTTAATTTTACATCTATTTTTTCAAAACAAAAAACTTAACTCTTTGAATGTCAATAGCTTACTGGATAACGCTTATAAGCGCTTTATATTCAATTTATCAATCTTTTTTCATTTAATTTAAATATATAATTTGATATAATTAAAACTATATTAATAAATAACAGAGGATAAAAACATGTTTATTTCAACAAATTCAACACCCGCTAAGAAAATTGATCCCTTTATTCAGGCCCTTTATGATGACCTCGCAACCTCTCAAGAGGGGAACGAGGGTGAGTTGAAAACTAAAACAACACGAGTCGCAAAAAATTCATTCTATGGAACAGATAGTAGGCGGGTTGATAGTCTTGAGGATCTTCTAAATGGTCGATTATCGCCTATTGATTCCCCTCTTGAATCACGCGTTGAATCACCACTTGAATCAGGAGAAGCAGAGACTCCTGTTTTTCATTTTTCAATTCCTGCTGGCTATACTGGCTATGCGATCCTTAATAATGAAGATGGGAGCACCTATTGTGGTGACTTCAATAATGGCCTCCGTGATGGGATCGGCACTTTAACATACCCAGACAAAACCTATATTGCTGAATGGAAAAATGATCAACTGCATGGAGTCGTGCAGATTCATAACAAAGATGGCAGCACCTACATTGGCCGCTATGAAAATGGAAAGCGCCCAAACAACGGCACGCTGACTTATCCTGATGGCACCTATTATGCCGGGGAGTGGAAAGGAGACTTACATCATGGACATGGGATTCGCACTTATTCAGATGGGTCTATCTATGATGGAATGTGGCACAAAAATAAGCGTCACGGCGCCGGAATCGTTAAATTTGCCGATGGTACAGTCTTTGCAGGGTCCTTTTTTAATGGCGTCCTCAATGGTCAGGGGTCCCTATTTCACGCCGGCGGGCCTTATGAAACTGTAAATCCTCAACCCATTTACAACCAAATATATTGTGATACTCTCCCAGATCCCGACGCACTATTTTACGACGAGGGATCCTTATAATTACGAGCGAGTAGATGCGAATCGCGCTTTTGCTTAAGGACTCTTAGGCGAAAGCGCAATTATACTAAAGCGTAGAAAAATTAGGATAGGTTCTTGGCAGTTAGAGTCACAAAAAACTCCTTCTCGTACCCGAATTTCTGGGAGAGGAAAGTTCCTAGCCGCAGCTCAAGCTCTTCTAAATCACACTCGACATTTTCAGTAATCACTTCAATTTTCTGACGAGCGAAATAGACCTCTTCCGGAGGAGTGATTTGCGGAAATTCGAGGCGCCAAAATTGGCCTATCGCCTGCTTAATCACTGTCTCTTCGACGAAGAATTCCCTGCCACGCATCCTTAACCGCAAGTATTGGGTCTTTTGCATCATCCCAAAACATACCGTTAGCAAAAAGGCAGTCCCCAGTATAAGCCATCCGAAGATCAGTAGACTCATTCTGGGCTGAAGAATCCAGTCGACCACTTGCTCACGCACATGGGGAGCATAATGTAGCCCGAGGAGTATGCCTCCTGCGCCGAAAAGGGCAGCGATGATCAGCAATTGCACCATAAATCAGACGGCCCGGTCTCATTTAAAGTCATCCAAATAGGTTAATTCTTGCTGATCCTCTTCGGTCACCGTCGCTTCTTTCGGCAGGATCAGATTTTTAAAGACCACATGGACACAGCTGACATGCAGGCCAGTGAGCCGGCTTACTTCGCGGGCGATTGTATTCTGAATTTCCTCTGCTTTCTCAGGCAGCGAAACCCCATAGGCGACATTGATTTCAAGTTTGATCATCACAGAATGATTCTTGAGATCCTGCTCGACGTAGATCCCCTTGATTCGATCTGGCCCATCACGGCCAAAAAACGTATCAATCAGATTCCCTTCAAGAATCGACACCCCTTCGATATTCAGAAGAGCCTGTAAAGCGATTGTTTGAAAAACCTTGCTCTCAATATCCCGTACAAACAGCGTATCTGGAAGCTCGAGCTCCTTCGTATCCACTTGCGTCAACTTATCTTTCATAACACCTCAAAAAATATCTTAATCGATATCAGGGAGTTTTTTATGTATAGATCTAGAGGAAGCGCTCTGCAATTTTTTAATTCCTTCGCGAAATTCATAGTCAGAGGCCCTATTAATGAGCGAAGAAGTTAAAAAATTGCCAGCGATTCTCTCGGAGATACTCATAAAAAAATTCCTGATATCGATCAGCCATTTTACACGATTTCCATTGATTTGAACAGCATTTTCTGACAAACTGACAGTATGTTACTCCCTTATGCAATCACCTGGCTCATTTTCGGAGCCACTTCAGCCTACATGGCCAAGACGCGCGGCAAGAACCCCTACCTGTGGTTTTTCTTAGGTGTATTCTTTGGTATTTTCGGCATCCTCTTCCTCTTCTTTGGCCCCAAAGCCAAGAAGGCCAATGGACCTGCCACGATCGATATCACCCCCCAATTTGATCCCGCCCACAGCGAAAAGCTCTGGTACTACCTTGCCCCGAGTAACGAGCAAAACGGTCCGATGAGCTTCGAAGCCCTGGTTAAAGCGCTCCGCGAGGGTAAAGTTTCAGACAAAAGCTACGTCTGGAACGAGACCCTTGAGAATTGGCAGCCGTTCGCAGATTTCTTCCCAAAAAAATAACTAGACTTGTTTCAACGCAGAGGCGCAAAGAAAAAGTATTTTTTTTATCTTTGCATTGAATGCTGGAATAAAAAAGGCCCATTTCTGAGCCTTGAGAAATCGTAAAATGATGTTTTGAAATTTACCAGCTGGCTTTGAAGACGCCGGGGATGGTCCCGTTGTTGGCCAGTTCGCGGAAGCAAATACGAGACATTTTGAACTTGCGGAGGTAGCCTCGTGGTCTTCCTGTGAGGATGCATCGGTTTCTGAGCCTGACAGGAGAGGAATTGCGGGACATTTTGTTCAATTTGTTCTGAGCTTCAAAACGCTGCTCGTCTGAAACGGTCAAACTACGTACTATTTTTTTAAGCTCTTGCCGCTCATTCCACTTCCGATCGACGAGTTTCTGGCGACGCTCTTGCTTTACTCTTATTGCTCTTGTCATGGTCCTCTACTATTTTTTGCGGGCAGGGCCTTTTTGCCTCTGCTTGCGGTTCGGATCGATTTTGTTAATCACGTAGACGCGCCCTTTACGACGCACAATTTTGTCCCCTTTATTGGGATCTGCTTTTACTGATGCTCTGACTTTCATTGTGTTTTTCCAATCAACATTAAAAACCGTAAGTATAGCCAGAGTTCCCCTTTCCTTTCAAGTTAAAAAAAATATTTTGATTGTTTTTTTGATTCCCTTCCTGTACGATTTGAAGGAAAACGAGGGAAATCTATGAAGAGAACCTATCAACCAAGCAAGAAGAAACGTCAAACGACATGCGGATTTCGCAAAAGAATGGCAACGGTCGGCGGCCGGAAAGTGCTCAATGCACGACGTCGCCGAGGCCGCAAGCAGCTGACAGTCGTTTAAGACTGCGCAAATCCTCCCGCATTCTCAAAAGGCAGCGCTTTAAAGAAATCGCCTGCGCGCGTAACCGCTATTTCGGTAAAATCCTCACCATCGACTATTGTCACGGGGCAAAAACGAAACTCGGCATTACGGTCGTTCGCCAATTTGGCTGCTCGGTCCTCCGAAATCGGTTCAAGCGGCTGGTGCGGGAAGCTTTTCGTCTCAATCTGGCCTGCCTTGCACCCATTGAGATGGTTGTGATGCCGAAAAAAGGGGTGTCAGAGTATTCTCTAGATCAAATCACCCAAGATCTTTTGGAGTTACAACATGTCGCTCAATCAAGAGCAAAGCCAAGCTGTTGAAGCAACCGAGGGGCGAGTCCTAGTTCTCGCAGGAGCAGGCAGCGGCAAGACCAAGGTAATCGTCCATCGAATTGCCCATCTCATCGAAAAAAAGGGGGCTCCGCCTGAGTCGATCTTGGGGCTCACCTTCACCAATAAAGCAGCGGCTGAAATGCGCGAGCGGCTATCCAAATTGGTCCCTCCTGCAAGCGCGAAAAAGGTGGTGCTGGCGACCTTCCACAGTTTTTGCATGCGGCTGCTGCGGCATGAGATCCATCACCTGGGCTATACGCGCGATTTTAGTTTGTATGACGAGGGCGATATCCGTCGCTTACTCAAGCAGGTGGCCCGCAATGAGCTTGAACATGAGGGTGAGCTCCCCTCGATTGAGCCGATTCTGGTCAATATTTCGCATGCGAAAAGTCGCGGCGAACTTCCTGCCGACAAGATGTCTCGCACCCTTTTTGAACGGCTCCACAACAGCATGCGGGCCTTCAACGCAGTCGACTTCGATAGCCTACTCAGTCTGACTGTCGAGCTGCTCGAGAAGCACCCTGAGGTCTTGGCGAAGTATCAAGAACGATTCCGCTACATCATGATCGATGAGTATCAAGACACCAACCCGATCCAGTATCAAATTGCGAGGCTTCTCTCATCAAAACATAACAATTTGTGTGTGGTCGGCGACGATGACCAATCGATTTATGGATGGCGCGGGGCCGAGATCAAAAATATTCTCAGCTTTGAGTCGACAAGAGTAATTAAGTTGCAGCAAAACTACCGTTCCCTGCCGATTATCCTCAAAGCGGCCAATGCGCTGATTGCCCACAATACAGAGAGACATCAGAAAGAGCTCTACTCCCGCGCGCCCGACACTGAGCCGATCATCCTCTTCCACGCCCCCTCTGAAAGCGATGAAGCCAATGCGGTGATCCAACGGATGCTTCACCTCAAAAAATTACACAATTTGAAGTGGAGTGATTTTGCCATCCTCTACCGCTCCAATGCGATCTCCCGCCCATTCGAAATGTCTCTACTGCAAGGGATGTGGCAGAAAAATGGGGAGTGGCGAAGAGGGATCCCCTACCAGATTTTCGGGGGAACCGAGCTCTATGAGCGGAGCGAAATCAAAGATTTGATGGCCTATTTGCGGCTCATTGCCAATCCGAAAGATGAGGAGGCGCTACTGCGAATCGTCAATGTCCCCAGAAGGGGGATTTCAGACCAAACAGTGGCGATCTTGACTGAGGAAAACAGAAGGCAGAATGTGCCGCTGTGGGAAGTGATGAAAAATCTGACCGAGCATACCCAGCTACAGGAGCGGGCGATTGGATCAGTGCGCAGGTTTGTGGAGTTGATTGAAGGAGCCAGGAGTGCATTTCAAAATGGGGCTTTCAAAGAGGCTCTAGAGGAGTTCCTCGAGACGATCAACTACAAGGACGCGATTGAAGAGGATGTTAAGAGCGAGAAAATGCGCGATTTCAAATGGGAAAACGTTCAGAGCTGTATTGGAGCGCTCGATTTATATGAGAAGGAGACCGAGGCAGCCTCTCTACAAGATTTCCTGAGCACAACCTTACTTGACCAAACTCGATTTGAGAAGAAGGTAGAACGGGAGGATAAGGTCAATGTGATGACTTTCCATAGCGCCAAGGGACTCGAATTTGAGGCGACCTTTTTGGTGGCGCTCGAAGATCATATCATCCCCCACGAGAAAAGCCTTTCTGAAAATCGGTTAGAGGAAGAGCGACGGCTGATGTATGTGGCGATCACCCGAGCAAAGAAACATCTGACTCTCAGCATGTCGCGCCAAAGAAAACGGTACGGGAAAGATGAGAACTCCAGCCCATCGCGGTTCTTGTTCGAGATCCCCAAGGAACTGCTTAAGGTCGTCTCATGGAAGACCCCGTTTTAAAAATCAAAGATTTTGACTGAGGAAAGAACGGGCGCTAATTTTTTATCTCTCACCATCAACCCAACACTTTTAACATGACCTGCTAATGCATGTGCCTTATCGCACTGATACATCAGACAAAATTCATTCACAGAAACTAACTCTTCTCCATCGGCTGTAAAAAAGACCTCATCTGAATTAAAGAGTAATTTCTGTCCAAGAACCTTTATTTTTACAACAATATCTCCATCTTTGAATTTAGCTTTTGCTTGCCAAGGCAACTGCCCTTCTGAATATTTATTTGAAACTGGAATCAGGTCTATATTCGGTGCCATCATGGGTTCACCTCTCCTTTTTTTGCGGATTACTTTAAATCGGAAAGGTTTTTTTCTCAATAATAACAATTAATTTAACAAAATTAATTATTTGTCACCGAATTGAAATAGTCTGCAAATAGTCAACAGACTTTGCAATTTCTCCCCTCTTGGAATCGGGGGCCATTTTAAGAGACGCGGTGGCGTGCTTGAGCGCCTCTTTAACTTGATCGCGACTGAAGAGATACTGAGAGATCTTCAATTCGATTTGCCATGCATTCTCGGGGTCTTTGGACCCAAATTTGGCCAGATAGTCCATCAGCGGTTTCACTACTGCTTTCGCCTGGAGGGTCTGACCTGCTTTAGCGAGCGATTCGAAATCCATCAATGCCAGCTGCCGTCTGCACCCTTTCTCATTGCGCAGATCACGGGCGATGATCCGATTGCGCAGAACTTTGGAATCTCTGTTTTTTACTCCATTCTTGGCTAGCAGATCGCCATATTGCTCGAGGAGGAAGTAGGGGCCTTGATCAGCTTTTAGTCCCTCTTCAAGCAGCGCTTGTTTAAAGGTGGTGTCGGCCAATTTTCCCGCATGCGCATAGAGCGATTTGAGCTGGTCCACTTTGAGTGTGCTGAGTGATTTTGTCTCCGAAATTAGGGTGTAATCGCTTAGCATGGCGACGATCTCATCTGCATTCGGAGCTTCGAGCTTGCCGATTTCATGCCCATTCGGCTGAGCCAAAATGAAGGTGGGGCAACTCTCGATATGGTACTGCTCTCGCAACCGATTGATCTCTGAATCTTCCTCGTAAACCTGGGGGACATTGATTCTCAAAAACACGACTTTGCCATCGAGGGCCGAAAGGAATGCGCCGGTATTGATATTCTTCTCTTCTAACTCAAAGGCAATCAGGATGGGGCGATGCTGTTTTTGGGCTTCTTCCTGAGCTTGGTCAAAGTTGTCTAGCCAGCGCTCGTAATAGGGCAGTGAGGCGAAACATTGCGCAGAGATGATAACGGAAAGAACGGTCTTGAAATAGCTCATAATCTACCTTATAATACTCTATGTATAAAAAATGAATACCTTTCCGCCTACAATTATTTTGAGACACAATCGGGAAAATTTAAAGAAGTGTAGCCTAAGAGGTCTTGAGTCTAGAAGCGATCTCATTTTTTATTCCTATCCCCTTAAATATGAACTACCTGACTTGAGCAACTATGTGGTGCTCACACTCGATGCGCCTGAGCTTAGCAAAGAGGATGCCGAGTGTGGGATTTTTCTAATCGATGGCACCTGGCGCTATGCAGAGAAGATGTTTAAGGTGCTGAAGCCCCCATTTGAGACAAGGAGTTTACCAAAGAGCGCGAAGACGGCCTATCCAAGACGCCAGGAGGATTGCCTCGATCCAGAGCGGGGGCTGGCCTCCTGTGAAGCGCTTTATTTGGCTTATGTCATTTTGGGGCGGGAACCAACCGGTCTACTCGATCATTATTACTGGAAAGAACAGTTTCTTAAGCACCTTAAACAACTGCCTGCCTTACGATCCCCATCTTTTGTTTATTAGGAATAAACCGTATACCCCGACTCGCCCAAAAGTGTGAATTTGGGCGAGTCGGGGTATGTAGATTTTTATAGTACAACAGTGGACTCGAGACCTTTTTTTCTATCCTTCTGCCTCAATGTATTATAAAATTCTGAAACAGTCTGAAATCCCTCTTTCAAATCCTGTGAAATTCCACATTCAGCAGCCATTTCAGCGAACGGCTTCTGCCAACTAATCGGCGGCCTAGGTAAAAATTCTGGCAAAGGATGCTTATTTCGTGCCCTAAACACTCTCTGTAGAGTATTTTGGAAGGTTGAAGAAGAGCGGCCTTCAGATTGTAAAAGTAAAATGAGATCAATGAGATCTTTTGCCCGAGTGTTGATTTGTTCTCTTGGGAGAGTGTAGGAATGGAGTTTCTCAGCAAACTGTTGCTGCACAGAGATCATTTGAATGACAGGGGCAGAAATACCACAAAATTCAAGCCAATTCGATCCTGGAATTTTCTCTATTGGATCAATAAGAAAATCTGCTCCTACATCAAGATGAAATTCTACATATGGTCTGTCATTGATCAAGACTAGGACATGATGACGTGAGCCCCCATAAGGTGCATTTTCTATATCAATTTGGGGTTGTCCAATCTGAAAGGTAAAATGATCGTCTAAATTGTAGCGAGCGAGTAGTTGCAATTCTTGCATGATTATTTCACTCATTGGTTCCTTTGAGTCATTCGCCCGTTTAAAGCAGGTCAAATCTATATCTTTGGTTGCCCGTGCATGAGCAAACCGGAGTTCCATTCCATAACCGCCTTTTAAAACGAAAAACGAGGGCTCATGAGTAAAAATTCTTGCTAAAAGTCGATCAAATGAGACTTTGCGCCGAAGGCGATTAATGTCTTCCCCTGTTTTGTTAGAATGAGTTCGCAGATTTGTTTCCAGTTCTTTGCGGAAATCAGCGGAGGTTTTAATGTTTATTGTCATAAATTTCCCTAACCATTGAAAGAATAGAGTGAGGTCCATGAAAGTAAATATTTCTAAATTGGGTAGAATCGGAAGGAGGTGCATCTTGAGCTATTGCAATACCAATTAACGTAGGCTTGTTATTAGTGAATTTCCAGAGACCGGTTCCGCTAAGTCCCTGAAAGGAATCGATAGTTTTCCTGCGTAAATTTCTCATTTCATAAATGTGAGTCTGCACTGGACATACGATATAATCCTCATCGGCCATTTGTCGATACTCTGAAGCGATAAATCCAAATGGCCCCATATTCAATTCACATGTCTTGCGGTTTTCAGAATAGATTGGCTCAATTCCTCCCAGAGAAATAAGAGCGTCCTTTAATGAAAAGCTCGGTGGTTCATCAAGAATGTTATAGAATTCTTTATAAAATTTCAAATTCTCTACTATCCTAGGGTCTGGGATGACGATGGCTAAATCTTTTGGACGGTTTGCAAGAACATCATTCAATGCTGCATTATCAAATGAGGAATCCCATTCAATTACACGAAAATTTTCAGCTGGTTCAGGTTTATACTCACGTCGAATGATATCAAATCGCAATAGTAGAGTTACAGATTTAGCCTTTCGAAGCGCTTGAGCGACATGTGCCGCAGTCAATAAGAAGCATTTTGATTTGTATTGACATAACACCGCTGTCCCAAACCCCTGATTTTCTAAAGAAAGACCAACTGTATAGGGCTCTACTATTTGCTTATAATCTTTGAGCTGGTTATTTGGTTGAATCCATACTTTGTCGATTGCTTGACAAATTACGGCCTGGAGCTCTTCCGAATCTGTGACTTGGGGAAGCTTTTCCATCTCCTGCAAAGTTGCGAGTCCTTTAATCAGGGATTTCTGAATCGCTAAATCTAGCAATGCAGATTCAATTTGTTCAGGTTGAATAGTCTTTTCTCGGATGACATCAGCTAGAGAACGAAGCGGTGTAGTCACTCGATAACCTTGCCGTATTTCTACATCGGATTTTGGCAATTCATTAACAAAATGGAGGCAAAGGTTCTTAGGTATTCCATTTCGTTTTTTAAAACTTTTAGGAACAGTCATATGAAGTTTAGTAGGGGAGACATCACTAAGTTCGTGGATGTCGAGAGCTGTTTCATGAGACCATATGCCTTGAGGATTTCCCTGCTTGTCAGCACTCCAAAGCATCCAAAGTGCTAGTTCTGGACGAGAAGTAGAGGGGAAATTAGCGATTCGGTAAATCCCTCGCAGTTCTTCCTTCATCCACTTCCCAGATCTTATTTTCCTATGAAAATTCGTTCGGGAAAAACCGCAATTCTCTGCTTGCCCGCTTAGAAAGTATCCTTGTTGCTTCTCAGCGATTAGCAAGAGCTTTTCTTCGTTTTCCATACCTAAAATGTTATCAAAATGATGACATTTGCGCAAATCTTAAGTTTTTTTGCGCAAATGTTATCGATTTGATAACATTTGCACGCTTGCAACTCAAGTAATTAGTTAACTTTTCAAGTTATTTTTAATATTATAGCGAAGAAATTAAATTCTTAGTTTTCCTTCCCACTCGCGGATAAATTCCATCAGTTTCCCTTTCTCTGGGCGGGACTTGAGCAGCGCGAGCGCTTTTTCGTTGCTGCTGAAGTGGGCGATTTTGGCCAGGAAATGGAGGTGCATTTTGTCTCCGGTGGCGAAGAGGAAAAAGAGGGTGTCGACCGGCTTTTCGTCGAGTGCGCCATATTCGATCGGCTTCTCGGGGAAGACGACGGCGACCAGGTCGAATGGGACTCGGCTGAGACACTCGCGCGTATGGGGCACGGCGATTCCATTGTTAAAAGCGGTTGGCATCAGTTTTTCTCTATCGATCAGCAGCTCGGAGAGGACAGCGGGGTCGAGGCGCAGTGTGGGGGCGATCAGCTCCATGGTATTGCGGATCACCTCTTCTTTGGTCACCCCTTTCACATTGTGATGGATGCCGCCTCGGTTGATGGCTCGATAGAGGCTGAATTGCTGTGCGCCAGATTCCTGCTTGGGAGGGAAAATCTGCTCTTCGCCAGTGGGATTGGGGAGCTCCCCTTCCTCTTGGCTAAGGCCGAGCTTCCGATTCATCATCCAATCTTCGATTTCGATGCGGCTAAAGCGGTATTGGCTGTTGAGCTTGTAGGCGGGGATCTTGCCGCTCTGGAGCCATCTTCGGATGGTGGTCTCGGAGATATTGAGGAGTTCTGCAACATCTTTAATTTTCAAGTCCATTAACTTTGCTCCTGGTTAAATAGTGCAATGACTTCTTGCCCATTTCTGGCATTCATTAAACGTTTACGCCGCCCTTCATCTTTGATGGCGGTGGTGATCATCGAGAGGATATTGAGATATTCGGTTTGTCTGTTGTCGGGTCCCCCGATCATGAAAATTAGCTTCACTGGTAGCCCATCGATCGATTGCCAATCGATTCCCCCTTTCTTCTGGATCCCAATTGCAATGAAGAAATCGGAATATCCGGTCAGTTTGGCGTGCGGAATGGCCACTCCGATGCCGATGCCGGTCGAAATGATCTTTTCCCGCTCCAAAATCGCCTGAAAAAAGGCCTCTTTGTCGTGCAGCTTTCCCTGCGCGGCGAGTTGATTGATGAGAGCGGTCAGCGCTTCATGCTGGTTGCCCGCATTTAAGAAGCAGACCAGGTCTTCATCTAAGTAATCGGCAATCCTCACAGGTTCCTCTTTTCCAAATCGTTTGATGAAATCAATGCGTCCCAGTATGGCCAAACCCCCCTTCGCCGCGTGCCGTGCTGGCAAGGGCTGTTTCGACCACAAATTCGGCCCTGACAACCTGCGCGAGAACGATCTGTGCGATCCGCATGCCGTAAGTGACGATAAAGGGTGCTTTTCCATGATTGATCAAGATCACTTTGAGCTCGCCGCGGTAGTCGGCATCGATGGTTCCGGGGGTATTGAGGACGGTGATTTGCGATTTGAGGGCAAGGCCGCTGCGAGGACGGACTTGGATTTCGTAGCCTGGTGGGATTTCCATCCGGATACCGGTTGGAATCAGGGCTGATTCTCCCGGCTGGATGACGATGTCTGTCTTGCTTGAGCTGCATATATCTGCGCCGGCGGCTAGCTCCGTCCCATATTGGGGAAGCGGCAGATCTTCTTCTAGACAAATGCGGACAGTTTCTTTTTTCATAAAAATTAGCGCATGCCTGAAACTGCCTTTTTCCCCGACAATTCGAGAATTTTTTGCAGCTTTTCAGTCTTCGGTTCGCTCTGCTTTCCACCCAAGCGCACGTTGCCTGTTAAAAGTTCTAGCATGAGCGACAACTTCTCTTTTAAATCATGTCTATTAACAATGCAATCAATCATTCCTTTTTCGATCAAAAATTCAGATTTTTGTGCATTTGGGGGCAGTTTTTCACGCGTCGTCTGCTCCACCACACGGGGGCCTGCGAACCCGATTAATGCATCGGGCTCAGCGATGATGATGTCGCCAAGCGTTGCAAATGAGGCGGTCACTCCACCGGTTGTCGGATTGGTTAGAATCGAGATATAGGGAAGTGAAGACTCCTGCAATTTTGCCAAGGCGGCTGAGGTTTTCGCCATCTGCATAAGCGAGAGGATCGACTCTTGCATCCGAGCTCCACCTGATGCGGCGACAATCACCACCGGGCACTCTTCTTGGATTGCATGTTCGATCAATAGGCACAGCTTCTCCCCCACCACGGATCCCATCGATCCTCCCATAAAGGAGAAGTCGAGGACTCCAAGGGCAACCGGCATCCGATCGATTTTGCACATTCCCACCATTGCAGCATCGAGCCGCCCTGTTTTCTGCTGCGCTTTCTGAATCCGCTCCAGATAGGGCTCGGTGTCGACAAAATGAAGTGGATCGACAGGGCGATACTCTTTAAAGAGTTCGACAAAGCTATCTTTGTCGGCAAGGAGCTCGACTCTTTGCGAGCCAGAGAGGCGATAATGGTAATCACATTTTGGACAGCAGTGAAGATTCTGGGTTAATTCATTTGCATGGATCAGCTCGCTGCAGTGGGTACATTTAAGCCACCCGCTGAATCCATCCTTTTTTGTTGTTTGAATTTTAATCTTTGGCTTTGAAGAAAATAAACCCATAACCATAAAACCTCGCGTATAATTGTCAGACTATTATTACTAAAAATGCAGAATAAAACAATACATTAAATTATTTCTTAGCACTATTATATCGCTCGGACACATTGTCCCAATTGACGATACGCCAAATGTTTTTTACATAGTCAGCCCGCACATTTTTATATTGTAGATAGTAAGCATGCTCCCAGACGTCGATACCAAGCAATGGGACCAGCCCTTTGGTTTTCAACGCATCCTGATTCCCACAAGTGGTAACACAAAGCCCCTGCAGCTGCGCATCATAGCCGAGCCATCCCCATCCAGAGCCTTGAATCGCAACGGTTTTCGCACTGAAAACCTCAACAAATTTCTCAAAGGAGCCAAATTTTTGTTCGATCGCCTTCGCAAGTTCTCCCTTTGGCTTCCCTCCGCCCCCTTTCCCTTCCGGAGCCAGGTTGGTCCAGAAAATCGAGTGGTTGAGATGGCCTCCCCCATTGAAATTGATGGCGGAAAGAAGAGCAGCCATTTGCCCTAGATCCTCTTTCTCCTGAGCCTCTAGAAATTTCTCTAGGGCAGCATTGAGATTCGTGATATAGCCTTTATGGTGCTTTGTATAGTGAATCTCCATGATCTGAGCGGAAATCACTGGCTCTAAGGCGTTAAAGTCATAGGGAAGATCAGGTTGTTCATAGGGAACAAAATCGTGCATGGTTTTTCTCCAATGTTAAAGTGTTTTTCCCGATCATAGGCCGCCAAGGAATATTTTTGAACCTCTATTTTTTGAATAGCCTCAATTATTGTTTTTTAATTCACACAAACAATTATGACATCGTTTATGATATTATAATAAAAGTATCACAAAAGGATTTTAATGCAAACTCCACCAATTTCAAGATCTGATTTACAAAATCAATCCACCCTGCCCGCTTTACCCAAAAGTGTGAATTTGGATAGGTTCCTAAGAGATCATCTTAAATTAAATTCCTATCTTTACACAATAAACGTTTTTTAATCCAAGCAAACAATTTCAACATTGTTTATAATATATAAAAAATACAAATAGAGGTTTTAATGCACGTTCCACCAATTTCAAGATCTGATTTACAAAATCTAACTGCTCAGCCTGATTCACCTAGGAGAGAAGCTACCTCGCACAAGCGTAGCGGTTCTGAAAACATCCCTACCATTGAATCGCTTGCTAAAGAATGCCTAGGCTCCCCATCTAAAAAACTTAGCGGGGCGTCTATTATAATCTTTGAAAGTCGCCAACAAGCTTATGATATCAAGTTCACCGGAGAAGGAGTCATCCGTTTTGCCGATAAAGTTTTTTATGAGGGCTTTTTTAATGAGGGTTTTCCCCACGGCAAAGGAATAATGTATTTTGACGATGGGTCTAGATACGAGGGCATGTTTCATAAGGGAAAAATGCATGGGCAAGGAATGATGTTTTTTGCTTCCGGGGCAAAATATGATGGCGAGTATCAGGATGGAAAAAAACATGGCTTTGGAATTTATACTTTCGCAAATGGCACAAGCTATAAAGGTGAATTTCGAAATGGATGCTTCGATGGATATGGAGTCCTTGTCTTCGCAAATGGCGAAAGATATGAAGGCCAATTTAAAAACGACCTCTATCATGGAAAAGGAACCTTAACCTTTCCTGATGGCACATGTTATACAGGCGAATTTCAAAACGGATGCTTCGATGGATATGGAGTCCTAATCTTTGCAAGTGGCAATAGATATGAAGGCCAATTTAAAAACAGATGCTACGAAGGAAATGGAGTCCTTGTCTTCGCAAATGGCGAAAGATATGAAGGCCAATTTAAAAACGGCGCATCTCATGGAAAGGGGAAATTCATAAGTCCTGATTATGAATATAAGGGACAATTTGAAAATGATGCGCCCAATGGAACTGGAACGTTTACTTTCAAATCTGGCAAAAAGTACGTAGGCAAGGTTAAAGATGGGAAATATCATGGAGAGGGGACCTTAACCAATTCCAATGGCTGGGTACATAAAGGGTCCTTTATTGATCACAAAGCCGAAGGGGACTTTATCAACATTCATGACAATGTCTATTATCATTGCCGCTTTGCAAATAACCTACCGATTACCCCTTTGGTACGATTACAACTTGGGCCGACCTAACCTCGACTTTGTACAATTTTTAGCGGCATCTCCGAGAGAATCGCCGGCAAATTATTTATTTCTTCGCTCATTAATAGTACCTTCGGCTATGAATTTCGCGAAGAAATTAATAATTTGCTGAGCGCTTCCTCTAGATCTGCTCGCTAAAAATTGTACAAAGTCGAGCTAACGTTTTTTACTTGCTAATTTTCCGTGCATCTTCTTAGACTTCTCGACTTCTAACCGATACCAAGGAGAAATCGAGATGTCCAGCACACCCCTCATTCAGGGCAGAGATTACGATGCCAAAATCGCTTTTTATGATGACCCTGTTAATCGAATTGATGATGTAATGAATAGCGCATTTAATGTTGACCGCTACAAATCCGATCATTCTGAACTTCAGCCAGGCGAGGTCACTGCTACCGTACGGATTTGGTCAACGAAAGAGAGCTTTTTTTTCCCAGGCAAACTTGATACCGATGAATGGACATCAGGTCCTGCTTATTCTCACGGTATTAGCTATAAACTTCCCACAAGACTCCCTCTAAATAGCCTTCTGCATGGGCGAGAGGGCGATGTCATCAAAGTGAAGGTCAGAGGATTCGAATACCGATTACTTTGCGCGCAAAAAGAATCGAATATCCCAAATGTTGATTGGATTAACTTCCAAGATTGGATTTTCAAACCAAAAAAAGAATGTCGCGCACCACCGAAATTTCTTGACGATACCATAATCGATTTTGACGCTAAGAAATATCTCACCGATTTCCTCGAAAAGAAAGTCCCCAAAATCACTGGTGCCGTAGTTGACCATTATTACAAATTCAAATGGGTAGAGACTGAGAAAGCTGACCAAGTATTCGACCAATTTCAGAAATCTCTTGCAGCTGAGCCAAAGCATATGGGCACACTTTGCGAGCTTCTCCGCACTCGGCTAATCGAAAAACAAGAGCCAGAGCTTTGGTTTGATCTCTATCTGATCTCTCAAGATAGGCCAGCGTTGAGAGAGCTAAATCAGGTCTGCATTGTCATGGCGCAATATCGGCCAGATATTTCTAAGTGGTATGCAATCGATAACTCTCCAATGCAGCTGAAAAAACTGGCCACGGCAGATGAAATCAGAGCAAAAAGCAACGAAGCAAAAATCTTAAACCGCAATGAAGTGGTTAGAAATTTACGTACAATTTTGAATCTAGAATCCTAAGGAATCCCACCACTATGATGACGCCATTTGCCCCGGCAATGACACCTAAAAAACACGGGGATGCTTTTTATCACGGATGCATCTACTTTAATCCTCAGCGTGATCCCTATGTCGCTGCTAAAGATCAAGTAATCAAACTTTCTGAGAAATTGAAAACGCCAATCGAAGAGGGAGATGTGATTGTCCCTGTCCGTGTCTACGAATGGAGAGATAATGAGGCGGTGTATTGGCATCGACCAAAAAATGAAAGAGCTCTGGTCAGTGATCATTTTCCCAATTGGCTTCCCCTTAGGTTGCTTTTGGCAGCTCGTGAAAACCAGGTCATCGAGATCGAGATCGATCCATTAAATAGACATCAATCGGTCCCTTATAATCTCTTATGCACTCAGGACTTGATTTCTCGAGGCGCTACGTTTGAAACTTGGTATCAGAATCCCGATCGTGCAAAGGTCTTCAACTACAGCCAGCACTATGCAGATTACTTAAATCGAACAGTCCCTGTGATTACTAGATCTATTGCACAACCCCATTTCGATGAAGAGCTGCCTACTGGAAGAGCAAAGATCAGCCTAAAGCCCACAATTGAAGCGGAACAAGAAAAAGGGCGTAAAGATTTTACGATTCGAGTATGGGAGGATGGACAATCTGCAGACCTGCCAGTCGATCCTGAACTTCTGAAAAAGTATTCTGCTTTCTTTAGAAAGGCATTAAACTCCGGGGAACTGACTCATCATGACGGTATAGTTGAGATTAACTGTAGCATTTCCTTAATGAGGGAATTAGTCTATTTTCTTAACTGTGATTGCTTTCATCATGACATCACATTGAATTCTTGCTTAGGATTAATCAGTCTCAATTCAACTTTTGGGAAGGAAAAGCAAAACAGGGAATTTGAAGAAGCAGCCTGCCGCGCCATTAAAGAAAAGCTATCCAAAGAAACTAGTGCGAGGGTGATCGCGTATGCTCATGATAATACGCACGTGCAACTCATCGAGATTGTCGAAGAATTTTTGAAAGGCCAGAAGCTCAATCTCATTGGTCTGGGGATCTATTCAGCTAAGGATTGCATTAAAGTCTATAAAGAAGGATTCCCGGAGCTATCAGAATTGATCGCGGTAGGCATTCGAGAAGAGCTCATTCTTCATGGCAATCCGATTCTCTGGAAAGAGGCTTTCGAAACTGCCAAAGAATATCGAAAGACAGCGCCCCTCTTCGACGAGTTATATCGCATCTGCGAAGATATCGCGAAGAAAAATCCTGATGTCTTGGGGTAGTTGCAAAACTCACTATTATACAGCGAGGCTTTCGCGTGGGTCCAAATCCACAATTTTGGACGGCGCGGGGTATAGCAGATCGGGAGTTATATCTGCTAATATTACCCCCGATCTGCTATCGCATCCTAGGGGAAAAGAACTCGAATTCAGCCACTCGGAATTTGACGACACGCCCAGTCTCTAAGCGCTAGTCAAACCAGCGATCGCCTCTTCGACATATTCGATCCCATTGAGCTGGATGCTACTTTGCAGCTCTTTGGAGTTTCTTTTTTCATTCCTGTTTGCTAATCTAAATCAAAACATTTTTTTTAATAAGGATTCTCTTCATGAAAGCCTCTTCTGTCAAAAACTCAGAGAGTACTGCTGTTAGCTATGCCGATCTCTTAAATATCATTAAAGAAAAAATCCGCTGTTCCCAACTCAAAGCGGCAGTTTCTGTGAATACAGAACTCATTAAGCTCTATTGGGAGATGGGACAAGAGATCGCACAACGCCAAAAAAGGGAAGGGTGGGGAACAAAGGTTATCGAGAGACTAGCCGAAGATCTTAAGATCTCTTTTCCTAAAATGGCAGGCTTTTCAGTCCGCAACCTATTCTATATGAAGCAATTCGCTGAAGCATATCCTGAATTTGTAATTTTGCAGCAAGCTGCTGCAAAATTGCCTTGGGGACATAATATGGTTTTAATTGACAAACTTAAAGATTTGAATGAACGCCTTTGGTACGCGCAAAAGACTATAGAAAATGGATGGAGCCGAAATGTTTTAGAAATGTGGATAGAATCCAATCTCTATAATAGGCAAGGCAAAGCTATTACAAATTTCGCCACTACATTACCTAAGATAGAATCTGATCTTGCAAAAGCAGAATTGAAAGATCCTTATTGCTTTGAATTCCTAATGATAAGAGAAAAAGCAGATGAACTTGAGATCGAAGATGGCTTAATTGAGCACATCCAAAAAGTTCTAATCGAACTAGGAACCGGATTCGCTTTTGTAGGAAGGCAGTATAAGATCGAGGTGGATGGAGAAGAATTTTTTATCGACTTGCTCTTTTATCATTTTAAACTTAAACGTTTCATTGTCGTTGAACTTAAAAGCGGAGCATTTAAACCAGAATATGTAGGCAAAATTAGTTTTTATCTCTCAGCTATCGATGCTCAGCTCAAACAGCATAATGATGAACCGTCTATTGGAATGATTCTTTGCAAAACAAAAAAGAGACTTATGGTTGAATATACGTTGCAAAATTTCCAAAAGCCAATAGGGGTTTCGAGTTATACAACAAAACTAATCGAAACACTTCAGTCAAATCTACCCACTATCGAGCAAATTGAGGCCGAACTTAACAAAAAAAATTAATTCGATAACTTTCTCTAAGCGCTAGTCAAACCAGCGATCGCCTCTTCGACATATTCGATCCCATTGAGCTGGATGCTACTTTGCAGCTCTTTGGAGAGCCCTTTAAGGTTCCGTTTGGGGAGGATGCAGCCGGTAAAGCCCATGTTGATCGCCTCTTTAAGCCTGCTCTCGATGCGAGGGACGCTGCGCACTTCTCCGCCGAGGCCCACTTCGCCGATGATCGTCACTTTGGGATCGAGGACCCGATTGCTGAATGAGGAGCTGATCGCCATGATCACGCCGAGGTCGATCGCCGGCTCGGTGATTTTTAAGCCGCCGGCCACTGAGACAAAGACATCTTTATTGTGAAGCTGGAAGCCCATCCGCTTCTCGAGGACGGCGAGCAGCAGCGAGAGGCGATTGGGATTGAGACCGGTCGATTTGCGGGTGGGATTGGAAAAGCCAGACGCGGCGACGAGCGCTTGCATTTCGATGAGGAAGGAGCGGGACCCTTCGATTGTGGGGATGATCGCCGAGCCGGTCGTCTTTTTGCCACGCTCTTCGAGAAAGATCAGCGAGGGGTTGCTCACTTCGGAGAGGCCGCTTGCATTCATCTGGAAAATGGCGATGTCGTCAGTGGGGCCAAAGCGGTTTTTGATGCCTCGCAGCATCCGGTAGCCATGTTGCTGGTCGCCGTCGAAATCGAGGACGGTGTCGACGATGTGCTCGAGGACGCGGGGGCCGGCGATCTCCCCTGTTTTGGTCACATGGCCGATCAGGAAGGTCGAAATGCCCATCCCTTTGGACAGATGCATGAATTCGGTTGCCAGTTCCCGCACTTGAGTGACGCTGCCCGGCGCAGAAGGGAGATCTTGCTTGTAGAGGATTTGGATTGAGTCGACGATGAGCACATCGGGCTTGAGTTGATCGATCTGGTGCTTGATGTGGGTAAAATTGGTCTCCGAGAGGAGGTAGAGGTTATCGCTGGTGATGCTGAGCCGCTGCGCACGCATGGAGGTTTGCTCGACCGATTCTTCGCCGCAGATGTAGAGCACGGTTAATCCTTGGGAAGCGAGGCACTGGGAGACCTGGAGCATCAGGGTCGATTTCCCAATTCCAGGATCTCCGCCAACGAGGGTCAGCGAGCCGGTGACGATGCCGCCTCCCATGAGTCGGTCGAACTCGCCAAAGCCGGTGAGGATCCGCTTGAAGGAGACATTTTTGATTTCGCCAACGCGCATCGGCTGAGCGCCTTTTTCGGAGGATGATTCAAAGCGGCGCCCTTTGCTCTCGATCTCCACCTCTTCGACAAAGGTGTTCCACTTCTGGCACATGCTGCAGCTGCCGGTCCATTTGCTCTGGCTATGGCCACACTCGTTGCAGGACCATAAGGTCTTGGTCTTACTCATGGCTCTCCTCCTTCTCGATTCGGCGGAGCGCATCTTCTGCAGCCGCCTGCTCAGCCTGTTTTTTCGATGCCCCTTCTCCTTGCCCCATTTCGACCCCTTCTATCAGCACGGCAACGCTAAAGGTCTTGCTATGGGGCGGCCCAGCCTCTTCTCGCACCTGATACTCGGGCGGTTTTTGAAATTTTTTCTGCGAATAGTCTTGGAGTTCGGCCTTCCAATTGCGTAAAGGGCTGTCCATCGCCTCATCGATATAGGAGGAGAAATGGCGCATCACAAACTCAACAGCCGCCTTAAGTCCTCCATCGAGGTAGATCGCTCCGATGATCGCCTCCAGCAGGTCGGCCAGGATCCGCTCTCTGCCCCTCCCGACATTGACTGCCTCTCCCTTGCCGAGCATCAAAAATTTCTCAAGCCCCAGCTGCCGGATATAGCGGACACACGACTCAGCCCCAACCAGATGGGCTCGCAGATGGGACAGATGCCCTTCAGATTGGGTTGGCAGATGGCTATAGAGATATCCTGAGACGATCAGCCCCAGCACCGAGTCGCCTAAAAATTCGAGACGCTCGTTATGCTCGGCGACGAGGCCCCGGTTCTCATTGAAAAAGGAGCGGTGGACAAAGGGCAAAACTAAATACTCTTTATTGGAAAAGGGATAGCCTAGGGTGGCTTCGATCTCGGGGGCGTGGCTTAAAAGGGTTTCAAGTGAGTTCATTCCCCTTAAAAATAGGGGATTTCTTCTCAAAATACAACAACTTCTAGTATACTGACCTCACCATGCGTTATACGATCACATCGTCACAGCTAAATTTCTTCCGCAAGGAGGGGCAGGTCGAGTTTGAAGATCTCTATTCGAGTATTGAGATTGTCAGCTTGAAGGCGCTCCTCGATCAGGCCAGCGCCCCCACCCATTCGGGCCGCGATCTTGAGCGGGATAACCCTCCCCTCTTAAGTGCGCTGCACACACCGAGGCTCGGCCAACTGGCTGCGAATCTTTTCGTGAAAAAGCGCTTGCGTATCGTCTTCACTCAATACGGACCATTTTTTGAAGGGACTTTGCCTATCGAGACGATCAGCTCCATGTCAGAGACCTGTGGCGGCGCTATCATTAACTTAGCTACGGGTGTGGTGACGTTCTACACCGCGCAATTCCCACTCGACTTTGCAGCGCTGCAGACTCCCTACCTTTTCATTGTCTTTGCCACCGACAGGGCCCGTTATCGTCTTCAAGACAGCGACCCATTCACCCACCAGCTCAAGCGGCTCGGCTACGGCTTCGGCGATCTGATCACTGAAGAGACTCATCCTCTGATTGCGAAGTAGAAAAATTCAGCCTAGTTGAGCATCAGCTGAGTTCTTTCGACTCGCCAGCGTGCTTTCGAAAAGCCTTACCCGATCCTCTAATTCACTAACAAGCGTCTGGACTTGCTGCTTAGGAATGACCTTAACCTTTTTAGAAAGACCGGTTTTTTCAATCTCAGATGGTTTCATAGCAGTATATAAGATCACCTGGGCATTCTGTTGCAGTATTTGTTCAGGGTATAGCTCAAGAATCTTTTGGCAAACCTCAGGTCCATTCAGTTTTCCTGGCGTTTGCCCATCTATGATATAAAAATTGTATGGCCTTTCTTGTGCGCAGGCCCATCCCTCATCACACGTTGTTTTATAATCAATTAAATGACCGAATTTACTTTTAGCTAAAATTGGATTGCACCACTTTTCAATTAGCCGACGAGGTGTAGCTTCATCTTCAACAACGAGCACTCTGAAGCAAGGAGATGTGTCGGGAGCTGAGGTGGGGGCTTGAATCTCAGGTACCTGCATGATTGCTAACCCTCCTATCGGAAGAATTTCCGATTTGTTGCCATAAAATTATACCAAAGGTCATCAAAAAAAGAAAAGCGCGATTGCGGATAAAATCTATTTATGACACCATCTTTCTTTTTTTGGGTGAGCCGGATGAGTAGTAAATATTTAGGATATGCAGTCGAAAAACCCTTGCGCAATTTGAAGACGATGACTCCGATCAATGGCGCATTTATCCTCCATGAAGACCAGAAGCTCCTCAGTTTTTGCTCCTATGACCATTTGGCCCTCGCCGACAACCCTGCGGTCAAAAAAAATGCGATTAAATATTTACTGCAGAATGGGATCTGCCCCTTTTCTGAATCGGGCGATTTCTATTTGACCTGTCAGCACGATCTCGAAGAGAAATTGAGCGAACTGCTCCGAAGAGAAGCTGCCCTTTTTTTTGCCTCCCGCGAAGAGGCAAATCAGACGGCACTGGCGGCGATCTGTCATGAGGGGGCAAGCATTTTTGTCGATGAGAAATGCCATCAAAGTTTAATTCCGAGTCGTGCACGCCGTTATCGCCCGGATCAACTCGAGCGGTTATTAGATGAGGTCAACACCCCCACTAAAATCATCGTCACCGAATCAGTATTTAGCTCCGATGGATCGGTCTCCAATCTGTCGATGATCTGTGAACTGGCAGAGCACTATGACGCACTGCTCTATGTCGATGATTCCCACGCATTTGGTGTGGCAGGCGTCGATGGAATGGGGCTCTGCGCGCATCATAGAGAAGTGGATATTATCTCGGGCTCCTTTGGCAAGACCTGTGGCGCCTACGGAGGGTACATCGCTTGCAACGAAACGATTCGCGATTATCTCCTTAATCATCTCTCTGCAAACGCTCTCTTATCTCCCCCAATCATCGGGGCCATTGAAATGGCACTCGATCTCCTTCCTCAAATGGAGGGAGAACGAAAACAACTCGAGCAGCGATCTCATTGGCTAAAGTGCTCTCTGCGTGCGATGGGATTCGAGCTGCCAAAATGCAACACTCCGCTGATTTCATTCGAGATGAAGAGCATTGAGGATTGTGATCGGCTGATGGCCTTCTTGCTGCAAGAGCAAATTGTGGTCATGGGAGAAAAGCGTCGCATTCAGATCGCCCTCAATATCTGCCATATGCCCGACCACCTGACCCGCCTGACCGACGCGATCAAAAGCTGGCAAACGGCTGAGATGATGGCGACTGTTTAGAACGCAAAGACGCAAAGGCGCCAAGACGCAAAAAAAAGTAATTTTTCTTTTCTTTGCGTCTTGGCGCCTTTGCGTTGAAAAAGCTCTACCCCAATAACCTGTTTAGGATGGCGTCGACGTTAAAGCCGAACTCTGCTTGCAGATCGCTCATTGGGGCCGAAGCTCCGAAGGTGTCCATGGCAATCGAGATGCCAAAGGGTCCGATCCACTTGCTCCAACCGAAGGAGACTCCCGCTTCGATGCTGACTCTTTGGCCAAGATCGCCGCCGAGCACTTCATGCTTATAAGCATCGCTTTGCTCTTCGAAGAGTTTCCAGCAGGGCATGGAGACGACGCGGACCGATTTGTCCCGTTGTTGCAGGGCGGCGGCCACATCCATTGCCAGGGAGACCTCTGAGCCGGTTGCGATTAGGCAAAAATCGGGTTTGGTTTTTTCTTTCTTCAAAATATAGGCCCCTTTGCCCATTCCTTTTTCGTAAGAGACGTTTGTCTCATCTAAGGTTGGCAAATTCTGTCTTGAAAGGAGCAGAGCTGTGGGTCCTCGATATTTCAAGGCTGCCAACCAGGCCATTTTCACTTCGTTGGCATCGGCAGGGCGGATCACTTGCAGATTGGGGATCACCCGCAGAGCGGCGTAGTGCTCAACAGGTTGGTGGGTCGGGCCATCTTCGCCGAGGAAAATCGAGTCATGGGTGAATTGATAGATGACATGGGTCTCAGAGAGCGACGCGAGGCGGATCGCATTGCGCATGTAATCGGAAAAAGTGAGGAAGGTGCCGATGAATGGCAGGATCATATCTGTTTGAGCCAATCCCGATGCTGCAGCTGCCATCGCAAATTCGCGGACACCATACTTGATGTTGCGGCCATTGAATTTGCCTGGAGCGATGAGAGGGAATTTGGTCATCATGGTTCGATCTGATCCAGAAAGATCGGCGGAGCCTCCAACGAGGAACGGGAAGATATCGCCGAGGGCATTCAGGACGTCTTGAGAAGCAGAACGGCCAGCGATCGGGCTTTTGATTTTGACATCATGCAATTTTTGCTCGAGATCGGGGGGAAGTTTTTTCTCAACCATGAGGGAAAACTCTTTCTCCAGATCAGGTTTGAGTTCGGCGAAACGGCGGTAGAGCTCTTTCCATTTTTGCTCCAGCTCTTGGCATTTATCGAGCCGCTGCTCAAAGAAGGTGTAGATCGAACGAGGCACGAGGAAGTTTTCTTCGGGAAGGCCGAGCAGTTTCTTTACCTCTTCTACTTCTTCAACGCCAAGCGGAGAGCCGTGCGCTTTGCTGGTGCCCGCTTTATGGGGAGACCCTTTTCCAATGATGGTGTGCATGACGACGAGGGCGGGCCGCTTCTGATGGGCCCGCAAGTGGGCGAATGTCTTTTCCATCTGATCGAAGTCATAGCCGTCGATTTCGTAGGTTTCCCAGCCGTAGGCTTCGTACCGTTTTTTGGTGTCTTCGGAGCAGCACTCGGGCAAGGCCCCGTCGAGGCAAACTTTATTGGAGTCATAGATCAGAATTAAGTTATCGAGCTGTAGGTGGCCTGCAAGCGAGGAGGCTTCAGAGGAGATCCCCTCCATGATGCATCCATCTCCTGCTAAACAAAAGACTTTATTATTGAAGAGAGGGAAATCGGCAGAATTGAATTTGGCGCCGAGTATTTTCAGTCCGAGGGCCTGTCCTACCGCATTTCCAACTCCTTGGCCAAGGGGGCCAGTGGTCGCCTCTACCCCTTCGGTCATATGGTATTCAGGATGGCCTGGTGTCTTCGAGTGGAGCTGCCGAAATTGTTTGATGTCATCCATGGTGAGGTTGTAGCCGGAGAGATGGAGCATCGAATAGAGGAGCATCGACCCGTGGCCAGCAGAAAGGACGAACCGGTCCCGGCCGAGCCATTTGGGGTTTTTTGGATTGTGTCGCAGCTCAAGGCCCCAAAAATAGGCGGCGAATTCGGCGCACCCCATCGGCAATCCCGGGTGGCCCGAATCGGCTTTTTGGACAGCCTCCATCGATAATTGCCGCACGGTATTGGCGATTTTGCTCAGTTGCTTCTTTACATCTTCGTTCATGCTGACCTCAATATCTTACAAAAGTAACATTTTTACCGCTCAAGCAAAATCTTGCAAGGAAATATCTGTGCGGTTAAACTATTGCCCTATGATATCACAAGAAATCCGCAGAAATTTTTTAAACTATTTTAAAGAGTAAGGGGCACACAATTGTCCCCTCTTCCCCTGTCGTTCCCCACGACGATCCGACGCTCCTCTTCACCAATGCGGGCATGAACCAATTCAAAGATGTCTTTTTGGGGAAAAGCAAACGGGATTACAAGCGGGCCACCACCTCGCAAAAATGCATCCGCGTCGGCGGCAAACACAACGATCTCGACAATGTCGGCCACACTTCACGCCATCTCACTTTCTTTGAAATGCTCGGCAATTTCTCCTTCGGCGACTATTTCAAGAAGGAGGCGATCGATCTCGCTTGGGAAGTGACTTCGCAAGTGTTCCAATTCGATCCTTCACGCGTCTGGATCACGGTCTTCGAAAAAGATGACGAGGCCTTTGAACTCTGGAAGAAACATGTCCCTGAAAACCGCATTGTCCGGATGGGCGAGAAGGACAATTTCTGGGCGATGGGCGACACGGGACCTTGCGGCCCCTGCTCAGAACTCTACTATGACAAAGGGGGAAAATACGGGTCTGCAACTTCTCCTCAAGACGACGCGACAGGCGAGCGGTATCTCGAGTTTTGGAACCTGGTCTTCATGCAATTTAATCGCGATGCCCAAGGGAAAATGGCCCCATTGCCTAATCAATCGATCGATACCGGCGCTGGTCTGGAGCGGGTCGTTTCGCTCAAACTTGGGGTCGACAACGTATTCGCACACCGATATTTTGCGCCACCTGATCGGTCAAATTGAAAAAGTCACCGGAAAAAAATATGATGGCGACCGATGCCCGATGGCTCCCGCCTTCCACGTGATTGCCGATCATATTCGCTCTCTCGCATTTGCGATTGCCGACGGAGCTCAGCCGAGCAATATCGAGCGGGGCTACGTGCTGCGCAAATTGATCCGAAGAGCTGTCCGCTACGGCAGAACCCTTCTCGGGGTCGAAGGGCCTTTCCTAGCACAGGTGCTTCCTGCGCTCGTTGAGACAATGGGTGGCGACTACCGAGAGATTGTCACTGCAGAGGCTCGAATTGCTGAAATTTTGACGCTGGAGGAGGAGAGCTTTCTCCGCACACTCAAGCGCGGCGGCAATATTCTCAGCACGATTGTCGAACACGCTCTGAAGAGCCCGCAGAAGCAAATTAGCGGCGCCGATGCCTTTAAATTAAAAGACACCTACGGCTTCCCTCTCGAAGAGATTCTGCTGATTGCGAAAGATTCCAATTTGGCGGTCAACATCGACGCCTATCAGCTGCTCGAAGAGAAGGCCAAAGAAATCTCCAGAAGCTCCCGCACCGTACAGGGTCAGGAGGCCGAGGAGAATCTCTATGTCGAGTTTGTAAGCAAGCATCCCCCCTGTGAGTTTGTCGGCTATACCGACATGGCGGCTGAGACTGAAATCGTCGGCATCGTTAAAGACGGACATTTTGTCGATCGCCTCGTAGAAGGCGATGAGGGACTTGTGATTCTGAAACAGACTCCGTTCTATGCCGAGATGGGCGGACAAGTGGGCGACACTGGAGAAATTTTCAATCAAACATCGAGAATGAATATCTCCAATTGCCAAAGCCCCTATCCTGGTGTGATTGCTCATATTGCGAAAGTGGAAAATGGCTCATTTAAAATCGGCGACCTTGTCACTGCAGCGATCGATCAAACGCGCCGGCTTCAAATCGCCGCGCACCATACTGCGACCCACCTTCTCCATTATGCTCTGCACAAAGTATTGGGCGCGCACATTCGACAAGCTGGATCACTCGTCGACGCAGAAAGGCTCCGTTTCGACTTCAATCACCACAAGCCGGTCTCTACCGAAGAATTGCAGCAGATCGAAGATATGGTGAATGCGCTGATTCGGCAAAATCAAGGGGTGAGCACCTATGAGCTCCCCTACCAAGAGGTGCAGAAGCATCCTGAGATCAGACAGTTTTTTGGCGAAAAATATGGAGCTCGAGTCCGAGTAGTCGACATCAACTACTCGAAAGAGCTTTGCGGGGGGACCCATGCTTTCCACGTGGGGATGCTCGGCTATTTCCGGATCACCAAAGAGAGCAGCATCGCCTCAGGTGTACGCCGCATCGAGGCCTGCTGTGGAAAAGCCGCTGAAGATTTTGTCCGCAAAGAAGAAGCGAACTTCCACGAGGCAGCAACTTTGGCTAAAACTCAACCAGCTAAACTTGGTGAGCGCATTGGCCAGCTGATTGAAGAGATCGCTCATTTGAAAGAGCAGTTGAAAGGGTTGAAAAGTGGACATCTCAAACAAATGTCAGAGGCTCTGGCAAAGAAAGCTGAGCATGGGCTGCTGACTGCTATCGTCGATGTTGACCCTGCTGATTTAGGGGAATTGATCGACGAGGTGCTGAAGAAAATGGGCAGTGGCGTCGTCGCGCTCAGTGTCAAAATGCCAGATCGGGTCCAACTGGCGATTAAAGTGAGCTCAGATAGGGTGCAGAAAGGGGCTAGCGCTGGAGCCTTGATCAAGCAAGTCTCCCCTCTCATCGGCGGAAGTGGCGGCGGCCGACCTGAAATGGCCCAAGCCGGAGGCAAAAATCCAGAAGGGATTCAAGAGGCCTTTAAACTGATCAAACAACTCGTAACAATGTGATTACCGAATTACTCGCAAGCCCTCAGCTTGTCCATTTTTTTGAGGCCGCTAAAACGGAGCATTCACTCGCAGTCGAAGGGCTGTGGGATGGACCCAAAGCAGCGCTCATCGCCCTCTTAGCTCAAGCGACGAAGAAGAATATTCTCATCATCTCTTCTGACCGGAGTGAAAATCGGATCGCCGACAATCTCGATTATTTTGGGATCAACCACTTTTTAGAATTTCCGGCCTGGGAGACGCTGCCCGGCGAGGAGATCCCCCCGAGCCCCGATATCGTCGGCCGCCGTTTTGAAATTCTCTTCCATCTGCTAACGAGCAAAGAGCCGCGCATTGTCCTCAGTCCGCTGCAGGCCTGCCTACAGAAACTCCCCTCCCCTCAAATACTCAAGCCAAACTGCAATCTATGGAAAGTGGGAGAAGAGATCCCGTTCGATGCCCTCGATGAATTTTTGAAGGCGCTGGGCTATCGGAAAGAACCGGTGGTGGCCGATAAAGGGCAATATGCTCTGCGAAGCGGCATCCTCGATATCTTTCCCCTCTCAGCTCCTGAGCCCTTTCGGGTCGAATTCTTTGGCGATGAGATCGCCTCGATTCGCACCTTCGATCCAATCGGCCAAAAATCGATCGAAAAGGTGAAACAGATCTTCATCTGCCCCGCCTCCGAGCCAAAGCTTTTAGATGAAGAGAAGCAGCTGGCAACCCTATTTGATTATTTAGGCCCCCAAACGGTCGTGGTTTTCGATGATCTATTGAGTCTTGAAGATCGCTATATTAGTCTGAAGGGACTCCCCGGCGCGAAATCCCGTTTCTTTTCCACCATAGAAGAATTATTTCAGCAAAGCAAACACTTGGCTAAGCTCTACTGGGCCAAAGAACAATTAGAAGAGCTCTCCGAGGTCGAAATCAAACAAAAACTCGGTCGATCTTTCTACAGTGGCAAAAACCCTCTGCAGCCAATCGAATTTGAAGCCTTCGGGCAAAAAATTCATTCGAAGCGGTGGAACACCCCATTCATGCCGATCAGCGACTTTTTCTCCCCTTCTCAAGAGCTCAGCGCTTCTTCGCGCGAGGAGATTTTGCAGGGAATCGGCCGCTATGCAACCACCAGCCTAACGCTCCATTTCCTTACAGCGACCGAATCGGAAGAGGGCACACTCAAGCAAATGATCACAGACGCCCAGATCACCCTACCCGAAAAGACCCTCTTCGAGCGAGCCTACCTCTCGAGTGGTTTTGCCGTTGTCGATGCTCAGCTTGCCTATTTGCCCATGCCCGAGCTGACCCAGCGGCTGCGGATCAGACGACAAAAATGGCGCAGCACCTACCATACGCCAGCAGCCGAGTTCCACGAACTGAAGCCGGGCGATCTCGTCGTCCATTTTCACAATGGGATAGGCAAATATCTAGGCATCGAAAAACAGAAGAACCATCTCGGGATTGAATCGGAATTTTTGGTCATCGCATATGCCGAAAGCAGCAAACTCTTCGTCCCGATCGCCTCGAGCTATCTCGTCTCCCGCTACATCGGCGCCAAAGAGGAAATCCCTACCTTAAGCCAACTGGGGACCCTGCGGTGGCAGAAGGCGCGCCAGCAGGCCCAAACCGCGATTATCGGTTACGCAGAAGAAATGCTCCGCTTCAATGCCGAACGGGAGCTCCACGGAGGTTTTGAGTATCCCCCCGACTCCGAGATGATGCTCAATTTTGAGACCGACTTCCCCTTTGTCGAGACCGACGACCAGCTTCTGGCCATAACTGCCTCGAAGCAAGATATGCAATCAAAAAAGGCGATGGACCGGCTGATCTGCGGCGATGTGGGCTATGGAAAAACCGAAGTGGCCATGCGGGCCGCCTTTAAAGCCGTTGTCGATGGGAAAAAGCAGGTTGCCGTCCTCGTTCCGACCACCGTTCTGGCCATGCAGCACTACGAGACTTTCTGCGAGCGGATGGCCAACTTCCCTGTCAAGATCGGCGTCGTCTCCCGCTTCCTGCCGCCTAAAACCGATCCGGGAAAACATCGAAAAAGCCAAATCCGGCGACCTCGACATTCTGATCGGCACCCACCGGATCATCAGCAACGACGTCTCCTTCAAAGATCTCGGCCTGATCATCATCGACGAAGAGCAGCGCTTTGGCGTCCGAGCGAAAGAGCACCTCAAGAAGCTGAAAATCGGCGTCGATTGCCTCACCCTCTCGGCGACGCCGATTCCCCGCACCTTATATCTCTCCCTGATCGGCGCCCGCGAAGTCTCGGTCATCAATACCCCGCCGCAAGACCGCCTTCCCATCAAATCGCTCATCGTCGAACGGGAGCCCAGCCTCATCCAAAATGCGCTCCTCCGCGAACTCTCGCGCGATGGGCAAGCCTTCTTCATCCATAACCGGGTCGAGAGCATCGATCTTGTCGCCGAAGAGCTCCAAAAACTGCTGCCCGAAGCCCGCATCGTCGTCGGCCACGGCCAAATGTCGGCCGATGAACTCGATCAGGTCTTCCACCGCTTCAAAAGTGGAGAAGCCGACATTCTCGTGGCGACGACAATCGTCGAAAATGGAATCGACATCCCCAATGCCAACACCATCTTCATCGACCGCTCCGACACCTTTGGGCTGGCAGATCTTGTATCAATTGCGAGGCCGTGTCGGGCGGTGGAACCGTCCCGCCTATGCCTACTTCCTCGTCCCGCAGCGACGTGAGCTGAATGAAATCTCCAGCAAACGGCTTCATGCCCTCGTCGAATCGTCAGGCTACGGCGGCGGAATGAAAATCGCCATGCGCGACCTCGAGATCCGCGGCGCCGGCGACATCCTCGGCGAGAAGCAATCGGGACAGATCACCTCAATCGGCTTCCACCTCTACTGCAAACTGCTCAAACGGACGATCGATGCGATGAAGAAGAAGTGCGCTCCGAGCTTCATCGAAACGAAGATGGAGTTCGCCTTCGACGCCCGACTGCCAGAAGACTATATCGGCGAAGAGTCGCTCCGGATGGAACTCTACCATCGCTTGGGAGAGGCCACCTCAGACGAAGAGACCGACGAGCTTCTACGTGAGATGCAAGACCGGTTTGGCCCCTGCCCTCCACAAGTGATTTGGCTAACCCACCTGACCCGGCTTCGGATTTTTGCCGCCCAGAAAGGGTATACCCTCCTCAAGTTCGAGAAATTCACCTTCAAAGCGGAAAAGCAAAAAGGCAAAGAGGTGGAAAGACAAAACTATCCGATGCCCAAAGTGGCAGACCCGGCCGAGTTCGAAGCTGCTGTGAAGAAGCTGTTGGTATAAATTTCTCTATTGCTAGACTTCTAGATAGCATCCGCCATACTTTTCTCGAAGTCCCTCATTTCTATAATCGATATAGATGAGTTGATCCTCATGTATTTGTTGCTCATAAACTTCGAAAACACTGTCTATCGATTCAAGCACTATTCCTATATCTCTTTTACAATGGACGATCCTATCCACACTCAACACTAATGCGGCATGAATAATCAGCCGAGGTTCTTCTTTACGCTTTAAAAATAGGAGATCCCCTGATCTTAATTCAGCTATATCAACTACATGAAAGTCCCATCCAGAAGATCTAAGCTGCCGCGGCATATCCCCTACAAAAGTTAGTGGAATATGGATGCCCAATGCCTTCGAGAAAAGATAGTGTATTGAAGTCAAACAGTCCGTTTTTAAGGGAGCGGCTTCTAAAGGCGCCCTCCTTTCATAGATCGTAGTCGATAGATCTGGCAAGACTGCTTCTAAGAGATCCCCAGCATTGCCCGTCATCGAAGGAAGTCTAAATATAGCAACTTGGAATTGCCTACCCCTATATTCACTCGGTTTAAGGAGTATATTATCTTATACAAGTCCATTTTTTGATACAAGCGAGATGTTTTTGAAAAACAAACTCTTTAACAAACCATCTTCTGTATTGATATAAAATATTAGTAATGATAAATTCGATTGAAAACTCTTGAGAAGAGAAGATCACCTAAAATTAGAACAAAGTGAAAAATTTATGAGAGATAGAGATAAGATCCTTGCTGAAATGAAAAGGATGGGATCAAGGCTACAGTTAGAAAGCGATGAAGTTAAGAACGATCGTGAGATCGTCCTTGCAGCTGTAGAGAATTTTGGAATGGCCCTTCAGTTTGTCAGCGATGCACTCAAGAAGGATCGAGAGATCGCCCTCGCAGCGGTAAAGCAAAATGTATATGCGCTTCAGTTTGCAAGCGATGAACTCATGAAGGATCGAGAGATCTTCCTTGCTGCTGTACAACAAAATGGGGCGGCGCTTAAGTTTGCAAGCGACGCACTCAAGAATGATCGAGAGATAGTCCTTGCGGCTGTGCAACAACATGGATCCGCGCTTAAGTTTGCAAGCGACGCACTCAAGAATGATCGAGAGATAGTCCTTGCGGCTGTGCAACAACATGGATCCGCGCTTGAATATGCCAGTGATGAGTTCAAGAATGATCGAGAGATCGTCCTCGCAGCTGTAACGAATTATGGATGGGCGCTTCAGTTTGCAAGCGATGAACTCAAGAATGATCGAGAAATCGTTCTTGCTGCTGTACAACAAAATGGGGCGACGCTCGAATATGCTTCCGATGAACTCAAGAAGGATAGAGAGATCTTCCTTGCAGCTGTACAACAAAATGGGACGACGCTCGAATATGCTTCCGATGAACTTAAGAACGATCGTGAGATCGTCCTTGCAGCTGTAGAGAATTATGGAATCGCACTTCAGTTTGCAAGCGATGAACTCAAGAATGATCGAGAAATCGTCCTCGCAGCAGTGAAGCAATATGGAATGGCACTTCAGTTTGCAAGCGATGAACTCAGGAATGATCGAGAGATCGTCCTTGCAGCTATGCAACAAAATGTATATGCGTTTGAGGATGCCAGTGATGAGCTCAAAAGTGATCGAGAGATCGTCCTCGCAGCTATAAAGCAATGTGGATATGCGCTTGATTTATATAACCTTGAGTTGCATGCCCGTGATGAGTTCAAGAATGATCGAGAACTCGTTCTTGCTGCTGTGAAAAAAGGTGTCTTTTGGCTTCACTTTGCAAGCGATGAGCTTAAGAAGGATCCAGAGGTTGTCCTTGCGGCTGTGCAATACGAAGGGTCGAAGCTTCAATATGTCAGTGATGAGTTCAAGAATGATCGAGAGATCGTCCTCGCAGCTGTAAAGAAAGATGGAACGGCACTTCAGTTTGCAAGCGATGAACTTAAGAATGATCGGGAGATCGTCCAAGCAGCTGTGAACCAAGATGGAAGGGCACTTCAGTTTGCAAGCGATGAACTTAAGAATGATCGGGAGATCGTCCTAGCAGCTGTGAACCAAGATGGAAGGGCGCTTCAGTGTCCAAGCGATGAGCTTAGGAAGGATCCAGAGATCGTCCTCGCAGCTGTGAAGCAAGACCCTGAAGCGCTTTATTATGCCGGGCTTTGCTTTCAGGAAAACAATGAGCGAGAAATCGTTCTTGCTGCTGTGAAGCAAAATGGAGAGGCTCTTGAGTTCGTAAGCTATGCACTTAGGAAGGATCGAGAGATCGTTCTTGCTGCTGTACAACAAAATGGGGCGGCGCTTCAGTTTGAAACTGGTGAACTTCAGAACGATCGAGAGATCGTCCTCGCAGCTGTAAAGCAAAATGGGGAGGCGCTAAGATTTGCAAGTGATGAACTCAAGAAGGATCGAGAGATCGTCCTCGCAGCTGTGAAGCAATATCCTTATGCTCTTCGATTTGCAGATGATTGCTTCGCAGATGACCCTGAATTTGTAGCTTATACTGATAAACTCGACTGAAAATTTTTGAGAAGAGAAGATCACCTAAAATTAGAACAAAGTGAAAAATGTATGAGAGATAGAGATAAGATCCTTGCTGACATGAAAAGGATGGGATCAAAGCTGGAATTAGAAAGCGATGAACTTAAGAAGGATCGTGAGATCGTCCTCGCAGCTATAAAGCAAAATGGAGAGGCACTTCGGTTTGCAAGCGATGAACTCAAGAATGATCGAGAGATCGTCCTCGCAGCTATGAACCAAGATGGAAGGGCACTTCAGTTTGCAAGCGATGAGCTTAAGAAAGATCCAGAGATCGTCCTTGCGGCTGTACAACACCGTGGGTGGGCGCTTTATTATGCCAGCGACGAGTTCAAGAATGATCGAGAGATCGTCCTTGCGGCTGTGCAACAAGATGGATGGGCGCTTAAATTTGCAGGCGACGAGTTCAAGAATGATCGAGAGATCGTCCTTGCGGCTGTACAACAATGTGGGTCGCCGCTTGAATATGCCAGCGATGAGTTCAAGAATGATCGGGAGATCGTCTTCACTGCTGTAAAACAATGTGGATCGGCTCTTGAATATGCTTCCGATGAACTCAAGAATGATCGAGAGATCGTCCTCGCAGCTGTGAAACAAACTGGATATGCGCTTCAGTTTGCAAGTGATCAACTCAAGAAGGATCATGAGATCGTCCTGGTAGCTGTAACGAATTATGGATCGGCGCTTGAATATGCTTCCGATGAACTCAGGAAGGATCGAGAGATCGTCCTCGCAGCTGTGCAACAAAATGGATATGCGCTTCAGTATGCAAGGGATGAACTCAAGAATGATCGAGAGATCGTCCTCACAACTGTAAAACAAGATGGAAGGGCACTTAGGTTTGCAAGCGATGAACTCAAGAATGATCTAAGGATCGTCCTCATTAGCAAAATATGGGGCAGGGAAAATCTCACAGAAATTGCAGTATTGGGGATTCTCTGTGTCATCGGGGCTTTAGGAGTCATTTTGGCCATACCGCTCGCTCCAATTGCCGGTTTAGTGTGTACTCCTATTTTTGCAGTGAAAGCCCTATTAGATTGGCTTGATTACCGACCTCTCTTAAAAGCAATGTTGTCAAAAGGTGCTAGAGAAAAATTTGGGAGAGTGGCTGGACAAGACTATACCCATTGGGATGGCAAACAAGCCGATCCAATCAAAGTGCCTCCACGGTTAGCCCGTAGGAACAAGCGCATTGGTGCATATCTTCATGGAGCTAAAAATTATGACTTTGAGTTTACGGATGAATTCATTGAAACGGCCTTTAATACCCAGGAAGATCTCGAATGGCTTGAACTCGAACTTAAAAGAAGAAAAGCAGAGGAACTCCTTAAGATGGATTTAAAAAGACTTAGAGCTTCTGCTATAGCTTTAATCCCCTTTTTTGGCGCTGTTTGGGTCCTATTAACCGAAATAGGTCCTGGCAGAGCTATTTCTCGCCCTTTTTCCATGATTCCTGACCCCTTTTTTGAAACCCATTGGTATTGGGATGTCGCTATAAATTTCCATATTCAAAATCTTAAAAAAAAGCTGCAGAGTCCTTGAGCTTTTCTCTCCTGCAGAGTACTATTTTGAGCTATGAGTTTAGAAAATGACATAATTAAGGTCCGGTTTAAAGCAAATTCTCCAGAAGTAAGATCGATGAAGGGCTTGACGATTTTTTTTACCGTGCTATATTCTCTGGGCCTTCCCTTTGTTTTATGGGGGCTATTCTATTCAACTATATTCACACTACTCAGTATAAGAGAGGCTCCCATTCAAGGGCTATTATCCATCTCTCAAAGCCTATGTATTCCATTATCGATGCTGGTCAGTATTGGAAAAATGTGGTCTCATTACCGTAGGCAGAATATGAACAAGATACGTTTGTATGCTCTATTGCCATTTTTAACAATTCTATTTCTTATCTTCATCTCTATGATTCAAAAGATTATCTACTGGTTCATCAAATAGGAAAAATGATGTGAGCATAAATTAAAGCAAACTTGGTGGGATGAATGGAAAGCAATCGATATAAATATCCTCGTACTCCTCACCTTCCTTGGTCACCTGGTTATATAGATGATGATCTTTCATTGCAAAGCGCTAAACACTTTGAAAATAAAGAAGTTATAGTGACTGAGAAATTGGATGGTGAGAATACGACCATGTATATAGATCATATCCATGCTCGTTCGATCGACAGCCGATCTCATATATCTAGGGAATGGGTAAAAAAATTGCACTCAAGCATTTGCTACTCAATACCTCCTGGTTGGAGATTTTGTGGCGAAAATCTGTATGCACAGCATTCAATTGCCTATGAGCAGTTGGAAAGCTATTTTTATTTGTTTTCAATTTGGAACGATCAAAATGTCTGTCTCGATTGGTCGGAAACATTGGAATGGGCTAAGTTACTAGATCTTAAAACGCCTAAAGAATTCTACCATGGCTTATGGAATGAAAAAAAAATCTCCCAACTGTCTATAGATACCGATTATTGTGAGGGGTATGTTGTGCGCACCTCTCAGAGCTTTTCTTATGATTCTTTTAGTCAACACGTTGCCAAATGGGTGAGGAAAGGGCATATCATGACAGATGCAGATTGGAGGCATAACAAGGTTATCCCCAATCAATTAGATGAAATCTAAAACAAATTATTGGGAAAATGGATCCACCGGCTTGTCTCTTCGACTAATTCCAATGGGGCCTTCCCCTCTTTATTATGGATGTGAGTGTCTGCCCCATGCTCAATGAGTAATTGCGCTACATCCCACTGTCTTGAAAGAAGAGCATCATGGAGAGGAGTTTGTCCTTCTTCATTTAGAGCATTGACATTGACTCCCTTATCTAGGAATAATTGTACCAATTCCATTCTCCCAAAATCTGCAGCCAAATGAAGGCAATTACGCTTATCCTCAGCCAGGTTGTCAAGATCCGCTCCATAGGCCATTAAGAGTTTGACCATGTCGCTTTCATCGCTTCCGATCGCATGGAAAAATGGAGTCCAACCCATTGAGTCTCTCGCATTTAGAAGGGCGCCTGCCTTAAGAAGTAGATCCGCAATAAACAAATTGCCCTGCCGTGCGGCCTCCATGAGAGGCGTAATCCCACTGCTTTTCGAACAAGTATTGACCTGGGCCCCTTTTTCAAGAAGGAGCTCAATAAGGGCTTCAGAGCGTAATCTGCAAACTGCCTCATGGAGAGGAGTTACCCCATCTTCAGTTGCAGCATGAATATCAGCCCCATTTTCAATCAGATACCGAATGAGATGTATATTATCGCTTCTATAGCATGCCAAATGCAAAGGGGTCTGATCTCGATCGTCTTTGGCATTGAGTTCAGCTCCCTTTTCTAACAGCAGCTTCACCGCTTCCATTTCAAGTGATGATCTCATCATGACATAATGCAGAGGCGTTCTGCCATCCCGATCTTTTTCATCGACATCTAGCCCATTCTCAATGAGAAGTTGCATAAGCGGGGCGCTCGAATACAGAGCAGCACAATGCAAAAGACTCTTTCCTTCGGTATCTTTGGTTGCAATAGAAGCCCCAGCATGGATGAGTTTTTTCACAAGGATGCCGCTATTTTTCTCTAAAGCCTGTACTATAGGGGTCCTCCCCAAAATATCGACCCCATGAATATCTACTCCGGCATCGATTAGACTTGTCGATAAATTTGTATAAGATTCAGCGATTGCATACATGAGCACAGACCGACCAAGGTAATCCCGAGCATTGCGATCAGCCCCCTTTTCGATGAAGAAGCTAGACATATCTGGATTAAAAACAATGGAGTGGATAAGCGGGGTCTTTCCATCCCAATTGCGCGCATTGATATTGGCCCCTTTAGAGAGGAGCAATTCACCAATTTCAGCCGAATGGATCTCATGCAAAGGGGTATTGCCATGACGGTCCTGGATATTGACCTTTGCCCCTTTACTCAATAAAAAAGAGCCTATTTCGAAGCAATTCTCAGAAACTGCATGGGAGAGCGGGGTTTTGTTATCGGCATCCCGGGCATTGCAATCGGCTCCTTGTTTGATCAGCAATTCGACCATTTGCAAATTTCCTCTGCCAGCAGCATAGTGCAAGGGGGCACGTCCTTCCCGATCGACTGCATGAATATCCCCCCCTTTTTTAATCATTAGCTTCATACAATCAAGTTGCCCCAGCATGGCAGCATAATGAAGGGGGGTCCTGAGTTCTGAATTCCTTAAATTGACTTTAGCTCCCTTCTTGATGAGGTAAAGGGAAACCGCTTCTTCGCAATTCCAATCCAATGCTCTGAACAGAGCTTGTGTCACGATATCATAACCTTCATGGCTAGAAACCCTGAGGCGGAGCCCATTTTCGATAAGCAGGTTAATGAGCTCTATCGGATTGCTACTGCATGCTGCTGACTGTAAAAGAGAGCCTCTAGTGAAATCTCTTTGATTTACATCTGCCCCATTTGCAATGAGTGCGCGACATAGTTCTAACTCTCCCATTTCAACGGCAATTCTAAGGGGAGTCTCACCGTAATTGTCTTTGTTATTGACATTAGCTCCGAGGTCGATCAGAAGTTTAGCCATCTCAATCTGGCGATAACAAGCATAATGCAAGGCAGTTCTGCCCGAGATATCTCGCGCATGGATATCGGCCCCTTCTGTAATCAATCGTCGGCTGCGCGCTTGATCCCCATCATTTAGAGCAGTTTGTAAAGGAGTGCGCCCTTCCCAATTAATTTCGGCACTATCTAATAGATATTGCACAGGGGGATTGCTTTCATCACTCATTCGGGCATATGCACAAGGATAGGATGATAGTCCAAGCGTTGCGATCAATATAAAAGTTCTAAAAATCATGATTCTCCCATTCCAGTCATTGGATCGGCTTGTTTCCCAAATCCATATAAGCGGGCTCAGTATAGCACAGGCTTTTAAAGATTCAACCGCCTAATTCTTATATGGGAATCTTGGTCCCCCGAGGGGGAAGAGCTTAAAGTCGCTTGTTTTTCCTATCCTTGAGTTAATCACCAATTCTTACCCAAATACTTCACGCTAAAGTGGTTAGACTCAATTCTAACATCCCTTCGAGCTGAGATATCCGCTTTATGTGCTTTATCTTTAAGCAATTATTAATATAAAAATTTTTATTGCAATTAAATTAAAAAATTATTATAATATAGTTAAGGAACAAATTAATTTATAATAATAATTAATACTGCGAATAACAACAATAGATGCAGTTCTAATTCTTCTTGCCAAAGAGCTTCTACGCTTGGCCATGCAAAATCAATAATTATTATTAATTAACTTAAAATTAGGCGGTAATAATTGTTTAGTACAGCTTCAACATATCTAAAGTCATTCTGGGAAGTTGCCGGGCAGTTGCCGGGCCTTTATGGTGGCATTGAGGATGAAAAGCCTAAAATCGATCTCGACTCTACAGTTACTAAGGTAGCTAGAGAGGCTTTATCAGGGCAAACTTCAAAGGCTAAAACCTACACAGATCCATCTGGATTAGTGACACCAGTCAGACCAGATACAAAGCCGAGCCATCCCAAGTTGTACGAATGGGAGCTCAATTTTGCCCTGCTCTGTTCTGCCTATCAACGAACCGATAATAAAGAAACTAAAGAGACGATCCGGTTTTTGATGACCAATTATCTCCAGAAAGCAGCCTATCTTAATGCTGCGACTAGAAGTCCGCTTCAAGAAGCTTATATGCAAGCCTATGAGAATATGCTTCAATTAGGACAATTGACTTTGGGAGGGCAGTATCATCGAGGGGCCTTCAGAGAAAATTCGACGGCCGATCTGCTTGAATTAGTAAACAGAATAGGCTCTTCAAACGAAACCAGTATGGATATAATTGCACTTGATACAATTGAAATACAAGATCTATATAAACTCGGATTTATTGTTGCACCTGATCTATCTAAACCCGATGAGATTGTCGATATTCTTGTAGAGCAATTTGAGAAAAATCTCGCTCAATTTCCAAATGAACATTTCCAATTTCCAATCCTTATTGATATCACACAGCAAATGGATCAAAGTTTAATTACCGATAAAGATCCTGACAAAATACGAAAATATGAGGAAAAAACCGAAGAAGCAAAACTAGCGCTGAAACAGATTTTCAAACAGGCCTCGGATAGAATTAAAGTTAAATATTCTAATCGCGCCGATATCCAAACAAATGTCCATGATTACTTAATAATAAATACTGCAATTGTTTCCCGTGCAGAGGTTACAAATCGAGCTGGAATTCTTTTTTTAAATTTAATTTATGATGATCTCGGTTTTGAACATGAAAAATGGCTAGGAAAATTTAGCGCAATGAATGCAAGAGGAGATTTGATTAGGGAAAAGGTACAAGGTTTTGTAGCTCATACAGGAACAGCACTTGGGGCAATCAACTTTAGAAAAGCTGCAGCAGAATTATTTACCGATGTAAGTTCCATAGCCAATTTAGGAGAGGGGAAAATGGTCGATTACGCACCTCCTGGTAAAACCGATGTAGTCCTCTACGATAAGCCTGGCAAGATTCTTGAGTCCCAACTCTTCTCGACGTTGATGAAGATGGCCGATGGCAAATTTGAAAATGTTGGTCCAGCACAAACACTACTTGTCAAAGCGACAGTACAAATGATGATCACATTGCTGTGTGAGATACCAGAAGAAATGTGGACAGCCAAGCAAAGCGATCCAATTATTCGAGAATTAACACAAAATGCAATGTTTAGACTTTCACAGCACTTAGCAACTGCCATTACCTTCCGAGGTGATTTTAGAAAATTTTCACAGGCAATTGATCGGGCTCATGCTGAAATGACCGTCCTTTTAACACTCTATAAGCCTTTTGAAGCCGGCACTTTTGAAAAGCAGTATAGGGCGTTCATCCAGCCCCTACTGCCTAAATCGATGGAGCCTACCACCGTTGGGCTTGCTAAATCTGCCATGAATATCTTTGCTGGTGTCAATGCGGCAGTCATGCAAAATAGCCCCTCTGCTGTGAGAATCTGTGGAGCACACTCCTACTATGAAGAAATGGAACTCGTTGGAGAAACTAAGACTTTAGATCAGGCCCTAGAAGACCCTAATATTGAAAAGATCGATCTTTATGTCGGAGAATTTCATCACAATATCGATATCGATGCTAAGCACAACCATTACCAAAAAGGGACAATTGCTGCGGATATCCGAGCGATATTTGCCAAAAAACCCAAAACAGATGCTCTAACAGTAGCGATCGACGCCACAATTGATTTCACCAGATCCGAAGACCTGAAAGCATTGTTTAAAGAGTTTGAAAAAGAGATCAAGGAAGGAAGACTCAATATCGTCGTTTTCCGAAGCGGGCAAAAGTTCGACATGCTCGGATTAGACAACTATTATGGAGCCCCTTTCTATATTGTGAATAATGGCGATAAAAAATGGGAAAGCTTCAATAAAATTAAGACCGATAAAGTTTTTCAAACTGATGAGCTTTCACACCAATTTTTCGCTTGGATGGCAGAAACTGGATTTGAGATCGTCGACGAATACAAACAACTCCTATTTGAAAATACACGAAGGATTTTGGAAGTAGTTCCAGAAAGACTTAAACCCCAATCGGGAAGAGAAATCAGCATTAGCAGTTTTGAAAATGGAGTACTGTCTCCCTTTTTCGAAATCACGATCGATATCAAGCCCACAGCCCAAATGAAAAAACCACAAGAAGATACAGAGTGGGAGCGAGATGTCATGCGTCGAAAGCTACAAGAAGTCGCTCTAAAGACATTTATAGATCATGAAAGACTGATCTTTGAGAGAGGAAGCTTTGGATTTCACCATCCCAATATCACCTGGATAGATCCAAAGTTCAGGATAAACCCTGGACTAGACCCAAGCGATCTCCCGCTCTATGAAGAGTTCTTTCAAAAAGCAGACGCTATTTTATTGGAATATGAAAAGTCCCATCCGTAGAGGTAGAATATACTCCTTCCAGTTGAAAGGGGTATAGACCGCATTACCAAGGAATAAAACTCAAGAGTTTACGAATTAAGCCCTGATTATCGACAGAGATGCTCTTATTGACTTCAGTTCCATCTTCTTTTTGGTGCGACTTTTCAAAGAAAAAGCTCGACATTTCTGAATGAAGCTCACTAGCTAAAGTACGTGTATATCGGCCTTGGATCTGAGGATTCTTGAAACCGTGATCTAATCCTTCTAGTGCGATCCATTTTTTCGGCCCCTTATAACCTTGAAAAGTCGATTTCATTTGCCAGCCAGGGAAAATTTCATCTTTCTTACCTTGATAAAATAGAACCGGAATATCAAGGTCGTTTAAGTATTGCAACCCTTCAATCTGACTATTTAAGAGCACCAGCCCCTTGACTTTGCCCTTTAATTCATGAGCAGCCTGAGCAGCGATAACACCCCCCATGGAATAGCCGATTAAGTAGACCTCTTTGACTCCCTCAACTTCACGAGCCAACTCTTTCACTTTTTCGACATTCCCATCAATTTCATCTGGAGAAGTATCTAAGGGAGAGATACTTAGAGAGTCATTTTGATAACGACTTTGTAATTCGGAGTAAACCCCCTGGGGGCCTTGATCGCCGCCGCTGCACCCTGATATAGCAATTACCTGTCTCATGGATCACCTTGATTATTCCTTTATAATATTTTAGCTGAAAAAGCATATTTTTGACCACATATAAAAAAATTTAATATCATAATTTAACAAATAATTGACGGTAATTAAAAATTATAATATAATTAAGCAGCAGCATTGATCTTACCTATATACATTTAGGGATTAGCAATGCCTTTGGCTACTTTTGAAGGATATCCGTGAAATGTCTAGCTCATACCAAACTCGCCCTTGTTCTCGAACAATGTCGCTTGCTCCAGACTCTAAAATTTGTGCCGCCTCCTTGCCGCAAACCGATTCTTCAGGTTGTTTCGGTATAATTAGGGTTTTAGAATATCCATTCTATACCAGTATCGATTTCATTGATGTGGGTGCTGCTATTGTAAAGCCCTTTATAACCAACAGAGAATGAAAATCCGCATTTGTTTGTAAACTTGATTCCCGCTGATGGAGAGACGAGCTGAATCGCAGAGTGGTAGCTACCGACGCTGAAAGTGCAGTCCTGGCCCACAAAATGTGCCCTTTGCTTGGAGCGCGAAAGGGGGAACTCTCCTACCCAGCTAATGCCGATGTAGGGAGCATAGCAAAAGCAGTCACATTGCCGGGTGCGATAGATTCTAAGTCCTGCCTCACCTCGAAGCATATTCTGGATATGCTCTCTCACACTTAGGTTGAGACCCCCTGCTCCATGCTCTCTAAACTCTTCTCGATGGAAGTAGTTGTAATCGACCAGTGCATAAGGTTCAAAAGTAGTGCAGCACCAGTCCCAGTCTGTGCTAATGCCCAGATGTCCGGTGAAGAAATAGCCCCATGGATCGCCTTTCGCTGTTCGATCGATATCGATATCGACGGGTGTGGTGACCACGCCATCTACACCGGTACACAGATTGGTGTTGACAGTGGTGATTACGCCAGGTCCATCAATCTCAATTCTTCGATGGAGATGATGATCGCTGCCGCCCCCGATTAATGAAATATCAAGGTCGATGCAGCAGCCCTGATAGTTACCATATAGCACTCCATAGTAGCTATCAATGTTTCCATGCCCATGGTGTTTTTTCCACTGTAGCCAGGTATGGGTATAGGCAAAGGCCGCTCCGACTGTATAATTTTCGCAGAAGCAGTAGTCCAATCCTGTCACAACCCCAACAGCTTTGCCTTTGAAGCGGTTCATGTGGCCATAATGCTTCGTATTGTACATCAGATTGCCGAAGACATCGAGCCAAACGGACATATTGCAATTGCAGCCGCAGCAATCTCTTGGACTGCAGCACAGCTCAAATAGGTGCTCGGTGATGATGTCGGCAAGATAGTTGTTGTTGCGGGCGTTGATCCAATCGAGTGCTCCATAGTTGACAGGAGACATATTGTAGAGGGCCTGATTCACAGCGCTATCGCTAAGGAGCCCCATCTGTTCGATCACGGATGCAAAGTCCGATCCACCGCTGATATCGGCCACTTGGATGCAGTTAGAAACAGCTGTTGGTATGCCTGGGTCGATCACATGGTTCTGGAAGATGAAGTTATTTAAGATGGTGAGCACGACACCATTGGTATAAGAGACTCCAATATTCAGTAAATTGGCATTTGCACCGGTCTGAAAGACATTCGTCCCAAAAGTCCCCGTTACTGGACCATTGATTACAGTATATGATGTCCCAGCGATGTAGTTACCGGCATTGACAACGATGTCGAGTGTACTTCCGGGGTCGAGTGTCGCGCCAGTGGCATCTAAGATAGTACCATGAACTGCTCCATTGGGAGTGATATCGACCTGCACGATACCAGTAGCTTCATTAGTGAAGCTTGCTCCCATTGAAATGGTGCCATTACCTCCAACTCCCGGAGAGATAATTCCGCCGTTGTCGATACTTCCAGTGGTTGAAAAATTCCCACTGATGATCGCACCCGGTGCAACTATAACGTTTGTGAGAATAGAGCCATTGATGGTCAGCTCCCCTCCCTCTACATCTGTTATCCCTGTGTAGGTATTTGCCCCAGTCAAGGTTAGCTGAGCACAATTTTCCTTGATCAGACCTCCTCCTGTCCCCCCTCCTGCAAATAGATCGCCTGCAATGGGATCGGGGATGCTGATATTGCTCGTACTATCGACAATCAAAGTACCACCAGCCATCATGAAAATATCGGTACCTGCTGCAACTCCATTCGTTCCAGGAGTTGCAGGAATGATTGCTCCAGCGTGAGGCACTACTACACCGCCACTACCTCCAGTCACAGTATTGCCACTAAAAGTAGCAGTGCCCTGAAGAATCAATGTTCCCCCATTTCGAATAAATACCGCACCGCCAAGTCCAGCTCCGCCGCCGCCGCCGCCGCCGCTGGGAGATGCTGGAACGATCAGATTAACCTCACCATTGCGGCCAGCTGGGCCATGGAAGCTGGGACCTACTGGAACGCCCGGATTAACCTCACCATTGCCTCCAGTTCCTCCAAAGGCACCTGGACTCGAACCTCCCTCACCAAAAGTGAATAATATATTAGAAGTTCCTCCACCTCCACCGCCGCCTCCGCCGAATCCTCCTACGCCTCCAGTTCCTCCATTAGAAGCTATGCCAGTTGCCGCTCCACCGGCACCGCCACCGCCTAAAAAGCCAGGATATGGAGGCGCTACTACTACTCCACCACCTGCTCCTCCTGGTCCTCCATCGCTGCCACCTCCTCCGCCTCCTCCGTAATCTCCTCCTATTCCACCTGAGCTAGCGAGAAGTGCTACTTCGTTGCCACCTGCAGAGACAGGGCCAACATTGGCGCCTCCCCCACCGCCGCCCCCGGCAAGTCCTAGACCATTAGCGTTACCCCCCTGTGGACTCCCCGCGTTGCCACCAGCACCGCCAGCACCTCCTTGTGCTGGAGGCCCAGATGGGGCTACGCCTCCACCCATATTTGCCCAGTTGTTTCCTCCTGCCCCTCCAAGACCTCCTGTCCCAGTGCCTGTGCCCCCCGTTTGTCCAACGCCGCCACCACCTCCACCCACAAAAGTATTATCAGCAGCACCGCTGCCCCCAGCAAAATCCAAACCACCACCGCCGCCGCCTCCATTATTGGGACTAGCTCCTAGACCACCATTGCCCGCTAAACTACCGCCACCGCCTGCACCTGGGTTGACAAATCCTATGCCCCCTGCACCACCTACAGCAGATGAGCCTTGGAAAATGACATCGATCGCAGTGACCGTTGCACCTGAGTCAATGATTAAAGATCCTCCAACCCCAGCTCCACCACCACCGCCAGAATTTCCTCCGGCACCACCTAAACTGGCAGTTCCAGAGAACATCACATTGTTAAGCGTCAGACTCCCGCCTCTAACGAGAAAGCCCCGAAAAGCATTGCCTCCCAAGATAGGGGTATTACTTCCATTACCAAAGATTGTGAGCGATTGAGCGAGGGGAGCGAAGGCAACATTCGTATTGACTGGGCGCAAATTGGGTTCTCCAAAAGGCACAGTTAAATCAATCGGAGCAGTTAAAGTAATCGTGTTATCTCCGCCACCATTGGCAACGATAATTGCGAATTGCAAGTCGCCACTATCTGCCACATCTGTATTTGAATACAAAATTGAAGATGATGTTAAACAGACAAGTGAAGTGAGTGTTTTTTTCCAATTCATAGTACCCTTGGCATTTGTAATCAGCACTCAGGGTATAACAAAAGAAAAATTTAACTACAATGTGTTGATCGATTATTTTTTTCATGCGATGAGAAAAACAGAAGCGCCAAAGGGCAAGGGGCAGCCTCGGTTTAGCAACCGATTTTCGAGCCTAAAAGACCCATTCCTTTGTGGCTGCTTGCAATCCATGATGGTTTTCCTGAAATTGAAGCGCAGATTCATTATGATGCAGGGCCAGATCCACTTCACTCGGAGTAGTCCTGCGACCCGCCCCATTGGGAAAATTGATGTACTTCAAAAAGCCAGTCAAGAGTGGACAGTTTTCGCTTTGCTTTAATCAGTCAAGTTTCAATAAATAATTATATAAATTTCCTGTCGAAGATCAAAATAAGCTTGAATTTTGTCAAAAGATGGTTAATTTTGAACAAAAGATAGAATTCGAAAAAGCTAGTTGAGCCTTCCCCCTAGAGGGAAGAGCTCAAACTCGCTTGTTTTTCCTATCCTTATGTTTGAAATCAACTTTTGTATGGGCTAAGATGCTACCGTTTTACACATTGTCGTGCCATATGAGTCTTTCTGAGACTTGCACAGAAATGGGGAACTTTTGAGTATATGGATAAAAATATCTCTTTTCATGATTTTTATGTGATTGGTCTTTTACATGACCGGGATCAAGACAATCTATTTATACAAACGGAATCAGAAACTGGCAATAAAGTTTTATTGGAGTTTAGTTTGGTAGCAGGATGGGACTTAAGCCCATTTAATGAGCAAAATAGCCTATTTGACTTCCATGAATTTGATAAAAAAAGCCTCCCAGATTGGATAAAAACCGATTTTAATGTTCCTAAAGAATATTTGGAACAGATTGATTCTGGAGAAAAGAAGCTTTTTTATCTCGACCCTTCAGCAGGCTTAGGCGGGTATATTGTTGCCAGTGGTGTTGCTCAGAAAACCTCTTCAGAGCTTGTCATAAAAAGCTTTTCGCATTTCAACCATCAATCCATTGATAAAAAATAGATCTGGCTTTTCTGGTAGTGGAGAGTCGAGAAAAATCCCTTAAAAGGCATACCCGAGGCCTGCGCCAAATGCAAATCCCCCCACTTGCACTTCTCTTGTAAATACATTCCTTTTCGAAGTGTGAAAGTGCATCCGTTTGTACGAGTACTCGCCATATACATCTATCACCAGATTGCACCAGGGGAAAAAATGAAAGCCGGTATTGATAAACCCGCCACATCCATTCCGACTTTTGTTTCTGTCGAGAAATGATGAGTCATTATGTGCATGGACAAAGATATACCGCGGTCCCACGGTAAAATAATAGTTCACTGAGGAACAGATTGTGATCACGGGCTGTAGTCCCAAACTCAGCGGTACTGCCCATATCCGGGTCTTTTGGTGGCCACCCAGCGACCTCCCATGTTTTTGTAGATATTCTACGCTGCCGTACAGCTGTAGCCAGTTCCATATTGGATAGGTTGCGCTGAGCTGCACATCTATTCCTCCCTTATCATAGACTTTGCGCATTCTATGGCTTGCAAAGAAGAAATAGCCCACTTTTACCTCAACGATCGGCTGTATGCAACAATCGTCTTGGTACTCACAGCAATTATCAATAGACTGTGTGCAGCAGTCGCCTTTGTACTCATAACTATTATCGATAGGCTGCATGCTGTTGCCGTCTTGGTATTCAGAACGATCATCGCATATCCCTTCCGCCATACAAGTTGTTAACATCAGGCCAAGCAAGGTATTAAATGCAGTGCGCTTTTTCTTAAAAATCATGGGTCATCCTCATTTAATTGTTTATGGTTATGCTAATGGGTAAGCTTTGAATGCCCATCGAGTTAACAGCAACGACAGAATAGATGGTCTGGCCTTTCGGAACATTGTTAAACTCAACCTTATAACTAGATTGATTGGGGACGGCGGGCTCTGTTGCAATTTGTTCTCCATTTGCAAAAACTATGTAGCTGGCTACTGGGGATGGGCTCGCGTTCCATGTCAAAATATTAAACAGCTCATATTCCCAGATCACGTCGTTGCGCTTTTCCACTACTTGGAGATTTTCTGGTGGTGAGGGAGGAGGAGGTGGCGGCGTAGTCGCAATCCCAACGGGATGAGAGCCTACCGTGATCGTGGCGGTGACCATATTGGTGGCCGTATTGATCACTGAGACGGTGTTGTCGTTTTCGTTCGTCACATAGGCTGTCGTGCCATCCAGGCTAACTGCAACTCCTACGGGACCACTGCCTACCGTGATTGTGGCGGTGACCATATTGGTGGTCGTATCGATCACTGAGACGGTGCCGCTGCCATCATTCACCACATAGGCAGTCATGCCATCCGGGCTAACTGCAACTCCTTGGGGATCAAGGCCTACCGGGATTGTGGCGGTGACCATATTGGTGGCCGTATGGATCACTGAGACGGTGCCGTCGATTTCGTTCGCCACATAAGCTGTCGTGCCATCCGGGATAACTGCAATTCCAAAAGGATTAGTGCCTACCATGATTGTGGCGGTGACCATATTGGTGGTCGTATCGATCACTGAGACGGAGTGGCCGCTTTCATTCGTTAGATAAACTGTCATGCCATCCGGGTTAACTGCAACTCCAATGGGATCACCGCCTCCCGTGATTGTGTGAGTGACTGTGTTGGTGGTCGTATCGATCACTGAGACGGAGTTGCTGTTACCATTCACCACATAGGCTGTCGCGCCATTCGGGCTAACTACAACTCCTTGGGGATCAAGGCCTACCGGGATTGTGGCGGTGACCATGTTGGTGGCCGCATCGATCACTGAGACATTGTTGCTGCCAGAATTCGTCACATAGGCTGTCATGCCATTCGGGCTAACTGCAGCTCCATGGGGGCTAGCGCCTACCGTGATTGTGGCAATGACTGTGTTGGTGGTCGTATCGATCACTGAGACGTTGTTGTCGACACTATTCGCCACATAGGCATTGGTCGCAGCAAAGGATGAGGTGGGAGCTATTAGTAGCAAAAGAAATAAGGGGCAAGCGCCGCACAAAACGACTCGCAGCAGATCTGCGCAGAACTTACGAATGCTATGCTGTTTTTTCACAATCCATCCTCCTTAAGGGGCCATACTTTTCTTTATAACTATAAACAAGTCAATATTTTACTTCTAGAGAAAATTCACACTTGATGGGAGCGGTGTGAGCTGAGAGGTTCCCGCACCGTTCTGAGAGCGGCTAGAGGTGAAATTCCTCCGGTCTACTCACTTCATCGTGGCCCTTTAAAAGGCATACCCGAGGCCTGCGCCAAATGCAAATCCACCCACTTGCACTTCTCTTGTAAATACATTCCTTTTCGAAGTGTGAAAGTGCATCCGTTTGTACGAGTACTCGCCATATACATCTATCACCAGATTGCACCAGGGGAAAAAATGAAAGCCAGTATTGATAAACCCGCCACATCCATTCCGACTTTTGTTTCTGTCGAGAAATGATGAGTCATTATGTGCATGGACAAAGATATACCGCGGTCCCACGGTAAAATAATAGTTCACTGAGGAGCAGATTGTGATCACGGGCTGTAGTCCCAAACTCAGCGGCACTGCCCATATCCGGGTCTTTTGGTGGCCACCCAGCGACCTCCCATGTTTTTGTAGATATTCTACGCTGCCGTACAGCTGTAGCCAGTTCCATATTGGATAGGTTGCGCTGAGCTGCACATCTATTCCTCCCTTATCATAGACTTTGCGCATTCTATGGCTTGCAAAGAAGAAATAGCCCACTTTTACCTCAACGATCGGCTGTATGCAACAATCGTCTTGGTACTCACAACAATTATCAATAGACTGTGTGCAGCAGTCGCCTTTGTACTCATAACTATTATCGATAGGCTGCATGCTGTTGCCGTCTTGGTATTCAGAACGATCATCGCATATCCCTTCCGCCATACAAGTTGTTAACATCAGGCCGAGCAAGGTATTAAATGCAGTGCGCTTTTTCTTAAAAATCATGGGTCATCCTCATTTAATTGGTTATGGTTATGCTAATGGGTACGCTTTGATTGCCCATCGAGTTAACAGCAACGACAGTATAGATAGTCTGGCCTTTCGGTACATTGTTAACCTCAACCCTATAACTAGTTCGGTTGGGGACGGCGGTCACTGTCGCAATTTGTGCTCCATTTGCAAAAACTATGTAGCTGGCTACTGGGGATGGGCTCGCATTCCATCTCAAAATATTAAACAGTTCGTATTCCCAAATCACGTCGTTGCGCTTTTGCACTACTTGGAGATTTCCTGGTGGGAGTACCGGCGGCGCAATCGCAATCCCAAAGGGATCAAGGCCTACCGTGATTTCGGCGGTGACTGTGTTGGTGGCCGTATTGATCACTGAGACGATGCCGCTGGTTTCATTCGTCACATAGGCTGTCGTGCCATCCGGGCTAACTGCAACTCCTATGGGTTGAGTGCCTACCGTGATTGTGGCGGTGACTGTGTTGGTGGCCGTATTGATCACTGAGACGTTGAAACTGCCAGCATTCGTCACATAGGCTGTCGTGCCATCCGGGCTAAATGCAACTCCTACGGGGGCAGTGCCTACCGGGATTGTGGCGGTGACTGTGTTCGTGGCCGTATCGATCACTGTGACGGCGTCGCTGCTTTCATTCACCACATAGGCTGTCATGCCATTCGGGCTAACTGCAATCGCAGAGAGATTACTGATTATCGTGATTGTGTCGGTGACCGTATTGGTGGCCGTATCGATCACTGAGACGTTGCTGCCATTATTCGCCACATAGGCTTTCGTGCCATCCGGGGTAATTGCAACTCCTATGGGGGCAGTGCCTACCGTGATTGTGGCGGTGACTGTGTTGGTGGTCGTATCGATCACTGAAACGTTGTCGCTGCCACCATTCGCCACATAGGCTGTCGCGCCATCCGGGCTAACTGCAACTCCATTGGGGTCAGCGCCTACCGTGATTGTGGCGGTGACTGTGTCGGTGGCCGCATCGATCACTGAGACGGTGCCGCTGATATGATTCGTCACATAGGCTGTCGTGCCATCCGGGCTAACTGCAACTCCTTGGGGCTCAATGCCTACCGTGATTGTGGCGGTGACTGTGTTGGTGGACGTATCGATCACCGAGACGTTGTCGCTGCCACCATTCGCCACATAGGCATTGGTCGCAGCGAAGGATGAGGTGGGAGCTATTAGTAGCAAAAGAAATAAGGGGCAAGCGCCACACAAGACGACTCGCAGCAGATCTGCGCAGAACTTACGAATGCTATGCTGTTTTTTCACAATCCATTCTCCTTAAAGGGGCCATACTTCCTTCATAAGATAGGCAATTCAATATTTTACTTCTAGAGAAAATTCCCAATTTTTCAAGTTGTTTGGGTATACTTATGGATCTTGATGGAGTAGAGAAGGTCGAATAAAACCGATTTTTAATGTTCCTAAAGAATATTTAGAACACATTGACTCTGGGGAAAAGAAGCTTTTTTATCTCGACTCTTCAGCAGGCTTAGGGGGGTATATTGTTGCCAGTCGCGTAGATCAGAGAACCTCTTCAGAACTTGTTATAAAAGGCTTTTCGCATTTCAACCAGCAATCCATTGATAAAAAATAGGTCTGGCTTTTCAGGTAGTGGAGAGTCAAGAAAAATCCCTTCGATTTCCTTCAGCTTTTCATTGGCTTTTTCTAGTAGTTCCTCATAAAGGAAGTCACCATTTCTTATCCTTAAAAGTTGCTTGCAATCGGGCTGCCTAACGAGAATGTTACCTGTACGACCGATCTCTTCGGCCATCGCTAAAAGGCGAAAGACATGCATCATGTTCTTAGCATCGTAATTTTTCCCATGTTCGGCAGTGCTCTGAAACCGATGCTCATTGCGATTTTCAACCCAATGCCAGTACTCTTTGTAGTCCTTGCAGTATTGGGTATAGCCATCCTTATTAAATGATAGGGTCGCAATCGCCTTTTCTCCCTTTGACACTGAACTTAAAGTCACTTCCAGGGAGCTCTCATTCTTAACGATGCCGTTGTAGATTCCTGCATCGCTATAAAAGACCTTGTACATGTCCCTCATATGGGGAATCACCACGAGACCCAGCTTCTCTGGGGAGAGCTTTTCATGTTTTAAGAAGTCGAGCAGCGGAATAGAGCTTTGCTCATGGAGCACGTAACAGAAATCAAGGATGGATTTCCGTTTCTTGTCCATGGGATTCAATATCTTCTTATTTAGCCCGCGCGCTTTTTTGATCTGGGCCATGGCATACCCAGCAAAGGTATCTTTGCAAAGCTGAGAAACAAAATCTTCGGCCTTTATTCTATCGAATAGAGGATCTCTATGGAGAATGCAATCGGCAGGGATATTGAGCATCTCGAGCATGTTGGGATTATTCTTTGTCAGCAAATCCAGAAACTTCCTAAGCTCATAATAGATCACATTATTCCGCTCATCACTAATCTGGTCCTGGTATTCAAAGGAATAGAATTGATCCATTGGCAGAATGTAAACACCCCTTATGTCCACATCAGATGTTTCTGTGACCAAACCATAGGCTCTGCTGCCCCCTATGCATTCAAAAATGATGCAATTGCTCTCTTTGAGTTCCTTAATGTCCATCGAAATGCAGTTCACAAATCGGTGTATGAGAAAAATGAGCTGACAGTTGTTCATCAGGCTCTATTGCTTCATCTGGATTTATGCGAATGTATAGGCCGTGTTCCTCCAATGGTAGATACTCCTTTTGAACCATACGACTGACTATTAAGATAATAAATTTTATAAAGGCTTTGAATGTGAGGTCATTTAACTCAAGAGCATTAGCTAAGTCGCATAAGTGCTTCAGGCTTTGTAATGAAATCTCTTGATAATCTTCATTAGCCTTAAATAGATCCAACTCTCCATTCATGTCGGTTGATTTCAGTATTAAGTGAGTCTCACCATAACTCCAGTTGTACATATAGAGATAATCAAGTCTGATTTTTTCTCTATCTCCTATCTCGAGAGTCATGATCTCAATTTTGTCTTCAGCATTACCCCCTGATAAATCTACTGCAAAATCAATGAATTTTACTGAATCTAATAATGTCAATACTCTTTGATGACTTTTGAGTTCTTCATCCAAAAGCCGATTTTTTTTGATAATAGAACAAATATCAGCCGCTGTGTGATTATCTAAGAATTCTTCCTCAGATAAAAACCAATTTTTATAATGATCTTCATAACGATCGGGATATTTTTTAATACATTCTCTGCAGTTTGCATTAAACTTGGCTTTATATTTCAATAATAGGGAGAGCAATTGTATGTCATGTGCGCGATAGGCTAGCATGAGTGGGGTGCATTCATCTTCATTCATAAGATATAAATCGGCACCATACTCTATCAGAAGCTTCACCATTTCGATATTGCCCATCTCAATAGCTATTGTTAATGGCCGTTCTCTATAAACATCCTCTTCATCATTTTGATTGCGATTATCAACATCAGCAAGATTATTGAGCAAGATGCGGGCGAGATCGATATCCCCAGCTCTACAAGCCAATATGAGGGGCGAGAATCCTTCCTCATTTGTGGTGTTAATATCTTCACCTTCTTCTATTAGATTAGCGAGCCTATCGCTTGTCAGGCTTTTATTTTCTATTAATTTGAATATTTCACTCACGATCAATTACTCCTCTATACCGATTTTTTAACTTTTAGGATAGAATCTCACAATTTTTATTTTTTTACCAGATCATTTTTCTGAGGAAAGCATTAAGGGCTTCGCCATCCGGAGAAGACGAAGGGAGCGAAGGGGCAGCCTTTTCACACAGGGCAATCCCCTCTTTGAGGAACTCTTCAAGTTCGGCATCGCGGGGATGGACATAGGATTCATCCTTAGTAGCTTTCAGCTTAACGAGGGCTTGAATTTTGTTAACCAGCTCTTGTTTTTCACCCATGACAGGGAGAAGCTTACTCAACTCAATAGGCGGGATCGTCTTGTGGGCTACGATCCACATCCCAGCCAATGTGGTGCGGAGACAATAGAAAAATTTCTTCAGCTTGATTGTGTCTGCGTTGTAACACTCATCATAGTGTTTCTTGGCGCTGCTCAAATAATGATGGAGGACGCTAATCGGAGAAAAACAAGTGGGGGCAATTTCGTTAAAGCCTTTTAAAAACCCTGTCGTCTCTCGGTAGACAATAGGAGACTGAGCCCATTCTAAAAGAACAGCATTGTGCTTGCTAAGCAGTCTAAGGGCCTTTCTTAGATCCCAGCCATTAATATCTAACTCTTTGTTGACCATCAGCTCAACCACATCCCTTTTTTCATGAACAGAGATGTACCACTCTTTTTGGTGGACGTAGATAAACCTTACATCGTAATCGCTATCTGGCGAAGGGAAGCCCCAAGCCCTGCTCCCCGATTCGCATGCGAATAAGATGCGGATTGCATGAGCCTGTTCTAGTTCATTGATTTTTTCTTGAATAATGCTTTGCATATTACACATTGGTTAATATTTTAATTGGATCAAATGAATCTGTTCTTATTGTCTCTGACTTTAGAAGCTCAACAACTTTATCGCTAACAATTAATATTGGCTTGGCAAATATACTTTCCGAAAAAGGCTCTCTTATACAAGAGGTTCCAAAAAGCTCATTGGTGGTTAAGACATTGTACTTAAAAAAAGATGGGTCTATGTTTTCGTATACAAGCTTAAGCTCCACTCTAGGAATATTAAAAAATCCATCCCTCATGCAGTGCTTGCATTGATCTTCTAATTCATATCCCTTGGTTAATTTTGAAAATGGAGGCAAAGTTGCCTCTGGACGCAATTCTTTAAATGGCAGAACGTTTGATTGCATATCGACAACTTGAACTAGAGTGTGTATTCCGATATCCTGTAAGGCATAGCCCAATCTGTCATCCACTATTAGTTCATGATCATCTGTAAAAAAAATTCTCCCAGATTTGGGAGGTATCCCCTCGACAATTCTATTTCCGATAGGGCTTGCGCCAGAGCCACAAAACTTGCAGGCTTTCTCAAGTGAGTATTTAGTTCCACAAGATGGTCCACCATTAATCTCTACAGACCTAGCGGATAACATAAAAAACTGTCTCTCATTGATCATGTAGAAATCTCTGTTAAATTCATTGCCTGCTCCAAAAAAGGCTTATGGTGTTATACAAGCTTCTGAACATACCGTTAGATAAGCGCCAATGAATTTTTCCGGCATCTGCGCTTCTGAAAAATAAGAATCCCAAGTGGAACTGGGTATGATTCGCCATCCCGGTGGGGGCTCATAGCCTCTTTCAGTCAAAATACCAGGGGCACATTCACGGCAATTATCACATTGGAAAATACCGTTTAATTGCCCTCTAACTTCGTCTTCCAAAGCTCTCCAAATTAAACCCTTTATGTGATCATTATCAACATGCTTATGTTGAATTAAACCTAGTTCATCGGTATTTCGATAATCCTCCCGAAAAATAAAATAGATGCAGTATTGATGATCGTCATCTTTTCTTTCAAAACTAAATATTTTTTCAGCCAGTTCTCCGGGTGTTATATAAAAATAATCAGAATTAATTAGGTCCTCAACAATTATAATAGGATAGTCTTTGGCAGGGATTTCTCGTATTTCTTGAGAGACAACGGATTGCAAGTTATGAGAATAATCTTCCACATCACTTTGATTCTTAAAAATGGCCGAAATCCAACAATTTTGAGGATTTTCGTTCGATCTTTCAGTAATGACCCACATGCTATTTCCTAACCGGCAAGTGCATCGCCTGCTCCAAATAAGGCTTAATGAAACCACACGCTTTTGCGTGGGCGATTGGCAAATTCCCTTGATTATCTCTCAGGTAAAGATCTGCTCCAGATTCAATCAGATGGATGACCGTCTCAATTGGACCTGAACGGATCGCTTTAATGAGGAAAGTATACCCATCGTCTGATTTTAAATTGATATCGGCCCCACGCTCTAGGAGGAGGTCGATGATCGCATGAGAATTTTCTATGATCTCATAGTAATCGGTCGTTTCACTGGGAGGGAAATAGGAATTTGACATGGTCCTATGCAGAGGAGGGACTCCGAAGGATTTGCGATTAGGATCTGCACCAGCTTCTAGGAGGATTTCAATCATCTCTTGGTCACAATTATTCACTGCAACACTCAGGGCTGTACCCGGAACTTCCGGTTGTTCTTGATACCGAAGTAGGTAAAGCTCGCCTGGATCTCCTCCTATATCATCCGGGTGGAGGCCATAGCTAATTAAGAATTTTAACATCTCAATATGTCGATAGCGGGCTGCGGCATAGACTAATGTCCGATAGAGATTTGAGGCGTATTGATAGGGATTGGAACCGCGCTCAAGGAGCTCTTGCACTGCCTTTATGTCATTGTTATAGACGGCTGCAAAGAGCGCTGTGTGATGGGAACCGGTGGGCAAGTCGAGGGCGCCAAGTTCCATGAGTTTGCGGTAGGCGTGTCGATTCTGAACTTTCACTGCGATAAATAGGGGCGCGAGGTAGGAGGTCTTTGCCACTAGATTAATATCGGCATGGGACTGAATTAAGGTGTCGAAGATCGCCTGATGATGCAGCTGAATGGCGACATGCAAGGGAGCCAATCCCTGCTGACTTAGTTGGTTCAGGTCGGCGCCCTCTTTGAGCAGCCGTTTAACTTCTTTTAAATCACCTCTATAAACAGCTTGGATCAGAGGCGGATCATCCGGGTTGTGAATATATAGGATGACATCATCGTAATAAGAGGTAAACCCATAACGATACATCTCATATTTAATGTGGGTAAAATGCGGGCTATTTTGAGATGCAGTCAAAAGAAGTTGGACGATCTCAAAATGGCTATATTTGATCGCTCCATGGGCAGCGAGTAAAATGGCATTCTGATCGGTTGTGTAATCGAGTAGCCGCTTGACAATCTGACTGAATCCCCTCTCAGCTGCCATCGTAAGAGCGGTATTCCCAACTTGATCTGTTTGATCGGGATCTGCCCCTTTGGCAAGGAGGTAGTTGACAATATTCAAATTATTTAGCCGCGCCGCTGTGATCAAACAGGGGGGGCCTTGACGGAGGTTCTTAGGAGAAACATCCCAGCCGTACTCGACAAGAAGTTGAACGAATTCGAACTTTTGCTTGACGACAGCGATATAGAGAGCCTCTGGGTCCCGCTCAAGATCGGGCTGATCTACCAAATAGCGCACGAGGTCATCATTGGCGAGGAATGTGGCAAAGAAAATGGGGCTCTGTTTGTCATCATCTAAATGGTTCAAGTTAGCCCCAGCCTCGCAGAGGAGCTGGACCAGCTCGAGATTCTCGCGCGAGACAGCAATACTCAAGGCTGTTTGTCCCCCAACGCCTTTCGTCTCCAAGTCGACATTCTCAGCTATTAGAAATTTGACGAATTGGGTTGAGTGTACAAAACAGGCTAGGTGGATGGCGCTATTGCCATTGGCATCGGTTTGATAAAGAATCGAAGGGTTTTCCCTTAAAAGTTGTTTTGCAAGGGGAATATCTTCGGCAACTGCAGCGTATAAAAAAGGACAATCCTTCACCTTTTCAAGAAGACTCAAGGAATCAAAGAAATCCCCTTTTTGGATGATTCTTTCTAATTTTTGAGCAAGAGGATGGCTGGGCTTCTGGCGGAGCAGATCCCAGTCAAAAAGGGTATAGCCGGTCAAAAACAGGCTCTTTTTTACCTTTGGGGCAAACAGATCTAGCAATTCCTGCTGAAAAAGTTGGGAAATCCCCAAATGGCTAAAAATCCCTTCCTCTTTCCACTTTCTTAATTGCGAGGCTTTTGAGAAGGGATCCCGAATTCGCTGCAACTCTCTGATCATTTGATCAACCTGCAATTCAGTTTCAGATTTTGCAGGCGGCTGCGGTGGGATGTTGATGGGAGGGGCTTTCGGGATGGAGAAAATGACTTCAGGTTCCGATGGAACTTCTACAAGATGAGGCGCTTTGGGAATTGGGGGCTGTTTTTTCTGGCTTTGAAAGGGAGTTGAATTCGAAATGGGCGCAGATTTTAAAGCGCTTTCATAGGCTGCTCTTAGCTCCTGGAACCCTTCTGGATTGACCTCAGGTGACGTTTCTTTAAGCAGGCGCGCGTAAGCCCCTCGGATCGCTTTGGAATCGGTTGTCGGATCAATTTGTAAAATATCCCAGATCGTCTTCATCGCGCGTACTCGTAGGGGAATTTGCCCCTTTTATCTTTCTTGTCACTCGCCGCTCCACATCTTACCAAGTGCAGCGCGATCTCCTTTTGCTCTGTGGCATAGGCTTGTGTAAGTGCGGGGATCTGGTTGTGGTCTGCTTTGAGATCGATGTTAGCGCCATGCGCTAGAAGAAGATCGATAATCGCGAGATAGCGCTGAATGAGGGCGTGGTAATCAATCGTTTCACTTTCCACAAAGCGGTAGCTTGGCATTGCAAAATGGATCGGGGGTATTCCATTGGATTTCCGATTGGGATCAGCGCCGGCATTGAGCAAGAGCTCAACTGATTCGACATCCCCATGTTTCACTGCAGCTGAGAGGGCGGTGAATTGGGAGCCATACAATGTCTCAGAGTAGTAGGCGTTACCTTCTGCATCCCAATCGGGATGAAGTCCTAAAGAGAGCAAATATTTGAGTACATTGACATGGCCGTAACGAGCAGCTGTATAGACTAAAGTGCAACAACCATGACAGGCGTATTGTTTGATATCTGAACCACGTGCAATCAACTCTTGGATGACTTCCATGTCACCTGAGTAAACCGCAGCAAAAAGGGCTGTGTGGTTATATCCTGTAGGAAGGTCGGGAGCTCCAAGATCAATGAGCTTGCGATAGGCATGCCGATTCTTTGTATGGACCGCTACAAAAAGGGGTGAATAATAGTAGGGAGCATCCCTTTGATCGAGTTTCACACTATATTCGAGCAAGAGATCGAACATCGCATTGCGATGGAACCCAAGCGCGATATGTAGTGGGGCCAGTCCGTTGCCTAATGTCGCATGGGGATCGGAGCCCTCTTCCAGCAATTGCTTAAAAGCGGCGAAGTCATCTTTATAGATCGCTTGAAATAACGGTGGAAGAGATTCGATTGTAGAAGGCTGACAACTGATATCCACTATCGTTAAAAGACCTTTATCTAAAAACGAAGTGAATCCGTTCCCTCCACATCCACGGTACCAACAAATTTTTTCAAGGGTGTCGAATTCAATCGAATTCATCAACATTTGGATGATCTTCTGATTGCCATCTTTTAAAGCAAAACCGAGCGCATTAGAACAGACAGTTCGAGTGATATCGCCGCCCACTTTCAAAGCATCGGCTCCCGCTTGCAAGAGGCGAAAAACAGCTTTTTCAAATCCCCGCTGAGCTGCCAAAAGAAGGGCTGTTTCCCCGTCCTTGTTCGTTTGATTGGGATTCTCGCCCGCTTCTAATAATTGATCGAGCAGCCCATAGGCATCTTGCCTTGCAGCTGTGAGAAGAGGAGGCTCATCCGCAGTCAATACAACATCCTATAATTCGAAATGAATTCAGCCGCCTCTTCTCTTGCCTCTGCAATCACTTCAGGATCTTGAGTGTCTAGAGCATACTGAAATCTGCTAATCTCCTCGGAGACCATCTCCCGCTCCTCCCCTTTAAAGAAGGAATAGATATTTTCCATTTCAGCGAGGATTTTACGATTTTCTAGCTGATCGCGCGGATGGACTTTTAAACTTTGCAGCTTCTCTAGGCTAGCGGTGATTTCCTGCTCGGAGAGCTGATGGCTCTGATTATTAAATACCGCAATTTTTTTCTTACCCGTACTGACAATGGCCACTTCCACTTCCAGCAACCCATTGATATCGTAAGTGAAACGGATATCAAAGGCCTCTTCCCCTGCAGGAGCTGGCGGCAAAGTAATGAGAAGCTCTCCAATTTTAATATTTTCTTCCACATTGTAGCTCTCACCCTGATAGACGGGGATTTTCAAGCTAGTTTGATAATCAGAAGCCGTAACGAGTCTCTCCACCCGGCTGGCGGGGATCGTCGTATTTCGTTCAATAATCGGAAGAAATTTCACGCCGCTGCTCGTTCGATGCTTATACGCTCGCACATCTGTCCCCAATGAATAGGGGCACACATCTGTGATGACCACATCTGAAACATCTTCGTGCCTCTCCTTAAGGGCAGCTTGAACAGCCGCGCCCAGTGCGACAGCTTCATCTGGATGTAAGACCAACTGAGGGAATTTCCCAAACATCTTGGCCACTTCCCTTCCGATCAACGGCATCCGAGTGGCGCCGCCGACAAGAATCACCAAATCGAGCTGTTCGGGAAGGATGCGGGCATCTCTGAGTGCTTTTGCAAGAGGAATCTTAATCCGCTCCATCAGAGGCTCTACACAGGCATTGAATTCTGTAGCCGACACGACAATCTCCACAGGTCCATCTAATCGAAAGCAGGCCTCATCCTTAATGCTCAATTGGTGCAGGACCATCTGTACTTGATGGCGCATACGTGTCTTTGCACTTGGATCAAACGTGCTGCAGTCGATCTGATACCGCTTAAATAGTTCATGTGTAAGATAGCCTTCCAAAGCATCGGTAAAATCCTCGCCGCCTAGACGATTGTCTCCAGCGCTTGAACGGACCTCGATGACTCCGCTGAACAGCTCGACGATCGAGACGTCAAATGTCCCGCCACCCAAATCGAAGATTAAAAACTTAGACTCTGCTTCTCTATTGTGCAAGCCATAAGCCAGAGCTGCTGCAGTGGGTTCATTCAGAAGCCGCTCCACTTTCAGTCCGGCTAACTCTCCAGCCAAGCGGGTAGCCTTTCGCTGTGTGTCATTGAAATAGGCCGGTACCGTGATGACCGCCTCGGTGATTTTGGTATTTAGATAGGCTTCAGCATCCCGGATCAGGCTCTTTAAAATTAAGGCGCTTAGCTCTTCTGGACGAAAACTATGCGGGCCCAAATGAAGGATTTTATTTGTCCCCATGTAGCGCTTAAAATTGGCCAAAGAAAGCTGGTTATGAGCATCCAATTGATCAATCGCCGCCTTGCCAACGACAATATTGCCCGCAGAATCTAGACTGACAACAGAAGGAGTTAGGGTTTTCCCCTGGGCATTCGGGATCAACTTAGGCTTACCCTCTTCCCAAACCGCAATCAAGCTATTGGTTGTCCCTAAATCGATCCCTACAATCATCTTTACCTCGCAGCCAATGTTAAGACATTGGACTCACCAACCTCTCGGGTAAATTTAGGGCTTGTAGAGCTAAAAGCAAAACCAACTTCCTGATCCTTGATGCCATTCATGGGCGTCAGGGAAACCTGAAGGAAAAACACAATTGGCTTTTTAATATAGTTGTCTGGCTCTTCATAAATATTTAATCTAGAAGCTTCTGAAATAGAAAATTTTATCGGATTTTTTACCGTGTAAAATCTTTTGAAATAGGTTTTTTTATTGTAATCGTAATCATAAACCACAAATTCAACTTCAAATTCTGGAGTTTCATTTGTACAAGAAAGAGCCTCTTGCAAGATAGCCCTATTCTGAAATGAAATCTTCACACCTAAGTCCATATTATCATTTGGTGCACCCTCCCAACGGATAAAGTCAATGGCTCCTACTGCAGGATCTTTAACCTCAGGATTCTCAGGATTTGTTAAGATGAGGTCTTGTACCATTGCTTTCTGAACAGCGGGGAAAGAAAATCGAATCAGATGCCCAATTCTCCTAGTTCTAGAATCCGATCCACAAGTATGGGGATCGAAATCAAAAGCGTCCCTGTCATTACATCCTCCGTCGATTAATGTGAAATATTTAGTATCCATGTTTGCGTCTCCAAGTTATTTTATGGGTTAGTAGATAAAGTAATTTTAGCGAAAGAGCAATTTAAAGGAGAGAAAAAAAACTTAAGCGGGCGCAGTATAACTGTTGCAAAATTCTCTTCCGTTCTGTTAGCTTCTTCCTTTCAAAACAAAAAAACTAAGGATAAGTATGAGTTCCGCCCAACCTCTTTCTCCTAGAGGCACGCCCCCCCTAGGCACCCACTAATATTAGAGGGAAAAGATCTTAGGGACGATTGCTGTTGCCGCGGGGTCGTAGTCATTCTCGCTGGAGGAGCACTCATGGCGTTAGGGGCTCCAATTGCTGCCGGAGGGGCCGTTGCTTCAGCGGGTGTTGCGGGGTTTATGTATGCCTATGGATCGAAGCCTGAGCAGATAAATGAAAACGGTTTTGATAGCAGCATGAAAGTTGGTGCAGTATCCAGTGTGGCGTCTGGCGTGATCTTTGGATCTGCAAGCGGTTTAGTTCAACCGGCCATGAATTTAGCAAAGCCAGTGCTGGACATGGCAAATAAACTGGTCTCTCCGATTATTGGAACAATTGCCAATTACTCCGGCCCCTTGTCAGGGATTGCAAGTAAAGCTGCAGACAAGGTCGCCCCATTACTAGGATTTTTCCGTAGGGCAGCACCTGCAATGGCAAGGCAGGGAAGCGGAAACATGGTAGCTCATTGTGTCCGCCAAAAGGTCGATGGAAAAGAAATTACTCTTCATGAGACCCTCGTCTCTGGAGCAGCCGGTGCCTGTGGAGGTTTGGCTCTACAAGGAACTTTTGAAACTGTTTCAATAGGCCTCTGGGGTTCTATAACTGACGATATGTCTTATAAAAAAATCGAGGAATTATGCCTTAACAGGGAGGCTCTTCGGATGGAGGTATTTCTTCATACTATGATCAGTGAAACTGCCGCCGGAACCGTCAATGCAGGAACCCATCAATTACTGACTAACTATCTGAATGGACAAACCTTGACTAAAGATATGAAGGAAGCGATGGTAAGGGGAATGATGGGTAGTGCTATTAATGCCCTGCCTGGTGCAATGATGCAAGAACGCATGATCGCACATGAGATCAAATATCATCAACTGAGAAACTGTACTGGTCCTGATTACGAAAGATTAAAACCAATACTAAAGAACCTCGCTGAACTTTATGAATTTTACTATGCAACCGATCTAGAGAAAAATGCTGCTGCTGACATTTCCAGATCCTTGAAGGAATGGAATGACCAAGCACTAGGAGCAATGGCATCAGCTATTCAAGCTCCCACAAATCCACCAAATGACCGGCCTGCTCTAGGATTGCCCGCAGCACACCCAATTCCTCAGCAGGCAGCAGTACAGCCAGCTCAACCTGCGGTATTGCCGATCGTACAAGTACAGCCTGTAGCGCCTGCTCCACAAGAGCCGGTAGTTCTCACCAGGGAATATAGGAATACAAAATTATTCCCTCCAAAAGTCTAAAATCGATTAATGCTTAGCTTTGCGTTTTTATTAGGGCGTGTCGTCAATTCCGAGTGGCTGAATTCGAGATTATTTTCTCCCTAGGATGCAATAGCAGATCGGGGGTTATATCTGCTAATATTACCCCCGATCTGCTATTGCATCCTAGGGGAAAAGAACTCGAATTCAGCAGACTCGGAATTGACGACACGCCCTAGCGCTTGCGGGGGAGGCTGAAGTACGAGAAGGCGAGGATTAGGCAAGGGACGAAGAGCAGCAGCAGCAGGCCGAGTCCAGCTAGCTTGTGCACATCGAAGGGCCCTAAGACTGCCATCGTATTTTTGATGACCTCCATGTTCTCCCCGTTTACCTCGGCGAGCTGCTTGATCTCATTGGTTGAGCGGACCACTTGGAACTGATTCTCTAAAACAGTCTCTTTCACATCGCTCAAAACGACGATGTTCGCTTCCATCTTCTCATTGGTATCAAGCATATTATGGTACAAGTCCCCCACGGACCCGCACCCGGCAAAGCAGACGAGCAAAAGCGACAAAACTATACCTTTAATCACATTTACCTCTTAGAATTTGGCCGCATATGCTGGAAGAATTTGTGGTAAAAAACTAGGCAGATCGCGGTAGGTAAAAATAGCAGAGCGACGAGGGCGATAAAGACGATGGGGAATAACCCGGTATGCTTTTTAACCCCGTCTATTCCATTCTTCATTGAATCTGTATTGGAAGAGATGATTTTTTTGAATTCTTCAGCTTGGTTAGTTGAGCGGATCACTTCGGCAGTATTGGCATCGATCTTCTGACCAGACACCTCCATTGTTTCGATGTTCTCCTGGATCGTATCATTCATGGTCGTCATGTTGTTGTTCAGGGTACTGATCGTCGCGCAACCAGTGAAGCAGAGAAGAAGTAACCCTAAAAATTTTGCTCTCATATTATTTCCTCATGTAAGACTTCATAGAACGAAGGAACCTGAAGTAAAAAATCACCAAGATAAGGGAGGGGAGAAAGAGGAGCACCAGAAAGGCGATCACTCCCAGCGATAAGACATGGGAATGGGCTTGCACTTCATGGATGACCCTCGAGACTGTCTGGGTATTATCGGCGATAATATCTTCGAACTCGACCATCGAATCTGTAGAATGGGTAACAGCGGCTGTGTTTTTTTGGATCGTGGTCTGAGCACTACTGGTCACGACGATGTTCTCATCCATCAGCTCATTGGTCCTGACCATATTCGAATTCATTTCATTGATAGAACCACAGGCAGTGAAGCCCAGCAGTAATGCACATAGCAAAAGAGCTCTCATATCTTTTCTCCCCTAAACCTGTGATATAAGGGTACTTAATTACATTCAAGAAAATTTTTTATTTCTTTCTGATGCCGATATTGCGGTGATAAGCCCCTTTGATATTGAGCTCTTGCATTCCGCGGGCAGCTTTTAAAATTGCAGCCCCTTTCTCGACATGATCGGCCATGTAGGTCTCGAAAACATGGGCAGAGCTTTTCTTCGTCTTCACCCCGTCTTCATTGAGCGGCAGATCCGAAATCAGCAGGAGGGCACCGAGCGTAAACTTCCGCTTATAGCTTGCGGCGAAAAGGGTGGCACACTCCATCTCATAGGCCTGAGCTTTAGTCGCTTTCAGCCGAGTTTTGAACTCTTCGTTGAATTCCCAAAAACGCATGTTCGAAGTGAAGGTGATGCCGATGTGATAGGTGGCATTTTGCTCATCGAGAACTTGGGTCACCGCCTTTTGCATCAAAAAGTTGGCCAGAGCTGGAACTTCAGGAGGGAAATAGAAATTCGAGGTCCCCTCATCGCGAATGCTCGCAACCGGAACCAGGTAATCGCCCACCTTATAACGGCGTCTTAAGCCCCCGCACATCCCTAAAAGAACGGCCGATTTGATCGGCAAAAAGGAGCAGAGATCGACAACGAGAGCTGCAGCTGGGGAGCCAATTTTAAAATCGAGAATGCTGATCCCCTCTTTAGTGCAATGGGCCGCTTTAAACATCGATCCCTCATGCACCTTGATCCGACGGGTCTTGGCAAAATATTCTACATATTGGGGGAAGTTGGTCAGAATCAGATTCGACTGAAAATCGGCATAGGAGCTTCCACTATAGCGCTCTAAAGTATCACGTGCAAATTGCTCTTCGCCGATTTTTTCTGTCATAACTCACCTTTTGCCACCAATTTGAATAAAATTCAAAGTTGATTTACACTTGGCCCCTAATCTATTTAGAGAGGTTGGTATGATTCATGCGATTTCTATGACACCACACTTTGACCATGAACTTGTCGCTGCCCCCCGCCATTGGGGATCAAGAGTCAAGGGGTTCCTCATTAACACACTTGGCTCCTGGCGAGATAAGATTTTGACAGCTGCAGCAGTCTATGAACTGGTCCAAGCGATTTTTCTGGTTCTTGGGGGATATTTCTTGGCTGGAGTGATCTCTGCTGCGATGAGCGCCCTCTTTGTCAAAACGATCAAAGACCTCAAGGAATTTGCCAATCTCGATCGGGCAACCTCCGTCATCAAGGAAGAGGGGTACAAATATGGGCTCTTGAATCTCCAACTCAAAAAGAACAATCTCGAGTTACATCAAAGCATCGAGCGAATGAAGCAGGAGAATGAAAAGTATGGGTATCACAATCTCGTACATGAAGCTCTGAATGCTGATCATAGAGCTAACAATGCTGTGCATCAAGTTAATAATGCAATACAGCAAGTCAATAATGAAACACATTCACTCAACAATGCAGTTCAGCAAGGCAATAATGCAGTCCATCAAGGCAATAATGCAGTCCATCAAGGCAACAACTCAGTGCAGCAAGGCAATAATGCAGTCCATCAAGCCAACAACGCAGTGCAACAAGGCAATAATGCAGCCCATCAAGCCACCACCGCAGTGCAGCAAGGCAATAATGCAGTCCATCAAGCCAACAACGCAGATCAGAGCTCTCTGAATGAGGATTATAGAGAACTCCAACTCCAACATGCGATCATGGCAGAACAACTCAAGGAACTTTTAGAAAATGGACAACGTGGACAAGAAGAGGCCCTTGAATTGGCACGTCAAAATTTCAACGATTATAAATCCAACGTTCAGCAAATTTGCAGTCACATGATGGGGCAAATGGACGAGCGAAATGCTAAGGCTATAGAAAACTTGAGAAAAGCGTCAATGTTCATCGTGTCAGAATTTGAGACGATGACCTCTTCAACGATTGCGACGATGAGAGAGACCTTCCAAAATAACAAAGCAGAAATTCAAGCAGACATAGAGTCATTAAAGAAAGAAAAGCTAATCTTCGAAGAAGACAAAAGAAAGTTTGCAGAGCTCCGCGAGCAATTCGAAGCCCATATTCTCGAAGCACAGAAACAGCGTAATGAAGAAGCACAAGGGATTAATCGGGACAATCAACAATTAACTGCGGACTTAAATAAGCTGGCCGCCCAACTAAAAGTTGAGCTTCCAGAACTGATAAAATACGCTATACAGCAAGCTGTGCAAAATCAAAGACAGCCTCCCCACTACCGTGGACCCATTCAGCCCCACCCACTTGCAGTTTAATAGGAAATTGGCCAAAATCGTGGATTTTAAACAGGGAATATAAATGGCACAGGTAAGTACAAACGATTTTAAACCCGGAATGAAAGTTGAAGTTGAGGGAGAACCTTATCTCCTGGTCACCAACGAATTTGTTAAGCCAGGGAAAGGCCAACCGTTTAACCGAGTCAAACTCAAACATTTAAAGACTGGGAGAGTCGTAGAGAAAACATTCCGCTCGGGTGAAAAACTCGATATAGCGGACGTCGAAGAAGAGACCATGCGCCTCCTCTACCGCGAAGGAGAGGACTTTGTCTTCATGGATGAAAAAACTTTTGAACAGCATACCATCCCCGGCTCAGTGATCGGCGACAAAGAGATCTGGTGCAAGGAAGATACCGAGTACGAGCTAATCTATTATAAAGGCGAAGTGATCGATTTCATCCCCCCTACCTTTATGGAGATGACCATCACCGAGACTGCGCCCGGCCTGCGGGGCGACACTTCGGGGCGGGTCCTCAAGGCTGCGATCACCGATACAGGGGCCAAAATCCAAGTCCCGATCTTCATCGATCAGGGAGAAAAAATCAAAGTGGATACTCGAACCGGTGAATACGTTTCTCGCCTCTAATAAAGGGACAATCGAGCAGCGGGCGGCCATGTTTGCTGCCGCTCGTCAATTTTTTGCAGATCGTAAGATCCTCGAAGTGGATACCGACCTTTTGCGTCCTGCGGCACCGATCGACGCCTACATCGATGTGATGCGGGTCGAAATGGGAGGAGGCAAAATTGGCTATCTCCACACCTCTCCCGAATATGAATTAAAAAAATTACTCGCTCAAGGCAGCGGCGACATCTATCAACTGGGCCACGTCTACCGTGCAGGCGAAGAGGGTCCCCGCCACTCCCCTGAATTCACCATGGCCGAGTGGTACAGAGTTGGGATGGCCTATGAGCCCTTTATTGAGGAGACGCTTAACTTTATTAGACTTTTCCTCCCTGATCTCTCCTCTGAGATCCTCTCCTACCGGCAAGCTTTTCTTCGAATAGCTCAAATTGACTACATCCATGACGATTTAGCCCCCCATCTCCTCCCCTTTTCCAAATCAGCCATCGAGTGGGATCGAGATACCCAATTGAGCCTCCTCTTTTCTCATCTCGTTGAACCACATCTTGGCCAAGGGCGCCTCACCGTGATCACCGACTACCCCGCCTCGCAAGCCTCTCTGGCAAAAGCGATCGTCGTCGATGGAGTCAAGGTTGGCCACCGGTTCGAGGTCTACTACAATGGAATTGAACTGGCTAATGGATTTGATGAATTGACCGATCCAATTGAACAGCGGATCCGGCTTGAAGAGGAAAATGCTAAGCGGATTTCCCTTGGCAAAGAGAGTCTGCCGATCGATGAAGATTTCATCGCCTCCCTCTACTATCTCCCCCAGTCATGCGGGGTTGCGGTAGGTTTTGACCGACTTATGTTACTTATGACTTCCAGTAATGCACAATTGGGAAGCGGCGCCCGACGCTAAAGGCCCGTTTGCTCACCCGGATGCCAGGAGGCGCCTGACGCCGTTTATATTCTGCCCCATGAATCCGCCGCACTAAATCCTCGACTACCTTTTTGGGAATCTGATACTTCTTTGCAATTTCCGCGGCCGAGAGGTGATCTTCAACATAGCCGATCATCACCTTGTCGATGATGTCGTATTCAGGGAGAGAATCGGTGTCCTTTTGATTAGGGCGCAGCTCGGCTGAGGGGTCCTTATCGATCGTCGATTGGGGAATAATCTCCTTCTTCCGATTAACCCAGCGGGAGATCTCATAGACTTGGGATTTCAGCAGATCGGAGATCACCCCAAGTCCGCCGCACATATCGCCATAAAGGGTGCAATACCCCACCCCTAACTCACTCTTATTGCCCGTATTGAGGACAATAAACCCGAGCTTATTCGAAATCGCCATCAAGATCATCCCCCGAATACGGGATTGGAGGTTTTCTTCGGTGACATCTGCCCCCTTGCCCTCAAAAAGAGGCTCAAGCAGTTTCAGATAATCTTCAAAGGGGCCCTCGATAGAGATCTGCTTGAATCCAATCCCCAAATTCTCAGCCAGTTTTCTCGCATCTTCGACACTGCTCTCAGAGCTGTAACGGGAGGGCATCGTGATCCCGAGCACATTTTCAGCTCCTAAGGCATCCTTGGCAATGCAGGCAACTAAGGCCGAATCGATCCCTCCAGAGAGACCGATGAGCGCTTTCTTAAACCCCTGCTTGGCAAAATAGTCGTGCACTCCCAAAACCAGCGCCTTATACAAATCTTCCGTTGGATGGTAGTGAAACGGCACATTGCACAGAGGCGCATTGAGATCGACCAACATATGATCTTCAGCAAATCCCTTTCCAAGCTGACGCAGATGGCCATGCTGGTCGACACAGACGCTGTATCCGTCGAAAATCAGGTCATCGTCGCCACCGACCTGACAACACAATAGAACAGGGCAGTTAAGCGTTCTGGCCGCATTCGCACATACCTCGATCCTGACATCCGGTTTATCGAATTGATAGGGAGAGGCAGAGAGATTGAGAAGAATGTCGGGTTGATGGCTCACTAAATCGATCACAGGGTCATACCCGTAGTCATGTTCAACATACCCAGAATGTTGCCAAATATCTTCGCAGATGATCACCGCGATTTTCTTCCCCTTGATTTCAAAGGTGCTGACCAGCTTACCAGGCTCAAAATAGCGCCGCTCGTCGAAGACATTGTAGGTGGGGAGGAGACATTTATTGTGATAGCCGAGCACTTGCCCATCGCAGATGATCGCCGCGCTGTTGAAGAGGGCTTTCCCTTTGCCGGGATTGCGCCGCATGAGCCCCACCACGACGCAGATCCCCGCCGAGGCCTGGATGATCGGATTGAGACACTCCTGGGTCGCCTTGACAAAGTCGTCATGCAAGAGGAGATCGGCAGGCAAATAGCCGCAGATTGTCAGCTCAGGAAAAAGGATAATATCGGCCTTTTGCCGCTTAGCCTTTTTAATCGCATTTAAAATTTTTTTTAAATTCCCCTCAAGATCCCCTATCGTGGGATTGAGCTGCGCCATGCATATCTTCATATTTGCAGCCTAGCCGACTATCCAATTTTCAGTTATAGTAGTTTTATAGCTCAAAGAACCTTAACGAGCAGCTTTACGTCGCGTTGATCCAATTTTTCTGGCTATTTTTTTGGTAGCTTTTCTTCGGAGAGTTTTGACTTTGCTTGCTGCTGCCTTTTTAATTTTACGTTTAGCTTTACGAACTTTAGTTTTGCCGACTTCTCTTTTTGCATTAGCACGTAATTGCTCGACTTTTTCGATGAAATCCTTTTGAAGTTTTTTTCCTTTTTTTGTCCCAAACATATAAGTGGTCATTGCAGCAATCGAACCACCAATGATCATGCCTTCAATGATGTCAGCATAGTTGTGTTTTTTAATTGTAAACATATTATCTCCTCTGGAGTTTATTTTTTAAATTTTTTCCACAAGTCTATTCCAATAGCTACCCAGTCTAAGACCTCTGAAATTGTATCTTCATTTTTACGAATTTGTTTATCGACGACTTTCAAAGCAGCTGGCTGTCGAATCTCATGTTCATCTAACATTTCCCCTACACGAGAAATGGTTTCCCCAAGCCTATTCAAGGGTGTTCTGTTACTGCGCGTTGCTATATAAATGGCTAGTGCACTTACTCCAATTATACCTCCGATAATTGCACCGGTAACAATATTGGAATCAAAACTATTTTTTTTAGCTGTCATACTATTTAAAATCTTCCCTTATTTTACTGAATAATCTAAGCCCATCTGCAACATGATCAATGATTCTGGAGGCTTTTTCATAAGTGTTTTTTTTTTCGGGCGCAGGCTCTTTTTTCATTTCATAGAGTGGGTGAAAGAGAACATCCAACCCTTCCGATTTTCTCTTCACATCAAGAACTAATTTATTGGTATTGTGCAATAAATGAGTACTTTCTTCAGTGACACTTTCTAAAGTTTTATGAAGATCTCCGAGTAATCGATCGACTTTTTTTAGAGTTTTAGAAAGACCAGTTAAGCTTCGAACTAGGAATACGACGAGGACGACGAAAGCTAAAGCAATTACTCCGATAATTATTTCCATCATCATGATATTACCTAAACTAATCTCCCTTATTTTTATTATGCAAATTATTTCTTAGTAAGTAAATAGAAATAATTACATATTTATAACATAATTAATATTAACGAGTTAATTTAATAAGGCCGTCGGGTTTAGTTTAGCATTGTGAGCCAAGGCAGCCTAGCCGACTATCCAATTTTCTGTTATAGTAGTTTTAATCAAGGAGAACTCTAATGGCTCAAGGAACTTTAACGATCAATACAGAAAAGCTGCTGCCCATCATTAAAAAATGGCTCTATTCAGATAAGGACATTTTTTTAAGAGAATTGGTCTCAAACTCTTGCGACGCCCTCTCCAAGCTGAGGATCCTTCGGGAACAAAAAGAGACCGACTTCAAAGACGAGGAGCTCCGGATCGACCTGACACTCGACAAAGAGCAAAAGACCCTCACCATCACAGATACTGGGATCGGCATGAGCGCTGAAGAGGTGGAGAAATACATTGCGCAGCTCGCTTTTTCAGGGGCCGAAGATTTCTTGAGTAAGTATCAGGGTAACGACCAGGTAATCGGCCATTTCGGTCTCGGCTTTTATTCGGCCTACATGGTTGCTTCGAAAGTGGAGATTCAAACACGCTCCTACCGTCCAAGCGATGAGCCAGCCTTTTGGTCCTGTGATGGATCGGTCAACTACACCATCGAGAAAGGGTCGCGCGCAGAGCGGGGCACGCAGATTATCCTCTTTATCGAAGAGGAGGAGTTTCTAGAGAAGAGCCGCATTCTGGAGATCCTCAATCGGTATTGCACTTTCCTCCCCTTCCCCATCTATCTCAACGGAGAGCACATCAACCACAAAGAGCCACTCTGGCTAAAACCGGCCGCTGACTGCACCGACGAAGAGTATATCGAATTCTACCATCAGCTCCACCCCTTTGAGCCCGATCCGATTTTTTGGGTCCACCTCAATGTCGATTACCCCTTCCACCTCAAAGGGATCCTCTACTTCCCCAAAATCGATCAGCGCTTCGACTTCCAAAAGAACCACATCAAGTTGTTCTGCAATCGGGTCTTTGTCTCCGACAACTGCCAAGACCTCATTCCCGAGTATCTGACCGTCCTGCGCGGCGCTATCGACAGCCCCGATATTCCTCTCAACGTCTCCCGAAGCTATCTCCAGATGGACAAAACGGTCCGCTCCCTCTCGACCCATATCTCCAAGAAAGTGGCCGATCGGCTCGCCGCCATCTATAAAAACGATCGAAAGGCCTTCACCGAGCAGTGGGAAAACATCGAGATCATCATCAAACTTGGCGTCATGCACGATGAGAAATTTTACGAGCGGGTCAAAGAGTTCCTCATCTGGAAAAATCTCGATGGCGAGTGGACCACCTTGCCCGAGTACTTAGAAAGGCATCCTGAGAAGATCTTCTATACGCAAGATTCTGATTCGCACTTCCTCAATCTTTATAAAGAGAAAAAAATCGAAGTGCTGATCGCCAAAGGGCCGATCGATACCCCGCTGATGAATTTCCTCGAAATGAAGCTTGCCCCTGCGAAATTTCAGCGGATCGACGGCGGTCTCGACTCAAGCATCCTCGACAAAACCAAAGAGAAAACCCTCCTCGACACCGAAGGGAAAACCGAATCGACCCGCATTGCTGAATTTGTCAAGGAGGCCCTCTCGATCGAGGACCTCGATGTGGAAGCCAAAAGCCTCGCCACAAATAGCTTGCCCGCCTTCATCATGGTCGATGAAGAGACCCGCCGCTTGCGCGAAACCTTAAGCTTATCGAGCCGCGACATGCCTCCCGGGCTGCTGAACAAAAAAACCTTCGTCGTCAACACCAATAGCCCGCTGATCAGCGCCGTGACAAACCACAAAAATAAAGAGGTGGCCAAGGAGATTCTGATGCATCTGTATCAACTGGCACAGCTTTCGCAAAAAGAGCTTCCGCCCAAAGAACTCCCCGGGTTTATCGAAAGAAGCAGCAAGGTGCTCGAGAAATTGCTCAGTGAATAGCAGACTATTGCTTGCAACCCTTTGCTCTCTGCCCCTCTATGGATCCACCTCGATTTTTATTATCGATCAAAACGCCTTTACGTTTAGTCAAATTTCAATCGAGGAGGGACTCTATCTCGATCTCTTCGCCAATATCGCCTCCCAAGATGAGCTAGACTTCCACACTCAGGGGTTATCGATGGGGATTGCCGAGTGTTGTGGAGATTGGACCTTAGGACTTGCCGCTTTCTATTCTAGAGACCACTTTCATCACAGGGGCCGCGGGCGGATCGTCTCCATCGCGCTCACCCCCTATGCCCGAGTCGATGCTTGCCCCTTTTTTGCAGAAGGCGAGCTCCTCTACGCCTACACCCGGGTCCGCAGCGACGAGACCACCTTCCATACTGATCTGCTGATGCCTCATTTAAAATTTGGGATGGAGTTTGCCCATTTTGAGCCGTTTGCCACCTTCGATTGGGCCATCAACTGGGCCCCCTCCCATCACACCTCCTCTATGCTCCGCAACGAATTGGCCTTGCGCGCCTTCCAATGCTGGGAGATTTGCAGCGGCACATTGAAATTAAGTGGGGTTGGCGGATACATCAACAAAGCCCCCTTTCATCTGGACTCCTTTCACAACCAGAACTTAGGCACCTGGGGGATTTCTCTGCGCTTTGAAAACCCCTGCGGCTCCTTTGCCATGCTCAGTTACGACGGAGAGGCCGGCTCTGGCTATTTTTCTAACCTGATCCAGCTGAAGCTTGGGATAGGGTTTTAACGAATTTCCAAAGGCCCATGCAAGAGGTCCAATAATCGGCTGATAAGCTTTTATTTGGATGGGTTCAGATGTGGGAGCGGCTTAATGTCGGCCGAGGCAGCGGAGGGCCTAGGCACCTGTAGGATTTCAGATAGGCTGATCGGCAGCTGCTGGATCAATGCTGAATCTGTAATCGTTTTGCCTTGAAACCGCCCTGCTTGAAATAGATAGAGGCTGGAATGGGAATCGTAATCATAGGCGGAGGTGTGATCGACTCCTTTGTTTGGGAATGGACTGCCGGGATCGCCAGAGGTCACATAGTTGAAGGCGGTCGATTGGAAGATCACTTCCCCGCTCCTTCTCATTGTATTTTGAGTCGGAAGTCCAATGTTGATCGGAGGCATATCTTGAAAAAGATGGAGTTTGAAAAAACGGCCCTGGTCTTCCCGCTCAAAAGGAAAGCTCTGCAATGTGGAAAAGGCCCAAGCATTTTTGATCCCTGGCTGCAAAAGCATAAACCGGATCACTTCATTGATGACGGTTGTGCGATTGGCGTCGCTTAGAGAATAGAAATTGGGCAAAGCAAGCCCGAGCGCTGGATTGGGAGCATTCATATAGATGAAGGGGGGAATGATGGCGTAGACCCATGGCAGATTAAGAGGAGGGGGCAAATTGGTTATCAGGTCCTGATTGAGGCGAGCGATGAGGTCGGTGGGCTGTTGGGAAAAGGGAGGAGGCGAGGTGATCGGAAAGCCGACTTTCGTTCTCATCGGCAAATTATAACCTTGGCTCTGCAGCACTTCTGGAACACTGGGATATTTCCCTTCATCATTGAGCAGCACAAATAGGCATTCGGAAAGGGGCAGTTTCTTTTCGACAAACTTAATCAATTTTCCCAACCCCTGATCGAGCTGATAAATAATATCGATCGATTCTTGCACCTGGGTCCCCATATAATATCCGAGAATATCGAATGAAGCGATATTGACCCATAAGACCAGACGGGAGTTAGGATCATCGCTAAGGAGCTGGTTGATTGCGGTTTGCATAAAATTGAAAAAAACCTCAATCCCCGGTGGTGAAAAAATATAGATCCCCGCGCCGAAAGAGGGGAGGGTCGAGGGGATAGTTTGATTAAAGAAGGTGCCGGAGGGAAGAGGCACCCCAACAATTGCAGATAGTTCTGGGATGGCGCTTCCTGAATAATTTTGAGCGCCGGGGAAATTATAGGCGGCACTGCCCTCGGGATAAACAGGATTCCAGACAATCGTTGGAGGAACCGGATTTGCTGCATTAAATTGATTGACCCAATCGGGAATGCCGCTTGGGAAATAATATTGGCTCGTGCTGAAGAGTCCGCTCACTTCATCTCTCCAGATAGCCTTGCCCAGTCTTCCTGCCAAGAGGGTGGCTGTCGTGGGATCGGTTGAAATAGAATAGACGGTTGTGTTCAGTTGACTGTTGCTAAATAGCATCAGCTGATCTGACAAATTGTCGACGATGTAATTATTGGGAGAAACCCCTGTTCCCGTAGGGATAAAAGTGGGGGGCACCATCGGTCCAGCGCTATAATAGGTCCCAATTGCAGGATTATCTGCCGGTGTTTCTCCTGGATCCAGCCAGTAGCGCTTGCCATTGGTAGGATCATAGGCAGCCGTCCCATTTAAGTTGTTATCTTGAGCAGAACCTTTGAATGAAACTCCATCGACATCGATCCAAGAATTATTGGTAATTCCAGTGTAGCTGGGGAAAGTGCCTGTGGTCATGCCGGCGTAACCTTGCGATGAGGAGCAGTTTCCGTAAGGGTGGAATACGTTGAGGTAATTCAGGCCATTGTTGCGCAAAAAATTGATCCCGCCATTTAAAAAATTTTGCACTTCATCCACCGAGCCTTTGGGGACCGAATCGGTGACAAAAATAATGGTCAGTTTGGGGCTTACTGGGGTCAAAGAATATTTCATGCTGTATTTATCAACGCGGCCTCCAAAAGCTAGGACTGGAACGATACAATACACAAAAATCTGTCGAAAACCGATCATGAGATCCCTCTTAATAAATATAAGTCACACAGCCAAGTACATTGAAAGATTTCCAAAGAACAGGTTTTAAGTGCAATTTTGCAGTCTCGTTGACAAAATAGAGTTTTGCATCGCCGCCATGAGTTTTGAACCTCTGGTATCCCAATTCCACGCCAAATTGCCAGCAGCAAGAATAGATATACTTCCCTTCCAAAGTATAAACTTGTCCATGACCAAAAGAATGGTGGCGAGAATCCTTGATAAAATCAGTCCGTAAATTCCAATGAGCTTTTCCCCGATACCAGGCCCAATGATACTCGGCGGTTGCCAGCAGAATCCAGGTGCAAAATTCATAGGAAAGATCGAGTCCGATCCAAGGTCCAAACCAGCGGGCAGAGTAACGACTTTTCAAGCCGGACAAAGTCTCTTCATCCTTGCAGCAGTCAAAATCTTCACTTTCCAGCTCCTGTTTACAGTGCTTGCTATGTAATAGCTGAACATTGTAGCTGTAACCCGCTAGAGGAATGATCGAGAGGCTATCTTCACAACAACACAATTTGAATGCGTAGCCAAGCCCTCCTGAAAAATCGAAGACCGATCCCCCTCTTCCAGAGGCCTTATAGCTGGCAATGGGAAAAGTTTGATCCCCGATGCGGACCAGTTCTGTATTCCGATTATCTCCAGAAAAAATGGCCCCATAATCTGCAGAGCCTCGGCAATAGAAATGGCAAGCCGATTCATACTTGATCAGACCGGCCACTTCAAAAATTCCCATGCCAGTCCATTTCACCTTCGAGATTACCTGATCAAGCCCATCGGAAAAACTCACCCCCCAGCGCAAAGTATCATCGCGATAACCCATGCTGAATTCAAAATCGATTTGGGATAAGTTGCATTCACAGCACTCCTCAGCAAAGGAGAGAATGGGGAAGCAGAGGGCAAGAAAATAAAAAAATTTTGGCATATTTCAATCCCATTTTATTCCTCATGAAATTTAAGTAAATCAAAAGTCGCTTCCTACTCGATGTTCCACTTTTGAGACAGGTCTAATGCGCGCTTGGCAATTGCCAGTAGGGGTGATTGGGGTCTTTTTCGTAATTGCCAGTCACTTCACTATAAAGCCAAGCAGGAGCGAGATTCTCCCCATAAAAGACCTGGAGATACTTCTCGATCTGCCCGGGGACCGGAACTGAAATCCCCTCATAGGAGCCCATTTTCAGAGGGAAAACATATTCATACGGCATTGGAGCCGTGTACCTTCTTTCCCTTGTCATCCACGACTCTGGGGCGAAGATGTTCGCCTGATTCGAAAAGAGGGTATAAAGCTGCTCATTTTCCGCATCAATGGCAAAGTGGAAAATATCGATCAGCCCGCCCGACTCCCGTACAAATACCTTCAGATACGATTCGGGCCGCTCACGTCCAGACCAATCTTGAACAACATATTTTTTTGGATCGAGTGCATGGAGGGCATTCTTCACAGCATGAAAATCTGGCTGCAGGACAGCGATATCGACATCCCAATCGCTTGGAATCGATCCCCCATATTGATAAGTCCCCAAACAAGAGCCCCGATCGATCCAAAATGAAATCTGATTCTCAGTTAAGAGAGTGATGACCTCTTTGAGCGCCTCAATGTCGGCTTTCAGAGGATTTTCGCTCCTCGGCCTCCGCTGCCATTTCGGAGGGGCAATATGCTCGGCCACGCGATAGTCATTTACCTGCAGCCCAATCGATTGATAATAGTTGAAACTGGAGCCGACATCCCCGGCATGAAGAGCGTAACCGATATTTTTTGCACGACTGCGGGTCTCTGGAAAGGCATAAGAGAGGGTTTTCAACGCGCTCCCCACCACCACACTCACCGGCAGGGCAGTTGTCGCGACGGCAGTCTTTAAATAGAAATGGTGCTCGTAATCGAAGCGCCGCTCTATCTGATAGACCACATTCCCTTCCCCATCGACCACAGGGATGGCCCGTTTGCCTTCAAGCAAATATTGGACAGGCATGAGCGCGATATTGGCAAGTCGCTCCACTCCTTGAGCATCATCTGCGGCAGTATTGAGGAAGACATTGCCGAGCAATAAATGGTAAAGATAGACAAGCGGCATCCCGCATTTGTAGATGAGCCAAGAATTGCGCTTTAAGATTGCTGTGAACATGAACGCGAATATACCAAATCGAGAAAAAACTGCAATACTCAAATTTTTTTTTGAATTTTGAATGCACTCCAGGCTCGGGATTCCCAACATTTTTCATTTGATAAATTTAAAAAGTAAAATCTATAATTAATTTAGATAGAGAAATAATCTAGGGAGTTTAGAATGTCGGATAAGATAGCAGGGATGAATCCATGGACACACATTTGGACACATCCGCGAGAAACAATTCGAAAGATTGTTAATTTCAATCCAAAATTCCGCTTTATCCTCCTCTCATTTCTATACGGATTGCCCATGTTGTTTTATTGGGCGCAAAATTTTTCCTTCGGGCAAAGAACCACAGCGGCAGGAATCGTCATCGGTGCATTTGTCCTAGCAACATTTGCAGGAATGTTAACAATTACAATTTTGAGCGGCCTGATCCTCTGGACAGGTAAATGGCTCAGGGGTAAATCCACTTTCTATCCTATCCGCGCAGCACTTGCCTGGTCATCTGTCCCTAATATCTTCGAAATTATCATTTGGGCAATCCTAATTTACCTTTTCCGTGAAGGGGTCTTCATGGCTGACTTTCCACAAGAAGGCCTTAGCTCCAGATTATTATTTTCTACACTTGGACTTTTGATTATTCAACTCGCCCTGATCATTTGGTCGGTTATCATCCTAGTCAAAGGGCTTGGAGAAGTTCAGGGATTTTCTGCATGGAAAGCCCTTCTCAATGTTTTAATTGCATCTGTAATTCTCGGAATCGTGGCTTTTGTCGGCGTATTTCTATTTTATATGATCACTATGATGATCGCTGGATAGACTCAACGGGGCAATCTCAAGTTCATCGAGCAATTCCCCTTTGAGATTATACGCTTGAAAGTGACATTTGGAAGGGGTCACTGTCGCAAGCCAATAGCAATTGCTCTGCAGCGCTTTGGCCAAGTACCAGTGGCGTTGAGGCTTTAAGGGTGGTACGCCCCAGGCCCCATCTCCCAGATAATAGATCCCCTCCGGATCGATCTTCCCCTCTTTGATCGGGTAAGTGCGCTTGAAGGTATGGTTGTCATGCTCCATTGAGGCTTTCACCCCATATTTCTCAAAAAGGGGTATCCAGAATTTTCGGATATCCTTGGCGCCCCGATGGGTAAAAGAGGTCTCGGTCGGATAGGCGGCGATGTGATAGACCGGAATATGAAAGAGGGCGCCGCTGTTGTCGTTAAAGCTCTTCTCGAGCCACTCTGTTTGTGCGCCGCCGATCGGGAAAGAATGGCCCGAGTCGAGCAGATAGAAGCAGAGCTCCTGCCCAACCTTCATCACCCGATAAGGGACGCCAGGGACGGGAAACGCGAAAAACTGATAGAAAAAGACCTGCTCCCGAAAAGGACAATCAAATCCTTCCCGGATATCGTGGTTGCCAATGACAGGCATGATTGGAATGAGCCGCCCATCCTGAGTCACCATATCGCGACTCCATGCCCTGAAAAACTGTTGCCACCGCTCAATTTTCCAAGCGCGCGTCCGCAAGGCGCACTTGATCCCTTCGGTATAGGCGATATCCCCTGCGAGGATGACAAAATCGGGGTCGCGGCTGGCTACCTGCCTGTTCATCTGCTCATTGATCTCGGGAGTAAAATAGGCATCACCCCCAATTGCAACTTTCAGCGGCCGGTCGAGCTTTTCTGGCATTGTACGGAACTTGTGCACCGCCCCGTCATCAATGCGGAAGAGATACGTTGTATCGGGCTCAAGACCTGTTAATTCTGCCCGATGGAGGGTAAGACGATCGATAGAAACAGTTTGTCCCTTTTGCGATTGCCACTCCGCTATATCACTGGGCTTATAATAGACCGTTTCCCCCTCTCGCCAATTGAGAGTCATCGTCCGGGCAGGATCCCCCTTCCATGTGAGATAAAGAACTGGTGGATCTTGACCCCATCCGTGTGAAAAAATGAATAATAAGCTAATAAATACGGCTCGAAACATACTTTCCTTAAATTACCATAATATGTAATATCCTCTGCTTTGCAACAAGGAAAATTCCCATGCGAGTCTTACGAAGAGCATCTGAAACTCCGACTATCCAACCACCCCCTCCTATCCCATTGCCTGATCTCCTTGCCAAAGTGACGAAGGTTTTTGGCCTCTGCCCGAAACCCACTTTATCTCTTGAAGAGCAACAATTCGAATGCTTTGAAGCGGTTTTTCAATCCCTTCAGAAAAGGGAATGGACACGGTTGGCGCCCTGCAGTAAGGAGCTGTGCCAACTCACCGATCGAAAGGGGCGATCCCTTCTCATCCGAGCACTAGAATTAGAGCCTTATGACCCCGAATTGACGTTAGCGCTTGTGACCCGCAAGATCGCTTTGGCTCGACTCGATGCAACAGATAATACCCCGTTACACCATGCAGCCCGCATCGGAGATCTCCCAGCCATCGAACTCCTGTATTCCTCCACCTCCGCCATTAAAAGAAATCAGGCTCATGAAACACCCCTCGAGGTCGCTGTCCGAGAACACCAAATCGACGCGATAAAAAAACTCCTAACTTTGCCCCAGCTGAGAGTCGAAACGCCTCTTTGGGCCAGTTTTTTCAGTCTAGGGAATCGCTATTTCTTAGAAGATAATTTTAGCCATGCGATCGAAATGTATTTAGAAGCTTTAAAAGTCGCTAACCGTGTATTTACGGAAGGAGCTGGCAATCAAATTAGAGACACTTGGCGCAATTTAGCCAGCTGCTATTTCAACCTAAATAATCCTGAAACTGCTCTCTTTTATTTGGAGCAGGCCTTTCACCTCTTCGCAGAGACCCCGGGATGCACTAGTCTGGAGGAGATCGAACTACTGAAGCCGATTGCATTGTGTTACGCTTGTAAAGGAAATTTAGCCCGAGCCTTAACTTTAAACGATCAAGCTGCTCAATTATTGACCAAAGTGAATGAAAGGGATTTACTTGCGGCGGAAGTAGAAATTTTAGATAATAAAGGGCTCTGTTATTTTTATGATCAATCTTATAGGGCCGCCATAGAATTGCATGAACAAGCTCTCACTACCCTAATCCTACTTTCCAATGAGGACCACCCCCTCCTGATCGACTGCCATGGACATCTTGCTGCTTGCTATGAAAAATTAGAGCAATACGATAGGGCTAAAGATCACTGGGCGCAGGCTCTTAAATTAGCTACTAAAATTTATGGCAGCGAGCACCGCACCACTAAAAGTATCCAAAAAAAAGCGCAATAGACCACTCCATTGCGCTTATATTATACTGATATCTTAACTTATTTTACTTCTTTAGGCTCTTCGCCTGCAGCCACGACTTCAGAGATTGCCCCTTTGAGCACTTCGATTTTTGAACCGTCGACCATTTTCAAGATCACAGTGCGGTCTTGAATTTTATCGATCGTTCCGACGATTCCCATCGCTGTCACTTTATCACCGTGCTTCATCGACTCTCTTTGCTTTTCCATAGCTTGGCGACGTTTCTTTTCGGGTCTCCATAGGATGAAGTAAAAGAACACGATACCGACTACAGCAAAAATGGCCGTCTGCATCCAGTTCGATTCTTTAGCTTGCGGCGTCCCTTGGGCGAAAAGGGATGCAGTGGAGAGTAGGGGTAAAAGTGTAAGTAATTTTTTCATTTAATAACCTCAGGTTCTTTGAAATATGTTCATTATCTCTCAAGGAGGCAAATATTTTCAATGTGGATAGTATGCGGGAACTGATCGACGGGCTGAATCAGCTTGAGAGTATACCCCGCAAGGCAAAGGGCTTTCACATTCTGACTTTGCGTTTTTGGGTTGCAGGAGATGTAAAGGATCTTTTTGGGGGCAAATTCTATCAGATGGCCCAAAGCCTTCTCATCTAATCCTGCTCGGGGAGGATCGACAATCACAACATCAGGGGGCTCAAATCCCGGCTCTTGCCGCAATTTCTCCAGTACCGCGCCCACATCGCCACGATGGATAGAAAAGTTTTGAATCTGATTCACCTCTTGATTCCAGCCCGCGTCAAAGACCGAATGGTGGTTGAGTTCAATCCCCACCACCTCTTTAGCATATTTTGCAGCCGAAAGGCCGATCGTCGCGCCGCCGCAGTAGAGGTCGAAAACCCGCGCTCCAGATAGATCAGAAAGAGCTTGCAGTCCGACCGAATAGAGTACTTCAGCTTGAGCCGTATTCGGCTGAAAAAACGATGTTGGACTAATTTTAAAGTCCAATCGGTGCTTCTCTCCAAAAGCTTCAATTTGGAGCGTTTCAGTGATGTGGTCTGGACCAGAAAGGAGCATCTCGAAAAACTGAGTCGGACGCCCTTTGCCAATCTGCTGGATCTGCAAAAAAATACTCAGGTGTGGATCTGGCGTCAATTTTTTGATTGTCTCAACGAACGTGTCGATCCACTGCCGTTTCAGCGCGAAGTCTGGATTGCCCGACACCGTCAGCATCACCATTTTCCCCTTTCCTTTCTTAGCCTCGCGCAGCGTGAGCGTCCGCAGATGCCCCTCGTCAGCGGCATGTCGGTAGGCTCTGAGATCCGCAGCTCCATTCCACCACTGCCGCACCCCTGCGAGCACCTCCGAGAACCACTCTGAGACAAGGTGACACTCCATCAAATTGAGGACCCGCCCCCTCGAACCCGCAAGCATCAGCCCCAGGAACTTCTCTCCAGAGCGATCTTGTGAAAAGGAAAATTCCATTTTATTCCGATAGCGCCACGGATTAGCGCAGCCAATAATCGGTTGGGCAGGCTCGCCAAACTCCCTCTCCACAATCTCCTGCTTAAGCCTCAACTGTGCCGCGTAGTCTAATTGCTGCAATGCACATCCACCGCACTGAGGAACATGAGAGCAACGAGGGAGGGTCCGGTCGGGAGAGGGTTTGAGCACCTGACGCAAAAAGCCCTTCCTGCGTCCTCCTGGTGCTATTGACACCTCTTCGCCAGGCAGAGCCCCAACGATCTCACAATTTCCACTAAGAGCCCTTCCTTTAGGAGAAAAACGATCTGTCGAAACAATTTTTTCACAATCCACAGGTATACCCCACACCGTCCAAAATGGTGAAATTTGGAACGCGCCAAAGCCCCGCGGTTGAAGTCGCAGAAAGGGGACAATATTAATTCTAATATGGCCCCCTTTCTGCGACTTCAACCCCGGGAGCTTTCGCGCGGCTCCAAATTCACCATTTTGGACCGTGCGAGGTATAAAATCATACCTGATCTGAGGATAAAAAAAAGGGGCCAAAATTGGCCCCTTCGCACATAAAAAAATTTTAATTGCTCTTATCTGCGTTTTGCTTTTTTCGCAGCCACTTTCTTTTTTGGAGCAGCTTTTGCTTTTTTCGCAGCAGGTTTCTTTTTGGCGCCACCTTTTCTGCCTTCGGCGATCGACTCTTTGCGGTATTCTTTTGCAATTTTCGCAAACTTAATTGTGCGTGTACGCACTCTTTGAGCTGCTGCTTTATTGCCTTTGAATGACTTCTCGAGATCATGAGCGATCTCGTGCAAAAGCTTCTTCATATGTTCTACAGTTGTTTTTAAAGACATTTTTTATCTCCTGATTTTGTGTTACTCGGGTACCAAGGTCCCAAATAAAATTTGTTCTACACACTTCCATATCTTCTTCTTAGATTATTCTGCAACATTTTTATGCTATATTTGATAAACTTCGACACATGCAGAGAGAAAAATGGCTGCTTCTTTTGCTTATTCCTCTCCTGATACACCCTGGCTCAGCGAGAGATACCCATCTCATTTTTGATTAAACGTTGAACAAACTCACTCTCCATCTGAATCGGCTTCAGTGAGATGAGGATCTCCTTTAAAGCGAAAAAGAGACCATAGAGCAGCAATAGAAGGCCCACAACAAAAAAGAGCAGCACAACGAACTCGAGAGCAGGATAGATCAGGCTTAGCCCAATCGTCAGCGAAGTGATGATCAAAGAAAAAATCGACAAAATCAGACAAAAAAGACAATTGCGCAAATACAGAGCCCGTTTAAGCACATCGGCAGTTTGATGCTCGAGGAAATGGAGGAAATGCTCCGTTTCTTGCCTGGAGATTTTGCTTTTATGGGTTTCCTCCAGCCGAAATAGCTCTTTATATTCGGCTAGCCTCTCCCTTTGCAGCGTCCTAAGCCGAGTGACAATGAACGCCAAACGGTTATAGAAAGTTAAGCAGAGGAGCCCGCATGCCGATATAATGACCACCGGGACAACCGCTGATGGAATAATTGCCGACCATACTTGAGAACTTAGCTCCATAGGCCCCAAATAACATCTTTGCCAATTAATCAGAAGCTATAATATAATCCATTCCCAAAAAAAGGAGGCCCCTATGGAAACACCCGTAACGCCAGCACCCGCACAATCTCTCTATGAATCAGTACCCTTAGTATATGATGAGGCAACCCCATCTAAGACCCAACAACCCCACCCCACCATGCCAAATGTCGCCGCTGTCCTATCGCCTTCGATGACAGATGTCAAAATGCAAAAAATCTTCTACGGCATCATCGCCATCATCGCGGTCTCAATCGGATACATAGCTCTCGTGATCGGTTCCGCCCCCTCGGTACTCCTTGCCCTCCCAACTTTGGCAGCTGGCGGCTTGCTTATCTGGAAAATTACCCGGATGAAAGATTATGCCGATCCCACAGAGCTGCAAAATTATCGGCATCAAGCCTCAAGGCAACGTCTAGAAGAGACTGCAAAAGAGCATGGTTGGGATAACATGTTCCAATATGGAATCCCTGCCCAAGACGCTTTCAATAAACTTTACGATGCCCATGTCCAGAAATGCACCTTCCGCGATGGGACACTGATTGGGGCCTACGAAACCCTAAAAGCGTGCCGAGATAATTGCGCGGCGCAGGGGAAAACCGTCCAAATCGTCATCCCCCAACCAAGTGCCTGCCTACCAAGATTCCTAAGCGAAATTGAAAGCAAATCCAACAGCGAGATTTTTGGAGAATATCCTGTCGAGCAATTAATCCAATACGGGCTCTTATCCAAGGATACGCTACAGCTTTTTACAGCCTACAAAGAAGCTCATCGCGCTAGAGATGAGCAAATGAGAGCAGCTAATGATGACTTCGCCAAAGAGCGTAAAGAGCATTTAGATGCGTATGAGACAGCACTAAGACAAGTCCAATTCGAATCGAAAAAACAAGGTGAATGGCTACACGCTGAATTGGAAAATGTGGACAAGCTCCGTAATCCGAACAATCATACATTATTGCAATACGAGATTTCAGATGAGGAACTAGGAACTCTCAAAGGCTTAAAGGAAAGAGGTGCGGGTCTGAGAGGCGAACTCGAAGCATCTAAAAAGGCACATGAGGCTAGACTCAAAGAGATCGAAGACAACTTTAAGCGAACAATTGAAGCGTTCAATCAGGCAAAAATAGCCTAATTTGCCCTCATATAAATTGAAAAACCCAGGTTTTAAAAAACCTGGGTTTTTTCTTCTCCTAACTTTTCACGTCTGAACGATTCCTAAATCAAGGGCACCACGAAGGTGTAAGATGTACTTCATTTGTCCACATAGTCTCCCCATTAATGATATAGATCTTTTGTAGATCTTGAAAAGTCCCCTCAGTAGTACTCATCAATCCACTATATTGGAGACTTTCAAAATTTTCTTCCATGGTTTTGTAAATAAGTTGTTCACTCTGCGCTAAGATTTGAGCCGCCGCTGGTGCAACCGTAGTCACTGGAGGTATAGCTGGAGGTGGTGGAGGTGGTGTTATCGCAATTCCCACGGTAAAGACGGCTCCCGGCAACGGGATCGTGGTTACGACTCCATTAGTAGAGGTATCAATGACAGCGACTTGTCCTGCGAATTGCGCGGCATAGACAAATTTTCCATCCGGAGTAACGGCAAGATCTGTTGTGTTTGCTACCGGAATTGATGTAACAATTGTGCTAGTAGGGATGTCGAGTACCATGATAAAGACCGCGTTACCTATCATATAGGCCGTCTTGCCATCCGGAGTAATGACAATATCGCTCGGTTCATAGGGAAGGGATATTGTGTTTACAACTGTGTTGCTGCTAGTAGAGATAACCACTACAGTTGACGCTGCGAAATGGGTTACATAGGCAAATTTGCCATCCGGGGTTATCGCAACATCATACTCTGTGGGGATACCAGGGATAGGGATTGTGGTGAAAACGGTGTTGGTACTAATGTCAATGACGACAACTGTGCTAGTTGTACGATTTGGGATATAGGCAAACTGGCCATTTGGGGTAATTGCAATTCCCTGCGGCGATGCTGCCGTAGCTATGCCTGAGGGGGGGATTGTAGCAGTAACTGTGTTTGTGCTCGTGCTGATGGCAAAAACATAAAAGAACGAAAAAGTTGGATCCACGGCTGTAACATAGACCGCGCTGCCATCTGGGGTGGCTGCAATCGCCTCGGCTGAAACTACTGACAATGGTAACACGATCGTATCTATAACTAGATTAGTGTTCGTATCAACGACAATGACATGACCAGTATCCGTTGATATATATGCTCTAGGGACACCTGGGGGAATTGCAATTTGTACAGGGGTTTCAGACGGGTTTAGCAGTATCGTGTCCACGACTAGGTTAGTGGTCGGGTCGATGACAGAAATACTTGGGGTGCCCTCATTTGCTACATAAACAAATGTCGCAGCGAGCAGGGAGGTTGAGCTAGTGAGAAAAAGAAGGATTAAGAATTTAACAAAGCATTGAAATTTCTTCATGGAGAGCTCCCTATAATTTTTTTCTAAGCATAAGTAATCAAAGAAAAAATTTCAACCAAAAGCTTATACCCCGACTCGCCTAAAAGCTAGCGAGCGCTCCGATGTGCACCTGTCCAAATCCCGAGTTTAGCTTGTTAAGAAATGGGGAATTGCTAGCGAGCTTATGGAGCTTAATTCCATAATCTAAACGGAGCTGGAAATAGGGATTAACCGCATAACGAAGCCCTGGCCCAACACCGAGAAGATACTGCGTATTGGGAAGATTTTTTATTCCAGGGATTCCAGTGGGCCTCATATACCAGTTGTTGCTCAGCCCATAATCGATAAAGGCAAGGAAACTAAGCTTGCCGTTGGAGCGAGGAATTGCCGAAAACTGACGGGTGCGCACTTCAAAGTTGGCAATAAAACCGTTATCTCCGCTCACTTCTGCTTCATGATACCCTCGGACCGTATCATATCCCCCAATGCAAAATAGTTCAGTAGGAGGAAGGGTATGGGAAGCCACCTGACCACGGATCAAAAACGAAATCGACGTCTCATTGCAGAATTCGATCACATCGGCAGCAATCACATTTAAGTAGCAGTATTTAGGCCTTGAGTGGGATCTTACTTTCCCATAAGCGTGGTCTGATTGATGGGGCAGCCATGTAAATGGAGAGGCGTAAAAACTTACATTAAATGAATAATTATTCCTACACACAGTATCGTAAAGAGTATAGGAGGCGGCTAGCTGTGTCACATAGATTTGCGCAACATTTCGAAGTAAAGACGCAGGCTGCACGACTTCATTGACGCCTGCTAAATTGACGATGCTACTATTGGTATTTTTTACATCAAATCCAAAAGCCAAGCTTTGCTGGAGGGGTGTATAGAGCGGTCTGAAAGGAATCGTATAGCGCGGTCTTATCTGCCAAGCTTTAGCTATGATTCTATGGGTGCGAAGAAAAGTTGGTACGAAAGCTGGAAGAGAGGGTTTAACAATCCCATACGCTCCATAGAGTGTTATAATATTTTTCCAAGGCAAAAAACAGGTGTAGTTTGCTGTCCATGATTGAAACCGTCTGAATTCAGTTGATGACTCATATTCAAAGGCAAGGATATCCCCCCTATTAAAAGCATTACCCCAAGCAAAGCCTGCATAGAGCCGTCCATAGCCTGTATTGCAAGAGCCGGTGTTGTCCCCCTTGACATAAAAACGGAGAGCGCGCCTTTTTTCCGAATCCACTTCAATATCCAATACATTGGGATCGGCCGTATCAACAAACCTTATTTTATTAAACTGGAACGGATTTTTGTTCAACCACGAAAGATTATTCTGTAGAACATCGTCGGCGATTTCTTGATTAGGGGTGACACCCAAATAGCGACTCAATCTGGCGCTATTGTAAAAACTCTCTCCCTTAGAGATGATCTGCCCACATCTTTTTCGTAAAACTAGAAATTGGATTACTCCCCCTTCGGTCATTTGGGAGGGCACTTCAACGCCCACCATCGTCACTCCATTTTTCAGATAGTATTCGATGATGTTCTGCTTGATTGCAATGGCGGTCTCCTCACTGACCGGTTTTCCCAAAAAGGGTTTGAGACGATCGATCAAAGCTTCAGATCCCCCCGGAATTTCAATATCCATCAATTGGATACCGGTTTGTTCAGGGCGCCCTTCAGGAATCACATCTTCAGATTTTCCAGTGAGAAAGATCCCTTGTATCTGACTTTGACTTTCATTTTGACCATCCCGCTCTTCCATTTGGTAAGAGCGATCTTCTTCGCTAGCTATTATACCGAAAAAACCTGAAGAATCGGTTTTCGAGAGCGTCGACATAAATTCAGCACAGAGAAGAAAAGGAATAAGCCACATAATTATTTTAACACCTTTATTCGCAAGGGGGATTTCCCTGACTTTGATTAATTTCTAATCGAATTCCACCCCCAAATCCCACGGTTTCACTAGCTGTTTCCATGCTTAGCCCACCCGCAGGAGTGGAAAAATAGGTGGCATTTAGCGCATCTGGCTGAGCTGTGGTTGGGGTGCCCATGACATTCGGCGAATATGTAGAGAGATACTCTCCAGCTTTTAGAATTACAACACCACCAGCATTTTCGAGAATTACAGATCCCTTCTCTACACCGACAGAGGTTATTCCTTGGACAATATTGACGTTAAACAACGTCCCTCGAATCCCAATTGTTAAATCAGGCGTTTGGATAGAGGAGCCCTCCGGACTAGACTCCCTAATCCCTCCTGAAAGCATTCTAAATCCCCCTTTCACAAGTTGAGCAGAATATCTATCGGTTCCCGTTTTATTAAACTGATAGGAATCAATCCGATACTCGGTTAATGCGATTAGGTTGAGGATCCCCCCATCAGTAAATCTAATCTGCATTTTGCTCGCCGCAGCAACCTTAATCAAATCGGAAATAAAAATATCTGCGCCCCGAGTAAGAATCCTCTCATTTGCCAGTGCGGTTCCCTCTACTGCAATCACTTTACCGATCGACTCTGCCGAATAAAGAGATCCGAAAAAAAGGACTATACTTACAAAGACTGTAATAATTTTCATTTTGCCCTCTTAACCCCGCCACTTTTGAGGTCTTCACGCGCGCCTTGTTCGTAAGCAATGTCGCTCTCTTCTAGAGTATGTCAAAATTCTAATAAATTCAAATTGAAAAAAAAGGCCTCAGAAAATTCTGAGGCTAGACCTAAAGAGTTAGTCCTGGAGAAATTCGAGAGTATGTTCCCAGGCATCGCGGCTAGCGAGTTCATCCGCATAAGGAGTCCCGCCAACGTTGATCCACCTCCATTCGTCAAAAAAGAGATTGATCCGGGGAAGATAAGGAAGACCAATGAGATGGCCTGCTTTAGGGTAATCTAGATGGGTTTTTTCGATTTTAGAATGAAACCTATCTAAACGGGCGAAAATTTGCTTTGCAAAGATACTGCATGGCCCCAGTTGATCATCTCCACCTGTAATGAGCATAATTGGACATTTGATCTTTTCGACTGGAATCGAAGCAGCCTCAAACCGTTCGTTCTCCAAATAGATCCCTCTCTCGAAATGGATTTTTTGGACATGGGGAGTTTCGCGCAGGGCAACGTCATTCCTGAAGTCATAATTGAAATCGACAAGGAAGGGAGCCGCAGGCAGAACAGGTTCTCCCTTATATAACCATGCATTTGGTGATAGAACCACACTGCTCGGCGCAACAGCGACAATGCGATCGATGCTATCCGGGAACATAGAGCCAAGCAACAGAGCAAGTTCTGCGCCTCGAGAGGCGCCCCAAATGGCAATTTTCCCATTCAATCTGGGGTGATTTTGAAGCCATTCGAATGCCCTCTCAAAGTACTCCAGCTCGACATTTTCGACATCAGGCGGCAGATCGTATACCCCAGAATAGGCAAGGGCAAAAGCAGCAATCCCATTAGAGCTCATTAGCTCAGCAATTCCATCGGGAATTCCCCCTTCAGAACCAGCGAGAACGATCACAACCGGCAACGTTTCCTCAGAACTAGGGATAAACAAATTGCCAATAAGCCCATTTTCCCTCAGCTCAATCACTTCCACATCGGGCAATAAAGTGCCCCGGCAGATCGATTTTTGGGCAATCACTCCATTTTCATCTAAAACCTTCAAATTGACTTTGAGCGCCCCTCTGCAATCAACCTTTTCATCCCCAAGGTCACAATTTTCAAGGATGACCACATTGCCCATCTTCATCGACCAAAATAGGCCCATGGGATCTACTCCCTCATAACTTCCCTCAAGCGGCGCCTGCTCAGCAAGATTAATGACCCCATTTTGATCTGAACGGAATTGCGCTGAAGAGATCCACTGCACATGGTCAATCCCAACCCATCTGGCTTCAATGGACACCGCCTGATTTGGCCGAAGACCAACCACCGCAATTTCGACTTCCTGATCTATGAGCGCTTCCTGCTCACAGCGAATTTCAGGAACATAAGATTCATCGACAACAGTCTCTTCAGCTAAAACTGGCGCCTCAACTTCAATAACGACAACTGCCTCTTCAGCCAAAACCGGCTCCTCAGTCTCTTCTGCCGTTACAATCACATCTTCAACTATAGCAGGGGGTAATTGGCTCATTTCGCCATCATCAGTATCGGGATTGTTTCCAAATGCGAGAGTATAAGTAGAAAGGAGAAAAAATAGAGTTGTTGCAAGTTTAGTCATGGCACCATCCTAGTCTGTCAAAATTTAAATTCCATTAAATCAAAAAAAAAGAGCCTCAGAAAACTCTGAGGCTCGAAATGAAAATCTGGCAGCGCCCTACTCTTCCACACTCTTGTGTGTAGTACCATCGGCGAAGAAAGGCTTGACTTCTGAGTTCGGGATGGGATCAGGTATGGCCCTTTCTCTAGTGCCACCAGAAAAAATTTAAAACTGGAAAAATCGTAAGTTTCGGTATTAAGCGTTTCATTGATAGAAAAAGGCGCTCGAAAATTCTAACCTCAATTTGAGATAGAATTGGCGCGGTCATCATTGGCTTGATTCCTATTTAGTGGTAAGAATCACGCCGATGATGAAAAAAAATGATCAAGTCGATGGACTGATTAGTATGAGTAAGCTCAACACATTACTGTGCTTACACCTCTCACCTATTAACCCAGTGGTCTTCTGGGAGTCTCATAGGGATACTTTATCTTGAAGGAGGCTTGGCGTTTAGATGCATTCAACGCTTATCCTTTCCGAACGTAGCTACCCGGCGATGCTCTTGGCAGAACAACCGGCACACCATTGGTTCGTCCACTTCGGTCCTCTCGTACTAGAAGCAGCTCTTCTCAAGTATCCTACGCCCACATCAGATAGGGACCAAACTGTCTCACGACGTTCTGAACCCAACTCGCGTACCGCTTTAATTGGCGAACAGCCAAACCCTTGGGACCTTCTCCAGCCCCAGGATGCGATGAGTCGACATCGAGGTGCCAAACCGCCACGTCGATATGAACTCTTGGTGGCGATAAGCCTGTTATCCCCGGAGTACCTTTTATCCGTTAAGCGACGGCGATTCCACTTTCAACCGCCGGATCACTAAGCCCTACTTTCGTACCTGCTCGACTTGTAGGTCTCGCAGTTAACTTATCTTATACCTTTACGCTCTACTCGCGATTGCCAACCGCGATGAGATAAGCTTTGGACTCCTCAGTTACGCTTTATGAGGAAACCGCCCCAGTCAAACTGCCCGTCTGACAGTGTCCGTTCCCCAGATTCATGGGGTAACGTTAGATTCTCAACTTTGCAAGACCGGTATTTCAAGGGTGACTCCAGCTGCCCTAACGAGCAGCCTTCAAAGTCTTCCGGCTATCCTACACATGAAAAGTCAAGAGCCAATATCAGAGTACAGTAAAGGTTCACGGGGTCTTTCCGTCTAGATGCGGGTAAACAGCATCTTCACTGCTACTACAATTTCACCGAGTCTCTTGTTGAGACAGTGCCCAGATCGTTAAACCATTCGTGCAGGTCGGAACTTACCCGACAAGGAATTTCGCTACCTTAGGACCGTTATAGTTACGGCCGCCATTCACCAGGGCTTAGATTCAATACTTCGCCTTGCGGCTAATATCTCCTTTTGACCTTCTGGCATTGGGCAGGCATCACACCATATACTTCCACTTAAACGTGTTTGCATAGTGCTGTGTTTTTGTTAAACAGTCGCCTGGGCCATTTCTCTTCGGCCGCCACCTGCCCCCAACGCTAGTTTGGTAACAGTTTGCGGCTCCCCTTCTTCCGAAGTTACGGGGATAATTTGCAGAGTTCCTTAACAAGAGTTATCTCGCGCGCCTGAGAATATTCATCCCACCCACCTGTGTCGGTTTTGGTACGGACGCCATCAACGACTAGAGGTTGTTTCTTGGAAGTCTCGCGCCTTACCATCGGTTCCTCCGAAGATTCCCCTTGACCACTACCGGGCATTCCGTCAGCGGATTTACCTACTGACCAGCCCCATAGCAATACGGACATTTCCAATCGTCCGCGTAATTAACTTACTTCGTCACCCCATTGTCATAGTTTTAGACGGCGCAGGAATATTTAACCTGCTTGCCATCGCCTACGCTTTTCAGCCTCGGCTTAGGTTCCGGCTAACCCAGGGAAGACGAGCTTTACCCTGGAAACCTTAGGTTTACGGCGAGGAAGATTTTCACTTCCTTTATCGTTACTTATGCCATGCATCCTCACTAGTATGCGCTCCAGTGCTCCTTACGGTACACCTTCGACGCCCATACTACGCTCTCCTACCACGCCTATCCGAAGATAGGCATCCGTGATTTCGGCTCTATGCTTTAGTCCCAAAAATTTTCGGCGCAAAGTCTCTCGATTGGTGAGCTGTTACGCACTCTTTAAATGATGGCTGCCTCTAAGCCAACATCCCAACTGTTTTAGAAACTTCACTTCCTTACTCACTTAGCATAGAATTAGGGGCCTTAATCGACGATCTGGGCTGTTCCCCTTTTGACTATGAAGCTTATCCCCCACAGTCTATCTCCCAGTGAACCACTCGGTATTCGGAGTTTGATTCCCTTTGGTAAGCCGGTAGGCTCCCTTGTGGATTCAGTGCTCTACCCCCGAATGGATTTACACTGAGGCTAACCCAAAAGTTATTTCGAAGAGAACAAGATATCTCCAAGTTTGATTAGCCTTTCACCCCTACCCACAACTCATCCAAGCCTTTTTCAACAGGCACTAGTTCGGACCTCCACAGGGTGTTACCCCTGCTTCATCCTGGTCATAGGTAGATCACTTGGTTTCGTGTCTAAGTCATACGACTAAACGCGCTATTCACACTCGCTTTCGCTGCGGCTCCAGAGCGTATGCCCCTTAACCTTGCCGTATAACTTAACTCGCTGGCTCATCATGCAAAAGGCACGCCATTAGCCATTTCCCTAAAAGGGACATAGGCCTTTGACCGTTTGTAGGCTGCTGGTTTCAGATTCTATTTCACTCCCCTAACAGGGGTTCTTTTCACCTTTCCCTCGCGGTACTTGTACGCTATCGGTCATCGATGAGTATTTAGCCTTGGGAGGTGGTCCCCCCAGATTCAGACCGGGTTTCACGTGTCCGGCCCTACTCAGGTACCAATCTCGCCTATGATGAATCTTTTCGCTTACGGGACTATCACCCTGTGTCGTTCAACTTTCCAGATGATTCTGCTAAGATTTCCATAGACTTTGTTGACTGGCCCTACAACCCCAAAAGCAAGCTTTTGGTTTAGGCTCTTCCCACTTCGCTCGCCGCTACTGCGGGAATCTCAAATTGATTTCTTTTCCTCTGCCTACTTAGATGTGTCAGTTCGGCAGGTCTCGCTTCAATACCCTATGTATTCAGGTAAAGATGATGGGATTTTATTCCCACCGGGTTCCCCCATTCGGAATCCTACGGATCAAAGTTTCTTTCCAACTCCCCGTAGCTTATCGCAGGTTAGCACGTCCTTCTTCGCCTATCGATGCCAAGGCATCCTCCAACAGCCCTTAGTAACTTGACCACAAAATTTTTGTGGTTCTGAAACTAAAAACTTAGTTTCTCGCCAATCCTATTCAAATATGATGGTTATTATTCTCAAGCGCCATTCTCTATCAGTGAAGATAAAAAAAATTGACGCTTTTTTGATTCAACCTTATCGCTGTTGAATCAAAAATAATACTTGACGAGAGAATTTTAAACTCAATTCGGGACCAAAATTTGGTCGCGAAGCGAGTTCTTAATTCTCTCTACTTACGATATTCCAGATAACATTCTGCCTTTGACAACAGTAAAGAAGTGATGTAACAAACGCTCATCTCAACACTAAGAACAAACTATTGTCCTTTAAAGGAGGTGATCCAGCCCCACCTTCCGGTAGGGCTACCTTGTTACGACTTCATCCCAGTCATCGGCCTCACCTTAGGCGCCTCTCTCCTTGCGGTTAAGTCAGCGACATCGGGTAAAACCAACTCCCATGATGTGACGGGCGGTGTGTACAAGGCCCGGGAACGTATTCACGACGTTGTGGCTGACACGTCATTACTAGCAATTCCAAATTCATGTAGTCGAGTTGCAGACTACAATCCTAACTGAGAACGACTTTACGGATTTGCTCCACCTTGCGGTCTTGCTGCCTTCTGTATCGTCCATTGTAGCACGTGTGTAGCCCCAGACATAAAGGCCATGCGGACTTGACGTCATCCTCACCTTCCTCCTAGTTAACCTAGGCAGTCTCATTAGAGTGCCCAACCGAATTGCTGGCAACTAATGATAAGGGTTGCGCTCGTTGCGGGACTTAACCCAACACCTCACGGCACGAGCTGACGACAGCCATGCAGCACCTATGTAGCGGCCCTTACGAGAGACCCCCTTTCAGGGGCTGTCCCCTACACTTCGAGCCTGGGTAAGGTTCTTCGCGTTGCATCGAATTAAACCACATGCTCCACTGCTTGTGCGGGCCCCCGTCAATTCTTTTGAGTTTCACCCTTGCGAGCGTACTCCTCAGGCGGTATACTTATCGCGTTAGCTACGACACAGTCGGGGTTGAGTCCAACTACATCAAGTATACATCGTTTACGGCAAGGACTACCAGGGTATCTAATCCTGTTTGCTCCCCTTGCTCTCGCGCCTCAGCGTCAGGTATTAACTAGAAAACCGCTTTCGCCACCGGTGTTCTTCCACATATCCACGCATTTCACCGCTACACGTGGAATTCCGTTTTCTCCGTCAACCCTCTAGATTTGTAGTTTCAAATGCGGCACCGAGGTTGAGCCTCGGTATTTCACATCTGACTTACAAATCGGCCTACGCGCCCTTTACGCCCAATAATTCCGATTAATGCTTGCACCCTCCGTATTACCGCAGCTGCTGGCACGGAGTTAGCCGGTGCTTCTTTACCAGGTACCCTCAAATCAGATAGTTATTTGCTATCCTTTCTTGTTCCCTAGCGAAAGAGCTTTACAACCCAAAGGCCTTCTTCGCTCACACGGCGTCGCTTCGTCAGGCTTTCGCCCATTGCGAAAGATTCTCGACTGCAGCCTCCCGTAGGAGTTTGGGCAGTGTCTCAGTCCCAATGTTGGCGGTCAATCTCTCAATCCGCCTAGACGTCTTAGCCTTGGTGCGCCATTACCACACCAACAAGCTGATATCGTATGAACCTCTCTCTTACCGCAAGGCCAGGTTTCCCTAGTCCCCCACTTTGATACTCAAAGATCCCTTCGAGCACCTCATTCGGTATTAGCGGCCGTTTCCAGCCGTTATCCCAATGTAAGAGGCAAGTTATTCATATATTCCTAACCCTTCCGCCACTAAGTCACAGGTTGCCCTATAACTTCGTGCGACTTGCATGCCTCATCCACGCCGTCAGCATTCAATCTGAACCAAGATCAAATTCTCAAAGAAATAATTCTTGACAATTTGTCTTTAGAAATTAATTTAAAAAATATGACAAGCAAAGTTTTTCAACTTTGTTTGCACAAGCGTTTGTACATCACTTCATCACTGTTGTCAAAAGAGCTTTAGCATCGCTAAACACTGCTGATGCTTTTCCTTTATCGATATCTCGCTTAAAGGAAGACACCAATATATCTAAGGCGCCGAATTTTCCGCAAACAATTTTAATTTAAAATAATTGATTAACATTTCTGGAAGGCTTAAATATCTGCTCTCAGATATCTGTGGAGCCAATTTTAGTTTTTTGAAAAAAAATGGATAAAATAATTTGTTAACTTTGATGAGGGTTCACGATCGATATCTCCGGCGACACAGCACTCCCCTGCCTGGCAATTGCGGATCAACCCGCAGTAGTGAGGAAGTCCTTGTATACCCCGACTCGCCCAAAAGTGTGAATTTGGACCCACGCGAAAGCTCTCGCGGTTCAACTGTTTTTCCGAGGGTAGTATCGAATATATACAACCCTCGGAAAAACAGCTGAACCCCGAGGCTTTGGCGCGGTCCAAATTCACACTTTTGGGCGAGTCGGGGTATAATGAAGAGGGTATGAAGGAGGCTGGGCGGGGAGGGGTAATATTAGGCTTTGTTGCCTAGCTCTTGGATCGCATTGCGCTGCCCTTTGTAGACGAGGTAGGTGTTGATCCTTCTTGTGCCTCTCCAGCTTAAGATTAATGTCTTCGCGTTACTTATTCTAACCTCGACGCCTGGAGGATATGTAAGAGTCGCCAATGCTGAAGGATCGGAGTCCATATAGTCGAGTTCGAGTTGATATTCAAACATCACTGCATTGGTGTGACGCTCCCTGAATTCTGTAACGGTCATGGGAGGCTTGCCTCTAATATGCTGGCGAGGCACATAAGCTTCATCAGCAGCTTTCGCTTGATTGGTGATTTGGTCAGTATAATCCCATTCGCGTGGAATCACACAAATTGAGCCTTCCCCCTGATCCTCGACAGGCTGTGTCATTGCGAAGATAGCTGTAAAGCTCTGGGTGTTTTGTTTATTCATGATGTCTAAAAGCGCATTGCGAAGAAGAATCACTGCGCTTGTGCGGCAGGAAAAACCATCTGCTTGGCGTGGCTTAAAAGCCTCCCTGTATCCGATGCGAGCGTTTAGGCAAGCTGACTTGCTCTGCTTAACAGTCTCCCAGGTGCTGTTTGATCCTAATGCGTCCATAATAACAACTTGTTGCGTATCTAGAGTGAAATGGCATAGAAGGGGTGTCGCATGACCTTCCTCATATTCAGACTGTACAATCAGTCCAAAGGGTGACGACGAAGGCGGATTGTCTTTCAGCTGTTGTAATGTATTTGCTAAATCCACGCCATTACACATCTCAATGTGGATCCCATATTTGGTTTGGTACTCCATTAAATGTGCTTTCATTGCCTCGTTTGATAAGAGGGCAATAACAGGGTAGTCGAGGCAGTCAATTTTCCCCTGCTTGCATTTATGTTTGCCAATATATGTCCCGACAAACGCTTTGAGCTGCTCAGGGATATCCGTCCGTTGAAGAAAATCGGTCATGTAGCTTTTACCATCAATGGATTCATTATCTATTATTTTGCGTGTTATTCCTACAATAGGGAAATCGAATTGGCTCCCTTTCATTGGAACCAGCTTGCCGACCGGTACTGGGGCTTCTTCAGAGCGTTTTTCTCTAGCAGGCTCTACGGCTGAAGGGCTTGTTGCAGGCGCTTGAGGCTGAACTGCTGAGCCGGAAGTTACTGAGGATAGTCCAAACATATTTTCATTAAATAATTCAATTTACGACCAAATTTATATTATAATTAGAATTTATGCTCAAGAATTTGAATATAAACCGGGTTCAAATCTCACTCATGAGAACAAATAGTTCTGCAACACGATCACCCCAATCCCGGCGAGGTAGCCGATGAGGATGGGGATGGTCATTTTGCGCATGTAGGTGATGAAGTCGACTTTCTCGAGGCTCATCAGGGCGACGCCGGCGGCGGAACCGATCACGAGCATGCTCCCTCCTGTACCGGCGGCATAGGCGATCATGTGCCAAAGGTTAGAATCCATCGGGATTTGGGAAAGGGGGTACATGCCCATGGTGCCTGCGACGAGGGGGACGTTGTCGATGACGGCAGAGATTACGCCGATGAGGGTGGCGATCAGGACTTGGTTTTGCACTTCGCGGTCGAGCCACTGGGCAAGCTCGGTGAGGATGCCAGCAGATTCGAGGGCGTTGATGCAGAGAAGGATCCCGAGGAAGAAGAGGACGCCCGCTGTGTCGATTTTATTAAGGATGGCGGGGATGCGCAGATGATGCCGCTGCTCGTATTTGTAGTGGAGGATATCAGTGATCACCCAGAGGACTGCGACGCCGAGGAGGACGCCCATGAAGGGAGGGAGTCCAGTGAGGGTTTTGAAAATGGGGACGAAGACGAGGGAGCCCATGCCGACGAAGAAGACGAGGCGGGAGCCAGGTGGGGTTTCCCCATCGAGCTCTTCTGGAGTCGCTTGGGTGTAGTTTCCTTTCTGCTTAAAGTAGTAGTAGAGCGCGGGGACCAAAAGGGAGATGATGCTGGGGAGGAAGAGGGCTTTCATCACTTTGAGGGAGGAGAGTTGGCCGTTGATCCAGAGCATGGTGGTGGTGACGTCGCCGATCGGGGTCCAGGCTCCTCCGGCGTTGGCTGCGACGACGACGAGGCAGCTGAGGAGGAAGCGTTCTTTGTGAACGGGGACGAATTTGCGCAGGAGGGATACCATCAGGATGGTGGTGGTCAGGTTGTCGAGGATAGCTGAGAGGAAGAAGGTGAGGATGCAGATGAGCAAGATCATCTTGCGTTTTGAATTGGTCCGGATGAGGTTGGTGATGACTTTAAAGCCTTTATGGGAGTCGATCAATTCGACGATGGTCATGGCGCCTATGAGGAAGAAGATGATCTGTGAGACGTCTGACACATGTTTACCTAGGAGGATCAGATCATGTTCAGCTGGGTGCATTGTAGTGGTAAAGTAGATGACCCAGCAGAGGACTGCGATGAGGAGGGCAACTGCGGTCTTATTGATTTTGATCACATGTTCGAAGATGATCGCGAGATAACCTAGCCCGAATACGGTTAGGATCAGCGGATATAGGAGGTTGCTCATTTCTCTATTCCTTTGTGGACAATGTCGTGCATGCGGATCAATCCGACAATTTTGTTATTCTCAACTACTGGGGCAACTAGGACGAATCGCTCTGATTGCATTTTTTGAAGGGCCTGATAGGCTAAATCATCCGTCTCGACGGTGATGGCCGATTTGGTCATGAGCTCTTCCATTTTTCTCTCGAGGACAATGGCCCCATGGGCTTGGAGAGCTCGCCTTAGGTCTCCATCTGTGAAGATTCCGAGGAGGGTCTGGTCTGCAGCTGTGATCAATAGGCAGCCGCACCGTTTGTTCGAAAGTTCGACAATGACGTCAACGAGCCGATCTTTGGGGCTGCAGAGTGGAAGCTCATCGCCGGTTTTCATCAGGTCGCTGACAAAGAGGGTGATTTTCTTTCCTATCGATCCGGCAGGATGGTTTTCAGCAAAATGTTCTAGGGTAAACCCTTTCTCTCTCATGAGGGCCATGGCCAGTAGGTCGCCGAAGAGGAGCTGTACAGAGGTGGAGGTGGTCGGGGCCAGGTCGAAAGTACAGAGTTCTTTTTCAACGGGTAGGTGGACGGCTAGATCCCCTTTTTTGGATAATGGGCTATTGAGATCGGAAATGATGGTGATGATCTTGCTTCCTTTGCGCCGCACATGAGGAATCAGCTCGAGGAGTTCTTTTGTCTCCCCACTTTTGCTCAGCATGAGGACCACGTCTTGCGAAGTGAGCGCCCCAATGTCGCCATGGAGAAAATTGGCGGCAGGCAAGTAGAGGGCGCGACTACCGGTTGAGGTTAGGGTCATCGCGATTTTTTCAGCGATAATGCCGCTCTTGCCAACGCCAGTGAGGATGATGAGCCCTTGGCACTGGAAGCAGGCATGGACCACTTTTTCGATTTGCTCGAGATCGAGTTGATCAAAAAAGAAGTTGATAAATTGCCGCTGCTGGTCTGCTAGGCTTTGTAAGACGGTGGTTATTTCGCTTGAAATCTTCAAATAAATCTCCTAACAATAAAATAAGATAAGGGTTAATGGGTGTTGATGACAAGTAGAAAAATCCCAATTGCAATTGCCGAAGGGGATGGAATCGGACCGGAGATTATGCAAGCCGTCCGCTATGTCCTCGATGAGGCGGGTGCAAATCTCGAGTATCATCCAATCGAAATTGGTGAAAAATGCTATTTGGCCGGGATGGAAACGGGGATGTCGCCTTTGACTTGGGATGTTCTACGCAGTACGGCCGCCCTGCTCAAGAGTCCAGTGACCACCCCTCAAGGAGGCGGCTATAAGAGTCTCAATGTGACGATCCGCTCAACTCTGGGTCTTTATGCCAATGTCCGTCCCAGCGCCTCTTATGCTCCCTTTATTGCGACGAAACACCCGAAAATGGATCTGGTGATCATTCGGGAAAATGAAGAGGATCTCTATACAGGGATCGAATACCGGCAAACTCCTGATCTCTGCGAGGCGATCAAGATGATCTCTCGACCCGGCTCAGAAAAAATTATCCGCTTTGCCTTTGAATATGCCCGGGCCAATGGGCGAAAAAAAGTGACCTGCTTCACGAAGGACAATATCCTGAAGCTGACCGATGGGCTCTTTCATAAAATTTTTGAGGAAATTGGCGCTGAATACAAGGATATTGAAACGGAGCACTGGATCATCGATATCGGGACGGCGAAATTAGCCGATCATCCCGAGGTATTCGATGTGATTGTCCTCCCCAATCTCTACGGAGATATCCTCTCGGATGTGGCTGCACAATTGACCGGATCTGTCGGGCTAGGGGGCTCGGCCAATATCGGGGACCATGGGGCGCTGTTTGAGGCGATTCACGGTTCTGCTCCACGCCGCGCCGGGACCAATTCAGCCAACCCTTCGGGGTTATTACTCGCCGCAGTGCTGATGCTTAACCACTTGGGACTCCACGATGTGGCCGAAAGGATCCACAATGCTTGGCTGAAGACGATCGAAGAGGGAATTCACACCTATGATATTTATCAAGAAGGGGTGAGCAAAGTTCTTGTCGGGACAAAGGAATTTGCCGATGCGGTGGCAAAGTTTTTGGGCCAAAAGCCACAGAAGCTCAAAGCTGCCTCCTACCACCCGGCTGAGAAACTCGCAGCGCTCGCTTCTAAGGCCCCCAAAGTGGAGAAGAGGATATGTATTGGGGTTGATGTCTTTTTATACTCTAAAATCGCCCCTAATGAGCTAGGCAAGGCTCTGGCTAAGGTCGGAGCGCCCTTGATGTTAAAGCTGATGACAAATCGAGGGGCAAAGGTTTGGCCAGAAGGGCATCCCGAGACTTTTTGCATCGATCAGTTTAGAGCCAGATTTTGCTTAAGACAAAAGGGAGAAGGGGTCAATCCAGATCAGATTTTGAAAACTCTGCAGGCCCTGGCAGACGAGGGGTTCGATATCGTCAAAACCGAAAACCTCTACCTCTTTGATGGAAAGCCTGGTTTTTCAAACAACGAAATCTATTAATGAAAAAACCTCCAAGTCACCTTGGAGGTTTTATGTGTTTAAAGATTGCTCTAGAAATTAGGCGTTGATCACTTTTTGGACACCGTCTTTTACGCCGACGACTGCATCGATCACAGCACCACCAGTCCAGCCCCAAGCCCATGAAGCAGCTTCTGATGTCTTGTTAATCGCCAACCCGATTGTGTAATCGTAGAGAGGTTTCGTTGTGACGTTATGAACGGGCAGGACTATCCAATTCTTTCCGAAACGCCATAGTCTTGCTGTAAAAGTGTTATCGTTGTTCTCCTGAATTGCTTTTCTAGCATCTACGAGTGTGCGGATCGCTTTATCAATTTGAGCAGTGATTGCATTGGCCTGAACGTCATTAGTATTGCGTGTGACTCTTCCACCTTTGAGCGATTTCAAGTTCGCAATCATCCCATCGACGTTATATTGCTCTCTGACAATAAAGTTTTGGTGAAGTTTTAACGCTTCCGCTAATTTCGTAAATGTCGCTTGCTTTCTTGCTGGAGATTCGATGAGGTCCGTTGAACCGAAGAACCATTGAGTTGCAGTTGACAGGCGTGGGCTTGTATAGAACTTAAACTGGCCATTTTCGCTAATCACGTGTATGCGCTCATTAAATCCTCTGAACATTCCTGTTCTACCAAAGGCTTTATAGAATTCATGCTCGCTGTACTCTTTATAAAATGTTTTCTGTTCTGCTGCCTTCTCTGCAGGCACATCCTTATGTGCGAGGTTCTCAGAATACCACTTCACCGCTGCTTTATCTTTTGCATCCGTCAAGAGTGCGATGGCTTCGCCAAACTTCTTCTGAATTTGTTCAGCCTTAGCTGGGGCGACTGTTTCGGCGATTTCAGTCGCTTTTCGAGCCAGATTATTTGCCATCTCAGCAGGTTTATAATTCGCATTCGTTTCAAGATCTTTCTGATGCTTTTTAAAGAGATCGACTAAAATCTGAGCTTGAGCTTCAATTGCATCTGGGCTTTGTTCAGGGTATTTATGCGGGACAAACCACTTGGCGATATGATCGATGAATCCGGGTTTTGCTTCTTCAGCAACTGTATAAACAGTATCTTTGCCGACTTTCTTTGATTTGATACTGAAATTCATATCATAATTTTGCTCAGAAAGATGTTCAAAGAACTTTGGAGCAGTAATATTGTCTATTGGCATAACGCCTCCTATTGGTTTTTATTTAGAACTATAATACCACGGCAACGATTATTTAATAAACCCTAAATTTTTTTTTAAAATATTCACTTGACAACTCAAATTTTTTCTCTATCATATCTATGAATATGGATGCTGCACCCTACTACGCACAAGTCGACGCTCTCTATTTTCAGGCCAGTGAAAATGGGGTCCATTATGCAATTAAGGATGAGCATGTGCTCAATCCGGAGTTTAAATACCGTTTTGGGGGCAGAGCCGCCGTGGGGATCGCCCTCCCCTGCGACTGCTGGCGGCTGCTGCTCCAATTTACCCACTATCATGGGCGCAATCGGGAAAATAAGTCGGGGGCTCAATTTTTTCCTACGTGGACCCATCCGGCAGTCGCCTCTCAAGGATTTGTTGATAGTGTCTACAATATGTGGCGGCTCCATCTGGGGCTCGCGGATCTTGCGGTTAATCGTTATTTTGCCATTTGCCAATGTCTTGAGCTATGGCCCTATTTTGGCCTCCGTTATGCTGAAATTCGGCATAAACTGCGGATTTACTACTCTGGCGGCAGCGCATTTCCTGGCGAGACCGACTTCATCAATATGAAAAATAAATTTTGGGGAGTAGGGCCGATCGGGGGGCTTGAGGGTCTGTGGCGCTGGAATTCGTGGTTTGGGCTATTTGCCAGGGGCGCCGGGAGCCTGCCTTATGGTAAATTTTATATTCACCAGAGTGAAGGGCTCTTTGGAGAGCCCCATGATCTAGTTTACTTTGATCAATACCATCAGCTCTGCTTTATCCTTGAAGCGGCTCTGGGGCTCGATTTCCGCTTTTGCAATTTCTATAGCCGGATCGGGTGGGAAGTTTTCCTCTTTTTTGGCCAAAACCAATTGGCCCGCTTTATTTCGACGGAAATCCCAGGGAAATTCATCGCCAATCAAGGCGATTTAACGCTCCACGGACTCGCTTTAAGTCTCGGCATCGGTTTCTAAATGCTTTTTCAGGGCATTTAGGAAGCCGCAGCCATAGATGCCGTCGATGACTCGATGGTCGAAGGTGAGCGAAATGTGCATGATGTCTCGCACTCCAAATTCTCCATCTTCTAGGACGGCCACTTTTTTATCGATCGAGCCCATGCCGACAATGGCCACTTCTGGATAGCGGATGATGGGGATGCCGATCTGCACGCCGGTCATGCCGAAGTTGGTAAGCGTAATGGTCCCCTCTTTGACGTCATCGGGGCTTAGGGTCCCTGAGCGGGCTTTTTGAGCTAAATCGCTGATGGCAATCGCAATCTCGGGCAACTTCAAATTCTGGCAGTCTCTGATGACAGGCACCATGATTCCTTGATCGACGCTGACTGCGATTCCAATATTGACAAAGTGTTTGACGACGATGGTGTCGTCCCGCAGTGAGGCGTTGAGCCAGGGGAATTCTTGCAATGCGCTGGCAATCGCTTGTGTGACGAAGGCGGTGACGCTCAGTTTGGCCCCATATTTTTTCTGGAAGCTCTCTTTCTCTTGTTTGATGGTGCCCATGATGGCGGTCATATCGACTTCGGTCACAAGGGAAGCGTGGGGAGCGGCATAAAATGAGCGGACAAGGTTGTCGGCGATCGCTTTGCGCATGCCGCTCAACTTGATGTGCTCGGTTCCCTCTGCTGGAGCTGCATGGGGGCACTGCTTGGGGTTGTAATTTTCAATATCTGTTTTGGTGATCCGTCCTCCGGCTCCGGTCCCTTGGATTTTTTCCAGCTGGTCAAAGGAGATGTTTTTCTCCCGAGCCAGCCTCAGAACGGCTGGGGAATAGTAGTCTTTTTGGTCGGATGTGGGTTGAGCGACTTCTACAGGGGCTTCTGCATGGGTCGTGGGGGCGATCACTGTCCCCTCTTTGGCGATGGTGGCCAGAAGCTCGCCGACTTGGAGTTCCTGATCGGGTTTCGCGTGGATTTTTTTGAGGACGCCGGAGATGGGCGAAGGGATTTCGCTGTTGACTTTGTCGGTCGCCACTTCGAGCAGGGGCTCATCCTTTTTGATCAGATCCCCCTCTTTTTTGAACCAGTTGACGACTGTCGCGCAGAGGATGCTTTCCCCGAGTTTGGGGAGCAAAACTTCAAAATCGCTGCTCATGGAGAACCTCGTTGATTAAATTTTCTAAATGCTCTTTGCCAAAGGTCGGTTTTAAAACGATTTTAGCGACGACCAGAGGGGTGACTAATTTCAAATTTGCTGGCAATTTGACTGCATCTTTTTCTGTGCAGACCAAACATTCGGCCCCCTGATCGCGGGCGAGGATGGCCAGTCGCTCAATTTCTTCTTCGGTGTAGGGATGATGATCGGCCTTTTTCTCTTTGAGAATGATGTCGCAGCCCATGGTTTTGAGGGTGTCCATGAAGCGCTCTGGGGCGGCGATGGCGCAGAAAACGCCCACTTTTTTGCTGGCCAGCTCGATACTATTTTCGACGATCAGCTCCATGGCGGTGATGGGGGCATCGCTCACCTGCCGAATCCGGGCGGTTAGGCTCTCAAAGTGGGGCTCATCTTTTACCCCTTTTAAAATGATCAGATCTGCTTTTGCAAGCCGCTTTGGATGATCGCGCAGCAGCCCTCGAGGGAGGAAATGGTTCTTACCAAACAGATCGCGGGCATCCATCACGCCAATTTCAATGTCGCGGTGGAGCTGCCGATGTTGCATCCCGTCATCGAGGAGGATTAACTTTGCCCCTGAATCTTGGGCAATGCGGCCGCTGATGGCACCGGTCTTTGCCAACGATCACTTTGGCCTTGGGAAGTTTTCGAAAGAGCAAAAAGGGCTCGTCGCCGCACTCCTGAGGAGAGGACCCATTTTTAACGACGATCGTTTGATTCCCTTTACGCCGGTAACCTCTCGATAGAATCGCTACCTCAGACTCTCCCAATTCTTTGGCCAGGTAGTGGATGAAGGGGGTTTTTCCGGTTCCACCTGCGACAATGTTGCCGACGCTGATCACCGGGACTGAAAGCCGGACGGAAGGGATCACCCAATCATAGGCAAAATTGCGGACAGTGACAGCAGTCCTGTAGCAGTGGCTCATGACCTTGAGCAGTGCTTTGGTCACCGGGGCCGCTTTTCTTCCTTCGATGATGTCGATGAGGTGGGTTTCAATGTTCATGAGAACAGTTTTTTCTCTAAGATTTCGATGATGATATGGATGGCTGCCATATGGGCTTCTTGGATCCGATCCGAATATTGAAAGCCTTCGATGCAGAGCTCAAGATCGGACATCCCTTTCAGCTGCCCCCGTTTTTCCGAGGAAGGAGATCACCTTTAGCTTTCTTTCTTGCGCCTTCTTGACCGCTTTGATCAAGTTGCGCGAATTGCCACTCGTTGTCAGCGCAATGAAGATATCGCCCGGATGTCCATAAGCCTCGACGCCACGGGCAAAGACATCCTCGAAACCGAGATCGTTAGCAGTGCAGGTGAGGTGGCCTGGGCAGGAGAGGGCAATCGCGGGGAGTGCTTTTCTTGTTTCCCGAAACACGCCGGTCAGCTCTTCAGCAAAATGCATCGCGTCGCACAAGCTACCCCCATTGCCAGCAATAAGGAGTTTCCCGTTCTTTTCAAAGCAATCGACGATCAGCTCAGCCGCGCTTTTGATAAACGAAATGCCCTGGGGGTACGCAGACATTCAATTGCCCGAATTCCATCTTCAACCGAACTTAAAATTTGGCTTTCCATTTGGGTATGATGATAGAGTTTTAAAGATATTGACTCTAGTCTAAATTTTTTTTTACACTCAAATCATGCAAAGAGAAACTTTCCGAATACGAGAACTCGATTGCGCCGAAGAGTCGCACCTTCTCCAAAAGGCATTAGGCAATGAGCCTGGGATCAAACGGCTCGACTTCGATGTGCTCAACCGGCAGATGATCGTCACCTATGATTCCACCATGACCGATTCTGAAAAAATTTTGAATATGATCCGCTCCACCGGGATGACCCCTACTCTCTCCGTCGAAAAGGAGCGAAAACAGGGGCGCTTCATTCTCTGTCTTTGCAGCGGTTTCTTTCTGCTCTGTGGGATGATTTTTCATCATCCCATTTTCTATCTGCTCGCCATCCTCGCGGGCGGATGGTATGTCGCACCGAGGGCTTGGGCGAGTGCAAAGCATCTTTCCTTCGATATGAACCTTTTGATGGCGATTGCTGTCGTTGGAGCGATCGCAATTGGCCAATTGTCGGAAGGGGCAACGGTCACGTTTCTTTTTTCGGTCGCTCTGCTGCTCGAGAGTTGGAGCGTCGATCGGGCCCGTCGCGCTATAGTTAAGCTGCTCGATCTGTCGCCCACACTTGCTAGAGTGATGGAGTCAGGCAGGGTGATTGAGAAGAAGGTGGAAGATGTCGCAATTGGAGATCGGATCTTGGTCCGGCCCGGAGAAAAAATCGCCGTTGATGGGACGATTCTTTCGGGGAGTTCGTCGGTCAACCAGGCCCCCATTACGGGTGAAGCAGTGCCGGTAGTGAAACATCCAGGCGATCCAGTGTTTGCCGGGACGATCAATGAAGAGGGGGCGTTAGAAGTGCTTGTCACGAGAGAGGCCAATGATACGACGCTCTCTCGCATCATCCAGATGGTCCAAGAGGCCCGCACCAAGAGGGCAAGGGCGGAGCAGTGGGTGGATCAGTTTTCGCGGATCTATACGCCTTGCATGTTGTTGCTCGCCTTGGGATTTGCCCTTATCCCTCCCCTTTTTGCAGGAGGCGATTGGCTCGAGTGGATCTATCAAGGGTTGGTGATGCTCGTGATCGCCTGTCCATGCGCGCTTGTGATCTCGACTCCGGTGAGCATTGTCTCGGCTTTGACGGCAGCGGCCCGCACAGGGGTGCTGATCAAAGGGGGAATCTTCTTGGAGGTGATCGGCAAATTAGAGGCGATCGCCTTCGACAAAACCGGGACGGTGACGCTTGGCAGACCAACGTTGCAGCAGATCGTCCCCTTCAACAGTCATACCGAAAAAGAGCTGCTCGAGATCGCCGCGAAACTCGAAATGGGCAGTGAACATCCGCTGGCGCGCGCAATCCTAGAGCGGGCGGGTGAAAAGGTGCCCGCGGAAAATTTTCGGTCATTCAAAGGACTCGGCGCCGAAGGGACGATCAATGGGCAGCGGTTCTGGATCGGCAGTCACCGTTTTATGCATGAACAGGGACGGCTAGAGAGCGAAGAGGCCCATGCCAAGGCCCTTGAACTCGAGGATGCAGGCCATTCGGTGGTGGCGATCGGAGATTTCACCCACATTTGTGGATTGATGAGTTTTGCCGATCAGGCCCGCCCCAACATCGCCGAAACGATCACGGCAATCAAGGAACTGGGGATCGGAACGGTAGTGATGCTCACGGGCGATAACCAAAAAACAGCGGCGGCCCTTGCTAAGGAAGTGGGGATCGATCAGTATTACGCTGAGCTTCTCCCAGAAAACAAAGTCGAGAAAATTGAAGAGCTCAAACAATCCCATCGAATTGTCGCGATGGTAGGAGATGGAGTGAACGATGCTCCAGCGCTTGCTGCCAGTTCCTGCGGGATCGCGATGGGAGCAATGGGGAGCGATGCCGCTTTTGAGACCGCCGATATCGTGCTGATGAAGGACGACTTGGGCAAAATCCCCTGGCTGATTCGTCATTCGAGAAAAGCGCTGACGATCGTCAAACAAAACATCGGATTTGCACTTGGAGTCAAAGTGATTTTTATCACCCTGGCGAGTTTTGAACTTGCGACCCTCTGGATGGCGATTGCAGCCGATACAGGCGCTTCGCTGCTCGTCGTTTTTAATGGATTAAGGTTATTGTCATGGAAATCCACGGAAAGTTAGTCGACATTCACCAAAAGGTGATTTTTCCGGCAACGGTCACCTTCGAGAAAGGGATCATCACAAAAATCGAGCGCAATAGCCATCGAGGGCATGGATTTATCCTCCCCGGATTTGTCGATGCTCATGCCCAGATTGAAAGCTCGCTCCTCCCACCGAGTGAATTTGCAAGGCTTGCCGTGCGGCACGGAAGCGTCGCCACCGTCTCGAATGCCGAAATGATCCAGAAAGTATTGGGAGAGGAGGGGATCGAATTCATGGAGCGCAATGCGAGCAAAGTCCCCATGAAATTCTATTTTGATCGCCCCATCACAATGGATTGCACCTCGACCACCCTATCGGAAGCGCGCAAGAAAAAAGGGGAGGGAAAGAAAATTGGAGTCAACAATCTAAACGTTCTTTTCCCTATGCTGCAAGAGGCCCCCGAGGAATGCATGTTTTGCACCAATCATCTCCATCCGGATGGTCTGAGGCTTGGCCATATCAATCTTCTCGTCAGACGGGCTGTCCAAAAAGGGATGGATGTCTTCGCCGCCATAGCCTGTGCCTCGAAAAATCCGATTGAGCACTATGGCCTCGACGTCGGTCAACTGAGAGTGGGCGACCCTGCCGATTTTATCGTTGTTGAAGATTTGAGCTCTTTTCGAGTGCTAGAGAATTACATCGACGGAGAATGCGTTTTTCAAAAAGGGCCCCTCTTTCCTCATTTCGAAGTGCATCCGATCCACAAAATCCCTGCGATACGGACGATCGATACCATAAAATTAAAGAAAGGAGCAATCGCCTCATCCCTTGTTGCATTTGGAGCTACTGAAGAAGACCGGCAAAATGCAATCGATGCTGTCCTCGCCCATAAAGGGGGCCTGGCCCTCTCCTATCAAGGGAAAACCGATCTTCTCCCGCTTCCCATTGCCGGATTGATGTCGACGCTCGTAGGAGAAGAGGTGGCCCGCCTTTATGCCGACCTCGACCAGATCGCAAAAAGCTTTGGTTGTAAAGTTCCCTTGGCCCTATTATTGAGTGCATCTTATGTTTAAACTTACAGAACACAATCGTAAATGGTGGGTGCTCATTGCGATGACGAGCTGCATTTCGATGATCTTCATCGACATTAGCGTGCTGCCCGTCACCTTGCCAACTTTAGAGCGTACGCTCCACATGACTCCCATCGGATTGCAATGGATCATCAACGCCTACACCCTCGCTCTGACCGTCTTTGTGATGGCGGCAGGCCGTTTTGGCGACCGGTTTGGCCATCGGAGAATCTTCTGCTGGGGCCTTTTGCTCTTCTCGGTCGGTTCGATGCTTTGCGGAGCGAGCTATCACGAGTGGTGGTTTATCGCCTCCCGCACCATTCAAGGGATCGGAGCTGCGATGCTCGTCCCCACCTCCTCGGCTCTATTATTTACCAGTTTCCCTGCGCACCAACGAGGCAGAGCGCTCGGCCTCTACGTCAGCATCGGATCGGTTTTTCTTTCCTTGGGCCCCGTCGTCGGAGGCCTCTTTACCCAGTATCTGACTTGGCGCTATGTCTTTTGGATCAACATCCCGATTGCCATCATCGGCTTTTTGCTCACCCTATGGGTCGTCCCCAAACGGGAAGGGCACCGCTGCCCCTTCGATCTTCTAGGGTTCCTCACCTCCTCGCTCGGCATCACCTCGATCGTCATCGGCATCATGGAAGCGAAGCAGTGGGGATGGCTCTCTCCTCTCACCCTTGGCCTCATCGCCTTTGGCATCATCCTCATCTTCCTGCTCCTCATCATCGACCGGCAGGTGCGCGATCCCTATGTCGACCTCTCCCTTTTCAAAGAGCGCAACTTTACTGGAGCGATCACCACCGTCTTCATCACCCAGTTTTACCTCATGATCTCCGTCTTCTGGGCCGTCTACTTCCAAACCGTGCTCGGCTTCTCGCCCGCAAAGGCCGGCGTGATCAGCTTGATCAGCAACTTGCCCGTCATTTTTGCCGCGCCGCTCGGTGGGCATCTGCTCGACAAACATGGCCCCCGAGTCCCCATCTCCATCGGCTTTATCCTCATTATCAGCGGACTCTTTTGGTTCCTCCATAACCTCGACAACCCGCATGTCGGCGTCATTCTGTCTGCCGTCGTCCCCTTTGGATGTGGCGTGCCCTTCATCTTCACCCCGAGCTTCACGACAGCCTTAGGCGAAGTCGCGACCGAAAAACGGGGACTGGCATCGGGTACCGCGACCATGCTCCGCCAATTGGGCGCCACACTCGGCATGGCCATCATGGGCTCGATTTTTCTGAGCATCGAAAATGGACAATTTGCCAAAGACCTGCAAAAGCACACAGCGACCGCAAACACAAATTCAATGGATTTTCAAGGGCTACTAGCGCAAACACCCGAGGCGCTCGCTGCATTGCAAAAACTCCCTACCCAAGCGCAAGAATATGTCAAGCAAATCGCCTTGAGCTCCAATCTGAGCGGCTACTGGGCCATCACAGCCTTCGCTCTGGCCTCCGCACTCGTTGGATTTATCTTGGCACTACTGCTTATAAAGAAGAGAACGCGGCCGAACATTGAAATGTGAGCAGCTCTTTTGTCGTAGGATGCTCCAAAATGAGCTGCTGATGATGCAGAGCAATCTGCGGAAGATCTTGGCAACTTCCATACTTCCGATCACCGACAATCGGGTGGCCAATCGCTGCAAACTGGGCCCTGATCTGATGGTAGCGCCCCGTTTCGAGCTCGATTTCAACTAGAGAATGGTGCGCTGTGGCTTGTAAACGACGATAGCGCAAAATCGCCTGCTTGCCCTTTGGATCGACGAAGGCCTTGAAATCGCCATGAATCAGCAGATGCTGAAGGCACCCTTCCTCCTCGACAACCCCTTCCACTTTCGCAAGGTAAGTTTTGCGCATTTTCCTCTCCCGCATCGCCTCATTGAGACGAGTGAGCGCCTTGCTCGTCCTCGCAAACAACACAATCCCGCTGGCCGGCCGATCGAGACGGTGAATCGGCTCGAGAAAGACATTACCCGGCTTGGCAAAATGATCCTTCACCCAGCTTCTAGCCGCCTCGTGAAAATCGGGCTGCGTCGCCACACCGGCAGGCTTATTGAGAATGAGGATATGGTTATCGCAATAGATCGGTTTCAAGCGGATACCCCAGTTTTCTTTGCCGTAGCACCTCATAAAGCAGCAGCGTCGTTGCAGTGGCCACGTTGAGCGAATCGGCGACCCCCTTCATCGGAATCGAGACCTGGATGTCAGAGGCCTTCAGCCACATGTCCGAAAGACCGAGTTGCTCAGTCCCCACCACGATCGCCACAGGGCCGCGCAAATCGGCCTCCGTATAGTCGATCTTGGCGGCAGGCGAAGTAGCCACGATCTGAATTTTGTGCTCTTGCAGCCATGTGAACACCTCGCCTCCACCCGCTTCAACCACCGGCAGCGTAAAGAGCGTCCCCACACTGGCCCGGACCACATTCGGATTGTAAATATCGGTGCACCGATCGCAGACAATCACCCCATCGGCGCCCACCCCATCGGCAGAACGCATGATCGAGCCCAAATTGCCCGGCTTTTCAATCCCCTCGGCAATCACCAGCAGCGGATTGGGCCCCATCTGCATCGTGGCCAGAGAACAGTGCATCTGAACCCCAATTCCCAATAATCCATCGGGCCGATCGCGGTAGGAGAGCTTTTCAAACACAGCCGGCGCGCACTCCAATACCTCCGCACCTGCAGACTCGATACTATCAATCAGCACATCCTCATTTTCCCCTAGAAATTTCTCAGGGCAAATGAAGAGCTTTTGAATCACCACGCCGCCTGCAAATGCCCGCTTGAGTTCCCGATATCCTTCGATCAAAAAGAACCCCGTCTCATCGCGCTCCCGCCGATTCTGCAATTTGATCGCCTCTTTGATCTGCGGATTTTGTGTACTTGTGATCCTCAACATCCCTTCCACCTCGCATAACTTCCAGTCGGCACATCTCGTCCCTGCTGTGCGGAGAGAAAGAGCTCGCCCACCTCGGCCTTGCCCGGCAGAATCTCCTCGAACAGATGACCCATCACCATCGGACTGAGACCACTCGTATGATTCGAGCAGGCTAAAAACAGCGGCTTGTCGCTGAGCAGCGCTTTGCATAATTGCAGCAGAGGCCCAATGTCCCGCTCAATTTTAAACACCTCGCCTTGCGCGCCCCGACCAAAACTCGGCGGATCGAGCAAAATCCCATCGTACTTGCGCCCCCGCTTAATTTCCCTCTGCAAAAACTTGATCGCATCGTCGACAATCCACCGGATCGGCTTATCTTCAAGTCCATTGAGCGCCGCATTTTCCCGCGCCCACTTGACCATCCCCTGCGACGCATCGACGTGACACACCTGCGCCCCCGCCCGAGCAAAGGCAAGCGTTGCCCCGCCCGAATAGGCGAACAAATTGAGAACAGAGGCCCCTTCCCGAATCAAATCGGCCGCCCAGCTCCACAAAAAACTGTGCTCTGGAAAAACTCCTAAGTGGCCAAAATCGGTCGGCGCAATCTTAAACTTCAGCCCATCATGTTCAATCACCCAAGAACTCGGCAGCCGCCCTTCCCATCCCTTCCCCTCTAAACGAGAAAAGTGAGCATCGGCATCGTCCCAAGAGAGTAGCGTCGGCTTCCACAATGCTTGACTGCATGGGCGGACAATCGTCTGATTGCCAAACCGTTCAAATTTTTTTTGGTTACCCGAATCGATAAGAAAATAAGTCATCGGCCTATTATACTTTTTTTCCCTTTTTTGGTATCCTCTCTATCCTTAATAAAAACCGGAGCTCTTATGGCAGTTAAATTTAATGTTGACAAACCTTTCGAATCTATAGCTAATTTTTGCAACAATTCTGCCTTTTTTAATCAGAAAGAGCGAAATGTCTTCATAGAAGAAACGCGCCAATATTTTGGTAAAAGAGCCTATTGGGATGAAGATGTCATTATCCCCGAGGATTATAAAAAGCGATTTTCTACCGATGTGGCCACCCTTCTCGCCACTTCCTCTCTTCCCCGCTCAGAAAGAATGCGTCTGCTTGCGACTATTCAGAAAGCGACAAACTCCCATTTTAATGGACTAAATGAAGCATCCCAAGTCTACCAATTGACAAATGGAAAGAGCTGGGGCTGGATGAGTATGGGTGCCTGCAGAGCCTCTGGCTTGAAAGTCCCACCTCTCACTTCCGATACTGGAATTGTATCCGCCGATGGGCTAACTCCATCCCTTCGATACACGTTGGATCATATCGCACACTTTCTCTACAGAGAGAAAAAAGAGGGGAGCATAGACGTCTCAATCGAATCTCTGGTCGAGCTATTCAACTTTGCAGTAGAGAAAAAAATCGATCCCATTAGAGATTGCCTGATAGAGATATTTAAAAGCATTGGTAAGATAGATCACTATAAGTTATCGGATCATGTTGTTAAATATTTGGATAACCCCTCCTTTTTCAATGCCCTTCTTCAAATTAATGAACAGTTATCTGGCTCAGATTCGCGAAGACCCTCCAATTTCAATGCGGCAGTAAACAGAGGTCAATATGGATCTAAATTTGACTATGGATCTAAATTTACTCCATCAGTTACCTTCGATCTCCCTTCTGCCGTTGCAATTCCATCCTTTTGGTGGAATGAGCAAAAACCATTTGAGTCGATTGCCCAATTCACCGATCGATTCTCTGTATTAAATAGTGAAGAGCAACGAGCTGCCTTTGCGACTATTAGAGACTTTTTCTTCGAATTAGCCCAATCGAATAAGAGCGTAAGACCTCTAAATCCCGAGCGATTTAGCAAAGTAGACCTGAAGTTCCTACTCACATTGATTCCTAATAAACCTTTTGAAAGACACCGCTTCATCGCCGCTGTTCAAAAAGTCACACAATTGCAGTTCACCGCTCTTGCCGAGGAAGATCAAGTCTATCCATTGGAGATGCGCTTTACCGATACTCCTCAAGAAATCTCCCATGGCTGGTTAACGAGAGATTTTGTCAAAGATTCCAAGTGGGTAATGAAACAACCGACTGAATCAGGACATATGGAACTTGAGCCTATTCGTTTAGAGCAGATGAATCCGCTGCTCGCGCTCGCTCTGCAACAGCTCCAGTATGGTTCGATGACATTTAATGAAGGTGAATTTGCAGGAAAAATTGAACTTGCGGTTGAACTCTATCAATTTGCAGAAAAATGGAACTGGCGTAGCCTTAAAAGGGCAACTATCGAATGGTATCAAGAATGCGGAAAAAAATACGAAGATAAAAATGCCTTATGGGACTCAGCCATTGCATCCGCTTTGCATAATCCCGCATGTTTTGCATTCTTTAAAGCTCAAACTCGGAATAGGCTTAGCCCGGATACATCATCACTTTCTGAAGAGTCCCTCTATCAGACATTGAGATTCAATTTCGATGATTACGAAATTAGAGATGTTCGAAGCCATAGAGAATCAGTATTGAGGCATGTCGGAAAACCAAATCCAAAATTTTTAAAAGCATTGATTAGATATTCGAAAGGAGCTCGAGAACAGGCTAAGCCTGATATTGATAACATTATCTGCGATCTGACTTCCGAATATTTCGGACTCTCTTACAGAATCGCCAAATACCTCCTAGGAAACACGGATGCCCGAGATTCGGAACTAGCCACCACTTTAGATAGAGAAGGAGCAAAAGAGCTCTCTAACCTTCCCAAATTGCTCGAACAACCTCATGTCGGTCAATTTTTTGCCGAAATCAACAGAACTGAGCAATTTGAGTCCTTGGCACTCAGTGTTAGACAACACGTACAAACGCAGCAGCCTGCTTGCGAGCGTCTTACTGAAGCCTTTAAAGCCTGGTCGCCATCAAAAACAAATGATCCACTCCCAGATCATTTTTCTCCCCTACTGACTGAGCTAATGAAAATCGTCAGCGCGCGCTATCAAGATAAAAAAAGCCGGGTAGTCCAAGTGCTATCACCGCTCTCTGACTGCGACAACCTATTCTCATCATTTGTGGGAGCGGACCCAGCGAGATTTGAACAAGCTTTTTGTGGATGGTGGGACAAAAAACACCAAATGTCAGTAGCTGACGTCAGAAAACTTTCTACCCTTTTAGCGAATAAAGACCTGCAAGCATTTCTTGTAGAAAACGGCGTGACAACTGCAGAACTATTTAGATCGTTTTTGGATCACCAAATCGCAAAAATTGAAGTCGATCTCTCCCTAGTAGCGCTTCTCAACACTGTTGAAAACAAACAAACAGATGAGGAGCAATTAAAACGAATCGAGGGATTTATTAAAGAATTTAAAATCATCACACAGGTTGCTTCTCTACAAAATTTCACAATGCTTACCCGTGAGTTGCAGAAATGCTCTTTGTTCCAAGAAGCAAAAGGACCCGAGCTGATCTCCTTTGGCGGAGAAGCAATGAACTCCCAACCGAATATAGATTCTATAATAAAAGCCTACGCACGTAGAACTTTAATCGAGACTCTTATTCCAAACCAAACTCTGAGGAACTTTCTAAGCGATAGGATATCGAGTTATGCCAAGCCTGATAAGACTGAACGGCAAAAGATGGAAGAATTTGATAGAGAAGTCAAATCCCTTTCCTATGATGCAGCGCAGACGATATTGACAATCGTATCCTCTGAACAAGCCATAAAGCTCTTTGAAGAAAATAATCTCACTGCGGCAAGAGAGTTTTTACTCAGAGGACTGAAAGTCTACATGGTAACAAAGCCAGCCACGGGATTTTTGGGGCTTTGGTAATAACCTTTAATATCTCAATTTCGATGACCCCACACCACTGGGAAAAGTGCAAAGAGAGGTAATGCTATTAGCCTTACGATGGCACCGAGATTGGACTCCGAATTATGATCTTCGACCTGCGCGCTTTCTCTATCATGACGGGGCTGGAGAGGATTGCCAAAAATCCGAATTACGCCTCCCTTCAGTGAAGGGAATTCAGGAATCTCGGTGAGTTGGTTTTCAGAGAGGTTGAGCTCATGAATCTGAGAGAGGGAGTCCAGCTCTTTGGGAATCTCGGCGAGTTGGTTTTCAGAGAGATTGAGGCTTTTAAGACGAGAAAGTTTGCCTAGCTCTTGGGGAATCGAGGGGAGTTGATTTCGCTTGAGATCGAGCCAAAGAAGCTGAGAGAGGTTGCCTAGCTCATGGGGAGCCGAGGTAAGTTGGTTATCTGACAGATCGAGAGCATGAAGTAGAGAGAGATTTCCTAGTTCTTTTGGAATCGAGGTAAGTTGGTTGTGCCCGAGATAGAGAATTCGAAGTTGAAAGAGCTTGCTTAGCTCTTTGGGAACCGAGGTGAGTTGGTTATCTGAGAGATAAAGAGTGTGAAGTTGAGAGAGGTTGCCTAGCTCTATGGGCACCGAGGTGATTTGGTTGTTATTGAGATTGAGATAACAAAGTTGAGGAAGGTTGCCTAGCCCTTTTGGAATCGAGGTGAGTTCCTTCCCTCTGAGATCGAGATATTCTATTCGTGTAAGCACAGTTTGATTTTCAGTAACCCACCCATCTAGTTCTCCAGCCTTATCAATAATAGCGCGTGCTGTTGCCAAATCTGCATACTTTGGACCTTGTAAATCTGCAGTTTCAGCCAAATTTTCCCATACAACAAAAGCATCCCTAGCTTTCAGTAGTTCAAGATTCTGAATACGCCATTTACGATATTGTATTCCTTTTTTAATGATCTTTTGAACAGTGAGATTGTCAAGTTCAACTGGCTCTTCTAACTCTAGGCTGGGAAATTCTCCTTTAATTTTAACAGTTAACTTTCGCCAATTTTCGATGTCCTCTCTTGCTAGGAGCCAATTTCGGAGAGTGATAATCTGATCAATAGTTGGAATCGGTTTTTTTAAGATTTGGGTGATTTCTTGGGGACGATTCTTAATTTCCTCAGCTTTTTTTCGTATGCGAGCAATAAAATTCAGTACCTGCTTGCGAGTATCTGAAGACTTGTCAATGGGGCAATGGATTCGCTTAGCAATTGAATTCCAGGCTAGTTCATTTGCCAATTTAGATGTGTGACTAAATGCGATCAGCGCACCCAGGTCCAAGAATGATAGCAAATAGATATTGAGAAAGCCTGGCAACTGTGCGAAATTTCCGAGTGAGGTCGAGGAAGTCCCAGATTGATCTAAATGCTTCCCAGCTACTTCTTGAACTCTGCCATTATTAGTTTCTAATTCTGCTGAAATTGGCGCAGCAGGAGCTGATCCGGAAGCTTCTGGCGCTCCTGCAACTGTTAATTGAACTGAACTAAACACAACTATTCTCTTACTAACTTGAGTTATACCGAAATTGATTCAAAAATCGGTTTTTGAATCAATTTCAGTATACGCCATGCGCAACTTCTTTTTGAACAAAAAGGGCATACCCTTCCTATCAATCTGGTTCTACTGCGCCAGCTTAGGTTTTGCGAATTATACCCCGACTCGCCCAAAAGTGTGAATTTGGACCGCGCCAAAGCCTCGGGTTTCAAATTCACACTTTTGGGCGAGTCGGGGTATAAGACTGCTGAGTTAAACGAACAACTTCCCTAGAACTGGCCCCTTCTCATGACGATAGGTGGGCTTTTTAGGGGGCGGTGGAAGGGATGTATTCTGATCATCTATTAAACGCTCCCTGTTCAGCTCAATACGTTCGTCATCGACTGTTTCACCATCTTCGATGACTTTCCTATCTCTTTTTCCGGGCGCTGGAAAATAGTAATCAGTAATTTTAGTGCTTGAAAAATAAACTGTCATTATTAACCTGTATATATTTTATTTACAATTTATTTTAGCACATTAATAAGATAAAATAAAACAGCAGACAATTTTTAAATGCAATATAATTAGAATTAATAACTTAGAAGAGTTTTAGCTTGTGCAAGAATTTATTAGAAAATAATTCATATCTCTATTAGACTTCTTTCCTCATTTGAAGATAGGAGGGCAGTGACAACGACCTATATTTCACCCCCCTTCCTGAGCCTGATCTAAGGAGAATCCTCATGCAAGTAGATAAAATAGCCGCCCCAACAACCCCAAATATCGCCCCCATCACAGAACACCTCCGCCCCACCTCATCCTATCAAAGCTCAATCTCCAGCCTTGAGCGCCCCGCTTTGAAAGCTGCCTCCCCTATACAAGTCTTCTTTGAAGATCTGTTTGGATTCACTCTGAATTTCTTTTTTTGGCCAATCCACGGACCCTTGATTATGAGTCAGCAGATCCTACTCATGATCATGCTGCCGATCGTCTTCCCCTTCCTCATCCTCGAAGTCATCATCAAAATTTCTCTCACGATCCTCAACATTTGCACCTGCCCACTGATTCAGGAAATCTTTGGCCCCGCCTTCAATCCACGCGAGCCGTCAGCTGAAGAGGCCCAGCAGTTAAAACCATGGGTACGCCCCAATGCTCCAGTTTCTGAAAAGCAGCAACTGCAACTTCTCCATCTACTCAATACCTATTTCGATTTTGCCAATCGCTACAAACTCGATATCAGAGGAAAAGAAAACGAACACTTCAACGTCCTGGTCAAAGTTGACATCGATTCTGCTTCGCAGCTAGTTCAATACACTCCTAACCGAGACAAGTCGTTTAGCTCCTATATCGACTTCATTGTGGCAAACGCCAGGCCCAGTAGCACCATCCGCTTTACATTCGTCGGCCTCGACTATTCCTATTTTATCGGCATGCTCAAGATAAAAGTGAAGACCGATGTCGTCAAATTTCTGGTCTGCGATGAAGGATTGCAATTGGAAGCACAAGAATCGGGTAAACCTAAGTCCACCTTCGCTTCGATCAAATCGTATATCTTCCGCTTCTTCTCAAGAATCCTCCCCCTGAGAGCGTCGATTTACGACCTCCAGCAAGAGAACGATCAGCGTGCGGTCGACTTTTCGCTCTGGCCAGGGACCACTCGCCGTCTCTGCGCCGACCTGATCAACAACAGCTTAAGGGGCGCGCACCTGAGCGAATACCACATTACGCTACTCGATCTGGAGCACATGATTCGATCATAAAAATGTCAGTCTTTTTTTTAATTGTTAACAAATTCAAAAACCCGTATAATCGATGATATACTTTTTATAATTTACAAAATTGGAGTTAAAAAAATGCCTAGTTCAATATCTAAAAATATGTGCTCGTTGCTTCCTCAATGTTTATCTGGCGACGCCGCAGAGACAATAGATCGCATTAATTTCTATTGCAAACATGCCCAGAATTCCTTTGCAGGAGGAGAGATGCCGCACTGGAATACCTATACAATGTCTTACAACCTCCCTTTCACAACCAAAACAACACCCGAAATATGCGATTCTCCCGGGGCAGTTGTCAAAACCATTTTTACACATAAATCAAAGCCTGGGGTGGAAGGAATTCATCAATTCTGGAAAGAAAATGGTTTAACATGCGAAAGTTTGACAGTTACGGGTTCAAAAGAAGTCATTAAGCAATGTTATGCAGGAAAATTCGAAGGCCGCTTTCTCAAGGAAATATGTACTCCTGACCCCAGACAAATTTCAAGCAGTTACATTCCGCAACTTATCGGGGCAGTCACAGGAGCGGCTAGTCTCTTCAAAGCGTTTCAAGCAGCCCGCAATGGCCATAAACTTCACGCCCTCGCTTGGGGCGCCTTGGGAATCACAGCGTTTGTTCTCCCCAATCTCGACTTCTAATCTTCAGCATACCCCGGGCTCCTTCATTGGAGCCCGATCCTATCGCCAAACTTCTTGCCATTTTTCATGATCTGAGGGACGTAAGCGATGGCGAGCAATATTGCGTTTAAAGAAACCCTTTTATACCTCAAAAACCACCCACAAGTCCCTTTATACATCAGTCTTTAAATTGCATCAGCGTGGAGGCCCTTCGGGCGGCAGAGGCGCGGGGGACGCAGAGAGAAAAACATTAACAAGATGGCAGGAGGGGCGCGCACCTGAGCGAATACCACATTACGCTACTCGATCTGGAGAATTTGATTCGATCATGACAGATTCGAATTGGAATGTTTTAAAGAGAGCCGTCAGTCAAATTTGATTGGATCAAATTTTTCAACCACTTAGGGTCTGGGTTTGCTGAAATACTTTTTAAGTAAAGCTGATATACTTTAGATGTACCTTCGCTTACTTTAGATGTAAAATTGCCCAATGTTCCAATGGGGTCGCGAATACTCTCTCGAATACTCTCTAATATGAGAGTATCTAGTTCGGTTCTTTCTGCTATAGCTGCATATAACCCTACCCCAACACCAGTTAAAATTCTGACACAACCCCCTAATCTTGTTGCATTTTTAAGTGACAGGTATTTAGAAATCCATTGATTAGAATATGTTGCCTCCAGCCTTACCCAATTCCCCGTAGGAATACGAAATCTACCCCTTTCTTGAACCAATTCTTGGCCGTGATCTGCTTGAAATGAGCGATAAAGCATATATCCACCAGTGCCAATCATATATGGGCTAAAAAACAACATGTAAACTCCTTAATAGTTATTATTAGTTATAATTCTATCAAATATATTATTTATTGTCAATGCATAATTTATATTATTTTAACTCAAATCAAGAATCAGCAGCAATTCCATGATGGCCCGCTCGCAGGCTTCTTGCATGATCGCTGCTCGGTCGCCCTTGAAGTGGCACTCGATGACATGGGGCTTTTTGCTGCGGGCACCGAGGGCAATGAAGACCGTGCCGACCGGTTTTTCCGCGGTTCCCCCAGCGGGTCCTGCGATGCCGGTGATGGAGATCCCATAGTCGGCCTCGGTATTTTTCATCAGACCGATCAGCATTTCGTCGGCTGTTTCGCGGCTCACTGCGCCAGATTGGCCGATCGTGAGGGGAGAGACTTTGAGAAAATCCTTTTTCATCGCATTCGAATAGGCGACCAGTGAGCCGAGGAAATATTTGGAGGCGTCGGGCAGGGCGGTGAACTTGGAAGAGAGGAGCCCTCCGGTGCACGACTCGGCGAGAGCCAGCGTTTTTTGCCCTTTAATCAGATGATGGTGAATTTTTTCGATCGGCGACATAGAGATTTCTTGCCTTTAAGGTTGGATGGTTATTGATCCAGGCGAAACAGCGTTTGCCTAAACGGATCGGCTGGTTCGTCACTTTCCCTTTAGCCACAAAAGGAGTCGCGCTCGTGTGGTCGCGTACCCATTTGGCCAACTTCTGGAAAAGCTCAGTATTGGGGAAAAGGGGATTCTTTTCCACCTTTCCAATCGCATTTGTTTTCGGATCGAGATATAGCTGCGGGTAGGAGAATTGGATCCCCCAGGTAATACTCTCAGCGCCGATGATTCCGGAGTGAAACGTATCGGTATAAATGAAATGGTGCCTTTGGAGCTGCACAACCGGTCTTTTGGCTTTAATCAAGTAATTGTCTTGTCCGACCGGAATTGCATAGAGCACATCGGGTGTGAGGGTGAAAATCGCTGAAAAATAGGGGCGCAAGGGAGTCTCGTCGACCAGCTGTCCGGTTTTAATCCCATTCACATAGGTGGCGTAAGCGCTTAGGAAATCAGCTTTAGAGATCTCGGCGGTCTCCTCTGTCACTTTGCGGCTCACATCGAAAATCTCAAAAGTGCCCAAGAACGAAAAGAGCGCTTCCATCTCGTCCGCATCGATCAGAATCGGGAGCTTACGCGATTTGGAGACTTGCATCCCTTGAGAGGATCCCGCAATTTCAATGCGCATCTTTCGCCCGTTTGCCAAAAAAAATCAGATACGCAATCGCGCAGAAGATGGCGCTGTCGGCGATGTTGAAGATTGGATAGGAGTATTTGTAGAAGATGAAATAGAACATATCGATCACATGGCCGTAGACAAAGTAGTCGAGGATGTTGCCGAGGGCTCCTGCGGCGATCATGAAGAGAGGAATACGGAGATACTTGGCCGGCTGAAAAAAGAACAGATAGGCGAGGATGCCTCCTGTGATGATGATCCGCAGGATGAGTAGCGCGACTTGAAAATTGCCCAGCAGCCCCCACGCTGTGCCGGTGTTGGTCATGTGGACGATGGAAACTTTTAGAAGAGTCGTGTCGAGAATGCCGATTCCTCCGAATGGGAATCCCAAATAGGGCTGAATCAGCGGCAAATGGTGAGCGACCCAATACTTGGAGGCAATATCAAGCAGGAGGATTAAGAAAAAAATTGAGATTTCTAAATATTTAGACGATTTGACCTTTTTCAAACTTCTCCTGTGCCGCCACCGTCATCGTGGCATAGGGAATCGCCTCGAGACGTTTAATAGGGATTTCATCCCCAGACAGATCACAGATACCATAAGTCCCTTCGTCAATTTTTTCAAGGGCCCGATCGATTTGGCGGAGCACTTTAATCTCCTGATCGGTAAGCGTTAAGCTGACAGAGCGGTCAAAATCGTCTGTACCCGCATCAGCTTGATGTTGCGAGTAACCTGCCAATTGAACGTCGCTTTTGACTTCTTTGCTGACCTCTTGCACCAATTTGGTCATTTCTGCACGTAATTTTTCGAGTCGTTTCTTGAACATCTCTATTTCAGACTTCTTCAGCGGCATTTGCCAGCTCCTCAATATTTTCTAAAGCGATTTTAAGTTCATCTACATCTTTGAATCGTCGATAGACGCAAGCGAAGCGAATATAAGCCACAGTATCGAGGTTGCGCAAATGTCTCATTGCGATCTCCCCAAGCTCTGTCGCCTCAATTTCCCGCACCTGACGTTCGATCAGTTCTGCAGTGATTTTCGACACAATTTCTCGGATCTGTTGTCGACTAATGCGCGTGTGAAGACAAGCTAAATCAAGCCCCTTAAAGAGCTTTTCCTGATCAAAATCTTCATAGTGCCCATCCCTTTTCTTTACCTGAATCGTCACATCGACTGTTTCGAAAGTCGTGAAGCGACGCAAACACTGAAGGCACTCGCGACGACGGCGAATGGCGTTGGTCTGCTCCGCATTACGCGAATCAGTCACCTTCGATTCTTCATGATTGCAAAATGGACAACGCATACTTTTTCTTCTAATCGCTAGTTGAATTTTTTAAAATAAAAAATTCATTTTGACTAGAAACGGATGAGATTATCCTCTCGTTTGTAAAATACGGAGGAGGTGGGATTCGAACCCACGAAACGCTTTCACGTTTACACGCTTTCCAAGCGTGCTCCATCGGCCACTCGGACACTCCTCCAATAGTTATGTAGCAACATAAAGCCGGTTGTAGTATCCTTGATCCATGATTAAAAAGCTCATATTTTTATTCTTATTTCCCCTTTTTGCTTTTGCCGCCCCAGAAAAACCAACCGTGCTCGTTACGATTGCCCCTTATGCCTATTTTGCCGAGCGGATCGCCGGCGGAACGGTTCACATTCAGACACTTGTGCCCCCAGAAAGCAATGTCCACATCTATGAACCGAGCCCAAAACTTGTCCAAGTGAGCGGTCAAGCACAAGTCTGGTTCCGGATCGATGAACCCTTTGAACAAAAAATTGTCAAAGCTTTCCAAGAGCGCAACAAAAAGATGCGCATCGTCAACTTACAAGAAGGCGTAGCTCTCATCAATGAGGAAAATCTGATTCGGGCCTCCTGTGGACACTACCATGGTGGGAAGGATTTGCATACCTGGGCAAGTCCGAAGATCGCCTTGCAGCAGTCGCAAGTGATCGCCAATACTCTGATCGAGCTTTTCCCAGAGCAGAAAGAATTGTATCAAAAGAACTTTGACGCTCTGGCCGCCGACCTAAAAGAGCTCGACCAAGACCTAAGCGCCATGCTTACCCCCTTCAAGGGAGAAGCGATCCTGATCTCTCATCCCTCTTTGGGATACTTCTGCCGCGATTATGGCCTACTGCAACTCTCGGTTGAGTGCGAGGGAAAAGATCCTCGTCCCAAAGATGTCGAGCAAATTTTAAGTTTAGCAAATGTCTACCATGTCCGCAGCGTGCTCATTCAAACAGGGTTTAACAATCAAGGGGCCCAATTCTTTGCCGCAAAACTACATTTGCATATTTATCGGATCGATCCATATGCTAAAGACTATTTGAATAACATGCGAAAAATTGCAGAGTATATCGCGCGATGACCATTTCGGTTCAACATCTCAGTTTCAGTTACGACAAGAAAACTCCCGTCCTCGAAGATATTGATTTTATAGTCGAAAAGGGAAAGTTTGTCGGCATTTTTGGCCCAAATGGAGGAGGCAAAACAACCCTTCTCATGCTCATTCTGGGGCTGCTCACACCGACAGCGGGCCGTCTTGAAATCCAGGGCAAGATCGGCTATGTCCCTCAGGTGCGCCGCTTCGACAGACAATTTCCCATTTCTGTTCTAGAAGTAGTCCTACAAGGCTGCTTGGCCGATTATCGGGGCTGGGGGAGCTTCTCCGCTGAAGCGAAAAAGAGAGCTCATGAAGCTTTGGAAAAAGTGGGTCTACAGGATAAAGCGCGCGCTCCATTTGGGACCCTATCGGGTGGACAAATCCAGCGCACCCTCATTGCAAGAGCCCTTGCCTCTGAGCCTGAGATCCTCTTGCTCGATGAGGCTACAGTTGGGATTGATCCCGAAGCGCTCAGTGAAATTTTTCAATTCTTGATCAGTCTAAAGCGCAAAATCACCATTCTGATGGTGACCCACGACCTGCAAGCGATCGCTAAGGAGATGGACCTGCTTTTCTGCATCGACCGCCATTTAACCCCTTATTCTCCCGAACAGATCTGTCAACATTTCGCCCTCGGCCTGTACCACCCCAAACTCAGGAAGACAAATGATTGAAGCGATCTTGACCCACAGCTTTCTTTATATGGCCATCCTCGCCGGAATCGCGGGCTCCATCACCGGCGGAATCATGGGTTCATTTGTCGTAGTCAAAAGAATCGTCTTTATCAGCGGGAGCATCGCCCACTCAATCCTAGGCGGAATGGGCTTTTTTCTCTGGCTGCATCGCACCTTTGATATTGCCTGGATCAACCCACTCCAAGGGGCCATTGTCGCTGCCATTATCTCGGCCCTTCTAATCGGCTGGATTCATCTCGAATATCAGCAGCGAGAAGACACCGTCATCGCCGCCCTCTGGTCAACCGGAATGTCGCTCGGAGTCATCTTCATCGCCCTCACACCCGGCTACAACGTCGAGCTGATGCACTATCTGTTTGGGAATATTTTATGGGTCACCCGCGGCGATGTGATCACCCTGCTTGTGCTCGATCTGATCGTCATCGTCATCGTCGCCCTTTTCAGACACCAGTTCTTGGCGATCTGCTTCGACGAGCAACAAGCTAAGCTGCAGAAAGTATCGGTAAAGTTCTTCTACCTACTTCTGCTCTGCCTAGTTGCGATCTCAGTTGTTCTGCTCATTCAAGTGGTCGGAGCGATTTTGGTGATCGCCATGCTTGCGATACCAGCCGCGATTGCCGCCAATTTGACGCGACGATTCACCGCGATGATGATTCTAGCAGTGATCATCGGCTCACTTTTCTCTATTATTGGAACAGCCGCAGCCTACCAGCTCAATTGGCCACCAGGGGCGACCATCGCCTTGATCGCCACCTTATTTTACCTAATTAGCTTTAGACTGCGGTTGCACAAGGTTAATTAAAGACCTGTCAGTCTTGCCCACCAGCCTTTCAATCCACGTTTCTTTCTAGAAACAGGTTTTTTCTTTTTGCTGTGTGTTTTTCTACGATGAGATTTTGTTGCCATGTTGTCCTCCCAGACATTGAATTTATTCTTTTTTTTCTTGAGCTGTACTGTGACGTCGCAAAAACTCCTGCCACTTATTCCCCTCTTGCTTAGGGGGCTGCTTTGCGGACCGCTCCTTTTTCTTCGACTCTTTCGCTTTCTCGGCCTCTTTCTTCTTTTTCATCGAAACCCTTAAGTAAAAAATCTTTCTCTAAGGAACTTCTTATAGTCCTCTTCTTTAGTCCTCGTTTTTTGCTTTCGGTGTGACTTACTCGTCACCTTAGAGCTTTTTTTACGTTTATGAGACGGCCACGATCCTCGCATAAAAACATCCTTTTTATTACTATCTATCGATAAACTCATACTATAATTATATAATTAATCTTACAATTAAATTAATTAGATGCAATTACAACTTATTTATATTAAAGACGCTGCCTATTTTTTCCGGCACGGTCAGGAGCACTTTTAAATCCCCCTTGACTCTTCTCCCCTTTTCCTTTATGATTCTGCCTTTAACAGAGAAATATCGAAATTTCTATTGGAGATCATATGTACGCAATTATCGAGACCGGTGGCAAACAGTACCGTGTGGAAAAAGGCGATGTCATTGACGTTGAGCTACTTGACATTGAAGGCGATAAAATCGAGTTCAAGAATGTACTCTTCCTGAACAATGGCTCTGCTACAGTGGGCCTTCCTCATGTAGCAGGATGTGTCGTTGTGGGCGAACTTCTTCAAGAAGTGCGCGGGCCAAAAGTCGTCAATTTCAAATACAAAAAACGGCACAACTACCGTCGTAAAGTCGGTCACAGACAGAACTATTTACGTGTAAAAATCACAGAAATACAGGCATAGGGACATGGCACATAAGAAAGGACAGGGATCTTCCCGTAACGGACGTGATTCCCATTCAAAAAGACTCGGAGTCAAAGTGACTCATGGCGAGCAAGTTACAATCGGCAGCATTTTGGTCCGTCAGCGCGGAACAAAATGGAAACCTGCAAAGAACGTCGGCATCGGCAGAGACGATACTCTATTCTCTCTTATCAATGGGGTTGTTTCCTATCGTAAAGCGGATAGAACATACGTATCTGTGCTGCCCTCTGCATAAAGCAAGGAGCCCCTAAAACCAATGTTCGTAGATCGCATTAAAGTGAAACTGATCGCTGGTAAAGGGGGCAATGGCATCGTCGCTTGGCGGCGCGAAAGCTGCTTGCCCAAAGGCGGCCCTTATGGCGGCAATGGCGGCCGCGGCGGCGCGATCATCTTCGAAGCCACCAATGATCTCCACTCCCTCGATGTCTTTACAAGACGCCGCATCCTTCGTGCCGAAAATGGCCAAGCGGGCGGCATCAACCTCATGCAAGGCGGCAAAGGGGAATCTCTCACCGTCAAAGTCCCTTGCGGCACCATCGTCAAAGATGCCGAAACGGGCGAAGTCCTCTACGACCTGACTCCGGAAACTCCCATATGGACCGCTTGCCTCGGTGGCAGAGGGGGCCGCGGAAACGCCTCTTTTAAATCGTCGACCAATCGAGCCCCTAACACCTGCACCCTAGGCACCGAGGGAGAAGAAAAAGAGGTCGAGCTTGAACTCAAAATGATCGCCGATGTGGGGCTCATCGGAATGCCCAATGCCGGCAAATCGAGCCTGATGTCCAAAATCACCCACGCCCAGGTCAAAATCGGCGCCTATCCCTTCACCACCCTCTCTCCCAATTTGAGCTTCGTCCAGTTTGAAGATTATAGCCGCATCCTCGTCGCTGACATCCCCGGGATCATCGAAAATGCCCACCTCAACAAAGGGCTTGGGATCTCCTTCCTCAAGCACATCGAGCGAACCTCGACCCTCGTCATCGTCCTCGACATCGCCCCCGATGACGAAGAGCACGACCCCTTCCTCGACTATGAGATCTTGCGCAAAGAGCTGAGCGCCTATAACTCCGAAATGCTCAACAAGCCCTCCTTCGTCGTCCTCAACAAAGTCGACAAAGATGGGGCTGCCAACAACGTCAAATCCTTTAGAGAGCGGTATCCCTTCGACCCCTCTACCCTCTTTGAAGTTTCGGCCAAGGAAGAGCAAGGCCTAAAAGAGCTCCTGCGCGCCCTCCACCAAAAAATTAATGGCTAAGAAGAAGACAGGGAAGTCAAAGCAGTTCCAGATTTTTTTTCTAGGACTGGTCATCGGCGCCGCGCTCGCCTGGCTCCCCATCGATCGAGAATTCTCCCCTGTCCAATTCACCACCAAAGAGCTTTTTACCACCCATCTCCCCACCACCACACCCATCATAGCGCGAGATGGCTACACCCTCGCCTACAACGGCCAAACCCGCAACGCCCACTGGGTCTACCACAAAATCACCCAAGAAACCCTCCCCCACAAATTATCGCGCGCCGAATGTGAATTTAAAGAAGACCCCGACCTCCCCGAACACATCCGCGCTGCAAAGATCGATTATCAACAGACCGGCTTTGACCGAGGCCACCTCTGTCCAGCAGCCGATTGCCAGAGCCAGCGCGCGCTCGAGAATTCCTTCTTCCTCTCCAACATCGCCCCCCAAGTTCCCGCCTTTAACCGTGGCTACTGGAAAATGGTCGAGCAGCACGTGCGGGAGCTGGCGAGCCAGTTCAAAACCATCCACATCTTCTCGGGCCCCCTCTACCTAAGCAGCAAAGGGCGCGATGGGAGAAATTATGTGAAATATGAAGTGATCGGCCCCCACAATGTCGCCGTCCCAACCCACTTTTTCATGCTCCTCTTCGTCGAATCTTCCGCCGGCAAGCTGCTCTCAAAAGGTTATATCCTGCCCAACAAATCAATCGACGCCCAAACCCCACTCAAGAAATTCTCAGCTCCCGTCGAAGAGATCGAAAGTGCTTCAGGGGTCTTATTTACGCAGATTGCAGGAACGCCTATTCTAAAATCTTGGTGACTATTCTATCTGCAAATGAGGAGATTCCTTTCTCAGATATGACCTGTAATTCAGAAGGATCCATAACGGCCTCGGCTTCAGTTCGATAGTCCCATCCATCTTCCTCTAGCTCACTTATTTTCGCCTTCGTTGCACGGGGATAAAAATAAAAAATATCGTTGCATTTCTTAATTAAACTAACAGCACAGTCAGCGTTACAGATATAGATTACCCCTCTTTGTCTTAAATTTTCTATATGGTCGGACATCGTTTGCTCTCTATCCTGAACAACTTGTACAGATCCGAGATTTTTGCTTGGAGCGCTTTTATCTAGAGCATTGGGATCACTATCTATTCCCTTTATTAAAAACCCGCATTTTTTTGCTAACTCTAATACCTTTAGCATTTCTTTATTAGCTTCAAGTTGGCAGAATTTATTAGCTAATATTCTATGGCCCCCTTTCTTATTAGGTAACTCATTTATAAATTTCTGCAATAGCGACTCCACAGCATATTCTGTGTTTAATTCGCTTACTGAAACTCTATTCCCCGCAGCAGCTTCTTCAACAAGAAATTGTGCTTTTGCTCCTTGCCTAATATCCTCTTCCGTATGTTCAATTATTTGTGCATCGGTCAAATTTTCAGGCATTTCAACACATAGCACTCCATAGCCAACATCTTTCAATTTCGGAAGCAGTTTAACAGCAACTTGCCTAGCCGTTGGATCACCGGGTGTTTCAAATAATAATACTGGTGGAAGCTCCATTATAATACTCCTCAAAATTTATAGGCTCATGATCCGATCAGCTACATCTTTAACATTGATATTAGGAATAACTAGATACTCCTTGCCCTTCATTGAATCAATGCCTGTTTTAATATTGCTCGCTTTTAGTTTAGCTTCAATGTCCGCAATATTTGGAGTCGTTGCTCTCTCTACTAATGCTTCGGCATACGACCCTGGCCGCAAAAAGACCTTAAAAATAGCTTTAAATACCTTTGCGAGGTGGTTAGATTGAGGATTACCTTCGGGGAATTCTCTTCGCGTAATCTGGGTGACTATTCTATCAGCAAAAGAGGGAATATCCCCTTGAGATAATACCTGGGAAGGGTCTTTTAAGAAATCATTCTCATTGTTACCTATAATTTTATCTTCTTCGTCCTCAATTGGTTGCCACTTTTTAGAACGGGGGTAAAAATAATGAATGTCATCGCATTTCCGAATTAAACTAGCAGCATGAAGAGCGCCGCAGATATAGATGACCCCTCTTTGTCTTAAACTTTCTATATTACCGGACATCGTTCGCTCTCTATCCTCATGAAGCAGTTTTACAAGCTCAGGGTCTTTTGTATAATTGTATTTTTTTAGAAATTCTATTTCTCTATCAATCCCTTTTATTATAAACCCACATCGCTGCGCTAAATTCAATAGCTGCAGCATTTCTTTATCAGCTTCTAATCGACGGAATCTAATAGCCGTACTCATATGATTAAATTCCGGATGTTGCTGAACAGGTAGACACCTCTTCAATAACTTGGCAACACCTAACGCCGTTTTTTGGCTTAATGCGCTTTCTGAAATTTCCATCATCTCAGCACACATTTTAACAATTGATTGCGATACTTCACATTCTTCGACCATCTCCTTCACATATTCAATTATTTGTGCACTATTTAAATCTTGAGACAGTTCAACACAGAGCACTTCATAGCCAACCTTTTTCAACTTCGGGAGGAGTTCATGAGCAACTTGTTTCCCGGTTGGATCTGTATGTGCTTCAAATAATAATATTGGTGGAAGCGAGACAGATTGTAGGCTCATGATCCGATCAGCGACAGCTTTTTCATTGATATTAGGAATGACTAGATACTCTTTGCCATTCAGTGAAGCAGTGCCCGTTTCAATATTGCTCGCTTTTAGTTTAATTTCGATGTCCGCAATATTTGGAGTCGTTGCCCTCTCTACTAATGCGTCGGCATAGAATCCCGACCGCATAAAGACTTTAAAAACGGCATTGAATACCTTTGCGAGATGTTTAGATTGACTATTACCTTCTGGGTACTCTTTTAGATATCTTCCAGTTGTAATGTGGGTGACTATTCTATCCGCAAAAGAGGGGATATCCCTTTCAGATAAGACCTGGGAAGGGTCTTTTAAGAAATCAGTCTCTGTGTAACCGCACTTCTTATTTTCCTCATCTTCTATAGGCTGCCACTTTGTTGATCGTGGATAAAAATAATGAGTGTCTTTGCATTTAGAAATTAAACTAGCAGCATGAAGAGCGCCACAGATATAGATTACCCCTTTTTGCCTTAAACTTTCTATATGACCGGACATCGTTTGCTCTCTAACCACATCAATAAGTTTTGCAGATCGGAGATCTTTGACTGGCTTGCGCTTTTCTAGGACCTTGGGCTCACTATCTATCCCCTTTATTAAAAACCCGTGTTGTTTTGCTAAATTTAATATCTTGAGCATTTCTTTCTCAGCTTCCAATCGGCAGAATCTATTAGCTATGTTGCTAGAATGATCTTCTTGATCTGATGGAGCTGGTAAAAACTTCATCAATAGCTCATTAATACCAATCTCTGTTTTCTGGCTTAATGCGCTTTCTGAAATTCCCATCATCGAAGCCACTTTTTTAATAACGGATTGTGATTCTTCGCTTTGTGCAACACCAATTTTCACATGTTCAATTATTTCTTCACTGGTAAAATTATGAGGCATTTCAACACATAGGACTTTATAGCCAACCTTTTTCAACTTCGGAAGCAGTTCATATGCTACTCGCTTCGCGGTTGGATCAGCATGCGTTTCAAATAATAATATTGGTGGAAGCGCCATAACAATACCCCTCAAAATTTGACGGCGGATTATAGCAATGCAACAAATACAAAGAAAATTAAAAAATTAATATGGATGCAATCCCTCCATTCCATGTATAAAGAAAGGATGCTTTTTTGTTCGATGATCAGACAGCCCGAGCAAATGGGTGCCGATGAACGGCATGGTGTTGAGCTGCGCCTCGATTTCTTCTCACACATCGACCCGGAGGCGATCAAGCGCTATCTACAGCAAAGCACTCGCCCAGTTGTCCTCACTTTACGCAAGGCCGCGCATGGTGGAAAATTCCAGGGTACTGAAGTGGAGCGAGAAGTGCTCATCGAACGGCTTTTAGCATTGGGGCCGCCCTTCTTTGATCTTGAGGTCGATATGCGGCCCGAATTTTTGCGGAGGGTACTGAGCAAGTACTCGAAGACCAAATTCATCCTCTCCTATCACAACTTTGACGGCGCGGGATATGGATTTATTGAGGAGTATGAGCCCTTCACTTACAAAATTGCGACAATGCCCAAGTCGACAAATGATGCGCTGCGTATGCTTCTCTTCAGCAAAAACCATCCGAAAGTCAGTGTCATTTGCATGGGAGAGCATGGAGAATTTGCTCGGGTGCTCGGCCCTATTGTGGGCAATCGTGTCAATTATGCCTGTGCAAATGCCGATGAGAAGACAGGACCGGGGCAGCTGACTCTTTCCGATATGCTCGATGTGTACAATTACGCTTCGCTGAATGAAAATACGGCGATCTACGGACTGATTGGCGATCCGGTCGACAAGAGTCCGGGTTACCGTTATCACAATGGGGTCTTTCGCAAGCGCAATCTCAATGCGGTCTATGTCAAAATGGTCGTCAAGCCAGAAGAGCTTGAGGAGTTCATTCCTCTGGCAAAAGCGATCGGCATCCGGGGGCTCAGCGTCACGATTCCGCTCAAGGAGAAGATCATCCCCTTCATCGACGAAATTGATCCGAGCTGCGAGCCAATTGGCGCCATCAACACTCTCCTTTTCAAAGAGGGACGCATATTCGGGACTAATACCGATGGTCATGGGGCTCTCGACGCAATTGAACAAAAGGGACTGGTCCGGGGCAAAAGGGTGGTGCTGCTCGGTGCTGGCGGGGCTGCCCGGGCGATTGCCTTTGAGGCCAAGCAGCGCGGCGCTGAGGTTGTGGTCTTGAATCGAACCGTTGAAAGGGCTGTCGCACTTGGCTACGCAGCGGGTGGCTTGGATGAGGTGCCCAAGCAGTATGATGTGCTGATCAACTGCTCACCCGATCCCCTGCCAATCAACCCTGCCAAAATCCAGCCGGGCACTGTCACGATGGATGTGGTCTATACACCCAGAGAAACCCTCTTCCTGCAAGAGGCTGCAAAACGGAATTGTCAGATCGTGTATGGTGAAGAGATGTTTGTGAATCAGGCTGCAAGGCAAACAGCATTTTGGATATGAAGAAAATTGAAGAATTACCTGAATACTGCAATCAACTCCCCGGTGCAAAAATTGTGATCGCCGATGAGGCTTTGCGCGATCTATATGCCACTTCTCTCGCACAAAAAATCCATGCCGAGCTCATCCTCATCCCCAGTGGTGAAAAAGCCAAAACTCTAGATGTGGCGATGGGTGTGATCAACCAGCTCTTCAAACTTGGCGCTGATCGCAATACTACGCTCATTGCGCTAGGCGGCGGCGCAACAACTGATCTGGTCGGCTTTGTCGCTTCGATCTACATGCGGGGCCTACCGCTAATTTTAGTCCCCACTACCCTCTTGGCCATCGTCGACGCCTCCATTGGGGGGAAAACAGCCATCGATACCCCCTTTGGCAAAAATCTGATCGGCACCTTCTACGAGCCCAAAGCGATCTTTGTCGACCTCGACACATTGAAAACGTTGCCGGAAAAAGAGCGATTCAACGGCCAGGCCGAAATCACCAAGATGGCCCTTATCTACGATCCCTCGATTATGGGTGATATTGAAAAAGCAATCGAAGCAAAAATGAAAATCGTCGCACAGGATCCTCTCGACCAGGGCCTGCGGCGGATCCTCAATTTTGGCCACACTATCGGCCATGCGCTTGAAGCGGTCTCCGATTACGAAATGGCCCATGGAGAGGCGGTCGCTTTGGGCTGCCTTGCAGAAAGCCACCTGAGCATGTGCCTTGGATATCTCTCTGAAGCCGATTTTGATCAAATTCGAGCCCTCTACCCCCCTCTCAAACTACCACAAGGCTACACCAGGACTAAATTTTTGCAGGCCTTAAGTCACGATAAAAAAAAGGCCTCTGGAGCCATCCGCTTTATTCTCATCGACCGGATCGGACATGCTCTCCCGTTTGATGGGGACTATTGCCGCGCTGTCTCGTTAAGCGAATTAGACCCGACTCTCGACTGGATGGAAAATCGGCCTATCCGCATCCCCGGCTCGAAGAGCTACACCAATCGGGCCCTCATCTTGGCGGCATTGACGAAAGGATCTGTTCATCTGAAAAATCCCCTATACTGCGACGATACCGAAGCGATGATCGGCTGTTTGCGTGCCCTGGGGATTGAGATCGAGACAAAGGCAGAGGAGATCATCGTCCATGGGGACATTAGCCGCATCGAAGACGGAAGTTACGATCTATTTGCCCACGATTCTGGAACCACGCTCCGGTTTATGCTCGCACTATCTTGTATTGTGCCGGGCGTTAAAATGCTTCAGGGAAGTCCACGTCTCCTTGATCGCCCTATCCAAGATCTTGTCGAGGCATTGCGACAGCTTGGCGCTGAGATTGAGATAAGTGCAGATGGAATCAAAATCAGCTCATCGACTTTAACTGGCGCCTCTGTCAATTTGAAAGGGGATATCAGCAGCCAATTTTGCTCTGCACTGCTGATGATTGCCCCTATGCTTCCCAATGGCCTAACCATCCGTCTCACTACACCACCGATCTCGAAATCCTATATCGATATGACCCTCAGCTGCATGCGTGAGTGGGGAATCACGATCCATAACAGCTACTCCATCCCTCCTCAAAGCTACCAAAAAACAGAATACCTCATCGAAGGGGACTACTCGAGCGCTGCCTATTTTTTCGCGATCGCCGTCCTGACAAAATCGACGATCACCTTGGAGAACCTCAACCCCAACTCTGTCCAAGCCGATAGACAATTTTTGTCCATTTTGGAGAAGATGGGCAACCGGGTAACCTATGAGAAAAATCAGATCACGATCGAAGGCAGTCAGCTCCATCCCCTCGATATCGATATGCAAGAGTGCCCAGATCAGGTGATGACGATGGCAGTCCTCGCTGCTTTTGCAAACGGCATATCGAAAATCAGCGGAGTCCGCTCCCTCCGTGTAAAAGAGACTGAGCGGGTGATCGCCCTTAAAAACGAGCTCGGCAAAATGGGAATTCAAACTGAAGATACCCACGACAGCTTGACCATCCACGGCGGCACTCCGAAACCCGCGCCGATCAATACCTACAACGACCACAGAATGGCGATGTCATTTGCCGTTGCCAAAATGCATCTGTCCGAGATTGAAATTCGGCAGCCCGAAGTGGTGAAGAAGACCTTTCCCACCTTTTGGCAGGTCCTCGGGAGCCTCAAATGAACATCATCCTCATCGGCTTTATGGGTTCGGGCAAATCGACCGTCGGCAAGCACTTGAGTGGACTCCTGCAGCTTCCCCTTGTCGAAATGGATGAGCTGGTCCTACAAAAAACTGCCAGTCAGACCGTCAGCGAAGTGTTTGCAAAAGGGGGCGAGCTGCTCTGGCGCGACACCGAGATCGCCGTCGCCAAAGAGCTGCAGTCCAAAACAGACCTCGTCATCTCGACCGGCGGCGGTGTCGTGCTAAATAAAATCATCCTCGACTATCTCAATGGCAAAGTGATCTATCTCAAAACCAGCTTTGACCACCTTGTCAAGCGGGTTGCTAGCGATCCAAACCGCCCTCTCTTCCACAAAGATCACTATGAATTCCGACTTCCCCTCTACCACCATTATGCTGATGAAGTGATCGAGACAGATTCCCAAACCCCCGCCGAAATTGCCTTGAAAATCCAAGAACTCTTAAGATCTGCTCACGGCCTCTAATTCTTTCACTTAAGTTATTGAATATAAAATATTTATCACCACAGAGAGCGCAAAGGGCACAGAGGAAAAATTTTCCAAGTCCCACATAAGCCCTATGGTGATAGTTTTTTGATTTTCAGATAGTTAACTCTCGCAATAACGCCCCTGAATATAGTAAGCTTTTATTTACAAACAATTAATATTTTGCTATAATTAAATTACAAGTGAGATATTAATATGTTAGATAATTTATTTTATGTTTTTGATCCTTTAAGAAGCGCTACGCCTCAAGCGATGGCAGAAACTCAACCTGTTACAAGTGAGCCCGCAAGAAATTGGAAAGAAACATTGGACAAGATCCTAGACGTGGTGAAAAAGATCGGCATTTTTGTCACGTTCCCCCTTCCATTATCTTCAAGAGGTGTTTTGATCAATGTATTAAAAGCCCCTATTCGATTGTTTCAAAGTTTAGGTGCGGCCTTAAACGATAAAAATGCCGTATTTGGTGATGTATTTAAGCGGACTCTGAAAGATCATATGCTCGCCGACTGGAAAGGGGGTATTTCGGATTACTATCAACGTATAGATCAGAATGCGGTTAAACAGGACCCTGTCCTAAGAACAACGATAGAAACAAATTTCCAACGTTATAACGATATTTATGTTGGTCGAAATTATAATCCACCACTTAACACCGACCCAGAAATGGAGGCTTCATTTAACAACTTAAGACTGTCAATTGCGCAATTAGGTTTTAAGGAAGGTGATTATAGCAACTGTTTTTATAGTGAAAAAACAGGCACGTGCATTCGGTTGAATTATGACATGGAGGAAAGAACAATCGTTATCGGCATTATGGGGCTTGGTAATGAAGAGAAGGCCACTTTGAACGAAACTGATGCAGATGCCCTTGCTTGGAGCAGTGCGAGGGGAACCGCACATAATTTTATCGGAGGAATAAACGCCAACGTTACGGAAGCTATCGAACTAGGAAAGGCTTTGAAGGAGGCTTGCAATGGTTCTTCCATAAAACCGGTTATTGCAGGCCATTCTCATGGGGGTATGTTGGCACAATGCGCAGCAGTTGCTAATGGCTTAGAGGCGTCGGTTTTTAATTCGGAGCCGATGGGGGCCGGCGTAAGGCGTTATATTCGATCGAATGTAGGTAATACGGCATTTGCAGAAAACGCAGAAAAAATCACAGCTTTTAGTGTCAAAGGAGAATGGCTTGGGGGGACTAGAATTTTCAATATTTTATCGGTTTTGGCTGAACGCATATTGGGCATTCCTGTCCCACGAACAGTAGCAGGTAAGGCGTATAGCATAACTCCAGTTCATAAAACTGGCGCCTTTGATCTTCACTGTAATCCACATAAGGCCTTAGCAGATTTACTAAGACAGCAATAAATTTAATCTCGCAACGCGATCTATTTCCCAATCACCGATCGAAATTGCTTTGAAAATCCAAGAACGCTTAAGATCTGCACATGGCCTCTAATTCTTTTGGAAAAATCTTTCGGATCACCACCTTCGGCGAATCACACGGCCCAGGCATCGGCGTCGTCATCGATGGCTGCCCCGCAGGCCTTCCCCTCACCATCCAAGACATCGAAGCAGAGCTCGCCTATAGGCGTCCCGGCAAAAGCCCCTATACCTCCCCCCGCGCAGAAACCGACCGACCCGAAATCTTCTCCGGCCTCTTTGAAGGAAAAACTACCGGCGCCCCGATCGCTATCCTCTTCCGCAACGAAGATGTCGACAGCAAGCCCTACGAGCCGCTCAAAGAACTCTACCGCCCCGGCCATGCTAACTTCACCTACCTCGGCAAATATGGCATCTTCGACTACCGTGGCAGCGGCCGAGCCTCCGCCCGCGAAACCGTCGCCCGCGTCGCCGCCGGTGCCGTCGCAAAAAAACTGCTCGCCCACTACAACATCAGCTGCACAGCCTTCGTCGCCGAAATCGGAGGGATCGGCATCGTCCCTCCCGACCTCACCCAGTTGCGTCAAAAAACCTACTCCAGCCCGATCTTTTGCCCCGACGAACAAGCCGCAGAAAAAATCATCGCCCGGCTCACCCAGATCAAAGAAGAAAAAGATTCCCTCGGAGGCGTCATCGGCTGTATTGCGCACATCCCCTTAGGCCTCGGTGAGCCCATCTATAGCAAACTCGAAGCGATGCTCGCCTCAGCCATGCTCTCACTGCCCGCAACCAAAGGATTTGAAATCGGCTCCGGCTTTTCCGCCGCGCAGATGAAGGGCTCCGAGCACAACGACGCCTTCGACATCGACGAAGAGGGGCACGTTCATACAGTCACAAACTTCTCCGGCGGCACCCTCGGGGGAATCTCGACCGGCTCACCCCTCTACTTCAGAGTCGCATTCAAACCGACCTCGAGCATCAAAAAACCGCAAGCCACCGTCACCCTCCAAGGGGAAAAGACCACCTTCCAGCTCTCCGAAACAGCCAAACAAGATCCCTGCGTCGCTATCCGCGCCGTCCCCATCGTCGAAGCGATGACAGCCCTGGTCCTTGCCGATGCTCTGCTGATGAATCGCAATGCTAAACTTTGGGAATGCGAAAAAGATTTGGTTAGAAGAAATAGTGATTAGGGATCGCTTCATAAGTATTATTATCGTTATCTCGAATTGAGCGATCGGCTCCGGCGGCGATAAGCAACTTACATCTTACATCTCTTGAGAGTATATCTCTAACTTCATCAGGCAAGATTCTCCGTGGTCCTTCCAACAGGATAAGCTCTTCAGCAAGTTCATGCAGTGGGGTTCTACCATCATTATCTCTAGCATTAGGATCTGCTCCTTTCGCCAAAAGAAGCTTAATACAAGCTACGTAGGGGGAACCGGCAACGTAATGCAGCGGGGTACGACCATCCATATCTCTAGCATTAGGATCTGCTCCTTTTGCTAAAAGAGTCTCCGTATAACACAAATACCCCCGAGCCAAATGAAGTAGGGTTTGTCCTTTATCGTTGGTTTTAATTAACAGCGGGCACAATTTAATTTTATTGCCCGTGATCTCACGATCCCGCACAATAGAAAAGAAAGAATCTTGACTACAATTCAACAATTGAATAAGAAATTCATGCCTCATACCCACGATGTCACGGGTGGCCTCCCGAAAAAAATTTTCTGGCATGCGACTTCCACCTTCCATCACTAGAAATTTCGCAAGTTCAAAATTTTCGTTTAAGATCGCCCAATCTAATGCGGAACCATTGAAATCTCTTCCCCTCCGCGACGGATCGATCGAATCCCACTGCCGCCACTCGACCGCATTAATATCTACCCCTAAGTTTATCAATTTTATAAGCCATTGACATCTGCATTCTAATGACCAATTTTCTTTTTCCATATAATCAAAGGACTTCGAAAATATGTTCTCTAAATTTAATCTAACAACACAATTTCCACCTGCCATCACTAGAAATTTAGCAAGTTCAAAATTTCCATTTGAGATAGCCCAATCTAATGCGGAACCTCTATAGAAATCTCTCCAACTCGGCTGCCGGATCGAATCACGCTGCTGCAACCAGATCCTATTAATATCTACCCCTAAGTTTATTAATTTTCTAATCCATTGACATCTGCATTCAAACGGCCAATTTTCTTTTTCCATATAATCAAAAGACTTCGAAAATATGCAGTTCAAATTTAATCTAACGACATCTTCTGCGACAATAAATATGTCCTCCCATTGAAGATTTTGATTTCTTAGAACACAACTAATTATTCCTCGATAGTCTTTATCTATGGGATTGGAATCGCCCGCCTTTCGTAATATCTTCTCAATAAATTTTAGGTATCTTGGACAACTACCTTCTAATACTAGACAACTTAACAAAGAAGCAAGATCATGAGGGGACGCTCTCCTAAGCACTTCTGATCCCTGCTGATCGGCAATAACATCTGCACGACCTTCCATTAATTGGAGGTTTGCACCCGCATCCATCAAGAATGCTGTCGTTTTATACTTATTAGCTTTTACGGCGCGAGCAAATGGTGTATCACCTCTTATATCTCTCGCATTAATATCTGCTCTTTTTTCGATTAATTTACGCGCTATCTCGAGGCAGCCTCGATCAACTGCAACATGAAGAAGCGAGCGGCCGCTTATGATCATATTGGGATCGAGTCTTTGAATACAGTAATCAGCTATTGCTTGATTTCCATTTTGAATCGCCGAAAAATAAAGCCATGCCAAAGTGAGCTTTTCATTAAGACCGCAATAAACATGCCTCCTAATATTGAAAAACGCTTTAATTGTTTTGATAAAATCTTCGCGATCCTCCTCCATCTCTTGGATCATATTATCCGCCCCAGGAAGCCAAGGAAGCAGAAATCCATAGAGCAAAATGCGATCTATATCCTTTTTTTCAACAGCTTCTTTCGCTAAGCCTTGATGTTTTGCGCGGGAGATCTTCGCCCCGCCGGCCAGCGCCATCCTTGCAAGCATCGGCCGATTATTGGCTATAGCGTGCTCTAAAATGTCATCGCGATGCTTATAAGTATAGAATGCTAGATGCGTGATCGTATAAAGGGCTACTGGGATAGCAATCGAAGAAACCGAAACCGGAACTAAATAAGACTGGAGAATTGAAGAAACCGTCGAAGAGGAATTGTAACCAGAAGTAATCACAGAGCCCATTTTTACCCTTATAATGAAGGTTCAGAGGGAAGAGTATATTGCGGAGAAAGATATTTGACCAGAACTTGAACCAGCGCCACCCTCCAAGATGCGCTACTGATGAATCGCAATGCTAAGCTGTGTGAATGTGAAAGAGATCTGGTTAGAACAATAGGGCTGGGGAATAATCAAAATATTTGTTATTAAGACTATCTCGAATTAGTGGATCGGCCCCACCATCGAAAAGCACATTATATCTTATATCTCTTACTAGCATTTCTCTAACTTCATCAGGCGAGCTCCTTCGTCTATCACACTGGATAAGCCATTTAGCAAGGAAATGCAGTGGGGTTCTACCATCATTATCTCTAGCATTAGGATCTGCTCCTTTCGCCAAAAGAAGCTTAATACAATCTACGTAGGGGGAACCGGCAACGTAATGCAGCGGGGTACGACCATCCATATCTCTAGCATTAGGATCTGCTCCTTTTGCTAAAAGAGTCTCCGTATAACACAAATACCCCCGAGCCAAATGAAGTAGGGTTTGTCCTTTATCGTTGGTTTTAATTAACAGCGGGCACAATTTAATTTTATTGCCCGTGATCTCACGATCCCGCACAATAGAAAAGAAAGAATCTTGACTACAATTCAACAATTGAATAAGAAATTCATGCCTCATACCCACGATGTCACGGGTGGCCTCCCGAAAAAAATTTTCTGGCATGCGACTTCCACCTTCCATCACTAGAAATTTAGCAAGTTCAAAATTTTTATTTAAGATCGCCCAATCCAATGCGGAACCAGTGAAATCTCTTCCCCCCCTCCGCGGCCACTCGATCGAATCCCACTGCCACCACTCGACCGCATTAATATCAACCCCTAAGTTTCTCAATTTTCTAATCCATTGACATCTGCATTCAAACGGCCAATTTTCTTTTTCCATATAATCAAAGGACTTCGAAAATATGCAGTTTAAATTCAAACTAACGACATCTTCTGCGACGATAAATATGTCGTCCACTTGAAGATTTTGATTTCTTAGAACAAAACTAATTAGTCCTCGATAGTCTCTATCTATGGAATTGGAATCGTTTGCCTTTCGTAATATCTTCTCAATAAATTTTAGGTATTTTGGACAACTACCTTCTAATACTAGACTACTTAACAAAGAAGCAAGATAATGCGGGGATACTCTCCTAAGAACTTCTGATCCCTCCTGATCGGCATTAACATCTGCACGGCCTTCCATTAATTGAGTGTTTGCACCCGCATCCATCAAGAATACTGTCGCCTTATATTTATTAGCTTCTACGGCGCACGCAAATGGCGTAGAACCTCTTATATGTCTCGCATTAATGTCTGCCCCTTTTTCGAGTAATTTGCGCGCTATCTCGAGGCGGCCTCGATCAACTGCAACATGAAGAAGCGATCGATCGTTTACGATCATATTGGGATCGAGCCTTTGAATACAATAATCAGCAATTGCTTGATTTCCATTTTGAATCGCCGAAAAATAAAGCCATTCCAAAGTGAGCTTTTCATTACTAATATTGAAAAACGCTTTAACTGTTTTGATAAAACCTTCTCTATCCTCCTCCATCTCTTGGATCATATTATCCGCCCCAGGAAGCCAAGGAAGCAGAAATCCATAGAGCAAAATGCGATCTATATCTTTTTTTTCAACAGCTTCTTTCGCTAAGCCTTGATGTTTAGTTAGGGAAATCTTTGCCCCACCGGCCAGCGCCATTCTCGCAAGCATCGGCCGATTATTCGCTATAGCGTGCTCTAAAATGTCATCGCGATGCTTATAAGTATAGAATGCTAGATGCGTGATCGTAAAAAGGGCTACCGGGATAGCAATCGCAGTAACCGATACTGGAACTAAATAAGACTGGAGAATCGAAGAAATAGTCGAAGAGGAATTGTCGGAAGCAATCGCAAAGCCCATTTTTACCCTTATAATGAAGTTTCAGAGGGAAGAGTATATTGCGGAGAAAGATATTTGACACAAGAATTTTCAGCCCTCCCCGGTTCCTTAGGGTATATGATATGCACCAAAAAATGCTCAAAGGATAAACTGCCCATATGATATCCCAATGCAATAGGCAAATCTCTGATCTAACCCCTTGACCTATAAGTCGTAATGCCCAGAGCCTCAGCAGCTTCCATCAGTTAAGCTATTGGATTCCAATTCCCACCATTCGCTAATAACTCATTAATATTTATTTACATAAAATTAGTATTATGATATAATTCAGCTACTAAATAATGGAATATTAATATGTTTTCTATAACAGAAAGTCTATATGCTATTTATGATTTTTTTAGAAGTGCGCCTCAAAACAAGGCAACAACTCAACCCATTATAGATAAGTCATCAGGAGAACCATCAAGCAAGGTACTAGACGTGGTAAAAAAGGCCGGTATTTTTGCTACATTTCCTCTTCCCCTTTCTTCAAGAGGTGTTTTGATCAATGTATTCAAGGCGCCTGTTCGATTATTTCAAAGTTTAAGTGAGGCCCGCTCGAAGGTCTTAAAGGATAAAACAGCGGTATTTGGCAAGGTATTTAAGAAAACATTGAAAGACCATCTAATGTCCGACTGGAAAGGTGGTATTTCGGATTACTATAAACGTATAGGTCCGCATGAGGTTAAAGCCAATAACACCCTAAAACATGAGATAGCAGAAAACGTTGAATTTTATGAAAAAATTTATAAAGAAGACAATCCAGAAGTTTCATATTTATCGGCTTGGCTGCAAATTTTCGGTCGTATTCCCGATGCTTCATTCGAGAGTAAAATTACATCATTGGGTTTTAAGAAAGGAAAAGAAAATTGTTTTTATAGTGAGAAAACTGGCTCCTGTTTTCGCTTAAGTCATAATCCTAATGAAAAAAGAGTTGTTATCGGAATGATGGGGTTACTGAATGAAGGACAGGCGGCTGGTGAAAAATTAGCAAAACCCCTCCTTAAGAGAAATATAAAGGCAATTTTACATAATTTTTTTGGAGGAATACACGCTAACGTCACAGAAGCTATAGAGCTAGGAAATGCTTTGAAGCAGGCTTGTGAGAGTTCTGACACAACCCTGGTTATTGCAGGCCATTCTCATGGTGGAATGTTAGCGCAATGTGCAGCAGCTGCTAATGGCATAAAAGCGTCGGTTTTTAATTCTGAGCCGATGGGGGCCGGGGTAAGGCGTTATATTCGATCGAAAGTGGGCCATAAGGAGTTTCATAAAAATGCAGAAAATATCACTGCTTTCAGTGTCAGAGGAGAATGTCTTGGGGGGACTAGAGTATTTAATGTTTTATCGGTTTGGGCTGAACGGATATTGGGTATTCCTGTCCCTCGAACAGTAGCGGGTAAGGCGTATAGCATCCAATCGCCAAAAGGTAAATCAGCGCTAAAGCTTCACTTTACCTGCGCCGTATGTACTGCCTTAAACAATTTACTGCCCACCAATTCGATTAAAGCACCTATTCTAAGTCCCTAAATATCAGCATCCCCAAACAATCTTTTGATTTATCCGCAACTCACTGAACATCAGTTAATTATGTCAATATTTAATAATAAAAAATTTATTTACTTAATTTTATAAACATGCTATAATTAAGTTTAATTAAAGGAATTATTAATTATGCTAGGAATTAATTCACTATACCAGCTACTTCCACAAAGCCCAAGGGGTCCAATAGCCTCCGCAAACCCAGCTCTTGATCAAACCACCTCTAAGGTCGCTAGCGCGGCCGCTACAGCTCTTGGCCTGATTTTCGTTGGCGCTGTAGCTGGAGCAATGATAGGAAGCGTCGTTCCAATCAAAGGGACCATCATAGGAGCTGGCGTGGGGGCTTTGATCGGCCTTATATGTGCGCTTATCCACATTGTAAAATTGGTGTCAAAGCATCTTCAACTGGGCAGGCTGAATTCTGAAGTAGATCAATTTATCAGCAATAAGGACTCAATTACATTGACAGGAGCCCTTCAGATCATCTCCAAAATCGATCTATTTGAAGCAAAATACAATAAGCGGTCAGATTACCAAATTACAAAAGTACTGAATTCCCAAAGATCTTCACTTCTAAACTCGGTCCAAGAACAAGCGCATGATGAGTTCCATAATCTCCAGTCGGAAGTTGTTGCTTTTACCATAGAAGAAGGAAATGCAACCAATATAGAAAAAGTGACATCGTTGATTTCAGAAATTACGCGGTTTGAGGAGAAATTTGGAAATCGCACACCAGACGGAAAACTTACAGGTACAACATTTGCAAGAGCAAAGAAAGAATATACAATTGCAAAAAAAGATCTCGAGAACCTCGAGAACCGTATCCTTCGTATTATTGCACCGAACGTCCCTTCTTTTGATCTAATTACAACAGCGATTGCCATTGATGACAATCCTCTAACACCGGCAGAATCGTGGTTCTGTCAACAATTTGCAAAAAAATTCCCCAACTTATCAGCAGCAAAAGCAAAATATAAAAGTTTGCAAAACAAAGAGCTTGATGTCACTGGCAATAAGATGGAAGTTCCCTTTAATGGAGCCATGATTGCTTGCCGACGACTCAACGCCAATGATAGATTTTTCGTCCATACCTCTTCATCAGATGCCATCCTCAACCGAATGATGGGTCAACAATTAGGCGGGACAATCTGCGCAAGCCTTATCAGCGGAACCACTTCCTATTTCCATCCTGAGAACAATATCGCCATCATGCTGGCAGTAGACCCTGCCTGTATTGCCACAACAGCGAAAGAAGACGTTCAATCTCCGATACTGAATCCTGCGAAGGACTCTGAACATCAGCAGACAGCGGAGAAGTATTACAACTTCCACAGGAAATTCCAAGTTGTAGCAACTTACATCGATTTGATTTTCAAAAACTTCTATGGCTCAGAAGCACCTGACGACTTCACCCTTTACCATAGGCTCTTGGCTCAAGAAGAAATCGTGGGCATTAGAATACAGGACCGTGATGCATCTTGCGCGGACTTAAGTGACGAAGTTCCTGAACACCTTAAAGTTAAGGAACAATTAACAGCACTCCGAGAGTTCCAACAAAGACTCCAAACTCAAATTGCTGACTTAAGAGATAGACACCAAAATGACTCCATTTTCCAAAACAAGAATCAATGGAAAGTCGAAGGTGTCACTTCAGTCCAATTAAGAACCCTCATCGACGACTTTAAACTGCATCCAGCTGATGATACCCCCGAAATGTTCCAAACCATTTTTGGCAGACCCGGCGAAGGGGTTTTAGCAGAGTTAGAAAAATGCTTCCAATTTGTTCAAGATACCTTAGCTCAAGGAGACGATTTTTCCAGAAGGAATGTCTCTCGATTCTTAGACCCCGACGAGCTGCTGGCCCAGACCCATAGCTCATCGGATAACGGTTATTTTGACTATAACGAGGTTGGCCTCGATCTGAGACCCGAGATGGGCTTTAAACCCGACATGCTGAAAGTCAAAGGGATTCTGATCGATCGCCAATTGATTCTGAAGCGCTTAAGCCCAACCGAAAAAGAAAAACTCACCCAGCTCATCAAGAAAGCAGAACTACATGGTTTACCTATCTTCTATCGAGATTAAAAAGTGCTGCATGTTAATTCTTGCCTCCATAGAACATATATCCTCAAATATATTGAGGAATCACACAGCTTGTAAGAAAAGCCTGCTATTATTTCTTACATCATGAACAATCATGCATTGATTACCAGGCACTTGTGACTTCTCCATCCGAAATCTAAAGTATATACTGAAATTTGCTGAGGGTTACCTCGATCCGCAAATTGTGCAAGCAGCGCTTGCACAAATACCTTAGTGGCATAACCCACTCATATTAGAGAAGTTAAAAGACCCCGAAGCACGGAAATGGTATGCGTATGAGGTGATCAAGAATGGTTGGAGTGAGAGGGCCTTTCTCTTAATCCCCTCTCTTAAAATCCAAGCCAGAATAAGTGCCGACTTATCTGCATAAATATCCCCTTCAGCAGGTTGCTCATGAAAGCTGATGAACTATCGTTCGTTCATAACCCTCCAGCTGTTCACTATATGGCGCTGTTCAATATATATTGAACAGCGCCATATAGTGAACAGCAAGACGCAAGTGCTTACGATTTGCCGCTTAGCTTGTTTAGTAAGTGCTAACTCAGTATAATACCATTGATTTTTAAACAAAAAAATCAGTTTAGAACAACTGTTATAAATGCTATTTAATACAATTAGCATTTGTCATGTAAAGCAAAAATAGGTAATTATGTCGAGTCAGGTTGTCGTTTCAACTAGTTTACTGGAGCAATTAACTCTCTGGGGGGATAGTCAAAGGGAGGAGCTCTTAGTCCCCTACGTCTCAGTAGATGCAGAAGTACCAACTCAGCTGGATGAAGAAGTTGGGCAAGATGTTATCTTCCGTGATGATTTCAAACGCCTTATCCACACCTTATCTACCCAAACTCAGTATGAGCTTGCCTCTCTTGCTCAATTGATAACAACCCTTGTCGCTTCACCATTTGCCATATTTGGGGAAATTTATAGGTTATGCAATGGATCAATTAATGCTTCAATATGTCTGAAAAATATTTGCATAGTTCCGAAGTGCATCCTCTTCTCAATTTTTATGATAGCTTTTTACATTGCAAGGGCTATGAATAGGATCGCATCTGCTGCATCGATTGGTGTTGGATTTTTGACATGGCATGCTGGTGAAAAGGTAGTCAGTTTGATTACAGGTTCTTCTTATACGGTTCTTTCGAATAATCCACACATTCGCAATATAGTATATCACTCGCTTGGATTGACTCTCCTCGCAGCAGGGGCAGTATTCATTCCTCTGGCGCCAATTCAAATGATAGGCCTCCCCATTATTCTTGGGTCTATCTATGGGACGCTTAATAACCAATTCACAGTAAGAGAATGCCCGGAATATTACACAATGGGCCATTACTATGACGGAACCGATTTAAAAGGACACGCAATTAAATCCAACAACTTGCTAATTAAACCTATCGTCACTGGATGTTATGCAACAACCATGGTGACAAAGTTAGCCGGGGTCATTCTATCGGCAATAGGAACAATCCCCTATACTGCTGCCATTCTCCCAGTTTCTCTAGCAGCCGCACTGATTGCTGGAATTTGTATTGTAGCTCTTGTTACAGCTCATATATTTTCAACTATAAAAAAGAACTCCGTTCAGAAAAATTTAAATGCCTATGCTGCACTAATTGGCATCGAATGGAACGAAGCGAATCTCAATAGAAGATGGGCCGATCTTGCAGAGCTACGAACTCAGCGTATCGAACAAAAAAGAAGTGAACTAGCCGCAAATGCCCAAGAACTTGAGTCCTTCAATCGAAGACTCAATGAATTGACCGAGGCTGTTGAATCTAATATCCTCGATCCTGATATGCCAGTTAAATATATTGTGGGCTGGCAAGCCAATAACACACGTAATGGCGTTGGCTATCTGTTCGCAGGCGGGGGTACTTTAGCTATTGCTGTATCCACCATTTTCTTGAGAATTTTTGCTCTTTAAGCAATTTTTCAATAGTGAAGCGAGAAAATCCACGCATCTTTAAAAGGTTGGCCAGAACTGGAATCGAACCAGCGACACAAGGATTTTCAGTTTTGAAAATCCACTTCCGTCCATTGCCTTGGAAAGTCTTTTTAAAAAATAATCTTTAAGTGTAAAATCGCAGCTATGAAAATTTTTAGGTACACTCTATGGCTGAGGAAAAAAGTACGATCGATTATTTAACAATTCTCAATGAGCATGATTGGAACGAAAGTGAAGATTTGGAGTTCAAGTCTGCAAAAGGAGGCCTGCCTCAAAGTCTCTGGGAAACCTATAGTGCGATGGCGAATACAAATGGAGGCGTGATTTTTCTCGGAGTTGAGGATGATGGGACAGTCATTGGATTAACAGACATTAATAAGATCAAGAAAAACTTTTGGGATACACTTAACAATAGATCTGTGATTAGCACCAATATTCTTGAAAATCGAGACGTTCAAGAAGTGAACCATCCAGCTGGAACAATACTCGCCATCCGTATTCCCCGTGCATCTCGATATCAACGCCCTTTATTCATTAGACAAAATCCTCTGACAGGAACATATAAGCGCAACTATGAAGGAGACTACCATTGTACAGAACAGGAAGTCTACCGAATGCTATCTGACAAATCTGAAAAATCCTCTGATAGCAGAGTCATGGTGCATTATAATTTCGAAGATTTAGATGCATTGAGTCTCCAACAATATCGTCAGAGATTCCGATCCTTCAAACCCACTCATCCATGGTTAAATGAAGATGATAAAGGCCTGCTCACAAAACTGGGCGGTTGGGACAGATGTCAAGAGACTAAACAAGAAGGTCCCACCGTGGCGGGATTGTTGATGTTTGGTCGTGATGACATTCTCCGCAAAGCACTTCCACAGTATTGGGTCGATTATAGGGAAAAACTCTCAGATGATCCCGATGTTCGATGGACTGATCGTTTAATACCCGATGGGACATGGGAAGGAAATTTATTTCAGTTTTATAATCGAGTTGTCCAAAAAGTCTCGGCAGATATAAAGCTTCCTTTTCAATTGGATGCAGATATGTTCCGCAAGGGGGAAACAATTGTGCATGAAGCAATCCGAGAAGCACTCGTTAATGCTCTCATTCATGCAGATCATTTCGGTCAAGGTGGGGTCATTATTAAAAAATATAAGGATCGCTTTGAATTCTCCAATCCTGGTTCTCTTCTCATCTCAATGGATCAACTATTTAATGAAAATGTAAGTGAATGCCGCAACAAATCGCTGCAAGTGATGTTTACCATGATGGGTGCGGCTGAAAAAGCAGGTTCAGGAATTGATAAAATCCGGCGGGGATGGAGCTCACAACATTGGCGCTCTCCTATTGTTCGAGAATCTACTCAACCCGATAGGGTATTGTGGATATTGCCAATGGTCAGTTTAATTCCAGAAGAAGCGCTCGCTCGATTGAAGCTTCGATTCGGGACTAAATTTCAAACTTTTACCCCATTAGAAGTCCAGGTCTTGGTTACAGCTGATCTAGAAGGTTGGGTGGATAATGCTAGAATGCGGCAGATTACCACAGAACATTCCGCTGATATGACTAGAATGCTTCAAAAAATGGTCAGCAAAGGGGTGATAGTCCAGGATCGTTCAGGAAGATGGGCTCGCTACCAACTTAACCCTGAAAATGGCCTTATACAAAATGAGTCTACCTCCGCACACACCTCCGCACACACCTCCGCACACACCTCCGCACATATCAAGGAAGAAGTATCTATTAATGAATTACTTGCGTTAAAAAATATTGCAAAAAAAATAAGATTGAACAAACACTCCTCTTATAAAGAAATTGAGGCAATGCTTACAAATTTATGCAAAAACAAATGGTTAACGAGAACTCAACTCGCCGAACTAATAGGACGTAATCCAAATGGCTTGCGATATCGTTTTCTAACCCCTATGGTAGAAAATGGCTTGCTCAGCTTGCGCTACCCTGATAAACCCACCCATGAAGATCAGGCCTATACAAGCAATATGAATATGCACTAAGTGTTGCATTGGGTTGAGAATCTTAAGTTCTATCGATCGAATCGTTCAGGGGATCTGTACCATTAGCAATCGAAAGCATGTCATACAGCTTTTCCTTAAAAGACTCTATGCCATAAACCCAATGGCGAAGAATGTCGTCCTGTTGATCTTCCGTCTTCGACGCAAACCACTCATCGTAATCCTTGGGACGCCACGGAAGATATTCTTTGTTAAATAGATCGTGGTCAAGCAAGTTGTCGATCAACACTGCAAGGCGCCCTAAATCTTCAAGTCTATTTCTCATTGATACCTCAGCGGAAGAAAGGTAAAAGAAGGATGGCCAGAACTGGAATCGAACCAGCGACACAAGGATTTTCAGTCCTCTGCTCTACCGACTGAGCTATCTGGCCAAACGAAGCTCTAAGATTAGGGTAATTTGAGGTTTTTTTTCAAGAATTATTCTGCAACTCAATCATATCTCGGATGATGTTGAGCGCCTCGGAGAGTTGGAGGTCGCCATCGCCCCAAGTGCTTTTTTCACCCCGTTTGAAGCGCCCCGAGTCGGAACTCGCCTTCTTTTCTTGCTCTTTCAGAAAGTGAACAAAATTTTTATCGCTGGCGAGCCGATAGCGGCTGTTTTCCCTCAGCAGGGGAAGGATTCTCTTCCATTTGTCTTCCGGCTGATGAAGATTGGGAAGGTAGTGCTTTTGAAACCAGCTGCGGCTGCGCATATCGACGTCGGTCAGCGGATCGAGGTAGACGGCTGCGATCTGGTCGGAAGGGAGGGGGTACTCGAGGAACCGCTCGCCAATTTTGTAGGGAGAGAAAATGGTGGGGACGACGATGTCGGCTTTGACCCCTTCGATTTGAGCGGAACGCCCGGAAACGGTGTAGTAACGGCCGACTGTCACTTTATAGTACGATTTGGCACTGGAATCGGTCACTGTTTGGTATTGAATCGTCCCCTTGCCGAAGGTCTCTTGGTCGCCGACGATTAGGGCCACGCCGTAATCTTGGAGAGCCTGGGCGACGATCTCGGCCGCAGAGGCGGAGGCGCGGGAGGTGAGGACAATGAGGGGGCCATCAAACAGGAGCTGGCCATCGAGGTTGCGGTAATACTTGACCTCGCCACGCGAATATTTGGAAATGACGATCACTCCTCGTGAGACAAAGAGGCTGGCGATTTTGACCGCTTGGGTTAAAAATCCGCCGGAATTCTCACGTAAATCGAGGATGAGTCCATTGAGAGGAGCCTGCCTTTTGAGCTTCTTGATCGCCTCGCGCATATCCCTATCGGCTGAGGTGAGCATGCCCTCCTTCATAGAAGGAAGGAAGGGTGAGAATGCCGATGTGCCCGTTGCCACAGGGGGTAGAATGACACTGGAGTTTATCGTCATCCATCGAAATCTTTTCTCGCTGCAGGGTGACGTAGTGGATCCGCGTATCCCCTTTCCGTTTTAGACCAAGCTCGATATCTTTGCTCCCATCCCCTTTCAAAGCATTTAAAACCTGGCTGTAAGACAAGTCGGCGACCTTTTTCTTATCGATTTGCACGATCTGGTCGCCCTCGTGAATTTTTTGGCTCTTTTCCGCCGGGCCACCTTTGACCAGATTTTCGATGATCACCCCATTGATCCCTTCGCGAAGGACAACTCCGATCCCTTCAAATTGCTTTTCCAAATTGGTCCGCAAGTCGGTCGCCTCCTCTGGACTAAAATAGGCGGTGTGGGCATCGAGGCTTTTGGAGAGGGCATGGAGGGTGTGCAACGTGAGGTAGTGCTCTTCCTCAGCGCCTTTGGTCAGATAGGGTTCTTCTCTGGCTTGAAAACGTCTCTCCCAGAGATTGAAAATCTTCTCCCGATCCTGGGGTGACCAGTCGTCCAGTTGGTTCATTTTCCGCTCTTCAAGCAAAATGCGGGTAAGCTGATGTTGAATCCTGCTTTTAAGCTGCGCTTCAGTTTCGGCATAGCTGAGAAAGGTCTCCTCTCGAACAGGCTGTAGATCATGGGCCGAGAGAATGAGTTCTTTTTGATATTCCTGGCGCCACTGCTTAGCCCGTTTGATGGCGCGACAAACGACCTTATTCATGTCATTAAAGTGGGACAGGTCGTCATTTTGATAGCGAGTGACCCCCGTGTCTAATTTTTTTTTGTCGGGATATGCAAGACGCTGCACCTCATCTTCTAAGAGATAGATCTTAGCTGAATCAAACTGCTCAATAAATATTTTGCAGGCCCGCTTGACGAGCAGCGGGTTAATCTGGTCATGCTCTACGTGCAATTGGAGCATCTCTTCAAAGGTCTCTTTTACGTCGGCTTTTTTTAAGCTGGCCGCAGAAGTGAGGAAAAGCGAAAGTGCTGAAAGTAGGAGTATCGGTCTCATTTCTCCTCTTTGTAACCTAACTAAAAATATTTTAACACCAGATATTTGCCCCCTTTTGGAAGAGAGGCTTTGCAAATAATTCGGGATCAAGATATAGTTTGTCCTATTCCTATTGAAAAACCGGAAGGAGACTGGCCGCGATGGCAACCATTAACCAACTCATTCGACAAGGGCGCCGCCCAAAAGTCAGACGAAAGAAATCGCCTGCCCTGAACCAATGCCCACAAAGGCGCGGTGTTTGCTTACAAGTAAAGACTAAAACGCCAAAAAAACCTAACTCTGCTCTTCGAAAAGTCGCATGGGTCCGTTTATCTAATGGACAAGAAGTCATCGCCTACATCGGCGGAGAAGGCCATAACCTCCAAGAGCACAGTATCGTTCTCGTGCGTGGAGGAAGGGTGAAAGACCTTCCTGGTGTTCGCTATCACATCGTTCGTGGAACCCTGGACTGCTCAGCTGTCCAAGACCGCAAACAAGGCCGTTCAAAATACGGATCTAAAAAGCCTAAATAAAGGAGCTATTGCCACTCATGTCACGCAGAAGACGCGCAGAAAAACGGGAAATTGACCCAGATCCAAAATACAAAAGCATTGTTCTCTCTAAATTCATCAACAAAGTGATGTTAGACGGGAAAAAATCTACAGCTCGTACGATTGTCTACGAAGCCATTGAGAAATTTGCCCAAAAAGTCAAGGCGGAAAATCCCCTTGAAGCCTTTGAGCAGGCTCTGGAAAATGCGAAGCCCACTCTAGAAGTCAAATCGCGACGTATCGGCGGCGCTACCTATCAAGTCCCTATCGAGATCCCCACTGATCGACGCATTTCGATGGCAATGGGATGGATTATCCGTTTCTCCCGCAACAAAGTTGGCCGCTCCATGGAAGATGGCCTTTCATCAGAACTGGCCGACTGCTTTAAAAATCAAGGGGCAACCATTAAGAAGAAAGACGATACACACCGCATGGCCGAAGCTAACCGAGCCTTTGCGCACTACAAATGGTAAGGTAAAGAGGAAAAATGGCAGTTAAGCAACGACCAGAATCAGACCAATTGAAAAATGTCCGCAATATCGGGATCATGGCCCACATCGATGCGGGTAAGACGACGACGACCGAGCGGATTCTCTTCTATTCCGGCCGCCTCCACCGCATTGGCGAAGTGCACGAAGGGGCTGCGACCATGGACTTCATGGAGCAAGAACAAGAACGTGGGATTACGATCACCTCCGCTGCGACGACTGTCTATTGGAATGGTTGCAAAGATCAACATCATCGATACCCCGGGGCACGTCGACTTCACCATTGAGGTGGAGCGCTCCCTGCGCGTTCTCGATGGCGCTGTTGCCGTGTTTGATGCCGTTGCCGGCGTGCAGCCACAGTCTGAAACTGTTTGGCGTCAAGCTGACCGCTACGGAGTTCCTCGTATCGCGTTCATCAACAAGATGGACCGGTACCGGCGCTGATTTCTTCACAGCCGTCAAATCGATGAAAGATAAACTCGGAGCGAATGCCATTCCTGTCCACTGCCCGATCGGCGCCGAAGGCGAGTTTAAAGGGATGGTCGATCTCATCACGATGAAGGCTTACCTCTTCCTCGATGAGACCATGGGTGCAAAATACGATACCGTTGCGATTCCTGCTGATCTTCTCGAAAAATGCAAAAGAAATGCGCGCACAGTTGCTCGAAGAGCTCGCTACCATCGATGAGTCGAGAAGAATTCATGATGAAAGTGCTCGAGAATCCCGAATCGCTCACCGAAGCAGAGATCCACGCTGCGATCCGCAAAGGGGTGATTGCTAATAAACTCAACCCTGTCCTATGCGGAACAGCCTTTAAAAACAAAGGGGTTCAGCAGCTCCTCGACGCAATCGTCAACTGGATGCCCTCTCCACTCGATCGTGGCGCGATCAAAGGGTTCAACATCGATACAGACCAGCCGATGGAACTGCAGCCAAGTGACGATAGCCCATTCGCTGCGCTAGCATTTAAAATCATGACCGACCCTTATGTCGGCCGTCTGACCTTCGTCCGGATCTATTCTGGACGCCTCGAAAAAGGGACCCCGTTTACAATACAACTAAAGATAAAAGAGAGAGAATCTCTCGCCTGCTTGAAATGCACGCCAACCAGCGAAAAGATCGCGATGAGTTCTACACTGGCGATATTGCAGCTTGCATCGGCCTAAAATACACCAGCACCGGTGATACCCTCTGCATGGAAGAGACTCCGCTGCTCCTCGAAAAGATGGAATTCCCAGAGCCTGTGATTTCGATGGCGATTGAGCCAAAATCGAAAGCCGACCGAGAAAAACTCTCTGTGGCGCTTGGAGCGCTCTCTGAAGAAGATCCTACTTTCCGCGTTACAACCAACGAAGAGACAGGTCAGACGATCATCGCCGGAATGGGAGAGCTTCACCTCGACATTCTGCGCGACCGTATGATCCGCGAATTCAGCGTAGAAGCGAACGTCGGCAAACCTGAAGTTTCCTATAAAGAGACGATCACCGTCCCAGGCAAAATCCGAGACCAAATACGTCAAGCAGATCGGTGGCCGCGGTCAATATGCGCACGTCGTTGCTCGAGATCGAGCCGAATGAAAAAGGCAAAGGAAACGAAGTCGTCAGCAAGATTGTCGGCGGTGTCATTCCAAAAGAATACATCCCTGCCGTTATCAAGGGGGTTAACGACGGCCTCGCCACTGGTGTTCTCGCCGGCTATGACCTTGTCGACGTCAAAGTGCTCGATCATCTACGGTTCTTACCACGAAGTCGACTCAAACGAAATGGCATTTAAGATCTGCGGATCGATGGCCGTCAAAGATGCTGCGCGGAAGTGCTAAGCCGATCCTCCTAGAGCCGATCATGAAAGTCGTCGTCGACGACTCCCGAAGCATCCATGGGCGATGTGATCGGCGACATCAACCGTCGCCGCGGAAGATCATGAGCCAAAAATGCTCAAAAAGGGGGCATATTGAAATCGAAGCAGAAGTTCCTCTAAGCGAAATGTTCTGGTTATTCGACACAACTCCGCTCGATGTCATCTCGGCCGTGCTACGTATACGATGGAGCCAAGCCACTTCGAGAGCGTGCCAGACAAAATTCAAGAAGAAATCGTCACAGAGAAAAAGCCTTAATATAGGATTAAAATGGCAAAACAACCAACAAAGCAAACATCTAAACAAAAAATCCGAATCCGCCTCAAAGGTTACGATCAGCGCGTTCTCGATCGCGCAGCGCAAGATATCGTCGAAACAGCTAAAGCGTACAGGCGCACGAGTTGCAGGACCGATCCCTCTTCCAACAAAAAGGGAGATCTACACTGTCCTCCGCTCGCCTCACGTCGACCGTAAATCGCGCGAGCAGTTTGAAATGCGCACACACATCCGCCTGCTCGACATCCTGAACCCAACACCCGACACGATCGACAAGCTCAAAGTGCTTCCAGTCGCAGCCGGCGTCGATATCAAGATCAAAGCCTAAAATTTTCTCTCTGAAGGGCGCTTTATAATACCCCGCGCCCTTTGCATTGAAATCGGTCAATAGATTAAAACCGATTTGAATGGCCCTTCAAAAACTCTACACATGCCCCATGCATCCACAAATCCGGCAGCCCACTCCGGGTCATTGCCCCATTTGCGGGATGAATCTAGAGCCGACGATCCCCTCCGATGAAGAAGATGTTGAGCTCAAAGCGATGACCAGACGATTTTGGATCGGTCTGGTCTTAACATTGCCGATCTTCTTCCTCGGCGCCTATCCGCTTATTCAACTCCTGCTCGCCACTCCCGTTGTCCTGTGGGCCGGCTTCCCCTTTTTTCAGCGGGGGATAAGCCTCCACTTCAACATGTTCACCCTGATTTCCCTAGGCGTTGGAACCGCTTATGCGTATAGCCTAATCGCCACCCTGTTTCCTTCGATCTTTCCCACAAAGCCCTCGGTCTATTTTGAACCGGCAATGGTCATCACCGTTTTGGTCCTATTGGGGCAGATCCTCGAACTGAGAGCCCGATCGAAGACAAGCCGGGCGATTAGATCCTTGCTAAATCTGGCACCAACCATGGCCATCGTTATCCGCAATGGCCAAGAAGAATCGATCCCCTTAGAGCAGGTCCAGAAAGGGGATCGCCTAAGGGTCAAGCCTGGAGAAAAAATCCCGGTAGATGGAGTGCTCCTCGAGGGGAGCAGCGTAGTCGACGAGTCGATGATCACCGGAGAGTCGATCCCTGTCGAAAAAAATCTAGGAGACAAAGTGACCGGGGCTACCCTCAATGGGACCGGCAGTTTCATCATGGAGGCTAAAGCGGTTGGAGATGAGACCTTGCTAGCCCGTATCGTCCAGATGGTGAGCCAGGCGCAAAGCAGCAAAGCCCCGATCCAAAAATTGGCCGATCAGGTCTCTGGCTATTTTGTCCCGGCTGTTGTTCTAGTGGCTATCCTGACTTTCTTCATCTGGGGATTTTTTGCCTCTTTTGCCCATGGCCTCATCAACGCAGTCGCAGTGCTGATCATCGCCTGCCCCTGCGCTCTTGGCCTGGCTACTCCGATGTCGATTATGGTCGGGGTGGGCAAAGGGGCCTCCGCTGGCGTGCTGATCAAAAATGCCGAGGCCTTAGAGACGCTGGCGAAGGTCGATACGCTCATCGTCGATAAAACCGGCACCCTGACAGAGGGAAAGATCCATCTGAATCAGATTATTGCTCTCGAAGGCACGGAAGAGCGGCTTCTTCAGTTGGGAGCAAGTCTTGAGGCCCTCAGCGAGCATCCCCTTTCGAAGGCGATCGTCGCTGCGGCGAAGGAGAGCGGCCTTCCCCTACTAAAGGTTGAGGACTTTAGATCTCTGACAGGTCAAGGGGTCATGGGAAAAATTGAAGGGAAACAGGTGGCGATCGGGAACCAGAAACTGATCGCTGAAATCCCAGAGGCTCAGGCGCTCCGCAGTGCCGGGCAAACGGTCCTCTACATCTCGATAAATGGGAAAAGTGCGGGGCTTTTTGGAGTATCCGATCGGATTAAGGAGACAACCCCGGAAGCGATCGAGATGCTTCACAAAGAAAAAATTCAAATTGTCATGGTCACCGGCGACAATCAGATAACCGCGAATGCAATCGGAAAGAGCCTCCACATCGATACCATTAAAGCCGAAGTCCTCCCCCAAGAAAAACACAAAATCGTGCAAGAACTCCAGTTGCAAGGACATATTGTCGCGATGGCGGGCGATGGGATCAATGATGCCCCAGCACTAGCCCAAGCGGATGTGGGAATTGCGATGGGGACTGGGACCGATGTAGCGATTGAGAGCGCCGGCGTCACTCTAGTGAAAGGGGACCTGCGTGGAATTGCCCGGGCCCGCAATTTAAGCATCGCCACCGTGCGCAACATCCGGCAAAATCTTTTCTTTGCGTTCCTCTACAATGCATTGGGTGTGCCGATTGCCGCAGGAATCTTATATCCTTTTTTTGGTATCCTTCTAAGCCCGATGATCGCGAGCGCTGCGATGACACTCAGCTCACTTTCAGTTGTTTGGAATGCCCTACGACTCAATCGGGTAAAACTATAATTTTTTTTATACAATTTAGCGGAAGAATCTGCTCACGGAAAAAAGACATTTATGAGATACTGTGCCTTTGATTGTTTGCACAAGGTCTTGGCACGTGAAAAAAAAAGAAACCACTCATTACCGCTGGTTTGTCGCTTTTCTTATCTTTTTCATTACTCTCATCAACTTTATCGATAGATCTGCGATTTCCTTCGTTATCGAACCTCTGAAGAAAGAGTTTCAATTTACCGACACACAATTCGGCATGATCCTGTCGGCATTTGGTTTAGGCTATATGCTCCTGACAGCTCTTGGCGGCTGGCTTGTCGATAAATTTGGCCCGAGAACGATGTGGCCGATCGCTGCGATCACCTGGTCCCTTTGCGTCGGCTTTCTCGGCCTCGCCGTCGGCTTCTGGAGCTTCATTGGAATCCGCTTTCTCCTTGGAATTACCGAAGGCCCCCACTTCCCAGCTATGTCTAGATCGATTAGCAGATGGCTTCCTCCTAAAGAAAGAGCAAGAGCCCTCTCTTTTGGCCTCGTCGCCATTCCCCTCTCTGCTGTCGTCGGCGCGCCGATTACCTCCTACCTCGTTGCTGACTTTGGCTGGAGAATCATGTTCTTTGCCATTAGCTCTGTAGGGATCATTTGGGGATTTATCTGGTATTTCTTCTTTCGAGATGATCCAAAAGACTCCCCAAGGGTATCGGAAAATGAGCTTGCGCTGATTCAGGCCGATTCTAACTCCTCTCAAAGAAACAAAGACGCCCATATTAACTGGAAATTCATCCTCACCCACCCAGCGCTCATTGCCAATAACATTGCCTACTTCGCATTTGGCTATATGCTCTTCTTTGCGACCCTTTGGCTGCCCGGCTATTTCCTATCGAAATTTGGCCTCAATCTAAAAAGTGTCGGCTGGTATTTAACGATCCCTTGGCTCACCGGAGCCCTCTTTTTAAAGATTGGCGGGATCATCTCTGATAAACTTTATCAAAAAACAGGAAGATCGCGCCTGGCAAGAGGACACCTGATTTGGATTACCCAACTGTTGGCGGCGATTTTCTTTATTTGCCTAAGCTTTACATCGACGCTGGGTTATTCGCTCCTGTTCTTGAGCCTAGGAATCGGTTTTGGCATGATGCCCCAGTCTGCATTCTTCAGCATCAACATCGATGTGGCTAAAGAAAAAGCTGGCTCCGCCCAAGGAATCACCTCTAGCTGTCTCTCTCTAGCTGGAATCATAGCCCCTGTAGCTACAGGCTGGCTTGTGGACCTCACCGGGAACTTCAGCACCGCATTCCTACTGCTTGCAGGGATGACGATCGTCGCTGTAGTCGTCGTGATCTTGTTCCTTCACCCCGACAGAGAACATGTTGTGGGTAGGAAGAAAAAGCTCGCTGTCCAAGGTGTCTAGCGGAGATTGGAATGATGTGCTGAGGCTCAAAGAGGAGGACATACCCGCGTGTCTAGAATTTGACGAGCAAGCGATTGCCTAGTTTTTTCATAAAGGGCTCTCGACCCCCAACTTCGAGATTGCGAAATTGACCGAAAATATAAGACAGCTTGCCGCACATTCTTTGAAAATCATGATCAACTAGATTTTCTAAGTCTTCCACATCTTCTCTAGATGTTCGGGGATTAGTCACAAGCCTGATGTTTTCGAGTGTTTCTGTTGACTCTATCACTTGACCAGGGGGTACTCCTAACATTCGCGAAGCCATGTCCCCTTCCTCTGCTGTGTTAGCATCCGTCGTGATGTGGTGGATATCTACAACTATTCTGTAAACGCCAAGCTCTCCGCGATCGACCCTAAACAGATATTTATCATCGGTGTATGTGTCGTTTATATAAATGAATCGAATGGCGGTACATTGCCGGCATATGGTGGTGCAACTTGTGACATATTTACCTCTATTGAAATTTTTCCGTATTGTATTAATCCTGTATGGGGTTTCTCTCAATCTGATTTTTTGGTAAACGTCCAACCGTTGGACATTTCATTTGACGATGGATTGACTTGGGTGCATGAAAGGCTTTAAGTATGCTCGGTCATTAATCCAAAGGAAAATTCAAGAGACCCTGTAGCGATTCTTTTTGTAGTAAACAGGCCTCTTTTGTATCATGCTTTTCGACCAAAACGTAATCTTTAAGCGGAGAAAAATAAATGCTCACACAGATCGGAACCAAAGCTTGCAATGCAGTTTTTAATCCCTCTTTTTGTAATCAGGCCTATGGAGTTCCAGCTGGCTTTGCGGTTTTAACGGGCACAGTGGTTCTAGGATTCTGTATTCTGAAGAGAATGTATCGCCCTGAAGAGGGAGCGTCAAAACCGATGTCAAGTCGCCATGTGGAAGCTCAAGAGAGGGAAGTGGTTTTGCAAGAACTGGATAGTGAAGATGAGGAAGGGGTTGAGCAAGGGGCTCCAAAGGCAGTCACTTTTGGCAAATTCATAGTCGGAGGTCCTTTGGATGGATATTCTCGAGATCTGCTTGGGCTAGCCGAATCTATGTGTAAGACCCCTGATTCTAAACAGAGATTTCAAGAATCTTTGATTGAAGGAGAATTAAACTGGAAAAGACTGGTATTAATTTGTCGATTTAATGCGGGGCATACCTTATCAGATTCAGATAAGTTACCCTGGGATGCTCGCTATGTGGGTTTTACAGGCCACATTGATGGTATTGGTTCTGCCGATTTAACAAAGCCTGTAATGTGGGGACGAGACAATACTGGTCGCGCGTTTCTTGCCTGCAGGATGTTATTTTGGGAAAAAGAAAACGCGGAAGACAAAAAAATTGCAGCATATGTCATTTTCCAAAGATATACAAATATAGAAAATTATCTAGTTGGGACATGTCCACTATCGCCCTATTCTTGGCGGAATAAATTAGATAAGATTGATCCGAGGTTTGTTCAATTCCTCAAAGGAGAGGTGGTCGAATTTGAATACTCGACATTAGAATTTCTAGAAAATGGCGAAGAAAAATATACAATTATGTGTTGTCAGCTAGATAGAGAATTGAATGAAGCCGCTCAAGTGGCGGACAGGCGAATGGTGCCGGTAGGTGTAGACCCGACTCCTCATCCTGCCCACCTTTATCCAGGTACAATTTCCATGCTAGTTATTGTTCATGAAGAGGATTCCTCAAAAGAAGAGTGATTTTGTGATTTCTCGCGCATATATAGACCTGCGTTGCATTAGCTTGGCGTTTCACAATAAATAGGTGTTTTCTCTCCATAAAAATGTGCCAAATGTCCAACCGTTGGATATTTCAATTGTCAGGTCGCTGTAGGGCGTCGAAAAATCGACTCCCTACCGCGACCAATTAGGATGCATTTTTAGGAGAAAATATAGCTCTGAAGCACTATAACCCCCATTCCTGCTAAATAGCCGATGAGGACGGGGATGCTCATCTTGCGCATATAGGAGATGAAGTCCACGTTCTCTAGGCCCATCAAAGCGACCCCCGCAGAGGAGCCGATGATCAGCATGCTACCTCCTGTTCCGGCGGCATAGGCAATCATGTGCCAGAGAGAAGAATCCATTGGGACTTCTGAAAGGGGATACATGCCCATGGTGCCGGCTACTATTGGAACGTTATCAATAATTGCCGATAATGCTCCGATTATAGTGGCGATGAACACTTGGTTTTGAATCTCTCTATTCAACCAGTGTGCAAGCTCAGATAGTATTCCGGCAGTTTCTAGAGCACTAATGCAGAGAAGTATTCCTAGGAAAAAGAGAACACCCGCTGTGTCGATTTTTGTCAAAATGGTGGGGATTCTTAAGTGATGCCGCTCTTCATATTTATGGTGCAAAAGGTCGGTGACAAGCCAGAGGATTGCCACTCCAAGAAAGACGCACATGAAGGGGGGCAGACCAGTAAGAGTTTTGAAAATGGGGACAAAGACCAATGCTCCCATTCCAATAAAAAAAACCAATCGGGCGCCAGGCTCTGTTGTTCCATCCAGTTCTTCAAGTGTAGGTTGCGTGTATTTTCCTTTCTGCTGAAATAAATAATAGAGTAATGGGATAAGCAAGGAAATCACACTAGGCAAGAAAAGCGATTGCATCACTTTTAAGGAAGAGATCTGTCCATTGATCCACAACATTGTGGTTGTAATATCCCCTATGGGCGACCATGCTCCACCCGCATTTGCAGAAACGATGACAATGCAGCTGATCAAAAACCGCTCATGTCTAATCGGGATCATTTTGCGCAAAAGAGAGATCATCATTATCGTTGTGGTTAAGTTGTCAAGAACTGCTGAGAGGAAAAAAGTGATCAACGCAATCACCCAAATCATTTTTCTTTTGGAATTGGTCTGGATGAGGTTGGTGATCACTTTAAACCCTTTATGGGAATCGATTAGTTCGACGATAGTCATTGCCCCGATTAAGAAGAAGATGATCTGCGAGATATCGGTAACATGTTGGCCTAGGATTTGAAGATTTTTATCCAGAGGCGCGGCAGTAGTTGCGAAGTAGATGATCCAGCAGAGAACCGCAATGAGGAGCGCTACAGCCGTTTTATTCACTTTGATTGTATATTCTAAAGTGATGGCCAAATATCCAAGGCCAAATACTGTCAAGATCAAGGGGTAAAGCAGACTAGATGCTTCGATCATTCTTTCCACCTATTTTTGGTTGTTCTCAGCTATAGAATAATAGATGAGATTGTCTTTTATATGTTGGGATTTTATTGATAGCGACATTTTTTCATCAGGTCTGATACTTAATGAGTCGGCCTAGAAACTTCAGGAAAATCGTCACGATTGAATCTCCTGCACTAGCTTAATGCTTCGAACCCAGAGATGATGTCGGAGAGTTCTCTATCGATGGAATCCCTGCGCGCCCGGTTATAGTCCAGTTGCAGATGTTGCAGTTGTTCTTCGATATTTTTCTCGGCCACTTTCATGTAAATAAAGCGGGCCGAATTTTCGCTAAAGAGCGACTTGGCGCAGGTGCGATAGATCTCGATGAATACATACTCTTTAATTAACCTAAAAAAAGTCTCCTCTGTCCCATCGATCAGTTCGGGGATTTGATTATCGGGCCAGCGCTTGCTCGCATATTGATTGAGCCATTTCTCATCGATCGGCAGGAGCCTGGAAACAACTGGCTTGAAGCTTACAAATCCAGGCGATTCATTATAGAAAATATAGAGCTCATCTAAGGTTTCGATCTCATTTTCGATGCTCGTTTGCAGCTGGGATAAAAGGGGCAAGATGTAATCAGATGAAACCGGAACATGATACAGAGGCATCAACTGAAGCTGCTGCTGCTCTCTTAATCGATGGTAGAGGATCTCTCCAACTGGCCAGATGACCTTCTCTCCAGGGATTTCTTTCAATTGGGCGAGGGCAAATTGGACCAGCGCCTCATTGAAGTGGCCGACGAGCCCAAGATCGGTGCCAAAAAAGACTGCTCCAATCCGTTTCACAGCGGTTTTTTTAATCTGAACGGAGCTCTTTGGGGAATTGATCATAACGGCAATCAGCCCAAGCTCGATCGCTTGGTGATACTCCTCGAGCGATTTGACGATCTTTTCATAGGAGGTGCGGTTGATTGCCGATAGGATTTTGAGCGTTTTGGTGATTGTTTTCAGGGTCTGCCCATTCTTAATCTTCTTTTTGATCGCTTGGGTCTGTTCGCTCATAGGACTTCTCGGACTAATTTGAGGAGCGACTTTTTAAACTCTGGAGTGTTCAGTAATGTATCGGGGATCTGCACCTCTCTGATCTTCGCTTCCACTTCAGGCAGCTGATCCAGAGGGATTTTATCGAGCAACCCTTCAAGAGATGTCAGAAGAATCAGAATCTGCATCTTTACATCTAAAGGATCGAGCCGCTTTTGGGTCAAGCACCAACGAATCCGCTTGCCATGATTCAAGATCGCCTGGGTGGCTTCATCGAGCTGCGCTTCAAAGCGAGCAAATACCTCGAGCTCTTCAAACTGAGCAATTCTCAATTTTAAACTTCTCGTGATCTCTCGATAGACGCCAATTTGAGCCTTCCCGCCGACTCGAGAGACCGATTTCCCAATGTCTATCGCCGGCAAGTTCCCCCGCTCAAAGAGATCGGTAGAAAGGAAAATTTGCCCATCGGTGATCGAGATGAGGTTGGTGGGGATGTAGGCGGCAATATCCTGCGTTTTGGTGGTGGCAATGGGAATAGCGGTCATCGAGCCTCCGCCGAGCGCTTCTGACAAATGGGTCGCCCGCTCCAGCAATTTCGCATGGATATAAAAGATGTCACCCGGATAGGCCTCACGCCCCGGTGGTCTTCTGAGCAATAGCGATAGCTCCCGGTAGGCACCAGCGTGACTCGTCAAATCGTCATAGATAATGAGGGTTTTCTTGCCTTTGTAGGTGAAATATTCGGCGATGCTGGTCGCTGCGTAGGGGGTGATATAGCGTAGTCCCGGGCTCTGCTCTCCACCTGCGACGACGACGATCGTATTTTTCATCGCATCTTTGCTCTTGAGATCGTCGATCACTTTGGCGACCGAGGAGAGCCGCTGGCCGATGGAGCAGTAGACGCAGATGACATCTGTATCTTTTTGATTGACGATCATGTCGATGGCGATGGAGGTTTTCCCAGTCTGCTTGTCGCCGAGGATCAGTTCCCGCTGCCCATGTCCGATCGGGATAATCGCATCGATCACTTTGATCCCGGTTTGCAGTGGCACCGTCACCGCTTGTCGATCGATAATAGCCGCCGCCTCCCGATAAATGGGGGCCCGATTCTCTGTTTGGATTGCCCCTTTTTCATCGAGCGGATTTCCCTTACCGTCGATCACCCGTCCGATCAACTCTTCTCCAACGGGGACATCGATGATCCGATCGAGCCGCTCAGCTTCCATGCCAGCCGAGATCAGCGAGCTATCGTCGAGCAGCACCACTCCAACCTGATCCTCCTGGAGTTGAAAGGCAAAGCCTGTGTACTTGCCGTCAATGATGACCAGCTCATCAAATCCAACCCACCGCAAACCCTTGACAATCGCCACGCCGTTTAGCACGGCGATGACGACGCCTACATTTTTTTCACCTAAGTGGGCCTCTTCTTTTTTCTGCAGCGAATCTAAAGTGGAGGAGACGATCTGTTTAATGGGGCCATTCATACGAGCGATCTCTGCAGGTTCGATAGATAATCTTCAACATTCCAGGACCATTTCTTTCCATCGATACAGAGCTCGATCCCGGCGATCAGCTGAGGTTTGACTACATACTCGATGGGAAGGTTCAAGGCGGCCTCAATTTTTTCACGGACAGCTAGAGGGATCTCTAAAGCAGTATGGATTTGAACCTGGGCAGATGGGGGTAGCTGTTGATCTTTCATTTGGGCCAAGAAGACTCCGATAATGGCCTCTTCGAGGGAAAGATGGGCCAGCGACTCGATCGAGGTTCTGATAATGGCAAATAGCTCATCGACGATCCGTTTTTTAAATTCCCGGTAGGTCTCTTCTTCTTCCCGTTTCAGATCATCGATCCATTCTTGTCTTTGTTTTGCCACATCACTCTTTGCATTCTCGAGCAGTTGGCGATGCAAAAGGTCTATTTTTTCTTCTAACTGCTTTTTTTCGGCCTTTTTCTTCAGTTCAAACTCATTGTTTTGCTGCTCCATTTTGTTTAAGAGAGCCTTCGCCTTTTTTTGTTTTGCCTCCGCATCTTGTAGCTCATCGCTGATTTTCTTCTGCCGCTGATGGATTTTATCCAATACCGGTTTGTAGAGGAAAATTTTCAGCACCACAATCACAATGATGAAATTGACAATCTGAGCTGCGACGACAAACCAGTCAATGAGCATAGGCGTTCCAGAATGGATTGGCAAAAAGGATGATGATCGCAATCACCAAGCAATAGATGGCGATCGATTCGATCATCGCCAGACCGACAAAGAGGGTCCGGGTGATCGAAGCAGCCACATCGGGTTGCTGCGCGATCGACCTTAAGGCTGCGTCGATTGCCCTCCCCTCGGCAAGTGCTGGGCCTATTGATCCTATGGCCATCGTCAGGCCAGATATAATCAGCGACACAACGGCGATAATTGTTTTTGAGTCCATCGTTAACTTCCTTGTTTTAATTCATGAGTTTGCGCAGCCGCTGCAATGTAGAAGCAGGCGAGCACAGTAAAAATATAAGCTTGGATCAGGCTGACAATGAGCCCGAGAAAATTAAATAACACCGGGAAAAAAAAGGGAACGATGCCGATGATGACGGTGATCGCAAAGGTGCCGCTCATCATATTCCCAAAAAGGCGCACGGCCAAGGCGATTGTCCGAGTCAATTCGCTCAATATATGGAAGGGCAGGACAAAAATCGACGGCTGAACGTAGTTTTTCAAGTAGCCCCAAAACCCCTTCTCTGAAATAGAAAAATAAGGGACGGCGATAAACACCGTGATCGCCAGAGCCACTGTCGTCGATAAAGAGCCCGTCGGAGGGATATAACCGGGGACGATGCTCAAGACCCCGCTCCAGGTAATAAAGAGAAATAGACTGCAGAGCAGCGGGATATACTTTTCTGGATTGCGGAGTCCAATTTCATTCAGCTGCCTGATCATGTAGTCGATTAGACTATCGAAAACTGTCTCTAACCATTTGCTGCGGCCGGCAATCCATCCCAATAGTCCCAGAGTGACAATATTGATCCAAGTCATCAAAATTGTCGCATTGATCTTGTGAAAAATGATGATATCATCTGGGGTAATGTTCATGTGATTCGACGCACCTTAAAAAAGATAAATCTCGACACAATAAATCCGAGCAAAATGAGGGCATAATTAATAAAATCTCCGTTACCGACAAAGTAAAAAATGCATCCGGCGCAAGCGGTTCTGATAAAAAAACTCGAAATAAACAGGAGGATGGGCCTTTTAAAAGAAGAGGCTTTTCGGACAGTCCAATGTAAACCATAAAAGTAAAAATAGCCCACAGACAACCCAGTCGCTAAAGCGAGAGCAAGACTACTTAGGTTTCCCATTTTTTTTATCCTTAGGTGTTATTTCTCTTATAGATAATTTCCAAGCTAAAATGCAACCTAGCACTAGACCTGCAATTAAAAAGATCAGCGTCCAGATGTAAGATTTAAGCCACACTCCCAGCATGATGCCCAGCAGCAGCGGGATCACCACCGACCATCCGATGATCCCAAAAACGCCCAGCCCTTCCAGGACCGGTTTCTCACCGCTCTTGCGAGCCTGGGCCCATCTTTGACTCTTCGTCTTCGCTAAATCCCTAAACGTTTTTTTCATCTCTTTAATAATCCTAAAGCGAGTTTTTCCGTCAGCTCACGCAGCTTCTTTTCTTTATCTGAGAGCTTCATCAGCTGCTGGGCGATCTCCCGATCCACCGTCTCCAATCCTTTCACCTCAAGCGCATTGCGGACAGACAGCCGCACCGTATCGCCCACCTTCACCAAGATTCCCTCGTCAATCGCCAAAATCTTCTCTCCTTCCCCCTCGATCTCGTAGAAAAAAATGCCCGGCACCAGACAGGCGACACAATCGAGCCTTCTCGGCAGGATGCCGAAAAAGCCATTCTCACTTTCGGCAACAATCGAGGTGACATTTTCCATATCCAGAACGATGGCTGACGGGATCACCACCTTCAACTTCATTTTTTCGCCTCGTCGATTGCCCCGATCATGTAGAGTCCTTTTTCTGGGTAGTCTTTGAATTCGTCATTCAATATTCTCTCACACCCGTCCAGCGCATCGGCCAGTTTCACCATTCTTCCCTTCTCCTCCGAGAATGATTCGGTCGTATAGAAAGGCTGCGTCAAAAAACGTTCCAAGCGCCTGGCCCGAAGCACCAAATTCTTATCCTGCTCCGAGAGTTGATCAAACCCGAGCATCGCGATGATATCTTTGAGATCCTCGTACTCGGCAAAGATCCTTTTAATCTCCAAAGCGATCCGATAGTGACGATCGCCGACAATCGATGGGGTCAACATCTTAGAATCCGATTTAAGTGGATTAATAGCCGGATAAAGCCCTTCGCTGGCCCGCTTGCGCGATAAGACAATATTCGCGGACAGATGGGAAAAAATATGGATCACCGCAGGATCGGCGAAGTCATCCGCTGGAACATAGACCGCTTGGATTGAGGTGATCGATCCCGATGCCGTCGAAGTGATCCGCTCCTCAAATGCCGACAATTCTGTGCTGAGTGTCGGCTGATAGCCCAATCTCGATGGCAATCGCCCCATGATGGCCGACACCTCTGATCCGGCCTGCGCAAAGCGGAAAATGTTGTCGATGAGAAATAGAATGTCTTTCTTTTCGTCTTCCCGAAAGTACTCAGCGATCGTCAAGGCCGCATGCCCCACCTTAAACCGCCTTCCAGGCAATTCATTCATCTGCCCAAAGACCAGCGTCGTATAAGGCAAAAGCCCCTTCTTACTCATCTCCTGATAGAGCTCTTCCCCTTCCCTGCACCGCTCCCCAATCCCGCAAAAAATGTTGATTCCCTTATGGATGCTGACCGTATTGTGGATCATCTCCGTCAGGAGCACCGTCTTGCCGACCCCCGCCCCGCCAAAGAGCCCCGTCTTGCCCCCTCGCTCCAATGGAGTGAGCACATCGACCATTTTGATCCCCGTTTCAAATATCTCTGAACTGATTGATTGCCTCGCAAGCGACGGAGGCGCATGGTAAATCGAACGGTACTCCTTCGCCTCGATCGGCCCCTTTTTATCGATCGGCTCGCCGCAAAAGTTGATCATTCGAGAAAGACACTGAGGCCCGACCGGCACCTTGAGCGTCTCCCCCGTGTCCTCCACCTCTTCCCCACAGGCCAATCCCTCGACCGCCGTGAGAGCGAGTCCCTGCGCCCGCTGCGGACTCAGGTGATCCTGCACCTCGATGAATACTTTTTTCTTACCAGCACAAAGAAGAGAATGAATAGGAGGGAGCTTTGTTTTGAACTCCACCACAATCACACTGCCGATGACCGAGACAACTCGCCCTATCTTTTCATCCATGACCCCTTCATAAAGGAATCATAGAAGAACTTCAAGCAAAGCGACGATAGAAGGAGCGGCCAAGTTGAAAAACTTGCCGGAATACATGCGCTCCGACCAAACCAGTCATGACGGTTTGGGCAAAGAATATCCCTTGCGCACCCAGAGATTGGGCGAGATGAAAAGAGTGGAAATTCCAAGGATAACCCATCACACGAATGAAACAACTGGCAGTCGTAAATGGAATATCGGGCGCGATCACCTCTCTATTGGAAATCCAAGAGATCCATTGAGCTATGTTGGGTTGCCATAAACCATCTGCTCCCGTACTACATGAAACAAGAAATATTCTAGCCTTAGAAGCAAGTCCATCAAAACAGTCTTGAGGAAGAAGATCAAACACTTTAAATGTCGAGTTTGTACTGAGGCTCATTGCATAAGGAGCTCCATGTGCACTAATGAATAGATCTTGAATAGGCCCCTCTTTTGCCGCTGATTGGATTCGTTCACAAATTTGCAATGGATGGCGGATAGTCTTATAAACAACATCGGAAAATTTATGAAGGCAGTGGGGAACGATTGTGTGAAAATTTGGGAAACCGCGATATAGGAAAGGATCAATCGCTCCATTATGATCTGTTTCCGCAGAAGCTGCTAAATAGAGAGCCCGCTCCTTGCATACTGGATTTTGAGACATTAGACCTTCAATAGGCGTCGACTTCTCATAATAACCTTCGTAAGCACTTTCATAAGGATCCTTTTCTGCTGAAATTCCAGGATTTTCACCAAAGAGAGTTGCCCCGCTCAATCCCTCGCTCCTGGACAAATTGAACAAAGTTGTGCTTTCATTAACCAGACTTGCCACTGCCCCAACGATTAAAGCTCCGCCCGCCATCCAGCGCAACACTTTCCATTTGCGCGAGATCGATGGATCATAATCCCAGACCAGTTGTTTCCCATAAGAGAGAGCCGTCAACCCTAAACTGATTTTTTGTATCGAGGGCAATTGCGCAATTCCCCAGTAGACAGGAATAGAAAATAAAGACCTTGAAACCAAGCTAGTTATATTACTCATAACAAAGCACGCCCTCGCTGAAAAACTGACCAAATTTGCTGGAATACGCGCACTCCGATCAGACCAGTTAAGACAGTTTGGGCAAAGAATATCCCTTGCGCACCCAGAGATTGGGCGAGATGAAAAGAGTGGAAACCATTAGAAAAATAAAACTCCTTAACATTCAATCGATTGTCAAACTGATCAATGAAACAACGGACATCCGCAGTCGCATCATCGGATGCGATCACCTCTCTATTGGAAATCCAAGAGATCCATTGAGCTATATTGGGTTGCGATAATCCATTTGCTCCCGTTCTACATGAATTAATAAAAATTCTAGCATTAGAGGCAAGTCCATCAAAACAGTCTTGAGGAAGAAGATCAAACACTTTAAATCTCGAGCTTTTACTGAGCCCCATTGTGTATGGATTGCCATGTGCATGAATGAATAGGTCTTGAATAGGCCCCTCTTTTGCCGCTGATTGGATTCGTTCACAAATTTGCAATGGATGACGGATAGTCTTATAAACAACATCGGAAAATTTACGAATGCAGTGGGGAACGGTTTTGTCAAAATTTTCGTCACCGAAAGATTGAAAGGGATCAGTCGCTCCATTGTGATCTACTTCCGCAGAAGCTGCTAAATAGAGAATCCGCTCCTTGCATACTGGATTTTGAGACATTAGACCTTCAATAGGAGTCGTCTTCTCGTAATAACCTTCGTAAGCACTTTCATATGGATCTTTTTCTGCTGAAATTCCAGGATTTTCACCAAAGAAAATGGCCCTGCGCAATCCCGCTCCCCTGGACAAATTGATCAGATTTGTGCTTCCATAAATCAGACTTGCCACTGCCCCAACGATTAAAGCCCCGCCCGCCATCCAGCGCAACACTTTCCATTTGCGTGAGATCGTTGGATCGTAATCCCAGACCAGCTGTTTCCCATAAGAGATGACAGTCAACCCTAAACTGATTATTTGTATCGAGGGTAATTGCGCAATTCCCCAATAGACAGGAATTGAAAATAAAGACCTTGATAGTAAGCCTGTTATATTACTCATATTAACAATTGTACTATAATTAATAATAAAAGTAAATAATTTTATTTAACTAATTGCCAACTAGTTACGGCTGGATGTCAAAAAGACCAAAAAGTTGCCAAAATCACAGCGAGTTCCCAAAAAGTTGCCAAAACCCTTCCTTAAAACCCAAAAAGTTGCCAAAATAGGGTAAAAAGGGGTACTTAATGACCATTTCCTTTCCAGAGGTCTTTGTTTCCAATGCTTCCATTGCCTCCCAAGTCTCCAAGGCGGTTAAAAAGGGATTGCTACGTCGGTTAGGCAGCCGCGTCTATACGACCAATTTCTCGGAACCCCCGGAAGCGCTCATCAAACGGCATGTTTGGTTTATTATCAGAGAGCTATTCCCAGGGAGTGTGATTGTCGACAGAACAGCTATAGAACATCGGCCAGCCGCAGACGGGTCTGTCTTCCTTGTTTCAAAAAAGAAGCGTCCGGTCTCTCTCCCAGGCCTTTCGATTTATCCGAGAAAAGGACATGGCCCTTTAGAAGATGATAGACCATTTATGAGCACCCTTTACCTATCTTCCCCCGCTCGCGCGTATTTGGAAAATCTCTGCAAACGGCGAAGGAAGGAAGGGGCCATTTCTAGAACGCTTACTCGCAAGGAGATTGAAGAACGGTTGGAACTGCTTCTCCAGAGAGCAGGTGCGGAAGCTCTCCAGACTCTCCGAGATGATGCGCGGAAAATTGCTCCTCAACTTGATTTAGAACAGGAATATAAAATTCTGAATGGGATCATCGGGACTCTATTAGGAACCAATCAAATGCCAATGTCATCTCCCCTCGGTATTGCTCGAGCACAAGGGCTACCCTATGACTCAAAAAGGCTAGATCTATTCCAAAAACTATATGAAGCCCTTGCCACAACAGATACCCCAGAACGGAGCGCTAACCATCCTAGTTCTGCGCTTCCCTTCTTTGAAGCCTATTTCTCTAATTTCATTGAAGGAACAGAGTTTCTAGTGGAAGAGGCAGCAGAAATTATCTTCGAGGGGAAAATTCCTAAGGGGCGCCCTGCAGATGCTCATGATATTTTGGGAACATATCAAATTGTTTCCGATCTAGTGGAGATGGAAAAAACTCCAAGAACCCCAGATGAATTGCTCATCATTTTAAAAAGGCGGCATGCTCTTCTGATGCATGGACGACCAGAGGTCAATCCCGGCGACTTTAAAACCACAATAAACCGCGCAGGAGCTACCATCTTTGTAGAACCCGATCTTGTCGAAGGAACCTTACGGAAAGGATTTGAGTGGCTTCAAGGATTAAATACGGCATTTAAGCGGGCTGTCTACATGATGTTTCTCATTGCAGAGGTCCACCCCTTTACAGATGGAAACGGCAGATGCGCACGGATCATGATGAATGCAGAGCTCGTCGCTGCTGATGAAGCGCGAATCATCATTCCGACTATCTTTCGCAATAACTACATCTCAGCCCTAAAAGCACTCACCCACAATTATCGGCCCGATGCCCTAATTCGCTCGCTCGATTTTGTCCAAAAGTATACCTCTCTCATCGACTGGAGCGATTTCGATAGCGCTCATGCAATGCTCAGAGCTACACATGCTTTCGAGGATTCCAATACGGCAGAGATGAAGGGGTATCGCCTAATACTTCCTTAGAGATTTTTTTAAAAATTCACAAAATCGGTTAAGCACACTTTCGCATCATCTAACGCAACCATCTTTTGACTGCTCCCTCCATGGCCAGGATAAAGGAATTGGGTTAATGCACTATACGCTTGTTCGATCTTCTGTGAATTGTCATAATAGCCAAGAGGTTTTGATGGATCTAGACATTGAAAAATATATCTGGCATAGGCGCATGGCATATCAAGAAATCTTGAAACACAATCATTGACCGCCTTGGCTTTAGAAGTAATTATCTTATTTAACTTCTCTTTTGCTTCACTTAATGCATACATCTCTTGGCTGCTCCCTCCATGGTCAGGATGAAGGAATTGGGTTAATGCTCTATAAGCTTGTTTGATCTTCTGTGAATTGTCATAATAGCCAAGAGGTTTTGATGGATCTAGACATTGAAAAATATGTCCGGCATTGAGGGATGGGGCATGAAGAAATCTTGAAACACAGGCATTGACCGCTTTGGCTGTAGGAGAAGTAGCCTCCTTCGGAGTGAATTTCATTTGAGGAGGTGGATCAACAATAGTTTGGGACGGCTTCGAAATTGTATTCCAAAAGGAGCTAAGATAAGCCCTCGTTGATTGCAGAACATTGGTATTAAATAACAAGAGGATTGCGAAAGCAGCAGCAACGTATTTTGTTGGCACGTCGAAGTAACCATTTAGCGCTGTTGGATCTAATGGAGACTCCGATCGAATGTAGAGACCCTTATAATAAAAACCTTGCCTTTTTCCATCTTTATAAGTTAGAACTCCTCCAGCTTTTTGATAACTTTTTGTTAGGAGCTCCTCAATTTCCTTAAGTTTTTCATGCTCTAGAGATATTTGATCAATATCAGCCTTAAAATAACGATTTACTGAGTTTAATACTTTACAAATCGCTAAATTAAAAACACCCAGGAATAAAGGCACTCGAGAATAAGGCCCCCCCCAGCCAAATCCTCTAGGATCTGAAGCTACAATAAGGCCTTCTAGAAACATTGTTGTCCAAAAAATAAAATTTATTGGCCTCAAAAAATAAAAGAAGAGGTTTTTGTTTATGTTATTTATTTTGTTTTCATTTTCGAATCCCGTTTTAGGTAATGGTTCATATACAACATTTTTCTCTTTCGCAAATGCTTCCATCTTGGCCAATAGATCTTTTAGAGATGGATTTAATGATAAGAAACTAGGAATACACTTAGAAAAAAAACCTTCATTTGTTCTTTGTACAGCTTCTGATGCCTCTAACACAATTTTAAGAGCTTCTACGTCCTTTGTCCTGCGAATAAAATCCAAAAAACCACGCGAATTACTGCGATTACATAAAATAACGTGCGCTGTTATTGCAAAAATCGCTATTACCGCAATTATACTAATAGCCAATCCGAACAAAAATCCCACCGGAGCAACTAGGATCAATGGCAGCGGATTAATTGCTCCTGTCCATTTCCATGCTGCTTGGTAAGTCTTTGCTTCAAGAATGTGTTTAGCGACCAAAAGATTTTGAACTCTTTCAATCATTTCAGGTTGTTTCCAAATCCCTGAATAAAAAATGACCGCATCCTGAAATTCCTTTTTATCCTTAATTTCAATGCCAAAATATTGTTCTACCCAAACTTGTAATTCTTCAAAAACTTCCTCACTCATCTCTTGCGACTGAAGCTTTTCCATAAGCGAAGTAGGCAAGTCCTTGGACTCTATAAGCATAAGAGGGTGAACATCCATTGAGAGGCTTTTGTCTTTATTTAAAAATCGTTTATTTAAGTGCAAATGGCTATACTCCATGGAGCTTTCGTCTTTCTTTAGTTGCAAATAACTATCCTCGCTAGATACACGCAAATTAACAGACGATGGATGGACACCACTATTTCTTAAATAAATTGATCGAACTCTTTCAAGTAAGTGAAGCTCCTTTATAGAATTGAACTGGTCTAAACCAAAATAATTCAGCCATTTAGATGTAGAGTCAGCACTTTTCAATGACGCGATAAGATCCATTTCTTGCCTCTTTATTTAATAATCGAAATAATTATATCGGATTAGATATTTGATTTCAAAACCTATTAAAGGTCAGGGAAAATTAGGATAATTGGGGTCTTGCTGGTACATTTCGTCGAAGGCCGGACGGTCTTCTTCGGAGAAGTATTTGGAGACGACGATGTCATCCATAATGAGAAGATAGAAGTGGTTTTCGTAGACGAGGACGCTATTCATGGTGATCCGCTCGATGTATTCGAACTGGACGCCGCCGCAGGGTGGCTCGGAGACGGCGTAAGGATCGCCGTAGCAGTTGAGCACTTCGCCGATGGACGTGCCGAGCATGATTTCATTGAAGTCGAGCCGCGTCATCGCCGAGAGGGATGTACACAATAACAGGCAGACTAGTAGCTTCTTCATTCTTTACGTTCCCAGATTTTGGCGCGGATCATCGTCCGGAAGTGATCTGGGGTCGCATATTCGGCACGCATGAGATAGGAGCCATCCTCTTGTCTTTCGTAGAACTCAAACCCTTCGAAGCCGATCTCTTTGTTGCGAAACTCCCAGGCGATCAGTTTGTCTTTGATGATCCCTTTGCCGGTGATTTTTCCTAGAGCGGCATTCTCGAGTTCGATGTTAAAATGGGTTGGGGTGAGATCGGTGATCAGGAATTGATTTTGCATCGCCTCTTCGACTCCGGTGATCTGCACCTCTTGGAAGGCTGGGATCTTTCCGGCTGGATCGATCGCACCCAAATTCCATCGGGTATAAAAGCGGAGCTCCTCGTCGGACATCGAGAGTTTGATCGTCCCTTCGCCAAGCCATTTTTTGGATTCAAATAAAAATGTATGATCTTTCAAAATGTAAACCTTCTGCTATAAATACTTTGCAAAATCCCCAGGGCGGTCATTGTCGACAATATCGACGATCCCCCATAGGAGACCATCACCAGGGGCACCCCCGTGATGGGCAAAAAACCGGTCATCATCCCTAAGTTTACCACAATATGAATTGCGATATAGATAGAAATCCCAGCAGCTAGCAGCCGCCCGAAACGATCTTTTGCCATTACCGTCACCTGAAAGCTAACATAGATCAAACCGAAAAAAATGCCGAGCAAGAAAATTGCCCCCAGGGTCCCAAACTCCTCAGCGAAGGCAGGGAAGATCGAGTCGGTGTGGGCCGCCGGAAGCCATTGACGCTTAGTGAATTCGCTCTTTTGCCAGCCCGTTCCACTCATCCCGCCTAGGGCAATCGCGGTCTGGGCAGCTTTTTGGTGGTAGGTCTCGGGATTGAGCCGCTCATACTGATAATCCTTAAGGACTTTGGTCGCATAGGGGCGCAAGGAATCGTGATCGAGAACCCCCAGAAAAAAAAGACTTACAAAAACTGAAGCTATGAAGGCAAATGTGGAGAGGAAGAGGATGACGCTTTTGCGGATGCCGCCAAAATAAAAGAGGATGAGGGCGATGGGAAAGAGGACGAGCGCCGTGCCGAGGTCAGGCTGCTTTAAAATGAGGACAAAGGGGACGAAAATGATCGCCATCGCCTGAAATGCCGAAGACCAATTGCTCGCCCGATCCCCTTTCCGATCTAAGAACCAGCTGACCGCCAAGACGACGATGAGCTTGGCATATTCGGAGGGCTGAAAGGTGAAAACCCCTATCCGGTACCACCGATGGACGTTTTGGATCGAGGGGACGAAAAAAAGGCCGATGAGCATCAGGAACATTAGGGTATAGAGGATCCAGGTCCATTCCCGCAGTTTCTGGTAATCCATTCCACTAAAGAAGAGAAACAGAGCCCACCCGATCCCAAAAAATTGAAGCTGTTTGACCACATAGGGAGTAAAAAAGGCAGCCTCTAAGTCCTCAGAAGTGGTCGAAGAGATGACAAGCAGACTGATCGTCATGAGCGCCGTTAGGAGCACCACGAGCCGATAATCGATCCATTTTAAAGATTTGATATTCCACATAATGTGAAGTATAATAATGGGCGCTATGGAAGTCTATACCATTCATTTTGAGACTGTCGACTCAACAAACACGTGGATGAAGACCCATGCCCGCACTCTTGACCCGAGCAAATTGACCTGCCTGATCGCCGACATCCAAACGGCCGGCCGCGGCTGCTATTCCAAACATTGGGTCTCCAAAAAGGGGAACTTGACGATGAGCCTCTTTTTTCATCTACCCCAAAACGATCCAATCATACCCAAGATTGCACAACTTGCTGCTCATTCCACCTTGGAAGTTCTAAGATCAGAGAACATCGATGCGGTGATGAAATGGCCCAATGACCTCTTAGTGAATGGGAAAAAATTGTGCGGCATTTTAGCTGAGAGCATCTTCCTCGATCATTCCATGGGCATTGTGGTCGGGATAGGTCTCAATGTCAATGTGCCAGTCGAAACCGATCAGCCAGTCACTTCGCTGATTGAACTGACGGGTCATGCATGGGATTTAAGTGACCTGGCGAACAAAATTATTTTTCAATTTTTGAAAGATCTGGGATGACCATCAAGTCGGGATAGACTTTGCGCCTCAAAATATTGCCGATCGCCTCGAGTGTTGCCCCCGTGGCAGAATAGCAAGAAGTGCAGTTGCCGCTATAGACAATTGTGACCCGATTTTCCTCCACTTTGACCACTTCAACACCCCCTGCGTCGAGCTCCACGTAGGGACGGACATCCCGCTCGATCACTTCGGCAATCACCCCTTTTTTCTGGGCGGCGCTCAAAGTTTCCCAGTTAGGGTAGACGTAGCGCTCTCCCTCATCCATATCAGGCGGCGCAGTGTACAAGTCTTCAATCGGGATATCCATGCATCGATCGGTCAGCGTATCGATCAGATCGATGAGCATATTGAGATAGGTGCAGTCGCTAGAGGACATCTTCGCCTCGATCAAATCTGCCGAAATCCTCTTGGCTTGCAGATAATTTTTGCGAAGCAGCAGCTGTGTCAAGGCGGAGGCAGCATCGTGCAGCGCAGGAGGGCCAAAGAGATCAAATCTGCAGTCTGCAACCACCCCATCCTCTTCATCGACAAGAAGCGATAGGGTGACCGTTTTCTCGAAGGAGCCGGTGACGACTCGCATATTTTTTTGCTTCGCATCCTCTTCTGAAAAGGGGACAAATGGCTTTTTGTTGATCAGCGTGGCCATGATAGCACTTAAGCACTCTATTTCCTCCTGCGTCGTCTCATCAGAGAGGGCAAAACTAATGGCACAGGGGTCATCGGGCCATGTCCTTGCAAACACCCCTTGCTTTTTGAGTTGTGCCAGCAGCATTTCTCCATGGATCCCCTTAAAGGCCACCACAGCAACATTCGGCAGCCGCTCCACTTCACGGAAGAAAATTTTGGCGCCCAGCTCTTCCATTCTTCGCTCTAAGAGATCTCTCAGCCGCGCCACTTCCAGCGCATAGTGGTCGATTTTGTCTTGGGCGAGTTCAAGTGCCGAGGCGAGCGTCATCACCGAAGCGAATGCCGCATTTTGGGCCGCAGTCGAGAGCTTTTCCTTCGATAAGATCCCTCCCAATTGACCTGGAGCATGAAACAGCAGCCCATCGAATGTGATGTAATCGGCATCGAGATCGAGCAAATAGAGTTTTCCCATCGCCGTGCTGATGTCGAGATGGACCTTAATGTCATTTTGTTTGCATAGAGCGATCAGATCGTGGATCGGCTGGATCACACCCGTGACCGGATGGGCCCAAGAGAGGGTCAAGATGCTACTGCGGGCCCGGATTTCTTTCTGGAGCAGCGCTGCGGTCAACTGCCCCTGATCATTCACAGGAAGCACTTTCCCCTGCACTTCAAATTTTTCGAGCCACTTAATTTCCTCAAGAGCGAGAATGTGCGTACGCCCTGTTTCGCGCATGGAGTCGATATAGTGGGAAAATAGTACGTGAAATTGATTCTCAGCGGTCCCAGAGGTTAAATAGAAATGCTTGTGCGGACATCCAAGAGCAGCGCCGATCTTCTCCTTCGCCTTTTGGTGCGGAGCAAACTGCCAATAGTCGCGCATCCCCCGCGCCATGTCGTCGATCAGCTTTTGATTGGGGCGTGTTCGAGTGTGGTTATCAAGAAAAATCCAATCAGCCATCGACCCGCGTTAATCTCCCATTTTGATACTCATAAATAACCGGCAGACCTGTCGCCAGCTCGAAATTGAGGATCTCTTCTTTGGTCATGTTATCGAGCTTCATGATGATCGCCCGGAGCGAATTGCCATGGGCAGCGATGAAGACATTTTTTCCCTCTTTAAGTATTGGGAGGACATTTTTTTCGAAGTAAGGAATCGCCCGCGCGGCAGTATCGGCCAAACATTCTCCATGAGGAGGGGGCACGTCATAGCTTCTGCGCCAAATATGGACCTGATCTTCGCCGTACTTATCCATCGTCTCCCGCTTATTCAAACCTTGCAGATCGCCATAATACCGCTCATTGAGTTCCCAAGCCCGGATCACAGGAATCGTCAGCTTTTCTGCCTTCGGATTGTGGATCTTGGCCCACTCTTCCAGCTTCCCTTCACCTGGATGGAGGATCACCGGGACCTTGCCCCCTTTATGCACACTCATCGCGATCATGGCGGTCATCTGGGCCCGGGTCAAAGTGGAAATGAAGATCACATCGATCGGGATATCGGCGATTTTCTTACCCGCCGCAATCGCCTCTTGCACTCCTTCCCAGCTCAGCGGGATGTCGACCCACCCAGTGAAAAGGTTGTGCTTGTTCCATTCCGATTGGCCATGGCGTAAAAGAATAAGTTTAGTTGGCATCCCAATTTCTCCTGTATAGACTATATGATACCCGATATGCGCTTATGAATTAAATGCTTTCTGCATGGCATTCCATCTGATCGTCTTGTCTAAATACTCTGAGAAAATTCCTGCGAGCTTGTTATCTTCCTTAATAAAGTGAGTATAAATAGGATCATCTGATATCACGACCCCTTTGATACCTCCCCATTGCAAGACCACATTTTGCAAAGCACGGCATATCCGTCCATTTCCATCATTAAAGGGGTGAATTTCCCCGCATTGCTGATGGGTCCACGCCGCGGCGGGGATAGGATGAAGGAGCTTCCTTTTTACCAGTGAATAAATCTCTTTTAATTTCTTTGCGAAATCGAGCATCCCAGCAGGAATCTGAGTATGTTCCATCGGCAAATGGACAATTTTCTTTATTGTCGCCATTTCTTCTGCGCTCATCTCGTCATATGGAGGAACTGCGCCATCATATCTATCCACTTTTTCAAACCAAGAATCGACATGTTTATATTCAGACTCTAATCCACCATGAGCTTTTAGATATTTTTTAAACCCTTCTTCGCTCCAATTATGCATCCTATCATCGGCAATCACCGCATTTTCACTTCGGAAGATTCCTCCCCCCATTTCAAGAGAAGGATTTTTGTGTTTTACATTCTCGACCATAACCCGATGAACCTCTTTGATCGAGTCGACTATCGAACGCTCTGATTGACTTTCAAAATGAGGGTCTTGAAGAAAAAGACCCTCAGCTAACTTTAACCCTCTGGCGTAACTGGTCGGGATGGTTTTATCCATTCCTAAACCAAATTCCTTAAATTTCGACTGGACCGCAGTGACGAGGAGACGGCCCTTAGCCCAACGGCTCTCATGATCCATAGTAGCCAATGCATATGCGCTCGGCTGCTCAATTTTCAGTTCTTCTACACGGGGAGCCCAGGCGTCGTGACATTCTTCTAATGGGGGGACATTAAAGGGAAGCTTACAATTCCATCCCTCTTTCGTCGTCAAATACCCTGAATGAGGAAATTTATAGAGATGAGGAGGAAACTTAGTGATCGCATTGCCAGCTTTCGGTACAGCCTTGCCCAGCAATCTGTTGACATAAGGCTTGAGATACTCAGGAGCATTCTTTTCGTGCTCAGCATCTAGGATTTGCTCCTCTAATTGAGGAACTGGGCCTCTCCCATAGAAATACAGAGCGGCTCCTACACTCAAAAGTCCTACTCCAACCGCCATGACTTTCATGGCCTTTGCTCTTTGCTCTTCTACATGCCTCTTTTTGCCTTTCACAGTCGCATAGGAATAAGCCCCGTAAGCGGTGGTAATCGCCCCGGCGGCAAAAGTAATTGAACTAAGCTGTGTCACGATATCCCCTTATGAATTAAATGCGTTCTGCATGGCATTCCAATTGATCACATCAACAAAATAGCCTGCCAAAGAGCCCGGAGATTTTTGATCCGCCTGGACCGCAGCAGTATAAGACTGTTCCTGGGGGAATACGACCCCTTTGATCCCGCCCCATTCCAAAATACTATTTGCGACTGACCGACATACCCTTCCATTGATATCAAGGAAGGCATGAATATCACCGCACTCTTGATGGGCCCATGCAGCTGGAGCAATCGGATGAACAATCTTATTTGTGACCAAAGAATAAATCTCCTTCAATCTTTTAGCGAACCCGAGCATCGCTGAAGGAACTTTATCAAAATCTATTGCTACGTGGACAATTTTCTTCAGAGTTGCAATTTCTTCAGGAGTGTGATGGGGGCTTGCCGCTTCAATGGATCCATATTTTTTGTTTTTTACAAACCACGAGTTCAAGTTAGCAAAGTCCATTTCTGATCCATTTCTTTCTTTCAAGACTTTCTTAAATCCTTCTAAGCTCCTTTCGGTCTTTTCATCACTGATCAACATCCCTATTTCTCGGAAGACTCCGGGATTGATAGAGCTTCCAGGATCTTTGTGCTTCACGTTCTTGGCAAATGTTTTATGAATCTCTTTGATTGAATCGACGATGGAACTTTCTGAAGCGTTTGCAAAATCAGGATCTTGAAGGAATTCACGCTCGACTGTTTTAAGGCCCTCTTGGTAATTGGTTACTATAGTTTTATCCATTCCAAAGGTAAATCTGTTATAACCGGAACGTTGGATCATAAATTCATATCCCTTACCCCACCGATTTGTGTGCGCCGTTGCTGCGGCATACCTCTCTGGGTTGCTCCATTGGATTTTTTTGACAAATGGGGATAACCTTTGCTCACACTCTTCCAATGGTGGCAATTGATCGATGTCATCGATCACACAGATCCCGCCATCTTTCGTGGCGAGGAGTCCTGCATGGGGAAATTTGGCTAGATGGGAAGGAAATTTGGTGAGGGGCGCCCCTGTTTTAGGAACAGCTCTACCCTTCAATGCATTGACATAGGGCTTAAGATAGTCTGGAGCAATGTTTTCTTGATTAGGATCTAGAATTTCAGTGTCAATATGAGTGCTTTTTGACTTCTCTAGCTTCACTTGAGTATTCCCAAAGTAGTGAAGAGCCGCTCCCACTGCCAAAAGGCCCAAACCAACTGCCATCACTCGCTTGGCACTTTCTTTTTGCTTATTTTTTTGCTTTCCCTTGGCAGTACAATAAGAATAGGCGCCATATGCGCTAGTAATCGCCCCGGCAGCGAAAGTAATTGAACTAAGCTGTGTCATAATGTCTCCTTATGAATTAAATGCTTTCTGGTCGGTATTCCAATTGATCACATCGACCAAATACTTTGCAAAAGACCCAATAGATTTTTGATCTGCCTTGATCGCAGCAGTATAAAGAGCATCTTTCGGAAATACGATCCCCTTGATTCCGCCCCATTGCAAGACATCATTTGCGAGTGTACGGCACACCCTTCCATTGATATCCTTAAAGGGATGAATCTCCCCGCATTCTTGATGGACCCACGCTGCTGGAGCAATAGGATGAACGATCTGATTTGTGACTAAAGAATAGATCTCCTTTAATTTTTTAGCTAACCTTAGCATCGCAGAAGGAATTTGTTCAAAGTCGATGGGCATATAGGCAATTTTCTTAACTGTTGCAATTTCTTCAGGAGTATTATAAGGCTTTGCCGCTTCAATTCCATATTTCCGGACTTTTGCAATCCACGATTTCAAATTAGCAAAATCGGCTTCTGATCCATTGTTCTCTTTCAAAGCTTGTGTCATTGCTTCTTGGTTAAATTCCATCTTGCCATTACCGATAAAGACCTCTTCTGTCCGGAAAATCCCAGGATTGATCTTGACATATGGCATTTCGTGCTTCACATTCTGGGCAAAGGTTCGATGAAGCTCTTTAACAGAATCAACAATCGAACTTTCTGAAGCGTTTGCAAAATCAGGATCTTGAAGAAAGAGATGCTCAGCCGTTTTAAGCCCTTTTCCATAGTTGTCTACGATCGTTTTATCCATTCCAAAGTTAAATCTATTATAACCAGAGTCATGCGTCAGAATCCCATATCCTTTACCCCAACGAATTGAATGGCGCGTTCCTTCGGCATAGACATCTGGCATATCCCTTTTGATATCTGCGATCAGTGTCGTAAAGCTTTCCTGGCACTCGTCCAATGGGGGCAGCTCATCAATATCCTCAAAAACACAGATTCCACCCTCTTTCGTGGCGAGGAATCCCGGATGTGGAAATTTAGATAGGTAGGGAGGAAATTCAGTAATGGGCGCGCCAGTTTTGGGAAGAGATCTCCCCTTCAATGATTCGACATAGGGCTTAAGATAGTCTGGAGTATCCGCTTTCCCAAAGTATTGAATAGCTGCTCCGGCTGCCAATAACCCTAAGCCAACAGCGATGACCCTCTTAGCCGTTTCCCTTTGTTGTGTCTTGCCCTTCCCTTTAGCGCTGCAATAAGAATAGGCGCCGTATGCGGTAGCAATCGCCCCTGCAGCGAAAGTTATTGAACTAAGCTGTGTCATAATATCCTCTTATGAATTAAGCGCTTTCTGCTGCTCGGCATTCCAATTGATCACATCAACAAAATAGCCTACCAAAGAGCCCGCAGATTTTTGATCTGCCTTGATTGCTGCAGTATAAAGTGCGTCTTTGGGAAATACGATCCCTTTGACCCCGCCCCATTGAAAGACAACATTTGCGAGTGTACGGCACACTCTTCCGTTGATATCACTAAAGGCATGAATATCCCCGCATTCTTGATGGACCCACGCTGCTGGAGCAATAGGATGAACGATCTGATTTTTGACTAAAGAATAGATCTCCTTTAATTTCTTAGCTAACCCTAGCATTGCAGAGGGAACTTCTTTAGAATCGATGGGCAGATGGACAACTTTCTTCACTGTTGCAATTTCTTCAGGAGTAGAATAGGACTTTACCGCTTCTCCATATCTTTCAATTTTTGCAAACCACGATTCCAAATTAGCAAAATCAGCCGCCTCCCCATTGTTCTCTTTTAAAGCTTGTCTCATTCCATCTAGGCTCAATTCCATCTTGTCATCACCAACTAATAGCTCTTTTGTTCGGAAGACACCAGGATTGATCTTGAGACCTGGTTCTTTGTGCTTCACATTCTCGGCAAAAGTCCGATGAAGCTCTTTAATAGAATCAACAATCGAACTTTCTGAAGCGTTTGCAAAATCTGGATCTTGAAGAAAGAGACGCTCAGCCGTTTTAAGCCCTTTTCCATAGTTGTCTACTATTGTTTTATCCATTCCAAAGTTAAATCTCTTATATCCAACATTATCGATCACAAGCCCATATCCTTTACCCCAACGACTTGAATGGCTCGTTCCGTCGGCGTAGACATCTGGCATATTCCTTTTGATTTGTTTGATAAGCAGCGTAAAGGTTTCCTGACACTCGTCCAATGGGGGCAGCTCATCCATATCTTCGAGCACACAGATTCCACCCTCTTTCGTGGTTAGCAATCCTGGATGTGGAAATTTGGATAGATGGGGAGGAAATTGGGTGATGGGCGCGCCAGTTTTAGGAAGGGCTCTCCCCTTCAATGACTCGACATAAGGCTTAAGATACTCTTCAGGAATAGGCTCTAGGATTTTAGGCTCAATTTGAGGGGTAGGAGTGTCAATCTTGACCCCCTGAATTTTCCCAAAGTACTGAAGAGCCGCTCCCACCGCCAAAAGGCCTAAGCCAACAGCGATGACCCTCTTAGCCGTATCCATTTGTTGTTTCTTATGCTTCCCTTTAGCAGTACAATACGAATAGGCACCGTATGCGGCAGTAATTGCGCCAGCAGCGTAACTAATAGGAGTTAAGTAAATATTAGACATTATTTTCCTAAGATTATTTAATTTTCCCAATATTATAGTTAAAAAAATAATTTTTGTCTATCAAAATAATAACTTACAGCACTTGAATTTTACTCGAGAATCCTGTATTCTTCTCGCATGGAAAAAAAGCGTTTAAGCAAAGTCTTAGCTGCCGCCGGAGTTGCCTCCCGCCGCGCCTGTGAAGAGCTGATATTCGATGGCAAAGTGACAGTCAATGGGGCGATCATCCTCAAACCTGAAACCCATGTTGATCTTGTACAAGATGACGTCCGGGTAGAAGATCAGCGCATTCACGAAGAGCAAAATAAGATTTATTACATCCTCCACAAACCTTACGGCTTCATCTGCAGCAATAAACCGATGGAGCGCAAAAAAATAGTGATCGACCTCTTTCCTCGAGACAAGCGGCTCTTCACCGTCGGCCGGCTCGATCGGGATACCACCGGCTTACTTATCGTCACCAATGATGGCCACTTTGCCCAGCGTGTGATTCACCCCAATGCCAATATCGAAAAAGAGTACTTGGTCAAAACCGTACAAGAAATCTCTCACGATCATTTAGTTGCGATTTCTAAAGGGGCCTTTGTCGACGGAGTCTTCGTCCGCCCCATCTCAGTCAAAAAAGTGCGGCGCGGCACTATCAAGGTGATCGTCAAAGAGGGACGCAAGCGTGAGGTACGGGTCTTTGTGCAAAAAGCAGGACTCGACATTGTCACCCTCTCCCGCATTCGCATCGGCGGCCTTTCGCTTGGCAATATCGCTGAAGGGACCTATCGCGAAATGGAAGAGAACGAGAAAGAAGCACTATTCACCTAAAGATCTATGGAAGAGAAAAACATCTACACTAAAATTCGGGATATTCGACAAGCACGCGGTCTTACGGTAAATAACTTAGCAGAGAAAATTGGCGAAGATCATCAAAAAGTAGGAAGGATTGAACGAGGCAAACGAAGCCTGACGATCGATTACCTGCTGAAAGTTTCTAAAGCTCTCGACACACCGGTAGAGACATTCTTTGAACAGGCACCCTCTAATGAAAAGCATATCGATCTACTAAATGAGATTGTCATCCTCGTTGAGGAAAAACAGCTACCCCTGGATCCCAAAAGCAAGGGCAAATTCGTCTCTAAAATCTATGAACTGGCTCTTAAATTTCCAAAAGATCAGCAGAAAATGTTTCTAGATTCATTCTTTGAAGGATTGCAAGCTTTTGGACTCTCACGCTAGCGCGCCTACTTTTGCTCTGATCCTCGGCGTGTCTAACACTCAATTTCCACAATTCGCCCCTTTGCCCGCTGCTAAAGCCGATGCAAAGCATTTGGCTCGCTCGCTTATCCAGTGGGGTGTGCCTGAGAAGAATATCGTTTTGCTCCTTGACCCAACTCGAGAACAATTTGAGAGAAGCCTTAACCAACTGGGAAAACTGTCAGGACCATTTTTATTCTATTTTTGCGGTCATGGAGATCGAATCGAGGACCAGTCCTCTCTCATTTTTTCAGATGGCGAAGTCAATCTGGAAACTCTTCTCCAGCGCTTATATCAATTGAATACGACAGCTCTCTATCTATTCATTGACGCCTGCCATTTGAGGCTCAACACGATCCTCAATCCAAAATTACTCGACTCGAGTAGAACCCTTTTCTGCCTTCTTTCCTCAGGAATTTACCCCTCTTTCGAGAGCGTCCAATATGGCTTTTTTACCACAGCTTTGATCAAAGCTCTGGGGGTGATCCGTGAACTCGACCGCTCTCCCACTCGTCTCCTCAGCCTCATCCAAAAAGAGCTAGCCTTTCACGATCTCCATCAGCCTGAAATGTACAATATTGGAACCGACAAGATTGACATTTTCCCCGTAACCGAAACATCCGAACTCAAAAAGGCAATTAGTTCAGTCTATTCCTGTGGAATTTTCATTGATAAAGAGCTATTTTGCGAAGTCTTTGGCGTCGAAACTGAAACCTTAGAAAAACTAGGTCTCATCTTCTATGAAAAAGGGAGCTGGCATCCTCACCCGTCGCTCATCGAACTTGCAGAAGAAGAAGCTGTACCGATTGAAGGTGATCTTGCGAAAATTTACTGGGCGAAGCAATTGGAAAATCAGCCCGGCCACGTTGAATCTGCGCTCCACTTTGTGATGACACAACAATGTTTTGGGTATAGCCAAAAGTTCGATCGGCTCCTAATCGCTGCCTACCAAACCTTAGCCAAAGACCCCACAACGTTGCCAGTCTTAGAGAAATGTGCATCCTTCTATTTTGACATATTGCCACCAAGCGCAGAGGTTTTAGCTGAAATTTTCATTGAGAATCTGCAGGTTGATTTAGCCAAACCCCTTCTTAAACCGCACACCTCAGCATACCTCCATTTTCTTTGGCGGACAGGAGCTTACTCAGAATGCATCGAAGAAGACCAGATCTACACCCCTACAGATAGGTTTCACCGTGGCACTGCCCACTATTTTCTGGGGAATTGGAAAGAGGCCTATACCGATTTCTCCTTTATCCAGAGTCAGTCCAAAGAGACATTAACAATCTGCAAAGCCCGCTGCATGCTGGGGACTATAGATGGAATTCGGGGAATAAATTTCAAAAATAGTTGCTTAACTGTCGAATCAGCCACTCGAATATTGCAGAAAAGGGGAGATCTTCTCAGCGCCTGGGTGGGTTGGAACAACTTGGGAGAGATGCTGTGGAAAGCTAAAGAGCTAAAAGCAGCACAGAAACATCTACTCTATGCACTTGAAATTTCAGAAAAAATTGACAATCGTCAACTACTCCTGGAGACATTGCGCAATTTATTACAATTAGAACTGAGGAAACCGGATCGATCCAAAGCCAAAATCATTTCGCTTCTGAATCAAATTGAGCCGCTGCTTGAGCTGCCTATAGAGCCCTTTGTTACAATCCAACTCTATAACACCTTATGCACAATATCCCATTTTCTCAATCTATCAGACAGGGCTCAAGAATACCTAAGAAAGGCTATCCCTCTGACAGCTTTAAGCAAAGAATACCACATTTACACCTTGTCCAATATCTCGCTCCTCAACAAATCCAATACCCACTTTGAACAAGCCCTCGCTCTTGCGAAGAAGGGAAATAATCTATTTGCTATTGAACAGGTTAAACAAGATCATTTATTGAGAGCCTTTTGAGCCTTTTCTCTCAACTCCAAAAGTTCAAGCTGAAAGGGATGCACATCAGAGTGATAAATGGCCTGATTGATCTCGATTGCAAATTGATAGGCTTGATCTGCCTTTTGATATTCTCCCCTCTCGAAGAAAAAATTGCCCAGTATCCGATGGGTAGCTGCGACAGCCGGCTGCGATAAATAGCTGTCTCCATAAACCCGCTGTTGCATCGCAATCGCCTCTTCCAATTTCGTAATCGCCTCTGCTTGCGCCCCTCTTTCCCACAATATCAAGGCCTGCTCACGTAAAATGCGGGCGATATCGAAATGTTCCTTGGAGATAGCTTGAAATGCTTGTAGCGACTCTTCTAAAAGCGTTTCTGCTTCCTCAATACGACCTAAAAGTCGCAAAGCCTGCCCCTGATACTCCATGCAGATCGCTCTCTGATATTCTTTAGTACATTTTTGTGGATTCTGTTCGATCCCCTGATAGAGTTGATTGTCATCCTGCTCCTCAAAAATCATATGAGCCCGATCAAAACAGTTAAGAGCTGGACCATACTGCTCTTTTCGAAATTCCAACATCCCCTGTAAAAAGGCGATACGTCCCTGTATCGGATGGCTCCATCCTTGAGCCCAGGTTGCAGCCTTGTCAAGATAGATCTGCCCTTTTTTGAGATCGTGTTCCGTATCGACAAAATAGCGGGCGACCGTCATTGCCAGAGGAATTGAAGGGGACTGCTCTATAACACTCAGACAATGAGGTAAAACCCTTTGAAAGGGGCGGATCGTGTCTTTCTGGGTGGGGTTGTAATGGGCTACAGCTTCTAATTGGGTTAAAATACTCAGCCATCTGTGTCCATCTCTGACTTGTTCCAAAGTCTGATGGAGAAGTTGATGAATCGAAAAATCGCCCCGCTTTGCATCATACCGAATCAGGGAGTGATTCTGTAGTTCCCTGAGGATATCCCCCTTAATGATGGGGATTTCCGCCAAGCTATAGATCTTTTTCTCCTCAAGCCAACAAGCCAAGAGCTCTTCAGGGATATTTTGGTGGTGAAGAAAAGAAGCCTCCTTGAGAAATTCAAGACTTAAAGGGTGCTTGCTTTCGAGTAACTTAAGAGTCGTTAGGTAGGTGGCTGCCAGACTTTTGGGGTACCTCTTGCGCAATTCTACCCATTTGATTGGGTTATTAGCTGATTTTTCTTTCAAAAGCTCAGAATAATGAGAAAAGTCGATTCCAGGGGTTTCGGCAATATAGTGCCCCGCCAAATCGATCATCAATGGCAAGAAATCGAGTTGCTCTGCTAAATGCTGGAGATCCTCCGACCTTTTCTGGCCAGTGAGTTTCGAAAGCAATACCAGGGCATCTTCCTGATTTTTCTCCAGTTCTATACATGCCTCTGGAGGACAAATCCCTTTGTCCCTGCAGGTAATCAAAATCGCCCCTCCAGACTTAGGGATGTCTGCCGGCACCTGTGGCACATCGTCAAAGATGAGCAGCCACCCCTTCTCCTTCTCGAGTTTTGCATGCACCTTTTCGCGCCTCCGATCGGGATGCTCTTCTAGGATCTCTAAACTATCACCCAGCTTGGCATAAGAATGGACAAGAGCCTCCTCACTGCTGCCATCTACCCATCCGATGAAGGCAAAATCGGCCAAGTGCTCATTTGCAAAAGAGATGGCCAGCTCAGATTTGCCGATCCCCCCCTCTCCGCAAATCGCCGCGAAATTGATTCCTCTTGCCTTTTGCCTGGCCAGAAGCCTCTGTTTTAAAATCGCCAGCTCCTTTGCCCTTCCAATGAAATCGGCATGCTTCGTAGGAAGGTCAACAATTGTGGGAGGACTCGATTTCCAAAAGAGCAAGATCAACGGGATCGCTAAGACTACAAACAGAGCAGCCCATTTCCATCCAATTGTTTTTCGCTCTTCAACAACCTCATCCTTTACTGTAGATAAAAAAACTGCTGGCATATCTTAAAACTTCCTAGTTTTTAAAAACCAAAAGCCTCTTGCGCTTTTGACCACTCCTCTAATTCTGCATACAAATGACCGAGTAGTTTATTACCAAGGGGTGAACGATGAATTTGAAGAAGAGATCTGAAAATATCACATGATTCTCGGGTCCTCTGCATGTCCCCAGTTTTAAGATGGGCTTTTGCTAATAGAAAGCAGGCTAAGTGATCAGCTCTAATTCTGATCAATTTTTGATCTTCAAGCTCACCGTTCAATTCTTCATATAATGAGTTTGAATCTGCAAATCGATAGATCAATTCGACATCACCTCGCTTAACCTTCGACAACTGATCAATTGCCTCTTTGTAGCGTCCAAGACGTAACAATAACATCCCATACTCTACGATTGCGTCTTCACCAGCTCCCGGAATACACATTGCCCATAAAAACCGATCTTCCGCTTTTTGAACCTCCCCTAAAATAGTATAGATGCGACCTAAATTACGGTGAGCGAGATAAATATTGGGATCTAAAGCGAGCATCTTGTAATACACAGAAATTGCATCTTGATATTCCCCTAATTCATAATAGATTTGGGACTCTATTTGCATAGCGAAGATCTCCCGTCGGGTATGATCACGCCCTGGACGTTTATCTATCAGTTCATGTGACTTATTTATCTCATGTATTTTTTCGAATGCCGTCTTAACTGCTATTAAGTCATTTTTATTTAAACGGATATTCCCAACAACACATTTCCAATTCTGTTGCTCATCTTCTATCTTTTGCAGCCCACTAAACCCTCGAGAACGGTTTAGTCTTTGATGAAGCCCTATCAGACGCACTATAGTTTCAAGTTGTCTTTGTTCTGTTTCTACAGTTGGAACCGAATTTGTCCTAGATCCATCGGGATGAAAAAAGCTATGTTCTGGACATTGCTCTTGCAACCTTAAAAGCTCCTCAAGAATTTCGACTCCCTCTGATTTCACTTCGGCAATGTATTTTTCACCAATTTCACGACAGTCTTCTTTATTAGGTAGTTTCAGTGTCACAAGAAAATTTAGGATACCTGTATAATTTTCAAGAGTGGCTACTACTGCAAAGGGCCCCTTAGCTCCCATATCCCGAAATGGATTGACATCCTGGGGATCTCCTCCACTTCTTTTTTTAAAGAGAATTGGGATAGTGGTCCCGATTTTATTCTGTAATCGGTTGTCTTTCATGTCCTTAATTTCTATTGCAACACCACTTTCCCATCCACATTTATCAAATAATGCCGGCGTGCAAATTACAGTAGCAAAATCCTCTGTACCCGCTCGAAGCATGAATTCACCCAAGGGGGCTCCTGCAGCACAGCGGGATCTCGACCAAACCGGCTCGACCCCAATCCTCCACATATCTGGGCCTAAGACATTTTGGATCCAAGAGATCACGTCCGGCTCATCTATATTGTAGCAAATAAAACAGCGCGAATCTTGATTATTTAATGCCTTGATCTCCATTAATTTTTTACAAAAAACCTCTCTCAATCGATCATTTAGAATAGGATAAAGCTTATCGCGAAGTCCTCCGAAACGTTTACACAGATCTTTATCTTTTGGATCTCTCAATAACCCAAGAAAATTCGCCTTGCCATTTTTTGCAGCTTCCTCGGCAAAAGATGAAAAGGAATCCTTTTGCACGCTTGTCATTTGTGAATTGGCTCCAATTATAGCTAACTGATTGCAATAGAGACTTCTCAGATCGGAGTATATCTTTGAAAGTGGGCTATTGCATTCCGGCAATACTAACGTTCTCTTGCTCAGCTTGTCGATTCTTAGAGACAACTGTTCTAACTGGGTATGATTGGCGTTGCCTAAAATACGAATTTCGCATGCGATTTTCTCATATTCGCTTTGCAGAGCACCTATACCGAAACAACTTGAAGAATCGGTTTTCGACTTTTCTCTAATGTACTTTAACGCATCAGCGAGCAACCGATAGATATCTTCAAACCGATCTTCAGAGCTTTCTGATTCCTGAGTCACTTGGCGAGGCGACATTCCAAGGAAATCTTTTTTATCAATAGGGCTTAACATAAATTTTACTCCCAAGCATATTTTAAATATGCTCGGGAAAAACGATACCTCAAAATACCTTTTTTTACTAGGGTGTGGGCACAGTATGCATCCGCAGTTTTACCAAAACTTTTTAAGGACGTTTGTTTATTGGTCTTCCTCTTTTTCTTTAGGAACAACTCCTGTTTGCCTAGAATTTGGAGAAGCTGGCTGGCCCATGAGGCCCTTTACTTTGCTTCTGGCCACATCCCAAAGCCCAGGAGCTTGTGCTTGTCCAGGTTGCGAGTCAGCGGGTCCTTCTACAGTAGGATTTCCTACACTTCGGACGAGTGATTCAGATGATTGTGACGGCATATTCTGCCCAGAATCCTGGAATAGATCATCTACAACAGACTCGTTTTTAAGAGGTTGCAAACCAGCTGGAGCTGCTGCATGACCTGCCTTCCCTTCATGTTCAGCCTCAGAGGAAGCGCCTATTTTTTTTGTGTCCACATTTAAATCCTTCAATTTTTGCTCGATAGCACTTTGCGTCAACACAGTATAGTTAAAACCTAGAGGCGCTCCAGCCAAAGGATTCGTTCGCAACTCTTTTACAAATTCCTGAAAAGCATTAAAAACGCTATTAGCAGATAAAATACCCTGACCTTCATCCAAATAATTGATCTTTTGCTGAAGCGCTTCAATTGAAAATGTTGGAATCGCTCCCTTTGATAGAATTTCAATATTCACTTTTGTGGATAGAGAGTGTCTAAACTTATCCTCATCGGATCTGGCTTCTTTGCCATGTTGACCAGAAATGTCGAAATCGGCTTTCACTGGTCCAATACTTACTCCCCCATTAACCCCTGCAGAAATATTCCGATTTTCTAGATGTTTCGCCGTATTATGCGCCGCAATCTTAGAATTTGAAAATGTAACCAATGCGCTAAAAGCACCTCCCATCACCTCTTCAGTTATTAAATAAATCGCCTTTTCTCCATTTTTGTCTAATGTCGTAATTCCATAATCATCATGCTCCTTTTCACTTCCCGTTTTCATCATTTGATAAATCATTTTTAATTCGTCTTCTTTATAACTTGGAGTTGGAATACATTTAACGTACCCAGTAGAAACAAAGGCATTGATGATCAAAACAGCTTCAACTCCACCGGTTTCTTTCATTTCGACAATACGATCTCCGATAGAACTATCTAGACGAGCAGCTCCCCCAATATTGCAAGAGTAAAGTGAGCCGCTTGCAGAAATATTACCTATTGCCTTCGACCCTTTAATTGAACTCACCACTTCTTTGTCGGTTGTTCGCAAATCGATAAAATCACAAACAAAATACGCTTCTTTACTCCCCCGAGGCTGAGATTTTATTGACTCGTCCAAGCTCAAATCGATTACGGTATTTAAGCCATGCTGAAACACAGAGGGCAATTCTGAGGAAATGTCGGTATGAGATTTATATAATTCACTAAGTATCCTCTGTTGATTTAAACACTCAAGCCTCGCCTCTGCTTGTAGAGACAAAGCTATTTGATCTTCATTGATTATCTCGTCTTCTGAAGCTTTAGCTTTCACTAACTGATCTACTCTGTCACTTTGAACCTTCACCTCGCTATTTTTCTCTCTCAGGTTATCCTGACTTGCTTTAAGCTCTGCCCGCAATGCTCGCGGATTCCTCTTTGGATTTCTTGCTTGGGCTTGCATCTCTTCAATAGTCCTTCTTCTGACGATACCACCCAAAGTAAGGCTTGGGTGAAATGGAATCATATTCCTTACATCTCCTCTATCAGAACGTGAGTCATAAACATTAACCTTAACCTCCTCACCTTTAACCTCATCACCTTCTAGAACTAAATGAACACGCTCGAAAAATCTTTTTAATTTTGATTCATCTCGAGTTTTTTTTATTTCATCTGGAAGATTTCCCAATAGAAGGGTCTTTTTTTCCTTTGAACCGTCGACCCTAGCTATTAGTTCATTAGCGTCATTTGTCTTCACTTCTATTTTTCTATCTTTAAGGGGATAGGTATAAAGGGTGGTCCCTGGCTTCACTTGTGAAGGTTGCGCCGATTGTTTGCTAGCCATTCTGGCTGTTGTGACTGGGTGCATAAAAAACTCCTTATTTAATTGTTAAAATTTGTTGATTTCAAACGATCGCACATTTTGACAAACCGTCTTAGCGGATCGTTTGGATCTTCGGGTTGCTTCACAATATTTAGAGCAGCGAAGTCGTAAAAGATTTCGAGCTCCCTCTTTCGTTCTTTGATAAAATCTTTGATAAAAGTGGCAAGTTCGCCTTTGATTCTGATCTCATCTTGATAAGATTTCCGGGTTGATGACAATTTTTCTTCCAGTTTTAATCTCGTAGTTCGCTCATTTTCAAGCATGTTTCTGTTTTCAAGAATGGCGCTATTTAGATATTCTCTTTCTTTTTCGCATTCCATATCTTTTAGGAGCAAAACTCTCTTTTTTTCCAAATTGCCTATTACTTCTTCTAGATGGGCAATTTCTGCATTTTTCTGATCTCTGATTACCTGATTGGGAATACTATGAGTAATTTTAACCGAAGGAATCGGCCCACCTTTTATATATTTCATCAAAAACTCGTAAGCAATTTTTTTGCCTCCAGGAAATACTTTTATTTTTCTTAATTCATATCCCTCCCCTTCTAATTTACTGGAGTAACCACCTCCAACTCTCTTTTGTTCAAAGCTAAAAATAGCGTTAGGATCACTCGGGGCCAATTGAAATTCTTTTTCTATTATGAATAGAGGTCGTGTACAACCATCGAAAGTTCCCAGTAGAATTGTCCGAAGGTTTTTTCCGACAATATTCTTTCCCTCACCCAACTCTCTCAATCGCTCTCGCTGATCGAAATCACAAATCGTCACTTCCATCTCAGCTGTATATTTTTTTTCATAAATCACTTTATCTATATTGCCCGCTCCAAGCCCTGCGATTTCTTCTAGTAATTTAGCTTTAGTCGCTTTACGCATCTTTATATCTTTATCAATCACATGCAAATTAGTTCGCAAATTATCTAAATGACAATGGAGATTATTTTGAAATCCATTTAGCAGATGTAAAACTTCACCTAAATCCCATTCCGAGTCCCGCAGTTTCTTTATCAGATCCTCTAGCTCGAGGATCGATTGCTCCCACTTCTCAATTTTCGACAGAACACTTAGATAGGGGCCAAAAAACTGAGAATCCCATATCTGAGCAGCAGACCTTACGAAAGCGAGAAACCTCTGTCGAATCAAGTCTTTTTCCCAAACCTTTTTATGATAGGTTTTTGGCTCCAGCGCTTCATCCGAATGATTAAAATTAATCCCCTCTTCGCTTCCATTGCATAAAATCGCCCTTCCATTGCACATGCTTTTGAGACTATTCCAAATTTTCCACCTAGATTGTAATAATCGATAACTAAAAATGTCCCCTAATTCTAATTCCTGCGCTCTTTCAACATCCGCTGCATTCTCATAGACCTCTATTAGCTTTGAAAGCTCTTCAACTGTATTGAATGATCTTAGAACTCCTTTGGTGATACAGAGAAAAAATCGAGAATTTCTTTCGTAATAGGAAGGGTCAAATGCTTGTGGAAATCTATCTCGAACGTGCTCAATTAAAGTAAGCACTCTTGCACCTTGATCTATGAAAAAATCATCGGCTGAGACAGCAATTAATACAGCTTTAATCGATTTGGCTTTTGAAATAGCTCGATCTATCATCAGATTTTCAATTAATACGCTCTCTTCGCTGGAAGGATGATAAACATTTGGACAATCAATTAAGTTTGACGTTGATGCGGCCAAGCTATTAATCACTTTGGCCTTATCAGAATTTGATTCGCCGATTACTAAGACGATATCCCTATCTTTAGTTGTAGCCTCTAATTCAATGGCCCTATTGATAAGCTCCATCTTCTGCGCTAGAACATTCCTTTCCACAATGCTCTGATCGACTTCTACACCCACATTTTGCCGATTAGAAGAACCTGCAATTTGAAAAGAAACGTATTTGCAAACATTGGAAAAGTTTATGCCTTTAATTGGTTGTTCCTCCTCCTTTTTTACAATAAACTCTCTTTCAAAATCCTCTAGCCCAAATTCAAAAGCCCCAATCTTAATTTTGACATCCGCAAAATCACTCTCAAAATTTGTGAATTTCAAGACATACACATTCCCGAGATTAATATTGCGAATTTCCAAACTATAACAATCAGCCTTCTCTTGACCCGGGACTAATAATTGATATTCTCCATTAATAACTATTTTACCATCAGATTCTATAAAGAAACGATCTTGATCTTTAATAACGCCGGTTATTAAACATCTGAAAAAACTGGCACGTAAAACTTTTGAAAAAAAATTAATTTCGCTATCTTGAAATGAAATTACACACTTAGACCTATCCTTCATTACGAATGTCTTTTTATTTTCATCACCATCGCAGCGTTCAATTATTCCAGTGAAAAAAACTCCACGATCAGCATCACTTAGATTAAGAGCTTCACCCACAAAGCTCATATTTTCACGCTTCCACAAAGCTTTAAAAAGATTCTGCTTCCGAAGCTCTCTAAGATCCAAGATCATCTGATCAATCTCTTCTCTAAATCTCGATCGGATTTCTTTATTATCCCCTGCATGAGGCCCTATAGCGTAGTTTATTAAAGCTGCCCTTATTTTCCAGATAGAGCTCTCTATTTTGATAGGAAGCGGTTCTTGCAAAAGGTCGGAGAAGAGCGAACCCAGTACTACAGGGATAGTTTTCAACTTAAGTCCACTGAGAATTTTCTCCACAAGCTCGGAGCTTTCTAATAACTGAATCCGCTTGTGAAGCCGTTCGATATATACTTTGTAATCTGATTTCTGAAACTGCGTCCGCTTACGAAGCCGCTCAAGAACCCTGCAATCAGAAATAGAATTAGGCTGAAGCAATGACGGACCCAGTTGAGGGTTGAATCCAGTACATTTTTCTATTTGCATTCCTCTATCCTCTTAAGGCGTTTTGGTTTTGTATTTTTGTCTGTTTTTGATGCTCGAATCGATTGAACGTTCAATATCGTATATTTGATGTCGATTTTTGATCAAGTGATTAATTTTCGACGTATTCAAAAAATCGCCAAATCCCATACCATACTGACATATGTTGACCATCGCTCGCCTGTTTGGAAAATCGCCCTTTGCCCCGCTGCAAACGCACATGAACAGGGTGGCCAGCTGCATGGAGAAACTGACCAAGATTTTCGAATCTCTCGTCAACAAAGAGACCGATAAGATCGAACGGCTAGCTCAGGAGCTCTCGCAGCTCGAACATGAAGCCGATCTGACCAAAAACGACATCCGCAACCACCTTCCTAAGAGCCTCTTCATGCCGATCGATCGGGGCCATTTCTTAGAAATTTTGGCAATCCAAGATTCGATCGCCGACATGGCCGAAGCGGTAGGAATCACCTTGGCGCTCCGCCCTCTTGCTGATTACGAGCACTATCAAGAGAGATTAACCGCATTTTTCGTCAAATCGGCCGAAGTGTTTTGGGATGCTAAGCGGATCATCGAAGAGATAGACGAACTGCTCGAGGCTGCCTTTGGGGGAATCGAAGCGGAAAAAGTGAAAATCATGGTGGAGGAAACTGCCTTTAAAGAGCATCAAGCTCAGAAGCAGAAGCAACAGCTCCTAAAAAAACTGTTTAATGAGGGGGAACAGCTCTCAGCCCCCGCTTTTCATCACTGGCTCCGCCTGGTAGAAGATATCGGAGCTATAGCTCAACGCTCCGAAAAACTGGCCAACAGAATTCGGATGGTTTTAGAACTCAAATAATCGCCAATGGAAGTTGAAACCCTTTTAACAATCGTTGTCCTGCTAGTAGGGTTCTATATGGCCTGGAATATCGGAGCCAACGATGTCTCCAATGCGATGGGGACCTCGGTCGGCTCTGGGGCATTGACCCTGCGACGGGCAGTGATCATCGCCGCCATCCTCGAATTTTGCGGCGCCTTTTTCGTCGGAGGAACTGTCTCGGAAACGATGCAGGGACAGCTCATCGATATCACCCAATTCGCCTCGACTCCAAACACCTTGATTTTCGGCATGTGCGGCGCCCTGCTCGGAACCGGCCTTTGGCTCCAATTTGCCTCCTATTTTGGGCTCCCCGTTTCGACCACCCACGCCATTATCGGAGCGATTTTAGGCTTTGGCATTTTGACACTCGGCTTTACTGGAATAGAATGGGGCAAAATCGGCGAAATCGCCCTTAGCTGGGTCATTTCTCCCCTACTCAGCGGCGTGATCTCCTACGCCATCTTTAGGATCCTCGAACGGCAGATCCTCTTCACTCTCAATCCCGCTCAGGCAACAAAACGGCATATCCCCATCTACCTCTTCTTCGTCTTCTTCACCTTTACCTTAAGCCTTCTTTTCAATGGACTGGGCCGGATCGATCTACAATTAAACTTTTTCCAGGCAGCCCTCATTAGCGTTGTCGTCGGCCTGATCGCCTCCGGCGCTGGATTGCTCATCGTCAGACGACTTCCAGCACCTGAAGCTCCGCAAACGACCTCCTCATTGATTCTGCCCCAAACCCTCATCAGCTTAGACAAAGCGATCAAGCACATGCGCAGAGTCCGGTCGACCTCAATCGACCCCACCCATGATAAAGTGACCAATCTGCTCGAACAGATGCACTCACTGAAAGGGGACTTAAGACAAGAGACCGGTTTCGACACCCGCACCTCAGAGTATAGCTTCGTCGAAAAGGCATTTGGTTTCATGCAGATCATCAGCGCCTGCTTTGTCGCATTTGCCCACGGAGCCAACGATGTTGCCAATGCGATTGCGCCTGTCGCCTCGGTCATTGAGACCATCAAGCACGGCGTCCTCGCCTCTGCAGCCCCCGTCCCTTCCTGGCTGCTCGCCTTCGGAGGCTTGGGGATCGTGATCGGCCTTGCAACTTGGGGCTGGCGAGTCATCGAAACGATCGGCCGCAAAATTACAGAGCTTACTCCAACCCGCGGCTTCTCTGCCGAGTTCGGCGCCGCGATTACCATCCTCATCGCCTCAAAAATGGGCCTCCCCATTTCGACGACCCACTGTTTAGTTGGCGCCGTCCTCGGCGTCGGATTAGCTGGGGGAATCCGGGCGATTAACTTGCGCACCATACGCGAAATCGCCATGTCATGGATCATCACCATTCCGGCGAGTGCCATAATGAGCATTCTTTGTTATTTCGTCCTTAGAGCCCTGCTCGCATAAAAAAAATTCAAATTTTAATCTTGTGAAAAAATCCCTATGGCTATATCTTATTTTTTCTTTAACATAACCAGGAGCACAACATGCAAATCGAAAGATCTAACCGCCCAACCGAAGCACCGCTAGTAGCAGATATCCTTCCTGTCAGCTTTTCAACTGAGCAGCCCCGCGATACGCTAGTCGCATCTTCTACTCCTAAGAGAGGGGGGGGAATAGGGGCATGGGTGAAAGCAGTATTGACTAAAATTTATAACGCAATCTTTGAACTTTTCAGTTTTTGCGCCATCGAACCCTCTAAACTCGAGATTATCGAAGAGATGTTTTCCCCTTATAAAGGGCAAGCAAAGGAATTTGCTAAAAATTTTCAGGAAAATTTGAACGCATGCATCCAAGCGGCATTTTATGACCCAGAGAAGGTGACAAAACTTCTTGATAAGAACAAGGGGGTGTATAAAGATTTCTGCAAAAAGTTAAATAAGGAACTGCGCGCAGAGAGCCTCATGGGAAAGCTGCAAGATCAAAAAGCGGCAGTTATTACAGCAATCCGTCTCATGTGGGAAGATGTCACTCAGGATAACTTAAAAGGTGGCGTAGATCAATTCAAACACAATATCCCAACATTGGGCAAAGTCATCATTAGTTTCTGTAACGAGATAAAATTCATTTTAGAATCAAGCCGCGGCTGTGACGAAAATCTAAGACCTCAACTTCAAGCTCTTAAGAATCTAGTTTCAAATTATATACCTGACATTGCCCGTGAAATGACTAAACAGCCGAGTGCGTTTACGAAGTTTGTCACTGATTTAATCAATATCAGAGATTTTAAAGCTGACACAATCATTAAACATTTAACCGATAATCGCATCATCAGAGAGCTAACCAAGAAGCAGGACCACGAAGATATCAGAGCTTGCTTTGGCAAACAAGTGGGGATCCTGAATATGTTATCTCTGGAGGACGATGCTCCAAAGTATGGAATAAAACCTCATATCAATTATACGACGACCTTCCTACAAGCAATCACAGTTGAGCAGTTTGAAATACTGCTTCCTGCCCTCATACCGAAAGATCTCAATGCTGATTTACGAAAAGGGGTTGTTGATCTCTTTAGGCAAATCAAAAATACCGAAGAACCCATTTCAGAAAAGCGGCTAAAAAATGCTCTCGATTGTTTGCAAGACCTTTATAACAGTTTTGAAGACTACCATCATGTAGATGAAAGAGACAGAAGGTAATGAGGGCAAAACATTATCCTCACTTATTACTACTGCTGCTGTGTGCGCTTGCCGTATGCAGCTGCAGCAGTAAAAAAAATCGTTCGGGATATGAAATCGGCATCGACACTTCCTGGTATCCTCTTCAGGTTCCTGGCCAAGAGAAAAATATCCTGGCATTTTCGGTTGAACTCCTCGTCGAAATCGCCAAAAAGGAGCATCTTCAATTAGCGATCACAAGTGCGAATTGGAATAACCTTGTTCAAGGATTGAATGAAAAAAAATACGATGCGATTTTGGCCTCAATGCCTCGCTATAATTTCAATCTCAAGGCCTACTCCTTCTCCGATCCCTATCTGATGACTGGGCCAGTTTTAGTCGTACCAGCCAATTCTACAATCAAGAGCGCCAAACAGCTTCAAGACAAAGCAGTGGGCATCGTCAAAGGCTCTTCAGCAGCGCTGCTGCTCGAATCTGCTCCTGGTGTTATCCTACGCAATTACGACTCAATCGCCGACGCTCTTGCCAATCTGGCTGATGAGCAAATCGAAGCGGCGGCCGTCGATGCAATTATCGCACAAGATTACATGCGCAATTTTTACCCTCAGACACTGAAGATCATCGCCCCTCCTTTGAACGATGATGGATTAAGACTCATCACTCTTCACAATGCCGCCCCCAAGTTAATTCACCGTTTTAATCAAGGGCTCGCCGCATACAAAAAAAGTGGGGAATACGACAAACTCCTGCAAAAATGGGGCCTCTCTGCCGAGGGCAAGCCGGTTGCCGGTCTCGAATCGCAGATCGAAGCCTTCCTAAAAAGCATTCTCTAAGTTATATAGAAGTTAATGCGTGCTTTAATAGTAAAACAAAATCGCCTCATTCTCGAAGAGGTTGCCGATCCCAAACCCGGTTTGGAGGAGGTCCTCGTTTCGATCAAGGCCTTCGGCATCAATCATGCCGATCTGCTGCAGCGTAAAGGGCAGTACCCCCCGCCTACCGGCGCATCCCCTATCTTGGGACTCGAAGCGGCAGGGATCGTCGAGCAAGTAGGCTCTCATGAATCCTCCTTCAAAATAGGCGACAAGGTGATGTGCCTACTCCCTGGGGGTGGATACGCCGAAAAGGTGGTGGTCCATCAGGCCCGCTGCATGCCAATTCCCAAAAATCTCTCCTTCGAAAAAGCGGCAGCCATCCCGGAAGTGTTCCTCACAGCCTATGGAGCTCTCTTCACTATCGGAGAGCTGCAGCCAATGCAGTGGGTCCTCATCCATGCTGCCGGCAGCGGCGTCGGAACTGCTGCGATCCAATTGGCCAAAGCCTCCGATGCAAAGACAATTGGGACAAGCCGCTCAAAGGATAAACTCGAGAAGTGTTTAGAGCTCGGAGCTGATGCCGTGATCAATGCCTCCGATGGCAAATTTGCCAAGAAAGTCCATGAGGTGACAGATAGCCATGGAGCAGATCTGATCCTCGATTTCATCGGCGCTCCCTATTTCCATGAGAATCTCGAAGCATTAGCGATCGGCGGGGCGATGGTCTCCATTGCGACCTTAGGCGGAGGGACCGTGGAGCAATTTGACATAAGACTTCTCATGAAAAAATGGGCCACCCTGTCGGGCACCACTTTGCGCAACCGCCCCATCGAATACATCGAAAAACTGATCGCCGAATTCAGCCGTTTTGCCCTCCCCCGTTTTGAGCGAGGGACCTTAAAACCCATTATCCAGTCTACCCACTCTTGGAAAGAGGCAGAGTTATCCCATGAGAAACTCACTCAGAGTCAAGCATTTGGGAAAATCGTTTTAATTGTGGATTAGGGCGTGTCGTCAAATTCCGAGTCTGCTGAATTCGAGTTCTTTTCCCCTAGGATGCAATAGCAAAGCGGGGGTTATATCTGCTAATATTACCCCCGCTCTGCTATCGCATCCTAGGGAGAAAATAATCTCGAATTCAGCCACTCGAAATTTGACGACATGCCCCAGTTCGTCTATACTTTTGCCCATGGGTTGGAAAAACAAATTAATCAAAGCCCTCCTCTGGGCATTTAATCCTGCAGAGACGCGCCCCCGTCATGAAGCAACCCCCAGCAAATTTCTGATCGTTTCAACGACCGGCCTGGGCGACACCCTCTGGGGGACCCCCGCGATCCGCTCCTTGCGCCAAACCTTCCCCGAAAGCACGATCGCCGTCCTCACCTCCGAAATCGGCTATCAAGTCCTCGAGCACAATAAGCACATTGACGAGTTTTTCGTCCTCAACTCTTCCACCCTCATCTCCCTTTTGCGCCATCTACGGACACTGAAAAAACGGCAATTTGATGCGGTGCTTATTTTCCATACATCGCAACGGCTCGTCCTCCCCATTTGCGCGATGCTCGAAGCTCCCCAGATGATCGGAACAGCCGGCATCAACAAAGACCTCGACTTTTTGCTGACCAAGGCCCTCAAAAAGAGCTATCAGCACGAAATTGCCCGCCGTCTTGATATCGTCAAAGAGGTCGGAGCCCACATTGCCGATTTCAGCCTCGAGATGATGCTCCGCAAAGAAGAAGAGCATGCGGCGCGCCGTTTTCTCGAGACACATGGGATCCCGCAGCACATTCCCCTCATCGGCCTTCACCCAGGCGCCAAAAACACATTTAAGCAGTGGCCGCCCGAGTGCTTCGTCGAAGTGGGCCGCAGACTAGTCCAACACCTCGGCTGCCAGATCCTCATCAGCGGCGACCGCTCCGAAGCCCTTCTCATTCTCGACATCGCCTCCAAGATCCCCGGCGCCATCCCGATTGCTGGCGAACTCAATCTCTCCACCTTCACCGCCCTACTCAAAAAAATGACCCTCTTCATCACCAACGACACCGGTCCGATGCACCTGGCCTTTGCTGCCAAAACCCCCACCGTCGCCCTCTTTGGCCCCACCGACCCCAACCTCTGCGGCCCCTTTCATGTGCAAAATGCCATCGCCTTGTCGGTGCGCAAAACCTGCCGCCCCTGCCTTGGCAAACCATGCGCAGAGCCCTTCTGCCTCTACCAAATCGGGCCCGACGCAGTCTACGATGCAGCAGTCAAACTCTCACTGTACGCAACAGTCTAACATTTTTCCTTCTCATCAATCGCTTCGATTAGTAAACTATACGCATAATTAAATTGGAGAATTGAAATGAGAGTAGGCATGCAAAGAGTTGGAGATAGAGAACCTTTACTTGCGCAAGAACAACTTCCTGTTACCAACTCTGACCGTAGATGGAGGATTATATCAGCGGTTGGAACAACTTTAGGAAGCGTGGCATCGGTCGCCTTAAGTTTAGCAAACCAGACCTCAACTAATGTTAAACTCTTTAGGGCAATTGGGCTAGTGCTTGGAACAAGTGCAGCTTATTATTGGACAAGGGTGTATCAACAAAAAACTCGCAACATAGCTCCCGAACAAATTCCTGAGGACTTCGGTTTCGTTGCTCCTGCAATAAGAGACCCATTAGCAAATGAAAGAAAAAAGGCAATTGCTTTTGATATCATTCGTAGGATGTTCAATGATTCAAAAGACAACGCACGAGATTTTGCTGCGCATTTTCAAGAAAATTTGAACGCTTGTGTCCAAGCCGCTTTTTATGATTCAACCAAAGTACAGCAACTCATTGCCGAGAACAGGATGAACTATGAATCGTTCTGCAAAGCGCTAAATAAAGAGCTCCAACAAATGGAACTCAAGGGAAGGCTGCGAGATCAAACTGCAGCGGTTACCAAAGCCATCGATCTCATATGGGAGGATATCACTCAGGATAACTTAATAGCTAACGGTGCTTCAGACCTTCTCAAACACAATATCCTGATCGTGGGCAGAGTCATCATCAGTTTCTGTAACAAGATGAAACGCATTCTAGAATCAAGCCGCGACTGTGACGAACATTTAAGACCTCAACTTCAAGCTCTTAAGAATCTAGTTTCAGATTATTTTCCTCGAGTTGCCTTTGAGATGACAAAACAGCCGAGCGCGTTTACAAAATTTATCACTGATTTAATCAATATCAGGGATTTTAAAGCTGAGACGATAATTAACCTTTTAGTCAACAATCGCATCATCAGAGATCTAACAAAGAAACAAGATCTCGAAGATATCAGAGCTTGCTTTGGCCCAAAAAATCAGATTCAGGATTTGTTAAGAGACCAGTATTTCGCTGCCAAGTATGGACTAAAAGATTATATCAATTATACGACGACCTTCCTACAAGCGATCACCCCTGAGCAGTTTGAAATACTGCTTCCTGCCCTAATAGCGAAAGGTGATATGAATGCTGATTTGCGAATAGGGGTCGTTGAGCTCTTTAGGCAAATCAAAAATACTGAAGAACCCATTTCAGAAGAGCGACTAGGAAAGACTCTCGAGTGCTTGCATCAACTTTATTCCGATTTTGAAATATATACTGATGATAGTAAAAAGACTTTTGCTTTTGATACCGTTCATAGGATGTTCGATGATTCAAAAGCCAACGCACATGATTTTGCTGCGCATTTTCAAGAAAATTTAAATGCTTGTGTCCAAGCCGCTTTTTATGATCCAACCGAAGTACAGCAACTCATTGACGAAAACAAGAGGAATAAATCGTTCTGCATAGCGCTAAATAAAGAGCTCCAACAAATGGGACTCATGGGAAGGGTGCGAGATCAAGCTGCTGCAGTTACCAAAGCCCTCGTTCTCATGTGGGCGGATGTCACTCAGGATAACTTAATAGCTAACGGTGCTGCAGACCTCCTCAAACACAATATTCCGACTGTGGGTGGAGTCATCATCAGTTTCTGTAACGAGATAAAACGCATTCTAGAATCAAGCCGCCACTGTGAGGAGCATTTAAGACCTCAACTTCAAGCTCTTAAGAATCTAGTTTCAGATTATTTTCCTCGAGTTGCCTTTGAGATGACAAAACAGCCGAACGCGTTTACAAAATTTATCACTGATTTAATCAATATCAGAGATTTTAAAGCCGATACGATCATTAACCTTTTAGTCAACAATCGCATCATCAGAGATCTCACAAAGAAACAAGATCTCGAAGATATCAAAGCTTGCTTTGGCGGAAGAAATCGGATCCTGGAATTGTTAGGAGACCAGGATTTCTCTGCCAAGTATGGACTAAAAGATTATATCAATTATACGACGACTTTCCTACAAGCGATCACCCCTGAGCAGTTTGAAACGCTGCTTCCTGCCCTAATAGCGAAAGGTGATCTCACTGCTGATTTGCGAAGAGGGATCGTTGAGCTTTTTAGGCAACTCAAAGATACCGAAAAACCTATTACAGCAGAGCGACTAGTAAAGGCTCATGAGTGCTTGGATCAATTTTATTCCGATTTTGAAATATATACTGTTGATAGTGAAGAGACTGATGATTGTGGAATGTCGGAGAATTTGCCAAAGCGCAAGATGCTGGAGAGGGGAGGGGTCCGATATCTCCCAGCCTACAATTCTGATAATGGTGCTCAGTAAACTAGGAGTTGCGCGCGACGGATGCAAAGATGTCCATTTACGATGCGATTTGGCTTCCGCCGCCCTATTATCGCACTACTCAACAGTCTAACATTTTTTCTTCTCATCAATCGCTTCGATTTGTACACTATACGCATTATTGAAAACTGACCGTACAAATAGGAGAATTGAAATGAGAGTAGACATGCAAAGAGTAGGAGATAGAGCACCTTTACTTGCACAAGAACAAGTTCCTGTTACCTACTCTGATCGTAGATGGATGATTATATCAGCGGTTGGAACAACTTTAGGAAGCGTGGCATCGGTCGCCTTAAGTTTAGCAAACCAGAACTCAACTAATGTCAAACTCTTTAGGGCAATTGGGTTAGTGCTTGGAACAAGTGCAGCTTATTATTGGACAAGGGTGTATCTACAAAAAACTGGCAAGATGGCTCTCGAACAAATTCCTGTGGACTTCGGTGTCGTTACTCCTCCAATAAGAGACCCATTAGCAAAAGAAAGAAAAAGGTAGTTGTTTTTGAAATCATTCATAGTATGTTCGATGATTCGAAAGCCAACGCAAGAGCTTTTGCTGCGCATTTTCAAGTATTTTTAAGCGCTTGTGTCCAAGCCGCTTTTTATGATCCAACAAAAGTAAAGCAACTCATTGACAAGCACAAGATGAACTATAAATCGTTCTGCATAGCGCTAAATGAGGAACTTCGCAAAAAGGGCCTCATGGGTAAGCTGCAAGATCAAAATGAAGCGGTTACCAAAGCCATCTATCTCATGAGGGTGGATCTCACTCAGAACTTAAAAGCTTATGGTGCTGCAGACCTTCTCAAACACAATATCCCGATGGTGAGCAGAGTCATCATCAGTTTCTGTAACGAGATGAAACCCATTCTAGAATCAAGCCGCGATTGTGACGAAAATTTAAGACCTCGACTTCAAGCTCTTAAGAATCTAGTTTCAGATTATTTTCCTCGAATTGCCTTTGAGATGACAAAACAGCCGAGCGCGTTTACGAAATTTATCACTGATTTAATCAATCTCAAAAAATTTAAAGCAGATACGATCATTAGACTTTTAAACGATAATCGCATCATCAGAAATCTAACAAAGAAACAGGATCTCGAAGATATCGAAGCTTGCTTTGGCCCAAAAAATCAGATTCAGGATTTGTTAAGAGACCAGTATTTCGCTGCCAAGTTTGGGTTAAAAAATTACATCAATTATAAAACGACCTTCCTACAAGCGATCACCGTTGAGCAGTTTGAAATACTGCTTCCTGCCCTAATACCGAAAGGTCTCGATGCTGATTTGCGAAGAGGGGTCGTTGAGCTCTTTAGGCAAATCAAAGATACCGAAGAACCCATTACAGAAGAGCCACTCGAGTGTCTGGATCAACTCTATACCAATTTTGTAAACTACAAGACTATAGATGAAAGAGACGTAGGTGATGATGACTAACCTCAACTTTGTACAATTTTAAGCGAGCAGAGCCATTCTGCCTCTATCAAATAGGGCCCGACGCAGTCTACGATGCAGCAGTCAAACTCTCGCTGTACGCAACAGTCTAACATTTTTTCTTCTCATCAATCGCTTCGATTTGTACACTATACGCATTATTGAAACTGACCGTACAAATTGGAGAATTGAAATGAGCACTACATCAGGTCTAAGCCTGCAACCAGTTGGAGAAACACAACCTCTACTCGAACAAGATAAAGTTCCTCTTATCCCTGCTGATCGAGGAGTAATGAGCACTACATCAAATCAGGACCTACAACCACTTGATGAAGCACAACCTCTACTCACACAAAATAAAATTCCTGTTACCCGTGCTGATCGAGGAGTGACGATTACATCAGCCCTGGGCAATACGATAGGAGGCGTGGTATTAGCCGCCTTAGCTTTAGCAAATCGCGCCGACTCAAATAGCCTTAAACTCTTTGGTTTCGGTGGGCTTGTATTTGGGGTAAATGCTGCTAAAGATTGGGTTGAAGTATATCGTCAAAGAATTCGAGAAATATCCAAGTCTGAACTTTCTGGCGCAAAGGGTGTCGTCGCCGTTCGAACCTGTCTAGATCTTTTGGCATCTTCAAAAGGAACAATCGATGTCGAGAAATTGAATTCTGCTCTCAAGACCATCACTGATGGTGTTCAAGACATCAATCGTCAATTGCAAGCCATTGTAAAAGTTGATGAGCTTGAAGATCTCCTTGAGAGTGTTCCTATTGATGTAGAAAGCGATCCTTGTGCAGCGGCCTGGAAAGGGTTGAATGATGCAGTCGATACTCAAAAACGACTATTCGCAGCGGCAAAAAGAGACCTCGAAGCATTAAAAGGTCAAGTCGAAGCAAAAGACCGTGAACTTGGAGCACTCAAGCTACAGAAAGGCCCCAAAGCAGACCCTCAGAAGGAGCTTGCTGCGGGTGCTGAGCTTGTAGCTTTGAGACGTCAATTGGACGATAAAGAAGGCAAACTTGCAGAACTCGAGCAATTGAGAGATAGAAACTCGAAGCTCGCAAAAGATCTCGAGGCAGCAAAAGGCGAACTTGAACCTCTGAAGAGATCGAACGGAGAACTTGCTGAAAAGCTTGGGGCCGCAAACAGGGATCTGGAATCTCTAAGAGGGCAAGTCGCTGAGAAAGAAGGAATAGTTGCAGCTCTCGAGGAATCTAGAGTAAACAACGGCAGCCTCTCCGGACAGCTTGCGTCAGCACTGGCCGATTTGGAACAATTGAATGGTCAACTCCAAGTAAAGGAAAGTCAGCTTGAAGCACTTGCAGCACAAACTGCATCCAAAGCCGAAACAGAACAAGCCTTGATTGCTGCCAGAGCTGAATTGGATGGAGTGAGGGAAGCTCTTGAAGGTAAGCAAAGACAAATTGCAGAACTTGAAGCGCAAACTGCATCTAAAAGCGAAACCGAACGAGCTCTTGTTTCTGCCAGTGCCGAATTGCGCTCAGTGAGGGAAGCTCTTGAAGGTAAGCAAAGACAAATTGGAGAACTTGAAGCGCAAACTGCATCCAAAGCCCAAACTGAGCAAGAGCTTATTACTGCCAGAGCTGAATTGCGCGGTGTAAGAGAAGCTCTTGAAGGTAAGCAAAGACAAATTGCGGAACTCGAAGCGCAAACTGCATCCAAAGGCAAAACTGAACAAGAGCTTATTACTGCGAGAGAGGAATTACGCGGTGTAAGAGAATCCCTGGATGCTAAGCAAAGACAAATTGCAGAACTCGAAAAACAGACTGCTTCCAAAGGCAAAACTGAACAAGAGCTTATTGCTGCCAGAGCTGAATTGGATGGAGTGAGGGGAGATCTCGCGGCTAGGGAAACAAGAATTGCAGCACTTTTAGAACAGACTGCAGCCAATAGCGAACTCTCTCTGAACCTTGATGCTGCCAGAACCGAATTGCAAGGAGTGAGGAAAGATCTTGAAGGTAAGCAAAGACAAATTGCAACACTTGAAGAGCAGACTGCTTCCAAAGGCAAAACTGAACAAGCCCTTATTACTGCCAGAGCTGAATTGCAAGGAGTCCGACAAGAACTCGATGCTAAGCAAAGCAGAATTGCAGTACTCGAAAAGCAGACTGAATCCAAAAGCCAAACTGAGCAAGACCTTAAAACCGCCACAGCTGAATTACGCGGTGTAAGAGAAGCTCTTGAAGCTAAGCAAAAACAAATTGCCCTACTCGAAGAGAAGACTGCATCCAATAGCGAACTCTCTGTAGCTCTTAATGCGGCCAGAGCTGAATTGCAAGGAGTCCGACAAGACCTCGATGCTAAGCAAAGCAGAATTGCTGTACTCGAAGAGAAGACTGCAGCCAATAGCCAACTCTCTCAAGACCTTGAGTCTGCCAGAGCTGAATTGCGCGGAGTAAGGGAAGATCTTGAAGGTAAGCAAAGACAAATTGCAGCACTTCAAGAACAGACTGCATCAAAAGGTCAAACTGAACGAGCCCTGCTTGCTGCCACAGAAGAATTACGCGGTGTAAGAGAAGCCCTCGAAGGTAAGCAAAAACAAGTTGCGGACCTCGAAGCGCTAACTGCATCCAAAGGGCAAACCGAACAAGCCCTTATTACTGCCAGAGCTGAATTGCAAGGTGTGAGAGAAGATCTCGATGCTAAGCAAAGACAAATTGCTGCACTTTCAGAACAGACTGCATCCAAAGCCGAAACAGAACAAGCCCTTATTACTGCCAGAGCTGAATTGGATGGGGTGAGGGAAGCTCTTGCTGCTAAGGAAAACAGAATTGCGGCACTTGAAGAACAGTCTGCAACCAATAGCCAACTCTCTCAAAACCTTACGGGTATATTGACGGGCGAGAGGTCAGTTATTGAACGTCAGCAAAGAGAAATTGAAGCACTCAGAAGCCATACTGAAGATAAGCAAAGACAAATTGCAGTACTTGAACAGCAGACTGCATCCAAAGGCCAAACAGAGCAAGAACTTAAGACTGCCAGAGCTGAATTGTCAGGCGTAAGGGAAGATCTTGAAGCTAAGCAAAGCAGAATCGCTGAGCTTGAAAGGCAGACTGCAGCCAATCGCCAACTCTCTGAAGCTCTTGCTACTGCCAGAGGTGAATTGTCAGGCGTGAGGGAAGCTCTTGCAGCTAAGCAAAGCAGAATCACTGAGCTTGAAAGGCAAACTGAAGCCAAAAGGGACATCGAAAGAGATCTTGAGATTGCCAAAGCCCAATTGCTCGGTGTGAGAGAAGATCTTGATGATAGGCAAAAACACATTGCATACCAAGCCTCAATGCTTGAAGCCTTAAAGCGCAGTGCTGAAAGAGATCCTAAGCTACAAGTTGAACTCGAAAATCAAACTCAAGCCAAACGCCAACTCTCTAGTGAACTCGAACGTGCAAAAGAGGACATGGCAAGATTGAGGAGCCAACTCGAAGAAAAAACGGCAGAGCTCGAGCGTTCAAAATCTTCAGCAGACCATTCCCAAGTTGGATCGGAAGCGAAACCCTCCGCAACTACTACTCTCAGGAAAAAAAGACCTACAGCTCCTCCTCCTGCAACAGTGGCCGAAGCTAGAGAGCAAATCGAAAGACTGAATAGAGAGGCTGCAGACAACAAAACTAAAATCGCAGAAGAGCAACGACTAAAAATCGAAGAAGAGCAAAAACTCGCTAAATATCGTACCGGATTAGAGCAAAAACAACAGGCTCGTGCAGTGACTCCGCGAGGGGAGCCAGTTTTAACTGAGAAGTTACAAAGAGAGGTTGACTTAGCTAAGGCATTGGCAGATGTTGAACGAGCTCAAGCAGCATTGGCGCGGGCGCAAAAAGAGGTTGTCACTGCTGAGGTCAATGATATTAAACGAACTCTTGTAGCCATGAAGGGAAACTCCGTTGCAGCAACTCCTGGCACTAGCAATAATGGGGGAGATACTGCGCCCTCTACCGTAGGAAAAGATAGGAAGTGAAGGATTTAGTCTTAAAGCTCCACTCGATTGGGGCAATCAAGTTTGGGAACTTTGAAATCAAGAAGGATTTCTTCTCCCCTTTTCAGATCGATTTTTCGGTCATTATTTCGAATGCATCGGCGGCAAAAGGGGTTTGCAATGCGCTGTTTGAGAAGGCCCATCACCTCTCCTTCGACCTACTCTGCGGCGTGCCACTATTTGGGACATGCCTCGCAAGCTACATAGCTTGGGAAAAGGGGCTGCATCTTGTGCTGCGCCGCCAGGAAGTAAAAGGAAAGGTGCATAAAATTGAGGGAAGTTATAAAACAGGGCAAAGTTGCTTAGTGATCCAAGATGTCTACCTTTCAGGAATCCATACATTGGAGACAATCGAGGATCTCGAGGAAGAGGGAATTAAAGTAATCGACAGCCTCGCGTTTATCGATTATGAGCTCGGGGGAAAGAAGAAAATTAAAAGCCGCGGTTATGTCCCCCATGCAGTCATCGGAATGAAAGAGGTGCTGCAAATTCTCTATGGCGCAGGTAAGCTAGCTGGGGACAACTTTAAGCTTGCTAATGACTTCTTAGAAAGCTGACCACTTGCATAACTTAGGGTTCGTCGATTTTCGATTCAAACCGCAGGGGTCATATGCACGGAGCCGATATTACCCCTGCAGTTTGAATCGAAAATCGGCTCAAAAGAACCTGAAAATCGACAGAACCTAAGTAATGCTAGAGGTCTAGTGTCAAATAAAGTTGGAATTATTGTCCTCAACTGGAATGGGAAAAACGATACGATTAAGTGTCTTCAGTCCCTCCAAAAGCTCACCTATCAAGACATTGAAATCATTCTGGTCGACAATGGCTCAACTGATGGCTCGCAAGAGTATTTTAAGTGTCACTTCCCCGAGTGCACTCTCATTGAAACAGGGGAAAATTTGGGCTATGCCGGCGGAAACAATGTCGGCATTATCTATGCTCTCAAGCGGCCGATTGAATATCTCTTCATTCTGAATAACGATACTGTGGTGGATCCGGGCATCATTGAGGCTTTTATGGAGGGCTTTAGGCAATCCCCTGCCGCTGGAATTTTAGGCTCCAAGATCTATCTGATGAATGAGCCAGACCGCTTTGATCATTTTGGGGGAAGATGGAATCCCAAACGGCTCGATTTTGATTATATAGGATACCATCAACTCGATGATCAAAAGACGTGGGAAGAGGCGTTTGTGCTTGACTATGTCTGTGGGGCAGGGATCATGGTTCACCGGGCAGTCTTTGAAACAGTCGGCATGTTCGACCCCCGCTTTTTTCTATTTTGGGAAGAGACCGATTTCTGTTTCAGAGCAAAAAGGGCAGGCTTCGAGGTGATGAGCTATCCGAAAGCACGTTTGTGGCATAAGGTCTCGGCCTCTTTCACAGGCGGCAAAGCCCACACTACCTACTTTTTTTGGCGCAATCGACTTTTATGGATTGAGCGGAACTTTAACGGTCCTAAGCGGTTCTATTATTTGTTAAAGTTGATCGGGAAAAATATGTCTATTTTTTATCTCTCCAGATTATTCTGGCAAACCAATCAATTAGTTCTAGGAAAGAAATCGCAGCGAAATAATGATAAAATCACCCGTTATAATGCGACCCTCTTCGGGATTAAAGATTATATCATGCGCCGTTTTGGCCCAGGTCGTTCAAAAAATTTCATGAATTGCCATTAATTCTTTTCTCTTGCATTCTGGGTAGAGAGGGGACAAAAAACTATGAAACTCTTATCTAAACTATTTTTATTCGTAACGCTTATTTTCCTCACGAGTTGTGAAAACTTAAAGGTTATTGTCAATGATGTCCCCGAAAGGGAAGCTAATGAAATTGTCGTTTACTTGTCGAGCAAAGGGGTAACTGCTGTAAAACAAGAGTCTGCTGCTGCTGCTGGGCCGGGTGCGACAACGACTGGGATGCTGTGGAGCATCGCTGTACCTGAAAAACAAGAGGTCGAGGCGATGTCGATTCTCAACCGGATCGGTCTCCCACGCAAGCAAACGGTCAGCCTACTCGATATCTTCGCCAAGTCGGGCTTGATTTCTTCGGCAACTGAAGAGACGATCCGTTACCAAGCAGGGCTCGCCGCCCAGATCGCCGGCACGATTCGGAAGATCGACGGGGTGATCGATGCTGATGTGGAGCTCTCGATTCCTGCGGAAGAGACGACCTTTCCTACGCCTGGCGCTGTGAAGAAAAAAGCGACTGCTGCCGTCTTTGTCAAGCATCAGGGGGTTCTCGACGATCCCAACAGCCATTTGGTGACGAAGATTAAGCGTCTTGTCTCGGCCAGTGTCCCCAACTTGGATATCAACGATGTGACGGTGATCTCAGACCGCTCCCGCTTCACCGACATTACGCTCAACCAACTGCCAGAGGACATCACTCCCAAATCGAAGGAGTATGTGAGCATATGGTCAATTGTGATGAGCAAATCGTCAGCGGCCCGCTTCAGAGTGCTGTTCTTCATTCTCATTTTCACAATGGTCGTGTTCGGCGTCTTCCTTGTCTGGATGCTCTGGAAGTTCTACCCCATTCTCCGTTCGAGGGGCCTAAAAAACCTCCTAAAGCCTGCTCCATTCCGCAATTCTGAAGAGCACAAAGAAGGGCCATGAAGACCGCTGCATTGATGGTATGTAAGGGATTTTTGGACCGGTGCCCCGCAGATTTGCAGAGCGAGCTGCTCTCCCTTTTGCCTAGGAATGAGCAGCTCGATATTGGGGAATTGCCCCCCATCATGCCGCTTCAGTCTGCCAATCTCAGTTGGGATCTGCTCGACCATGTCCACTTCACCTGGATCGCCCCCTACTTGCGGACTCTGACTGAAAATGAGATCCGACTATTTCTCGCCGCCCTTTCGAAGCCCCAAATGCATGGACTGGAAAGCTTATTGGGATTCGGCAATCACCTCCCTGAGTTGACTCACCTTTCCAAACGGTGCCTGCGGGCTCATTTGCACCAGATGGTGATCCAGAATCAGGAGCTGGTCCCCTATGCTTTTTTGCCCGATCATCCGCTCAACTATCTGCTGTCGCTTCCCTCTTCGGTCTTCGAACGGATTATCCCTTTTTTAGGGCTGCATGATCTCGCTTTTGAAATGCGCCAAATCATTGCGACAGCTGCGCTCAAAAAATTGTTTAGCTCTCTGCCAAAAAAAGAGGGAGAATATCTCAATACCCTTTTGCTCCACCGCGAACCGCTCACTTTTAAGCGTCTATTTCTGGAGAAATGGGATGGGACGCATGAACATCTGCAGAAAATCATCGAAGAGCGGGGGCTCTATCGGTTCGCCCTGGCCCTTTATGGCTCCGATCCAAGCTTAATCTGGACTGTGACGAGACGGCTCAATATGCATCTGGGAACCTCGCTGCTCAAGTACAATGAAAAACCGATCCATGCTCGCGCAGAGCAAATTATCGCCGATCAGATCAACAAAATCGTCTTATTTCTAAAGCCGGAGGAGAGCCAGTGAAATTGTTTTCTCTAATCTATCAAGGTGATGTCCATCCTGCCACCGATAAAAAGACTATTCCCTCTTCAGAGTATAGCACACTTGTTTCGGCCATGCAGATCCTCGAAAAGGCCCAAGAAGATGTGGCTAAATTGTTTCAGAATACCGATAAGGAGTGCCAAACTCTTCGAAAGAATGCTGAGGAAGAGGGGATGCAGAAGGGGCTTGAGAAGTTCAACGAGCACATTTTCTTCCTCGATAATGAACTCAAAGCTCTGAGACACAATCTCCAACAAATGGTGCTCCCGATCGCTCTAAAAGCGGCCAAGAGGATCGTCGCCAGGGAGCTCGAAATCCATCCTGAGACGATTGTCGACATCGTGATGCAAGCGATCGCTCCCATTTCTGAAAGCCGCAAAGTGACCATCTATGTTCACAGAGAAGACAAAGAGATTCTCGATGCTGAAAAACCGAAGCTAAAAGAGATCTTGCAACAGTGCGATATTTTGACTATTCAAGAAAAGCCCGACATCGAAAGAGGGGGCTGCATCATCCAAACCGAAGGGGGGATGATCAATGCGACGATCGAAAATCAATGGCGCGCATTAGAACGGGCCTTTGAAAAATACCAGCAATCAGAATAAGATAGTATTATGAAAAAAATTTTCTTCCTGTTCCTGCTTGCCACCTCAACTCTGATGGCTCAAACTCCGGCTGGCCTACCTGAAACAGCGACACCGACTCTGATCACCCAGATCGCTGTCTTGGCTGGCCTATCGCTCTTGCCCTTTGCTGTGATGCTGCTCACCTCCTATCTCAAGGTGGTGATCGTCCTCTCTCTCTTACGCAATGCGATCGGCGTCCAGCAATCCCCTCCCAACCAGGTGCTCAACGGCATTGCCATGCTCGTCACGATTTACGTGATGTTCCCGACTGGTCTCGCGATGTACAATGCCTCCAGCGAATACATCAAGCAGAATGCCCCTCAGGTCCTCTTCTCGGGCCCCACTGCCAATTACCTGGTCAACGTTGCCGACAAAGCGAAAGAGCCCCTCAGAGACTTCTTGCAGCGCAATACGGTGCAGAAGAACATGACCTCGTTCTACCAGCTTGCTTACCGTACTTTCCCCGAAGAATACCGGGCTACCCTTAAACCCAACAACTTCATCGTCCTGATTCCGGCCTTCATTACCTCGCAGCTCAAATCGGCCTTTGAAATCGGCGTTTTGATCTACCTGCCCTTTTTCGTGATCGACATGGTCACCTCGAACATCTTGCTCGCCATGGGGATGATGATGCTCTCACCGCTGACCATCGCCTTGCCGCTGAAATTGCTCTTGCTTGTGATGGTCGATGGTTGGACGGTGATTATTCAAGGGCTAACCATGTCGTTTAGATCGTGAGGATGTAGATGAATAATGAACTCTATCAGCTTGCCTATCAGGCTCTGCTCTTGATTTTGATCCTCTCGGGGCCGCCGATTTTGATCAGCACCCTCCTTGGCCTCTTTGTCGCCGTCTTCCAAGCGGCCACCCAGATCCAAGAACAGACCCTCTCCTTCATGGTCAAGCTCTTCGCTGTCATATTGACCCTGATTTGGCTGGGTGGCTGGCTCGGTGCTCAGATTTATCAGTTTGCCAGCAATATTTTTACCAATTTCCCCAAATGGACCATGACTTAAAATGGGCTCGCCCACTGACGATTACATCAGCCTCTTTTTCAACAAACCGGGCCTGACCGCCGAGGGTTTGCTGTCGGTCCTTTTCCTAGGCCTCTTTCGTATCGCCCCCATCGTTTCAATCGCCCCCTTCCTCGGCTCGAAATTGCCTGGCGGGGTCAAGATGGGGCTCGCGCTCATGCTCACAGTCATCTTCATCCCGCAGCTGATCCAAACATCGACCACCACCTTCGCTTACGACCTCTCTTTCGTCGCCTTCAGCGTCAAAGAGCTCCTGATGGGATTTATCCTCGCCTTCTTCGCCTCGATCCCTTTCTATATCGCCCAAGGGGCCGGCGCCTACATCGATTTCCAGAGGGGCTCCTCCTCCCTGCAAGTGCAAGACCCCACCATGCAGGCCGAAACCTCCACCATCGGGGTAATGTTCAACTACGTGATGATTGTCGTCTTCTTCAACATCGGCGGCCCCTTCCTCTTCCTAGACGCTGTCAGCGAGTCGTTCAAGATCATCCCGGTCGACAAAATGATCCCCGCCGCCTTTTTCAACCTCTCGCTCCCCTTCTGGAAGACCATCATGGGCCTGCTCACTCGCATCTTGGCCATCTCAGTCCAAATCGCCGCCCCATCCCTGATCGCCATCCTCATGGCCGAGATGTTCCTCGGCATCGCCAACCGCCTAGCGCCCCAAGTGCAGATCGTCTTCCTCGGGATGGCGCTCAAGTCGCTCCTCGGCCTCTTCCTACTCTGGGCCGGCTGGTTCTTCATCATACAACAGATGGGCAATCAGGCGGTCAGCTGGATCCAGACCATCGACCAGATCTTGCATTCGTTTGGGGTATAGGGAGAACGCAAAGACGCAAAGGCGCCAAGACGCAAAAAAACGATTAGAGCGATGTAACGATAGGAATGATAGATTTTTTTATCATTCGTATCATTGTATCGTTCACATCATTGTGCCGTGTTGCGACCATTATGGACTTTGCAGATTAGGATATGACATACCCGATCGGGTATAATGCTGTCGTCTATAAATAAGGGCTGGTTTTCGCAAGAACAAGGTCTGGGCGGTGATGCAGCAACATATAAAAAGCTTCCCCATTTCCTTGCTTAACTGCTAATTGATAGTATTCCACTGCTTCTTCTAAGTCTCTTGGACCACCCTTTCCATTATCAAGCATCACTCCATAATTATATTGAGCACCGGCATGTCCTTGATTCGCTGCTAATTTGAAATACCTTCTCGCCTCTTCTAAGTCTTTGGGGCCACCCTTCCCATGGAAGAGCATTCGACCATAATCATACTGAGCTCCAGCCTTTCCTTGATCCGCCACGAGCTTGATATACTTTCTAGCTTCTTTTGAGTCTTTTGGACCTCCCTCACAATAGAAGAGCATTTGAGCATACCGATATTGTGCTTTAGCGTTTCCTTTATCTGCTGCTAATTTGTAATACTTTCTTGCCTCCTCTAAATCTTTTGGGCCCCCCTCTCCATTAGCAAGCATTAAACCATATTTACACTGAGCTTGGGTATCTCCTTGATCCGCTGCAAGTTTGAAATACTTTCTCGCTTCTTCTAAGTCTTTTGGACCACCCTTCCCATGGAAGAGCATACGACCATACACATCTTGAGCCCCAGTGTGCCCTTGATCCGCTGCTAGTTTGAAATACTTTCTCGCTCCCTCGAAGTCTTCTGGGCCTCCATCTCCACTATTAAGCATCACACCATAATTATATTGAGCATCAGCCATTCCTTGATCCGCTGCTAATTTGAAATACTTTCTCGCCTCTTCTAAATCTTTTGGACCGCCCAGTCCTTCATGAAGCATTATACCATAATTATATTGAGCACCGGCATGTCCTTGATCCGCTGCCTTTTTGAAGTATTTTCTCGCTGCTTCTAAATCTTTGGGACCTCCCTCTCCATTGTAGAGCATAAGACCATAATCATACTGAGCATTAACGTGTCCTTGATCTGCAGCTAATTTGTAATACTTTCTTGCCTCTTCTAAGTCTTCTGGGCCTCCATCTCCATTTTCAAGCATTACTCCATAATTATGTTGAGCATTAACGTGTCCTTGATCCGCTGCTAATTTGTAATACTTTCTCGCTTCCTCTAAGTTTTTTGAGCCTCCCTCTCCACGGCAGAGCATTTGGGCATAACGAAACTGCGCTACAGCATTTCCTTGATCCGCTGCTAGTTTGAAATACTTTCTCTCTTCTTCTAAGTTTTTTGGGCCTCCATCTCCATGATTAAGCATTACACCATAATTATATTGAGCCCCAACGAGTCCTTGATCCGCTGCTAATTTGAAATACTTTCTCGCCTCTTCTAAATCAATTGGACCACCCACTCCGTTGCAGAGCATATCAGCATAACCCAATTGAGCTCTAGCGCGCCCTTGATCCGCTGCTAATTTGAAATACCTTCTCGCCTCTTCTAAGTCTTTGGGGCCGCCCACTCCATTGAAAAGCCTAAGACCATAATCATCTTGAGCTCTAGTGTGTCCTTTGTCCGCCGCTAGATTGAAATATTTTCTCGCCTCTTCTAAATCTTTTGGACCGCCCTCACCTTTATCAAGCATTATACCATAATTATATTGAGCTTCAGTGTGTCCTTGATCCCCTGCCTTTTTGAAAAACTCTCTCGCTTCTTCTGAGTCTTTTTGGCCTCCCTCTCCATTATTAAGCATCACACCATAATTATATTGAGCTTCAGCCCGTCCTTGATCCGCTGCTAATTTGAAATACCTTCTCGCTTCCTCTAAGTCTTTTGGACCGCCCAGTCCTTCATGAAGCATTATACCATAATTATATTGAGCATTAACGTGTCCTTGATATGCAGCTAATTTGAAATACCTTCTCGCTTCCTCTAAGTCTTTTGGGCCTCCCTCTCCTCTATCAAGCATGACACCGTAACGATTCTGGAATCTAGTGAACCCCAAATTCGCTGCAAACTTAACAGTTTTTCTAACAAAGGAAACTGATGGATCTTCTGTTAAATTCTCTGTTCTCCATCTCCAAGCAATATAAAGAGTACCTATTGTCATTGATGCTACGACTATTCCCGAGGTAGAGCGATAATCGAAATCTTTTAAATGTGTAAATTTGCTTATAAATGCGCAACTATTCTGCGCATTATCACACAACATTCTTAAACCATAATTCACAAATTCAATATTCATAATTTATTATAAAATAACTCTTAAAGTCTTATTTAGACTCTCGATCAATATATCGATCTCTTCCAATGTATTGAAGGGAGCAAAGGAGATGCGGCAGGTACCAGGGACCCCGAAGCGTTTCATCAGGGGCTGGGCGCAGTGGTGGCCCGAGCGGATAGCGATCCCCTCAAGGTCGAGAAATACGGTCAAATCCAGGTGGTGTACCCCTTCGATGACGAAGCTGATGATGCCCACTTTGTTGTCTGCGGTGCCGATGATGCGCAGGCCGGGGATCTCTTCTAATTTTGCCGTTGTATACGTCAGAAGTTCGTGTTCCCACTTGGCAATGTTCTCTAGACCGAGTTTTTGGATGTAATCGATCGCGGCGCCGAGGCCGATAACTTGGGCGATCATGGGGGTGCCCGCTTCAAAGCGGAGCGGTGGTTTGGCGTAGGTGGTTTTCTCTAAGGTTACGGTCTCGATCATGTCGCCGCCGCCTTGCACGGGGCCCATTTGTTCGAGGAGTTCGTATTTCCCGAAGAGGACGCCGATGCCTGTCGGGCCGAAGGCTTTATGGCCTGAGAAGGCGAGGAAGTCGACATCGAGTCTTTGGACATCGAGTGGAATGTGGGCGGCGCTCTGGGCGGCATCGATGAACACTTTGGCGCCGTGGGCATGGGCCATTTTGATGATGGTCTCGATCGGATTGATGGTCCCTGTGCTATTGGCGACATGGGCGATGGCGACGAGTTTGGTTTTGGGGCTGAGCAGGCGCGCGTAGGCGGCGAGGTCGAGCTCGGCTTTGTCGCTCACGGGGATGATTTTTAAGATAGTGCCGGACCGCTCGCAGAGTAGTTGCCAGGGGACGATGTTGGAGTGGTGCTCCATTTCGGAGATGATGATTTCGTCCCCTTTTCGGAAGGGGTAAGCGCTAGCGACTAGGTTGATGCTATCGGTGGTGCCTCGGGTAAAGACGATTTCATTTGGGCTTTTCGCATTTAGAAAATGGGCTACTTTCTCGCGGACGCCATTGTATTTTTCAGTCGCGCTCGCCGCCAATTTGTAAACGCTTCGATGCACGGTGGCGTACTCGTGAGCATAAAAGTTAGTCATGGCATCAAGTACGGACTGCGGTTTGTGGGTCGTCGCTGCAGAATCTAGGTAGATGAGGTGTTCATCTTTAAAAATGGGAAAATCGTCTCGCACATTCAGCATGACAGAGCTTCCATCCGCTCGCGGGCGGAGTTGAGAGGGATTTGGGAGAGGATCTCGCGGCCAAAACTGGCGACGAGCAGCTGCTTGGCCTCTGCGGTCCCGATCCCGCGCGTTTTGAGGTAATGGAGGTGCTCAGGGTTCGTCTGCGTGACGGTTGCGCCATGGGAGGCTTTCACGTCGTCTGCAAATATCTCGAGATTGGGTTTGCTGTTGGAAATCGCGGTGTCGCTGAGGAGGAGGTTGTTGTTGAGCTGATAGGCCTCGGTTTTTTGCGCTTGGGGGTGGACGTAGATTTTCCCTTCGAAGCTTGAGCGGCTCGTGCCACCGAGGATGTTTTTGAAATGCTGGTTAGAGCGGCAGTGGGGCGCTTGATGCTCGACGAGGATATTGACATGCGATTGCCTGTTCTCTGAGAGATAGGATACCCCTTTGAGATCGCAGGAGCTATTTTCTCCCATCAGGGCAATGCGGAAATCTTGCCGGATCGCCTTGGTGCCGGTAGTGCAGGTGATGCTTTTGAACTGACTATCTCTTTTTTGGGTGACGCGGGTCGCTTCGAAGCACCATCCAGGAGGGCAGGAGCTGAGGATGCCGTACTGCTCAAAGCTGGCCCCCTCGTCTAAAGCGATATCGGTGACTCCATTGGTGAAATAATCAAAATCCTTCAAGCAATGGTGATCATAAATCCATTTGACCTTCGCTTCACGTCCTAAAATAATGCGGATTCGGGGATTGATGAGGGTGGGCCTGTCGCTGGAGAGGAAATAGAGGCATTGAATCGGCACGTCGACTTGAAGTTTTGGAGGGACGTAGATGAAAAGGCCCTTCTGGGAGAGGGCGATATTGAGGAGGGCAAAAGGATCGGTTTCTTCGACCAAGATCTTGGCCAGGCGGCTTTGCAAGAAATTTCCATAGGTATTTAAGGCATCATTGATAGGCAATATGACCATCTCTGAAGGTAGCGCGCTAATGTCGGAGAGCTCAGGAGAGTAGTGGCCATTGACAAAGACTACATGGCTGCGGCGGCATTCGGGGTGGATAAGGGCTGCAATCTGCCCAGGAGGAATATCGGTAAATTGCCCCACCTCATAGGTCTCTTGATAGAAATGCGTGAGAGGGAAATACTGATACCCTATAGTTTTCTTCTCTGCTAGGCCAATCTCGAGAAAACGGTCCCACACACGCTGCCTGATCGTCTTTTGCAATGGGCTAAGCGTCTCACAAACCTCTTTAAAGTGATTCTCTAGATGGAGAGCAAATTGTTCTTTCACGCTTTCACCTGCAGCCAATCGTATCCTTTGGTTTCGAGCTCATGGGCAAGCTCTGGGCCTCCACTCTTGATGATCTGTCCGTCGATCATCACATGGACAAAGTGAGGACGAATATAGTCGAGCAATCTCTGGTAGTGAGTGATCAGCAAGAGTCCTTTCTCAGGGGTGAAGAGCCGTTTGACTCCGCAGGCAACAACTCGCATCGCGTCGATATCGAGCCCAGAATCGGTCTCATCGAGGATCGCCATGCCCGGATCGAGCACTGCCATCTGCAGAATCTCATTTCTTTTCTTCTCGCCGCCCGAGAATCCCTCATTGAGGTTCCGCTCGAGGAATTCAGGTTTCATCTCAAGTAGCTCTAATTTTTGCAGAAGCAATTCTCTAAACACCTCTTCGAAGATCGGCGCCTCACCATTGGCTTTCCTCTTGGCATTGTAGGCGGCGAGCAAAAATTGAAGATTGGTGATACCGGGAATTTCAACAGGATACTGAAAGCCGATAAAGAGGCCGAGGTGGGCCCGCTCCTCAGGATCGAGTTCGAGGATGTTCACCCCATCGAGCAGTACTTCACCTGAGAGGACCTCATAGGCTGGATCGCCGGCGAGCGCTTTGGAAAGGGTCGACTTCCCAGCGCCATTGGGCCCCATGATCGCATGGATCTGTCCACTCAGAATTTCAAGGTCAACTCCCTTAAGAATGACCGTCCCATCGACTGAAACATGTAGATTTTTTATTTTTAGCATTAAAATTATCCCACTGAATTTTCAAGTTTGAGGGTTAAAAGCTTTTGCGCCTCAGCGGCAAATTCCAGAGGAAGCTCTTGGATAACCTCTTTGCAAAATCCATTGACAATCAAGTTGATCGCATCTTCACGGCTAATGCCACGCGCCTGCAAATAGAACAGCTGCTCTTCGTTCATCTTCGATGTCGAGGCCTCGTGCTCCACTTCGCTGCTCGAGTTGGACACTTCAATGTAGGGAAATGTATTGGCCGAGCATTGGTTGCCCACTAGCATCGAATCGCATTGGGTGTAGTTGCGTGCACTTTTTGCTCTCGGCGCGATTTTGACCAGCCCGCGGTAAGTATTGTGCGATTCATCGGCAGAAATCCCCTTCGAAATGATCGTCGAGCGGGTATTTTTCCCCAAATGGATCATCTTCGTTCCGGTATCGGCCTGCATTTTTCCATTTGTCAGAGCGACAGAGTAAAATTCGCCGACCGATTCATCCCCTTGCAAAATGCAGCTCGGGTATTTCCATGTAATCGCCGCGCCCGCTTCTACTTGCGTCCAGGAGATCTTCGAGCGGTAGCCAGCGCAGCGGCCACGCTTGGTGACAAAGTTGAAAATTCCCCCCTTGCCACTCTTGGGATCGCCCGCATACCAATTTTGCACTGTCGAATACTTGATCTCGGCCCGCTCCAAAGCGATCAATTCGACCACTGCAGCATGGAGCTGATTGTTATCATAGGCAGGGGCCGTGCATCCTTCGAGATAGCTCACATAGGAGCCCTCCTCGGCGATGATCAACGTCCTCTCGAACTGACCGGTCGATTTGTCGTTGATCCGGAAATAGGTGGAGAGTTCGATGGGACAGCGGACCCCTTTGGGGATATAGACAAACGACCCATCGGAAAAGACAGCCGAGTTGAGCGCAGAAAAGTAGTTGTCGCCAATCGGAACGACAGTTCCGAGATATTCTTCAATCAGAGAAGGGAATTTTTGAACCGCCTCGGAAATCGAGCATAAAGTGACCCCCGCCTCTTCCAACGTCTTTTTAAACGTCGTCCCGAGTGAGACCGAATCGAACACCACATCGACTGCCACATCAGTCAGCCGTTTTTGCTCCTCAAGGGGGATCCCCAGCCTCTCAAAGGTCTTGAGCAGCTCCGGATCCACTTCACTGATATTTTCGAGCGATTGCTTTTTCTTGGGGGCCGAATAGTAACAAATTTCTTGATAATTGATCGGATCGAACTTGACATTGGCCCAGAGAGGCTCTTGCATCTCCTTCCATTTTTGAAAGGCCCTTAAACGAAATTGTAAAAGAAATTCTGGTTCATTTTTCTTATTCGAGATCAGTCGTATTGTTTCTTCATTCAATCCTTTGGGGATAGTTTCCGATTCAATCTCTGTTGAAAAACCATATTTATAGTCTGTCATAGATGAGAGATCATAACATAATCTCTAATTGTTCAGCCACCATCAATTGCTCTGCTCGAGCCTTTCTTCCATTTCAAGGGGCCAGGGGGAGGGGTAAGAAGTTTTTTGAAACATGGACTATAAATTTAAGTTGATTTAGAGGACAGATAGACAGCCAATTTATCACGGTCCTATTCAATCATTGGAAACCTTGAAGAATTCTTCATTAGCTTTAACTGCTCTGGTGAAAATGAAGACCTGCGATTAGTTCTGATTACATCTTGTATATCGATCATTCTACATTGTTCATTGGAAAGGAAAGTGTAAACGGCGGGATTAATTCGCGATATATTAGTTCCTATCATTTCAGGATTAAGAGCGCGAATCCGCTCGTCAATAATAGTAAGCAATAATCTATCTATTGTACCTACATCAAATTTAGAAAAATCGAGTTGAAAAAGTTGCTCATCGGAAAAATTCCTTAGCTCTATATCGACTAGCTCCTCTACATTTAGTTTTGTGATATCCAATTTTACGATTATTTTGTCACAAAGAGGACCTGCGAATATTTTTTTTATCTCTAAAGCGGGCAGATAATCTTTACATGTCATACCAGAGTCATCCGCAAGGGTGTGATCCCCTCCCTTTCTCAAAAGAATCTTCAGAATAGGAATATGTCCTTTTTCAGCAGCCCAATGTAGAAGAGTTTTTCCATGATCATCTCTTTCATATAATTTTTCGCGGAGCACCATTTTTGGATGAACTTTGCCACCCATGTTTCGGTTTTGAATGAACGAGAACAAACTGGTGTCTGGCAAAGCATTTAACCAGGAAGCGGCGAATGTTAAATCATGATGAAATGGGATATTACCATCTCTATCTCTTGCCATGACCTTAGCACCATTTCTTAAAAGAAATTCTCCGATTTCAATTTTGCCGCACTTGAGAGCCGCATGCAGAGCTATACCACTACGTGTACTGGTATTGATATCAGCGCCTAATTCAAGTAGTTTTCTGACCCAACTTATTGTTGCGACCTGACTATCCCAATACATAGAGTCAACTAAGAGAGTACTCCATCCAGCGCACACTCCACCTCTTTCAACAAGAAATTGAATGTTTCTCAGATTATATCCACTACCGCCGCACAAAGCATAATCAATAGGAGTGCGAAACTCGTCCTGCTCATTGACGGCCGCCCCTTTTTCCAACAATTTTTCAATCACTCGTATTGAAACAGATCCATTTGCATCTTGCTCTTCTTTCATGGCACAATGGATCGGAGATGAATAGCCGAAAACGTCCACAATCTCAATACCCTGCGCTTCGAGTAGCGGCTGATATCCTCCAAAATCCTCACCAAAATTTTCCCATACCGTTCCAGAAGATTTCATACTCTGGACTTCTGCACCCGCATCAATCAAGTATTCTGCCACTTCGTTTTTACGAGCTTTTAAAGCACTGCAAAGAGGCGTTTCTCCAAAATTGCCTCTTGCATTGATATTGCCTCCTTTATCGAGTAACTTTTTTACCGAGTTAAGACATCCAAATTTAGCTGCAATATGAAGAGGTGTGAAATTATCCAGATCTCTGTGATTAGGATCCAAACCATGGTCAATAAAATAATCCCCGACCTCTTTACAACCCCATTCAAAGGTGAGCGAAAATAGCGTTGCTTTAACTAATCCCCATGCATTTCCAGGATGCTTAATAATAACATTAATATTAAAATGATTATTCACCCATTTTTGCATTAACGTTATAAATCCAAAACGCCCATCACCCATTATTCGAATTATATCTTTCGAATCAGGCAGAGCGCAAAGAAGCCGAATTCTATCTAGATCTTTCTTTTCAAATGCTTCTCTTATTAAACCTTCACATTTCTCCTTAGATAGCTTTCCTCCACCAGCAAGAGCCATCCTGACCAGCATAGGACGATTACTCGCTATAGCCCGTTCTAAAATATCATCCAGATGTTGAATTACATAGATTGCTGCGGGGACAATAATCGCAATGACAGCAATGGGAGCCTGATGACGATATAAAATAGAAGCTACCGAATCACTGAAACCAGATCTAATAGGGCCTAACATTTTACCCGCCTTTTAATGTATGAGAGATCAAAACATAACCTCTAGTTGCTCAGCCACCATCAATTGCTCGAAAGTATCGATTCCAATCACTTCCTCATCGGTTTCATGGACCTGAATTGAGAGGCCGTTATAGAGGAAGCGGAGCTGCTCGAGCCTCTCTTCCATTTCAAGGGCGCAGGGTGAAAGGGTAGAAATTTTTTGAAGCGCCCGATCCGAATAGGCGTAGATCCCCACATGCTTAAAGAATTTTTTACCCCCATGCGGAATGACTGAACGAGAAAAATAGAGGGCCCGACCTTGGGCATCACAGACCACCTTCACGACATTGGGGTTTTGGGGGTCGTCAATCGCAATTTTGAGGGTCCAAACTTCCCCTTCATCACAGGTCTGCAGCAGAGTCCCGATCATCTTCGTCTGAATAAACGGCTCATCCCCCTGCCAATTGACCCAGACGTCGCCCTTCAAAATCCCCCGCCGCTGCAATTCGATCAGCCGCTCGGTTCCATTTTGGCAGTCGACCGAGGTCATGATCGCTCTGCCGCCAAAGCCCTCTACGGTTTCCCGAATTTCTTCGCTATCGACCGCGACCACCACCTCGTCAAACCACGGGCAGCGGAGCGCTCCCTCATAGGCCCATTGGACAAGGGGCTTGCCCTTGAGCAAGGCGAGCATTTTTCTCGGGAAGCGGGTCGATCCAAGACGGGCGGGGATGACACAGACGACTGATTTATTTCCAAACATGACGATACCACTCCATTGTAGTTTCTAAACCTTGATCAAACAACCGCGTCGGTTTCCATCCCAATTCCCGCTCGATCTTTTCTGCATTGAGCGCATAGCGGAAATCATGGCCCGGACGGTCTTTGACATAGGTGATGAGGCTGCGATATTTCTCCGACGCTTCTCTTTCAGCTTTGGCGAAACAGTCGATCAACTGGTTAAGCAAATCGATATTGCGCATTTCATGCCGCGAGCCAACATTATAAGCCTCGCCGATCTTCCCATTTTGCAAAATCTGCCAAATGGCCTCCACATGGTCATCTACGTGAATCCAGTCGCGCACATTGACCCCATTGCCATAGACAGGGAGCGGCTCTTTGCGAAGCATCCCATAGATCATCCGCGGAATGAATTTTTCCCGAAATTGGCTAGGGCCGTAGTTGTTGCTGGAGTGGGAAAGGGTCACTAAAAGATCGTAGGTCATCGCATAGGCCCGGACAAAATGATCCGAGGCCGCCTTCGATGCCGCATAAGGGGAGTTGGGGCGATAGGGGGACTCTTCGGTAAATTCGCCCTTCTCGATCGATCCAAAAACCTCATCGGTCGAAACATGATGGAAGCGGACGTGGGGGAACTCCCGGACCACTTCCAAAAGGGCAATCGTCCCCTCGACATTCGTCCGATAAAATGGGAGCGGATCTTCAATACTTCGATCGACATGACTTTCAGCCGCAAAGTGGACAATCGCCTCAATCCCCTCGTTTTTGATCAAGCCTTTTACCATTGTAGAATTGAGGATGTTTCCATGGACAAAGCGGTAGCGAGGATCTTTTTCAACGCTGCTTAAATTTTTTAAATTGGCAACAAAGGTGAGCAAATCGAGATTGACCACCCTTTCAATTGGGGCATTTTTAAAAAGAAAGTTAATGAACGCCGAGCCGATGAAGCCCGCGCCTCCAGTCACCAAAATCCGCTTAAAAATGGGCATCGATATATTCTCCGAGTACAGTTTCCCATACTCGAGGTTTTCTTCCAAGGGTGAGCGAGACCTTTTTTGTATCAAGCGCTGAATATTTCGCCGAATCGGACAAGCGGCGGAAATAGGAGAAATTTTTTGGCATTTGACCGTGAGATTTCGCTCTGTCGCCGCAGTATAAAAATCTTTGACAATTTGGTAGCGACTCGCCGGCTGCCCATTGGCAAAATGGAAGATCCCGCTTTGGCAAGAGAGGTCGATCAGCGCCTGGGCCAAATCGCAGTTATAGGTTGCCCGGTTGATCTGATCTGTGTCGGCCTGGATATGCTCGTCCCTTTGCAGCCTTGTAAGAATCGATGAAAGAAAATTTTTTCCTCTTTGGCCAAAGATCCAGGAAGTCCGGACGATGCAGGCGGTCCCCAGCTGCTCTAGCAGACGCAATTCCCCCTCCAACTTACTTTTCCCATAGACGCCAATCGGGTTTGGTCGATCGGTTTCCAGATAAGGGCGGTCATTCTCCCCGTCAAACACATAGTCGGTCGAGACATGGACCACCTTGATTCCCAATTCGCGGCCGATGATCCCCACATTCTCAGTGCCCAGAGCATTGACTGTATAGGCATGCTCGACATTCTTTTCTGCCCCATCGACATCTGGATAGGCAGCGCAGTTGATCAGATGGGTCGGCAAAATCTGCTCCGCCATCCACTTTAACTGCTCCAAATTCGTAATATCGGCCTCGCTATGCGTCGACGCAACATATGGAATTTTCTCACTTCCGCAAACCTCTGCTATGGCCTGCCCTAATTGCCCGCCGGCACCCAAAATCCAAATCTTCATCCACATGCCTCCTTAAAACCTGGTGCATTCCGATCTCTTTCGGAGAGAATCGGTTTTTCAATTGGCCATTTGATCCCTATCCTTGGATCATCATAGCGAAAAGATTTTTCTGTCTCTGGGTTATAGAAATTGCTCACTTTATAGAGCACATGGGCCGATTCGCTAAGCACAGCAAACCCATGGGCAAAACCGACCGGAACGAGCAATTGGTTGCTTTGATCCAGCTCTACGGCCCCCCACTTCCCAAAATTCTCAGATTCTGGACGGATATCGACAAAGACATCGTAAATTTTGCCCGTGATCACCGTCACCAATTTTGCTTGGCCGGGCGTCGATTGGAAATGCATCCCTCGGATGACCCCCTTCTTTGAAAAAGAGAGATTATCTTGGACAAATTCCATCCCCTCTTTCCTAAAAACTTCAGCAAAAAAGCCTCTCTCATCCGAAAAAGACTTTAGTTGAAAGAGTTTGATCCCCGGCAATAACATCACTTGAGCTTTTTTAACTTTAAGAGTATGCTATTTAACTTTTGGAGTCTAGCATGAAACTTTTTCACTCTCATGGCCACGTTATTGGCGGCGGCCTTCTCATCGCAGGAACGACAATCGGCGTCGGAATGTTAGCCCTTCCTGTCGTGACTGGACCTGGCGGTTTTCTCCCCTCCATCCTCATCTACCTCGCCTGCTGGGCCTTCATGCTCTGCACCGGTCTGCTCCTTCTCGAAGTGTGCAGCTGGATGCCGCCCGACTCTAACCTCATCACCATGGCCGAAAAACTCCTCGGCCGGCCCGGCAAAATCGTCTGCTGGCTCGTCTATCTTTTCCTTTTCGAGATGGTGATGATCGCCCATATTGCCGGCGGCGGCGGAATCACCCACGACATCCTCTCCCTCGGCCTCATTCCGTCGACCCTTCTCTACGTCGTCCTCTTTTCTCCCGTGATCTACATGGGAACCCGCACCGTCGACCGGCTCAATATGATCATCTTTTCCGGCGTCCTCATCTCCTACTTCCTCTTCATCATCGTCGCCGTCAAGCATGTCGATCTCTCGAAATTGACCCATGCCCATTGGGGGAAAATCTGGCTCGCGATCCCGGTCCTCTTCACCGCCTTCACCTACCAAGTGATCATCCCGACACTCGTCACCTACATGAAGCGGGACTTTAAAAAAGTGCGCAAGTCAATCATCTTCGGAACCTCGATCCCGCTCATCGTCTACCTCATTTGGCAAGTGCTCATTCTCGGCATCATCCCGATCAACGGCCCCGAAGGACTCATCGATGCGGGCCTCAAAGGGCAAAACGCCGTCATCCCGCTCAAGCACTTCGTCAACAACCCCTATGTGGTCGGCATCGGCAAAGCGTTCGCCTTCTTCACCATGACAGCCTCCTACATCGCCCTTGCGCTCGCCTTCCTCGACTTCCTCGCCGATGGCCTCAAGGTCAAGAAAAAAGGGATGAGCAAAGCCTTTCTCTGCCTCCTCGTCTTCATCCCCCCGCTCATCATCTCGATGGTCAACACCAACATCTTCCTGATCGCGCTCGGCTACGCCGGCGGAATCAGCTGCGCCATCCTCTTCGGCATCTACCCTCCGCTCATGGCGTGGGTCGGCCGATACAATAAAGGCTACAAAGGCGGGCGGCAAGTGCCCGGCGGGAAGATCTTCCTCGCCTCGCTCATGCTCCTGATTGTGGTCGAGCTTGGCCTCGAGGTCGTCTCCCACTTTAAGTAAAAAGCCTTGGAAAATCTACTCGAGGAGTAGAAAATTGGGTTGTAAAATCTACTCGAGATGTAGAAAATTGCCCTTTGGAGTGCGCATTTCCCAATTACCCCTTTCCTTCAAGCACCAAGTTCTCTCAATTCCTTTTTATCTCATCGAAGCACTTCCGCGGCTTGTGAAACAACTCGCGAGGTAATTTTCAAAACAAATAAGACATTGTTTAACATCGTTGTATTAATTTATTTGCCTCAATACACTTCGATGAAAGAGGGACCGAATGTGGAGCTATTAAAAAAAGCTGAAGGTGACGAGATTGTCTTTATTCAGGTGGGGTCAAATGAAGGCTTAATGCCCACAGATCCACTATCTTCTCTTATTTTAAAAGATTGCTGGAAGGGCATTTTGATTGAACCAGTCCCTTCCATTTTTGAAAAACTGAAACAAAATTATGCCAACCAGCCTAACCTATATTTTGAAAATGTAGCGATTTCCGATTCGAGGAAAGTGTGTGACTTTTACATCGTCGATGAAAAAGCTGAATTTTTCAAAAACAATCCCCATTTGGTGAATGAAGTGGGAGGGGCCTGGGGGAGTTTGGTTGGATCATTGGACCGCAATCATCTCTTCAAATGCAAGCCAGCACTTTCAGATAAAGAGATTAAAGCGATCCCCGTGCAATGCGTGACACTTCAAGATATCGTCGACAAGTATCAACTCGATCGGGTTGATGTGATTCAAATTGATGCAGAAGGGCATGACGAGGTAATTCTATCATCGATTGACTTCGGAAGAATTAAACCGAAAATCCTTATATTTGAACATGCTCACATGGCCTTCGATCAATATCTCCGCTGTCTCCATAACCTACAGTCGCATGGATACTCAGTCCTCTACACAGGCCCGTTAGACACGATTGTGGGGAAATAAATAAGTAATTCTCAACAACTTATGATGATAATAATAATCTATTGACGATAATTACAATTTTATATATAATTAATTATATATTTAATCAAGGATAATTATGAGTATAAATTCTACAAATTCAAATCAACCTGCTTGTAACAAAGCATCCGGTAACGCCCCTATTGACAGGGGAAACTCAGACAATGGGGCATCAGATTTAGTAAAAATTGGAGTAACGGTACTTGCAATAGGTGCAGCAGGAGTTCTTGCAGCTTTTGCAGGAAGGAAAGTAGCACAAATTGCCTCGGCACCCCCCTTGGTTGAAGAGCCGGTTCAGGATGTCCAAGCTTTACAAACGACTCTAGCTCGATTAAAGAAAGTGAGTGCGTGCCTCACAGATAACCATAAAAAATTTCATAAAAACTTGGTAAAGCTGCCTCAAGATATCACATTAGGTTATGAAGAAATCATTAGAACTCCGTTGAATAATTTGCCACACGACGTCGGAGCCGCTTTAGATAAGTTGAAGGAAAGTGATGAATATCGATCGATAGTGCAAAGTTGCAATGGCATCGCTGATCCAAATAAAATTGCAGTGGGGAAAGTATTCTTGGAATTCAAAATGAAATCAATTGAAGAATCTTTAAATCTTTAGGCTAAATAATACAACAATTCCATTCTCCAGAAAGCTTGACAATAAATTATTTGTGACATAATTGCATACTTGAAGAGGAGAAAAACATGGACCTTCAAATTCAAGGGAAAAAAGCGCTTGTGACCGGCAGTAGCTCAGGCATTGGTGAGGCGATCGCCAAATGTTTAGCAGAGGAAGGGGTCCATGTGATGATCCATGGGAGAAATGGAAAAGAACTCGAGAGGGTGGCCAGTGAAATCCAAGAAACTGGAGGGAAAGTCTCAAAAATCCAAGGCGACCTAACGACCGATGAAGAGGCAAAAAAAGTTGCTCAAAAAACCCTGAAGGAACTCGGTGGCATCGACATTTTGGTCAATAATGCAGGCGCCTATCCCACACGAGGATGGACAAATACGACCCCCCAAAATTGGCTGGATCTTTTTAACCAGAACGTTGTTTCAGCAGTCCGTTTGATTTTCGAATTTCTCCCTATCATGAGAAAGCAAAAATATGGCCGTTTTATTCAATTTGGCAGTGTGGTCGGGACTCAACCATTTGCCTCTGATCCCGATTACGCAGTCACCAAGAGCGCCCATACAGTCATTTCGGTTAGTTTAGCCAAAGAACTCACTGGAACTGGAGTCACAGCTAATACGGTCTCTCCAGGTCCGATCAAGACTCCCGGTGTAGAGAAATTCCTTAGAGAAATTGCCGAAGAAAAGGGCTGGGGAACAAAATGGGAGGAGATCGAGGCCAATTTTATACAAAGTTTCGCCGATTCACCTAGTAAACGCCTTGGAAAACCAGAAGAAGTTGCTGCGACAGTCGCCTTTTTAGCTAGTCCTCTTGCAGGCTATATCAATGGAGCCAATATTCGAGTTGATGGCGGCGCAAGCTCTTCCATTAATTAAATCATTACGGTAGTGCTGCGCCCAGTCAGATTTCAGTCCACCGGTCCCTATCATTTGGGACTCGGGTTAATAAATCCTTATACACTTATAATCAATAGCCTAGGAATTATTCTTGCTTGTTAAACCCTGTTCGCATTAAAATAAGACTAGTCAGACTAGATTGGATAGGTATGTCAAAGATTAGAAAGAGACGTCCTTCAACGATAAAAAAAATCCAGAAGCCAAGACCTCGAAGAGTTTGGCAATTGCAAGAAGCAAAAGCACGCTTTTCAGAACTTGTCAACGAGGTCATAGAAGATGGGTATCAGACGATTACTAAAAATGGAAATCCGGTCGTCCTGGTTATTTCTACAAAAGAATTTGAAAAACTCACTAAGCCCAAGAACACTTTATTAGATTTCTTTCGGGATGCTCCCCTTCCAGATGTCGATATTGACGTAGAACGAAATAAAGATACGGGAAGAGCCATTGACTTATGAGTTATTTGCTGGATACTTGCATTCTCTCAAAACTTAGAAAAATAAAAACCCATCCTAACAAGAAGCTTGAATCCTGGTTTGGGAAACATTCAGAATCATCTTACTTTATTAGCGCGCTCACTATAGGAGAAATCCAGAAAGGTATAACGAAGACTCCTGAGGCCAAGCATAAGATGGTTCTTGAAAATTGGTTGATGGGAGAACTCATTCCTCGATTTGAAGGTCGTATTCTCGAGATTAATTCAGAGACGGCCTCTATTTGGGGAGAACTTTGTGGTAATGCCCAGCGAAAAGGGATTGTTTTACCTATTATTGACTCACTCCTTTCTGCCTCTGCAATCCAACATCATCTCATCCTAGTCACGGACAATATCAAGGATTTTGAGCAAACCGGAATCCGTTTATTTAACCCTTGCGAATGACTAGTTCAATCCTGTTCCTTCACTGCCATCTGTCCGTACCGGTCTAAATCCTGGAGGAAGAGTTCGATCTTCTCTTTCATCTTCTTCGAGTCGGTACATCCGTTGACCAAGATGGCAAAGGCGATATCTCCCGCATAGCCAGTATAGCCTCTGTTCAAAGACATGCTGCCATCCTTTGCCCTCACCTGCTCATTTTTCTGCGGGAGCGATTCGAAGAACACGGGAAAATGCTCCGACTTTTTCATTTTCAGCAAAACGGAAACTAACTGCTTGGTTGTAATCAAATTCTTCCGCGATAGTCCCGATCCATCGACCATGTTAAACCCATCCAAATCGACTTTTTGCGCACGCCAGAACTCGGTCACCGCTTTTGTCCCGCTACCGGTCGACCCATCCTTGAGTAGCACTTCTCCAATTCTTTTGAGCAGATGCTCTGCATACAAATTGACACTTTTCTGGTTCGTCCGATGGACAATCTCTTTCAAACTTGGCGAATAGGTAGTCAGCAAAATGGCCCGTTTGCCACCTCCCATCACCTGATTTCCCACCACAATTCCCCTCTTCTGCAATGCCTGAGCGAGCAAATTAGCGCAGAAAGCTGCCGGGTCGGGGATGGCTCCCTTGATTGCAAATTCATTGACTCCCAGCGGAATTGTCCCTCGCAAATGTTGCAACGAAGAAAACTCCGAACCATAGATACAGGCCCGATCCCCCGAACCAATCGGCCCGGTTTTGATCTCATTTTGGAAATTGACAGTTAAAACCGCCGGCTCCGTTCTCACCACAGCCGCCGCGTCACCCTCCTTTTTCCCCGGTTTAAAGAAGAGCGCGTAGCTATTTTCATGAAAAGACAATGCGCAAGCGCCGGCCCCATAGTAGTTCCCCAAATCTTCCCATTCCCAGCTTGGAGCCGCAAGGGCCTTTTCCCATCGAGAGGCATCGCCGATGACCCTGCCCTCAATTTTCTTGATTCCCTTCTCGCACACAGCTGTTGCCCATTGCTCGATCTGCTTTTCCCAAGATGAGCCCATCGCATCAGACCCCAAGCATGGATCGCCACCGCCCCGAATGACCAAATTTCCCTTCAGCACCCCATTCTCAAGTATCCCATCGATCTCCAAATCGGTCTGGAATCTGCTCTCGGGCCCCAAAATCTCAAGCGCAGCAGCGGTTGTCACCACTTTCATGCACGACGAGGGAACTAAACACTTATCGCTATTTTCATCGATCAGCACTTCACCGGTCCCCATGTGCACCGCATAGGCGCTGACAGTCGCATGGTCCCAGGCTTCGCCAAAGAGGACTGTAGTGCTAAATAGCAGGAACAAACAAAGGCGCATACCTATCTCCATTTTTTTTGTGTATTTCTCTAAATAAGAATTTGAGAGGACCATAATTGATTATAAAGGTCATTTTGATTAATGAGTTCTTCATGAGAACCATCAGCCACTACTTGCCCCTTGTCCATTACAAGGATTCTATCCATTTTACGAAGAGTAGACAATCTATGCGCAATCGCGATAAAAGTGCGGCCTCTCATAGCCTCCTCTAATCCCATTTGAATAAGCCTTTCAGATTTTGAATCAACAGCCGCAGTTGCTTCATCGAAAATAATTATTTTTGCCTTCCGTATCAATGCTCTAGCAATTCCTATCCTAGCCCTTTCTCCCCCAGATAATTTTTGTCCCCTCACTCCTACTATTGTATCTAGACCCATAGGCAGCTTTTTAACATACTCTGCAATATGTGCTTTCTTTAAAGCCTCCCAAATATCCTCATCAGCAGTAATTTCGCAGCCATAAGCAACATTTTCACGAATAGACCGATGGAACAGGGGAATAGTCTGAGAAACTTCTGCAATATTTTGCGCCAACCATTTTGGATCGATTTTATTTATTTCATAACCTCCAATTGAAACGCGCCCTGAATTTGCAGAATAAAAACCTCGCAACAATTTAACTAAAGTAGTTTTGCCAGCACCAGAATAGCCAATAATTCCCACTTTTTCATTTTCCTTAATCTCCAGATTGAGATCTGATATTCCAGTGTGCTGACTTTCATAATTGAAATTAACATCCTTGAAAACAATACCCCAATGTTCAGGTTTTGCTACTTCCTTTTGATTTGGTTGCTGATCTGCTTGATGAGGAGAAGATAGATTTTGAAGTGCAACCTTCATTCTTTCTCCCATTTCCATTGTTGCCAATATGCCTCTTCCAAAATCACCTACTTGATGGGCCAAAATGAGGGTGAAAGAAAATATACTCGCAATTGACCCGGGAGTCATATTAGAAAGCCTCTCAGAATAAATAAGAAATATTGTAATGGCGAGCGGCAAAGAAAACAGTAAAAGCCTTTGAAATAGTTCAGCTTTATCTATCTTTTTCTGAGTTTTATTATAACAGTCTTTTTCCCTTTGAAGGAACTTATCAAATCTCTTACATTCAAAACTCTCGGTTCCAAATGCTGGTATAAGCTCATGATTTTCAATAACTTCAACTGTTGAGGCACTAACATCCGCAGAACTCACTAATGATTCCGCTACAAAAATCACCGATCTTTTTGAACTCAGATACGAGATGGGGATATAGGCAATAGTCCAAATTAAAAATAAAAAAATGAGCTCGACAGAGGTATAAGATACGATTAAAATTGAAACAAATATTGTTACAATCGTTCGAAAAAAAAAGGGAAAGCTTTCATTAAATAAATATCTCGCATTAAAAGAAAGCTCGTGCATGAGATGCTCAACTTCTCCTGCATCCCGACCTATATAAACACTATTCGGCAATCGAATTATATGTTTAAATATCAATTCTTTTGAAATCTTTCTCACATCTTGTGTAATACTAGATATATAAAACTTGCCGATAGATGAAAAGAAAATCGAAAATAACCAGGTGGTTGGGAATAATAGGATCCATATTAGCTGCCATGAACTTTGCACTATTATCTTATCAATTAGAAGACCTAATAAACCGGGCAATGAAACATACAATCCTTGCCCAATAAAGATCAAAACCGCTATTAATCCAATTTTTGATTTTTTGATTTTTTTTATAATTGAATATACAAAAGTCAAAGCGGATTTAGGGAGATACTCATCCACGACCATTTATTTCCCTTTCATTTGAGGCACTTAAAACCCCTTTTAAGTTCCACCATTCTCTCCTATTCCATCCATTTTTGTGCAATATAAAAAAAATCGCAAATGGGATCAAATGGACAGAAATATACCCAGCGCAGTGAAAAATGGCGACTTTGGACCACGAGAAATGCATTTTCCAATTTGGCATAGCGATAATTCGCCAAAAGTCTTAAAAAAATGACGATTCGGCGGAATTGCCACAATTTAGGCTAAACGTTTGATTACGCCGATGACGCTATCGGGGTTGAGGGAGATGGTGTTGATGCCAGCTTTGACTAGGAATTCAGCGTAGTCGGGGTGATCGCTTGGGGCCTGGCCGCAGATGCCGATCTTCACTCCTTTGCGATTGGCTACTTTGATGACCTGGATGATCATCTTTTTGACTGCTTCGTTCCTCTCGTCGAAGAGGGGGGCCAGTTCGGCTGAGTCCCGGTCGATGCCGAGGACGAGTTGGGTCAGGTCATTGGAGCCAATTGAGAAGCCATCAAACCGATCGGCGAACTCTTCGGCGAGGATGACATTCGAGGGGATCTCGCACATCACGTAGATTTGGATTTCTCCCCTTTTGAGTCCCTCGTCCGCCATCACTTGGATCACTTTGTCGGCCTCTTCGAGGGTGCGACAGAAGGGGATCATCGCTAGGACGTTGGTGAAGCCCCACTGACGGACCCGCTTGAGAGCCGCGCATTCGAGGGCAAAGCCGTCTCGGTAACGGGGGTTGTAGTAGCGGGAGGCGCCGCGAAAGCCGAGCATCGGGTTCTCTTCGTGGGGTTCAAATTGGGCGCCGCCGATCAGATTGGCATACTCGTTGGTTTTGAAATCGCTCATCCGGACGATCACAGGATGGGGGTAGACCGATGCGGCGATTTTGGCGATCCCAAGGGCCAGATTCTCGACGAAATGCTCTGTCCGATCTTTGTAGAGGAAGGTGAGGTTGTCGATCTCGCGCCGCACTTTGGCCGACTTGATTTTCCGATATTGGACGAGCGCCATGGGGTGGATTTTGATGTGCTCGGTGATGATGAACTCCATCCGGGCAAGCCCCACGCCTTTGATTGGCAAATGCCACCAGCGGAGCGCCTCTTCGGGGCTGGCCAAGTTGAGCATGATGTCTGTCTTGATTTTGGGAAGTTTGCTCACATCGATCTCTTTCTGCTCGAAATCGACCGCCCCTTCGTAGACAAAACCCTGTTCCCCTTCTGCGCAGGAGAGGGTGATCGTCTGCCCACTTTTCAGTTTTTTTGTTCCGTCACCCGTGCCGACAATCGCGGGCAGGCCAAGTTCCCGGCTGACGATGGCGGCATGGGAAGTGCGCCCACCCTGATTGGTGATGATGCCGCTGGCCTGTTTCATGATCGGGACCCAGTCGGGCGAGGTTACTTCAGTCACCAGGATTGAGCCAGGCTTAAATTGTTTGATCATGGAGACCGAGTTGATCACTTGGGCTTGTCCTGCGACAATCGCATCGCCAATCGCAAGCCCTTGCAGCAGGGTTTTGCCCTTCTTTTTGATCGAATAGGTTCTGAAGATCGACCCTTTTTTCTGCGACTGCACTGTCTCTGGTCTGGCCTGGACGATGAAGAGCTCTTTGGTTTTCCCGTCTAAAGCCCATTCGATATCCATCGGTTTCTGGTAGTGTTTTTCAATTGCAACGGCCCATTTTGCCAGTTGCAGAATCTGCTCATCATCAAGGGAAAAGCGGCGGCTCTGTTTCTGCGTAAGTTTGACGTTTTTGGTCCCCGTTTTCGTGTAAATGAGCTTCTGTCCCTTTACTCCCAATTTCTTTTCGATAATCGCCATCAGCGGCTTGAAGACCATAAACTCATCGGGCTCGATCGTTCCCTGGACGACGTTTTCACCAAGGCCAAAGGCGCTGTTGATCACGACGACCCTAGGAAAACCGGTCTCGGTATCGATCGTGAACATCACCCCCGAGCTGCCCAAATCAGAGCGGACCATCTTTTGCACGCCGATCGAAAGGGCCACCTGATCATGGGCAAATCCTTTTTCATTCCGGTAGACGATCGCCCGATCGGTGAACAGGGAGGCAAAACATTTTTTACAGGCGATCATCAGCCCCTTTTCCCCGACTATGTTGAGGTAGGTCTCCTGCTGCCCAGCAAAACTGGCGTCGGGCAGATCCTCAGCTGTGGCGCTGCTGCGAACGGCCACATCGATCTCTTTTTTCCCATATCGTTTCGCCAGCTCCCGATAGGCTGCGAGGATTTCCCCCTTGAATTCTTCAGGGAATCGCCCTTTCATGACAGCCGCCCTCGCCTCCCGCCCCTTCATCTTAAAAATTTTAGGGCGAAGTTGATTGTAGTCGAGGAAGATCCGAAAGGCCTCGGCGGTCGTCGCAAATCCCATCGGGATCTGGATCCCCTCCTCTTTCAAGCTTTTAGTCATCTCCCCCAAGGAGGCGTTTTTCCCTCCTACGGTGGGGACATCGTGGATGCCGATCTGTTCAAAAAGACGAATATATTTCATTCCCTTGATATATAGGCCCTTCTTCAAATAAAATAAACAGGTGGATTTAGAAGATATCATCTTTAAAGCAGGGGAAGCGACCGAGCAGCCCCCCTTACCCCAGAATGGGATCCCCCGCCAAAAGGTACCGGGGTGGATCCGCTGGCCCATTCGTGTTTTCTTCCTCCCGTTCGTGCTGCTCGATGTGGCGATGCAACGGGTGGCCCGATGGCTCATCCCTCCTCCCTACAAACAAGTTGGCAAATGCAAGAAGCGGGGCAACTGCTGCCACTACATCATGATCCGCAAACCCAAAGGGCTCTTCGGCTGGCTCTTTAAATTTTGGAACACCGAGATCAATGGCTTCTATCTGCGGAGCGACGAAGAATATGAGTATGAAAATCACAAGGTGATGGTGATGGGCTGTCGCTATCTGCAAAAAGATGGCTCCTGCAAGCACCACAAGCTCCGTCCCATGGTCTGCCGCAAATGGCCGGTGATCGAGGCCTTCGGCGTCCCCCGGATGCTCAAAGGGTGCGGCTTTAAGGCGGTCCCTCGGAAAAAAGGGGATGCGCTTCCGATGATTGAGGATTAACTTATACTGCTACCAAATCAATCGGGACATCAAACTCAAGCAGTTGAATGGTGCTTGTAAACTTAGTGATATGGACAATTTTAAAGGCCCTTCGAAAATCGTCATCTCTAGTCAACAACCGATCTAGCAAAAGTAGCCTGAGGTCTCTTTGGGTAGTGAGATTCATTTTGGAGCCTCTATTTTCTGTTTTTTCCCATTTGACAATTGCAGGGTGCGTAACACCAAATAATTTTCCAAATTCTGATTGCGTTAAGCCAAGCCAAGTTCTGATGAAACGGATTTGATTACCAGTGAGATCTGATGGATGATGCGCAAGGGCTAGAAGCACAACTTTCTGCAAAATATTCAAGTCGACATCAAGAGTCCAGATGCCACGAAGCTCGATCATTGGCACATTCCGAAGGACAATTGGGAACCCCAATCCTTCATAAATCCACTCTTTTTCAATTTTTTGTTTTTTCATATTATTATCCTTTCCTTTCGATATAAAAGGCTGTAATAATCAACAGGTCTCTATCTTCATCAAAAGAGACGATGATCCTTAAATCCTTCCTATCCAAAGTCCACCCTCTTATTGCATAATTCCATGAATCAAAAGCTTCATCAATACGATCTTTGCTTTTTTCATGCCTACCGGTTGTTAACACATAAATAATTTCCGGTAAAATAATTTTTCGCTCATTTTTTCTAATAGTAGCATGTGTAGTATCGCGGTATCTGCCTGAGTTAATACACTCTTTTATTTTTTCAATCAGATTTTCTATTTTTTTAGGTTTCTGGTGAGACAACAGGAATCCTTTACTCTTATAGCTTTATTGTAACTCAGTTACATTATTAAAGTCAAGATACTCTTGATCAAATTACCCCGGGTGCCCTATACAGAAATCGATGAGCCTTACGGATTACCGCAAACGGCGCCGCTTTGCCGAAACACCAGAGCCCAAAGGGGCAAAGACCACAGCTGGGAAGGCCCCGATCTTTGTCATTCAGAAGCACTATGCCAGGTCGCTCCACTATGATCTGCGGCTTGAGATGCGCGGCGTGCTCAAGTCGTGGGCTGTGCCGAAGGGCCCTCCGAAGAAGATAGGTGAAAAGCATTTGGCAGTCCTGACGGAGAATCACCCGATGGAGTATGCCAAATTTGAGGGGATCATTCCCGCGGGGAATTATGGCGCCGGCAAGGTGGAGATTTGGGACTCTGGCACCTTTGAGAATCTGAAGACCGATTCGTTACCTAAGTGTTTTAAAGATGGGGTGATCGAATTCCGCGCAGAGGGTAAGCGCCTTAAAGGAACCTATGCCCTGGTCCATTTTAAAGAAAAAAACTGGCTCCTCATCAAGATAAGAGCGAAAAAATGAAGCCCCGCTGGATTGCTCCTGAGCTCGCTACCTTGGTCGACAAGCCTTTCTCCGATGAGAATTGGATCTTTGAGGAGAAATTCGATGGGATCCGGTGCATCGCCATTAAGGTGAAGGGCAAAGTGACCCTTTTCTCTCGCAATCACAAGCTCTTAAACGACGATTTTCCCCAGATTGTGAGCGCTCTGGAGGCCAAGAAGAGTAAAGATTATGTGGTCGATGGGGAAGTGGTGGCATTCAAGGGCAGGGCGTCGAGTTTTGCCGCGCTGCAGAATCGGGCGAGGAAAAAAATCGCCCTCCATTTTTATATCTTTGATCTATTGATTTGGGATGGAGAGGAATTGGTCAAATTGCCTCTTCTCGAGAGAAAAAAATTGCTGAAAGCCCATTTCCCTTTTGGTGGACCGATCCATTTTACACCTCACGTGAAAGGGGCCGGGGAAACCTTCTATAGAAAGATGTGCAAGCTAGGACTCGAAGGGGCGATTGCCAAGCGGTTAGATGCCTCCTATGTGAGCAAACGGACCCGCGACTGGCTAAAATTTAAATGCTCCAAAGGACAGGAGCTGGTGATCGGCGGTTATACGGAGCCACAGGGCTCTCGCATGAATTTTGGGGCTCTACTCGTCGGTTACTACGAGCGGGGGAAATTTCACTATGCCGGCAAGGTGGGGACAGGATTCGACACGGCCACTTTGGATAGTTTGGGTGCGAAGCTGAAAAAAATAGAAAAAAAGAGCTCTCCCTTTGTGGAAGAAATCAAAGAGAAGACAGTCCATTTTGTCCGCCCCTCCCTAGTCTGTGAAGTGGGCTTTACTGAATGGACAAATGAGGGTAAGCTAAGGCATCCGCGGTTTTTGGGCCTGCGCAAAGACAAACCGGCCAAGAGCGTAGTGAGGGAACGAGCATGAAGATTGCCCTTTCACATCCAGACAAAGTTCTCTTTCCCAAGAGCAAAATCACCAAGCAAGAGCTGTGGGACTATTATGCAAAGGTGTCCAAATGGATGCTCCCGCTGATCAAGAATCGACCGATTTCGATGAAGCGGTACCCTCAGGGGATAAAGGAAGAGGGGTTTTTCCAAAAAAATGCTCCCCAAGGCAAACCAGAATGGGTAAAGACCATTAGGGTCGAGCGAGAAGAAAGAGATACGATCGACATGGTCCTGTGCAATGACAAGTCGACTCTGCTTTGGCTCGCCAATCTCGACTGCATCACTCCCCACATTTGGCTCTCCAAAATCGATAAACCAGATTTTCCCGATCGGATGATTTTTGACCTCGATCCGCCAGCGAAAAAGAACTTTAAAGTGGTTGTGGAGGCGGCGCTGCTTCTCAAAGAGATCTTGGAGAAAAAATATAAGCTAAAGCCCTTTGTCACTACAACCGGATCGAAGGGTCTGCATGTCGTGGTCCCGATCAAACGGACTCGTCATTTCGATGATGTGCGCGCTTTTGCCAAGCAGATTGCAGAGCAGCTTGTCGAAGCAGAACCGAAAAAATATACCACCGAGTCACGGATTGCCAAAAGACGAGGGAGGCTTTACATCGATGTCGTGCGCAACGCCAAAGGGCAGACCGTGATGGCTCCCTATGCGGTGCGGCCAATCGAGGGAGCTCCCATCGCCACCCCTCTCTTCTGGAAAGAGCTGGAGGATGACAGGCTGAAGTCGACGAGCTTTAACATCCACAATATCGACAAAAGGCTAAAGAAGAATCCGTGGGCCGGAATCGACCGGGCGGCTAAAACTTTGCCTATTTAAAGTCCTGAGATATCAACCGGTGGCTCCGCAAAAGGCGTCGGCAGGGGGATGTTCAGGATTTTGGAATAGAAATAGAGCTCGGCATCGAGTGAGCGCTTGATATTTGGCGCTTGTCTAAAGCCATGTCCTTCTCCTTCGAAAACAATGAGCCCCACTGGCACCCCTTTTGCTTTCAGCGCGTCGTAGATCAGAACCGATTGCTCGGGGGGAACGATCTTGTCATCAGCTCCCTGGAGGAGCAGAATGGGGGCGTGGATCTTGTCGAGGGAATGGATCGGAGAGCGAGCGCGAAGGGTCTCGAGGGCTTCTGGGCAGGGGCCAATGAGGAGATCGTTATAGCGAGACTCAAATTTATGGGTATCATCGTTCATAAGTTCGAGGTTACTGATCCCAAAATAGCTTGTTCCCCCGGCGAAGAGATCTTTGAAGGCAAGAGCCGCAAGGGTAGTATACCCACCGGCGCTTCCTCCGCGGATCAGGAGCCGCTCAGGATCGACAAGACCGCGCTCTATGAGGACATTCGCAGCGCTGACGCTATCTTCAACGTCGACAACCCCCCAGTTCTTTTCAAGCCGCTTAAAATACTCTCGCCCATATCCAGTGCTTCCGCCATAGTTGACGTCGACCAAAGCAAATCCTCGCGATGTCCAAAACTGGGTTTCAAGAAGGAATTGATTATAGGAGCGGCCGGTAGGTCCACCATGCACTTTGACGATGAGGGGCGGTTTTTCCCCTTTGGGTGCTTCGTAGTTGGGGTTTTTGGGAGCATAATAGAAAGCATATCCCACTTTTCCATCATGGGTAGGATACTGGATCACTTCGGCTTTGGAGATCCACTCTTTGGTAATCGGAGTAGAAAAGCTCTTCTTGACGGAGGTGGAGAGGTTTGTCTCGGGGTCAAAGCAGATGACCGAAGCGGGTTCTGTAGGAGAAACGCCGAAGAAATAGACTTGTCCCCGATAGGTGACGATATTGTGGATCGAGGTGAAGGGCTGTTTCAGATCGGTCAAGCTTTTTGTGTTCGGATCAATGAGGCCGAGGTGGTCGATCCCTTTAATCGTGTAGACGCAGGCGATTTTTCCATTGGGCAGAAAGGAGTAGGTGGGGCGGCCAAAGACCCAAGCGGGGATCCCAAACTCTGCTTTCATTTCGCACAGATTTTTTGCACGTCCTTTGTGATAGCGATAAAGATTCCAGAATCCGGTTTTGTCGGAGACGAAATGTAAAATGCCATCGGGAGACCATCGAACTTGGCAAACCGATTCATTTGGACCGCCGCTAATTGGCATCACGTTGTGCAAGCTCCCATCTTCGGCGACATCAGCCAGCCACAATAGGGAACTGTCCCACTGCATGCTGGGGAAATCCCATGTAATGAACGCTAGCTTTTTTCCATCGGGACTAAGGCGCGGTGAACTATAAAAATCATGCCCTGAAGCGATCTCGTGAACCCCTTTTTCATCGACGCGGACCAGATAATTTTTTATCTTATCTCCATGCTCTTCACAGACCCAAATCTGTCCACACCCATCTGCAAAGCGGCAGCTTGGAGTATCAGTGAGCTTTTTCGCTGCGCCATCGAAGAGGTAGAGCTGTTTGTCGGCGTCATTTGAGAAAATCACTTTTCCATGACTTAAGCAAAAGGCGCCGCCCCCATATTCGTGGACACGGCTGCGGACATTGATTTCTGGCAAGAGCGGGTGCTCTTTGCCATCATAACGGACCATGGCTGAGCGCCCCTTTTCTTTCGGATGGGTCTCCGTCCAGTAGAGCCCCTCTTCATCAGCTTGCATTTCATTAAAAATGATCGAACCTGAAGAGATAAGATCGGTTGTAATGGGAGATTCCCAAGATCCAAAAGGTGCAATCATTGCTAAGCCTAAGATACAAAATTTTTCTAAAAACATGGAAGAAAGTATACGGTATTTAAAGAAATTCTACAAGGACGAAGTTTGTAAAATCTCTACTCCGCACATCTCTTCGATGAGCGTCTCAATCCTATCTGCAAACTGATTTTCAGGGATTTGAGCATAGCTCCGAGCGACTTCTGCACATGTTTTTTCATCATAGAGAAATTTGCGAATCAAATCGGGCAGCTCGTTAAACGATTTGACAACGCCACCCACTTTGAGATCGAGGACCCAATCGATATTGACCTGTTCCCAGAACAGCGGCGTCCTAGTTCTGTCGACCAAAAGAGGCACTTTTACCGAGAGCACTTCATTGATGGTACCTGGGCCCGGTTTGGTGATAATCAGATCGGCCATGGAAAAAAGTTCGTCCATCTTTTCAGTGAAGGGCATCGCGGTGATATTGCCGCTTAGGCTCTTCAATTTCGCGAGCAATTTTCTATTTCTGCCAGCGCAGACAATCAGGTGCACATCGAGCTGACTTTCGATAATCGTCTTTGCATACTTGTAAGCACATCGCCCGCCAACGCCTCCCATGACAATCAAGACCACTTTTTTGCCTTGGGGAATCTGATATTCTTCCCGCAAATCCTCTTTCCTCCGTAGAGAAAAAAAGTTAGGACGCAATGGAAAGCCCGTTGTTTCGATTGCCGATTCGGCAACTGCATGATCGAGCAGAAGCCCCTTTGAGCTCGGTAGGTCGGCGCCGATCGTCACTCGGAAATTCTCATGTTGGCTTTTTTCCAAGCCAAACACCCAGTTATAGAGGTCGTTGTCGGTGGTAACGAGTAAAAAGGGAACACCAGACTTGCGAGCAGCTTCAGAGGCAGGGTAGTTGACAAAGGGGAGCACAGAGATCACTAGATCGGGCTTTTTTTCTATAATATGTCTTTCAATCTGATCAATGGTCTTTTGCTGCCTTTGAGCGAAGATGGGAAAGGCGAGCACTTTGGCATACCAATTGATAAACCGCGTCCAGTTTCTTGCGAGGGTGTAATTATAAAATTCTTCTCCCGTCGGGATTCCGAAGATCCGAAGTTCCTTAATAGGATAAATCGTTTCGATTTCATACTCGCTGCCCAACAGCTGCTTTAGAGTATTTGTCGCTGCGATATGTCCATAACCACCGAGACAGGAGAGAATGAGAATTTTTTTCATTTGCTCAATAAATAAGGTTTTAACGGTTTTAAGGCAACTACTGTACCATTTCGCCCAGTTTTTTTGTCTCGTCTATGTGAAAAAAATTCATTTTCCCCCATATAGGTGCAAATTCCAGCAATTTCAACATGCTGATCGAGAATGCCGACATCGCGCAGTTGCATTTTTGAGATTTCCCAGAAATCAAAATAATTTTCCCGCACCTGAAAGGGTAAAAATTCAGGAGGCAGTTCGACCGGATGATTGATAAACTCAGCTTTATCGGGGCCTAAGCTCGGCCCAATGCCAACTAACAGATCGGCTGGGTTGCTCCGATGCTCCCGCTTCAAGTAGTCAACGGCATTGGCGTAGATATTCTTAACGCTTCCTCGCCATCCACTATGGACATTGGCGATCACCTTTCGGATTGGATCGAAGAAAATGGCGACCTGGCAATCAGCGTGGGCGGCGAGCAGTCCGATGTTCCGTTCTGCTGTCACAATCCCATCGCACTCCACACCTAACTGTGCGGCTTCCATCACCGCGTTGCCGTGCACATGTTTTCCCCAGATCACTTTCTCTAGGCCAAACATGTCCCGAATAGCCTCTAAAGACTCATTTTCTCGACAATTGAGATCGCGGAAAAATATCCCATGAACCACTTCGGGAAATTCTTGCAACTGCTCATACTCGAGCCACTCTATGTTGTCTTTTCTGCGTCGAATCATACTGATTTTTATACCACAGCCTGTTATATTCACAGTATGGATTCTTACACAACCTCTGCACTCGCTTTTTTTGCTTTGGCGATGACCATCATCAGTGCCTGGGTCAAGCGCTCACCTTGGATTTGGGGCGGATTTCTCATTTTCGCTTTCACCCTCGGCTATTTTGCCAAACTGATTGAACCGATCGCCCTCGCGCCGATTGGAGCGCTTCTCATCCTCCACGCTCTGCTCAAAGGGGACATCAAAGGGCTCGCCCGTTTCCTCCTAGCGCTTCTTACAATTGCCATTTCATTGGGACTGCTCATCCACAAATTTCCTGGCTTTAACAACTGGCTCATCATTAGCAAAGCTCAGCTGACTCCCAATGCCTCCCCATTTTCCCTCTATCTGAATTTCGACAAACCGTTTATCGGGATTTTTATCCTCGTCCTCGGCTTTCCTCTCCTGCAGAATCTGAAAGAATTTAGCAAAATGTTGAAAGTGGCCATCCCGATGACCCTTTGCGGCCTCGCCATCCTGATCGTCACATCTCTCTATTCTGGTCTGATTGAATGGGCCCCGAAGTTTCCGAAGATCCTCTGGTTCTTTGCCCTAGAAAATCTCCTCTTCGTTTCGATTATCGAAGAGGCCTTTTGGCGCGGATTCGTTCAAAACGAGTGCTTCCGCTGGTTTGGTGGGAAAGGATTTATGGCGAGCGCTGGGGCCATTTTCCTCACCGCCCTGCTCTTTGCAGGGCTCCACTATTTTTGGGTAGCAAGCATCCCCTTCCTAGCCCTCGTTTTCCTGGCAGGACTAATCTACGGCACAATCTACCAATATACCCGAGCTCTAGAGGCAAGCATCCTCTGTCACTGGGTGTTCAATCTCATCCATTTCATCTGCTTCACATATCCTGTGATGCAAAGTGCGCTAACAAAAAGTTAGATTTTTCCCAATAAGAGTAGAATGACGATGACGATGAGGACCAGGCCTAAAATCCCAGTTGGACCATATCCCCAGCCCGAGCTATAACCCCAGCGAGGAAGCGCTCCGATTAATAAAAGAATTAACAAAATAATTAAAACTGTACCTAACATTGACTTCTCCTATTCAGTCTTTTTGGAATCTGGGCGTCCCTTGAAAGCTAAGGACAAACCCTCATCTTCCATTACCTTGAGGACAGCCTCATCAGGGGTGCGGCATTTATCTTGGCCGATACCGCGTGCATATTTGACAGTTTCATCTCGTTGAGTCTGATTGAATTGCCCGCAGAAAATTCTTCGATGGCGCGCAGACAATTTCTCAGCAAACTCCTTATCTCTACTCGACAGTGCCTCGCTATTGCGCCGATGTTTTGGCGCAGCACAGCAAATAGAGCATAACAGCAATAAAATACAAATTACCCTCATATCCCCTATATAGATCGGCAGGCCATTTCAATCAAGCAATGCGTAAATTTCGGGCACGGGCACGGGCACGAATTGCTGTGTAACAGGTTTACATTTAATGCGGGTCTTTCTAGTATGCGATTAAATGAGGGATTGCTATGACTGAGAGGCCTGATGAATGCGGGCAATGTAAAAAACCGGCAAAGGTAATTTATAAGGAGATTGTAGGCAAAACGATTACAGTCACAGAGATGTGCGCCGACTGCCCCATTCTCTTTAAAAAATTGCATGGCGATACCCCTGAACTTGCTGCGGAAAATAAAGAGCGCTTGGGTGCTGGCCTATTCTGCGGGCATTGCCACACCCCCTTGGAAGCGGTCAAAATGGGCAATCCAATGGGCTGCAGAGAGTGCTATACCGTCTTCGGCGATCAGCTCATTCAAGAGCTAATCGCAGAAGATAAAATCCCCGCCCAGATGCAGAATGTGCGCCGCAATCAGCCGCTCCACATTGGGAAGACACCCGATAAACCGGCCAGCATCCCCGCTTCGAGCCGTCTTACCGCCCTCAACGAAGCGCTTAATGATGCTCTGCAACGGGAAAACTACGAAGAAGCGGCGTGGCTGCGCGATCAGATTAAAGAATTAATGGATAAAAAAGATGAGCAGCAACCCTGAGCTATCCTCTATTCTTCTCAGCTCCATCCCATGGAATCATGAGAATCAGGCAATCTGGCTGGGATCGTCGCTGACACTAAGGCGCAATCTCAATCGGTATAACTTCCCAAGCAAGATGCAAAAGATGGAGGTCGATCAGGTCCTCCAAACGTTGAAAAAAAGCCTTAGGGAAGATTCCGGAATCGAGCACCCTCATTTCTTTGCTATGAATAGCCTTAGCGCAAACGATCGAGAGCTGTTGTTCGAGCATTTTCTCTTTTTGCGCGGCCTGACTGAACCTCCCAATGGCTCAGGAGTGGTCATTGATGACAAGGGGAGCTTTTTGGGGCTGATCAATACAGCCAATCACTTGGAGCTACGGGCCTTGAATATCAGCAACCAAATGGAAGCCGCGTGGAATACCCTTGCCCAAATCGAAAATCGGATTAGCACAAAAGAGGGATTTGCCTTTAGCCCTAAATTTGGATACTTGACTGCCGACCCTTCCCAATGTGGAACAGGCTTGACGGTCAATGCCTACCTACATCTGCCCGCCTTGATCCACACTGATCAGATCGACAGCGCTCTGGCCAACGCCGAAGAGGATGAAGTGCAGGTGACAGGGATGTCGAGCGAAGAAGAGGAGTTTATCGGCGACCTGGTGATCCTCCAGAACAATTACTCGATTGGGATGAGCGAAGAGTCGATTTTACATGCGATCCAAATTGCCGCCACCAAATTGATCGGCGCCGAAAAGACGATGCGTCAGCATCTCAAACAAGAGCAGAATATCGAGGTGAAAGATCTGATTAGCAAAGCTTATGGGCTGATGCTCCACGCGTTTCAGCTCGAGACAAAAGACGCGCTCGACCTGCTCAGCCTGCTCAAACTCGGCCTTTCGCTCGGTTATATCAGCGGCGTGACCGATCAAATATTAAGCGATCTCTTTTTCAAATGCAGACGGGGCTATTTCTCTCATCTGTTTCCCAATTTGACCGATCCCAAAGAGGTCAACCAGAAACGGGCCGACTTCTTGCAGCAAGAGCTCAAAGGGATCACTTTACTCCAGAGTTAGTAAAGTCTATTTTTTTCATTGCCCCGGCATAATAATGAGGAACTCTCTCATTGGATTCGTAGGCACGGATATTGGTGCCCTTTTTCAGACGTGCCCCCGAAGATCACATTCATTTTTCCCTGAAGCGTTTGAATCGAATTACTACACCGGACATAGATGAGTGGATCATTCCCAACCAACTTTTGTCTTTGGTAAAAACACTCAAGGCTGTCATTGGAACAAGCTCATGCATCTCAAAACCGAGCTCTTTAACGTATTGCTCCTGCTCATCATAGGTCATATTACCTGTCCCTTCGAGACCAGAATTTGTGATGACCCATGTCCCTGTCACTTCTTGATCTCCTATTCGGGATGTAACGGCCCGGTCAACTGTATTGAATTTGCCTAAACTGATCAGTTGATTTGTCGATGTGTTGTTGACAGTTACGATACTCACCCCAGCATTGCCCAAAATCTTTAATTTGGCCATCTGATCGAGCGTTGGTATGAGGTTTTGGAGGATCGATTCTCTTGGAATTTGAATTTTTCCTAGAACAGTGATAAATGGGAATCTCTTTTTCATTAAATCGGGCGTCCATAGCTCAGGCTTTAGGGATGCCGCTCTCCAGCCTTGGCAAACGACTCCAACTGCCATTAATTCACCGAAGTTCAAATATCGAAATATCAAGCGAAGAGCATCTTGAATGCCCAGAAGCTCTCTTACCAGCATCCTCACTATCCGTGCTCTCTTCTTCCACCTTCAGCTTTTTATTTTCTCTCTCTGGAGTGGCCAGAAGCAGATCATCAATTTTTAAAGACATTATTTCACCGTTATTAAAATTTTTAATAATTATGTGAAGTATTTTAGCAGATTTTTAATTCGAAAACAATACTAAGATTGTTTTTTACCTTCTTTAATCACAAAGGTAAGAGTATCCTCGCCTTTCATTGGCGGGATGGTGACTTGAACATTAGAATAGCCCTTGCTCCGATAGAGGATCTCGATACGGAGTTTGATTTCAGATAAGTTACTTTCTGAAAGGGAGTGGTTGAGATAGGGATTGGTCAGCCGCTCGAGTTGATGGGTCGTGATGCCGCTGTTGCCCGAGAATTCAAATTTGCGCACCATGATCGTCTTTCCTCCCCTAAGAGAAAAGGAGCGCTCATTCATTGGGGGCCCTTGTGCGATCTCGCTACAAAGTGCCGTATGAATGAAGATGATGGTCAGGGCAGTCAACATATTGATCTCTATCCTTAATTTCTACATACTCGGAATTATGAAAGGGGTCAAGGGAATCCTTCTTATGGCGGGGCAGGGCAAGCGCTTTTCCACTGCCGATCCGAAGCAATTTCACTTCTTAGCTGGGGAGAAAATCTATCTGCGAACGCTCGACCGTTTCGCCACCTCTGAGCTGTTCGAAGAAATCATCCTGGTCTGCGATCCCGAGTTCATCACCCAAGTCCAAGCAGAGGTCAGCTTCGCCCACCGAGTCATTGCCGGGGGAGCCACTCGCCAGGAGTCCTCCTATAAAGGACTGCTCGCCTGCGGCCCCGATACCCATATCGTCGTCATCCACGATGCGGTCCGCCCCTTTGTCAGCCATCGGATCCTCGAAGAAAATGTGCGCAGGGCCAAAGAATTTGCCGCTGTCGACACCTGCATCCCGACCCACGACACCCTCATCCATACTGTAGACGGCAAGACGATCGCCGCGATCCCACCTCGAGCCGAATTTATGCGCGGACAAACCCCTCAGAGCTTCTCCTATCCGCTAATCCTAAAGGCCCATCAACAGACGAAAAGAACCAATGCCACCGATGACTGCTGCCTCGTCCTCGACCAAGGGCATCCGGTTCATATCGCCCTCGGGGAAGAACATAACATGAAAATCACTACACAATACGACCTACTAGTTGCAGAGAACCTGGCGATGCAGTAGTTAAAAAATCCCTATGAATTAAAGAAGCGAATCCCTATTCTGAACCGAAACTTAACTACCGAGCAGACTATTATATGAACAGAAAATTTCTAATTCTATTTTTTGTACTGACCGCTTTAAGATCTTTAAACGCTACAGAAGGACTTATTCGTGTCAATGTTGAGGGAAACCAATTTGTGTTTGGTATTCCGAACCATTGGCATACGTCGAACCGCAAACGCCCTTTGACTATAAACTCGCTCATGAAGACGGGAAAGCGCACCTGCTACATTTCTTTAGGTTGTTATGACGAATTCCTAGATTATGAAATCCTGACAGAAGATCAAGTTGTACTCATTTTTTCATTATATGGAACTGAGTTTTGGGAGAAACCTTCTCATACCTTCTTTGGGGTTGAAAGTTCGGAAGACTCACGCATCGTGAGTTTTATCTTGAGCGACAGGCAAGAGCTAGTGCTTACTGTCTCCATGAGAAGCCACCAAAATACCACCTGCTTTAACCATTTTATTTTTGTTCATCAGTTAGACAGCGACGATTTTGATTCCAATATGAACCCCAATCTCGAGTCTATTCAGAAGAGTCTAGATATATCCATGGAGGACTTCTATCAGATGCTGTTGAATTTTGAATTTTTCCCAAGCAATAACGAATAAAATAGCGGGTGCAATGGCCAAGCCATTGCACCCTACCCGATTAGCTCTTGGAATAAGCTTCAACCGCTGCGAGGATGAACTCCTGCAGTTTAGGATGATATGTATCGAATTTCTTTTTCCAATCGGGATGACCTAAATAAAAGCTAGCGCTTTCGGCCATCTTTTCTTTTTTCACCTCAATTCCGAACCGTTTCAGATATTTGAAAAAGTGCCTCTGAACAATCTCATGCACTTCCACAGAGCCTACACTTGCATTCTTCTCAAGTGCAGCTACGTAGTCCTTCATGAGCTGCTCCCACTCGGTTTCGACAGCTTGCCAGTCCTCTTGGGTCCATTTCTCAAGCCGCTTGCGCCCTGCATCGAGCTCTTCGGCAGTGTGTTTGCCGCTGTCGATCAAATACTTTTCGTATTCTTTTTGTTTAGGTGAATTCAATCCTTTAAAGAACTGCTTATCTTTCATTTTTTTCTTTCCTTGTAAGTGTTCAATTGTATTGTCGATGGTCTGAATCAGCTCTTTCATTTTTTCTAAATCGTCAATCAGCGTCTTTCGGTGAGACATCAAGGCCGCAATCTTATCAAAATCACCGCTCTTGATGATCTTCCGGATCTTTTGCAGCCCCAATCCCAATCGTCTAAAGAATAGGATTTGCTGCAGCAAAAGAAGCTGCTCCTCTTCATAAAACCGATATCCATTCACACCGTGATAGGCAGGCTTCAGAAGCCCAATTTCATCGTAATGATGGAGCGTCCGAATCGTTACTCCTGATAATTTAGCTAAATCTTTTACTGTATAAGCCATCGTTTTCTCCTTTAAAATCACAATAATTTTAAAGAACAGCCACATATTAAGCTATCACGTAACGTGAGGGTCTAGACATAGAATTTATTTTAGGATTTAAAGGGCTAAATTGGGCTCGCTGGCGTTGCATTGATCAGTTTTTGCCTAAAACTTGTCACTGCCAGTGACAGCCTTAACTTAGCGCTTCAATATAAATGAGTTAAGTTTTATAATTGCCTTTACTTAGCTCTGGAGCCCCGATGCATTATACACTACTCAATAATCTCAAAATCGTAGATCTTACACACCCCCTTTCCTCAGATATTCCTACCTGGAATGGCTCGTGTGGCTTCTGCCTTGAAATCAAAAAAGATTACGATCAAATGTTTCGCGTACAACAGGTTAAAATGCACGCGGGCGTAGGAACACATATGGACGCTCCCTCTCACAGGATTCAGGGAGGACTCTCGATCGCTGACATTCCAGTTGAACAGCTCATCGTCCCCCTCTGCGTCATCGATGTTTCCAAAAAAGCTGGCCCAGACTATGAGCTATCTCATCAGGATATATTAGATCACGAAGCTGCCTATGGAGTGATTCCACCGGACGCTCTCGTCATTGGGTTCACCGGATGGAGCCGTTTTTGGGCCACCCCTGATGCCTATCGGAATGTCGACCAAAATGGTCAAATGCACTTTCCCGCTTTTTCGGCCGAATCTGTAAAGTTTTTAATTGAAAGAAAGATTGCCGGGATTGGCATCGATACGCTTTCTCCGGACTGCGGGAACCCCGATTTTCCGGTCCATCAGATTGTTCTGGGCGCTGGTAAATATATTATTGAAAATGTTGCCGATTGTTCCCAAATCCCCCCTAGAGGAAGCTACGCAGTGGCTCTTCCAATCCGAGCAGAAAATGGGACAGAAGCCCCCATCCGCCTCATCGCATTAATTCCCGCCTAAAAAACCCACATTTGAATTAATTTTTATGTTAGCGCCAAATAGAAATGTCCCCTATTTGCGTTTTTTAGAAATGTCCCCTTTTGTTTCTTACAAAAGAGGATATTTGGTTAACTCTTACTCCACTAATTATATCAACTTTTTATTTGAAAGTCAAGGGGGTGGTTGAGGGGCCCTCCCCTCATTCTTTATTTATAAATAAGTTTGCGTATTCCAACGAAGGCGGCGGCAGGGGGTCTGGGGGACAGCGTCCCCCGACTGCTACAAAAACCTCATGAGGCCATAACTTGAGGCCTTCTTGCGCTGCGTTTCCACGGGTGATTCCGAGGTGGTTTGTACTTTTTCTTTTCCTGTTTTTTGACTGCGCTCTCCCATTCTGATTCAAGCAGTTTGGCTTCTACCACATTGCCCTGCTTTTCCTGGAGATGATAGATTCCATATTCTAATTCATTGCCTTTATAACAAATCTTAATTTCCCCTTCGCTGTTTTCACTGACGATCACCTTGGCATTTCTCAGTGCATAGCTTTGCTTGTTTGAAATGATTTGATAAATGATATTGCTGTGTTGAAGAGTTAAGTTCTTGGACAGATGACGCTCTTGCTTTATAGTGAAGATTTGCTCGAGATCATGTGTTTTGAGTAATGGTCTATGCGCGTTGGTGGGGTTTTGAGGAATAACTGCGAACCGGTGGTTATAATCTTCTATAAAGGTCGGAAGGAAGGCATTGGCTGCTTCTATCGTGGAGATATTCTGGAGCCTTAATTCCTTTACGAGCCGATCTTGTAGAACCCGATTGCTTCTCTCAACGCGCCCTTTTGCTTGTGGACTATTGGCGAAGATCATTCTTATATCCAGCTCCTTCATAGCCCTGCCAAATTGTGTGATGCCTGTGCCTGACAATGCCCCATTTTTATTCACTCGAAACACCCCATGCTTATCGCTATAGAATGCTAGCGGGCGTCCATGATTCTCAATGTAATTCCTCGTAGCATCGAAGTAGCTGAATATCGATTCTGATTTTGCAAATCGCAGCTCTTTTAAAGCACCAGTGGCATCATCGATAAATACGAGCAGAGTGCATTTTGGCCCCCTTTCTTCAAACCAAGCATGTTCTGATCCATCAACCTGAACCATCTCTCCTTCTCTTGGACGCCTTGTTCTCATCTGAAATATCCGGTTTCTTTTGATTTTTTTAGCCTCCCAAATGTCATGAGATATCATCAGATTCCTAACCGATCCAACTGAGATTTTTATCCCATAAACCTCTTTAAGCTTCTCATGAGCTAGTGTAGGCCCAAAGTCTGCATATTTTTCTGAAATCAGCTCCAAGGCCCTTTTCTTGACTTCCTCAGGCAATTGGTGATTGCTCTTGCTCCCTCGCTTTCGGGAAATAAGACCTTTTGCTCCTTCAGCTTTAAATGCTCTTATAAGTCTTTTGACCTGCCTAATGCTAATACCCAGAATATCAGCAGCTTGTGATTGATTTAGCGATCTGGAACGCAACTTTTCCATGACCTCTAATCTTGATAACTCCTTAATACTCATAATGATATCTCCTTTCACGTTTATAAAAACCCTCCATTTGTAAAGTAATTTCTACTATACAAAGGGGACATTTCTATTTGTCGGAAAGGGGACATTTCTATTTGTGGCCTACATTTGAATTAATTTTTATTTACAATAATTACGATATTTATTATAATAACTATTAAATAATATAAACTTTAATGGATTTATAATAATGAATATAATTAATGCATTATCAAGCGAACTGAAAGAGAGGCTGCCTCCCTGTTTAGATTCTATGAGGCAAGAAGTCGTCGAAATGGTCGATTATTACTGGGTCGGCGAAGGCCATATCGGCATTTCTATTAGAGGGAATGCTGGTTATGAGATGAAAACTGCCCCTACAAGTTCAATCAAGATCTTCGGCTCTAAAGAAATTAAATTAGGTAAAATAGCTGCAAAGACAACATTCACTCATGAGCAATTAAAGCCTGGCGTTGAAGGGATCCATTATTTTTGGCATGAGAATGGGCTCTCTTGTGAAATCTTAACCGCTCAGCGCTCAAGGGAGATGGTTAAACATTGTTACGAAGGGCCATTCCAAGGGACCCTACTTTCTAAGGCTTGTATCGATCCCTCCATCAACACTGACCCTTTAATCCCTTCCGAGACTTCCACAGATTGGCTCCCCTCCGTGACCCAGGCAGCAGCTTGGGGAATTGGTGCAATCGCAGCTGTTAAAGTTGCCCAGCATCTCTGGAAAGGGGATACATCTAAGGCATTAGTTTGGTCTTCCGTAGTTGTAGCCTGCCTGGCTATACGTTAAGGGCTGCGAACAAAGGCGGTTAGCCATACGAGGCCAGGGCGACTAGGTCTTTTCCCCATCTTCTCTATCCTGAACCCATGCTGCTGCAAAATGAGCTCAAGCTCTTCTTGCGTGTAATAAGAGAACCAACGTCCCGTCTCAGCTTCTCGATGATAACCTTCGCCCTCCCTCATTGCCAAAAACCCAATGGCTCGATGTTTCAGCACCCTTTTCAACTCCTCTAATACGACTCCCAATCGCTCTTTCGGGATGTGAGGCAACATCGCCCAGGAAAAGAAAGCATTAAATGTACCCGTTGCAAAGGGCATTGCATAGGCTGTTGAATAGACAAACTGACTTGATGGATTGACTTGCGCTGCAATTTTTAAGAGCTCTTGCGATACGTCCATCCCGACATATTCATAACCCATTCCAATGAGCTCTACCGCTTCCCTTCCCGCTCCTGAACCCATTTCCAAAATGGTCCCTTGAGGGACTTCGAGTGCTTTTAGCTCTCGGAGTTCTGCATCCCAAAAGGAGGGCTCTGTATTCTTTTTCCTCTTTTCAGCCCACTCTTTTGCATGTTGATTGTAATAAGAGACGGTCTGCTGTTCTTCTTCTGTAAGCATGAAATCCTCAAGGTGGCAATAAAATAATGGTACCCAGTGTACAAAAATAATTCCACTCCGTATCATCGTAACCTAAAAATTTTGGAGAATTTTATGGGTCTTTCTGTTCACTTTCACAACATCTTAGAAGAAGTAAATTTCCTAGAAAAACCAACCGCAGCAATTAAAGACTATCTCAGCGATTCCCCAACGCTTCATAAAATCGCACTCCTAATCAACCACATTTTCCGAGCAGCCGCGATGGGCTTCTTCATGCTGGCACTTCCATTTTCAGCCCCAGTCAATCTAGCCCTTTGTTTTTCTGCATCTCTCTTTTATCGCCTCACTGTAGAGGGCAACTGCGCCTATAAATTCGCCTTGCCTTCCTTTGCAGGAGCGCTCACTTTCCCCTTTGCACGAACTGCATTCGTGGACATGATTAGCAAAGCGGCGTTCCACTCCATGAACACATTTGCAGTTGCCCTGTGTTCTCTGCTTCCATTTACAGCTTATCTCACCTATATCGTGCTCACGGTAAATTACGATGTAGACAAAAACTGCGAATTTTTAGCACCTAGAGCTCATTGCTGTCGCAAATAAGCACTTAGAACCCCATTGAAGGATTTCAGAGGTTATTTTATGGTCTGGAAAAAAGCAAGAGGGGATCATGAACATCAAAGCGCTGAATTTAAGTGAAAAATTGGTTCCAATTGAGAAAGGGGCCTTGGACGAATTGCGAAGTTGGGTCCGAGGGAGGATCATTGCTCCGGGTGATGAAAGCTATGAGGATGCGAGAAAAATTTGGAATGCGATGATCGACCGCCGGCCTGCTCTGATTATCGAGTGTACAGGTACGGCTGACGTCATTTACGCAGTACGGTTTACAAAAAAACACCAATTGCTCATTTCTGTAAGGGGCGGGGGGCATAATATTGCGGGCAGGGCATTGCAGGACAATGTGCTGCTCATTGATTTAAGCCACATGCGCACTGTCTCTGTCGATCCAGACAAAAAAATGATGACTGTTTCTCCGGGAGCAACCCTCAGTGATGTGGACCATGAGTCGCAAGTATTTGGCTTGGCCTTGCCTGTGGGCATCAATTCCACAACTGGCATCAGCGGTCTTACCCTTGGTGGTGGTTTCGGCTGGTTGAGTCGAACATTAGGCATGACTATTGATAATCTCTTATCTGTTGAGATTGTGACCGTGGATGGTGAAAGACTAGTGTGCAGCCGAGATCTCCACCCTGATATTTTCTGGGCTATGACAGGTGGCGGAGGAAATTTTGCCATTGCGACTGCTTTCACCTTCAAGCTTCATCCTGTAGGCCCAGATGTGATGTGCGGACCTGTGGCTTTTAAAATTGAGGATGCTGAAGAAGTCTTGGCGGCCTATCGTACATTTTGTCAGAACGCGCCTGAAGAACTCGCCGTCTGGGCTGTCATGCGTCATGCGCCGCCGTTTCCCTTTATTGACAGCTCCTATCATGGCCGTCCTGTTCTGTTGCTCGTAGGGATTTATAACGGTCCGATGGACAAGGGAAAAGCCGAGTTGTCGCGCCTTAGACAATTGGGAAACCCCCTCGGGGATGGGATTGCTCCCCAACGCTTTAGTGATTTTGAACAGGCTTTTGATCCTCTTCTGACTCCAGGTTCTCGCAATTACTGGAAGTCGCATAATTTTAAAAAGATCGATGATAAATTGATCAAGGTTTTAGTCGAATATGCAAAAAAGCTGCCCAGCGGTCTCTCAGAGATTTTTATTGCTCAGATGGGAGGCAAGGTGAATACAGTTCCCTCAGATGCTACGGCCTATCCCCATCGCGATGTAGAGTTCATCATGAATGTGCATACCCGTTGGGAAAATAAGAAGGACGACGAGCGCTGTATCTCCTGGGCCCGCGAATTTTACAAAGCAACCGAACCTTTCGCAACCGGTGGCGTGTATGTCAATTTTGTCAGCGAAGGGGACGACAACATCGAGAAAGCCTATGCGCAAAATATCGAACGCCTTGAAAAAATCAAAAGGCAGTACGATCCGAAAAACATCCTGAGAACAAATCTAAATGTCAAACCCTAGTTATTAACCAGAGCCCCAAATAGGTGACAATCTGCTTGCTGTGGCTTTGCCAAATCGATTCCCCAATCGCAGTTCGTGGTACGAGAACACTGTCCTGCGATTGGGGAATCGATTTTGCTTTGCCTCGCTGGCGCATATTGTCACCTATTTGGAGCTCGGGTTAATAATTTGGGCATAGGAGACAAATTGAGGCCCTATATCCTTAGCCGCCATGCAATTACGCACTAATATCATCAAATTTATTTACTAATCCGCAATTAACTAAGATAATAAAAATAGATCCATATGAGGAGGAAATATGAAAGATTTTTATGATTTATTTGTTAAAGAGCTTAAGCATATTTATAGTGCTGAAAACCAATTGCTTAGAGCTATGCCAAAATTAATGCACGCTGCCCATTCGACTGAACTCAAAGCAGCTATTCGGCATCATTTAAAAGAAACTAAGGAACAGGTTAAACGCTTAGATGTCATTGCCAATGAGCTTGGCATCAATATCCATGGCGGTAAATCAGATGGACTCGCTGGAATCTTAAAAGATGGCACAAAAGCCCTTCGATTTCATCTGGACCCAGCTGCAAGAGATGCCGCTATTATTTTTAATGCCCAAAGGGTAGAGCATTTTGAAATTGCCTCTTATGGCAACTTAAAAGCAATGGCCAAACACCTCGATCTCGCCTATGTAGAGAAATTACTTAATCAGACTTCTGAAGAAGAATCTAATGCAAACAAGAAGCTGAACGAAATCGCTAAGGGAACATTCTTCCACTCAGGGGTCAATAAAATGGCCTATAAGCGCCTTGCTGCCTAAAGCTCTATAAAGCCCCATTTGATATGGGGCTTTATATAAATCTTTCAGCCATTCATATATGCAATGAGAAATTGGAAGGACCCAGACGGCGCCTGCAGTTGCTGCTCTATTAATTTCGGAAAGGCTTGTATTCGGCGGTTTAAATCTTTTTGCGTCCATGAGTAAATCCCCATGTCGGTAAGAAACTGAATTGCACAAAGGATAAATTCTGCACATTCGAGGGGTGTTTCTGATTTAAAGATCCCTTCATCACAGCCTTGTTGGATCACCTCTGCATACAGAGGGGCGAGTTTTACTAGAGTTGCTGCGAGGAGTCGGATGTGCATCGCATCATTGCCTGGTTTATGCAGATGGTCTAAAATGTCTTTGTTATCTGCGGCCATGTCGCCCGCCTTCACTAGAAGTTCCATTTTCTGCAAGGCATTGCCACGAGCATTTTTGAGGAGAGTTTGCATTTGTTCGATGTTTTTCTCGACAATGTCTTCAATAACAGCTTCAAGAAGAGCTTCTTTGGATTTGAAATAGTGGTATATGGTGCCTTTAGCAATGTCGAGGGCATCCATAATGTCTTGCATGCTTGTTTTGTCATATTCTTGGGTCTGGAATAGGCGGCGAGCAGCGGTCACAATATCCGCTTTCCGTTCTGCAGATTTTTTCACAATTCTAGCCATAGATTCACCCTTAGTTACTTACATTATAAAGCATAGCCCCTGAGGGTCAATCTTTTTTTAGTGATTGACCGACGGTCGGTCAATTGCGTATACTCATAGACGATTTGAAGGAATGATCTTTCATAACCTTAAAGGAGATTACTATGAGTATTTTGAAAACGATTTATACTCTTGGTGGTTATAGAACCCCGCCTCGGCTGTCTGTTAATGAAGATTCTGAAGTGAGTATCAAACTTGCAAACCATAGTACATGCGCCAAAGCAACTAACTGGTTTAATTGGATGGTTAATTTTCCATTAAACAGTCTTCAGGGCGCTTGTAATGCCTATCAATTTCTGAGAGACCAGGATCTTGCTGGAATTTTAGACCAAACTTATAGGGGCAGTGCAGTCACGCCCATGCCGCTATTATCCAATACCTTTCATATTGTCTCTTCTCCGAAACTCATCCATGAGGTTGCTTTTCGTCATTTTCGACATGATCCCGATGGTCTATTTGAGACGCCCGAAAAGTCAAGTTTTCTAAACCTTTTAGGAGACCTATTCCCTGAATACAAAAATGAGATTTCTAAAGAAGATTTTTTATTCACTTGCTCCAGAGAAAACACCAAAGATTTAAGAAGCCCTTTCATGGAATTTTTTCTTAAATCAAATGCTCGCGAGCGGATGCAACCGGTACTAAAAGAGGTTACTAAAGAAATTCTCGATTCAATAGAGCAAAAAGATGGAAAAGAGATTTCTGCAAGAGAGCTCACAGAAACACTTACTGTCGCTGTTCTTTCTCGTCTTTGTTTAGACCCAACTCTTTCTTTAAAAGAATGTCAAGAAATTGGCCGGGCCGCATCAATAGCGATGAATTATTGGCTAATGTTTAGTTCTAACGCAGCACAAAGAGAAGAGTATAAATGGGCCAAAGACAAACTCAGTAAGGCAATTCAATCAAGTAGTGGAGAATTTGTAGAGTTTCTTCGTGAGAAAGGAATGTCTGAAATACGAATTTTTGGGACATTGATGCTCGTTTATATTGCAGGATCAGAAACCACTTCAACAGCTCTGCACTCTATTCTATGGCGCCTTGGCCAACGGACAGACGTCCAAGATGAAATTATAAAAGATGCTTCTGTCCTAGATCCATTTATAAGAGACTGTCTTAGAATCTTTCCTCCAGTTTATACCTTTGCCCGTGTCGCACGTGAAGACCTGATCATTACTGTCAAAAATAAGGGCAACATAGAGTGGCAATATCCCATTTCGAAAGGAGAGAGAATCATGTGCTCTCCCTATCTTGCTGGAAAAGATGAACATCAAGTTCGTTCTTCAAGCACGTCATATGCAAATCAATATCCAACCATGGTATTTAGTGTTGGGCATCACGCGTGTCCTGGCAGGCCATTGGCAGAAAATGAAATATCGACTTTTATTTCTGCGGCTTTGGAAAAATATGTTATTACTTCAACACCAAAAAAAACGAATTTATCAGCAAAAGGAATGCTTACCCTTAAACCCGAAGAAGTAGGGCTTAAGTTTAATATCAGAGAACCCAATGCATATTCTAGTTATTTGGGCGTAGAAGACAAATTGAGGCTATCAAAAAAATAGACTCTTCGATTTTCATTGGAATCATCGGTGCCCATCTTGATGAGATGAGCATTAGTCACTATGAGCATGATTGTAAGGTAGCTGCTTGATGGATGCAACCGAGTATTGCGGATCTTTGCAGGTGCAATGAGCTCGCTGTTGCACCAAACCTTTTCGATTGAGGCAATTATGTTCAATCTGCGATAATCTGCCATCACATCTTATAGCTTTCTGGACATACTAGAATATAAAACGAGGACTCGGATGATTAAACAATTGTTTACTGTACTCAGTCTGATAGCTGCTGCAGATGAATTACCTAAAGAGGTTTCTGCACCTTTACGTCCTCAGGAGCCAAAAAGCGCCATTTCTTACGATGAAGAAGAGGTTAAATACTCTAACTTAACTGCAGACGTAACCTTGGCCGGCACTTTAACTCTTCCCAGGTCAGGAAAACCATCTCCTGCTGTTTTACTCATTGCTGGCTCTGGCCGAATTGATCGTGATGAAACAGTATTTGGACACAAGCCTTTTTTGGTCTTAGCTGACCATCTTACAAAACGAGGTTTTGCAGTATTACGCGTAGATAAGCGTGGGGTTGGGCAATCAACGGGAAATTACGACGTTTCGACTACTGAAGATTTTGCTGCTGACGTAATAGCTGGTATTGAATATTTGAAAACTCGGAAGGAAGTTGATGCAGAACTGATAGGTTTGATTGGTCATAGCGAAGGGGGGCTGATTGCTCCAATGGTAGCGGTTAAATCGAAGGACGTAGCTTTTATCGTGTTAATGGCAGGCGGCGGCGTAACCGGTGAAGCAACTCTTTATGAGCAAGAAACTCTGATTTCTCGTGCTTTGGGAGTTACGGAAGAACAGATAAGTCATCAAATTGATTTTCAGAAGCAAGTATTGTCTGTAATCATAAATGAATCTGATCTTGAAAAAGCTGATAAACTGCTACGAGAAATTGTCGCAAAACAGTTAGCCAATCTACCCAAAGAGGAGCAACAATCATGTGCGGACACCATCGAAGCCCAAATTAAGCGTATCAACTCAAGATGGTTCCGATATTTTTTGACTTACGATCCAATAACCTCATTAAAGCATCTTAAGATTCCTGTTTTGGTGATCTATGGCGAACTCGATTGCCAAGTTCCTCCCAAACAAAATCTTCCTGTCATCGCCAAAATTCTTGAAGAGGCTGGGAACCGAAATTATAGGATTATTGAATTGCCAAAACTGAACCATTTTTTTCAAACATGTGAATCTGGATCTATTTTAGAGTATGGAAAAATTGAAGAAACTATTGCACCTGTAGTTTTAGATACCCTATCAGGTTGGATTTTGGAAACCACTACTAATCTTCGAAAAAGATCGGCTCCATACGGGATGTGATTATTGAAAAGGGGATTGACCAAGCAGAGTTCAAGCTGTCAATCCCATCAAAAAAAGAAACCCACTCGGAAAAATCGTGTTCAAGATTAGATCTTGAAAGGAAGCCCGAAGTTAGGGCATATTACTAGATATTCCACTTTTTTAAAGTTTCTGGGGAATAACCTCGCGGAGTCTTACAAAAAATGTCAGCATCTAAGCCATTGCTTTCTCGCCGTTTTCCACCAAAAAGAATTGAATACAAACATGGAGACACACAACTTAGTTTAAGGCCATTTGAGGCAGATGATGCAGAAAATTTCCAACAAGTATTAAAAGATTCGCTCCCTTGGCTTTACAAATTTATGCTTTGGCCGGTTAAAGAATGGAATTTTGAGGAATGTCTTCTGGAGGTTGTTCAACAGCACGCTGCATATTTTTTAGGCACAGTTTTTGAGTGGGGTTGTTTCGATCTGAGAACTGGCGAACTTCTTGGCTCTGTGGGGATTATGCCGGCAACCCCATTTAACCCCGATTGCTGGGAAATTGGCTATTGGATATCTCCACGTCATATGAATAAAGGATTGGCCACGCTAGCAACGCAAATCATTACGATGGTCTCATTCCAGTGTCTTCAGGTCAAGCGTTTGCAAGTAGGAAGCGCCTCAGAAAATCCAGCAAGCATTCGAGTCATTGAAAAATGTGGATTTCACTATGAAGGAAAGCTTAGAGGATTTTTTCCACCACCATCAGAAGATAAAGTAAAAAAAGGCGCGGTTAATTGTAAGACTGATTTTTTATATGCTCTTTTACCAGAAGATTGTCAGAAACTGCCCTGGTACGATTCTGTTGAAAAATCCACTTCTATCCTCCCTCTCTATGGCCAATGGTTATCATGTTCTCAACTAGGAACTGCGGCAATCAATGGTCTTAAAGAGCCTTTTTCGAATTAAAGTTCAAAAGTTATACCCCGCGCCGTCCGAATTCACACTTTTGGGCGAGTCGGGGTATATATGCCGAAATTTCTTATACTTTCTAATCATCAACGCGAGGAGAAAATACTACAGCTCCCTTTTTATACCAATCTCCCGTTTTTATAGGATTCGCATAATCTTCTTCAGATGGAAGCAATTTGTTAAAATGCCCATTATTTCTACCCTTATCAGCAGGACGATAAAGTATATCTAACGTATGATCTTTATCTTTTTCATCACCATAGACATGTCTCATCTGGATCACACACTCCCCGACACGCTCCCAAACTCGAATTTGCAATCCTTTCATCTTTGCAATGGCTCCCATGACACCTGGTTCATCATCATCAGCAAGAGTTAGCTGCCCGGACTTACACAAGTAATTTTGGATATAAGCTTCAAATAACTCTTTGGTTTGCGCCAGTTTTAACAATTCAGCCTGATTTCCGTCGGAACTAGTACAACGTACTCGAAATTCCCAGAGCTTCTGAGGAATACTATTCTTGAAGTCTTCTCCTTCACCACTTATAAACCAATTCATGACATCCGCTACCACTAGCTTGCGAATCTCTTCGTCCTCCGCATGTTCGAGAAGATACTTCACGACCTCATTTCGACTTGTATTCGTTGCCGAAAAACCACAATTGCCATCCCCATAGATACGTCCCTCAGAGAAAACAGCATTTTCAACTTCTTGGACGGTAGTATCCAGTACATTCATAGTCAGGGTTCCAGGTAAATGCCCCATCTTAATTTTACTTTTTACTGGTCTATTAGATGATGTTGCTTCAGGCACGCCTTGAGCTGCTGGTGCCTGGGGGACCTTAGCTCCTTCTTCTGCTTTTCCCTGTGGATTCTGCTCGAATGGGCTCTTCAAGATAGGTCTTTGGTATGTATCTTTTCCTACATCAGCACGGGCTTTTGCACCCTCGATTTCTAACTCTTTAGCGACCACTTTTTGCGCACTCATGGCGATGGTTCGACGAGCAGGATTAGGCCCTTTAGCAAAGCGAAGAAAATCGATAATTGTGGCAAGTCTCTCCTGATAAGATGTAAGGCGCACCTTTGCAGGCGACCTGCCCATTGCCAATACATTACGGACTTCATCTCTATCACCATCGGATGACCGTGCATCATAATAAGCTTGTTCAATCCATTGTGGCTCTTTGGGAGATAAAATTCTTAGTTTTGTGGCAAGTAAGGCATCAATCTGATTGTCATTCAGATTGCATACGAGTTTTGCAAGCGGGGTGAAAATAGCCAGCTGATCTCTAAACTCTTTATATTCATTAGACTCTTCTATAGCCATTTTTCTTTTAGAAAAAACTTCTTGCCATGCCATGTGTTCTTCATCAACTTGTATATCACTTCTTTTGAAGAAGTGTTTTTTTAGATTGTCGTCCAATTTTCCGCTAGCGATTGCATGCTCTAAATCCTCAGCCACTTTTTCATCATAATGCCGATGATTAAATGTAAAGCAGAGATGTGGGAATTTTTCGAGAACAGCAAATAATCCAACAAAGGGTGTCAAAACCGGAGCTACAATGCCTTCTTTCGCATTATAGTGAGTTTTATTTCCAGGAATATCTACATTGTTAAAAAATGCAAAAAGGGCACAGCAAAGAAACTCGGTAAAATCTTCTTGCCCCTCTTTTAAGCAAGCCTTTACAGTGCCTTCATCAAATTCGCAAATCGTGCAAGAGTTGAAAGCAATTTGCGTGAATCCATCAATAGCATGAAGCCTGAGTTGATATTTATCCCCATCTGCGGACCGAATAAATTCATACTTTAAGTCAACAAAACTTCCTACAAATGACAATCTTTCAAACTCAGGGCATAAGCGTTTGAGCGTTGAAAGCATCAAAGTTTTTGGCAAAGGTAGAGGCGGAAGAGAGCTGTCTTTATCTAGAGGTAAACACACTTCAAAACGATCTTTAAATTGATCAAAAGCTATCTTGCGCTGAGTATTTTCTGGACGAAGGAGGTCGTCAACTCCCATGATCAAACCGTGGACTTTAATATGACGATTTGATGCCATTGGCTCATTATGAATGCTTTCAACATCCTTTTGTTGCAAACGTGAGTCGGAGGCAAATTCAAAATTAAATTTACCGCCATCATATATTACTTCACAATCAAATAGAGACCTTTTCGGAGGAGTTTTAGGTTTTTCATCAAGATCTACATCTACAAGATTTGCAAAGAAGCTCGCACCTGGTAGATAGGGAAGTGCTCTCACACTCACTGATGAATTAAACTCCGCTCCATCTGACCAAATCCGATATTTCAAACCGTCGCCGTTTACCCCTGGCTCAAGTCGCATTAAGCTATTTGGTGTAATCCCTTTAGATTCCAGCGCAGAAGCAGCAGCGATTTGAGGACTTCTTTTGACACTGAGTGCATAATCAACACCCAATAAATCTAGTAGTGCACCAGCCTGCACAAAGGGTATAGCAAAATCACTTACTATTGATCTACGTCGTAGTGTCGTTGTCATCGCATCTTTATGGCTTTTTAAATTCATTGGAGAATGGACAAATTTGTTCCATCGGAACATTTCCTTACCTACACGATTATGAAGCACTCTTTGCCAGTTATTTCTCCACCATTCTTTAGCTGTATCACTTTTTCTTTCCCTAGCTGCTGTTGAAAGCCCCTTATTTTTCTTTATCCAAGCAATGAATGCATCATGGCTTTTGATCAATTTATCTAGTTGAGAATCAAGACTACCGAAAAGCTGAAGTTGTTTTTCAATGCCTGCTTGCATTTTTTCAGCCAGGTCAAGAAGTTCAGCACTTCTATCGGTTGGACAATTTAGCTCAAATATTGCCTCCTTTTCAAGCAGAGCCTTTGTAACAAGAATGAATGTGTGCGCCGCTGTATATAGAATAGGAAGCTCGGGAGGAATCTCCTTAAAGTCTTCAAAAATTCTCTGATGCAAAGCTCCTGTGCAATAGAGAGGATTCATTGCAATACAGTCGATAGGAAATGTTAGAACTGTACCATTAAATCCATGATTGGGAAGGTCTTTGGCTCCATTGAGGACTGTGCGTGTCAGTTTGCAGTATTCATCAAACCAGTTCTCTTGAACTTTCCTACCTTTAATAAATGCCGAGGCATCTGCAAGCTGCTGATTATAGTTCGAAGCTCTCTTAGTTGCCTGATCAACAAATTGATCAAACTTGGTCACATCATCCCTTTTCTCTGATTCCGCCCCCTGTTTTTGTATCAGACGCGAAAGAGACTCATGACTAACTCCTAAATTTATAAGGAAAGCATTAGTTTGGCCTTGCATCTGCGCAGACAGCCTTGTTTGGCCCGCAGCTAGCACCTCTCCCATTTCAACCATCAACGGTAGAAGCTTATCGTTTAGAGCATCGTAAAATTCCTTCTGGGTGAGCGAGCGAGAAATTTCCCTGGTATTAAGCATTGCCAGCAGTGATGTATAGATGGACACACAAGCAAGCCCCGGCTGTAATATGCCATAGGTACAAGCATTGACCAGAGCCTCCTATTGACCGAATATCTTCTTTCATTTGTGGCAAATGAGAAAGCCCCGCATGAAGCAGTCTAAAATTCCTAATGAAATCATTGGCAAGACCCACTTTTCTTAAAGCTGCATATGCTGGTGCATTTTCCATATTCCAAGCAATATTCTCCAAATGAGCAAGACATTGTTCATGCCCACTGCACCATAAGGGTAGCTTTGTATCTTACAACTGCTTTGGCGTGAGCATATTGCACTTCAGCCCACTTGAGGGCCTTTTTCAGCTGCCTCCAATTGCCTCTTGATCCTTTGCCCTCTCTGCAACGTGTAGCGCATGATTTGCATCAGATTTGACGTTACCAAAACCCATTACTCGCATTTGTGCTGTTGAAAGTTCAACAAATCTTAAGCTGCGAGGGTATGCTGCAGAACGGGAGACTTGTTTTTCAGATGGGGGCGCTTCTAGTGGTTGCGCATGGGACGCTCGTCCTTTAAGCAATTTGCCATCAGGTGATACTTGGGACAGATGCTGCTGAGCTAAGAAATAACACCGTTCGTCACCTAGAACAATCTGTGGCGTACACTGCTTCTGACTCCACGCTTCTAAGATATTATGCATTTGCTGTTCATCGATTTCACTTCCCTGAATATAGACCCCCCAAAGGTTGGCTATTTCACTTCGAAAGAGATAGATCGTTGAAGATCCACACGATGCGGATTCCTTGACCTCGCAACCTGGTAGCTTTTCCTTAAGCCATGCGTTCACTGGTTCAAAAGTTGTACTCATAATCTCTCCCTTTAAAAATTGTGGTGAATTGTATAATAACCACATTAAATTAATCAAGAGGATTTGCATTTAAAATATAAGTGTATATGCAAAGCTTCGCAATGAAGGAGATGTTTTTTGTAATTGTATTACTGAGCAAAACTATGTAAATAGGTTGCGAGTGCAGATTAACCAACGTTTTTGAGATCTGGTTGACTGAGTATAGGATAGAAATTTGAGACTTGATGGATTCGAACCATCGACCCCCTCATTAAAAGTGAGGGGGAAGTCGTACTTTATCCAGCATTATCCAATCGCTATGGGCATGAGTATAAAAGCGTTGATTGAATGGATGCAACTGAATTTTGCGGATTTTTGAGGGTATAATGGACTGGTCCTTGCACCATCATTGCACCATAGCTTCATCCTCAGGGTTTTAAAATTTACTACGCATAAATCCTAAAATTCAGGCTGATAAATCGGATCAGAAAATCATGTTGTTTAAAAAAAATTTAAACAATTTTTTTCATCTTGTCGTAGTTTTCGAATTTTGACATAATGGCAAGTCTATTAGTTGTAAGCAATTGGCCGTGGCAAAATACATTTTTAAATAAGGGTTTTTATGAGTGTCGAGATTAATCTTGGTAGAATTAAGAGTATGACGGCAGAAGAATTTAAACCACAAATTCAAAGGCTCGCTCAACTATTACGTAATGGTGGAGAGCTGAGGCTTGCGGTGGACTACAGTAAAGAACGCTACCTTCATTGCAACCTCCCCAATCGAGTAAATGAACTGGCAGTAAGAGCCATTACCTCTGAGGTTAAGGCATCAGACCTGCACAGTTTGGTGTTGCGAGCTCATGAGCTGAATTTATCAGATGATCTAAATGTAGATTTAAATGAAATCCAAATTAAAGTTGGAAACAATATGGATACAAATATGGATATACAGACTTTAATTCAAGAATATGTAGATGATAGTGGAGCCGTTGGGGCTGCTGTTGGCCTAATTGATCAGGGCAAAATACAATTTTTCTCATATGGCAAAAAATCAATTGAGGATGATGAGTCAGATATCCGAAGATACTATTTTTGAAATAGGCTCTATTACAAAAATTTTCACAACCTTGATTTTAATGGATATGGTAGCTAATGGAGAAGTGGTATTAGATGAACCTGTCGAGACCTATTTGCCCAGTGTTAAAATCCCCGAACTGAATGGGAAAAAGATCACATTACGTCATTTGGCTACACATTATTCTGGGCTCCCCAGCCTACCAGACAATTTTAATCCAAAAAATCCAATGAATCCATATGAAGACTTCACCTCAGAGGATCTCTATCATTTTCTGAATCATTACAATTTAAAAAGGGCCCCTGGAGAACAGTTTGAATACTCCAATGTGGGCTTGGGCCTGTTAGGCCATATTTTGGGAAAACGAGCCGGTCAAAAGTTATGAAGAACTAGTCCGTAGTCGTATCTGCGATAAATTGGGGATGGCAAATACTAGGGTCGTATTACCTGCTGATATAGACGAAGAATATTGCCAAATGGCTATCACTTAAAACAAAAGATGGAGCATTGGGAGATCCCCAACCCTTGCAGGAGCTGGTGCCCTTCGCTCGAACATAAAAGACATGACTTCCTTTCTTAGTGCCAATATAGGGCTTCTTAATTCCCCCATAACTGACCTGTTAGAAACAGTGTCATAAACAACAATACGCAGGTGGCCCTGTCGACGGTATCGGCTTAGGATGGATGATTTCTCATTCTAATCACGCTGATATTATTTGGCATAATGGTGGTACAGGCGGATTTAGAAACTTTTTGGGTTTCAATTCTAAAACTCAAAAAGGGATCGTTGTCCTTTCAAATTCTACTGAAGGTTGGCCAGACGAACTCTCAGCTCCAGATTGGAATAGACGCAGCCAACTACGCCCTCTTCCATTGATAAAGCTCTCACAAAGGATTTCGATTATTTAAGGCGCTTTCAAGGCTCCTATCTGAGGGAAAGACTATACACGACCAACAAAAAATAGAAATAACAATTAAGCTTTGCGATTCACAATTACTATTTTCTATTCCACAAGCCCAATTTAAACTCATACCGGAATGTTTTGGTATTTTTAATCTAAAAGGGATGGCTGGTCAAAAATTGCAATTTATCTTTGATGGCAGCGGCAAAATTGTACAAGGGCACATGGTTCTTCCCAACAGCACGATTGTTGCAGAAATTATGCCAAAGACTCAAAAAGAGTAAGGGCATCTCCCCATGCAAAAAGACTATATCATGAGGATTATAGAACAATTTGTTCGGGCGATATTGGCTATCATGCGCCGTAGAAAATCGGGGGACTACAAAGAAGCACGAGAGCTGGTTCGGACAACAGGACGCTATCTTCTGAGAACCAACATTGATTTATTACTCCTCTATCACCCCGATCAGATCCTGGATCACTTTAAGGATTTTTCTAATCGTCTTGAAACCGAGAAATGCGTTCTTGGTGCTGACCTTTTTCATGAACTTGCTCTTATTGAAGAAGCAGAACAGCAGCCAGCGGCTGCAATTCGTTTGAAAATATTGTGTCTTCATCTCTATACAATCGCAATCCCCAAAGAGAGAGAGTTTCAAACTCCACAATATTTTGAAAAAGTTTCCAAACTCGCTGACGAACTGATAGATCAACCACTTTCATCAAATATTTTGGAATGTCTTCAATCCTATCGAGAACTTCTATTGCAATTGAAAAAAGAATAACTCACCCATAATAGGGGGGAGGGTCACACGCGCGCATTTGAGAGTAAACTCAGTTCATTTCTCCCTTCAAAATTTCTCTGCAAACCTTCTTCATTTCCCTTAAAACAGCCCTTTCTCTTCTCCTCTTCGCTATTGCCCGCAATGTCGTCCCACCATGCTTTTCCCGCTTGTAAAAGACCCCGCCGTGCATTCTGCATCTTCCATTTTTCATGCCGGGCTGATCGCAAGGGCCGCCATTTTTGGTCCGGCACTTTGCACCACATGTCTTTACCCCACGGACAGGCATATCAATCTCCTTTATCTGCGATCATAACCTGTATCATAGCATTGCCATGATCTGTATAATTATAATGAACAGTTATATTTTGTATTTGGCCACTTCGTTTCTTTTCTAACTGTTGCATTGCTTCATTGCCGAATCGCAATAGATTCAGCCCCAGCTTTTGATCCTCCGCATAGACTTCCGCAGTCTTTCGCATCCCCAGCATGTGGCAAACTATAATCTCAGGACTGCATACAGAGTTTCTAACGAGTCCTGAGGATTGATGGCATTCATGAGAGAAATTATCCCATCCAGTTCTTCATTTGATATAGCCTGCCCCCTTCTCAGATCACTGGAGCCATAGATATTTTTTGCCGCCGCCGAGACCAGCTCTTTAGCTACTTTCTCTGAGTCGATGTGAAATGCCTGCATGAAAGGAACAAGAGCTTCATGTGCTGCGATGATATGAGTAGGGGGATCTCGTTTTTTTTGAGGTTTAGCCATGCCTTCATTTCCAATGATCGCCAGTCTCATTTGCCCGTGCCCGCAAGAGCCGATCTTCGGCCTCATGCTTTTTGATATCCTCTTTGGCCTTTGGGTCGCCTTTTTTCGCTTTTAAAAATAGCCTCAGCCATTTCATAGCCCGTCTCTCATGTAGTTTCTTTAGTTTATCATGGTCATAGAAGTCTATGCGCTCTATACTCCGTTTTCATATTCACCCTCCATCCTGAATAACTGGCTGTTCATCTTTTTTAATATTCTTGATATTAACCGCCTGCCCCTGGTTTACATTGTATTGAACACTGATTTGCTGAGCGCCTTTACTACGATATTTCTGAATCGTCTCCAGAACTTTATGGCCGAACTCAAATAAATCTATTGGGATGCTGTAACTCTCCGCAACCTCGATCCCGCGAATATATGTTATAGCAAACTGGCTTGCAAGGGCGGCTTCGATTGCATCGCTTGGCTGCAATGACTCTATTAGATGTATGATCATTTCCATCTGTTCATTTGTTGCCACTGCTTTTGGTTTGATTGGGTTCTGAAGAGAGTCCCATTGTGTAGGGTTTTTTAGACGATAGGCCACCTTCACTGCTCCTTGAATGATCCTTCTGACAACGTCTTTATTATTCGGCAGCCTCTCCGATCTCATTGGGTTGAAGTCTTGTGGGACTGGATAATAAACATCTTCTAAATTCTTCTTCTTAGCCATATTCTACACCTCAAACAAGCCTTGTGGTAACAATAGAATGTTACCAATTAATAATTTTAATTTTAACGAGTTAGACAAATCAGTAACAAGTAACATCGCTTCCAAAGGGGGCAAAAAATATTTGAGGATCCTCTGGAATCCTCATTTGCACTATTTTTGGACCTGATTGGAATCCCCAATAGCAATTCGCGTTACTCTGTTACTCATACACATAATACTTTGTTCATTAGAATCTTAAGAGATAACAGCAGCATCCTAACTAGGTAACGCCGGTAACTATTGTATAACGGTGATAAAATCCAGGGGGCACATTCATAAGCTTGGTCTAAGTCAATTCCTATTTGCTCGACAGGAATAAGAATGCATCGCTTAGGACTTCCAGCCATTTTCACTAGCTCCGCTATTCATTGTTCCTTCTATTCTTAATAAAGGGCCTTTGATGTCCAACGAGGCATCATCAGTATCCTTCAGGAGATGACGAGTGATATTTTCACATCGTATTGCCAAAAAATGTTTGGATTTATGAGTTGTGAATCGAAGTCCATATCTATCCAATTCTTTTGAATATTCCTCGCTAGGACTTCTTTTAGAAAGTTGTAGAAGCTCGCTTATCAAATATGTTTCCCCTCTTATCTTGACGATGCTAGCTAAAATGGTATCCAATAATTTGTCACCATCATCTTCTGATTGCGTTACCGCCCAATGAGGAATTATTGGGCCGGCCAACTCAGGACAGGCCAATATCAAAAGAGAAGAAGCATACATAAAATTTTCGATGGTTCGAATTTCAATTCCCGGCAGCTCTTGAATCAACGAATTTCGATCCGCGTTAATTTTTTGTGCCTTCATCTCAATTTTCTCCCATGAAGAGATTAGGGCTGCTACAATTTCAGCAGCGAGCTTTGGAGCTTCCTCTGAATCAAATTTCTCCAACAACGGGGTTTCTTCCTTAAGTTTTTTGAGTTCCAATTTTATTGTTCTGGATTCTTGAGCAGCATCCTGCATGAAGCGTTTGGGAAGATAAATTGATCCAAACCAAGGCATATGATGCAGTAGAAAGCGATGAGCTTTCTCTGACCCGGTTCCACTACTTTTTTGCCCACCCTTATTAAAAAGTTTTGCTAATTCAAGAATTTCAGGAATATGACGATGTTTTTCGAACTCATCAAAGACAGGAATTCGCCCGCTATTCCCAATTGTTTGTGCAGTGGCATGGGCTGTGCTCTTATCAAGACGCTCCACTAAAACACCAAAAATAGTTTGCAGAAGAAATTCAAAAAAGGTCGATTTTCCAGTCGACTTTGCCCCTGTAAGATAAATCCAGGGACGCCATTTCATCGCCTGCTGAACAATCGAAAGCATTATAAAAGCTGTGGCATAGGCGCCCATTGAGGGCTCATTCCAATTCCATAGCTTCACTTTTGCATAAAGGCAGTTAAAGATATTTTTTAGCCTCTCCTGGTCCGGTTTCAATGATCCCTCTAAAAACAGACCAGTCAATCCAAGAAGCAACGTTGGTTTCAATGAGCCTCCCTTCAAAAATGGGCTCATTGAGATATCTTATTTCTCCGTTCTCTATTGTAGCTGCTCGCTTACCGGAGATTACGATCCATTTCCCTTTTAAATTCCAAACTCCTGCTTTAAGAGGCTCTTCATCGTCGATAAATCCTCTTTCTCGAGCTTCATCGATAAGCCTATTTTTCAATAGTTGATCCCCATCGGGCATCTGGAACCATTTTGACTGTCCTCCAACTAAAAGACGTAGCTCATTTTTGTTGAGATACGTTGTAGACAGGGCTAAAAGACGCCCATTTTGCCAGATCAAAATCTGATGTTGCGCATTATACCCTAAAATATGTAAAGGTAGCGGGATTTCTTCCGTTTTGCTTTCTTCCATCAACTTGGCGCTATTTCTTAACTCCTTGATTTCAGAAGCAAGTTCTATTTGTTTTTGTTCCCGCTCCCTCAGCAGAGCTCTTTTCCCCAACAGTCCGTGGTCATCTTCATTTAAGGGCCGGGCTTCGCTTCTTTTTTCCAAAACTTCATTATCTATGATCAGCTGAGTTGCTTCCCTTTGATGCTCTTTCTCTAAAAGATCAATTTGAGCCCAAATATCCTCCGCTTCTTTCTGATTTTCAGATTTTTCAAAATATTGATCAGAAAAAGGAGTAATCTCAATCGTTAAATTTGTAGTTTTTAAAAGCCCGCATATTTTTTCTTTGGAAGAAATCGGGCAACTCCATGCACTTGTGGCAGAATGCCAATGACACCCTTCCGCTTTTAAATGGCTCTTAATGGCTTTTATTCCCTTACACGCGCCTTTTGCAGGTCGAATGAGGAATGCATTTGGATCATTAATTGATTCTTGCCCAAGGCTTTGATCGAGTAGATCGGTTTTTTCTTCTTTGCCTTTTTGAGAAATATTTACTATCATAATGGTGTCTCTTATCTTTGATTCGTTCAATATCCCTCGGTTCGTCGCTGGTCCGAGGGTTTTTGTATTTCAAATAACGTTCAGTTATTTTCCCTAGGACGAGTGGCAATAGTTCTTGTATGGTTTTCATTTATGTTTTCCTTTTTAGAAATTTGATTTTCCAACCACGATTCCCATAGATCAGTTCTCAAAAGGATTCGCTTGCCAATTTTGCGAACCGCTGAAGATAAGCCATTTCGATGTCTAAACAATAAAAAGTGGCGAACCTGCGCTAATGAAAAGGGATACCTTCCGCAAGTTGTAATTTGTTTTGGAGAGATGTACTCGTAATTACCCATGTAACCTCCGTTAAAATTGGGTTTTGTTTATATGAGCCCAATTATGATGGAAGCTGCTGATTATCCAGATTGCTTGGTGGGTGACAGTTTCTACTATCGTTTGGATTTGAAGGATTTTTGCTTCAGAAAAGGCCGGTGTCCGATTGCTTCATGTGGCTGACTCATGAGGGTGAGAAATGAGATCTCACCGAGATTACTTGCACGCTTCGAAAACTTTACTCCTTTTTCATGAAAAGTTCGGAGCAAAGTTCTCCAAGGCAAGGTGAAAATAAGGTCGCTTTTAGAATCACGAGGAAGAGCAATTAAAAATTCGTAAAGAATTTTAGAAATCGGGACTTCGATGATTCCAAAAAGACTTCTGATCCCAATATGGTATTGTAATTGGGAAGGATCTTCAGATATTTTAGTATTGGGGGGTTTAAGCGCGGCCAATGGAGTGGAAAAGATGATTTTTTCTCTCGTTATCAGACGACTGGAGCCAACCGCATGGCACAACCAAGCAAAGCCCAGCGCCTCCGCAGCTGAATGCTGAGAATTTGGGCGTCCTTCAAGAAAAATCTTGGCTAAATTCTGAGTAATTTCTGATGCAGCTAGTATATCAATAGGGGATGCGGCAGCGTCGACTCTCCTGAGAATGTAGCGCCGCTCAACTTCTTCGATTTTTTCCCCTTTGCCTTGAATTGAATATCCCTTACGAAATTCCATTTTGTATGGAAATATGACTTCTAGAGCGCCCTGTTGACCCAAATCAGTATCTTCTCTCAAAAATTTAAGAAAACAGCGAAGTGATTTTATCCAAACAGCGCGATGTTCATTTTCCTCTGACGCCATTAGAGCAAGCTGTTGAAGGTAATTAGCCAGATTAATGTTCCCAGATGGAGAGGGAATAATGCATCCTCGATGAAATACTTCTTTTTCTTCATCTCGCCATTGCAAATAGATAGGCAATGCATGTTCTCGATAGTATTCTGGTACCACATTGACTTTCATCCTGTGCATAAGAGAACGACAATAGCGGGCTTCTGCATAAAGCCAAGTGTATGCATCTTCATTTTCCCAATAGGAATCGGAAGTAGGAATAAATTCGGTGGCGTCGAATATTGGCATTCGATCTTCTACTGAAAAAGCAGTTGCCATAGCTGGTGCGGAAATACTGCGACGGATCTTCTTTACCGACTCAATCTCATCTAAAAATGATCGAAGAACAGTTTTTGCCGGTTCTAAATCATGCTTCAAACTTCTTGCTCCTCCCCCTCAGACTGGGTTTCTAGCCGTTGACGTGCATGCTCGATAGCCTTATGGAGCTTTTCACTTAGGAGCTCTTTTGACGGCAAAGCGGTGAGATATTCAGCAACGTGTATACCAGACTGACCCAGTTCCAATAGTTCGATCCGTTCCTGTTTTTTCCCAGTGCAAAGGATGAGTCCTATTGGAGATTCTTCACCGAATCTACGCTCATACTTGTCAAGCCAGCGCAGGTAGAGTTCCATCTGTCCCTTATGCTCGGGTTTGAAATCGCCAAGTTTCAACTCGATGGCCACTAGTCGCTTCAGACCCCTGTGGAAGAAAAGAAGGTCGAGATGGAAATCTTCTTCGTCTACGGTGATGCACTTTTGACGGGCGACAAAGCAGAAGCCCACACCAAGCTCCAACAGGAATTGCTCCAGCTCCCGCATGATGGCGTCCTCAACGTCTTTTTCAAAGTAGCGGTCATTAAGTTTAAGGAACTCGAGGACATAGGGATCACGGAATACGAGATCCGGCGTCAGGAGATCCTCCTGACGAAGCGCATCTAATTCAGCACGTGCGACCAATTCAGGTCGTTTTGAAAGCGCGGTTCTCTCATAGAGCATGGAATCGATCTTTTTGCGCAGGGTGCGGACGTTCCATCGCTCGATCCGGCACATCTCTGCGTAAAATTCGCGCATCAGAGGGTCTTTAAGTGGGGTCAACTCAATAAAATGACTCCAGCTCAGGTGTCGCAATAGAGAAAGAAGGACCTGCTCCTCGGGGAATCTTTCTGCAAATCGTATCATCTTGCGCAAGCTCTGCTCCCTAAACCCATTACCGTAGTCTAACGTCAATTTGTTCGACAGCGTCGAAACAATTGCATGACCATACTCAGCTCGTTCATATTTAAGAACTTCAGATCGAATTCTGGCTCCCACTTGCCAGTAAAGCAATGTCAGCTTTGAATTCACTGTGGAGGCAATGGACCTACGGGTCTGGTCAATCATGTGCCGAAGATCTTCAAGAAGTCCCTCAGGAAGAGTAGGTGCAGTTGAGGGTAACTGCGAGAGGGTTGATATATCTTTTTTGATCATACAGAATCTCCTTGAAGGATTCGTTCAGAGATGTGTTTACTATATTTCTTGGTCACTTCAGCATCCATGTGGGTATACCTCTGCAACATGGCCAAAGTGAGATGCCCGGTTGCAGTCGCGAGCTCCAAGTTAGAAGCTCCCATTCCAGCTGCAAAAGTACAGAATTGGTGCCTGAGATCATGGAAATGATAATCGATGATGCCGGCGCGTTTCAGTGCCTCCATCCATGCCTTCTTGAAATCGATGCGTCCAAAAGGGGTCTTACTGGCGAAAACCAAGGGCTTTTGCGGATGGCGGACTGCATATAAGCCCCTCAGTTCAACGATCAATGGATCTGCAAGGGCAATACTGCGGGGGCGGCCGTTCTTGGTCTCTTTGAGGTGCGCAAGGTGATTGTCAAAATCGACGTTACGCCACTCAAGGCCGAGGATCTCCCCGCGCCTGGCGCCAGTAGTGAGGGCAAATAGGACGATCGTGTAGAGATAGGTCGATTTGCTTTGTCTACAGGCGGCAAGGAGGCGGGCAATCTCGGCGTCTTCAAGAATACGATCACGCCCTGGATCTTCTTTAAGCTTGAGGAGGTTTGTACATGGGTTTTTGGGAAGCCAACGGAGTTGCTTAACGGCATAGCTTAGCGTTGAGGCAAGAGTCGCCATATAGCGATTTACGGTCGACGGAGAAGGTTTAGAACCCTTATGTGTTGGAGTATTGGCGAAGAGCTGACGCTCTTTGGAGACGAGCTCGAGCGAGATGTGAACGAGTGCGTAAGCACCTAGACGTTTATTCCAATAGTCATACTGGGCTTGAGTGTTTTTAAGAGAGCGATGGTGTTGAAATGCCCCATCGAGTGAGAGTCGAGCAAGTAAGGCAGCATAGGTGCGGGAAGTATTGTGTGCTTCAAAATTATATTGACCGAGCTTGATACGCTGCTCAGTATCTTTAGCCCAGTCCTCAGCTGCTTGTTTGCGTTCAAATGTATTACAAGTGGTGGGATAACCTTTGATGCGAACGACAGCACGCCAGACAAATGATTTACCGTCTTTAGATTTTCTTTTGTAGATCGATGCCATAGCTCTAACCTTTAGTTTGAAGGGTTGAGCGATGGGATGAAGTGCTGGTTAAGTTTATTCTTCGTTGCACCATTCTTGCACCATTTGGCCAAAATCATGAACTCAAATATTATTTGAGTCAAGCTGATTAAAGCGGATGTGCAATGGAATGAACTAGATAGAAATTTGAGACTTGATGGACTCGAACCATCGACCCCCTCATTAAAAGTGAGATGCTCTACCGACTGAGCTAAAGTCTCGAAAAGTATTGACCCCAAGGGGATTCGAACCCCTGTTATCAGAATGAAAATCTGATGTCCTAGGCCGACTAGACGATGGGGCCAGGAATTCAATAAATGGTATATGCTAGACCACCCCGCTTTTTCAGCAAGGCCTAAACCGTCATGATCTCTTTTTCTTTTGCAGCGAAGAGGTCGTCGATCTGTTTGCAGTAGTCGTCGGTCAGTTCTTGGATGCTTTTTTCTGCTTTTTTCTGTTCGTCTTCGGCGATGATCGCCTTCGGCTTTTTGCTTGCGGACCATGGTCATTGTCCTTTTCGGCGGATCTCTCGGATGACGATTTTTGCGTCTTCGGCCTTTTTCTTCCCTTGCTTGACGATCTCTTTTCGCATGCTCTCATCCAGAGGAGGGATGTTGATTCGGATCGAGGTCCCGTCGACGATGGGGTTGACGTTGAGGTTGGCTTTCTCGATGCTCTTGGCGATCGGGCCTACGGTCTGTGGATCAAAGGGGTTGATGACGATTTGTCGCGGCTCTGGCGTGTTGACGTTAGCCAGTTCGCGCAGCCTCATGGTGGTGCCGTAGACTTCGATGAGGACCGAGTCAAACATCGCAGGGTTGGCTCGACCGGTGCGTAGGTGGCTGAGCTCTTTCTTAAAGTGCTCGACAGACTCTTTCATTTTGTGTTTGGTGTCATTGACGACGCTCATGTTTAATCTCCGGTAACTAGTGATCCGCCTTTACTTGACGTAACCGCTTTTCGTAGGGCCCCTTCTTCGAAGAGGTCAAAAACGTAGACGGGGATGCCATTCTCTCGGCAAAGGGCTAGTGCTGTAGCATCCATGAATTTGAGATTTTTGGAAAGGGCTTCTGAGAATGTCAGTTGATCGAATTTTTTCGCATTGGGAAAATGAACAGGGTCTTTGTCGTAGATGCCATCGACTTTGGTCCTTTGAGCAGGATTTCTGCGTTGACTTCGCTAGCACGGAGGGCGGCTGCGGTGTCAGTAGTGAAGTAGGGATTGCCGGTGCCGCCGACGAAGATGACGACTCGCCCTTTATGGAGGGCATGGACGGCATGGGTCCATTGGTAGCTCTCAGCAATGAGGGTGCAGGTGATGGCGCTCATCACTTGGCTCTCGATGCCGAGACGGGCGAGCGATTGCTGGAGGATGAGGCCGTTGATCATGGTGGCGAGCATGCCGATATGGTCGGCAGGGGTCTGCTCGAACCCAAATTCGGCAGCTTGTCTGCCTCGGAAGATATTGCCGCCCCCCACTACGATGCATACTTGCAATCCCATCTCGCAAATTTCTTTGACTGATTTGGCGATATGCTCACAAGCAAAATGGTCCATTCCAAAGTCCTGGGCACCCATCAGGGCTTCTCCAGAGAGCTTTAGAACTACGCGCTTGTATTGCGGGGCGGCCATACTATTCTCCTACTTGCCACCTCAAAAAGGCTTTAATTCCTAAGGGCTTCTTAGTGGCTTTCGATTCTGCTTCCAAAAGTTGTGTGATGGTCACTTCGTTATTTTTGACATATTTTTGGTTGAGGATGCAGAACTGGTCATAAAAGGCTTTCAATTTACCTTCGACGATTTTCTCGACGATTTCTGCAGGCTTGCCTTTGACTTGGCTCCGGCCGATTTCTTTTTCCCGCTCTTTAATTTCTTCAGGAACATCTTCTGGCTTCAAATATTCAGGAGATTCAGCAGCAACATGCATCGCGATGTCACGTGCAAGCACCTCATTTCCGCGGCCGCCTGTCATTTCGACGGCAGTTGCGATTTTTCCACCCATGTGAGAGTACACCCCGATTGAAACATCGGCATGCTTTGGGGAGGATCTTGATTCGCTTAATCTGAATATTTTCTCCGAGGCTCTGCACCATGAGGGCGCGATACTCATCGATGGTGAGAGAAGGATCGAGCTTGCTCTTATGTGCGAGAAAAGCCTCAAGTGATTTGGGAAGCAGTTCAGCCGCTTCGTTTGCTAAATCTCTAAGGAAGTGTCTGAATTTTTCGTTCTGAGCAACAAAATCGGTCTCAGAATTGACTTCGACAAAGGCGACTGCTTTATCGCTCTCGCCGATGGCGATCAGCCCTTCTTTCGCCTCGCGCCCCTCTTTCTTGACAGCAGAAGCGAGCCCCTGCTTACGCAGGTTCTCAATCGCTTTTTCGATGTTACCGCCAGCTTCATCAAGAGCCACTTTGCACTTTGCCATCCCGACGCCGGTTCGGTCGCGCAATTCTTTTACTAATTCAGCGCTGCTTTTGGTCATCGTTACTCTCCTCTCAACTTTTCTTCGAGCTCAGGGGATTGCTCTTCAACTTCCATGCCAACTTCTCCGGCTTCCTCACCTGCTTTCAAACGGCCGATATTCATCTCATTTTTTACATCGATGATCTGCTGTGTCAAATAGCCGAGGATGAGTTTAATGCCCTTGAGGGTGTCGTCGTTACAGGCGATGACGTGGTCAATCGGGTCTGGGTCGCAGTTGGTATCGACGAGTCCAAGAATGGGGATACCCAACTTTTTCGCTTCTTTCACTGCGATATGCTCGCGTGAGGGGTCGACCAAAATGACGAGTCCAGGAGGTTTGCGCATTGCGCGAATTCCTGACAGGTTGCGATCGAGTTTGCCCAGGTCTTTACCCATTAGGGAGATCTCTTTCTTTGTGAGCCCTTCTCCGCCAGCCGCGAGTACTTTTTCGATTCTTTCGAGAGATTTCACCGAATTGCGGATAGTCGAGAGGTTGGTCAGCATCCCGCCGAGCCAACGTTCGCAGACGTAGAATTCGCCAGCTTCTTCGGCACATTCGCGCACAACGCTTTTCGCTTGCTTCTTTGTTCCGACGAAGAGAATGGATTTTCGATTTTTCGTTGTCTCTCGCACAATTTCAGCTCCTTTGCGGATTTGCTGCATCGTTTTTGCGAGATCAATGAGATAGATTCCGTTGCGCTCCTCGAAAATGAATCGCTTCATTTTGGGATTCCAACGGTGCTTCTGGTGCCCAAAATGAGCTCCACTTTCAAGTAGGTCTTTAATTGTAACAGCTTTGTTAGCCAAGCCTTGTCCCTTTTGTTGTTGACGACGGCATCTTTCCAGAAGAAAGATTTCAGTCTTGGTTTCGAGACTGGTGTCGAACTAATCTTCTGTCGATTTTCGGGTTCTTTTGAGCCGATTTTCGATTCTAATTCGGGGGGTAATATCAAGCTCCCGCATATGACCCCCCGAATTAGAATCAAAAATCGGCCAAAATAATCCCGAAAATCGACGAAGCCTTAGTTCGACACCAGTCTTCTATATATTTTTAGAGTCCTAGCACTTTGCATAGGATAGCGCCTGGTCAGAATCGAACTGACGCTTATAGCTTGGAAGGCTATAGTTCTACCATTGAACCACAGGCGCGCAATTGGATACCATTTTTACTCAATCCTTCCTTTTTTTCCAAGAAAAATGGTAAAAATCTGGGGATGAATGCATCAAGTGTCTCCAGGCGAACCGGCCGCATACTCAACTTTTTCCTTGTCGTCTTGCTGCTGATCCTTGTCCGCGTTTGGTACTTGAGTGTGATCCAATATGATCTGCACTACCAAGAATCGCTCAAACCGCAAAGGCGCAGCGTCATCGAGCGGGTCGAGCGGGGCAGCATCCGCGATCGGTTCAATATCCCCTTAGCTGTCAATAAAATGCAGTACAATGCGGCGATCTGCTATTGCGATGTCCGGCAAATTCCCAGTGTCATCTGGGAGAAAGATGAGCGGGGAAAGAAAAAGCGGGTAATGGCGCGGCAAGAATATATAAAGAAAATTTCGAGCCGCCTGGCTCAAGCTCTGGAGATGGATCCTCAGGTGATCGAAGATACGATCCAAAGCAAGGCATGCCTTTTCCCCCACACTCCCTTTGTCCTCAAGGAAGATATCTCCGAAAAACTCTACCTCGAGCTCAAAATGATGGAGAAGGATTGGCCGGGCCTGAAGATGCAGCGGGCGGCAAAACGGGTCTATCCTCAAGGGAAACTGGCTTGCGATGTGATCGGCTACATGGGGGCCATCGGGCAGCAGGAATATTTGAAAATCGCCTCTGAAATTGAGGAGCTTAAGCACTATCTGTCCGAACACGAAGCGGGCAACGCGGCGTTTCTTCCCGAGGGCTTCACCAGTCCGCAAGAGGTAAAAAGGCGTCTGCAAGAGCTGCAAGAACGGGCCTATACGATCAATGATCAGGTGGGCAAAAGCGGGGTGGAGGCTTTTTTTGACGAGCGTTTGCATGGCCGGGTCGGTAAAAAAATTTATGAGATCGACATCAAGGGCAATCCGCTGCGTGAACTCCCCGGCGGGAAAGCTCCGGCGCCTGGCGAGCGACTCATCTTAAGCCTATCTGCCGAGTTGCAGCTCGAAGCTGAAAAGCTGCTTGCAGAATATGAGCTCTTACAAGAGAAGAGGGACAAAGCCGATTCCAAACGTTCTCATCCTCCCTGGCAACGAGGAGGCGCGATTGTGGTGATGAATCCCAAGACGGGTGAAATCCTCGCTCTGGCCTCCTACCCCCGCTTCAATCCCAATGATCTCATCCCGGCGCAAACAGCGGAAAAACGTAAAGCAAAGCGCTCGTCTATCATCCAATGGCTCGAGAGCGAGGCCTATGTCGGCGAGATCTGGGATGGCAAGCGCCCAATGCAGCGCGAATACTTTGCCGATGGGGAATTTTATATCGAGGAGAAGCTGCTCACATGGGAACTCTATCTCAATACGATTTTGCCAAAAGATGCTCCCATTCGGAGCAGCATCGACGCCGTTTCGACCCTATCCAAAGCGGTGCATCTTCAAGAGGGAGACAACAACATCCCCTACCTAGATCCGATTCCTGAAGAGAAAGACAAGCAACTCTTCATGGACCTGATCCAAATGGTAGTCAAAAAGGAGTGTTTCACCCCCTCGCTTTTGCAGCAGGTTGGCGAGCAATCTCTATCGGAATTTCGTCTCTACTCACAAACGATTGCCCGCCAACTCGAACCACTCAAAGAATTTGCGCGAGAATCATTTCACAATTGCGAGTTCAAGAAATGGCGCGAAGAAAATTTTCATCAATTCATTAAAGAAAAACGAAAAAAAGAAAAAGCTCACAAGCGATATGCCCGTCCCTATACCGAATATTTAGAGAAACAAGAAACCGAGATGTTTCAAAATCACTGGGACAAAAATCGATGGGATCTGCTCTATGCCTTTATCTTAGAAAATGCCGGTGCCGATCCGCTGCTCGACTCGCTGAAAAATTTGCTCGAACCCTTAGAAAAAAGCGATCGCCTGCACTACTTACAAGCGCTTCGCACCTACGACGATCTCGACCGCCCTCTAATTGGGAAGTATCGAACACTACGCCATACCAATGGGGTACAATATCAAAAGCATCTGGCTGCAGCATTCTACCCCGTAACCGGCTTTGGCCTCGGACGCTCACTTGCCTTCCGCCAAGCAACTCCGATGGGTTCGATTTTCAAACTTGTCACCTCCTATGCAGCTCTCAGACAGCAGTATATCCGCGGCGCCTCCAACCTCAATCCCTTCACCATCACCGACGATCTCCAATGGACCGCGCGCCCTGGCAGTAATGACCAAGTGCTCGGTTATTTTCAAGATGGGACTCCAATCAAAAGGCTCTACAAAGGGGGCCGGCTGCCGCGAGCTGCTTATCTCAAAGTGGGAGAGATCGATCTAGTCAGAGCGATCGAACGGACGAGCAACATGTACTTCTCGATTCTCGCAGGCGATTTCCTAAAAAGCCCAGCAACCCTGCTCAACACCACGATCGAATTTGGAATGGGAAGCAAAACGGGGATCGATCTTCCAGGCGAATATGCCGGCGTACTACCAGACGACATCATGCAAAATAAGTCTGGGCTCTATTCTTTTGCCATCGGACAACACTCCCTTGTTGCCACCCCTCTTCAAACGGCAGTCATGTTGTCCGCAATTGCCAATGGGGGCCAAGTGCTTAAGCCCCAAATCCTCAAACTCGCTGCCGGAAAAAATCCCGACCATTCTCCCTTCTCCCTCGAAAGCTATCCTCATAAAGAGGCGCTAAGTCGGATCGGCATCCCCTTCCCCCTCTTCACCAAAAATCTGGCAACTGTCGATGAAGGCTTCATCGATTTTCAAGAGCCCATCGTCTCAAATACGATTTTTTTTCCGAAAGAGATCCGCGAGAAATTGCTCGAAGGGATGGAAATGGTCACGAATGGGGAAAAAGGGACAGCACGCCTGAGCTTGATGCGCGCTGATCACCACAACAAAGCAGCGCTCAACGCCTATAAGCGGCTTCACCCTCAAATCCTCGGCAAAACCGGAACAGCCGAAATCCTCTACAAGCCGACGATCGATGCCGGCACGAAAGCTGTAATGGAAAAGCACACCCAGTTTGGCGCCATCTCGTTTGAAGATGATGCCCGCCTTAATCCCGAACTTGTCGTCGTCGTCTACTTACGCTTCGGCTTAGCAGGAAGGCAAGGAGCGCCGATCGTTGCGCGGCTAATTGAAAAGTGGCGCGAAATTAAAGCTGCGCATTAAGATTAAGATATGGAAAATCGCTTTTACGACGTGGCCAATTCCCAAATGGCCCAATCTTGGGAGAAGTGGGAGCTTGGCGAAATCGCCGACTCTTGGAGATGTTCCATTTCCGCCCGCCTCTCCTATCTCTGCGATATGATCATCAATCTGGTAGTTTTGCCCTTTGCCATTATTGCAGTTACCTTCGGTAGTTTGCATGCCCTTTTCACCTGGGATTGGAATTCATCGATATTTCAACCGACTAAACACTACATCACAGAAAGAACAAATCATTTCGTCCTGAGTTTATTCGGCTCAGTGATATCCCCTGCGCTGGCTTATAAATATCGGGACGTCAATCTTGTTCCCTATTTGATCGCGCTACGAATTACAGTCGTCGTTACAGCACTTGTTGTGTTTTACCTCAAAAAATCGTAGAATTGTTTTTTCTGCGAAACACAAGGTATCCTGATGTCTAAATTCACAAACTGCTTGCTATGTCTTTCCCTTGCTCCTCAACTCTTTGCCCTTGATGTTGGCAATTCTGAAAGCCTTAATTTGGCGATCAACGAAGGAGAAAAAATCCTTAATTTCACACGTGATATCAAACTGCTCTCCCCTCCCATTTTTACTGGACAAAGCTTCACAGTCAGCGGCAATCACTTCGACCTCGAAGGAAAAGGGCTCTTCATCAGCAGCGGCGACATCGCCATCCACGACCTCACATTCAATAAAACCTCAGCAAAAGGGGGCGATGGGCATAGCGGCGGCGGCGGCGGACTCGGCGCTGGCGGCGGACTTTTTGTCGGCAAGCACAGCATCGTCACCCTGCAAAACTGCGCATTCGATGGCTGCTCAGCCATTGGCGGAGTTGGAGCCTCCAATGACCCCATCCTCAATTCGAGCAGCGGCGGCGGCGGCGGTATGGGCGGCAAGGGCGGGACCGGCATCCACAATGCAGGCGGCGGCGGCGGCGGATTTCAAGAGCATGGCGAAAATGCCAGCGTCGGTCACGAACCAGGCCTTGGCAGCGGAACCGGTGGCGACGGCCAGACCACACTCGTCGGCGGCAGCGGCGGCTATGGCGGCGGCGGCGGCGGCTCTCCACAAGGGGGCGGCCACGGCGGATTTGGCGGCGGCGGCGGCGGAGGTGCCAGTGACGGCAAATTGGGTGGACCCGGCGGCAATGGCGGCTTCGGCGGCGGCGGTGGCGGCGCAAACAATGAAGACGGCGGCAGAGGTGGCTTCGGCGCAAACTCCGGAACACGCTATGGTGCTGGCGGCAGCGGAGCTGGCCTTGGCGGAGCGATCTTCATCGAAACTGGCGGCGAATTGAACGTTAAAGAATCGATCAGCTTCAATGGCAACCGTTCATCCAGCAGCCTAGGGCATGACATCTTCATGATGTCAGAAGGAAAAATCACCTTTGACCTCACCAAAAATCTCACACTCGAAACTCCAATTGCAGGAAATATCGGCAAAATTGCCCCCGGAATCGAAAATAGCGACACCACCCTCGGCGGCCTGACAAAACGGGGACCTGCCCGCCTCGAACTTACCGGCGACAATACCTACACCGGCCGCACCATCATCGAAGAGGGCGAGCTCCATCTCGACGGAAGCGTCCTCAACACCGTCGAAGTCAAAGAAAACGGACACCTCACCGGCTCCTTCAAAATCCACCACATCCCATCCGGACAGGGAGCTCGGCCATCCAATCATAATGGCGATCTGATCAACCACGGAAAAGTGACGCCCGGCGATGCCGAAGTCGGAGGGAATTTCATCAATCATCCAACCGGCACGCTCGCCGTCAGCATCAAACCAAGCGCGAAGAGCAATAACAACACCCTCAAAATCCACGGCAAAAACGCCATCCTCAACGGAGGGACACTTGAGCTCTACCTCCATCCCGGTAACTACATCGCCGGCACCCAGTTCCTCATCATCGACGGCCCCACCATCGGAGAATTTGACCGCATCGAAACGACCGGCCCCCTCGCTGGCGTTCTCGATTTCAACACCACCCATGGCAGCGTGATTGCCACCGTCCTCAACAACCGCCTTTTCCAAGATCAGCTGATCACCGCTAGCCCAGCCCGCGCCGTCTCCAATTGCATTTCGACCTCCAACATCATCCCCGGTTCCGATTTTGCCCTCGTCGTTCAAGAGCTCGGCACCCTAACGAACGCCCAAGTCAACCGCGCCCTCACCAACATCTCCCCTGCACAGTATGGCGCGCTCGAACTAATCAACGCCCGCAACAACAGCTACGTCGTCAACCTCCTCTCCCAATACCAATTTGAGCTCTGCTGCTCACCGCGCGACTGCTGCAACTGCGAATGCCAAACCAACATCTGGATCAACGGCTTTGGCAACTTCATCAACAACCACAGTCGCTTCGACCACCTACGTCCCTTCCAATCCAACGCCGGCGGCGTCCTCGCAGGAATCGACTATTGCTTCACCCCCTGCAACTACATCGGAGCGAGCTTCGGCTACACCCATACCGACCTCCACTGGAAGCACCATGGCGGCAAAGGAGAAATGGACAGCTACTACGGCGCCCTCTACGCCATCTTCAAAATGTGCTACTTCAACCTCGACCTCTCCTTCATCGGCGGCGGCACCGACTATGAAATGAACCGCCACATCCTCTTCGGCACCATCGACCGACGAGCCAAAAGCGACTTCTGGGGCTGGTTCCTCACCTCCCACCTCGGCCTCCGCGGCAACTGGGAGTGCTGCTGCGTAAACCTCGAGCCCTTCGCCCTCCTCGACTACCACTACTGGCGCCGCGAGTCCTTCCACGAGCGTCACGCCAATAGCCTGAACCTCGACGTCCGCTCCAAGACCCAAAACCTATTGCGCACCGAAGCCGGCCTCAAAGCCTACTACTCGATCAACTGCCCCTGCTCATGCTTCGCCCCCTTCATCGGCCTCTCCTACGTCGGCGAGTTCCCCTTGTCCAAGTCCAAGCAAAAAGCAAACTTCACCGACCAGAGCTGCGTCTTCAGCGCGACCAGCTATGACGACGTGATCAACCTCGGCTCGCCCGAAGTCGGTCTGAAGTGGACCCATTGCAACGGCTTCTCCTTCGTCGTCGGCTACAAAGGACTCTACAACACCAAAACCAGCATCAACGAAGTGGAAGGCCGCCTCGAGTGGGTTTTCTAACAACCCAATCTTGCAGAGCATATGCACAGAGCGTCTCATGGCTTTTCCTTAAAACTACGCTGAACAGAATTTTCTCCATTCAGCTCATATTCTTGAAAAAAATGTAAAGCATATTTTACAATTCTTCCATTCATCAAAAAGAGAAGATAAATTTCTTATAGGAGACAGGCAAAATGTTAAAAAAATTAACCGGAGTTACAGGGAATAATCTATTTTTCTACGCATTGGGCGTCTCTGTGGCTATTAATGCTAAATCTAAGTTTGGATTAAGTACCTTCAAGAATTCACCAGCGAGCGCAACGACAGCAGGAGTTCTCTCCGGATTAGGATTTGCATTAGCGGGGATCATTGTAAGCGATTATCTTGTGAAAAAACTGATTACAGTTCCAGATGGATTAGGAAATCTTCCAAAGGAAGGTCGTATTGCTGCTATTCTTGCAAGTGAAAATTTCAAATTCATAGAAAACAGAAAAGAAGAGACTTGGATAGAAACCGATTCAAAAGGAAAGCTACATTCAATTAGTGATATGGAGGCAAAAGCTTGGTCCCTTTTCGTAAATTTTTGGGTATGCAATGCAAATGTTAATACCACTGCCTCAGTGACTAATTCAATAAGCAGAAAGATTTTTGTGGCATTTTGCGATGAGAAACTTTAGAAAGTGAGATATTAAATCCGCACTCAAAATCGTATTTAGAACATTTACCTCGTTTAAGATCCTATTGCCAATCAGTTCGAGGTCTGGGCGCACCCTATTCGGATGAATTACAGCAGGTGAAGATATTGTCGAACGCCCACAGTTTATTGAAGCAACCCTCGCTCTCAAAAATGGTATAAAAGTTAAACCCACAGGGGGCGAACAAGGAGCTGGAATTAATGGATCATTTTTCCTTCATAATCGGCAAGGAAATAAAATCGCTATCTTTAAACCTTCAGCATTAGAAGTTACTTCATTTGGAAGCAAAGCATTAACCGCTATATTTGGGATCAAAAGGAATACGGGCTATGTACGCGAACGCCTCGCATATCTTATGGATAAAGATCATTTTTCCAATGTCCCCGAAACAATTATTGCAAATTTCCTAAACGCCACTTTCGAAGATGCGCCCTAGGTTCCTATGAGGGATCGATGCAGCAATTCGTACCAGATTGCATAAGTGCTTGTGATCACATTCAAGATTATTATCGGAAAGCAGCTGAACTTTACCAATGGCCCACATTCCTCGCATGGCTAGATTGGAGACAACCTACTCAGCTTCCAGCACATGAAATTCATAAAGTTGCTATTTTGGATATTCGGACCCTAAATTGCGACCGTCATTTGGGCAATTTTTTAGTCGATCAAAATTATAAAGTTTTTCCAATCGATCACGGTTACGCCTTGCCTGGAAATGCCCGTCAGATTCGATTCAATTGGATGTACTTTCCTCAAACTAAGCAGGGGTTTTCTAGGAATGATTTGAATTACATCAAAAGCCTAAACCCTGATGATGATATTAAATTATTACAAAAAGAATATCCACAAATCCCGCAACAAAATTTATTTCGAATCAAAATTGCAACATTACTTCTGCAAGCTGCTGCATCCAACGGATTAACGGCTTTCCAAATTGCAGAATTGATGGAAGGTGATCGAGGCCCATGTTTGAAAGAAGAAAATAAAAAGGGACATTTTTTTGAAGATGAAATTTGCAAAAAATTAATAATCGGGGAAACCATTAAAACAGATGGAGAAATAACCAAGCATCTCGAAGCAGCTGTTGCTGTTTATAAAAAATTTAAATAGTCAATTATCAAAGGTGATTGTCTAAAATTAAATGACAATATTTCTTTTTGACCACAGGAGGCATTGATTTATTTTAGTTATTTTGTTATTATAATTGACAAACTAACCCGCACAACAAATGGAATAAATTATGTCTTATTACCTCTCTATACATAAAGTAAACAGTGATCATTCATTGCAGGCTCCCCTGTATATTATGAAACTTAAAAATGAACATGAGGCAAACTCGGCCCTCAATTGCGCCAGTAGCCATATGAATATGGCAGGTTTTTGTAAATGGTCAGTTATCCCTATTCGTACGGACATTCAATTTATCGCGCAGGATCTATTTCTACCTACTCTAATTAATGGGGTCATAAGAACTAACCGAGTAGCAAATATAGGGTTTATGCTACTCGCACTAATCTGGGACTTCGCTACATTACCAATTCGATTTTTCACATTGCCATTCCGAGCTATTAACAATCTTTACGTTGAATCCAATGAACATCCAATTTTATTTTATTTAAGGCATGGCGGTGGAGGGATAAATCCTTCTTCGAAAGATGACCCATGGGTTGGAGAGTTAGGTATACGAGTCTATAAAGAAGAGTATGAGCAAAAGGGTGTTATCCGCTCCAAAGACGATATAGTTAAGCGGGAAGGCGAGGAGCGTATAGTATATTTAACAGATAAAGAGACCCCCTATCTGCCTACTGCAGCTCAGCTAAGCACAACCCTTACAGCATATGAGACTGAAAAGATCCAGATGCAAGCGAAAATGTTTGATCAGCGCTATAATAACATTTGGGCACCTGCTGATACATACTAAGGTCAAGCCTACATAAGGGAAAACTAATCCTTTCTGTAACAAATTGATCCACATCGTAGAGATGTTGCCAGCTACGACGACGTGATCAACCTCGGCTCGCCCGAAGTCGGTCTGAAGTGGACCCATTGCAACGGCTTCTCCTTCGTCGTCGGCTACAAAGGGCTCTACAACACCAAAACCAGCATCAACGAAGTGGAAGGCCGCCTAGAGTGGGTCTTCTAAGAAGCTCTTTAGGGGAGCCTTTGAAACGGCTCCTCTTCAACAAACCTTTAATCGAACTAGTTCTAAAGTAAAATAATTTACAGCCCTTCTTTTAAAATCATTTAAACGTTATAATGGTTAATAATATTTTTTAAATAGGAAGATTTTGGCAATATGAACCCCATTCAAACTTCTTTTAACCTACTTAAACAAAGTGCAATTGGAGTCGGTTCTGGATTTCTTTATGCCTTTTCTTCATACAATTATATCTCGCCAAAGTGCTATGGCAGCTACAAGCATACTGGGTCAATATGCGTGCCTATATAAAGCTAGGTTTTTGGATGCTCAAAAATTAACATCTTATATTGAGCCTATTGGCAAAATAAAAGAAAAAATCACAGCTATTATTCGCCCATTTTTTCCTGATGTATTTTCGCTAAATTCTCAACTATGTTCGTCCTCGCTAAAATATCTTCCTTATTATGAGGCTTGCTGTTTAACAAAAAGCTCTAAAATCTTCGGAGACGCAGTAGCAGAAGAGCTGATCTTTAGGTTTTGCATTCAAAAAGTGATCTTAACCACGATTTCAAAACCACTACCTGAGCGATTTAGAACAATCATTTCTAGTCCGATTTCTCGAATCGTTCTTACATCGCTATTTTTTGCTTTTGTACATCGCAAAACCCATCTAGTTTTACCCCATTTTGTTGGAGGCGTCATTTTCGGTACTCTTTTTGAAAAGACTGGGTTTTTCCCTGCGGCAGTTTCCCATGCGACAGCTAATCTCTTTCTAAATCACTTCAAAAAGGGAGATTGCGACATCGCTTTTATGACGGATGCTTACGGCTATTAAAGGACTCTTCAACACAAAGACCAGCTTCAACGAACGCCTCGAGTGGGTCTTCTAACAAGATCATTGTGCGGGCACAAAACTAATAGTTATGCAACACACCCATATTGTGGATCGCTTTGCGTAAGGCGCTGCCTAATCAGTTGTAAATATAATTAAAAAAATTTATGAAGACAAATAGGTCACATGAACCTAAATTTGAAGTATTTTTTATCATCCTTTCTCATTATCGGATCCACATTTGCACAAGAATGCTCAACATATTGGATCGAGGCTGAATATCTTCTTTGGTCCATCAAAAAAAATCCGGTTCCAGTACCTTTAGTCACTTCTGGTTCTTATAACGATCCGCTCCCTGGAGCTATCGGACAGCCCCATACTCAGATAGTCCTTGGGAAAAGAGCCGTTCATATGGATTTGTTGCAAGGCTTTCAGATTGATGCTGGAGCGTGGGTTGGGAATAATATAGGAATTGAGGGAGCGTATTTTCTGTTGCCCACAGTTGCTGAGACAAAATCTTTGAACACTTCAGGTAATCCTGGATCACCCAATTACGCAGTCCCCATCTTTGATGTCAGCGGTGTTTTTGGATTGAATGGTGCAGCCGGAGAAACAATTTTCATTTTACCCGGCCCCTTTTTAAATGAACCGGGGTTTTCTGCAACATATCACTTGAGACTCGCAAGCCAGCTTCAAAGCGCCGAGTTCAATTTTCTCTATCAGCTATGCAATAGTGATTGCTTTGAACTTGACTGGATCTTAGGATTTCGATGGGTCTACCTTCATGAAGTGCTTTTTTTTAAGGTTCATTCACTTGCTCTGCCTAATTCTTCCTTTGATCATGCCTTTTATAATGCGAAGGATAGTTTCAAGACGAAGAATCATCTTCTCGGCCTTCAATTGAAAATAGACGCTAGTTATCAAATCAATCGATGGAAATTGGAGGCTATGCTCAACGGAATGTTAGGCGTGATGCATCAAAAAATAAACATTCAAGGGTCGAGTCAGACAAGCGATGGCAATTTATTTTTTTTGACGAAGGGAACAGCAAATGAAATCTTGCCCGGAGGGATTTTTGCGGAGCCAAGCAACATTGGAACTCATAAAAAAGATCGTCTGGCTTTCGGTTTTGAAACAAAAGTTCGACTAGGCTTTGAAATAACAAGCCATATTGAAATTGGCCTTGGCTATTCTTTTTTATGGATAAGTAAAGTTGTGAGACCTGGAGATCAAATCGATCGGAAAATCAACTCGACTCAAACCGCATTAGCGGATGCTTCCAGGGCTACTGTGGGGATAGGTACTGGACCTATTTCTTTTGGATCAGAACCAGGACCTGCTCCTGCACCAAGTGGGTCCACTAGACCAAAAGTTCCTTTCAAAACCGCTTCCTTTTGGGCGCAAGGTTTAGAAGCTAGCATTCAATTCAATTTTTAATTGCCCCAACGAAAATCCTTTGAATTCACTGGTGTAGAGGCTGCAAAAGAGATTAAGATGGGGATGAGTAACCATCCGTATTTACCACGATTGATAAATGTGGAAAATCCAGGAATTCATAGGTCAATAGAGCAGCTTTTACCAGTGTTGTCTACTTTTTTTGCTCTTAGCATGTGCGATTTGCTCTTTGACCCCGTTAGAGTTTAACGAGGATCCTCTTCGTCTTTTGCTTTTTTCGGTTCTAAAGTAGTAGTGAAATCCCAATAATTTGAATCCATGCCAGTGACAACTTTTCGTATTTGATCCTGATTTTTCCTCGGACAAAACCATAGGCCGTCATAATCTTCATAAAAATCGATGGATTCATTTTCCTTATCTGCTTGATACCAAAATTTAGCCAGAAATTGAGTGGGGGTATAGAATTTATACATGTCACAGTTAGGAAGCATTCCTATTTTTCTGCAATTTTGCCATGGCCATCTGGCTCTGGAAGGAATGAAGCCAATGCAGAATAATCCTCCAATTATTTTCCCGAAGATGCTCTCACGAAATAGGTAAATAATTCTAGTAATTATGTTGGAAGATTCCATTTGCTCATCTGTTATTTTATAAAAGCTATTCAGTTTTTTGGATATCAGCTTGATATCATTCCTCTCATATTCAGTAAATTCTCGATTTTTGCTAAGTAGGGATTGCATGCGGGAGACGAGTATATCAAGGTCTATTGTTTCGCCATTTTCTGCGATACTCACATACCGATTGCCAAAAAAAGAAATACTGGGATCTGCCTTTTGAACGAGTTGAAGCAATTCTGAGAACTGAGAGGTCTTGTTAGGATTAAAAAATCCTAATATTTTTTCCCAAGCTAATTCTCGAATTTCCTTATTAGGAATATTTTTTTGTTTAGGTGGTTCTAGTGAGTTGCTCCAGTCGGCTCTTTGTTTTAGTGAATCAGGCATCTTCCAACTACTTTGTTGACTGAATACTGTGTTAAGGGGTACAGACATTTTATTCCTCCACAAGAAAATTAAGGCATATTATACATAGAAAGTCTTTTTTAAAACAGCAAAAAACTTAGTAAATTCTGAAAATACACATTCGAATATTTAATTTTTTTAATATAAAAGAATCTTGTAATTAAATAAATTAATGCTACTAGCATAAAACCTCAGAAGTGTTAATATTTTGTTAAGGAGAGGGGTGAGAAGGGAGGGATAATGCCAATTCACAGAGTGGAAGCAGTCGCTGAGAACGAAGTGATCAAATAGGCGAACCATTCCCTCGGCATCACTTTGAGCGGTTGGGAATGGTTTATGTTGAGGAGTTCTCTAGAAGAATAGACCGTAATTTACACTAATGCCTATGTTGTTCAAATCTCTCGTCGTAGAAGAAGTTCTTCCCCGACGATAATCAAAATATGAGGTATACCTATCAACTTTCGATGGACGGTCTTCTTTCAGGAAATAATAACGGTCCTGCTTATTTTCATAGATTTTCTCGTACCTCGTCTGAGGCCAAAAAATATTGATCTGAAAAAAATCGTTCCTGCCTGATTTTGCAATGTGATTCAATCCTATTGGGATCACACCTCTCGCCATTGCTCCATAGGTTTGCTTTGTCCATAAGAGTCCAGCATCAAGACCTGCCCCGCTATAAAACTTGAAATTGGACTCGGGATTAAAGTAATAGAGGTAGGAAGCATACCCACCGCATGCTGAGGTTGAGCGACCGGATAAGCCAAATATCCCCAAATCGCAACCATTGCGGCCTATCTCATTTCGGAATCCAAAATTAAATCGCGCATGTAGTTTTGCCAGACTTGAAACGTCGATCGATACATATTTTCTGAAACTGGAAGGCTTTGGGGTTACAATTGAATTTGTTTCAATAGGACCACTTCCTGAAGAAGGAATCTCGAAGGTCTCTGTATCAAAGGTATTCTCAGCAGCAGAACATGTTATCGCGCTCATCAATGTCAATAAACTCAAACTGAATTTTTTCATAAATTTTTTTCCTTTTTCTCTAGGGTTTGACTCTAGATGCTGGAAAAACTATCGGATGTTGGTATTTTTTGTCTAATAGAACTTGTAATGGTATGCGCTGTAAAATGACCCTATAGGTCTCTGAGGCAAAACGTTCATCGAGGTCAACGCCGTGAATTTCCGTCAAGATTGCCTCTTTTCCCCCAAATGCTTTGAACTATTTTCAGGAACCAATACAATTTCTTATTTGTGATTTTTTTTTGCGAATTTTGAAGGGTTTGGAGAAATGGTTCGATACATATTAGGTCTGATCTTAGGTTTTTTTTATTTCCTGAAATGCACAGGCAAGGAGTTCTCATACAGGCAACTTCTGAATGGCACTCCTTCAAATTTAATGGACAACATCCCTCTTGCCCAAGACAATGGTATAATTTTTTTCGTTTATAAAGGCCATTTTACTGAAGCAACCGAACCTCAGAATAGTGAAATAGATGGTCAACACCTGGAACTCGAGATTAACAAAACCTCTTTCGACCTAAATCATGCTCTTAAGAGAAAATCGAATTTAGAAATGGAATGGGTCACCCATGATTCTGTAGAAAATCAAGATGAAGTAAATCTCTATGTGATTTTCCCTAACCCTCACTTTACCCATCCCGATTTTATTGCATGCACTAGTGAAATGCATAATGAACAAACCCTAGTGTTCAACAGCGATGTTGAGCAATTACTCTCCGAGGCACCTCCTGAATACGAAAGACAGCCAGATTTAGCAAATCTGATTTCTTTAGCGGATGCATATATTGCTACAGCTGGCATTAATGGATATGACTTAATCAGCTCATATCCCTATGAAATTGGTTCAATAGATCTTGATAATGGCGGAATTGGATTCATAAATGGGATTAATAACAATGAGGGAGTAGCCAAAGAACATGCAATCAGAATCAGCCAGTATGCTAAAGGGGCTAAAATCTATGGCGTTTATAACGCTACTCACTCAGCACTGATAGACATTCTTGAGTGCATTTTGGGACACTGCCAGCTTTATTCACCTCCGGTTCAAATGTTGAGAAACCAATGGGATCAATTTGTTGCTAACCATGGACCAGAGGCAAAATTCCTCCAAATTTGCCATAGCAGTGGTACTATCTATGTATTTAATGCCTTAGCTTCCTCTCCCAAGGAAGTACGAGAAAGGATTATTGTTCTTGCTATTTCTCCAGGCGCAGTCATACCGAAAAAATTGTGTTTTGAAGCTTATAACTATGCTAGCAAGCGCGACATTGTCCCTCACCTAGATGCAATTGGGAAAATTCGATATGGGGATCATCTTATCTTATTAGAGCCACATCCAGATGCCCCTCATTTTGACCATGGCTTTGATAGCCCAACATTTCAAACTCTAATTCTATATCATATTAATAATTATTTAAGACAAATTGGATATATAAAATGAGACTCGCAATCATACTTAGTTTATTATTAACAACCTTCGGAATCGTCATGTATTATTCTCATTCTAAAGCTATAGATTATGAAAAATTAGCTGATGCTATAACCAAAAGAACAGCAGATAAATTGGAAAAAGAAAAGGGCTTTATACTGATCGGCACAGGCGGAAGAATGCTGGAGAACATAAGCATGATGATGATGGGGTTTGAGTACAGTCAAGAATCAACTTTAGAAAATGCCAGAGAGCTTTTACTCTTTGCAATCCAAGAATATCTTGTGGAGATTAATGCTAATGAAGAAATACGCCCCTATCTTCACGATTACCCTTTTACATCTAAAAACATCGAGATTGAAATTTATTTCCCACATTCAAATTGCTCAAAGCTCTCATTGGATAAAATTGATATCGCAGCCGCTTCAGAAGGAACGCTATTTTATTATGCTAAACATCCCAACAATTACACGCTAACGAATCTCCATGAGGAAACTTATGTGGAAGCTTTGAAGATATTTCGTCGCCAATAAAATCATTTTATACCCCGCCCCCCTAACGATGAATTCGTACCCCAAGGCTTTGGCGCGGTTCAAATTCACACTTTATGATTTAAAGACCCCCGAATTTGAGCCGTGCCCTCTACACTTAGTTCGAGGGTTAAATCGATTAGTTATTGTTCGATGCGAGCAACTTTCATGTTCTGGCTCTGTAAAAGCAGAGTTAGCGCTGCACTTTTCCCTAGATTCGGATTCGGATTACTGTAGCCTTTTCTCATACACATCTAACACCTAATTTAGCTACCCTGTAGCGCTCCTCGTTAATCATGCAAAATCTAACAGAGTCACATATGGTAAGAGAAGACAGACACAAGCGGGAAAAGGCTTCAAAACAGCGCTGGGGGACAAGCAAGGAGAAGAACAGAAATACTCTGTAACTGCGCTATTGGAAGAACCGCCCCAGCAGGGGCAGAATTACATTGAAAGGCGAAAATGGGAGTGGAAGAGTATTTAGTCCTGATATAATCGCTGGGGCAGCAAATGTTTTGTTGACCAAATGTTTAACATTCTCCAAAATGTAATCTTTATGAGTCTCACAAAGGAGGTTGTTATGAGATTTATATTTTTTATCTTTGTTGCAATTTGTTCAGTTTTTTGTAAGGGGATTTCTGAAGAGAAATGGACGAATGAATTTCGAGTGAATTTAGATATAGACAAACTGCTCATTAGTCAAGATGGGATTTTTCTCATGACTGACAATTTTGGAGCTGTTGCCCTTAATGATTTGCAATTTGATGACAGAGGATACTTTACACTGTGTCAGATCAGCTATGTCTGTGCAAATTGCAGGAGAGAATTCGAACATGACTCTAAAATTTGCGGTGCTTGTGGATCAGAGGATATCGTTTTTGTCGAAGTGGGCGAATGTAATGAGTATTTAACAGCTCAAGCAATACTTTGCGCATTCCTTCAAAATCCTTCGCTATGGGAAGATAAAATACTAGTTGCTGGTCAATTGGAAGTCAAAGGTGGTGCTGATAATAAAGGAAACCAATCACTCACTGTAGAAGTAACAGAGACAACTAACAATGGCAATTGCTCCTATGGGGGAAGTTGTTCTGTCGTAAAAGATAGCGATGGAAATACAACTGCAAAAGCGGAAGCTACACTTGTAATTAAATTTAAATAGATGATTAAGAATAAAAAAAAGATTTCGGCTTTAGTTTTTTTAATTCTAATCTCGACGATCTTGACTTTGAATATTTACGAGAATCATTCTCCTTATATTGTTCCGGTAACATTCTCAAAAAAGACATTTCCTATGGTTAACGTAAATATTCAGGGTAATCAATATCCGCTATATTTATTCTTGGCTTCTCCCTATCCCCTTTTTATCTCAGAAAAAAAATTGATTGAGATTAGAAAGTCTAGAAAAGGGGAAGCGCATTGGAAAAATTTAATGGGGGAGCAGGAAAATGCTCCTCTTTTTGAAGTCAGACAGATAGAACTAGGAAAACTGAAACTCAAAAAAATACTCACCTCAACTGAGCCTGAAGATGAGGAAAGTGTAGGCTCGATTTCTTGGCCTTTAGGAAGAATAAATCTCTTTTTGGATTTTCCTCATCATCGAATTGCTGGGATTAAAAATGAAAAAAATTTAGCATCTTTGGGCTATGACATAAGAAAGATGGAGAAAATTAAGTGCAGGATAACGGAAAAAGGAATTTATTTTAGGGCAATTAGTTCTTTTGGTGAATTGAATATGATGTTGATCACATCTGGAAATGCAAATATAATAAATAGATCAATATGGAACGGTCCTGATAATTCTTTAAAAACGGCAATTAGAATTGGAAACAAGGATTTTCATGTAATGGAGTTCTATCCAGCCGAACTTACTCAAGAGTTAGAAATTGATGGTGTGTTGGGAGCAGAATTTTTAAAGAATCATATAGTTTATATCGATGCTCGCAATGAGTATTTATATATTGGTGGAAAATATTGTAATACCCTTGCCAATAATTCAGACTCAAAAATTCCTGTAAATTTTACTGTCAATGGCTTACCTATCATTGAAATTGAAGTGCGCGGCAAAAGAGAGCCGGTGATGGTTGACCTTGGATATAGTAGGGAATTACTCTTCCGCTCAGGGGATTTTTGCGCGGATGGGCTGTATCATATAGACACATCTCATTCAGTAAATGTTATTGGAAGGGAAGATGAAACTGATTGTTATATCCTCCCCGACTGCAAGATTGGAAATTCTTTATTAAAAAATCTTTTTGTAAATAGACAAAAAGAAATAGGGGCTGCACTTGGGATTAATGTGAAAAAGGCAGGGACTATTCAGGATGGGCATTTTGGCTATCTCGGACGTCCAATTTTATATAGGACCAATATCTATTTCGATTTTCCAGACTCAGCTCTTAGGCTGATCAATCAGGAGGGAGATTTAAAAAAAATAAATGTTCGTTTGGAGGAATATGCAAAAGTCTCATTTAAACCTGAGGAATGTGGTATTGTGCTCAGCACTAAAACCGATTTGGGAGAATTGCGTTTGTTGCTTGACACAGGGTGTTCCGTCTCGCTCATCAAATCAGAAGTGCTAAATGGAGAAGATCTTAATAAGGATTCTCTTGGAAATTCATATTTTTGTATTAACACGCTCGTATTAGGAAATTGTCAGTATGAAAAGATGAATTTCTATCCTTTTGATATTTCTCCAAAAATGGAGAATATTGACGGAATCTTAGGGATGGATTTCCTAAGAAAACATGCTTTTTACATCGACTATCCAAATCACTTGATATACTTTCGAAGACCTCAGACCACAATTACAAAGAACCCGAAAATCAACTAATAATATCCCAAGAATGCCATTGAATTCTCAACCGCTAGCGCACCCTATTGACTGGATATAAGCTGACCACTCCAGTCAAAAGATAAAGGAGAAAGTCCGGTTGAAATTGGGAGCACTACAGCTTTATAGTTCTTGGTGAGAATTTTGATGTCGATATTGTTCGATCACATATAGTTAAAGGCATTGAGATTTTTCTCACTTCAATAAATACAAATGATCAGCTTATCCCCCATCTCAATCATTATTTCTTTACAAGTAAAGATCTTGATTACGGCATTGCCTTATATATCAAGGAGGGTAAATGGCTCGGGCAAGCGTTCTTACTTAAGGGCAATCTCTATTATTATAAAACCAATCCTTCTCTCCCAGCCTGGCAAAAGAGAACTGAAGAGGTTTACGAAGAACCCTACCCCGAAGCACTTCAAAAGGTCAAGGCTGGACTAGAAGCGCCTCTTCCCCAGCTTCCGAATAATTCTATTTAAGACTCAGCAGGTAACTATTTTATTACCGCACATAGTAGGGGCGAGCTTATGTCAGTAATGGATTAAAATTCCTGATACCTGAGAAACGAAAAATGATCCATGTCTAAACATTCTGTCCCGCCAACCTATTCCGAAATCCCAGCCTTGCGGACTTACAACATTATGTTTGCAGAAGGAGAGCTTGTCCCTATACTAGATCCAATCAAGTATCTCAAAGCTCAATTCTCCACATGAGAATCTATCAATGCCCATTTTCTTCTACGGCAAAGGAAGCACTTATTTCAGATATAAGTATTTCGTTTAGAGCGCCAAGGTATATTAATATACAAAATTGGTTTCGTAATATAAAAAAACTATTTAAAATTAATTATTCATCAACAAACAATTATTTGTAAATGAAAATTTTAAAATGCACAGAAAGTTATCGCATAAAATTTTTCGGCAAGTCATAATATTAGGTAAACAAGCTTGAGTAGAAAGTTTACTTCGGCTGTAAATAAATTAAGTGTTAAATTGAAAATCAATCCTATTCTGGGGGTATCAAAATGGTCACAATTCTTCAACCTGCACAAGATATAGCCTCACAAGAAGGAATAGATTTTGAAGTTGTTACTTGTTTTATTGAATGTGAAGAAAAATTCTTAGTTTTACAAAGAGGCCGACGGGATGGCCAATTTGGGCTATGGGGCATTCCTGGCGGAAAGCTGGAGACTGATGAACCTCCTCAAGATGGTCTCGCAAGAGAAATATTTGAAGAAACAGGGATCCTCATATCCAATGAATCTTTTCTTCTTCTTGATAAAGCTCACAGCTTAAATCCGTTTGATGGAAGCTATCTTCTTTATCTTTATTACGTCAAACTTAAAAATATGCCAAATGTAATTATAAATGATAACGAGCACCTGAATTATAAATGGGTTGGTCTGACGGAATTTCAACAACTCAATCTATTAGTCTCTCAAGGGCTTGCTTTTAATTTTGTAAAAGCAAAGCTATTAGCCATACACAACAAAAAAAACCGCTGGAGAATACAATATGGAAAAAATATCTGACTCCGCTACAACAATTTATACGGTGATAAGCGGCTCTTTCCACAGACATCTACCTCAAATTGTCTTATTAAGACAATCGCTAGAAAGACGGGGAATTAGAGTATTATCACCCCGTGGCAACCATTCGCTTAATCCATTCGATGAATTTGTCGTTTTAGATTCTGATCCCATTGATCATCCAGAGCTCTTACAATCATCTGTTTTTGCCAAAATAAGAAACAGCTCATTCCTGGTAGTTGCAAATTTTAATGGATACCTTGGCAATGCAACAATTTTGGAGATCGGGTATGCAATTGCCATTGGAATCAAAATCTTCACCATCGAACCTATTCTAGACCCTAATATCGCTCCTTATTGCTGTTTACTTGCAACCATTTTCCCTGGGATTAGTATTGAACTTACAAATGCAAATAATATGTCAAGAACTGAACATGTGCAGCGGATATTATGAATAGGTTAAAGCTACCTTTGGTTCAACTGTTGGTTGATTCATTCAAAGGCAAAGATTTTTCAAATATTAAAATTATTGGTGCACAACACATACTTGAAACTACACATGCTATGTTTCGGTCTCTATATTGTCTTGGTCTTAAACCCGCGAACATTTCTTTAATAGGAAAATGCTATTCTACGTGCCCTGAAGTCTATGAAGAAATGTTAGCAGATGGAATCGATGTATCCAAGGAAAGCATGGCTTATTCATCCCATTGTTCCTTTGATGAGCAATATAATCGGGAAGTTCAAAAATTCCTAGCCTCCCATTTGACTGACCTAACTAGCGGTAAATATGAACGTATCATCGTACTCGACGATGGCGGAAAATGTATAAACTACTTCAATCGGCTGGGCAATTTCGCTATTCCTATAGTAGCCATAGAACAAACTTCAGCAGGATATAATGCAATAAAGAATCAACCTCTTCATTTTCCAGTTATTAATGTCGCGCGCTCCCCAGCGAAACTTGAACTTGAGTCCCCGATGATAGCTGAGGCCGCTGCCAAAAGCCTCTTTCAAAGCCTGGGGAAAAGGGGCCTTTTTCCTAAGAAAGCGCTCATCATAGGAGGCGGCCCAATTGGATGCGCAATGAGAAATCTCCTTGCGTCTAAATTTGAAATTGACGTTTACGATGCCAATCCCGATCTTTCCGACTTTAAAGGCAACTTAGGTACTATCTTGGACAAGTATCCCTTGATTATTGGCTGTACAGGAACAACAAGCGTTCCTAAAAATTTACATAAGAAGATCCCTCATGGCACAGTGCTAGTTAGCGTGTCTTCATCAGACAGAGAATTTGATGCAGTATATTTGCGACGATTTCTTCCAGAAACTTCTCAATGTCACCAAGATCTATTAGTTGATGGTAAATTGTTGATCAGAAGTGGCTTCCCAGTGAATTTTGATGGAGAGAGAGAAAATATTGCTCCTGAGAGAATCCAGCTAACTATAGCCCTCATCACAGCTGGCATTTTGCAAGCAAAAAATCTTCCCAGAAAGAAGAAGCCAAGCATTTTAGCTGTAACTAAACGATTAGAGGCTAGCATTGTCAAACGATTCAACACTTATACAAGCCCTGAAGTTGTAGTGTCTTGTACATGAGAATCTGCCCAAACATCCTTAGAAATCCCTAAGCGCCCTGATCAAATCAATGCTTCGTGATGGGCTCTAACTTGGACACAATTTGAATTTTATCATTTTTTCTGAATATCTTTGAATAATCCATGCGCAAATATAATTGCATACTAAAATTAATGCAATGCTCGAGACTTTATCATTTACAAGAAATCTTGTGACCGGGGCTATAAAAGAAGCAATTGTATCACCAAATTCAATTGTAGCAGATCCTACGGCCTTATATTTTGATCCAATCAAATTTATTTTTTTTCGATTTACTTCTTTCGCATAGCCAGTCATTTCGAATTTCCCAAAAGCCCAATTTTATTTGAAAAAAAAGAAATAAGTATTTATTATTTTTATTAAATGAATAGGCCAGCGTGATTTTATGGGCAAATTTGAATTCAATCTCAAATCTGAACTTTCTTTAAATGAGTTTCTTGGGGTTATATTTGGCAACAAAACAATCTCTCTAGGCACTGATTCAATCCAAAAATTATCTGAATGCAGAGCTTTCATCGAAAGTCTCTTAGATTCTAAAGCTAGAGTTTATGGAATCACAACTGGGGTTGGAGACCTGCGCAAGATAAACATAAATGCCTCTTCTTCAAACGATCTATCGATAAACTTGATCAGAAGTCACGATGCAGGAATCGGCAAATCTTTCTCAAATGACATCACCTTAGGCGCCATGGTACTCTGCGCAAATTCTCTGTCTAAAGGCTATTCTGGATTTTCCCCTGAATCTCTCAATACTTTAATCAGCATGATAAATGCTAAAATCATACCTGAAATCCCCTCCAGCGGTTCTCTAGGTGCAAGTGGTGATCTTGCTTTTTTAGCAAGATTAGGGAGAGCCATGCTGGGCGATGAAGTACCTGTTTGGTATCAAGGGGAAAGAATAAGCGCAGGCAAGGCTTTAGAACTGGCAAAAATATCTCGATTTTCGCCAAAAGCAAAAGAAGGGTTGGCACTAATTAATGGCACTGCCTTTATGACTTCAATGTTAGCACTAAGTTTTCATAAAGAATTAATGCTATTGGATAACTTAATGGCCCTCCAAGGACTCTTTATAAATGCTATAGGCGCTATTGAATCTGCATTCTATCCACAAGTTCATCAAGCCAGAAATCAAGAAGGTCAAAAATATATCGCTTCTATATTACTTCAACTTTTGCAATCCGATGAAAGAACTTATGAGCATGAATTTCAGAATGATTACTGCATAAGATGCATTCCACAAATTTTTGGGCCCAGGATTGAAGCAATTCTTGAGCAACAAAAAAAATTAGAAGCTGAACTCAATGCGATCACGGATAACCCTCTTATTTTTAGACAAAGCGATAATATTGCGAATTCTCATCCGGCTTTCATAAGAGAATTTGAAGGGGAAAAATGGGGAATATTCTCCGGGGGCAATTTTCATGGCGAAAATCTAACTGTCATTGCTGATATCATTGCTTTGTCAAATGCTAAAGTTGCGATAACCCTAGAGCGACAATTGGCATACTTACTTAATCCCAATAGAAACGGGAATAAATTACCCTGCTACTTGATTGCTGACCCTAATGAAATAGGCCTCAAGTCCGGTTTTATGATTCCTCATTATACAGCGAACGCACTTGTTCATAAAATTAACTTATTGGCTCAACCCTCAAGCTTGATGAATGCTACAAGCGCAAACGAATCGGAAGATGTTGTAAGTTATGGAGCAACCGCCTGTCAAAAACTAACAAAGCAATTAGAGTATTTTTCCGAACTCCTTGTGCTTTTTGGAATTACTGTAGCTCAAGCCTATTCAATTACCAGAAAAAATCTTAGTTCTAAACACGAAGTTATCGAAGAATTATTTAGCGTTTTTAATTCCCATCTTCATTTTCCAACAGGATGCGAAGATGGATTTGGGGGAAAATACGAAATCATTGAAAAGATAATAAATTCACGCAAATTATCAGATGTCATCAAAAATCCGCTTCTTAGCAGACTAAAGCAAGAATCGGATTGCGCAAAAGAGGAATTCAAATATGTTAGTTGCTAGACAAATGGCAGAGGCTTATTCCAAATTTGGATTCACCGGCACAAGCTCCCTTGCTTTTAATGAAATCCCATTTCTTTTAAAGAAATATGCTAAAGGTCGAAAGGCTTTAGATCTCGGTTGCGGCACTGGACGGTCCACCCAATTTTTAGATGATCAAGGATTTATCACGAAGGGGGTTGACAAATGCCCCTTTTTCTTAGAACAGGCCAAACAAAAATTCCCTCAAAAAAATAAATTTCTCCTCATGGAAGACGATTCTATCCCTTTTGGGGAGGAAGTTTTCGATGTAGCGTTTTCTAGTTTTGTCTTATTAATGCTCCCATCGAAAAGGAAAATGAAAGCACTGTGCAAAGAAGTTTTTAGGGTCTTAAAACCTAATGGAGCCTTTATTATCATTACTGGGAATGAATATATGCATTCTCCAAAAATGAATTGGGTCTCATATGAAACTGACTTTCTGGAAAATTATGATCTGAAGCGAGGAAGCCCTGCAAAACTTATGATAAAAAACAATGGCACCATATTTCATGATTATAACTGGCTGAATGAAGATTATATTGAATCATTAAAAGCCTCTGGATTTGATATTAAAGAAATAATTTCTCCTAAAGCGCCCCCTGATGAAGAAAATTGGCTCTCTGAAAGGGAACATTCCCCATTTTTAATTTATGTAGCCAAAAAAAATAAAAAAATGGATAAAATAAAATGAGTATTCAAGCACAGCCAATAAGCTCAATAGATAATGCAATTGATGCCATTTGTTCTAATAGGCATTCAATTAATACAAACAAAAAAATTACGAAAGCTATAGTTTTAGGCATAGGCCTAGTCGTAGCCGTAACCGCCAAATACTTTTACTACCCCGTAGCACAAGAAGGTGGCAAGAGTATTTTTGGAGATAATTCAGTAGGTGATGGCTTTGGATATGTTTTTGAATTTTTTTACAGCAAAGCCTTCTTTACATTGGAAATGTGGGCTTTAAATGGCATCCTGGATGCAGTTCTTAGCAATAAATCACAAGAAGAGCTAGAAGCTCGCCAAAAAATCTCAACCGTTGGCAAGGTTTTGTTGGTCATTTCAACCGTCGCAGCCGCTGTATTTGCAAGATATCCCTTTGCATTACCCGCTGCAGAATACAACAAAGCAGCTCCTATCCCCGCTTTAGTTTTTTCTCTAGCTGCGAGCTTGGTAATTCCAATTAGATCGATTCAGCTTACAATGGGCCAATTAAGCAGCTTAAATAAATGCAACTGTTGCTCTCCTATCGCCGCTGCAAAAAGAAAGTTTGTTGGGTATTTAGAAAAAGTCGAAGCAACACTACTAACAAAAAACCTCCAAGAACTATCAGCCGCACAAGGAGAAATAGAACTGATTGATCAAAACTCAAGATCAACGATGTCCCTCTCCAAATATGTCGCATATGGCAATATATCGAATAAATTAGATAACGCACTCAAGGTTGTCAGTTTAATTGCAACAATTCCATTAGTCGCAATATTGGAATTCGCGATTGCAGATTATACATTTCATACAACTAAAAACTTGGTGCTTGATAACGATCCTTTTGCCGCCACCCTTGCAGCAACATCTGTTCTAGTTACATTTTATTTTTATGGAAAGGCAATCTATGAATCTTCAAATCGGTTTTTTCGGTTTTTAACAAACAAATGCAATCCAGTCCCTTCTTCTCCACTGGCAGAAAAAATTTCTCCAACACTGATCAATTCCTTAAAAGCCGAAGAGTTTATTTCCAACATATTTGCTCTCGGCCCTTGGTATTCGGTTTGGGGGAACTTCTATAATGCCCCGCCTGCTAAACATTGGTTTTTCGTGCCAGTTCTATTGCTGACTCTTTTCGCCACACTCCAAGCATCATCATGCGCGGTAATTGAAAATGGCTTCCTACTTTTTACCAAAAATGAAGATGGGAAAAGAGCAATCAAACTCATTTCTAATTTACGAAGAATAAGAGAAACAATTGGCGCAGCAAATGACGCCGAGTTTTTGACTTTCATTTTGCAACTCCCAGCCGATCTTAAGAAGCAAATTTTAACCGACGAGGAGCTTGCAGCAATTGATGAAACAAGCGCTTTGCTTGCATAATTAAACAAAAGTAACCTTCAAGAGCCACATCATATAAAATGATGATGGCTTAGCTTTTTAACACCCATCTAGTCCAGCCCCTGGCCTCTCTACTCTCGAATGCATCAAGCGATCCCAGCTTAGTTAAAAGTAAAATCTCACTTTCTGCATTCGTTTCTTTCATCCAAACTTCCAAATTGTAACATGCTTATTATTATGGTGTTACTATTTTTCCAGCCCCACCTAGACTGCTACTTCATCAGAAAGCCTCCCTATAGTTCTTTTTTTTCCCTCATATTTAAAACCTCTCCTTTTTATTACCTCCGGAGAATCAAACTTTATTTATCAAGAGAGAGTATTTCCAATCCAAGCTAATACATAACAAGAAATCTATTGATCCATAAAATATGTTATTTTATAATGCATCCAATGAATCTAAAGATTCGGAAAAAATTCAAGAATCTTTGGAGATTCTAAATATGGCGAACCAGCCAATTGCTGATATTTTTCATCGCCGGATTCAAAGTACATTGACAGACAGGGCCTTATCATTTATTGAGATCGGCGTGGCGTGCAATGCAATCACTGTCCTGGATCAGGCGGGGGTTGTTGAAAAGCTTCTTATTACTGGTCATCTTAAAGCGAAAGATTTACGGAAATTTAGCGAAAACCCGAGAGTGCTGATCGAATCGGCTCTCAAAACCTTATGCCATGTTGAGGTTCTTTCAAAAAAAGGCACCTCTTACATACTTAGCGACTTGGGCTATGAGATCTGTAGTTCAATGCCGCTTATTAATATGTTGTTTGTTGGTTATGGCAATCTTTTTTCAAAACAAAATGAGATCTTCTCAGGAACGAAAAGCCCTGACTATTATGATCTTGATAATGAAGCCATTTCCAAAGGCTGCAGCGGCTTACCTGTCTTGGACTTAGAAACTGAGCTGTGCAACTTTATCCAAAGGGTAGGCCCAAGGGGGATAATTTGCGATCTAGGATGTGGGGCAGGGCACAGGCTCATTGAATTACACAAATTGCTGGGCGTCAGAGGCCTCGGAATCGATTTGTGTAAGGAATCAATCAAAGAAGCTAACAAATTGGTAAAAGAAAATCCCATGCTCAATTTCATCGTCTCAGATGTTAGAAAATTAAAATGCGTATGGGAAGAGGTTGAAATACTCATGCAATGCTTTATGACACATGATATCTCTCCTAAAAAGGCATTTCTTGACACCCTCTACTCTTATAAAAGAGCCTTACCCAATATGAAATACTTTATCGTTCTGGATGTATTCAGCTCAGATTCTTCTGAAAAAAATAAGAAATTTGCGCCAGGATTTGACTATATTCATGGGCTGCAAGGTATATCCACTAGGAATCATGACGAAACGATCGATTTGTTTATCGAGGCGGGATACGCAGTTGAGTTAGACATTAGGTCCAAAACCTTTCCAAATACCTGCCTGTGGATATTAAAGCCTTCCACAAAAAGTTAAATCAATTTAGAAGGCTCATCCACGATTAGGCCTTTTTGCCAACAATAATAGACCATGTGCCTAGAGTTTCCATAACAGCAATTTCCTCAAAGCCCGCATTACGCAAGATTTTATCTATCTCCTTAAACGAAAATTGATGTCCCTCGGTCCAAGCCATCATCTTCATATTGTATCCTGCAGTTACAAAGGGTCCTGTTTTAGCAGGATTAAATAACATTTCATGTAAAATGATTTGTCCTCCCCGAGGTAATTTTTCAAAGTTTTTTTTAGCCAGGAGAAAACAGTGTTCATTAGTCCAATCGTGAAAAATATCCCCGAAAAACACCACATCTCCCTGAGGAAAATCATCTTTCCAAAAGTCAATTGGTTGAAGAGTTATTCGCTCTGAAAGGTTGTACTTTTCGACATATTCTCTAGTAAAATTCAGGACCGGTGGTCTATCGCATATGATAGCTTTAAGCCCCTGGTTATTCAGACAAGCAGCGATAGAATGTATGCCCGAACCACCTCCAATATCGATAAATACCTTTGACTGCCCCAACTTATATTTGCTTGTCCAAGCAAAAGCAGGTGCATAGGCCTTATGATGCAAGGCACTAATAAAAATTGATTGTGATCCGATATTTGCTCCATCATTTGCAAAAATATCTTTTCCATCATCAACTTGAGATTTATTACTCAATATTGACTCCTTTACAGAGCAATAGTTCATAATATCAGCCTGCTCGATTAAAACATCTAGAACTTCCCCATAATCTAGATCACCAGTGTTTTTAAAGTAATACAAACCAACTTGTGTTAATTGATACTTTTCAATTCCTTTCTCAACCAATCCCATGGCTCCAGCAGAGGATACCATGGCCTGAATGGCTCTAGGATGAAGATCAAGTATCTTGGAAATTTCAGCGATTGAATGAGGATTGGATGCAAGCAGCTTAAATAACCCAAGTTCATATGCAACCAAAACACTTTGCCCTATAAAAATTTGCCCAGTAATTCGTTGCAGGATCTCATCAGATTGTATCTCTTGTTCCATTGCTTGTTCCCCACCAGGTTAAAATGCTCAATACTCATGTTGCTTTTTTCCATTAAACTGTCTTTGGGTATTAAGAAAAGAGATGAGGGATTCGACTTGTGGTTGTTTTAGTATGTTCATATGATTACCTGGGATTATCTGGATCTCTAGGCGGTCTCCAATCAACTCTTGCCAACTCGAGCCTATAGAGGCCTTCTCTCGCCTGAAAAATTTTTGGGCTGCCTCAAAAAATATGACTTTTCCCCCATATGGTTGAGGGCGATATCGAGAATAGGCACCGAGATGGGATTTAACTCGATTATAGATAGTTTCTTGTTCTTTTTTGGACAACATACTAAAACCTAGGCTTTGGGCAACTCTTTCAGGAGTGATCACTTTATCAACTGCAGGGATTCCTTCTAGTAATTCCACTAAATTGATGAGAAGTGCATTTTCATCTATCTGATCAACTTCGGGTCTCCCAACATCCACCATGCAAAGTAGATCCAGAGAGCTGCCCTTTTCTTCAAGCTGTCTTGCCATCTCGTAAGCAATTAGGCCACCAAAGGACATTCCAAGGAGATTATAAGGGCCCTCTTTTTGAATTTTTTGAATTTCCTTTATGTATTCAGCAGCAATATCTTCAATGCTTTTATTTTCGGTATTGATAGCTTGAATTCCATAAATAGTGTTGGGACTTTTGAATCCCTCGATTAAGCTTGTGTAGCAAAAAAGATTTCCCTCAATCGGATGGATGAGAAAAAGAGGAGATCCTGTATTACCTGGCTTTAATTGAACTAACGAGGATACGCTAAATTTTTGTTTTGAGATAACTTTGGTTAATTTTGAAATAGAAGCATTCGCTTGTAATATATGCATCTCTACATTTATATTAAATAGTTTGGATAGGCTAGTTAAGAGTTGAATAGCAAAGATTGAGTCTCCGCCTATTTGGAAAAAATCATCATCTATATTGATCGTTTCAATACCTAAGAGCTCTATCAAAAGAGATCTTAATTCCTCTTCAATTGAGCGCTGTGGAGTCTCGGAAGAAATTATCTCCACCAGTTTTTTTGACGGATCAATCCAATAACGCTTTTTCTCAAATGGATAAGTAGGGAGAGGAACCCGATTCAACTGGGAATCCACGAAGTCCTCTGGAGTTTCATTAGAAATCGTGGGGTATTGAGATGGATCAAAATTTAAAAGCGATGAGATAGCTTCATCACGATTATGGCAGGTTAAAATTCGCCTGTGTTCAAATAATTTGCGGCCAACTTTAAGAGTATAAGCTACATTAGCAAGAGAAAGGTCCGGGTGTTTTTTCAAATGCAGACCGAGATTATGGGCAGTTGTTTTTAGAGCTGAAAGAGACCTTGCTGAAAGAATCAAATAATGTTTATCTTTTGATGCCTCAAAAGTCTCCCGCTGAGATGGCTCTTCTAAAATCATGTGAGCATTAGTTCCACCGATTCCAAAAGAGCTGACGCACGCCCTACGTGGATGTTCACCGCTAGGCCATTCTCTTAGCTCTGTGTTTATATAAAAAGGAGTTTCAGTAAAATCTATAAGGGGGTTGGGTTTGTGATAATTCAATGAGGGGGGTATCCTTCGATAATACAGTGCAAGAACTGCCTTTATCAAACCGATAACGCCTGCTGCCTCAAATGTGTGGCCAATATTGCTTTTTACCGATCCAATGGCGCAATATCCCTTTTTTGCTGTATTGAATGCCTGAGAAAGCCCCTGTATTTCTATCGGATCTCCTAAAACAGTTGCCGTGCCATGAGTTTCAGCATAGGAGATCGTTTCGGGGTCTACACCGGCCATCATGATTGCTGCGGCAATAGCTTCTGCCTGTCCTATTGCGCTGGGGGCAGTATAGCCGATTTTCCCTGAGCCATCATTATTAATTCCATAACCTCTGATTACCGCATAGATATGATCCTTATCTGCTTGAGCATCTTGTAACCTCTTTAAGACTACAATTCCAGCGCCATTAGACATTACCGTGCCTTTTGCCTCGGCATCAAAAGGTCTGCAATGACCATCGCTCGAGAAAATCATCCCCTCTTGGAAGACATATCCACTTGACTGAGGTACGGAGATCGTTACCCCTCCTGCTAAAGCCATATCGCACTGATAGGTAAGCAAGTGATTGCATGCAACACAAATGGCAACAAGAGATGTCGAGCAAGCCGATTGAATATTGATACTTGGTCCTTTGAGGTTCAACTTATAAGAAACTCTTGTTGTGAGATAGTCTTTATCATTGCCTAACCTTAATAGGAAGTCTCCCAAAGCCTCTCTTAACTGTTGATCTGGGTAAATATTATTGAGATAATAAGAACTCATGCCTGTTCCGCCATAAACCCCTATAGAACCTTGGTAATTACCTGACCAATAACCTGCATTTTCTAAAGCTTCCCAAGCACATTCTAAAAATAGGCGATGTTGGGGATCGGTCAATTGGGCTTCTTTAGCATTAAGACCAAAAAAGTCGGCATCAAATAGCTCGATACCATTGAGAATTCCTCTGGATTTTACATAGTTAGGAGAGTCGAGTTGGGATTTGGAAACTCCCGAGGCTAACAATTCTTCATCAGAAAATAAAGAGATCGACTCTCTTCCATTACATAGGTTCTCCCAGAAAGTATCAATGCTATCTGCGCCGGGGAATCTACCTGACATTCCCACGATAGCGATTGCATTTTCTAGGTCTTCTGGATTCATCTTCTAGCTCTCATTCTAAATCTTTCAAAAGCCATCTTTTTCTTATTTGCAAGATCAGAACAGAAGGAAACGATTTTACGACCGGATTGTTGATTGATATATTGTGAGAGTTGGGCGATTGTGGGATATTCAAGTAGTTTTATCACGGGAACATTAATTCCGAGACGAGTTTCGATTAGTGTTTGCATTTCAGCTAGTCCCAACGAGTCGCCCCCAATTTCGAAAAAGCTATCTTCTGTTCCGACAAGATCTAAATTCAGTATCTCCTTCCAAATGCTAGAGAGTGTGTTCTCTAAGGCGTTATGTGGCTCTTCGGATACCTTTGTCTCTTTTTCCAATAGATTGGGAAGAGCATTTCGATCGATTTTCCCATTTGGTGTTCGAGGGAAAGACTCTAGATAGACAAACGACGAAGGAATCATATATTTAGGGAGCAGTTTTTTCAGATAGCCCTTAAGTTCCCCCTTAATGTCCACTTTATCGACAGTAGTGAAATAGGCAATAAGATGTTTATTCCCACTTTGTTCTTCGCGAACAATAACTACACTTTCATCAAGTCCAGGGCACTTACAAAGCGCATGTTCGATTTCTCCGAGCTCAACTCGATTGCCTCGGATCTTAACTTGATTATCCATGCGTCCAAGAAATTCCAGATTCCCATCGGGCAGAAAGCGGCCAAAATCACCTGTTCTATATAGAACTCCGGATCCAAAAGAGAGAAAATTGTCAGCTGTAAGATTTGGCTTATTTAAATATCCCCGAGCGATCCCCTTACCTCCAATAAAAATTTCTCCTTTAAAGCCTTTAGGAAGAGATTGTAGATTCTCATTAAAAATATAAACCTGGGTATCCGGTAATGGTTTGCCTACGCTCATGGGAAAAATTCTCTTTTTATCTGGATCATAGATTTTCGCAATTGTTGTTCCTATCGCATACTCGGTAGGGCCATATTCATTATATAGGATGGCATTGGGAGTGAAAATCGGGTGCATAGTAGTAATTGATTTTGAGATAGGCTCCCCAGCAAGACTTACGATTTTCAAAGAAGGCAAAGCTCTTGATTTGTTCAGAATCATTGAATACAGAGAAGGAACGCATAAAATATATTCAATCGCATTTACTTGAATTTGATCGACTATTTTATCCACATCAACAACTATCTCAGAAGATGGAATGACAACAGTCCCTCCAGATAATAATAAATGGAAAATGATCAAAAGGGTTACATCAAAACTGATAGCACCAGTTAGTAGCCCCTTAAGTTTCTCTGGGTAATACTCTCTATGAGCTATAGCACCATGCGCAAAGCTACCATGTTCAACCATAATTCCCTTTGGTTGACCAGTTGACCCAGAAGTATAGATCACATAGGCTAACTGATCAGGCTCGATCGATCTTTCAATCGTGCTATCGTCACGAATTGAGATCTCTTCCCAGCTCTGATCTAGTTGAACAATTTTTCCTGAAAAATTTTTAAATTTAGCCATTTGTTGAGATTCCGTAAGCAAGATTGAAGGTTTTGCATCTTCAATCATATACGCGATTCGGTCCTGTGGATAAGAGGGCTCTAGAGGAAGATATACTCCGCCAGCCTTCAATATCCCCCAAATAGCCGGAATTATATTGATACTGTTACTTAAACTAAGCCCCACCAGAGTCCCATTATCTACCCCAGCCTCTTGCAAATATCGGGCGATTTGATTTGATTTCCTATCTAATTCATCATAGGTCAATTTAGTGTTATTATAAATAGCAGCGATGGCATCCGGGTGCTTTTGCACCTGCTCCTCAAACAGAACATTTACAGTCCTAAAAGCCAAAGGACTCACTGAAGAAGATGCTTGTGAGGTTTTCAATCCATTCATTGCATTCTCCTTGAAAAGATGATTTAACATCTATTATAGCTTTTTTTCCTCATTTTTCCAAATTTTTTCTCAATTCAAAGGTTAAATTTTTTAATATTTTATTAACACATTCTTTATTAATCTAAAAGTGAAACATTTCGCAAATAACTTACACGCATTGCATTAATTACTTTTTAATATAAAGATTTAACTATGTCAGAGTGTGGACATCAAATGTCAATGCTTATTGTCCGACTCTTTCCCAAATAAGCTCAGAGTGAATTTCCTCATGATCTTCATACGATGAATACTCAATGATCAAAAGATCATCCTGGAGATTAAACCCCCTGACTTGCGGGATCCCGAGGTAATTTATAAAACTTGCAATCTTTGGATAATGAATAATAGTATTTCCTTCAATTTTATAACTCCCGACATATCCTCCATAATTATCAGCTGCCTCGATTTTGATGTCCGTGAGATCGTTTTTTTGAATGCGCTCTGATCGCATAATGTGGACGGAGACATCTTGCAACGTATAAATAAGAATGCCTATTGGATTTTTTCCATATGGATAAATTTTTTCTTTGTTTTCAGATCTTAATATTATATATGAGACTAATGACCAAGTTCCCAATATCCTATCTTTTGACATCCGCCCTCAATTCGCTGAGTTTTTGATTAAAAAATTGAACTTTATTTTTTTTCACTACTATAACTAAATTAATCTTCCTTGACTTCATCATCATTTTTAATAGATTTCAGCCTTAAATTCTCAAATCTTTTATATGGAATCCATGATATAGCTACTGTAAAGAAAGACAGCAGAATTATATATACTAAGTTGATATTTAAAATATTATAAATTCTTACCGCTATGGAAGCTATTAAAAAAGCAATAGTGTCTGCGGATCCTACTAATCCATAAGTTATCCCTTGATCTTCGAGCTTTTTCTCTTTTGCTAAAATCGAAAAAAAAGTTGGACATAGAAATGCATTTCCTAGCGTGTGCAAAAAATAGCAGGCTGCCAGAAAAATGAAATTAATTTGATCAACAAATGGCAATAAAAATAAAAAAGGAACAAGTGAAAATGTAGACAAATAATATCCAAGCCTAATCAGCGTAAAATCATTTAATTTATTTACAAATTTTAATATAATAACCCCGGTTATATACCCAGACATCATTGCGATCGCGGTAGAAGAAAATTGGGTTACAGAAAAATCAACATATAGTAAAAGGACGCTATAAAGGGAAATTTCCCATAAAATAAATGCTAAAAGACCATTTCTAGTATATTTATTTTTTAGCTCTCTCCAGGTTAATTTTATTTCCTTTGTAAACAAATTTACATTCAATATTTTTGCAGAGCCTACCTCAGGATTAGCCCCATGATGAATATTCTTGAAAATCGCGCACCCTAATAAAATTAACACAGAAAATAAACAAATGACAATAAAAACAGCCTCATTTTCTGTTATCATTTTATTTGCCAGACTCAAAAGTAGATATGCGATCGCAAATGAAGAAGTTGACAAGCCAAATGAAAATCTATAATTTTTTTCTCTTATATCTGCGATGGCAGACCAAGCTAATGGCGTAGTATTGCCAAGCCCCCCTTTTATTAATAAAATCAAAATTAAGATCGATGGAAATACAATAGGTTTTTCCTTAAAAAAATAAAGAAGAAAAAGCGCAAGAAGCGAACATGAAAGAGAGAATATTAAACTTTGCTTTCTTCTACGATCGGAAATACCAGCTTGTATAGGCGAAGCGAAAATTTGCATGGCCGACAAACCCAAAAATAAAAAAAATGCGTAAAATGCTGATTGGGTATTGAACGCTCTAAATATATAATTATCGCAAATAATATCAGCCAATATAAAAAAAAGCGCCAATGACAAATACGGAATGGGGATTTTCATCGTTTTTATCAGTTCGCTCTCATTACTACTCACGCACTACCGGCTTATCCTATTAGACAAATCATACCCCTTTCAGGGATATTATTCTGTCTTTTACCGACATATTTTATTTTTTTCCATCTTGATGCTGAAGGTTTACCTTTCACCTCTTCGCTCTAGCTCGGTTTCTATCTTGGATACTAACTTTTCTTGTCCCTACTAGTCCTTTTCGTCTCCCTCCTTCTGTCGTAAATGTTCAGAGGGTATAGCAGTTAGCTAAAAATACGGGGAGCTGACCGCCCAGTCTTCCTCGCTTTAAGAACTGCCTCGAGATAATCTGAGCATTTTTTCACCAGTTTTTTGAGGGTATCAATGAACCGATCCCCTTGTTCACCCTTAGAGCCATAGCTGATTTTTCATGTAATCACAATTCCCCTAAGATCTCTTTCTGCATGATTGCTCGCGAATTCAAGGCAATAAAATTCCACCTAATTTTGATATCCAAATTTATGATATTATTAATCTGGATTTTTTGCTTGAATAATTAGAGATTTATATTGAATGTTAATAGAGACATTTATATTTTGCGCAGAATACAATACAGCATTCTCTATAGCCAAATCAAGAAATGATTCCTGTATTTCTTCTGGGATAGGCACATAACTACATAACCAGCCTTTGATGTAATCTCTCAATTCTTCTCGGCTTTTAAATATCGAAATTAAATCTTGAATAACACATTTTTCTAACTCTAACTTATTGGATTGCAGTATATTCTTATAGCTTTCGACAGAAAGCATAGTATAAGCTGCAGAGAATTTTTTATACTGAGGGAAATTGATTAATGTTTCCTCGAAAAAATCAACATATGAAGATTCTTTAAGATATGTTAAAATGAACAGCTTTCCCCCTGGTTTTAGTGCCGCACACATCTTTTCTAAAGCCCTCTTTGGTTCACGAACCCAAAGTAGACAATTGAAGCATACAATCTTATCAAACTGCTCTTCAAAAGACAGTTCTTCTGCTTTTCCTAGACAAAATTCTAAGTTTGGGAACTTTGCAGTTGGAAAAGATGCTTGAGCAAGGCGTATCATATTCGATGAAGAATCTACACCGACTACTCTACCCTTGGGGACCCAATCAGCAATATCCGCCGAAATTCTACCATCACCACATCCAACGTCTAACACTTTATCAGTCTCCTCAAAAAGCTCTGGGACTAACAATTCGTGAGCTCGAGCATACTGCTGTTCAGAATTATTGCGATAATGATGAGCATCCAGATCTGTTGGTTTCTTCGCTGGCATATTATCTCTCTCTTTGTATTTACAATATGAGTTCTCTGCCTATGGAATTTTCGATTTCTCTTAGGAGCTTACCTGATTTTATCAAATTTGACAAATTTTCCAGATGGTCAGTGAGACATTCATCTTTGGAGAGATATGGGACTAACTCGCGCACCAGTAAAAATGCTCGTTTTGTCCCGGTGCTTAAAAGTTTATCAGCTCGGATTTCTGCCGCTTGATCTCCTCAAAGAAGCTCTAAGGATAAAATATAAGCTGCATTCTCATAGATTTCCCGAGCGCGCCGAGCAGCAATTAGACCTAATGAAACAATATCCTGGAAATCTCCCGTAGAGGTAAGGGATTGTATTGAGATAGGATTACACAGAGAGCGATTCTCGGCAGTTAAGGATATTGCCATAAATTGCCCTCCCATGAGCCCAAACCGCAGACCTGGTTTTTCTTTGCACAGGAATGGGGGAAGACCATTGTTATGATGACTGTCCATAAATCGATCCGAAAGATTCGATAATGTAGTCAAGCAAATTCCTAGATAATCCATCGCCATAGAGCTATATTGGCCATGGAAATGTCCATTATCAAAGATTTCTTGGCTTTCAGCAAGGACTAAAGGGTTATCATTGCTCGAATTGATCTCATTGTTAATAATCTACCGAATCCATTTTAGGGTATCTCGAATGGGACCAATAATATGCGGTGTACATCGAATAGAATATGTGTCTTCTATTGGAGAATCTGTGGGGGTTGAGATTTCCTTCGAAAGGACTTATAATTCCCTTGAAACTGCTAATTCATCACTTTGGCTAGATAGGGGGAGAAAAATATGGATTTCTGTAAGTTATTTTCATCTAGGGCAGAACAAAATCCAGCTGACATAGCTGTAGTGTATGGGAATAGATCATTAACATATCAGGAATTGGAAAATCGATCTTCTTTGCTAGCAAAAAATTTGATATTTAAGGGAGTTAAACCCGGGGATGTAATTGGCCTCGTATTTTATAATAGTTTATATCTTATTGTAGGATTTCTTGGAATTTTAAAAGCTGGAGGAGTCTATTTGCCTTTAGACCCAAATTATCCCATAAAAAGGATCCGGCATATGATTTTAGATTCTCAGGCGAAGGTTTTAGTGCTCGAAGAAGGAATAGAGAATATTTTTTCTGATTTCAATGGAAAAGTTTTTTACTTAAATGATGAACTTTTATGCGAACAATCTACAAACTTGCCTGACGCTTTACCAGAACAAGTTGCATATATCATCTATACCTCAGGTTCTACAGGAATGCCTAAAGGTATTGTTGTTACGCACGCTTCATTAAGCCATGCGGCCACTGCATTTTCAGAAGTACATCCTGAGAAGCCTATGTCATTACTGACTGGTAGCATAAGCTTTGATCCAAGTATACTTATAATTATCCACGCTCTTCTTCTAGGAGGTAAAATTTCTTTAGTTGACAATAGAGGAAATATAGACATGAAAAACTTTAAGGAAATTGTAAGGAACATAGAGGAAAACTCGATTGACTTCATTCTATCTACCCCGTCATTTTACACTAATCTGTTAGATAGCGCCGCTAAACTCCCCTCTATTAGAAACGTCTATCTTTGTGGAGAAATGATTGCTGGCTCACTGGTGGACAAGCATATTGGAATCGCGATAAATGCAAATTTGCACAATACCTATGGCCCATCTGAATATGCAATTGGAACCACTATTGCGATAATTTATGATTGCATTAAAAACCATAAAAATAAAATCACTATTGGGAAATGCTTCTCGAGCAACAAAATTTATATCCTTGACTCTAGATTAAAATCTGTACCCCTTGGTGCAAAAGGTGAGTTTTTTGTGGGAGGCCCTGGTTTGGCTGAAGGTTACTTGAATAACCAGCTTTTGACGCGCGAGAGGTTCATTTATTGCCACAATCTGGAAAAACATCCCATAAAATTATTCAAGACAGGGGATATAGGTTATCAATTACCCAATGGCGATATTGTATTTACAGGAAGAAAAGACTTTCAAGTTAAAATCTACGGACATAGAGTAGAGCTAGAAGAAATCGAGTCCCAAGTTTCAGGATTTCAGGGAATAGATAAAGCAATTGCAACTGTCAGGGAAAGGAAAATAATTGTTTTTTATTCCTCGAAGGAAATGCAGTTGAACCTGCATAATTTAGAAGAGTATTTAACGAATACTTTACCCTCATATATGGTGCCCTCATCTTTCATAGAGGTAAAAAAGTGGCCCATGACAAAGAATGGAAAAATCGACAGGAAAAAGCTGGCACAACAAGCAATTTTATATTGATCTTTTAATGCTGTTATTTTTTAGCTACAATTCTGATGGTTTGATGGGGGATTGAGAATCTACCAGAACGATCGCAGTAACCTTCTTCTCGAGCTTGTTCACATATTTTATCTAAAAAGGTATCTTGAAAGTTTTCAGGAATGGGAGCATAACAATTTAACCATCCTCGAACATAGTTTTTAAAATCATTTTCATCTTCATAGGAAAAAACAACATCCTCTATGCTGAATAATATGATTTCTAGACCTTGGCGAAGTAAAATTTCCTTATGTTCTCGAGGAGAAAGCATAGTTGTTGCAGCTGATTTATTGCGCAACTCCGGGAACAAGGAATTTAATGTTTTTTCGAAAAGTTTTGCGTAAGGAGTTGTATTAGGATAGGTAAAAATAACTATATGACCATTCGGCTTGAGCAACGAGCACATTTGATCTAATGCAGTCCTAGGCTTTCTAATCCACATAAGAACGTTTGTGCAAATTATTAAATCAAAACTCTGCTCTGGAAAAACCATCTGTTCAGCATTTAACTGCATAAACATTAGATTCTTGTAAATTTCATTAGGAAAACTGGACTTAGCTAAAGAAATCATATTGTGCGATGCATCTATCCCTATAGCCCTCCCATTCGGCACCAAACTTGATAATTCTGCTAAAATATTGCCGTGACCACATCCTACGTCAAGAATAGAGCAATTGTCTTGAATGTCGATTAATTTCAGCAGTTGTCCAGCTTGTGAATATTGAGATATAGAATAGTTCTTATAATGAAGTGCATCTAATTCTAATATGCCTACCATAACACACCCGTTAAATTTAATTGATAGCCAACATTATATTTAAAAATGCTGTAATTGTCAAATTTTTATGTAAAGTCCTAAGAGAAAAGCAGAAAGGCATACCTATAGATTTTTTTGGCACAACCTCAGTCAAAGCCGCTGATATTAAGCTGAGATAGGCAAATTAAAAGTTCCTCGAGCCGCCTCATTAAATGGGGCTACTAGGATATTAATTTTTTTTCTTCAAAAACTCTCAAAGTGAGAACATATTTCCTGTTCCAAAGAGGGTATTTCATAACCAAAGATGGGGGCAAGGTCAGACCTTATTGCATTGGCAGATAATGCAGATTTTTTGATTGGAGGTCTAGCGGAAAATGGATTTAAGTGCTTTCACCTTGTCAAGGACTAATAATTATTTTCTTATTCACAACTTCTCCAATCTCAGCTCGTTGTTAAGTCTATAAAAACATGAACAAAGATCGCGAATTTAATTCGTGCGGCATAAAAAACTATACGATTTAAATACCATCTATAATTTACGCGCTTTGATTACTAGAGCGGTATAAGGCACGTTAATTTTTCTACCATCCTGCGTAGTTGGATCATTGACAACGGCCCGCTTTACCCTTTGAAGAAATTGGGGATATAAATTCTTAGGGAGGGGGACATAATTATTTAACCAACCTTTAATAAACTCTTGCAACTCTTCGGAGTTATTATAAGAAGCAATCAAATTTCGCTGCTGAAACTCGATAATCTCAAACTTATTCTCTCGAAGTAGTTTTTTATACTCTTCAATAGCAAGCATGCCATGATTTGCGGAAAAGAGGATAATATTTCGGATAATCTTTAAGAGCAGCTTGTAAATATCGATAATAAGGTGATTCTTTGGGATAGGTTAAAATCAATAGTTCGCCTCCTTTTTTCAAATTTGCACTAATTCTTCGCATAACTGATCTAGGATCCTTTAACCAATGGAAGCAGCTGAATGATACTATGTGATCATATTTCTGTTTGAGCTCAAGGCTCTCCGCCATAGTTCTCCTGAAATTAAGGTTTGGGAATTCTGCTTTTGGAAAATTAATTAGAGCAAAATCTATCATGTTCGAGGAAGCATCTATTCCCAGAACACTACCCTGATTTGCTAATCTTGAGAGCTCCGCAGTAATTCTACCATCACCACAGCCTATATCTAAAATCAATGAGTTAGGGGCAATCTGAAGGGACTCTATAATCTCTTTAGCCAAGTTGTTTTGCAAGGAAGAATTTTTCGTGTAAAGATCAGCATCTAGATCCGATGCATCATCTTTCAAGATCTTGGAATTCATAGCCTTTTCTCATCAAGTTGACCAAAAAAATTTACTGGCTTACAGCTACTTTGATAACTTTAAAGCGCAATCTTTTTATCCATCGCACTTTCTACAGCATCTAAAATTCGTTCCGATTTAATTAATTGAGCAAGTTTTTCAATGTAATCAGTTAGGCATACATCTTTAGATAAATATGGCACAATTTCCCGCACAATGGAGAAAACCTCTCCTGTTGGGGAACTAAGTAATTCAGCATTCCGAATTTCCGCAGCTTGAGCTCCACATAAAAGCTCAAATGACAAGATATAAACAGTATTCTCATAAATCTCTTGCGCTCTCCGCGCTGCAATCAATCCCATAGAGACAATGTCCTGAAAATCTCCTGTTGATGTGAGAGTTTGAATAGACAATGGATTACACAATGACCTGTTCTCAGCTGTCAAAGAAGTCGACATAAATTGACCACCCATAAGTCCAAGTCTAAATCCAGGCTCTTCATTGCATAAAAATGGCGGTAATTTATTGCTGTGATGATGATCCATGAAACGATCAATACGTCTATCCGATAGATTTGAAAGAGTTGTTAAACATATTGCCAGATAATCCATTGCCATAGATATATATTGCCCATGGAAATGTCCATTGTGGAAAACCTCTTTTACTTGTGAAATAATTAAGGGGTTATCGTTGCTGGAATTAATTTCATTTGTAATTATTTCCTTAACCCATTGAATGGTGTCTCGAATTGGGCCTATAATTTGAGGGGTACATCTGATTGAATAAGCGTCCTCAATGGGAGCATCTGCAGCTGTCGGTTCTGAAGAGAAGTGTGGTTTCAACTGGTCCTCAACTGCTGCCTCTTCAACAATCATCTGGCTATCATTTAAAATATTCCAAATGTTTTTAGCCGTTTGCAGCTGTCCGCGATGAGGTTTTTGCTTATGAACAATAGGATTAAATGGATTTTTCTTGACCTTCAGACTTTCAAATGTAAGACATGAGATAATATCATAAGATTTAATAAGAGAGCTGACTTGCTCTATCAAAATTGAAGCTAACCCTGTCATCACAGAAGTACCATTTACTAAACTTAGACCTTCTTTGAAATCTAATCTCATTGGCTCAATCCCAGCTTGCTCTAACGCCTTTTTACCAGAGATAATTTTCCCATTGTATTTCGCTTTCCATTTTCCTGTTGCAACAAGGGCGATACAAGCTAAGGGGCCCAAATCTCCACTTGCTCCAAGAGAGCCCTTAGATGGAATGCAAGGAATAATACCAGCATTATAAATCGCCAATAACTTATTAAAATTTTCAGAAGAAATCGCAGAGGATCCGCGAGCTAAAGAGTTTAAGCGCACAAGCATCGCAGCGCGAGAAATTGAATCATCAAAATAAGGCCCTACATTTGTTGCAACTGCAGCGATCAGATTTTCTTGAAGTTTTCTGGCTCTATTTTTAGGAAGCAGCCAATTTACAAAACCCCCAACACTTGTATTTACACCATAAATTACTCGATTTTCATCTAAAAATTGGGTTAAAATCCTACGATTTTCATCAATATTTTCTAATGTTTTTTTTGTTACTGCGAGCTTTAATTCCAAATCATGAACAGCTTTAAATATTTCTGAAGTCGTCAGACTCTTACCATCAATAACAAGATTAGATCTTGACTTAATCTTTCTACCCTTTTTTTCTGCCGTTTTAATGATTGTAAGCATTCTCACCTCTTTTTGTTGGAAGACAAGCGTTTTTTTAAAACTTTATAACATTTTATAGAAAGCGGCTAAATTTTGCAAGGTTTTTCGATTTATTAAATTCAATATACCTGCTTAGTTGAATTTTATAAGGAAATTAAGATTTAATCGCACTAAATTGCAAGGCGGAAGCAAACATGTAGATTAATATTTCATTATTAGACATACTCTATTTAAAACACACCGCTCAATATTGGTAGGCCTATGAACACTAGTCATCAGCTTAAAAAAGCCAAGAAGGAAATTGATAATCAAATAATGGAATTTGTCGCTGCTGGGATTTCTTGCAATGCATTGACTGTTTTGGATAAAGTTGGATTATTACAAGACTTGGTTAACAGAGGGATTGTTGAGGAAGAGGAGTTTAGTGGGAATGAATTGTATGCAAATCCCATTTTGATAAAATCAGCAATAAAGTCACTTTGCGCTTCCAAGATTCTTAAAAAAACCGGCTCTTTTTTTACGCTTACAACTTTCGGTAAAAAGCTTGTTAAACATATCGGGCTGATCAATTTACTATACAATAGTTATTCCGGGTTACTTGCTATGCAGACCAAGCTTGCTTATGATAAGTCAATCCCTTTTCATGGGGCTATTGATTTCAAATCAATGGCTTTAGCCTCAGACCAGATTGCCTCTGATGTTGTCGATCCCATCCTAATTAACCTATTCAATAAAATCGAAGTTTCTGGAACTATATGTGATTTAGGTTGTGGCAGTGGGGAAAGACTAGGCAATCTTTGCAAGCAACTAAACGTCCCGGGGCTTGGTATAGAGTATTGTGATGAATCCATAAAACTTGCTCAAGAACGATATGGTGACTTACCGATCCAATTTGAGGTGGGTGATGTTAGTAAATTGAGAAATGTTTGGGAAGATGTTCAGATAGTAATGCAATCATTTATGACGCACGATCTTTTCCCTACCAGTAAGTGCGCACCCATTTTAAAGTCTTATCAGCTCAATTTTCCAAATATGAAGTATTTGGCAATACTAGATATTGTATCGAGTGATTATTCTTCAAGGGGTTATGCTCCCGGTTATGATTATGTGCATGGTTTGCAAGGGATAGAAACCTATAACTACAGAAAAGTTATTGATGTTTACTTAAAAGCTGGATATGAGATTGAAATGGAATTCAAAATGCCTATTTTGCCAAATACGTATTTGTGGATGTTGAAACCTCAGAAAAATTAGCATCTCGCCAATTCTGAGGATATGACATCAAAAGAGGTCCAATACTGGGCGTACTAACACATTTTTATCTCACTGAGTTGTGTCTTTTTTCTCAAATTTCTGAGAAGATATAAGCACTTACATAGTGCTACATAACTTCTAGGGGAACAAAGTGAAGGAAGGCGTAAACAAATCTCATTCTGTAAGATTTCATGATCATTCAGTTGCAATTGAAGCCATTAAGGCTAGGATTAAAGCGAAAGGTTATCTGCCAAATCTTTCATATGAGCAGGCATGCCAGATACTGGATAGTCTAGCTAGCTTCCCTCTTGGCAGGCATATTCTCTATACCAGTGGTGCAAATGGGATCTGGACTGATTATATGGTCTCTTTTCCTTGGCTCGAAAAGAATCTGGCTGGAAGAATGCTCTCGATGAATCGACTTGAATATTTTATTATCTTTGAAATGCCAAGTGTGCTCGCTCAGAGAGAACTCTTTCTCCATTCACAAAAAATTGCTCAGAAATATGTAAGGTCTAATAGCACGTTAGCATCCATTCCATGTGGGGTTATGAGAGACTTACTTGAACTCGAAGTAAGTCCAAAAGATAATGTCTTTTTTGTGGGAATAGATATTGATACTGAGTCCCTAGAAGCCGCGAAAAAGCTGGCAAGGGAAAAGGGCATTAACAATGTGAGATTTGAACAAAGAGATGCCTGGAATTTAGAAATTCACTCAGAATTTGACTTTGTAACAAGCATTGGATTGAATTGTTATGAGCCTAATCGAGAACGGGTTATCGAACTCTATCGACAGATATATCAAGCATTAAAACCCGGCGGAGCATTCTTCACAGGGGTATTGACGTATCCTCCTGGCCATGGAAGCCATTCAGATTGGAATATTAAAGCTATCCCAAAATATCATGTAGAGATGGACCTAATATTAACTCGAGATATTCTAGATTTGAAGTATCAGAATTACAGAAGTCTAAATGAAATAGAACACGATTTTCGTAGTGCTGGTTTCTCCAATATTTCAGTATTCTCTGATCGCTATTGCATTTTCCCAGCTGTGATCGCTGAGAAGTAATAAAATGCAATGAAGTTAATTTAATCTGACAAATATCCAGCAGCGACTATATTTTGAATTAAAGCCATTTTAACCTAGCGACTTTATTCTTTCGACATCATTTTTATCACAAGATAGAAGCCATTGAATAGCTGCATTATAATTTTTTAAAAAGTTGTATTAAACTCGACTTGGATTTAACTTTGTTCTGAAAACAATCAAACCAACGACATTAACTATGAAAAAATTATTGCCAACTCTTTGCTTATCCCTTCTATCTACGGTGTCTTATGCTGAAAATGAACTTCTCTTAGCGCCAGAAGCTTTTCCTAAGTCGCGTATTGATCAAATGGAGATCGATCTGAATCTACCGCCGGTTACATTCACTCCGAGGAAGAATGCAGCGATTGCGGTTGGGTTATCCTCTCTGATGCCTGGACTTGGTCATGTCTATTTGGGGGATTATAAAACTGCGGGCGGTCTGATGGGGAGCACGAGCTTGTATGCGGGGCTCTGTTGGTTAAAGCCTCATAGCGAAACATTGGTTTTGACGAACCTGAATTTGATTAGCAACACGTGGTTTTATGGGATCTATGCAGCATATCGAGACGTACGGGCTTATAATGTGTCCGATATTTACTCTTACAAAATGCCTAGCGAGTCTTTGAGTGAGCTGGCCTTTGCTCCATTCCAGTGGAGTGTGATGAAAAAGAAAGAGGTATGGGTTGCACTACTGGTCGATCTTTCACTGGTGATTGGGATACAATATTTCACAGCACCAAGGAGTTCAGAACTCCATATTGGTCGTTCGCATGCTGGAACTGCTTTTCCTCTTGTCGCTTTCCCTGTGGGTATCGGAGAGGAATCATTCTTCAGGGGATTTTTGCAGTCCTATTTATCTGAAAGCATAACCCCTTGGGGAGGAATCGCGGTTTCATCTTTGGCCTTCGGCGCTGCTCATATCCCCAACGCACAAGGATGAATAGGAGAGAAAGAAGGCATTATCTATCTGTCATTGTCCCATATATAACTCTTACGGGGGCCTATTATGGCTGGGTCACACATAAAAACTGTTCTCTGAAGGAGAGCGTGGCACTTCACTCTTGGTACGATTTTGCTATCTTCTTAGCTAGTTATAGCTTGGCGAAATCGACGGGGGTTGATGAGGGAAGCTTCGCGTTTTCAATACCGTTTTAGCTTGACAACCTTTAATGCTATTGAGGGTGGATGTTATTCGTAGCGAGATCAAGTGAGATATTCGCTTGGAGCATAGGGTTTTCGTCATTAGACTCCTTTGATTTATCATTTTTCATCAGCTTTTTTGATGTGAAAAATAACAAATGGCGCATGCATTACATACTCTTGTCCTAGCCTTGTGGAAGCATCGGCATTTGAGTTATACGCTACTCTTTCATGATCACTTTTAAAATACGGCAGATCTATTTTTTGAATTTCAAAGCCGTATTTTTTAAAAATATTGATATAATGCTCTTGTGAGTAATACCGATTTGGCACAACAAGCTTAGGAAGTTTTCGCCAGATTTTTTCACCTTCCGGTAATTCATCTTGAGTTGAAACTAATGCAAGCCTATCATTTTTTATAAAAAATGTAGCGCCTAATACTGAACCTAGACTATTTAGTTTTTGACAAATAATTTCAGTCGAAGGATTATTTGGCAGATTAAATAAAACTGATTGAATCTCAGAATAAATCTCTTCTTGAGCCTTCGATCCATTTGAAAATACAACTTCTAGTGATGTCGGAGCGCCTACGACTGCAATGCCACCCTGTTTTAAAGTTCGTTTAAGTTCTATAAAATGCCTTTCAAATGAGCTTGGAGGTAAATTGCACCCAACACATATACTGATTGCCTTATCGAAGAAATTGTCTTTATAGGGCAGCTTGGCAACATCGCCCTTTGTTATAAAAATTCTACCGGCTAGCTTTGCAACTTCAACTGCATTTTTTGCGGCTTGGATCATGCTCTCTTGAATATCAATAGCATAAACCTCCCCTCCTTGTTGGGCCGCATATATTGACCATGGTGCAGCACCACACCCTGCATCAAGAACTTTTTTATCGTTAAGGTTTTCTATATCTTGTTTAAAATAAGGATCCAAAAAAAGACTGCCATCCACTCCATGATTGGATTGTGTATAGGCGGCAACTGCGTATTCACCATATTCAGCGCCCTGATCAGTATGAGAAATCAGTCCGAACAGAGCGATACAATAAAACTGGAATGCAAGAGCTAACATAAAATACACCTTTGGAGTTATACCATATTTTCAGTTTACTTAGGAAACAGAATAGCCCTGCATATAGGTTTCTTCTATGATCTGGCGCTTTTCATCCAAAGACCATCTCCTTCTTCTTTCTACTGCAGCAATCAGCTTACATTCAGTCATACGACTAGTCTTACTCCTATATCTTAAGAGCAAACTAGATGGTCCGGTTCAAATTGGGAGCACTCCAGCTCCGTATTATTTGTCTCTAGGTTCAATTCTAGGCTAAAAGAATGGCCTTTCTGCATTTATTAGGATTTTCCTTAAAAGTTCGATTGGTGGCCGAAAAAAACGCACATATTGTGGCTAAGCGCCCAGCAGAAGCGTCACAACTCAGTGAAGCTCTTGGGTGATTGACGTGTCGCATGATCTACAATAAACGCCAGCGCGCTGGGAAGTGTAGTAGTTCTTTCGGCAGGGTCGCCTGTAACTGAATCATTTTTAATTTGGCTCAAGATTCGTTGTGTGCCTGGGGAATTTTTTTGTGCGTCACTAATGGAAAGATCGCCGTCCAATATCTCTTTCACTGCTGAACGAACTGTTAATTTGGTTCGGTTGTTAGTCTGTCCAAAGCTCTTATGTAGATGCCTAACCATTTCTTTCTGTTGGAAAGATTGGAATAATAAGGGGAAGTTCTATAGACCTCCTCTGTAAAAATAGCACACCCCAATGCTATCCCAATAGCCGCTGTCCTTCGGCTGCCAAAGTAATATGAAGCAAAACAGACAACCAGTGCACAGCTCAAGAGCAATGGTAGATAGAGTCTCTTATTATCAAAGGATGAAAGGGATTGTTCGATAGCTGTCTTTGCAAGGTTTATTTTTTCAGTTCGAGAACGAAGCGTGTCCGCTGCTAGCCTCTGATGAGCTGCCTCCATACGTTCTCTAGAGAATTGATCTTCCTGCTCTATTTCTCTTTGCTTTTGACTCACTAAATTTTGTTCCAACTTTGTGAGGAGATCAATTCTTGTTCGAGCGAGTTCGACTATGGCAGCATGTGGTGTACCAGGATTTAGTATCATCTCCCAATCGGCGCGTTCTCTAAGCAATTCTTCAAGTTTTACATCTCGTCTTGCTTTTCGGTCCTCCTCGGATCGAAGTTTAACATCGTCGGAAGTGCTCTGTAAAACTTGTCTGACCATACCTTGAGCATCTAAAGCAATTCTCTCCATGCTTTCAGCGCCTTGACGAGTAGTCTGGATAGCAGCCAATGAAACTTGCTGGCTAGAAGATACGGCGGCTAGAGAAGTCTGTTCAGATTTTTTAACCAGCTCATAGGCTTTCTGTGTTGATTTTGAGATTACTTCAAAAGCCCCATGAGTAACTCGTTCCATCCGGTTACTTTGGGCATTCATCTCCGTTCGAGAAGCCTGGAGTTCTCGTGAGGCGAGTTCCGCAGCGGCCTGATTAGCTCGTTCTAACCGGTCACTGTGTGCGTTCATTTCTGCTCGAGAAGCCTGGAGTTCTCGTGAGGCGAGTTCCGTAGCCCCATGAGTAACCCGTTCTAACCGGTCGCTGTGCGCATTCATATCTGCTTGATAAACTTGAGTCCTCGTGTGACAAATTCCAATGTACGCTGATTAGATCGCTCTAACAAGTCACTTTGTGCGCTCGAGTCTGTTCGATAAGTCTCTCGCCCTATTTGAGATTCTGACAGAAATTGATCATGCGGTGGAGAAGTTGAGGCCCTACTAAAGTCATCCGATTGACGGCGCACTAATTGACCAGTAGATTCCATATTCACTCGGTTGTAAAATTTTCATTAGCATTCTAGATTTGGAGTTTATTTAAGTCAAATAAGAGACTAATTAGAGGTGTTAGGAGGTCTTTTGGTTCTCACGCATTTTCTATGACCGTTAGTGACGCAGCGCACTTGTTATCCCGCGAGGGGTGACTTATATAAAATGGTTATGCTATAACGCCTGCTACTAATCTATTTTTATACTTGAGAGTGTAACAATGTCGTTTAGCGTTTCAAGCGATATTGCAAACTGAATAGGAGAGAAAGAAGGCATTATCTATCTGTCATTCTCCTACATATACTGATATCTCAATTACTGCAAGCAGATCGTTTTATACAATTCGAGGTCTGAATAAAGATTTACAAAACCCGAATGTTTATTATCACTGATTTCTATGTTCATCTTCTTTAGCACAACGTATTGCCAAAATTTTTGCTTCTTCGAGAATATTAAAAAAATCTTCCAAAGGGAAAATAAGCCTTGGCGCATCTTCCTCTCTCTTAATAAGCTCTATCTCCAGATTGTCCATTCCTTTGTCATAGTTAACCATTGCAACTCTTTCTTCATCGTAACAAATATCGATAACCATTCCTTCAAAATCTAAATCACTGCAAAGCTTCGTACAAAACCCCTTATTTATGGCCATACTCTATAAATCCTCTAAAAGTTCCATCTTCCCTAAAATATGCGCCTCTCCCATTAGGCGCATAGATTTCTATGCCACCAGAAGTGTTTTTTATAATGATTCTGCTTGGATCATTTAAAATCTCTGTCAAAATAGATTCACCCTGTTTATTGATTTGCATTGGATTACCCAATGGTTTAGGGAAAAAGCTCCCTTCCCTATAACCATGTTTCATTAATGCTCGTCCGGCCCTAGTAAACCCTGCTCTATCGAAAACATTTCCAGCTGTGATTAATTTATTTGTATCAGAAAAAATTGCCGCAACTCCTGAGGGGAGCGGAATCATCCCAAGAATAAAATCATTCTTTCCCCCATTTGTAGAGCCTTCGGCAGAAAAACAATCAGCTTGGTCCGAAGAAAAAACTGCGTCAATAGCTTTATGACCTGCAGAAATAACTTTGTCATAATTTTCTGAAGGAACTGTGTTCAAATTATAGTCCATATTGGAGATGGTGTCAGGTAAAATTTGTATGCCTAGCTCCTTTATTTCTTCGCAGAGATCCGGCACTACTCTTGCCAGCTCGGATATTCCTTCAAATGCTTGATGGGCTAAAAATGCTCCACATTCTCTTGCCTTCTCTCCAAAGGATAAGTCATCCCATCCTCGGGCAGAGGATAATTGCTGCATATCTCCACTTTCACCCATAAACTGTTTGAAGTTAGAAATATGTTCATCTATCGCAGTCTTTAATACAGGAGTTTCCAGAGTAGTTTCCAATGGGGATGCAATATCGATGGGATCGGAAGGAATACCTAATGGAGGCTCATTGCCCGAAGAATCCTTCTCTTTATTGTTGTTAGCACCTGCTGCAGATGCTCCAGCAGCACCAACAGCCGCCACCGCCGCAGCTCCTGCTGTCGAAGCAGCTACAACTGCTACAATAACAACAGCGGCCACTACTACAGCAGCCCCAATAATGATCTCTTTTTTATGCTTTTTGACAAACTTTTTGGTCTTTTTCCATTGTTTTTTTATCCAGCTCTTACACAGAATTATTTCATGCTGGTTGTTTAAAATAGCTGGCATGATGACGTAGTCTTCATCACTCTGCGAAATTGCAAATTCATAATAGTCATCTTCACCATAGAGGAGATCGTCAACATCCTCTTCTAAAGCAAGATAATCTGCATTATAAGAAACAACCCCCTGCCTAGCTAATAAAATGAGAAATTGGTTGATTCTTTCCAGATCATCTATACTAGCTCGCTTTTCCAACCTTCCAGTTTCGAGCTCATCTAGTAGATGCATTATTTCATCATAAGTAACGACTTGATGATTTGCTGGACTTTTCTGATGATTTTTTTTCGCGTGTTTGGCCTGAAAAATTTGAAAATCCTGACGAGAAGAATGCTCTTGGGGATAAAGGAAAAATGTTGGGGTTGTAATCAAAAGAATGACATTTAATACAGTTTTCAAAGTGAACATGGCATTTTCTCCACAGTAGTCGTTGGTAAAATGCGTGATTCAAACATGGATAGGAATTCCAGTCAATCGTGTTTTTAGAAAAACAACGTTTTTGGAATCCTAATAAGATGATGCTGGCCTATTGAAAGCCGAACTTTTTATAAATCGGTCATGGTTCGGTTCAAATTGGGAGTACTCCAATGGAGTACTCCCATTTTGACCGGACTATCTTCCTCTCTCTTAATGATTTCTATCTCGAGATTATCATCCCTTCGCCATAGTTAACCATGGCCACTCTTACGTCATCATAACAAATATCGATAACCATCCCTTCATATTCTAGATCGCTGCAGAGCTTTGTATAAAATCTTCTATGTCTTGAGCCTTTATCAGGGGGATTGTATGATCTTGGGCTCATTTTTAGCGACTTGTAGGAGATGTAAATGGGTATTGTGACGCTTCCGATCTATTCGAAGTTATTCGGAGATGGGGATGGGGAAAGAAATTGGAATGAGTTTAATAGTAAGCTAGATGTGGTGGATCCTGCGGAAATTGATTTCGTTGTAAATGTGAGTGAGGAAAGAACGTGGGCTGAGAGTGCGGCTTGGAGCAGTATGGTTGCGCTTAAAATCATTCTCTTTCCGTGGGCCCTATTTGAGTTTCACAACTATCTGCTCGAGAAAATCGTCACGCTTAGCATTCTGCCGGCACAATTCACCTCCATCAAGGAAATTGATAGGGTGAGGAAACAATTCTTAGTGGATTTTGCCGATTTGGGCTTGGTTCTGCGACAGGTCAAATTGCAGAAGAATGGAATTAATTATAGCGGGATGCTTGTCGGGCTTGAGAAGAATATTCTAAATGGGAAATGGGCGCTACATGCTGATGGGAATGGGGTCTCTATTGAAGAAGCTCTCCCCTACAATATTGTTCCTCATATTAGGACTGGGCATAATGTTCTGTTAGTTAATCTGCCGAATGTGGGGAGAAGTCAGGGATGGCCAAATCCTGAAAATATAGGGCATTCTCAGGAGATTGGCATTTCTTTCTTGGAGTCGGCAATTAAAGCTAAGGAGATTGTATTGACTGGGTTCTCGCTGGGTGGGGCTGCTATTGGTCAAGCGATATTGCAACATGATTTTAAGAAGGATGTGAAGTATCGGGTGATCCGCTATATGACTTTTGATCGGCTAACTCATTTGGCTAAATCATATATGGGTGCATTGGGAGGGGCGGTCATGCGGATTGGTTAAATTATGAGATGGACAATGTGGCCGCATCTCGTAAACTGGGGGAGTTGGGGATCCCTGAAGTGGTGATTCAAGCGGAAAAGGATGAGGTCATCGGGGATCTGTCATTATTGAATGGACTTCGGGATGCGGGGATTGTGGAAAATAAAACTTTCTATGTTGTAACTGATGCAACTCATAATGATGTCCCTGATGAATTATTGATGGAGATTTTGGCTGATCAGATGCCTCGAAGAGGGTGGTGGGAGTGTATTCCATTGATTGGGCCTTGGATAGGGAAAATGGCTGGGTAATTAAAATATTGAGTATACTGATATTGAGGTATTTAGAAGCCTTGATTTCTTTTAGAATATGGTTTATAATGAATACTTCATTATGAAAATTCTTGGGACTATATCAGATCTTACGTTGCCGACCACTGGGCTGGGAAAAGGCATGCAATGCGCTTCTGGCGCTCTCATTGGCGGAACGGTCTCCCAATCTTCGAACTCGACTGTAATCAATGCGATCGCGGGCAGTATCATGGCTGTGGTCTGGCCTTTAAGGCATAGCCCAAGAGAGAATCTCGCCGCTGCTCTCACTTTTTCCACTATCACGCATGTTGTTCATCACTATGTCCCTGTCCATAAGTTGTTTGCTTGTGCGGTTGGATTGGCAGGCTCCTTTGCTTTTGGGCTGAGGGCGTCAAAAGATATTTTCGCCATTTCTGTCATCGGCACTGCACTTTCGTATATTCCCCATGCGCTAGATAACTTCGCCTATATGCCGGCGGCTGTCCATCAGGTTGCACGGGCATTTGCGATGGTATTGGGAGGAATAGGCAGCTTGATTGTGGGCGGTCTGATTACACGATCGATTATCTGCTTGGACCCACGAGCACCCTTTTTGGGTCGATGATAGGGGTAATCTAAATATGCAGGCGAAAAGGGCGATGGCCGCTGTTGGATTCACGATGATTTCAGGTGCAATCATTTATGAAATTGACGGGGCTGAGGCTTTACGTTCTCATGTACACTTATTGCAGCAGATCGGAGCCGTGGCGGAGCTGTAGCATGCTTAGGACATGTGTTCTTGCGGCCTGCTAGGGCTCGTCACATCTAACCAAAAATACAGAGTAGTTTCTTTTTGTCGAAGGGCCGCCAGTTCTTCGGGCTGTGTCTCATTGAGTTTGACGATGAGGCGATCGGCTTGGATGTGGGCGGCTGCGTCGAGGTTTTCAATTTCGAGCAGGATGTTGTCGTATTGTTGTTTCCAGGTATGGAGTGTGGCGGGGGTGAGGTGCTTGACGACGGCGAGGTGATGATCTTCGCAGGGGTGCAGTTGCTCTTGGAGGCCATGGACGACGCGGAGGATCTGCTTGCCGGTCTGGGCGAGGTGGCTGGCGAGGGGTTTGGTGCTGCCGAGGCCGATGAGGGCGATGGTGGTGTGGGGCTCGAAGTGGAGGCGGTGAAGGTCGGTGGCGAAGGGGATGTGATGGTCGCGCAGGTAATCGGGTGAGATGGGAAGGCCGCGGATGACTGCTCGGAGGAAGCTGCCGATGGTGAAGAAGAAGGCGCCGAGTAGGCCGGAGATGGTGGAGTAGAGGAGGAGATGGGTCGATTGGGGGCTTGGGGGTGCGTCGGCGGGGTCTAGGGGTTTGGAGGCGATGTGGAAGAGGTGATGGTTGACGACTTTGGACTCGGAGAGCTGGGTCACGCCTTCGATGATTTGCATCATGAGTTCTTTTTTAAATTTGAGTTCGTTCTCGAGGCGCCATTTTTGGGGTAGGCTCTCCATTTTGGAGCTGATCTCTGTCAGTTTTTCTTCGATCAGTTTTTTTTCTTTTTGGATCAGTTCGAGGGCGATTTGCTTGAGGTGGCTCATTTTCTGTTCGGTGAGCTCGCGCTGGATTTGGAGGAGCTCGATTTTCTTGAGGATGTGCTCTTGCAGGAACTTCTTTTGGGTGGCGAGGGCCGCGGAGAGGCGGATGAGCTCTCTTTCGCTGTGGTTGGTTTGATCGGCGAGTTGGAGGGCGATTTCGGTGGCTCTTTGGACGATTTTTTGGCTTAGGTCGTCGGTGAGGACTTGCGGAGAGGGTGCTGAGTTCAAAATTGTCTGCGGAGATTTTGTCGCTGAAGGTCTCGAGCGAGGCGATTTGGGTGATCTGTTGCTGGTGTTCTTGGGCGTAGTTTTGGTGGAGGCGCTCGGCGGTCTCGATGTTTAGTCCGATGAATTCGGGGGTGATGAGGGGGATGTCGAGGGAGGCGGTGAGTTTCGGATCTTTCCATTTTTTGAGTTCGAGATCGAGCTCGTGTTTTTTGGCGGTATATTGCTCTTTTGGCTCGCTGAGGGTCTCAAGGTCGTGTGCGAGGTTGATCGAGCCGTCGTTTTTGATTTCTTGCTCGAGGTAGGCGGTGTGCTGGTCGAGGGCCTGGTGGAAGTCGGAGCCGAGTTGATCTTTCCGCTTTTGCAGGTAGTCGAGTTGTTGGAGGGCCAGTTGCTCATGCTCTTGTTGGAGGTGGTTTTGGAATTCATCCATGAGGGTGTTGAGGACGCCGATTGCGGTCTCTCTGTGAGGATGGCGATAGGTGAGTTGGAGGATGTTGGGGTCGAGGCGTGTCGCTTTAATTTTGAGTTTTTTTCCGAGGGTTTTGATCACTTGTCGTTTAGGGATAAGGCGGAAGGGGGTCGCTTTGGGAGGAAGGTTGGTGACGGTGAAGTGGGTAATAGTCGAGCAGGAGGGGTTTATTGAGGGTGCCGCGGGCGAGTTTGTTTTTGTGCTCATCGAGGATGTCGAAGGTGGTGGCGGTGGTGGGGTGGAGGATGAGGGTCAGGGGGATCTCACGATCGTAGTGGACGTTTTTGAACTGGACAGTATTGGGGGATTCGATCTGGAGGGCGGATTTTTCGATCACTTTGGTGAGGACTCGGCGCGAATGCATGACGGAGATGGCGGAGGTCTCTTCCGGTGCGAGGCGGATGCTGAGGAGTAGGGTCTGGAGCGAGCCTGCCTCTTCGCTACTCGTGCGGGCTTGCCTGAAGGTGGCATCGGCGCGGAACTGGGGTGTGGATATGAAGTAGATGAGGAGGAAGGTGGCGAGAAAGGAGGCGGCTGCAATTTTGAGGATGAGGGGGCGCTGCTTGCGAAAGAAAATGAAAAGCTCGGAGAGGTAGATGGGGCGCTCAGACTTCACGGGACGATGACTCCGACGTTTTTGGCCCCTTTGGTGGCGAGTTCGAAGCCGATAAGGGTGGGGAGGATCTGATTGACGAAGCGGTCCCACTCGGCGATGGGGGTGGCGGCGACGTAGACGATATCGCCGGGGATGAGGAGGAGCGATTCGCTCGGGAGGCGGACGACATGTTCCCAATGGATGGTGTAGATTTTCGGGTTGACGATGTTGCCTCGAATGACTTGGATGTACCGTTTGTCTCCGGAGAGGGTGATGCCGCCCGCTTCGGCGAGGGCTTGACGAAGTGTCATGAAGCCATTGGGCAGTTCGACGACTCGTTGATTGTTCACTTCGCCGAGGACCATCAGGGTGGAGGCTGAGGGGTCTGCGATGTAGATTTTGTCGCCGCCGCGCATGACGATATTCTGCGACATGTCACCCTCTTTGATGAGGCAGTAGAGGTCGACGGGGAGCATCTCGCAGTTGCGGACGACGTAGCTTTTGAAGAGGTTGGCATTGGCCGGCACTCTGGCCAAGGCGAGCACTTCGAAGAGTCGGATCTGTCCGTCGACTGGGACGACCGATTTTTCGACGAGGCCCATGAGCTCCACTTTGCGCATCGACCGCTCTTGGTAGGTGAGATAGACTTCGATGTCTTGAATTTCGGAGCGGTAGATCGATTCAATTTTTTCTTTTGCTTCGCACAGGGTCAGTCCGACGATGTCGATTGGGGCTAAATCGGGAAGTTGCAGCTGTCCGCAGGCGACTCGATAGCCGATTGTCTGTCCGATAGCGCCAACGTGGCTGCCGATGTCGCTGCGAGTGGGATGATAGATGGCCACTTTCAGCAGATCTCCCTCTTGAATCACATCCTCGTAGGGCTCTAGGAATGTGGAGTCGAGGCAATCGTAGCACTGTCCATCCATGCCGAGGATCGCAAATTTGCCCTCGCGCACTTGGTAGGAGTCGATCACAAAATCGTCTGCTCCGCATACACCGGCGCCCCGATAGGGAGGATTTGTGCAGGCCACTGCTAAAAAAAGGAGGAGTATCAAAAATCGCATAACCTTATACTATAGGCGATGGATAATTCGCGCAAACGGATCTTTATTACAGGGATAGCCGGCTTCATCGGGTTTCATCTCGCTCAAAAATTGCATCGACGCGGCGATGTGGTGATCGGCTGCGATAATTTCAATTCCTATTACGATCCTCTTCTAAAGAAAGAGCGGGCCGATATTTTGGCCGAGCAAAAGATTGAGGTCATCCCGTGCGATGTGAGCAAGTTGGCACCGCTGCTGGAGAAGCACCAGATCACCCATTTGGTCCATCTCGCCGCTCAGGCAGGGTGTCGTTATTGCATCACTCATCCAGAAAAATATCAGGAAAGCAATGTGGATGGGTTTTTCCATGTGCTCGAGTGTTTGCGGCATAATCCGCAGATCAAATTGACCTTCGCCTCATCCTCATCGGTCTATGGGTTGAATAAAAAAATTCCCTTTTCTGAATCTGATCCGACAGAGATGCCTGCCAATTTTTATGGGGCGACAAAAAAATGCAATGAATTGATGGCTTTTGCCTATCACAACGTCTATGGAATTCGGGCGACGGCGCTCCGTTTTTTTACGGTGTATGGCCCTTTTGGCAGGCCCGACATGGCCTATTTCAGTTTTGCAAAGGCTATGATGCGCGGTGAGCCGATCAAGCTGTTTAATCATGGGAAAATGGAGCGCGATTTCACCTATATCGACGACATTGTCGACGGAATCGTTGCGGCGATCGATCTGGAGGCCGATTTTGAAATCTTCAATTTGGGCAACAATCATCCTGAAGAGGTGCTGAAATTGGTGCAGCTGATCGAAGAGCACCTCAAGAAAAAGGCGGTGATCGAAATGTTGCCGATGCCCCCTGGAGAGATCCCGATCACGTTTGCTGATATTACCAAGGCGCAAAAAAGGCTCCATTTCCAACCCAAAACCTCTTTGGAAACGGGGATGAAACACTTTTTAACATGGCTGCAAGGTCGTTATTGATGCTGACTGCGATTTTAGAGAGAAACTCCTGGATCATCTTTAAATTGGGGATGCCCCTTGTCTACTTCTACCATCTTCTGATTAGCAGCGTCTTTTTCAACACCGCTGCTGAAGATGCGCATGGGTTGGAACGCATTGCCAACATCGCCCTGGCCCCGATGCAATATTTTTTCGAGGGGAAAAGGGCTATTCCGATCATCGATGCGCGAGGTGATGTGGTCTATCAGCTCGAGCGGCATTTTGACTACCAGCACCATTTCTACCTCAAAACGGCGATCGCCACGACGTGCCTGCCGGTCAGCGTTGCCCTCGGCGGGCCGCTCAAAGCCCTCTCCTACATTTCCTCCGAAACACGTGACCGAGCAAAAAAAATCTGCGCCGCGGCCAACTCGACACAGGTGCACTCCAACTTGAAGTACTACCACTCGGTCGGTTTGCAAGTGAATGACTACCTCAAGGCCGCCCCTATTGCCCCTCCAAAATGGAAGCGGAGACCGGTTAAAAACCTATTAGAGGCCGATATTGAAGCCCTTAAAGCGATCATCTCTCTATTGAGTCAGCATCAGATCCCTTTCTGGCTTGATTGCGGCTCCTGTTTGGGCTGCTATCAGTATGGAGGCTCGATTCCAAATGATTGGGATATTGACATCGCTGTCTTGCTTCCCGATTTCCAGAATGTGAAAAATGCGCTCCATCAGCTCGATCCCGAAAAATATGTCGTGCAAGATTGGTCGGGAAGGGCGCGGCCTGAATCCTATCTAAAAGTCTTCATCAGAGAATCGGGCGGGATGATCGATCTGTATCATTTTGCAATCGATCCTGAAAAAAAACAGATTCACACCCTCTTTTCAAATGAGTTTAATATATTTGCCCCACGATCTTGGAAAATCAGAGAAAAACGGTACAACACCCCGATGCCCTATACCAATGTCTTCCCGTTAAAGCGGGCCATGTACGAGGGAATCGAAGTGCCTGTGCCGGGTGATACTGAAAAATATCTGCAGGTGTTTTATGGAGAAAATCTGGCCCCCGCCCGCATCTACAATGAAGTGACAGGCAATTATGAAAAAGATCCCACTCACCCCTATTGGCAGCTTCCTTGTGCGCATTAGAAGTTTGATGAGAGGAGACGATTCAACGCAAAGACGCAAAGGCGCAAAGACGCAAAAAAGGTATTTTTTTTCCTGCGTCTTTGCGCCTTTGCGTCTTTGCGTTTTATTCTTCTCCCCCACTCTTCTTTATCCTGGGCTTCTTTCGCTTGGAGTTGGCACTTTTGATACCCTTCGGCCTCATCAGCGGATGCTCCAATTTCAGGCCGAATACAAATGGGATGCCAGCTGGCATGGAGTGCAGCCGATCGCGGGGGCGATGCTCACCGAAAAGGGATCGCTCTATTTCTGTTTCGGCGGATGCTATGACATTTACTTAGGAAAGTATTTTGTCTTGACCCCCAGTTTTGCTCCGGGCATCTACCTCAAAAATGGAGGGAAGGAGCTCGGTCTACCACTGGAGTTCCGCTCATCGATCGCACTTGCCGCCGAATTTGGTCATTGCCACCGATTAGGGGTGCAGTTCTATCATATTTCAAATGGGAGCCTAGGCTTTAAAAACCCAGGGGAAGAATCGCTAGTCATTTTCTATAGTATTGCCATTTTTTGACATGAGGACAATCCTCCTCGTCACAGCTATTGATTGGGGTCATGAGGCTCGCGGCGATGACCCAAGAAAAAAGAATCCACTTCATTTGGCTAACTCCTTAAAGGTTTAATTTTAATTGTTGGATGGCATCCGACAAATAGAGAATGAGATCGGTCGCCACCACGCAATAGGAGGTCTCTTCCTCTGCGGCGATCTCCCCAGCTAGAGCATGCAGCAGGGCCCCTAAAGCGGCTGCATCGCGCATCGCAAGCCCTTGAGCGACAAAGGCAGCGATGATCCCGGTGAGGACGTCGCCGGTGCCAGCTTTGGCCATGCCTGGATCTCCATGGGGGATGATGAGGGGGGTAGTGGCGGGATGGAAAATCACTGTAGGTCCTCCTTTCAGCAGCAGGGTCACCTGTTTTTCTTCGACAAAGGCTTGGCACTTGGCAAATGTGGGAGGTGAGCCGAGGATCCGCTCCATCTCTTGGTGGTGGGGAGTCAGAATGCTCTTCTCTGGGAGTTTCATCGTTTTGTTTTTGGAAATGAAAAAGAGGGCGTCGGCATCGATGACGCAAGGCAAATGGGTGGTCTGCAGGATCTTTGTCACCGCTTTTTCGGCAGATTCGGTTCGGCCAACACCTGGGCCGATCATGAGCGCTTTGGCCCTTTTTGCCTCTTCGATCAGCCGATGGTCATCGACCAGATCCCACTCTTCCCTGATCAATTCATAGGGCGCAGAGACAAGTTCATCTTTCATCTGTTTTGGATAGAAAAGACGGACGATCCCCGCGCCCGATTTGAGGGCAGCTTGGCAGCACATCAGCGCAGCACCCGGCATGCCGGAAGAGCCGGCGACTGCCAAGATATAGCCTGCTTGATATTTGTGCCGATCCCGCTCCATTTTTGGAAGAGCTGCCGCCGCTTTGACTTCAGAGATCAGATGGGCCGAGATATTGGCTTGATCGATTGCGCTTTGGGGCAGGCCAAAATCGACGTAAACCAAATTGCCGATGTGATTCCACCCTTTGCCGATAAAAAATCCGAGCTTGGGTAGGCCGAGCGATATGGTGGTGTGTGCTTGAATGGCAAGCGTCCCCACCTCTCCTGTCGATCCGTTGAGTCCTGAGGGGACATCGATCGCAAAAATCTCAAGGCCGCTGCTATTGGCTTTTTCAATTGCCTCGGCGACGATGCCGCTGGCCGCTCCATGAAAACCAGTCCCAAGTATCCCATCGAGTATCACCCCTTTTTCAAAGGTTGTCTCTCGGGTAAAGGGGATGATCGGCCCTTTGAAAAGGCTGCCCATTTTTTGACATAAAGGGGAACACTCCTCAAGGGGATAAAGATGATAGGCCTTCACTGCGAAACCTTTCTTAAGCAAGATCGCACCGGCGGTAAAGGCGTCGCCGCCCTTATTGCCTTTGCCGATTAAGAGGATGACTTCTTCAGGTGAAAAGGCTTCAACTATCCGAGCGATCCCCGCACCGGCATTCTCCATGAACCGCTGCTCATCTTCGCCGGCGTCGATCGCCATCTTTTCGATCCGCTTCATCTCGTCGGCAGTGATGACAATCCGTCCGTCCATTAGAGGTGTTCTTCCTTGATCGCCCGCTGCAAAAGAGACTTCACTGCATCGAAGGGGCTGAGATCTTCGTAAATGATCGAATAAATCGCTTGGGTGATGGGAACTTGAATGTGAAATTTTTTGCCGAGCTGCAGTGCCGAAACGCTGGTGTAAATCCCTTCGACGACCATCCCGATTTTATCTTTGGCCTCTTGTGGAGTCATGCCAGCGGCGAGGTGGCGGCCAAACATGTAATTGCGCGACAGTGTGGAGAGGCAGGTGACACACAGATCGCCCATCCCCGCTAAACCATTGAGCGTCTCGGGCAGGCACCCTTTGGCGACAGACAACTTGCGAATCTCATGCAATCCCCGGGTCATCAGCGCCGCTTTCGTGTTGTCGCCAAATCCTAAGCCGTCGGCAATCCCGCAGGCAATCGCGATGATATTTTTCACCGCTCCCCCAAAGGAAACACCGTTGATGTCGGCATTGGGATAGACCCGGAAATAGAGCGATGTGAAGAGGTCGCGGATTTCAAGCATCAGCTCTTTGTCATAGGAGGAGGAGACGACCGATGTGGGGAGCTTTTTGATCACCTCTTCAGCATGGCTCGGGCCGCTTAAGCACCCGACGCGGGTCTGATTTCCGAGCACTTCAAGAGCCACTTCAGGAAGGAGAAGTCCCGTATTCTGCTCGATCCCCTTCGACGTGATGATAAAGGGGCAATCGATCCCGCCGAGCGAGACAATTTTTTCCAGAACTGGGCGAAAACCGGTCGAAGTGACCGACTCGATCACATAATCGGCCTCATCGAGCGCCTCTCTCATATCGGCTGTGAAATAGAGTCGATCGCTGACTGTGCATTTGGGGAGCTTGGGATGCTGCCTGGTCTTTTTCAACAATTCGACAAATTCAGGCTTGGAAGACCAGAGCCATACATGATGGCCGTTGTCTGCTAAAAGAGCAGCTAAAGTAAATCCCCAAGTTCCTGATCCGAGATAGGCTATTTTCATGGATTCATTTTATCAGATTCAGAAATTTTCAGCCCTTGCATATTTCTTTTTGACCTACTAGACTCATTTTAAATGAAGAAAATTGCAAGTATTGCAGCCATCGCCGGCCTTCTTTTTGGATTCGATACGGGGATCATTTCCGGCGCTATTCTCTTCATTCAAGAGAACTTCGGCTTAACTACTTGGATGACCGAAGTGGTCGTCAGCATCGTCCTTCTGGGCGCATTGATTGGCTCGCTCTTGAGCGGCAAGCTCGTCAACCAAATGGGCAGACGACGGGCGATCGGGATCAACGCCTTTATTTTTATGATCAGCACCCTCTGCTGTGCCCTCGCCCCCACCCTCCCCCTGTTACTGCTCGGCAGATTCACCGTGGGGCTCGCCATAGGGATCGCCTGCTACGTTGTCCCGCTATACATCTCTGAGCTCTCGCCTGCTCGTTTTCGAGGAGGGCTCGTCGCAATCAACACCATCGCCGTCACAGGAGGAATTTTGATCTCCTATATCACCAGCTGCTTTTTGAGCCCGAGCGAAGATTGGCGCTGGATGCTTGGTATCGGGTTCTTTCCCGCAGCCGCTCTGATGATTGGGATCCGTTATTTGCCTGAATCCCCCCGCTGGCTCATCAAAAAGGGGGATTTCGCGCAGGCCGCCGCTGTGCTGAGGCAGATTCGTGGAGAAGAAGCTGAGCAAGAATTCCAGTTGATCAAAGAGGCAATCAAGCAGCCTCAGCCATACTGGAAAGAACTTTTCCAACCTAAAACCAAAAAACTCATCATCATCGGCATCGTCCTAGCCGCCATTCAGCAAGTGACCGGGATCAACACCATTCTCTACTACGCCCCCCTGATTTTCCAGCGGTTTGGCTTTCAAAATATCATGCTCCTGACCGCGGCTGTCGGACTGATTAATTTCTTGATGACCATTGTGGTGATGCTCCGCGTCGACAAAATGGGCAGGCGGAAATTATTGTTGATTGGGCTTGCCGGAATGACGGTGAGCTTATTTCTTTTAGGCCTAACGAAGCAACCCATGATCATGCTGAGCAGTCTATTTACCTTTGTCGCTTTCTATGCGGCGAGCATCGGCTGCATTTTCTGGATTGTGATCGCCGAAATTTATCCTCTAAATATCCGCGGCCTGGCCATGGGGATCGCCAGCGGAGCCAACTGGGGATCGAATCTCTTGATGTCGCTCACATTTTTAAGTCTGCTCAATGCGATCGGCCCAAGCAGCACATTTCTCTGCTATGCCTTCCTCGGGCTGCTCAGTTTCCTATTCTGCTACAAATGGCTGCCTGAAACAGGGCGCTATTCATTAGAAGAGTTAGAGAGAGGATTGCAAAGCCCTGAGCTTGCGCAAGAGACGGACCGTCTGTTCAGCGACACAGAGCTGCCGAAATAGAAAGCCGGCGAGGCAGATCGGCACTAAGAATTGGAGTGCGAGCGGCCAATAGACAAACTTCAGTAAATAGGCGTCGTGCAAAACATTAGATAGCGCCAAGCCCCAAGCCGAATAGTAGATTGGGAGCAAAAATCCCTTTTTGCCGATTTCAGATTTGTGATTCATCTGCTGCTGCTTACCATAAAAAATGATGATCGATAAGGCATAACTGATGAGATCGTTGATGCCGCACAAGACAAACAACAGGTTTTTCGATAGGAAGGCTACATAAAAAGAAAGGGCGCTTAAGGAAACCATGTCGATCAATAGATCGAACCTAGCGCCAAGAAGCGAAGTCTGATTGAGTAGCCGGGCAATCTTGCCGTCAAACACATCGAGTACTAGATTGATGGCCATGAGAATCACCTTAGTGAGAGGATCCTCGATGACAAAAAACAAGATCAATAAAACGACCCGCACGTAGCCGATGATATTAGGAATAAATAACCACTCGTTTTTCATCGCCAAAATTACCCCCCTTTTGCTATAGACTAAATGAGGATACCATGATTGAGCAAGAAAAATTTAATCTACTGAAAGTCAACTATTTGTTCCAAAACCTCCAAGACGAGCAAATTGGGCAAATTTTAACGATCACCCAAGAAGTCACAATCCCCAAAGGAGCCTTCCTCCTTCGCGAGAAAGAAGTGGGAGAAGATATCTTTCTTCTGCTCAGCGGCAAAGTGGGAGTTGTCAAAGGAGAGCATCAGATCACCAGTTTAAATCCTGGGGAAGTGATCGGAGAGATGTCTCTAATCGATCATTCTCCACGCTCTGCTTCGATCCTGGCCTTGGAAGAGTCCAAATTTCTCAAAATCCCTCTTTCGAAATTACCCACCTTCCCCCAAATTGTCCCAAATATCTCCAAGCAGCTCACAAAGAGGCTTCGAAGCACTAATGAATCGACCGTCAAGGCGTTGCAGGCTGAACTTGAAGGGGCCAAAATGCGGGTAGAAATGGGAGGGTTTCTATTTAGAGTTTTACTGATTTTATCAGGATGGATTTTCGCTTCCACCATCGTGATTAAATATGAGGCCATTGTCAAAAATAGCGCCATCATTTCTATCCCAGTGATTTTTGTAATTTTCCTAATCTGTATCTTCCAAGTCAAAAATAGCGCCTACCCTCGCAGCTTCTATGGATTGACCCTCTATAATTGGAAAAAAAATGCTTGGGAAGGATTTCTCTTTTCCCTCCCTTTGTTGATCGGAGCCACCCTATTGAAACTATGGCTGGTCAACTATTCCCCTTCATTTCAAAATCACGCAGTCTTCAGCCTCAATATCGCTAATCCATATTCGCTGCTGCCTGGTTTAATCTATATGCTATTTACCCCTCTCCAAGAATTCATCGCCCGCGGAATTGCTCAGACTTGCGTCAAATTCTCCCTTTCAGGACGCCATACAGTGCTTTGGTCGATTCTCCTCGCCGACTTGATTTTTTCCAGCTTTCACGTATTTCTCTCGCCTATTTTCGCAATCGCATCGTTTGGAGGAGGTCTTCTCTGGGGCTGGCTCTATGCCCGGCAAGGGTCGCTAGTTGGCTGCTGTGTTTCCCATGCACTCATCGGTGGGTACAGCCTCGTCTTTCTCGGTTTTGGTCTCATTTTTAGAGGCCACGTAGGATGAAAAAATGGGTGCCCCTCATCATCATTGCGATTGCATTGATCGCCTTTTTTCTTTTGGGGATGACCAAATACTTCTCTTTTACCACGATCAAAAAGTTTGAACCAGAGCTCATACAGTTTGTCGCGAGCCATCCGGTCCTCTCTCCGCTTCTCTTCACGGCTCTATATGCGGTGTCGGTGATTTTGTTCCTGCCAGTTGGCATATTTCTCTCGATCGCAGGCGGGTTTTTTTTCCATCATCCGGTGAGCGAGCTGTGCATCTTAGTTGGATCAACCGTTGGCGCCTGCATCCTTTTTTTGCTCGTCAGAGGTCCACTGCATGCGCTCTACCTGAATAGAGCGGGCACCACCTTGAAAAAAATTGAACAAGAGTTTGAGAAGAGCTCGATCAACTATCTGCTCTTTTTACGCCTCCTCCCCTTTTCTCCCTTTTGGCTGGTCAACCTCGCCTGCGCTTTTTTTGGGGTCCCGTTTTGGACCTTTGCCTGGACTACCTTCGTCGGCAACATCATCCCTGTGGTGATTTTTGTTGAAATCGGAACTGAATTAGGGACGTTATTAAAATCGGGACAGGATATTACAATCGGCTCTCTCTTGAGCTGGCAAGTGATTCTCTTACTGCTAGCGCTAGCATTCTTCTCACTCTTGCCGATATTTTTCAAAAAGCGCTGAAACGATAGGGAGATCTTCCGGGGTTTTGAGTGGGGCGAAAGTCTTTTCGCGAGGATAGAGAATAACTTCCGTTTTCTCCGAGTAAGGGAGAACGTCGAAAAGAAAATACTCCCGCTTGATCACGGGCTTGCCTTGGAAAGTGCGGGTCACAGCATGAACGGGGAGCTCTACCTCTTTCACTTTCTCGATGAAGTCCATGCTAAATGAGAAAAGACCAATGCTCGCCAAATTCCATTCTTGCGGAGGCTTTTCACTGTATTCGATCACGCAGATCTTGCCCCCTTTTTTCCCCACAACCCCCACCTTTTCTTCCGGGCCGGTGCGATGGACAACTTTGATGCACACCTCAGCTTGCCTCTTCGCATGAATCCCAATCAGATTGGGATCAAAAGGATCCGCCAGCAGGTTATCGACCAAAATCACTTGGACAAATTCGACGCCGCTGTTTCGCCACTTTTCAAATACCCCCGAGCGGTAAAAGCACTTTAACGCCTCTCCATTGCCATTGGGTCTACATTCCTCAAGCGGTTTTCCTTCCGAGTCGAGCAGCGGAAGCGTCTCCTGAGGGAAGAGATCGACCTCGCTCGAGAAAGCCTGTGTGGTGAGGTGGTGATTGAGAGGCGAGGTCATGACCGCCAGTTTGAGCTTCCACCCATAATGCTTCGAGGCCGCCGCAACCCTCTCTTCGAGAATTTGGAAAAGGGTCTTCCCATTCCAGATCGGGAATGTCCCCTTGGGCCCCTCCCACCCGAGCCGACTTCCATCGCCCCCAGCCAGAACAATGCAGCCCACTTTCCCCGCCCCGATCAGCGCGTGACCTAAGGCGATCTCCTCGGCATTGCCAATTTCAAGATAGGTGTCCATAGACCTCTTCCACCGTGATGTTGGCGATGTTTTTGTCTTTGCCAAGAAGCGGAATGTGTTTCAGATTGGGATTTGGCGATGCGACATTCTGCTTCAAGATCCCCATATTTGGTTCGGCCCAAAGAGAGATGTGCTTGATCGGAAACGTTTCATTAAGAAAATAGACCATGCTGCTGACTCCCGAATCGGGCACGACGAGGGCGCTACACCGATTTTTAATGATCGAGAGAAGTTCAAACAGAGGCGTCTTGCCGCGCAAATCGATGACACCAGGGATCTCAAATTGCGGCTCATTTTCAAATCCAAAGAGCAATACCTTTTTCCCGCTGCTGGTGATTTTTTCAAAGAGGGCAGTCCACGATTCGACCGGCCAATTGCGCCAGTGGGCATAGTTAGTTTCGGTCTGGACATGCGCCCCGACGTAGGTCTCTTTGGGATCGAGATTAAATTTATCGCAGAGCTTATCCCACTCTTGTTGCCAATGGAGCCGCGGCGTCAATTTCCCCAGTTGCCACTTGACCCAATAGCTCGGATCAGGATTGTCGATGATCAGATCAAATTGAGCCGGATCAGAGCCGATCGAGCGCAATAGCTCTTGCATCTGAATTTTATCGCTCCGCTTGAGCTCAGGCGCCACAAGGATCTCAACACCGCCGAGAAGGAGAAATCCATCGCGCAAATTCGGTCTTGTCAAAAAGGTGATCTTCGCATCAGGAATAAACTCCCGAATCCGATGAACAATCGCAAAGAGGCCAAGCGCGATGTCGCCAAGGCCCCGATTCCAAAACAGAAGAATCTGCTTTTGATTGCGCTTTTGGGCCCCTTTGAGTAGCCGATCCAGGGGATTTGGGCCAAATCTGCGGTACAATTTCTTAAACATAATTACGCTATGATATGCAGTTTTGAGCTGCCTTGTTCGAGCCTTTCCAAAATCGCTCGGTAAACCTCATCCACCTCGATCTCTTTCATGCACGGAAAATCGATCGGGCAGGTGCGCAGGTAGCAGGGGGAGCACTTGACATGTTTGTGGATCACAACCCCATTGCGGTAGGGCCCGGTGACCGTGTCATTGGTCGATCCAAAGAGGGCGACGGTCTTCTTCCCGAGCGCATCGGCGATATGCATCGGCCCGCTGTCATTCGTGAGAAGCACGCTGCATAAACTGATCAGCGCCGCCACTTCTCTCAGAGAGGTGAGGCCTGCTAAGTTGATCACGCGAGGACCAAGTCCCGTGCAGATCTCTTTGACGAGGCGCATCGAAGGCTGATCCCCAAAAAAGACAATAAAAACATCGGGATTATGGAGCAGCTTTTCTGCAACAGCGCGGAACCGCTCTGGCAGCCAACACTTGGCCGATCCATAGGTCGCTCCCGGATTGATGCCGATGATGGTGCTATCTTTCGTCACCCCGTGCTGTTGCAACAAGACCCGCGCTTCATGAATCTCCTTTTCAGCGAGAAATAGGCGGGGAGGCGTATTCGATAGAGGAATGCCGAGAGGCTCGAGGAGTTTTTTATAAGTAGTAACCAGATGCTGCTGCTCGATATTGGGAGGAAGAGGGACCGGGCAATTTAATAGAAAGCGGCGGCCGTTACAATCGTATCCGAGACGCGTTTTTACCTTCCCCTGCCAAAACCACCAAGCCGACGAGAGCGAGTGGGTGAGCAAGACCCCCAAATCGTATTTTCCGTGACGCACCTTCTCGACGATATTTTTCTTATCGCTCCTTCTAGAGAAACTGCTCGTTTTGCTGAAACAAAAAAGCTCGTCGACCTCGGGATCCTCTTTGAGTAAATCGCAGATGGGGGCGCGACACATCGCCGTAATGCGGGCGTTTGGATAGGCTTTGCGCAATTCAGATAGGACAGGAGTAGCCATGACCATATCCCCAATCCAATTGGGCATCCGGACAATGATATTACGAAACTCTACACCTTGAAGCGATTTCACAAATTGAGCTACCTTCAAAAAGACTAAAATACCAAAAAATCTCCCATTTTGTACACTCTAATTATGATTATCTTAGGCATCGACCCCGGCACCCGCATCACAGGCTATGGCATTATCGACTATCACCCCCATCGGACAGAGGCGCTCGACTTCGGCTGCATCCGCCCACCCCTTTCCGCCACAAGCTCAAAAAAATATTTAATCATCTTTGAGGGAATCAAAGCCCTAATCGACCAATTTAAACCCGAGGCAGTGTCCGTCGAGGGGCAATTCGTCCACAAAAATGCCCTCAGCGCCCTGAAACTCGGCATGGCCCGCGGGATGGCCATCCTCGCCGCAGAGATGGCCGGCATCCCCATCTTCGAATATGCTCCCACTAAAGCCAAAAAAGCAGTTGTCGGCCATGGCTCTGCCAGCAAAGAGCAGGTGCAGCGGATGATCCAAACTCTACTTAATTTGTCCGATCCCCCTACCCCAGAAGACGCCGCCGATGCCTTAGCTCTTGCACTTTGTCATGCCCATTCGTTATCTTTAACTTATGTTTGAATATATCTCAGGAATTCTCGCTGAAGCTTCTCCTCACAAAATCACCGTCGACGTCGGGGGCATCGGCTACTGCATTTACATTTCGATCCTGACCTTTGAAAAACTGCCTCAGATCGGAAGCAAAGTCAAAATCTACACCTCGGCGATCTATCGGGAAGACTCGCAGAAACTCTACGGCTTTTTGACTATCGAAGAGCGCAATTTCTTTGAGACCCTGAATGAAATCTCCGGGATCGGCCCCAGACTCTCCACCTCGATCTTGGGCCATATGTCGATTGAGGATCTCCACCTGGCCGTCGAACACTCCAACACCAAAGCGATCTGCAAGATCCCTGGCATCGGCAAAAAAATGGCCGAGCGGCTCGTTTTGGAGCTGCGCGATAAATTCCACAAATTTGACAAACAAAATATTTCTTTGCCACAAAGCCAATCGACCGGCTCCATCGCCGATGCGATCAGCGCCCTCATCAATTTGGGTTATAACCCGTTAGAGGCCCAAAAAGCAGTCAAAAACGCCCTCCCTTCCGATGGCAAAGAGCCCTCGCTTCCCGACCTCATTTCCCTCGCCCTAAAAGGGAAAAAAGGTTAAAATATTTGTGGGTATGACCACGGAAGTTACAAATTCATCGCCTATTTTTTTTGAGGCTAAATGGCCCGAAAAGCACAATCCAGCTCTTAAAAGTCTGGCACATAAAGTGACTCGCTTTTTTTGGGACCTGATTTCGGTCATCATTTTTCCAATTGGCCTCGCACGGCTAGCGATGAAATGGCTGAAAAATAAAATTTTACGAGTTATTGTTCCGGGGAATATCGATAAAGACCTCCACTTAATCCACTTCAAGACAACCTGGGATTGGATCAAAGCGGTCTGCCTCTTCCTCGTCAATTCCGACAGTTTCAAAATCGATCGAGAAGAAGATGGGAAAGAGTTATTAAGACGATTTAATGGCCATCCCCTCACTTTGACAACACCCGATAAAGTCCAACTCGATGGCGCTTTCTATCCGGGGAAAATCCAGGACAAAGCCATCATCTACGCACCAGGCAATTCTGGTCAGTGGGAAAATTGCACTCCACGTCTTGAAGAGCTTTTGAATTTAAACACCTCGCTGGTCGTCGTAAACCCGCGCGGAGTGGGAAAAAATAAAAGTCACCGCTCTGAAGAGGGATATGCGCTCGACACCTATGCTGCCTTCGATTTTCTGACCGAAAAGCGCAAAATCGACCCCAACAATATCGTCACAGTTGGTTTCTCAATGGGAGGCGGGTATGCCACCTGTGGAATAGCTCTAGCGCAGGAAGAATATCCAGACAAACAGATTAAGGCAGTGAACATCAATTCCTTCGGCGACTTGCACAAAGAAGTAGAGACCGTCTTAAAGGGGCGAGGCCTATTGAGCACTATTGGGCTCATTGCAGCGAAAGTTTTCCGATTAAGTCTCAATCCAAAAGCCGCCTGGGATAAGCTGAAAGGGGAAAAATGGGTCGTCTACAATCCCACTGATGAGGTGATCCCCAAAGCCGCTTCCCTCTACCGAGCCGTCAAATCAAATCCAGTAGGAACAACTAAAGTGCTCAAACTCCATCGAGGCGGCACCAATGCAGAACACCACCGCCACTTCGATAAGGAAGAGAATACAGCGTTGCAAATCATCCTACGCGATATGCTGAAACTCCCTCATCGACTAAAGCATCCCGAAAGCATCAAAATTAAGACATTTGCCTCATGAATCAGACAATCGCAGCCATCGCCACGCCCCCAGGAGAAGGGGGCATCGCCGTCATCCGGATCTCCGGGAAAGAAGCGATCCCCATTGCCGCCTCTATTTTCTCTGGCCCCGTCGCCTCCTATAAAAGCCACACATGCCACTTTGGAAAAATCCTCGATGGCGATGAAGTAATCGATGAAGCACTCATCATCGTCATGCGCGCCCCCCGCTCATATACCGGCGAAGACACCGTCGAAATCCAGTGCCACGGCGGAAGCTTGATCTCCAAAAGAGTCCTTGAGGTCGTGTTGAAAGCAGGAGCTAAGGCGGCCGGTCCCGGGGCATTCACACATCAGGCTTTCATGAACGGCAAACTCGATCTCGCCCAAGCAGAAGCGGTCCAGAGCTTCATCGGAGCCAAAAACGAACTCTCCCTCAAAGCCGCTCGCCAGCAACTCTCCGGCAAACTTTCGACCCACATTCAAAACCTGCAACACGAACTACTTGATATCGCCGCAATCCTCGAAGCTTGGGTCGATTTCCCCGAAGAAGGACTCGAGTTTGCTACCAAAGAGGAAGTGATCGCCTCCCTCGAAAGCACCCTTAGCAAAATGCACCATCTCGAAGCGACCTTCCACGAAGGAAAGAAAATCCAAGAAGGGATCACCCTTTGTCTCGCCGGCTCACCCAATGCTGGAAAATCTTCCCTGATGAATGCCCTCCTCGGACAAGAGCGGGCCATCGTCACCCATATCCCCGGCACCACCCGCGACACCCTTGAAGCAGAAATGCGGCTCGCCGGACTTCACTTTCACCTTCTCGACACCGCCGGCATCCGCGAAACCGACGAAATCGTCGAACAAGAGGGGATCCGCCGCAGCAAACTCGCCATGCAAAATGCCGACCTGATCCTCCTCATGATCGACGCCTCGCATCCCCTTACAGACCTCCTCAGCACCTGTCCTCCAGAAAAAACCCTCCTGATCTGGAACAAAATCGATCTTCCTCACACCATCCCTACCGTCCCCTTTCCCCACCAAGTCCATATTTCCGCCAAACTGGGAACAGGGATTGAAGAGCTCAAAAAATCGATCGAGAACCTCGTCTGGAAAGGGACCATCGCCCCCAAGGATGAGATCGTCCTCACCCAAGCCCGCCACAAGGAATCGCTCTCCGAAGCGGCAAAAGCCTTAACTACATTAATCGATGGACTAAAAACAGACATTTCACCAGAATTTTTAGCAGCGGATATGCGCAACACCTTGAGGCACCTCGGTGCGATCATCGGCATGGATATCACCGAAGACATCCTCAGCGCGATCTTCTCTAAATTCTGTGTGGGCAAATGACCAAAAAAGAAAGAGCCAAGTTCGTCCAAAAAGTCCTGAGCGAGTATTTCCCTCGACCCCGCGTCCCCCTCGATCACACCGATGCCTACACCCTCCTGATCGCCGTCCTCCTCTCAGCCCAATGCACCGATGCACGAGTCAACGCCGTCACTCCCACCCTCTTCGCCAAGGCCAAAACCCCAGCAGCGATGATCAAGTTAACCATCCCCCAAATTGAGAAAATCATCCACACCTGCGGTCTCTCCAAAGCCAAATCAAAAGCGATCTGGCACCTCTCGAAAATCCTGGTCGACAAGTACAACGGTAAAGTTCCGAGAACATTTGAAGAGTTGGAAGAGTTGCCTGGAATTGGACACAAAAGCGCTTCAGTAGTGATGGCGCATGCGTTCCATACCCCGGCCATTCCAGTTGACACCCATATTCATCGGTGCGCGAAAAGATGGGGACTTTCAAATGGGAAAAATGTCGTGCAAACCGAGAAAGACTTGAAAGCCCTCTTCCCAGAGAAATCGTGGTCCAAGCTCCATCTGCAAATCATCCACTTCGCCCGCACTTATTGTCGGGCAGTCAAACATGATGTGGACGAATGTCCGATCTGTGGCGGGTTGAAGGAAAGAGAACGCAAAGACGTATAATCACCGTTCAATTTATACCCTGCCCCGCTTGCGGTATAGAGTAGGAAATAGGGTTATCGCATAGAGGGGATAATTAATAATAGCCGCTTCATAAGCAAAATTGCGCAAGGTAGTTCTGGATAAGACAGGGGGCGGGTTTTCATCTTGAGAAAATTTTTGCTCATAGACGAGCAGACTTTTCTTTTGTTTTGAATTGCCAGCTTCGACTTCTAAAGGAAAAATAAGTTGCTGTGTTGAAACGACAAAATCGATCTCAGCAATTCCTTCACTTGACCAATAGTAGAGATTATCAAAATGTTGATCATGCAGCTGTGTTGCGACATAATTTTCTGTGAGCGCTCCCTTAAATTCCTGAAATAGTTGATTCCCCTCTAAAAGCACACGTGGATCCAGTTTACTCATTGCACCCAGAAGTCCGACATCAAGCATGTAAACTTTAAAAGCTCTTTTGTCGGCATATGCATCTAGGGGAAGTTTTGGCGTCGATATTAGATTCGCTTTAAGGAGAAGTCCGGCATCTTTAAGCCACTGGATTGCGGTCTCATAATTTTTTGCTCTTGCGCTTTCTCGAATTGCAGAAAAAATAAATTTCTTATTTTCTTTAGCAAGCTGCCTTGGAATCGATTCCCAAACAGCCATAATTTTCATCACCTCTTCTTCAGGAGCATGTTTAGCAAAATCCAATGTATACGCATCTAGAATCTCTTTCTGAACGACTCTTACATCTTGTAAATTCTCATTTTTGAGATAGGTTGCCACTGCCTCCGGCATCCCCCCAATAATAAAATAGTATTTCAAAAGCTTAAGGAGTTTTTCATGAAAAATTTCAGAAATTTTTTTCGGCTCTTCAAGTTCTTCGATCAGGTTTCTTAAAGAATTCTCACCGAGGGCATCAAGAAACTCAAAGAAACTGAGAGGAGCCAGGTCCAGAAAATTCACTTTACCTACTGGGAAACCCTTATTTAGTTTAACCCCCAACAACGAACCTGCAGTAGCAACATGATATTCATTCTTTTTTTCACAAAAATATTTTAAACTGTTTAATGCCTCGGGACACTCTTGAATCTCGTCGAAGATGATTAAGGTTTTTCCTGGAAGAATGGGTTGCTTAAAGTAGATTCCTAATTCCTTAATGATTCTCTCAGGATTTAAATTTTCAGCAAAAAAACTAGCGAAATGAGGCTCTTCGTCAAAATTGACATAGACATGATCGTCGTACTCTTTTGTAAACTCTTTTAAAAGATACGTTTTTCCCACCTGCCTGGCGCCTTTTAAAACCAAAGGTTTCCGCAAATCGGACTCTTTCCATCTGAGCAATTTTTTAAAAAAATCTCTTTTCATAACCTCAGTTTAGCTCGCATTGAAGAAAAAGTCATTCAAAAAAGTGTAATTTTTCACAAAAAAGGAACGACTTTTTGGGATTTAGGACAGAAATGGCAACGCTACAACCATGTCGCTTAAGGATCAATAACTTATATAAAATCGATCCATTTGATCCACGCCTTAAATCAGCGGCGCGAATATCGCCTTGATTCTTAGTGAGTTAGAAATAATCGAACCAATTTTCGCCGCATAACTAAAGGGGGGAAATGGCCTTTCCTAGCGTTTGACCTAATTTGCCCAAGGTTTCGAACCCATGGTGGGTATTGGCGATCAGATCTTGGTCGAGTTGGATCCGGAAGGGCTCGAATAGGAGAATGATCGACGATCCACCGAAGGCAAAATAGCCCTTCTCATCCCCTTTGGCATAGTGCTTTTCAGGCTCATAGGTCTGATTGATCGAACCGACATAGGTCGCTCCCACCTCAATGAACAGCACCGTTCCAAAATGGGTTGTTTTCAACCGGGTAATCATCCGCTTATTCTCAGTTAAAATGTCGATATTCTTGCGCAGGGCAATCGGATTGACCGAATAGAGGGGACCATTAATCAGCTCAGCTTTTGAAGGGATGCAATTGCAAGGAAAATGGAACCGATGATAGTCGACAGGGGCAAGACGAATGATGACCATCGAGCCTTGAGCATACTTGTGGGCAAGTTTTTTATCGCCTAGCAATTTGTCGAGCGAAAATTTCTTTCCTTTAACAAAAATTCCTTGCTCGTGATTGATGTCTTGGAATGCGAGATAGCGGCCATCTGCCGGAAGAATCGCAATATCATTCCCATCGTTAATATTGCGGGCCGATCCTTTCAGTTTGCGAGTGAAAAAGTCATTAAAACACTTAAATGAGTCGACCGGATCCCGAAATTCAGCCGAATCGATGCCATACTTTTCGATGAATGGGGCAATATGTTTGGCGCTTCTGGGGCATCGCTGCAAACTGCCAAAGAATTTCGACACAAAAGGAAGCTTACAAATGAGAGGGCGCACTAGCCAAGCAAATGGGTGATTTCCGTAGAGAAAAAGGAGCGCATTTTTATAGGGCACTTTCTCTTCGAGTTTTTTGCCTGATTCGCGGTCGATAACATAAAGATCGGTCATACAATCAATCCTACCATGAAGTTTTTTTTTACCGCAAAAGGCAATTTCTTATCTGACTTAATATCAGTAAGATAGAATTTACTCGTCTTTGCGTCTTTGCGTTTTCCTTAGTCTTAACCACTTGTTTTGCGTTTTTCTCAAAGATCGAGTATAATGGAGAAGACACTCACCCTAACCTCTTATGGATCACATATGTTCGGCATATTTAAAAAAATTTTTGGCACGGCTCAGGGACGCTTAATTAAGAAGTATAGCAAGCTCGTCCGCAAAATCAATGTGGCCGAAGAGGCTCTCCAATCCCTTTCTAATGAACAGGTTAAGGCCAAAACCCAAGAATTTAAAGATCGCCTGGCTAAGGGAGAAACGCTCGACGACCTGCTGTCGAAGCCTATGCGGTCGTCAAAAACGTCTGCCGCCGCATGTGGGAACCGATGTCCATGTCTCGGGCTATGACCAAAAATGGGACATGATCCCCTACGATGTGCAGATTTTGGGCGGCGATTGCCATGCACTATGGCTCGATTGCCGAGATGCAGACGGGCGAAGGGAAAACGCTGACCGCCGCGATGCCGCTCTATCTGAACGCCCTGACGGGACAACCCGTTCATCTTGTGACTGTCAACGACTATCTTGCCCAGCGCGACTGCGAGTGGATCGGCTCGATTTTCCGCTGGCTGGGACTCACGGTGGATGCGCTCGACAACGAGCATCCCCTCACCACATGCGCAAAGAAGTCTATCAGGCCGATATCGTTTATGGAACAGCCTCAGAGTTTGGCTTTGATTATCTGCGCGACAACTCGATGGCGTCAAAGCACTGAAGAGCAGTGTCAACGAGGCTATTTCTTTGCCATCATCGACGAAGTCGACTCGATCCTTGATCGATGAGGCGCGCACGCCGCTGATTATTTCGGGCCCGTCTCCAGTCAGTCGACGCAGATGTATGACGAACTCAAAGAGGCTGTCGCCAATCTCGTCCGAGACCAGCGCGATCTGTGCAATAGATTGGCTACCGATGCACGCAAGATCCTCGAAAGTTCGGTCAGTTCGAAGAATCGGTGAAGAGACAAGCTGTCGAAGGAGGAAGAGAGAGAGTATGAAGAAGAAGCGGCTTCCGCAAGCTCTGGCTCGTCAGCAAAGGAACGCCGCAACAACAAGATTCTCAAACGATCGAAAGAAAATCCCGATCTCCGCGCGGACATCGACAAATGGGATATCTATTTCTATGCCGAGCCCAACAAAGAAGAGCGGCACAAGGCGTCTGGCCGAGCTCTATATCATCGTCGATGAAAAGGCCAATGAATTTGAACTGACCGATAAAGGGATCCACTGCATGGGTCGAGATGACAGGACGGCATCGGTCAGACCGATGACTTTGTCATGCTCGATTTGGGCCATGAATATGCTCAAAATCGACGCAGATCACCGGGCTCGATGATGCAGGACAAGCTGCAGGCAAAGCTGAACTGCCGCGAGGAGGATGCCAAGCGCAAAGAGCGCGCGCACAACCTGCGCCAGCTGCTCCGCGCCCATCTGCTTGATGGAGAAAGATGTCGATTACATCGTCGCAGGATGGACAAAATCGTCATCATCGATGAAAACACCGGCCGCCCACAGCCTGGCCGCCGCTTTTCCGATGGCCTCCACCAGGCGATCGAAGCAAAAGAAGGAGTCGCCATCCAGGGCGAAACGCAAACCTATGCGACGATCACTCTGCAAAACTACTTCCGCATGTATGAAAAGCTGGCCGGGATGACCGGAACAGCGATGACGGAAGCTAACGAGTTTAAAGAGATCTACAAGACTCGAAGTGCTCGAGATCCCCACCCACCGTTCCTGCCACCGCGACGATGCCAATGATGAAATTTACATGACCGAGCGCGAAAAATATAATGCGATCTTGAAAGAGATGCGAAAAGTGCACGAACAAGGGACGGCCGATCCTCATCGGAACAGAATCGGTCGAAGTTTCTGAAAAACTGTCGCGCATTTTCAAGTCAAAACAAACTTGAACATACCGTCCTCAACGCGAAAAACCACGCAAAAGAAGCTGAGATCGTCGCCGATGCAGGACAAAGAGGGCGCCATCACCATCGCGACCAACATGGCCGGCCGGGGAACGGACATTAAGCTTGAAGAAGGGCGTCGCCGAAGTGGGCGGCCTGCATGTCATCGGAACGACACGCCACCAGTCGCGCCGCATCGACAGACAGCTCCGCGGCCGCTGCGCGCGCCAAGGCGATCCCGGGATCCTCTAAGTTCTACGTCTCCTTTGAAGATTCCCTCATGCGCCTTTTTACCTCTCCCCGCATCACAGCGTTCCTACAACGTTTCCGTCCTCCTGAAGGAGAGCCGATCTCTGCTAACATTCTCAACAAGTCCATTGAAACAGCCCAGAAGCGCATCGAGCAGCGCAATTATATCGATGCGCAAGCATACGCTGGAATATGACGATGTGATGAATAAGCAGCGGCAGGAGATCTATGCCTTCCGCAATGAAGTGATCCACACGAAAAATACAGTGCCGATTGCCGAAGAGATCCTCGAACATGTCTGTATGGATATGTCGAGCGAGTTCTTCACTAGCCGCAACACCTGGGATCCTGAAGGGTACAGACGGCAGCTCTCTACCCACTTCCCGATTACCTTCGAGGCAAAGGAATTTGAAAACGACCGTCTAGCCGCTGAACAAGTGGAAAAACGCGCTTCTGATAAGGTGCTAGAGGCCTTTAAACTTAAAGTTGAACACCAGAAAAAGGCGATTCAAGCAATGCATCGGACGCTAAATCCTCACTCGAAGAATGAAGTCGACGCAGAAGGGATTATCGGCGAAGTGATCCGCAATCTACTCATCCGCACAATCGATGCTAGATGGCAGGAGCACCTGCTTCACATCGACCATTTGCGAGTTGAAGTGAACGTCCGATCGATTGGTCAAAAAGATCCCCTTCTCGAATTCAAACACGAGGCGTTTGCCCTGTTCGATCAATTGAGCAAAGAGATCAAAGTGGAAATTGCCCATGCTCTGTTCAAATTTGAAATGAGAATGCCCGAGCAGCAGCCACCTACGCAGACGATCGATCTTCCTCGTGCAAAAAAGAAGACAGATCAAATCAAAATGGAGCAAAAGCCAATGTCTCCTATGATCGATCTCTCTAAGCTAGATTTAGATGCGTAATGATAAGAGAACTATACATGCCTTCATTTGGACAAGCCTCCTAAAAGCACCCTTTTGGGGCATGTATGCGCTTCTGCTCTTTATCCTGAGCAAAGATCTCAAGGCCACCTATCTCCAGATCACCTGCCTGATCGCCCTCAAACCGGTCCTCTCTCTTTTCTCCCCCTACTGGAGCGCCCTCGTCCACAATCGCCCCGATCGGCTCCGCTCGAATATCATCATCGCGACACTCCTCGGCCACCTTCCGTTTTTCTTTTTCCCCTTTATCGATAACCCCTGGTTTGTCGTAGCGGCAGGGGGCATCTTTTTAATGCTGAAGCGGGGGATCATCCCGGCCTGGATGGAGATCCTCAAACGAAATTTACCCGAGGGCAAGCGGCACCGAACCTTCTCCTATGGCTCGATCCTCTCCAATGGGGGAGCGGCTCTTTTGCCAATCTTATTTGGCAGATGGATGGATATAGAGCCTGGTATATGGCGGATCATTTTTCCAATGACGGCTCTTCTCAGTTTCATCGCCACCCTCTTTCTACTCCTGATCCCGACGACAAAAGCTCCTCTAGAAAAGATCCCCTTCGACATGAAAGCAGCTCTATTGCGTCCATGGAAAAATAGTTGGCAATTGCTCAAAACGCGCCCTGACTTTACTCACTATCAAATTGGATTTATGCTCGGTGGCAGCGGCCTGATGCTGATGCAGCCGGCCCTGCCTGAATTTTTCATGAAAGAATTGGCCCTCTCGTACACAGCTTTGGCAGCTGCGATTGCAGCCTGCAAAGGGATTGGATTTGCACTCACAAGCAATATTTGGGCCCGATGGATGGATCGGCTCAACATCTATCATTTCAGCGCTCTGGTGACCGTCTTAGCAGCCCTTTTCCCCGTCCTGCTGCTCTGCGCTAAGTTCCAAATCAGTTGGATCTATATCGCCTATCTGATCTACGGCGTGATGCAAGCGGGAAGCGAGCTCTCTTGGCACCTCTCTGGCCCTCTCTTCGCACGGCAAGAGGATAGCTCCGTGTATAGTTCTGTCAATGTGGTCACTGTGGGATTACGAGGGCTATTTGTCCCCTTCTGCGGCACACTGCTCTGCACCTCTTTCGGCTCGACACCAGCTCTTGTATTGGGCGGAGTGCTCTGTATAATGGCTTCAATACAACTAGTCGCCTCAAAGCGCAGCCAGTCCCTTCTTGCCATTAAAGTGAAATAAAATATATCCCTTGTTTTACGCAAGTCGTTTACTATGAAGCGTTTGTATTTTTTTCTATAAATATTATTAATTAATATTGCATAGTTAATAATTCGTATGGTACAATAAAAGTATGAGAAAGCAAGAATCAAAGAGGATCAACCAAACCTTCTCCCTACCTGCAGATGTCTCGAAGGATCTGCATGTATATGTCAGAAGACGCGAGATGAGTCAGTTTGTGAGCGATGCTATTCGTAAGGAATTGGAATATAAAAAGGAAGAGCTCAAAAAAGAATACCTTGCAGCAAATGAAGATGAAGGTCAGAGAGAAGCAATTGCCGACTGGGAAAGTACTGTTGGCGATGGATTGGGTAGCGATTTAGATGAGTGGTAAAAACAATAACTTCCCAAAACGAGGGGAGATCTATTGGGTTAATCTCGATCCGGCTGTGGGATCAGAAACTAAAAAAACTAGACCCGCTTTAATAGTTTCTAACGATTCCAGTAATGCAGCTTCTGGAATAGTCATAATAGCCCCCATCACAAGTAAAATCAAAAGAATCTTTTCCTTTGAAGCAAAAGTGGATGTAAATGGAACGGCGTCCAAGATCATGCTTAATCAATGTAGAACCGTTGATAAATCTCGCCTTGGGAAAAAGCTGACTAGTGTAGATGAAGACGTTATGAAATTAGTGGAAGATGCAATAAAGGTCGCATTCGGGCTTAGTTAGCAAAACCTATTACAGTTCTTTGAACTTTTTGTATCCAAAAAATAGGCAGGGCGCTGCAACGAGGCAATAGAGGAACCAGTAATGGGCATCCCACTCTAGGCGTAAGATCCCGTTCTTAGAAAAGAAGAGTTGCATCAGTCCCAAGAAAAGAAAATTGGCCCCGGCAAAGAGCAAGACGGTAGTCCATAGGCTACTTTTCGCAGGCACCTCTTCTTCCTGAGGCAGGGTGCCTAAAATGGGATCCATCTCCGGTTTTTCCGTCACTTCTTTGTAAATCTGCATGGGTTCTTCAGTGGGTTTTGTGAATTGAGGCCGTTTGCCTTGGTAGGGCGGAGTATAAAGCGAGGCGAGGCTGTCTTCTAAAGATTGATTTTGAAAAATCGGGGTTCGATAGGAACTCTTTTGCTCTGCGCCACAAAAGGAACATTTGTCTGCGTTAAGGGGGATTCTCCCTTCGCAGCTCATACACATCTTCTCTTTATCTGTCGTTTTCATGCCCTTATCTTGGCACAAGCGGGATAAAACTTTCACTATTTTTTCACTCAATGTACACTAACTAGTATCACGAGGTATGTAATGGAAAAGAAAAAATTTGACGTTATTGTGATTGGGGCCGGGCCGGGCGGCTATGTTGCAGCAATTAAAGCCGCACAAAATGGAAGAAGTGTCGCCCTTGTCGAAAAGAACTTTCTAGGTGGCAGCTGTCTGAATGTTGGGTGCATTCCAACCAAGACTCTCCTTGCCAATGCAACCATCATGGAAAAAATCAAAATGGCACAAGACTACGGCATCACGACCGGCTCTGTCTCATTTGATTTTTCCAAAATGAAAAGCCGCAAAGATCAAGTGGTTGAAAAAATCCGCAAAAGTCTCGGCGGGCTGCTGCAATCTAATAAAATCACGATCATCAATGGAACAGCTCAGTTTCAATCAACTACTGAGATCAAGGTCAGCGGCGCCAATAATCTGATGCTCGAATCGGAAAACATCATCATCGCCACTGGTTCTGAGCCGCTCGACATCCCCGCCTTCCCCTATGACCACAAGCGAATCCTCAACTCCTCCTCGATTTTGGAGCTGACCAAACTCCCCAAATCGCTCGCGATCATCGGCGGCGGCTACATCGGTTGTGAGTTTGCCGCCCTCTACAATGCGTTCGGGGTGAAAGTGACGATCCTCGAAGCCCTTCCGACCATTTTGGCGCTCCAAGGAAAAGCGGTCGCCAATGTGATGACAAACGCATTCACCAAGCAAGGGATCAACCTCCAAACGAATGTCTTTGTCGAAGGGATCGAGTACTCTGGCGATGGGGTCAGCATCAAATTGCGCGGCCAAGAACCTGTCTACGCTGATCTTGCCCTTGTCTCGGTCGGCCGAAAAGTCATTTCGAGCAATCTCGGCCTTGAAAGAGCAGGCGTAAAGTTAAGCGATAGGGGAGCGGTCCTCGTCAACTCCAAAATGCAGACCAATGTCCCCGGCATCTATGCGATCGGCGACGTGACAGGGCAAGTTATGCTCGCCCACGTCGCTAGCCATCAGGGGATCGTCGCCGCATCCAACATCATCGGCCGCCCAATGGAAATGCACTACAATGCAGTCCCAGCTGTGATTTTCACCACTCCCGAGATCGCGACAGTCGGCATGACACTCGAACAAGCCAAAGAGGCTGGATACGATGCATCGATTGGTCAATTCCCCTTCCAAGCGCTCGGCAAATCGATTGCCACCATCGACACAGAAGGGTTTGCAGAAGTGATCATCGACAAAAAGACCGGGCAAATTCTCGGCGCCCAAGTGGTCGGCCACGAAGCGGCTACCCTGATTGCGGAAATCACTTTGGCAATCAACAATGAACTGACCGCCGAATGTGTCGCCGACACGATCCACGCCCACCCCACTGTAGCCGAAGCCTGGTTAGAAGCGGCGTTGGTGGCACTCGATACACCCATTCATCTCCCCCCGAGAAGAAAGCGATGAATAAGCTAAACGTATTACCTCCAAATCCGGAGGAGAATCTTGGCCGCTTCCCCTCCTGGCTACACAGAAAATTGCCGGCCGGAGGAGCGCTCTATAAAACGGGCGAACTCCTCAAGAAATATGGCCTCAATACCGTCTGCGAAGAGGCCAAGTGCCCCAACCGATTCGAGTGTTACTCCAAAAAGACCGCCACCTTTTTAGCCCTTGGCAAAGAATGCTCGCGCAACTGCGGCTTTTGCGATATCGATTTTTCAAAGACCCCCAAAGGGCCCGAGCCAGATGAGCCAAATCGGATCGCCCTTTCCGTCAAGGAACTAGGCCTCAAACACGTCGTGATCACCATGGTCGCGCGCGACGATTTGCCTGATGGGGGTGCAGCGCATATTGCAGAGATTATAAAAGAAACCCGCAAGGTGAATCCCGGCTGCACTATCGAAGTGCTCACCTCTGATTTTGAAGGGAAATTGAGCTCGATCGACCTTGTCCTAAATGAATCGCCCGAAATCTACAACTACAACATCGAAACGGTCCGCCGCCTCAGTCCCCGCGTACGCCACAAAGCGACCTACGAACGGACGCTTGAGATCCTCAGCTACATCAAAGCGTCAGGGAAATCGCTCTTCGTCAAATCGGGCATCATGGTAGGCCTCGGCGAGACTCAGGAAGAGATGTTAGAGACCATTGAAGATCTCCATAGGGCTGGCTGCTCCATCATCACCATTGGCCAATATTTGCAGGCGAATCGAAAAAAATTGCTCGTCAAAGAATTTGTCCATCCCGACACCTTCAAAAAATATGAAGAGTATGGGTTAAAAATTGGCGTCAAGTACATGCACTGCGGCCCCTTCATCCGCTCTAGCTATAATGCGGCAGAACTCTTTGAAAAAGTGAATGTTTAAAATTGTCGTCATCGTCCTGAATTGGAACAACGCTCCTGACACCCTCGAGTGCCTTGCTTCGCTAGACAAAATCGATTACTCCAATTATGAAATCATCCTGGTCGACAACGGCTCGACCGATGATTCACTTATAAAAATTAGAACCCAATATCCGCACCTCTATATTTTGGAAAATGGGGAAAACCTCGGGTATGCTGAAGGGAATAATCGGGGCCTCTGCGAAGGTCTAAAACGGGGCGGCAAGCTGCTCTTATTGCTCAACAATGACACCATCGTCTCCCCCCATCTTCTCTCAGAGCTAGCCAAAGCTGCCCAAAATCACCCAAACGCCGGCGTCTTTGGAACAAAGATCTATTTCTACGACGAGCCAGCCACCATCTGGCATGCCGGGGGAGGCGTCGATCAGAAAACGGGCAGCTGCTACCACATAGGCTGTGGCGCAACTGAAGGATATAATGAAGAAAAAGAGACCGAATACATTTGCGGCTGCGCTTTGGCGGTCCGGGCCGAAGTGATCGAGAAAGTAGGATTGCTTGCGCCTGAATACTTTCTCATTTGGGAAGAGATCGATTGGTGCTATCGCATCCGCAGAGCTGGCTACAAATGCCTATACGTCCCCAAAGCCCGTGTTTGGCATAAAGTTTCCGCTTCATTTCCTGAGGGAAACCGGGGCCCTACTTGGCAGTATTATTACTATCGGAATCGACTCCTTTTTCATCGGCGCAACACCCAGAAACGATGGCGAAAAAACGACATTCCCGAGTTTTTGCGCCTCATCCAGCTCTCCCTCTCCCCAAAGACCCCTCCCGATCTTCGCCGCAAGTCTAGAGCGGCCTTAGCGGGCATTCGAGACTATTTCCTTGGTCGATTTGGCGTTCAAAATTAATCACATAAGAAATACTTAGATAGTTAATTGTAATTCATGCTAATTGTAAAGTATAAGATGAATGCAAGAGATTTAATCAGCAAGAAACAAGGGGATGACTTTTTTAAGAAGGTCGCCACCATTATTTTAGCTGGAGGACAGGGAACCCGCCTTCACCCCCTCACCGCAACCCGCTGTAAACCGGCCGTTTCTTTCGGCGGCCGCTACCGTCTCATCGATGTCCCCCTCTCTAACTCGCTTAACTCCAATATCAACCAGATCTTCGTCATCTCACAATACTTCGCTTCCGAGCTCCATCAGCATATCCTAACCACTTACCAGCTCGATATGTTCCGCACAGGCGGGCTCGAGCTCCTCACCCCCCAAGAGACCGCCAAAGGGAAAGAGTGGTTCAAAGGAACCGCCGATGCGATCCGGCAATCGCTCGACTACATCCTCCGCTCAAATGCCGAATGGTTCTTAATCCTCTCGGGAGACCAGCTTTACAACATGGATCTCATCGCGATGCTCAATTTCGCGACCAGCAAAGATGCCGACATGGTGATTGCAGCCCTCCCTGTCCTCGAACCTGAAGCCAAGCGGATGGGTCTGCTGAAGATCAATGCGATGAGTACGATCACCGAATTCCATGAGAAACCGCAAGATCCCAATATCTTAAAACAGTATGAGCTCTCAAGTGCTTTTCTGAAGGAAAATGGCAAAACGACAGATAAAACCCAGTATCTTGCCTCGATGGGAATCTACATTTTCAAACGGCAAGCCCTCATCGACATCCTCGAGCAAGGGGGCGACGATTTTGGCCGCGACCTGATCCCGAAATTCATCCATCGTGCGAAATGTTGCGCCTACCTTTATGAAGGCTACTGGGAAGACATCGGAACCGTTGCCTCCTATTATCAAGCGAATTTGCTCCTGACCGAAGGCAAAGGGCTCAATACCTACATCGAGGACAACCGGATCTACGCCGCCCCCCAGCATGTCCCCAATGCGATGATCCTGGGGACCCGCATCAAAGGCTCGCTCATCGGCCAAGGGTCGATCATTGAGGCTGAATCAATCGAGCACAGCATCGTCGGCGTCCGGAGTCTCATCAAAAAAGGGACAGTGATCCGCGATTCGATCATCGCCGGCAACCGGACCTACCACCCGTTCCTCAATCAGGTGATGCCGGCCAACCAGTACTATTCGATTGGGGAAAATTGCGTTATCTCCAAGGCGATCATCGACGAAGAGTGCCGCATCGGTAATAACGTCCAATTGATCAACAAAGACAATCTCGACAAATACGAAGGCGACGGCATCTTCATCCGCGATGGGATCATTGTCGTCACTTCCGGCACCGAAATCCCCGACAACTTTGTGCTTTGAATCGTTCGATCTGTTAACATGAACCCATGACCATATGGGCTTTATCAGATTTGCACCTGGCATTTGGCGCGCCGGCTAAGACCATGGAGGTCTTTGGCACCGCATGGCACAACTACGCTGAGCGGATCAAGGAGAATTGGGAGAGGGTGGTCAAACCGGGCGACCTAGTGCTGGTCCCTGGCGATATCTCGTGGGCAATGCAGCTCGACGAAGCGCTCAAAGACCTAGATTGGATCGATCGACTGCCCGGCGATAAGTTGATCATCAGGGGCAATCACGACTATTGGTGGCCATCAGCAGCGAAATTGAGGGGGATTCTACCTCCGAGCATCCACTTCATTCAGAATAATGCCTTTAACTGGAATGGGATCACCTTCGGAGGCGCCCGCCTTTGGGATACCAATGAATATGGCTTTGGGGATGTGACCGAATATGTCGAAAACCCCCGCGCCAAAAAACTCAGCGCGGAGGAGATTGCAGCCAAGAAGGAAGAAGCGGAGCGGATTTTCGTCAGAGAATTGGAGCGGCTGAAATTGAGTTTGGAGCAGTTGGACCCCGAGGCTAGCGTGCGCATTGCTCTCACCCATTATCCGCCGATTGGAAAAGATTTGCTTCCAAGTAGAGCGTCGGCGATTTTAGAGGATTTTAAGATCGATATCTGTGTCTTTGGCCACTTGCATAATCTCAGGGAGAAGAGCTTGCCTTTCGGGACAGCTAGAGGGGTCAAATACCTCTTCGCATCGGCAGATTATTTAGGCTTCACTCCGATCGAGGTCCTCAAATAGTTTGAAGTACTCTTTGAAGTGCTTGTCGTTTGAGGCGATCTCTTTTTCGAGCGGAATCCCTTGCCGCTGTTTCAGGATATCAAATACTTTCTGGGACTCCTCTTCTCGATCGAGAAGGCGGTAGAACTCACTTGTGATGGCGAGTAATTCTTGAAAATCCTGTTCTGTTTCTAGAAGATTGCGCGCTAATTTGACCACTCTGAGGAAATGGCTGACATCGCCTTGATTGACTAGGTAGCGGGCAATCTCAAGGAGCAGCTCAAAATCGGGATTGTCCTCTAGAATCCGATCGAGCATCACTTCTCCCTCTTCAGGATCGACAGCAGCGAGCAGTCTCATCTGCAAAAAATCAAACCAGTTGGCCTCGGTGATGTAGGGAGCAAATCCGTCGATCAGCTCAGAGGCATAGAGCGCGCGACCATGATCAATCTGGTCAGAAGCATAGTCGTAAATGAAACTCTGAATGTCATGGGCACAATAGAGAGCGATCTCTTGAAACAGGGTTTGTGGATCTTCCCCCTGGTCGACATTTTCGTCTAGGATCCGCTCAAATTCAGCGAGGGCATTGTTCAAGGTCTCTTCATTATCGAGTTGATCTTGATCATAGAGGTGGATCAGATAGTCGAGCTGGTCACAAAAAATCGAAAGTGATTCTTTCTCCGGCAGAAGGCGGCGCCACAGTTCAAATACAAGGAGATAGGCCTCATCGAAACGGTCTAATTCCTCATCGACGACCAGGGCATCGGCCAACTCTTCGGGAGAATCGCTCGCTTCAGCATAGCTGTGGAAGCGGGCCTCATCCAGAGGAATCCCAAGTCCCTTTAATCGTTTGAAAAGTTCTTTTGTCGAAAGGCTACGGTAGTCCTCGACTTGCCACTGTTCAACGGGAAGGGTAGGATCCTCCTGCCAATTCATCAAAATAAGATTATAAAGGGCGCGGCCTCTTGTTTCCATACTTTTTAAGTAAATGAAATAGGCTTTTTATGATATGTTTATTTGTAAAAAATGTCAATGAAGCGTCGCCACTTTGTCCTTTTCGAGATTTTAATCGCCTTCGCCTTGGTGAGCCTTTCGATTTTTCCCTTCCTCCATTATCCTTTCGAACACATGCGCAAAGAGATCGATCTTCTCTATGAGATGGAGCTTGAAAAACTGGCTCAAAGCGAATTGATCAACCTCCAAATTCAGCTGTATAAAAAGGACATTAGCCAGAGCAAGCTTTTCGGCAAGGAGGGGGGAAAAATAGAGATGTGTATTGGCGAAGAGGTAAAAGTTGAGCCCTTCAGCGGCTGGTCAAAGAGCTACATAAAAAAAGTGTCTATTGAGAAGACAAAGCCAAAAGTCAGCGAAGATAAGACCGAGACGGTTTTGCTTCATCTCGAAGTGGAATTTATCGATCAGAAAAAGAAAGAGACCGCTCTAATAGCTGCAAGCGATATCGTCGCCCAGAAAAAGGGGGTCAAATGAAGCGCCCTCTCAGTCTACTGGAAGTGATGATCAGCCTTGCGCTCGCATCGATTTTGCTCACCACCCTCTTCTCGAGCTTTCGTGAGCTGATGCAGACCAATGCCAAACTCTCCAAGATGCACCAAGAGAAGCATTGGGAATATGTGCTCAATGTGCGGCTCACACAAATTTTCGAAGCGATCCATTCCGATGCGCTCTTCACAACAGAGCCCTATCGAGACATCGCTCCCAAAGCGCTCCACTTCATGTTTAACAACGGCATCGATGCCGACCCAAAGTTTTGCCAAGAATTGGAGGGCTTTCTCTTCCTAAGCAAGGAAAAAGAGCTCTGCCTAGTGATTCAATCTAAAGGTGGCTCCGAGAGGAAAGAGATCTTTGTCAAAAATGGAAAAGATTACTCGCTCCAGTTCTTCGATCCCGTCTCCAAAAAATGGGTGAGCGATTGGTCGCAAACGGTTCTTCCACCGATTGCCCAAATAGCGATCTGCGGCAAAACATTTCAATTTGTTCTCCCCCATGGCAACAGGATGGTGGTTTACTGATGAACGTCCTTCCTTTGGTTTCAGCTTTTATCATCCTCTTTGCGATCGGTTCCTACACCTTTCTCCATTCTGTGCGCGCGGCGATCCAAGAGAAATTCCACTACACTGGCGCCTTGGCCGTTGAGCGAACTTATGCTAGTAAAATCCAAAATGAGATCTATAAAGACCAAAAGGGGAAAGGGGATGATTCTGACGAGAAAACAGAAGCGGAAAAAAATGAGAATATAAAGTTTAAATCCCCACGTGATAAACGATCTAGCTACAATAATCGGAAGATCAACATAAAAAAACTAGCTGCGGATCAAGGAAATCCACAATTAGAAAAAGTTGTCCTAACACTACTGAGACAGATCTATGGGCGGACCGGCATCTATACCCCGAATTTGGAACATGAGGTGCTCGCCACTCTGATTGCAACCTTAAAGCTGCATCCTTCTGTCAATAGTTTTGAAGAGCTTTTGCCGAAGATTTCCAGCGGAAGCAACGCTCTTTTCTACAAGTTGATCAAAGGGACCCAATATTATGAGTTAGGGAAGGATAAAGGATATCCCGCTCTGGGAGATTTCTTGAGCCTGGAAGGGAAACCGACCAAGCCAATCAACTTTTATACAGCATACCGTCCAGTTCTTTCTGCAGTCTTCGGCGAGAAAATATGTGAGCAAATCCTCATTGAGGAGCAGCGCAAGTGGGAAATCGATCACAAGACGAAGCACTTAAGCAAAACAGAATTAGATGCATTTCTCAAAAAAATCCAGCAGAACCTGAGCGACTTCGAACCATTGCTCCAGTTCAGCAACGCAGTTGACAAGACCTCTCAGGAGATTGTCCAGGATGAGAAAACAAAGATGCAGATGAGAATCAATTTGTAAAATAGGTACGTATGTCCAAAAATAAGAAGAACAGCCATGTGGATAGAGCTTTTTCTACAAGTGAATTTGAAAACACTTTGTTAGAGTTTTTTCAGGAAGCCCCTCTTCCGAATGTTGATATTGACATTGAAAGGGATAAAAATACAGGGAGAGAACTGGATGGATGTCAACCTTAATTAGACCACTAGTTAAATCTGTTTCAACGCAAAGACGCAAAGGCGCAAAGACGCAGGAAAATTTTTATTTTTTTTTGCGTCTTTGCGAACTTTGCGTCTTTGCGTTGAAACAGGCCTAACTATATTAGAAGCGATTATGGTGATGCAGCGGAAGCACAATTCTAAATGTCGTGCCCTTGCCTAGTTCTGAGACGGCTGTGATCGTTCCATCGTGCTTTGAGATGATGGTCTTGACGATGGAGAGGCCAAGGCCTGCTCCACCTAATCGGCGCGAATGGGTTTTGTCTACTCGATAAAACCGCTCGAAAATGTAGGGAAGATCGTCCGCCGGGATCCCTCGCCCCTGATCACTAATCTCTATTACAGCTTCTTCCTCTTCTACATTGACGGTAATTTGAATTTTGGCGGGTGGGTCGGAGTACTTGGCCGCATTCTCGAGAATATTTGTGAAAGCGAGCTCCAAAAACCCGCTATCGGCTTTGAGCTGCACTTCATCGATGCTCTTTTTAAATTCCACTTGGGCACCTGGGTAGACCGATTTCAGCATATGGACGCTGTTCTCGATGATGGGAATCAAGTTGCAGTCGAGGAATTGGTTGTCAGTCATATTTTCAATATTGGCAAGTCGGAGGAGATTATTGACTAGATTCTCCATTCTGATGCAGCTGCGGCCGATCTTTTCGGTGATTTCGGCGACTTGATTGGCCTTGAGCTCAGGCATATCGTGGAGGGTCTCGGCATAGCCTTTGATGATGGTGATGGGGGTGCGGAGCTCGTGGGAGGCATTGGCTACGAAGTCTTTACCCATCTCAAGGACCCGGTAGTGGCTCGTTTTGTCTTGTATGACGATGATCGCCCCCATGCCATGTGCTTTGGGTGCTGCGACAAGGTCGATGTAGGTCTTGCGCTCTTTGCCAAAGACGAGAGAATCGCTCAAGGTACTGCTCTGTTGCTGGCTGCGGGTGAGGAGGGTTTGGCATTTTTGGAGCAGGTCATGGTGGATTTTTTCCCCATCACCCTTTAGCGGTTTGCCGAGGACGTTGCGCCGGCTGAGTCCGAGCATCTTGCAGGCGATGAAGTTGATGTAGAGCACCTCCATCTTCTCGTTGACGGCGATGACCCCTTCGCCGAGAGACTCGAGGATCGCCTCTTTTTCATTGCGCTCTGAACGGAGGTCGTCAATCTGTTTTTGGATCCGGGCAGAGAGGGAGTTGAAAGCGCTGGCGAGTCTTTGGAATTCGTCCTTTGGACCGGTGGTCTTGGGAAGGGAGATTTCGGGCAGCTCGGCCTGCTCTCCTTGTTGGTAGGGGGTGATAGCGCTGATGATCGAGCGGATCGGCTGAGTGAAGCGGCTAATGATCATCCAGATCAAGACGTTGAAGAAGAGGAGGAGGATGAAGGAATAGATTAATACCCCAACTTTAAAGTGACCTGTTAAGTCGAGCACCTCTTCGTACGGGAAGGCGGTCCTCAGTATGTAGGTTTTCCCCTGGAATTGGAACGTTTCGGCCACATAGGCAAACTTGCCCCCAAATGTATCTGACTTGGAAATGACGTAACCCACCCCCTTCTCGAGAGCCTCTTTAACCTCGTTGTGCTCGACATGGTAGTAGGGGTGAAATTCGGGTCCAAGTAGTCGTCCCATGTGGGTGTCATAGATGACGAGCCCTTTGTCGTTGATCAGGCTCATCCGGAAGAAGGAATAATACTCCTGCCGCTTGAGCGATTGGATCAGCTCTTCTTCAGTCCCCGCTTTTTGGAGGCGGCCTTTGAGATCGCTGGTGCTCTCAATGAGAGAATCGCGAACGAGTAGGGCGGCAAATTTCTCGATTAGAGGCAGCAGAATAGCGAAAAAAACGATAAAGGAGATGATTTGGCTGAGAATGATCTTCTTTCTAAAGCTCAGTCCGCTAAACATTTTTAACCCTCATTCCTAATACCCTATAAAGGATAAAGGTCCCTTCAAATCCTTTCAACTCCATCGGTTCAAGAGCTTCGACTTCGATGTTTTCGCTCACATGGGGCTCAGCTAGGGTTTCTTTCGAAATGAGGATTTCAAGCCCCCGAGCCGCTGAACAAAGACGAGCGGCGAAATTGACATTGCTGCCGATGACAGTGTAATTGAGCCGATTTTCTGCTCCCATGTTGCCAACGATCATCATTCCCGTGTGGATCCCGATTCCCATCTCGATAGGCACCTTATCCTCTGCTTTCCGCTCCTGGTTCCATTCTTTAAGCGTTTCGACGATCTTGAGGGCGCATTGAATCGATTTCAGGGCGCTATCTTCTTTTTCGATTGGAGCACCAAAAAGGGCCATCACCTCGTCTCCCACATACTTGTCAATCACCCCGCCAAAATCATCGATGACATGGGAAACTTTGGTCATGCAGGTGTTGAGCATTTCAATCACGCGGGTGGGCTCGCGCATGGCAGATAGCTTAGTGAAGCTCCGAATGTCGGCAAAGAAGACCGTCACTTTCCGCTCTTCGCCGCCAAGATGGATCCCCCCTTTCAAAATCTCCTGTGCAATCTCGGCCGAGACCACTTTGTTGAGCACCCCTTTCACCTTCTCTTTTTCGCGTAGTCCGACGACCATCTGCTCGAATGAGGTGCACAGCGCGCTCACTTCGTCGTTTCTTCCATCGGGAGGAGGGGGGATCTCGATGTCTTCTAACTCTCCTGCAGCTACCTGTTTTGTCACTTTTGCAAGGGCTGTAATCGGGCGGGAGATCCTTCTGGCGATATTGTGGAGAAGGAGTAGCACTGCAACCAGGGCAATCAACCCGATGACCCGCATGTCGAACGAGACTTGCGAGATCAGCTCTCGGCTTCCCTGTTCAATCGTGTGCACTAGAGCAAAGGCCTCTTTCTCTAATTCGAAGACGATAAAGTGCAGATCAATGCCCTTAAAGGGGGTCATCTTCTGGTAAAAATAGCCGGTTCCTTGGTAATTGACGACGCCGCTTGTCGACTGCAACATTTTCGGATCAAACGGCGCGGTCTCCTTAGGAGACTTTTTCCCATCCGGAGAGTAAACATTGATCACCTTTCCCCCATGGACCAAAAAGGCGCCCATATGCGACGAAAGGACCAAATCTTGGCAGATCTGCTCCATGTCGATCCCGATCGTCAAATAGCCACTTCCATTTTTGTCTTGCAGCATAATGGCATTGCCGATGAAGACCCGATCCATATTTTCTGGAGCGATCACCGCAATCGATGTCCCCATTCGCTTACACTCCTCTGATCCAGGGTGCTTGTCGAAATAGGCGATATCATTGAAGGCCTTCTTTTGAAAAAAGGCCTGAGTCGTCAAGATTGCATGACCTGCGGTGTTATTGGGTGTAAAGCGGGCAATTCCCTTGGGCGCTCCCACTGCAAATAGATCAGTGCCAAACTCCCCGCCAGGAAACATACTGGTGAGAATCGAAAGGAGGATCGCTTGATCGGCCCGCTGCATCAGCTGAATGACGCGCGCATCGATGATCTCTCCTCTCCATTCGACACATTTGATTCCCGGCTCAAGCGGCTGGCTTGCAAAAAGTTGCTGCCTGTCGGGGATCTTGAAGTTTGCCGTTTTGAGATATTCAATAGCATGTTGGATCCTCTGCATCAAAATTGCCCCATCGATCCCTTGTTCGGGATTGAGCTCTCCTCTTGGAACAAAATGGACAAGGGCATCAGGATTAAAGAGGATCGTCAGCGTCCAATCTACCTCAACCTCCTCATCGATCAGAGTCGAGAGGCTTTTCTTGTGATTGGGATTGATGGGCAGATTAACACCGATATAGGGATGCTGCAACTCCCGATCTTGATCAAAAACGACCCACGAAATTTCCTCATCAATCGGCACTTGATGGGCGACGTCCATGGGATAGGCAATGGGGATGAGCAGTGAGGTAAGTTGTTTATCCTTGGTCGTTTGGATCAAGTCGGCCCACTGGTCATTCTTGAAAATGAAGGCGGCATGGTAAGGGGCCACCAATTTGAGGTTTGTCGGATCTAAAAAGAGGGTCGCTCCAAAATGGGGATCGCGGGCAATCTGGAGCAGCAGCGAGTCGATTTGCGCCTGATCTTCACTCATTGAGACATGTAAAAACTCTTCTATCCTCTGCCGCTTCTGCTCGTTGACAGAGAGAATCTGCTCTTGCAAGGACGCTTCCGCCTTCTTAAGATGTTTATCTGTCGAATAAAGCTCAAAGAACTGGGAGATCCCAAAGGCAACAAGGAAAATGAGTCCTACCCAGAGGAATAATCGTGTTCTTAATCTCATTCTTTTTCAGGATAAAGGTTCGTATACCCTCGCGGGGTGATGATGATGGTATCCTCATAGCGAACACCCCCTTTTCCAGGCAAATAGAGCCCCGGTTCAATCGTGATCGCCATCCCCGGCTCCAGCACGACATCCTTGTTGATCCCATCTTTGTTGATGCGGGGAAATTCGTGCACCTGCAGCCCGATACCATGGCCAAGATTGTGAACAAAGTATTCCTCGACACCCGCTTTGGCCATCACTTTTCGTGCAGCCAGGTCGAGCTCTTTCAATTTGACTCCAGGCTTGCAGACAGCCAAAGCAGCTCTTTGAGCCTCAAAATTGATATCGTAAAGCCGCTTTAACTGCGGATCGGGCTTCCCGACAAATACGACACGGGTCATATCGGAACAGTACTTGTCGACCACTACGCCCAAATCAAACAGAGCGATGTCATTTGCTTTCAATTTGGTGTTGCCAGACCGGTGGTGGGGCAGCGAGCTATTTTTTCCAAACGCGATAATGGGCTCAAACGACATCTTCTCTGCCCCATTCTTGAGACAATAGATTTCCAATTCTCTTGCCAGTTCAATTTCGGTGACGCCCGGCTTGAGCAGCCCCTTGAGCATCAGATAGGCCATGTAACCAAATTCGGCGCTTTTCTTCATTTTGCCGATTTCTCCGACATCCTTGATGAGTCGCAGGTCGCGGAGCAATTCTGGCTTGGAACTTAATTTCACCTTCAAATTCTTCAACTTCAGAAACTGGTTGTAGGAGACATGATCCCCATCAAACGCAAGAGTCTTTACCCCTTTCAAAAAGGAGAGTTTATTCTCGTCGCTCAATTTTTCAACTGGGACAGGACTCATCTTGCTTGCCACTTCGAAATATCTTCCGTCGACAAAGAGCGCGCATTTGCGCTGCAGCACAAAGAGAGCGCCAAGAGACAGCTGCAGTCCGGTTAAATAGAGCAAGTCGACCGATTGATCGACAAGACATCCATCTAGCCCTTCAGCTTTAATGGCTTTTTGTAATTTTTTGATCCGTTCTAAAAAGATATTCAATTGCGTCATGATCTAATTGCACCATTGTTGAATTGCCTTTTGGACAATGAAGAGGGCTTGCACATGCCTGCAGCCGCTCATAGAGCTGCCTCGCCTCTTCATCTGAAACATGCGCCTTTCGCCTGGCAAAACGGGCTGCGCACTCTGCTAACTTTTTCTGCCTTTCCTCTGCATAATGATGTTTCCCGATGAATTCTTGCAAGTGAAGAGCCATTTCGGCAATCACCTGCTTCACATCCTTCTCATCGACAAACGGAGGGAGCGCCTCGACCATAAAGGAGCTTTTCCCAATCGAGCGCAATTCAAATCCGAGCTTTTCAATTGCGTCGAGATGGGTGAGCACCATCGTCGCTTCGACCGATGTCAAATCGATCGTAAACGGGACCAGCAGAAGCTGTTTTTCAACCTTTGCCTCCTCCTTCTGGACCAAGTTCTCAAAGATCACCCGAAAGCGAGCGGCTTCATAGTCGAGAAAAACCCATTTTTCCCCTTCGCGCAAACAGATAAATCGCCCCACTTTTCCCAGCACTTCAACAAAGGATTTCTCCTCGAGCAAAAGCCCCTGCTCCATCTCCGGCGGCTCTTCCCGAAAAAGGGGCGCCTCATAGCGGATCTCGATCGGCTGAAACGAAGGGAGCGGCCGAGGAGCAGCTGTCTTAGACAGCGCCAACGTGATCGCCTCACTCACTTTATTTCGAAACAATTCTTCCTTTCTGAGCCTGACACTCAGTTTTTGCGGATGGACATTGACATCGACTAGATCGCAGGGGACATCGAGATTGAGTAAAAAGATGGGATGGCGCCGCTCATCGATCCTCGTCCCATAGCCCTCCCGCACCGCCTCGCTAATTTGGCAGCAGACAACCGCCCTCCTATTCAAATACAAGTATTGCCCCATCTTATTCGCGCGCGTATTAGTCGGCGCGCCGATGAGTCCAGAGAAAGAGAGAGGCCCCTCTTGAAATTTAAGCAAATGGCTCCCCGCGACAAATTCCTCGCCAAGCAGCTCCTTCGCCCGCTCTTTCACTCCCTGCGCCAGAGTCTTCAGCACCTTACGCCCATTGGAAGTGAGTTCAAACTGCACATCGGGATGGCCCAAGCTCATCACCGTCATCACCCGAAAAATCTCAGCAGAAATGGCGGCAGACGACTTCTGAAATTTTTTCCGTGCTGGCACATTGTAAAATAGCGACCGCACCTCGATCGTCGTCCCCCGATTTCGCGCTAGGGAAGACTCCTTGATCACCTGCCCCTTTTCAATCTCGAGCTCCGTCCCGACCCGTCCTTCCTGAGCCGTCACCAACGTCATTTTCGAAATCGAAGCCACCGAAGCGAGCGCTTCCCCCCTAAATCCCATCGTTGCAATGTGAAAAAGATCGTGTGCATGGATGATCTTCGAAGTGGCATGCCGAACAATGCTCAAGTGAGCATCTTCGCGGTTCATCCCCTTCCCATCATCGCTCACCCGAATCAACTTGAGCCCGCCGCCCGCGATGTCGACAGCAATCTTCGTCGCCCCAGCATCGAGACTATTTTCGATTAATTCCTTGATCACCGAAGCAGGATTTTCAATGACCTCGCCGGCGGCAATTTGGTTAATCGTCTCGTCAGATAAAAGATGAATCGTGCATGACATAACATTCAGATTACTCGAGTGGCAGATTTTCCGCCAAACAGCTAATATGAACTTATGACACTAAAATCCGCCACATATGTCGTCAAACAGCTGCAAGAGGCCGGCTACATCGCCTACATTGCCGGCGGCTGGGTTCGCGATTTCCTGATGAAACACCCTTCCGATGACATCGATATCGCCACCGATGCATCGGTCACCGAAGTCCAGCGCCTCTTCCCTAAAACCATCCCCGTTGGCGTCGCCTTTGGCATCGTGATCGTCCTGCACAATGGCGATCAATTTGAAGTGGCCACCTTCCGCAAAGATCGAGGCTACGTCGACGGCAGACGTCCCACCGGCGTCGATCCAGCGACTCCCGAAGAAGATGCGAATCGGCGCGATTTCACCATCAACGGCATGTTCTACGATCCAATAGCCGAAAAGCTATACGACTTCATTGGCGGAGCAAAAGACATCCAAAGAAAAGAAATCCGCGCGATCGGCAACCCCCACGAGCGGTTCTTCGAAGATCGTCTCCGAATGATGCGCGCCGTCCGCTACTCGACCCGCTTTAACTTCCCCATCGACCAAAGCACCTTAAACGCCATCCGCGCCCACGCAAACGACCTCCTCCCCGCCGTCGCCATGGAGCGAGTCTGGCAAGAGTTCAAAAAGATGTCCCAATTCGCCCACTTCGATACCGGCCTCATCATGCTGCATGACCTCGGCCTACTCCCGGTGATTTTCCCCGCTCTAAAGGACATTTCTCTCCATGAAATCAAACGACGCGTCCAGTACATCGAAAAATTTCCCAAAGGCTCCCCCACCTTCGCCGAACTTCTAGAGCTCTTCCCAACCTACGACCTCGTCCAAATATTTGAGCTCGCAGGCTACCTCAAACTCTCCAACAAAGAGACCGCCTTCGCCAAATTCTACCACCATGCCCAAGCCCTCTATAACATGCCAAAAGAGTGGCTCGAAAAGCTGGAGAAAATCGAATGGGCAGAGTTCTACGCCGACCCCTATAGTGAGATCGGCCTCTCCATGCTGGCCGTCAAACAGAGCAATCCTGCCGCCTTTACGAAGGAGCAAGAGCTGCGCCAACAAGCCCTCGCCAAACCTATCGAACGGATCCGTTCAAAAAATCCCTATCTACGCGCCGAACATCTCATCGCCATCGGCATCCCCCCCGGGGAAAAAATGGGCGACCTCCTCGAAGAGGGGATGCGGATCGCCGTCAATCGCGAGATCGAAGATCCTCAAAAAATTATTGACATCCTCAAACAAAGCTCTCTTTGGTAAAAAAGTCTTTGTAATTGCTAATTACGCAATAACCTATTATAATATACATTAATAAAAGGAGTTATAATAATGTCAGGTGAAATTAGAAATAATTTATATACAGTTGATCCACAGACCCAATTCTATTCTGTTAACTTAGATCAGGTTACAGATCAGCAAGTCGCCAAAGAAGCGATCGCTCAAGTTAGCTACGATGCCCGTATAGAAGTCCTCAAATCGATCGCCCACTATCTGATCGCTGGAGCTGTGACACTGCTTGTCGCCACAGCAGCAATCGTTGCCTTTAAAGTCGCGGCCTTTGTGGTCGGCATTTTCACCTTCCCACTTGCCGTCGTCCCACCCCTCTACGCACTCGCCACCACCCTCGCCGGATTAACAGTCGGCTCACTGTTCGGCTACGTCATCTTTAAGAAATATGCTACCCAGTTTATCGATCAGGGCAAGCTCCACTGGAACCACGCCCAACATCTTTACGCTCAAAAAGACGCGGTAAACGCTCGCCTCCCTTATTTGGCTAATGCTTAAAAAGCAAATCCATATTTGAGATTAATGAGGCCCCAGTTGATGAAGGTGGCCTCTTTCATCAGATAGATCGGATATTTCACCTCGACCTGAAAGAATTGTTTTGATCCTTTGCAGGTGCAAAACTCCTTTCCAAAAATCAAGTTCGGCGCGGCATAACCTTCAAGGCAAAACTTGCTGGGGCCAAAGATGCCGCCGACAGATCCTCCCAGACCCATGTAGTACTGCGATCTGGGCTTTTGATTGATGTACATGAGCCCATTGACATAGCCTTTCACCGCATTGATACGGACTAGAGTCGCCACTTCGGCGCCAACATCGACAGCGAATCGATCGCCTGTCATGATGCGCCGCCCAAGTCCAAATGTGGGGGCAGGTATCGGCAGGGGGCCAAGCCCGACCGAGCCATAATTGTAGGAATAGTGGAGCGTCGGTTCGTAGGCGACTTCTCCTGCAAACGCAGCTGTGGTTAGAGTGATGAACGCGATGATCTTTTTCATGTTGGTCTCCTTATTAGTTAAAAAATGAACAATGTTCATTTTTGTTTAAAAAAATTTACTTAGGAAATAGGCCTTCCAGGCAATAGTCGATATAGGTGTCGAGGTTGCTCTCCTTGAATAGATCTGAGACCATCTCCATTTTCCGATTGAGGAGAATGGCCCCCATCCCGTGAATAGAAGCCCAGAAGAAGCCCACTTTCGACTTCATCTCGCTTTCGGGGATTTTAAAATGCTTCGCTAGCTGAGCGGCAATCTGGTAGATCCCCTCTTGGGCCTGCTTCCGATACCACTCTGGAAGCGGTTCAACAGGGAAATGTTCAAATAGAGCCTTCCAGAGAAATTTCTTTTGATTGGCAAATTCGATGTAGGCAATTCCCAGCTCGCGGAAAATTTCCGGCAATTTTTTCTTCTGCTTAATCCCTCTGTCGATCACTTGCCGCAATGTGGAGAAAAGATCCATGAGGACCGCCGCGTTGATGTGTAGCTGGAGCGACTCGAAGTTCTCAAAGCAGTTGTAGATCGAGCCCAAAGAGCACTCGCTCAGTTTGGCAATAGTGCGTACATTGAGTCTGGTCATCCCTTCCTCTTCGACGATCTTCCACGCCGAGTTGAACACCTTTGTTTTCAGCTTCTCTTTTGTCATAAGTGAACATTGTTCAATTTCCACCGATTTTTCAGCAACAGTTTTCTTAAAATCGGAAAAGCTATAAACTTTTTTGAAAACTTGATCAGGAGAACAAGATGTCACAGATTGCAGAATACCGTAAGGCAGGAACAATAGAGGCTATGCCAGAGTACGATCTCGCAAGAGTCGATAAAGCGTCGATTTGCGATGACATTGTAGCAGACAGCCAACTGATGATCACCGTTGTGAAAGCGCTGGCGGTTGCCTTAATCGTCATTTCGTCAACAAGTCTATTCTTCGTCGGCGCTGGAGTCTTTTCGATTGTTGCACCCTCGGGGATGTGGGGTCTTGCTGAAATCGGCACCATGTTGATCATCGCCGGATGCGCACCTATTTGCTTCTTGAGCAATACGCTCCAATCGCTCATTGTGCTGAAGGACCATTGCGTTAATCAAATCTCGTTAGCAGAAACTCGCAAAGTAGAAATTCTCAATGGCACTCCTTCAAAATAGGAATGATCGTCCCTTTGTATTTCTCGAGGATGAATGCTCTCATTTTGTCTGAGAGCATCGCCTTTTTCAATGCCTCTAGGCGGGGATCACTGCCCTCTCCCGTACGGATGGCGACGATGTTGGCATAGGGGGAATCCTCGCTCTCGATTGCCAGCGCATCTTTCGTTGGGTTCAACCCTGCTTGCAATGCCCAGTTGGTGTTGATCGCGGCAACATCGACATCGCTTAAGGTGCGTGGAATAAGAGCTGCGTCAATCTCTCGAAATTTCAATTTCTTCGGATTGCTCTGAATGTCTGCCACAGTGGAATTGAGATTTGCCCCTGGGCGAAGAGTAATCAGCCCTTTACTGACCAAAATGGAGAGGGCTCGGTATTCATTGGTCGGATCGTTGGGGACCGAAATGATCGCCCCATCTGGCAATTCCTCTAAGGATTTGTATTTGCGCGAGTAGAGGGCCATCGGCTCGAGGTGGATACGAGCAAAGCACTGGATTTTATATCCAAAATTTTTAATCTGATTTTCCATGAAGGGCACATGCTGGAAGAAATTGGCGTCGACCTCTTTTTCTGAAAGGAGACGATTGGGGATATTGTAATCATCGACGACGCTGATCTTGAGCTTGATCCCTTGCTGCTCGAGATCGGGCTTAATGAAATTGAGCATTTCCGCGTGAGGCACCGCTGTCGCAGCGATTTTCAGCGTATTCTTATCCTCTTTTTTACTGCATCCGAAAACGCAGATCAGCATCAAAAATAAAATCCATTTTTTCATAATAGTCCCCGTTTTTTTAGAAGGGCATTCGCCCAGGTGTTGCCGCCCCATTGGATCAGCTGAACGATGACGATCAGCAAGACCACCGTCCAAAACATGATGAAGCCATCAAAGCGCTGATAGCCATATTGAATCGCAACCGCGCCGAGGCCGCCCCCACCGACTAGTCCTGCCATCGCGGTGTAGCCGACCAGATTAACTATGGCGACGGTGTAGCCTCGAATCAGCGCGGGCATACTTTCCGGCAGGAGCACTTTGACAATGATCTGCCAAGGTGTCGATCCCATCACAGTGGCTGCCTCAATGAGACTGATCCCGATTCCTTGTAGAATCGATTCGACGACGCGGGCAATATAGGGAGCGGCAGCAATGGCAAGAGGGACGATAGAGGCGGTTGTGCCGAGACTCGTGCCGACAACCCAGCGGGTAAATGGAATCAGGGCGATGAGCAAAATCGCAAAGGGGAATGATCTGCCGATATTGACGATCGTGCCGAGGATCCTATAGACCGTTGGCCGTTTTTTTTCTGTGATATATAAAATGATCCCCAGCGGAAGACCGATCAGGAGCGCAAAAAAAGCCGCTGTAAAAACCATGTAGAGTGTTTCAACGGTGGCTCCAAAGAGCAGATTTAACATTGTATCTCCTCTACTTTGATCCCTTGGGAGCGGAGAAATTCAATCGCCTCATCTAGGGCCTCTCCAGTGAGTTCGATGATCAGATTGCCGATCGTGACCGACTGCAGCGAATCGATCCAGCCGAGTAAAATATTGGCATCGACCTGAAATTTTTTGACCATTTGGGTGATGACCGGTTTCTCAGCTTTTCCTCCCTTAAAGTGGAGGTGGAGCACTTTTCCTTTGCCAGTCAGCAGATACTGCGGAACTTCGTGTACCGCCTTTTGCAAAAATTGTTTGGTGAGCGGATGTTTCGGTTCGCTAAAGACCTCTGAGAGCATCCCCTCTTCGACCACCTCGCCCCGTTCGAGGACAGCGACCTTATTGCAGAGCGCCTTTACCACCTCCATCTGGTGAGTGATCAAGACCACAGTCAAAGAGAGATCCTGCTGCAATTTTCTGATGAGATCCAATATCTCATTCGTCGTTCTTGGATCCAATGAAGAGGTGGCCTCATCACAGAGCAAAATTTCAGGCGCGTTGGCGAGCGCTCGGGCAATTCCCACCCGCTGCTTCTGCCCGCCGCTTAAAGAGGCTGGGTAGGCATCTCTTTGCTCTTCCAGACCCACTAAATGGATCAGCTCACTCACCTTGAGACGGGCCTCTTCTTTGGGGAAGCCGCCGATTTCCAGCGGATAGGCAATATTCTCACTGACTGTGCGGGAAGAAAAGAGATTAAAATGCTGGAAAATCATCCCCATCTGCCGTCTCACTCTGCGCAAGGCGACCTCATCTAACGTCGTGATCTCTTCCCCTCTGATTAAAATCTGACCAAACGAGGGCTTTTCCAATGTGGCGAGGCACCGTAGAAGAGTTGTTTTCCCAGCACCCGAGAGGCCGATGATCCCAAAAATATCCCCTTTTTCAATTTTTAAGTTGACATGACGGAGTGCATGGACATCTTTTTGCTTTTGCCGATAATACCGCTTAGAGACTGCTTGGAACTCGATCAGGGAGGTCATATCCTCGAGGTTATCACATTCGGCACTTTACTTTTAGAGGAAATTGGCGTACTATTCTCTTCTATGACTAGGAGAACTCAATGTCATCTGTAAAGAAGAAACGTCAAAAAAAAATTGCCAAGCACAAGCGAAAAAAAAGGCGCCGCCGCGATCGGCATAAGCCTAAATAACAATGTGGACCTATCCAGAATCTTTTGATGTCATTGTGGTAGGCGCAGGGCATGCCGGTTGTGAAGCTGCGCATGCATCTGCCAAAATGGGGGCTAAGACGCTCCTGTTGACCATGACACTCGATACTATCGGAAAAATGAGCTGCAATCCCGCTGTTGGCGGGACTGCCAAGGGTCATTTAGTCCGCGAAATCGATGCACTGGGTGGGATCCAAGGAAAAATTGCCGATCGGAGCGCCATCCAATTCCGGATGCTCAACGCCTCGAAAGGCCCCGCCGTCTGGTCTCCCCGTGCCCAAACCGATAAATTTGCCTTCCAAACCTTCATGAAGCAAATGCTCGAGGGGATCGACAACCTCTTCATCAAGCAAGCGACCACCGAAGGACTGATCATCGAAGACAATCGAGTCACCGGAGTGAGGACCAAAGAGGGGATCGCCTACCTCGGCAAAGCTGTCGTCCTCTCGGCTGGGACATTCATGCAAGGGCTGATCCACATCGGCGAAGTCTCTTACCCAGGCGGCCGCGCCGGCGATCAACCATCCGTTGGCCTCTCCAAAAATCTCCTCGACCTCGGCTTTCGACTCGGCCGTCTCAAAACCGGGACGCCGCCCCGCATCCACCGCCGCAGCATCGACTTCACCCAAATGGATGAGCAACCAGGCGACGAGGGCCTTAGCTTCTCTTACGATGAGCCCGAGCCGCGGCTTCCCCAAGTCAGTTGCTGGATCACCTACACCTACCGAGGAGACCAAAGAAAGTCGTCCAAGAGAACATCCACCGCTCCCCAATGTATTCCGGAGCAAATCAAAGGAATCGGACCCCGCTACTGCCCCTCTTTCGAAGAAAAAGTGCGCCGTTTCCCCGATAAAGAGCGTCACCAGCTCTTCCTCGAGCCGGAAGGGCTCGATACCGATGAGATCTACGTCAACGGCATCTCTTCCTCGCTCCCCTTCGATGTACAATTAAAGATGCTCCACAGCGTCCCCGGCCTCGAAAAAGCAGAAATGATGCGCCCTGCCTATGCGATCGAATACGACTACGTCATAAGCGGCCAGCTCAACCTGACCCTCGAGACCAAAACCATCTACGGGCTCTTTCTCGCCGGACAAATCAACGGCACAACCGGCTACGAAGAGGCAGCCGCACAAGGCCTCATCGCCGGAATCAACGCTGCCTGCAAAATCCTCGGCAAACCACGCATTCATCCTCAAACGTTCCGAAGCCTATATCGGCGTGATGATCGATGAGCTGATCTCAAAAGACCTCGACGAGCCCTACCGGATGTTCACCAGCCGCGCCGAACACCGCCTCCTCCTGCGCCAAGATAATGCCGACCTACGCCTGCGCCCCTATGGCTATCAACTCGGCCTAATCGACGAAGCGCGCTATCAAAAATTACTTAAAAAGAAGCAAATCATCGAAGAGATGATCGCATTCTTACGAAAAACACATAAAGATGTCGAAGGGAAACGGACCAACCTCGCCCAGATGCTCTGCCGTCCCGAAGTGTACTATGTTCAACTTATAGAGCTCGGCATCCCCGATCATGGTGGCGAGATCAATCGCCAAATCGAGCTCTACCTCAAGTACGAAGGGTATATCGAAAGGCAAACAATCGAAATTGCCAAGCTCGATCAAATCGAAAACATCAAAGTCCCCGCCGATTTTGATTTTGGATCCGTGATTGGCCTGCGCAATGAAGCGCGCGAAGTGCTCAAGAAAATTAAACCGGTCAATTTGGGACAAGCCTCACGCCTTTCAGGAGTGAACCCAGCCGACATTTCGATCTTGATGGTCGCTATGAAAAGAAAGCATGAAAATTCTGCACCTAAAGAACTATCCGATCTTTAAGCAATTGCAACTGGAGGAGGCCCTTTTACGGCTCGACAGCAGCAATTATTGCATCATCAATGAAGGGTCACCTCCTGCCATCGTGATGGGAATTTCCGGCAAACCCGAAGAGTTGATCGACGTAGAAAGAGCTTCTCTCGCTAAGATTCCCGTGATCAAACGGTTCAGCGGCGGAGGGACAGTCGTCGTGGACGATGAGACCCTCTTCATCTCCTTCCTCTGCCAAACCGAATCGCACGATTTCGCCCCCTACCCTGAACCGATCATGAAATGGACCGAAGGGATTTACAAGGCAGCCTTCAAATTAGAAGAATTCCAGCTTAGAGAAAACGACTATGTAATCGGCGAGAAGAAGTGTGGCGGCAATGCCCAGTATTTACGAAAAGGGCGCTGGCTGCATCACACCACCTTCCTCTGGAACTATCAGAAAGAGCTCATGGATCTTTTGCTCCACCCTAAAAAGACCCCGACCTACCGACAAGAGCGGCAGCATGATGATTTCTTAACCTGCCTATCTCACCACATGCCCGACAAAACCGCATGCATCGAATCAGTCAAAAATGTTCTTACCAGCCATTTCCCCGTTCAACCTATCCGTTTAGAAGATGTCCTTCCAATTCTAGAGCAACCCCATCGTCAAAGCACCTGTTTATATTAAAATTAAGTATGCAAAAAGTATTTTTTAATTGACTTTTTAACAATATTTATTATATAATCACTATAATCAATTGAAGGGGTTTAAAAATGGCAGTTACTACTTTCGTTTCATTTCAACCTATTAAGCGAGAAGAGGTTCCAGGCAATGAAAATTGCTCTGTTTGTCTAGAGACTACTACATCAGATAATGGAAGGTCTTGGTGGGCTCATCCAGCAGGTAAGGGTTCATCTCAACTTATTCACTATATTCATGAAATTTGCTTAAGGAGAATGGCCTTTTATCAAAGCAATTGCTCACTTTGCCGTGCTACAATTGATCAGGATTCAATTCCAAAACCTCCTTTTCTAGAACGAATTTGGAAAATAGTAGATAAACATGCAGAGCAAATCCCTATACTAATTAGTGGCCTACTGTTCTACAGTCCAGTATGGCTTGCTGATAAAATGTCTTCTAACGTATTCTTGGGGCTTTTTATTATGAGTTGCAGTTTGAGCATTATGGGAATGGATGCAGTACATGCGCTTGATGGAGTAACAGCGAAGAAAGTGAATTTATTCTTTGCCGCAATAATTGCGATTGGCTCTTTCGATCTGGGTAAAAACGGAATATCAGGTTCGATTGCCCTTTTTGCCTATGTGGAGGCAGTTCATATTGGCGGAATAGCTATCGGCTACTTTCTGCCAAAAGTGATCCACTCAATAACACATCGATATTTATCATATTACATATGATTTGCATATGCCCAAAATTGATCTCGTCTAAATATTTCTATTATCCAGATGAACCTGTTGCCCTTTTTTAACGCTTCTGATCCCGATGTGACACTTGGAAATCACGTAGGGGAATATGTCAATAATTTAGACCATCCTCCTACAACAGAAGAAAATTACACCGCTTTAGGAACAAACGGTCTTTGTTTTGAGTATCTATCGAGTGTCCGATCTGATCCAAATCGGGTCATTCAATATTAAGCTTGAACCTCTCCCGACTAAAGTCGAGAGATTCCTGCTTCAACGCTCCCTCCAACGAGGGCAGCTCCACAGGCTTTTAAGACCGACATTCCGGCGGCCTTTAGAACTATCGCACTGTTGTAATCACGGGCATTCTTTACTCCGCAATTTGGACAATGATACTCCCGGATAGAGAGGGGCATCTTTTGCCGACTATCACATGCCGCACAAATTTGACTGCTTGGAAAATACCTGTCTACTGCTACAAGGTGTTTTCCGTGCTCTTCAATTTTGTAATTAAGGCAGTGCAAAAAACTTCCCCAGCCCGCATCTGATATCGCTCGGGAAAGTCCTTTTGGGCTCTTCTCTAGTAGGCTGGAAATATCTAGGCTCTCAATGCAAAAGATGTCGTGGGTTTTGACCATCTTTGCTGAGAGTTGTTGTACAAAATCATTTCTGAGGTTCTTGATGCTGGCATGTAACTTGGAGACTTTTAGCCTGGCCTTGAGTCTATTTTTTCCTTTTGGGGTTTTCCTGGATAATTGTCTTGAGAGATATCGAAGATGGGATAGCTTTTTTCTCAAAAACTTTGGATTTTCAATCTCTTCTGCTCTGTTTTCCTTTCCAGCTGCCGTAGTAGCGAAATGTTCTATCCCTACATCGATCCCTATCGCCCGCTCTTCATCTATAGGCGCTTTCTTTGGGAGTACCTTTTCCCATTCACATGAGAATGAGATAACCCAATCGGTTCCCTCTTGCAGGACGGTTGTCTCTTTGATCTCACCTTGGATATCTCGCGATTTTCGAAATTTCACCCATCCGATTTTGGGTAAATAGACCTTGGAATTTTCAACTTTGACTCCTTGTGGGAATCGGAAGCTCTCATTCATCCCTTTCTTTTTAAAATTTGGATACCCCGGCTTCTTCCCTTTCTTTACTCTTACAAAAAAGTTCTGAAATGCTCTATCGAGATCCTTAAGCCCTTGTTGAAGCACCTGGCTATGGATTTCCTTCAACCAAGAAGTCTCCTCTGTTTCTTTTAATCGGGTTAGTTCTTTGTTTTGTTCGAAATAAGAAGGGCCTTTTCCAGTAGCTTCGTAGGCTTTTTGTCGCTCATCTAGTCCTCGATTAAATACAAAACGACGAGCCCCGGCAAAGCGTAAGAACATTTCATATTGCAACAAAGTAGGTTTTAGCTTGAATTTGAATGCCCTTTTTAAGATCATGGTTTAAATTTTAAATTTGGCCTATGTTAAAGTCAACAGATTTGAGAAGAGGTAGATCCTGTGTTTTTGCTCTGCATGTGCATTTGGTCTTTGTTACAAAATACAGAAGGTGTGTCTTCACTAAGTCCATTCTATCTGATCTGAGGAAGACCTTTGAAAGTGTCTGCACTGATTTTGAAGCTGTTCTGATAGAATTTGATGGCGAAAAAGACCATGTTCATCTGTTGATCAACTATCCACCTAAAGTATCGGTCTCAAAACTTGTAAACTCATTAAAAGGGGTATCTTCGAGGATGATCCGCAAGAAGAACTACCCATCTATTACAAAATATCTATGGGGAACTGCCCTATGGTCGCCAAGTTATTTTGCAGGCTCTTGCGGTGGAGCCCCAATATCGATCATTAGACAGTATATTGAACAACAGAATACCCCAGACTAAACGGCGCCTTACATCACGGCCCTAAAGGGCCTTGTTTTACGGCGTTATAGGATAAATGACACAATTTCTTTAGATTCATCGTTTTATTATAGACGTTCTGACAATTTTCTTTAAGCGTCTTCTGTCTTGATGACGTTGGGCTCTGCCTATCGATGCTGCCGAAATTCAAAGCAAGATCAATAATTACCATTGATCGAGAAGCCTTCGAGCTTCTTCAAGAGTGCTATTTGCTAGCGCTGTGATTTTTTCTGCGTCAAATCTTGAGAGAAGAGTACAGTCCCATTTTGAAAGATCGTGACAATCTTGAGGATTTATTAGCCATTTCTCTACCTGTAAGTCTTTGCATAATGCTGCTTTTGTCGTAGTTGACAAATAATCTAAATGATCGGGCTCTTGAATCAGCTCTTCAAAGAGAACTTGAATAATCCCTTTTTCTTCTAGTCCTTTTGGCTCTAATCCCAGCGCAACGAATTTTTGAGATCCCCAACGATCATCGATGCAAATCGTATTGAATCCTTGCGCCATTCCATCCACATGTTTCTCAAGGTAAAATGGGCGGTTCCTAAAATAAACCAGATCCCCCTTTTCTATCATCGATTTATTAGGATTAGTTTCATTTAATGTTTCAATTAACCGATAAAGAGGATTCTGAGGCCGCAGTAACCCAATAACTAAAGGTGTTGATGAATCTCTACTAAAGAGATGATAAAATTTATCTATTCCAAGAATCTCTTGAATCGCCTGGTAGGCTACAATGTGAAAAACGGCTTTGCATTCTATGAGACTTAAACCTTTTTCGATTGTTCTTAAAGCTTCTGCCGGACAAACCCCTTTTTTAAGGGTAAAACAAAAGCGCTGTTTTCCAGTAATGCTTTTATCGTTTAAAACAGGCTCAAAATGATCTGAAGATACATGCCCATGAAAAAAGGCATCACAGTTTCTTAATTCTTCAATTTGTTTTTCTGCTCCAGCTCTTTTTAGTGCATAATAATATTCTGGAGGAAAAAAGATCCCTTTCTCCAACAGGCTAGCATTGGTTTTGGACTCTTCTAAACGCCGTTTATTGTCTGCACAAATCCCTTGCATTTTCTGACAAATAGAGTCGTTTAATCGATTACGTACTTCTTCAATTTGTAATGTAGCGGGGGTCTGAGAGCTTGGCTCGCTTGATATTAAATTAGAAAACATTTTAGTTAATTAACATATATTTTATCAAACCGCAAATTTATTAGCAATTCAAAATTATACTGCGCTTTTACGAGATTAAGCGTCTTCTGTCTTGAGGCTTCGCCGACGGTTGTGCGGCTCATGAGTGCGATCGACTCAGTTAGAGGGCTCTCTTTGGTATTTGGATCCCTGTCAAAAAACATGGGTTAAGTTGGCCGATAGGCGCTTTCAATCCCGCCTATCGGCCAACTTTTGAGTCATCTTGGGTATAAAGTCCACGACTTTAAATCCTTATCTAATATCCCCACCTGGGTAAACAGCCTGTCACAAATTTTGTCCGGTCCTCTTTATCAGCACAATATAAACGTTTGATCTCATCTGGAGGAAGCTTCTTTACAGCTTCTAAAATATAGACCCGATCGCCGATCGAAGTATTATATGTAAATAGACCATGGGCAGTGTTTACCACTTGTTCACGCTCAGAAGGATCTTCAATCGACGCAAGAATTTCAGTAGCCCACACTACATCATGGCCTTGCGCGCCTTTAGGCATAATAAAACAGACTTGTTTCATTAGAACGCTCCGCTGCTCTTGCGGAACATTTAGAAGCAGGCTTATAATCCTAGTACGATGCTCATTTAAGCAACGATCTGTAATTATCTGGTCCAAATTTCTTTCCGCATCACCTGCAGAATTACCCCATGGATTATGTGTTCCAATGCCACCTACTGAGCCCGACATATTTTGATCTCCTGTTAAAATTTACACACGAATTACTGACCAATGGATTTATTCCAAACGAATCAAATATCCGCAAAGGATAACAATAAATTGGATTAAATTGTCAGTCCTTTTTGAGATTAAACGTCTTCTGTCTTGATGACGTTGCGCTCTGCGTATCTTTGCTGTCGAATTCAAGGCAAGCTCAATAACACAGTACTGGATCACTTAATAATTCTTACTGCTCCATTATCGTCTTCTTCCAATTTAACCCATTTTTTTTGACAGGGATCCATAATGCCCACGACTTTAAATCCTTCTCTAAAATCCACACTTGGTAAACAGCCATTTACAAATTTTGTCCGCTCCTCTTTATCAGCACCATATAAACGTTTGATTTCATCTGGAGGGAGGTTCTTTACAGCTTCTAAAATATAGCCCCGTTCACAGGTCGAAGCATTATATGTAAATAGACCATGGGCAGTGTTTACCACTTGTTCACGCTCAGAAGGATCTGCAATCGCCGCAAGAATTTCAGTAGCCCACATTACATCATGGCCTTGCGTGCCTTTAGGCATAATAAAACAGACTTGTTTCATTAGAACGCTCCACTGCTCTTGTGGAACTTTTATTAAAAGCGACTCTATAATCCTAGTACGATGCTGATTTGAGCAAAGGTCTGTAAATATATGATCCAAATTTATACAAAGCGCCTGACAAACCTCAACACTCAGAGAACTTGAATTAATATGAAAATTAGAACCATGATTATCAGATTGATTGCATAACGCTGTCATATAATTTTCTTTTAATTGTTCGACTTGTCTATATCTTTCCGCATCACCTGCAGAATTATCCCATGGATTAAATATTCCAATACCACCTACCGAACCTGACATATATTGAACTCCTGTTAAAAAATTTACATATGAATTAATGATCAATGGATTTATTCCCACCGAATCAAATATCCGGAAATGATAACATCGACTTCGAATAAATGTTAGCCCTTTTTTTTAAGCGTCTTCTGTCTTGATGGCGTTGCGCAAGGCTTGGGCAACGGTTTTGCGGCTCATGAGAGCGATCGACTCGGTTAGAGGGATCTCTTTGGGGCATACTGCTACACAGTTTTGGGCATCGCCGCAATCGGAGACGCCGCCCTCTTCCATGAGAGGTTGGATCCGCTCTTTCGCCGTCAACTCGCCGACTGGATGGGCGTTGAAGAGGCGCACTTGGGAAATCGCGGCAGGGCCAATGAATTTCGAGCGGGGATTCATCTGCGGACAGGCTTCGGTACAGCAGCCGCAGGTGATGCAGGTAGAGAGGACATAACGCTCCTCTTGCACTTTGGGATCGATTTTAGGGCCGAATCCCTTGTCGAGAGCGTTGTCCACTTCGATCCAAGCTGAAATCTTTTTGAGATTATCGAACATCGAATCGCGATTGACCACCAGATCTTTGATGAGCGGGAAATAGGTGAAAGGGGCGAGGGTGATGGTGTCGCTGCCGGTCGCTTTAAGGATTTTTTCGACCAGCATGACACAGGCTTGCACGGGCCGGCTATTGACCAGCATCGAGCACGATCCACAGATCACTTCGAGACATCCTTGCTCCCAAGCGACCGGTGTGACTCGCTCTCCCTTTTTGTTGATCGGGTTTTTCTGGACATCCATGAGGGCCGAGGTGATATTGTAGAAGGGTTTTAGTTCGAGCTCAAACTCTTCCCAATATTGGTTGCCTGGAGTGCCGCGGTAGATTTTTAGGGTAAACTTCTTTGCCATACCTTCTCTATAATGGAAGAACAATGTTTTCGGGAACATTTTTCAATGTGGGCTTGAATCTCTTCGCATGGGCATAATCGCGCAGAATCGGATCGAGGTGCCGCAGGTCAACGGATTTGTAGGTGATGATCGGTTCGTCAGGAGCGTAGGTGGCGATGGTATGTTTCAGCCAATTGGCATCATCTCTTTCGGGGAATTCGGGCTTATAATGGGAGCCGCGGAATTCGTTACGCAAGAGCGCCCCCTTGGTCATGACGAGGGCGAGTTCGAGCATGTAGCGGAACTGGTTGGCAAATGTGTAGGTTTGATTCATCAGATTGCCCTTGTCATCGAGGGAAATATTCTTGTACCGCTCGCGGATCTCTTTGAGTTTGTCTAAGGTCTTTTGCAGCCCTTCATTGTCCCGCTTTACCGTCACATAGCGGATCATATAATCGGCCATCTCATCATGCAGCTCATGGATATTCTCTTTGCCATTTCGGCTCAGCAGATCTTGCTTGAAGGCCTCTTCTATGGATACAGCTTTTTTATAGACAGATTCGGGGATCTCTTTTTCTTTCAATGAATCGAGATAGCGGGGCACTTCGACACCTGCGACAAGTCCCGAGAAAATGCAGGCGAGTAGCGCGTTGGCCCCCAGGCGATTGGCTCCATGATATTGGAACTCGGACTCCCCGACGGTAAAGCAACCGCGGAGATTGGTCATATGGCGAAATCTAGTCGCTCGATCGGGATCATCGACCGCCGGCCAGTCGCACCAGGCTCCTCCCATCGAGTAGTGGACGGCAGGGAAGATCTTCATCGGCACTTTGCGCGGATCTTCGCCGGTGAATTTTTGGTAGATATCGAGCACTGACTCAAGCTTGTGCCACACTTCGGGTTTAAGGTGCGTCACGTCGAGATAAACCTGATTTTTTCCATCGACCCCGAGCCCCATTTCACATACCCGCAGCACCTCCCTAGCGCCAATATCGCGGGGAACCAAATTGCCGAAAGAGGGATAGAGCTCCTCAAGGAAATACCACGGCTCTCCCGTCTGCCCACAGGGAATCTCTTTTCCGTCTGGTGACATGATCTTTTTCGAAGAATCGCCATATACCCACATGCGCCCCCCTTCGCCGCGGACCGATTCGGAAATCAGCCGCAATTTATCTTGGCCAGGAATGGCTGTGGGATGGATTTGGATGAATTCTCCGTTGGCATACTGCATCCCCTGCATGTAGAGCCTTCCCTTCGCAGCCCCTGTGCAGAAAGTTGAATTGGTCGATTTCTTGAAAATGAGCCCAGGGCCGCCTGTCGCAAAGACAACGGCATCGCCCTTCATCTCATGCAGCTGCATCGTCAACAGATCCATATAGACGATGCCGCGCGTCACCCCTTCATCATCCATAACGAGGCGCATGAACTCGTGATACTCAAATTTTTCAACGAGCCCCTTCACCTCATAGCGACGCACCTGCTCATCGAGCGCATAGAGAAGCTGCTGGCCTGTCGAAGCACCGCAAAACGCGGTCCGGTTGTAAAGGGTCCCCCCAAAGCGGCGGAAATCGAGATTTCCCTCTGTTGTCCGATTAAATGGGCAGCCAAACCGGTCCATCATCCGGATAATGCCAGGAGCTGCGAGGCCCATCTCGAGAATCGGCGGCTGATCGGCAAGAAAATCTCCCCCCTTGATCGTGTCGTACGCATGGATAATCGGAGAATCATCTTCGTTTTTCATGTTGATGGCCGCGTTGATCCCCCCTTGCGCGCAGACCGAGTGAGACCGCTTGACCTTCGTCACTGAAAAGATCTTCACGTGGCATCCCTCTTCAGCAAGCTTCATCACGGCAGCAAGACCGGCCAGACCCCCTCCAACTACAATCACTTCTTTTTTCTTCTTCGCCATCATCTATCTCTAATATTTTAAATTAAAAAAATAGGTGCCCCAAACTGCAATCAGTCCCAAAAGCCCAATGATCACCATCAACACATAAGCCACTTTGCGCGCGCCCGCCTGCGCTGCGGCTCGAATCACCCAGCCCCAGGAGACAATCGACGTCCACAGACCGTTAAACGCATGAAAACAGGCGCTGATCACAAACAGCGTGTAAACCGCCACCCACATCGGACTCTTAAATGTATCGCGCACACCGAGCAGCGAAATCGTCCCAAACGTCGGCGCAACTGCCACCACCTGACCCGCCTTCAAATGCATTTTTTCCAGCGCCTGCACATATTTCATCTGCTCTTGATGATGCTGCGCAGCCTGCAAAATCGTCTCATCTTGCGAACTGAAACTCTGCTCATTCTTCTGCCGAATCTCTCTCTCCGCTTCAAGCAACGGGGTCTGCGAGCGATGCTCCCCCACCATTTTTTGAATCATTTTCTCGTCCAGCAATTTCACATTGAGCCGATCGGCGACCGTATAGAGCCCCGGATCGAGACTCACCACATGCATAAAGCTTGGCACCGAGCCGACATTGACCTCTTCAGGATATTCCAAGAATCGAAATTTGATGATGTGCATCGCCAGTAACGGAATCAACAACCACGCCGTGATCCGCTGCCACGTATAGGCTCTGTTGCGGCTATATTTCAGTTGCGGAAGGCTCCCATCGCTGTGTCCTGAATTGGGCGCAGAGGTCAGTGCATATTTGACTCCCCAAAGCACGTGGATGAGGATCGGGACGCCAAGCAATCCCACTTCAATCACAGTTAGATAGGGCAAATTGTGGATGAAGTTGACTGCCCTGACAAATCCCTGACCACTCTCTCCAAGAAGGAGCGCCGCCTGCGAATTGGTGATCAAATGCTCAATTAAAAAAAGGACAAACCAAAGACCGGTAAGCGAGTGGATTCGCCGCCAAATAAATGCCCTAGGAATGGGATCGATTCTTGCTGTCATATGCACCTCACGCTGCAATGTACAATAAATTTTAGATCAATTCAAGTTTCATTGACAGTGATTACACTATATGACTGGAATGCAATCTAAGACCTATGGTATGGTGCTGCTTCAATTTTGGAGGACACATCAAATGCTAGCTGCAGCGAATTTTAACAAACCCCTCGATCTTCAAGTAACTGTACCTTTAACCCTTAATGGGTTTCAATATGTCGGCCCCTATAGATTAGGTAAGGATTGGCTTTACCAAGGATCAACTCTCTATAGGGATCCGAATAATTTACAAAGAGGTTGTTCGGCCCTTCTCAGCAGCAAGGAAATTGCTGTTGGTGCCATCGTATTAAATCCTAAAACAAATCAAATAGCAAATATAGCTTTGAATTGTTTTTCTTATAGTGAAGAAACAGAAGAAGGCATCAATGATATGAGAGGTTATATTGGTAGAGTTATTTCTAAATACCCGACATCTCATACCTATCTTTTTATCATAGGAGAGGATCAAGTCACTTCCAATGGGAGCTTATTATCGGATGTTCGTAGTGCAATCGAGAAACATTTTGGAAATACAGATTGCATCCGGCAACAAGAGCTTAATGTATATCAAAGCAAAAATGGCACTACTCTTGAAGCTGCTATTTTGCCAGATGGGACGATGCGATATGGCGTTTTTAATAGACCATAAATACTGTAATCTCATTTACTTTTACAAGTTCACCCATGCCCCTCAGTAAGTAAATCCTAATCTCTCAAAACTAAGTGCTTAGTTAGTTCATCAACAAATATCAAAAATTTCTTTTCAAAACCTTCTCTTTTTGACCACTTCTGAATTCCTTCCATATCAATCTTTCGATCTAAACAGACATTGATCGCCTGTTCTAATCCTTGTCTATCGTCCCAATAATAAAAACTTGCCAATCGATCTCTAACACAATCGTCAGCTTTTAGCAATTTAAAAGTCCCATATCTTGTAAGCATCTCTTCAAAATTTTTAATGATCTCTTTGCCAATAGCCACAGGCTCTTTCACAAAATCTATTAAAAATGGACATTCAGCATGTTCAAAATGATTTCCTCTTTCAAAAAAATCAATTTTTTCCAGTGAGATCTTGATCTCTTTATAGTCTTGATAACTGATGTAATCTAAATCCTGAGAAACATATCGATTATTTGAGTAAATCGTAACACATGAGCCACCAACCAAAACTGCTTCAATACCATCATTTTTAAAGTGTTGACAAATCAATCCAGCAAGTTCTTTTGTTTCAATATGAGCCCAATCTATTTTTTCATTCATAATGGCTTGCCTTTTTTCCTTGGACGCTTTCGTATAGGTCGTTCATAAAACTTCTTCTTCATTTCATCTGGTAGAGAAGAATATGCTTTCTGAATAAATTTTTTAAACTCTTCCAAAAAAGGATATCTTGGATTCCACAAGTAGATTCTGTTCTTACCCTCAACAATGCTAACGAGAATGCCTTGATTTTCTAACCGGGTAAGAGCCCTCTGTATTCCAAAGATTGGAATATTAAAACTCGCCCTCAACTCAGAAGCAAAACATCTTTCATTCACAATCATATAAAACAGGACCTTCTCAACGATTTGGCTACCAAATAATTGCTCAAACATATCTACCACCTTTAGTGGTAATATTACCACCGATAGTGGTAGTTGTAAATAAGGCGAATATAATTTTTGCCTAACTCATTACTCCTTAATTACTTCAGATTGAAAAATCCTGAGATATTTTGACTCGTCACCTTCTCGACCATCTCAAGTGAAGTTCCCTTTAGCTCGGCGACTTTCGCGGCTGTTTCGATGACGAAGGCCGGCTCGTTTTGCTCCCCACGATGCGATTGGGGGGCGAGATAGGGAGTATCGGTTTCGACAAATATTCGGTCGAGCGGGACAAATTTCACCACTTCGCGCAAGGCTTCAGACTTTTTGAAGGTGATGATCCCTGAGAATGAGATGAACCACCCTCGATCCAAGCAGCTGCGCGCCTCATCGATTGTCCCTGTAAAGCAATGGAGGAGGGCGGGGCGGTCGCGGTACTCTTGATCGGCCATGGCAAATAGGTCTTCGAAGGCATCGCGGCAATGAAACACCACGGGCAGATTGACTTTGCGGGCCAGTTCGAAATAGCGGCTCAAGTAGTGCTGCTGCAGTTTTTTGGGAGAGTGCTCGTAGAAGTAGTCTAAGCCTGTCTCGCCGATTGCAACGAGTTGGGCTGCGGCAGCTTCGACGAGGGGGAAAAATGGGCCCCTTCTGTTTCGACATCGTGGGGTGTCGTCGCTGCAGTGTTGTAGATCCCTTTGTGTCGTTTCGCGAGGTGCAGCCCCTCTTTGAGCGACTTTTCATCGGTGCAAATATTGACGATCTTCTCCACTCCAACGAGATTCGCCCGCTGGATGACGGCGTCGATGATAGGAAGAACAGCCTCGCTGGTTAGATGGGCGTGGGAATCGATCATGATGTAGCCCTCTTCATCCCATCGTTGATCATCTTTGTCCCAAAATTGCTCGCGGGCACCCAAGTGACTTGTGTGAGCAGAGCACCAAAATAGATCTCGACTGCTTCAATGCGAAAGGGGGGAACTTCTGTTTTCTTCTTTTTCTTGAACACTTTTTTGCTCTTCTCCCATAACGTTTCGGGATCTTCAGAGAGGTATTCGACGATGTCGGCAAGATCCTCTTTTTGCTCTGTGGTTAAATTGCCGCGATTGATTTCAGCAAGCGCCCTCTCCCGAGCAACCTCTCTGGAAATGTCCTGCCTAAATTTCCACTCCATTGCTGTGACCAGGCCCCGTGTCACTGTTCTGAAATGGGGTAGCGGCTCGATTTTCGGCCTCATCTTTTCTAGAAATTCCATCACTTTTTCTATATCTCCCCGATCGACAGAATCGAAAAATCCTGTGAATGGATTAGGGGTCAAGGGAGCGAAGAATAATAGGAGAAAAAAGAGTATCCGTTTCATGAGCCAGCAAAAAATTTTAACTCAAGATCGATTTTATGAATATCAGGAGTTTTTAAATAGTGAACATTGCCTCCCTTATTGGAGGTCGGCTGATAGTGATGCGTCTTAAGGAAGGGCTCCACTTCTTTGAATGAATAGCCATGCACAAAGTCGGTGCCCGAAAACTCTTTTGCAAATTCGGTCTCGACAAGTGATCGCCAGTCCCGCTCATCGCGGTGGCCCCAGCAGCTCACTTTACGCAAGAGCGCCTCTTTGCTCCTGACCCAGCTGTAATGATGGATCATGGGCAACCCCTCTTCCGAAGTGACATGACGCAATTTTTCCCCACGGGCCAAATGGAAGGTCCCAGCCCTCTCGTTAGGGTGCATGAGCGCATCGTAATGTAAAGCGGTTTTACTTATCAGCAGCGGAGTATCTTCCCACTGCAAGGCTTGATATTTCGCCTCCCGAAAGTACCAATAGCAGGCTAGCCGCAGCGCCGCATATTGAGAAAGAGGGAAATGCTTCAACCACTGGGCAAATCGGCGCCCGTCGACGATCTCATCGACATCGAGAAAGAGCACATATTCGATCTCAGGAGAGAGAAAGGCGCTCCCGATGAGACGGCTCAAATTGTGCCAATAATGGGTCGGATGGCCGCTGTAGAAGTTCTCCTTAGACCAAGCATATTCGATGAATTGCACCTCAGGATGAGCAGCGTAAATGGCTTCTAAGAGCTCCCGATTCTCTGGCGTCCCATCAAAAAAATGGTCGCAGACCGGAACGATAATTTGATCAGAAAAGAGAAGCGCTTCTTCTAGGCATGCCTTTAGAAAAAGCGCTTCATTGGAGGAAAAATTAATGATTGTTGCGAGCACATTTTCTTTGTGCCACAACGATTACGAAGTTGCAAGCTCCGCTTTAGCATTAATTTTCTCTACTGCCTTGCGAAGTTGTGCCTGCAGAGCTTGATCGTCGAGGTGTTTTGCCGCTTCCCAGTGATTTTGCAGCGATTCGTAAGAATAATTCCAAAGGATTTGAAGCAAGGTCACCGTTCCGCTCAGCGCAGCAATGTGGGTGACAACGCGAACGAAGAAGTAGGTCAACGGGCTACAGGTTGTAAGAAAATGTGTGGCAATATTCGATAAGGTGACCACGAAGAAGAGACTGGCAAGTTTAGCAACTATAAACCCTGCGATCAGGATCCCGCTTGCCAACGCCGTGGCTCCAACTGCTCCACCGATTGTCAGATATCTTTCGTAAGTGGCTTCCTTGCGGCAGTCTTCAGTGATGACATCACATTGTGCAATGCTGAGCCTATCCATCTGGAAACAGCGCCAACCTTTCTCATTCAGAGTATAAAGTTCATTGATTTCTGGTTGACTAGGGACCGCCTTCGGCTCTGGGGCACGTGGGGTAGGCCAAAGTCTTGAACTGATAGCGTCTAAAATTCCGCCCATAAATTATCCTCCTAATATTACAGATAGAGATATTATAGCTTATTTCAGATTAGAAGAAAATTAGCTTAGAATTTTTAATGCTAGATGGTAAAATATTTAATAGAATTTGCGGAAATGAAAAAGGGAGGCCGATAGATCAACCTCCCAAGAATATTAGAGATTGCCTGTTAATTGTTTTACACTTTCTGCGACGCCCATGGCAACCCGTCTTACTTTGACTTCGGGATTATTTTCCTCTGCTTGGAGTTGTACGACAGTGGCAGGAGCAACAGAAGGCTTTCCTTCTACAACTGTAGCCTTTTTAGGCTCTGGAACGATAAATACAGGAGTCTGATGAACTTCAGCCTGCTTCGCTTTAGGTTCTGGTTGGCTCCATTCTACTTGACCTCGAGCATCAATATAGACAAGACCATCGTGATAAGACTTCTCTTTGTTAGGATATTGTTTTAGACGGTAGTTATTACTATAATTTGGTCCTATGCTCACTAGGTTTGAATCGAATGTGCTATAATTCAGTGCTACTGGCTTTGCTTTTACAGGTGCCGCCGGTGCAGTTTTCTCGGCTAAGTAAGAAAGTCCGATAGAAACTGCAGTTATCGCAAGAAAAGCCAGTTTATATTGGGAATTTTCAGGTTTAGTTGACATAAAGCCAAGCGCAGAAATTAGTGACAAAAACGAAAATCTATATGGCCCATAATTGCCAGAAGCTTTAGCTAAATTCGCATGTCTAAAGCCATTTATACCAGCCACTGATACTAAGCCCAATAGAACCATAAAATCCGTGGTTACTGGTTTAGAGATAAATGGTAAAGCCACCTTAGATTCTAAGGCTGAAGAAATGGATGATAACATAGTTGACTCCTTGTTTATTGTAATAATCTTAACAAAAAGGTCAATTAAAGTCAATTCAGTTGATATTCATAATTTCTTTTTGAATCTCCATCTTAAAAATCTGCTTGGGGGTTACTTTAGCAAGATTGTTAAAAATATTTTTAATTTCGGGATAAGTCGTCTCTTCCGCCAACGGATCCCAGTCTACTTCCACCTCTTTATACTCGTACTTGCGGACGAAGTCCCCTTCACTCTGCATCAGCTTCTCCCAATCGCGCTCCCAATGGTGGCCCCAGGATCTCACTTTTTTGAGCATCTCTTCGGGGGTGCGGACCCAACTGTAATGGTGGACAATGGGTTTGCCATCGACACAAAACTCCCGCTCTTTTCGACCGTTTATTTGCTCAAACATCCCCATCCGCTCATGGGGATTGAGTAGGAGTTGTGTGGTGAGAAGGCTTTTTTTGATTAGCAAAGGTCCATCGGGGGTTACAGTGGCGCATTGGGACGCGGTTTTGAAGTACCAGTAGGTGGCAAAGCGAATGGCCTCATATTCATGAAAGGGAATGGTTCTCACATCGGCAGTGAAAATCTCATCGGTATCGACAAACAACACGTAATCAATTTCGGGCTTTAGGAAGTAACTCGCCACTAACCGAGCGCTATTGTGCCAATGTTGGGCCCAATAGGGACTGCCCGGAACGAGTTTGGCTGGGGTGCCGTAAACTTCGTCTTCGCTGTAGGCAAACTCAACAAAATCGACGTCTGGATAGTTGTGGTAGATCTTCTGCAATAGCTCCAAATCTTCTGGCTTTCCATTGTAGAAATGGTCGCAGACGGGGATCACAATTTGGGAGGAAAAGGGACGGACAGCATTGATGTTGCGATCTAAGAATCTGACATCATGGGTGCAGAAGCTGATGACGGTGCCGATTTTAGTCATAGAGGAGATATTTCTTCCGTTTTTCGATGAAGGCAGCGCGGGCCTCTTTCTCATAGCCGATCAATTTCCAGGCGAAGAAGCTCTCTTTGATGATGATGCTCAGCATGTCGGAGTTGCCATTGACCTTACAAAAGGAGCTCTTATCGGCGTCGGTGATCTGATTCAGCTTGGCTTGGAATTGGGTGGGGTAGAGCGATTTGAGCAGGCCAATCAGCATGTATTGGACGGAGAGGGGGCGGTAGGCCTGAGGATCGGTGATGACGATTTTCACCCCTTCGCACTGCTCTTTGGCAAATTTGCCGTAGAAGGGCTGGTAGTAGAAGGGGACAAATTTGACGCCGGGAAGTTGCTGTGCATTGAGTTTTTCGGCCAGGTGATAGCCGTCGATCCAGGGGGCGCCGATCACTTTGAAGGGAAGAGTGTAGCCGATGCCGATGTTGACGACGCCAAGGGCGCCGAGGATGCCGGTCGAGGCGTAGAAGAAGGGGGTGTCCGACTCGGGGATGTAGGGGCTGGTGGGGATCCAGGCGAGGCCGGTCTCTTTGTAGGTCATTTTGCGCCTCCACCCTTCCATGGGGACGAGATGCAATTTGCAGCCGATTTTGTACTCGGTGTTGAAGTAGCTGGCCAGTTCGGCGACGGTCATGCCGTGGCAATAAGGAACGTTGATGTAACCCATGAAGGAGCGCCATTTATCTTGGAGCATGGGGCCATCGACGACGTTACCGCCCATGGGATTGGGCCGATCAAGGACGACGACGGGGATCCCCTTTTTGGCAGCCTCTTCCATGGCGTAGAAGAGGGTGGAAATGTAGGTATAGGAGCGACAGCCGATCTCTTGGATGTCGTAGACGAGCACGTCGATGTCCTTGAGCATTTCGGCAGTGGGGCGGCGGGTCTCTCCATGGAGGCTGTAGATGTGGATGCCGTCTCTATCTTTGCTGTGGGCAATTTTTTCATCGGCGCGCGCTGCTCCATCGATCCCATGTTCGGGGCAAAAGATGGCGACGAGATGGGCTTTGCCTTTGAGGAGTTTGATGTTAGAAGTGAGATTGCTGTCGACGCCGGTGTGGTTGGTGATGAGTCCGACCCGTTTATTTTTGATGTTGTGGATGTAAGGGTCTTCGAACAGGCGATCGATTCCAAGACGCATCGGTTGAGCATAGATGGAGAATGAAAGTAAAAGCAAAAAAATGATTCTCATCGGTATCGTCGCGACGCTTGTCTTTGTTCGATGACCACCTGATCATCATTAATAAAAAAGGAGTCGATATCGTAGATCTTACAATAGGCGACCGGCAAAGGCAAGACTTTGGCGCGCTGATTCTCTTTGAGGACTTGGTAAAGGGAGATCTGGTCGACGTAGGGAATGTCTGCGAGTTCTTCACATCGCTGCACCCAGGCCTCGATTAAGTTGTGCGCTGCAGGGGTTTGATTGATGAAGATGGTGGCGGCGTTGATGGCATGTTCGGGCCGATCTTGAAAAATCTCCATGAAGCGGACGGCCAAATCGGCATGCAGGAAGGGGGAGAAGTCGGGCTTTTGGAGAAACACGGCGTCGGCGTCTACCCAAAGGAGCGGGGTGGCAGAGGATTTGAGCTTTTCTAAAATGAAGGCCGGCTTCATCGCCACATTTTTTTCCCAGCTTCCTTTTGACTCGAGCGGCTCAATTTCGAACGGGATGTTCAGCGATGTGCAAGACGTATGCAGATGAATCACCTCTTGTTGATAAGGGGTATTCGGGGTATAAAAACAGATCACCTTAACTGACGACATCTATGCACTCTAATGATTTTCTTTCTTTTGAGCACCCCAAAAAAATAAGGTGTTTCATAGAGAAGTTCCAAAAAATTCGGGATCACACTCCTGATTTTGGCACAAAATCGGGAATATACTCCTGATTTTTTTGTGGTGTACCACAGTGTTTCCCACTTGTTGATAAGAGGTATTTGGGGTATAAAAGCAGATATCCTTAACTGAAGACATTTATGATCCTACTTGCAACAAGTCACGCACTCTTTTCAGCTTATTTTCAATCCGATTTTTTCGGAAAATGTATTTTCATGGCCCTGTTCGCTATTTCCATTACCTGTTGGGTGGTCTTGATATTTAAAATCAAGCAAGTCAAGAGAGCGAAACAACTCTGCTATGCTTTTGATCGGGCGCTACAAAAAAACAAAGATCAACTGTTGAATGTCACTGTCGATCAGAAGGGAGCGACACATCCGTTTTCGCAAGTGTTTCAGATGGTGAAGCAAAAAACAGTCGAGATTTTGAATAAAAACCACTATTTTGCCGAAGACAAGGAACATGTCTATCTGACGCGGACCGATGTGGAGCTCATCGAATCGTATGTGCTTACGACCATCTCTTCGGAGATGAAGAGGATCGAAAAAAATATCTATGTGCTGCCGATGATTGTCACGCTCGCACCCTTCATGGGGCTGCTGGGGACGGTCTGGGGGATTTTGGTCGCCTTTTCAGGAATGGAGGCGGGGGCGAGTGTCACGTCGAATACCGAGATTCTCGGGGGGCTGTCGACTGCCCTCGTGACGACGGTGATCGGCCTGCTGATCGCGATTCCAGCACTGGTCTCGTCGAGTTGGCTCCGCAATTCCTGTAGGGTGCTCGCTTCGGATACCGAAGATTTTCTCTACAAAATTTTAACTGCTATCGAACTCCAATATAGAAAGCCTTAAATATGCGCCAAAGAAACCGTTTTGATGATGCTGTGGAAGAGGGGAGAATTGAACTGACTCCACTCATCGATGTGGTCTTTGTGGTGCTGATCATGTTCATCTTAATCGCGCCGATGCTCGAAGTGGACAATGTCAAACTCGCCCGGGCCGGTCAGAGGGAGCAGGTCGAGGCGACCAACATGAGTTCGCTTACGATCCATGTCCACGAGAACAATACGATTTGGATCAACAAAAAGCAGGTGGCGCCTGAAAATCTGTTCCCGGTTCTGCAAGCGCTTAAAGCCAAAAATTCGAAATTAACCCCACAACTTTTCCAAGATCGAAAAGCCCATTTCGGCACCTATCAGATGGTAAAAAATGCCCTCGAAGAGGCCGGCTATGATGAGCTCGATATTGTGTTGGAACCCTCGCGATGAAGCGGATTGCCTATTATGTAATCGCCATGCACCTTTTCTTCGTCCTCTGGTCGGCGCTCTGGATGCCGAGCAAAAAGGTCGATAAAAAACCGCTGCAAGTGCGCACGGTCGTCCACGCTCCCCCGCCAAAGCCCGTCGTGCAGGCTGTGGTCAAATCAGATGTGAGAAAAGTGGCAGCAGTGCCCTCCTCCCAACCAAAACCTGCGCCTGCTGTGCAAAAATCTGCTCCTAAACCGCAAAGAACAGCCCCGCCGAAACCGACAGCCAAAAAAGTCGCTTCCGCCCCTGCTGCTCCGGCAAAAAAAGCGGCGCCTGCGGTCAAGAGTAGTCCTGTCATTCCAGCGAATTTAGTGCAACAGTTGCAAGAAAGCATTGCGAAAATTGATCAAACAAGTCATAAAGATAGTCCCAAACAAATTTTGCCAGCTCCAAAAAAATGGGTTCCTCAATTGAAAATCGATGAGGAGTGTTCGGGAGAGGAGAGCTTTTTTGTCTCCTCACTGATCGAGCGTTTGCAAGAGACGCTCGATTTGCCTGAGATTGGAGAGGTCAAAGTTGAATTGGTGCTGAAGCGCGATGGCTCATTTGTGAAAATGAAAGTTGTGCATAGTGCAAGCGAAAAGAATAAGAAATTTTTAGAACAAGAACTGAAAACCGTGACCTTCCCTCCTTTTAGCGGAGATCTAAAAGATGAAAAAGAACATACATTTGTTATTACTTTCTGTAATAGTTAGTCTAATGATGGTTCCTTTAATGGGGGCTGACGAAATACGGGTCGAACTGGCGACAGCGGCCAAGCTCGCTGATCTTTTGATCGAAAAGGGGGCTTCTCCTTATTTAACTCGGTTGACTTCAGTTCTGCAATTCGATTTAGGGCATAGTGGATATTTTAAAATCTCAGAATCGGAAAATGGATACGTTTTAAAATTGAGTCAGACTGAGAAAAAGTTGAATATCCAAATCATCCATCGGCACAATTTGATTAAAAAACTCGATGGGATCACCTTGACAGAAGATTTCCACACCGATAGGCGGCAAATGCATCGTCTCTCCGATGCGATTATCCAAGCCCTTTTTGGGGGCAAGGGGATAGCCGATACCCGCATTCTCTACTCTCTCAAGCCGAGCCATGAATATAAAGCCGAAATTTGGGAATGTGACTGGGATGGTGGCAATGCCAAGCAAGTGACCCAAGAAGACAACTACTCGATCCACCCCATCTTCACTACCGCTCATAATTATCTCTACGTTAATTACAAAAATGGGCAACCAAAAATCTACGCTTCGAATTTGAAAAATATTACGGGGAAACCGCTCATCGACCTGCGGGGCAATCAACTATTGCCCGCTATTTCCAGGCAGCGCGATTCTTTGGCTTTCATTTCCGATGCAACAGGGCGGGCCGATCTCTTCATCCAAAAACTCGACGCCAGTGGAATGCTTGTCGGCAAACCGCAACAGCTCTTTTCTTATCCCGGATCGACCCAAGCGTCGCCTACTTTTAGCCCGGATGGCTCAAAAATTGCTTTTGTCTCAGATAAAGATGGGACACCGCGGATCTACATCATTCCATCGGAAATTACAAATAATAAGCGGGCAAAACCGGTGCTGCTAACAAAACAAAATAAAGAAAACACTTGCCCAAATTGGTCACCAGATGGAAAAAAAATAGCCTATAGTGCTAAAACAAATGGTGTGCGCCAAATTTGGATATACGATTTCGAAGCGGAGCAAGAGCTACAACTAACTACAGGACCGGGCAATAAGGAAAACCCCTGCTGGGCCCCCGATAGTTTACATCTTGTCTTTAACTCGACCGATCCCGATTCGACAGAGCTGTATCTGGTTAATCTCAATCAGCCCGAAGCGGTGCAAATTACTAAAGGACCTGGAAAAAAACATTACCCAACTTGGGGGATTAAATGAAATTAACTCTAACATTTCTCATTCTGCTAGCTCTGTTCACCGGATGTGCGCCAAATTCATCCAGTGTCGTCCGCTCTCAAAGCCACAAATTGGGCGGAATCTATGAAGGCGATGCCGATGAGGCTATGGCGAGCTCAGGCTTCGATAGCGAATTTATGTCTCTTGAAGACCAAGATCTCCATATGCGCTTTGCCGATGCGGCGATTCCTCAGCCAACTGAAATCCCCGGCGCTCCAGGCAGTGGCATCCCCAGCCTCGACCAGTTCAAAAAAGCGATGGCAGGTCTTGCTCAAATCTTCCAAAATGTCCATTTTGAAACCGATGAGTATGTGCTCCGCGAATCACAAGATTTTCAGATTATCGAGCGAGCTGCCGCCTATCTCAAAAATCACCACAACACCTATGTCGCCGTCGGAGGCCATTGCGATGAGCGGGGTTCTGAGGCCTATAACCTGGCCCTGGGAACACGACGAGCCAATTACGTCCGCACCCTCCTCGTACAACGGGGTGTGAATCCAAACCAAATCCACTCGATCTCCTATGGGAAAGAACAACCTGAAGCTCAAGGGCATAACCCTGATGCTTGGTCAATCAATCGACGTGCAGAATTTAAGATATTTGAAAAATGAAACATTGGATTTTGCTTTTACTATTAGCTAGCTGTGCGCCGCAGATGTCAACTCAAACGGCATCCAATCAAGATACCCTTGATGAGATCCGGGTCGCCCTCTTAGATGTGCGGCAAGCTTACGGCGCAACAAAAATCGATATTGAGAATCTCGAAGAAAAAGTGGCCGAGATCAAGCCCAATACACTCATCAAGGTCAGCAGCATCGAAGCGCGCATCAACCAATTAGAAAAGCAGCTGGCCAATATCCAAATCGATCTACACAATTTGAGCTCCCACCTTAGCCAAACCACCGAGTCGCTCCAGCAATACCGCAACCAGATTGCCGCGCTCGACTCTCAGCTCAAGAGTCATACCGGCAGGCTCGATGAGATCTCTAACCTCAAAACAACCTTAAACTCGATTTCTCAGGCCATTAGCACTCCCACTGTCCGCACTGCGCAAGTCCACAAGGTGGTCTCCGGCGAATCGCTCGAAAAAATTGCTCGCCATTACAGTGTGACCGTCGACGCCCTCAAAAAAACCAATAGCTTGACTGGCAATACGATCATGATCGGCCAAGAACTCAAAATACCCGAATGACGCATCGACCAATAGCCCTTTTTGATTCTGGAGTGGGAGGACTAAGTGTCCTCAAAGCGCTCGAGCACCTCCTCCCCAACCAAAGTTTCATCTACTTTAGCGACTCGGCCCACTTCCCCTATGGGAAGAAGAGTATCGCTCAGCTGCTCCGCTATACCTCGCAGATCACCGCCTTCCTCCTAAGCCACAATGTCCAAATGATCGTCATCCCCTGCCACACTGCGAGCACCAGGGTACTACCCACGTTAGCAGGAAGCTTTCCCATCCCCATGATCGGGATGGTCGAGCCAACAATCAACGCGCTTAAAACCATGACCCAAAATCGGCGCATGGCCATCATGGGAACAGAAGGGACGATCGGTTCAGGGATTTATCAACAGGCGATCGAGAAAGAGCTGCCCGGCAGTGTCTTGTTCCCCCTCACATGCCCGGAGTTGGAACAAAAAATCGAACGGGGGGAATCAGATGTGCAGGAGCTAATCCGCGAGTGTGTCAAGCCGATTTTAGGCAAACAGGTCGATACAGTGATCTTGGCCTGCACCCACTACCCTCATATCCGAAAAAAGATTGAGGAGGAGCTCGACCCCGAGACCCGAGTGCTCGATCCCTCCTTGAGTATCGCCGAAGAAGTGAAAAAGAGGATGAGCGTTGAGGAAACAGAATCCCCCAAACACCTGTTTTATACTTCGGGTGACTTGGAAATCTTCAAACAGTTCTTAGAAACTCACCCTGTAAAAGGGGTTTTCGAATTGCAGAAAGTCGATTTAAGTGTCGGCAATTTTCAACGCAAAGACGCAAAGGCGCAAAGACGCAACGAAATATAATTTTTTTTGCGTCTTGGCGTCTTTGCGTTCTAAAAAGTCCGACTTACGCGATCTCGGATTTCGATCGCCTGCATCTTTCTCTTTTCAGAAAGAGGATGTGTAGAGAAAAACTCGGTAATTCTATCGAAGAGTCCCATGTGATAGCAGAGATCTTTTTTGACGAACATGTCCATCAATCGGACTGCTCCGTTGAGATCATAGCCTGCTTCATGCATGTAAACTTGCATGCCCATCGCGTCAGCTTCATACTCATTACTGCGGGTTTGGGCAAGAGTATAGAGTTGAAAGCCAATACCCAAGAGATGATCATGGATGAAACGGGCTCCATTAGAGACCTTCCTTATTGGTTTCTTTTCGTCTTCTTGCTCAGCTTTCTCCAAGAAGAAATAAGTTAGGACAAACGCGACGAATAGGATGACATATAGCAGAACGACTCTTTGAATTGCCATGCGGCTATGGCCGATGTCGGCATGGGCGATTTCGTGCCCAATGACAGCCGCTAGCATCGACTCTAATTCCCGGCCAAGCACTTCAGCTTGCTGGCTTTTGCTACGCTGGCTTAATCCAACTTGGATCTCATCTATATGGAGCCTAAGATAATCGACCATGTGATCGATGATTCCTTCACAAATGACGATTTTCCCGCCAGGTAGTGCCATGGCATTCATCTCTTTGCCGCTGACTAACTGAATATCCCAGGCAAATTCTCGCCTAATATGGGGAAGTAATTGATTTTTAACCTTTTCGACCAGCAGCTTCTTCTCTCGATTGAAACTTAGTCCCCCATGGCTGGCGATTAATGAGCGATAGGAGAACTCCCCTAAGATTTTTTCAAGGCTCCGAGGCAAAAAGGTGATATTGCGGTTGCCGGTCACCTCATTTCGTGGAGCGATCGTGCTGATCAGGGTATCCCATATGCCTTGCACTTTTTCTGGCCTAGCAATAATCGTTTCCCTTTTTAAAAAATGATTATTGTTTAATGCTTGAGTTAAAATACCATTATTATTTACTATAGTCATGCTCTTATTATCTCACTATTCCGATTATTTTAGAATTAAATTAATTTGTACTTTGCCTCCCTCCAAAGAAAACTGGTAAATAATAGACAATTGTTTTATGCTTATCTAAACTTTAGGGCGATAGTATTAGATTGCAGGCGTTCTAAACAAAAAAAAGGACGTGTTTCTGTGTCAAATTTTACCCAATTTAATTTAGATCAAAAGATCTTAAAAGCTCTTCAAGAATTAGGCTATGAGGAGCCTACCCCCGTACAAGCCCTGGCCATCCCTAAGGTGCTCGCAGGAGCAGACCTAATATGCTCGGCCCAAACTGGAACCGGCAAAACAGCAGCATTTATGCTCCCCGCTCTCCAAACATTACTAAACACGCCCAAGAGCAAAAGTGCTCGGGTGCTGATTTTAGCGCCGACGCGTGAATTGGCGTTGCAAATCACAGCAGTGGCTGAAAAATATTCAAAATATCTGCAGATGAAAACGGTCTGTATCTATGGTGGCGTTCCCTATCCAGTCCAGACGAAAGCTCTTTCTAAACCCCATGATATTCTCGTCGCGACACCTGGACGCCTACTCGATCACATGCAGCAGGGACGGATCGACCTCTCTTCGCTCAAATTCCTCGTTCTCGACGAAGCTGACCGAATGCTCGATATGGGATTCATCGAAGATGTTGAGAAGATCGCCGCAGAATCGCCTGAAGATCGTCAGACTCTCCTCTTTTCGGCGACACTCGAGACCAAAATCTTGCGCCTCTCCAAAAAGCTGCAACGTAATCCGGAGGAAGTGCTCCTTGAGCCTTCCCAAAGAGAAAACGTCAACATCGAGCAGCGTCTCTTTTATGTCGACGGGATGGGCCATAAAATGCGCCTGTTAGATCACATTCTCGCAAATACAGAGATAGAGCAGGCAATCATCTTCATCGCCACCCGCAACGCCGCAGATACCTTGGCCGAGGAATTGCACGATAAAGGTTATGTCACCGAAGCGCTCCATGGCAATATGAGTCAACGGCAGCGGACCAGAACAATTGGCAGACTCCGTAGAGGCGATATCAATATTTTAGTCGCCACTGACGTGGCCGCCCGCGGGATCGATGTCAGGACCTTGAGTCACGTGATCAATATCGACTTACCTTTCCAAGCAGAAGATTATATCCACCGCATTGGCCGGACAGGTCGAGCCGGAGGAAAAGGGGTTGCGATTACCTTCGCTACCTATAAAGAGGAGCATGCGATCTCCAAAATCAATCAAACGATGGGCTCTCCGATGACGGTTCATACGATTGAAGGGTTCGAACCCTCTGCAAAGTCAAAAGGGGCTTACTCCCAAAGAGGACCAAGAGAGCCGCGCAGATTTGGCGGCAATAAATTTAACAACAGAAGAGAAGAACGGAGCACTGAAGGAGAGGGTCCTCGTAAATTCGGCAGAGAATTTAACAACAAAAAGAGAGATTTCACTCCCTATGCCAAAAGAGAAGATCGCCCTAGCGATGGAACTGAGCCTCGCAAATTCGGCAGAGAATTTAACAATAAAAAGAGAGATTTCACTCCCTTTGCCAAAAGAGAAGATCGCCCTAGCGACGGAACTGAGCCTCGCAAATTCGGCAGAGAATTTAACAATAAAAAGAGAGATTTCGTCCCCTTTGCCAAAAGAGAAGATGGAGAAGGTCCTCGCAAATTTGGTAATAAGTTTAACAACACAAAGAAAGATTTCGTCCCCTATGCCAAAAGAGAAGATGGAGAAGGTCCTCGCAAATTTGGCAGTAACTTTAAGCCCAAAAACAAAGACTTTATGCAATTCTCAAAGAGAAAAAAGAAGAACCAGGCGCCAGACAGTTTAGCCACCGCACCTTAGCGCAGGTTTAGGCGATTTTCGACTCAAATTCGGGAGGTAATCTTAGCCTCCCGCATATGCCCCCTCAAAATGAGTGCCCTCCTTAAGTAAAAATTTTCCAGTGCTTTTTTTTCAAACTCTTGCTTTACTGTGATTATACCGAAATTGATTCAAAAATCGGTTTTTGGGCGGGTTCAAAGCCCAGCGGTTGAGCTATCGACAAGGGGGTAGTATTAACTCAATACAACCCCCTTGTCGATAGCTCAACCGCGGGAGCTTTCAATCCCGCCAAAAAACCGATTTTTGAATCAATTTCGGTATTAAGAAGTAAGGGTGATCGTATGACGCACAAGAAGAGAATTCTTTTGATTGAAGATGAAGAGGATATTGCTTCTCTTATCAAGCTTCAGGCTGAGGTGACAGGGTATAAATTACATGTTGAGGTCGACGGGATCAATGGCTATCGAGCTGTAGAGCGAGAAAAGCCCGATCTGGTCATTCTCGATCTGATGCTCCCAGGGCAAAATGGCTTGGATGTCTGCCGCAAGATCAAAGCCAATCCCGATTTGCGCGACATTCCGGTGATCATGCTCACTGCTCGATCAGATGAGATCGATGTGGTGCTTGGATTGGAGCTTGGCGCAGACGACTATGTGGCAAAGCCCTTTTCGCCGAAGATTCTCTTTTCGAGAATTAAAGCGGTCATGCGTAGACATCGGGAGATGGAAACACATCCCAATATCGTCGCCTTCGGAGAATTTACCCTCGATATCGATCGGTATCTGCTTAAAAAAGGGGAATTTGTCCAGCCTATTACCTTGTCAGAATTTGGGATCTTGAAGCGGCTGCTCAATAACAGGGGCAAGGTGCTCACTCGCAACCAGCTTCTCGATGATATCCATAATGACGATGCCTTTATCGTCGACCGGAATATCGATGTCCATATCGCTGCCTTAAGAAAAAAACTGGGCCCCAATTTCCACTGGATCGAAACAGTACGTGGTGTTGGCTATCGCTTTAAAGAAGAAGAGGGATCATTGGCTAAGGAAGAATGAACCTTCATAGATCAATCTGGAGCTTTTCATTCTTTCCGATTCTTTTGACCTATTTCATCGATAATTTTGGTCAAGCGGTTATCTTTCCCATTTTCACCTCGTTGCTTTTGAAGCCCCAGTTTCAGCTGCTCAGTTCAGAGCTCGCCTTTATCCACAAAACGGCTATATTGATCGGATTAACCGCTGCTTTTCCTCTTGCTCGCATCCTGGGCGCCCCGATTCTGGGAGAATTATCTGATGCGATCGGAAGGAAAAAAGTCTTCATGATGACCATCTCTGGAGGAATCACTGGCTATTTGCTCTCTGGATGGGCCATTCATATTCAAGAATTTCCCCTACTGTGGGCTGGGAGAATTATTTCGGGCTTTTTTGCTGGAAATCTCACCCTCTGTTTAGCCGCGATCTCCGATATCACCGCTTCGAAAGAGGATCGGGTCCGCAACTTTGGTGTGGTGGGTACAATCGGTAGTTTGGGTCTTGTATTCGCTATTTTGGCTGGAACGATCTTAGCTAATGTTGATTTCAACGGCGCTTATCACCCTGAAACACCCTTATTTATTGCAGCCTTTTTATCTTGCATTAATTTCATTCTAATTTATTTCTTTTTCAAAGAAAGCCATCTCGTCTCGTCGGGGGAAAAGTTCAACTTTTTAAGGGGGTTTAAAAGCATCTTTTCTGCTTTAAAGACGAAGGGTATAGGGAACATCTTCTTCGTCTATTTTTTCTTTACTCTAAGCTGGAGCATCTCTTTACAGTTCCTCTCCACTTATTTAACAGATACCTATCAGATCACAGCTAACCAAATTCCCTACGTCTTCGTCTTTGCCGGCCTGTTGTGGGCATTTGCCAACTTCGTGATCATCCCCATTTGTGCCAAACTCTTTTCTCCCGTTAAGACCCTATTTTTTGGTTTGCTTCTTTTAACTTTTTTCCTTCTATTAACGATTCTTCCCTTCCATTCGTTTTCTTTTTTCCTCATCTATTTTTCAAGCGCCGCTCTCTGCGCCGCCATTTGCTGGACCTCCGGTCTTGCGACACTTTCCCTCCAATCTCCCCAATCAATTCAAGGAACTCTCTTCGGCGTGAGCCAATCAATCGTCGCAATGGCCTTTATCATTGGACCGATTATCGGTGAGATCATCGCCCACGTCGATATCCACGCCCTCTATGTCCTCACCGGCTCCTTTAGTTTAATCGCCGCCCTAAGCCTAAAACGGAAACAGTATGCATAAAATTTACAAGACCTGTGTCCTTCTGCTCATTCTATTTAGCTGCCAGGCGCGCGCGCCAGAAGAACCCATCGCCCACAATTCCCTGGTCGCCTCAGCGGATGATGAGTTGAAGATCCTCATCGCCCAAATTAAAACGCCGCTGACGAAGGAAGATGTGTATCGTCTCGATCGGCACTACCCTAAGACTCTAGAGAAGATTTACAAAAATCAACGTCTTCAGGCCCAGGATATCATCCATTTAACCCGTGCAGGCGTTGCAGATGGAGTAATCATCGAGATTATAGAAAAGAGCGAAAGCCTATTTTTTTTAACTCCTCAAGATGTTCAAGAGCTCACCCAAGCCGGCGTTTCGAAAAAAGTGATCTCGGTGATGCAGAAAACCGTTGATACTCACTATTGAGATTTGATACATTGTCTCCATGACAGCTACGATTCAAAAACAACAGTCCATCTCGATCAATGTTGCCCCCTTTGCGAAAAGCTTTGCGGCGATTAATCGGAGTCATGTCCTCTTTCACACTTTTTTTATTTTCGCTCTCTCGATTGGCCTCATTGTTTTTGGGCTCCTCTTCTCCCGCTTTCTCCAATCGATTGCGATGGCCCTTTGGCTGGCTGGAATTTTTCTCACCGTTTTTACCTATTTGGTCCTCCTCTTCTATCTTCAGGGTAGACGCCCCGAGCGGCTCATGCAGCTGCGCGATGAATTCATCGAAGCCGCGCAAACCTCGATCCCCTATGATCCAGGGACCTTAGAATACCACTGCTGCATCACCGAATCGATCGTCCATTTAATGAGCCAGCTGCGCATTCCGAGCGTGGAGAATCGGCTTATTCTCGCCTCGGAGACGCTCACCTATTTAGTCGACAAATTTCTCATCTGGACCCGCTGGAAAGATCTGCTCAAATTCAAAGAGATGCTCTTGCTCACTTCGATTCAAGAGCATATACGGCTCATCAAAAAAGAGCCTTCCGATTTGGAGGCCCACTGCTCGCTGGCCAACAATTACATCTCCCTTGCCGCTCTCTATCAAGACCCGAAGAAACTAGCCCAGAATCAGCAACTTTTGTGGACTCCTCCCGAATATGAATCGGAAGAGATGCACAAGAAATTTGAAGTGGCCCTCGAGCGGGCATTAGAAGAATATCACATCATCGGCGCCTATGCCCCCGATGACCCTTGGGTCCATGCGCAGCGGGCCGCTCTTTATAAAGAGCTCGATCGCCCCGACGCCGAGCAGAAGGAATATGAACAAATCCTCAAGATCGATCCCCAAAATGGAGAGATCTTATTTCGCCTCGGAAAACTCTATTTCCGCAAAGGGGAAAATGCCAGCGCGCTGAAGATCTACGATCAGCTCCGCAATATTAATGGGGAAAAGGGGCAAGAGCTAATCGCCTATTACGATGCCTACTGCGTCGAAGCCCTCTATTAACGTACCTGTGCCCGCATCCTATTACCCATTAATTATAATGCTTTTTACCGATAAATTATAATGCTTTTTAGGTTACTATAGACATGTCGGGTGACACAGCACTTCGTGTCCGGTGTCCCCCGCGACCCCCTAGGTCCTCACCTCGCTTCGCCAAATCGCGTCCTCGTCGGGGGGCCTGACGGAGTCATGTTCCCCCCACGCCCCACCCTACTAGGCCTCCAGAAAACCGCATTTTAACCTTTTCCCTCTAAGACGTATCGGTTTTCTTTCGGCCTAGTGGGCGCGGGCTCTCCTGCGGTACGATTTTGCTTTGCGATCTGAGTCCATCGGCTGCTCACGCGCTCATTCCCCGCCGGGACTCCGTCCTCTTTCGGCGGGTGCCCCTTTCGCGTCAGTTCGCAGAACCATACAAAAAAAATCTGCCGACTTGTCCTCATTCCGCAAACCGAAAACAGTGGGCTTTTCCTTTTTAAATTGGTTCTGCGAGGCGACGCGAAAGGGCTCCCGCCGAAAAAGGACGGAGTCCCGGCGGGAATGAGCGCTCGAGCAGCCAATGGACTCAGATCGCAAAGCAAAATCGCACCCGCAGGAGAGCACCACACCCCTAGGCTTTATTGAACCCGCACAAATAAGAATTTAGAGAAATAGGGTTAGGGTTCAGTGAAGTCTGGAGGGTGGGGCGTGGGAGGGTAGGACTCCGTCCACTCTCCCGACGAGGACGCGATTTGGCGAAGCGAGGTGAGGCTCAAGGGGGTCGCGGGGGACACCGGACACGAAGTGCTGTGTCACCCGACATGTCTATAGTAACCTAAAAAGCTATGCCAAACTTTTAGAGAGGTGAGGCTCAAGGGGGTCGCGGGGGACACCGGACACGAAGTGCTGTGTCACCCGACATGTCTATAGTAACCTAAAAAGCTATGCCAAACTTTTAGAGAGGTGAGGCTCAAGGGGGTCGCGGGGGACACCGGACACGAAGTGCCGTGTAACCCGACATGTCTATAGTAACCTAAAAAGCTATGCCAAACTTTTAGAGGAGTGCTTTCCAGTCGACGGTCCCGATCAGGATGCCGCCAATGCAAAGAGCATTCGCCTTCCAGTTGACCGACTCGGAATAGAGGAGGCGTCCCCAGATGTTGCAGCCGAGAATGATGGTGACTGAGAAGATTGGGAAGAGCATGGCATGCTCGAGAGGGGAGGCAATTTCGGTCCCTTTGATCAGGAGGAAAGCCCCGAGGCCATTGGCGATGCTTCCAAAAAGACCGTAGATGGTTTCAGATCGGTTGGGCATTCTCTTTTCCTTGGCGAAGAAGATATAGGTTTGGATCAGAGCGGCCGAAAGGAAGACCATTGGCATAAACCATTGACTATTGAGAGTTTCGGGGCCGAAAGATAATCCGAGCCCTTCTTGTCCGGGGAAATTGAGGAAGAGGGCGCGCCAATTTAAAAAGACGAGATACGCAACGTGGGCAAAGAAAGCGAGGCTGACAAAAATGAGCCATTTTTTGCGGCTCTCCACCTGCCCTCCATCCAATCCAGCCCAACAAATTCCGAGGATGACGAGGATTGAGCCAACCGCATTCCATAGGGTGTAAGAAAATCCATATTGCGAACCAAAGAGGATCACGAGCATCAAAATCGGCATGACGGAGGAGCAATTGAGGATCGCAACCGAAAGTCCAGGCGGTCCACTTTCAAGAGCTTTGCCTAAAAAGGTCATCACACCGGCGAGGAGGACACCGCCAGCAAGACCGAAGACGGCCATCGGCATGCTCCAGCTATAATCGCCAGTGCGAACAGGATTGAGCAGCACCATCACAAAAAAGGATAGAACCAATTGCATCATCAAATAGGCTTTGCTTGTTCCACCGGCATCGATGCTCCGTCGAAGACACAGATTTGAAATGGCGATGAACAACGCTGCAATGACCATCAATTGAATACCCATGGCGACTCCTGTTTATTAAAAATGATACACGTTTAACAAAATTCTTGTAAATCCTGAGGGTGCAGTCAAAAGTGTAAAAAATTAAATTTACTGAATGCTAGCTTTATAAATTGCGCTTTGTATAATGACGAAAAAGGTTGTTTCTCTTCAGGAGGATAGAAATGGGTGATCGCTTCTTCGACTCTCGCACTCTGGCTATTTGTACGATTCTATTGTTGTCAAACGTGGCTTTTGCTGACACTGCCAGTCCGCAAGAAGCTCTATTGCTCCGCAGAATTACCGAATATTGGAAAGACGGCGATTATGCGACAGTAAAGAGACAGGTAATCGATTTTCTAACTAAAAATCCAAACACCTCTCTGCGCGATCCCCTCAATTCGATGCTCGGCGATCTTTACTTTCAAGAGCACAATTTTCAACAAGCGCTTGCCAGCTACCAGTCGATTCAAAATTCTGAAATTGTAGAAAAGATCTTTTTTAACCATCTTCAAGCCCATTTCGAGATGCGCGATTATCTACCTGTTATAGAAAAAGGTGAAAATTTTCTTAAAGAAAAAAATAAATCGGCAGCGGTCGACCCTCTTAAAGTGCGCTATTTGGTCAGCGAAGCCTATTTCCGTTATGCGCTCGCCAGTGATGACGCGGAGAAAAAGGTCTTCTATTTAAAACTGGCTAAGCCCCATTACAAAATTTTAAGTCAAACGAGTTTGAGCGATCGGGCCCTCTTTCCTCTTGCTGAAATCCACCGATTATTGCGCGAAGATGAGCGAGCTGCTGCACTTTATATATCGCTTGCCGAAAAATATCCAGAACATCGGGAGCGGTTTCTATTCCAAGCTGGGATTTTGCAAATTAAGGATAATAAATTTGAAGCGATCAATACCTTCTTCAAAGTGCATGAAATGGGAGGCAAACGGTCCCGATTAGCCGCTTATAATGCGCTGATCCTCATGTACCAAGCGGAAAGCATACGAAGATTATCTTCGTCTCTATAGCGAGACGATCTCGCTGATGCCCAATCAGAAGATCCCCCTGCTGAATTTCTATGAAGGGCGCGCCTACTACGCCATGGGCAAATATGATCAGGCGGTTCTCTCTCTTGAAAATTTCATCAAAGTCAATAAAGAGAAGTCAAAAGAGCTTAAAACAGCCTTCTTGCTTCTGGCTAACTGCTCCCGCCATTTAAAGGATGTCGGTCTACTAGAGCGCACCTATTACTCCTATCAGACGATTTTCCCCAAGGATGCTGAGGCCGCTAAGGTGCTGATGATCCATGCTCAATTGAACCGTGATAGCGGCAATCTCGAGCAGGCAGTGACCGATCTTAAGACTCTGATCGCTACCTACCCCGAAGAAGCTGAAGCAGCTCAATATGACTGCGCCGTCCTCCTTTCGCAAACTGATCATTGGAATGAAGCCCGCGAGATGTTCTCGAATTTCATCGAGCAATATCCTGCTAGCGAGCGGGTCAATGCTGCCTGGCGCCATCTACTCAACTGCAGCATCGAAGAGCTAAAAAGTGGCGGCGAGAAGCAAACTTTTGTATCGGCTGTTGAAGGAGCGCTCCAGCACGATGCCCTCAGCCAAAAAGAGAAAGAGGAATATCAGCTTGCGATGTTCAAATGTCAATGCGAACTGGGACAATTTGAAATAGCAGCCCCCATGATCTCAAGCTACCTTAGTACAGTAGCCGATCGCTCTCTCTTGGCAGAGGCCCATCTATTGATGGCGATCTGCCAAAAGAAATTGTCGGGCGACGCGGGTCTCTTCATCCACCATGGGGAGATGGCCCTTAAACACAATCCCAAACTTCCCGAAAGTGGGCTGCTCCATTTGGAACTCTTCAATGTCTATCTGGCAAAAGGGGAGACAGAGGTAACAGATAAGGACTATTTCTATGGCCGCTCAGCCGATCACCTCTTTGCCTCCGGCGCCTGGAAAGATAGGTCGATCAAATTCGAAAACTACATCTGGCTGGCGAACTACTACTACAACCAGGCTGTCAGTGGGCGCGATTACGACAAAGCCAAAGAGCTCTATATCAACTTAATCGAGACCATTTCGCCTCAGCTAGAAGTTGAAGTGCTCAAATTTGCCCATCTGCTCGGTCTTTATAATGAGAAAAGGGACCGGATTGCCCTTCTTCAGCAACTTGAGCGTAGCCAGGAGAGCCAATCTGACCTTCCATGGAAACTCAAACGACGGACCACCCTCGAACTCGCCCGCGCCTATGAGGCCGATGGGGAAGCAGCGCAAGCAATTAAACTTTATACCGAGCTGGCCAAACCTGGCGAAAGAAGCACATCGATTGTCACCAATACGGCTCAGCTCCATCTGGCCAAATTGAAATACAGCCAAATCAACCCGATCAGTCGGACAAGCGACAATTCAGACATCATCGCGATCCTGCACGATCTAAAAGACCTCCAAATTCAGAAGAAATTGCTCGCCGAGCCTATCCACCTCGAAGCAGCTCTCCAGTATGCCGAGATCCGTTGTAATATGGCTGCGCCCGAAGAAGAAGCCAAAAATAGCCATTTCTTCTACAAGCGAATGGTCGACGATTTCAATAATCTGGAAGACCCGATTACCCAAGAGTACACCATCCTACGGCAGCAGCATCCTGAAAAGAATGCGATCTTCAATGCCTATATGCAATATGCCCAAGCGCAGATGTTGAAATACGAAGCCCAAGTGCTCAGAACAAAAAATAGAGGCTCGAAAGCCAAAGAATGTCAGCAAAAAGCGCTTGAAACAGTCAATCTGCTTTTGCAAAACAAAGACAATTTGCAACCTTATTTATTAGATCGCATAAAAAGAATTAAGCTGGAATTAACAAAAGAATGATGAAGTTTGGAGAGATCCGCAAACCCTTACTGATCTTCTGCCTCTCGGCCTCCGTCGCGATGCATTGCGGCGCCGTGTGGGTTATCCACTCCCATCCCTTCACTTTGAAGCGGCAAGACCAGGCGATCTCGATGAAGTCGGCTCCCGATCCTAAGATGCTTTCCAAAGATGGCTCTGAGCTGCTCGTCGAAAAAATGGAAAAAGCGCTCGAAGAATCGCTTAATCAGGTGATTGCGGTTGCCCATTTTTCTAAACCGCATCAAGATGTAGCCCAAGAAGAGCCCCAAAAGAGCGATCCAATCCCAACCGCCAACTTCCCCATCGCCAGCGAAGAGGATCTGTTTGTAGCTGAGCCTCCCGTCTCTGAATTTGCCACCACTATGCCCCCTCTCTTCGATCCTCTTAGGGAAGCCGAGCTCGCCGATTTCGCCCTTGACAGCTCCCTTGAGCAGCCTCCTGAATCTTGCCTCCCAGAGCCTGTCGCAACCCTGGCTCTTCCCACCCTCCCCACTGAACTTGCTCCGATCGCCCAAACTACCGAAGATGACTACACCATGACCGATGAGCAGTTCTCGCCCGGCGCCCTGCCCACTACACAAATAGAAGAGCTCACACCCCAGCTAGTCCAATCGCTAAAAAATCTCAAAATCGCCTCCAAAGATCAACCAACAGCTGCCGAGCACCTCTTTACAGACCTGCAAGAGAGCACCGCACCCCAGCTGATCCTCCCCAATGCGGTCGATTATTTACGGACCCAATGGATCAATCGGAGCATGGCTGAGATCACCCTGCCTGATCTCGACTACTATGGGCTCGAGAAAGTGGCGAGTAACCTCACCTGGCAAGAAGATCTCGACATCGATGTCACCTTTATGCCCGACCCAGCGACGAACAAATATATTTTCTCGCTGACCCTGCATCCCGAATTGGAAGAAAAAACTGAGGGGATGCGTCAAAATTTCTACTTCTTGATCGACCGAAGTAGCTCCATCGAAAAGCATAAGCTGAGCCGGTTCAAAATGGCAGTGCAGCGCTCGCTTGCCGCCCTCTGCGAAGGAGACAGCTTCAACGTCTATTTCATAGACAAACAGGTGACAAAACTCTCAGAAAAAAATCTCCCTGTCAGCCCCAAGACCATCGCGATGGCCGAAGAATTTCTCGAAGAGAGGCAAAACGGCAAAGAGCCCTACCGTACTTTAGAAAGCCTCTTGCCCGCCAATTGCCAACCTGACGAACTCCACTCCTTCATCTTCCTCACTGATGGCAACTGCCTCCAAAGCGCCCAAAGGCAAAAGAAATTGATGAATCAACTGGTGGAAAAGGGTGATCAGAATATCCATTTCTATACCGCTGCGGCCGGCAAGGGAAACAACCTTGTCCTCCTCGATCTCCTCAGCTATGCATCGGCCGGTAAATTCCTCTACTCCGACACTAACGCAGGCTTCCCACGTAAAATGGTCCAGCTCGTGAAAAACCTCCACAACCCCATCGTCAAAAATCCGACGATCGAAGTCTCCCCATCAGCCTCGAGTGCCCATGTTGAATTGCATCCTAATGGCAATTTCCTTCCCCCAATGTTCGCCGGTCAACCCTATGTGATCACCGGGACCGTCGATGAGCTTTGCGACCTCACCCTCTTTATCCAAGGGAAAAACCGCGACAAATTGGTCAACATCCGCAAGCGCATTTCGCTCAAAGAGGCAGCTGCCGGCGGCCGCTCCTTAGAAAAACTCTGGGCCGAATCGCTCTCTAAAATCTGCTACGAGCATTTCCTTGAAAACGGAAAAGCCCTATACTTGAAGGAAGCAGAACAGATTGTCGCTCCTTATCATGGCGACATCGCTAGCGCACAATGAGAATAATTTCAGGCCTTTATAAAAATCGGGTCCTCAAGATGCCCAAAGGGGATTCAACCCGCCCCACATCCGCCAAATTGCGCGGATCGATCTTCGACATCCTCCAAAATCAGATCGAAGGGAAGAGCTTCCTCGACCTCTTTGCAGGCAGCGGCAGCATGGGAATCGAAGCCCTTTCCCGCGGGGCCTCCACAGCCGTTTTCGTCGAGAAAGATCGTGGGGCAGCTATGTGCATCAAAGAGAACCTCTTGGCTCTCCAAATCGAAGCGATCGTCCTCCAGATGGATGCTTGGAGCGCGGTCAAACGACTGATTAAAGAGGGGAAGCAATTTGATATCATCTATATCGACCCACCCTATACCCTCAAGATCGGCTCCCTTCTAGGGGAAATTCCACCCCTTTTAGCCCCCGGGGGGCTTATCGTCTTAGAGCAGAGTAAAAGAGCTATCATGGAAGCTTCTAGCCTTAAGACCCTCGATGTCAGACACTTCGGCGACACAACCATCTATTTCCTTGGCGCTTAATAAAATTATTAATACATATAATTCAAATTAATTGCCATTTAATTCACTTTAATGTATAATTTAAAATAATTAATTGAAGGAATTATATTGTCTTTAGGAATTAAAGCGTCATCCACCTCTTCTTCAGGCACTTACCCATTGGGGGATGCAACTAATCGACCCAATATGGAAAATACCCCTGCCCGCAAAGTGTCCGCTGTCGCCAAGAAGACCACCGCAAAAACTCCCTCCCCTTATACCCCCAAATTGGCCAACCGCAGTATCCAACATACCCCTAGTTCAGGGAAAAACAATACCCCCTATAAATTCCGAACACAGACAAAGAAGAAATCTCAAGCATCTAAAGCTTCCTATCAGACACCTACCAAGTCTCGAGGCCTGGTTCCCCTAAATAGCACGGGAAGCGAAATTCGGGCAGAGCATAATTGCAAAATGGTCAATGGAGCAATCACCACGGCCAAAGTTTTCGCCCGTCAGATGCACTCTCTCAATCGTTTTGAGCTCGCTAGTATATTCCATTGTAAAACTGAGAGGCGAAAAACCCATCTAAATGGGGCCCATTCAAGCTGTGGAGGTTGCCAATCAGCTCACGCCGCCTTATCATGCAAGCTCAATGACAATATCCTGCAGATAGCCTTAGAGACTCTGAAAATTAAGAAGTTTTCAGAGCTAGAACCTAACTATCAACGTTATTTAACATCACGATTTAACTTATCTGAACGTCAACTCAACTCTCCAGATAGAGTGCGTATCCTAGAAAAGAAAATCAATTCGTTGTCAGAACCACAAAAGAGAAGCTCGTTTATTGGAACTTCAGTAGAGCTGGAAAGGGCTGGGATCTACGACAATCCCATCGACTGCAACCGCTTTGACATTTATTTAGAAGCCACCCTGCGCCCTCTCGAGGATCAGCTCGCGGAAAAATGTCGCACAGGGGAGCTGACACCCGTCGAAGCTCTTATACAATTACAAGATGAATATCGTCGTTTAGTACTCGTTGCCATTGATCACTTAAAACCCGATCTAAACAGACTCGATGATCTGCAAGAAGCATGGGATGATATGATCGCCAAGCAACAATCTGATGATTTTAAGAGCTACCTTCCCGCTGTAGATCGTTATCTCAAAGCTTTTAAGGCCCGTTTCAAAGATCGATTATCTGGAACTCCCCGATTAACTGTCCTAAAAAAATACCTGGTCGATACTCAGCCTAGGTATGTGCTAAATGAACTACGAAACAACAAATCGCGAGACTATTTTGAATTAAGTGAGCACCACTTGCAGATACCAACTGATTCTGCCGCCCAATTCCTCGCAGCTAGAGAGTCTATAGAAAGACGGTTAACCGAAGCCTATTTTCAACTAGATGGCTTATACAACACACCAGCAGACATCGAGAGGTTGTTAAAATACTCCTATGGGAAAAAGGATAAAGATGGAGTGATGCAACTTCCTGATAAAGAACGAATTGGAGAAGTGTTCTGTTCGGTATTTCCATCAAGAAAAAATTAAAATCCGGCAAATCCATATTTTATCTATGAATTAATTATTCTTTTTCTTTAAATATACGTCATATGCAACTGCTTTACCATTTAGGCACCGACTATGATGATCGACTCCATCCATCTTGCAACACCCGAATCCCCGCGAACCCCACCGCGCCAAGCTCCCTCGAAACCCTGGTTGCGCGAAACAACAAACGTGCAGACTCAAAAATCTCTAGAAGCACCGACGCCGCGGAAAGCGCGAAGAGTGGTGAACAAATACGAAACGGCTTCTCGGATTAGAGACGAACACGATTGCACAACAATCAATACCGCCCATGTCTTTGAGAAGGTCCGAGCCCGCCTCTTTTTTTCCCTATCTCGTTTTGCTGAGACTTACGCATTTAACTGCATCACAACCAGAGGCAAGACCCATATCAATGGCAGTTCTGCGCATTGCGAGGGCCGTTGCCATGCAGCGCATGCAGCCTTTTCTTGTAAACTCTACGATGACATCTTCGAAGTTGTTAGAAGTGCAGTACTTGAGAGGGGCTTTAATCAATTAGACCCAGCATATCGCGGCTACCTTACTAGACGCTTTGATTTATCAAAAAAAGAAATTAAACATTTAAATTCTGAAAATCAAACAGATCGCCTTGCCATCATTGATCGGCTTGCTTCGATATTGACCCCTCGAGAGAAGAGAATGACCTTCTCTGGGACCTCTGTAGAACTGCAACGGGGCGCCGTTTTTGTAAATCCTGACTTTTGCAATCATTTCGATTCTTCGGCAGAACGTGAAATGCGGGAATTGGAAGATGCATTGGATGCAGAGTGTCGCTTAGAGAAGAAAACCCCAGTTGAGGCAACTCTCAAGCTCCAAGAGGGATATCGGCAATTTGTGACGACAGCGATCCGAAACTTAAACGAAGATCTAAACCACTTAGATAACCTTCATGAGGCCTGGAATGCGATGATTGCCTGTCAAAAGACCCTCAGTCATGGGATCACCGATGATGCCTTTGAAGCCTACTTAGCAGCAGTCGACAACTACCTGGCTGCACACAAGGCCCGTTTTATAAAACCAAAACCATCTGGAACCGCTTCTCTTAAAGATTTTAAGGATTATTTAAAAAACACCCAGTCGCCCACTGTATTGCGAGAGATTCAGGCTAACCGGTATGCCTTATACTTTGAATTGGGTCAAAACCATTTGCAAATCCCAACCGATTCCGAGGAGCAGTTTACGAATGCGATCACCGAGGTTGAAGGGCGTTTGACTGAAGCTTATAATCAACTAGATGCCCTCAACCATACTGAGCAAGACTTTAAAACGATGATGAAATATGGATTCGGCAAGATGAATGAAGAGGGTATTGTCAAAACGCCAGACAAGCAAGCCTTAGGTGAAGCCTTCGTTGACCTGATCCCCAAAGCGGGCAAAAAAAAGAGCAGAAAACGGGATCTCGCCGGCGATTTTATTCATACTTTTTGAGGAACTCAGCACGTAATGGATCGATATTCGGCACACTTTTGATTACCGCGGCGGCCCATTTTTCAAGCCCCTTCTTCTCCTCTGAAGAAATCTTCTGCTGAGCCCAGTGGAACACAGAAAAAACTAACGTAACCGAAGCCCCATAACCGCGAGGATCATTCTCCTGATCACATTGGCTCAACCATTCTACCCATCGTTTGAAGAGATCGACAAATTGCTCTTTCGACGCACCAGCTGACTGTTTCAGAGTCTTGAGTTCTATCATGAATCCATGGGCAGGAGAGTCTTCTAAACGGGCAATATTCTGTGGTCTTGGTTGTAATGCTGTACTCATTAAATTTTTTCCTTTGTTAGGGGGGTCATCTTAAACCTTTTTTGGAATATTCGTAAAGATTTATCTAGATAACCTGAACTTCGGGTTCATCTCGCTTTAGCCTCAGGGATCTTTTCGCGAAATTGACTTTGCTTTTTCTCAAAAATAGTGCCTTCGGCTATGATTTTCGAAAAAGCAAAGTCAATTTCATCGAAAATCTCTCCTGATTCTGAGGAGAGCAAACCCAAAGTTCAGGTTATACCACGACTCGCCCAAAAGTGTGAATTTGGACCCACGCGAAAGCTCTCGCGGTTCAACTGTTTTTCCGAGGGTAGTATCGAATATATACAACCCTCGGAAAAACAGTTGAACCCCGAGGCTTTGGCGCGGTCCAAATTCACATTTTTGGGCGAGTCGTGGTATAGATATTGAAATTTATCCTGACTTCGGTTACAATTTCTAGAATGTTTAAGCTCCTTTTTCCAGGCACGTTCGATCCCCCTACGCTAGGGCATCTGATGCTCATAAAGCGTGGGTCGGGTCTATGTGATCACCTCGTGGTAGGGATTGGGAAAAACTTAAGCAAAACCAAATCGATTTTGACAGTCGAAGAGCGTATTGAAGCACTCAAGCATGAGGCTTCCTCTTTGAAAAATGTCGAAATCGTCAGCTTTTCTGGGCTTGTCGTCAATTTTGCAAAACAGATAGGTGCAAATGCTCTTCTTAGAGGATTGCGCTCTTCAAGTGATGTGGATTATGAAATGCAAATGGCGCAGGCTAACCGAAAGCTTAGTGGGATCGAAACCTTTTTTTTAATGGCTGAAGATGGAGCCTTACACATCAGCTCCACCCTCATCCGCGAACTCGCCTCTAATGGCGCTTCATTAAAAGATTTCGTTCCCAAATATATAGAAAGCACATTACAACACCGTATACAGAAGGAAAGTTAATTGTATGGAAAGAGGCAAGGTTAAATGGTACGACCAAGAAAAGAACTATGGGTTCATCGTATCAAACTCAGGAAAAGAATTTTTTGTTCACAAAACAGATGTGAGCGTGGGCGCTTTAGATAAAGGAGTAGCCGTTGAGTTTGAAATTGGCGAAGGGAAGAAAGGCCCTGTAGCTAAAGATGTCCGAGTTCTCGACGACGAAGAATAGTTGCCATTCCATGGCTAATACCAAAAAGCGCCAAGCTCCAAAGGCTTGGCGCTTTTGTGTTTATCAATAAATTTCGTTGCCGCGAGCGCATCCTATTACCCATAAGTTTGGCATAACTTTTTGAGGTTAATATAGACATGTCGGGTGACACAGCACTTCGTGTCCGGTGTCCCCCGCGACCCCCTAGGTACTCACCTCGCTTCGCCAAATCGCGTCCTCGTCGGGAGAGTGGACGGAGTCCTACCCTCCCACGCCCCACTCTCCCGATTTCCATGAACCCATACCCAACTAATAACAAACTTATCCATGGGTTCATTGAAATCCGGGAGTGCGGGCTCTCCTGCGGGTGCGATTTTGCATTGCGATCTGAGTCCATTGGCTGCTCGAGCGCTCATTCCCGCCGGGACTCCGTCCTCTTTCGGCGGGAGCCCTTTCGCGTCGCCTCGCAGAACCAATTTAAAAAGGAAAAACACACTGTTTTCGGTTTGCAGAATGAGGGCAAGTCGGCAGACTTTTTTTGTATGGTTCTGTGAACTGACGCGAAAGGGCTCCCGTCGAAAAAGGACGGAGTCCCGGCGGGGAATGAGCGCGTGAGCAGCCCGAGGACTCAGATCGCAAAGCAAAATCGTACCCGCAGGAGAGCACCACACCCCTAGACTTTATTGAACCCGCACAAATGAGAGTTTAGAGAAATAGGGTTAGGGTTCAGTGGAGTCTGGAGGGTGGGGCGTGGGAGGGTAGGACTCCGTCCACTCTCCCGACGAGGACGCGATTTGGCGAAGCGAGGTGAGGCTCAAGGGGGTCGCGGGGGACACCGGACACGAAGTGCTGTGTCACCCGACATGTCTATATTAACCTCAAAAAGTTATACCAAACTTATGGGTATCAGAGTTTCTTGCCCATGTCGTATTTTGTTTCGCTTACGTTCCCTTTCGCATCGTAGGCCTTCTTCACGCCGTTGAGCTTGTCATCGACGAAGGTTTGAAGGATTTTGGGATTGCCGTTGTCATAGTACTTATTGAGCTTTCCATGACGCAGTCCATTTTTGAATTCCCCTTCAAAAACGATCACACCATCCTTATTCCACTCTTGGTATAGACCGTCCTTCTCCCCATTTTTATTATAGATAGCCACGGCGGCGAGTTTGCCATTGTCATAATAGCACTTCTCTTCCCCCACCTTGAGGTCACCCATATAGTTGACCTCGCGTAGTAGCTTTCCATTGGGATGATATTCCCTACCTGGGCCATTGCGCTTATCGTCCTTAAATTCGAATGTCGCCGCGATTTTTCCTTTCTCTGTGTAAACAGTCGCAGTCCCCTCTTTTTTACCCGCTTTGAATTGGGTAACGGTCAATTTTGCCCCAGCTTGATTAAACTCAATCGCTTCACCTTCAGGTAGATCGTTCACATAGTTGACCTCAAATCCCTTCACCCGGCCGAAAAATTGGTTGGGGGGATAGTAGATCTCGTGGAGTCCATTCTTCTTGTTATTTTTGTATTGGAAGATCACTTCGCGGCCATCCTGTCCCCGCTCAAAAAAGCGTCCGTCGAGTTTTCCATGGGCATACCAGGCCTCTTCCAGTAGCTCTCCCTCGTCGTTCCAAAGGGCTTTTAAACCATGGAGCTGGCCATCCTTATAGTTCAGCGAGGTCTGCGTGGCACCATTTGGGTAGTAACTGATTTGTTCCCCTTGGAATTGTCCATCGCCGGCATAGCGGAAAATGCGGGCGAGCGCCCCCTCTTTTTCCCCTTCCTTAGGTGGATAGAACTCTTTGTGCTCTTTAACGGGGTTGTTCATCGAGTAGCATTTGGAAAGACGCAATGATCCCTCTTCATACCACCCTTTAACCTCTCCATCCAGTTTATCGTCTTTGTAGAAGGCGAGGGTTTTGAGTTTTCCATTTTCATAGTATTCTTCGGCTTTTCCTTCTCGCTTACCCTCTTTAAAATTGACCACTTCATGCGGTTTATTTTTATCGAAGAAGGTGCGGATGCAGCCATCGGGCAGATCGCCTTTATAGTTGCCGTCAAAGACAATCACCCCATCTTCATTCCATTGCTGGTGGCGCCCGTCTTTTTTCCCTTCCGCAAACGTCCCTTGAAACTTCAGCTTGCCATTGGGATGCCATTCTTTTTGTTCTTTATCATGTTTATCAGAGGCAAAGTACTCCTCAAAATGGGGCTTGCCATCTTCATAGAAGCGGCGGCTCAAGCCATTCTTTTCTCCATTTACATATTGCACGCTGATGGCGAGTTTTCCATTTTCGTACCACTCTTCATAAAGGCCATCGCGCTGGTTATCTTTATAGACGACATGCATTTTGCACTGCCCATTGGGGAAGTATTCAAGTTGCTCTCCATCTAATTTTCCATTGATATAGTGATACTTGACTTTGACTTTCCCATTGTCATACCACTCGCAATAATCGCCATCGCGCTGATCTTTAATCAGGAAATACTGGGCAATTTTTTGCCCTTCAGCATTGTACTTGATAATCGGCTCGAGCAGCTCTCCATCTTGATTGTACTTAGCGCTAAAAGCAGGTTTTCCATTGGGGTGGTTGCGCCAATGAGTCCCTTGTGGAATCCCAAGAGCGTATTCCCCCTCGCCAATTTGTTTTCCATCTTCGGCAAAATATTGTTCGGCCCCTTGCATTTTTCCATCGCGGAAACGGACTTTATAGCTCTCTTTTCCATTGGGATGGTATTTGATAAGCGATCCGATCGGCTGTCCATTTTGAAAGTCTTGGACGGCGACCATGTTCCGGTTTTCATCGTAGGCGACAAATGCCGGATTGCGCCCATCGGAACTGAGCACCCCTTTCTCATAGCGGCGGCTGGCCTTAAGAGCCCCATTTTGATGCCACTCCAAAGCTGTTCCACTGCGCATGCCATCGACATGGGGGATTGAAAAGGCCCGCTGTTCATTGGGATAGTAGTGGACTAAATCGCCTTGCACTTTTCCATTCTCAAATATGGCCTCTTCAGCTTTCTTGCCATCGTCGTAATAGCTGACCGATTTGCCATGCTGCAGTCCTTGTTTATAAATCGAAACGGCTTGCAATTTTCCATTGGGATAATAGGCCTGCACTTCTCCATTTAGTAGACCCCGATCGAATTGGGCCATTTTTTCCACTTTTCCATCGGTATAAAATGTGATGCTCGCTCCATGGGGGACGACCGTATTCTTCCATGCCTCATGGCCTGCAGAGCCCTCTTCGACGGCAATCATATCCATCTCACTGCGCAGCTGCCCACTGGGATAATATTGTAATTGCTTCATCGGGATTTCTTTTTGGTCATCGGTTTCTTCATAGAAGATAACGGTTTTGGGGATCCCCTCATTGAAATACTCGACAATCTTAGGGCGCCAAGTGGGCTCTCTTCGTTTTAGATTAATCCCTTCTTGAGCAAACCCGCAAACGGTGATCAGCAAGAGCGCAAATTTCAAAAAATGCATACGTATTCTCCTCTATGGAAACTCGTTCTAGAGAATACTTGAAAGGAAAAATAAAGGCTAGAGATTGATGGCTGGGGGATAAAGTTCAACACAAAGGCGCATAAAAAAATTGCGCCTTTCTAATTATCTATAGAAGCCGGCCCAAATGAGGATGAGGCCCCATACTAAAGGGACGATCCCCATGAATTTGGTCCAGGGATTTTTATCAAAATAAAGTTTGATGATTACCTGTGGCAAAAAGAACCCAAGCAACCCTCGAATGAACAGCACCCATCCGAGCAAGGTGACGAAGAAAAAGATATCCATTCTCCAGCCATTATAGCTAGTGATAATGAATAGGCCGACCACAAGATTCAACACCGCGCTATTGTAAAATGCAGCGGGCGAACTTTTCATCGCAGTCAGTATTTTTAATAAATTATCGGTATAAAGGAGCATCCATAATCCGATAATTGCTAAACAGGGGCCAAATACTTTGGCGAGCATTACAGCAGAATCCATAATTACCTCCAATTGCACCTTAAGATGTCAATAGATTGATCGTCAAGATGTTTTCTTCAATTTATAAGTCCCCATCAATTCCGCCTTGGCAATGATGTGGCCTTCCATTTTCTTCTCTACTTCTTCTTTGTTGAGCCCTTTTTCCCACTCGGGCATGAAATCGAGGGCATAGAGGGTAAAGAAATAGCGGTGTTCCCGGTCGGGTGGGCAGGGGCCCATGTAGGCGGTTCGCATATTGGTTCCGCGGCCGTGGGTGCCAGGAGGACGAGAGTGCTCAGGGATCCCTTTGCTATGCGGAGGAATTTCATAGACGATCCAATGGACCCAGAGGCCATCGGGGCGAATGTTGGTGGGCACATCGGGATCGGTCATGATCAGGACAAGGCTCTTTGCCTCTTTGGGAACCTCGTGAAAATCGACAGGGGGATTCCAGTCATACCCTTCGCAAGTGTAGATCGAGGGAATCGGCTCCCCTTGCTTGAATTTGGGGCTCGTAATGCGCATCGGTTTCTCCTGTGTTACATTCTCTTCAATTCTATACAAAGGGGCTGGCTTAAGTCCAGTATTACCCCATGTTCTTCTGTCTGAAGAAAGGTGATTTTCTGCTCCGGCCCAACCCTGCCCGAGGGATAGAGATGCAAGTGCAAATTTTCTAACTTTTTTTTTTCGCTTTTGATCTCTTTGATGCCGGTCAATTTGGTCGGTTTTGCGATGAAGCAGAGGAGCGGATCATCTGAATGGAAGGAGTATTCGTATAGGTCCCCTTCGCTTTGTGATATTCAAATCGATATCGACCCGGTCAGAGAGTGCAACGAGCTGTGCTTTGCGCAAATCGGCAAAAAAATTGCTAATATTTTTATCAAAATTGTGGATCGCCAGCATCCCTTTCATCTGCCAGCCAATGCCGACCGCTGCCATTCCCAAAATGGCCATGCAAATGACGATCTCCAGTAGGGTAAATGCTCTACGCGTTCAGGGATTGCTTGAGGAACTGCATTGTCTCTCTCTTGTGCTTTTTTAGACTTTATAGTTGTTTAAGTCCTGCCGACGTCATTTCGACCTCTCCATTATTTTTAACGCTCATCATGGAGTCGACTTTCCCCCATCCATCCTTCAGTATACTCTTCAGATTTTTAACAACCCCTTGGGCCTTGAGAAGGTTCCTGTGAGCTTTCCATTGATTTCTTGTGCGTGTTCCCCGTGCTTGCTCTAGCTCAATAGATCTACAACCCGCATGATCGCCTGTTCGGTTTTAAAGGCTTTTCCCTCTTCTAGGCTCCCTTTCATGCTATAGCTGACGATGCCTCCGATCAGGCCGATTAAAAAAATCACGATCATGATTTCCAGAAGGGTGAAGGTCCGTTTCTTTTGCATAGCTTCTCTTTAGTTAGAAATTAATGAGCTCACATCGGTGAGCGGTAAAAGGATAGATAATACGACTAAACCGACAATTCCGCCAAGAATAATTAGGAGGGCCGGCTGCAGAAAGGTGGTAATATAGCCTAAGCTCCGCTCCAGTTCTTGATCGTAAATATCGGAGAGGCTCTCAAGCATCTCGGGCATCTTGCCGGTCTCCTCGGCAATCGCCAGCATCCGGGTCACTAGGGAGGGGATGTGGTTAGATTTTTTCAGCTCCTGGCTGAGCGATTTCCCCTCGGTAATTTTTTTTTGGGCCTCTTCGATCGCCTCTTCAAGCAGGGCATGTTTCATCACTTTGCGGGCAATTTCCAGAGCTGTGACGAGCGGCACCCCTCCAAAGAGGAGGATCGAGGTGCTGCGGCAAAAGCGGATGAGGGCGGCCTGGTTAAGGATGGTTTTCATCAGCGGAATTTTCTGAAGAACCTGCTGAAAGAGGATGCGCCCTTGGGGCCGTTTGAAAAAATAGGTCAAGCTCACTACAAGGCCGCCCAGCAGTAAGATAAGAGGCAGGTAAGATTTTTGCAGCCCGCGGCTCATGGCGAGGACGATCTGGGTGAGGGGGTGAAGGGCCCGTCCCTCGAAGAGCTCGCTCATTGAGGGGATGATGAAGACGAAGCAGTCCGATGACGATGAGGAAACAAAAGGCTCCTAGGAAGGCAGGATAGGCCATGGCGCTGATGAGCTTTTTTTTGAGTCTTTGCCGACGCTCTGTCAGCTCGTAGAGTTGCTTGAACGACCACGCCAAAGCGCCGGTTCTCTCCCCCGCTTCGGCCAATGTGATGTAGATCGCATCGAACGATTTGGGATAGCCTTTCAAGATGGTTGAAAGTTGATGGCCGCTTTTGAGCTTATCGCACAGATCGAGGAAGAGGGGATGGGTCCGGTGACGCCGATATTTTTCCTCAATGGTCAAAAGGCTTTCATAGAGAGGGAGCCCCGAGCCGAGCAGCTGGGACAGTTCGCGGGTAAAAGCGAGCAACATGGAGGAATTAAGGGAGATCTCTTTTTTATTTTCGAGCAGGCTCAATTTGGTGACGAGCACTTTTTCCCGTCTGAGTCTCTCTTTGGCAAGCTCGAAAGAATCGGCATCGATCACACCGCTCACTTTTGTCCCTGTCTCGGTGAGTGCTCGATAGCGAAAAATCGGCATGGTCTATTCCTCGCAACCCCGGGTGACGCGGAGCACTTCGGCAGTAGTGGTAAGACCTTGAGCCACAAGGACCCCTCCATCTTGCCGCAAGGTCGTCATCCCTTCGTCCAGCGCCACTTTCTGCAGCGAGGAGCTATCGGCCGTTTCGACCAATTTGCGCCGCAGAGGGCCGCTCATCCCCATCAATTCGTAGATCCCGAGCCGCCCCTTATATCCGGTCTCGTAGCAATCGGGGCACCCTTTGCCGTAGTAGAGGGTATCGATAGGATCGTCTATCCTTAAATTTTGCAGCTCGACTTCGGTCGGTTGGTAGCCGGTCTTGCATTTGGGGCAAATTTGCCGAACAAGCCGCTGCGCAAGCACTCCGATCACCGATGAGGAGAGGAGGTAGGGTTCGATCCCCATATCGACGAGGCGGGTGAGGGCTGAGGGGGCATCGTTGGTGTGGAGTGTCGTCAGCACAAGGTGTCCGGTGAGGGCTGCCTGAATCGCAATTTCAGCGGTTTCCCGGTCGCGAATCTCCCCGATCATGATCACATCGGGGTCTTGCCTCAGAATGTGGCGCAAGCCTGTCGAGAAGGTGAGGTTGATCTTCGGATTGACGGCGATCTGAGCCATGGCCTGCAGTTTGTACTCGACAGGATCCTCGATGGTCATGATGTTGGTGTGGGAGGAATTGATTTCGGCCAGCGCGCTATACAGGGTGGTGGTTTTCCCGCTTCCAGTCGGTCCGGTCACAAGGACAATCCCTTCGCTGAGGCTGATCAGGTTTTTAAATTTCTCTAAGATCGCCGGACGCATCCCGATTTTATTGAGGCCGAGCATGATATTGCTCTTGTCGAGAATACGGAGGACAATCCGCTCGCCGTAGACAACGGGGATCGTGCTCACTCGAAAATCGATCTGACGGGCCCCGAGCCGAAGCTTGATTCGTCCATCCTGCGGCAGCCGCTGCTCGGCAATATCGAGCCGAGACATCACTTTGATGCGGGCGAGCAGCTGAGATTGGTATTCTTTAGAAGGGATGTGGCGCAGCTGCAAAACGCCATCGATCCGATACCGGACCGATAGGCTGGATTCGAGCGGCTCAAAGTGGATATCGGATGCCCCCTGTTGGATCGCCTCGAGCAAAATCGCATTGAGCATGCGGATGACAGGGGAATCGCTGCTCTTTTGGCCGAGCAGATCATACCCTTCGCCATCATCTTCAATTTGATTGCGCGCTGCGTTTTCGTTCAAACTAGTGAATAACTGTGAGGTAGCCTCTTCGGTCTGATGATAACACTGCTCAATTGCCGCTTCGAGCATCTCTCGCGAGGCCAGAACATCGCGCACCTCTTTTCCTGTCAGCAGCCGCACCTCCTCAAGTACCTCTAAAGCGAGAGGATCCGCGATGGCGACGTGGAGGATTCCGTCTTTGCATTCTAAAGGGAGAACGAGATGGGATTTGGCAAATTCATAGGGGATAATTTGCTCCCGATTTTTGACGTAGGGGTATTGGAAAAGCTCTTCCACCACCTGTAGTCCAAAATTGGCTAACTCAGTCATAGTAGTATTGTTGTTTTTCACCAAAGAATGCCCTTATGCTGCTTGAAAATAATCTTTTCTTTTCACATTCGCGCGCTGTGACCAGACGACAGAGGAATTCGGGGATATCTCCAGGACGCTTTTCTAGATCTAGACAACGCAAATAGAGGAGCTCTTCTTTCGGATCGGTAATGATTCTAGGAGTGATGAAGAAGAACATTTCGGTGTTGTCATCGGTCAACTCAGTTGAACCAAACAGTTTTCCAATTCCGGGAATCTCTCCCAAGAAGGGGACTTTTTGGGTTCGATCGCGCATCGATTTGCGGCGCAGGCCCCCGAGAATCACCGTCTGACCATCCAAGACGCGGACCTCGTTTTCAATGTGCCGTTTTTCGACGTCCGGGCGGCCGTCAATATGGGGCTTGGTTGTGTCAAAGGTAATATTGGTCTGCAACGTGACAAATCCAGCCTCTTCACTATCTTCATCGCACTCGTCTGCAAGATGGATAATCGGCGTTAGAATGATGTTAATCCCGTACTGGGCCCGCGTGAATGACTTCTCAAAGGCAATCCCTTTGTTGGTATCGATCGGCGCGGCTCCGTTGTTAAGCGAGATCTCCTCCATGATCGAGATGGTCGCAGGGGTCTGGTTGACCGTGATCACCGAAGGGGCGGCGTTGAGCTGAACATCCTCTTGCGTCATCAAGAAGCTATAGGCGAGATCAAAGGCGGGGAAATATTTCGACTTAGCGCCAGAGAAAAGGAAGGCCAGCACCCCGTTGCCCACCGGCGCATTGAGTCCATTTGGCGGCAGGGGGCTTTGGTCCGTCATAGCGCGCTCCATTGTGGGGGTTGCCGAGCTTTAAGAGGTTTAGCCCATAGTTGGTCTGACTGTTGAGCTTTTTCTCAAAAAGGAGCACCTCGATTTGAACCATCTTTTTAGGCACATCGAGCTGACGAAGCAGATCTTTAATGCGAGGAAGCACATCGCGCCTTACCACCATCAAGAGATTGCCTGTTTTGACATCGGGAATGAAATGCTCAATATTCTGATCCACTTCAAGTTTTGAATCGATCTCCGGCTTGAATCGTTGCGGCGGCACTGTCAGCCCAGGTGCTTGAGCATACCCATCGGGTGCAGCTTGCAGAGCCGCTCCTCGCGCTGTGAAATTGACATCGAGATTCTCGCGTGAATCAGGGATAGCATGGAAAATCGAGTAGTAGACTTTGTCGAGCACCTTGGCGAGATCATTTGGGTCGCTGTGCCTGCAGTTGTAGATGAAAATCGTCATCTCAGCAGGGTCTTGAAGCTGATTTTCGGTATCCGCCACCAGCTTTTCAGCCCGCTCAACCACTTCTCGACGCCCCATCAGAATGAGAGAATTGCCCTGCGTCGGAGTGATGATCGAAAGCCCTTCATTATCAAATTTCCCCAAGGGAACCCGTTGGAATTTTTCAATCGCCTCATTGAAAAACGCCTGAAGAATCTTCTCCATCTCCTTGACGCTCATCTTGGAGATCGGCACCACTTTCGAGATTTTTCCCTGTGGATCCTTCCAAACCGTATTGTAGAGTTGGATCAGCTTCTCGATCTCATCCTTGGTCGACACCAGAGCGATTTTTCCTCCAATGTTGTAGACAAAGGTCATCTTAGGATCGGAGAACCGCTCAAAGAATTGAAAGGCCGTTTTGATTTGCTCTACAGGTGGCGAAAAGACATAGAAAATGCGCCGATGATCCTGAATAAACTGAATATCCTCGGGCGAGGAGGCGATCGCCGTCACCGCAGAGGGGTCCTGCTTGAAAATGAAGAGCTGACGCGTATAAGGATTGACCTGTTTGACTCCCACACCATTCTGAGCCAAGATAATCTCGAGCATATCGCCCCAAGATTCCCTCGGAATGGGGAGATTGGAGTGCATCGTCACCTTCATCCCCGTCATCTCGGGCGGCACAATGTAGAGATATTCTGAAGCCCCATACTCCATCACCAAAGAGGCCAGCGAAGTCTCCTCCTGATCCCAAAGGGCATACCCCTCTTCTTCACGCTTGGTCTGCAAGGTCGACGATTGGCGCCATCGCTCTTGAAGGGCGATCATTTCCCCTTTCACCGTTTGTACGGCTTGCAAAAGGACCTGATATTCTTCATCTTGACCGCCAGAGTCATGCAACTTAGCCGCAGCGCCCATCTGCTCGTTTAGTTTCGCTCTTAATTCTGCCAGCTTTTGATTCACTTGCGTCACTTGAAGTGGAGCCTGCTCACCCACCACTTGGACACAAGTTGCCTTCTTCTCCTCAATCGTCTGAGCAAAAAGAGAGGTCATTATCAAAGTATAATAGCTGGAGTAATTTGTTTCATCACTTTGCGGTCGAAGTCCTTTTCTTAGTCGATTTTACTTTCGCAGAGGCTGCTTGAATTGTAAACGGTTTCATCTGCGTCCGGAGCGCATCAAAATGGCGTCCTCGAATTTGCCCACCCTGTTCGATCGAATCGACAACAAAGAGCTCCTCGAGCAGCTCATTGTTTAAGTAGGATTCGATTTCGTTAATTGTGATCAACTTACGCCACCCAGTTTGTGTCTTTATTACCCAATCATTTGGCTTTAAAACCACTCGCTTTTTCCCGATCTTGCAAGAAACCTGACTGCCACTGCGCAATTTCGGATCGGCAATCACCTGGTCGGGTGCAAAGCGGATTGGTTGATGTTTTTGAAGCGGCACCTTGGTCTGAAAGAGGGAGGCTCCACTCTCATCCCACGCCTCCATCTCTAACTCGCTGTCGGAAACCTCGTTCACCACAGCCAGGGGGGCAGATCGATCGGCCTCGCCTACGCTCCAGCGCCCTTCCTTTAAGGTGAGAGTATCATGGGGTTGTACATAGACAAAATAGCGCACATTCCCATCGGTCAGTTCCACCTTGTATTTTTCTCCTAACTCTCGGTACTCAGCACCCCCATACTCCCGGAAAAAGAGATCGCTCCCCCACCACTTTGCCTGAAACTGGTCAAAATTGTCCATGCCCTTCGGGTTTTCCTGCAGGAAGAGTTCTTCTTCTCCTAGCTTGAGAAGGACTCTATCTCCCTTGATTAGATGAGGCACCAGCTCCACCTTTTCTTCATTCCAAGTGAACTGGATCGACTCATTTTCCTTTATAACTCTTTGCTCTTCAGAGCCTTTGAAGCCGATCGAAAAAATCCTCTCCCCAAGGCCCAGATCAGGTCGGACATTCTGTACAAGGAGGATCAGGTTTTGTTCTAATGCCAACGCCAGAGCAGAGCGTTTATTTTCATATAACCCAAGAGGCCCGGTGAGCATTTTCTCTACATCAACAGCTGCAACTGACTGAATTGTAGGGGCAACTGCCTCAATCGACTTTGCACGAAACATCGAAATGGCAAAATAGATCAGCAGAGCCACAGTCATGGAGCCGATCGACCATTTCGCGATAGCAAACATGTGGTTAAGAACGATACGAGATCGGAATGCAATCAACATAAGCGACCCCATCATAGACGATCAGAGGAAAAAATCCAACAAATTGAGTTGATAAAATTATCTTGAATAATTAGATTAGGGTTAAACGAACAAGATTTATCAAATGGAGATGTTATGAATGACAAAAGTAAAAAAGAAGGCGTAACTGTCAAAGAGATTGAAGGTTATGCAAGAGGTTACCGGTATGAGATCTTCTTTTGCGCCCTTTTTGTATTGGCGACAATCTTCTCACTGGTATTTTGGGGTGCGGAATTGAGCATTTTCTTCGCAGGGATTGGAGCGATTGTCGGATCGATGCTGGCCGAGAAGATCAGTCAATTCCATCACAAGGTATCCGCTATGATCACCTCTAAAGAAGGAGCCGTCCAACTGATCATCGGTTTACTCGCTCTCATCGTTGCCATTTTCCTCGCTCCCGTCATCTTCCTGATGGTCGGTCTTCATGGCGGCAAAAGCATGATGAAAGCGTTAGAGGCTTAAAAACGGCAACGGCCCCAAAGCGCAATAACCTCAATAAAAAAGGCATGTCGTCGGACATGCCTTTTTCAATTTCGTAAATTTCACCAAATTACTTCTTTTTTGGATCCTGTTTTTTTGGTTGTCCCATTGGAGGCTTTTGTGGCTGCTGTGGTTGCTGCCCCCATGATTTTTGTGGTTGCTGAGGTTGTTGACCTGGTTTTTTGCTTTGTTTTTCTTTCATGAAATGACCTATATATCACAGTTTTTTTCTGGTGCCCACTTAGACGATCTAAGAGGGGGCGCCATTGACCCCATTCAACGCTTGGTCAAAATTTATTTCAACATTTTTTAAAAGTTTCTGCATACAGGTCGCACTCACCTGAACTTGAACCGAGCAGCCTCTCACACACTTCGAATACCTGATCAACCCGATCGGGTGAAAGATAAGTTCCTGCCTTGCATAGCTCCGACTCTTTGAGCAAAATCATCGGCCGTTTGAAAGAGAGAAAGTCATACCCAATCGAGGACATATCCCCAATATAAATATCGGTTCGGTCGAGAATGGGGTAAATAGGGGGGAAGTCTTCGACAATATTTTCAAGCTGAGCAATCTCTTCAGGGTATTGTTGATAGAGATTGGGGTGGAGTTTCACAATGAGCGAAAAGTGTTGCGGCACCTTGCAAAGATAGGGCCAGAACGAGGGGAAGGAAGAGTTTTTCTCCTGATCTTGCCATGTTGGAGCATAGAGAATCGTCGGTTTCGTTTTTGGCGGTAAGAGCTTTTGGTAGAAGTCCTTGTGCTTTTGATAGTAGGCCAAACGGTAGTTCCCGACACGGGTAAAGGGCGCTTGCACCCCCTTTTCCCTTAAAAACGCCTCGATTCTCGGCCCGTAGGTCAGTAACTCCTCTTCATGCACCAGGGCCTCCATAAACCGAGTGGAGCGCCCCTTGTCGGAGTTGCCATGGGGACACCATATTGTCCGAATCCGCTTATTGTGAATCGCCTGAGCAAAGAAAAAGACTTCGTCGAAGAGAACCCGCGGGATAGAGCAGTAAATTGTATCGAATTGCGAAACAAGCCGTTGCGGCGCCTCCATCGGATCCCAATGGAGAATCTTGAGATCAGGATAAAACAATTCCGCTTGTTTTGCGATCGTCTCATCGGTCAGAATCAACGGAATCCCCATCTCTGCGCAGAGAGGGGCAAGATGGTCGAGATGGTGAAACTCAGGTCCGTAGATCAACCCAGCTTTTTGCATAGCTACTGATTATAAGTTGCAACCTTAGTTTTTCTCACGCTCTTATGCAGAGGATGGGGGTAAGGGCATTGGAGGGGGAGCTCCTGCTTTTGCTTTGACTGCTCGAAAAGGACGTCGTTGCGGCAGTTTTGGAGGTTAATCCGGTCGAGGAGAGCGAAAATCTGGTCGAGTTTGCTCAAAATTTCACAGCTTCCCTCATCATAGACTGGAATAAGTTCCTTCCTTCCCTGGTCAGAGGCGAGCTTAGCCAACTCTTCAGTTGCTTTTAGCCGTGTATGGCGGATGACCTTGAGACTGAGAATATGGTCAGATCTCTGCTCCATCACCTTGCCCCATCGGTGTCGATCATTCTCCAGCAAAGCGAGCTCCTCTTGGTGCAGATTGGAAAGAAGCTCCCGCATCAACTCGATCTCATATTTTAATGCGTTGTTTAGATTTTGCCCCATTTTTTCCCAATTTTCCTTGCTCGAGTTTGGATTAACTGTCATTATGTCCTCTTATACCCAGCGCGGTCAAAAAATTGTGGATTTGGACCGCGCCAAAGCCTCGGGGTTCAACTGTTTTTCCGAGGGTTAGTATTAATTCGATACTACCCTCGGAAAAACAGTTGAACCGCGGAGAGCTTTCGCGTGGGTCCAAATTCACAATTTTTAACCGCGCAGGGTATTATGATCCGGATCTTTTCATTTAACAGCAATGAAACCATTTAACAAGCAGGATTTTCCTCATATCGGTTTAAGAGACTGGTTTGAAGAGAATAAGAGAAATTTTCCTTGGCGAGGCAACCCCTCCCCATATGCCGTTTGGGTCTCTGAAGTGATGCTACAACAGACCCAAGCCTCCGTCGTCGTCCCCTATTTCGAAAGATGGATGGCCCGCTTCCCCACAATCGAAGCCCTCGCCGCCGCCCCAATCGAAGAGGTGATCAAACTCTGGGAAGGACTCGGCTATTACTCAAGAGCTAGAAACCTGCATGAGGGAGCGAAATTTTTGGTCGAGCATCATAACAGCAATCTCCCCTCCGATCCCAAGCTTCTGGCTGAAGTCAAAGGACTCGGCCCTTATACCATCGGAGCGATCCTCAGCTTCGCTTTCCATAAAAAAGCTGCCGCCCTCGATGGGAATGTCGCCCGTGTGATCAGCCGATTTTTCTGCATTGAAGAGCCGATCGACCTCCCCTCTGTTCAAAAGAGACTAAGAGAGAAAGTAGAAGAACTCTTGCCAGATACAGAGCCATGGGTCATTATGGAAGCGTTAATAGAACTTGGGGCCACAGTGTGCACCCGCAGACCCGCGTGCGCAGACTGCCCCTTGAGGGACGACTGCCGAGCCTATCATTTAGGAAAAGCAGAGCAGCTCCCCAAAAAAAAGCAGCGCACTTCGATCACCCTACTGGAGAGAGAAGTTTTGCTAATCAACCATCAAGAGGCATTCTTGGTCCAACAACACCGGGGTAAAAAAGTGATGTCAGGACTCTATGAGTTCCCCTACGTCGATCGGGGATTATCCGACACTTTTTATCCCGGAAAGCTCCATCACTGTAAAAATTTAAAAACCGTCACCCACACTTTTACTCGCTACAAATCTCAACTTTTCCCCTCCCTTTGGATCGCCGAAGAGAAGAGAGAAATTGAAGGATTTCAGTGGCTCGCCCTAGAGAAACTTCCCACGCTCCCCTTTTCATCCGGCCACCGGCAAATCCTTAACCTACTGGAGAACCATGCGAATCTTACACACTGAAAGCTCAAACGGCTGGGGAGGACAAGAAATCCGTATCCTCCGTGAGTCAGAAGGGATGCGAAAGCGTGGACATGAAGTCATCATGGCCGTTGCCAAAGGAGGAGGCCTAGTCGCAAGAGCCCGCGCCGCTGGCTTTACCGTCTACGAAATCGAATACTCCAAGCCCAAAGCCCTCTACCCCTTGCTTCAACTGGTCAAAATAATCCACAAACACAAAATCGACCTGATCAACACCCACTCCTCGACCGACGCTTGGATTGGGGGAGTCGCAGCTCGGATGACCCGAAAAAAAGTGATCCGCACCCGCCACCTCTCCACCCCGATTCGAAAAGGACTCAACAGCCGCCTCCTCTACAATTCCCTCGCTGACTTCGTCGTCACCACCTCCAGCCAGATCATTTCCCCGATCGTCGAGCAATCAAAAATTCATCCAGAGAAATGTCGCCTCGTCGCCACCGGAGTCGACCCCGAAGAGCTCCAGCCAAACGGGGCCGATATCCAAGAATTTCGACGAGAACTTGGACTTGGCCCAGAAGATTGCCTCGTCGGGACAGCCTGCTTCGTCCGCTCCTGGAAAGGGATTCAAGACCTGATGAAAGCGGCCCATCTGCTGCGTGATTTCAACCAAATCAAATGGGTCATCATCGGCGGCGGCTACGTCGATCGGTACAAAGGCCTCGCCGCAGAACTTGGCCTCGACAACATCCTCCATTTCACCGGACATCTCGACAACCCCTTCCCCGCCATCGCCGCCCTCGACATCTTCACCCTCCTCAGCACCGCCAACGAAGGAATCTCCCAAGCCTGCCTCCAAGCTGCCTACCTCCAAAAACCGCTGATCACCACCACCGTCGGCGGCCTTCCCGAAGTCTGTCGCAATCAAGAGACCGGCATCCTCGTGCCCCCCGGACGCCCCAAAGATGTCGCTAACGCCGTCCTCTCCCTCTATGACGATCCAGAAAAACGGCAGCAGATGGGAAAAAGGGCTCGCCAATTAGTTGAAAATAAATTTACCATACAGCATACCTTGGATCTAATGGAGAACATCTACCAGTCAATCTAAATGCAAAATTGTCGCGCCATAGTCGCCGTCCTGTGTTCAATCGCCCTGCTATTCCCCCTACCGCTGGGCATCCAGGGAGTCATCGCGACAATCGCCCAATTTTTTTGTGGCTGGCCGCTCTATTCCAACTGGAAAAAAAACCTCCTCCCCGTCATCGGCATCACCGGCACTTACCTCTTTAGCTTTTACTTCGTTTTCATCCACCACACACGGGGCATCTATTTCGAAACGAGCGCCTTCCTGATCACCCTCCTTTTGCTCAGCCGCATTCTAGAAAACCGCTATCAACGCCAAGCGAAAAGCCGAAGAACCGCCCTCCTCCAACCTCAATTTGCCCAAGTCAAACGAAAAGGAGAGCTCTTCAAAATTCCCGCCGCAGAAATTTGCACCGGCGACATCTTCATCGTGAATCCCAACGAACTCATCCCCGCCGACGGCCATATTGAAAAAGGGGAGAGCGTCGTCGACGAGTCGATGCTCTTTGGCGGCAATAAAGCCATCGAGAAACAGACCGGCCACCCCATCTATGCCGGCAGCATGAACCACCATGGCACCCTCATCGGCATGGCAACCAAACCGGGCCATGCGACCTTCCTAAACCACATCCTACAGAGCAACCGGCCGCCTCAACCATCCCTTCAGAAAACGGCCACCGTCCTCTTCATCAGCATCTCCCTCTTCACCTGGATCGGTTGGCATTTCACCGCCCAAGGTTTCCTAAATGCCCTCACCGTCCTCCTCATCGCCTCTCCTCGCGCATTCTCCCTTGCCCGATCCCTCCCCATCGCCCTTGCCTGCAACAAAGCCTTTGAAAAAGGGATCTTCATCAAAGAGACCAAAGCGATCGAAGCTGCCCGCAAAATCGACCGAGTGATCATCGACAAAAAAGCCATCATCAGCGAAGAAGCCCTCACCATCGAAAAGAACACCATCCCCCAGAGCTATTATCCCATCGTCAAAACACTCTGCGAGCACTCCGACCATCCCGCCTCCAAAGTGATCCTCGACCAACTAAAGGCAGCTCCCTCCATTTCCTCCATGATGGTCTTCCGCACCGCTCCCGGCCAAGGCGTCAACGGCTACTTCGACGAGCGAAAATACTTTCTCGGGTCCATGGCCTACTTCCAGCAGCACCGGATCCCCATTGACAAATTCCAACAACCGTACAACGAAGAGACCGGCCTCCTCGTCGCCTTCGGAACAGAAAAACTGAGCATCGGCTATCTACTCCTCTCCGATCAAATTCAACCAGACAGCGCGGAGGCCATCCTCGCCCTTAAACAACTCAACATCCAGACAGAGCTCCTCTCCTCCGATCAAAAAAGGCAAACCGAAAGAACCGCTACCGCCCTCCACTTCGATACCTTCCATGCAGAGCTGCAACCCCAAGACCAAACCAAGTATGTCGAAATGGCCAAGCGAGAAGGGAAAATCGTCGCCATGGTCGGCGAAAATCCTGAGGCCCTCTCCACAGCCGACATCGCCTTTGGAAAAATCCCCCTCAGCCACCTAGTCGAGACCATCCAACTCTCCAAATCCGCCTTTCAGAAAATCAGCCAAAACCTCCTCTTCGCCTACAGCTACCACCTCATCCTCATCCCCCTTGCGGCCCTAGGCTTCATCCATCCAATCCTCGCCGGCGCCGCAATGGTCCTCAGTACACTCCTAATTTCCCAGAACACCTTACGCAAAAAATCTGTACAAATAAAAAAAGAACTAATACAATTAGAGCATGAAAGATCTATGGATTGATTGGTTGCAAGAAAAACAACGTCATTTCTTCTATGGCGTCGCAATTATAATCGCAATCATCTTCGTCACCTTTCAGCTCGTTCAGAAGTTTCAGAAGCCCACGCCCACCAACTACATCTGTGCGAACCTTGCATTTGAAAAGTGGATGCTCCACGGCAAAGACTTTGACCAGCTCGAAAAAGCGCTCTCGACCCATCCCGACTTAAACACCAAGTTTGGAGCTCTCATCGCCGACAAATTCATCGCCCGCAACCAAGGGGATAAAGCGAAGCCCTTCGCCGAAGGAGTCTTCAACCGAGTCCTCAAGCAAACCCCCGAGCACACCGCGTTTGCCGAAGTATCACTGCTCATCTCCGAAGGCAAGCTCAACGAGGCCCTGCACCATTCCCTCGCCCTCAACAACAGCCTCGACCAGAGCTCACTCCTCTATGGCTTCAACCTCTTCCGCCTCGCGAGCCTCTACCGCGCGCTAGGCGACCATCCCCAAGAGCTCGCTTTGCTCGAAGAACTCGAGCACTTCATGCAGAGCAACCCTAAGGGAAGCTCTATTCTGGAGCATTGCTTCTACGATGGAGAGAGTTCTCTTGGCCGATTATATCTCAAATCGTTCGCGCGATAGTGATAATTAGTATCAGACTTTATCCCAGGCAATGTAGACACCACATCTCTAGTTAGAGATATTTGCTTTAAACCCGGCACAAATAATAGATCCAGGTCTATGGGCAAAAATAATCGATAAGTAGTGAAATATTCCAAGATTTTTTTCAGCCCAGACCTGCGGACAATCATCGAATAACATCCATATCGCATCCCAATCTCTTGAAATGTTTCATTAACTGGAATCTTTCGGAGATAAAAATCTAAAGGTTGCGGAGGGAAATTTGGCCGAGGATAAATAGCTAGAGAGGGAACCCGTTTTCCATAAAAATCTTTTGTATCGATATCAGTATAGAGAATATCCCAATCAGGTACCAATTGATCTAATTCTCGAATTAATCCAGGAAGCTGCCTGGGATCTTCTACCACATCGATATCATCTTCCATGATCCATACCGTTTCATATCCGGAATGATAAGCATCAGAAAAAACAGAAAGAAAGCTCAGCAGACAACCTTTTATGCCCGCACTCATTCCCGGCATCAAACCGGGCATCCCAGATTCTTAAAATGCTCAGGATCTAAATCCCATCCATTAATCGCATCAAATCGGTATGGAATAATCCCGTATGGCAAGAGCTGGCTTCGAGACTTTTCCCATTTTTGCGGTCTAATCTTAAGATTTACCATGTAAATAAAGTCGATCTCCGCAATTGAATGGTTCCCCTCTTTATTTTCACATGGTCTTACAAGCTCTTCCCAGTTTGCATTAAGAGCTGAAAAACACAACAAACAAAAAAATATCCTTAACATAAACCGCCTTATTTTTTGATGTACCTATTCTAAGCCATGAATGTTTTAAATCAATGGCACGGTTGACATGAAGAGGCCAAAGATGAATAATAGACAATCTCTTTACTTAAAAAAGGGCCCATGAAGAAGATAAAGTTAGCCTTCGTTATTCTTTTAGGACTCACTGCTCTCACGGTGGCCGAATACAAATGTTTCGATCTAAAACTCCAATCTCATAAAAAGAAGACCTCTAAGCGATTAAAGATATGTGAAAACATTGCAAAAGGTATTCCATTTCAATCTGCTCTAGGTGAGGAAAGAGAACTATTTCCTCCGCAGTTTGATAAAATTCCTTTTTCAAATAATGTGATCGTTTTAAATGTCAAAAAACTAGATATCCGAAATGCCTTTGCTCCTTATAATCCCTCTATAATCGAACATGGCGATGGCTACCTGGTTTTCTTTCGCTACGATATCGTTAAACAGATGCACTTGAATTTCTATCACACCCACATTGCTTATGTGGAATTAGACAATAATTTTAATCAAACCGATAAAGAATTTGTCACAATTGATACCAAGAGCCCATTTTGCGAAGATCCTAGGGCTTTGTGGCACAATGGCAATCTTTCCTTAGTCTATAACAATTTAGTCCCCGCCAAATTCTACTCTCGGGCGATGCATATTGCTCGTGTCAATCTTGATGAACATGAAACCACCGATATTCAAAAAATCGATCTTCATTTGAGCAAAGTGGAAAAAAACTGGGCTCCCTTTATCTATACCAATGAAGATGGTTCTGAGAATGTCCTCTTTGAATATCAAGTCTTGGAACCACGCCAAATTTTAAAGGTCACTGCAGCAGAAACGCCTGAATGGATTGAACCTAAACCGACACAAGAACTCGATCTCTGGTGCGAAAAGTGGTCCGAAAAATGGGGAACTCCATTGGGTGGAACAGGCGCTCGTTTAGTAGATGGTGAATATCTCTCCTTCTTCCACAGCAAATTTAAAGCACAAGATGGAACATGGTGGTATGTGATGGGCGCTTATACTTTTGAAGCAAAACCCCCATTCCGCATCACAGGAGTTTCGACAAATCCGATTCTGTTTGATGGAATCTATGAGACCCCCGCCCTCAATACAGCCTCGCCCGATAAATATGTGATTTTTCCTTGCGGATTTGCAATAGAGAAGAAAGATGGGAAAACACTTCTGCATCTAAGCTGTGGTGAAAACGATAGCGCAATCAAGATCGTCACAATTGACAAAGATGCGCTTGAGAAGAGCCTGCAAAAGTTATGATCGTCGCCATAAGTTCTGGGCCTGAGACTCATCTTGACCATCTCGCCCCGCTTTGCGCTCTTTGGGAAATTCCCCTGATTGTTACAAATGAAGACCACTTTGAACTTGGAAAAAAGTTTTATCCAATGGTCGATATTCGGCATGTGCCACTTGGAGAGTTGACCCTCGAGTTTATTGCGCTGCATTATGAAACCATAGTCACCTGTGGAAAGTTTTGGGCAATGGAACTCAAACCGATGCTCAAATTGCTCTATCGGAAAGAGCTCCGCTTCGTATTTGTTCCCCATGGATTTTCCGATAAGGAAGAACTGTTGAACATGCCGGTGGACCAAGACATCCATCTCACTTATAAAAATTTAGGAAATCTGCGCTACGAGTTCTACCACCAATACAAAACCCATTTTGACCAACTGGCCCAAGAATTTTTTAACACCGAGAAGAAAGCCGTTCTCTATGCTCCTACATGGGAAACAACCGCCACATCAACCTCTTTTTTCGAATCGACAGGTAGGATCATCGACGCTTTGGCCGCCAAGTACAATCTGCTGATTAAACTCCATCCTCTGCTCGAGGAGAATGACCCTGCTCGCTTTCATCGGATCATCGGCAAATATGAATCGAAAGCCCGGTTTATCCTCAATTTCCCCGCAGTCTACCCTCTATTAGAGAAATCGACAGTCTACTTAGGCGACTTTTCCTCAGTCGGTTACGATTTTTTAACCTATAACCGTCCGATGTTCTTTCTAAAACAGGGAGGGAAGCTATGTGAATGTGGAGAGCCATTCATGGGTTCTATTGAGAGTGCACAAGAACACCTCTCAGCCATACGAGAAAAAACCTATACCGCAGCTTTTGGTCAGAGAGGCGGTAACACAAACACTTCCGAGAGGCTATTGAGATTGGGGGCGAGCATCTCGGCTTCTAAGTCGTAGGAGCAGCCCCCCTCGTGCAAGGGGAGAATCTTAGAGACAATCGCCACATGAAAATCGGGCGGGAATATCCCATCGGCTCCGGTTGTGACGAGGAGATCACCGATTTTAATGAGTGGCTCTTGCCCACCTGCATAGGCTCCAGTGCGCAGATTGCGAGCGGGCCCCTCTTCATCGCTAAAGTCGTAATTAAATCCGACCCCTTTGAGCGTCCTCTTCGGCACTCTCCAGATCGGGGCAGCCGTTCCGTGGAGCTCCCCTTTTGCCAAATAGAGCTCTTTCGCCTCTTCATTGAGCTGCTCGCGGAAACCAGTCAAAGCGCGGGATACATCGACAGCGCCATAGAGATCTTCTCGAAGAGCAAGCATCTTGATCACACCTTGGAGCTTTTCAGAGAGAATCCGGTTTTGCTCACCGCCTCGCACGGCGCGCACTGAGGGTGAGAGCGAACGATCTGTAATCAGCCGAACATGGCATCTTTTTTCAGTCACCTCTTCGACGACACCGATGATCGTCTTGCCGATCACCACAGGGCTATTTTTTGCGACCACATCGAAGCCAAGCGACCGATTGTCCCGCTCTCCCACATTGAGCCAGACACTGCTGCTCCATGGACTCGGATCTCGAAAAACGATCCGCGCCGGAAGGGCATGCATCTGCCGATAGATCATCTTTGCCAAATACTCGCCCCGCCTTCTAAAGAAAGGGTCGCTCGCTTGAGACAAAATAGGAATGAGCTCCTTTTTCTCTTTGTCGAGCTGCTGATTCTCGAGAATCCAATTTTTGAGCCGTTCTAACTGTTGATAGAGAAGCTGATTCTCAGTGTGGAGTTTTTCAATTTCGCTTCCATGAAATGATCCCGATCCAGAAAGGGAAACCAATGCGACCATCCATGTGCGCAGATTGCCCGCATTTTTTTGGGGCAAGCTGAGAACCAAGAATAGAAAAATAATGAGGAGCCAAAAGGAGCGATTCTTTATCATTTAACTTCTAGTAAAGCGTCGACAAATTGTTCCAGATTCGTTTGATTCAATCCAGTCAAATTGATGCGCCCATCTGCGGCGAGATAAAGAGCCTTTTCGTCACGCAATCGTTGAATCGCCTCCGGAGCTAAATCGCTGGAGCAAAACAGGCCGTGCCCTTTGCCTATTTCGTCCCATCCTCCAGATGGATCTTTATTTGAAATCAGCGTGACAAAGTCGTTGCGAATTTTGACCATCCGCTTGCGCATTTCATCGAGTTCATCTAACCACTTCTTGCGCAGTTCGGGCGTCTTGAGCACTGCTTTGACAAGAAGTGCAGGATGCATCGGCGGATTGGAATAGGTACATCTGGCGATGTTACTCAATTGACTGCTTATTGCAGACAGAGTTTTGGGAGAATTAGCCACTACATAGAGCGCTCCGCCCCTTTCGCCATACATGGAAAACGTCTTCGCACATGTATAAGTCAATGCAAACTCGAATCCCTTAGAGAGAAAAAGGCGAGCCGGATAAGCATCCTCTTCGGGAGATTTAGAAAAACCTTGATAGGCCATGTCGAGAATCGGATAGAGCCGTTTTTTTTCAATCACCTCAGCAATTTGCAGCCATTGCTCCTTGTTAAAGTCCAATCCGGTCGGATTATGACAGCAATTATGGAGCAGAATACAGCTTCCCTCTGGAAGGGTCTGAAATTTTTCTATGCACCAATTGAATTGCAATTGTTTCTTTTCATAATAGGGATAGCCTTCCGTTTTTAACCCCGCAGCTGAAAAAATACCCCAATGGTTTGGCCAAGTGGGATTCGAAATAGCGATCTGATGGGTCCACAAATTGGCAAGCCGCCCCGCCAGATAGAGCGCCCCTGTGCCCCCGACCGTTTGAATGCCATAAATGCGATCGCCCTTCATCCCCTCGCCAAAGATCACCTTCCCTAACTCATCAATAAATTCTTGATCGCCATGGATAGGTAAATATTCTTTTGACAACTTCTGTGGAATCAGCCCCTTTTCCACCTCTTCGATGCATTTCAAAATCGGAGTGCGGAGATTTTCTCCCCTGTAATAGCCGGTAATAAAAGTGTATTTATTGGGGCGCGAATCGGCCTTAAAACTCGCTGAAAGGCCAAAAATGGGATCCGCTGGCAACTCGGGAATAGATTCGTATGGACTCATGTCTGCATTCTAGTTCATTGCCTATTTACTAGCCAATTCTTGAATCATAAATCCTATTCAATCTGAACAAGAATAAGTTCTTGGGATTGTAAGGTCGGGTCAACAAAATTTAAAATTCTTCATTGATGAAAAAAAAATAAAACTACTATATTACAGTTCCTATAGCCAGACAAATACACAGGAGACCTCTATGAAAAAACAACTAATAATGACATTACTATTCAGTCCATTAGCCTATACAATGACCGATGCGGACATATACTCGGAACAGAATCAGACCGACGCGGACATATGCTGCGAACAGTATCAGACTGAGGAATGCCCTCCTGGCGTCCGTTCCGATACAGTCTACTTTAAGCACATTGAAGGCAAAGGTGTCGGTTATAAGGAAGGGTATTCGACCATCGGGGTTTTCCTTACGCCTTATTCGTGTTTTTCTCATGTGATTCCTTTTTTAGATATCCGGGGGCATGTTTTCAATAATGGGAAATTTGCTGCGAATGCAGGCGTCGGAATCAGGTGGATGACAGACTCTCTGCTCGTCACAGCTCTCGGCGCTTATTACGATTTTCGACAAACCCGTTGGTCTCATTATAACCAAGCGGGATTGAGCTTCGAGCTGCTCAAAAAATGCTGGGAACTGAGAGTGAATGGCTACCTCCCTTTCGGCCATAAAACTGCTTCGCGCACTTCCTCGCAAGTCGCCTCTTTCAATTTCGAGAAGTTTGCGGGCCATAACCTCTTTTTCTCGACGACATACGATTTCCGCAAAAAAGTGGAGTTCGCCATGAAAGGTATAGATGGCGAGCTCGGTTTTTACTTGATGGAGCCTCAAGAAAATTACTCTCTCTATTTGGGTCTTGGGCCCTATTACTTCCATGCTCCGAGCGGACACAAACGGCATGCCCTTGGCGGAAAGGTGCGCCTTCAGGCGCGAATTACTCCTTATCTGACACTACAGCTCAGCGACTCCTATGACAAACTCTTCCACAACAATTTCCAAGGAGAGGCCTCGATCAATATTCCCTTTGGCGGCCGCGTGAACAAGAAAACGCAACGAATTGATGTATCGTGCGATGAACTGTTAGTGATGGAATCCCGCATGGTTCAGCCAATGCAGCGCAATGAGATTATCGTCGCCGACAAGAGAAAACTGCGCTATACCCGGACAGTCGATCCGATAGCTCAGTCGATCTACGGGGGACCTCTCAATTTCATCTTTGTCAATGCCAATGCTTCTACGAATGGCAATGGGACATTTGAAAACCCCTACAACGACATCTACTACGCATCGACACAGTCTCGCAGCAACGATGTGCTTTATATTTCTGGAAACTTTACCTTGAGTTCCGTGGTCGATCAGCAGATAGTTTTACAAGAGAACCAGAACTGGCTCGGCTCAGGAATTGTGCAGTCAGTCCCCATGCAAGTGGGACCCACAATTGTTGATATCGCGATTCCGGCTTTTACTTCAAGCCTGCCCAGCATTACGCAGGGATATACGGATAATCTCTTCTATGTTAATGGTAACAATACCGTCATTTCTGGATTTCAGTTCAACTTACTGCAAGGTAATGAGAGTGTGATTACCAATCTGATTCCAAACACCTCCAATTTCTATCAGATTAACAATATCACAGTCGCTAACAGTAACTTATCCGTCCTAGCTGCAGGAGGGGCGTATGGTATCTATTTGAGAGCTGTCACGGGCGATGTCCTTATTCAAAACAACACCATCAATTCTAATCCCAACATGTCGGGCGGGCAAAATGGAATTTATATCGAACAAATTGGACTGTCTGGAGGTCCCGGCTCTTACGCAGCAAATGTCAGCATTTTAAACAACACGCTCCAATATTGGGATGGTGGCGGTCTTAATGGTCCTCTTTTGATTCAAACGAATCTTGATAGCGGTCAAAACACTCAAGCTGGAGATTCAATTCTCAATTTGCTCATCATGAACAATAATAGTGAAGATAATACTTATTATCCGGCTGGCGGCTATTGGCTTTATGCAGGCAGCAATAGTACGATCAATGCAACAGTCCTTAACAACCTTGCTCAAGGCAATGATTATGGGATGGTCTTCCAGGCTCAGGATTCGGCAACCATCAATGTCACCGCCTGTGAGAATAATTGTTCTAATAATCCCGTCAACAGCGGCACCGGCGGCATCGGTATGTACGTAGCTGCCGTTAACTCTGCAAAGGCTAACGTTGTCTTATGCAACAACACGGTTAATAGTAATGGTTCTAACGGAATTGTCATATCCCCTAATTTAGCTTGGGGTAGCGGATCTGGACAAAACGGAGCAAGCGTGACAGCACTCATCAAGGACAACCTGATCCAATCGAATACCTCCGCAGGTGTCTTGTTCTTGCCTCAAGGGGGTCCAGCTTCAAGCAATTTAACATTTGAAAACAACACACTGGTCGGAAATGGCAATAGCAATGGCTATGGCTTCTATATCAGCAACGGAGACTCTTCGACGATGACTCTTTTCATGAATGGTAACTCCTGTGATGGTACGGGCTACGGCATTCAAAACTCCAATTCCTCGCCTTTTACGCTTAACCTTGTGGAACCTGGTGTGAACTCAGGTACATTCACCATAATAGGTGGTGGACCTGTCAACATCATAGAATGAAAGCTATCTGAAGAATAATGTATCTACAAACTATTTTCCTATACAAGGCAATCCCTGAGAGAATAACTTGTTGAAAAAGGGAGAACTTAGTATCATTGATCGCTTTGTGGGGCGTTAGCTCAGTTGGTAGAGCGCAACAATGGCATTGTTGAGGTCAGCGGTTCGACCCCGCTACGCTCCATAAAATCTCTTCATCTCATCAAAGATGATCTTCTTTGGCTGGAAAGTGGTGGCACATTCGGGATGCTATTGCAACCTTTTTTCGTACCTTGAGAACACAATTTTCTATCATTCAGATTTTAATTTTTTGACAAAAATGGGAATGAGGAAAAAAAGAGCTGTGACAATCAACAATAGGATCATATGCCAACTCAAGAAAGAGGACGCTGAAATAGGTCCGCTTATTTTCAAAATTTTATCTACCTGAGTTCCTATATCGACAAAAATAATTGTCGATGGGATATTCCCAACAAATGTTGCCCAGGCAAATGTCCAAAAACGAACTCCAAAAAATGAACAAGCTAGATTTACAAGCCAAAAAGGGGAAAAAGGAACCACGCGTAGAAAAAGGAGATAGTTCACATCATTACTTTTAAATTCCTTTTTAATTTTTTTAAGCCAGGGCCAGCTTTATTCAGAAAGACCTCATGCAGGGGACCTTTTGCGGCAAGATAAACAACGCATGCCCCAGAGGTGGTTCCTACTAAAATATAAAGCTCAGCTAGCGGATGTGAGAAGAAAAAGCCTCCTATTATAGAGAGAAATACCCCGACCGGGAGTAAAAATGTTGTTGTAAGAGCATAGAGAGCCATGTAAACAATAGGTGATAATAACCGATGGTCGGCAATCAGCTGCGTTAGTGTAGATTGATACTTTTTCAGCGACTCAATTGTGAAGTACTTTTTCAGGCCAAAAATAAAGAAAAGGGTCAACGCGATAGCGATGATCAGAAGAGGTCCCCAATGTGCTATTTTCCTTAAAAAATTATTCTTGCTCATTCTCTGAAAGATAACATTTTCAAAAAAAATCTAAAGAAAAAATGGTAAAAAAAAATGTCTACCTGTAGATTATGGTAAATCCGAAAAGGAGTTGCTATGGCCAAGTTGATCTATGTCAAAACATCACCACGGGACCGTTCACACTCATCTCGGGTAGCTAAACAGTTTCTCGATTCGTACCGTGCAACACATCCAAAGGATACCGTCGAAGAGCTAGATCTATGGCATATGGATCTTCCCCCTTTTGATGGAGATACGATCAATGCAAAGTATGCGGTAATGCATCAACAATCTCAGAACAAAGGCGAGCAGGAAGCATGGCAGCGGGTGAAAGATATGTTTCACCAGTTTGCCAGCGCTGATAAATATCTCTTCAGCTTGCCGATGTGGAACTTTAGCATCCCTTATCGGCTGAAACACTACATTGACATCCTCACTCAACCCGGATTGGCTTTTAACGTCTCCCCTCAAGGAAGCTACATTGGCCTAGTCACAGGCAAGCCCGCAGTCATCGTGTACTCTAGCGGCGGTGGCTATCGTCTAGGGTCTGGGGCGGAAGCGTACGATATGGAAAAGCCTTACATGAAGCTATGGCTCCAGTTTATCGGCTTTAAGGACATCCGAGAGATCGTTGCTGATGGAACGCTCGGAGATCCTACAAAAGCGAAAGAAAATGAAGCTTTATGTCTCAAAGTAGCTAGCGAGATGGGCAAGACCTATTAGCCTTTTAGTGCCTGCAATCTTTTATTTGCTTTCCTCATTCTCCAGCATACGATAATCCATACAATGCCGATCACCTCAGACATAAGCAAGAAAACTCCATAATAGGGAATATAAGGAAGTGGCTCTAGTTGGCCCTTAAGATAGAGAATAGGCGTCACGGGAAGGGCGATTACTGAGAATATAAGAAAAAGAGTGAGGAGTTTGGTTCCAGGTTTCTTGTAGATACAACGATAGGCTACATAGTTTAAAGCCCCAATACTGAGTAAAGAAATGGCCCCGATCCAATATTGAACTACGGGGGGCAGATTAGGCGAATGATCAAATAGCATCTGCAATAGCATAGTGATAAAACTAATCGACATGGAAAGGATCCATATAACGAGCCACTGTTTTCTGATTTTCAAATCATTCTCATTCATAAAAACTCCAAAAAATGAAACTATAAAGGAGGAGTTTAATTCAGAAGAGCATTTTGAATCAATTCAAAATACCCTTATTCAATGAATTCACATCGGCAATGGCTCGTAGAATTTTCTCATTTCATCAAAGATGATCTTCTTGGGCTGGAAAGAGGTGACACATTCGGGAAGGCTCTTTAAAAAGGTTTTTCCATAGGGGCGGTTAAAGAGCCGCTCGTCCAGACATAAAATACATCCTCGATCATCCTTGCGCCGCATCAACCTCCCGAATCCCTGCTTGAACTTCATCACGGCTTGAGGAACCGAATCTTCATTGAATGGATCGCGTCCCTGCTTCTTAAGATATTCAGCTCGAGCTTCAATCAGTGGTTCTGATGGGACGGGAAAGGGCAATTTGACGATGATGACAAGCCTCAATGCTTCGCCGGCGACATCGACCCCTTCCCAAAAGGAATCAGTTCCAAAGAGAATGCCATTTTTTCGGCTTTTAAACTCTTCGAGGAGCTGATGTCTAGGTCGATCCCCCTGCTTCAGAAATGGGAGATCTAAGAGCTCCTGAGCGCATTTGTTGAGCATGTCGTACGAAGTGAAGAGAACAAATGCACCTCCACCGCTAATTTTGATCGCCTCACGGATCACCTGTGAAGCATCCTTGATGAAGTGATAAGCATTCGGCGGGGGAAGGTCAGAAATCCGAGCAAACGGGTGCGGTTTTTATAATCAAATGGGGAATGATAGACTGCTTCCACCACTTCATCTTTGAGACCGAGATTATTTTTAACATGCTCAAAATTTTCACCGATGGTCAATGTGGCGCTGCACAGTACCGTGCTTTTGAGTGGATCAAAAAGCTTCTCTTGCAAGAACGGAGCAACATCGAGCTGTGCTAGTGATAAGACAATCCCCTCGGCTGTTTTTTCTGCCCAGCGGACATTTCCCTCCGATTCGCTTTTAAAGAACGCATCGATCGTTGCAATCGTCTCTTTTAGGCGCAGAATCGCCCCTGCAATATCGTCTAGAGCCCCCTCGACCTTCTGCCTCAGCTCATCGGGCACATACCCTTCCAAGCTACTTAGCGAGGCAGCGTACCGCTTCAGCCCCTCCTTAACCTCTAAAAAGGGTGCCTCCATATTTTTGAGCAAATCAGGGCTGACGCGCGACCTGTAAGAGTTCAAGACGAGCTGGTCAAGTTGATCGAAGGCGGTATTGATTTTGAGAGTCAGATCCCTTTTTTCCCCTGGCAGATCGACACTAAGACGTAATGCCAGCACTTTATCATGTTTCAAGACCTCTTTCAAAAACATCAGCCGGCTCAATTCAGGGTGATGCTCAGAGTGCACGCGGGCGAGGATTTTAAATAGCTGAATCCGATCGAGTGTTTGGGTAAGCGAGCTGCGTGCCACATGCTCGAGATGGTGCGCCTCATCGACAATCAGCCGAGTAAACGGAGGCAGAATCGATTGATTTTCACTCGCAAGGAGGTTGGCCATCAGCAAATGGTGATTGACGATGATGATATCGGCGTCTTGCACCTTGGCCCGCGCCTTAAAAAAGAAGCATTGCTTGTAGTGCGGACATTTTACGTAAGCACAAGCATCCGATTCAGCAAAAACCTGTCCCCAGGTCTCTCCCGAGATAGAAAAGGGGATAGCCGATTTCGTTCCATCTGTCGTCTTCGCAGCCCATGTGACAAGGGGCTCAACCGATTGATCAAACAAACCGTGCTGTTTTGAAACCTCTTCGAGCTTGCGCAGACAGAGGTAATTGCCCATCCCCTTCGCGAGCACTACCCTCAATTCGAGCCCAAGGGCCTTAAGGAGCATCGGGATATCTTTTTCTATGAGCTGTTCTTGAAGAGCGATCGTATAGGTCGAAACGACGATTTTCTCGCCGGTCCGAAAGCTCCACAGAAGGGCCGGGATGAGATAGGCGAGACTTTTCCCAATGCCGGTTCCCGCTTCGAAAAGCGCTGATGCATCCTTCTCAAAGGCCTCCCAAATCTGCTTAGACATCTGCTGCTGTCCAATGCGCGCTTCATAGGAGGGAAGACTTTTCTTAAGAAGACCCGCATCGGAAAAAAGCTCATCCAAGAGAGTTATAGTTTCTGTCATTTTATCTCTCAACAAGGTTTAAAATGCTATTCAGGTAAACAGATCAATGTTCCATGATGTCAATGATTTTCTGAAAGCCAAAAATGCACAATGTCTAAGTTTAGAGATTGCATAAAAAAGTTCAATCCAATACATTACTACTCCCTAAACTTAGGAGGACCATGAATACCATCATTGTAAGTTTGTTTACTTCTGTGGTCCTTTTTTTTCATCTCTTGAAGCTTTTAACTATCAGCTTTTCTATCAAAGATTGAAAGAGCCTGCGCCTTCCTGGATGGCTGATGAGATCGAAGAAGAATTAGCTCCTTTTACGTATCATCTCAGTAAAAAAAACCTAGATGAACTCTTTACAAATGCCAAGAATAACCTCTTTAGAATTCGCGTTGTCAACGGACAAATGAGCATCGAAAAAAGTCCCAGCGCTTTGACTCATAGCGTTCCTGATCGATATATTCCCCATTTTCAGGAACTCCATTATTTATTGCCTCTTCCCGATCTCGATCTTTTAATCTCTGCGAATGACGAAATTCACACTCCTTCAGATCTACCTCTTCCCATCTGCATTCTTTCTAAACGAAAAGAAGATCCAGGAGTCATTCTCATTCCCGATTGGTTCGCTCTCAAAGGTTATGAACCAGATAAATCTCAGGTCCTTAAAGGAAATAGAAGGTCTCCTTGGAGAGGCAAGCGAAATATTCTCTTTTTTAGAGGGGGAGACTCTGGAGTTTTCGACAATTCTAGCTATTCTGCTTGGAAAACATTTCCCCGACCTCAGCTCGTAGCCCTTTCAATTCAATACCCTCGCTTGATCGATGCAAAATTTGCTATAAGCCTTCACAATTCTCAATTTTTCGAACAAGCAAAAAAAGAAGGCTATATTGGCAATTATGTTGAAATGACTAACTATATTCGAAACAAATATTTGATGGACATAGATGGAAATTGCGCTTCAGCGCCGAGGCTAGGGCTTCTTCTTCACTCCAATTCTGTCATATTAAAAAATATGACCAACTCATTCCAGTGGTTCTATAGAGTGCTTATACCTTATACTCATTTTATTCCCGTAGAGGAAGATCTCTCTGATCTTATCGCTCAGCTACAATGGGCTCACCAGCATCCGTTAGAATGTCAACACATGTCACAACGAGCACAAATACTCGCTAAAGAGGTCTTGTCTCAAGAAGCTGTTTACGAATATCTCTATAGACTTTTGGTAGAATATTCCAGAAGACAAAGTCCTTTCTATGAGAATTGAAATCAAAATGTTCACCTCTTAAAAATTAAGAGGTTAACCTTTTCATGATCCGATTCGTTTAAGAATTGTTAAACCATGATTATTCGTATAGCGCTGATGTTTCCTTCTCAAAGGCCTCCCAAATCTGCTTTGACATCTGCTGCTGTCCAATTCGGGCCTCATAGGAGGGAAGACTTTTCTTGAGGAGACCTGCATCTGAAAAAAGTTCATGCAGATTTTTTAATCACAGCGACGTAAATTCCATTCCACCAACTCTCCGGATCGCCTTCTTTATTTGTATATAGAGCCTGATCAAAACAAATCTCATAATTGAGTTTGGTAAATGCAGAGTAGGTCCCTTCTCTTACAGCCTCCCAATTCCAATCGTCGACAATGGCGATAAAAACATCATCGAAGACCTCATCAAAATAGGTGAAGGCCCGCTCTTGGCTTTCAGCTGAATGTTGCCCATCATAGAAATAGATATTCACCGGAACTGAAAAACAGGCAATTTTATTGATAGAAAAACAATCTTGTTCATAAAAATGGAGCATGTTTGGAGTGAGGAAGTGTCGAGTATTCGATATAAATTCATTCCTTGGACCTCCAAATTCTGTCCAGTTATCTATTGCAACAGCATATCTGACGTTCCGTTCATTTCCATAAAGAGCAGCAACAAGTGTAGAACCTTTCCAACAGCCAATTTCCAAATAAGAAGTACCGGGGATCGAGCAGAGGTTATTTAAAAAATGTTTGACCTTGTAGCCAGACATCCCAGGTATATTAAGGACAGCATCGGTAAGTGGAGATTTTTTTTGCTCACCAAGAGCAATACATCGTTTTACATGCTCAACAAGTTGGTCCACTCTTTGATCTGTTGAAGCATAAACAGATGTCATCATTGTGAAAAGCAAGAGAAAAAGCCGAAAGAAATTTCGTTTCATATTTATCCATTTCCTGAGAGGTTTTTTGCATCCAGAATGCTATCACCATCGAGCTATTTTAACCAAATTTTTTCAAACTTGGCGATTTTTTATTGCGGTGCCTCACATTATTTATGGTAGCCTCACCAATCGATTTTCAAAGGTGTAACCGCGCGCGTTATAGCTTTAAGTGTTTATTCATTACATATCCCACTAAATCGATCGAGGGTAATTCAGGATAATTTTTCTGTAATAAATATTCATAAAACTGTGCAAGTTCTGTTATTGTAAATCCTTCTCGCGTGCGATACAACATCATTGTCGGCGGTGCTGCTTCACAATATGCTATTGCTTGCGCAAGGGTAATGGGCTGGAGTAAATAAGATGCGTACGGGCTAATTCGTGGTGATCCAAATGATTCAATACTCATTCCTTGCCGAACGCCAGGGGGGAGAGTGGGGCAACTGCGAAAGGGGTGCTGTTTTAGAAGAGGATTGACCCCCGTTGCAAGAGAAGTAAGAACACAATCATCTGCATGACTTGCACTTAACAACTCCCTTTTCATCTTTTCCAACCGTCGATATTCGCTGGCAATATGGGCGGCTACATCGGCTGTAAATAAAATCCCATAACCTATGGAGTACCACTCTGTCTGCCAAATCGCAGCTGTGTAAAAGCTTTGATGGTGAGTTTCCATATACTCATGAACATTTTTTAGATTGATAAATGTGTTTAAATTTGTCCGAATGAAGTGAGTATAATCCGGCACTAGACATTCTATTGCAGCGATGGTTTTATAGAGTATTCGATCGCCATTATTTGCATAATGCGGATCCCCAATATAAATTGTATTTCCTTCAATCCACACCTCTTCTTGTCCTGATCTGGAACTTGTACATTGTACAAAATAACAATCCACATCCGGATGGCTATTCATATACTGCTCCCATACTTTCTTACCTAATTTCCAACGATGTGACGTCGGACTGTTTTCCAAGGGTACGGAAATGATCAGGACAGCAGTGCGCGCTGGTTTTCTCGCCGTAGCTTTAATCACTGCATTCTGTCGCCAGTTGGTTAGGGGCACTGCATCAAGTGAACCGAAGCTTATGAGGATGAACAATAGAAGACCGATTTTTTTCATGTTCCTCCGATGTATTAAGAGAAGACAATATACACATATTCTCCATTTTCTGTATACTGTAGTAATGATGAGTAAATTTGTGTGCTTTTTTTTCTTAATTACTTCGGTATGCTTTGGCTACCAATATGAGTTATCTGTCTGCATGATATTTCGCGATGAGGCGCCTTACTTGAAAGAGTGGATTGAATTCCATCGTTTAGTCGGAGTGGAGCATTTCTACTTATGCAATCATTCCAGCAAGGATCATTACAGGGAGGTTTTAGAGCCTTATATTAGTGAGGGGATTGTCGAATTAAAGGAATTTATCGAGGATGATCCAGACAAACGGCATCATGGTTTCTTCCGCCTGTTACAACGTGGCCATTTTAGTGATATCATTGAGAAATCGCGAGGCATTAGTAAGTGGGTAGCTTTCATTGATTCGGATGAATTTCTTGTACCTGTCCATCACGATTCCTTAGTTGAATTGCTTAAAGACTATGAAGAATTTGGTGGCGTTTGCCCAAATTGGCATGTATTCGGCACTTCAAATATAGATGTTCTCACGCCAGAAAGATTGATGATCGAACAGTTAATTTGCTGTTCTTCAGCAGAATTAAATTCTCATATCAAAAGTATAGTTCAGCCTGATCGTGTCATCACTTACCCTCATCCTCATATTGCTAAATACAAAGATGGATTTTTCCAAGTGAATACAGACAAAGAGAAATTCCTCGGACCTCATAACATCCCAGTTCTATTCGACAAACTAAAAATCAATCATTATTATACTCGTGATAACAGCTACTTTTGGAACGTAAAAGTACCTAGACAAATCCAGTTAAGAGGGCAAGCTGAAACTATAATTAAGCAATATCCCCTTTTTAATGAGACCGAGGATTTTACAATTCAACGATTTGTCCCAAAACTCAGAGAGAGGATGAATTATACCGAAATTGATTGATAAGCTGGGAATGCCGACACCGCCGAAAACCAACTTTTCAGTTTGTTTGAGTTACCCGCGCGGTAACACATTATAAGTGCTTAGGACGTTGTGGACGTACACCCATTGACTTTTGTTGTTTAAATAACAATCTCTAATATAAATTAAATCGGCACCGTAGGTATATAAGTCCCATCGAATATCCTTGCAGAGCTTGAAGTCAACCAAAAATATTGCAGAGTCCATCGAGCCTGTGATATTAGTGCCAAACATTCTATCTTTCTGATCAAAGGAATAAATCCTCCCATCATCTATAATATTGAGGAGTCTATATAAATCTTTATGTATTAAATTGTCGTCATCTAGAAAATACAAATAGGTATCTTCGTTCTCAATATGATCAAGTGCATAGTTGCGTTGAGGATTTCCACTCCTCCCTTCTCCTCGATAAAGGTATTCCTTAATTTTTGGATTTCCTGCCTGAGCAAAAATATGTGGATTCTTGGATATCTTACTTCCATCGTAAACGATAATCCATTCATCCACATAATTAAAATCTATCGATGCTTTTAATTTTGTCAGGTTAAATGGGCGAATAGAAGGGGTGATAATTGTCATTTTCTTTTTGTTCTTGAAAATAGGCTTAGCTCCTGCTTTCACCAATACAAATAGTTTATCATTGTCCCATCCAGTTGAATTTCTATTTACATGATCCATGGAAACAAAATAAAAGTCCTGAAATTCATGTAAGATAGGTCTTAGTCTCTCTATATAGTCTTGTTCCTTATAAGACTTGAATATATCTTCGACGATGAGCATCCCACCAGGTTTTAAATAACGATAGGCATTTAATATGACTCTTATCTGATCTTCAAACTGGTGAGTAGTGTCTTCGATAATCAAATCGTATTGTTTACCCACGGACTCAAATGCCTCTACGATATTTGTGGTTTCATGAACGTTGAGGGGGAATAAGAAAATGCGATCATTATCATAATTCCTTTTAAAGGAGTCGATTAATGCAGGGTCGTACTCGAATCCATATATTCTTGCCTTGGTGAAATACTCTCTCCACATCAGTAAAGATGATCCATAAAGTATGCCTAATTCAGCGATGTCAAGATCGTCATCTCTTTTGTCTCTGAACAATGAATGATAAAATAGTGTGTAAGGATGGCAGTGTCTTGAATTTGTGACATTTTGACGCTGCGATGATTTATCGGTATCATACTTTGCTCCGATCATGCACAATTCACTACTTGTTTCCTTGTAATCAATTTGAAAGGATATCGGGTTAACTTGAGGCTGCCTATATCCCTCAGGTCTATAACGCGCTCTATGATGATCGATAGCATTAGCCTGTTGAAGTATGCCCAATAAAAAAACAATCGCCAATGAGAAAAGTAATCGCATGGAAGTCCTCTATACTTGCAGTTTGAGCGAGGCTAGCAAAAAAATGTAAAGCAGCGCAACAAAAAAAATGCCAAGGTCTAAAAAAAATTGGTTAAAATAGCTGGAGAATGGTAGTATTTCGGATGCAAAAAATCCTAAAAAATTCAAATGACTGAAAGCCTATACCGAAACAACTCAGGAATTCCTACAGATGTTTAAACTAATATTAATTTTGGCACTTCAAATCATTCTATTTCTCCCGCAGGCTTCAGCCAAAAATCATTCAAAAACCACGCGCGGTTTAAAACGTTGGGATAGCACTAAACTCCTCGAACCTACCGAAAGACGACCAGCACGGACTGCAATTTTAATCATTGCTCCTCTAATTTTTAATGATGGTCCAGCAGAACGCAGATGGAAGTTGGGGAAGAAAGTTTGGGAGCAGTACATGAATAGCCATCCCAATGTCGATTGCTATTTTATCCAATGCACAAGTCCCAGAAAAGATACTCCCGAGCAGGTCTGGCTCGAAGGAAATACGATCTTTGTGGGGGATCCATGGACAGAGCAAACAGGCCATGATCAAATTCTTCTTAAGACGGTTAGGGCCTTGGAATGGCTTGGGAATAACTATACCCATTATATTCGAACCAACATTAATACCTTCTTCAATCTAGCTGCTGTTGCCGATTATGCCGAAACGCACCCTCAAAGCCAATTTACAACCCCATTGTGGGAAAAGCAATGGTACGCAATTGGATATGCCATGATTTTTACTGCCGATGTGAAGGCTCATATCATACGTGAATACAATCGCTTAAAACAAGCTGGAGAGGAATTGATCGATCCCAATCATTCCGATGATGCCGCTCTTACTGCTCTTGCAACTGGAGTTTGGCCCCATGGAAAGCGGAATCCCTTTCATTGTTGTCCTTCTCTTCCATCAGGCGTCCGTCAATTGATGTGCATAAATTCACTTGATACTAAACGGCTAAGCAAATATGGCGCTCTTCTAACACCTGTCCATTCTCTGCAAGAAGCAACCTACTACTTCGATAAAGCAAGCGATAAAGTGATCTTATATCGGACTCGAGATGGTCTTGATTTAAATCAATTTAAGATACTTTATGAGCATATGCTCAGCAAAATCTATCCAAGGCTAAAAATCGATCTCTCTGAATAGGAAAAAGATAACATTTTTACTAAAGAAAGCGCTAAAAAAACTATCATCTCTTCCGGAACAAGATGCAATTATCCACGAACATTTCAGGAATTTCATCGCAGTAATCGCTGAGCAATTCGATGGCCCTTGTCGTGCTCTTCCAATTCACATCAGCAAACCAAATGTATCCCCCTCTTTTTACCTTTGGTAGATAGAGTAGGGCATCTCTATAAGCTGAGTCCTCTGTGTGATTCCCATCTATGTGGAGAATATCGATGCTCCCCTCGAGAAAGTAATCGCAAGCTTGCTCAGAGGTCATGCGCATGACATAACAATGCTTACGCAAACTGTATTTTTTGAGCATATTGAGAAAGTTGGAATAAATTTTTTCTAAATCAATTTCGCACCAATCATAATGTTTATTGCCTTGAGCATAACCTTCAGTGCATTTTGTATTGTCCCATGGATCAATTGCATAAACAACTCCAGTTTTTAAATATCCTAAAGCACATGCAGTTGGGTAAATTGAAGACCCTCCATAAACCCCGATTTCGACGCAAATTTGGGGGCGGGTTCGATAAATTAGATCCATCATGTTTTGAGCTTTATCTTGACTGCACCAACCATCGATATTGGATAACTCTGGCAGCGCTTTGGCTTTGTACATTTCCCATCGGGCATCATAACTGTGTAATGCAATGGTTAAGAAGAGCAGAACTAAAATGAACGCTTTTTTCATAACTCGGTATTCCTTCAAAGGTTAAAGAGAGCGCAATACCATAGCAAAAGAGCCCCGATCTACGCAAGAATATTGCAGGCTCGCCTTCAGGGAATTTGGACAAAAAAATAGGGCTAAACTCGATTGAGTTTAGCCCAGAATGGGAATCATTGTGAAACTAGATGATTAGCGGACTACTACTCTTCTGGCTTGGAAATTCATGATCATTGCGCCAAGTCCAAATACCGCACCTGCAGCAGGTAGGGCGATATTTTGAAATGCTAACCATATATTGTGCACGATGGCAGCATCGCCGATCTTTTTGCCAATAGTTTCGAATGTTTCTTCCGTCGCTTTGAAAGTGGGTTCTGTAAGCTTTGCTTTTTCAGCAAGGGGCTGAAGCGCGGCTTTCACCTGCTGCACAATTTCTGATTGTGGAGTGCTAGGTGTCAAGCCGACTAACGCACCGAATTTTTCTGCGGCTGTTGCAAGAGCACTTGGAGTTGCAGTAGCGATATCGGAAGGCGTTTTATAGCTTAGAGCCTGGGTCCCATTGGTGTATACCGATTCTGGCACAATGGTGACGCTCTTAGGACAAGTAAATTCCTTAGCTAATTTCTGCATCTGCTCCAAGTAACCAGCAGCATAAAATCCGGCTAAAACGACCGCTGCAAGGGCCGCTACTTTGACCACTTTAACAGTTGTAGAAGAGCCATTCTTTGGCCATACGGCTGCTTTCATCGCACTTGCTGTATATTTGACCGGCGTAATGACCGCTGCAGCAAGGATGGTTCCAAGAGCAAATTGAATCGCAAGGCTGTCCTTAACTAAACTATATACGCTGATCGCTGTGGCGGTGACTCTAGGATTATCGTAAGCAAAACTAGCCAATTTTCCAGCTGCCCCAAACAAAGAGGTCGTGATGGTCTCGAAAATTCTAGGAGAGCCTGGACCAATCAAAGGAAGTGCTGAAGTTTGATCGAAAGCTTGGTTGACAAGCTTTTGTGCACATTGCGTTAGAACTCGATTGAAACAGGAATTAGCACCTGCCATGTAGATGGATTCCCAGTTTTGAGAAACTGCATATCCGGCAACTGCAAGTAAGCCTGCTGTGACGATTGCACCTTTTACGGTTGCAGCCCAAGTGGGTTCTTCGGTTTTAGTGGGATTAGAAGTTTGAATGTACTTATTAAATTCCGACTGGGGAATTTCAAGTCTTATGGTTGCTGTTGGCTCTACTATTGATGGCATGTCCTGCCTCCTTATTATGTTTTATCTTTATAAGATTTTAACATCTTGGCGGGAATTTTCGCTATCTAAATTAATTTCTTAGAGCTATTCAAATTTAAAGGGGGTCTGAAACCGAGTTTGTAGACCCCCTCCTACTCCTCTTCGAGAAGATCGAGAAAGGCTTGAAGTTGCTTAGCGCGTGTCGGATGGCGCATCTTGCGGAGCGCTTTGGCTTCGATTTGGCGCACCCGTTCGCGGGTCACTTTAAAGCGCATGCCCACTTCTTCGAGGGTCTTAGGCTTCCCATCGAGGAGGCCAAAGCGCTCAATCAGAACGGTCCGCTCTCGATCTGTTAGGGTCGAGAGAACCTCGTTCATCTTGTCTTTGAGGATCGAATAGCCGGTCGCTTCCGCGGGCGATTCGATGGTGGTATCTTCGAGGAAGTCGCCAAATTGGCTCTCGCCACCTTCTCCCACTTCGGCTTGAAGCGAGATGGGATGCTGGGCGATTTTGTAAATCTCGCGTACCCGTTCAGGTGTCAAGCCGAGCTCATGCGCCAGTTCTTCTGGCGTTGGCTCGCGACCGGTTTCCATCATCAATTTTTTAGCGCCTCGCAGCACTTTGTTGATCGTTTCGATCATGTGGACGGGGATACGGATCGTGCGGGCTTGGTCGGCGATCGCACGAGTGACTGCTTGGCGAATCCACCAAGTGGCGTAAGTTGAGAATTTATATCCGCGGCGGTATTCGAATTTTTCGACGGCCTTCATCAGGCCCATGTTTCCTTCTTGGATGAGGTCGAGGAAGGAGAGGCCGCGGTTGGTGTATTTTTTCGCAATGGAGATGACCAGGCGGAGGTTGGATTCGACCATTTCGCGCTTGGCTTCTTGGCTCTTATCCATCCAGCGCTGCAGCATGCGGACATCTTTTTTAAACTCTTCGATGCTGCGCCCGGCGGCCAGTTCCCGCTTTTGCAGTTTGCGCTGTACGGCGGCCAGTTTGGCGGCGGCAAATTTATTCTTCTCAGCGCGAGGTGTGAGCTCTTGGATCTCTTTTTCGAGGACGATGAAGCGGTCATAAGCATCCATGATCACTTCGCCAAAGTCTTCGATGATATTGTGACGGAAATGCATGCGGCGCAAATAGGCTTGCGTGCGGATGCGGCACTTTTCGATATCTTCGGAGACTTTGAGTTTATCAGCTTTTTTCAGCTTGGGATCGCGCATTTGTATGAGCAATCCTTCCTGAGACTTTATCTTCGCTGATTAACAGCTCGATCAGCTTGGGGAGGAGGGTGAGGTAGCTTTGTTTGTCTTCTACTTCTTTTTCTGCGATCGATTTGTCGAAACGCTCTTTTCCGGTGAGTGAGATAGTTGGCAATCGAGATCGCTTCGCGTGTCGAGTAGCGGAAGCGCATGATGATGCGCTCGATCTTGGATCTGCGCTTTTTCGATCCGCTTGGAGATCTCCACTTCCTCTTCGCGAGTCAGGAGGGGGACCGAGCCCATCTCTTTGAGGTACATCCGGACAGGGTCGTCAGAGGAGCCTTCGGCTCGCTTGGGAAATCCCTTCGAGCTCTTTGGCCTCTTTTTTCCGCTCTTTTTGCCGCTCGACTTCGGCTTGGTTGAGGATCTGGATGTCCATTCCGCTGAGGAAAATGAGCACCTGGTCGATCTGCTCAGCCGAATCAAAGCTCATCGGCAGGATCTCGTTGATCTCTTCGTAGGTGATGAAGCCCTGGTCTTTGGCTAGGGTGACCAGCTCTTCGATCTTCTGCTGATGCTGTTGATTAAAAAGTGCTGAATAGGCCGGAGATGTTTCTACTTCTTTGGTCATGATGTTATGATATAATCCAAAATCGATTAAAATTATAGTAAAATTGCCGATGCAAGTCTACGCCTTTGATGAAAATCGTCCACTTTTGGCTGCGGAAGCCGATAAAGGGATAAATTATTGCTGTCCCGAATGCCGAGGGATTGTCCGGTTGCGCCGAGGGGAGCAGCGGCAGCCCCACTTTTTCCATCTTAAGCTCAATCCCACCTGCCGCCTCTCGCAGAAAGGGATGATCCACTTGCAACTACAGTATTTCGTTAAAAATTTGTTTGAGTCGGCCGAAATGGAAAAATCTTTTCCCGAAATTGGACGTATTGCCGATGTGGCCGATGATCAGAGTAAAACGATTTTTGAAATCCAATTTTCCCCGATGTCGCTCGATGAAGCCAAGGCTCGCTGTCGGGACTATGAGAGCTTGGGGTATGAGGTGGTTTGGATTTTGCATGATCAGACCTACAATCAAAAACAAATTACTTCAACAGAGAGATTTTTGCGGACGAAGACCTGCTACTTTTCCAACATGGACAGCAAAGGAAAGGGGGCTATTTACGATCAGCATGAGGAAATTAGGGGAAAGCAGCGGCGGAGCAAATCTAGGCCTCTACAGGTCGATTTAAGGGGTCTGCAGCCGCTTCCTCAGGTCCAGTGGCCGATCCAGCTGAAGCAACGGGCGCAGACATGGCCTCTTTACTGCGATGGGGATCTGATCGATTTGATCCTGAAAGGAAAATTTTCATTTGCTAAGCGGAGAACGCAGCGTCTTATCCGAATAAAAGAGTTTTATTTAACTTGCCTTCACGAGCTTCTTTCAAGAAGTTCAAGGTGAAAACGGATGTAGACAAAGTAGAGAAGAATCCCAAGAAGGCATACGGCGTAAACGGTCTCTTTGAGCGGGAAATGTTTTTCCAAGGTGGCATATTGCGGCTTATCGGCATCGACCCATGCGGTCCAGTTCATGCCAGACATTTTTTGAATATATTGTTCGGCCGACCCTCGATTGAGATGATAGGGCTTGGCCAAGACGGCGCGGGTCGTATAGCTCGTCCCTCGGAAGTCATAGGTGAAGGTCGCTTCAATGGCATACTTTGACCCCTTGGGCAGCAGCTCCCAATGGACGACCTGAGCCGTCACTTCAGGCCCATAGCGGTAGTATTCCCATAGGCCGAGGGTGGCGGTCATCGCTCTCCAGAGAGCGAGGGCGCCGACGGCAAGAAATAGGATTTTCCACAGTAGCCTTGACATTTTGCATCGAATTTTCTATGATTATCACTTTAGATTCCAGAGGAATTATGGCAGAAGAAAAAAAAGTAGCTAAAGTAAGACGTCCCTCAGCCCTAAAGCGGGACCTTCAACACGAAAAGCGCCGTTTGGCAAACCGCTCATTCAAATCGCGCATTAAGACTGCGGTCCGTACCTTCGAGGAAGTAGCGGCTCAGAAAACTGATCAAGCGCAAGTGGAATTAAACTCGCTCAATTCGCTGATCGACAAAGCAGTCAAAAGCGGCATCTTTAAAGTCAATAAAGCAAGCCGTCTCAAGAGCAAGTACGCTGCTAAAATCTAGCCAATAAATGCGCTATAAATATAATCGCCGAGATTATCTATAACCTCGGCGTATGGTCTCATTTATATGAGGGAGGCCAATTATTTTGTTTCGGCCTCTACTAATACTGTAAGTTGTTTTAAAACATCCCTTCCAGCCTTTTGGATTCTACTTGGTCCATTGCTTTCATTTAGAACAGCAGGAGCTACCTTAGGCACAACCGGAGCAACTTGAGCTTGAACAACTGGAGCAGGCTGAGGTGCAACTGGAACAATTCGGGAAGGCGATATCTTTGATACGAATTCGCAAAATAAGCCTAATGCTAGCAATCCGACAGCGGCTACATCTAATCCAGTCAGACTACATTTATTTTTCTCAATCAAAGAGGCCCCATAATCGCTAAAAGGTATTTCGGCAGTTAGCCATGACGACGTAATGAAAGTTGAGACTGCCCCAGCACCACAGGCCATAAGATAGCACGCCGTGGCTGCTTCCGAAATCAATTGTTGCTTTTCCCAACTCAATAATAACCTGCTAAGCGCTAGAGCAGTTACGCCCATTCCTAAACCGTCGCCTGCAGCAGGCCTCAGCTCCCACCAACAGTAACCGTGACCATCGTAATTGCAATACAATGGTGTGTTCTGACGGCCTGCGCGGTATATTGCAGGGCCAACATAATTGGTAAGGTTTTCAATTAAAGACATTGCTATTCCCATTCTTTATCCTGTTGACGCATTAAAACCAGGTGCTTTAGCACTTGGATAAAATGCGCACTTTTGTTAGTATTCTTCCTGTTAACTTGCTTAACCGAGCCGTCGGAAGGTCGGGGGGAAAAGCCTGTGGAGCTGCCATTAAGACGTTGCTCTGCTGACTCAGGTATAGAGTTGGCGTACCGCGAGGTATGATCCGTAAAACCGAAGCAGCAACAATGCACAGAGTGAAGAAACAGGAATCTTTCGGCTTTAGCCGAGAGAGCTTCAAAATGGAAATATTGTATCATGACTCAGTTTTATCAGTCAAAACCTAAAATCTAGCCAAAAAGCATGCTACAAAAATGCTCGTGATTGCTGCACAAATAAGACGGTTTCTAGTCAAAATTGATAGCGGATTGCATCGTCTTATTACGCGGTCATGTTCAGCAGGAGCAGCGGGGCGTTCAGCAAAAGCTGCTAGTGGTAGGTGAAGTACCCCGGGAGCCTGTGAGGGCTGTCCATTTAATTCTGCGTCTAGGCTTAAGGCTGCTTCTAAGTCGGCATCCGGAGCAACTGGAGCATCGCCTTGCTCTGACAGCAGTGCGGCCAATTCTGCATCCCCGGTTTCTGCGTCAAATTGTTTTTGCAATTTACTGGCTACATCTTCATCGCGAAGTTTAGTCTCTACGTTATCCTGCGTTTCTCTTAGGACTTCGAGATCAAATTGTTGCTGTAATGCGCGGGCTGCTGCTGCATCTCTATCCACTCTATCTTGGACAAATTCTTGCTCTAATTGCCTACAAGCTGCTACTTCTTCTTCATAATTGATACTGGGTACAGCTGGTTTTAAATGTTCCACAGTACGAGCCTTAAACTGCTCAAGAGATCCTGCATTAACGGGCAGATCGCACTTAGGGCAATTACCATTGAGGATTTCAGCTGCGACGCAGTTCACGTGATAGGTACATTTGCTGGCACTTGCCCCCATATGGGTGACCAAAGCCCCGCTATCTGGTGATGAGATATTACAGAAGGCACATTGTTTTGATGAACTTTCAACAAAATTAGATCTAAACATAAAAACTCCTTTTAATTTAATAATAATTATAACAATTATTATATTAAAATAAAAGTAAAATAATTTTTAATATTTAAATAATATAGCAATTACACTAAAATTATAACATGTCTATAATTAAAAACTTAGCAGTAGGGGCCGCCCTATCACCAGCGATCTGGGGCCTCGGTCAATCAGTGACTTACGTCTTAAAGCCGGACCTTTATTCTAGGGTTGATTTTCACAGCGTATTAGCCCAAGCATTTGCACCATTTTGCAAACAGTTAGGCGGAATTGAAGAATGCGCAAGAATTATCCTTGCCGAGTGCCCCTATCGAGAATTAGCAAATCAGTTTCAAAAATTAGGAATCTTGGAAGATGCTCATTCCCATATCATGATCGGTAAGGCCATGATGGTATTCAAATCTGTTATGTTTATGCCGATAGTTGAAGAAGTCTTGTTTCGCGGTTTCTTCCAAGGGATTGTGCAAAAATGGATCCCGGGAAAAATATTGCAGACAATTTCTCCTCAGCTAAATTGGGCTATTGATCATAAACTCAATCTCATTGGTCGAATTGCCCTAAATGCCTTGATATTTTCATATTATCATAATTCTAATCGTCAGTTCTTATCTGATGATCAGGTCGATTTGCAAGTGATTCATACACTTGTCATCGGCATTTGTTTCGGAGCCTTAAAAGAATCGAGATTTGGGCTGATGGGGGCCATTGGAGCTCACATGGGCAATAATCTCTTTGGGCAAGCCCCATTCCTTTTATCTTGCTAATTTTTGAACGACCTTCTCCGAAGGGCTCCGGTCCATCGTGAACCAGAAAGCAGGACGCGCTCATAACTGATGTTTTAACTGGCCACTTATAGCATGCTTATAAGTGGCCGGTTAACCTGAAGAGAAAATGGCACAAATTATTTTTTCCTGACCAATTCCCCGCCAGATAGTTGCTGACGGGAATTGTTGTATATTCTTTAGACTTATCTCCTCTTATAGTTGGTCGAAGTCTTAAAGTTAGCCTTGAATAATCCAAAAATCGCTTTTTCATCTTCTTTCAGGGCATGAGAGAGATCTATTTTTTCTACAATTGTCGCCAGCAAGTCGCAGAAATCTTTATAAGTTTCAAGTGTTCCCTCTGCTTTAGCGCGGCTCTTTTGCAATATTTCTAGCTCATCCTCTTTAGTTTGTATGCTTTGCTCAAGTTCTATTTTCGTCTTTTTTAGGTTGGAAAGCATTTCATGTGGATTGGCTAAAGCTTTTAAACTGTCTTTTGCACCTTGGATTTTAGCTTCGAGTTTTTGTTCTTTTTCGTTTTCTTTTTCCCATGCAGCAAATTTACGGATGCGTTCATTTTCTTTGGCAGCTAGTTCCTCTTTACTTTTTTGAAGGTTTCTTTCTTCTGCATAAAGTTTTATTTCTGCCTTACAATCCTCGCTTTTGTAACACCAAGCAGGTAAGAATTCTGCACGATATTGCCCATGAAATAGCTCGGTACGGTCTGTAGTTTCATTAAGGTATGTCCCAGGGACCCCTTGTTTTATTGTATTGCGAATAGGAGTATCTCCTCGATGCTCAAAAGAATAGGTCGTTGGGTTAATGATTTGATACCAAGGTCTCGGTACGATAGGCCTTGCAGGCTGTAACGTTGCATAATGAACTTCTGCAGTGGAGGTTTTTAAATGATTAATCCTATCGTCTATTGCTTTTAGATCATCCTTAGCTTTTTGAGTACTAGCACGTTGTTTTCTTAGCTGTTCAGTTGATGTTTTTAACAATTCAGTAAAAGTAGCTTTCGATTTAACGCCATTATTAATATCGGCCATATTTGAATTTACGTTTTTAAGATTGACTCGATTTTGCTTTAAAGCTTCTTCAGCAACTTCTATCTCTTCTTGAATATTTTTTTTGTCTCCAACTAGTTTATTAAAAAAATCTGTGGTCTCAATAAGAACTTCTTTAAATGTAGGATAACCCAAACTAACAAGATCTTCAAAATTAACAGACTCCCTGGATAGTCCAACATTAGGATCGGTTCCTTGCCATATTTGAATCTCTTTCTTTGTTTTTGCATTTCCGAAATCGGGTACAATAACATTATCTGAGCCAATCATGCTTAAGATATCGATTTTTTCTTGCAGGTCACACGCATCTTTGTATTGTGAGGGATCTTTTTGTCCTAATGCATAAAAGCGTGCGAGTAACTTCGGATCATTATTTTGAGTAGAGAACATTGAAGAGTATATCGCATTATATACTCTACTTAGGCCAGATAAATTAAACTTACCTAAGCCTGGTACGTTTATATTTACACTTACTTCCGGGAGCAATTGATCCCGTTCCTTTTTCTAACACAATTTTAAGACGACGAATTTGATTTAATATTCCAGCTTTAGTAGAATCGGCGTCAATCTTTTGTGCTAGCTCTCTCAAATGATCATTAATTACAAAGCGAATGTAAGGCCATTTTGAAGAATGGGTGGGATCAATGACTACTCTTCTTAAAGTTTCAATCATTTCAATAAATTCTTGTGCGCGGCCGTCAAAAGCATTGCTTGAGAGGACGACTATCAGTCGGTTGGGTGAAAGGGCATCAACTACCATATTGATTGCAAATGCATTGCAAACATCTGCTGTTGTCGCATTTAGGATCGTTGGTTTTCCTCTTGTATCAAAAAGACCTGCAGTATCGATATACCCCTGTTCTTCACCATAGGCTTGCACAATTGTCTCAGATTTTAGATCATGGCCAATTTTGGGGCGTGGTTTTTTTGAATCTTGAAGGTAATCAAAACCTAAACTATAGGTCCCTTGCTCTCCATCAATCTTTTTAAATCGGAGCTCATTACCTAAGAGATAGGCTATAAGCGTACTTTTGCCTATCCCACTTTTGCCAATGACAGTAGTATAGTTTCCCCCCTCCCAAGCGTCTTTGATGCATTTAAAAGCTACTGGGAAAATAGTTGCAATTTGTTTAAAAAAATCGGCGAAGATCAGTTGCCTAGCAGGTTTGATTTGAAGAGCAAGATCGCTAAAATTTACGGGTTGGATGGGTTGTTTTGCTTTGGTACTAGGACGAGCTGACTTCGCAGAAGAAAAATCTTCTACAGGTGCAAAATCAAACGAGTTAAGATCATTAATAGGATCAATATAAGGCACTCTTCCTTCAATGGTAGGTAACTTCATGATGAAGTCATTTTTTATTCTCTCCAGAATGCCATGCAAGTCCTCAATGCTCGTATATTTTTTATTTATAGGAAAATCAAGAAAACAATTACCCGAACCTCTTAATTCTTTAATAGCGATATATTGTATTGTTTTTTCATGGAGATTTTGTTGTAGATTCTCCCAGGATACTCCGAATCCAATTAGTTCTACTCCAAAATCTGAATTCGTTTTTTCTGTTGTCTTATTTGTAGAGTGCGTTGCTCCAACTTCAAGGACAATATTATATCCAGTTGCGACTGTTCCGGAGCGAACAAATGAATCTCCACGTTGTGGGTTAGGTAGTATTGCATCTGGTTTTAATGGTGGGGTATTTCTAAATCGACATTTTGCAGTATGAAATACGCTGGCAGCACAGAAAAAGGTGCTAAAGTTTTTGGCATGAGTCTCCTTTGATCCTTTAGAACGAGAAGCATTTGGAAGAAATGAAGGGGTAAAATCAATATGGGTTCTTTTTTGAAGTTCTTTTTTAGCTTCCTCTGAGTCTATATGGATGGCAGTAACTTGATGGGTTTCTTGACTATAAACAACCACAGCACTATCAGAATAGTCTTTCAGCACTTGATCAAGAACGCCTTTACCGTTGATTCGATCATAGCCATATCCTAGGAATTTTCGTGCAGTTCTTATAATAGATTCACTAAGTGGATCAGACTTCTCACTGGATTGTTTTTGCGCTTGTCCTGATTGAAGATCTATTTCCTCTCTATCTCTTTTTGATATACGCATGGGTTTCCTCTTTAATTTTTATGCGAAAAACAGTATACTAGATTTTTTTTTTGACGCAAGCCTTTTAAAAATTTTTGTAGAAAATAAATTCATGACTTTAAATGATAAAATATTACTCAGAAAACGCGTTCTAATTGAAACAGTAAATGATCAATTGAAAAATATTTCCCAACTAGAACATTCGAGGCATAGATCCCCAAATAATTTTCTGATCAATGCCCTTGCGGCTCTCGTGGCTTATACTCGTCAACCTTAGAAACCACGAATTAAGATGGGTGAGGAAGAAAGAGAGCTCATTCTATTGGGCGCATGAACCCATCACTGATGTTAATATCCTGTTATTATTTTTTTCATTTATTTAGTTAGCTTTTGGCAGATCCCCGAGGTTTTGCCAGATGTGCGACTTAGCGCCACTCTGATTTGGTCTGGGTTCCCGTCGATTTCGAGGCTCAACTTGGCGCGGGTTACAGCTGTATAGAGGACTTCTTTTCCAAAGGCTTCTGAACCATCGGGGACTAGAAACAGGACATGCTCATATTCGCTCCCTTGGCTCTTGTGGACCGAAATGCAATAGGCATACTCGTATGGAGGGAGTTGGTGGATGGAGAAGTGGCGGTCTCCTGAAAAGTGTGCGTCATTGCCTTGCACGATTCCAGTATCGCCGTTGCTTAAGTGCGTGCGGCTATCGTTCCGCTTGATCATGATGGGAAACTGCGATGTGACTTTGGAGAATTTTTCATAGAGGAAGGCATTGAGGGCATCGACGCCGAGCGGTCCTTTGCGCAGTGTCGAGAGGATTCGGAAACGGGCAAAATCGCGCTCCTTTACATGGTTCCACAGTTTTTGGTAGATGGCCTCTACATTTCCCTCAGTAAAACCTAGATCGACATTCCGAATCTCCTGGGCAGTTCCATCCAAAATAGAGCTGGCCAAATTGAGGATCTCATGCCGATCGCTGCGCATGCATTTGGTCAGCGCTGTGGTCGGGATCTGCTTTGATTGGATGAGGTCGGCGAAGATGCTGCCCCCTTCAACTGCGGGGAGCTGATTGCTATCGCCCATGAGGACAAGGCGGGTATTTGGGCCGATTGCGGTGAGGAGGCGGGCAAAGAGGGATGGGTCGATCATGGAGCACTCATCGACGATGATCAGTTCGGCATCGAGGGGGGCGACCTCTTTGGCGTAGTCGAGGGGGCCGCGCACTTCCAATAGGGCGTGGAGGGTGCCGCTGCGGACTGGATGGTCGATTTGGCTTTCGAGATGGGAGGCGGCTTTACCGGTTGGAGCAGTGAGGATTGTGCTGGTCTGGAGCGCCTTGACGATTTGGGCAGCGGTGAAGGTCTTTCCTGTTCCTGGCCCTCCGGTGATGAGCGAAATGGGGTGGACTAAAACATTCTGTAGAGCTTGGGACTGCTCGGGGGTGAGATGGGGCATCGGGGGCGCCGATTTGGGAGGAATGGACGAAGTGAGGAGTCGTTTGAGCTGGGCGACGATTTGCTCTTCGTAGTATTCTGACTTCGGGAGGGCAGCTCCTTCGCGAGCAAATTTGGCGAGGGTTGGATCAGGTAGGAGCTCTTTGCTTAGGCGCAGATGTCCTTGTCTTGCCAATGAAATCAGGGCAGCATGGGTCGCCGCCTCTTCTTCTGAGTCGGTTTGGGTCGCCGCATAGGCCAAGTCGATGTTGAGGAGCACGCCCTGGTCGACAAGCCGTTGCAACTTGGGCCATCTCTTGAATGGCGCGCCAAACATTTTTTCTTTAGCTATTCCCAATGCATACCCCCTTTCTGCCTCTTACGAATAGATAGAATGTATTACCAAAGTAAAGCTGCTTTACATATCGTTCAAGGGCTTCGCGATAGAGTTTGGCTTGCAAGTAGTAATCATGCTCGAGCATCGCGGCGTGCAGTTTTTCCTCGGTGTAGTCTTCTTCGGAGGGCCCGAGCCAATTGGTTTTCCAATCGACAATGTAGAATTGGTCATCCTTGACGAAGACGAGATCGATAAAGCCTTTGATCAATTGGTTATTTTGGGGGAAGAGGAATTCCATTTCTTGGAAATACTCACCTTCTTGCAGCATGTCGAGGCAAAAGTCGCCGATCAGCGGCATGGTCAGGGTGTCGTGGACCATGGTTTCGATCACCTCTTCCCACCCTTCGAGGTGGGTCCCGTTGAGGATTTCGAGAACAATTTGGGCCAGAGGAATTGAGCGATCCTGAAAATGGGTTTCGAAGATGGTGTGCAGGACGACGCCTGTTTCGGCGCCGATGGGGAGTGTGTGGGGTGTTTTGCGACTGAAATCTTGCGCATCGAATGGGAGCGCTCCGTGGCTCTGCGGTTTGGACATGGCGGTGAATGAGGTGAGGTATTCGGGCTCGAAATGGATTTGCAGCTGTGGAGGAGCGACCAGTTCGACCGATTTTTTTTCTTCTGCGAAGGGTTCAATCGCGATCTTATCAATCCATCGGACAGGAAGCTCTCTTCCGGCAAAAAAGAGTTCGATGGGGGAAGCTCCTACGATGGGTTTTTGCGCTTCGTCGTAGAGGATGGGGATGTAGAGTTTTTCGCGGCTGCGGGTGAAGGCGACATAGAGCTGGCGCATTTTCTCGGCCTCTTTATCGGCATCGAATTCCTCACTTTGGTGGCGTGAGGCCATGCCAAGGGCGAAGACGACGTCGAATTCGAGCCCTTTGCTAGCGAAGGTGGTCATGATGGGAACACGGTCTTCCCCTTCTTCACCGCGCAGCTTGAGCCGCTCATCGGTTTCAGGGCTTAAAGTTCGGAGCTCTTGCAACAGATGGAGATGCTCGGCGAGGCCCACTTTCCCTTGTTCCATCAAGATCTCGGCGGTTTGGCGCAGTTCTAAATAGAGGGAGGTGTCAGACTTGAAATATTTGTGGATGAATTCGGCAAAGAAGGGGGCGAACCCTTTTTCTTCAAAGAGCTGTTTGAGGAGGAAAAAGGGGCTTTCCATGGTTTGCATCAGGGGTCCATAGAGGACAGCGCGGACCAGGCTTTCATTTTCGGGGTGAGCGGTCGCTTTGAGAAGCATTTCCATCGCAGCGTATCCGCGCGACTCCGTTAAATTGAAGGTCTGTTTGATCAGCGAGGGGATCTTCCAAAGGTTGAGGTGGAGCTGCATCCGCCCAGCTTGGAAGCGGTCTTTGATCAAAATGGCCATCTGCGAAAAGGGGATCGCATGTTCTTTGTGCAGTCGAATAATCTCGCTGGCAATGAAGGGGAAGAGCTTTTCCTCTTCCATCTGCTTGGTGGGCCAACTTCTCTCCCTGCCCTGTTTGCCCCGCGCGCCGAAAAATTGAATCGGCAGCTCTTGACCAAATTGGGATGCGCTACGCCCTGCTTTGACCGGATGGTATTGCAGAGCTCCTGGGAGGGATGGGAGTGAAATCCATTCCGGTCGCTCTGTAAAGAGGGTATTGAGCTCTTCGATCAGCTGAGGGGTGCTCCGGAAGTTGGTATCGAGATAGGCTTTTTTATCGGTGCCGAGGGCCTCTGCCGCATGCATGTAGGTGTAGATGTCAGCGTTACGGAACCCATAGATCGACTGCTTGGGATCGCCCACCAAGTAGAGCAAATGGTTCTCTAAAAAGAGCTTTTCGAAGATGTGCCACTGGATCGGATCGGTATCTTGAAATTCATCGACGATGACCGCTTTATATTTGGCCCGCACTTTAGCTAAGAAGGGGGCGATGTCAAGGGCGATTTCCATTCTGCGCAGCAACTCGTCGAAAGTGAAGTGGTCGCTGCGGGCCGCTTTGATTAGCCACCGCTCACGGCACTCTTTGCCAATTGGAAGTGACGGCGAGGCTTGCACTCGGCTGACAAATTGATCGATGTCATAGCGGCACTTTTTCATCAGATCAGAAATTTCGGTCTCGTATTGTTTGTCGCCGGTGCGCAAGAAATCGATGATCACCTTTCGCATCTCTTGACTATCGGGAGTGTTCATTTTGAGTGGAGTCCCTGCTTCAAAGGCAAACTCGGTCAGCATACGATGGCAGAAGGCGTGAATGGTGAAGACCTGAATTTCATCGAAGCTGGCCAGCGCCTCGCGGACTCTAGGATTTTGCTCGGGAAGGAGCGATTCCAACTTTTTTCGAATGCGTGTCTTCATCTCATGAGCCGCGTCTTTGGTGAAGGTGACAGCCAAGATCTCTTTGAGCTCAATGGGCTGCTCACTTTCGAGTAGAAGACGGATGACCAGATGTTCGATCGCAAAGGTTTTTCCTGTCCCGGCGGAGGCCTCGAGAAAATAATTTTGGAAGATATTGAGCTGGGGATCGAGAATATCAAATCGTTGCATAAATCCCTCCAAACACTTCTTTGAGGTAGGTGCTCCAGTTGCGGTGGATCACTTCTGCATCTGGCAACGGGTCGCGCAAAAGGAGCCAGCTCCACGTCTCATCTTCGATGCCGCTGATGCCTTTTTTTAGTTCTGCACTCCCGCCCATTAGGAGAGACTTGGCGAGATCGGGCAGAAGAGGAGAAGGGTGCTCCTGCGCCAGCAAAAAATACTCGAGATATTTTTCGAGCGACCCTTCGGCGGTGATGCATTGCTGATCTTTGATGCCGATGACGGGCAGGTTTAATTTTTGTAAGAGGAGGATCTGCGGAAAGAATCTGATCCGATCTTCTAGGCAATTTTTCCCTTTGACGAGCAGGCCTTTTGAAGTGAGATTTTCAAGTTTGCCAACAAGTTTGATTCCCTCGATTTGCATTTCGATTTTCTCGCTGTGGAGTTCTCCAAACGCACTCCACATCTCCACCTCTTTTTCGATTTGCTCCTTAGCGAGAGGTTTCAGTAGATTGATCGGCAGGTCCCGTTCATCCAGCGATCCATTTAGTGCTTTTTGCACCAATTTGTGTTTGGTGAGCGGGTCGAGGACAAATTCGCTCTGATCGGTCCCGACATTCTCAGGATAGATGCCCAATTTTTCATGCAGGTAATAGCGGAGCGGATGGCGAGCAAATTTGAACAGTTTTTGGATGTCGATTTCTCTCTCTGCTAGGGCCACAGGGGCGAGGTGGATCGGTTCGTAAAAGCCTTTAATTAGAGGTGAGTGTTTGCTCGACTTATCCTTGGCAATGGCAAACTGCTCTTGGCTATAGCTCAGGAGTGTTCCATTGAAATACTTGGGGTCAAAGGGGTGAGCTGGATGATGGACGACCTCGGCTCCGTCCAGCTGTTGGATTAGCTCCTGCACCACCTGGGAACTGCCCAATTTGCCGGTCTCATCGCGCACATAACTCATCATCAGATGGGAGCGTGCAGAGAGGAGGCATTGCAAAAAGAGATAGCGGTGTTGATCTCCCTTTTTTGGCCGATAGTCGATCTCTCCAGCATACAAAGAGCCATTTTCCTCACGTGCTGGGAAGCTCTCTTCTTGCATGCCGATGAGGCAGACTACTTTTCCTGGGTGGATGCATCCTTCGGTGAGAGACCCAAAGCTGATCGCTTGCAGATGGGGTGGTTGGTGGGTTTTCCCTTTTCTGGCGATGAGCTGCTCCAAAACCCGCTCGATCGCAGGATAGGGGATCTCCTCTCGGTCGAGCTCATCGCAGCTAGCGGCCAGCTGCTGCAATTGCTGATAAAGGTCATGAGAAGGATCGATGGCAAAATAACTCTCTAGAAGGGTGGCAAAATAGCGAAGCCAAGTGGGGATCGTCCATTTGGTCCCATCATAAAAGGGGGCCAGATCATCGCTAAGAGAATAGAGCAGGGTATAAAGCCGATCAAATTGCTCCATTTCGGTCACTTCAATGGCGGAGAGGGCATCGCCTTCAATTTGGCCGAGGCCGAGCACAAGGCGGCGCAGCCCCTGTTCCCAGGTCCCCTCCTCGGGGTTTGCAGCCAGATGCTCTTCATCGACATCTTGCAAGTAGAAGATGCGCCGCTCATTTTTGGAAAAGCCCCAACGAATATTCGCAAGTTCTAACCATTTGCGGGCCTGAGCCAAATTGAGATCCCATTTCGCTTTAAAAGGAGCTGTCGAAAAGAGCTGCAGCACATCGCCCAATGCGAGTCGATTTTTGGGTAGCTCGATGAGTTTTGCAAATGCCCGCACAACCTCATCGACCTCTCTTGCTTCGAGATCGGTGATCCCATAGGGGATATCCCCAAAGACTGCATGGATGTAGGGAGCATAGCGGCTGATATCGGGAGCAAACACTTGCACATCGCGCGGAGTGAGCCCTTCTTCTGAAAAGAGTTTGAGGAGTTGATCTTTGAGGATTTCAATTTCTCGCAGTGGTGTCGTAGCGGAAAAGAAACCGATTGATGCATCGCTCTCGTGCCGACCAAAATTTCCTTCTAAGCAATCTCTTTGCAACCGGTGGAGGGTGCAATCTTCGAATGGCGCAACATAGTGCTCCTCAGTGCATTGATTGCTCTCCTGCACCATCGCGAACATTTTCCGTCCCACTTTTCCCCAATTGCCAAGCAGCGGATTTTGAGTATCGTCAATTTTTAAATAGCTTTTTTCTTTCTCTGAGTAAAAGTCTTCCCAATAGATCTCACAGGGGGAAAACAGATAGAAATTTGCACTTTGAAAAAAGTTGAAATAGACCTTGGGGATGAAAGAAAAACCAAACAGATGGATTTGCCATTTCCCTTTAATACCCACTGAATCACCTGGAAAGGCCCAGCGCTGCTTCATCGCTCTCCAGAGCTTCTCCTGCCATGGCGGCAGACTTTTTTTCCATAGATGGCATAGCGCTGGAAGTAGAGGGCCAGGGCATCGCACAGTGGGCCAATTCTCTTCTCACGGGCCTCTGATGCGAAATAATGTTGTAGCTGCTCTTCGTCTTCGATGAGGGGGATCAGATGGTGCTGTAAAAAGAGGGAGAGTTCTAACGTTGTCGGCAATTTTCTTCGACAGATTTTTGCCCAAGCTTGCGCGAGGTTGACAATTTGCAGACCGGCGGCGACTTGCAGCTGCGGATCCTTGGCAATCGCTTGCATCAAATAATTCTTGAGCCCCAAATGGGGCACTGCGATGAGCCGACGGTCGAATGGACCCGAACTCTGCGTATATAAATTTTCCTTGAGAATGCCGATCAGCTCTTCAAGGGAATTGCTAAAATGAATCATAACTTGCTATTATAGTCTCTTATGGTCAAACCATTTCAATTTTCCACCATCCGAGCCTTTTTATCAAAGCTTCCCGGCTTCTCTAAGCCAGAAAAAAGTTCTTTAGGGTTCATGAATGCAACCCAATTCTTAGGGGCGCTCAATGATAATATTTACAAACTGGTCTTGATCTTCTTCTTGATCCAAATCCAGGGGACGTCGGAAGCCAATACGATCTTGTCGCTGGCCGGCGCGATCTTTGTGATCCCCTTTCTCCTCTTTTCATCGTTTGCCGGGATTTTAGCCGACCGGTATAGCAAAACCCATTTGATCATCGGCGTCAAGGCATTAGAAATTGTGGTGATGCTTTTTGCCGTCTTGGCTTTTGCTTTTAAATTGACATGGAGTAGCTATTTTCTCCTCTTCCTGCTCTCCACTCTAGCAGCCCTCTTTGGCCCCTCCAAATATGGCATTATCCCTGAAATTACTCCCAAAGATCGGGTTTCAAAGGCAAATGGACTGATCACCTCCTTCACCTACTTGGCCATCATTGGCGGGACGTTTCTTGCCTCATTTCTCACTGACATAACCGATTACAATTATGTCTTAGTCGGCTGCGTTTGTCTGCTCTTCGCGCTCATCGGATTTGGGACTAGCTTAGGGATCAAATACACCCCTCCTAAAGGAAGCACACAAAAAATCAATTTTCGTTTTGTCAGCCAAATTATCCATACCCTGATCCAAGCCAAAGAGCAAAAGCATCTGCTCCTTTCGATCTTCGGCTCCGCCTTTTTTCTCTTCATCGGCGGCTTTACCCAGCTCAATATCATCCCCTTCGCCATTCAATCGCTTAAACTCTCTGAAGTGGCCGGGGGTTATCTTTTTTTAGTCACAGCACTGGGGATAGCGCTTGGAGCTTTCATAGCGGGCAGAGCATCGAAAAACCGTATCGAATTGGCACTTCCTTGTATTGCGGGCCTATTCATTGCACTGCTCTTTCTTCTCCTTTCCATCTCCCATTCCATGATTCCAACCTTGATTTTCCTCTTTGCAATCGGCTTCTTTGGAGGCATTTTCGTCGTCCCATTCGATACTTTTGTTCAAATGTTTAGCCCGGAGAACACCCGGGGCCACACCATTGCCGCTGGAAATTTCTTAAGCTTCGTCGGTGTTCTGCTCGCCTCCCTTTCCCTCTATCTCTTCAACCAAATCTTTGGACTGACATCGGGTGAAAGTTTTGCCATGATGGGCATCATCACCCTATTATTTTCCATATTCATCATCCTGCGCCTCTCCGACCTCTTCCTCTCTTTCACCTCAAAAAAAATCCTCCACCGCTTTATGCACGTCCATACCCATGATATAGAGCTTGTGCGCAAAACCTCACATCCGATCTTAATGCTCGAAAATGGCTCCTTTTTGAAGGCATGGCTTCTCTGCGGCATCATCCCCAATATCCACATCTTGGTTCCTCAATATAAAGCCAGGCGCTTTCCCTGGTTCCAACGGGTCTTTTACTCGATCCACCGAATCGACACGCCTCATACCTTTGAGGAGCTCATTTTTCATGGAAAGCAGTTCGCCGATCCCGAAATGATCCCCTGCATCTATTTACTGAGGGATAAACCGATCCCCGAAAAGGAGTACTCGGCATTCAAAGCGCTCTTTAAAAAGGACAAATTCACCGTGATTGCTGTGAACTTTGAAAAGACTGAAGAAGGAACAATAATCAACTTTTCAAAATAAAAGGTTGGGCTATAGGATCGAACACTGCTCATTCCTGCGCGCGTACTCAGCAGGATTTGCTTCGATATCTTTTCTCATTTGTTCCGTCATTGCTTCAATGGCTTGAGAACCACTATAAATAAAAGCAGACCCAACTGAGGCAAGGGCGGCAGCAACACAAAGGTTATCCATATTATCTTGAACTGTTTCAAGTCGAGAAGCTCGGTCAGCGAGTGCATTCACCTCTTTTTCAGCATCGTCAGCTTGAACTTTGATGTCATTTAATTGCTGGAGGGCTTCAATAAGATGAGGAGGTATCAAATCTTCGGAAACTCGATTCCAATTGGGACATACCTCACGCATATAAAGTTTATCAACAGTATCCGATTGCCTAAAGATCTCACCTATCATTTCATTTGGCAGATCATTGATCGATATTGAGCTCATCTTTTTCTTCCTATTTAAAATAGCGATGCATGACACCATCTAAAATGTAGAAAGCCACGACACCCGCTACGGCAACTGTTACTTTTAGGGCTGCATTAGAGAGGTTATTTAATGAATTAATCCTCTTCTCTAGAGCTTGAGTTTGCATATTAACTTCTTCGATGTCCCGCTCTGCTGTCCGAAGTAACTCATTTGCAGTTACAAGTTCTTCTGCACATGCTTGCGATTGCTGGTCAGCAGCGATTGCATCGTGTGGGTTATATGCATAGCAATTAGGTACTCCACTTGCCATAAGTTCACTTCCTTGTTAAAGATCTTGTTACAAATTGATAAGTTATCCAAGCAGTTCCTCCACCCGCAAGGGCAGCAAATACAAAGGGAATTGAAAAGGCTGAAAGCGCTATAAAGCCGACTGAGCCACTGGTTACTGCTGATGAAAGGCTGATGGTTGATTTCAAACTATCATTTTTTTGGTCTGCACGTTCGATAGCTTCAAGAGTTTTATTCAATGTTCGCTCCATAGCCCGCAAGCGATTTTCCTCTATATGCACATTTTGAGATATATTATTTAGTGCTTCCGATCCAGCCTGTGGTCTTCTATGAATTACTGGTTGTAACAAAACAATCTCCAAAATATTGACGATATATTATGTGGCGGCTCTATTTTAACGCAAGAATAATTAATTTTTTCAACCAAACAAAAGTCTCAATTTAAAATCCGGATTTTTCTCACAAGCAAAGTGTTATATTGATTTTTTAATATCGATTTTAATTTGATTTAGTGTATGATTTCCATGTTGATACAAAAAAGGAGAGTTTATGGGATTACCCATTGATCAAGTGGCTAATAACGGTCTTGATAACTATCAAAATCATGCTGACTACAATAGAATTCAAGTAATAGCACAACAAACCAGGGATGTTGTAAGAAGACTTGCGGAAGCAAAGACTGCATTCCAACGTGTTCGAGATGAAACCGAAAGATTATATCCATTTGTTGCGACCACAGTAACTGCTGCAGGAGCCGCTGTAGGATTTGCAGTATCTAGCGTGCTCGGAACATCGAGACTGACTATTTGCATTGTCACTGTAGGTGGAGCATTATCCGCGCGCCTTTTTACTTATTTTTACACACGGCCCAATTAGAGGTTCAATCTCCTTTGACCGCCATCTAACTGAATCCATATCCTTGAGGAAGAGTTCGATCTTCTCATCCATCACCTTAAAATCGGTGCACCCATAGATTTACCAGCTGTAGATGAATTCCATCTCGTATTGCTTGTAGCGACGGAATGGACCGATGCGACTGTCGAGAGTGATCGACTGTTGATAGCTCTGCTGCATATCGAGCTTGTCGGTGAGCAGAATGTCGAAGCGAATAGCAAAACCACGATAATTGGTCATCCCAGCCGCCGTCGCCCGTGTGGTGGGCACGACTAGGGGCCCGTTAAGAGGGAGGAGCGTCTCGGTGTAGAAGCCCGACCTATTGGCATTGCCTAAGCCGATTCCAGAGACATCAAAGTCAGGGATCGATTGAGCGCCAACGACTTGGTAGTTGATATCAAAGGCCCAGTCCCACTGCTTGAGTAACTGTCCATAAGAAAAGCCGACATAGCCCCCGAGATTCGCTTTTTTGAAATCGGAAACAGGCAGTTTTTTAGCGATGGTGTTCCATAAAATAGCAGAGTAGATGATCGCAAGTCGCTTTTTGCATCCAATTTTGAAACGGTAGGCAGGAATCCACTGCAAAACGACAAACCGAAAGCGATCTGTGACAAAACTTCTCTTATAATGCTTTGTATGCCAATCGATGACCGACAGTTTTGTGTAAAATCCAGTACCGCCGATATTGAGCAGGCCAGTTTCAGCAATGACGCCATACTGATCGCGCCTCTCATTGATGACAAAAGGACCAATATGGAAATAATGATCGCCGATCTTTTCATAAGTGCGGGCAAAGCGGAAGAGGATTCCATCAAAAGTGGAGCCAAATTCAATTTTCGAATCGAATACGTTTAAGAATGGGCGGCGGCCGACTTCGATGTCGAGAGTAGATGTATCGCAGCTGACTGCACGGACACCCCAGTAGCATTTTTCGAGAGACAATGCGTCGACAGAACCGCTAAATACACCAGCGTTGTTATCGAATTCGATCTTCACAGCAGCCCAAGTCCGATCGGTGCGGTAGTCGAACATCAAGTTGAATTCGATATCGAATCCGCGAGCGGGGAATAGATCGCTTTCTCGAGTTCCACGCAATTCTCTGCCATTGCGGGTCTCCCAGGCGCTCTGAAATTCGGTCCGTACCTCACCGCTGATCGAAAGGTCGCCGCCAATCTCTTTTAACGAGACTTGACGCTTGGTATCGATCCACTCTTTTAAAGCGCGGATATCGTTATCTTCCAGATCGCGATTCACATCGATCGTCGCAGCTTGGAGTCCTATGGAAGAACAAAGTATAAGAGATAGGTATAGAGCTTTCATATCAAATGAGAGAGTCTACTCATACTTATAATAAATGGCAATCGTAAGCAATTATTTCAAATATTCGTGCGGCCTGCAGAAGATGCCCCAGTGCTCTTTGAGTGTGCCATTGAGAAATGGCTCCCACTCACTCATCGGCGCGCCAGTAAGCCCGATCTTATCGGTGCGCCACAGTTCGAGTTCACCGGATGATGGATTCACAAGGAAAGAAAAAAAGAACTTCGACCAGTTGGTGTCGGCAAAAATCAGAGGCTTCGGCGGAGCGAGCCCCCTCTTCTCCATCAAATTTGCCAGCTCCACATGGAAATCGACCGATTGGACGGCAGGGACAGTAGCGACGATCTGATCATGGAGCACTCGCCTTCCAATGAAGCCATAAATCGGGAGCTTCAGGTTGAGCTCATCCAATAATTTAGCTGGATTTACCAAAGGGAGCATTTCAAACAGAAACCCATCAATCGCGGCACTCTTGGGCAGCAGCTCTCGGAATGCAGCCACTGTCAGCGGCTTATCTCTTATCTGAAATTGCCTCCGCAGCTCGTGCCCCTGCAAGAGAGGAAGGCGGCTGGCCAATTCATCGACTAAGTAGAGCTGCTCATGGGACTGCAACCGAATCGCATCATAAAATTCTCGCTGAGGAAGAAAGATCTGATCGCGCACCCAAGTATAAGTAAAGCCACGGTCTTCCCATCCTTGTCTAAATTTACCCGGGAGCAGCGAAAAGGCATGCGTCGGCCCCGTCATCAACATCCGCCTCTCTGGATCCCGAATAAACGGATCGGTCACCATCGGGGGGAGCATTTTGAGCGTCTCGATGATAAAAATCAGCAGATCTTGGGGGCTATCGACCCAGCGGGCCTCTTCAGAAAGGGACCCTTCCCTACGAAAATAGGTTTTCAGCAGGGTGACGATCGTCCCGCCCGACGTATAGGCCCATGGCTTCTTCTCCATCTTCTCTAGATCCACTTTCTGCAGCGGCACCCGATGGGCCTTTGCCATCCGATAAAACGCCGAAACGAGGAACTCCTCCGCCCCAACCAGATGGATGATCGCCGTGATCAAACGGGAGATCTCCTCTTTTCCCTCCTCCCACGCGCACGCCTCGATTAGTGGATTCTCAATGGCAAGAAAAAAATCTTTGAGCGCCTGAATGTACTCTTCTTTCGTATGGATGAAGGTCCAGCTGCCCACATGAGCCCGCCGATTTTTATAGACGAGCCGAAACCCCGCCGGACTGTCATCATAGATCGTCCCTTTGATCTCCCCCATCTCCGCGTCGTAGACCTCTTGGAAAAACTCTTGGAACTTCGCGACGATCTGCTCAATGAGAAAAGAGAAAAAGTTGGATGTATTCTGCGCGTGTTTGTTCCATTTATCGCGCATCTCCAAGCAGGCATACATGTGATAGACCCGCGACTGATGCTCTGCCTTTAACCTCCGCGCATCGGCTTCCGAGCTTGCGCCCTTGAGCAACTGCTCGGTCGCCCGCACCTGATCGAACGCGATTTCGTATTCTTGTTGGTAATGACTCGAGCTTTTTGTTGGCCTCATCGAGGAGATGCTGCAACTGGTGATAGATCAGTTCTCCAATGCCCCCCTTCTCCTCAGGATGCAGCCCCAAGCTCGAGTAGAGATTCCATCTTGAAAATTCTGTCTTCACATCGACAAAAGAGGCGAGCGTAAACTCCCACACCTTGAGCAGCAAATGCTCCGAAAAGGCCACCATCACCCACTTGGCCTTTTGGAGCATCTGCTTTGCCATTTCAATCCGCTCTAATTTCGGGGTATGGCGCTGCGTAGCTCTAGTGAGATCCCTCTTTTTAAGCTCGAATTTCTCTAAAACAAGCGATTCGAGGACTTCCAAATAGCTTTGGCCAGATATGGTCACCGGCAGTGAGACCAACCGAGCCCAGCGCTTTAGTAAAGCCAGGATGATGAGGCTGATAGTCCTTCTTCAATTCCCCGATCCCCGGCGATGGGCTGATCGGCACCGTAGACTCCACCCCTCCCGAAACACGAGTCAGAGTGCCCCTTATAGAGCAGCTGTTGCATGTCATCGAGAAAAAGTTCGAGCTGCTCCTCATGGACCAATATGGCCGGCGCCGTCGCAAAACAAGACCCAACACTCTGCCGCAGAGGACAAAGCAGAGCCGACAAGATCGCGCAAATGACATGCCGATCGGTCAGTTCGACCTCAACATCCAACGTGGTGGCGATCATTTCGTTGAGTTTGGGGTCGGATAACGGCAACCCAAAACTCTTTACTTTTTGGGCCAGACGAGGGCTTGAACGCAGTGCATGGAGGACCCGTAAAAAATGATTGAGTGATATCTCCATCGTTATAGCTTCGAGGCCCCAGAACATAGCCTATCGCTTTGATCGTCTCATTCAAATGACGGAAATTGCCCTCTTCGTCGAGCAGATGACCTGCCAATAGAACAGCGCGACTTTTGGCTCGAAAATTGAAGACGGATTGATCTAAAAGCCCCTCAACAGCCTCATGCTCTCTCTGAAGATCTAGGATGACACTCATATCCATAGAACCTAATATGAGGCTACCGAAATTTTTAATGAATTAAAAATGGTTAGGTTCTATTTCCTTTTGCCATTTTCCCACTCGCTTTCCTTAATAGTTCCATCAGGTCGAATCTCTTTCATCTTTCCATGTAGTTGCCATTATTCCATTCGCTTTCAGAAAATAGTTCCATCAGGTCGAATCTCTTTTCCATTCCCATGCGGCCTGGCATTTTGGAAGTCGCCTTCATAACTATTTCCATTACCTAGAGTCACTTTTCCCTTTCCATGCCACATGCCATTTTGGAAGTCGCCTTCATAAATAGTTCCATTAAGTTGAGTCTCTTTTCCCTTTCCACGCCTCATGCCATTTTGGAAGTCGCCTTCATAAATTCTTCCATCGGGTAGAGTCACTTTTCCCTTTCCATGCGGCCTGGCATTTTGGAAGTCGCATTCATATATAGTTCCATCAGGCCGAGTCTCTTTTCCCTTTCCATGCCTCATGCCATTTTGGAAGCCGCCCTCATAACTATTTCCTTTACCTAGAGTCTCTTTTCCCTTTCCATGAAGTATGCCATTTCTCCATTCGTTTTCAGAAGCAATAGTTCCATCAGATCGAATCTCTTTTCCCATTCCATGAAGCATGCCATTTTCCATTCGCCTTCAAAATAATAGTTCCATCAGAACGCATCGCTTTCCCCTTTCCATCAACATGCCATTTTCCATTCGCCTTCAAAATAATAGTTCCATCAGAACGCATCATTTTCCCCTTTCCATGAAGCATATTATTTCTCCATTCGCCATCATAAGCAATAGTTTCATCAGGTCGAATCTCTTTTCCCTTTCCATGAAGCATGCCAATTATCCACTCGCCATCATAACTAGCTCCATCAGGTCGCATCAATTTTCCCTTCCCATGAGGCATGCCATTTTGTGGGCGCCATCATAAATAGATCCATCAGATAGTTTAATTTGTTCTGGTTTTGTCAGCGCAATTGCAGCCGGGGCCTTTGAACCATTCTCTTCATTAATCCCCATCCTGGAAGTAAATACCCCTGATGTCTTAGCGTCTACGTTATTTATATTCTCATCGAAAAGGGTAGCTCCATCTTGTGGCCCGCCTCCTGTCCGCTGTTTTTTCACAACGGGCTCGGCTAATTCTGCAACAACTCGCTGCTGCATGATCAGTTGATTCAACACTATTAACTTTTGGTAATCCGTTCATAATTTCCTCGCTTATAATTATTACTTTATTAATTATACATATTTAACGACTTGTTCGCAGACTCAAAAAAATATTTAATTAGCAGCAATTTTTTTGTGAAAATGTGAGCGCGCCACCTCATTAAATATAAAATTTGATAGCGCGGCAAAATTGCATTTGCAACTTTTCCGCGGATTTTATATGCTTTAAAAAGCGCGGAAAAGTTGTTTTTGCAATTTCTTGGAGGAAATATAATGGTAGATCGTTTCATTGGGCGGGAAAAAGAGATGGAGTCCCTGATTGGGCTCTCCAAAAAAAAGATTTCCAGTTTCGTTGTGATCAGAGGACGGCGCCGAATAGGAAAAAGTCGTCTTTGCGAGGAATATGCAAAAACTTTTCCGAAGTCTATCATTCTCACTGGAATCCCTCCTGCTGACGGAGTGACCGCTGAAGAACAAAGAGCAGAATTCTTACGACAGCTTCAGGAATATGATCTTCCCATTTACCGCAGCGATGATTGGGGCAATCTATTTTATGATCTTTCTGAAAAAACAACAAAAGGGCGGATCCTAATCGTTTTAGATGAGATCACCTGGATGGGTTCTAAAGATCCAACCTTTATGCCAAAACTCAAAACAGCCTGGGACCGGCACTTTAAAAAAAATAATAAGCTGATCATGATCATCACAGGTTCTAATTCAACTTGGATTCAAAAAAATATCCTGAGCAGCACTGGTTTCTATGGCAGAGTTTCATTGCGTATTTTGTTAAAAGAACTTCCTATAGAGGATTGCAATGTCTTTTGGGAGGATTGGCCTGGCATCGTAGCTCCATATGAAAAATTTAAAATCCTCGCAGTCACTGGGGGAATTCCCCGTTATCTTGAAGAACTAAGACCCGACCTCACAGCCGAAGCCAATATTCAACGAATGGGTTTTGATTCTGAAGGTCTTTTATTCCAAGAATTCGACCAAATCTTTCATGATTTATTTCGAAACAAAGGTCCTTTTTATAAACAAATCGTGCAAACGCTCGTTGATAACCGCCTCTCAGCAACACAGATCGCCTCAGAACTTGGATGTTCTTCTGGCGGAGATTTTAGTGATTCGCTCGATGAGTTAACTCAAGCTGGCTTTATATCGCGGGACTACACCTGGAGCTTTGCAAAAAAAACCAAATCCACAACTAGTCGATATCGATTAAGCGATAATTATCTTCGGTTTTATCTCAAATACATTCATCCCAATCGCGAGCAAATTGAAGAAGGGAAAGTAAGAAAATTGCCTACGGGCTGGTACTCTATTTTAGGACTGCAATTTGAAAACCTAGTGGTCAATAATGGCGACATTCTTCAAAACCTTCTCGGCATCTCGCCGGATGAAGTGATCTTTGCCGCCCCCTATCTCCAAACTCCGCAAGTTCGTCGAAAAGGTTGCCAAATCGACTATCTAATTCAAACTCGTTTTAATTGCATATACATCTGCGAAGTAAAATTTATGCAAGGAAAAATAGGAATGGAAGTTGTAAAGGAAGTTGAAGAGAAACTGCGGGCATTGCAATTGCCTCGAGGTTTCTCCTGTCGTCCAGTTCTAATCCATGTGAATGGCGTCGATGAAAAGGTCGAAGACAGCGGATTTTTTGCCAGAATTGTCGATTTCTCCGAATTTTTAAAATCTAAACCTTAAACCTATCGTAGTAAAAGTTTCGGTTCAAAGCCTTTTACCATTTACCCAGGCGCCTTCATAAGTTGTTCCATTAGGTCCAGTCCATTTTCCCTTTCCATGCCACTCGCCAGTTTGGAAGTCGCCTTCATAAGTTATTCCATTAGGTTGAGCCCATTTTCCCTTTCCATGACGCGTCATTTTTGAACTCGCCTTCATAAATGGCTCCATCAGGTCGCCTCTGTTTTCCCTTTCCATGACGCTTGCCATTTTGGAAGTCGCCTTCATAAGCAACAGTTCCATCAGATCGAATCTGTTTTCCCTTTCCATGCATCGCCATATTTTGAACTCCCCTTCATAAATGGCTCCATCAGGCCGAACTATTTTCCCTTTCCATGCAACCGCCATTTCGCTATTCGCCATCATAACTTATTCCATTAGCTCCAGTCCCTTTCCCCTTTCCATGAGGCTTGCGGTTTTGTAAGCCGCCTACATAAGTTGTATAAGTTATTCCATTAGGTAGTGTCAATTGTTCTGCTTTTGACAGAAAGCGGGGCGCTTTGAACCATTGGCTGCATTCACCCCCACCCGGATGTAAATACCCCTGATGTCTTAGTATCTACGTCGTTTCCATTCCCCTCGACAGTAGTGGCTCCCTCTTGCGGCCCGTCTCCTGTCCTCTGTTTTTTCCCAACTGGCTCGCATAATTGTAATAACCATCACTATCAGCATCATCTGCATCACTGACCAATACCAGGCAATCCACTCATAATTTCCTCACTTAATTATAACTTTATGTATATATTATACTTTAACTAATTGTTATAAAGATCAAAAAAAATTTAACTAATAACAATTTTTTTGTGAAAATGTGATCCTATCGCCCGCATTCTCTTGCAGAAGAACTAAACATAAGATTTTACAATCCGCGGCAAAGTTGATTTGCAACTTTGCCGCTAAGCCAGAAAAAATTGTTTTTGCAATATTGACAATTCCTCGGCTTTACTCTATAATGGATCATTATGAGAAGAAAAGCTTCCTTTAAGCTTACCACCCTTCTTACGACCACAACGACCGGCCTCCGCCGGTAATCGTTCCCCCCTATCCTACATTTGTTTCTACCCGTTCATAAAAAAAATTTGGAGGTCTTCTCATGTTTCGGAAAATGCCAATCATATTGTTGGCGCTCATAGCTTTTATTATTATGGTCGACCGGTTTATCCCAGTCAGCCTCAAGAGCATCCTATATGCATTAAGTCTCTCGGTAAAGGCGGTGATCATTTTCATCCTGCCGATACTGATTTTCATGCTTTTGTTCAAAACCATTTCTCAATTGTCGAGGAATGCAACGAAGCTCATTCTGCTGATTTTGGCAGGAATCTGCTGCTCCAATTTCCTCTCGACTATGATCAGCTATCCGATTGGCTCTGCCATCTATCAGCTCGATTTATCGATCGTCATGCCACAGGAGGGGGAAGGGTTGGCGCCGGCCTGGGTTTTTCAATTGCCCAAGCTGATCCCCAATGATTATGCTTTGTTTGCAGGGATTGCGCTGGGGATCTTTTTCTCATTTTTTCAGCAGCGGCTTGGGCAGAGGATCGCAGGCTATTTTGACAAAGTGGTCAACTCTATTCTCTCATGTTTGAGCTATGCCATCCCTCTATTTATTGCTGGGTTTATCATCAAGCTGATCCATGACCAGGTTCTTAAACAGATCGTCGCCGATTATGCGGTCATTTTCTTGATCGTCGCGCTAGCGCAGTTTGTCTATATTGCCTTGATCTATTTGGTGACTTGCCGGTCCCAATTTTTTCCAAGCCTGCGCAACATGCTGCCGGCGGCGATTGCCGGATTTAGCACGATGTCGAGCGCGGCGGCGATGCCCTTGACTTTGATTGGCGCAGAGAAGAATGGAGGAAAATCGGCTTTGCTTAGCATCCCGGTCACTGTCAACGTCCATCTGATTGGCGATTGCTTTGCCATCCCGATTTTTGCCTTTGCGGTGCTGAAGAATTTTGGGATGGTGGAGCCCACTTTTTTAGTCTATTTGGCTTTTGCTTTTTATTTTGTCTTGGCCAAGTTCTCGGTGGCGGGGATCCCAGGCGGAGGGATTTTGGTCATGCTGCCTGTCCTTGAGAGCCAATTGGGCTTTACAGGCGAAATGGCTTCGCTGATCACCGCTCTTTATATTTTATTCGATCCGGTCATCACCTGCGCCAATGTCACAGGGAATGGAGGGTTTGCACTAGTTTTCAGCAAACTGAGAAGATTGAAGATTAGACAAGTATAGCGTATAATTAAAACTCATCACTCAAGGAATTTTTTTATGTTAGTCGAATGCCAAAACAAAATGGTGGAACTCCCAAGCGGGAGCTCAGCAAAGGATCTCGCCGAGAAACTTAATCAGCGGGGGCCTGATCAGGCGATTGCCGCGAATATCAATGGGGTGCTGAAAGACCTCGACACGCCTCTGCATGAGGGGGACAAGGTGATCTTGCTCAACTTTGAAGATGCCCAAGGCAAAGAGGTGTTCTGGCACACTGCGGCTCACGTACTCGCTCAGGCGATCTTGCGTCTTTGGCCCAATGCGAAACCGACGATTGGTCCTCCAATTGAAAATGGCTTCTATTATGACTTTGCCGATCTGCATATCTCCGATGCCGACTTTGAAAAAATCGAGACGGAAGTCGAGAAGATTTTAAAGGAAAATTACAAACCGGTGCGGCATGAGTTCAAAAACAAACAGGAAGCTCTTAGTCGGTTTACAAATAATCCCTATAAGAGCGAGCTGATCGGCGAATTCGAGGGGCTTATTACTGGCTACTCGCAGGGTGAATATTTTGATCTATGCCGAGGGCCGCACATGGCTGCTTTGGGGAAAATCAAGGCCTTTAAGGTGATGAAGACTTCGGGGGCCTATTGGCGCGGCGATAAGAATCGGGAGATGCTCACTCGTGTATATGGGATCGCTTATCCCGATCGAAAAATGCTCAAAGATTATTTGCACATGCTCGAAGAGGCGAAAAAGCGGGACCACAAGATTATTGGGCCGAAACTGGATCTGTTCTCGCTGAAGGAAGAGGGTCCAGGCATGCCCTTTATCCACCCGCATGGGATGATTGTGTGGAATCGGCTGATCGAATTCATGAGAGGATTGCAGCGCGATGCAGGCTATGTTGAAATTAAGACTCCGCAGCTGCTCAATCAGGATCTATGGCAACGATCAGGCCACTGGGATTTCTATCGGGACAACATGTACTATTTCGGCATCGAGGAGCGGCACTTTGCTCTTAAGCCAATGAACTGCCCTGGTTGCATGCTGTTCTTTGGTTCGGAAATGCACAGCTACCGGGAATTGCCTCTGCGCGTCTCCGAATTTGGCCATGTGCATCGACATGAAGCATCGGGAGCGCTCAATGGATTGTTCCGCGTCCGCAGTTTCCACCAAGATGATACCCATATTTTTATGCGCCCAGGCGATATTAAGGGGGAAATTTTCGGCATTCTTCAACTGGTTGAAACAATCTATGGCACTTTTGGATTGGATTGGCGTTTTGAGCTCTCCACACGGCCTGAGAAGAGCATCGGAACAGATGCCGATTGGGAAGTGGCGACTGCCGGATTGAAGGGAGCGCTCGACGACTATGGTCAGTCCTACAAGATTAATGAGGGCGATGGAGCGTTCTATGGACCTAAAATCGATATCCACATCCGCGATGCTCTGGGACGCTCTTGGCAGTGCGGCACCGTGCAGCTCGACATGTCCTTGCCAGAAAAATTTGAGCTCACTTATGTCGACAGCGATGGAGAACATAAACGTCCCATCATGATCCACAGAGCGATTTTCGGTTCGGTCGAACGTTTCTTTGGGATTTTGATCGAGCACTTCGCCGGAAGGTTCCCCCTCTGGATTAGCCCACGACAGGTGCGCGTCGTTCCAGTCGCCGAGCGGCACAACGAGTATGCGCGTGAGATTGCAAGTCAAATTCACGACGCTGGATTTGAATGTGATGTCGACGAGAGCAACGAATCGGTCAGCAAAAAAATTCGGGACGCGCAACTTTTGCAGATCAATTACATGCTCACTGTTGGCGATGAAGAGGTCGAAAATAAGACAATCAGCGTGAGAAGAAGAGACAATATTGTGATCGGAGAACTGGATCTTAATTCGGTTTTGAGTACACTCAAAAGAGAATCAGCAGATAAATCGCTTACATCTTATTTAGAGAAGGTATGAAAAAGATCGCAGTCAGCAGTTTTAAAGGGGGAACGGCAAAGACGTCGACGTCGCTCAACATCGCCGCTTCTTTTGCCAAGTTCCATAAGAAAAAGGTGCTTCTCATCGATTTTGATGCGCAAGCCAATTTGACCACCGGGCTCGGCTTCGATCCCGATGCGCAAGATAGCTTAGCCCCCGTGTTGCAAGGGACAAAAACAATCGATCAGGTGATTGTGAAAACAGCAATCAAAAACCTCGATCTGATCCCTGCCGACACCTGGCTCGAGCGGGTCGAAGTGACCGGAAATCTCGCCGCCAACCGCTATTCGCATGAGAGATTGCGCGAGGTACTCAGCTCGTTGAAATACGATGCGGTGATCATCGATACGCCCCCTTCACTCTGTTGGCTCACCGAATCAGCGATGATCGCTTCTGACTATTCGCTCGTCTGCGCCACCCCGGAATTTTACAGCGTCAAAGGGCTGCAGCGATTGGGACAATTCATGGAAAATCTCGGCCACCGTCATCCGCTCCGCGTGATTGGCGTTTCGATGTCTTTTTGGAATCCGCGCGGCAAAAGCAATTCTGCCTTTTTGGATCTGATCGACCAAACATTTCCTGGAAAGTTATTAAATACAAAAGTGCGGCGTGATATCATGGTTTCTGAAGCCAGCATCCATGGAAAGCCAATCTTCGAAGTGGCGCCTAAAAGTCGCGCTGCAGAAGATTATATCGCTCTCTCCAAGGAACTCCTTAAACTCATGTAAAGCGGATTTACAATATGGTAAAAGTCAACGACCTCTTATCTCTTAGATTCAGAAAAGGTCCAGAAAAAACCTCGAAAATGAATAACTTGGCCGAATTGTCCACCAGTGGCAATCTGTCGAGTTTTTCTGGCGTCTTTCGCGTTACACCACTCACAGATGTTGAAGAGACTCTGCTGCGCAATCTCCTCGAGGGATACCGTGGAGAGCTAGAAGACATCAGCGACGATCTCAAGAACTCTTGCCGCACTCACCTCTGAAGTGAAGGCGATCAACAATCAGGCTGCTATTTTACATGGGGAGCGGATCAAACGGGCGCAGGAGATCCTGAAAAAATATCGGGATGGAGCCTTTAGCTCTTGGCTGATGGAGACCTATGGCAATCGGCAGACTCCCTACAACTTCTTGCAGTATTATGAGCTCTATACGAGCCTTTCTAAGAGTTTGCAAGATAAGGTCGAAGCGATGCCCCGGCAGGCGATTTATACATTGGCAACGCGCGATTGTCCTCAAGAGAGCAAAGAAGAGCTCATCAAAAATTACAAGGGCGAGACAAAACGGCAGCTGCTCAATCTGATCCGGGAGCGCTTTCCATTGGAAGATCAAGATAAACGGGCCTCGAGTTTGTCTGAGCAGATGATTGCGCAGCTGCATCAATTGGAGAAACTGATGTCGAGCAGCCGCTTTAAGCCAAGCCCAGAGCAAAGAAAACGGATGACCGAGGTGTTACAATCCATTCAAAGCAAACTCTAGATTCTTCCCCCCTACGCAGCCGGTATGCAAGCCGTGAGATGGGGGCTATTTTCTCCGATCAACACAAATATGCCACTTGGCGACGCCTATGGGTTGCCCTTGCCAAAGCAGAAAAAGCGATCGGCCTTCCGATTACATCTAAACAGATCGAAGCTCTCGAGCGTCACATCGAAGAGATCGACTTTGAAAAAGTGGCCCAATATGAAAAAGAGCTCAAGCACGATGTGATGGCCCACCTGTATGCATTCGGCGACTGTGCCCCTGAAGCAAAAGGGATCCTCCATCTGGGGGCTACCTCGGCCTATGTGACCGATAACACCGATTTGATTCAAATGCGAGCAGGCTTAAATCTATTGAAGGCCAAATTAGTCCACCTGATCGCCATAATGAAAAAAAAGGCTCAAGAATCTGCCTCGATCCCGACACTCGCCTATACCCACTTGCAACCGGCGCAACCGACGACAGTCGGCAAACGGATCTGCATGTGGCTGCAAGATTTTGTCTTCGATTGCCAAGATCTCATTGAGCGGGAGGAGAGCCTCCATTTTCTCGGCGTCAAGGGGGCAACCGGAACGCAAGCCTCGTTCATGCACCTTTTGGAAAACGACAGCGCGAAGGTTGAAAAACTCGACGCCCTTATCGCCCATGAGATAGGATTTAAAAAGCGGCTGACCATTGCGGGTCAAACCTACACTCGAAAGCAAGATATGCGGGTCCTTTCTGTTTTAGAAGGGATCGCGGCAAGCGCGCACAAATGCGCCACCGACTTGCGCCTCCTCGCCCATTTTGGCGAGATGGGGGAAAGCAAGGCGAAAGGGCAGGTGGGCTCTTCAGCGATGCCCCACAAAATCAATCCCATCTACTCCGAGCGCATCTGCGGGCTCTCCCGTCTGCTGATCTCTCTTTGTCAAAATCCAGCCTACACCCTTGCAACGCAGTGGCTGGAGCGATCGCTTGACGACTCGGCTAATCGGCGGATCGTCATCCCCGAGGCCTTTCTGACAGCCGATGCGATTTTGGACTTAGGCTTAAACATTTTTTCTACTCTTCAAATCCATCCTGAGATGATCAAGGAGAATCTGAACAAGCAACTGCCACTTCTAGCACTGGAAAATATTATGATGAGTGCTGTAAAGAAGGGGAAAGATCGGCAAGAGGTCCATAAAAAGTTGCGGGAGAATCCCCATCAAGGGGTCGAGATTGCCATACAACTTGGGCTTTCTCCTGAAGAGATCGACCAATGCTGCTCACCCAATACAGGAAGAGCAGAGGAACAAGTCGCGCAGTTTTTGCGCGAAATGGTCGATCCCCTTTTAGAGAGCAATAAAAACCTCAAAGCGCCATCTCATAAAATCGATGTCTGAAAACGATAAACTCCTTGAGCACCGAAATCGGGAGGAGAATTGGAAAAATTGGGGTCCCTATTTGAGCGAGAGGCAGTGGGGGACTGTCCGCGAAGATTATATTAGCGAGCACCCCGGACGGGAGCCATGGATCACCTTTCCATTCGATGATGCCAATCGTCGGGTTTACCGTTGGGGAGAGGATGGTCTAGGGGGAATCTGCGACCGCTTTCAGACAATCTGTTTCGCTTTTTCATTCTGGAATGGAAAGGATCCGATTCTCAAAGAACGGCTCTTTGGCCTAAGCAATCTCGAGGGGAATCATGGGGAGAGCGTCAAAGAACACTACCATTATCTCGATGCGACACCCACCTCTACCTATCTCAAAATGCTCTACAAATATCCCCAGCAAGAATTTCCCTATGCCAAGCTGAGGGAAGAGAGCAGAAAAAGGGGACTTGGAGATCCCGAATACCAACTACGCGACACCGGGATTTTTGAGCAAAACCGTTATTTCGATCTGATCATTGAACATGCCAAGGAGGGTCCCAAGGACATCCTCTGCCTTGTGACCATCGTCAACCGGGGACCTGAAACGGCTCCGCTCACCTGCCTGCCGACTGTCTGGTTTCGCAATACCTGGAGCTGGGGTTATGAAACAGAAAAACCCCGCCTCTATCAAGAGGGAAATGGGATCAAATTGGACCACCACACAGAGGGCTCCTATTATTTTTACGTTGATGGCTCTGAAGAATTTCTCTTCTGCGATAACGAAAATAGCAGCCCCTACCCAAAAGACACCTTCAATCGGCACATCATTAAAGGGGACCCAGTCAACCCGCAAAAAGAGGGGACAAAGGGGGCCGGCCATCTTCGCTTTACACTTAAGCCCGGTGAGCAAAAAACTTTTCTTTGCCGGCTGTCTAATCAAGAACAGAAAGATCCCTTTTCGAAAGCAACGGAACTCTTTGAAAAACAGATAAAGGAGACGGACGAGTTCTACGAATTCCATTCAAAAACCGGGTCTTTCTGAACGAGCTCAAGAAAATTCAACGGCAAGCTTTTGCAGGACTGCTCTTCTCCAAGCAATTCTACTACCTCAATCAACATGAGTGGCTTGATGGAGATCCCCACCTCTCCCCCCACCACTCTGGAATGCGCAACCAAGATTGGGACCACCTCACCACATTCGATATCCTCTCGATGCCAGACAAATGGGAATACCCCTACTTTTGCTCATGGGACAGCGCCTTCCACTGCCTTCCGATGGTGCTGATTGATTCCGATTTTGCTAAACGGCAACTCACCCTGATGACGCGGGAGTGGTATATGCATCCCAATGGGCAATTTCCGGCCAATGAATGGTGCTTCTCCGATGTCAATCCACCCGTTCAAGCTTGGGCCCTCTTTCGAATCTATAAAATCGACGCCAAAAAATATGGAAAAGAAGACCGGGCATTTCTCGAAGGAAATTTCCACAAACTCCTCCTCAATTTCACTTGGTGGGTCAACAAAAAAGATGCTGAGGGCAACAACATCTTCCAAGGAGGATTCCTTGGGATGGATAATATCAGCGTCTTCGATCGGAGTAGAGACTTACCAACAGGCGGCCATATCGATCAATCAGACGGCTCCGCATGGATGAGCTTTTTTTGCATTGAGATGATGAAAATTGCCATTCACCTCTCTGAAGAAGAGCCGGTTTACCAAGACATGGCGACCAAATTTTTTGAACATTTCTTGCGCATTGCGCGGGCAATGAGCCATTCAGCGCATGATCATCATGCCCTTTGGGATGAAGAAGATGGCTTTTTCTACGACATTCTTCATCTTCCCGATCGGGTCGTCCGCCTAAAAGTGCGCTCCCTAGTCGGCCTACTCCCCCTTCTCGCTGTTGAAACGATCCGCCCTGAAACACTTGAAAAAATCCCCGTCTTTAAAAGGCGCATGGATTGGTTTATTCACAATCGCCCCGATGTCAGTATGAACATCGCTTGCCTCTATGAAGAGGGGCTCGCGGGACGACGCCAGATGTCGATTGTGACAAGAGATCAACTCATTTCGATTCTCAAATACATGCTTGACGAAGAGGAGTTTCTCTCCCCCTATGGCATCCGGTCCATTTCCAAATACCATGAAAAACATCCCTACTCCTTCCAAGCCGGAGGGCAGAATTACGAAGTGAAATATGTTCCAGGTGATTCCGACAACCGGATGTTCGGCGGTAATTCCAACTGGCGAGGCCCCATTTGGTTCCCCATCAACTTTCTCTTAATCGAAGCGCTCCAACGTTATCACCACTACTATGGCGATGACCTCAAAGTGGAATTTCCAACCAGATCGGGCCATTTTCTCAATCTATGGGATGTCGCCGCTGAGCTTTCGAAACGGCTCATCCAGCTTTACCTCCCTAATCAAGCAGGCAACCTCCCTGTTTTCGGCAATGAAAAACATGAGCATTTGCTCTTTTACGAATATTTCAATGGCGACACAGGAAAAGGATTAGGAGCCTCTCACCAAACGGGGTGGACCGCATTGATCGCCAAACTGATTCACCAATCCGGCGAAATGCTTTAACACTCTTGAAATTAATTCTAAAAAGCTTCATGTCTAAAATTAGATAACCGTAAGGAGAATTATGGCTAGAGAAAAAGCAGGAAATTTTAGCATTTTAGGTCTGGGGCTAGGCTCGGGATCACTTGGGCACTTTGGATCTTCATCGCAGGTTTGGTCGCCATGTTTGGATGGACCATCGATTTTGTCGCAGTCATGCACTCATCATACCTAGGATATGAGCCATCCTTCCTCGGAGCGATTATCGGCGCAGTCTGGGGTTTTGTGCATGGATTCATCACCGGTGCAGTGATCGCCTTCTTCTATAATTTGTTTAGAAGATAAACGGATCTCCCCATTTGGCTTTGCGCGCTTGTTTATAGAGGGATTTCTCTTTTTTTGAGATTGTTTTCTCAAGCAATCCCTCTTCACTGCAAAGCTGAAGGGCGACATTGCCATGTAGCTTTTGTGGATGGCCAATGATGCGCGCTTTTGCCATTTCTACACTTTCCTTGCTAAAAGCAATGTAGGAAAACTTCTCATCCTCCCAACCAAGCTGTCCACCTTTTAAAAGCCTGTGCTCCCGCGTCCGCTCTAATCTCACTGAAAAATGGCACCATCTACTCTGCATCGGACACCGTTTTACATGGGGACAAGGAGCAATCATCTTCCCACCCCACTGGATCAACTGCTCCCGCGCTTTGAGAATATTTTCAAATCCCCTCGGCGTTCCCGGCTCGACGATCACCAAGACCTTCGCCGCATCCCAAGCTCTTTTCAGCACCTCAATTTGACCGGCAATTTCTCCGAATGAATAAGCGAAAAGAACCAGATCATGCTCTTGGGGACTATAGCTCTGAATATCGGCCCGTATCCATTCACCTTCAATTAATTCCTTACCCTTCTTGATCATCGCCTCATTCCGCTCGACCAATGTGCAATGTTCAATCTCTGGAAAAAACTCCCGTGCCGCCAGACCACCCGTTCCAGGCCCCGCGCCTAAATCGAGTAAACTGCGTATCGGCTCGGTAATTCTGGCTGAGACCTCCTTCAATACGGCAGAAACCGCTGCAAAAGTGGCTGGCATCCGGGCCTTGAGATAGGCCTCTACCTCTTGCTCAGAGAGATCCCCGCCCCCCTTTTGCCGGTATTTCTGGGAAATTGTATCGTAAGAGTTTTTTGACATATTGAGTGACATTTTATACCATTAAACGAATTATTGCTATATAAAAATAATCTTACGTCTTGTTATTATTAACAAAACCTATTAAAATATAACCATATTATAATAAAAGGAGCGAAATATGGCAGGTCCAATTTCTTTTTTTACATCAAATTTAGTTAGGGTGACTGAATATTCTCTTACACCTAACGACAACGATACGAACATCGTTTGGGGCCTTAAAAAGGGGACCATCGGAGTTGTGAAGGGGCTTGACGCTCTGGTTCAGCTAATCGAACGGGTCATCGGCTTTCTCTACGAAAAAGGTAAAGAAATCTACAATAGCGATAAGTTTCAAAACGGTAAAAGAGTGGTGATAGATCATGCAACGATCGCGAAGGATTACGTCGTTGATCATGCAACCCGTTTCTACCAAATGATTTCCGCTTTACAAAGACCTGCAGCTATTCAACAACCCAATTAATCGGAGTTTTTCCCCACTTCTTCAAGTACTCATTGGCTTTGGAGAAGTGGCGACATCCAAAAAATCCATGATAGGCTGAGAAAGGCGACGGATGCGCTGCTGTGAGCACAGCATGATGCGAGTGTTCCAATAGGCTGGCGCATTTTTCTTTTGCAGATTTTCCCCATAGAATAAAGACAATCGGATCTTTCCTCTCGGCCAACTTGGCCACAACCGCATCGGTAAACTGCTCCCATCCTTTCCCATAATGTGACTTCGGTTCATTGGGCCGCACGGTCAATGTCGCATTGAGCAACAAGACCCCCTGCTTGGCCCAGTTATTGAGACATCCCGACTGGGCTGGAGGAATTCCAAGATCTTGCTGCAATTCCTTATAAATATTTTTTAACGATGGCGGCGGATCAACGCCCTCTGGGACGCTAAAGCTCATCCCATGCGCCTGTCCCTCTCCATGATAAGGATCCTGCCCCATGATCACCACCTTGACCTCATCATAGGGAGTCATCGCAAAGGCGTGGAACACCAAATCTTTTGGAGGATAAGTCACCTCTCCCTCCAAAAAATCCTTCAACTCTTTGATATAGGGCTTATTGATCTCCCCCTCGAGAAGCGCGTGCCAATTTTTTGCCAATTTCATGCCCAATATTTTAAACCAGTCATCCCTTTCCGACAAGATTATTGACTTTTACCCCAATTCACCTTACGATTTTGATCTATTCCAGGAGAATAGTGAATATGACTGACCTTGCAGAAAACAACCTCATTCGATTTAAGAATATCTCTCAAAAAAAAGAGGCCATCTACGCCAACTTTAAAGTGAAAGGCATGCGCGGGGGCGTCAATTTTTCTGCTTCCATCTCTGTGGATATCTCTGCCGCAGAGGTTCATCCGGGCGATGTCTTGGAAAAAATCATCGAAGAATGTGCCCGTATCGGCGTCAAAGAATTTAAGCGCGCAGAATTTCAATTTGAAGGGCTACATGGCTCCTTTAATATTATTATCTGGGTGTAGCGCAGCTTGGCTAGCGCACTAGCATGGGGTGCTAGGGGTCGGAGGTTCGAATCCTCTCACCCAGATTTCTTTTTTCTTACTGATTTATGTTTCGTTATTCACGATCCCCGCAGCATCTTTAGGGTCAAGCATTAGAATAGGCTTGGTCTTTTTTAAGCGTTTTTCTACTTTTTTGATGTGCTCGGCTGGAGGGATATTTTCAGGTGGTGTTCCGCCAATTTTAGCAATGGCAGCGCGAACCTCCTTGCCTACTGTTTCGTGAGCCTCAATAGCATCCCTTTGATTCCGGATACCTTCACGTTTGAGTTTTTCTCGTGTTTGAGTCATCCGAAACTGATTAGCAGGCAAATCGCGAAAGATGATAATCCTCAATAATTTGAGTCCGTCCTTTTCCACTCGTTATTGGGTTACCGGCGCCGGTAAAGTGATGCTTTGGATCGTTCCCCGATTGTTTACACGACTCAATGGCTTTTTCCACCGCATTTTCAAAACGTTGCCACTTAGAATAGCCCAGAAGGGATTGCAGTTCTCTTGCGCTCCAATACTCAATCCCGTGCTGATTGACCTTTTTTAAATCTTCAAACGACAGCTTGCTTGGAATCAGGCCATTTTCATCATCTTTGTTCATACGCTCCTCAAGAATTCATAAAATGCAATAGAGTATATTGAGAAATAAAATTTTAAACAACTTAGTCAAAAAACACCCTGTAGAAGTAGTTGCAAAACTCAGGGTTCGTCGATTTTTGCGGATGTATATGACCAAGGCGCGGATAGATCCCATTATCCTTAACAGGTTGTGATTAAACTTTTCTTTGAAGGAATTCTTCCTCAAGTCTATACTGATGCGCACTATTTGGAATCTAACTTATGAAAAATGACTTGATCCTTTTTGAAGACTACAAAGTATAAAGGCAGTCAGTCGATTACAAATTGTAAGCGACTGAAATTGGAAGCATATTGTCACCTAATTTGGGGCTCAGGTTAATAAATCGCAGGAGAATGAAAATGAAGAGTCTTACTTTGATAATCGCTAGCATCTGTCTATATGTATCCATCAGCTCAATGTGGGTCATTTACTCCAGAATCGATTATGCCTGCTGGGGTAGATTCGAACATCTCTACCAACCCCTATACTGGGGAATCTGGCGATACTAGAAAAGGTACAGTTGCCGCAACATTAAATAATGTGGCCAGACTGAACCAACTGTTATTTCAAGAAGAAACTGCGCAAATAAAAGAAGAAATCATCGAAATTTCCGGGTCAATCGATCAGCTTATTCCTTCGCTCAAAGTCATTGGGGTATTTGATCTATTTGAGCCCATCTATTGGATTGGATCAGGAGAGCAGCCTGGACGGCTTTTGGCTCTTTCCCTCTACTTCAAACAGTATCCTGAAAAATGTACTCCTTCGCTGCAAGCCGAACTGTTAAAAGTGAAAGAGAACGTCTCCTCCCCTTATTTGCAAGAACTACTAGATTCGGTTGCCCCTGAGAATTAATCGTATTGATAGACTGGTCATTTTAGTCTGCCTCCTGATCTCATGTTTGATCCCTGCATATGCCAGGACTGCGCAACAGCATAGTTGGATGGTCGATCAAATTCAGGCTGATCTGGCTCCATTTGCCCAGAATGGGATCGATCGATCTAAGGTATGCAGAATAGGCCAAACGTGCAATCCAGAACATCAGATCGTCCTGGTGCGCCTTCAGGGGGCAAAGCGCATTTATCCACAATAATGGCACACACGCCGCATACGCACCCGAGGATCCAAATCATCCAGGCATTTTTCGACCGCTTGGGGCAAAAATATGTTCTGCCCGATGTCGATTTTCTTCTCTCGGTACATGATGGATTTAGTGGGGAATTGGGTGTTCCCGTGTTTAGTTTTGCTAAGCGAGCAACAAGCCAATCAATTTTGATACCCGATTTTGAGGCGTTGTTTCATGCGAACGATCTAATACGCTCTTGCGGCGACGCATCCAGAGCCCATCCCTGGCATACAAAACAAAATATCATATTTTGGAGAGGTTCGACTACCGGAGGCGAATATCGGCTGGATAACTATTTCGACTTTCCGCGAGCTAAGTTGGTTTTTTTAAGCGCAGAAAACCCCACTTGGCTCGATGCTGCCTTTACGAATTTTTGTCAGGGATCTCCAGAGGTGTTTGTTCTTATAGAACAGAATGGTCGTCCTCTCGCTCCCTTTCTCTCTATGGCAGACCATTTTGCCTACAAATACCTGATCGATATAGATGGGAATTCTTGCACTTACTCCCGCTGCCGATGGATCTTGCTGTCCAATTCAACTCTAATCAAGCCGACATCGCCCAATATTCAATGGTATTACAAAGCGCTAGTGCCCTGGGTCCACTATATTCCAGTCAAAGAAGATCTGAGTGATCTTTCTAATGTCTTTGTGTGGCTCATAGCGCACGATAACCAGGCGCAGATGATCGCGGAGCAAGGGCAACAGCTTGGTCGTGTTATCTTCTCAGAAGAGGCAATAGACCATTATATGCTTCTACTACTTCGCGCATATAAAAAGTTGCAAAAATGAAATCTGTGGCACTAAAAATGAATGCTGAGATAGAAGAAGGTTTATGTTTGAACCTTATGTTGCTCCTAGTGCCAAAGTAAAAGAATTTTCTTTGAAATCGGTTGTGTTGGGACTGGTCTTAGGATTGGTTTTTGCAGTTGGAAATGCATATCTTGCGCTCAAAGTGGGCACGACGGTGTCGGCATCGATTCCAGCTGCGGTGCTATCCATGGCGATCTTGCGGACGTTTTTTAAACGCGTGACGATCTTGGAAAACAATCTTGTGCAGACGATTGCCTCGGTTGGTGAGGGGCTCGCAGGCGGCGTTGTGTTTACAGTGCCTGCACTCTATCTATTGGGAGATCCGATTTCGCCTCTCAAGATTTTTATTTTGGCCAGCTTGGGAGGGATCTTAGGCGTTCTTCTGATGATTCCGATGCGTCGATACATCATCGTGAAGGAACATGGAAAGCTCCCCTTCCCCGAGGGTACAGCTTGCGCTGAGATTTTAAAGTCGGGAGAGCGTAGCGGTCCCCAGGCGCTTATGGCGCTCATTGGGATCGGTGTCGGCGCTGTTTACAAGTTTGCCTGTAATGGTCTTCATCTTTTTCGTGAGACGTTCAACTGGGTGATCCCGTGGTTTGAGAAGACCAAGATTAGTATTGATGCGACACCTGCTCTGCTCGGAGTTGGCTATATCATCGGTCCACGCATTGCGTCGGTGGTGTTTGCGGGCGGAGCTGTTGGTTGGTGGGTTTTCATTCCTCTCATTAAAATGTTTGGATTGTCGATTGATGCAATTTACCCGGGAACAACTTCTGTTACACAGATGTCTGCCGATGACATTTGGTCAAACTATATTCGGTATATCGGAGCCGGTGCTGTGGCAATAGGCGGTCTGCTTTCGCTTGTTCATATTGCACCGATTATCTGGAAAACGATCCACCATGGTGTGAAAGAGCTGTTTCAAACTAAAACCTCAGGACGAATCGCTCGTACAGACAAAGATATTTCATTAAAGTGGCTCATTTTGGGATCGGTGGCGATCTTTATCACCCTATGGCTGGTTCCTGCCTTTAAGATGAATCTCACGACAATTATCTTGCTGATGATTTTGGGATTTTTCTTTGTCGCTGTGACGTCGCTGACAGTGGGAATCGTTGGAAGCACGTCCAATCCGGTCTCGGGGATGACCATTACGACTCTCCTGATTACCTGCCTTATTTTTGTGGCGCTGGGATGGACTGAGCGGTTCTACCTTCTTGCCGCTCTGACGATGGCCATTGTTGTGAACGTTGCGATTTGCCTTGCGGGAACAACTTCGCAAGATTTGAAGACAGGATATATTCTCGGAGCAACGCCAAGAGCGCAGCAGCTCGCAGAAATCATCGGGGTTTTCATTCCCGCTTTGGCGATCGGTGGGACCGTTTTTCTTTTAAATGAAGCGTTTGGGTTTGGGTCGAAGGAGCTTCCGGCTCCGCAAGGAACGATGATGGCCCTCATTGCAAAAGGGGTGATCCAAGGGGATATTCCTTTTATTCTTGTATCCGTTGGGGTTGTGATTGGGCTCATCTTAGAGCTTGTTCGGGTGCCTATTCTTCCTTTTGCTGTGGGACTGTATCTCCCTCTTTCGCTCAGCACACCGATCATGGTGGGTGGTCTGGTCTCATATTTTGTCCGCAAACTATCCAACAAAGAAAAGGTCCACGCGCGCGGTATTTTAACATCCTCTGGACTTGTTGCTGGAGATGCGTGTATGGGCGTGATCTTAGCACTTCTCGCTGTTTTAGGAGTCATCCAAGCAGAAAAGGCCCCCCTTCTTCCCGATAGCGTGGGGATAGGAATCTTTGCCCTATTAGCTCTTGGCCTAGGATGGTTTACTCTTAAGCCACCAAAAAAAATGATGGAATAATTAGACATTTTAAGCTCAAGATTGCCCATCAACAAGAATGTGCCTGTCATAAAAATCTTCGAGAACGACATTGGAGGTTATGGGAGGTCTTAAGTTCTTTAGACTTTGGAAGAGCGCTTCAACTGTATACCATTTTTCAAGGAGGTTGAGCAGCGACAGCACCTCAATATTTTTCATGCCCTTTTGCATCAAAGTAGAACATTTAGGACGCCCCCTTTTGCTTATTTTAAAATGCCTTGTGTCTGCGCTTCATCATCAAAATATTTTATGAAAAAAGTTTTAGTAAGCTTTGGGTTTTTTTTATTTTCTCTCACGAACTCCACTGCGAATCCACACTTTTTGTAAAACGTGGGCGCTTGAAATGCACTTGTGACGAGGTTAATATTATTGAATCCTTTGCCTTTGAAATGATTTTCGAGTGCTTGCAGCAATTTTTTTCCAAAGCCTTTTCCACGAAAAGGTTTAGAGACCCAGATATCGTCAACGTATACCTCTGCAAATGCAGTGAAAGCATTTATAACTCCGAACACCTCACCTTCTCTATCCCTGAGAACAACCGAGAATTTTTTATAATTTACATCAATGCCATGGCTGCTTTCATATTCTACGAGATCCTTATTCATCTTTTCTTCCACATCTTCGGGAAGTTGATCGACAAATTCCAATATGTAATGATTCATTTTCAAGGTCCTATTTTTGTTCATTCAAAGCGCCAAGCACTTTTAAGACAAGAGTTTCAGTCGGCCACATCTTTCATTTCATAGACCGCCATGAAAATAGATTTTCCACCAATTTGCAAGAAACTCTTCATCTAAATCTTCTATTGCACGGGCATCGAATTGCTCCCAGTCGAGCAAGGGATGATTGCCGCCAATCATAAGATCGAAAATATGCCTATAAATCTTCATTCCGTTGGCACTATTTGTCATGATGACAAAACCGATCTGTTTATTCTGAAAGGCCAAACATTGAAAGGTACCATTGTCTCCCGAGTGCCAAATGGCATGGTTCCCATCAGGCGTCATTTCAATCCCCCATCCCAAGCCCCAACCGATGGAGTCATTCACTCGGTGACTTACAACTGACATTTCTGGAAATGCCTTAATCCCGATCATAAATTTTGCAAAGTCGGAAGCTGTCGTATGCAAACTGAATGAGGCAATGGCTTGAGTAGGTTTCCATTTTTCTGTTGGCTGCTCTATTCTGCTATGAGGAGAAGCCGCTTGTGCATTGTATTTCTCTTCCCAAATCAGACTGCTTTCCTCCATGTGAAGAGGTTTGAAAACAAGCTCTCGCGTTAAGGAAGCTAGAGGAGTGTTAGTTAGATGCTCTATCACACGGCCGAGATAGCAAAAGCCTTCCCCAGAGTAAGCGAAATAGCTTCCTGGCAGAGAAATAAAGCACAGGGGATCGCCTGCTTTGCGATTCTCTGTTGGGAATCCAGCGGTGTGGGATAAAATCTGACGGAGAGTGATGGGTGGTAAATTTTCTTCTAACAGAGGCAGTGGTCGATCCAGCTCCAGCATCCCCTTTTTGCACAGTTTTAAAGCGAGGTAAGCTACGAGGGGTTTGGTTAAGGACGCTGCTTCAAACACCGTCGACGAAGTGATCAGGTCAGCTAAGGAGCTGTTTTTGACACCCCAATCAAAAGTCGTAATAGTCTGCCCTTGTATCACTGCCAGCGATATTCCTGGAATGCGATAAAGCTGCATCATAGAGGAAAGGAAGTTAAGACTAGGGATCATGATTCGATTTTCTTCATGTGGGAAGATTACTTCTATATCGGCGATCATTCTTTCTCCGGCTTAAGAGCTACATACACAACAGCCTGTTCATTTTGTTCAAAGGACTCATCGATGATTTTCACTGAAGAGAATCCTGCCTTTTCTAAAAAAAGCTCCATCTCATATCGGTGGTACCATCTCAAAGCATATTCTTCTTCCTCTGCATGGATCAATTTGCCATCAGCCCATTTTTCATACCGTGTTTGGATGATTTCGAGTTGCTCTTTGAAATTAACGGTCGCTTTTGACTGGTTGATAATCTCAAAGCCATCCTGAGAGCTGGCAGTTCTTTCAATTGTAATTTCTCTCGATTGATCAGAAAGAATGCTCCCATTAATGTTGTCTTTGATCGCATCCCAGGAAGTGAATGTCTCAAGAACTAATCTTCCTCCAGGCAGTAGCGCCGTGGCTAAGGTTTTCAAGATTTTTAGAGCTTCTGTCTGCTCCTGAATGAGCTGGAATGATCCAGTTGCGATAAAAATCAAATCGTACTTTTGCGGTAAAGAAAGTCTTTGAAGCGGTTGGTTATAGAGCTGAACATGAACACTCTGTTCTTTGCAACGCTTTTGACAGCTCTTCAGCATATGACTAGAGTTGTCGACACCACTTACAGCAAGCCCTCTCTTAAGCAAAGGAATCAGAAGCCTCCCAGACCCGCACATAGCTTCGAGAACAGGACCCTTTGAAGCGCGTATAAGAGCCTCATAAAAAGCGACTTCCCTAAGCCCTGCTTCTGGTTTGGTTAGATCATAAAATTCAGTACATAAATTTAAATAAGATGGCTTCATACAACTCTTCTTTACAATAGTTTACCATGTTTTGTAAAAGCCCAACAAGCACTTCACGCGGTCTTGGCTGAAAAGGTTGTATATCAGTAAGTTTGGTAATAGAATTACGCGAAATAGCAGTTGAATGGTGCCATCAGAACAGGTTGGCCTATGTTCCTAGGGATCAATCCCTTTGCGAGCCTTATTGAAATTGGAAGCACTCCACGTGACCGCTATCGATTCAAGAGCTCAGCCAGTCCGGTATCGGTAACGGCCAAAAATGTCCAAAGTCGATTATAAAACAATATGTGCAGATTATTTGTTACTTATAAGATTTTTTAATTCTCTTTCCAATTGCTTTACATCCTTTTTTTCTGCAGGCAATTCTTCCGGCATCGTTCCCCCCAAATCCTCTATAGTTTGGCGCACTTTTTTACCAACTTCATAATGAGTTCGATTAGCTTTGGTTTTTCCTTGGATATTTTCCCTGCGCAATTTTTCTTCTGTTTGTGTAGCTCTGAAGAGATTAGCTGCCAGTTCTGTACTCCCCATATGATCCAAAATCTTTTGCCCTTTTTTCAGTCCTTTATGTTCATGTATACCTTTTGCATCTAATCCACCATAAAGACCTCGATAACCATGATTTTGAAAAATGGCAAAGTCATAATCAGTTTCAACACCCGCCTGTTGTGCAGTTTCAACAAGTTGTCTATTGTGCTCTTGAAGCTCTTTTCTGAGAAAAATACGCTTTTCATCTTCTTTTAACTGTAGAAAAGCTTGATCGTTTGAGAGCTCTTGTCGACGTGTTTGAATAGCAAAATAAGTTTGCCCATTAGCGATTACTGGCTTCGCTGGATCACCATTCTGCACAATCAAATAGCAAGCATATCGTGATAGTTTGACATCGGCTACTTTCCGTTGACCTCCCTTTCCAATTTCGATCATTTCGTGAATATCCATGAAATGATCGACAATAGTGTGTCCGCTATTTTTGCATGCCTCTTTAGCCTTCTCAATAACTGGTAAAAAATTGCGATACTCAAGGTATTCAAGTGCCTTTGCCAATTTGCGCGCACTCCAAAACTCAATCTCATCTTCAGTTTGTTTAAGTGATTCAAATGTTTGATGATGGGCTACTTCAATTAAATCTCTAGTCACCGCAATACCTCCTATTGATAAGGGGGTGAAATGATAACAAAAAGCACCCTCGTTTGACAAGTAAAAATTTATCGTTTTTTTTTGTCCTTTACCGTTTTTAAAATCACTTCGACACGATATTGTCGATCATATCGTGGATATCCACGATATGATCGACAGCATCATGTCGATAGGTTTTTTCTTAAGTCGACTAACAACTCGACATGATTGGTATTTGGAAATAAGTGGTAGCCTTTTGCCTGTTGGAATATCCAGCCAGAACTTTTTAAAACCTCAAGATCTTTCTTCAGGTTGTTTCGGTATAGTGAGGAATCTTTAATCGCATTGAGGGCTTTTGGATCTAGTCCTTTGCGCAGCGGATCGACGATGAGGACTTCTTTGAGTTGATCGAGATAATTTTCTGTCGGGCCGGTAAAGAAATGGAAGTGCGAAGGTGGGAGGCCTTCCTTAAGGCAAGCCTCAGCAAAGGGGTTAATTTCAACGAGGGTCGCCGATTGGCACTGGTCGGCAAGCGTTAGACTTATGATGCCAATGCCAGCGTAGAATTCGGCGTGATCTCGATTGGGCAGCACCCAATTTTATTATGCGCCCGCTTGGTAAGTGGAGAAAATCACGGACACGTTGTCTGACGAGCCTCTGTCGGGTGCTAGCGCTTTTGCAATCAGTCGACCCGCGATGTTCTGTTGATTTTCCTTAAACGCCTTCGCAACAGCTTTGCCGGTTGCCTCAGAACTCATCACGTCCCACATCCCGTCGGACGCCTGAACAACCGCAAATTTACCCGATCTAGGGACAGGCACTTTGATGACTTTTGGCCTCGACGTGAAGTGATAATAACCTCCATATGCTCCGAGGCCACGCGCCAAGGCGAGAAAGCCATCAACTCGGCCCATAGCTACATATGATTCAAATCGCTCCAGATTTCTTTGGAATCGATGGACTCTGGGACCCTGATCTTGCGATAACTGCGTAATCACAGGTAGGTCATCAGTCAATTCGACCAGAATGGCTCGCGAATCACCAGTATTTGCAGTCCAGATGTCCTTGCCGTCAATAATCACCGACAAGTTCAAGGTCGTACCGCTTCCGTCCTTATTATTTACTCTCCGCAAATCATCTTCGAGCAAGACGGGTGTCCTTTTTAGGGCATTGAATACCCCTACGTCATCAAAGACTTTTTCGTTATAGTACTCTAACCGTTGAGTTAGTTCGCGCAGGAGATTACGATGCGCGCCTTCTGCAGAAAATTCTCCACCATGGCCGTCCATAACGGCTGTTACGACGGCTGTATGTTCACAGCCGCCGGCTTTGAAGCTAATCTTACTTACAAATAGGCGGTCCTCATTTTGAGGCCTATCAGGATTAAGACCTATATCGGTTGCTTGCTGAATGGTGCACTTGAGGTTACGACCATCGACTTCTAAATCATATCCGGTAGTCGACGATATTGTGCTTTTTAGCTCTTTTTGATCCAGATTAAACTCTTTACCGCGCTCAGAAAAATTAGCTCTTTTCTTGACTTTTTGTTTATTTTCTTTGGTGTTGGCATATCCCAATTCTCGCTGTAATTTTGATTCTATGGCCTCTGTGGCGGTTACTTCTCTTGTCTCGATTACCGGAGCTTCTTTGCCATTCCGCGGCCTTACATGATCGTTCCTTATGGTCAAGAGATATGGCTTATCGCGGTCGATGACCCGTCTACGTCTACGCAGAGCTTCATCGATCTTTTTTGCTGTTGCATCGCGATCCTCCGACGGTGGTGCCGCGGACTGGGACAATAGTGGCTCGCCTCTGCTGTACTCAACAGCTTTAGCCGCCCAACCAAGAATAGCATCCATAATAGGTTCTCTCTTGTTGCTTGTTTAAAATGCCTATTATTTTAGCATAGGTTTATTTATAGAGAAAGAGGGTTTTTAGTCTTCACATGCACTATATCTCGTTTTTTCTTAAATCGACTAACAACTCGACATGATCGGTATTTGGAAATAGATGGTAGCCTTTTGCCTGTTGGACTATCCAGCCAAAACTCTTTAGAATTTCAAGATCTCTCTTCAGAGTTTCGAAATTGCAACTTAGGTAGAGGATTTGCTTTAAAGATGAATCTTTGAGGGCGCTTAGGACTTTTGGATCTAGGCCTTTGCGCGGTGGGTCGACGATGAGGACTTCTTTGAGTCGATCGAGATAATTTTCTGTCGGGCCGGTAAAGAAATGGAAGTGCGGAGGCGGACGGCTTTCCTTAAAACAGCCTTCCGCAAAGGGGTTAATTTCAACCAGGATCGCCGATTGGCACTGGTCGGCTATGGTTAGACTAATGACGCCAATGCCAGCGTAGAATTCGGTTAGGTGTTGATTTGGAAGCACCCAACTTTTGATATCGAGTAGGATTTGTTCAAATAGATCGAGGTTGGCTTGGACAAAACAGGCTGGATGAAAATAGAATTTTCGGCCGAGAATGGTCTCTTCTAAATAGGTTGGCCCCATCTTCAATTCCCAGTTTGGACCGAAAATGGTATTCGTCGAGCCTTCTTGAACATTGACCCAAATCGAATGCCAATCGTCGTTCTTGAGTGTTTCGACTAGGGCATCGCACTTTCCCTTTCCGTTGGAGACGAGGACGAGTTGCACTTTTCCGGTAGAACGCTGAACTGTCAGTTGCACATAACGGAGGTCGCCGGTTAAAGTCTGTTCATTGTAAGGGGTGTAGGGGGCTTTCCGCAATCGATGGAGCGCCTCGTTGATGCTCGGATGGTGATCGGGGCAATCGATCAGATCTTCCACTTCGTGAGTGCCTGGTTTAAAGAGACCAATTTTGGTCCCCCGCACGGCGAGTTTGGCCCGGATGCGCCATCCGCTCTCTTTTCCATTAACAAACGTGATTGTGGGAAAGGTTGTTGATAGACTGTCGATTTCTTGCATATTGGGTGTTTATATCCTGGGTTATCTTCAATTTGTCTTCAGTGGATTGACAAGTTGTAAACAGCTTCTTTCTCTAGGAAAATGAGGGGGTTATAAACATTTCCACATCCCCAGAAGAAGAAGAGTATAACATATATAAAGAGTATTCTTTGTAAAAATAAAGCGATTTGGCTTACAATCGAGGTGGGTATGGAAAAATTTTTAGTAGATACGATCTTTAATTTAGAATCTTTTGCCCATAGAAAGGTCTTTGATGGGTGTACTTATCCCTGGGAAGCTCTTTTAAAATTAATCCAATATCTTGAAAGCCAAAAACTTGGGAAAATTGAGTGTTCGATCCCCGATGGCGTTTATTTGATTAATCCGGAGCAAATCTCTATTGGGAAGGGGACGATTGTCGAGCCGGGGGCGTTGATCAAGGGGCCCTGTCTGATTGGTCGGGACTGCGAAATCCGGCATGGGGCCTATATTCGGGGCGGGGTTTTGGCGGGAGATCGGTGTGTGATTGGGCATGCCACAGAGGTTAAGGGATCCATTTTGCTCGATGATGTGCACGCTGCCCATTTCAACTATGTAGGCGATTCGATTTTGGGCAATCGGGTCAATTTGGGCGCTGGGGCGAAATTGGCGAATGTGCGGCTCGATGAGAACGAGGTGAAAATCGGCGCGATTTTAACTGGCTTGAAAAAGTTAGGAGCGATCCTGGGTGATGAGACACAAATTGGTTGCAATGCGGTGACCAATCCAGGTACGGTAATGGGCAAAGGAAGTTTAGGCTATCCACTTACGGTGATAAAAATATGACAACAGAAACACTTAATAGATCTTCATTTTTTCTTTTGCGCGATAAAATTGAAAAAGAAATCGCCAGGAGCATCCTCTCATTTGGAGAGAAAACTAAGTTGAGAGATGCTTGTGAATATGCACTGCTCAGCGGAGGCAAGCGGCTCCGCCCGATTATTGTGATGATGGTGGCTGATGGGCTAGGACACGATTTGGATGTGGCTCCTGCAGCTCTTGCTGTCGAATTTTTGCATACCGCTTCGCTGGTTGCCGACGATCTTCCCTGCATGGATAATGATGATGAGCGGCGCGAAAAGCCCTCTCTTCATAAAGCCTATGGGGAATCGGTTGCCCTTTTGGCGAGTTATTCGCTCATCTTTGCCGGTTATGAAAAGTTGCATGAAAATTGTACAGTGATGAAACAGGCCGATCCCCCATTCTCTGGCTTTGCCGAGACGGTCTGCTGTATTGCTCTGGAGCATGCGAGTCGCGCCGCGGGGATTTTAGGGGCCACATCGGGGCAATTTCTCGATCTTTATCCCCCCAATCACAGTTTGGAGATGCTCAAGGAGATTCTCTATAAAAAGACGGTGACTCTTTTTGAGACGGCATTTGTCTTTGGCTGGCTCTTTGGCGGTGGGATGATCGCTCAACTCGATTTAGTCAAAAAAGCGGCCTATCATTTTGGAATGGCGTTTCAGATTGCAGATGATTTGGGAGATCTTGCCCAAGATGAGAAAAATCAGCGTGAGATCAATGCGGCCCGTCTGCTTGGAAAAGAGCGGGCGACCAATGTCTTCCTAAAAGAAATGGAGTGTTTTAAAGAGCTGCTTGGTGAGCTCAATATCAACACTCCATCCTTTGAGAAGATGTGCCATATGCTAAGTAAAGCCGCGTTAGCTTACAGTGGCTAAATCTTCTTCTACGACTTTTTGGCGGGTGGCCACTTCGCCTGATTTCTCGAGGATCTTTTTCTCGATTTCTGCGGCGAGCTCGGGTTTATTTTTCAATTCTTCACGCGAAGCATCTCGCCCTTGTGCGAGCCTTGTAGAACCATAGCTAAACCAGGTTCCCTTCTTGTCGACGATGCCGAGGTCGACTCCTAAATCGAGGATGGTGCCAAAGCGAGAAATCCCCTCATTGAAGAGAATGTCAAACTCTGCCGATCTGAACGGAGGCGCCATTTTATTTTTGACGACTTTAACTTTGACCCGGTTACCCACTTCGGCATTGTCTGCCCCTTTGATTCCGCCGATACGACGGATGTCGAGACGGATGGAAGAGTAGAATTTCAGCGCACGGCCCCCTGTAGTGGTCTCTGGGTTGCCAAACATCACGCCGATTTTCTCTCGGATCTGGTTGATGAAAATCGCCGCGGTGTTGCTTTTGGAAAGGGTGGAGGTGAGTTTACGCAGCGCCTGTGACATCATGCGCGCTTGTAATCCCATGAAGGAGTCGCCGATATCCCCTTCGAGTTCGTTTTTGGGAACGAGGGCGGCCACTGAGTCGATGACGATCACGTCGACAGCATTGGAGCGGGCGAGCATTTCGGCGATGTTGAGCGCCTCTTCACCAGAGGAGGGTTGCGAGATCATCAATTCATCGACGTTGACGCCGATTTTTGCGGCGTAAGTGGGATCAAGAGCATGTTCGGCGTCGATGTAGGCAGCGATTCCCCCCTGCTTTTGGGCATTGGCAACAATATGGAGGGCGAGAGTGGATTTACCGGAAGATTCGGGACCAAAAACTTCGGTCACTCTTCCGCGCGGCACTCCGCCGATTCCGATGGCGATGTCGAGATTGAGGGCGCCGGTCGGAATGACGCTGACCTCGTGCGAGGCTTGGTGTTTGCCGAGGGTCATGATCGCCCCTTGGCCAAATTGTTTTTCAATGTGAGCGAGCGCAAGCTCGAGGGCTTTTTTCTTTCCGTCGTTAACAGACATGGGGGACTCCTTGGTTAAGTCCCTACAGAATCGCTCCTCTTTTCCTTCTAGTCAAGCGATTCTTGTATAGAATCGATGAATCTGCTTTTATGCATTATATATGGAAAAAATGATTTTAGCCGGTGACATTGGCGGAACAAAAACCCATTTAGCATTTTTCAAAGAAAATGAAGAACAGAAATGGGTTGTAGATGCGAAGTATAAAAGCTCAAAATACGAGAATTTAAGCCATATCGTTAAAGAATTTTTAGAAGCCTATCCAGGTTATCAAGTCCAGCGGGCCTGCTTCGGGATCGCCGGGCCGATTCAAGAAGGGAAGTGCCGTGCGACCAATTTGCCCTGGGTGGTCGATGCACAGCAAATTGCGAAAGATGATGGGATTCCGACGGTTTCTTTGATCAACGACCTCGAAGCCAATGCATATGGTCTAAGAAATCTTGGCGCCGATGAGCTTTTCACATTGAATGAGGGTAAACCTAGTCGGGGAAACCGGGCGTTGATCTCCGCCGGAACAGGGCTCGGCGAGGCAGGATTATTTTGGGATGGGAGCAAACATGTTCCCTTTGCTTGTGAAGGGGGGCATTGCAGTTTTGCACCAGAGAATGAACTGGAAATCAAATTGCTCCGCTATTTGAACAAGAAATATGATCATGTCTCCTTCGAACGGATTTTATCTGGCCCTGGGGTTTATAATGTCTACCGTTTCCTGATCGACGAGGGAATTGAGAGGGAAAAAGAGAGTGTCAAAGCGGCGTTTGAGACGGCCGACCCTTCAAAAGTGATCACCGAGATGGGCATGAAAAGTGCGTGTCCGGCCTGTGAAAAGGCTCTGGATATGTTTGCCTCCATCTACGGATCGGAGGCGGCAAATCTGGCTTTGAAAATGCTCGCTGTCGGTGGGGTTTACATCGGGGGAGGCATTGCTCCGAAGATTTTGAATGAGCTGAAAGAAGGGAGCTTCATGAAGCGCTTTATTCAAAAGGGGCGCTTTACTTCTCTTCTATTGGGGATCCCAGTTAAGGTGATCCTCAATGAAAATACTGCACTATTAGGAGCGGCACACTATGCCAGACAGCACGGCTGAACAGCAGCGGATTTCTCAGGGGAGAGATCAGGTTGTTCCCCCTTGGCTACGCTGGGGGCCTTATGTCTCGGAGCGCAGTTGGGGTACTGTCCGCGAGGATTATAGCTTCGATGGCAATGCCTGGAATTATTTTCCCTATGAGTTGGCGATTAAAAAGGCTTATCGTTGGGGAGAGGATGCGATCGCCGGCTGGTGCGATCGATATCAAATTCTGGTTTTAGCACCTGTCTTTTGGAATACAAAAGATCCCCATCTAAAAGAGCGGCTCTTTGGACTGACGATCTATGAAGGGAATCATGGCGAGGATGTCAAAGAATACTACTACCATCTCGATGGTGTCCCCTCTCATTCCTATATGAAATATGTTTATAAGTACCCTCAGAAAGAGTACCCATACCAAAAGCTGAGAGATGAAAACCGCAATCGGGGAAAAGATAAAGGGGAATATGAGCTGATCGATACCGGAGTTTTCGATGAGAATCGCTATTTTGATATTGCCATCGAATATGCCAAAGAAACTGAAGAAACTCTCTGCATCAGGGTCGAAGTGTTCAACCGCGGACCAGAAAAAGCTCCCTTCCATTTGCTCATGCAAATGCTTTTTCGCAATCAGTGGTCCTGGTGGGAAAACAAAGTTCCTAAGCCAATCATCACACCAGGCGAAGGGGTTTTGCTGATCGCAGATGAGGCCGATATGCCTCCCCCCTCTAATCTGTCTGCTGTTTACCGGCTGGGCAAACGGTATCTCTACGGACAAGAGGGGGCCGAGCTCCTCTTCACCGAAAACGAGACCAATTTTGGCAATGAGCCTGGCCAATTCAAAGATGCTTTTCACCGAAAAATTGTTCATGGGGAGAGTGCGACCAATCCCCGCCATTTTGGAAGTAAAGCCGCTTTACATTATACCTTCGATGCTATCGAACCAGGTAAGTCTGCAAAAGCACTCTTTTATTTCACCGACCGGCCAACAAAAAATCCGCTCAAAAACATAGAAGAAGTCGTCGATTTAAGAAAAAAAGAGGCAGACGCATTTTTCAATTCGGTTCATCCTCCCCATCTAAATGAAGATGAAAAGAAGATTCAACGCCAAGCGATCGCTGGGCAGATTTGGTCCAAACAAATCTATCTGATGGATGTGAATCAGTGGCTGAAAGGAGATAATAATACTTATCCCCCTCCAGAATCGCGCCTAAAAGGGAGGAATATCCACTGGCGGCACCTCAATTCGATGCGGATTCTTCTCATGCCAGATAAATGGGAATATCCGTGGTTCGCCGCTTGGGATCATGCCTTTCATTGCCTCACCTATAGCCTTGTTGATATAGATTTTGCCAAAGAGCAGATCTGGATTTTCCTCTTCGATCAGTTCCAACATCCAAATGGGCAGATCCCAGCCTATGAGTGGGATTTTTCTGACCTCAACCCGCCTGTACATGCCTGGGCGATTTGGCGCATTTACCAGGCAGAGGAAAAACTCAAGGGCAAAGGAGATCGGGATTTTCTAGAAAAATGTTTTCACAAATTGATTCTCAACTTCACCTGGTGGGTCAATAAAGTCGATAATTCGGGCAACAACGTCTTTGAAGGTGGATTTTTGGGGCTCGATAACATCACAATGTTTGATCGTTCAGAGAAGCTGCCTGGCGGCGCCGTCCTCCAGCAATCGGATGGAACTGGCTGGATGGCGATGTTCTGTCTCAATTTGATGAGAATAGCGCTAGAGCTAAGTTGCGAAAATAAAATCATATGAAGGGCTAGCGACCAAATTTTTCCAGCATTATGTCTACATCGCCCATGCAATGAAAAAACGGGGAAATCGAGATTATGAAATGTGGAGCGAGAGGGATGGCTTTTTCTATGATGTGCTCACCTACCCCAACGGGACATTCAACAAATTCCGCGTCCGTTCGCTTGTCGGGATCATCCCACTCTATGCAATTGAAATTCTCCACGAGGACTCGATCAAGCATTTCACCGAGTTTTACACGAATTTTCAATGGTTCATGAACAATCGGAAAGATCTTGTTGAGCGGTGCATCATTCCAACATACAAAGATGGAAAGAAACACTACATTTGCGCCCTGATGAATGCGACACAACTCGGAAGGGTGCTGCAGTATGTCTGGGATCCAAATGAATTTCGGGCAACCTACGGACTGCGCAGCATGTCCCGTGTTCACGAACAACATCCAGTGGTATTTCAGGATAAGCAAGTTGGATATGAACCAGCAGAATCCCTACATAGCGTCAAAGGGGGTAACTCCAATTGGCGAGGGCCGATTTGGATGCCGACCACTTTTCTCCTCGTTGAATCTTTGCGCAAATTATCCGAGGCGTTTGGCGATGATATCAAAATACAGGTGGCCAATGAAACGCCCGTCACAATGGCCAATATGGCGCAATCCTTTGCCGACCGGGTGATCAACATCTTTTCGACAAATCCAGAGGGAAGGCGGCCCATTTTCGGTCCGGAGTTCCCATTCAGCAAGGATCCCTACTGGAAAGATCTGATCCCCTTTAACGAGTATTACAATCCAGAGACTGGCAAGGGCCTCGGCGCCTCGCACCAAACCGGATGGAGCGCACTCGTTGCCAACTTCATCGCCGAGTTTCGTCATTAAGATTTTTCAATACTCAAATTTAAATGTCAGAGTCCAGCCTTGTGTTTCAAGAGTTCCTCGTCGCTGCTGGAGGATATTATCCCCAGAGAGATTTAAGACAGGAGGATTGGCGGTATAATCGGTTGGATTATCAGGTCCAGGTTCTGTCGTCCCCACTCTGTTGACGCGCCACATCTGATTTTGGTCGAAGAACATATGCTGCTCCCAGCCGAGCATGGCGCTAAAACCATATTTGCAGCTGCAGAACATTGTCGACCACTTGACACCAAGCCCTAAGTCCAAAATCGGACGAGAAGCTCTAAAGGACTCCCTTGTATCAAGAATATTGGTGATGCTATGCGGAGTTCGAGCGAGGCGAATGTATTCATCGTGGTCGTTAGAAAACCTTCCATAAATGATCGAAGCAGCGACATTGCCATAGAGCGACCAGCCACAACCAAAATTCCATTCTGAATCGAGGCCTGCCAGTAGTCCTGCACCGTTGTAGTTATTGTGGATGTCGACGATCCCATTAAAAGCGGGCTGAATCGGAGTGACGATAGAATTAGCACTCCAACTTCCCCCATCGTAATAGATTTGATTGTGTTGGTGAATCGACGCGTAACGCAGTCCGATAAAGGGGCGGATAGAAAGATATCTGCTGACCCAGAAATGGCGTCCGATCTCGAGATCGATCAAATTCAATTTGACCTTCCAATCATTTGCAACGGTTGTCGCGTAGACAACCCCGGCTTGCGCGGGGGCAAATTGGGACCAAAGAGCGATTAAGGTGTGATTGCTGTCGGGATCGGCGATGATGTGATTAAACGCTTTGCCGTGGAAATAAGTCCACTCGAGACCGACATCCCATCCGTCGCAGGGGGAGCAGTAGCCGAGACCAAGCTTAAAACCGCACTCCCATTTTGGAAATGCCTTTTTATAGCGCGCACCAGCTAATTGATTGAGCTGTTGTATTGTCTCTGGAGTAGTAGCTGGAACGGAAGGGTTGGTCACATCATCATTAATCGCAAATTCCATGCCATCTTGGTACATATCCCAGCAGAAAACAGCAATTGTTAGATCTACATCGCCGTTGCATGTTCTGGGGCAGACGGGGGGATTGCCAGCAAAAGTTTCTGGTCCCAGACATCGCTGGCAAGGGGGGCATGTATCCGGATAACAGATCGCTGGAGGTTGAGGAGCGCAAGGATTTTGTGCCGCACTAGCGACGCTTGTTAAACTCATTGCACCATATGCGGCCCATTTCTTAACCATTTTAAAATTCTCCTTTTTTTTAATGGTTTTATACCGAAAACAACTTGAAGAATCGGTTGTCGACGGCGTCGGCTTGGCAACAAATTTTTGGTCTTCACTCGCGCCTTGTTCTCGAACAATGTCGCTCGTTCCAGACTCCAAAATTTGTGCCGCCTCCTTGTCGAATTCCCGATTCTTCAAGTTGTTTCGGTATAAAGCAAGGTCCAGATTTTTATCAAGCAAAAAGGCCTAGCATATGCTAGGCCTCCCTGGTTAAAAAATAGCCCTCTGCAGGGTGCTAGAAATCAAATTTGAAAGCAAGTGTCCAACCTGATGTGTCGAGTGATCCACGTCGTTGCTGGATCACATTGTCGCCAGTGAGGTTGAGCTGAACGAGATCTGAGAACAGGCTTCCACTAGGTGTAGCGCCAACTCTTGAAACTCTCCAGAGTTGGTTTTGGTCGAAGAATAGGTGTTGTTCCCATCCAAGCATAGCTGTGAGGCCATATTTGCAGCTGCAGAACATAGTTGACCACTGAACTCCGAGTGCCATGTCGAGGATTGCTCGGGAAGCACGGAAAGACTCATCTGCATCGACAACGGAGAATTCGCTATGAGGAGATTGGCTTGCAAGACTAATGATTTCATCATGATCAACGGTAAATTTTCCGTAGATGATAGAAGCCGCTAGATTGCCATAAAGAGCCCATCCGCATCCGAAATTCCATTCAGAATCTAGACCTGCACGAAGACCTGCACCACGATAGTTATTTTTCATATCGACTAGATCATTGAAAGCGAGTTGTAAGTCGATAGGTGGTGGTAATGTAGTGTTAGGAATCACTCCAAAGCTCCCTCCGTTGTATGAGATTTGCGTGTGTTGTCGAATTGAGGCATAGCGCAAACCTACGAAAGGTCTGATCGAGAGGTATCTGCTGACCCAGTAATCCCGTCCGAGCTCAAGATCGATCAAATTCAATTTGAGTTTCCACTTCATATCGGAATCTGTGGCAAAAAGGACTCCACCGACTGCGCTTGCAAAGTCAGTCCAGAGAGGAAGAACCGCGGAGTTGTCAGTAGGATCTGCATCAATCTCGTTGTGATTTCTCCCCCGGTACCATGTCCAGAGAAGATTTACATCCCAACCATCGCAAGGTGAGCAATATCCCAGACCGAGTTTAAAACCCCAATCCCAGTGAGAACCAGGATGTTTGTATTCTGCTCCAGCTAGCTGATTGAAGACTTCATTGTTTGTGACATTTATAGTTGTAGGCTGTGTTGTGTCATTATCGATAGCATACTCCATCCCATCTTGGTGTGCGCTCCAGTATAAGCCTGCAACAGTGAAAAAGACATCGCCGTTGCATCCTTTGGGGCATACAGGAGGATTGCCGGCAAAGTTCTCTGGGCCCAAGCATCTTTGGCAAGGTGGGCAGTCATCTGGGTAGCATACTGCAGGTTGTGAAGGGGCGCATACATCGCCTCTAACTGGCTTTCCTGATGCGTTAGTATTGCGTGCTGCACTTGCAACACTAGTTAATCCGAGCACTGTCAAAGCAGCAAGCGGTAGGTATTTTTTTACCATGGTTGATATCTCCATTTTGAAAAAACTCTACAGAGCTTTTTTTGTTTTCTTGACTTAGGTGTAAAGCAAACCAAATTTTTTATTCAAGAAAAAAATAAGGACCTATACCCCGCGCCGTCAAAAATTGCTAAGAGAGAACTTTTAGTACTCTAATCTTAATGTCAGTGTCCAACCTTGAGCATCGAGTGAACCACGATTCTGTTGAAGGACATTGTCGCCTGTGAGGTTAAGCACAGGTGGGTTGCTAGAAAGGTTTAGGTCATCTGTTGGACCAACTGTTGGAACAACTGCTGGACCACCTCCTTGTGCTATAGAATCAACTCTAGTAACTCTCCACATTTGGTTTTGATCAAAGAACATGTGTGATTCCCAACCGAGCATAGCTGTGAATCCATACTTGCAGCTGCAGAACATTGTTGACCACTGAACTCCCAATCCCATATCAAGGATAGCTCGAGAAGCACGGAAAGACTCGTTTGCGTCCACTACGCTAGCTATAGAGTGAGGACTCAAGTTTGCAATGCGAATAATTTCATCATGGTCAACAGAAAATCTTCCATAGATGATCGAAGCTGCTAAATTACCCCAAAGAGCCCAGCCACATCCAAAATTCCACTCAGAATCTAGACCTGCTCTCAGACCAGCACCTCTGTAGTTATTTTGAAGGTCAACAAAGTCGTTGAAAGCATTTTGTGTTCCAGGCGTTGTGCCAATTGGACCTGCGAAGCTTCCACCGTTATATTCGATTGATGTATGCTGTCTGATAGAGGCATATCGGAGTCCGACAAACGGTCTAATAGAAAGGTATCTACTTACCCAATAATCGCGACCAAGTTCAAGGTCAATTAAATTCAATTTCAATTTCCAATGAATTTCTGCGTCTGTTGCAAAGAGGACTCCTCCTCGAGCATTGGCAAAATTAGTCCAAAGAGGCAGAACAGCGTGGTTGTCGGTAGTATCCGCATCAACTTCATTGTGATTTCTTCCATGGAACCATGTCCAGAGAAGTTGTACATCCCAACCGTCACAAGGTGAGCAGTAGCCGAGCCCGACTTTAAAGCCCCAATCCCATTTAGAACTTGGATGCTTATATTCAGCGCCGGCTAATTGGTTGAAGACTCGATTGTTTTCAATGTTTAAAACAGTAGGCTGTGTCACTTCAGTGTCAATCGCATACTCCATCCCATCTTGGTGTGCGCTCCAATAGAAAGCGGCAACTATGATATCGAAATCGCCGTTGCAGCCTTTGGGGCATACTGGTGGGTTACCAGCAAAGTTTTCAGGGCCCAAGCATCTTTGGCAAGGAGGGCAGTCGTCTGGGTAGCAAACTGCAGGCTGCGATGGGGCGCATACATCGCCACTGACTGGCTTTCCTGATGCGTTAGTATTGCGCGCTGCACTTGCAACACTTGTTAATCCGAGCACTGTCAAAGCAGCGAGCGGTAGGGTTTTTTTCATCATGTTTGATTTCTCCATTTTGACAAAACTCTTAGTAGTCTAACTTGAGTGTCAGTGTCCAACCTTGAGCATCGAGTGATCCACGACGTTGTTGGATCACGTTATCGCCAGTGAGGTTGAGCTGAGGTGGGTTAGCATTAAGTCCAGGAGAAACGACGACAGTATTAGGGTCTACAGGAGGAGGGCCGTTGGCCTCAGCTGCCGCGCCGACTCTGGAGACTCTCCACATTTGGTTTTGGTCGAAGAACATATGTGATTCCCAACTGAGCATCGCTGTGAAGCCATATTTGCAGCTGCAGAACATTGTCGACCACTTGACACCAAGCTCTAAGTCCAAAATCGAACGAGAAGCTCTAAAGGACTCCTCTGTATCGAGAATATTGGTGATGCTGTGGGGATTTTGAGCAAGGCGAATGTATTCATCATGGTCGATAGAAAACTTTCCATAAATGATCGAAGCAGCTAAGTCGCCCCATAGAGCCCAGCCGCAGCCAAAATTCCACTCAGAATCTAGACCAGCGCGCAGACCTGCACCTCTATAATTGTTCTGTAGATCAACACTATCATTGAATGCGGGTTGTGAAAAAATTAGACCTGGAGTTGTAAATGTAAAAACCGCTGCTTGCCAACTACCGCCATTGTAATCGATCTCTGTATGCTGTCTTATAGAAGCATAACGGAGCCCGACAAAAGGTCTAATGGCAAGGTATCTGCTTACCCAGTAATCGCGACCGAGTTCAAGATCAACCAAATTTAATTTGAGTTTCCAGCTAGCTTCTGCATCCGTTGCAAACAGAACACCGCCTGTTGTTGCTGTAAAGTTCGGTACATTCGTTCCGCTTGGATTCGCATTTGCATATTGGGTAACAAAATCTGACCAGAGAGGGAGGATGACGCTGTTGGATGTGTCATCAGCATCGATATCGCTATGATTTCTTCCATGGAACCATGTCCAAAGAAGTTGGACATCCCAGCCATCGCATGGTGAGCAGTAGCCTAAACCAACTTTAAAGCCCCAATCCCATTTAGAGCTTGGATGCTTATATTCAGCTTCAGCTAACTGATTGAGCTGTGTATTTGTAGCTGTAGCACCGGGCGCAAGGGGGTTTTGCACTTGGTTTAGAACGGCATACTCCATCCCATCTTGGTGTGTGCTCCAATAGAAAGCGGCAACAGTGATATCAAAATCGCCATTGCAGCCTTTGGGGCATACAGGCGGGTTGCCGGCAAAGTTTTCTGGGCCCAAGCATCTTTGGCAAGGTGGGCAGTCGTCTGGGTAGCAAACTGCAGGCTGCGATGGGGCGCATACATCGCCACTGACTGGCTTTCCTGATGCGTTAGTATTGCGCGCTGCACTTGCAACACTTGTTAATCCGAGCACTGTCAAGGCGGCGAGCGGCAAGTATTTTTTCACCATGGTTGATTTCTCCATTTTGACAAGACTCTACAGAGCTTTTTTGTTTTCTTACCCAGATGTAAAGCAAACTAAATTTTTTAATCAAGGGAAAAAAATAAGGACCTAGCATTGCTAGGCCCTTTTGATTGAAAATTGCTAAGAGAGGTCTCTTAGTAATCTAATTTGAATGTCAGTGTCCAACCCTGAGCATCTAATGTTCCACGACGCTGCTCAAAGACATTGTCGCCTGTCAGGTTGGGCCCTGGGGGGATGGTAGCAAGAGTTCCAGAAGGTGTAGCCTTGACTCTTGATACTCTCCACATTTGGTTTTGGTCAAAGAAGATATGCGATTCCCAACCGAGCATTGCTGTAAAGCCATACTTGCAGCTGCAGAACATTGTTGACCACTGAACTCCCAATCCCATATCAAGGATAGCCCGAGAGGCTCTAAAAGACTCAGTTGTATCGAGAATGTTTGTTTCAGAGTGAGGGGAGAGACTTGCAAGGCGAATGATTTCATCATGATCAACCCTAAATCTTCCATAAATGATAGAAGCTGCTAAGTCGCCCCATAGAGCCCAGCCACATCCAAAGTTCCACTCTGAATTCAAGCCTGCTCGGAGCCCAGCGCCTCTGTAGTTGTTCTCAAGATCCACGATGCCGTTATAGGCGAATTGTGCCGCGGTGGTTGCGCTAGCGGCCCAGCTTCCGCCGTTATAATCGAGTTCTGTATGTTGACGGATTGAGGCATAACGGAGACCGACGAAAGGTCTGACTGCAAGGTATCTACTTACCCAGAAATCACGTCCGAGCTCAAGGTCAATTAAGTTTAATTTAACTTTCCAGTGAGCTTCAGCGCTTGTTGCAAATATAGGTGTGCCAGCAGTTGCGACAAACTGTGACCAGAGAGGGAGAATAGCGGTGTTGTCAGAAGGATCTGCATCAAGTGAGTTGTGATTTCTTCCATGGAACCATGTCCAAAGAAGTTGAACATCCCAACCATCGCAAGGTGAGCAATATCCCAGACCGAGTTTAAAACCCCAATCCCATTTCGAACTTGGGTGTTTATATTCAGCACCTGCTAATTGGTTGAAGACTTGAGTGTCAGCAGGGGTAGTTATAGTAGCTGGCTGTGTCACCCCGTTTTCAATGGCATACTCCATTCCATCTTGGTGTGTGCTCCAATAGAAAGCGGCAACTGTGATATCGAAATCACCATTGCAGCCTTTAGGACATACAGGTGGGTTACCAGCAAAGTTTTCAGGGCCCAAGCATCTTTGGCAAGGTGGGCAATCATCTGGGTAGCATACTGCTGGTTGTGAAGGGGCGCATACATCGCCACTAACTGGCTTTCCTGATGCGTTAGTATTGCGTGCTGCACTTGCAACACTTGTTAAGCCGAGCACTGTCAAAGCAGCGAGCGGTAGGTATTTTTTAACCATTTTTGATTTCTCCGTTTAGCATAAGACCCATCAGGGACTTTTATATTTACTTAACTAAGATGTAAATCAAATCAAATTTTTTTATTCAAGAAAAAAATTAAGGACCTAGAATTTCTAGGCCCTTTTGTTGAAAATTGTTAATAGAGGTCTCTTAGTAATCTAATTTGAATGTCAGTGTCCAACCTTGAGCATCTAATGTTCCACGACGCTGCTCAAAGACGTTGTCGCCAGAGAGGTTGAGCGCAGTTGGGTCTATTGTACCAAGGTTTGGAGGGGGGCCTTGTGTTCCAGCCCCGACTCTTGATACTCTCCACATTTGGTTTTGGTCAAAGAAGATATGCGATTCCCAACCGAGCATTGCTGTAAAGCCATACTTGCAGCTGCAGAACATTGTTGACCACTGAACTCCCAATCCCATATCAAGGATAGCGCGAGAAGCTCTGAAAGACTCAGTAGTATCGAGAACGCTTGTTATAGAGTGAGGGGAGAGACTTGCAAGGCGAATGATTTCATCATGATCAACCCTAAATCTTCCATAAATGATAGAAGCTGCTAAGTCGCCCCATAGAGCCCAGCCGCATCCAAAGTTCCACTCTGAATTCAAGCCTGCTCGGAGACCAGCGCCTCTGTAGTTGTTCTCAAGGTCAACTATACCATTGAAAGCCTGTTGGGTAGCATTTCCTGCCCAGCTTCCGCCATTATAATCAATTTCTGTATGCTGTCGAATAGAGGCATAACGGAGACCGACGAAAGGTCTGATTGCAAGGTATCTACTTACCCAGAAATCACGTCCGAGTTCGAGGTCAATCAAGTTCAACTTCAGTTTCCAATGATCTTCAGCGCTTGTTGCAAACAGAGGCCCGCCAATAGAATTAACGAAATCAGACCAGAGAGGAAGAATAGCGGTGTTGTCAGAAGGATCTGCATCAAGTGAGTTGTGATTTCTTCCACGGAACCATGTCCAAAGAAGTTGAACATCCCAACCGTCACAAGGGGAGCAATATCCCAGACCGAGTTTAAAACCCCAATCCCATTTCGAACTTGGGTGTTTATATTCAGCACCGGCTAATTGGTTGAATACAGTGTTAACGTTGGGGGTTGCGACAACTTGATCAGCTGGCTGTGTCACCCCGTTTTCAATGGCATATTCCATCCCATCTTGGTGTGCGCTCCAGTAGAAAGCGGCAACTGTGATATCGAAATCGCCGTTGCAGCCTTTAGGACATACAGGTGGGTTACCAGCAAAGTTTTCTGGACCCAAGCATCTTTGGCAAGGCGGGCAATCATCTGGGTAGCATACTGCTGGCTGTGAAGGGGCGCATACATCGCCACTAACTGGCTTTCCTGATGCGTTAGTATTGCGCGCTGCACTTGCAACACTTGTTAATCCGAGCACTGTCAAAGCAGCGAGCGGTAGGTATTTTTTAACCATTTTTGATTTCTCCGTTTTGCATAAGACCCTACAGAGCCTTTTTGGTTTATTTGACTAAGATGTAAATCAAATCAAATTTTTTATTCAAGAAAAAAATTAAGGACCTAGAATTTCTAGGTCCTTTTGGTTGACAATTGCTAAGAGAGGTCTCTTAGTAATCTAATTTGAATGTCAGTGTCCAACCTTGAGCATCTAATGTTCCACGACGCTGCTCAAAGACATTGTCACCTGTCAGGTTGAGCGCTAGGTCGGTGGTAGAATCAAGATCTCCACCTGTTCCAGCTCCAACTCGTGATACTCTCCACATTTGATTTTGGTCAAAGAAGATATGCGATTCCCAACCGAGCATTGCTGTGAGGCCATACTTGCAGCTGCAGAACATTGTTGACCACTGAACTCCCAATCCCATATCAAGGATAGCGCGAGAAGCTCTGAAAGACTCAGTTGTATCGAGAACGCTAAATTCGCTATGAGGAGATTCGCTCGCAAGGCGTATGATTTCATCATGATCAACTCTAAATCTTCCATAAATGATAGAAGCTGCTAAGTCGCCCCATAGAGCCCAGCCGCATCCAAAGTTCCACTCTGAATTCAAGCCTGCTCGGAGACCAGCGCCTCTGTAGTTGTTCTCAAGATCCACGATGCCGTTAAAGGCTAGTTGTGCGGATGCGTCAGTATTGGTGTTTTGTGCCCAGCTTCCGCCATTATAATCAATTTCTGTATGCTGTCGAATAGAGGCATAACGGAGACCGACGAAAGGTCTGATTGCAAGGTATCTACTTACCCAGAAATCACGTCCGAGTTCGAGGTCAATCAAGTTCAACTTCAGTTTCCAATGATCTTCAGCGCTTGTTGCAAACAGAGGTCCGCCAATAGAATTAACGAAATCAGACCAGAGAGGCAGAATAGCGGTGTTGTCAGAAGGATCTGCGTCAAGACTGTTGTGATTTCTTCCATGGAACCATGTCCAAAGAAGTTGAACATCCCAACCATCGCAAGGTGAGCAATACCCCAGACCGAGTTTAAAACCCCAATCCCATTTCGAACTTGGGTGTTTATATTCAGCACCGGCTAATTGGTTGAATACAGTGTTGACGTTGGGGGTTTCGATATCCTGAGCAGCTGGCTGTGTCACCCCGTTTTCAATGGCATACTCCATTCCATCTTGGTGTGTGCTCCAGTAGAAAGCGGCAACTGTGATATCGAAATCGCCGTTGCAGCCTTTAGGGCATACAGGTGGGTTACCAGCAAAGTTTTCAGGGCCCAAGCATCTTTGGCAAGGTGGGCAATCATCTGGGTAGCATACTGCTGGTTGTGAAGGGGCGCATACATCGCCACTAACTGGCTTTCCTGATGCGTTGGTATTGCGTGCTGCACTTGCAACACTTGTTAATCCGAGCACTGTCAAAGCAGCGAGCGGTAGGTATTTTTTAACCATTTTTGATTTCTCCGTTTTGCATAAGACCCATCAGGGCCTTTTTTGTTTACTTAATTAAGATGTAAATCAAATCAAATTTTTTATTCAAGAAAAAAATAAGGACCTAGAATTTCTAGGTCCTTTTTATTGAAAATTGCTAAGAGAGCTCTCTTAGTAATCTAACTTGAGTGTCAGTGTCCAACCTTGGGCATCTAATGTTCCACGACGCTGCTGAAGGACGTTGTCGCCTGTCAGGTTGAGCGTTGGGGTGGGACCAGTAATATCTCCGCCAGGTATAGCCCCGACTCTTGATACTCTCCACATTTGATTTTGGTCAAAGAAGATATGCGATTCCCAACCGAGCATCGCTGTGAAGCCATACTTGCAGCTGCAGAACATTGTTGACCACTGAACTCCCAATCCCATATCAAGGATAGCCCGAGAGGCTCTAAAAGACTCAGTTGTATCGAGAATGTTTGTTTCAGAGTGAGGGGTGCCTGTTGCTTGGCGAATGATTTCATCATGATCAACCCTAAATCTTCCATAAATGATAGAAGCTGCTAAGTCGCCCCATAGAGCCCAGCCACATCCAAAGTTCCACTCTGAATTCAAGCCTGCTCGGAGACCAGCGCCTCTGTAGTTGTTCTCAAGATCCACGATGCCGTTATAGGCGTCTTGTATGGTTGAGTTAGCTGCCCAGCTTCCGCCGTTATAATCGAGTTCTGTATGTTGACGGATTGAGGCATAACGGAGACCGACGAAAGGTCTAATGGCTAGGTATCTACTTACCCAGAAATCACGTCCGAGCTCAAGGTCAATTAAGTTTAATTTAACTTTCCAGTGAGCTTCAGCGCTTGTTGCAAATAGAGGTCCGCCAATACCTGAGACAAACTCTGACCAGAGAGGGAGAATAGCGGTGTTGTCAGAAGGATCTGCATCAAGTGAGTTGTGATTTCTTCCATGGAACCATGTCCAAAGAAGTTGAACATCCCAACCATCGCAAGGTGAGCAATATCCCAGACCGAGTTTAAAACCCCAATCCCATTTCGAACTTGGGTGTTTATATTCAGCACCTGCTAATTGGTTGAATACAATATTGGGACCAGGAGCTGGAGGAGTTGGGGGAGCTTGGTCAGTTGGCTGTGTCTGATCGGTGAGAACGGCATACTCCATTCCATCTTGGTGTGTGCTCCAATAGAAAGCGGCAACTGTGATATCGAAATCGCCGTTGCAGCCTTTTGGGCATACAGGTGGGTTACCAGCAAAGTTTTCAGGGCCCAAGCATCTTTGGCAAGGTGGGCAATCATCTGGGTAGCATACTGCTGGTTGTGAAGGGGCGCATACATCGCCATTCATTGGCTTTCCTGATGAGTTAGTATTGCGTGCTGCACTTGCAACACTTGTTAATCCGAGCACTGTCAAAGCAGCGAGCGGTAGGTATTTTTTAACCATTTTTGATTTCTCCGTTTTGCATAAGACCCATCACGGCCTTTTTTGTTTACTTAACTAAGATGTAAATCAAATCAAATTTTTTATTCAAGAAAAAAAATAAGGACCTAGAATTTCTAGGTCCTTTTGGTTGACAATCGCTAAGAGAGGTCTCTTAGTAATCTAATTTGAATGTCAGTGTCCAACCTTGGGCATCTAATGTTCCACGACGCTGCTGAAGGACGTTGTCGCCTGTCAGGTTGAGCGTTGGGGTGGGACCAGTAATAGGGCCACTTGTTCCAGCGTCGACTCTTGATACTCTCCACATTTGATTTTGGTCAAAGAAGATATGCGATTCCCAACCGAGCATCGCTGTGAAGCCATACTTGCAGCTGCAGAACATTGTTGACCACTGAACTCCCAATCCCATATCAAGGATAGCCCGAGAGGCTCTAAAAGACTCAGTTGTATCGAGAATGTTTGTTTCAGAGTGAGGGGTGCCTGTTGCTTGGCGAATGATCTCATCATGATCAACCCTAAATCTTCCATAAATAATAGAAGCAGCTAAGTTGCCCCATAGAGCCCAGCCACATCCAAAGTTCCACTCTGAATTCAAGCCTGCTCGGAGACCAGCGCCTCTGTAGTTGTTCTCAAGATCCACGATGCCGTTATAGGCGTCTTGTATGGGGGTGTTTGTGTTAGCTGCCCAGCTTCCGCCGTTATAATCGAGTTCTGTATGTTGACGGATTGAGGCATAACGGAGACCGACGAAAGGTCTGATTGCAAGGTATCTACTTACCCAGAAATCACGTCCGAGTTCAAGGTCAATTAAGTTTAATTTAACTTTCCAGTGAGCTTCAGCGCTTGTTGCAAATAGAGGTCCGCCAATAGATCCGACAAAATCTGACCAGAGAGGGAGAACCGCGGTATTGTCAGTAGTATCTGCGTCAAGCTCGTTGTGATTTCTTCCATGGAACCATGTCCAAAGAAGTTGAACATCCCAACCGTCGCAAGGTGAGCAATATCCCAGACCGAGTTTAAAACCCCAATCCCATTTCGAACTTGGGTGTTTATATTCAGCACCTGCTAATTGGTTGAAGGCTTCAAGGTCAGCACGGTCAGTTATAGTAGTTGGCTGTGTCTGATCGTTGACAATGGCATACTCCATTCCATCTTGGTGTGTGCTCCAATAGAAAGCGGCAACTGTGATATCGAAATCGCCGTTGCAGCCTTTTGGGCATACAGGTGGGTTACCAGCAAAGTTTTCAGGGCCCAAGCATCTTTGGCAAGGTGGGCAATCATCTGGGTAGCATACTGCTGGTTGTGAAGGGGCGCATACATCGCCATTCATTGGCTTTCCTGATGAGTTAGTATTGCGTGCTGCACTTGCAACACTTGTTAATCCGAGCACTGTCAAAGCAGCGAGCGGTAGGTATTTTTTAACCATTTTTGATTTCTCCGTTTTGCATAAGACCCATCAGGGCCTTCTGTTTTACTTAACTTATGTTTAATTCAAATGAAATTTTTTAATCAAGAAAATCTTTCTTTCTTTTTTATAGCCTGCTATAGAAATCTCCTAATCGAAAACTTCGTTTCTCTAAGTTCTGTGAGCCGTTCGGAAAGGTTGGCAAGCACGACTCCCTTTCCATAACGGCTTTCGATCGTCGTCTGATGATCAAAAACGATCACGACATGGCCAGGATAGACGATGATGTCGAGTGGCTGTGGCGCGCTCACCTCTTGGCCGAAGTGGATCAGCTCTGAGGTGTTGCGGGGTGTATACCCGTCGGTCGCCTCATAGAGCAGGCCGGAGCAGTCGAGGCCGCAAAGGGTCCAGGTTGGATGAAGCGACTGAGGGATCGGGGGGCGGTAGAGGGAGAGAATTTCAGGGATCCCGCTCTTCCAGTTGCCGCCCCAAACATAGGGAAGACCTAAGGCCGATTTCAGGCGATGGAGAATGGTTTCTGCAGCGGGGAGGATCTTGGGCCGCTCGGGAGCATCTTCTGAAACTGGGGTGACAAAGCGGGAGTCAATGAAGACTTTTCCTGGGTAATCCTTCGTCGTCACCTCAAGGACAAAGGGGGCAGCTTCTCGAAGAATTTCAAATTTTGTCCCAGGAAGGGCAATTGTCTCGAGGGAGCGGAGAAGCCCTTTTTCGTCGACAGGAAGAACTTTAGATCCAAAGACTTTTTGGAAGTCGGGGGTATTGAGGAGGGGGGCAGGTTTGGTAGCGATGCAATATCTGGACATAATTTTTAAACCTTGGGTATCCTGGTGATAAATTTATACGATGAGGCATCTATGTTCAAATCCAAAGTTTTGAGGGAATTGCAAAACTCCAATTCGGGTCCAAATCCGCGCTTTCGAGGCAGGATTCGGATTTCTCGCAAGTCGCCTATGGCCATCAGGATATGTCAACTTGCGAGCAACGCGAACCTGCTTCGAAATCATCGAATTTGGCCTCTGAAGCGAGTTTTGCAATTCCCTCTTTGGGGTTTCCTTTTTTTAGCTTTAGCTCTTTTAGCCTGTAGTTGTCACTGTTCTAAGGCTAAAATTTCTTCGGCTAAAATCCTCAAGTTCAACCTGGGAGATGAGCCGCATACTTTGGATCCGAGGCTCGCTCGCGATCCAAGCGCCCAAATGGTGATGAGGATGTTTTTTGAGGGGCTGACCAGAATTGGTCCAAATGAACAGCCGCAGCTGGCTCTTGCACAGAGCGTGGAGATCTCCGATGATCTGAAGCGGTATGTCTTCACTTTGCGAGAGTCCAAGTGGTCGAATGGGGATGCGGTGACGGCGGGAGATTTTGCCTATGCATGGAGGAGGGTTTTGAGCCCCGACTTTAATTGTGATAATGCCTCTCAACTCTATGTGATTAAGAATGGGAAAGGGGTAAAGGATGGATCGCTCCCTGTGCAGCAGCTTGGAGTAAAGGCCTTAGATGAGCGGACTCTGCAAGTTGACCTCGAGTATCCGACTCCCTATATTTTAGAATTGCTCGCTGCTCCATTTTTTTCGCCGATTAATCAAAAAGTAGAAGAAGCGCAGCCAAAGTGGGCTGAGAGAGAAGAGAATTATGTCAGCAACGGCCCATTCCTTCTCGGCCACTGGCGCCATCATGATGAAATTTTGGCGAGGAAGAATCCTCAATACTGGGATGCTGAGAGTGTCAAAATCGATGGGATCGAAATGGTGATGCTCGATGGGAATACGGCCCTCGGGATGTTTGAGAAGAAGCAGCTCCATTGGGTTGGATCGCCCCTTTCGACCCTCCCGCTCGATGCGATTGTTCCGCTTAAGGAGAAGGGCAAGGTCTATGTAAAGCCAAGTGCGATGACTGCATTTTTGAGAGTCAACGTTGAGAAAGATTTATTGAATCATCCTAAATTCAGACGGGCGCTGGCCCTGGCGATCGAAAGAGGAGCGATTGCTGAGCATGTGACAAGAGGGGGACAAATCCCTGCGATGCGGCTCGTGCCTCCTTCGATGCAATTGCAGCCAGAGCCTTACTTCGAGGATGGAGCGGGCACAGAAGCACTGCAACTTTTCGAGGAAGCTTTAAATGAAGTTGGGCTGACACGGGAAGATCTGCCAAAAATTACCCTCACTTATATTTCTCAGGAAAGGACACATCTGATTGTGCAGGCAATTCAGCAACAATGGTTTGAGACTTTTGGCGTGCGGATTGCTTTAGAGGCGCTCGAGAGGAAAGTTTATTTCGATCGGATCTCTCATCAAGCCTACGATCTAGCCTATTGCTCTTGGAGTGCCGACTTCCACGATCCGGTCAATTTCCTCGAAGTATTCAAGTATAAGACGCAGAGTACCAACAATACTAATTGGGAAAATCAAGATTATGCTCAGATGCTTAGCGACTCATTCAAATTGGTCGATCAAGATGAGCGATATCAATTGCTCGCCCGCTGCGAGAAGATGTTGATGGATGCGATGCCGATTATTCCGGTGCTCCATTACACGATGCTCTACATGAAGGATGATGACGTAGAGGATGTTTTTCTCTCTTCATTGGGGAATCTGGACTTTAAATGGGCTGTCATGAAGAATAACAATTAATGAAAAAAATACTGATATTGCTTCTTTGCGGGTCGGCTCTTTTTGCAGGGACTGTCAGGCTGCATAATGATAGTCCCTATAAACTGCGCGTGGTCATTCGAGCCAGCGATGGGACCTATCTAGGCGAGATGGTCGTTTTGCCGAACAAATATAGTACTTGGAATGGGGGCTATGTCGCATTTGGTCCCAATAGCAATGCTTTCCAGCCCAATCCAACTTATTCTCAAACACCTTATATGGTCCACTGGATCTGTTTGGATGGGGATGAATTTGGGGTTTCTTCTTTTGTCCCGTCAGGAGGGCTCGCCATCGCGGAGAACTCCGATGGGGTCCGCTATTGCAAGCCGCCACCAAAAAAACCGGCCTCTCCCTATGGGTCCAATCCAAATGACGAGCAGCTCCATTGGCAAAATGAGGCGCCGGCTGAAGAAGGCTCGCAAAGCGAATCGGCCAGTCAATAGATCTCAAACTCTCTTGATTTTCCTATCATATGAATAGACAGCGACGATTCGGGCGACCAAAATCGCGATGTAAAATTGGCCGATGATCCCTTCCAGTATGGTAAAGGTTTGGCTGATATCCAAAATGGGTGTGATGTCGCCAAATCCAATAGTCAGCAGAGTTATGAAGCTAAAGTAGATGAGTTGGGACAGGTCGCGGCTGTAGGTGAAAAATTCCGGGTCGCGCACAATCAGGTGGAAGGAGCCCGGTATCAGGTATTCGATCAGATAATAAATATAGGCAAAGGTAAGGGCGACCATGAAGTAAGCGCAAACGACCCCACGCAGCGTCTCCAAAGTGACGCGGGCGCTCAGGATGACGTCATAGACAGTTGATGTGCTTGCAACCGTCATAAAGGCGATGGCGAGAAGTATAAAGATGACAAAGGTAGTTTCGGATGGGTAAAACAGTTCGATCCAGCTGTAAACGAGGGTTGGGGCTCCTATGATTATCGATAGGTATTTCACATAGCGGTGGTGTTTGACGTTGAAAATCGCGGCAATGAAGGTGATACTGAAGAGGGCTTTCCAGCAGGCAATGTAGGCAAATCCGCTATTATAGGGCCTCAATGCAAAAACAAGTGCGAAAAGAATGAGCAGATAACTGTAATAGCCGGTAAACGGAAACTTCTTCATAAGTTCCATTTAATACAGCATTTCTTTAATTTTGGCTATTCAAAACGGGCTTGCTTTTCTCGTAGTTCACTTTCTTGAGCAATTGCCCTTCAGGTGTATAGAGGGTTGCAACTCCCGCTCCATTCTCGATGGTCGAGACAGGATGCTTCTCCCCCTTTTTGAAATAGGAGCCTTTGATGAGCTTGTCGTTTTCATACTCTTCCATCAACATTGGCTCCCCAGTATTGTAATAGGCCAAGCAGATGCCATGTTTTTTGTTCCCGGTCATTTCCCGCTGGCTCTCGACGATGCCATTTTTATACCAGGTTTTGACCATCCCTTGGATCAGATCGCCCGCCCAGGTTAGCATGAGTTTGGGTGTCTTCCCATCTGGATAATACTCATTCTCTTCCCCATTTTTCTTCCCGTCGCGAATCATATAGCAGCAGCGGAGTTTTCCAGTCGGGCTAAATTCTTTGACCTCTCCGTCAACTATCCCATTTTGATATTGGGTGAGACTAAAGAGCTCGTCCCCAGTGAACTGGGCTTTTGTGCCGCTGCCAGTTTTTATTTCGGAGACGAGCCCACCTCGGGGATCAAAATATGACCCTTCGAGCAAGAGTCCATTTTGATAGAATTCTTGTGATTTCGTCACTCCGTAAACCCAGGAATCAAAGGCAGATCCATCTTTGAGCCCATCTTTGAACGGGATCTGCTGCAGGATATTGCCCTCTTCATCGTAGGCGGTGAGGAGGCCGTTAATGATCCCTTTTGTGTAGGGAATGATTTTGGCCACTTTACCACTTGGAAAGTAGTAAACTGCTTCGCCGGTTAGCAATCCCTTTTCATACGTAAAGAGCGCTTCTAGGTTGCCCTCTTCATCCCACACTTTGCATTCTTTGTCGAAGAGCCAGCTCTGTTGGGCGAGTTCGCTTAAATCGGCCATCCCTTCGATGATGGTTCCCTCGATCATCTGTTTCCCATTTTCATGCCACTGGAGAAAGCGGCCATTGGCTCGGTTGTCGACCACTTCCAGGTATTGCCAAATCCCGCCGTTCTGGTGGTAGCTTGTCAGCTTGGCATGGCTCTTCCCTTCTCTATCTTTCTTATAGACTCGCATCACTTTTTCATAGGGCTGGGAGGCTAAGAAATTGACGTTTTGGTAGACGGCGAGGCGGTCTTTGGTACTGATTGTCTCGGAGAAGCCGTTTCGATCTGAGGTTTGCATGCTGACGATCGTGTTGCTGGTGTCAGTCTGGGAGCGGCAACCCGCAGATAAGGCTAAAAGGAGAAGGAAGGTAAGCGTGACTTTATTCATGAACCATCTCAAATTTGGTGAGTTCTAAATTGATCAGATAGGTCTCTTCTGTCGAACTCATCGGTTTTTTTATTAGCTCAAATTTCTTAATCAACAAATCGGGGGGATTTGCTCCAGGGTAGAAGGGGCCGATCGCTCTGTTTTCGATCCGGGCGAGCACTTTTTTTAAATCATTCCGATTCATTTCGACTGGATGGTCTTGGATGACCTCGACCTCTTGGTAGTTTTCAAGTCGTTGAAAATTTTGCTCGCGGAAGTGGAATGTGTTGGAATCGCTTTGGATATTTTTTGCGTTTAGAAAATGGAGGCTCTCAAGCTCTTTTTCAATATAGTCCCGATCGGCTACTTTGAGTTGCTGGAGCAGTTTCTTTTCTATGTGATCCTTCTCTGCCGTCCAGGTTTGTCTCCTTTTTAGCTGTAGCGCCGCCTCTGTGAGTCGAGTCAGTTTTTGCTCTGCGGTGATGTGATAGAGCAGGGTAAGGAGGCAGCAGGCGACTCCCCCGATGATCCAGGCGAGAGGGTGGGTGAGGTAAAATTTGAGCTGAGACTGCAGTTGTTTCACTTTAATATTCTCGCCTTAATACCCCGACTCGCCAAAAAGTGTGAATTTGGACCCACGCGAAAGCTCTCGCGGTTCAGCTGTTTTTCCGAGGGTAGTATCGAATACATACAACCCTCGGAAAAACAGTTGAACCCCGAGGCTTTGGCGCGGTCCAAATTCACACTTTTGGGCGAGGCGGGGTATAAATAAAATTTCGTCCGGTAGATCCCATGGTCGCCACTCCATTGTATCGGATTTTTCTGATCGACCATCGCATCTTTTAAAAGGGCTTCATGGAAGTTCCTCGCAGCTCGTGCAGAGGGCATTGTCAATTCTAGATCGACTGTCGCCGCATAAGTTTTGACTTGGGAGCCGAGCGTAGGCGCGGTGGCGAGATCATAGCGCAGGCGGGTGATCGAGCTCTCTTCGGGGAGCGCTGGATGGGTGCTGAGCCAGGTGAGCACTTCATGAACTTTTGGGATTGTCGCAATGCGCAGATGCGATTTTTTCGGCGATTGAAGTGATGAGTAGAGTTGCGCGACCTCATTCTTTAGACGCGCTCCTTTTGGGCATCCCAAAGCGGCTAGAGCGGCATTTTCCTTCTTGGTCAAGTGGAAGTGGCCAAAAAAGAGGGTCGAAAAAATAAAGGCGCCGCAGACTGCTAAAAAGGTGAAGAGTCTTGTTTTCCTTTTTTTGGTCTCTTTTTTTGATAGGCTTACCTGACGAAATTGCCCACTTTGCTGATCTCCTTTGGCGGCATCGAGAGCCAGGCCGATGGGGATCGCATATTCGGCATGCAGTGGGTCGTCAAATTCAATCGGAATAAAGGGGGTGGGGAGATTGTCGATTCCGGTATGGAGAATCGATTGGATCTCGGGAAATTTTTTCTGCATGTAGGCGCACATCCGGTCGAGATCTTCAGTTCGTTGCACCTGGGACGCATAGAGCCTCCCCTCTTTAATGATGACGAAGGTGTGTTCATCTTCATCGCAGTGGTAGACGAATAGAGAGGGATGTTCGGAAAAAAAATGGGTTGCAAAGCGGAAGAGGGCCAGAGGAACGGCGGAGACAATATCGGGGTCGATGCCGAGGGAATTCATATCGGCAAGATGCCGCTCTAGGGTGCTTTGCGAGGTGGCCAATAAAAAGACTTCAGTTTCCCCTTCTTTGGGATATAGCGTGGGTAGAAGGATGAGCTCCTCTTGGGAGTATGGGAGAAGGTGTTCGACTTGGAACGGCAGGGCTGCCAAAATTTCTCGCTTCGACTTGAGCTTGAGGGTTAAATTGCGCAGGAGCACGTCGCGTGTTTCAAGGCCAGTGACGATTTCAGCGCTATTGTAAAGCGGGTTTACATCATCACCGAGATGCTCAATTCGGATTGAATTTTTTTCTTTACGAATGGCGGCGTTTTTTGCCGAATGGGTGCCTAAAAAAAACATTTGCAGATCCTAGTTATTCTATGATACTCGAAGAAGAGGTTTTTGCGAAAAGGTTTATGTGCTATAATGATTCTTATGATCTATTTATTGAAAGCAATCCATTGGATTTTCTTTGCCTATACTTTAGTGATTCTCGTCCGAATCATCGGCTCCTGGCTCCCTAAATACGCCTATCACCCGATCATGCGGTTTGCCCGTTGGTTGACCGATCCCTATCTCAACATCTTTCGGCGCATTATCCCTCCGATCGGCGGGGCTTTCGATTTAAGTCCGATGCTCGCCTTTTTTGCCTTACAAATCCTCGAACGGATGATCCTTGGGTTCGTTAATGCTATTTTTTAAATCCCCTTTTCAATTAGGCTCCCTCTCGCTTCCCAATAATATTTTCTGCTCTGCATTGGCTGGCTGCTCAGACCTCCCCTTTCGGCGGATGACCAGCAGCTATAGGCCTGGAATGATCTTTTGCGAAATGGTCAAGATGGATGCGCTGATCCGGCATGATCCCCACACCTATCGAATCCTTGACTACGATGGGTCGATGCATCCGATTGGAGCACAGCTATGTGGAAGTAAACCCAAATTGGCTGGCCCTTGCGCAAAGATCATCGAAGAACTCGGATTCGATATGGTCGATCTCAATTGCGGTTGCCCTGTCGATAAGGTGACGAAGGACAATAGCGGCTCTGGTCTTTTGCGCCATCCAGAGTTGATTGGCGAGCTCCTCTCGAACATGATCGCGGCAGTCAAAATTCCGGTGACGGTGAAAATCCGGGCCGGATGGGACGAGAATTCGATCAACGGACCTCTGGTGACTGAAATTGCGGAAAAGGCGGGGGCGAAAGCGATTTTTGTCCACGGGCGGACGCGGGAGCAAGGCTATAATGGCCCCGCCAACTGGGATTACATCACCGAATGCAAGAAGGCGGCCAAAGCGATGCCGGTCTTTGGCAATGGCGATGTGGTCGATCACCTCAGCGCCGAGAGGATGTTTGCGCAAACGGGTTGCGATGGGGTCCTCCTATCGCGCGGGACATTTGGCGCCCCTTGGCTCATCGAAGATATCATTCGCCATTTCCTTGGAGAGATAGTTGAAGAGCGAAGTGGAAATCAGGTGCGCGATGTGTTTCTAGACCATTTGGATCAGATTCTCACCTATCAGCCAGAAAGAAAGGCTCTTCTCGATCTGCGACGGATTGGCTCCTGGTACCTCAGAAAAGGGGGCAGCAGCGTAAAAAAATTAAAAGAGATGGTGGCCAAAGCTGAAAATCTGCAAGAGGTGGCCGCGACACTCCGCTCCATCGATTGGGAAGAGCGATGATCGAATTAAAGGCTAAAGTTTATGGACGGGTCCATGGAGTGGGCTTTCGTGCGACGACTGCCGCCTTTGCCCATGAACTTGGTTTGAAGGGTACCGTACGAAATTGCGCCGATGGGACCGTGGAAATCATCGCCCAGGGAGGGAGGAAAGAGGTTGAAGAGCTGATCGCCAAACTCCGCAATGTCTTTGGTAAGCTCATCGTCAGCATTGACATGCAGATCACAAAAGCGGAAAAACTCTTCTCAGAATTCAGTGTTTTTTAATTTCTTCTCAAAGGCTTTTAGAAGACGCTCCATTTCAGCGGGTGTTTCCTGATAGGAAATGGGTCGACAGATCCCCTTTTTCCCCCTTTTGACCACGAGGAGCATGAAATCTTCGATCGACAAAGACTTTGCTCCTAAAGCATGGCATTGACGAGCTAGTCCAGTGTCAGAGGTGATCACCGTCAAGGTTTTGGGGGTGCGGCTGATTTCGATCAGTTCGAGGATATATTCATCGGCGCTTTGCCCCTTCGGAGCGTAGAGGACGTCGAGATGCTCATAATGGGCACATTGGGCGTAAGAGTGCAGTTGCTGGGAGCTATCGAAGATGATGAAAACTGACGCTTTGAAACAGCCGAGCTCCTGATCGAGCACTGCGATGAAGTGCTGCCGCCGATTTTCAAGCGATCCTTTTTTTAGTCCTTCGATCCGGAATAAGAAATTATAGCCGTCAATGAGAAAAGACACTGCTCTCCAAGTGCAGGAGGATTTTGTCTAGAGCCTTTCGTCGATGGGAGATCCGGTTCTTCACTTCTTCTTCGAGTTCAGCAAAGGTCTTGTTGTAGTCATGCTTTTTAAATAGGCTGTCGTAGCCGAAGCCCTGACCGCCCCGCTCTTTATCGAGGATCGTCCCTTCACAGCGCGCTGAGGCGCTTTTGACTAATCCTTCGGGCGATGCCAAGGCGATGCAGCACTCATAATAGCCATTGCGCTGATCTTCCTTTAAATCGCTCATCTCACTCAGCAGTTTTTTTCGGTTTTCTTTTTCGGTCGCTTTTTCCCCTGCATAGCGCGAGGAGAAAATGCCAGGAGCTCCATCAAGGGCTGGAATCACGAGACCCGAATCATCGGCAATCACCCATTCATCAAGCATCTTGGCTGCATCGGTCGCTTTGATAATTGCATTTTCTTCAAATGATGCCCCATCCTCTGGCGGTAGAGTATAATCGGGGAAATCGATGAGGGAGAAAAGATCGAGCTTTGTATTGCCACGGAGCATTGAGCGGAATTCCCGGATCTTGTGGACGTTCTGGCTGGCGATGATCAACTTCATGAATTTAAGATAACATTTACAAATCGTGCTGTAAAGGTAGAAATAAATCCGCCTCTTCCAGTATAACTTTACTTCCTCAGGAGGGTAATATGGCAGTAACTCTAAAGAACGCTGGCTGGTTTTATAATACTTACAAGGGCGATGAAGCTTCGATTGAAAAGAGGGTATGGGAGGATAAAAATGAGTCCTATAGAAAAATTAAAGGGATAGGACATTTTGGTCGGCCCAGCTTTGCCTCTCGCGATTGTCTCTCTCGATCAATCTAACATCTGCGTACTCTTGGGTGACCCCTCCTGTTGCAGCCATTACAACGTTTATTTTCGCCCTTCCCCATGAGGTTCTCTTTAAATGCAATTCGTATCTTTCAGATTCTGGGAGCTCGCTGAAAAATGTTGCTGTTCTTTCACTCAATTCAGCAGTCGAAGCAAGTATTATGATGGTCTGCTCAACACTAGCTCAGGATTATCTCTATATTCCCCGGTGGGTTACCTACTCAACTCTGGGACTCGCTAGCATGGTATTTTAAGGCTAATCTGAATCTTTACGAAAGCTCATGGCCAGAAACTGTGAATGCGAAAGTCAAGGCCAAAACAAAATAGACTACTCTAAGAGTTTCAGTGCCAGGGCGCCAAGACACAAAGATAAAAAAATTCCTTTTTTTTCGTCTTGCGCCTTTACGTTAAACAGCCCTAACTATAAGCGCTGAGCGGAAATCCAAGATCGTATATTGCTTCCCTTGAATCTCAAATGTATCGCCTTTTTTCAGGTCGACCATGCTCTTGGCCAATTTGGATTGAAAGGAAAGAATGTTCTTGTCGGTATCTGCATCCCAAGGACCGAGGATCGTGTAAGAGACAAGCTCTCCATCTTCGCTTTTGCAGTCGACAATCGCCCCTATACCCACTTTCTTCGTATCGAAATCGTCCTTAGAAAGGATGCGGCTCTTGTTGAGCTGATCCGAGAGGAATTTGAGTTCCGATTGGAGTCGATCCCGTCTTTCAAGGGCTGCTTTGAACTCGGCATTTTCTCTCAAGTCGCCATGGGCTCTGGCGATTTCGATCTCTTTGGCATTTTCGACTGTTTCGACTGTCCCAATCTGCTCGATCTTTTTCTGCAGGAGGTTATACCCTTCCGCAGTTGTCCAAATGACCTCATCCTCTTCTTCTGTCTTCGTTTTTTTCTTCTTTTTGGCAAGGGAGGGGTGGGCCACTTCAGCTAGCGAGTGGAAGATCTTGATATCATGGTCGGAGAGCGAATGGCATTTGGAGATGAGGAGCAAGAATTCCTGCACATCGGTGACACTAGCCTCTTTCATGATATTGCGGACGATCGCATATCGGTTGGCAGCGAGGATCCCATGCATCTTTTTGATGAGTTCCCGCTGTTCCCCTTTCTGCTCAAGGAAGCCTAGGGAGACCAAAAAGGCTTCAAAAACGGTCGATTTCCCCTGGGGTGTTCCATGTGGAAGAGAGGGATCTTCGAGACATTTTTGGAAATACCAAATGATCATTTCAGGATAGTGATGCGGATTGTGACACAGCTCGTCGAGCCGTTTTTTAAGCTCGGCTGCTTTGCTTGATTTCAGCAACTCTCCAAGGATATAGTCGCGTAAGGGGGACTGCTCGACGGTGAAGAGGAGATTGAGGAAGATCTCTTCCCAATTGGTGTTGTACTTGCGGACCTGCATGAGGGCCCGTTTTTTGAACGACTGAATCGAAATTTGCCCGACCAATTTTTCGATCGATTCGACTTTCTTGAGCAGTTCAGGAATCGCTTGATAATCCTTTTCACCGCTTAGATCAACTAAGAAAAAGTGGATTTGCAGCTCTTGGGCAGCAGTAATCTCTTGGAAAGAAATCAGCTCTTTCATTTTGGCAAGCAGCGACTCTTTGAAGGCAACATTTTTCAGCGTATCGGAGAAATCCTTCAAGAAGCCGTAGACCATTTGGATCAAAGTCTCGGCGTCGGGTTTCTTTTCGAGTTCAGCCTGGAGCCGTTCTTCATGAGAAATCTCCTCCTTCAGCAGCCGGAAGGGCATTTTCAAATCAGAGGGACTTTCAATATGAGTATCTTTTTTCAGTTTTGTACGAGCTGTCTGCCACCAGCGGTTCCACTCATTTTCTGGGATGACGAGTTCGCAGAGTTCATCTTTGATTTCAGCAGCAGTTTTTGGTCCGAGATCCTTGAGCAATCTGCGGATCAGCTCAACCGGATTTTGTTTCGCTTTTTCTTCCAAAGCATCTGGATTGCCAAATCGCTCTGCGAGAAAGTGGGTTTTCGGGATTGGAATTAGGGTTGTAAAGACTATCTTGAACGACATGTCTTTTCGTCCAGGAGCATAGTCGAACTCCAGGCTCAGTTGTTCGCGGAGCATAGAGACATCCATGATCTCGCCCACGCCCCATCCAAGAGTATGGAAAACAAAATTTCCTTTTTGCATGTGATTGAGAAGGAGAAAATGGCCGATCGCCCCTTTAAAATCCCCTTTTTCGCCGCGCAGGCCGATCAGACGCATCTTTTCGTTGAAAAGTTTGTCTTGCCCAAATTTTTTCTCAAGATGAGCGAATGTGAGTTGTCGCAGAAGATCGCTATTTAATGTCTGAAGATCGACCATCAAGCGGAGAATATCGTCTGCAAGCTCCTCATTCTTTATTTTTTCCCAGAGTGGGAGCGCGCGCTCCATGTGGCGTCCGATATAATCGCGCAGATCAGACTTCTTGACAGCCTCGAGAATTGCCCGAAAATCTTCGCCATCTACTTCATCTGAAGAGGTATATTCCTCCCAGAGACGCAAAATCGCAGGCGCATCGTGGTTGGCGATTGCTTTTTCAAAATCAACCAAGTACCCCATGTCCACCTTTTTATTTTTTTTATCCTGAACTGAATCCATAATCCTCGAATTTTTTATTACAATATTGGCCCCTACGTGAAGGAGTATAGAGCGAGGCTAAATTAAAAACAATTGCTTCCCCTGTTGAAAAAAAGAAATTTTCTCTTTACCGTTGAAAATCGATGGCCGCCAATGAAATTAATTTTTTTATCAGCACTTCTGATCGCCGGATCGCTGTATCCAGATCTGGATGACTGCTGTACTCTCTTTCGAGACCTGCAGCTGGTTGAGGAAATCAATTGTGAGCTGAGCGATGAGCTCCCCTTTTTTTATAATTATTCCTTTGTTGTGGGCTATTTCACGATGCCATCGGCCCGTTTTCCCAAATCGGGCGATTTCGCTTTTGGAGCTGCCTCGGTCCCTCCTTACTATGTCTTCGGGGCCAATTTCGCGGTCTTTAGCCGGATCGAGCTCTCGGCCAACTATCGGGTTTTCCGCGGAGTCAAAGAGGCCAATTTTGGCCATGAAGGGTTTGGCGATGATGCCGATCGCGTTGGGAATGTCAAATTTGGGATTTTAGTCCCTGAAGATAACTTCCCCTTCCTCCCCTCGATCGCCTTCGGTCTCGACGATGTAATTGGCACGCGCCGCTTCAGTTCCCACTATGTGGTCGCAACAAAAACTTGGAATGATTACAACCTTGAACTCTCACTTGGATGGGGCTGGGGGCGCATCAAGGGGCTCTTCGGTGGTGCCGTTTGGACTCCATTTCGCTGCTCCGATATTCCCATTTTAAAAAATATTTCCCTCATTGCTGAATACGATGCCAATAATTACAAAAAGCATCATAGCGAGCATTTCAAAGGGCGGCATGTCTCCTCGCGCATCAATGGGGGCGTCTCTTATCTGCTCGGCGATACCCTTCAACTGAGTATCAGCTCTGTGCGGGGCGAAAAAATCGGCGGATCGGCCTCGATCCGCTTTCCGCTCGGTTCATCGCCCGGCCTTGCTCCTAAAGTGGATGATCCGCAGAGCTACACCTGTCCAGTTGATCTCGAGCCGATCGGTCCCGTGCGGCCCGAGAAAGAATTTATCAGTGATCTGGCTTGCAGCTTTGCCGATCAGGGGCTCGATCTCTATGAGGCCTATCTTTTCTGTGATTCTGAATGTGGGCGTGAGCTTCATCTAAAAGTGGTTAACAATCGTTACCGAGAAGAGGCCGTCGTCCGGGATCGGATTCAAGATCTCCTCGCAGCCCTGACCCCTTCCAATATCACCAGCATCAAAGTGGTGATTGAGGCCGAAGGGGTGACCAGCCACAGCTACTCCTTTCGCACTTGCGATCTGCAGCGCTATCAAGAATGTTGTTTAAGCTCATGGGAACTTGAAGTTTTATCACCGATGTGTGAAGCGGGCTGCGCTCTTGATCCCTATCAAGTGCAAACTCTCTTCGACCGAAAAAGGGAGATTTGGACTCTGACCTTGAGCCCGCGCCTCATCTCTTTCTTTGGAGCGACAAGTGGAAAATACAAATATAGCCTCGGCGTGACCGGCTCCCTCGAGGGGTTTTTGCCAAAAGGGCTCACTTATTATCTTCAAGGCTCCTACTCGATCTATTCGAGTGTGCACGGTCTGACCAGCCGCGATCGACTGAATCCCTCCGAGCTCCTCCATGTCCGGACCGATGCTGTCAAGTATTACCAAGAAGGGCGCTTCCGTCTTGATGAATTTTACCTGCAGCGGTCGTGGAACATGGGGTGCGGGTGGTTCTATCGCCTCTCGGCTGGCTATTTTGAACCCGCTTATGGGGGCGGAGCTACCGAATTATTGCTCTATCCAGTCCAATCGAATTGGGCAGTCGGCCTTGAGGGGGCAGTTCTCTGGAAACGAAAATACTATGGGCTTGGCTTTACCGACAAGGTCTCTAAGTTTAATCACCACCGGCATGAGGTATGGGAGCACTACACCGGTCTCCAATATTTTCTAAATCTTTACTACGATTTTAAACCGCTTCAGCTCCTTTTCGAACTCAAAGTAGGGCAGTTTTTGGCCAAAGACAAAGGGGCAAGAATCGAAGTGACCCGCTATTTTCCCAGCGGCGCCCGATTCTCTCTATGGGCTACCTTCACAAACGGGCATGATCATGTCAATGGTCACACCTACTTTGACAAAGGCTTTGCATTCATCATCCCCTTCGATATGTTCCTGAAAAAAAGTAGCCGCACTTTTGTCACTTATGCGATGTCGGCCTGGTTGCGTGATGTCGGTGCAATCGGCGAGACCGGCAATAGCCTCTATTGGACGTTGTATGAAGAGAGGTATGATTAAATGGGCCTAAGTGCTTAAGGATAAAGTTAATAATTCGAATCAGCCCTATTTTCAATGAGTCGAATGATTCAAATCTTAATAAGACAATTTGAATCATTTGACTCAAAAAAGAATGCTGAGTCAAAATTTGAGTCAAATGAAGCAAATACACAGAATCCAGGACGCCTGCAAAGTGCATAATGGTCACAATAGGGGCACAACGATGTGAACGATATAACGATAAGAATGATAAAAAAAAGAAAAAAATCGTTATCGTTCTTATCGTTGTATCGTTCCAATCGTTTGGTTGTCTAATGCCTCGAAAGACTGGGAGTCTCAGATAACAGTAATCATCAACCTCATCTCACTTTACTCTTGATCTAGCAGAAAAAATATGTCACCCTTAAGTGAATTTTCATCTCAATAGGATAGCTATGATCGAAGATTATGAAACGTTTTCTCCGCAGCAAATCAAAATTTTAAATCGTTACGTGACAAATACGACGAGCAATATTTTTTGCTTGCGCAACCTTCCGGAAGTCATTAAGGGAGCTTTATTCTCACGCTATTCACGCTCCAGCTTGGGACTCCGCTCGCTGCTGCTGAAAGAATTTATCATGAGCGAAGAGACCGCATTTAACGCCATCGTCAGTTCGATGATGAAAAGTGATAGCGATGACCGGGATGTTGAAGATCAGATCATGGCGATCAAAAAGGCTCAAAATTTTTATGATCGGATTCTTGATGGGTATGGAGATGATTCGATTGGAGAGCTCGGCGGCGGCCATTTAGCTTTAGAAAATGTGTCGATGCTCGCTGCCAAAGTGATCGAGGATTGCCGCATCGGAGGCTCGCCTCTAGAGAAGTCGACCCGCTATATCTATTTCGATCAGAAGGTGGGAGGCGAATATCTGTATTACCGAGAGCCCATTTTGATGACGTCGGCTTTTCGTGAGCTCTATGTGCATACTTGCAATCGACTTTATGAGACCTACTCGTCGCTGATCCCGCAGATGACGCTGATTATGGAGAAAAAATTTCCAAAAGAGCAAGATGTCTCACTCGTCGCCTATACTGCGGCGATTCGGGCGAAAGTGCTCGACTGCCTAAGGGGTCTTTTGCCCGCAAGTGCGCTCACCAATATGGGAGTCTTTGGCAATGGTCGATTCTTCGAGGGGCTGCTTCAAAAACTCAATGGGCACAATCTGGCGGAAATGCAGGACATCGGGAAAAAAGGGTTCCAGGAACTTTCTAAAATCATGCCCTCATTTGTGCGACGCGCTGAGCCCAATCACAAATATCAGCAGACTTTCACCCAATTTACAGAGCAGCTTCGAGGGGAATTGCGAGCGCTCTCCGAAGAGTGTAGCGCCAATATTCCTGCGATGAGCACACCGGGAGTGCGGTTAATCTCCTATGATCCCGATGCGCCGAGCAAGGTGGCGGCTGCGCTGATGTTTGAATTTTCCAACTCAGGTTTAATGGAGCTGCAAGCCTATTGCCGCAGCCTTCCTGAGGAGCATCTAAATCGGATTTTGGAGACAGGAAGCAGTTTCAGAGAAAATCGGCGCCACAAATCGCCGCGGGCACTTGAGCATGCGACTTTCACTTTTGAGCTGGTGGCCGATTTTGGAGTCTATCGCGATCTTCAGCGGCATCGGATGCTCACGCAGGAGCGGCAGCTGCTGAGTTGCGATTTGGGCTACTTTGTGCCGACTGAACTCCGCGACACTCCGATGGAAGCCCCCTATTGCGAAGCAATGGACGAGGCAAAACGGGCATTTGAACAAATTTCATTAGAACTGCCCGAAGAGGGGCAGTATGTGGTTCCAATGGGATACAACATTCACTGGTATTTCCACGTCAATTTGAGGGCGTTGCAATGGCTGTGCGAGCTCCGCTCTTCGCCGGCTGGCCACACCAATTACAGATACATTGCGCAAGAGCTAGCCAAGCAAGTTTCGAAAGCGTGTCCACAATTTGAGCGCTATTTCAAATTTGTCGACTTTGATGGGTATCAGCTTGGACGATTGGGACAAGAAATTAGAACTGTTCAAAAAAGGAAAGAATATGTCTAAAGGTAAAGTAGGGGTCCTCGGAGGGATGCTCCTCATTGCGGGGAGTTGTATCGGAGCAGGGATGCTCGGATTGCCAATTATGACCGGTTTATCGGGATTTTGGCCTTCGATGGTCGCCTTCTTAGTCGTTTGGGCCTTCATGACAACGACAGGGCTTCTTCTGATCGAATCAAACGGTTGGTTCTCAAAGAAGGTCAATCTGATCACGATGGTGGGGCATACCCTTGGGAAAAAAGGGAAAATTGCCTGTTGGATCCTTTATCTCTTTCTCTTTTATTCCGTTCTCGTCGCCTATATTGCGGGGATTGGGGGAATTGTCGCGACGATCTTTAAGCAATATTTTGCCTTAAGCGTACCAGATTGGGTCGGCAGCCTTTTCTTTGTGATTCTGTTTGGCTTTGTGGTCTATAGAGGAACAAGGCCGGTCGATCTATGGAATCGGGTTTTGATGGTGGGAAAAATTGCCGTATTTATCGGCTTCATTTTGTTTGGAGTGAGCTATATCCAACCCTCCCTTCTGAGCCGCTCGGACGCTAAATATACCGTTTTAGCCCTTCCAATTTTAGTGATTGCCTTTGGCTTTCACAATATGATTCCTAGCTTGACCGACTATTTCCAAAATAATTTGAAGAAGGTGCGCCTAAGCATCATCCTTGGAGGGCTTTTCGCGCTTGTTGTCTACTCGATTTGGCAGGTGCTAGTCCTTGGGATTGTTCCTGTCGAAGGGAAATCGGGACTTCTCGATACGATGCGCGCCGGAGGAGAGGCCTCTCAGTCCCTCGTCGGAATCTTAGGCGCAAGCTGGGTCAGCACCCTCGCCAGCCTGCTTGCTTTTTTCGCCATATTGACCTCCTTCCTTGCCCAAGCGCTGAGCCTTTCCCACTTCTTGGCCGATGGGATGAAAGTGAGTTATAAAAAGCATGAGGAATTTTGGCTAATTGTCCTGACTCTCTTGCCTCCTTTGGCCCTCGCAATGATCTATCCGAACATCTTTTTGGATGCATTGAATTTTGCTGGAGGGATTTGCACCATGCTCCTATTTGGAATTTTGCCAGTGATGATGGTGTGGAAAGGGAGATATAAAAAACAGATCAAGTCGCCCTATCAGGTGTTTGGTGGCAAGCCCCTTTTGGTTGTCATTTTCCTCTTTGCGTTGCTGGTTATCTTCTTTCAAATTTCCCATATGCTTAAAGCCCCCTACTTGCCAAATGTTTGAATTAGTGACCGAGTTTCAGCCGTGCGGAGACCAACCAGAAGCAATTAAAAAACTGGTCGCTGGAGTCCGCGCGGAGAAAAAGTCGCAGGTGCTCTTGGGGATCACCGGCTCCGGAAAGACCTTCACCATGGCCAATGTGATCACCCAAATCAAGCGGCCCGCGCTTGATTTTGGCCCACAATAAGACCCTCGCGGCGCAGCTCTACCAGGAATTCAAAGCCTTTTTCCCCAAAAATGCCGTCGAGTATTTTGTCTCCTACTACGACTACTATCAACCGGAAGCCTATATTGCCAAGGACCGATACCTACATCGAAAAAGATCTTGCGATCAATGACCAAATCGACCGGATGCGCCTCAGCTGCGACCCGTTCCTTGATCGAGCGGGAAGATGTGATCATCGTCTCCTCGGTCTCTTGCATCTACGGCTTGGGACTTCCTGAATACTACAGCAAAATGCAGCTCAATCTTGAAGTGGGTCAAAAGCAGCGGCGCGATGAGGTGCTTCTCCATCTTGTCGAGATGCATTACAAGCGCAACGATTTCGACCTGGCCCGCGCCACCTTTCGGGCCCGCGGCGATGTGCTCGAAGTGATGCCCGCTTATGAGGAGAAGCTCGCCTACCGGATCGAGTTTTTTGGCGATGAGATCGACCGGATCAGCGCGATCGATCCTCTCACCGGCAAAGTGCTCGATCGACTCGATAAGATTGCGATTTTTCCTGGCTCGCACCACGTAACGCCTGAAGGTGTGCGCCTCCATGCTATCGAGACGATTAGAGAGGAGCTGAAGGAGCGAGTTGGCTACTTTGAAAAGGAGGAAAAGCTGCTCGAGAGACAGCGGATCAAAGAGCGGACCAGCTATGATCTAGAAATGATGCGGGAAGTGGGTTTTTGCAAAGGGATCGAAAACTATTCGCGCCATTTTTCTGGACGAAATGCCGGCGATCCTCCACCCTGTCTTCTCGATTATTTCCCCCAAAATTTCCTCCTCTTTGTAGATGAATCGCACCAGAGCTTGCCGCAAGTGCACGCCATGTACAATGGAGACCGGGCCAGAAAGAATTCACTCGTCGAGTTTGGGTTCCGCCTTCCGTCTGCCTACGACAACCGCCCCCTCAAATTTGAGGAGTTCTATCAACGGATCAACCAAGTGATCTACGTCTCAGCGACCCCAGGCCCCTGGGAAGTGCAAGAAGCGCAAGGGGAAATCGTCCAGCAGATCATTCGACCAACCGGACTGCTCGACCCCAACATTACCATCAAAGGGGCAACCAATCAGGTTGACGATTGCCTTGAAGAGATCCGTGTCGAAACCGAGAAAGGGGGGCGGGTACTCGTCACCGTCCTCACCAAAAAATTGGCCGAAGACCTGACACAATACCTGACCGAAATTGGAGTGAAAGCCAAATATCTCCACTCTGATATCGACACGCTCGAGCGGGTCCAAATTTTGAGCGACTTGCGCAAAGGACTCTTCGATGTCCTCGTCGGAATTAACCTCTTGCGCGAAGGGCTTGATCTTCCCGAAGTATCGCTCGTCGCGATTCTCGATGCCGACAAAGAGGGATTTTTGCGCAGTGAAACAGCCCTCATCCAGACCTGTGGACGGGCCGCCCGCAACCTCGAGGGGCGAGTCATCATGTATGCCGATAGAGCGACCAAATCGATCAATCGGGCCGTGGAGATCACCAAAGAGCGGCGGCTGGTCCAAGAGGCCTACAACGCCCAGCATGGGATTATCCCCCAATCGGTGAAACGGGCAAAGCTCGAAACCCTCCTAGAGACCTTCGGAGAGATCGAACCGACCTCTCGCGCTGCAGAAGGAGAAGGGCCCAGCTATCTCAGTAAAGCCGATGTGGCCGAGAAGATCAGAGAACTGGAAATCGAAATGAAAAGAGCGGCGAAAGAGCTCCGCTTCGAAGATGCAGCCCATTTCAGAGATGAGCTGCAGCAATATCAGAGATTAGAATTGTTGGAAGACAATTTGTAATTTGGATTCACTAAATCGGTTTGAATAAAAGGAGCGATGCTTTTCCTATAGAGGATGCTGTTATAATAAAAGCGATAAAAGAGATTCCTATCCCAATATGTGTTGCGATATGCTTCCAAATATTTTGGTTAAAATCTTCGACTTTTCGGTTAGCGAGAGAACAAGTGAGAACTCCGACGAAGCTAAATGCTCCCAAAATGCCTAAAGCTATTCCAACGATTAATTCTACTGGTGAAACTGCAACAGCAGTAATAACCGCTCCTACAGATCCAACTATAACTGCCGGTATACCATGGCAAAGTGCAGTATCGAATATACTTTCTTGAGGAACTGTGCCTATTTCCATTTTTTAAACCTCCAGGTTTGGTGAATAAGTACAAAGCATAGACAAGTTCAGCTTAAACGTGAAGAGGCAACTTACAACAGAGCTCCGCTTCGAAGATGCAGCCCATTTCAGAGATGAGCTGCAGCAATATCAGAGATTAGAATTGTTGGAAGACGACCTCTAATCGTTATGCACGTTTGCGTCCAAAAATCAACTCAAGGACAACCGCTTTGACCACCATGACGATGATTTCTGAAAGGCCTGTTCCGGCAGCTGTAGCAATGTGCTTCCAAATATTTTGGTTAAATTCGAGTGAATCTCGGCTTGTCCAAGCGCAAGAGATAACACCCAAGAAGCCATAGCCTCCAAGAATCCCCAAAGCGATCCCCATGATCAAACCGATTGTCGATGTCGCAGCAACAGCCGTAATGGCTCCGACAACGCCAAGTCCGAGCATCCCTAGCCCATAGGGAAGAGCTGTTGTAAACATACTTTCTTGACGAACTGCACCTATTTCCATTTTTTTACCTCCATGGTTTTTTGAATGGCAAATAGTATAGGAAAATCTGGGTAAAAATACAACTCTATATATAGTGAGTCTGTGAAGAAGATTCTTATAGATGCCCACAGACCCTGGATTAAAATTGATTTTGCTGAGCTAGCCCAGTTCCGATGGGTCTTATGTATGCTGATGGTGCGCGACATCAAATTGCGCTATAAGCAGACCTTTTTTGGCGTCGCGTGGGTGGTTCTGCAGCCCCTTTTGACTGCCATTCTGCTGACCGCCCTTTTTGGAAATGTGATGCAGTTGCCGAGCGAAGGGTATCCTTATATCCTGTTTGCTTTTTGTGGACTAATTCCCTGGATGATCTTCTCTCAAGCGCTTCAGAGAGCGAATCCAAGCTTGATCAACGACTCTCGCCTGATTACGAAAGTCTATTTTCCCCGCATCTTTATCCCCCTCTCAGCAACCTTTGGCGTTGTGCTCGATCTGGCAATTGCTTTGGCTATGTTGCTGATCTTGATGGTGCAGCAGCACTATGCTCTCTCGACAAATCTATTCTTTCTTCCTGTTTGCATCGCGCTTCTATTTGTTTTTTCTTCTGGCATCAATCTGCTTTTCTCTTCGCTGTGCGTCTACTATCGTGACTTTAAGCACATTGTCCCCTTTCTGCTGCAGCTGTGGATGTATGCCTCGCCACTCGTCTATTCTGCGAAAATAATCCCAGCGCCATTTCAAACGATCTATTGTCTCAACCCGATGGTTGGCATCATCGATGCTTTTCGATGGGCTTGCCTCGGCCAATCTCCATTCCCGATGCATTCCTTCTGGATTGCGATGGTTGCGAGTCTGATGCTACTTGCAGTGGGGACGATTGTGTTTAGAAAAATTGAACACCACTTTGCCGATATTATCTGATGAAAGCGATACGAACGATCAATCTCGGGAAAAAATATCAGATCGAAAAGGTCCAGGAATTTTCCAATCGACAATTGAGCGACGATCTGATGCAGCATGCTGAAGGGAGCCCGCTTAAGCCGCGAGGAATTTTGGGCCCTGAGAGAAATCGACTTGGAGATCGAGGCGGGAGAGACGGTAGGGATTATCGGTCCCAATGGCTCGGGCAAAAGCACGCTGCTCAAACTCCTCGCCCGGGTCACTTGGCCCACGACAGGGAGAATCGAACTGTGTGGCCGCGTTGGGGCGCTGCTCGAAGTGGGGACAGGCTTTCATATCGATTTGACCGGCCGCGAAAATATTTTTCTCGCTGGGGCAATCTTGGGGATGAATCGGCGAGAGGTGAAGAGCCATTTCGACGAGATTATCTCCTTTTCAGGGGTGGAAGAGTTCTTGGATGTGCCGGTAAAGCGCTATTCCAATGGGATGTTTTTACGCCTTGCTTTTTCAGTGATGGCCTATTTGCGGAATGAAATATTAATTGTCGATGAGATCCTGGCGGTCGGAGATCAAGAATTTCAAATGAAATGTTTGAAGAAAATGGAAACGATCGCCAAAGAGGGACGAACAGTGATTTTCGTCAGTCATCAGATAGAGATGGTGAATTCACTATGCTCAAGGGTGCTGACCATGGAGAAAGGAATGATCATATCGGATAGTAAAGCGGCTTTACAAATATGAAGATCGTAGTAGACACGCGGATGAAAAACATGGGGGGCATTGGGACGTATATCTCCCAGCTGCTGCCCTATTTGACTGTCAACCAGATCGAGATCTCCTCGCCCATCTATTCAATCCGAGAGCAATTCGAATTGCCTCTGAAGATCCCTGCCTCCGATCTCTACTGGGCCCCCCATTTCAATGCGCCCCTTTTGCCTATCAGAGCAGCAGCCCGAGTCGTGACGATTCACGACCTTTTCCACCTCGATCATCCGCAGACCTTGGCAAAGAGACTTTATCTCAAAACGGTTTTGCGACAGGCGATTGCCAAGGCCGATCGGCTGATTACCGTTTCCCATTTTTCTCGAGCAAGGCTGATCCATCATTTCCCCGAAAGCGCCGAAAAAATCACCGTAATCCATTCGGGCTGCGACCATTTCTCCGATGTGGTCCCGGTGCCGGTTGCCGGAGTGCCCGATCGATTTTTTCTCTATGTAGGCAATGGCAAACCACACAAAAACAGAAAACTATTGATTGAAGCCGGAATTTATTTAGTCGAAGTGGGCCCCTCTAATCCGGTCTCTGCAGGAGAATTAGTCTGGCTTTACCTCAATGCAGAAGCTCTACTCTTCCCCTCTCTTTACGAAGGGTGGGGGCTTCCTCCACTAGAGGCGATGCATTTGGGCTGTCCCGTTATCGCTTCAAATGCGGCGAGCATCCCGGAGGCGTGTGGCGATGCGGCTCTCTATTTTGATCCGCGCAGTAAAGAGCAGCTTTGCGAGCAAATAAAACAATTGCCGAAAGTTCGCGAAGAATTGATTAGAGCGGGAAAAAAAGAGCGGCCCTCGTTTACTTGGCGCCAGGCTGCTGAAAAACATCTGCAGGTTTTTGAAAGTTGCGGACTTTTTCAGCAGAGCCACGCTTTGCAATGAGTAGACCCTCTTCTCCATCGACAATGATCAAATCTTCCAGATCGATTGCTGCAATCGGCCTTACCCGGCCCCGAATGAGGCAATTTTTGCTATTTATTGTTGATACATCGCCGATGAGCACATTTCGATCCTCATCTTTGTGAAAAACCTCATAGACACTATCCCAAGAGCCCACATCGGACCAGGAGAGATGGAGCGGAATCACTTTGAGGTTTTGAGAGGATTCTAAGAGAGCGTAGTCGATCGACAGCGGTTCTGAGGTCTGTATTTGCTCCAAAAATGGTTTGGTTTGGAAGATGAAAACGCCCATATTCCAAAGACAATTTCCATTCTCCAATAGGGTTTGAGCGAGCTCGAGAGGAGGTTTTTCGACAAAACGGTAAACAGGTGATAGATCTTGGGTCGGCTCGCACACGATATAACCGTAACCTGTGTGGGGATGGGTGGGAAAAATTCCAAAGAGGACGTGAGAACCTGCAGACTCACCTAGGGGCAGTTTATTTAAAAATTCGGATTCTGGAGCGACGAGATGATCAGATGGGGTAACTAAGAAAGTTTCCGTTAATTCTCCACGCTGCTGTAGCCACTCAAGCGCATACAAAATCGCTGGAGCGGTGTTTCTAGCCTCATTTTCTGCGATGATTCGATTTTCCAGAGACTCATGCACCTCTTTTGCTTGAGCTTGCGCTAAGTGCAAAAAAGGGGCTCCTGTGACAATGACAAAGTCTTCCGGGGGATAGGCCTTGAGAAAGCGTCGCAACGTTTTTTGAAATAGAGTCTCAGCACCGATAAAATAGGAAAATTGTTTGGGAGGATGCTCTAAGGGCCATAATCGCTTTCCACTGCCGCCGGCTAATACAATAATTTTCATCGGAAAAAATGCTCTCTTCGCTAGACTGCGTGATATGTCACATATAGTTCTTTTTCACGTCGGAAAGCAACGCTTAATTTATTCCAATTTGCTCCTCTTTTGTTTTGCGCTATTTTTAATCGGCGGGAATTTTTTTCGACTTTTTCCTCTCTATCCCTTTCCCAGTCATTTGTCGGTGGTTGAAGTGGCACTGTACACATTGGCGCTGCCGCTCTATTTTTCAAAGTTACGCAAAAGCCAGTTGCTCGCTGTCGCTATTCTCACTTCTTCGATGTATGGAACGCTCTTGCATGGGCTCGATTTAGCCAGTGTTCTTTATAGCTTTAAGTTGATCGCGATGATTGGAACCGGTGTGGCCTTAGGCGATGTTCTGAAAAAGAAATTTGGCGACAACTGCGATCAGTGTATGGCCTATTTAATCAAACTCTTCACGGTGATTTTGTTTTTGGGGATTGCGATCTTTATATTTTTCCCAAGGGCCCATCTGTTCTTCCAGTTGCTTCAAAATTATGGAATTCGCTTTTTTGGCGATCCCCATCAACGTCGCTTTATTTCAACTTTTTTCGATCCCAACTACTACAGCGCGATCGCCTGCATTCCGCTCATTTTAATTTGGACACTAAAAGAAAAGCGGATGGGGCATCAAATTTTGTTTTTTCTTTTTCTGTGCAGCATCCTAGTCACCTTTTCCCGAAGTGGAATCGCTACCTGTATGTTGCTTTTGATGATGATGGGGATTGTGCAGTCAATTAGACAAAAATCGATCCAGTGGAGCCATCTACTGTTTATTGCACTGCTCGTTGGAATGCTCATCGTCTATTCCAAGGAATGTCTCTACTTTTTCAACCGCCTTTTACATGTCGGGGAGGATCCTTCCGCCTTAGCGCGCCTCTTTACCTTTCAACAAGGGTTAACCATTTTCTGGCATTATCCCTTTTTTGGTACCGGCTATAATTACCTCTCGCTTTTGCTCCAAAACGAGACCGCCATCCTTTCTCTCGACTCCTCGAGCCTCTCCACTTTGGTCAATTTTGGCCTCATCCCTTGCCTGATCTTTTTGCTATGTGGACTCCTTTGGTCCATTCGCGCTTTTAAAAGCCGTCCTCACCCCCTTTTTTCTTGGCTTTACGTTTACCTTGCGATCTCTATTTTTTTCACTAGCCAGTTCAACAACCTGCTCTATTACCAGTACTGGCTGATCCCCATGATCGCCCTTTTTACTTATCTACAAGGAAGGGGTGATGAAAACCGCGCTGGTGCATGATTGGTTGGTTGGGATTGGAGGAGCGGAAAAAGTACTTGCGGCCCTGTGCGAGCTCTTCGATGGGCCGATTCATACTCTGATCTGGAATAAGAAAATCTTCGCGGATCGGCAAGTTGAGACAACATTTTTGCAGCTTTTCCCCTATGTACGCCGCTATTACCCCGACCTTTTGCCCCTCTTTCCTCTGGCGATTCGGAGTTTTGATCTTGCCGAGTATGATCTGATCCTCTCATCATCTCATTCTGTCGCCAAAGCAGTGAAGATCCGTCCCGGACAGAAACACATTTGTTATTGCCACACTCCAATGCGCTACGCTTGGGATGAATCAGATTTCCATTTAAAAACGCTTCATCCCTTGAAGAGATTCGCTGCGGCGCCCATTTTGAAAAAGTTGCGTCAGTGGGATCGGAAAACAGCTGCGTCCGTTACTCATTTCATCGCCAATTCCCAGTTTGTCGCTGAGCGGATCAAAAAAAATTATGAACGGGATGCAACGGTCATTTATCCTCCTGTCGATACTCATCTATTTGCTCCTTCAGCAAAGCGGGAAGACTATTTTGTCACCTGCAGCAGACTCGTTCCCTATAAAAGGGTCGACCTACTCATTCGAGCTTTTCCGCAAAAAAAACTCCTCATTGTCGGCGATGGGCCTGAAATGAAAAAACTCAAGGCAATCGCAACTCCAAATATTGAATTTCTGGGCCATCTACCCCACGAACAATTGCGCGACATTATTTCCAAGGCGAAAGCGTTTCTATTTGCAGCCGAAGAGGATTTTGGCATTGCAGTGGTAGAGGCGCAGGCAGCTGGTGTTCCTGTGATTGCGTATGGCCGAGGTGGAGCCTTAGAGACGGTTAAGGATGGAGTGACAGGGCTTTTCTTCTCTGAGCAGACGCTCTCTAGTTTAATGGATGCGATCGATCGTTTTGAGAGATTTGAATTTGATCCTAAATTCATTCAATCCCATGCTCAGAGGTTCTCGAAAGAGCGCTTTAAGCACGAGATTGCAGAGTTTTTTAAGACTCTGTAGCAGGTGTAACTGCAGTTGCAGTAATTTCTGTTGCTGTTGGAGTTACAGCGGGAGCAGGTTGCTCTGCTGGAGTTGGGTGTACTGGATTGCTGACACAAGTAGAATCATTATCCGACTCATGCTTAGGTGCTGGCTTTTTCTTGCCACATCCGCAACCATCTCCTGCCATGAGGAAACTTGTTGAAAGAACGCATACAAACAGAACTAATTTTTTCATTATATTCTCCATTGGTAAAGGCGTTAATGCCTTGTCGAAGAGTGATCCTTCATAACTTAAAATTCAATCTTTAAGATAGGTGCTCGCCGAGGAGCCCGGATAATTTCATCATGTCGACCGGTTTTTTGCCGATCACTTTGGCCAGTTTGGCATCGGGGTTGATAATCCGCTTGTTTTTCGGATCTTGCAGATCGTGCTTTTTGATATATTCCCACATCTTTTTTACGACTTCGGGACGGGAGAGCTCGGTCTCGCCGGTAACGGCTGCCAGATCTTTGGAGAGGGTTTTTTTGGGTTGGCCTGATTTCTTTGTCGCGGCTTTCTTTTTCCCCTTTTTAGCTGCAACCTTAGCACCTTTTTTAGCTGCGCCCTTTTTCTTGGCCCCTTTTTTCTTGATGTAGGCTGTTTTGGGATGGTCAGGATACTTCTCGTCGAGTTTGTCGAGATCGTTGACGATCACATCGCAATCGGGGAAATTGGAGCAGGAGAAAAAGACTTTGCCAAAGCGGGAGCGGCGGGAGACCATCCGGCCATCGCAACCTTGGGCGGGACAGGTGGGCATCTCTTCGGCAGGGGGCTCATCCTTTTTGGGGATATTGACGATTCCGTTGCAGTCGGGATATTTGCTGCAGCCGAGGAAGGGGCCAAATTTCCCGAAGCGCAGCTGCATGTCGCTGCCACACTTTGAGCACTTTTGTTCCCAATCGAAATTGGGTGCGTAGTCTTCTTTGTTGAAGGTGAGGGCCTCGATCGGGGCAGTGAAGTCACACTCGGGATAACCGCTGCAGCCGTAAAAATACTTGCGGCGCGACCAAATTTTTTGCAGTTTTTTGCCGCACTTGGGGCAGTCGATATCGGTGGTCTCTTTGGGGACGAAGGCCTCTTTTTCAGCAGCTTCGACCGAAGGGATAAAATGGGCCCAGAACTCCCGGATCAGCTCTTTCCAATTCTTTTGGTTTTCAGCAACTCGCTCGAGTTCATCTTCCATCGCGGCGGTAAAGCCAATATCCATGATCATTTGGAAGCTGGTATCGAGCATCTGGGCGATCACCATTCCAAGTTCGGTGGGGATGAGGGTCCCTTTCTCTTTGGTGGTGTAGTCGCGGCTCTGGATCTTGTTCATGATCGCCGCATAAGTCGATGGGCGGCCGATGCCGAGTTTTTCGAGCTCTTTGACAAGCGATGCCTCGGTAAAGCGAGGAGGGGGGCGGGTGAAGGCCTGTTCGCTCGTCACCTTTTTGAGGGTGAGCGATTGTCCAACTGTGAGGAAGGGGAGCAGTTTATCTTGCTCTTCTTTTTCCCCCTCTTCGGTCTCAGTTTGGTCAAATTTCTCTTCGTAAACGGCGAGGAAGCCTGAAAATTTGATGGTCGAGCCGGTGGCGCGCAGCACAATTTTTTGATCTGTTTCGATGTCGCATGAGATAGTGTCGTAAATGGCGGGGGTCATTTGCGAGGCGATGAAGCGGCGCCAGATGAGCAGATAGAGTTTGTATTGATCGAGGGTGAGGTAGTTTTTAATCGATTCAGGCGGGTGGCTTAAGTTGGTTGGACGAATCGCTTCGTGCGCATCCTGGGTGCTTTTTTTGGTGGCGTAGAAATTGGGTTTTTCAGGCAGATAGTCTTGGCCGAATGTTTTTTTGATGAAGCCGCGGGCCGCATTGATCGCTTCCATGTCGACACGGACAGAATCGGTACGCATGTAGGTGATCAGTCCTTCAGCTCCCTCTTTGCCTAAATCGATCCCTTCGTAGAGGCCTTGGGCGATATTCATCGTACGAGCTGCGGAAAAACCGTAATGACGGCTGGCTTCTTGTTGCAGTGTCGAGGTGATGAAAGGGGGGATGGCATTACCGCTTTTTCTCTTTCTTATCGATCGAGTCGATTTTGTAGCTGGCTTTTTTCAAGCGGGTGACGATCTCATCGGCTGTCGTTTTATTTGGGATCGTGTACCCTTTTTTCCCTTCGACTTCGACTTTTTCAACTCGAAGACTGTCGACACTAGTAGAGGGAGGCTAAGAAAGGGGGCTCCTCTTTTTTCGTCTGCAGCATCTGTTCCGATATTCCAATACTCGACGGGGACAAATGCCTTGATCTCTTTTTCCCGATCGACGACCAGTTTGAGCGCAACCGATTGCACTCGACCAGCTGAAAGACCTCCATCGCGGGCCCCTTGCACACGTCGAGTGAGAATGGGAGAAATTTTATAACCGACGATCCTGTCGAGAAGACGGCGGGCCTGCTGCGCGTCGACGAGCGCTTGGTCGATCTCCGCTTGGGTGTTTGAGAGCTTCAGTGACTACGTCTTTGGTGAATAGCATTGAAAGGTGACCCGTTTGAATTTGGTCCCTTTTGGCAGAATGGCTGCAATGTGCCAGGCAATCGCCTCCCCTTCCCGATCAGGATCGGGAGAGAGGATAGACTACATCGGCCTCTTTCGCAGCCTTTTTGAGCTTCTCGATCACTTCTTTTTTATCAGGGAGGGTCGCATATTCGGGTTCGAAGTCATTTTCGACATCGATCCCAAATCCTTTTTGCGGCAGATCGCGGATATGGCCGATCGAAGAGGCAAAGGTGTAGCCAGAGCCGAGAAATTTTTGCAAAGTTTTAATTTTTGTCGGTGACTCGACAATGATGAGCTTCTTTGCCATGCCAGATAGTTTTGGCATTTTTGATCATTTTATGAAAGAAAAAAATATTTTCTGTTAGGATAAAACTCATGTTCATCGAGAAGGGTTTGATCCCAGGTCCTAAAGAGGAAGAAAAGCAATTTTTTGCCCGAACCAAGGCGCTCAATCAATTTTTTTCTTATCCCCCCGAGGATATCGATCGCTACCTGACCGATGGGGATTGGGTTGCCGCCCGCGAAACAACAGGGAGCCTCTTTGGTTTTTCCCCCGATTGGATCGTCGCCTATTATAGCAATGCCCGCCTCTCTTTTTTCCAAGGGGCAGCCACTTGGATTTCGACCCGCAATGATCTGCGCATTCCGGTGATTCAGCTAAAAGAAAAATTTGAGACCGGCTCACTCCACAAGCTTTACCGACGGGAGGAGGTGCTCGCCCACGAAGCGGTCCACGCGGCCCGGATGCAGTTTGACGAGCCCATTTTCGAAGAGTTCTTTGCCTATAAAACCTCGCCCCATAGCTGGAGGAGAATCTTCGGCCCCATTTTTCAACGCCCCTGGGAAGCATACCTCTTCATCATTCTCCTTTTGATTCCCTTTGGAATTGAGGTGGCCCGTCTGTTTCATCCTGAAATCTCCCCATTCTGGGCTTATGTGCCCTTTATCTTTTTTGCTCTTCTACTCGTTCGCCTCTCTTTATTGCATCTGACACTTGCAGTGGCTCTGAAGCGGATGAAAGGCTACCTAAAAAATCCAAAGAAACAGTGGGCCGCAGCGATCTGTTTGACCGATCGGGAAATTTTCCAATTTGCCTTTTTGCCTAAGAAGAAGCTTGAGAAATTTTTGAAGAAGCAGCATTCCTTAAGGTGGAAGCTGCTGCACGATTCTTATTTCAAAAAATGATCATTAAGCAGTAAAATCTTTTCTTCCTTTTCTAGGAGGCAAAGATGGAAATACAAAAAATAGCTTCAGCCAATACGGTTACCCCAACGCCAAATACCTCAGCAGCTCCCCCGCCTCGGCAGAGGACCAATGTGGATGTGCTCATTTCAGTCGGAAAGACGGGTGGATGGGTGCTCTGGGTCTTCACCTCTTTTATCGTCCGCAAATCCTTTTCATTGCTCGCCTCACTCATTTGGAGGAAAGAGGCTGTAGCTGCATCAGCAGATCTCAGTGCCTTCGTCACAGAAGACAATTTTCGCAAGACATTTGAGGAAGCTCCCTTTTCGGTCATCATGAAGATCATTGACTCGATACACGATGATCCCATCACGGCGGGAAAATTGGTCGACATGATTGCAAAAGATTGTAAGGCCAACCCAAAAATCTATTCTCCTTATCGTGGCAACCCAGGGGAATGTTATAAGCTGCGCAAAACATGGATCGGTGAAGTTGATTATATTTTCATACAATGCCTTTTATCTCCGAACCTTTTCTCAATTGAAAGTAAAGCAAGCATGGGAGAAACGGATGATGCTGAAGGTTGCGTGATGCGTATCTTGGATGATGGCGAATGGAAAAAGGTAGAGCACACTTATCCTGAAAAGGTGAGAGAATTTCGTAAACTTTATAAGGAGGTTCATAATTGCAAAACGCAGTTTAATGACTTGTGGGTTAGGCTATTGTCTCAATTGGATGTTGATCTTCCTCATCTTGATCTCATGAAAGATGAAACTTACGTTAACCCGATTCCCAAAGAAGGGAAAACTATTGGTTTGTTTCTCGAAAGACTCCTATTCAAAATGGGTACCAGCGAGTTCAGTAACAATAAACTCACCAATTTGTTAGTTAGAGATACCTTTGATTCTTGGGCCGATTATACAGCAGAAATATTACGATTTGTTCTCAGAGAGAAATCTACTGCGCAAATCAACCTTTTCTGTTCGAGATTACTTGCAATATTAGATGATAAACAAAAACGGACTACACTTTTTAACCTATCGACTACAGTCATTAGAGTCTTCCATCCTGAGAATGAGCAAAAGACAAAAAAAGAATAATTTTTTTTGCGTCTTTGCACCTTTGCGTTTAATTTGTCCCTCCCCTATACTATTCAAGTAAAGCCGCTTTACAATTATGAAATGTGCAGTGTTTCCGTGCATTGGCTTAGGTGATGGGCTCATCGCCGCGGTCCTCTCAAACAACCTAGTCCGCTCTGGGCACCAGGTCGACACTTTCCATCCTTTATTGCCGCAGATGGCGCCTCTCTTCCCGAACCTCTCCCTTTTGCCGCGGGCTCAGGGAATAGAATTCCTAAGCCACTACGACCGTCTATTTTTCATCTATGAGAAAAAAGAGTGGATGCTCACTTTGATCGACTATGCCCTCACCCATTTTCCGGAGAAAACGACGGTGCTCAATCCGATTGCGACGCCGAATTGCGATTATCCATTTTGGGAGCAGGGGCGCTTCGATGGGAATCTGCCATTTGTCGATAATCTGGTTAACTATTGTCACCGCATCCTCGGAGCCGCTGTCCGGACAAACGGGATCGAATTACCTCCCCACATTGAAAAGAGGAAATATCCAGAGCGTGTCATCATTCATCCAACCAGTTCGCGGGCGGGGAAAAACTGGACTCAAAAGCAATTCTTAAGCTTAGGCGAAAAATTGCGCGGCCAAGGTTTGGAGCCGGTCTTCATTTTGACTGCGGAAGAAAGGCAGACTTGGCCATCGGTCGACGCCCCCTATTTTAAAGACTTGGTGGCGCTCACCCATTTTGTCGCAGAGTCGGGGGCGATGATTGGCAATGACTCAGGAGTTGGCCATTTGGCTTCGTGTGCTCTGGTGCCGACGCTGACGATTTGCCGCTCGCAGATGGTCGCGAATTTTTGGCGGCCGGCGTGGGCTGAGGGGAGGGTCATCGTGCCGCCCACTTGGATCCCCAATTTGAAGGGGCTGCGTTGGCGCGATAAAAAATGGCAATATTTTGTGCCGGTAGGTCAGGTCTACAAGGAATTTCTAAAGTTTCGCCAGCTTTGCGTACTTAGCCACTAGGCTGCGGGTCTCATCGTTCTCAGTGAAGAGGACGTCGTAGGTGAGGCCGAGGGAGGTGTTATAGACTCTCTGGACGATCCCTTTGCCAAAATCTTTGTGGTGGACTAGGTCTCCGATCTGATGGGAGGTGGGCGCTTCGTCAAGTTCATAGGCGGAGAAGCTCTCGGTGTGGTATTTTTTTATGTGCTCTTGTGGGATCTCGGAGAGGAAGCGGGATGGCTGCATCGTGCGGAGCGATCCCCAGAGGAAACGGCTTTTGGCTGCGGTGAGGTAGAGGCTATTTTTGGCGCGGGTCATCCCGACGTAAGCCAGGCGCCGCTCCTCTTCGAGGGCCTCGAAATTGCCGAGCGCATTGACATGGGGGAAGATCTCCTCTTCCATTCCGACTAGGAAGGTGATATCAAACTCGAGCCCTTTGCCGTTGTGGATGGTCATCAGGCGGAGGGGGTCGGCTTCGTGGGTTTGATCGGGGCTCCCTTTGAGAAAGAGCTCTTCCAAAAAGGCAGACAACCCGGCGCCGGGGTTTTCCTCTTCCCATTCGACCGCTTTGGTGATCAGCTCTTCGACGTTTTCTTGCCGCTCATCGGCTGTTTCGGGATCTTCTTGCAGGTAGTCGTAGTAGCCCATCCGGTCGATCGCCTCTTCGATCATCTCGTGGATCGGGGCGCCTGTGTGGATCATATGGCGGATCGCTTCAATCAGCTCGACATAGCTTCGGAGTCCTTCAGATTGGCGGACAGACAGTTTCAGATCGCTCTTGCAGGCTTGGATGAGGTCGCCACTCGCATTGAGGCGGATTTTGGCCAGAGCAGCCGGGCCAATCCCTCTTTTAGGGATGTTGATGGTTCGGGAAAAGGAGAGGAAGTCGTTTCCTTCATAGGCGACCCGCAGCAAGGCGAGCAGATCTTTGATTTCTCGTCGCATGTAGAAGGAGATGCCGCCGACGATGATGTAGGGGAGTTTTTCTTTGAGAAGGGCATCTTCGAAGACGCGCGATTGAAAGTGGGTCCGATAGAAGATGACGCAGCTGCTTAAGGGGATGTTTTGCTTGAAATGGTGGTAGTAGATGCGCTCTAAGACGAAGTTGACCTCATCGCGGTCAGATTCGCAGAGGCAAAAGCCCACTTTTTCTCCATCGCCCCGGTCGCTCCACAGGTTTTTCTCATAGCGGCTTTCGTTGTTTTCAATCAGGGCATTAGCTGCCTTCAGGATGTGGTTGGTGCTCCGGTAGTTTTGCTCGAGATTGACGATTTGGGCGCCGGGGTAATCGTGCTCAAAGTTGAGGATGTTGTTGATATTGGCTCCGCGCCACGAGTAGATCGATTGATCTGGATCGCCGACAGCAAAGACGTTGTGGTGGCGGGCGGAGAGGAGTTTGAGGAGGTTGTATTGGGCTTGATTGGTATCTTGATACTCATCGACCAAAATGAAGTTCCACTGGTTTTGATACCGGAGCAAAATCTCGGGCTCTTGCTGAAAAAGTTTGACGGTTAGATAGAGCAAGTCGTCAAAGTCGAGGGCATTGTAGGTTTTGAGTTTTTGCTGATAGAGGGTGTAGATCTCATTGAGGAGGGGGTCATCAGGCTCCTGCATGTTGTTTTTGGCGTGCGAAATCCCCATCCGAAAGCTCTTTTGAAGCCCTTTTTCGTCTTTGATCTGCTTTTCTTCCATGCACTCTTTCAACACTTTGTCGCTATCGTCTTCGTCAAAAATGGCAAAGTGGCTCTTATAGCCGAGCGGGGTGATCGACTCGCGCAAAATGCGGGCCCCCAGACTGTGGAATGTACAGGCGAGGATCGAGGTATCTGAGAGCTTTTGGATTCGCTGCCGCATCTCGGCTGCTGCTTTATTGGTGAATGTGACGGCGAGGATTTCGGATGAGGGGACGCCGAGGCTGATCAGATGGGCGATCCGGTAGGTGACGATCCGGGTTTTGCCCGAGCCAGCGCCGGCAATGACCAGCATCGGCCCTTCCATGTGCTCAGCGGCCTTAAGTTGCTGTGGGTTGAGGTGTTCCTTTAATTGCATAGGGATAAGAATAACCGAATATTCTATTGACTGGCAGTGAAAAAATATTTATAACACCATCTTATGGACACCTTTGAAAAAATGCTTTTTCTCAAATCGATGCCCCTCTTCAAATATGTGAAAGATGAAATTTTAGTCTCGATCGCTTCGATCCTCGAGGAGCAACTAGTAAAACCGGGAGAACTCATCATTCAGAAAGGGGCCCTTGGCACGGAGATGTTCATGATTGTTGAGGGGAAAGTCAAAGTACATGATGAGGAGCGCCTTTTGAAGGAATTGGGGCCGCATGAGGTCTTTGGGGAGCTGGCAGCCCTTTCTCCAGAAAAGAGGATCGCTTCGGTGACTGCTCTTGATGAGACCTTTCTATTAAAAATCAATAGCATGGCGCTCTACGATTTGATGGAGATGCAGATTGAGCTCGCTAAGGGGATTATCCAGGTTCTTTGCCAACGGACCCGTTCGATTGCGGGTGATTTAAATAAAGCTCTCGATTCACATGAATAAGTCTAAACTGCTCAAATTCATCCGGGTAAGGCCTAGGGAAGCAAAAATTGTCTTCCTTTCCTTTATCTTTGCAATTTGCATCGGAGCCGCTCAAAATATCTTATTCAGTATCCCTCTGGCGATGTTTTTAAGCCGCTACAGCAGCTCTTTCCTTCCCCAGATCTATGTCGCTGCAGGGGTTGCGACATTTCTAGTGGGCATTGCGTTTGGTTATTTAGAAAGAAGGGCTTCTGTTTTTTATGTTTTAGCAATCCCCATCGCGATTTTTTCCGCCTCTTTGTATCTCTTCTGGGGATTACTACAGACTTTTTCTACTCCGATCATTTTTATCTCGCTCCTCATCTGGGCTATGTTGATTGGCTCGCTGATCATCAGCATCACGATGCTTTTGATTAATCAACTGTTCACATTTCAACAAAGTAAACGGATTTATGGAGTATTGTTTGGGGGGATTGCTACGGGTGGCGTTCTGATAGGGTTCGGGATGGATTTTCTGGTGCGAACCGTCGGATCGAACCACCTGATTTTGCTTGCCGCTTTGATTTTAACTTTCGCCTTTTTAATGCAATTTCGGATTAGAAAAAATTCTTCTGGAAAATTGCTCCAGATAGAAGAAGAAGTGATCGCATCTAAGGCCTCTTGGAAAAGTTTTAAAAACAAAAAATACATCCTACAGGTATTCCTATTTACGATTTTGGCCCTTTTTATCTACTACTCTTTTGATCTGTTGTTTAACACTGCTGTACAAAAAAAGTTTCCGACGCAAAATGAAATGGCGGTCTTTTTCGGCATTCTTTTTGCAATTTACGATGTCGTCGCTTTGTTTGCCGGGTTTGTGATTGCAACGTGGCTCCTTTCCCATTTTGGTCTCATCACGGCGTTGATCTTTTGGCCTCTTGGCCTTGTTATCTTACTTAGCGCTGTGATGGTGATCCACCTGGTTCCATCTTTCGCTGGAATGGGTTTTTCGATTATTACAATTACAGCCATATTCGATGTGACTTTCCGTGAAGCGATCACCGATCAGTCAACTCTTCTCCTTTTTCAGCCGCTCCGGCCGATACCGCGAGCCTGGGCGCAACTTAAAAATGAAACAATCATCACCCCTTTAGCTACCGCAGTCATCGGTGCCATATTAATCATTGTCGAAAAGTATTTTGGGATTGCGTTATCGGTTATGGCCTTGATGATTATCGGATTATCTGTTGCTGGAATCGCTTTAGTTCTTTTTGTATTAAAGAAGGGTTATCTAGTTTTGCTGATGGATTCGCTCTCCAAGAGGGTGACCTCCAATCCCCAATTTACCAAGTTGACAAAAGACAGTTTGAATGTTCTGAAAAGCCATTTGCAGAGTATCTATCCCGAGGAGGCGATCTACGTGCTCGGGACGATAGAAAATGTGGATCCGGTTGAGTTTGTTAAGCTCCTCGAGCAATCGCTAAATAGCCCGCTAGAGCAAGTGCGCATCTATTCGTTGAATAAAATCGAGCAGAAACGGATGAAAGGTTTTGAGGGTCGATTAAGCACGCTCTGTCAAAGTGAAAAAATTCCATCTGTTTTAGGAGCAGCCCTTTTGGCTCTGGCAGCAACAGCTGATTTGAAGCAATTTGCTTGGTTTAAGCAGTATCTGCATGATCCCAATTTGGAAGTTGTCCAAGCATGTCTGATTGCCCTCCTCTGCTATGGTTCACCGGCAGAGAAAAATGAAGCAGTCAACCTGCTCAAAGAGAAAGCTAAATCGCTGAGAGAAGATGAGAGAATCATGGTGGCGCAGGTGTTAAAACCTGTCGTCGCTCCCGGCAAGGCTGAGATCCTATTGGATCTTCTCCAAGATGCAAGTCTTGAAGTGCGCGACGCAGCTGCGCAGGCGTCTATGCATCTATCCGATTCTAGGCTCTATCATGCGCTGATCGAAAACTTGGAAGTTCCCCATGTCCATGATTCTGCTATGAAAGCTCTCAGTTCTTCTGGAAAAGGGATCCTCGACTATATTGTCAAAGAATTCGACCGATTTGCTCATCGCTTGCAAATCCATTTGGTCACTATTCTTGGATTTATAAAAGAGGGTAACCCGATCGAATTTTTAGAGAAGTTGCTCCCGACTGCCAATCGGAGATTAATGCCCTCGGTTTTGCAAGCGCTAAAGAGGCTCTCCTATCGGGCAACAGATGAGGAGATGATTCAAAAATTGCTTGAGTCCGAAAACGAAAATATTCTTTTCCTAAAGGAGATGATCATCCCCTTTCATTTTGAAAAGATGAAGATCCTCCACGACTTTCTTTGTCGCGAAATTGAGCTCTCTCAAGAGTGCTGCTTTTTCTTGCTGGCTTTCGTTTATCCGGAAGATGCAATTATGCAGGCCAAGCTCGGCCTTTCTCTAGAAGAAGAGGAGATGAATAGCAATGCAGTTGAGCTCCTTTTGCAAACCCTCGAAATGAAGGATCAGAGGCTGCTGATCGAACAGTTGAACTATTTCCCCTACAAACAAGAAATTGAAGGGACTTCGGATGAGGTTGAAATTAAAGAGCTATTACTAAAGGTCAAGGACTACACTACCAACTGTTTTATCCCTGCCCTCTCCGCAGCGGTCATCTATGAAATTGGCATTTTAAACTTAAAGAGCCTCGTCGACGTGGTGATCAAACAGGAATTAAAGGACGATCCATTGATGCAAGAGATTCAACCCTTAAGTCTGAAGAAATTAGATATAGCCTAGTATTTTGTAGACCAGCTTGGCGGCAACGTAGTCAGGCGCCCAGAGTCCCTTAATCGGGCGAAGTTCCATCACGTCAAACCCGATGATCTGTCTCTTTTCGGCCACCTTCTTTAGCAGCTTCATTGCCTGATCCCAAAATAGTCCCCCCGGCTCCGGAGTTCCCGTTGAGGGCATCAGCGAGCAGTCAAAGGCGTCGAGATCAAACGTGATATAGACCCGCTCCCCAAGGCTTTCGACCACTCGGTCAACCCAGTCATCTTGAAGGGCGTGAGCGAAAAAAGTGTGGGGGAGATCGAGCAGAGGGGCCTCTTCAGCGCACATACTCCGTATGCCAACCGAGACAATGTGGGAAACCTCCTTAATCTCTTTGACCCGCGCCATGGCACAGGCGTGGCTCAAGGGATTTCCACCATAGGTCGAGATTAGATCGGCATGGGCGTCAAATTGAAGCACCGAGAACGAATCGTAAATTTGGGCATGCGCTTTCACCAGCGCCGGGGTAATCGAATGTTCACCCCCAATCCCGACCACAAATTTGCCCTGTTTTAAAAACGTGTGGGCTGCTTCATAGGTGCGAGTGAGCATTTTGGTCGAATTTGAGGCTTTGATCGCTTTGGCTGTATGGATCCCTTTCTTGTAGGGTTGTCCTTTAGTTTCAACATCGTAAAACTCGAGGCTGCGGGAAGCTTCGATGAGTGCTGCTGGTCCCTTGGCTGTCCCTGGCTGATAAGTCGCTGTTTGGTCAAAAGGGATGGGGAGGATGACGATTTTGGCAAGTTCTAGTGGGGTTTGACTACCCAAATAGGTTCCTTTTACCCCGCGGCTCTGATTTTCCATAAAAAATGCGTCCTTATATTTTTATATACACCAAATGTAATTATATGTTAATTAATAAATATGAATAAAAACGTTTCTAAAAATAAGAAAATCTATCGAATTGCCAATTGGGGAAGAGATTATTTCGACATTAATGAAAAGGGGCATATCGTTGTCTATCCAGGTCAAAAAGAGAAGGGGCTAGATCTCTATAATCTTGTTCAAGCTCTTGATCGCAAAGGGATTGCAGCGCCGGTGTTGATCCGCTTCGATGGCATTCTGAAAGATCGGGTGGAAAAAATTTGCTCATCCTTCCAAGAGGCGATCAATGCCTGTGGCTACCGCAACTGCTACCAACCGATTTATCCCATCAAAGTCAATCCCCAAAAGCACATTGTGGAAACGCTGCAGAAAGCCGGAAAAAAATATGGCCTCGGCCTCGAAGTGGGCAGCAAAGGGGAGTTATTGGCCTCCTTCAATTTCCGACAGGTCAAAGGGTCGCTGATCTTATGCAATGGCTTTAAAGATGCAGAGTATATCGAATTGGCTCTGCTTAGCCGCAAACTAGGCCATCGGTGCATCATCGTAGTTGAACAAGCGGATGAACTAGACCTCATCCGGAAAATCGCCGCAAAACATGAAGTCGAGCCCGAAGTGGGCTTTAGGATGAAGCTGCATGCCCAAGGAAGCGGCAGGTGGAAATCGTCAGGTGGAGACCACTCCAAATTTGGATTAAGCATAGATGAGATCGAAAAGGGGGTTGAAAAATTAAAGAAATGGGGCAAAACCAACTGGCTCAAACTGTTTCACTTTCATATTGGCAGCCAAATCACATCCCTCAGCTCCATTCAAAAAGGTCTGCACGAAGCGGCCAATATGTATGTCCACCTGGCCAAGAGTTGCCCCTCTCTGTCCTATTTTGATATTGGCGGAGGACTTGCCGTCGACTATCAGGGGACCGGAACCACAGCCGATTTTTCGGTCAATTATCAGCTCCAAGAATATGCGAAAAACGTCATTTCGATCATCGGCGGGGCCTGCGATAAGCACTCGATTGCCCACCCGGTAATCTTAAGCGAATCGGGCAGGGCGATGGTAGCCCACCATTCGATTTTAATTGCCGAAATTTTAAGCACCTCTGAGAACGACCTCTATTTCTGCAATTTTTCCATCTTCCAATCGCTGCCCGATTCATGGGCGATCGGCCAAATCTTTCCTGTGCTGCCGATCTGCCGCCTCAATGAAGAGGCCAAGCAGCGGGCGAAGATCGTCGACCTTACATGCGATAGCGATGGCAAGCTCGACCACTTCATCCAGAGTGAAAAACCCTCCGATTTTCTCGCTCTGCATAAGCTCGATTCCCGCCCCTATTACATCGGCGTCTTTCTCGCCGGCGCTTATCAAGAAATTCTCGGTGCGCGGCACAATCTCTTTGGCAATACCAATGCCGTCCACATTGATCTCAACCAAAACGGCGAGTGGGAAATCACCAATGAAATTTCGAGCGACAACATCAAAGAGATGCTCCGCTCGATCCAATGTGATCCCCAGGCGTTGATCGATCGGATCTCCGCAAAACGAAACATCTCGAAAAAAGACTCGGCGAAATTAAAAAAGCATTTTAAACAAGCTCTCAACAGTCATACTTATTTGAAGGCCCGCTATGAGCATTAAAAAATTCATGCAAAAGAACTACAAACACTTCAACGCTGCTACCTGTGTCGCAGCAGCTGAAGGATGGGCCAGCCATCTGAAATCGGGTGGAAAAATGCTCGTGACCCTCGGTGGCGCGATGAGCACCGCTGAGCTGGGCATCTCTTTGGCCGAAATGATCCGGCAAGACAAAGTGCATGCGATCTGCTGCACCGGGGCCAACCTCGAAGAGGATCTCTACAACCTGATCGCCCATACCCACTACCGCCGCCTTCCCAACTACCGCTCCCTCACCAAAGAAGAAGAGCTCGCCCTCCATGACCAGTGCATGCCCCGCGTGACCGATACCTGCATTCCAGAAGAGGAGGCGATGCGCCGCTTTGAAAAAAAATTGCTTCAACTTTGGAAAAATGCTGAAGCAGAAAATAAGCGCTGCTTCCCCTACGAATATCTCTATCAATTGCTTGCGACAAAAGAGCTCGAGCCCCACTACGAGACCGATCCGAAAAATTCATGGCTCCTCGCTGCCTATGAGAAAAACCTCCCCATCTTTGTCCCTGGCTGGGAAGATTCTACGACAGGCAACTGCTTTGTTTCCTACGTAGTCAAAAAAGATCTCAAGCGCTTTGATACGGTGAAATCGGGGCTCGAACTCATGGCCGCGGTCATCGACTGGTATAAAAAGATTTCCGCCGATGCCCCGGTAGGGTTTTTCCAAGTCGCGGGCGGTATTTCGGGTGACTTCCCCATCTGCGTCGTCCCCCTGATCAACAAAGACATGCACGAAGAGGCGCCCCTCTGGAGCTATTTCTGCCAAATCAGCGACAGCACCACCTCCTTCGGCTCCTACAGCGGGGCCGTCCCCAACGAGAAGATCACCTGGGGCAAATTGGGGGTCGACACTCCAAGCTTCGTCATCGAATCGGATGCGACAATCGTCGCGCCGCTGATCTTCAACTATGTGCTAGAGTCATAGTAAATAAGAATTAAACCTAAAGGAAATCATCGGTAAACCATCTTGCTGAGACCTTTCGGGGATTTGATTGTCCAATTTTTTATCATATGCTCCACCGAGATTGATTTTTAGATTACAATTTCTCAGATTATTTAAAGCCTCTAAGTAGCTACCGAGTTCCTCTACAGCTGGGTTTTTGCCAAATAACGTAATTTCAAATCCACATGTTTGTAGATCGGTCGATCTAGCCAATAGAGTCTGTATTTCTTCAATTGTTGGATAATGATTTTCATATACGACTTTTAAGCTCTTAAGATGAGGAATATTTTTAGCAACATAATTTAGACCACCTGCACTTTTCCTTCCAAGCGAGAGGTCAGTACAATGGTTTAAATTTGAAAAAATGGCTTGAATCGGATCGCTTCCCCACATATTCCAAAGACCGCTCAGGATCCCAGATGGCTCAACTTTTTTATCTGATTCAAAATCGAGATCGAGAATGACACCTTTAGCAGGCAAATTTCTGAAAAGCTCATATGCATTGGCCTCTATAATACTTTCGATCTCTCCAGAAAGCTTAAATGATTCTAAAGATGGTGGGATCTTCAACTGGCATAAGGGATTCCAGGATGTGACATCTTGAAGATCAATCAAGAGACTCGTGAGGTTGCTTAAGCGGTCGAAAGGAAAAGTTTCCAGTTTTGGAACTCCCTCTAGATAAAGTGCTAGAGCAACTAGTTTTGGACAGGAATTGACAATTTTTTCCCAAGGATTTTCAACGACATCGGCATGTGGTTCAAAACCGATAATAATTAAGGACCTAACTTCTTGCCCAATTGCTTCTAACATTTTCAGAGGCTTTTCACCCAGTGATGTAAGCAGAAGGCTTGTGCAGACATACCTAGATTTCAGAGATTCACTGCCACAATACGATTCTAAACATCCATCAAGAAATCTGCGGCATTCATTTGGAGCTGCCCAGGCAGCGGCAGCAGGCAATGTTTCTTTCGGAAATGCATCGACTAAATGACAGATCTCTTTGGTCTGATTTGGGAACGGGTATTCGGTAGAACGAAAAACATCTTTTTGCAACATTGTCAATGCTTGGAAATGGCCCGGAGTAAGATCTTTCACTTCCATGGGAGGTAAAGACTTTTTTAATAAGGCTAGTTTCTATAAAATCGACAGCCCATTGCAAAGCTCTGCTCGGATAGATGCTGACCATTTTGCCTTCAGAGCAAATTTCGCGACCCTGTTGTAACTTGACGAATAAAGGAAGCAGGATCATTACAGAATTATACCCCGACTCGCCCAAAAGTGTTAATGTGGACCGCGCCAAAGCCTCGGGTTCAACTGTTTTCCGAGGGTTGTATATATTCGATACTACCCTCGGAAAAACAGCTGAACCGCGAGAGCTTTCGCGTGGGTCCAAATTCACACTTTTGGGCGAGTCGGGGTATAGTTCCTTCCCGACTTGAACTGGTATTCTCAACCGATTTAACCATTCAGCTTTCTCTGGGAAAAATTGCAGACAATCTTCCACACTATTTTTAAGCTGATCAAAATCGATCTGTTTTTCTACAATCATCTTTCCGATTGCTTCACTGAGAGTTTGTACATCCGCCTCATTCCGCATGACATAATGAAGAAAACTGGGCAATTGTTGTGCAGAAAGTCCACGTGGATTTTCAACCAACGCTGCGAATGCTGCCGCTTCTTCTCTAAGGGAGATTATTGTTTGGTCTTTTATCAGATCGTAAACTTTCCGCCAGAAATGGGAGCAATAATAACGGGATTCAGACCCGCTTCTGAATATGGGTAAATAATGGGTCGCCCAATTCTCTTAAAATATAAACAACATCACGGGGACTCCAAGACTCGCTTCTTCAAAAATGGGCACATTGGGTGCTAGTTGTTCAAACACCTCTTTCCCCTGAAATCCGAGCTCATTGCCGACATAGAGAGCGCAGAGCAGTTGCAAGTGAAAATCTTTATCAGCTAGAACGCCTTTTAAAGAAAAGCGTTCTTTAAAGGCCTTTAAAACTCTAATTCCCCCATCAGATCTGTAAAAGAAGGGAGATTTCGTAGGTCCACAGTAATCTGATTGCCCTCAATTGAAAGAAACGGCAAATTTATTAACCAGGAGACGATACGCCCTACCAGTTCTCTACACGGGATCACACTGTCCAATTCGGCAAGAGCCGCAATGCTTTCAGCAGAATCATCGCTATTATTGAGAAGCGCATTGACAATATTTGATTTGGTCTCGGCAAAATCTTTTGGCTGGAAAAAAGCGATGCATTCCAATAGACCGATCAACTGGTCGACAGAAAGGGCATCGAGATCGACCCCTTTGCCCTTTATCCATAGATCATAGAATAGGAAGAAGACGTTAGCTTTGTTGCCTTCTAACTTAATTTTCCTTTCTTCTTTCATCCCAGATCTCAAAAAACGATGGACAAAGTCGCTCTTCATAAACAGCGGCCAAAGAGAAACTGAGGTTTCTCCGCTCTTGTCTAAAACGAAAGTGAGTTTGTCACGTTTCAAACGCTCATGTAAAGCTCCCGAATTCTGCCCGATAGAGATCAGCCCTTGAGCATATTTGACGTCGAGCTTTCCACTGATCAATTGAGTAAGGAGGAGATCAAATACCTCTTGGCCAAGGGGCATTGAATGATAGGATTGACCAAGAAATAAAAAGAAACGGTAGAGCTGTTCAGGATCTAGATTTCCCTTTTCTTCTGCAAATGAGCCATCGATCATTCTTTTAAAGAGAGCATACTCTTTTGCAATCTCTCCCCTCTCTGGATGTTCTGGCAATAATTCTTTTAATTCAGACGGAGCATTCACTTTCCCTGCAGGTAAAAGTGTTGAGAGAAAATAAAAAGAATCGACGCTCAAAGAGCCATTTGTTAATGCAGCATTATCTGTCAGCGCAGTCTTAAAGATTTTTTCAAAGCTTGGGATATCTAGAAGAGTAGCTGTTTGAGTGAGCGCGATCAGCTCATGTATACTACAACTTGGGGGACGCCCTGGCATTACAAAGGTGATAAAATCTCGAAACAAATAAGAGGGCAACGAGGCGAGTGCTTTTGATTCTTCAGGAAAATCGAGAGGATGATGGAGAATTTTCCAAAACTTCGGATAGGTAAAGAGAACCTCGGTCGAACAATAGCCCTGCGTATTCTTGAAAAACCCTTTCCCTTGAAGAATCTTTAAAATCGAGTCCCTCTCCGTTTCTGAAAGTTCCTCCTCTTTTTTCGCCATCGCTTTTAGAGCTCTTTTACTCTCTTTAAAGGCGAGTGTTCCTTTAAGGTCGGTCCTAGGTGCATCTTTGTATTGATCGAGCCGTTGGATTAATTCAGAAGCGCTTATCGTCGACATAAAATCTCCATTTTAATGTGAAAATTATATTGAAAATATTATTTAATGCAATAATTAAAATTCATGGGGACAAAAAAATTAAATTTGTATATAATGTGTCCTTTTGGAGGATGTTTATGAGTAATTTATTGATTGGCAAAAAAGCCCCCGTTTTTAAAGAATCTGCTATTTGCGATGGTCAGATTGTTTCTGATTTTTCTTTAGATCGTTTTCAGGGTAAATACATTGTCCTTTTTTTCTATCCTCTCGATTTTACCTTTGTCTGCCCGACTGAACTGCACGCCTTTCAAGAGGCTTTAGAACATTTTGAGCAGCTCGATGCGCAAGTGATTGGGTGCTCCATTGATAGCCCTTACTGCCATCTCGCCTGGCTCAATACCCCATCTAATCGCGGTGGGATCGCCGGCGTCACCTATCCGCTCATTGCCGACATAAATAAAGAAGTAGCCCGGGCTTATCATGTCCTTGATGAACAGGCCGGGATCGCCTTCCGCGGGCTCTTCGTCATCGATAAGGAAGGGGTGATTCGGCATCAGCTCGTCAACGATTTGCCGATCGGCCGCAGCGTTGCTGAGGTGATTCGTGTGCTCGAGGCTCTCAGATTCCATGAACAACATGGAGAGGTCTGCCCCGCTAACTGGAAAAAGGGCGAAAGAGCAATGAAGCCGACCCAAGAAGGGTTAGGGGCCTATTTTTCTTAGAGGATCAATTCAGAAATGGTCGTTCCAGAAATTAATCCTTCAATAACTTTAAAATGTTGATCGAAAGAGCAGAGAACACATCCATTTTCGAGCGATTGGGCCGCAATCCACATATCATTAGTTGGGATTGGCTTTCCTTTGTTTTTTAAAGATAAATAGATCTGGCTGTAATAATTTGCTGTATCTGAAGTAATCGGGAATAGCCTGATTCTGGAAGATTGGAGAAAGTGCTGCAGTTCTGTGCGGTTTTTTTTTGCTTTATTACCAAAATCGAAACCACCTAATAGCTCACCTAATACAACTGGGCTGATGGCAAGAGTATCAGCATATTGAATGACTTCTATAACTGAAGATTCCCCTCTCTTAAATGCTGCATAAGCGTTTGTATCAATTAATATGGGCCTCATTTCCACAGCTCCTTGTCGATTTGCTCGAAAAACAGGGTGTTTTCTGTAAATTCTTCTGCTTCTTTTGCTGACCATGAGCCGGCTAAATGATCTAAGTCATGGTGAATAGGCTTTTCATATGTGAGTCCCAATCCACTTTCGATTATTTTTAACACTAATGTATTGACGCTGATATGCAATCTTTTTGCCTCCTTTTTTAAGAGGGTCATGACTTCGGAGGGGATACCTCTTAAATTAAAATTGGATGCTGACATATGATACCTCTGACTAATACCATTATGGTACCATATCATGATATTTGGAGCAATAATTCCTTAATGCGCTAATTTTTAGTTGCTTGCAAATCAACGGCCTGAATGGGTCCAATTCAACAGCGGAAGGTGCCCTAAAAACATTCCGAAACAAGCTGAAGAATCGGATTTTGCAGCGTCAGTTTGGCAACAAATTTAAGGGGGTGGGGGGGGTTGACTGATTGGTCAGTTAATGCTATAATAGCCTTATATAAAGATAAGGAGGGCCACTATGAGGCATTACCATCATATGGGGATCCCCACTCAAGAGGTTAAGGAGGGGGAGGTATATTATGAAAATCTTAAGTTCACAGCGACACCATTTGGAGCCGGTGAATATAGGATACAATGGCACCGTTTTGATAAGGATTGTGAACTTCCTGAGATCGTAAAAACTGTGCCGCACATTGCATTTCGAGTCGATGATCTTGATGCTGAAATACAAGGGAAAAATGTGGTTTTTGGCCCCTATTTTCCAATTAAGGGATTTCGTGTGGCTATGATTATTACTGAAGAGGGTTTCCCAATTGAATTTGTTGAGACTTCGCTGACTGATGAGGAACTAATGGCATTGGAAGGGGGTTCTCTTAATATTGAGGAAATCAACATAAAATGAATGAAGACAGCACTAAATTAAGAATCTTAGAAGCTGCAAGGCAACTCTTTGTAGAAAATGGTTTTGCTGGCACCTCGATGGGGAAAATTGCTAAGCTTGCTTCGGTCAATCACAGTCTGCTTTATCACCATTTTGTGAATAAAGAGGGGTTGTGGGTTGCAGTTAAGGATAGTATTGTTAAGAAGGCCAATAAGCAGGCGAATATCTTGCCAAGTACAACTTTATCGTGGGCCGATTTTTTAGCAGAATTGATAGGGAGAAGTATCTCATTTTACAGAGAAAATCCCGATATCGCTAAATTGATTCATTGGCAGAGAGTGGAGCGTGATCAAAAGGCTCAAACTGGCTTGACCGAGTCTGAGGCTGCTAAAGAGTGGATACATGTTTTTGAGTATTATCAGAAAAAGGGTGCTATTGATAAAAAGCATAAGCCTGAGTTCATTTTGACTATGATTGCATCGATAGCGAGTTCTGCAGCAATGGATCCCAATGTATTTATTGGAACTCCGTTAGCTGAGAAAGCATATATTGGTTTCTTGGTTGAAGTATTAGTTCAGGGATTAATGAATCAACAGCCTGAACGGGTCCAAGTTTTAAGAAAGGCATCAAATTCTTGATCTGACCAGGTTACTGGTTCTTGCTCCTCTTAGGCGGACAATTTATCTAAACTATTTCAAAAACATAGTGTTGATGGAAGGCTTCATAACCATTAATCTGGGATTTGATAAAATCGTATTGTGTTGATACGCCCTTTTTCACTTTGAAGAATGGGTCCACTACTTGACCTACAAGTTTGGCTGTAGAATAGACTTTGAGGAGGACAGGGCGCCCCTGTTGTTCTTCACGGGCTTTCCGGATTGCGAAGTAACGGGCGATATCTTTATTCTCAGCGATATAGAATCCTTTCCCATCAAATTGACGATTTTTTGCTCCGCAGGGGACTATCTTTTTTTGGATTTCAGCCGCAAAGCTATCGGTTGTCCCATGATACCCAATAAAATTGCCTGCTTCGATTGGGATCGCTTCAGGATTAATAAATTTACCTATTCGACAACCTATTTCAACTTTTCTTATCGATTCAATTATTTGAGCACAAAAAGTTGCATATTCTACTTTATTATGGTTTTCTAGATAGCTTTGTAAGAGATGAACCTGCGCAGGATCAACACGGGTTTTGCCTGCTTCGATTGCCGCTTTTTTTGCCTCGGGAATTTCATTGAGTAGGGCAAGAATACCCGCAAGGCAGTAATGGCGCTGAAAGAGTTTAAATGGAGCCTCTTCAAAAGGATGACTTGTGTCCCTTTTTTGAGTTAATAAGTCTTTAGCTTGCTCCCAATCTCGCCGCTCACCCGAAATGACCAGTACTCTGGCCAGCATAATTTTGGCGCCGAGGTTATCCGGGTCGCATTCGAGGGCGCGTCTGTAAAATTCTTTACCGGTTTCTAATTGGGGATCTGAAGCTTCTTTAGCTAACACTGTGTATGCGGTACCGAAGTTGAACAGGATGCTAGATGCCAATTCAGTTTGATCAGTATTGGCTATTAGGGGCTCTACTAGAATCCACAAACCGTCCAACAAGGGCTTATCTTTTTGAGATGAGTAAACTGCGATTAGATTTTCATATGCGACAAGATAGGTTTTATCTAGCTGAATTGCTTTTAATAAATGGTATTCTGCATCTACATATTTTTCCAATTTTAAACACAATCCGCCTATAGTCGAATGGAGTTTTACGATTTCAGAGGGATTGAAAAGGTTTAAACGTAAATAGAGCGGAGAGATATTTAAGATTTGCTCATAAAGCGAGAGCGCAAAGTCATATTGCTGAAGGTGACTTAAAATATTTGCCATTTCCGGAAGCTGAGTCATGTAAATGTCTCTGGCTAGGGCTTGCATTGAACCGAATGTCGAAGTGGTCCCTGCAAACTGACCCCCATGTTGAGCAAATAATGTACAAAACTCATTACATGTTGCGACACAGTCTTCAATCTCTCCCTGCGCAGGATGACGGTTCATCTGACGGAATGTGTTAATTCGATCCTGAACTTTTACAGAGATGAGCCATAATTTTATTTCCAAATTTTCAGGGGCGAGCCGGAGAGCCTCCTGAATAGAACCCAAAGCAAGGTCCGTTCTTTTCATTTGATTCTGTACTCTTCCAAGACACAAGTAGGTAATTGGATGAGGCTTCTTCGCAAGGAGGAATTTAAACCACGAAGTTGCCTGATCTACGTTCCCTTTTTTTGCTAATTCCCCACCATAGAGATGTGCATAGCGTAAATAATCTTCTGAATTAGGATCTGGATGAAGATCTAAATACCGCTTTAACCATGGGGTTGGTTCTTCAGGCGGTACTTCTCCCGATTCGTCCAACATTTGAAGGAACAGAAATTTACGATTTATTGCTATCGAAGAGTTGGGATCTATAGCAAGGGCCTGGTCAATCGCTTTCAGGGCCTTTTTAAGCAGTTTCCCTTTTTTTTCAGGGTCCCAATTTAATTCTATGCGCTGAAAATAAAAAGTGGAGATCTCAAGCCAGTTACTAAAATTTAGATCCTTCCGATCAGTTGGATACTGGCTAAAGTCTTTCAACCACTTTAGTCCGCTTTTCCAATAATGTTTAGCGCTCGCCCTTTGATCTTCAGAAGAAGAATAAAATTTGGCGAGTTGAAAAAATTTTGCGCCGAGCAGAAAGGCGCCCTCTTTAGCGAATGCAAAAGCTTTCCGCGTTTGCTGAACGTTACCCGAGTCGGTCATTGCTATGACAGATTTTGTTTTTGTTTCAATGTCTTCGATTTCTCTTAGCAGTTTGGCTACATCGACAGGATCAGAAGGCTGACTTTTAAAAAATCCTGAAACTGATGACATAAGCCCCTTTATCAAAAAAGGGGCATAATACTATTTCAAAAAATACTTGATGTCAATGCTTTAAAGTATTGGATCTTCAGGATTCCCTTTCAATCAAAACGAAAGCTATACAGGTCCGCATCTAACAAACAGTCATCTGCCAGTTTAATGTTAAAACTATGCGACCAGCGAGGTCCAGAGGAAGTCGCATTAAATAATTTCGCGGCCTCTTTACTTAAAAGAATTTCACATAAAGCATAATTTTTTTCTGGTTTAATACTTGTGGATATTTTCTTAAATAGACTTAAATTTAGTGGCGGGATACCTCCAAAGCCTTGTGCTAAAACTCTTTTACAAACTTCTATTGCCTTGCCCAATATTGTAGAATTACAATTATATTCTTCGTCATAAATGCGAAAATAATTAGGGCTACGAACACCAATGCTCATTTTATCAAGTGGTTTATAAGAGTGATGCCACTCTACATTACTCTCGTGGAACCAATTATTGCATTTAATAGAACAAGAATCAGAATGCTTATAAACCTTACCAATAGATCCATTTAGAACATTAGGTGGAAGAGCCCCAAAACCATCATTAAGAGTATCTATACATGCTTTTTGATCTGGCGATCTCTCCAGACTATCTACCGGAAGATTTCCATAGCCCTTGTAAAAGCAATAAACGGCAAAAGCGATAATAATAGTTCCAGTACAAAAAGCCACTTTCCCGCTTTGCCCATTTTGCCGAGCGTTCACTCCATCAGATATTTGTGCAATTCCCAGTGACAGAAGTGCGGGTGCTGCAAGAAGTGATGTAGGAAGATAAAATTGATTCACAAGAGATAAGGATGCGGGGTCAAGCACACTAGCAACAAAAGTTATCCCAAATCCGACTATCATTTTAACCCTCGCATTTCGTCGATCGTCTCGAAAAACCAAATCATGGATTCCATCTGCCCCTATATAAACACCACATGACTGTGCAGCTAAAGATCTTGCTATATTCATAAAAACCTCGTAATATTATTTGTTTGAATAAATTAAAACTGAATTTGTGATATTTTGTCTATTAAATCAATAGATTTGTTTCAAGGTTGTCGAATGAGAAAATTTGTTTCGGATGGTTCCCCTAATTTGTTTTGCTTGAGAAGAATTTCTTCTCGATCTAGACTCTCCTTTTTTTTGGAGGACAAACATGCAAGCTTGCTCTTATACATTATGCATTGATTCTGGGGGCACGAAAACCCTTCTCGAAGTTTATGATGACTCAGGAAATCTCGTTCCAATCGAATTTAGAAATCAGGAAGTCGATACAGCTAAAGTTGCTGGATGCAATATCAATCTTATTGGTGAGCAAAAGGCTAAAGAGTTATTCAAGGATCTGTTCCAAAATACTCGGATCAAGGGTAAATCTCTTTTAGAGTTAGCAAAAAGTTGCTCGATTGTTGCTGGAATGGCTGGGCTGGGAAATGCTGTAAATATTGATAAAATGGCGATGATTCTAAGCGATTTTGGATTCTCTAAAGAAAGTTTGACTTTGCAGGCAGACGCAAATATGTCGCTTAATTTAATCGATGGAGATGGATCCATATTAATCGCAGGTACTGGCTCCATTTGTTTAGGAAGGAAAGCTGAAGAGCCAACTCGCATCGGCGGATACGGAAGGTATTATGATAAAGGGTGTGGCTTTCATGTCGGTTTAATGGCTATTGAAGCAGGACTTCAGGAAGAAATAGAGAAAGGTGACGCGACAAAGCTCACGCCTGCTCTCCGAAGCCATTTTGGAGTAGAAAAGTTGAAAGACATCATTCCAGGTTTGTACAATGGAGAAATTACCCCCGCTAAAATCGCTGCATTAGCCCCTATTGTTTTCGAATACGCCAAGCAAGATCGGAAAGCCGAATCTATTGTGCAAAAAACGATCAAAAATATTACCAAGCTATTCACAAGATCGATCGAGAGAACTGGTTTGAATGCAGGTACAATTCATTTATGGGGAGGTATTTTTAATAGCAACCGCGCTGAATCAATTGAGGAACATCTAAAGCAACAGGTTGCTGGAAAAGATATTAAAATTGTTAATATGGCAAATCGCAATGTTGCAGCCTTATATTATAAAAAGAGAAGGCAAGAACATTTTTAGAATTATCCCCCGACTTGCCCAAATAATCAGTGTACGTGTTTCCCCTTCGCTATCCTTGTTAATGGGCGCACCGATTCCAAAGTGACGAATGAGAGGATCGAGCTTTTCCTCAAGGATATGGATCGATTCAGTCAGATGGCGGTTAAAGCCTTGTGAGATGCCGACCAATAAGACGTCCGACTACTGCTCCGCCTGCAGCGGTAATGCACATCATTAGGGGCGATGAGCCGAGTGCCCTAGATACTGCAAACCCAAGAACCCCTCCTGCAGCAGCTGCTATATTCTTAACGTATGGTATTAAGGTCTCGGTTATTCCTTGAGCGCGGTTAAGCCTAGCCTTTGCTTCAGCATTTCTTTGCATAACGTCATTGGCTCTTTGAGATAATTGTACAACCCTCTCACGTAAGTTATCGTGATTTGGAGGGTTAACATGAACGTTATTATTTACTTGATCGACAGGTAATGCCATAAATTTTCCGTAATTTTTGATCAATGCGCAAATTATACACTGAATCAAATTAAAGTCAATGTAAAAATAAATAACATAATTTTTTGATAGAGATAAGGTCTCAAATTTTATAGAAATTGGATTTTAGAATCAAAGAATATTTATCCTTGAATTAAAATAAATCGACAAGCTAATATATCGCTACTAAAAACGTATGGAAGGATTGTTATGTCACAGGCAGTAAATCATAGAACAGAGGTTGACGTGGAAGCCTTAAGAATGATGTCACAAGAAATAAGTGAACGAGAAAATCGTTTGCAGGCTGCAGAACAAACATACAATAATACTCTTGAAGTTATAGCACGAACAGAGAAAAAAAAATGTTAATTTGAAATCGACCATCGCAAGCGCATCCACCATAACTAGTAGCTCAGTCAGTTATATAGCTCTTTCAGCCTTTTCAGCCCCCGTTGCTTTAACTCTCGCTGGGGCTGTTGGAGCTGGATATGTCACTTATAGAATCGTTAAATATTTAACAAGGGAGTAAATTTATGGCGGGTATCACACCTAATCAAGTTGGCTTTAACCAATACGATGCTAATATTGAGGATCAAAAATGGCAGGCAATGCAAGAAGCGATTGCGGATATTGAAGAAAAGTTACCTGCAATAGAGAGGGAGACAGAAGAAACTAATGCTCGAGCCCAATCGCTTGAGAAGAGGGTTGATTCTTTAAATACCGTTTCTAATGCAGCCTTAAATGCAACCTTAGCAGTGGGGAGTGTCTTAGCCCTCTACATTTTGGAGAGTGGTGTGCGATATATAAAAAATCGCTATTTTAATTAAGGAGAAAATGATGAGCTCAATAACGATCAATGATCTTCAAAGAGACGTACCAATAACGATCGATGATCTTCCAAATGAAGTAATTGGAGAGGTCTTTAAAAAATCTGAGATGATGGATAGACTTTCTATGCGTCAGGTATGTAAAAAGTGGAATGAAGTTTCTAAAGCAGGCCATATGCCTTCTCCAGAGATTATGAGTACTCTTTTACAATTTGCTAGCATTCCAGTGAGCGAAGTTGAAAAAGAAGTTGGTGCACTTGCTAACCGTGCTTCTCGACTTGATACAGTTCAAAATAATATGGAACACCTTTGTGTTGCTGCAGCCGCAACCTCAATTGGGTCTGTTGTTTGTTATCATATTCCTGAAATTTCAAATGGTATTGAGGCGTGGAATAAAGGTGTTGAGGAAGAGGTTAGAAGAGACGCTGAAATTATGGCAGCGCAACAAACATTGTGCGATGCACATCCTTACGAATGTGCTCTCGCAAGATACGGGTATGTAAATCCAGAATGTACGATCCTATAGCCACATTGCTGTAAATAGATGGTTCCTCAAAAAAATGTCTGAAATCAAGTTATACCCCGACTCGCCCAAAAGTGTGAATCGGGTATATAGAGCAGATCAATCAGAAGTCATAATCAAATAAAACAACCTCAAAGTATCGGCGTACGTGTCTCCCCTTCGCGGGTGCCGAGGTTGCCATAGCGGTGGTAATCGATGCTGAAGGCCACTTCGCGCAGGTAATGGAGCAGCTCCAATCTTCCGCTAGCGAGGACCGGCTCGAAATTGAGATAGGTCGCATTTTCGCTTGCAGCTAGCTCTAGATCAGTCGTGGGTTTCGAGAGTAATCTAATGCGGTCGAAGGCCCCTTTCTTTACTCGCTTATTGAATTCATCACTAGTCTCTGCAACAAAGGTAAACTCTTTAAAGCTCTGTTTCCAATCTGCATCGATGCTGACGGGGCTGTTTTTTGGATCGTAGGAGACTTCTAGATGGGTTTTGCAGGCGAGAGCGGCGGCTAGGACGCGGAAGAAGTCGAGCGGCTTGTCTTGGGGCTGGAGCCGCAGTGCCATCCTCTTTCTGGGGACGTAGCGGAGGATGTTGTCTTGTCCGACCACTTTTGAGGGATCATGATCTTTGTAAAAATAGTGGGCCCAATGGGCGTAGTTGGCGGTGCTGACAAACCAAGCGGCGAGCTCTTCCGAAGAGAGTTCTACCCGATTGATGAAGGCGGTCAGGGCGTTGATTTGGATCGAAGCTGGAGCTTTATCTTGGGGGAGGCTCTTTTGCTTTTTGTGCATGAATTGGGCGAGGTAGTTGGGGCCGCCCGCTTTTGAGCCGTGGCCAAATGAGCTGGCTTTACATCCGCCAAAGGGTTGCCGCTGGACGATCGCGCCGGTGATGCCGCGGTTGATGTAGCAGTTGCCCGATTCGATTTTTTTCATCCAGACGTTGATCTCGCGCTTGTCGAGGGAGTGGATCCCTGAGGTGAGCCCATAGGGTGTCCCATTGGCAAAACGGATCGCCTCTTCGAGGTTGCGAGCCCGCATGATGCCGAGAACGGGGCCGAAGAGCTCGGTGGTGTGCATGAAGCTGCCCTCTTTGACTCCCAATTTAACGCCAGGAGACCAGAGGTTAGGGTTGTCGGGATCTTGTTTCGGTTCGACGAGCCATTTTTCGCCAGCATCGAGAGTGGTCAGTCCTTTGAGGAGCGCTTTTTCGGGGGCCCGGATCATGGGAATCACTTTTGAGGCGAGGTCCCAGCAAGCGCCGACACGGATGCTTTCGACGGCATCTTTCAGCTGACGGAGGAAATTGTCATCGTCGTACACTTCTGCTTCGAGGATCGCGAGAGAGGCAGCGCTACATTTTTGCCCTGAGTGGCCAAAGGCGGATTGAATGAGGTCTTTGATTGCGAGGTCGCGGTCCGCCATCCCTGAGATGATCATGGCGTTTTTGCCGCCGGTTTCAGCAGAGAGGCGGAGGTTGGGACGCATTTTCATGAAGAGGCGAGCTGTCGAGGTGCCTCCCGTGAGGATGACGGCGTTGACGCGCTGATCTTTGATCAATTGACTTCCAACAGGTTCGTCGACGCAATTGACAAATTGGAGCACATCTTTGGGGATGCCGGCTTCCCAGAAGAGGTTGACGAGGATCCAGCCTGAGAGGACCGCTTCAGGAGCAGGTTTAAAGAGGACGCAGTTGCCTGTGACAAGGGCGCCGGAAATTCCACCAGCAGGGATCGAGATGGGGAAGTTCCATGGCGGGGCGACGAGGACGGTGCCCAGAGGAGAGAATTCGATCTCTTTCATTTCGTCGAAGGCGAGCATGCTGCGGGCGTAGTATTCGGCAAAATCGATCGCCTCAGAAATTTCAGGATCGGTTTCATAGGCGGTTTTGCCCCCATCTTTCATCATGACGCCGACTAGATCCGCACGCTTTTCACGCATTTTGTAGGCGACGTTGGCCAGGAGCTGGGCCCGCTCGCGAGCGCTTTTGGATTTCCAGCTCGACTCTTTTGATTTGGCGACGCTGAGCGCATCGTCGATGTCGTTCCAAGAGGCTAGGCTGTAGTGATAGAATGGCGTATTGGGGCTGGAGGGTTCGCTGCCAGAGCCTTTTTCATCTCTTTGGATCTCTTTGCCGTCGATGACGAGGGGAATCGTATTGAATGTCTTCTTTTTCCAATCGCTTATTACCCCATGGACCCATTTTTGGTTTTGAGGCAGAGCATAGTCGGTGTCGGCCTCAAATTCGAAGGGGGTGTCGATGCTGTGCTTCTGGGGAGGGTCAAATCGATTTTGCTGCCGTCTCGGTTCGGCGCTGACGCTGCTTGTTTCTTGACAGGCTTTAGAGAAGAGCTCCACTTGGTCCTTCCACTCTTGGCTGCCGGGCTTCAAGCCGAAACTATGGCGCAGGAAGTTCTCAGGACCGGTATTTTCATCGAGCCTTCTGATCAAATAGGCGATCGCGCTTTGGAAATCTTTTTTGGTGGCAACGGGGCAATAGAGCAGAATATCGCCTGTCAGCTGCTGGACGACGCGCCGGATATGGTCGGCCATCCCTTCGAGCATCTCGAAAGTGACCTCTTTTTCGACCCCATTTTCAACTCGGACGAGCATCGCATAGGCAATGTCGAAGAGGTTATGGCTCGCGATCCCAAGATGAACGGCATCAGCATGCTCAGGTTTACATCCATATTGGACCATTCGCTTGTAGTTGGCGTCAACCTCGGCTTTGGTCTTATAGGGAGTCTGGGCCCAATCGCGCAGGCTCGCCTCAAATTGCTCCATCGCCAAGTTGGCCCCTTTCACAATGCGCACTTTAATGGGGGCGCCCTTTTTCTGCCGCCGCTTCATCGCCCATTCGGTTAGCTCTTGAAAGATGACAAAACTATCGGGAATATAGGCCTGCAGAACGATCCCGGCTGAAAAATCTTTAAATTCCTCTTCGTCGAGCAATTTTTTAAAGAGATCTTTGGTCAGAAGCAGGTCTCGATACTCTTCCATATCGAGGTTGACGAACTTAGGCACTTCGGTCCCATCGGCTCGTTTGAAGCGGTTGGCTTGAGCTTTCCGGTATAGTTGGCGCAGACGCTCAGCCAAAATTTCCACTGTCTTATCCCAATCAAGCAAATTGATTTGAGAAAAAATAGTCGAAATTTTGATCGAGATATATTCAATGTCGCTTTCCTCAAGATCTTTTAGATAGATATTGAGCCGGTGGATCGCCTCCTCTTCCCCGAGGATCGCTTCGCCCAAGTGGTTGAGGTTGAGCCGGACTCCCTCTTTGCGTCGCTTGGCCATGTGGGCTGAGAGGGCAGCTTTTTCGCCTGGGAGGATCACTTTTGAAGTGTTTTTGCGCAGCTCACCAATCGCTAGGGGGACTAAAATAAAATGAAACGCCTTCCCGAAGATTTTAAACATCTCGAGCCCAAAGCGCTTAAATGAGTCGAGATACCGGGGGACCCCAAATTGGCTTAAGAGATAGATGATCTGTTCGGCAATCCGCTTGGTCTTTTTGCTTCGAAAGCACTCGTCGGTCATCATCATCGTAAAGGACTTGCCGCGCGGATCGGTCATCATCCGGGCAATCTCAGCTTGCTGGCGCCTCTCTTCTGAAGTTTGAATGGCGATCGCCTCTTCGAGCATCAAAGCGGCGAGCTCGACAGTCTCTTTTTCTCTAGCAGCGGGGCTGAGAGGTCGATTTCGATGCCCTTCGAGTTTAGCCCGGGCTTGCTGAATACGGGGAGAAGTTTTTTCGTTCATGATCTCGAAATATCAAAAAATAAATTTAATCGAAAGGAAATTCGAAATGCATTAGTATTTCCTTTTCTAGGAGTCTCTTATGAATATCAAGCCATTAGGAAATCGCATTTTAGTTAAACGATCAAAAGCGGTCGCATCGAAAGGGGGGATCCTCCTTCCCGACAGCGCCCAAGAAAAACCGAAAGAGGGCGAAGTGGTCGCCGTCGGCCCCGGCAGATATGACGAATCTGGGAATTTAAAACCAGTTGACATCGCAGCAGGCGACCGGGTCCTATTCAGCTCGTACGCCGGTACCGATGTGGATGAGCAATATCTCATTCTATCTGAAGACGAAATCCTCTGTAAATTTGGAGAATAACCCATGTCAAAAATGTTAAAGTTTCATGAAGATGCGCTGAAGTCGATTTTGAAGGGTGTTAAAACTCTTGCGAAAGCTGTCATCGTCACCCTCGGTCCCCGCGGCCGCAATGTGGTCATCAATAGAGGGATGGGCAGCCCGCTGTCGACCAAGGATGGCGTCACTGTTGCCAAAGAAATCACCCTCAAAGACAAATTTGAGAATATGGGGGCATCTCTTGTGAAAGAAGCCTCTTCCAAAACAGCCGATGTCGCTGGAGATGGGACCACGACTGCGATTGTACTCGCCGAGGCGGTATTTAGCGGAGGCGTAAAGAACGTGATCGCCGGGGCCAACCCGATGAAAGTGAAGAAAGGGATCGAAAAAGGGGCTAAAGCGCTCTGCGATGCCCTCACGGCTCAAGCGAAAAAAGTGAGCAGCCCAGCTGAGATCAAGCAAATCGCCACCATTTCGGCAAACAACGACCAAGAAATTGGATCGATCATTGCCGAAGCAATGGAAAGAGTGGGCAAAGATGGGATCATCACCATTAGCGAGGCCAAAGGAATCGAGACTATTCTCGATGTCGTTGAAGGGATGCAATTCGATAAGGGATATACCTCTCCCTACTTTATCTCTAATCCTGAAAAGATGACCGCCGAGCTGAGCAATGCCCACGTCTTGATTACCGATAAAAAGATCTCCAATGCGCGCGATCTGGTGCCCATCCTCGAAAAATTGATGGAGAAAGGGCAGCGTCCCCTGCTGATTATCGCCGAAGATATTGACGGAGAAGCGCTTGCGACACTCGTGATCAACAAAGTCAAAGCGGGAATGCCTGTCTGCGCAGTCAAAGCCCCTGGTTTTGGCGATCGGCGCAAAGCGATGCTCGAAGATATCGCGATCCTCACTGGCGCGACAGTTGTTTCAGAAGAGGTCGGGCTCAAACTCGAAGAGGCCGAACTCAATGTCCTCGGTAAAGCCAAAACCATTAAAGTCGCGAAAGAGGAGACCGTCATCGTCGGCGGATCGGGAAGCACGGCCAAAGTCGAGGCCCGAATCCTGCAGATCCGTGCCGAATTGGCAAAGAGCACCTCCGACTACGACAAAGAAAAGCTGCAAGAGCGGCTCTCTAAACTGGCGGGCGGGGTGGCTGTCATCAATGTCGGCGCCGTGACCGAAGCTGAGTTAAAAGAGAAAAAGGGCCGAGTCGAAGATGCACTCCATGCGACACGTGCTGCCGTGACCGAAGGGATCGTCCCCGGGGGAGGCGTTGCGCTCATTCGGGCTGTTAAAGCTCTAGATGGATTGAAACTCGATCACGAAGAGATGATTGGGATTGAAATCGTCCGCGAGGCAGCTTATGCCCCAGCGACGGCAATTGCAGCAAACTGCGGTCGCCAAGGAAATATGATAGCCGAAAAAATCGCTGAAAAGAGCGGCGCCTATGGTTACAACGGCCTAACGGATGAGTTTAGCGATCTGTTCCAAGATGGGGTGATCGATCCTGTCCTAGTGACCAAGAGCGCCGTCATGAATGCTTGCTCGATTGCCGGCATCTTGATCACGATCTCTTGCATGATCACCGATAAGCCTGAGCCAAAGAGTGAGCCAGCAGCTCCTCCAATGGATGGGATGGGTGGCATGGGAATGGGCGGTTTCTGACCATTTGAGAGACAAATTAATTCCATTCTGCTATCATACTCCGCATGACTGAGTTTTTAGCCATCTGTATCTACTTTTCATTTCTAATTGGCTTTGCCATTACAAAGCAGAAACGGTCGCTGACCCAGCGCGATTTTGTCATCGGCAATCGATCGCTAAACCGCTGGACGACCGCTTTAGCTGCTCATGCGAGCGATATGAGCAACTGGCTATTCATGGCCTATCCTGGAATGGTTTTTCTGATCGGCGGACAGCAGATGTGGGTCGCGATTGGCCTCCTGCTGATGATGTGGGTCAACTGGCGTCTTATTGCGCCTCGAGTACGCAGAGAGACTGAAAAGACCTCCAGCATCACCATCACCGGCTTTTTTGAGCAGAAATTGGGACAAAATTGGCCAATTGGCCGCCTCGTCACGTCAGTCTTTCTCTTTTTGTTTTACACCATTTATGTCGCTGTAACGCTATATGGAATGGGACTCCTCGTCAAAACCCTCTTCCCAGTCTCATACGTCACAGCCATTATCCTCGGTGTTGCGCTGATCCTCCCCTATGTACTCATCGGCGGCTATTTGACCTTGGCAAAAGTCGACCTCTTCCAAGGCCTTTTTCTCCTGAGCGTGATCCTATTTGTCCCCCTTTACATCGGAGTAGATTTTGGAGGAGTCAATGCGGTGATTCAGGCGGTGAAAAGCCATGGGAAATCGTTCAGCCTATTTTCCACTAATGATCCTCTTTCGCTTTGGAACAGCATCTTGCTGATGCTCGGATGGGGAATCGGCTATTTTGGCCAACCTCATATTTTGACGAAATTCATGGGCATCAAAGACCCACAGCAGATCCGTGGCGCATGCAGAATTGGGATGACCTGGCACTTCCTCTCCCTCCTCGGGGCTACCTTGGTCGGCTTTGTAGGGATTGCCGTCTTTGGAACCGGACTTCCCGATCACGAACAGGTCTTCATTGAATTGGTCCACAACTATTTCCCACCGTTCATTTCGGGGATATTCCTCTGCGCGATCATCGCGACGATCATCAACTCGGTCGGCTCGATGCTCCTCGTCCTTTCCACAACTATCACCGAAGACATCTACAAGCGGTTTTTACGGACGGATTGCTCAGAGAAAGAAGGGCTTTTAGTCACCCGGCTCGCCAGCGCACTCTCTGCACTGATCGCCATGGGAATCGCCCTCTCAAAAGTAGCGACGATCGATCAGCTGGTGATGTATGCCTGGTCGGGTCTCGGCGCCTCCTTTGGCCCCCTCATGATCGCTACCCTCTACTCGAAGCGGCTCACTTCGACAGCAGCCTGGGTCGGTATGGTGGTCGGTGGCGGCACTGTGGCGATTTGGCCCCTCTTAGGATGGAAGATCCCTCCCCTCATCGTCGCCTTCCCACTCGCCCTGATCGCGATCCATCTCGCATCCAGAATGACCAGTGCTGTGCCAGTCAAAAATGAAAGCATCTGATTAACAAAAGGACAACTAGATGAGTACGCCAAGTGTTTCATTTCTAAAAACAAGAGAGGCCGATCTGCTCGATCTAGTTGTGCTTTATCCTGTGAGGGAAGAAGATTACACTTACAAAATTGCAGGAACGATCCAACATATCACTCTTGTTTATGAGTGTGCTGGCATCCTTCATGGCGAAAAGCGTGAGTTTTCTTCTGTACAAATAGATGGTGTTGAACAGTCGAAATTGACTTCTGAACAGGTAAAAGAGCGGCTGCAATCTATAAAGAGTGCAACAAGTCAGAAAGGTCCCCATGAAGTGGCAAAATTGAATGATCGTATTTTAAATATTATCAAAATATAGCAAAGCAAACTTACGGCATCGTGTTGGGATATGAGCTCTTGCAGTAGGTTTCCTTCACGAAGAAGAGGATGACTAATTTCATATGCATATTTCCAACTCCTTTGGCATTTTGCATGTAAAAATTCCAAAAGCGATGTAATTTTGCAGGGATTGAATATAAGTCCTTTATATTTAAAGGTTAATAAGAAGCGCTGCAAATTTAATTTTGGGGGGTTGCGTTGAATCATGATGTGTTTTAATATATAAGACAAACAGCGGTATACATTATAAGGTATCAGATGATTCATTCGATAGCCCATTTGGTCGCAGAGTTAAAAGCGGCTAGACAGAGAAAAAACCTTAGTCAAAGAGAGCTAAGCAGAAAAACAAAAGTGCCCCAAGGACATCTATCTAAAATTGAAAGAGGGGAAACTGATCTTCAGACCTCCAGTCTCGTTGAAATAGCACGAGCGCTTGATCTGGAACTCATGCTAGTCCCCCGACATTTAATACCGGTTATTAACTCGCTCCTCAGCAACAAAACAACAACAATTCCTTTGTATAGTTTAGAGAAAGAGGAGGAAGATGTCTGAAATTGCTATTCTCGAAATTTTATTACACGATCGGCACATTGCTACGTTGACTCATTTGCCGGGTGATAGAAATATATTGTCGTTTAAAGAAGAGTATATTGCAGACGCCGATCGCCCCACTTTAAGTTTATCGTTTAAGGATTCAATGGGCGATTTAATTACAAATGTTACACCTACAAGAACACGGCTCCCCCCTTTTTTCGCCAATTTATTACCCGAAGGCCATATGAGGGAATATTTAGCCGCACAAGCAAAAACTAATCCTCAGAGAGAATTTTATCTTTTAGCAGCACTCGGTAAAGATCTACCAGGAGCTCTCACGGTTCGTACCATAAACAACGGTCATTGGGATAAAGAAAAAAATGAGCCTATGGAGGAACTTCTTGGCTTAGAAAAAGAAAAAGCAGTGCTCCGTTTTTCTTTGGCAGGAGTACAGCTCAAATTTTCAGCTGTCTGGGAAAATGAGGGAGGGTTGACGATCCCTGTCAACGGTGTCGGCGGGTCGTGGATTGTAAAACTTCCCTCATCAATATACTCTGGTGTGCCCGAAAATGAATATGTCATGATGGAATTAGCTAGACATCTTGGGATAAATGTGCCGGAAACCGCTCTTATTCCTATCGATCAAATTCAAGGAATGCCAAAAAATATCGGTCGGATAGCCAACCATGCATTCATCATCAAAAGATTTGATAGAACACCCGAAGGAGATGGAGTCCATATCGAAGACTTTGCGCAAATTTTTGGTTTATTCCCAGAAAAAAAATATAGCTCTGCAAGCTACCGAAATATCGCAGAAGTCATTTGGTCAGAAGTAGGTGAAGAGGGCATTAGTGAATTTATTCGAAGATTGGTTTTTAATATCCTGATTGGCAACGGCGATATGCACCTTAAAAATTGGTCTCTGATTTATTCCGACAAAAAAAATGCAGCCCTTGCTCCTGCCTATGATTTTGTTTCGACAATTCCATACTTGCCTGCAGATGAGCTGGCATTATCATTTGTAGATTCAAAAGCATTCAACTCCATTAACTATGAGCAATTTAAACGCTTTGCCAATAAAGCAAAGTTATCTGAGGCATTAGTCCTTGATACAGTCAGAACAACAGTACTGGATTTTACAAAACTCTGGCAATCGATTGGTGATTTCTCACTCGAAAGTGGAATAATTGCAGTTATCAACAATCATCTTAAAACAATTCCTCTTTATAAGGAATAATTCTCGATTTTGTACGTTTTTGCCGACCTTAAGGCATCGTGTTGGGATATGAGCTCTTGCAGTAGGTCTCCTTCACGAAGAAGAGGATGACTATTGCTGCGATCAAATAGATCGGGACGGTGGTGAGGGCCCATTTATAGGTCGTCACAGAAAAGATCCGGACACCGTCGACGATTTTGCCTTGCCAGCCCATATCGAGGAATTTTCCTGTCAGCGGATCGGATAGGGCTCCGAGGAGCGCGTCGAAAGAATTCATAAAGCCGATGGCGGTGGCGGCGACAGCTGGGGCATTGATTTCTCGGATCATGGTGAAGCAGACGAGGAATGAGCTGATGAAGAAGCCAAAGGCAAACATCAGGACGCTGAGCTGCCAAACCGAGATGGGGAAGTAGAGGACGAAGCAAAATGCGATGGTGGAGAGGATCGTCCCGACGAACATCACCTTTTTGCGGTTGCTGATGAAGTCGGAGAGCCACCCCCAGATAGGAGCGCCTGCCGCAAAGCCGAAAAAGATGAGCGACACGACATGGGCGGAGTTGGTTTTACTGAGGGAAAAGGCTTCAGAAATGAAGGGCACACCCCAGAGTCCGCCGAAGACGGTGATCGGCGCGAAGGCGAGGCCGCTATAGACTGAAAGGAGCCAGGATTGCTTGCTTTTAAAGACCGAGCGGCAGCTTTTCCAAAGATCGGTTTTTTCTGGCGTGAGATTCATTTGAATGTGGTGCTTTGCGCGATCTCTGACGACGAGCCAGAACAGGGCGCAGAGGAATAGGCCGGTGACGCCGATCGCGAAGAGGGCAGAGCGCCAACCGAGGGCATTGATGAAAGCGGAGAGAGGGGCCTGGCCGCCAACGGCTCCGAGCATGCCGAGCGACATCATGAGGCCTGCCATCACTGCAAAGCGCTTCGCTGGGAACCAGTTCCCGGTCAGTTTAAGGCAGTTCATCGCGGCGAATGCAGCTCCAAAACCGCTCATGAAGCGTCCAAGCTGGGCGACGAAGAGAATATTCGAGCTGGCAAACAAAATGGTGCCGAGGCCGCAGATGCCGATTGCGATACTGGTCACTTTGCGTGGGCCATAACGGTCGATGAGGAGACCGCCAGGAATTTGCATGATCAAGTAGGAGTAGAAATAGCAGGCGGCTAGGTTGCCGAGCTGTGCGCCGTCAATGTTGAAGGCTTTCATAAGATGATCGGTCATCACACTGGGAGAGACTTCGATCGCATATTTATAGAACATGAATAATGCGCTTAATAGCCAGATGATCCATGCTAAAAAATATTGTTTTTTCATTCTTCCACCTCAAAAATAAAGCCTGACCAGTTTGCCGACTCTCTCTGGATGATGAGTCGCCAGCCATTTTCTTTGGCAAATTCTATATAATTATCCAAATCGGATAATAAAATCCCAGAACTAATTAAAGTTGAAAAGGGGCAGCCGTGCATTTTCCAGGCGATTTCTTGCTCTGATTGGATCATATTCATGAGGATAGTGGGCTTTCCTGAGGGCTTCTGGGATGTTGTGATTTGAGCAGAATTGAGACGCCCATTTTTCACAGTATGATCGAGCGCCTCAGGGTCGATATCGCAGGCATAAATTTTTTTGGCGCCTAGCTTCGCCGCAGCAACAGAGAGAATGCCGCTGCCACAGCCAATGTCGAAAACGATTTGACCTGGCACATAGTCTGCCATCATCGCGATCATCAATTGTGTGGTAGGATGAGAATAGTCGCCAAATCCCGGGCCGGGCAGAAGCTCGATTTCTTCCCCATTTGGAAGCTCAATATGAGCTTTTCCATCAACAAAGCGATGGGCGAAGTAGGCCCATTGTTCTTCCCAATTAATCATGATTAAAAAATTTTTAGCCAAATTATACCAAAAACTCTCCCCCTGTCGCAACAAAAATCTCTTGGCAAAAAATGATATTTCCATAGATGATAGAACCTTTGCACCGGTAGCTCAGCTGGATAGAGCACACGGCTACGAACCGTGAGGTCAGAGGTTCGAATCCTCTCCGGTGCAAATTATTATTCTTTATGATCTTAGAAATCTTTTGTTCAGGCCCTGCATTCACCAATTCCGTGCTGCTCGGCTGCACTAAGACTAAACAAGCCGCCATTATTGACGCCCCTCTTGGAAGCGGCGATATTTTGATTGAACGAATCGAAGCGCTTGGTCTAGAACTCGTCATGCTTCTCCTCACTCACTCCCACTGGGACCATTTCGCCGATATGGCCTATCTTAAAAAGAAAATGAGAGCTCCCCTCTATGTCCATGAGCTCGATGCCCCCAATCTCCTAAAGCCCGGGGCCGACCATCTCCCCCTGCTTGTTCCGATTCAAGCGGTGGAGCCAACTGGTTTTTTAACCGATGGGCAGAAGCTCTTTCTGGGGGAATTGAGAATCGAAGTGATCCATACGCCCGGCCATTCTCCAGGATCTGTCTGTTTCCATTTACCGGAAAAGCATACGTTGATTTCGGGCGATACTCTCTTCAGGGGGACGATCGGCAATGTGAGTTTCCCCACCTCTAACCCAGATGACATGTGGATATCTTTAGCCAAGCTGGCTAAGCTCCCTGCCAATACACGGGTCATTCCCGGGCATGGAGATGAGACGACGATCGGGGCTGAGAACTGGCTCTCTCATGCCAAGGAATATTTTGGCGAATAAGTTCTTTTTATTCTTAGTATTGGTTTGCACTTCGATCCTGGCATCTGAAGAATATGAAATCGTGATTGAGGCGAACAATCCAGAAATTAGCAGCAAAATCCTTGAGGGTCTTGAGGACTTTAATCGCGAATTCTTCCATAAGAAATATGGGTCAAACGAAATCGACACTTTTGTGATCTATGCGAAAGATTCAAAAATGATTGGGGGAGTTTGTGGATATTTTTTCAAAGGTGGTGCTGAATCTTTTATCGGGATTGACTACCTTTGGGTCGAACAAGATAAAAGGCTGCAAGGAATTGGAACTGCTCTTCTCCGAGAAGTAGAGGCTTTTGCGCGCGAACATCAATGTGATCACATTCAACTCTTTACCTGGGGGTATCAAGCAGCCGATTTCTATCGTAAATTGGGCTTTGAATGTATGGGGGTTATCCCAAGTTGGATAGATGGTTACGATGCCTTGTTCTTCAGAAAACGATTATGAAGTGGTCAAATAATCGTATAGGTCTTTTTCAGAGAGAACTAGGATCGATTTGGTCCGATGGCAAACGGGAGTGATCGCCTCGATGATGCACTGATCGCCAACGCCGGGTATGCAGATGGCGGCGAGATTCATCTTATCGCCTGAATTGTAAAGCAGCTTTACACCTTCCAAGTAATCGCTCACGCTAAATCCCTCTTCCCGAACACGAAAGAAGACGAGCTCCCGTTGATAGAGAACGGCTTGAATCGCGTAATCGATCCCGGTGCTGCCCTCCGGAGGGTGGCCAAGCTGCTCCATCACAGCTGGGAGGGAATTGAGGTTCATAGGAGTGCAAAGTTGTCCCTTCTCTGCTTCCCCAAATAAAAAAACACGACACTTCATATCATTACTAGTAACAGTTAATTTCGTGAATTTCAAGTTAATTTGATAGATTAATACCCAAATCGCCTATTATAAGCGTTTTGACCGCTTTCATCTTCGATCTCTTCTTCATACCCTTCCAAATTGGGATATTGGCCCCGCTGCCGACAGTACATCTCGTAAGCTGCTTGCTCGACGGCGCAGTCTTTATCGCAATAACAGATCGAGAGCTCAATTGCCCGATTTTTCCCTTCGCAGTCGAGGGTGTTGTAGAGCCGCCGGCTCTCTGGGCTGATTAGCATAATGAGGGCGCACTCCTCTTCTCCGCAGGGGGTGGAGCAATATTCTGGGGCGAGGCATTCGAACGGATCGCAATAGGAAATCGGTTCGATTAAGGGGGAGGAAAGGAATAGCAAAAGGGCAGGCATCATATTTTTCTTTTAAAAAATGGAAAAAAATTTGTCCAGAACTTAGGATATTGTGTAAACGGAGAGTCCTATGCTTGAGCTGTTTGCTTCCTTGGTTTTACTTTGCAATGGAGATCTTGCCCAATTTGTTGAGCAGCCGGCGGTCACGCAGTCGCAGGTCAATTTTTATCATCGGCTTCCTATCCATATGGATGAGAAGCGAAAAATTAAGGAAATTTTGACCACGATGGCAGAAAACTCTATATTTCAACTGCTTTTCGAGAGGAAATATCTGGAGCGGCTTGGTCAAGAGGTGCATCATGTCCATCCAATCCGCTTTTTGGGAACAATCTTCAGCGATCCCCATCTTGTCCATTGCATGTATATCATCCGGATGAGCGGTTTCAAATGGGGTGGATTTATCGATGGAATTACCGAGAGGATGAAAGGGGAAATCAAGGCTGGCAATGTCAATCTTTATGTCCCGGGCTTTGCCGAGCATCTCAACCTTAGGGCTGAGGATATCCAAGGCTATATCAATCGGCGTGACATCGAAGGACTCGTCCTCTTCCTCATGGAAAAGAAAAAGACCTAAGAGAGTGTTGACTCAAAAAAAGTTTTGACATAATAAGTATTTAGAAGAGATCTAAATACTTTATGCGAAAATTTTCCGTTAATTACCTCTTTTTTGGTATTTTTTTTGCTATTATTGCTGCTTTGCATTGTGTTCATGTTTATCTGATTGATTACGAAAATCTCTGGGTTAAGGGGCAGTTTGTCCTCAATGCCTTTTTTCAATGTTTCTTAGAGGTGGCGGTTCTCGCATTTGTTGCCAGCTTTCTCCAGCATCGCGGCCCAAAATGGCTCTGGTTTAGTTTTATTGGCTGTGTGATGGTGATTTTCCTGCTCCATTGTGTCGAATTCTTTTTAATCCGGTTGATGGATATTTCGATTCAGTATGGAATTGCGATGGTTTTCGACGAGTCTCTCGAAAATTTTATCGAGATGCTCTATGCGACGCATGTCCCAATGATCACTTGGTTGTCGAGTCTGATGGGAAGCGCAGGGGCTATCTTAGGTGGAATTTATCTCTATTTACGCAGTGAAAATTGGAGTGCACGAAATCCTCTTGAGCTCAAGAAGAAACACATCATGGCCTTCGGGGTTATTCCCCTTTTGTTGATGATCAATCCCAAGGAGGGCAATCGTGAGTTCAGTCAGGCGCTTCCTTGGAAATCGACTTTTTTTGAGCCGTGCATAGAGGTTGTCAATCTCGAGCATCGCTTGAAACCAGCGCCAAATGAAGCGGAGATGATCGAAAAGATTGGTCAGTTATGTATAAAAGGGGATTTACAGAAGAAGCCCGATCTCTTTATCTTTGTAATCGAAAGTTTGCGGGCCGATTATATCACCGACGAGATTGCTCCTCATTTGCATCGGTTCAAACAGGAGGTGATTGCTCCTGAAGTGGCCCTGGCCAGCGGCAATGGAACACAGTTATCCTGGTTTTCGATCTTCTATTCAAAATCCCCTTTTTATTTTTCACAGATGGAGCCAAAAAATTGGAAGAGCGGCAGTCTGGGGCTGCAATGTCTGAAGCAGCTAGGATATGAGGTGCATGTCTGCTCTTCGTCAAGGCTAGCTTATTATCAGATGGACAAAAGGATATTTGGGGCAGAGGAGCAACTTGCGGACAGTTTTTCGCTCTTTCCTGCCGATGAGGATGTGCCGGCTCACGAGAGTGATCGACGGGTCTTTGCGGCTCTCGAAGAGAAGATTCAGCGGGGCAGTGGGGGGCGGTGCTTTATTGTTTTTCTCGAGTCGACCCATTTTGATTATAGTTTTCCGGCAGGGGGAAAATTTGTTCCCTATGATGAAGGGGTCAATCATGCGCAGCTTGCCTTTTCAATGCGTGGGCTTGAAAAGGTAAAAAATCGGTATCGGAATGCGATCCACTATACCGATAGTCTCTTTGGTGACTTCAAGGCTCTGCTCAAAAAAAACGGCTCCTGGGATGAGGCGGTGGTCATTGTCACGGGGGATCATGGAGAGGAATTTTACGAAAATGGGCATCTTTTTCATGCGTCGAATCTCAATTGGGAACAGATTCATGTTCCTCTGTATTTTAAATTCGGGTCGATGAAGAAAAATGTGGGGCGTGTAGCATCTCATATTGATATTTTCCCTTCACTCTTGCACTATCTTCTACAAGAACCTGATGCATTTGCAGAAGTCTTCGATGGGGAGTCGATTTTCAGCCCAAATAGAGGGTCCTATGCGGTTACGGGCCGCTATAATGGGAGTCGCAGCCCTTATGAATTTCTAATTCACAATGGGGAGGGTTCTTTACTTGCACGGTTTAACGACAGAGGAAAAATTTTCGATGCCAATGCGCTGCAAATTCTGGAAATGGATGGGAAAGAGCTTCAAGATTTCACTTCTGCTTTCGACCGGTTTGTTGATAGCCGATGAGTGCCCTGCAATTTTAGAACAGCCAATCGCGACAAAGAAATTTGGCGAATTGAGAACGAAGACAATTAGAGGCTGGGATAAATTGATCACCTGGGCTTTACTTCCTAAAAATCGTCCCTATATTTTAGTCGAACCTCTGGATCAAACAGTCTACAAAAGAGAGGGCGAGAGCTTGCCCGACTTTGTAAAAAATTATGGCTATTTTTCAATCTATCATCCGATCTTGGGAATTGTGACCGATTCGGAGAAAGATATCACGGTGGTGCAATGCCTCTTTAAGTCGATTCAGTCTGAGATGGACGATCCGCTCCAATTGCAATTTGCTAGTGATGAAATATTAGGAAAGGTGGCGGCCTATCGAACCTTCAGTAAGGGAATGAAGATTGCCATTCCGATTTCAAAAGAGACAATGGTCACTTATGTGGTCGATTTGGTGATTGATATGTGGCGCGGCATGCCAGCCTATGGGCTCATTCCAGAAAACAACACTGAGGCGCCTCCGATTTTGCTCTTTCGCGGTACTGATCTCGATTTAGTCACTGAGAAAAGTTGGGCTTCTGTGCTCAGCGATCTTGATATTGCTGGCCCCGGCCACAAAACTTTCATGCGTGCACGTAATGAGATTCATGAATGGCTCCTCAAAGTGCAGGATGCCCGTATTGTCGGATATAGTTTGGGTGCAGTGCTCACGCTTTATACACTTATCTATGAGCATGAGCTCATCAACAAAAAAGTTGCTTCAATTGCATTTAATCCACCGGGTGTCTCTCAAGAAATGCTCGATCTTTGGGAAAAAATTCCTGCGGAAAAAAAGCCCCCGCAAGTGACTTACGTCAATCAAGGTGACTTTGTTTCACAGATCGGGCTCTTTTTGGGCAATGTGCATGAGATCTCTTTAGAAGAGCCGATGGAAGTGATCGCAGCTCATGTCACACTGATCTCCGGTGAGCCGCTCTACAGAATCAGCACGGTCAACGTCGCTTTAGAGAATCAAGCGCGCAAATAACTGGAGTTTTTTTCAAAACTTAAATATATAGATGAGAGAAAGAAAAAACCTAACTTAAGGGGATCTATATGAAAAAAAAATCTAAGCTCGCAACAATTGCAGCTCTAGGGCTCGTTGCATGCTCAATGGGACAAGTTGAAGCCAAAGAGGCTCCAAGCAAAGAGTGTGTTCCGCCAAAACCTGCAGACAAAAATAAGTTGCTTTCACAACTCGACAATACTCATGCCCAAATGTACAATGCAATGGATTGCGAAGGGCAAAATCTCGCGATGCAATTAGCCCAGCAGAGCTGTAAAGGTAAAAACATCTGTAAAGGGCTAAATTCATGTAAAGGCAAAAAGAATAATTGCGCGGGACTCGGTGCATGTAAAGGAACAAGCAAAGGCCCCTTTACAGATAAAAATAAAGCTGTAGAAGTGGCTAATATGCATATGGCCAAAAAACGTCAAGCAGCTATGGACAATATGTGAAGAATTTAGGCATCGGTGTTGGCTTACGCCCCGAGCACTATAAAGAGATCTTTCAATCCGAACCGCAAATCGACTGGTTTGAGATCATCAGCGAAAACTTTATGGTCGATGGGGGAATGCCCTGCGAAATTCTCGACAAAATTCTAGAAAGATATCCCGTTGTACAGCACGGGGTATCTCTTGCAATTGGCAGTCCAGATCCCCTGGATTTCGACTACCTAAAAAAATTAAAAGCGCTCGCGCGCAAAACTAAAACACCCTGGATCTCCGATCATCTCTGCTGGGGACGTCTTCGAAGGAGCCAACTTTCACGATCTTCTCCCTCTCCCCTATACCGAAGAGGTAATTGATTATGTCGCCGAGCGGGCCCGCATCGTGCAAGATTACCTTGAGATCCCCTTTGCTTTGGAGAATCTCTCCTCGTATGTCTCATTTCAGCAGGACCAAATGCCCGAATGGGAGTTCTATACTGCCGTCGTCGAAAAGGCCGATATTTGGATGATGCTTGACGTCAATAACATTTACGTCTCGAGCCGCAACCACGAATTTGACCCTCGCACCTACTATGAGAACATCCCCTTAGAAAGGGTCTGTCAAATCCATTTAGCTGGCCATACCGACTATGGCGATTACATCCTCGATTCTCACGACCATTTTGTCTGTGATGCAGTTTGGGAAATTTATGGAGATGTGATTTCCAAAACTGGGCCAATCTCCACATTATTAGAATGGGATGACAAATTCATTGCATTCGAAGACACCTGCAAAGAAGCCCTAAGAGCCAAAAACTACCAAAATCAACATGTTGCCATCTGAAATCCTCACGATCCAGCAGTGGTTTGCTAGCATCATCACAAGACCGATTGACAATGAGAGTCGCATGATGCCGATTTCTCCTTCTGGACGCCCCATGACAGAAGAGGCGGAAGAGTTCATCGCACCCAGTAGCAAGCTCTCTTCCGATCAGAGAATTCAGATTTATAATCAGCAATACTGGTGGCGTCTACTGACCATCCTGCAGCATAATTTCCCCACTCTCGCACGTCTGTTTGGTTATAGCGACTTTAACAGGAGCTTTGGATTTCCCTTTCTCTCCAGTCACCCTTCCCGCGACTGGTCGATCGGCAAATTGGGAGAAGGGCTTCCGCAGTGGATTGCAGAGCACTACAATGCAAAAGATAAGCCTTTGGTCCATACTGCCGCAGAGCTCGACTGGGCCTTTCAAGAGCTCTTTTTAGTTGTGCCCCCGACCCCTTTACAAGCTTCCTTGGAATTGCTGACCAAGAAATTAACCCTCCAGAAGCATATTAGACTCTTTGCTTGTCCCTTTGACATCTTCACCTTCCGGCAGGAGCTGCTGAAGAAGGATGTCGATTATTGGCTCGAGGCCGATTTTCCACCACTTCTGAAGCAGAGGCATTACCACTTTGTCCTTTGGCGCAATCAGCACAATCAACTTCAGTTTAAGGAGATCGAGGAGGGGCAGTGGACCCTTCTGCATCTCATTTCAGATGGTTTGACAATCGAAGAGGCCAGCGAGTTTTTAGAAAAAAAAGGGGGAAAGCCATATGAAGAGGCCCTTTCCTCTTTTCAAGACTGGATCCAAGACTGGGTTCGGGAAAAATTTTTACAGGAGAAAAAATGATGCTAAGAAAAATAGGAAATTCTATTCAATCGGTGCTATTGCTATTATTTAGGGTATTTTGGGGTTATCAGTTCGCCATTTCAGGATTTGGGAAATTCCTTCACTACAAAGATATTATCGATGCATTCCAGTCATGGGGAATTATGTATCCTAAATACGCAGTCGGAGTGGTTGGCGGGATCGAACTGCTTCTGGGAGTCTTTCTGATTTTCGGCCTCTTCACACGCTATTCAGCCGTCATCCTATTTTTTCTGATGATCGGAGCTTTCTCAACCGCGGATAAAGATTCGGTGATGGCTCTCGTGCAACACTTTGATTACATGCCGATTTTAACCAGCACACCATTCCCCTTCGCTTTAGCGATGATCATCCTGTTTGCCTTTGGCCCAGGAAAGATCTCCTTGGATTATATTCGGGGTGGTTTTAATAAGACAAAAGAGATGCCTTAGCCATTTTTTCTGCGTCTTTGCGTATAAAAACAGTTAACAACGCAAAGGCGCAGTTTCTTGACTAATTGTAAATGTAAGTTTTTGGTCGCTGGGTATGCATATTCGCTTTACTTAGGTGCTTGAGTTTGATATAAATGGAGGGATCAACAAACCAATATTTTCTTAACTTATGTCGATAAAAGTTGCACAAAATGAAAGCGCAGGAAGCCTTACTGGCAGCATTTTAATGATAGCAGGATGTTGCATTGGCGCCGGGATGATCAGCTTGCCTGCAATTACGGCAATCTTTGGGTTCTTCCCCTCAATTCTGATTCTTATTATCGCATGGGCCTTTATGATTAGTACTGGATTGTTACTTTTGGAAGTCAATCTGCTTTTCCCCAAAAATACAAATTTATTAACCATGACACAATCCATTCTTGGAACGAAGGGGAAAAATTGCACAGCGGGTTTGTTTGTTTTTATATTTTTTTCTTTGTTAATCGCATATTTAAGCGGAAGCGGTGTTATATTAATCGATTTTATTAATTCGATATTCAGTCTTAATCTATCCGCTATTTACGGGGCTTGTTTATGTGCTTTGTTATTATTGTATATTTTGATTAAGGGGGCAAGTTTTGTTGATTGGATAAATCGAGTTTTTATTCTGGGAATGGTAATTTCATATATAATGCTTGTTATCCTGGGAGTTAAAAATATTCATTCTGAATATATAGCTCGGAGTTATTTTAGCAAGCAAATGCTTTTTTCCTTACCTGTATTTTTAATTTCATTCGGATATCAAAATTTAATTCCATCAATCACAACTTACTTAGGGAAACACAAAAGGAATATACAGATTGCGATTATTGTTGGTTGTTCAGTTCCTTTCTTCATATATTTAGTATGGGAGCTAATCATTTTAGGGATGTTGAGCAAGGAAAACGCGTATCTACTATCCACTTCGGGAGATAGCGAATTTATCATCCAATTTTTGCAAAAGACGATTCAGTCTCCTTATCTTTTTCTATTTATTCAGCTCTTTTCTTTATTTGCTCTTTTAACATCTTTGATAACAGTTGGTTTGAGTTTTCGTGATTTTGTCAGGGATAAAAATGCGCTGTCAAGAATATTTGAACAGAAATACTTCCTGCCCTTTTTAATAGTTGTCATTCCTTTTTTATTTTCAATCGTTATCCCCAATCTTTTCTTAAGAGGTTTGAGCTTAGCTGGAGGGCTCGGAGTGGTCATTCTATTTGGTGTTATACCTATCTGGATGTGTTGGAAGGTGCGCTATAAACAATCGGTGCAGAGCGATCATATCCTTCCTGGTGGTAAAATTTCCCTGGTAATACTCATGATTATTTCTATCCTAATTTTTTCCATAGAATTGCTTCGACAGCTCAATATCACCTTCTAATAGAGCAGGGCACCTGCAAAATCCTTAATGGTGATAACGGGGCACAATGAAGTGAGCAATGAAAAAAATGATAAAAAATCACATCGTTATATCGTTCCAACCGGTTTTTTTGTCCAATGTCTCAAATGACTTTGCTGATGGCCTGACAAATGGAGATATTTGCCAAAAGGATTCTTGGAATAAATTTTCTCTTTCGTATATAAATCTTAGTCAAGGAGGGTTGATATGAAAATTCTAGCAGGTTGTTCTTATTGGCGCATTGATAAGTGCGCCTATATTCGCTACAAATTTCCTAATTAAATGTCCATCTTGTGGAAAAATGATGGTGCCTAACACTTGGCACAAGTGCGAGAAAAAGTAAAACGAGGCTGATGTATACAGTTCTTCGTTTCAAAAATTCTTAAAAAGGATCCGTTGTATACACAGCGGATCCTTTTTGATTTCTTATCTGCCAGGCTTGTAGTAGATCGAAGCGTAATGAAGCTGATCCTCGATCATCAGCAGACTGCTTCAACAAAACAAAAGAGATGTCTTAATTCGAAAGGACAGGCGCTGCTATTTGATAATGATTGATTGTTTAAGATGGGGAATTTTTTCTTTTTTCATCGTTCTTATCATTGTATCGTTCACATCGTTGTGCCCTGTTGTGACCATTATGGACTTTGCAGGCGTCCTGATTGCGCAACAACGCCTAAGGGACTGGTTATGCTTTGCGTTTAAAACTGTTAACAATGTGAAGGCGTAATTTCATAACTTATTGTAAATAAATTAGTTGTAACATAAGTTTCTGGATTCCGCTGGGTATGCAATTCACATAACCAGCGGAATCTTGTTTTTTTAAAAGGTGCCGCTGGGTATACATATTCGCTTTATTTATACAGCGACTGGAGGCGCTATGGCAATGCAAGTCACTAGAACGTGTAGTATCAAGGATTCAGAATGCGCGCAAGTCATCTTCTGAATATCCGTCCATTAAGCTCTATTAGAAGGGTGTCCTGGCTGGAGGATGTGGAATGCGATTCCTCGCCACCTCGTTGGCTGAAGGAACATCCAGAAACTTCCCTGCAACTCAAACAGTCTATATATAAGCATCTATTGGGCGGCCCTTATGAAATTAGCCTATGGCTAAATACATGGCATTCCGAAAAAAGGTAACAGTGATTTGAAGAGCTACGATCACGCGTCCAAGCCTCAAGTCATATCCTTGGAAATAAGGTAGAAGTTTTAAAAATATCCGCTGCAGAGCATTTAACTCAGGTGCTTGTGCTGCGCAGGCCGCCCATATGCATCCCAGCTGTTAAAGCGGCCATGATTGCCGAAGGAGAATTTCCTCTATGGACTGATGTTTATAACATAGATACAGATGTTTTTGAGATGAGCGCGCAGGTTTCTAAACAACCAACACATGAGGCTGCAAAAGTCAATGAAGCGTTGAAGAACTCCTCCTTAAAACACCGGAGTCAGTGGGATACAGATAGATGGTATGCACATTATTTCTTCTACTTTCATCCTAGGAAGAATCCTATGCCTGAGTACCCTGCGAATGGATTGATGTCGATAGAAGAAAGAGTGGAGGAAACAAAGGCTTTAATCAAGCAAGCGGATCAGAAATGTGCCTATTCCGTACAAGAGCTCCAATGGCTTGCAGAGTGGGAGCGTAATCATAAAATCCCCGATGCTCAAGAGGAAGATTTGGAGAGTTTGGCTGAAAGGGCAGGGGCGTTGATTTTTGGAGACAAAAGCTATATTGAGCTAAGTCCTGAAGATCAAAAAACTGTAGATGCTTATCAGAAAAAAGTATTCGAAGAATTTGGAGTTATCATGCCGAATACATATGAAGCGCTTGAGAGAATGGCAACCAACCTTGCAGTCCCAAAATCCGTTGTTGCTCCCGTAACAGCCCCTCCCGTGACTTCTGCTAATACTTCTACAGCTATACCTGACACTCTTCCAATAGTCCCCTTTGACAAAGAGGCATAGGTTACCACTTCGGCGGCGACATCGAGAGCGGCGGCGTTGAGGGTTCCAGGAAGTTGTAGCAAAAAGCAATGGAGGGAATTGCAAAACTCGGGTTCATCTGCAATTCGAGCTTTGCCAAACTGTCTAGAGATCCATTAAGAATTTCTTATTTGCCAGACTTGTAGTAGATCGAAGAGGAGCGTAGCTGGTCCTCGATCATCAGCAGTCTACTTCAACAAAACAAAAGAGATCCCTTAATTCGAAAGAAGAAGGCACTGCTATTTGGTAATGATTGATTGTTTAAGATGGGGAATTGCTCTAACCATGAATTCATCAAAGAGTGGAACGGTAAACGCAATTTCCCCATGAGCTGGGCTGTAGATCATTCCCTTTTTGATCAATTTTGATCTCACTGGAGCAAGACTGGTAATTTTCAAATTCAAAATATCTGCAATATCTCCAGTTCTATGAAGACCAGGCCCCAGTTCAGCCATGGCTCTTAAAAAGTTTTTTTCACTGGGAACAAGGCGGTCAAATCGAACGCGAAAAAAGTTTTTATCCAGTCTCTTTAAGACTGATTTTGTGGCTTCTTGAACATCTTCAAAAGTAATTGGACTTTCCTTGGCATGGTGCCACGATTGATAGCCCCATTCTTGAAGAAAATAAGGGTATCCTTTTGTCATACGATAGATTTCTGCCAAAGCAGGTGGTTCAAACACTACTCCCTCTACCTGAGCTGGATCATTGAGTGCCTTTGCTGCATCTGATTCCGATAGAGCCCCAATATCGGGGAAATTGAGAAGCCGTTCAGCATATGACTTGGATTCTCCGGCCAAACCGGGCAATATCGGCAGGCCAGCGCCTATGAGAACTAAGGGAAGGCAGCGTTGCTGAATTTTATGCATTGCCATGATCAAAGACCCTAGTTCTTTTAACGTTAAATATTGAATTTCATCGATGAAAATCGCAATCGCGGTATTGCACTCTTGGGCAGCTTCTCCCAATGCGACAAAAAGGTTTGGCAAATCGATTTCCAAATCCCCGCTATCCGCAGCTCCTCTTTCTGGCTCAATGTCTAAACCGATCGTCACATCATTAACAGTTACTTTAAGAGCAGAGATGAAACTGCGCAGAACAGAGAAGCCTCGTCTAACTTTGTTAGAAAGGCCAGTCATACGATCCAGTTCAAAAAGGAGCTTCCAGAGATGTGGGGCGATTAATGCACCTAAATCTTTCCCTTCGTGGGCTTCGATTAAAATTGTTCGATATCCTTCCTCTTTCGCTTTTTGTTCAATGACATTAAGTAAAACAGTTTTGCCAACACCGCGAAGTCCGGTAAGAAGCATGCTTTTTTCAGGCCGCTTCCTTCTTACTCGTCCAAGAAGCAAAGTTGCCTCCTCAAGAATAGGGTCCCTTCCAACCAATTCAGGTGGTGGGGCTCCGGCGCCGGGGGAAAATGGATTTTTGTATGGATGCATGATTTATTCCTGTTTACACCCATTTATACCTGAAATCGAGTATAAATGGGTATAAATTCTAGGGGCATTTTCATAACTGGTTAATATATAGTGAGTTATGCTTAAGAAGTCAATTTAATTTTACCTGTTTTAGGGCTCGTAAAGGTCTTCGAAAGGGGAATTTATACTCATTTATACCTGAAATCGAGTATAAATGGGTATAAATTGGCGATAAGTGCTCTGGTCGACCGATTTCAAGATCTTTGGGTTATCTACGGGGTGGGTTCAACAAAACAAAAGAGATGTCAAAACCGGTTTTTCTGCGCCTTTGCGTCTTTGCGTTTAAAATAATTAACTACACAAATACGCAATAACTAATAGTTTTCTTATTTGCCAGACTTATAGTAGATCGAAGAGGATCGTAGCTGATCCTCGATCATCAGCAGGCGGTTGTATTTGCTGATGCGATCGGAGCGGCTCAATGATCCGGTCTTGATTTGGCCTGAGTTGGTGGCGACAGCCAGGTCTGCGATGGTGACGTCGCTGGTCTCTCCAGAGCGGTGGGAGATGATGGTCGCATACCCATTTTGCTTTGCCAGTTCGATCGTGTCGAGTGTCTCAGTGAGGGTCCCAATTTGGTTGAGCTTAATGAGAATCGCGTTCGCGATCCCTTGGGAGATCCCTTTTTTGAGGAATTTGGTGTTGGTGACGAAAAGATCGTCGCCGACTATTTGAATTTTTTTACCCATTTTTTCAGTGAGGAGCTTCCAACCATTCCAGTCGTTTTCATCAAGGCCATCCTCGATCGAGTCGATAGAGTATTTGTCGCAAAGAGAGCTGAGGTAGAGAACTTGCTCTTCTGCTGTGCGGGCATTATAGGCTTGCCCTTTCTTCTTTTTCTTCATCTCGACATAGCGCCCTTCGGCCTTGTCATAGAAGCTGGAAGCGGCACAGTCGAGGGCGATGGAGACTTGGTTGGTTTTAAATCCTGCTTTTTCGATCGCTTTGAGGATGAAATCAAGCGCTGCTTCATTCGAGGGCAGATTGGGAGCGAATCCCCCTTCATCGCCGACAGCAGTGGAGTGCCCTCCTTCTTGCAGCAGGGCTTTCAATGTGTGAAAAATTTCAGCTCCCCAGCGGACGGCTTCTTTAAATGTGGGTGCACCGATGGGCCGTATCATGAATTCTTGGAAATCGAGCATGTTATCGGCATGGAGGCCCCCATTGAGGATGTTCATCATGGGGCAGGGGAGCACGTGGGCATGCAGGCCGCCGATGTAGCGGTAGAGGGGCATATCTAATTCTGCTGCAGCAGCTTTGGCCGATGCAATCGAGATCGCCAAAATGGAGTTTGCGCCGAATTTAGACTTGTTGGGCGTGCCGTCCGCTTCGATCATCGCTTGGTCGATTCGGATTTGATCAAAAATATCTTTGCCGATCAGCAGCGCCGTCAGGGGGCCCATGACGTTGGCGACCGCTTTGGTCACCCCTTTGCCAAAATACCGATTTTTATCCTTATCTCGGAGCTCGACAGCTTCGTTTTCCCCTGTAGAGGCGCCCGAAGGGACTGAAGCGAGACCGGTTGCCCCAGTATCTGTCGTGACGCTCACTTGCAACGTCGGATTTCCTCGAGAATCGAGAATTTCTAAGGCATCGATATGCTTAATGACTGGCATAAATTTATCTCTTAATGTTGTCCTTTAAACTCATGATTAAAGCGCAATAAGAGTCAAAACGCAAGCGAGAAATTTCCCCCTCTTCAACTGCTTTTTGCACTGCGCAGCTTGGTTCATGCATGTGCGAGCAATTGGGGAATTTGCACCCTTTTCCAAACTCGTCGATTTCGACAAAGTACCTGCGCACCTCATCTTCTTTCAGCTCCCACATCCCAAAGCTTTGAATCCCCGGGGTATCGACACAGAATCCTCCCCCCTCAATCGGCAGCAGATGAGTCGAGGTGGTCGTATGGGAGCCCTTTCCAGTTTTAGCCACCACTTCCCCAGTCAATAGGCTCGAACCGGTAATCGCGTTGATCAATGAGCTCTTCCCAGTTCCCGATTGCCCAGAAAAAACGGACGATTTTCCTTCCATTGCCCCTTTAAGCGCCTCGATCCCCTCGCCTGTCTTGGTGCTGACTGGAAAAATCGGAATGCCCAGTTTCTGGTAGGCAGTGAGAGCTTCGTCAAATAGGGCTTTCTCCTCTGGATTCTCTTGTAGCAGATCGATTTTGTTGATCACGATCACCGGCTCCATATTGCCCTTGAGGGCGGCGATGATGTAGCGATCGATGAGGGACGTTTTAAGTGGAGGGGTCACGACAGAGCCCGAGATGATCACTTGATCGATGTTGACCGCAATCAGCTGCTCTTTGCGGCGGGAAATCTGCTCAGCGCGCGATAAGATCGAGTAGCGCTCTTGGACATAGACGATGCTTCCCTGAAGATTGCTTTGCGGCTCAAAGAGGACGACATCGCCGACGGCAATTAAATTTTTGATTTTTAAGTTTTCCTTCTTTAGAGCGCCGCGCAAGTTGCAGGTATAAAGCACATCTTCGCTATCGACCAAAATCCCATCGGCCATGATCGCCAGGACTTTACCCTCTTTTAGATTTTCTCCTGTGGGCGCCGCCTTTTTTTGCTTGTTTAGATCGGTCTTTTTAAATTTTGAGCGGTCCTTCCTAGAGAGGATCTTACGGTTGCGCCGGCTATCCCGCTTTTCCTCGGCATCGAAGGCCTCCTCATGTTCAAAATCGAGATTATCTTTCATATAGTATAGATGATATCGATTATTTGACTTTATTTAAATAGAAAAATTTGATAGATTAATATGGAAATTTAATATGGAGTTAATATGATAGTGCCTGCGGCAATGTCAAATTTAAGTGGTTTAGTAAAAGAAAATGCTGAACCAGAAACATCAAAGCGGATGGCTGAACTCGAAACATTATTCCCCCAAAGAAAATGTTGGGGCGAAAACTCTTGGGGTCATTTCCGCGGATTCAATTTAGATCTGACGATCGAGAACCCAGAGCCCTTAAGTATTTGTATTTATGAACTAGCTCGAAATACCTATAGAGAAGATGATATGCGGGTTATCTTGATACCAGGAAGGTTGTCACTGGAAAAGATCAGGCTGATTTTGAAGAAAGCAAACATTACTCTTCCGATTATAATCGAGCCTCAAATCGAAGCGCAAATAAAAGAGACTGAAAAAGCTGCGATTTACGTTGTCCAAACAAACACGGAGGATACGTCAATAGAAGGAGAAAATTTTGATCTCATTACCTTAGTGACTCTTGTGGCAACTTCTCATGGAACAGTCAAAGGGCAAACGGTACTCTTCGAAGGCAAAACGATCCTCTGCAATGATCAGGATGGAAGAAATTTAGCTGTCATGGTGACAAAAGACGAAATCAGGATCGCCCAATGCGATCCCTCAGATCCCAATGTAGTCTCCGGTACGATGGTGAAAGCAACCTAAGAACCTATCCAAGTAAAAAGTTTCGGTCGATTTTCGGGTTCTTTTGAGCCGATTTTCAATTCAAATTCGGGGGGTCATATGCGTGAGGCTGATATTACCCCCCGAATTTGAATTGAAAAGCGACCAAAATAATCCCGAAAATCGACGAAAAATTTTACTTGGATAGGTTCAATTATCGGCGACAAAAGAGCGGCAGCCTGGCATCAATTTGAAAATTTATAGAGAATTTTTTGGTTTATTTAAATAGAAAAAACTTGCTATTTTTTTTAATTAAAATGAGGTCAATAAGATGTTTAAGCCAATAGGCAGGTCGTCATCAGTTAATTTTGTCGATTTACCAAATCAAAACGCTAATTTACAAACTTCAAATCGGATGGAGCAACTAGGGATGGTATTTCGCGGTAAAAAATATTGGGGTGAAGGAGCTTGGGCTAATTTCCCTGGAGTCGAGTTCGATCTAAAAATTGAAAAGCTAGAATGCTTAAAACAGCGTATATTTGAATTAACTACAACGGTCCCTTTTGGTGATAGTTGTCGAGTTATCCTCATACCAGGAAAGTGGTCACTGGAAAAGATCAGGCGTATCTTGGAGATCCGTGACATTAAGCTTCAGATCATAGTCGAGCCGCAAATCGAAGCGCAAATAAAAGAGACTGAAAAAGCTTTGATTTACGTTGTCCAAACGGGCACTGATGATAAGACAAAAAAGGAAGAGAATTTTGATATCCTCACATTAGTGACTCTTGTGGCAACTTCTTATGGAACAGTCAAGGGGAAAACGGTTCTCTTCGAAGGTAAAATGATCCTCTGCAAAGATCAGATTGAGGGAAGAAATTTAGCCGTCACGGTGACAAAAGATGAAATCAGGATCGCCCCATGCGATCTCGCAGATCACAATCTAGTCTCCGGTACGATGCTGAACGCAACCTAAGTTGTACATCAAGATCGCTCCGGCTGCGGCCACATTGAGCGATTCGATGTGGGCTATGGGCACCGCAACTTTATCACATTGCATTTTTAGCTTTTCTGACACCCCCTTCGCCTCATTTCCGAGAATTAGAATCAGCTTTTCTTCCGGCTTTACATTTGGCAGAGGGGTCCCATTCATATCTGCGACAAAAGATTGGGTGCCTGCCATCAGCTGGAGGAGCTCTTCAACACTTCCGACTCTCAAGGGCAATAAAAATGTGGCTCCCTTGGCGGCGCGAAGGGCTTTGTCGTTAAAAGGGTCGACACAATCTTCTGTGAGGAAAGCGCCATCCCAGCCGAGGGCCAGCGCAGTGCGCAGTAGGGTCCCGAGATTGCCTGGGTCGGCGATCCCATCGAAAACAACAATTTTTTTCTTCCCTTCCAGTTTGCTCCAAGGGGGCATGGAAACGATCGCGGCGGCCGGCTCGGGAGATTCTAATCCGGTGACCTTTTTGAGAATCTCTTCAGTGACATAGAAGATTCGTTTGGCCGATTTGCCAAGTGAAAACCCTTTTCGCAGCAGCAACACTTCCACTTCTTTCGCTTCTGAAACTTGTTTGATTCCGGCGATGACCAGTTGCCGATGTTCATAACGAAATTTGCGCGAAGTGCGCAATTTAACGAAGGTTTTGACAATTGGGTGTTGCAGGCTGCTGACTTCTTTTGGTATCATGATTCAGCATTATGGCAAAAAAGAAGTTTTATGGCTCTCTAGCTCGTAGGATTTTGGTGATCTGTCTAACATTGATCATCATTCCGCTCATATTTTACTCTGCAATCATCTGGGACCGGGATTGGCGGATCAAGCTCGACACGATTTTTTCTGAGCTTAGAATGCTCGGAGAATCGAGTTTAGAGATCTATGACGAATGGCTTCGGTTAAAAGAATTGGAACTTCAGAACATGAATTCGCCCGGTTCGTCTACCCTCTTTGTCATCGATCAGCAGCGGAAAATTACCACCTCTTCAGTCAAAGCAATGGAGGGGAAAAGCGACTTTTTTCCAGACCAGCTTGACACGGCATTTAGCGAGGGGATCGTTGTTTTTGCTGGATTTAACCCCTATTCCAATCAGGAAGAGATCTTTGTCCTTAAACGATTTGACAATATGGTACGGGGACTTAGTGTCGATGGGCTGGCTTGGATCGATCTTTTTGTTCCTAATCCTCAGTTTGATATCTCTTTAAGGGATGAGTCCGGAGCATTTGCCCTTTCCACAGCTAGACATTTTGACCATTCCCAGGAGGTTATCTTTAATCTCCCCTTACCCGCTTTAGGTTTCAAGGAGGCCTTCTCCCTGCGCAATAAACATCTCTCCTTGCGCCTCCACATGCCCAGAGCTCTTTTCGATTTCCAAATTGAAATTTCGCGCGAGCAGGTCAAGCAGCTCGAAGGGGGGAACATCTTTAAGCGGCTCGCCGAGTTCATGATTCTGCTCATCATCATCGGCGGGATCGGGGCATGGAGGTTGGTCCGTCGAATGGCCCGCCCCTATGATCAGCTTGGAGCTGTGATGGATGCTGTCGAGGTGAAAGATTACGATCGGAGGTACCAGAGCGACCGGTTCGGGTTTGAGATCAACACCTTGGGGATGAAATTCAATGAGATGATCGAGGCTCTCCTGCACAATATGGAGGAGGCGAAAACTGAGCGGGTCAAGTCGGAGCTGCTCCTCAAAGAGCTCCAAATTGGGCAGGCGGTTCAGCTGGAGCTATTGCCTAAAGAGATTCCTCAATTTCCCGGCCTGAAATTTGGCCAAGGATTTGTCCCTGCAAAAGAGGTGGGAGGCGATTTCTATGATCTCTTTGTTAAGGATCAGAATCAGATGATGCTTGCGATCGCCGATGCTTCTGATAAGGGGGTCTCAGCTTGTCTCTATTCGCTGATCGCCAGAAGTTTGCTCCGCAGTTTCACCCAAACAGAGGAAAAGCTATCCGACACGATTCTGCAAACCAATAATCTCTTTTATCGCGATGTGCAAGCCACGAGCAATTTTGTAACAGCATGGGTCGGTTTTTACCATATAGAGGGACAAACGCTAACCTATACTTCGGCAGGCCATTATCCTGCGCTGCTCATGCATCCAAATGGGGATATTGAAGAATTAACGACCGATGGGATCGCTTTGGGCGTCTCGCTATTGAAAGAGGTAGAAGTGCGCTCAATCCATCTCGCTCCTGGATCTCTACTCTTGTTATATACCGATGGGGTGGTCGAGGCCCATAATGAAAAAGGCGAGCTCTTTGGAAAGAGTCGCCTTTTTGACTTTGTTAAAACCAATCGTTCTTTAGAACCTCAGCAACTCATCGATCGACTTATTGCTGAGGTTGGTCAGTTTGCTAAGCATGTAGCTCAGCATGATGACTTAACCGTCCTAGTCTTGAGAAACTCTTAGTAAGAGCTTCTTGAACCATTTCTAGGAGCTTGAGTTGGAGCTGGCTTCATTGCAGGTGCTGTTGCATCAGATTGATTTTCTTCTCTGACATCACGAGCATCTCTTCGATCTTCACGTCCATCTCTTCGATCTTCACGTCTACCTTCTTCATTGTAGTTACCGTTACCGTTGCCGTTACCGTTACATCCGCAGCAAGAACCGCATCTGTTTCCACAACCACATACAGGTTTGCAGCAAGTTTTGCAGCAAGGCTTAGGACATGGGCATGGAGCTGGGCAGCAAGGCTTAGGACAACATGGCTTAGGACAGCATGGTTTTGGGCAACAAGGCTTAGGACAGCAAGGTTTAGGACAGCAAGGTTTAGGACAAGGACAAGGTTTTGGGCAAGGGCATGGCTTCGGACAACAAGGTTGTGGACAGCATGGCTTTGCACATTGATTACAACATCCACCGCAAGCGGCAGACAAATTAGCATTTACACCGAGGCCTAATGCTAAGGCAGCTAACCCGAGCATAATAGGCTTCATAAATAGTTTTACCATATGGTTCTCCTTTAATTAGAGGATTCCTCTCTTGTTTTTAATGTAACTAAAACAAGTTTGTTAATCAAAATAAATATTTGAGTTGGAGTTTAAGTCACTTATCATAAAGTAGATGGCGGGAGAATTATACCGAAACAACTTGAAGAATCGGGAATTTAACGGGTATAGAGTGAATTAAATGCGTGGAATACTTGCTCGACTGTAACAAATTTCTGCCAATGCTTGTCTCGGAAGCGAAATCCCTTCAGATTGGGAATCCATTTTGGGGGGAGAACGACGGCTCCCTTTGCCCAGCTTGGCTTCCAAAAATCGGCCACCATCCCATGACGGCAAATCGTCACTGTCGGAAGACCTAGGCAGGAGGCCAAATGGCCAATGCCCGAATCGTTGCCGACCATCGAGCCAGATTCTGCGACGAATGTGGCGATCTCTGACAGATTGGAAAATACCGGGGCATTGTTGACCTCGGGCCACCCTTTTCGCTCCTCTTGAGTGAGGATCCACGCGGGCTCATAGCCATCTGCCTCTAGCCTCCTGGAAAATTCTAAGAATCTTTCCTTAGGCCAATTCTTAGATGGTCGTGAGCTGGTTGGGTGAATGACCACCCGCTTTTCAAATTTGCGGGGTATAATCTGGATCCCATTTTCTTTGGTCACATCTTTGAGTTTCAAGACATCGCGACAAAAATGCATCAAATTATCGGCAAAGGGCAGCCGTCCGTTAAAACGGCCCACTTCCCAATAGCGGTAATCGCACTGTGGGGTCGCAATCGGATTGAGGACATAGGTCGAATGAGGGTACTCTTTGGTGCATCTTTCGATCACTTGATCCATTTTCTTATCATAGATAAAAAAGAATTGTTGATATTTGTCGACGATTTCCTCAGAAAATGGAGCGATTGGCAGATGAGGAAACCAGGCTTGCAACTGATTTAAGAAGGGATGAAATGTGTCAACCTCATAGCCATTTAAGGCCAAATTATTAGAGAGGACCAGTGCGAGCAGTCCGTCGCCCAATCCCAAACAGCTGATGACCGCGGTTTTCATCCCACCGATTATAAAAAAAACCTAGACCAAAAAGCACGAAAAAACTGATGATTGTTCTCTATGAGTACCCATCGGAGAATTTTCATCCTTTCGTTAGGGCTTTCCCTTTCTATACTAGTCGGGACGATCTATCTGCTGAATCGCAATCCCCCCGGTTTTTCTCTGGATAAAATCTGTTCCACGTTCGAGCCGAGTAGGAGATGGGCAATTAGCAAGCTATCAGAGGCTGACAACCAAGAAATCTGCGAAATCCTCTGTCAAGAGTTTAATTATCTCGGTTCTGGCGAAGAGTGCATCGCCTTTCAATCTGCGGATGGGAAATATGTTCTCAAATTTTTCCGGACTCGGAATCTCACGCCCAAAAATTGGCTCAAACTCATCCCCCTTCCTGGTTTAGAGCAGTACAAATTCAAAAAAATTGAAAAACGGATGCAACGGCACCAGGAGCTATTTACAAGCTATAAAATGGCTTTTGAAGATCTTAAAGAAGAGACTGGACTAGTCTTCATCCACCTCAATAAAACCAAAAACCTCCACTCTAAAGTTCGGCTCTATGACCGGATGCGCCGCTGCTATAAGATCAATCTCGACGACTATGAATTCATCTTGCAAAAGAAAGCTCAGCTTGTCTTCGATAGAATTACTGCCCAGATGCAAAAAGGGGACCGTAAAGGGGCCTTGGATTCTCTCAGTATTCTCTTAAAACATGTTGTCAAGCAATGCAAGAAAGGGTTTATCGATCGAGATGTTGCGATCAATCCCAATTATGGATTTGTCGGCGATAAAGTGATCCATTTTGATGTGGGCCGTGTCGTGCGCGATGAAGCTGCCCAAAACCCCTCCTACTACCAAAGAGAGATCTTACGTGTTGGCGAGAAGATTGAAGATTGGTTGAAAGTCCAATACCCCGAACTTTTGCCCGGCCTCGAAGAGATCATCGAAAACATGACCGATCCTTCTTCCTCATAATATACCGAAACAACATGAAGAATCGGTTTTCAACGGCGTCGGCTTAGGCCAAAATTTTGGGTCTTCACTCGCGCCTTGTTCTTGAACAATGTCGCTCGCTCCAGACTCCAAAATTTGTGCCGCCTCCTTGTCGAATTCCCGATTCTTCAAGTTGTTTCGGTATATACCCCGTGCCCAATTTTAAGACTTAAAAGAGGCAAAAGCATCGTCTGCTTTTTGGGACTGAATAGGCGTATAGTTAGCGAACTGACCCAGCTCTTTTCTAAACGTCAAGTGGACATCGCCTACCGCGCCGTGGCGGTTCTTGGCGATGATCAGCTCGGCCATACCAGGTTTGTCATAGGGATCATAATATTCCCGTCTCAGCAAAAACATCACCAGATCGCTATCCTGCTCGATCGATCCGCTCTCGCGCAGATCGCTCATCATCGGCCGATGCCCCTGCCGCTCCTCCACCTTGCGCGATAGCTGAGAGGCGCACAATACAGGAACGTTTAATTCGCGCGCCAAATTCTTTAACATGCGCGAAATTTCTGAGATCTCATTTTGCCTATTTTCCATGCTGCGGATACTGCCAGAGCCGGAAATGAGCTGCAAATAGTCGATCACCAAAAACTCAATTCCATACACCTCTTTCATCCGCCTGGCCCGCGCACGCAGATCGGTAACTTTAAGCCCCGGTTGATCGTCGATCACCATCGTGTAATTTTGGATATGATTGACGACCGATACAATTCGTTGATATTCTTCGCCGCTCAGCGAGCCATTTTTAATCTTGTCCGATTCCACTTCGGCTTGTGAGCAGATAATCCTGTGCAAGAGCTGCTCTGCGGTCATCTCAAGGGAAAAAATCCCCACCGGCATCCCATTTTTGAAGCAGATATTCTCAGCGACATTGATTGCAAAAGCGGTTTTTCCCATCGCTGGACGACCAGCAATAATCATCAAATTCGATTGATTAAATCCGCCGACCATCTTATCAAAATCGATAAAGTGGGTCGAAATGCCGCTGATTCCCAGATCATCGGGATCTCGATTGCGATACTGTTCCTGTTTCTTTTGCAGTGCTTCCAAAAAGGGCATTTCAGATGTTGCTTTCTTGCCGCTAAGCAAATCGGCGATCGTCACCCCATCTTTGGAATTGGTTTGCTGGCTAATCTCGTAGAACTTCTTCTGTGCGCTGTCGAGTGTAGTAGAAACATCCTGTGGATCTTCGAGCGCCTCTTTTTCTACCTGTTGCGCCGCCAGGATCATACGTCGCAAAATCGCCTTGCTCTTCACCAGTTCGGTATACTCTTCGATATAGGCGGAGGTCCCCGCATACTGCGCCAAAGTGGTCAAATAGCCGATGCCACCAACGCTTTCCAGTTTGCCTGCTCGCTTGAGCTCTTCTGCCATCAAGTGGACGTCAGCTGGCTTATCATTGCGATAGGCACTTTTCAGCGCTGCAAAAACAGTCTTGTGCTCAGAATAGTAGAAGTCGGCATCATCGAGCGCATCCGCTGCGATATTCAAGCTGTTGATGTTGCTGAGCATCGATCCCAGCACCATCATCTCCGACTCTTTCGAATTGGGAGGAACTTTCATTTTTTCAGTCATGTCACCGAGTGTAACCAAAAGAGCGGTTGATGGGAAGGGGGATCGTGAGGTAAAATATGCGCTATGAGATTATTTTATTTATTCATTCTAGTTCTATTTTCACTTCACTCTAATGAGAAGACAAGATCAGAGATTTTAAAAGAAGAGTCGGAAAAATTTTTAGCGCGTGGCCTAAGTCTCGCAGCTCAGTTTTATGCTCTCGATGAGGGAGAAGATTGGAGAGAGATCACCGATGCGATTTTGCAAAGCGAGATGACAGATGAATCAATCAAACGCCTTATCCAGGCAACGCAGAGGCGATTTTTTCTATTCAGATACCCGAGCGATGGATTCCAAGTAAAAGGAATCTTAAGTTTTGTTTCTCCTGAAAATCCTCTCCTTATATTTCTGCGAGGAGGAAATCGCTTTTTAGGATTGATGCACCCGGCCAATGATTTTACCTGCATGCGCAATTATACTATCCTGATGACAACCTATCGAGGTGGCGTTTCGGAAGGGGTCGATGAATTTGGCGGCGCTGAGGTGAGCGATGTGGATAATTTGATCGCCTACTTCCCCATCCTGCAAGCAAAATTAGGGCTTGAATTCGAACCGAAAAAGATCTTTATGCTCGGCGGAAGTCGCGGTGGGATGGAAATGTTCTTAACGCTCAGTCGCAATCCTCAATATCAAGTAGACAAGGCTGCCTCGCTCTCAGGGCTGCTCGAGCTGCGTGCGTGTATGGCTTATCGACCCGACATGCGTGCCATGTTCATTCGTGAGTTCGGCCTCATCCCAGAAGAAAATGAGGAAGAGTGGATTCGCCTTCGAAATCCAGTCGCAAATGCTAAATCCCTACGAAAAGATCTCCCGATTTTAATTCTTCAAGGAACACACGACCTCCGGATCAGTCTCAACGAAGGGTTAAATATGGTCAGTAGCCTCACTGAAAGTCCAGTTACCTATCTCGAGATCCCTGGTGGGGATCATTGCCTAAATAACTACCCCGGCCGCATTGATCTCATCGCCGATTGGTTTGAAGAATAAAGAGAGGGTTTGCCCTCTTCGCAGGACTGCGTCTCGGCTCATCGGGCCGGCCCCTCACCGTGCTTCGCACAAGGTTCGGGGCTTCAAATCCCTCCCAGAACCAAAACTTTTTGGTTCTTTCTTTCCGAAAAGCACAAACCCCCACCATTTGCCCAAGGATAACGCTTAATAGGAAAGACGTGGGCAAATGGCGGGGGTTTTGTGCTTTTTCGGAAAGAGAGGGATTTGAACCCTCGGTACCCTTTAGGGAGTACGCGTCCTTAGCAGGGACGTGCCTTCGGCCGCTCAGCCATCTTTCCATAATGGAGGAATTTTACCTCGAAGAGATTTTATTGTCAGCGATAAAAGCTGGAGGGGGGCAGTTCTTTGCCGGTGAGGGCATTGAAATGGGCGGTCTTGGTCGATCCGTCGGCCTTTTGGATCACGATCCGATGGACCGGCAGATAGAGCTCCGTGGCGCTACGGACGGAGAAACCTTCCCCAAAGGACATTTTGATCAGTCTTTCGACCTGGGCTCGGCTAAAGTTCTTGGCCGCCCGCTCGACTCTTCGATGGGAATGGGTGGTTAATTGCTCGTGGAGTTTGGTCTCGGGCTTGACCACTAGCTTGGGATCTTCCAGATGGAGCCGGTATTTGTTATTTCCGAGCGAGGTTATTAGATTTTTTTTTAGACAGCTGCGGAGTAGAATTTCGAGCAGAGGCAGTTCGATTTCGGCTTTCTTGAGTAGGGTGGCCGTTTCGCAAGTCCCCCCTTGGATCGCAAAAAGATTTAATAACTTGATCTCATTGCTGGTCGCATTGGTGAGGATGCAGTCGGCAAATCCATGGGTTTTGTCCCACGACTTGGTGTTGAGCACCATTTCCCCATCGGTCAAATCCCAAAGGATAAAGCCCTCTTTGGTCCTCTTTTTAGAATCGCAGTATTTTACTTCGAGAAGCAGGTGGGGGAAAAATCTTAAGGTGGGGTCGAGGTAGCGGGCCCCTTTCTCTTTGAGCAGCTTTTTGTTATGGGTCTCCATGACTTGGGCAGAGTCAAAACGGGTCTCTAGCGCCGTCGTGGTGCGGAAATCGAGCAGTTCTTCTACTTTTTGCTTCAGATCTGGATTTTTGTCTGTCATCCAGAAGAAGCCATAGCCGCCGATTGCGAGTGTGATGAGGGTGAAGAGTAAGCGCATAATCCTAGAATACGCGAAATGGGATTTTTTTAAATCAAACGGTTGCGGTATCCTAAGAAAATATGATTTTTCGTGATCGACATGATGCTGGGAAGCAATTGAGCGCAAAGCTGCAGCACTACAGAGATGAGGATGCAGTGGTGATCGGGCTGGTGCGCGGCGGGGTTGTTGTTGCCGCAGAGGTAGCAGAAGATTTGGGTCTTCCGCTCGATGTGATGATTGTGAAAAAGGTGGGGGCGCCCGAAAATGAGGAGCTGGCCCTCGGGGCGGTATCGGAGGAGGGGATCGGGGTATTTAACGATCACTTGATCTCCTTGCTCGGGGTCTCAAAGGAATACTTACGCAAAGAGATTGAGCGGAAAAAGGAGCAGATTAAAGAGGCGAGAAAGAGCTATCTGAAAGGGCATCAATCGGTCGATTTGGCTGGAAAAACGGTGATTTTGGTCGATGATGGGATCGCAACGGGTGCGAGCATGAAGGTGGCGATTCAGGTGGCAAAAGCAAAGCAGGCTGGGAGGGTGGTTTTGGCTGTGCCGGTCGCCGCTCCCGAAAGCTTGAAGGAGATGAGCCGCGAGGTCGATGAAGTGATCTGTTTATATGCCCCCTCTGCCTTTTATGCTGTTGGGGCCTTCTATAAGAATTTCCCCCAAGTGACAGATGATGAAGTGCTCCAGCTTTTGCAAAAATAGAATTTTCTGATATACGAAAATTAAAACCTATAGCTATAATGGTCAAACATCCCGTATGGTGACCCCATACGAAAGCCACGGGCCCCGGCTCGTGGTTTCTTTTTATGTGGAAGGAAAATGCGACGGCAGCGAGTCATTTCTTTTATCGATGGTTTTAATCTTTATCATGCAATAAATAATCTCGATCGCCCTGAATTGAATTGGGTCAATTTAAAGTCTCTCTCTCAGGTGTATTTAAAAAATAAGTCAGAAGAACTCATCAATGTATTTTATTTTTCCGCTCTTGCAGAACATATGAATGAATCTGTACAAAAAAGACAGTGCGCCTATCTGAAAGCATTGGAGCTAAATGGAGTTAAACCTATCCTAGGACATTTTAAAAAGAAGGTGAGAAAATGTTCAAGATGCCAATATAATTGGATCGGTCATGAAGAAAAGGAAACGGATGTCAATATTGCCCTTTTTCTTCTCGATTTGGCTTATCAAAATGAATTTGACCGTGCGATAGTTATTTCCAATGATTCGGATATAGCACCAGCAATTCGCATGATCAGAAAACGATTCCCTGAAAAGCGAGTGACTACTGCTGTCCCCCCTCTTTATTTTCATAGCAATGAACTGATCAATGCATCATCTGACAAAACGAAAGTGCGCATAGAACATCTTGAACGGTGTTTGCTACCATTAGTCGTATATGATCCTTCTAGATTAATTTCTGTGTCTCGTCCAGCAGAATATATGCCCAAAAAGGCTTTAGTTAGTTCTATTTAGCCTCTAGAGGTAGTTGCAAAACACAGGTTCAGTCGATTTTCGGGTTCTTTTGAGCCGATTTTCGATTCAAATTCGGGGGGTCATATGCGGGAGGCTGATATTACCCCCCGAATTTGAATCGAAAATCGGCCAAAATAATCCCGAAAATCGACGAACCCTGAGTTTTGTAACTACCTCTCTAATTTTCGGAAGTGGATATCGATCTCTCTCATCGAATAATCGGTTAACTGCTTGAGGTTTTCGACCCGCTCTACAAATGCTCCGTAGGCATCCTGCATCTCAAATTCGATGAATTTCTCAGCCAGTTTTTCCATGGGGAGGGTTTGGATCCGCTCGATAGCTTGGGGGGAGAACTTTTTTCGCGCCTGGGGGAGAAGGTAGAGGGCGTTGAAGAGCTGTCGGTTTTTGTCGGGAAAGGTGAGGCCGTTGTCGAGTTTGATGAGGTGATAGATCCCTGAGTCATCTTTGCGGGCGTAGATGTTGTTTGCATGGGCGTCTGTGTCGTAGAAGAGCAAAATGAGCAGAAATAGGTCTTCAAAATCGGTCGGATCGATTAGGGTTAAGAGAGTTGCATCTGACAGGTCTGCTTTTAGCCACTCAACAGCTAGGTCGCGCAGGTTTTCGATGTTGGGAAGATATTGTTGGACGGAGCAGAGCTTTTCGACGCCGTCGATGGGGATGAGGGCTAGGTGTGTTTCAGGGGTCAAATGGCCAAGTCCAAGGATCTGGGCAATGGCATATGCGAGGGCTTCTGCTTGGGCGGTGCGGCTGCAGGGGATGTAAGCGCGGTGGTTGATGCAATCGGGCTCGACTGGTTTAATGACTTTATCTTTCCAAAAGTAGATGGGGCTGGCGGTGAGTGAGAGGGAGAATAGGAGGCTAACGAATAGCTTCTTTAGCATCGACATCGATATAGACTCGTTCAAAAAAGCCGTTGCCTATGGGGGCAAGTCCAATGCTCTTCACATAGGGTTTTGCGATGTAGGCCGCATTCCAATGGAAAATGGGGGCAAGAGGCATTTCATCGAGGAAAATTGCCTCTGCTTGATCGAGGAGGGCAAAACGCTCTTTATCGGAACGGGCCTCGCAGGATTTTTTGAGCAGCTCAGTATAGGTCTCGTTTTCCCAATTGGGGTAATTTTTGACGTTTTCTTTGTATTTAAAGCGCTCGAAGATATTGAAGGGATCGCGGTACTGGGCCATCCAAAAATTCTGGGCCATTTGATAATTGCGCCCCTTGAGCAAATGGAGGAGGAATTTTTTGTCGATGCTCTCGAGCTCTACATAGACGCCTAAAGCTTCATACCACTGCTGTTGCAGCGCTTGGGCGATCTTGTGGTTGGATTCGGCTCTTGAGTAGGTATATTTAACCGCTGGGAAATCCTCTGCAGAGATATTGAGCTCTTGGAGCCCTTTTCGGAAGAGGGCGCGGGCCGATTCGATATCTGCATCTTTAAAAAAGTGGTCGCGGTTGCCTCGCCGTTTGAGGAGGGGCGGGATGATGCCAAGGGCGGGCTGTTCGTTGAGCTGTGTGATATTCCGGACGATTTCTTCTCGATTGATCGCATAGCAAAATGCCTTGCGGATATTGGCATTGTTGAAGGGAAAGCGATCGACGTTGAAGGTGCAAAATGTGGTCGCTGGGATTTGATTGATCTGCAGTATTTCTTTTATTCTGAGGTCGTTAATGGCGTCGGTGGAGATAGGGATGAGCGGTTGGCCCAAGATATCGATTTGCCCTTTTTCGTACATTTGCAAGGCGGTCATTTCGCTATCGATCATGCTGAAGTTGATCTCTTCGAGGATCACCTCATTGGCTTTGAAATAATGGGGGTTTTTCTCGAGGACGATGGTGTTGTTCCTTTTCCATTCCTTGAAGGCAAAGGGCCGCTTGGCAGAGGAATGTTTTCCCAGGCTGCATTGACCAATCGGGGTTGGTATGATCGATTTCAGAATTGACAGGGTAGAAGACGCAGAATGAGACTAGCTCTAGAAAATAGGGGGTCGGATTTTCCAAGGTCACTTCGAGTACCCGGGCATCGAGTGATCAGATTCCTACCTCTGAAAGGGAGGCTTTTCCCATTTTTGCCCCTTCGGCATTCTTGATCGGATAGAACAGATGGGCATTCATCGCTGGGAATCGGGGTTGAGGATGTCTTTCCAGGATTTCTCAAATCCCAGGCGGTAATCGGAGTTCCTATCAGACCAAAAGGCCTCTCGTAGATAAAAGGTATGATCCGGTTGTCTTTGGAGATTTCAATTCTCTGCCAGAGCCATCTTCACACGTCCTCTATTTGTCCCCGTCCAAGCGGACTAGGCCATCAATAATAGTAAAAAGTGGAATAGAGAAGAGCTGATATTGCCCCCTTTGCGAGGATCCAATGTGTCGGGATCGGAGGGGATATTGAGGTTTGGCTTTTGGGTGATAGGGAAAGAGGCTCGGCTTTTATAGCCATTGCAGAAGAGGAATAAAATCGTTAGGAATAAGAGAATTTGTTGGATGGCAGCCTACCTCATTGACTTGACTTAAAAATGTAAGATAATTTGAATTATTTGTAAATTGGAAGATGATAAAAAAATTCTAATAACTGTGGGTCTCGACTTTAACTTTGCCTCGGAAGGTCCGGTAGATAAAGAAGCCATAGCCGAGCACTAAAGGGATTCCTATGGCCACGATAATGAGCAAGACCTTCATGGTCAATTCTGAAGGAGCGGAGTTATAGATGAGGAGGGAGTTGTTTTCGGGGTCCACGGTAGAGCGGACCATATAGGGGAAGGTGCCGATCGCAGCTAAGGAGGAGGAAAGCGATGCTTAAACAAGAGGAAATAAAGGCCCATCCATCCATTCCCTTTTTCATGAGGAATGGGACTGTGAATGATCGCGAAAAATCCGATGACCGGGACGAGGAAGAGGAAGGGGTGGTCGAGCATGTGGCCGAGCATATAGGGTTTGTCATAGAGGGTGCTATAGGTGGTCATCAGGTAGGTGAAAATAAAGAGCATGATCGTAAGGGGACCCAGCGCTTGATCCGATTGTGGAGTTCTCCTTCGGTTTTCATGACGAGGTAGATTGAACCATGCATGGCGAACAGGGCCATGGTGGTGGTCCCGATGAGGATGGCGTAAGGGCTGATAAAGTCTTTAACTGTTCCGACAAAAAGGTGATTCTCATCGAGGGGGATACCTTGAATGATATTGCCAAGAGCGACACCGACTCCAAAAGCAATACCAACGCTACCTGAGGCAAACAAAATATCCCAAGTGTGCCGCCAGAATTTTGATTCTCTTTTACTGCGGAATTCGATTGAGACGGCGCGGGTGATGAGGCCGACTAAGAAAAGCATGGTCGGGATATAAAAAGTGGAGAGGATGACGGCATAGACATCGGGAAACCCAGCAAAGAGGGCGCCGACGACGATGACGAGCCATACTTCGTTTCCATCCCAGACTGGGCCGATGGCATTGAGGAATACGCGCCGCTCTTCATCGTTTTTCGTGAAGAGGTAGAGAATTCCTACGCCCAAATCGAAGCCGTCGAGCATGGCATAGCAGATCATGGCTAAAATGATGACGCAGTAAAAAAGGACATCCAATGTCATTTTTGAGTCCTCTTGAATGGATCAGAATAGACAGGTGCAGCCTCTTCAGCCGTTTCAGGGCCATGCTTGATTTTTTTATCGAGAAGGGTGAGGAAAACGGCGAGCAGTCCGCAATAAATCACTGCCAACATAATCAGGGATGCCAGCACTTGACTGGAGACGATGCCTGGGGAAACGCCATGGGTGGTTCTTAGAGTTTCCAGACGATCACGGCTGACGTCCTATTCCTGCTGTGATCCACCCACCTGGTTGGCGATTTGGGGAAAGGCAACTGAAATGACCAGAAAACGGAGGACCCACTTGGCATTTTGAGTTTTTTCTTGCGCATGAGAAAAAGCCCTGCCGCAGCACCCAGGACCATCAGGCCCCACATGTAGATCATCATATGGTAAGCTTGGAAGACAATTTGGATGGGAGGCTGCTCGTCTGCAGGGATCTCTTCAAATCCTGTGAGCAATACGTAACTGAACGAGTTGGCAATAACATTA